>OY970236.1:0-2636599 GCA_963714155.1 uncultured Solirubrobacterales bacterium | reverse complement strand
TGGAATTGCCGAGTAGGTCATCGAGAGCGGGCAGCCGACGCCGCTCTCGGCCTGCATCAGCAGCATGAACATCGTCGCCCGGGCGACGTGGGCACCGCTGCCGGGTTCCCGCCAGGGCGCCGCGTGCAGCCCGTGGTCGACGCCGATCCGCATCAGCTCGTGCCAAGAGCTATCGAACTCGACCTCGTCGATGCGGTGGCCGTAGCGGTCGTGGGTCTTCAGCTCCGGCTTCTTTTCATTGGCCTCGAAGCCCCAGCGGATCGTCTGCGAGGAGCCACAGATCGCACCCAACTCGCGAGCCCGGTCCTCGGCCCAATCGGCACCCTCGCGCCGCAGTGCCTCCTGCAGCGGTCTATCGGCGTCGAAGGGGTTGTAGTCCTGCAGCGGCGAGGCCTGGTTGAAGACCTCGTGGGTGGCGGGGCTGCGGCGCTCGACGGTGGCCATTGACCTGATTGTGCCAGCCCATCGGTAGCATCGCCCGCCGCGTGGCAAAGATCTCCGTCAAGAACCCGATCGTCGAGCTCGACGGCGACGAGATGACCCGGATCATCTGGTCGTTCATCAAAGAGCAGTTGATCCTGCCCTACCTCGATCTCGAGCTGGTCTATTTCGATCTCGGCATCGAGAGCCGCGACGCGAGCCGCGATCAGATCACCGTCGACGCGGCCAACGCGATCAAGCAGCACGGGGTCGGCGTCAAGTGCGCGACGATCACCCCCGACGAGGCGCGGGTGGAGGAGTTTGGCCTGGCGGAGATGTACCGCTCGCCAAACGGGACGATCCGCAACATCCTCGGTGGCGTGATCTTCCGCGAGCCGATTGTGATCGCCAACATCCCGCGCCTGGTGCCGGGCTGGACCAAGCCGATCGTGATCGGCCGCCACGCCTTCGGCGACCAGTACCGGGCCACCGACATGGTGGTGCCCGGCGAGGGCACGCTGACCCTCACCTACACGCCCAAGGACGGCTCGGAGCCGGTTGAGCTCGATGTCTATGACTTCCCCGGTGGTGGCATCGCGATGGCGATGTACAACCTCGACGACTCGATTCGCGATTTCGCCCGGGCCTCGATGCGTTACGGCCTCGATCGCGGCTACCCGGTCTACCTCTCGACCAAGAACACGATCCTGAAGCGCTACGACGGCCGCTTCAAGGATCTCTTCGCCGAGGTCTATGAGGCTGAGTTCAGGACCGAGTTCGAGGCTGCCGGGATCACCTACGAACACCGCCTCATCGACGACATGGTTGCGGCGGCGCTGAAGTGGGAGGGGGGCTACGTCTGGGCCTGCAAGAACTACGACGGCGACGTGCAGTCCGACACGGTCGCCCAGGGGTTCGGTTCGCTCGGCTTGATGACCAGCGTTTTGATGAGCCCCGACGGCAAAACGGTTGAGGCGGAGGCCGCGCACGGCACCGTCACCCGTCACTACCGCCAGCATCAAGAGGGCAAGCCGACCTCGACCAACCCGATCGCTTCGATCTTTGCCTGGACCCGCGGCCTCGCCGCGCGCGGCCGCCTTGACGACACCCCCGCGGTCTCGAGCTTCGCCGAGACTTTGGAGCGAGTCTGTGTGGAGACGGTGGAAGCCGGGAAGATGACCAAAGACTTGGCTCTGCTCGTCGGCCCCGAGCAGGAGTTCCAGACCACGCAGGAGTTCCTCGGGTCGATCGACGAGGGCCTGCAACGGGCGATGGCCTAAGCGCCAGAGCGCCCACCCTGATTCTTCGAAAACCACGAATCCAGGAGAAGAGATTCTGTGAGCACCCCCGTGAAAGTCACCGTGACCGGCGCCGCTGGGCAGATTGGCTACGCGCTCCTCTTCCGCATCGCCAGTGGACAGATGCTGGGCGCCGACACACCCGTGGAGCTGAGCCTGCTGGAGATCCCCGATGCCGTCAAGGCGGCCGAGGGAACAGCGATGGAGCTCGACGACTGCGCGTTTCCCCTACTGCGGAAGATCGACATCTTCGACGAGCCGAAGGCCGCCTTCGACGGCTGCAACGTTGGCCTGCTCGTTGGTGCCCGTCCGCGCGGCCCCGGCATGGAGCGTTCCGACCTGCTCGAGGCAAACGGTGGGATTTTCAAGCCGCAGGGTGAAGCGATTGCCGCCGGCGCCGCTGATGACGTACGGATTCTCGTCGTCGGCAATCCCGCCAACACCAACTGCTTGATCGCGATGTCGAATGCCGACGGTGTGCCGCGCGAGCGCTTCACGGCGATGATGCGACTCGATCACAACCGTGCGATCGCGCAGACCGCCAACAAGCTGGGCGTGCAGGTGTCTGACGTCACCAACATGACCGTCTGGGGAAATCACTCGACCACGCAGTACCCGGACCTCGTAAACGCCAAAGTCAACGGCCAGAGCGCCTGGGATGCCGTCGACGATCAGGCGTGGATCGCTGATGAGTTCATCCCACGGGTGGCAAAACGCGGCGCCGCGATTATCGAGGCGCGCGGTGCGTCCAGCGCCGCCTCGGCCGCCAACGCGGCCATCGACCACGTGCACGACTGGGTGCTCGGCACCGCCGCCGGCGACTGGGTCTCGATGGGTGTGCCCGCAGACGGCTCCTACGGCGTCGCCGAGGGAATCGTCGCCGGATTTCCCTGTGCCTGCAGCGGCGGCGAGTGGTCGATCGTCGAGGGCCTCGAGGTGCCGGAGTTCTCGCGTGGGCGGATCGACGCCAGCGCGGCGGAGCTGCGCGAGGAGCGCGACGCGGTCAGTCAGCTCGGCTTGGTCTGAGTTCGACCTTTCTGAGTTTCAGGTAAAGAAAAGCCGGCCCCATATGGGGCCGGCTTTGTAATGCAAAGCGCGAAGTTGCGGCGCTATTTACCTGGGTGGTACTCGCGCCCTTTCTTGGTGACGCGACCCTCTTTCTCCATTTCACCGAGAACCCGGTACAGATAATTCGGTTTGATTTTCAACTGTTTGGCGATCTCCGAGGCGGAGATACCAGGGTTCTGCTCGACCAGAGCGACTGCCTGATCGGCGCGGGTGCCACCACGGCGACGGCGGCGGCGTTTGCGCGGCGCAGCAGGCGCGGCTGCGGCTGCGGCTGTTGCTGTCGCTGCCTTTTTACGTGGGCGACCGGGGCCGCGTCCGGAGCCGGGGGGCCGACCGGGACGACGGGTGACGGTGCCTCCAAGCTCGGCGAGCGCACGCTCTAGGCGCTTGCGCTCCTCATCGAGCTCGGCGAGCCTTTTCTTGACCAGGTCGAGAGCCTCGTCGAGTACGTTGCTGGTGCTGGGCATTTCCTTCCTTTCATCCCGTGAGTCTTGTGTCTCTCGGGTCGTCAGCTGCTCCGCAGTGTCGCAGAGTGACAGTGACAGTGACTATTCGTATAGTCAAACTTGCCGCTGTCACTCTGGCCATTTGGATGAAGCTACCCAACCAGCGGATGTTCAGTGCGAATGGGAGCGGTCATCGGTTGAAAATCTGCGCGTACCAAAAGTGGTGGCATACCGAGTCGACACGGCCTTGGTAGCGCGACCGCCCGGTTAACGGTTGCGCTTGCGCGGCAAAGTGCGGAAGACGACGTCCCAGATTGGCGAGGAGACGCCGTAGCCGTAGCGGTGGTCCTGGAAGTGGTGGCGCATGTGCTGCTCGCGCAGGCGCTTGCCGAAGTCGGATTTGGGGACGAAGTGGTGCACGTAGTAGTGCGTGTAGTCGTAGAAGAGGTAGCCGAGGATGAAGCCGCCGAAGAGCGGGTAGGCCGCCGGCGTGCCGAAGATCAGCGTGAAGGCGAAGAAGAAGAGCGCCGCCAGCGGGATCGCCACCGCCGGGGGCATGACCAGGCGCAGCTTGTCGTTGGGGTGGTCGTGGTGGATGCCGTGGATGATGAAGTGCATCCGCCGCCCGAAGGCGTTGTCGGGCTGCCAGTGGAAGACGAGCCGGTGCAGCCAGTACTCGGTCAGGGTCCAGATGCCGACCCCGCCGAGGCTGAGCAGGAGCAGTTGCCAGACGGCGTAGCCGCGGCTGGCGCCAAGCCACTCCCCGGCGATCACCACGGGCACGAAGACGATCGCGGGAACCGAGGGGTGCACCCGCGAGAAGAAGTTGAGGAAGTCGCTCTCGAACAGCTGCGGCGAGGCGGCGAGCTTGTCGGTCCTGCTGGAAGACTCCATCCGAGGCCGAATGGTAGCGCCGGGCACCACCGGCTCCCGCAAGACGCGGGGAACCTGTGACGAGACTGTGTCAAGAACGTTGCGCTTTGCGGAATTGAGCCTCACGAAAGAGTCACGGCGATGGCAATATCGCCGCCGTGCCGCGCAAACAGAAAAAACCGAGCTGCGAGGACTGCTACTTCCAGAAGAACCTCCTCTGCGCCCTCGAGCTCGGCGAGCCCTGCGCGACCTTCAGGCCAAACCGCCCCGAGGGGCTGGTGCCGCCGAAGCAGCCCGTGCTGCTCATGAGGCCGCCCCGGTGGGCGTCCAGGACACAAGCCCAGACCGCCTAAGCGCGGCGGGTCCTGTCGCCGAATGGGGCCCACCACCCCTGCGGTAGCTAAAGCTTCCTCGGGGTGGTCCCCCCATTCGGCGCCACCCCCCGCGAGTAGCCGGGCTGGTTAATGTTCCGGCCGATGCCGGAGCGGGACCTATATGCGTGGGCGCGGACTACTTATGTCTCTCGCAGGAGCAGAGGGTTCACGCCGAATGTCGATGTCTATTACTGCGGGGATCCGCAGCGTGCGGTTGTGAAGGTCGATCTTGCCGGGGTTGAGCTCGATGAGGTTGGGATCGAGGTGGGGACCAGGCAGCTGGCGATCGTCGGGGAGCGGCAGGTGCAGGAGACCGAGGGGCGGGTTTATCAGCAGGTTGAGATTCCCTCCGGTCCCTTTCGCCGGGTAGTCGAGCTGCAGGTCGACGTCGACGCCGAGCGGGCCAAGGCGACCTATGAAGACGGCGTGCTGCGGATCGAGCTGCCATTGCGCGATCCGAGCGAGACGACTCGCAGGGTCCCGATCGGGAGGGAGTAGTGCCGCCTCACGCCAGTGCGGTCGGTTCTGACGGCGTCCGGACGCGCCTGGCGGCGCCCACTGGACTCGACGATGCGCTGCATCGCCTTCGTCCACCGGGCTTGCCAGCCACGCCCAGCCTCTCGTCAGAGCCCGACCGCACCGACGAGAGGCGGCACTGATGGAGGGCAGCCCGGTGCTCGAGGTGGTCGATTCCTTCGACGCCGAGGACGCGATCCGTGCCTCGGAGCCGCTGCCGGACGCGCTGCCGGTCCTGCCGCTGCGTGAGACCGTCACCTTCCCGGAGACGCTGACCCCGCTGGCCGTCGGCCAGGAGCGCTCGATCAAGCTGGTCGACGACGTGCTCGGCGCCAACCGGATGCTGGCGATGGTCGCCGCCCGCGATCCCGAGAACGAGGAGCCGGGGCCCAAGGACCTGCACGAGGTCGGCGTCGTCGGCGTCGTCGCCCGCATGCTCAAGGTGCCCGACGGCACGCTGCGGATCCTCGTCCAGGGCACGCAGCGGGTGAAGCTCGGCCCCTACGTCGCCGAGCAGCCCTACCTGGTGGCGCGGATCGGCGAGCTCCCCGACATCGTCGATGACGGGCCGGAGCTGGAGGCGCTGACCCGCAACGTGCAGCGAACCTTCTCCGAGATCATCGAGCAGATTCCCTACCTGCCCGAGGAGCTGCAGATGGCGGTCGCCAACCTCGACGACCCGGCGGCGCTCGCCCACCTGATCGCCGGCGCCCTGCGCGTCTCGGTCGAGGAGAAGCAGGAACTGCTCGAAGAGCTGAACGTCGTTGCCCGCCTGCGCCACCTCTCCCAGATCCTCGCTCGCGAGCTCGAGGTCGTTCAGCTCGGCACCCAGATCCAGACCCAGGTGCAATCGGAGATCGACAAAGGACAGCGCGAGTTCTTCCTGCGCCAGCAGCTGAAAGCGATCCAGGACGAGCTGGGGGAGGGCGACGAGCAGCAGGCCGAAGTCAACGAACTGCGCGAGAAAATCGAGGCGGCGAAGCTCCCCGAGCACGCTCAAAAGGCCGCCGATCGCGAGCTCTCGCGGTTGGAGAAACTCCCCCCGGCCGCGGCCGAGCACGGAGTCATCCGCACCTACCTGGAGTGGCTGACCGAGCTGCCCTGGGCGGCGCAGAGCGAGGACAACCTCGACATCGCCCATGCCCGCGAGGTCCTCGATGCCGACCACTACGACCTGGAGCAAGTCAAGGACCGCATCCTCGAGTACTTGGCGGTGCGCAAGCTCAAACCGGACTCGCCGGGGCCGATCCTCTGCTTTGTCGGGCCGCCCGGCGTCGGCAAGACCAGCCTCGGCCGCTCGATCGCCAAGGCGCTCGGCCGCGAGTTCGAGCGGATCTCGGTTGGCGGCGTCCGCGACGAGGCCGAGATCCGCGGTCACCGCCGCACCTACATCGGCGCCCTGCCGGGCGCGATCGTGCGCGCCCTGCGCGATGCCGGCTCGCGCAACCCCGTCTTCATGATCGACGAGATCGACAAGATGGGCGCCGACTTCCGCGGCGATCCCGCCTCGGCGATGCTCGAGGTGCTCGACCCGGCCCAGAACGATTCCTTCCGCGATCACTACCTCGACCTCGAGTTCGACCTCTCCGAGGTGATGTTCATCGCCACCGCCAACGTCCTCGACACGATCCCCGGTCCGCTGCAGGACCGAATGGAGACGATCGAGTTGGCCGGCTACACGCTGGAGGAGAAGCGGCACATCGCCCGCCGCTACCTGGTTCCACGCCAGATCAAGGCCAACGGCCTCAAGCCCTCCCAGATCGAGTTCGCCGACCCCGCCCTGGTGGCGATCATCGAGGAGTACACCCGCGAGGCGGGGGTGCGCAACCTGGAGCGGCAGATCGGCACGGTCTGCCGCAAAGTCGCCCGCGAAGTCGCCGAGGCCAAGGGCAAGCGCAAAAAAGCCAAGGCGAGGATCTCGGCCAAGCGCGCACGTGAGCTGCTCGGCCGCCGCCGCGTCTTCGCCGAGCAGCGTCGCCGCACCAAGGACCCGGGGGTCGCGACCGGACTCGCCTGGACCCCGACCGGCGGCGACGTCCTCTTCATCGAGGCGACCTCGATGCCGGGCTCGGGCCAGCTGACGATCACCGGCCAGCTCGGCGACGTGATGAAGGAGTCCGCCCAGGCGGCACTTTCCTACGTGCGCGGTCACTGGAGCGAGGTCGCTCCCGACCTCGGCGAGGACTGGTTCGCCAAGCACGACATCCACGTCCACGTGCCCGCCGGGGCCGTGCCCAAGGACGGCCCGTCGGCTGGCGTGGCGATGACGGTGGCGCTCTCCTCCTTGATCAGCGGCCGCCCCGTTCGCAACGATGTGGCGATGACCGGAGAGGTGACATTGACCGGGCAGGTGCTGCCGATCGGCGGCTTGAAGGAGAAGTCGCTGGCGGCGCAGAGGGCCGGCATCAAGAGGGTGCTGGTGCCACAGCGCAACGAAGGCGACGTGGCCGAGATCCCCGAGCACGAGCGCAGTGAGCTGGAGTTCGTCTTCGTCGACGAGGTCTCCAAGGCGATCGAAGCGGCGCTCGCCTAACTGCGATGGAGGCCGCCGGTGCGCTGCGCAGGAGCAGCTTCTCGACCTATCTGGAATCGATCGGCGAGCTCGTCCGCTCCCGTTCCCGCGCCTTCTGGATCGTCGCCGGCCTCACCGTCCTCGCCGCGGCTTTGCGCTTCGCCACGCTCGGGGTGCAGAGCTACCACCACGACGAGATCGTCACCGCCAGCCGCGTCCTGCGCGACGGCTTCTGGCACGCGATGGACGCGGTCGGCTTCAGCGAGTCGGCGCCGCCGCTCTACTACGCGACCGCCTGGGCCTGGACCCAGCTGACCGGGACCGGCGAGTTCGGCCTGCGCTCGGTCTCGGCCCTTGCCGGCGTCGCCACTGTCCCGGTCGCCTACCTGCTCGGGGCCGAGCTGAGCAGCCGTCGCGCCGGGATCGTCGCCGCGGCCCTGGTGGCGGTCAACCCGATGCTGCTCTGGTACTCGCAGGAGGCGCGCGGTTACGCGCTCTTCGTCCTGCTGACCGCACTCTCGCTGCTCTATTTCGTCAGGGCTCTCGACCGCGGGCGCCGGCGCGACTCGATCGCCTGGGGGGTGGCTTCGGCCCTGGCCCTCGCCACCCACTACTTCGCCGCCTTTCCAATTGCCGCCGAGGCGTTCTGGTTGCTGCGCCGCCGCGGTCGGGCGAGCGGTGGCGCTTTCCCCGGCCTCTGGATCGCCGCCGGGGCGGGACTGCTGCTGGCGCCACTGGTCGTCCACCAGGCGTCCTTCGGCCACGCCGAATGGATCAGCAACCTCAGCATCGGCCACCGCCTCTGGGAGACCGGCCTGACCTTCGCCCTGGGCGAGACCGGCGACATCGTCGCCCAGACGGAGCACCCGTTGCTGATGGTCATCCCGGCGTTGGCCGCGCTCGCTGGCCTGGCTCTCGTCTTCCTCCGTGGCGCGGTTCCAGAGCGCCGCGCCGCCCGCATCCTGCTCGCGCTCGCCGCGGTGACGGTGGTCGTGCCCCTCGTCATCGGCTTGCTCGATTCGAGCAAGGACTACGTGCTCGCCCGCAATCTTCTCCCTGCCCTGGTGCCGCTCCTGGTTGCTGTGGCAATTGGCTTCACCCTGCCAAGCGCCCGTCGCCGCGGCGCCGCGCTCGCCGCGATCTTGGTCGCCTACTCGCTCGGTTTCTCGGTCTGGGCGAGCTTCTCGCCCGCCTTGCAGCGGCCCAACTGGGAGTCGGTCGCCGCGGCCATCGGTGAGCCGACGGTACCGCGGGCGATGGTCACCTGGACCCTGGGCCATGCATCGCTGCGCTACTACCTCTCGACTGGGTCGATCCAGGTTCAGCCATCCGAAGGCTTCAACTGGTGGGTGGGAAAAATCGACTTCATCTCCGACGGGCCCGCCCCGCCGCCACCCGCACGCCTCTTCGGCCCGGGCTTCCGCGAAGTTGGCTACGAGCGCGTGGGCCGGCTCTACGTGCGGCGCTTCGCCACGCCCGGTCCGGAGCTGAGGCGATTGCAGCTGCGCACGATCCGCGACGCCGAGCTTGGCTTCCGCACCAACGGGGTATTGCTGGACGGAATAGGGCCGGGCTGACGCCGCCCGATCGATGCGAGTTATCCTCAGTGCTCCGGAGAATCCAGCGAGGAGAAGGCATGAGCAAGACCAAGGCGACCCAGGCCGCCGACATCTATTCGACCGCGCGCGAGAATCCCTACGTGCAGCGACTGATCGAGGACGAAGAGCTGCGCGACAGCCTCAAAAAGGCCTTCGAGGCAGCGCGGGGCGCTTACGGCCGTGCAACCAGCAACGGTGGCACCGTTAAGGCAGTCACCAGCGACAAGAAGGTGCAGCGCGACCTGAAGACGGCAGCGGAGAACCTGCGCGACGCCTCCGAGGCACTGCGGGCGCCGAAGAAGCGCAAGAAGAGCCGCCTCGGCCGCATCATCCTGCTCGGCCTGGTCGGTGCCGCGGTTGCCCTGATCCTCAGCGAGGATGCGCGCAAGACCGTGCTCGACGCCCTCTTCGGCGCCGAGGAGGAGTTCGAGTACACCTCCACCACGAGTATCAACGGCGGATAGACGACCGCCTCGCCTGGCATACCCGCGGATGACGCGCCGGCGCGGCGCTGGATCACCACCCGCCTCCTCACGAATAGCGCTGCTATTCGCTTGTCGGCGTGCGGCGCCCAGCTTGGCCGGCGCGCCCCCTCGGGCATGCCAGGCAGCGTTGGTCATCTATCCGCCATGGCTAGGTAAACATCCGCCACAGCGACGTAGACTGATCTCATGGAGGCGGCAACTAAGGAGCGTGAGCTCAGCGGTGAGAAGGCCCAGCGCATCATCGATGCGATGCGGGTCAGCGTCGCCAAGCGCGGCGCCGCGGGCTCGACCTTCGAGCACGTTGCCCGCGAGGCGGGCGTAAGCCGCGGCCTGCTCCACTATTACTTCGGGACCAAGGAGCGGCTGCTGGTCGAGGTCGTGCGCCGCGACGCCGAGATCCGCGTCGCCCGGCTCGACGAGCCACTGGCCAAGGCGGAGACGGTCGACGATGTGGTCAGCGTCCTCCTCGCCAGTCTTACGGACCTGATCGAGAACGAACCGGCGTTTTTCTTGCTCCTCTACGAGCTCTTCAGCGCCGGTCGGCGCAATCCGGAGATTCAGCACGAGGTTGGCCAGCTCTTCGAGCGCACCCGCTCGCACGTCGCCGATGTGCTGCGTTCGAAGGAGCGCGAGGGCGTGCTGAAGCTCCGCCACGACGCCGAGGAGATCGTCTCCTTCCTCTTCGCGATCGCCGACGGCTTTGCCCTGCAGGCGCTCTCCGACACCGAGCGCGACATCAGCGGCGGTCTCGCCGTGGCTGCCGCCTCGGGTCGCTACCTGCTGATCTCCGAGTAGTCGCCGCTCCGCTGTTCCTTTCCCCGGAGTAGAGCGGCAAACGCACAGCGGAACCGTTTGGAGTGATCGCACTCACAGACGAGCGGCCGTGCATCCGAAAGGCTGGCTATCCAGCCAATGCGTGAATTCATGGTCAGACTTGCCGGGTTCCTGGGGCGCCGCCGCCGCTGGGTCCTCGGTGCCTGGTTGGCGATCGTCGCGCTCGCGCTGCCGATCGCCTCGCACCAGACCGACCACCTGACCGGAGGCGGCTTCGACGTCCCGGGCAGCGAGTCGAAGGCGGTCAGCGACTCGCTCGAGAACGACTTCGGCGACAAGGCGGGCCAGATCGCGGTGCTGCTGCAGGCCGAAGACGGCGCCGGGCGCGCCGCCCAAGTTGCCGCGGTCGCGCGGGTTCGCCGCGCTGTTGCCGGCCTCGACGAAGTGGCCCTGCCGCCCTCTGCCGTCCGCCGCGCCGAGCTCGCCCTGCAGCGAACCGGCACGGCGATGCTGCCGCTGCACAGCGAAAAGTCCTCCGACCTGCAGATCGACTCGGCAACCGACCTGCGCGAAGCGCTCGATCCCGGCACGGCCGTCAACGGAGTGACTCCCTACCTCGCCGGCCAGCCGACGATCTGGGCCGGCATGCAGGAGCTTTCCAAGGAAGACCTGGCCAAAGCGGAGGCCGGCGGCTTCCCGATCGTCGCGATCATCCTGCTCGTCGTCTTCGGCTCGCTGGCCGCCGCGGCGCTGCCGCTGGTGCTCGGCTTCGTCAGCGTGATTGTCACCGGGGCGTTGATCTACTTCCTCTCGTTGCAGGTCGAGACCTCGGTCTTCGTCACCAACATGGCCTCGATGATCGGCATCGGCGTGGCGATCGACTACTCGCTCTTCATCCTCGCGCGCTATCGCGAGGAGCGCGCCGGCGGGCGCGACAAGGACGCCGCGCGAGCGGAGGCGCTCTCCACTTCGGGCCTGGCTGTGGCCTTCTCCGGACTCGCCGTGATCGTCTCCCTCGCCGGCCTCTGGATGGTCGACAACCAGGCGCTGCGCTCGATGGCGCTGGGCGCGATGACGGTGGTCGCCGTCTCGATCCTCACCGCCGTCACGCTGCTGCCGGCGCTGATCGCGATGCTCGGCGACCGCGTGCTCCCCGGAGGCATCGTTGCCAAGGTGCTGGGCGTATTCCGCCGCCGCGGCGAGCGCCCCGACCGCGAGGCCTTCTGGGTGCGCTGGACCACCCGCGTCATGGCTCGCCCCTGGGTGGCGGTCATCGGCGTCTCCTCGGTCCTGCTGTTCCTGGCGATCCCGCTGCTCTCGATTGAGACCGGCACGCAGGCGATCAAGCAGTTCCCCGCCGACAGTGACGTGCGGGTCGGCAACGAACTCGCCTCCGAGCAGCTCGGCGGCGGCACCGATCCGGTGCAGATCGTCGCCTCCTTCCCCGACGAGAACGGGGTCGGCGGCGAGCGCGCGACCGTCGTTGCCTTCACCCGCACGATCGAGTCGACGCCGGGCGTCAGCTCCGTTACGCCCCCCGCTTTCTCCGGCAACAGCGTCTTGATCCAGGCCACGCCCAGTGCGCCCAGCGAGTCCGATGCGACGATCGTCCTGGTCGAGCGGCTGCGCGACAGCATCGTCCCCGCCACTGCGCTGGCCCGCGTCGCCAGCGTCGACGTCGGTGGCGAAACGGCGCGCAGCCAGGACGCCCGCGCTCAGGTCAGCGGCTCGATGTGGAAGATCATTCTCTTCGTCCTTGCGCTCAGCTTCCTGGTCTTGATGGTGATGCTGCGCTCCCTGCTGCTGCCGCTGAAGGCGGTGTTGATGAACCTGCTCTCGATCGGCGCGGCCTTCGGCGTCCTCGTCGCGATCTTCCAGTGGGGCTGGTTCGACAGCGTGCTCGGCTTCGAAAGCCAGGGCGCGCTCGACACGATCAACGTGCCGCTGATCTTCGCCATCGTCTTCGGCCTCTCGATGGACTACGAGGTCTTCCTGATGTCGCGGATCCGCGAGCACTACCTCGAGCACGGCGACAACGAACGCGCGGTCGCCGAAGGACTCTCGACCAGCGCCCGCACGATCTCCTCGGCGGCCCTGATCATGACCTCGGTCTTCGCCGTCTTCGTGCTCACCGGCGTGCCCTCGATCAAGGAGCTGGGGCTGGGTTGCGCAGTGGCGATCGCGCTCGACGCGACCCTGGTCCGTCTGATCCTGGTGCCGGCGGCGATGAAGCTGTTCGGCGACTGGAACTGGTGGATGCCCTCCTGGCTCGACCGCGCCCTGCCCGACCTCAGCTTCGAGTCGGGCGGCACGCCAGAGCCCGAGCCCGCTGAGGCCTGAGCTTCCGGTGCGCTTTATGTGGCCGTGGACCACATAAAGCGCACCGGAACGGCCTGCGGATAGGCTGGCGCCGTGACTGACGATCTTGCCTTTGCTGGAGCGGCCCGACAGGCCGAGATGGTCCGAGCGGGGGAGGTGTCTCCGAAGGAGCTCGTTCAGCTCTGCCTCGACCGGATCGCCCGCTTCGACCCGCAGCTGAACAGCTTCCGCAAGGTGTTCGCTGAGAAGGCGATGCTCGAAGCCGAGCAGGCAGAAGCGCGGCTGAAGGCGGGTGAGGAGCGGCCGCTGCTCGGCGTGCCGATCGCGATCAAGGACGAAGTCGACGTCGCCGGCGAGGTCAATACGCACGGCACCGATGGCTTCACCGAGCCGGCGCGGGAGGACTCCGAGATGGTGCGGCGGCTGCGCGAGGCGGGCGCGATCGTGATCGGCCTGACCCTGCTTCCCGAGATGGCGATCTGTGGCTTCAGCGAGTCGGCGACTTACGGCGTTACGCGCAATCCGTGGAATTCGCAGCGCACTCCGGGCGGCTCCAGCGGCGGCTCCGCCGCCGCTGTCGCCGCCGGGCTCGTCCCGATCGCATCGGCCGGTGACGGCGCCGGCTCGATCCGCATTCCGGCAGCGTCCTGCGGTCTCTTCGGCCTCAAGCCATCGCGCGGCCGCGTCTCGCTTGCGCCCGAGCTCGAAGGCTGGCGCGGTCTCGCCGTCCTCGGCTGCCTCAGCCGCAGCGTCCTCGACACAGCCCTTTGGCTCGACGTGATCTCCGGCGGTTCGGGGGAGGCCGAGGCCCCGCCCCTGCCCGACCGCCCCTTTGTCGAGGCGGCCAAGCAGGCGCCGGGCAAGCTTCGCGTCGCCTACTCGACGCTGCCGCCGCGCGCCGCGGCACCACCGACCGTCGACCGGGTCGTCAAGGACGCGGTGGCCGACGCCGCCGAGTTGCTCGGCTCGCTCGGTCACGAGGTCACCCAGCGCGATCCCGACTGGGGGATGATCGGCAACAACATCACCGCTCGCTTCCTCGGCGGCGTCGCCGAGACGGTGCGCGAAGTGCCGCACCCCGAGCGCCTGGAAGGGCGCACCCGCGGCTTCGGTCGCCTTGGCAGCATCCTTCCCTCGGCTCTCTACGAGCGCGCCCTGACCAGCGGCCGCGCCGCCGACGCCGCCCGCATCAACGCCATCTTCGACTCCTTCGACGTCTTGGTCACCCCGGTAATGGGCGGTACCGCCCTTCCCATCCGCCGTTGGGAGGGCCAAGGCGCGATCCGCACCGTCCTCGGCATGAGCCGCTTCTATCCCTACTGCGTTCCCTGGAACCACATTGGCAACCCGGCCATGTCGATACCGATGGGCTTCGCCAACGACGGTATGCCCTTGGCGGTCCAGATCATCGGCCGCCCCGGAGATGAGAGCACCCTCCTTTCGCTAGCGGGTCAGCTCGAGTCAGAGCGACCCTGGGCGGAGTTCAGGCCCCCTATCGGCGCCTAGGTAGAACAGCTTGAGACGGGGGATAAACGCCGCCATCGAAGAGGACGCGGCCGCCGAGTCGTTTCGGCAGCTTCACCCGCAGCGGTGGCTCGATGAGTCCCGGGCATGTGTAGTTGCCGGGTGGAAGCGGTTTCAGCCGCATCACCATTAGCAGCCGCTCATTCAGCTCGAAGAACACCGGCTTCATTGCCCTGGCGTTCTGGCTCTGGCCGCCTGAGCATTCGCCTGGACCGAGGTCGATCCACAGTTGTCTTGTGCCGGGGCGCAGTGATGACTGTTTCGATGAAAGCGTCCAAGTGATGGCCATCCGGCCATCGACAACCGAGGTCGGTTGGCATGCGCTGCTGTAGCCCGCGAAGTCCCACGCTCCATTGGATTCTTCGAGGGTCAACTGGTCAACGCCCGGCAGGCGACCATGGCCGTAGACGACCACGCCAGGCTCCTGGCTCAGGAGTCTCCAATTGTGTCTAGGCAAAGTCGGGTAGCCGGTCTGCCATTCCTCAATTGTTTTGCGCAGCCCTTCTTCCGCAGAGCCAGGGCCGGCCTCCGCTTCGGTTGGTCCGCTGAACACGCTTACCGGATCAAATGAAGACCGGCCTTCGCAAGTCGTCGGATAGGGCCAGTGAGGCCACTGTGCGACTGCTGGATCAGGCCCGCGCGGGATCGCTGCGCCGCTAGCGCCGGGTACCAGTATCGCTGCACACCCCACACCAGCCAGCAGACCAACAAGCACAAAACGAACGACCCTCACGAACCCTCCCTTGAATCGCTTTCCGATCTCAACACTCTCTTTATGGAGAGTTGCGGCATCTCCGGTGTCGAGTCAACCGAGCAGCGAGTTCCGCAGAAGGGCACGATGTCCCTCCCCATGAGGCTCCCGGTAATTCAAGCCGAGCCCAGTCACACGACCCAGCTGCGCGACGGCCTCAGGGGGAGGGACATCGTGCCCTTCCCGGGCTTCTAGTTGAAGACCTTCCGCATCCGAGCGATCTCTCGGATCGAGCCGCGGGGCCGGATACGTCGGGTCAGGACCATCTTCAGCGGGTTGGCGTCCGGCTTGCTCATCCCAACGAAGTCAGCCCACTTCGCCTCCAGCGTCAGCGTCGGATTGGGCGCTTCGCCCGGTTCCGCCCGCGTCGAGCCGTTGTCGAGGATGAGGTGCCAGGGGTCGGCGTCGTCGAAGCGCCACTGGTAGACGAGCTTGGATCCGTTGGCGGCCTTGGGGTCGGCGGCGCGCTTGACCACGTCGAAGTAGAGGCGCTGCATCTCCGGGGTTGCCTGGGGGATCGCATCGGGTGGGCCGAGGATGCCGGCCTCCATCAGCTTCACCTGGTTCTGGGCGACCTCCTCGGGGGTGGCCTCGGGGTCGAAGGGGAAGACGCCGGGCGGCATCTCCTCGGTCGGGTAGCCGATCGTGCGCCAGCGCTGGCGGATCAGTTTGAGGCCGAAGGCGAAGATGTCCTCGAGCGAGAAGCCGTAGCACTCGGTGTATTCGCGATCGAAGTTGGGTGGGTAGAAGACCGCCGGCCCGTAGGGCAGGACTTCGCGCAGCAGCTCTACCACCGCCGCTTTGCATTCCTCGTGGGCAGGGTGCTCGTCGGCGAGCAGCTCGGAGAGCACCTTGACGCCGAAGCCGATGTGGCGCTGCTCGTCTTTGGAGACGTTACCCATGCCGGCGCTGAAGCCGGGCATCGTGTCTTCGGAGGAGAAGAAGTCCTCGATGAAGTGTTGGCCGGGCTGGGCGAGAGAGCCCTCGACGATCAGGTGGTAGAGCGTGATCGCCTGCGCGTACTTGGGCAGCGAGCGGTCCTTGCGCAGTTCCTCGGCCATCACGTCGAGCCGGTCGAAGATGCCGCGGTAGCCCCAGTTGAGCTGGGGCAGGGTGGAGGAGAGCGTCTGCTCGATCGAGTCGCCGCCGACGCCGATCACCTCCTTGAAGAAGCGGTGGAAGAAGACCGAGTGGCGGACCTCGTCGACCTGCTGGGTGGCGAGGAAGTAGGCCTGCTCCTCGGTCGGCGCGGCGGTGATGTAGGGGGCGAGGGTGTCGGCGACGCGGTCCTCGCCGTAGAAGAACATCGAGTAGATCCACATCGCCGAGCGCCGCTGGATGTCGCTGAGGCCGTCCCAACCGGCTTTGTCGCCGCTCAAGTCGATGTCGTAGGCGCTCCAGTTGCCCTGCTCCCAGCGCTTGTAGAGGTCCTCGTAGGTGACGTTGTCCATCAGGCTCTGCGATGCGACGCTCATCTCTCTCCTTTGCTGGGCACTGCGGTCAGCTACTTGGGGAGGTTACCGCCAAACTGGCTGCTCAGCCAGGATGGTTCAGAGTGAGTTGGTCACACAGAAGCGGGAATGTCGATCTCCCGCTTGAGGATCTTGCCGGTGGGGCCCTTGGGCAGGTCGTCGAGGAACCAGACCAGGCGCGGGTACTTGTAGGCGGCGATCCGCTCCTTGACGTAGGCGCTGATTTCCTCGGGGGCCAGCTCCTCGCCCTCGTGGAGGACGACCGCGGCGCCGATCTCCTCGCCCCACTCGTCGTGGGGGACGCCGACCACGGCCGCTTCGCGGATCTTCGGGTGCTCGAAGAGCACCTCCTCGACCTCGCGCGGGTAGACGTTGTAGCCGCCGCGGATGATCAGATCCTTCTTGCGGTCGACGATGTAGAAGCAGCCGTCCTCGTCGGTGCGGGCCATGTCGCCGCTGTGGAACCAGCCGCCGCGCATCGCCTCCTCGGTCGCGTCGGGGCGCTGCCAGTAGCCCTTCATGATGTTGTGGCCGCGGATCACGATCTCGCCGACCTCGCCCTGGGCGACCTCGTTGTCGTCCTCGTCGACGACCCGCATCTCGACCCCTTCGATCGGGGTGCCGATCGAGCCGGGCTTGCGCTCTTTGTCGGGGTGGTTGGAGGAGGAGACCGGCGAGGTCTCCGAGAGGCCGTAGCCCTCGAGCACGATCGCGCCCATCGCCTCCTCGAAGCCGCGCAGGACCTCGACCGGCATCGAGGCGCCGCCGGTGATGCAGGTGCGCAGCGCGGAGGTGTCGTAGCTCTCGCGCTCGGGATGGTGCAGCAGGGCGCCGAACATCGTCGGCACTCCGTAGAAGTGGGTGACCTGGTCGCGCTGCATCGTCGCCAGCGCCTCGCCGGGGTCGAACTTCGGCACCAGGGTGAGGCAGGCGCCGACCTTGAGCGAGGCGTTCATGCCCACGGTCTGGCCGAAGGAGTGAAAGAGCGGCAGGGCGCCGAGGACGACGTCGCCCTCGGCGATCTCGCAGGTTTTGCGGCTGGAGACGTCGGCGTTGTGGAAGAGGTTGTGGTGGGTCAGCTCGGCGCCCTTGGGCTTGCCGGTCGTGCCCGAGGTGTAGAGGATGACCGCGGTGTCGTCCTCCGCGGTCTCGTGCAGGCCCTCCGTCGGCTCGTGCTCCGCCAGGGTCGCGGCGAAGCTCGCCGGCTCGACCTCGATTAGCTCGACCCCGGCGTCGGCTGCGCCCTCGCGCGCCTCCTCGGCAAAGCCGTGCCAGGCGAGCAGCAGCTTGGAGCCCGAGTCTTCGAGGTAGAAGGCGATCTCGCGCCGCTTCAGCAGCACGTTCATCGGCACGACGATGGCGCCGGCGCGCAAAACCCCGTAATAGGCGACCGGGAAATCGGGAACGTTGGGCAGCATCACGCCAACCCGGTCCCCCGGCTCGACGCCCTTCTCACCCAGCAGGGTCGCCAGGCGGGCGCTGAGCTGATCGAGCTCGCCGTAGCTGAGCTCGTTGTCGCCGAGGCGGATCGCCGGCAGCTGCGGCGCCTTTGCGGCGCTCTCGGTCAGCAGTGATGCGAGGTTGAGGCCCATCGCCCCTAGGGCTTGGTGATGCTGTGGACGGTGAACTCCTTGATGTCGGGCGGGCCCGGGAAGGCCTGGTCGCCGACCTCCCCCAGCGCTGGTCCCAGCCGCGAGCCCTGGAAGCGGTCGAAGTGATCGCGTGACTCCCAGAAGTCGATGATTCCCCAACCGCCCTCGATCGGGCCGGCAGAATGGAAGATCAGGCCCTCCGGCGGGTTGTCATCGACGCCCATGTGGCCGTGCAACGCGTCGTACTGGTCCTGGGTACCGCCCTCGAACTTCAACCGCAGGCCAATCGCCATCGCTTCCTCCTCTGTAGAACCCTGAGTACCGCAGCGAGCATAGCCCGCTCGGAATGACTGGGGTGGCACTGGCTGTGGATATGCTCAACTCGTGGAGAACCTGGGAGAGCCGACTTCCTATCTCGCGGTGGCCAAGGGGGTACCGGTTTACTCGAGCGACGGCGAGAACCTTGGCCGGGTCGTGCGGGTGCTCTCGGCGCCCAAGCTCGACATGTTCGACGGGATCGTCTTCGACACCACCGCCGGGCCCGGCGGCCACCGCTTCGTCGATGCGCCGGAGGTCGGGGACATATTTGAGCGGGGAGTCGTGCTCAAGATCGATGCGGGCGAAGCGGCGAGCCTGCAGGCGCCCGCTGCCAACCCTGGCGCTCTCTCGGTCAACCCCGCCGATCTCGTTGGCGGACGGCCGGGCTTTTTCCGGCGCGCCTGGAACTCGATAACCGGCAAGCGCTGAAGGTGAGCGCTCCTCGCCGCCACGTCGCGTAGGATCTGCCGCCGTGAAGCGCTTGGCCCTAATCCTCTTTGCCTGTCTCGCCCTCGTTGTCGCCGGTTGCGGCAGCGACGACGATTCGTCGAGCAGCTCGAGCGAATCGACGGCGACGAGCACTGAATCGAGTCAGAGCCCCTCCGAATCGAGCGGCGAAGAATCGAGTGGCGGTAAGAAGACGAAGCCCGAGGTGACCGTGCCGAGTGGCCCGCCATCGAAGAAGCTTGAGATCAAAGAAATTGAAGCGGGCACCGGCGCGACCGCGAAGGCGGGCGACGAAGTAACGGTCCAGTACGTCGGCGTCGGCTATGACAGCGAAGAAGAATTCGACTCCTCCTGGAGCCGCAACGAACCGTTTACCTTCGGCCTCGGTGCCGGTCAGGTAATCCCGGGCTGGGACCAGGGCATCGAGGGAATGAAGGTCGGCGGCCGGCGTGAGCTGATCATCCCGTCGAACCTCGCCTACGGCCCCGCCGGCTCACCGCCGGCGATCGGGCCGAACGAAACGCTGATCTTCGTCGTAGATCTACTCGCCGTCAAATAGGCGGGCTTCTCGCCTAGGCGCGCCGCTTGCGCGAGGGCGCGATCATCTTGTCGTGCCAACCGCGTCGATCTTCGCCGAACGGTTCTCCGCCCAGGGCCTTGCCGGTTCGCCGGAGCGCACGGCCGTGGACGTTGCCGGTCGACTGCTCGCCGTACAGGGCCAGGACCCGCGCGGCGCGCGCCTGGCCGTTCGGGTCCGCAGCGAGGGCTTGACCGCAGCCGACGTCGATCGCGCCTTCAGCGAGGAGCGCTCGCTGCTGATCACCTGGCTCAACCGTGGCACCCTGCACCTGGTTCGCAGCGAGGACTATCCGTGGCTGCACGCGCTGACCACGCCGCCGCTCTTAACCTCGGCGAGTCGCCGCCTCTCGCAGGAGGGAGTTCCGCCCGATGCGGTGGAGCGCGCCCTGAAAACGATCGAACGGGCCCTGGCTGCCGAGGGGCCGCTGACCCGGCTGCAGCTGCGCGAGCGGCTCGAAGCGGCAAAGGTGCCGTCGGCAGGCCAGGCGCTGATCCACCTGCTCTTCCTCGCCACCCTGAAGGGCATCGCGGTGCGCGGGCCGATGCTCGGCAACGACCACGCCTACGTGCTCGTCTCTGACTGGCTCGACCCGGTCAAGCCGGTCGACCGCGATCTTGCTCTCGCCGAGCTGGCCCGTCGCTACCTGGTCGGTCACGCGCCTGCCGACGATCGTGACTTGGCGCGGTGGGCCGGACTGCCGCTGCGCGACGCACGCGCCGGCCTGGCGGCGATCGCATCGGAGCTGGTCGAGCGCGATGACGGCCTCGTTCACTTGGCGGCCTCGCCGCCGGCGGCCGAGGTCCCCGGCCCGCGCCTGCTCGGCCCTTACGACCCGCTGCTGCTCGGCTGGACCTCGCGCGAGTCGGTGCTCGGCCCGCATACGCAGCTGGTCACGATCAACGGCATCTTCAAGCCCTTTGCGATGGTCAAGGGCCGCGCCGTCGCCACCTGGCGGCTCGCTCAGGGCAAGGTCACGATCGAGCCGCTCGGCCGCATCAGCAAGCAGGCCAACGCGGCCCTCGCCGCCGACGCCGCCGATGTGGAACGGTTCATGGCAAGCGCCTAGGCACAACCAGGAGGAGATGAGATGGGACAGCCAGTAGTCCACTTCGAGGTAATTGGCAAGGACGGCGAGAAGCTGCAGGGCTACTACGCCGAGCTCTTCGACTGGAAGGTCGACGCCGGCAACGAGATGAAGTACGGCTTGGTCGACCGCGAGTCAAACAGCAACGCCGAAGGCATCGGCCTCGGCGGCGGCATCGGCCAGGGCCCCGAGGGCTATGACGGTCACGTCACCTTCTACGTCGAAGTCCCCAACGTCGAGGAGGCCCTGAGCAAGGCCGAGTCCCTCGGCGGCAGCCGTGTGATGGGTCCCGAGACGATCATGGGCCGCATGGTCCTCGGCCAGTTCAAAGACCCCGAGGGCAACGTGATCGGTTTGATCGAGGGCGGCTCTTAGCCGAGCTTCGGGCTGCGCCAGGGCTGGCTGAGGCGGGCGGCGAGGTCGTCCGCTAGGCCGGCCATCGGGACTCGTGTCTGCTCGAGGGAGTCGCGGTCGCGCAGGGTGACGGTGTCGTCTTCCATCGTCTGGTGGTCGACGGTGATGCCCCAGGGGGTGCCGATCTCGTCCTGGCGGCGGTAGCGCTTGCCGATCGAGCCGCCCTCGTCGAACTCGGCGGGGACGCGCTTGCGGATCTCCTCGAAGAGGTCGTGGGCCTTCTCCGGCATGCCCTCCTTGGAGACGAGGGGGAGGACGGCGACCTTGTTGGGGGCGAGGCGGGGGTGGAGGCGCAGCACGGTGCGCTGGCGGCCCTCGACCTCCTCGACCTCGTAGGAGTCGACGAGGAAGGCGAGGGTGGCGCGGTCGGCGCCGGCGGCGGGCTCGATTACGTGGGGGACGTAGCGCTCTTTGCTCTGCTGGTCGAAGTACTCGAGCTTCTCGCCGCTGAACTTGGCGTGCTGGGTGAGGTCGAAGTCGCCGCGGTTGGCGATCCCCTCGAGCTCCGACCAGCCGATCGGGAAGAGGTACTCGACGTCGCTGGTTCCCGAGGAGTAGTGGGAGAGCTCATCGGCATCGTGGGGGCGGACGCGGAGGAACTCGGGGCGGATGCCGAGCTCGGTGTACCAGCGCTCGCGCTCGCCGATCCAGGTCTCATACCAGCGCTGCGCCTCCGCCGGCGGGACGAAGAACTCCATCTCCATCTGCTCGAACTCGCGGGTGCGGAAGATGAAGTTGCCGGGCGTGATCTCGTTGCGAAAGGACTTGCCGATCTGGGCGATCCCGAAGGGCGGCTTCTTGCGGGCGAAGGCCATCACGTTCTTGAAGTTGATGAAGATGCCCTGGGCGGTCTCGGGCCGCAGGTAGACCTCGGAGCCCTCGCCTGCCACGGGCCCCATGTGGGTCTCGAACATCAGGTTGAACTGGCGCGGCTCGGAGAGCTCGCCGCCGCACTCCGGGCAGCGCAGCTCGGCGCTTGGGTCACCGCCTTCCGCTTCAATCGCCTCGCGCAGGTGGTCTTCGCGCCAGCGCCGCTTGCACTTGCCGAGGCACTGGACCAGCGGGTCGGTGAAGCCCTCGAGGTGGCCGGAGGCCTCCCAGACCCGCGGGTGCTGGAGAATCGCCGAGTCGAGCGCGACGATGTCGTCGCGCTCCTGCAGCATTGCCCGCCACCACTCGGCCTTGACGTTGGTCTTCAGCAGCACGCCGTAGTGGCCGTAGTCGTAGGTCGAGCCGAGCCCGCCGTAGATCTCCGAGGAGGGGAAGACGAAGCCGCGGCGCTTGCAGAGGGCGACGATCTCCTCCATCGAGACGTCGGTCTGCGGCGCTCCCTGCTCGGCGGTTGCCATGGCGGGAACCGTACCGGCTGCGATAATCCCGCAGCCCGTGCCTATTTACGAGTACAAGTGCGACAACGGACACGTCTTCGACGTGATCCAGAAGATGAGCGACGACGCCCTGACCGAGTGCCAGGAGTGCGGTGCTCCCGCGGTGCGCGTTCTGCACCCCGTGGCGGTCCATTTCAAGGGCTCTGGCTTCTACAACACCGACTACGGAAAGAAGAAGAAGGGCGCTGCCGCCAACGGCGGCTCGTCCGATGGCTCTGGCGAGTCCAAGGGCTCCAGCGAGAGCTCGAGCGAATCCAAGTCGAGCGACTCAAAGCCTTCCGGCGACTCTAAACCGAAGGCTTCTACTACCAGCGACTAACCGACATTGACCCACCTCTGGGGTGGTCAATGTCGGATGCGCGCTCGTCAGCCGTTGAGCAGGCGGTCGACGGCGCGGCGGCGGGTCGCCTCGGGCACGACGACGCTGCCGCCGGGACCTTCCGGGTCGCAGCCCGAGTTGGCGCCGGCGCAGAGCACGTCGGTGGGGCCGGCGCCGCCGATCGCGGCGGAGAGGACGAGCTGGGGCATGGTCAGCAGCCCCATGTCGCTGACGAAGGCCTTGGGTGCGTCCCAGCCGATCATCGGACCGTGGATGAAGTTGTAGGGGAGGCGGAGCGGGTCGGTGAGGCGGCCCTTGATGCCGTTGATCACCGATTGCTGGGCCTGCTCGCGGTCGAAGTCGTTGTAGCCGAGCGAGTAGGCGCTCTTGCCGGGGCCGGGGCATTCGCTCGGCTTGCGCACGCGCGAGTAGGCGAGCGCCTTTTCGCCGTTGAGGGTGTTCTCACCCTTGCGCAGGCGCAGCGTTACCCCGCCCTGGCCGCCGCCGGCGCCGCCGGAGATGTCGGCGCAGAGCTTGTGGGGAACGTCGACCGTGACCCCGCCGACGGCGTCGATCAGGTCTTCGAAGCCGGTGAAGTTGACGATCGCGACGTGGTCGATCTCGACGTCGAGGAAGTTTTCAACCGCTTCGATCTGGGCCTTGGCGCCGCCGAAGGCGTAGGCGCCGTTGATCTTCTGCGGGCTTTGGCCCGGGATTTCGGCGTAGCTGTCGCGCGGGATCGAGAGTTTGCGGAAGGCGCCGCCGCCGGCGCGGAGCAGCATCAGCGTGTCGGCGCGGAACTGCCCCTGTTCGCAGCCGTCGTGGGGCGCGTCGCCGTTGGCCTGCTGGTCGAAGCACTTCTGCGAGGGCGCCGCGCCCGGCTCCTTGGTGTCGGGCGGGCGGGCGTCGGTGCCGAGCACGAGGATCGTCTGCGCGCTGGGCAGCAGCAGCGGGTTGCCGTGCAGGGCGTCCTTGGCTTCGCCGGAGAGCTTGAAGGACTGCAGCTGGGCGGAGACGGCGAAGGCGAGGAAGCTGAGCAGGATCCAGCCCCCTGCCGCGATCCCGACCCACTTGAGCACCCGCTTGCCGGTCCAGCGCCGCGGCGGCCCGACCCGCTCGGGCTTCGGCTCCTTGTCGCGCCGCCACCACTTCGGCGCGCGCGGGGTCCGCTCCCTGAGTCCTGAGAGATCTGGGGACCGCAACCCGGACAAGCGGCCCTTCCGGGACCGGTAGACCTTGTACTCGGGCGGCCCGGAGGGCTGCTGCTCGCCATTGTCGGCCATGAAAGACTGCCGGGAATCATGCCGATGCCCGCGGTCGCCCGCCTCTACCCTGCAACGAAGCGCGTATGAGTGCAGGGGAAATAGTCGGCGTCGACCTGGGTGGCACGAAGATGCTGCTCGGCGTCCTCGACCCCGATTCGAAGGTCCTGTGGGAGAGCCGCGAGGCCTCGACCGGGCAAACCGAGGACGAGCTGGTCGAGCTGCTGGTCCGCGAGGTCGAGGAGGCCCGTGACAAATGTCCGGGTGTCGCCGGAGTTGGCCTGGGGATTCCCGCCACGATCGATCACGAGCGCGGGATCGCGATCTCCGCGGTCAACCTGCCGCTCGACGACCTGCCAATCCGCGAGATCGTCGGCGGGCGCACTGGTCTGCCGGTCTTCGTCGACAACGACGCCACCGTGGCGGCCCTGGCGGAGCACCTCTACGGTGCCGCCCGCGGCGCCGAAAACGCGGTGATGCTGACGATCGGCACCGGGATCGGCGGCGGTCTGATCCTCAATGGCGAGGTCTACCGCGGCGCCACCGGCGCCGGCGCCGAGCTGGGCCACACCGTGATCGAGGCGGACGGCCCGCCGTGCCAGGGCAACTGCCCCGGGCGGGGCTGCGTCGAGACGCTGGCCTCGGGGACGGCGCTGGGCCGCGAGGGCCGGGCCGCCGCCGAGCGCGAGCCCGACTCGGCACTCGGCGCGATGCTCGCCGACGGCGAGACGGTCGACGGCAAGGCCGTCACCGAGGCGGCGCTCTCCGGTGATGCGACCGCGCGCGGGGTCTTCGACCTGATCGGGTCGCGCCTCGGCGTCGCCCTGACCAGCTTCGCCAACATCTTCCAGCCCGAGGTCTTCGTGATTGGTGGTGGCGTGATCGCCGCCGGTGACCTGCTGCTCGATCCGGCGCGCCGCGAGCTCGAGGCGCGGGCGCTGCCGCCGATGAAGAAGATCCCCGTCGTCGCCGCCGAGCTCGGCTCCGACGCCGGCATGATCGGCGCCGCCGCGATGGCGCGGATCGAGCTGGAGCAGGGGGAGGGCTGATGCCGGGCGAGCTGATCGTCTGCCCGACCCCGATCGGAAACCTCGATGACATCACCGTGCGCGTCCGCGATGCCCTCGTCGCCGCCGACTGGATCGCCTGCGAGGACACCCGCCGCACCGGCGGCCTGCTCGACAAGCTCGGCATTCGCCCCGCGCCGCCGCTGGTCTCCAATCACGAGGGCAACGAAGGGCCACGGGCGACCGAGCTGGCCCAGCGGATCGAGCGCGGTGACACCGTCGCCCTCGTCTCCGACGCCGGCATGCCCGCCGTCTCCGACCCCGGCTACAAGCTGATCCGCCGCTGCATCGAGCGCGACCTCGACATCACCGTGCTGCCCGGTCCCTCCGTCGTCCCGGTGGCGCTCGTCGCCTCAGGCCTGCCCACCGACCGTTGGCGCTTCGAGGGCTTCCTGCCCAAGCGCTCCGGTGAGATGGAGCGCGTGCTGCGCTCGGCCGAGACCGTGATCGCCTTCGAGTCGCCCCGCCGGGTCGGCGAGTCACTGGCGGCGCTGGCGGCGATCGCCGCCGACCGCCCCGCCGCCGTTTGCCGCGAGCTGACCAAGATGCACGAGGAAGTCGCCCGCGGCTCGCTGGCCGAACTGGCACGCCGCTTCCGCGGCGACGTCAAGGGCGAGATCGTCCTCGTGATCGCCCCCGCCGCCGCCGAGGAGCACGACCGCGACGTCGGCTTCGCCGTCGACGCCCTGCGCCACCTGGTCCAGTCGGGCGCCCGCCCGCGCGCCGCCGCCAGCGTCGTCGCCGCCCTCACCGGCACCCGGGCGAACGATCTCTACCGGGCGCTGACCGGCCGCGAGCCGCGTAAATAGCTTGAAGCGCAGTGGGCGCCCGCAACCTGTGCTCTGCGGGCGGTTGTAAGGACCATGTGGAAACGCGCAGTCGTCCTTGCGTCACTCGGCTTGGCACTGGTCGCGTCTGGACTTCAAACGGTGGCGATGGCCGCTCCGAAGCCACCTCCTCCGAAGGCGTGGACGACCCGAGCGAGCCTCCAGGAAATCGGGGCGGCATGGCTCAACGGGGCGATCAACCCACGCGGCGTCCCTACTGCCTATCACTTCCAATACGGGTTGACGGAGTCGTACGGGCGCACCACATCGAGCATCGGAAGCTACGACGGGAACAAACGCTACGCAGCCGAAGCGCCCGTTTTTGAACTGCAGCCGGGGGCCACGTACCACTTCCGAATCGTCGCCATCAGCAGGGGTGGGAAGGCTTACGGCGCCGATAAGACCTTCACGAGCGTGAAGTCGAGGCCGAAGCCAGGGACCGTGATCGCCTGCTACCACGAGAAGGCCCGTCGTTACACCGCCCGGGTTCATCCTGGTCGGTGCATTCTCCGGGCATACGGGGGAAAGCAAACCGTCGGAATTCCGGTCAAGGGCATGAAGTGGGGCCATTGGGGTGTCTTCGCGCCCCGGGCGGCCTTCGGAGTTGACATGCGCAACGGAGAGCGCGTCCGGGTAGTCGCCTCCCGGCCGGTTACCTGCGATGACGGCAGCACCTGGTACTCGATGGTCGGCGGCGTCTTCCTGCGGCATGTCCGCGGGTTCCAATTTCGCCTTCCAACCTGCGATGACCCATCCTTGATCGGCTGAGATCTCGCCCGCGTGGGTGGAGGTGAGCTGGATTGGCTTGCGCTTGACTAGGTAGGGTCGAAACGGCGATGGCTGCGAACAAGTACTTCGTCACAACCCCGATCTACTACGTCAACGCCGAGCCCCACCTCGGCCATGCCTACTCGACGATGGCCGCCGACGTGCTCGCTCGCCACATGCGCCAGCGCGGCGCTGACGTCTTCTTCCTCACCGGCACCGACGAGCATGGCGAGCCGATCGAGACGGCGGCGGAGCGCGAGGGGATCTCGCCGCAGGAGCTGGCCGACCGCAACGCCGCCAAGTTCGAGGCGCTGGGGCCGATCATCGACGCGACCAACGACTTCTTCATCCGCACCTCTGATGAGCGCCACAAGGCGAAGGTCGCCGAGATCATGCAGCGGGTCTACGACAACGGCTGGGTCAGCAAGGGCACCTACGAAGGCTGGTACTGCCCGCGCTGCGCCGACTTCAAGACCGAGCGCGAGCTTGGCCCCGGCAACACCTGCCCGATCCACGAGATCCCGCTGGAGAAGGTCCACGAGGAGAACTGGTTCTTCCGCCTCTCCGCCTTCCAGCCCCAGCTCGAAGCTCTCTACGAGGAGCAGCCCGATTTCGTCGTGCCCGACTTCCGCCGCAACGAGGCTGTCTCCTTCATCAAGGGCGGGCTCGAGGACGTCTCGCTCTCGCGGCCGACGCTGAAATGGGGCCTGCCTCTGCCCTGGGACCCCGAGCAGCGGATGTACGTCTGGTTCGACGCCCTGCTCAACTACGTCACCGCGCTCAGCTTCGCCCGCGAGGGTGAGGACCTGACCGAGCGCTACTGGCCCGCCACGCTGCACGTGCTGGCCAAGGACATCCTCAAGTTCCACGCGGTGATCTGGCCCGCCCTCTGCATGGCCGCCGACCTCGAGCCGCCGCAGCGGATGACGATCCACGGCTACCTGCTGATGGGCGAGAAGAAGATGTCGAAGTCGCTCGGCAACGTGCTCGATCCGTTCGAGGTGATCGACCGCTTCGGCTCCGACGCCCTGCGCTTCTACCTCTTCCGCGAGGTCAGCTTCGGCCAGGACGGCTCGATTTCGACCGCCGGCTTCGAGGCCCGCTACGAGACCGAGCTGGCCAACGACTACGGCAACCTCGCCAGCCGCGTGCTGGCGATGGTCGAGCGCTACCGCGCCGGCACGGTGCCGGTGGCGGCGGTCGACGCGGTGCTGGCCGAGGACTTCGAAGGCGTCGTGCCGCGCTTCTCCGAGTTGCTCGACCGCGCCGAGTTGACCCAGGCGCTGGAGGTGGCCTGGGTCCTGGTGCGACGGCTCAACCGCTACGTCGAGGAGAGCCAGCCCTGGGTGTTGGCCAAGGACGAGGCCGATCCCGAGCGCCTCGACGAGGTTCTCTACAACCTGGTCGAGGGGTTGCGGGTGACGACGCTCTTGCTCGTGCCGTACCTGCCAAAGACCGGTGAGATCCTGCTCGCGGCCCTCGGCGAAGACTCGCGGGTATTGGCTGACTTTGGCTCGCGCCCGGGCGGGCAGAGCGTCGAGCGGGTGCCGCCGCTCTTCCCCAAGATCGAGACGCCGGCTTAGTGTCGGCGGTCCTCGCCGCCCGCGCCCTGCGCAAGTCCTACCGCGGCAAGGAAGCGTTGGTCGGTGTCGATCTCGAGGTCGGTGCCGGCGAGCTGCTCGGCCTGCTCGGGCCCAACGGCGCCGGCAAGTCGACCCTGACCAAGATCGCCTGCGGCCTGGTCAGGCCCAGCGGCGGCAGCGTCGAGGTGCTGGGCAGGCCGGCGGGCTCGGCGCCAGCGCGGGCCGCGATCGGCTACCTCGCCGAGCTCTTCCGCTTCCCCGGCTGGTGCTCAGCCGACGAGCTTCTGCAACTGCACCAGCGTCTCTGTGGCTCTGAGGGCGGGGCGAGCGAGCGCGCCGAGCTGCTCGAGCTGGTCGAGCTCAGCCACGCCGCCGGCACGCGGGTGGAAACGATGTCGAAGGGGATGCAACAGCGACTCGGCATCGCCCAGGCGCTGGTCGGCTCGCCGCGCCTGCTGCTCCTCGACGAGCCGACCAGCGCACTCGATCCGGTCGGCAGGCGAATCGTCCGCGGCCTGCTCGAAGAGATGCGACGCCGCGACGTTGCGGTCCTGCTCAACTCGCACTTGCTCAGCGAGGTCGAGCTGGTCTGCGACCGGGTGGCGATCATCGCCGACGGCAAGCTGGTCCAGGAGGGGCGCCCGGCGGACCTGGAGCGGCCGCGCGGGGTCGAGGTCGAGACCGCGAGCGGGGTGAGGCTCTTCGAGGGCGCCGGCCGCGAGGAGGCACCCGAGATCGTCGCGCGGCTGGTCGGTGAAGGCGAGCGCATCCACCGCGTCGAGGTGCTCAGCAGCTCGCTCGAGGACGTCTACCTGGACGCCGTGCAGGGCCGGACGGGCTGAGGGCGGTCGGTGGCGCGTTCAGTTTCCACGGTGATCGGCTACGCCCTGCGGGAGGGACTGCGCCGCCGCGTCTTCCTCGCGGTCCTGGTGCTCTCGATTGCCTTTCTCGCCCTCTATGCGCTGGGCGCCCACTTTGCCTTCCGCGATGCCAACAACTTCGCCGGTCCCGAACCGAAGATCCTCGATCCCAAGGCCTTCACCGGCGCGACGATCTTCGGCTTGGCGATGTTCACCTCGCTCTTCCTCGGCTCCGTCCTCGCCGTATTCCTCACCCTGGGAATCGTGCGGGGCGACGCCGAGAGCGGCCTCTTGCAACCGCTGGTCGTGCGCCCGATCGGCCGCACGACGCTGCTGCTCTCGCGCTTCCTCGCCGCCGCCGGCCTTGCCGCTGCTTACGTGTTGGCGGTCTACGCGGCGGCCCTCGCGATCACCTGGCAGGCCGGGCACTGGGCGCCCGACCACCTGATCGGCCCGGCCCTGGCCCTCGCCTTCGCGGTGGCGATCGTCGCCGCGTTCTCCCTGCTCGCCTCGACGCTGCTCTCGGTGACGGCCCAGGGAATCGTCGTCTTCATGGTCTACGGCGCCGGCCTGACGGCGGGCCTGCTCGCCCAGATCGGCAACGCGATCAACTCCGACACCCTGCACTCGATCGGGCGGACGGCGAGCTGGACGCTGCCCTTCGAGGGCCTCTACGCCGCCAGCCTGCACGCGCTGATCTCCAACACCTCGGGCCTGACCGGCGTCGTCCTGCAGCTCGGCCCGTTCGGCGGCTCCGAAGCGGCCGGGCCCGGCCTGATCCTCTGGGCCTTCGTGTACATGGTGGGCGTGCTCGCCTTGGCAGCCGCCGTCTTCGCCCGGCGCGACCTCTGAGGCTCGCTTAGGTTGTGGCGAGCGCGTCCGGGCCGAGCTGGTCCGGACGCGTGTAGCCACAGAGCGCCATCGTCAGGTCGAGCTCGGCGAGCACCATCTTGAGCACGGTTTCGACGCCCTGCTGGCCCTCCAGGGCAAGGCCCCAGACGTAGGGGCGGCCGAGGCAGACCGCGTCGGCGCCGAGGGCCAGCGCCTTGATCGCGTCGCTACCGCTGCGCACGCCGCTGTCGAAGAGGATGGCGAGGTCGTCGCCGGCCACCTCGACGATCGCCGGCAGCGCGTCCAGCGAGGCGATCGCGCCGTCGACCTGGCGGCCACCGTGGTTGGAGACGATGACGCCATCGATCCCGCGCGCCGCCGCTTCGTGGGCGTCGTCGGCATGCTGGATTCCCTTGATCACGATCGGCAGTTCGGTCTGCTCGCGCAGCCAGCCGAGGTCATCCCAGCTCAGCGACGGGTTGGCCTGGATGCCGAGGAAGTGCCCGGTGGCGGCGCCGACGTTCTCCTCCGGAGTCTCGTCGAGCGCGGCGCGGAAGACCGGGTCCTGGAAGTAGTTGGCGACGCCGACGCCGTTGAGGAAGGGGAGCCAGGCCTGCTGCAGGTCGCGCGGCTTCCAGCCGGGGACGAAGGTGTCGACGGTGAGCACGATCGCCCCGTAGCCGGCGGCCTCGGCGCGCCCGACGAAGCTCGCCGCGAGCTCGCGGTCGTTCGGCCAGTAGAGCTGAAACCAGCGGGGTGCATCGCCGCCTGCCTCGGCGATCTCCTCCAAGGTGAAAGCGGAGGCGGTGCTGGCGATCATCGGCAGACCGAGGGTCGCCGCTGCCCGGGCGGTCGCCAGCTCACCTTCGGGGTGCACCACCTTCTGCACACCGATCGGGGCCAGCAGCAATGGCGCCGGCATGGCCGTGCCCAGCAGCGTGGTGGAGAGGTCGCGCTCGGCGACGTCGCGCAGCATCCGCGGCACGATTCGCCGGCGGCGAAACGCCTCGCGGTTGGCGTCCATGGTGCCCTCGCTGCCGGCGCCGGCGAAGACGTAGTTGGCGGCGCGCTCATCCATCGCCTCGGCGGCGAGCCGCTCCAGCTCGACCACCGGAACGGGGATCGACGGAGTCTCGCCGCCCAAGCCGCGGGCGTAGATCTCGCGGTAGTAGTCGGCGAAATCTCCCATTCAGCTTTGAAGGCTATCCGCGTGCGGTCGAAGAAGGAATTGTCAGATATTTGCTGAGTATTCGAAGACTCTGGCACTTAATTACTTATTTTTAGGTATATCCCTATAGATCGATCGCTGGCTTTCCTTGCTTGGTCGGCTAGCAGGCAGGAGGTTCACGGTCATGGAAAAAACCGCTGCATTTCACGGATTCGTTGCTTCTCGATACCGACCGGCTGGGTTGATGGCGCTGGCGATGGGGGTGGTGCTGCTCATCTGCCTTGTCGCCCCTGCGGCGCAGGGCGCCGTCGGCCAGGATGGCCAGATTCACGCCTGCTACCGCGTCAAAGGCAAGCCGAAGGGCGTCCTGAGAGTGGTTCAGAGCGCTAAGACCCGCTGTCGGCGCGGGGAGCGCAAAGCGGCCTGGAGCGTTGCCGGTTCGTCCGGAATCGCCAGCCAGGGAGCCCAGGGCACTCAGGGCCAGGCCGGTACCAGTGGCTCAAGCGGAGACGAAGCGGCGCTGAAAGCGCAGGTCGGCGCACTCTCACTCAAGGTCGAGGCACTCGAAGGCATCCTGCAGGGCATCACCAACGGCGATTTGACCGGAGTGCTCGCGACCCTCAGCGGGGTGACCAACCCGGAGCTGCTCGGCGCAATCGGCTCCGTGCCGCTGGTCGAAGAAGTGTGTGGCCAGACCGAAGAACTCACCGGTCGGTCCAACGCGATCCTCGGCCTGCTCGACACGCTCGATCTGGCCAACCTGCTCTCCATACCGTCGGCGCTTCCCACGTTCGACGTCTGCCCGGCCCCATAGATCGGCTCCCCCTCTCAAAACGGCCCGCGCGCCCCGTGGTGCGCGGGCCGTTTTGCCTTGCCGGGTCACGGATAAGCTCGGGACGTGATCGATTCCCACACCCACCTCTTTCTCTGCGAGCGCCCCGAGGGCGAGCTGGTGGCGGCGGCGCGTGAGGCGGGGGTGGAGCGGATGCTCAACGTCGGGCTCGACGCCGAGACGAACCTCACCGTGGTCGCCGCCAGCGAGCGCTGCGACGGCGTCTTCGCCGCGGTCGGCTGCCATCCGACCGAGGCGGCCGGGTTCGATGACGGCCGGGCCGAGCAGATCGCGCGACTGGCCGCCGAGAACGAGAAGGTGCGGGCGATCGGCGAGACCGGGATCGACTACTACCGCGAGTCGGCAAGCCGCGAGGACCAGCACCGGGCCTTCGAAGCGCAGATCGAGATCGCCCGTGAGCGCCGCCTGCCGGTGGTGATCCACGCCCGCGACCCCGAGGGCGAGACTGGCGCCGTCGATGACGTCTTCGAGATCCTCGACCGCCGCGGCGACGGCGTCGCCGTGATCCTGCACTGCTTCCTCGCTCCCTGGCGGGTGGAGGATGCGATCGAGCGCGGTTGGTACTGCTCCTTCTCGGGGATCGTCACCTTCCCCAGCGCCGGCGAGCTGCGCGAGGCCGCCGCCAAGCTGCCCGACGAGCTCGTCCTGGTTGAGACCGACGCGCCCTACCTTGCGCCCCAACCGATGCGCGGCAAGCCGAATGAGCCCGCCTACGTCGTCTCCACCGCCGAGGTCGTCGCCGAGGTTCGCGGCGTTTCCTACGGCGAGCTCGAGCAGACGGTCGAGGCCAACGCCCGCACCCTGTTTGGCTGGTAGCTCGTGGTCAGGCTCGGGCAGAACTTCCTGTCCGACCCCAACCTGCTCGACGCGATCGTCCGCGACGCGGAGCTGCGGGAGGACGACGTCGTGCTCGAGGTCGGCGCCGGCGAAGGGGTGTTGAGTGAACGCCTTGCCGCGGTCGCCGCTCACCTGCACTCGGTCGAGCTCGACCGGCGGCTCGAGGAAGCCCTGGCCCCCTTGGCCTCGCGGCCGAACGTGAGCCTGCACTGGGCGGACGCGATGCAGATCGACTTTGCCGCCCTGCGGCCGCTGCCGACCGTTGTCGTCTCGAACCTTCCCTATGCGGTGGCGACGCCGGTGATCCTGCGTACGATCGAGCAGCTGCCCTCGCTGCGCTCCTGGACCGTGATGGTGCAGCGCGAGATCGCCGACCGGCTGCGCGCCGCGCCCGGCAGCCGCACCTACGGCTCACCCAGCGTGCTCACCCAGCTCGCCTGCGAGGTGCGCCTCGTGCGCAAGGTCGACCCCGCTGTCTTTCGCCCGCGGCCGCGGGTCGACTCGGCGATCCTCGGCCTGCGCCGCATCGGCGCCGGTGCGGACCCCGTGACCCGCGCGCTGGTCCGCGCTGCCTTCGCCCACCGTCGCAAGTCCCTGGCCCGCTCCCTGGAGCACGGGCAGCCGGGGGAACTCGCGCGTGCCCGGGCTGCGTTGGAGGAGCTCGGCCTCCCCGCCGACGCCCGTGCCGAGGCGCTCTCGCCCGACGATTTCGCCGCCCTATCGGCGAAGCTGCGCTCCAGCACCTGAGTCGCCGATCGCAATCCCGATGCAGATCCACGCCCCCGCCAAGCTCAACCTCTGCCTCTATCTCGGCGCTCGCCGCGACGACGGCCTGCACGAGCTCTGCTCGCTGTTCGAGCCACTGGCGCTCGCCGATCTGATCACGCTTCCGACATTGACCACACCAGGGGGGGGTCAAAGTCGGATGGGCGCGGAGCTGGACGAAGTCGTCTGCGCGGAGGTCGAGGGAGAGAATCTGGTCGCGCGGGCGCTCGCCGCCCTGCGCGAGCGGGGCTGGCAGCATCCACCGCTGCGGGTTGAAATCGCGAAGCGCATTCCGGTCGCGGCCGGGCTCGGCGGCGGCAGCGCCGATGCTGCCGCGGTCCTGCGTCTTGCCGCCGGAGAGGTCGCCGACCTGGAGCAGATTGCGGCCGCGCTCGGTGCCGACGTGCCCTCTCAGCTGACGCCGGCTTTGGCTCTGGTGCGCGGTGCGGGGGAGAGGATCGAACGGTTGCCGGAGCCGAAGCCGCACGCGGTGGTTTTGCTGCCCGGCGGTGGCGGGCTCAGCACCGCCGAGGTATTCGCCGAGGCAGACCGTCTCGGTCTCGGCCGCGGCGACGAGGAGCTCGAGGGGCTGGCGCGGTCCCTGCGCGCGGTTGCCGGTGCGGGTGCCTCGCCGCTCGCCTACCCTGAGCTGCTGGTCAACGATCTCGAGCCGGCGGCCCGCTCGTTGCGGCCCGATATCGGCGCCGCCCTCGACGCCCTGCGCGATGCCGGCGCACCGCACGTCCTGCTGACCGGCTCCGGCCCGACTGCCTTCGGGCTCTTCGACACCCTCGCGATGGCGCACGAGGCTGCGGACGCGCTCAACCGCGACGACGCGATCGTCTGCGAGGCCGGCCATGCGCCGAGTGCGAAACCAGGGGGCGGGGCATGAAACTTCCCGGTGAGGGCGGCAGCAACCGCAAACGCCTGCTGATCGCGATCGGCGCCGCTGCGGTCGCGCTCGGCTACTACCTGATCAGCCGCCAGCTCGGCCACCTCGACCTGCAGGGACTGCTGGAAGACGTCTCCAACACGCTCGGCGCCTGGACCTACCTGCTCGTCGGCGTCTTCGCCTTCGCCGAGACCGGGGCCTTCGTCGGCCTCGTCGTCCCCGGCGAGACCGTGATGCTGCTCGGCGGCGCCGTCGCCGGCCAGGGCGCGATCGACATCTACCTGCTGATCGCGATCGCCTGGTTCGCCGCCTGGGCGGGCGACACGACCAGCTTCTTCATCGGCCGCCGGCTCGGCCGCGAGTTCGTGATCAAGCACGGGCCGCGAGTCGGGATCGGCCACGAGCGCTTCGAAAAGGTCGAGGACTACTTCTCACGCCACGGTGGCAAGACGATCTTCGTCGGCCGCTTCATCAGCCTGGTGCGCGCCTTCGCGCCCTTCATCGCCGGCAGCTCGGGCATGCGCTACCGCGCCTTCGTCCCCTACAGCGTCCTCGGCACCGGGCTCTGGGCCAGCGCCCACATCCTCGTCGGCTACTTCTTCTCGCGCAGCATCGAGAGCGCCGCCGAGTACGCCGGCCGCGGTGCCTTCGTGCTGGCGACGACGATCGTGGTCGTGGTCGTCGTCGTCACCCTGGTCCGTCACTTCCGGGTCGAGGAGAACCGGCGGCGCGCGGTGGCCTGGATGGAGGGGAGAGCCGCGACCCGCTGGCTCGTAGTGCTGACTCGCCGCTTCCGTCCCCAGTTGCAGTTCCTCTGGGAGCGGGTCACGCCGGGCGGCACCTTCGGCCTCGAGTTCACCTCGCTGATGGCGATCTTCGCCGTCGCCAGCTTCGTCCTCGTCGCCTACACGGTGATCGTCAACGGCGACCCGGGCCCGACACCCGGCGACACGACCGCGATCGAAATCGCCGAAAAGCTGCAGGCCGGTTGGCTCACCGATCTCGCCAAGGCAGTTACCCGCCTCGGCGCCTCGGCGCTAACCGGGCTGCTCGCCTTTGCTGCCGCGGTGCTGCTGATTGCTCGCCGGCGCTGGGCCGAGTTCGGTGTGCTGCTCAGTGGCGTGGTGCTGATCTTCGTCGGCGTGCATGAGATCAAGGACGCGGTCGACCGGCCCCGGCCCGGCGGCGGCCTGATCGACGTCTCGGGCTCCTCCTTCCCCAGTGCCCACGCCGCCTACTCGACCTTCTACGTCTGGCTCGCGGTGACGATCGTGATGCGCCTGCGGCCCGGCATGGCGCGCGGCGCCGCGGTCGTCGTCGCCGGAATCGCGCTCACCGCCCTGGTCGGCCTCTCGCGTGTCTACCTCAACGTCCATTACCTCAGCGACGTCAGTGCCGGCTGGGCACTCGGCGTCGCTTCCTTCTCAATTTGCGCGGCCGTGGCGCTAACCATCACGACGGTGCGGCAGAATGGGCGCGGTGTCCTTGCCGCTGGCGCTGGAGAAGATCGAGAATGAGTACCTGCTGTTCGCCGCTGCCGGGCTGATAACCCTGGCCGCGTTCGTCAGCTTGATCCTGGTGCCAGCGCTCAGCTCCTATGGCCGCGTCTGGGAGAAGGCGGCCGCCGGAGTGCTCTCAGTCTTCGTCCTCGCCGCCCTGGTTCTGGTCGGCGTCGTGATCGGCTTGGCGGTCGTCTACTACTACAACGACATCGCCAACCTGCTGAACGGCAACTGACCGTAAACGCCCATTTAGTCAGTAATGCCAGTTTGGTTGGCTGCCATTCTCTGCTGATAATGGCCGGGAATGACGGCTATTTCTAAAGAGGAAGGGACTCTCGATGCGCTCGCCGAGGCGGTCGAATCGGGCGCCGGTTTGCCCGCGGTTGCCCGTGCGGCGGCGAAAGTCCTCGACGCCAGCGTCGCCCTGATCGACCGCTCCAGCGCCGTGCTGGCCGTTGCCGGCGCCTCACCCGATCAGGAGCGGAAGCTGCTTGCTGGTGGTGAGGAGGTGACGCGGGTGGAGCTGCGGGTGGCGGATTCCGCCGTCGGCGAGCTGCGCTATCGCGGCTCGGCGCCGCCCGATCCGATGATCGCCCGCATGGTGACGACGCTGCTGGCGCTGGAGCTGGAGCGCTCGCGCTCTCCGGAGTGGGAGAGCGAGGAGGTGGCGGGAGCCTTCGTCGCCGCGCTGCTGGCCCGCGAGGTGACCGATCGCGGCGACATCCTGGCCCGCGCCGCCGAGCTTGGCGCCAAGCTCGAGTCGGGTGCGGGGGTGCTGATCCTGCACGCCGCGCCCCGTGCCGCCCAGACCGGCGAGTGGCGGGCGCGCGTGCTGACGCTGACCCAGCGCGCCCTGCGCTCGCTTGCTCCGGGCTCGCTGGCCAGCTCGGACGGCGAAGAGGCGGCCGAGATCGCCGTGATCGTGCCGGCCGAGGATGACGCCCGTATCGAGCGCGCCGCCGCCGGCCTGGCGCGGGAGCTGGAAGACAGCCTCTCCGGCTTCAACCTGACTATCGGCCGCAGCCGCCACGCCGCCGACCCGGTCGACCTCTACCGCGCCGGCAACGAGGCGCGACTAGCGGTCAACGTCGGCGAAGCCGAGGGGCGCCCCGTGCTCGCCTTCGAGGACACCGGCTCCTACCGCCTACTGCTGCCGGCGATGAGCGAGGACCCGCGGGAGCTGGAGCGCTTCTACGCCGAGACGATCGCGCCGCTGGCCGCCTACGACGAGCAGTACGAGACCGAGTTGGTTACCACGGTCGAGGCCTACCTCGACAACGACGGCAACGTCGCCGCCACCGCCAAACAGCTCTTCACCCACCGCCACACGATCCGCTACCGCCTGGAGCGGGTCAAAGAGCTCTGCGGCCACGACGTCTCTGCCACCGAGGGGCGCGAGAAGCTCGGCCTCGGGCTCAAAACGATGCGCGTTCTCGGCATCGCCTCGCCCCGTGGCCCGGCGATGGAGCCGGGCGCGGAAGCGGGCAAGGTGCCGCGCGGCAGCGAGGAGTAGCGCGCAGTTCCGGGGGAAGGACTCGAACCCTCTCTTCTTGGACCAAAACCAAGCGTGCTGGCCGATTACACCACCCCGGAGTGGGTTTCCGAGCCTAGCGGCCGACAGTGGATGATTGCGTCCGGATGGCGGCCTAGGGTCCGCAACATGGAGATGGGAACCCCAGCCATGGATCCAGAGATCCGCGCGGGACTGCAGCGCAGCTGGAAGGCGCTGATGACGGTCGGGGTGCTTGCGATTGTGATCGGCTGCATCGCGATCCTCGTGCCGGCGGTTGCCTCGGTCGGGACGGCGATCTTCATCGGCTGGATCCTCGTCATCGCCGGCGCGTTCCTAGTCGCCGGCGCCTTCATGGCGCACTCGATCGGCAGCGTGATCCTGCGTTTGATCTGGGCCCTGCTGACGGTGATTGTCGGCCTCTGGCTGATCGTCGAACCGCACAACGGCACCCTCACCCTGACCCTGGTGCTCGGCATCTACTTCCTCTTCATGGGGCTGACCCGGATTGCGGTGGCCTTCGCCGGCCGCGGTCAGGAAGGGGCCGGGCTGGTCGGGCTCAGTGGTGTCGCCGGTCTGCTGATCGGCATCCTCGTTCTCGCCAAGTTCCCGAGCAGCGCGGACTGGGCGATCGGTCTTCTGGTCGGGATTGACCTGATCTTCGCTGGCTGGACGCTTACTTCGGTGGCTCTGGTGGGCAAGGATCTGGCCCGCAGAGCGTGAGCCGGGTGGGGCCCCATATGCCCCTCCCGCAGAGACCGTTGCGCAGCAGATCGTCGGGGCAGATTCGGCCAGTGGTTGCAGAGCCTCTGCGGGAGGGGCATATGGGGCCCTTCGCGACTACGATCTTGGGGTGAGTTCGCCACTCGTGCTGGTTATGGCGGCCGGCCAAGGGACGCGGATGCGTTCCGGGCTGCCGAAGGTGCTGCATCCCGTCTGTGGGCGGGAGATGGTCGCGTGGCCGATCGTGGCCGCACGGGAGGCAGGGGCAGGCAAGGTTGCCGCGGTCGTCTCGCCGAGTCTGGATCTCTCTGCCGGCCTGCCGGATGACGTAGAGACCGTCGTTCAGCCGGAGGCAGATGGCACCGGCGGAGCGGTACGGGCTGCGCGGCCGCTGATCGAAGATGCGGAGACGGTCCTCGTGCTCTCCGGCGACCACCCGCTGATCACCGCTGAGAACATCGCCGGCCTCCTCGACGCTCACGAGAGGGAAGGGGCTGCGGCGACGATGCTGACGATCGAGCTCGACGAGCCGGGTTCCTACGGCCGCGTGGTTCGCACTCATGAGGGCGAGGTCGAGCGGGTGGTTGAGGCCAAGGCCGAGGGTGACGCCAGCGCCGAGCAGTTGGCGATCCGTGAGATCAATGCCGGCACCTACGTCTTCCAGGCGAGCCCACTCGTCGAGGCGCTCGAGCGGCTCTCCAACGACAACGCCCAGGGCGAGTACTACTTGCCCGATGTCATTCCGGCCCTACGCGACGCCGGCCAAAAGGTTGCTGCCCACCTCTCCGAGGATCTCGGGGTGACGATGGGTGTCAACAACCGTGCCGATCTCGCCGCGGTCGAGGTCGTCGCCCGCCAGCGCCTTCTCGAGGCCCACATGCTGTCTGGGGTCACCGTCGTCGACCCCGGCTCAACCTGGGTCGACGCCGAGGTTGAGATCGAGCCCGACGCGCGAATCGAGCCCGGCGTAAGCCTGCGTGGTGCGACAAAGGTAGGAGCCGGCACCACGGTCGGTCCGCTCACCACCCTGATCGACGCCGAGCTTGGCGCCAACGTCTCGGTGCCGCACTCCTACCTGGTCGATTGCATCGTCGCCGACAACGCCAATGTCGGTCCGTTCGCCTACCTGAGGCCGGGAGCTGAGTTGGGCCCGGGTGCCAAGGCCGGCACCTTCGTCGAGATCAAGAACTCGCGCATCGGCGAGGGCGCCAAGGTGCCGCACCTGGCCTACGTCGGCGACGCCGACGTAGGTGCCGGCAGCAACCTCGGCGCCGGCACGATCACCGCCAACTACGACGGTTTCCGCAAGAACCGGACTACGATCGGCGAGAAGGTGCGGATCGGCGTTGACACGATGCTGATCGCACCGGTAGAAGTCGGCGACGGTGCTTACACTGGCGCCGGAGCAGTGATCAAGAGCGACGTGCCCGAGGGGGCGCTCGCCGTCAGCGAGAACGAGCAACGCAATATCGAGGGCTACGCCGCCCGCAAGGCCGCCAAGATGCAGGAGGAGCAGACCCCGTGAGCACGATCGAGGAGCGACCCGAGTCGGTGCCGTCAAGCGCCATCACCCACGACTACTCGAAGCGGATGATGGTCTTCGGCGGGCGCAGCTCGATGGAGCTGGCCGCCAAGGTCGCCGGCAAGCTCGACGTCGACCTCGGCCAGGTCACCCTGAAGACCTTCGCCAACGGCGAGGTCTATTGCCGCTACGAGGAGTCGATCCGCGGTGCCGACGTCTTCATCGTGCAGTCGACCTGCGCCAACGAGCAGTCCGAGATGACGCCGAATGACTCGCTGATCGAGCTGCTGACGATGATCGACGCGGCGCAGGGCGCCTCCGCCCACCGCATCATCGCCGTCATGCCCTGGTACGGCTACGCCCGCCAGGACAAGAAGTCGGCGCCGCGCGAGCCGATCTCGGCCCGCATCGTCGCCAAGTGCCTAGAGGGCGTCGGCGTCGACCGGGTGCTGACGATGGACCTCCACGCCGGTCAGGTCCAGGGCTTCTTCCACGTCCCGGTCGACCACATGACGGCGATGCCGATGCTGACCCAGTGGTTCGCCGACCAGCACCCCGCCGGGGAGCTGGTGATCGTTTCGCCGGATGCTGGACGGGTGAAGACCGCGCGCAACTTCGCCCGTCGCATCGGCACCCACTGGGCGGTGATGGAGAAGGAGCGCCCGGCCCAGCAGGTGGCCGAGATTGGCTACGTGGTTGGTGACGTCAAGGGCAAGACCGCGGTCCTGGTCGACGACATGATCGACACCGCCGGCACGCTCTGCGCCGCCGCCCAGACCGTGCTCGACGAGGGAGCGGCGCGGGTGATCTCCTGCGCCACCCACGGCGTCTTCTCCGGCCCTGCCTACGAGCGGCTCGCCTACGAGAACTCGGGCATCGAGAAGATCGTCGTCTCCGACACGATCCCGCTGCGCCCCGGCGCTCCCGACAACATCAAAGTGCTCTCGACCGCCGGCACCTTCGCCGACTCGATCCGCCGCATCTTCACCGACGACTCGGTCTCCGAGATCTTCGCCGGCGAGAACCAGCTCTTTTGACGCGGGCGGCTGCGGCCAGCCATGGCGCCTGGCCGGCCATGACCGGCGCGCTGCGGCCGCTCCCCGACGCCCCGCGTAGCGCTGCTACGCGGGGATCGTGTCGCGACCGCATCGCTTGGTCCTGACCACCCAGCCATCCATGTCTGACCTTGCCGACCGCTCCGCTGAAAATGGAAGGCTTCAAGAAGTGAATGCGAACGAGCGCGGTCTGCGGCTGGTCGGCCACAAGGGCGCCGACCTGATTGCTCCGGGCAACACGGTCGAGAGCTTCTACGCCGCCGCCGAGGCCGGGGTCGACACGATCGAGCTCGACGTGCTCTGGCTGCGCGACTCCCACCTGCCGCTGGAGCAGCGGGCGCCGCTGGTCGTCGCCCACGATTGGCACGACGCCGAACGACGCACGCCGCTGCAATTGACCGAGGCGCTCGACGCCTTCCTCGAGCCGCCCCTCGACCAGGTCGAGATCGACATCGACATCAAGCTGCCGGGCCGCGAGGAGGAGATCGTCGCGGCGCTCCGCGAGCGCGACCTGATCGGCCGGACGATGGTCTCAACCATGGAGCTCTACTCGCTCGGTCGCATCCTCGAGCTCGAACCGAACCTGCGCCGCGGCTGGACCTATCCCAAGGTGACCAAGGACTGGACCTCAAAGCGCTGGGCCAAGGGGCCGATGCTGATGGCGCTGATGGCGATGCGCCAGCGCCTGCCGGGCCTCGCCGCGGAGAAGCTGCCCAAGCTCGGGGTCGAGTCGATGTGGGTCTACCACCCGCTGGTCAGCCGCCGCCTCGCCCGCATCACCAAGCTCGCCGGCGTCGAGCTGATCGCTTGGACCGTTGACGACGCGACCCGCATGAAGCGCCTGGTTGACGCCGGCGTCAACGGCCTCGTCTCCAACGACCCCCGCCTCTTCGCCGCTATTCGTTGAGGTCGCGGCGGCCGATCAGGGCCGTGCCGATCAGGAAGAGCGCGGCCGACCAGGCGGCGAGCACGAAGCCGCCGGCGACCTGGCCGAGCCCTTCTTCGGTCGCCTCCGGCAACCCGTGCAGCGAGCCGATCGCCTGCGCCGGGAAGTAGTCGCCAATGTTGCCGGGGAGCAGTTCCGGCAGCGGTGAGAGGACGAAGAAGAAGGCCAGCGCCGCGATGATCGCGCCGACCTGGTTGCGGACGATCGCGCCGACTCCGAGGCCGAAGGCGCAGAGCAGGGCGAAGGAAGCGACGACGCCGGCGTAGACCGAGGCGATCTCGTCGGCCGGCGGCAGGCTCCCTTCCCGCGATGAGAACAAGGGCAGTGCCAGCCCGGCGTTGACGACGACGAAGGCAAGACCGGCGAGTACTCCCGCGGCGAGCACTGCAGCCAGCTTCGCCAGCATCACCGGGTAGCGTCGCGGCGCTGCGAGGAAGGTGGTGCCGGCGGTGCCGTGGCGGAACTCCGTGGTGATCGTCAGTACGCCGAGCACGAGCACCATCAGCATCAGCAGCCCGGTCCCGGTCTCGACTTCGACGATCGGGCCGATCTCCGTCAGTGAGGCGAGACCGACGTAGAGGCCGGCGAAGAGCCCCTCGACGAGCAGCCCCACGCCCAGCATCAGCCAGGTGGTGCGGATCGTGCTCAGCTTCAGCGCCTCGGCTCGCACCAATCTCACTGGACCGTCTCCTCGCCGGTCAGCGCGAGGAAGCGCTCCTCGAGGCTGGAGCGCAGCGGAGCCAGTTCATAGATCGCGATCCTCCCGGCCGCCGCCAGGTCGCCGATCTTCGTACCGTCGACTTTGCCCACCAGCAGGACTCCCTCGCCATCGCGCTCAATGCTCGCCCCCTGCTTTGTCAGCGCAGCGGCGAGCGCCTCGGGGTCCGAGCAGCGCACCCGCATCTGGCTGGCCGGGCCGGTGGTGAACTCATCGAGCGAGGCCTTGGCGACGAGCTTGCCGTCGCGGATCACGACCAGCTCATCGGCGGTCTGGGCGACCTCGGCGAGCAGGTGGCTGGAGACGAGCACGGTGCAGCCGGCGGCGGCCTGCTCGCGCAGCAGGTCGCGAAGCCAGCGCATTCCCTGTGGGTCGAGCCCGTTGGCCGGCTCGTCGAGGATCAAGATGCGCGGCTCGCCCAGCAGGGCGGCGGCCAGCGCCAGCCGCTGGCGCATGCCCAGCGAGTAGCCCTTGACCCGCCGGTCGGCCGAGCCGGTCAGCTCGACCATCGCGAGCACCTCCTCGATGCGGGGCCTGGCGATGCCGGCCGAGGCGGCCAGGACCCGCAGGTGGTTGCGGCCGCTGCGCCCCGGGTGAAAGGCGGTCGCCTCGAGCGCGGCGCCGATCGTTCGCAGCGGGTCTGTCATCTCGGCCGGGGCCCGGCCTTCGACCAGGGCTTCCCCTGTGCTCGGTTTGACCAGCCCCAGCAGGGCCCTCATCGTCGTCGTCTTGCCGGCCCCGTTGGGGCCGAGGAATCCGGTCACCTGGCCGGCGTCGACCGAGAAGGAGAGATCGTCGACGGCGACGGTCTTGCCGTAGCGCTTGCTGAGGTTGCGGACCTCCAGCTCAGGCACTGATCAGATGGTGCCGGGCGTCGCCGTCGGCGGCGCGTTGCGGCCACCCTTGTTCTTGACCGCGGAGTTGAGCTCCTCGGCGGTGAAGCCGCCGACCGCCTGGCCATCGAGGGCGTAGCGGTAGAGGGCGACGCCGAAGATGTTGCTGAGGGCGCTGGAGACGAGCATCGAGATCGCCAGGCCGATTACGCCGAGGACCAGGAGCAGGGCGCCGGCGAAGCTGGCCGAGGCCCAGATCAGGAAGCCGGCGAAGATCAGCAGCGCCGAGGGCAGCACGCCGACGAGGAAGACGGCGCCACCGATCGCGATGTTGCCGGTCACCTGGGCGCCCCAGCGCGATTTGAAGAGGCTGGCGGAGCGCTTCAGCGTCTCCAGCGGCCCGGTTCCCTCGATCGCGATCACCGGCACGGCGAGGAAGGTGATCAGCGACCAGCCGATCGCGAGCAGGCGACCGGCGATCTGGCCGAGGACGCCCTGATTCTCCAGGGCGCTGAGGGCGAGGCCGATCGTGGTCGAGACCGCGGCCCAACCTGCGATCGCCGAGAGGCGCGTGCGCGCAACCGCCAACCCGTTGCTGACGCTCGCCTGCTCGCCGCGGAAGACCATGTCCGCGGCGGCGGCGAGACCGACGCTGAAGTAGGTGCCGATCAGGGCCAGCAGGTAGAAGCCGATTACCGCCAGAGCGCCGCCGAAGATCGTCTGGTCGTCCTCAATCAGGTAGACGCCGGGGCCGACGACGACGAGCGCGCAGACGATCGTGGCGGCGCCGCCGTAGAGGGGAAAGCGCAGCAGCGCCGGGTTCTCGCGCAGCACGCCCCAGCTCTTCTTGGTCAGGTCCCAACCGCGCCGAATCTTGCTCATTGCTGCTCTCCTTCTAGCGACCGCTCGATTATCGGCATCTGCATCACGCCTCTTCCCTCGAAGTACTCCCACTCCTCCTCGCCGAGCGGGGTGGCCGGCGGGTCGGCGTAGATCCACTCGCGCATGATCTGGTGCCAGTTGCGCTTCGCCCCCAGCTGGCCGAGCACGGCGACGACGCCGATTTCCATCCGCCGCCCCATCAGCTCGTCGGCCGGCATCGCCTCGCGCCGCATCAGGTCGTAGTACTCCGAGCGCGGGTCGTTGGTCGACTCGATGATCTTCATCACCCGTTTGGCGCTGATCTCGATCTCGCGGTCTTCGATGTACCAGCCGCCGACGGCGCGCATGTGCTCGAGCAGCCGCTCGGCGTCGAGCTTGGAGGGGTTCTTGATGAAGCCGAGGTCGTGCAGGGCCTGGCGGAACGCCTCGGGGTCCTCGCGCGAGGCGGCGTCGAAGGCGCGTTGCTCGAGCACGATCTGCTCGTGGTCGAGCTTCTTGGTCATGCCGAAGTCGAGGAAGGCGACGCGGCCGTCGGCGAGCAGGATGTAGTTGCCGGGGTGGGGGTCGGCGTTGAAGTGCTGCAGGTGGTAGATCGAGCCGAAGCTGCCGCGGAAGACGATCTCGCCGAAGCGGCTGCGCTCCTCGTGCGGCAGCGCCTTGACCTGCTCGAAGCCGAGCCCCTCGACCAGCTCGGTGACCAACACGCGGCGGCGCGAGAGCCGCGTGATCACTTCCGGCACGTAAATGAAGGGGTGGTCGCGGTAGGCGCGGGAGAAGGTGCGCTGGTTCTGCGCCTCGTACTCGTAGTCGAGCTCCTCCATCACCCGTTCGCGCAGCTCTTTGGCGATCGCCTTGGCGTCGAGGCCGGGGGCGAGGGCGCGGGCCAGGCGGACGACGGTGCCGGCGTTGCGCAGGTCGGCGTCGAGCGCCTCGGCGATGCCGGGGTACTGGATCTTCACCGCCACCTGCCTGCCGTCGAGCAGCTCGGCGCGGTGGACCTGGCCGATCGAGGCGGCGGCGAAGGCCTCCTGCTCGAACTCGGTGAAGAACTCGGAGAGCGGTTCGCCGTCGTACTCCTCCTCCAGCACCTTCTCGACCTTCTCCCAGGGCATCGCCGGGGCGTCGGTGCGCAGCTTGGCCAACTGCTCCTGGTAGATCTCGCGGTACTCGTCGGGAATGAACTCGGTGTCGATGAAGGAGGCGAACTGCCCGAGCTTCATCGCCGCGCCCTTCATCTGGCCCAGCGCCCCGACCATCTTCATCGCCGTCTCGAGGTGGCGCTGCTCAAGGCGCTCCTTGCTCGACTCCTCCGAGCGGCCGACGTTGGTCGCCTTGGTGCCCGCGTAACGGGCCCCCTGAACGCCTACGATCGAGCCCAGCTTGGCCGAGCGCCGCACGCGTCCCTTGGGGATCTTCGAGTCCTCGCTCACGCGCCCAAGGTTGCCACAGGTTCCGAATTCGCCTCTTTCTCTATCCTCTCCCGTCCGAATGGCCAAAGGACGCGAAACTCTCAAGGCTGCCCCGCGCAGCGATTTCGGCTCCCGCACCTCCCGCCGCCTGCGGCGCGAGGGTCTGGTGCCCGGCGTCGTCTACAGCGGCGGCTCGGAGGCAAGCGCCTTCCAGGTCGCCGAACGCGACGTCCGCAACGTGCTCGGCGAAGGCGCCGCCCTCTTCGATCTCGAGATCGAGGGCGGCAAAGCCGTCCCGGTCGTGGTCAAGGAGCAGCAGCTGCACCCGGTTCGCGGCAGCCTCCAGCACATCGACCTGCAGGAGGTGCGCCTCGACGAGGCAATCCAGGCCGAGGTCGCGATCGAGCTCGAGGGAGCCGAGACCGCGCCCGGCGTCAAGGGCGGCGGCGTGCTCGAGCACGTAACCCGCGAGGTCACGGTCGAAGCACTGCCGACCGAGATTCCGGACCGCATCGTCGCCGACGTCTCGGAGATGGAGATCAACGACACCCTGCAGCTCTCCTCGCTGGTCGTGCCCGAGGGCGTCACCCTCGTCGCCGACGACCCCGACGAGGTGACCATCGCCACGCTCTCGCCGCCGCGCGTCGAGGAAGAGCCCGAGCCCGCCGTCGAGGAGGAGACCGAGCTGATCGGTGAGGACGGCGAGGCCGCCGCCGAGGATGGCGATTCGGGCGACGGCGATTCGGGCGACTCCGGCGGGGAGTAGCTCCTGTCGATCTTTCGCCGCCGTCGGTCCGAGGGCGGCGAGGACGAGCAGTCCGGCGATCGCATCCTGATCGTCGGCCTCGGCAACCCGGGCGAGCGCTACGCCGCGACCCGCCACAACGTCGGCTTCGAGGTTGCCGCCGAGCTCTCGCGCCGTTGGGACCTGCCCAGGGCGAAGGCGAAGTTCGGCGGCCTGCTCAGCGAAGGACGCGCCGGCCCCGGCGGGCCACGAGTGGCGATCCTCCTGCCGCAGACCCAGATGAACGTTTCCGGCGACTCCGCCGGACCGGCTCGCGGCTCGCTGCACGTGCCGCTCGAGCGGGTGATCGCGCTCCACGATGAGATCGATCTGCCCTTTGGCGAGGTCCGCGTCCGCCTCGGTGGCGGGCTTGCCGGCCACAACGGCCTCAAGAGCCTCAAGCGCGGCTTCGGCGACGCCGAGTTCTGGCGCGTGCGGGTCGGCGTCGACCGGCCCGACTCGACCGACCCGGAGATCGTCGCCTCCTATGTGCTCGGCCGCTTCCGCGAGCCACGCGAGCAGGTCGCCGCCTTGATCGAGCGGGCCGCTGACGAGACCGAGACCCTGGTCGCACAGCTGGATGAATAGATTGCGCCTCGTGAGCGACGAGGCGGCCGTGACGAGCTACGAAGTCGATGAGCGGGGCGTGGCGCTGCTGCGGCTGCAGCGGCCGAAGTCCCGCAACGCGATCGACACCCAGATGTTGCTCGAGCTGCTCGAGCACCTGGCTGTGGCCCGCGGCGACGAGGCCGTGCGGGTGCTGGTCTTCAGCTCCGCCGACCACATGGGCTTCTCGGCCGGCGCCGACGTCAAGGAGGAGCTCGACGAGGAGGGCAAGGTCCGCCGCATGCAGCTCTTCGCCGACGTCTACGACCAGATCGTCGCCTTCCCCAAGCCGACCGTTGCCAGCTGCCACGGCGACGTCGTCGGCGGCGGCGCCGAGATCGCCGTCGCCTGCGACATGCGCGTCGGCGGCGCCAACCTGCGCCTGCGCTTCCCCGGCGCGGCGCTCGGCGTGCCGGTCGGCCCGGCCCGCCTGGTCACCCTCTGCGGCCTCGCCACGGCCAAGTACCTGCTGCTCTCCTCGCGCACCGTCGGCGCCGACGAGGCCCTGCGCCTCGGCCTCGTCAACCGGGTAGCCCCGGCCGCCGCAACCGAGGAGTCGGCCCTGGCCCTGGCCGCCGAGGCCGCGGCGCACCCGCCCGAGGCGGTTGCCCGATTGAAGGCGATGCTGCACGAGTGGGACGACGTCGTCGGCCGCTCGGCGAGCGAGGGCGTGGGCCAGGTCGAGTGGCAGCGCTCGGGCCCGGGCCTGCCGTTCAGCGGCTAGCCCGTTCGGCCAGCACCTCTAGGTATCTCCGCGGCGCTGGATAGGGTCGCCTCGTACTTGTCCGTTCGCCTGCCCCAGGAGGGTCGCTTGAAATTCCTCGTCTCGCTTCTGATCGCCGTTGGTTGCCTGCTCGCGGTGCCTCTAACCGCGTCTGCTGCTCTCTACACCGTCGACAGCATCGGTGACCAAGGAGACGAAACCAAAGGCGCGAACGGCTGCAAAACGTCGGTCAACACCTGCACGCTGCGAGCCGCGATCGACGAGGCGAATTTCGATTCCGCCGCGGACACGATCAAATTCAGCCCAATCTTCAACGGCCAGGTTGCGGACACGATCGAGTTGGGGTCCAGCCTGCCGGCAATCGAATTCCCGCTGACGATTGACGGGGACGCGGAAGGCGTTGGCGGTCAATGCACCACCGAAGCGGGGGAGAAAGGCCCCTGCGCCGGACTAAACGGCCCCTCCGGCGCCGCCGCCCTGATCGTCGAAGACGCCGACAAAGTCTCGATCGAGGGATTGGCGCTCACCGGTGCCCTCGGCGGCGGGTCGGGGGTAATCACCGTGATCGAAAGCTCCAAAGAATTCAAAGCCGCCGACAACTGGCTCGGCATCAAGCTCGACGGCACATCCGCCGGCAATACGAAGGGCATCTATCTCGACCCCGAATCGGACAAAGCAGTAATTGGTGGCGTCAACACCGCCGAACGCAACGTGATCGCCAACAGCGGCTTCGAGGGCCTCGACATCGAGGGCGCCAGCGACGCGGTGATCCAGGGCAATTACTTCGGCGTCGAGCCCGACGGCATCACGCCGGCGATCAACTCGAAGAACATCGAGATCACCGACACTGCCGCCTTTGAAGCAACTGGCACCGAGGTTGGTGCGACGATTGAAGGTGCGGCTCTCAGCACCCCGGCGTGCGACGGCGGCTGCAACGTGATCGCCGGTAACGGACTCGTCAATTCCACGGGCATCGACCTCACCGGAGATGTCTTGGATCTCAACGAGGCACCGGCAGGTGGTCCGACGACCGTGCATGGCAACTACGTCGGGCTCGGTGCCGATGGCACGACCTTGGTCGCGAACGGAACCTTCGACATCCTCGTCGGCGCGGCGAAGGAAGCGACGATCGGCGGCGAATCCACCGGCGACGCCAACTTCATTGCAGGGGGCGGCTATGGCATCTACCACGAAGATGGTGAGGGCTTCGAAGCGCTCGGCAATGCGATTGGGGTGAATGCCGCCGAAGTCGCGGTCACCTCTCCCTCCGCTGTTGGGATTTTCGTTTACTCGCCCGCCACTGTCGATGCCCCGTTGGTCGAAGGCAACCTGGTCAGGATGGACGGCGGCTTCGGAATTGAACAGAAGTTCGGCGGCGCCGTAATCGCTGAAAACCTCCTTGTCGGAGGTGCGGCCGGTATCTACACCAAGGGCTTGGCACCGGCTGTCGGCAACCTGATCGAAGACAACCTCACCTTCGAAGCTGAAGAAAACGGCATCTTGATCGAAGGCGATCTGAACCAGGTTCTTGGCAACGAAGTCGTCTTGTCGGAAGGGGCCGGGATCAAGATCAGGCAGGCGGGGCCCCCGTTTACTTCCCCGACGACCGAAAACTTGATTGGCGGGAACACGGCCGGCGATGAAAACCTGATTTTCGCGAGCGGTGGCGATGCGATCGAAATCGTCAATCTCGAAGGCAGCCAGAACGAGGTCGCGCGCAACCGCGGCAGCGAAAACGGTGACCTCTTCATCGACCTGCGTGCCTTCGAACCGGGCACAGAACCGAACGGGCCCAACGGTGGGCTCAAACCGCCCGTGATCTCCACCGCCGAGAAATCCGAAGCGGCTGGCAGCGCCGAACCCGGCGCCCTCGTGCGCGTCTTCGACAAGGCGAGCGCCGAACCCGGCGAGATCAACTCGTTCTTGGGCGAAGCGGTCGCCAATGGAAGCGGCAACTGGAAAGTGAGCTATCCGGTGATCGGGGGTGGGTCGATCATCGCCGCCACGCAAACGAGTACAGCCGGCGGGACATCGGAGATTTCGACGACGACCACGCCCCCCGACCTACCGATCATCGTCGACCCGACAGATAAAAAAGACAAAGCCGTCAGCTCGAAGCCGGGCAAGGACAAGCCGGACTGCAAAGACAAGCCCGCAAAGTGCCAGTCGTCGGATGTGCTCCAGACCACGATCACCAAGGGCCCAAAAGCGAAGACCCACTCGACCACGGTCAAGTTCAAGTTCAGCGCCAGCGAGAAGGGCGCGAAGTTCGAATGCAAGCTGGACAAGAAGAAGTTCAAGCCCTGCAAATCGCCGAAGACCTACAAAGCGCTGAAGCCTGGCAAGCACGTCTTCAAGGTGCGAGCCGTGAAGGGCAAGAGCGTTGACCCGACCCCGGCGAAGCGGAAGTTCAAGGTCCTCGCCTAACCCCCTCGAACAGGTGCAACGTTTTACGGCCCTCCAGGGGCGGTAAAACGTTGCACTAGTTTTTGGCTTGGGCGGCGGCCTCGCCGACGCCGATCGCCATCGCCATGATCGAGACCTGGGGGTTGACCCCGGGGCAACTGGGCAGGATCGAGCCGTCGGCGACCCAGACGCCCTCGACGCCGCGCAGGCGGCCCTCGGGGTCGACCGGGTGGCGGCCAGGGCCCGAGCCGGCCGCTGCGGTCCCAGAAGGGTGGAAGCCGGCGAGGCGGAGGCGGCGCACGTCGAGTCGCTGCATCGCCGCCTCGAGCTCGGCTTCCGAGCGCACTGTCGGAGCGCCGCCGCCGAGTTCGACATCCACAGCCCCCGCCGCCAGCATCACCCGGGCCATCGCCTCGATCGCGGTCGCGAGGCGGCCTTCGTCGGCCTTGGCGAGGCGGTAGGAGACGACCGGAGCACGCGAGCCGAAGACCCGGCCGGACGGCTCGTCGGCGATCATCGCGCCGATCATCGCCCTGTCGGCGGCGCGGTCGAGGCGGCCCAGCAGGTGGGTTCCGTAGCCGGGGGCCGAGATCGCGCCCATGCCCGGTGGGCTGCCGGTTGCCTCGATCAGGACGCCCTCGGACTCGTGCAGCTCCTCGATCCCGACGCTCTGCATCACGCCACTCCAGGGCACGACCCTCTCCTCGAAGCCGGCGGTGATCCCGATCGCCGGGTGGATCGAGAGGTTGCGGCCCAGCCGGGGGTGGCGGCCGAGCCCACTGCGGCGCAGCAGCGGTGGGGTCGGGACCGCGCCGGCGGCGACGATCACAAGTGGGGCCGAGATCCGCACCTCGCCGCCGTCGGCTCGCCGCGCCGTGACGCCGGTCGCGCGGCCGGCTTCACTCAGTACCTGCTTCACGTGCAGGCCGGAGACGATTCGCGCCCCGGCCTCACAGGCCTGGGGCAGCGCGTTGAGGTGGACGCCGCCCTTGGCGTTGTTGGGGCAGCCGATCGCGCACTGGCAAGCGCCGCGGCAGCCCGGCGCGTTGCGGCGCAGGGGGGCGCTCTGCCAGTCCAGCGCCGCCGCCCCCTCGAGCGCAAGTTCCCCGTTGCGGCCCAGCACCTCCATCGGCGCCGGAGCGACGCCGATCGTCGCTTCGACGTCGGCGATCCTTGCCCCCAGCAGCTCGAGATCGGCGTGGGCGAGGCCGTGCTCCTTGTGCCAGGAGGTGGCCACCGCGGTTGGGGGGCGGAAGCAGGTGCCCGAGTTGATCACGGTCGTGCCCCCCACGGCGCGTCCCAGCGGCAGCGCGATCGGCGGGTTGCCCAGTGCCATCGTCGTGCCGCCGTCGCGGTAGATGCCGGCGAATCGGTCGAGCGGGTGCGAGCCGCGGATTCGCTCCGCCGTCCAGCGCTCGCCCTCCTCGACGATCACGGTGTCGAGCCCGGCCCGCGCCAGCGCCCGGGCAGCGAAGGCCCCACCAGCCCCGGAGCCGACCACGATCGCGTCGCAGCTGGATACCCCTGGCCACTCCGCCGCTGCTACGAGCGCCATCTGCGGGTCCGGACGCGAGGGCTCGTGGCGCGAGCCGACCGCCGCGATCTCCTCCCTGAACGTGTCGGCGCCGTGGGCGAGCATGACGACCGACTTGAGGGCGTCGAGCAGGGGGGCGCCGCCGAGGCGGGTGACCTCGCGCAGAAGTTCCTCGCGACGCTCTGCCGGGGCGTTGCCGAGACGGCGCCCGGTGCGCGCCAGCGAGAACGCCTCGAGGGCGAGCAGGCCGGCGCCGAGGCCGGCTTGCGAGCTCGTCGGCATGCGCGAGACCATCCGCCTGGCCACGCTCGCTACGCGCTCGGGATCCGGCCCCCCGGCCTCGGGCGGCAGGATCGCCGCCGCCACGTCTCCCAGCGCGGACATGCGGAGATACTGGCACGGCGGGCGAGGTTCTGAGCTTGGCAGGCAAGGACGCAGGGAGGCCGACAAGGGGAGCGCACATCGGTGCGTGACCCGCAGGCGGCCGACCGAGGACGCCGCATGGCATGCTCAGAACCTCGCCCGATGTCCCTTCGTCCCCTGATCGAGCTTGCCGCCGAAAACGAGCGCATCCACGCGCTCACCGGCCGCGTGCGCGATGCCGCTGCCGGCGGCGAGCCGGTCGAGGTGCCCGCTTCGTCGATGCTGCGGCCGCTGCTGCTTGCGGCCCTGCTCGAGGACGAGCGCGGCCTGGAGGGTCGCCCGGCGCTGCTGGTCAGCCCCGACGACCGCTCGGCTCGCGACCTCGCCGCCGACCTGCGTGCCTACCTGGCGCCGCGCCGCGTCCGCCTCTATCCCTCGCGGGGCACCGGGTTTGCCTCCCATGTGAGCCCGCCGCCCCACCTGATCGGCCTGCGCATCGACGCCCTCGACGCCCTCCGCCGCGAGGGGGACGCGGTGGTCGTCGCCAGCGCTACCGCGCTGGCCGAGGCGGTCCCCGATGCGGCCTTGCGGCCGGCCGGCTTCGTGGTTGCGGTGGGGGAGGAGATCGACCTCGCCACCGTCACCCGCGACCTCGACGGAGCCGGCTACGAACGGGTCGAGCAGGTCGAGGAGCGCGGCCAGTTCGCCGTCCGCGGCGGCATCCTCGACGTCTACGGCGCCACCGAGGAGCGCGCCGTGCGGATCGAGCTCTTCGGCGACGAGGTCGAGTCGATGCGCTGGTTCTCGACCTTCACTCAGCGCTCGCTGGGCGAGGCCGAGCGAGTCGAGCTGGCACCGGCGGCCGAACTCGACGCCGAGCATCGCGAACTCGCCGAGCTGGCGGCGATGGAGGCCGCCGAGGAGGAGAAGGAGCCACCGAGCCTGGCCGAGGTCCTGCCGCTCGACCAGTTCGGTCCGCCCTTGCAGCTCGTCCCGGATAGTGCCGCGGTGATCCTCGCCGCCAGCGAGGAGATCGAGCCCGCCCTGCGCGACCACTGGGATGACGCGACCACGGCGATGCATGCCGACGACGCCCGCCATCTCTACGTCGACGTCGCCGCCCCGCTTGCCACCCGCGCCAGCCTCTCTTTCCGCAGCGCCAGCGACGATGACGAGAGCGCCTTCCGCGCCGCCCGCGCCGAGTCGCCGGCGCGCAGTGTCAAAGAGGCCGAGGCCGAGCTGGAAAAGCAGGTTCGCTCTGGCTACCGCACGGTCGTCGCCTTCGACGATCGCGGCGAGGCCGAGCGCGCTCGCTACGGCCTCGACCGGCTTGACGCGACCCTGCTCGAAGGCGGTCGCCTCTCGCCTAAGCCCGCCCTCACCTTCGCCGAGGCCCGCCTGCGCGAGGGCTTCATCAGCCCCGAGCTGCGCCTCGCCGTCTACCCCTTCCGCCGCCTCGTCCATCGCCGCCGCCGGGCCGAAGCCCGCGCCCCCGGCGCCGCCCGCGGGCGGCTTGCCTTCAGCGACCTGCGGGTCGGCGACTACGTCGTCCACGAGGACCACGGCGTCGCCCGCTTCGCCGGCTTCGAGACCCGCGAGGTCGGTGGCATCACCCGCGACTACCTCTACCTCGAATACAAAGGCGAGGACCGGGTCTTCGTCCCCGTCGACCAGCTCGCCAAGCTGAGCCGCTACGTCGGCGCCGGCGGCGAACCGAGCCTCTCGGCGCTGGGCGGCAAACGCTGGCAGAACATGAAGGCACGGGCGCGCAAAGCGGCCGGCGCCCTGGCCGGCGAGCTACTCAACCTCTACGCCGAGCGGCGGACCCGCAAAGGCCACGCCTTCGAGCCCGACGGCGAGTGGCAGATGACGATGGAGGCCGCTTTCCCCTACCGGGAGACCGCCGACCAGATCGAAGCGATCGAGTCGGTCAAGGGCGACATGGAGGCCGAGCAGCCGATGGACCGCCTGGTCTGCGGCGACGTCGGCTTCGGCAAGACCGAGGTGGCGCTGCGCGCCGCGGTCAAGGCGGCCGCTGACGGCAAGCAGGTGATGATCCTGGTGCCGACGACGATCCTCGCCCAGCAGCACTTCGGCACCTTCCGCGAGCGCCTCGCCGACCTCCCCTTTGTCGTCGAGGGCATCTCGCGCCTGCGCAAGCCGGCCGAGGTGAAGGCGGTGCTGGCCGGCTTCGAAGCGGGCAAGGTCGACATCCTGATCGGCACCCACCGGCTGCTCTCGCGCGACGTTCGCGCTAAAGATCTCGGCCTCGTCATCGTCGACGAGGAGCAGCGCTTCGGGGTTAAGCAGAAGGAACTGCTGCGCCAGCTCAAGCTCAAGGTCGACGTGCTGGCGCTCTCGGCGACGCCGATTCCGCGCACCCTGCAGATGAGCCTGGCCGGCCTGCGCGACATCTCGACGATCGAGACCCCGCCCGAGGGCCGGCGCCCGGTCCGCACCTACGTCGGCCCCTACGACGAGGACCTCGTCGCCAAGGCGATCAACCGCGAGCTCGAGCGCGACGGGCAGGCCTTCTTCCTGCACAACCGGATCGACTCGCTGCCCGAGGTAGTCGAGCGGCTGCGCGGGCTGGTGCCGAAGGCGCGCTTCAGCGAAGCGCACGGGCAGATGGACGAGACACAGCTCGAGGAGACGATGCTCGCCTTCCTGCGCGGCGACGCCGACGTCTTGGTGACGACGACGATCATCGAGTCCGGCCTCGACATCGCCAACGCCAACACGCTGATCGTCGAGCGCGCCGACCAGCTCGGCCTCTCGCAGGCGTACCAGATCCGCGGCCGGGTGGGGCGTTCTCGCGAGCGTGCCTTCGCCTACATGCTCTACCCCTCGGCCGAGGCTCTGACCGAGGAAGCAGCGGCGCGGCTCTCAACCCTGGCCGACCACACCGAGCTCGGCTCCGGCTTCAAGATCGCGATGCGCGACCTCGACATCCGGGGCGCCGGCGACCTGCTCGGCGAAGAGCAGTCGGGACACGTCGCCGCGGTCGGCTTCGAGCTCTACTGCCAGATGATCGATGAGGCGGTCGGGGCGGCACAGGAGGCGGATGGAGGGGAGGAGGGGGCGCCCGAGCCGGTTCGCCTCGACGTCCCGGTCGACGCCTATCTCCCCGCTTCCTTCATCCCCTTCGAGGCGGCGAAGATCGACGTCCACCGCCGCATCGCCGCCGCCAGGGAGCCGGGCGACCTGCGCGCGATCCGCGACGAGATCAGCGATCGCTTCGGCCCACCGCCGCCGCAAGCGGAGAACCTGATCGCCCTGCAGCGAGCGCGGATCGAGCTCGGGCTGGCGGGAGCCCGCAGCGTCGAGTTCCGCAGCGGGCGGCTCAGCGTCACCGGTGTCGAGCTCGACTCCGAGGCAGCCAGCGTGCTCAGGGAGAAGCTCGAGGGGGCGCTCTACGAGTGGCGTGAGCAGACCGCGGCCGTGCGCGTGCCCGATGAGCCGGAGGCCAGGCTTGCCGCCGTACTGGCAATGGCCGAGGCGATTCGCGAGGCAAAGCGATCGCAGGCGGATACGACCGAGGCGAGCCTGACGGGGTGAGGACGACCCTCTTCTGGAGCATTTGATTTATGCTGCCGGATCGGTGGCATCTACTAGCGCCAAGGGAGGGAAGTCGGCCGGGCTGCAGCGGCTTGCGCTGCTTGGCTTCGCGGCGCTCCTGATTCTGCTCTTCGTGATTTTTGCGGTCGCCCAGGGGATCGGCCATCCGAGCGTGCCATCCGGCGCGGTTGCGGTGATCGAAGATGCCCCCGACGATCTCGGCACCGTCACCGAGGAGGAGTTCCAGCACGCGCTGGAGCAGGCCGCTGCCCAGGGCAAAATCACGCCCGTCCCCAAACCGGGCGACAAAAAATATGACGAACTGAAGGAAACCGCCCTGGGCGAAGTCTTCGATTCGATCTGGATCCAGGGTCAGGCGGAGGAAATGGGGATCTCGGTGACGCCGAAAGAAATCGCCGCAGAACTCAAAAAACTGAAGAAAAAAGCCTTCAAAACTGAAAAGCAGTACGAAGAATTCCTCAAAGAAGCGAAATTCACGCAGGCGGACGTCACCACGCGGGTGACGATCCAGATGCTGAGCGAACAGATCCAGACGCAGGTCACTGAAGAAGCGCCGATCCCGAGCAATAGCGAAATCGAGGACTACTACGAAGCCGCGAAGTCGAGCCAGTACACGACTCCGGAATCGCGCGATATTCGCGTCGTCAAGAACAAAGACAAGGCGAAAGTCGAAGAAGCCAAGGCCGCGCTGGAAAAAGACGACTCGACCAAAAGCTGGGAAGCAGTCGCGAAAAAGTTCTCGACCGACACGACCAAAGGCAATGGCGGGCTGCAGTCGGGCGTCGCCGAAGGCACGCTCGGCGAACCTCTTGATAAAGCGGTCTTCGCTGCTTCGCAGGGAGAGCTGGAAGGGCCGCTGAAGGAAGGCCAGGACTACGTCGTCTTCGAGGTGATGAAGGTGACCCCGGAGAAAGTCCAGTCGCTCGACGAAGCCAAGTCGCAAATCAGCGCCCAGCTCGCCGAACAGGCTAAACAGCAGACTTTCGCCGCCTTCGTGCGGGGCTACGGCAGCAGGTGGACTTCGCGCACCTTCTGCGCCTCGGACTACCTGATCGAACGCTGCGCCAACGTCAAGAGCGACGGGCGGCCGCCGGAAGCCAACGAAGCTTGCTTCGAAGCCAATCCGAAAACTCCGGCAGAAGCTTGCCCGGCGCCGATTCCGCAGGTCAAACCGGCCCAACCGGGAACAGTCAGCCCGCTCAATCCTGAAGGTCAGAAACTCGCCCAGCGGCCGCGACCGTCGAAACTGGAAGAAGCGGTCGCACCCGAAGGCGAAATCCCGGGCGGAGTCGTGCCCGGCGCCACCGGCGAATAAGAGTTCGTCCGAGAACGGCCTCTGCCGCCGCACTGATTAGACTGCCGCGTCCGTGAGCGGCATCTCCTCCATTCACGCCCGCCAGATCCTCGACTCGAGGGGCAACCCGACCGTCGAGGTCGAAGTTGGTCTCGAGTCTGGGGCCAGAGGCCTTGCGGCGGTCCCTTCGGGCGCCTCGACCGGTGAGTTCGAGGCCGTCGAGCTGCGCGATGGCGGCGACGCCTGGGCCGGCAAGGGTGTCTCAACAGCAGTTGCCAACGTCAACGGCGAGATTGCCGCGGCGCTGCAGGGCGTCGACGCCGCCGACCAGGCCGGGCTCGACGCCAAGATGATCGAGCTCGACGGTACGCCGAACAAGGGCCGCCTCGGCGCCAACGCGATCCTCGGCGTGTCCCTGGCTGCCGCCAAGGCGAGCTCGATGCTGGCCGGCGAGCCGCTCTTCCGTTACCTGGCCGCTCTCTACGGTGGCGAGGAGCCGAACCTGTTGCCGGTGCCGATGATGAACGTGCTCAACGGCGGCGCCCACGCCGACAACTCAGTCGACTTCCAGGAGTTCATGGTGGTGCCGGCCGGGGCGGCGAGCTTCTCGGAGTGCCTGCGCGTCGGCACCGAGGTCTTCCACGCTCTGAAGAAGAGCCTCGCTGCCAATGGCCACGCAACGGCGGGGGGGGACGAGGGAGGCTTCGCGCCCAACCTGGAGTCCAATGAGGCAGCGCTGCAGGCCGTGCTGGAGGGGGTCGAAGCGGCCGGCTATGAGCCCGGCAAGGACGTCTTCATCGCCCTCGATCCGGCCACCAGCGAGGTCTTCGAGGGCGGCGCTTACGTGCTCGAGCACGAGGGCCGCTCGCTCTCCCCCGAGGAGATGGCGAGCTACTGGGAGGACGCCTGCTCGCGCTACCCGATCCTCTCGATCGAGGACGGCATGGACGAGGAGGACTGGGACGGCTGGAAGCTGCTCACCGAGAAGCTGGGGGAGCGGGTGCAGCTGGTCGGCGACGACCTCTTCGTCACCAACCCCGAGCGCCTGCGGCGCGGCATCGAGCTCGGCGTCGGCAACTCGATCCTGGTCAAGGTCAACCAGATCGGCACCCTGAGCGAGACCCTGGAGGCGATCCGGATCGCCGCCGAGGCCGGCTACACCGCGGTGATCTCGCACCGCTCCGGTGAGACCGAGGACACGACCATCGCTGACCTCGCCGTCGCCACCGGCGCCGGCCAGATCAAGACCGGCGCTCCCTCGCGCTCAGATCGCGTCGCCAAGTACAACCGGTTGCTGCGAATCGAGGAGGAATTGGGCTCGGCAGCGCGCTTCCCCGGCTTGCAGGCGTTCCACCAACGGTCCGCTTAGTGAAGGAATGCGGGGCCCGGCCGCGTAGGACCGGGCATGGCAGCACGTGCCCAGGCGAGGAAAAGGTCCCCCGCCACTGCCAAACGCCGAGCGCCGGCGCGCAAACCGGCTGCCCGTCGCAAACCCGCCGCGCGCCGCGGCGCCAGCCGCATCCACTGGGATCGCGTCGGCCGTGTGGCGCTCACACTGGTCCTCTTCGCCGTCCTCTACTCCTACCTCAACCCGGTGATCGACTTCGTCAAGACCTACACCGCCACAACCGAGGCCAGGGTCCAGCTGCACGAAGCACAGCGCGAAAACACCCGCCTGCACTGGCGCATCCAGCACGCCGACGACCCGATCACGCTCAGCGCCAAGGCGCGAGCCCAGGGCATGGTCGCGCCGGAAGAGACACCCCTCGTAGTCCGCGGCCTCTAACGCCGCCAAGGCGCATGCCAGCCCCTTCCGGTGCGCCTTTTGTGGCCTATGGCCACATAAAGCGCACCGGAACCGGGAGGGGCAGTGGTTAGCGCCGGGTCGTACGCGGTCAGCGCGATGGCGCTGGTGGTGGTCGGGGGGTCGATTGGCTTTACCGCGTACACGCTGCGGAAGTGGCTGCTCCCAGGCTGGCTGGGAGCCCCTGCGCGGCTCGTCGAGGCGGTTGTGGGCATCGCCCTGCTGATTTGGCTCGGAGAGCTTCTGGGGACCTTCAGCCTCTTCTACGCCTGGACCTTCGTCATCGCCTCCGTTCTGTTGGCGGTCTTGGCAAAGGCGCTCCTGCCGGGGGGTGGCGCCGTAGGGGGGCCCGCCCCCGAGGACGCTTTAGCGACCGCAGGGGGTGGGGGGTCCCCTGCGGCGACAGGACCCGCCGGCCGGAGCCCTTTCGTCTTGCTCGTCTCCTGGAGCGTGGTTGCCTTGGTCTTCGCGCACTGGGGCCTGACGACCAAGGACGCGCTGGACCGGGGGATCTTCAACTTCGACTCGCTCTGGTACCACATGCCCTTCGCCGCCGACATGGTGCAGAGCCACTCTGTAACGGGCCTGCACTACACCGAGACGGTCTTCACCAACTGGTTCTACCCCCAGAACTCGGAGCTCCTCCACGCCACCGGGATCCTGCTCACCCACCGGGACACGCTGTCCCTGTTCTTGAATTTCGGTTTCTTGGCGCTCAGCTTCCTTGCCGCGTGGTGTATCGGCCGGCCTTACGGACGAGGCCACCTCACCGTGGTCGCCGCAGCGATCGTCCTCGAGTGCCATACCCTTGTCGTCCGCGAGCCGGGGGCGGCCAAGAACGACCTTGTGGCTGCTGCGCTTCTGCTCGCCGCCGTGGCGATCCTGGTCAACGTTTGGGTAGCTCGTCGGGCTCATAACCCGACGGTCAATGAGAAGGTCGCCCTGCCGGTTGGATGGCCGCTGGCGGTTGCTGGGCTTGCTGTGGGCCTCGCCGTGGGGACGAAGTCGACCGCGGTGGCGATGGCCGCCGGGTTGTCGCTGGCGGTGCTGGTGCTGGCTCCGGCAGGACGCCGCTGGGCTGCCGCCGGCTGGTGGTTCATCCCCGCCCTGCTCGGCGGCGGCTACTGGTACCTGCGCAACCTGATCGTCGCCGGCAATCCATTGCCCCAGGCGACGAGCCTGGGGCCGATCTCGCTGCCGCACCCCGAGCGCCTGCAGGAGGGACGGCCCGACTTCAGCATCGTCCACTACGCGACTGACACGGGGATCTGGCGCGATTACTTCGAGCCGGGTCTGCACCAAGCCTTCGGGGCGCTCTGGCCGCTGGTGATCGCCGCGGCGGTAGTGGGCGGCATCCTGGCCCTGCTGCGCGGCCGGGACACGATCGTGCGCTGGGCTGGAGCCGTGGCCCTCTTCGGCCTCCTCGCCTACGTCTTCACCCCGCTCAGCGCCGCCGGCGCCGACGGCGCCCCGGTCGGCTTCGGGATCAACATCCGCTACGCGATCCCACCCCTCCTGCTCGGCCTGGTCCTGCTGCCGCTGGCCCCCAAGCGACTGGCCGGATGGCGAGAGCTGACCTGGCTCGGCGCCCTCCTCGTCGTCCTGGTGATCACCGACCGCTCCGATGCCGTGCTCCGCGATCCAGCTCGGACCTTCGCTATTCCGCTGGCCATCGTCCTCGTGATCCTGCCGGCCGCCCTGATCTGGGCCTACTCCCGGTCAGCGGCTGCCAATGCGCCTCCTGCGGCGACAGGACCCGCCGGCCGGAGACGTTTGCCCCTCCTGCTCAGCGGCTTCGTCGCCTTCATCCTCTTGGTCCTCGCCCTCGGCTATCCGCTTCAGCGCCACTATCTGGACGCTCGTTTCGGCCCTGAGTCGGAAGTCCCCGGCCTGCAGCTCGACAGCGCCTACCAGTGGGCCCGCGACAAGAGCGACTCCCACATCGGCCTCGCCGGCACCACGGCCGGCTTCCTCGGCTACGGCTTCTTCGGCACCGACCTCTCCAACCACGTCATCTACCTCGGCGAAAAGGGCTCCCACGGCGCCTTCAACGCAATCCCCACCTGCCGGGCCTTCCGCACCGCCGTCAACGCCGCCGACCTCGACTACCTGGTCACCACGCCCTTCCTCAACTTCCTCCACACGGGCGAGCCAGTCTCCTCGCCGGAGGCGGCTTGGCTGCGGGGCGACCCGGCAGCAACCCCAATCCACCGCGACGGCCCCACCATCATCTGGAAGCTCAACGGCGAGCTCGACGCCTCCGCTTGTGGTCCCGCGAACGCACCGCTGCGCCGGATCCCCGACACGCCTTAGATCCGGTCGAACCGGATTCAGTCGTCTGAGTCGTCTGAGTCTTCGGCCGACCCGGAGGGCCCAGCTGGCTCGCCCGCACGCCGGATCACGATCTGATCGGCGTCGATGCGAACCGTGACCTCGCGCTTGCCGGCCCAATGCTCGGCATACACGGGGTTGTCTTTGACCGAGGGGTCGAGCCAGAGGCCGTAGCCATCGGTCTCACCGTGGTCAAAGGAAGCCTCGAGATCTTTGCGGCGCCCGCGTCCACCGCGGCGCCCGCGACGGCGCCGCCGTTTGGGCCGCTCGCCATCGCCTGAAGATTGCTTCTTCTCGCCGTCCTCCTCATCGGACTCGGGCTCCTCGTCCTCCTCGGCCTCGATCTCGTCGACCGTGGCGGCCTCGATCTCGGCCTCGATCTCGTCGCGGAGATCGAGCTCGCCGGCGTTTGAGTCCTCCTCGTCGGGAGTGAAGCCGTGCTGTTTGCGGAACTCGCGCAACTCGGAGGTGCTGACTTCCAGCTGGTGGGCGATCCAGGCGTCGGTGCGACCCTGTCGCACCCAGGCGCGGATCTGGTTCAGCTGTGGCTTCAGAGAGCGTCGTGCCATCGGCGCGCGAGTCTATTCAACCGGGGCGGTCGTAGGCACGGCCGCTACGCCATCAGGAAGGCCAGCGCCTCGAACATCGAGACGACAACGACAACTACGGTCACCGTGAGGCAGACCGCGAGGACGCTGAAGCGCACCTTGCTGGCCTGCTCAACGCGGGTGATCCGGCGCGCGCGCGAGCGATTGGCAGCGCGACGGCGCAGCTGCTCACGCCGACGGCGCTCGAGACTGGTCTCCTGCTCGAAGGCTGACTCGAACTGGGAGATGCTTTGACGCATTCGCATAGATCAGGTGGCCCGGGGGCCGCGGGGGACCGTAGCAAAGGCGCACAAGCGCTTGCAGGGGAAGGAACTGTGCGATTGATCACGACTGTTCAGGGCGGGCAGGCGCCCCAGAGGCCCCGACCGGCTCGCGCCGCGCGCATCTCGAGGCGATGAAACAGCGGGGCGAAGCGGTCATTGGGCGGGATCGTCAGCGAGCGGGCGAGGCCGCGCCGCACCAAGTCGGCGTTGACGAAGCGCTGTCCCAGGTAGACGTAGGCCAGCAGCCTGCCGTAGACGTCGCGGCGCTCGACGCCGAAGACGAGTCGGACCTGCTGTTGCTCGACCAGGCGGTGGTTGAAGGCCGAGGCCTGGGGCCCGAAGCACTGCACCGGGGTGTCGGGCTTGACCGTCTCCGGCGTGTCGACGCCGATGTAGCGGACGTCCTCGACGCTGTTGCCGATCCGCGCTTCGATCGTGTCGCCGTCGACGACGCGGACGACGAAGGCCCGGGCGGCAGCGGGACCGGTCTCGGCCCCGCTGTCCTCCCACGGGCGCAGGATCAGCAGCGTGGCGGCCAGCAGCAGCACCACGCTGCCGAGCTGACCGCGTCGCACTAGGGGATGCGGCGAACGCTGCTGAGCAGCGTCTCTTTGATCTGGGCGATGATCTCCAGCGCGTCGTTCCACTCGCGCTGCCAGACGTTGCGGCCGAAGATCACGCCCGAGCCGCCCGCCTCCATGACCTCGCGGGTGTGGCCCAGCACGGTCTCGTCATCGACCTTGGAGCCGCCGGAGAGCACGACCAGCGCGCGGCCGGCCGACTCGACGCACTGGCGGATCGCCTCGGCCTGATCGACCTGCATCTCGTTGTAGGGAGCCGGCGCGTCCTTGTCCTTGTCCGCGTTGATCTTCGGCATGTTGAGCTTGACTACGTCAGCGCCCATCTCCATCGCCATCCGAGCCGCGTAATCGATCGCGTAAAAGGAGTTGGCGCTGCCCTTGGCGTCGACCGCTTCGCCGCGCGGGTAGGACCAGACGATCAGCGGCATGCCGAAGCGGTCACAGTCTTCGCGCACCTGGCGCAGCTGGGCGAGGTCCTCGTCTTGGCGCGGCGAGCCGACGTAGAGCGTGTAGCCGACGGCATCGGCGCCGAGCCGCACCGCGTCCTCGACGCTGGCGTTGCAGGAGGAGAAGGCGTGGGCGGAGGAGGGGATGTCGGTCTTGCCGTTGACCTTGAGGATCAGCGGCACCTGGCCGGCGTAGTCGGGGTAGTACTTGGTCGCCATGCCGATCTGACAGGCGAGGGCCGAGTAGCCCGCCTCGGCGGCGAGGCGGAACTGGTAGTCGGGGTCCTTCGACGCCGGGTTGGGAAAGAAGTCGCGGGGTCCGTGCTCGATGCCCTGGTCGATCGGCAGCAGCATCAGGGTGCCGTTGCCGGGGCCGAACTCGAAGAGCAGGCGCCGCAGGCGGGCTCGTTTGCCGGGGGCCAGGGTTGCCAGCAGTGATTTCTGCTCGGTCAGGCTCTTCAACTCCACGCTGTTTTCCTCCTCGAATCCTTGAAGATAGGTGTCTGGGCAGTATGTCATCGGCGCTTCCCCGCAAGTGCTTAGCGGTGGGCGGCTATCCTCGTTTAACCATGAGCGAGACTGAGCTCAGCGTCATTTGCAAGAACTGCGGCTCGGAGGTCAGTCCCTACGTAACCGAGTGTCCCTACTGCGGCACTCGGCTGCGCAAGCGGGCGCCGAAGCTGGAACGGCGTGGCGACGGCCTCGAGGCGAAGCCACGCCGCCGCAAACGGCTGCGGGTCGGGCGCCGGCGGAGCGGTGGCGAAAGCGCTGCGCCCTTCCGGCCCTACGCGACCGCGGCCGTGATTCTGATCTCGGCGGTGCTGCTGCTCGTGCAGAAGCTGACCGGCGACCCGCTCGGCAGCTTCGGCGGGCTGATCGTCCCGCTCGAAGACCAGTGGTGGCGCTACTTCACCGCTCCCTTCGCCTATCTCGACGTTGGCTACCTTTTTGTCGTCGCGGTCGGCCTGGCGATCTTCGGCACCGGCCTCGAGCGCCGTCTCGGCACCGCGCCGACGGCGCTGCTGCTGATCGCCTGCGGCGCGCTCGGGATGCTAGTCGCCAGCGGCATTGCCCACGGGCAGGGGGATATCGAGCTGATTGCCGGTGGCAACGGCATGGCGCTCGGTGCGGTGGCTGCTTGGTTCGCAATCCGGCGGGCCGAGGCGCATCACGCGATTGACGACGACTACGACGTGATCGGGGTCATCGTCGCCGCGGCGGTTCTGCTCGCGCTGCCGATCTTCGATTCCGCCGCCGACCCGTTCGCCGGCCTGGTCGGCGCCGCGGTGGGCGGCCTGGCCGGCCTTGCGGCCTCGGCCCTTCGAGATTCCCACTAGCTGTTCAGCCGGGGATGACTAGGCTCCCGGTCTATGCCGACGGACGAGCAACTGGATGCCGCGATCGAGCGCCTGGCTGATGCCGAGCGCTTCGCCGAGGCAGAGCAGATCGTCGCCCGCGCCGCGCCGCAGCTGCAGAAGGTGCTCGCCGCGGCTCTCGCCGAGGGAGGCTGGTTCGGCGAGTCCCACGACGCCGAGGCGCTGAAGGCGGCAACCGCGCCCGATCCGGAGGAGCGCATCACCGCGGTGCGTTCGCTGCTCGCCGAGGAGGCGCGGATGGGAATGATGGTCGGGGTCGCCGTCGGCTGGGCGCTTCACCAGGAGTTGAGCCAAATCGAGACAGAAGGAGAAAGCTGAGATGGAGATCAAATTCCACGGCCATTCGTGCTTCGAACTGATCGACGGTGAGACCAGGGTCCTGATCGACCCCTTTCTCAAGCCCAACAATCCGGCAGCCGTGACGACGGGCGAGGAAGTCGACCCCACCCACGTCTTCATCTCCCACGGTCATGCCGACCACGTGGCCGACGCAGTTGGCGTCGCGACCCGCAGCGGCGCCGAGTGCGTGGCGATAGTCGAGATCGCAAACTGGCTCGAAGAGCAGGGCGTGGAGAACGTCTATGACCCGAATCTCGGCGGCACCGTGAGCTTTGACTGGGGCTGGGTAAAGCTCGTGCCCGCCTGGCACACGAGCACGCTGCCGGGCTCGGCCGAGGCGCCCTTCAGCCCGACCTCGGGCACGGTGACCGGCACCGCGGCCGGCCTGCTGGTCAACCTCGGCGGCGTCACCGTCTACCACGCCGGCGACACCTGCCTCTTCGGCGACATGAAGCTGATCGCCGAACGCAACCCGGTCGACGTCGCCCTCTTGCCGATCGGTGGCCACTACACGATGGACCGACACGATGGCGCGGTCGCGGCGGAGTTCGTCGGCGCCGGCACCGTGATCCCGATGCACTTCGACACCTTCCCCCCGATCAAGATCGACACGGCGGCGTTCAAGGCGGACGTCGAGGCGAAGACCTCCTCGACCGTGGTCGTGCTCGAGCCGGGGCAGTCGCATACGACTGGCTGATCAGCCAGGTCGCTGCTAGTCTCGCCCGGACCCCAGAACGGCTGCAGTGCAACGCGCTGTCCCCGCGATAGGGGGACAACACGTTGCACCTGTGGAGTCGAGGAGGAGACATGGGTACCAGCGAGGCATCCGGGACCGAGACGCGGACCGGGCGCGCCGACTTCCAGGCGACCGCCGATCCGGCCCTCAACGAGGCAGCCGATCGCACCGGCGAGATCAAGCTGCTCACCTACGACGAGCTCTACCTGCTCTGGGAGCGCCAGCAGTGGCAGACGCAGGAGCTCGACTTCAGCCGCGACCGCGAGGACTGGAACGAACGCTTCAGCGAGGAGGAGCGCTTCCAGCGCATGTACGGGCTCTCCTCCTTCTTCATCGGCGAGCAGAAGGTCGCCGAGGAGCTGGGGCCGATCATGCGCGCCGCACCGAGCGAGGACCAGCGCATCTTTCTCTGCACCCAGATCGCCGATGAGGCCCGCCACGTGCGCTTCTTCGAGCGCTTCTACCGCGAGGTCGGGGTGCTCGAGTCCGACCAGCTCTCGGAGATGCTGGTGCAGACCTCCGAGCACCTGAACGAGAACTTCGGCCGGCTCTTCGACGAGATGCTGAAGCAGCGCACCGACCGCCTCTCCGCCGAACCTGAGGACACCGAGGCCCTGGTCGAGGCGGTGACGATCTACCACATGGTGATCGAGGGAATGCTGGCCCTCACCGGTCAGCACTTCATCATGGATTACAACGAACGCGAAGGCACTCTGCCGACCTTCGTCGAAGGCTTCCAGAACGTCGCTCGCGACGAGCACCGCCACGTCGCCTTCGGCTCGGTCTTCCTGCGTGAGAAGGCGCGTGAGGATGAGCGCTACAAGCGGGCGATCCAGCGCACGCTCGAGGAGTCGCTGCCGGTTGCCGACGGCGTCCTCTCGCCGCCCTGGGCACCGAAGGACGAAGACTTCGAGGTCTTCGGTTACTCGCTAGCCGACACGCGCAAGTTCGCCGGCACCTGCCTGATGCGCCGGCTCAAGGTGATCGGCCTGCAGTAGCTCAGCCTTCGGCGGGAGCTTCGCCGCTACCCGAGGAAGCGGGTGGCGATTCTTCAACCGGAGCGGGATTTTCCACCGGCGGCGCCGGCGGTGGAGCGGTTTCGGCCGGCGGAGCTGTCGCTGCTGGTTCGGTGCTGGATCCGCTGCTGCCGACGGTTACGACGACTGTGCCAGTGCCAGCTGGCGCGCCGGCGGCCGTGGTCGAGGGCGTGGCGCCGTCGATGCCGGCTGCGGCCTGCTCCTCCGCTGTGGCTTCCGGCGCTTCGCTGCCGCCGGTTGCGCCTTCTGTTTCCAGCGCGGGTGGTTCGGCGACGACTTCCTCCGGAATGTCAGTTTCGATCGGAGCCGGTTCGACGGGAATCGGAGCCGGTTCAACCGCGGCCGCCACGGGAGCAGCCACGGCGGCATTGTGCGCCGGGGCAACCGCGAGCGACGGGCTCTGCTCGACACTGCGCGAGAACGCCGCCGTTGGGCTCGTCTGCGGATGTTCGGTCTGCTGCTTGACCTCGACCGCGCCGGCGGTGAGCACGGCAGCGGTGACGACGCCGGCCACGGCCTTGGTGCCGATTGCGCCGCCGACCGCGCCGAGGCCACCGAGACCGCCTGCTGCCCCACCAGTACCGAGCGCTGCGCCAACCCCGCCGACCGCGCCGACCCCGGTGGCACCAGCGCCCGTTGCGGTCGCTGCGCCACCGGCGCCTGCACTTCCTCCCAGGCCAAGCTTGGATGCGATGAAGCCCTTCAGTGCGACCAGCGGCGCCACCGGCACGAGCGCGGCAAGCACCTTGTCGTTGGAGCGCAGTTGAGCGCGGAAGTCCTTGCACTCCTCGCAGTCGCGAACGTGGCGGCGGACCGGGCCGGAGAGCTTGCGCAGCCCCTCGGCCGCCTCGGCGAGGTCGATCCGCACCTCACCGCAGGTCAGCTGCCGTGCCTGGCTGGCCTCGGCGAGCGAGATCCGCGCCCGCACCAGCAGCGACTTGACCGAGGGCACGCTGGTCTCCATCGCCTGGGCGATCTCCTCGTAGGACATCGCGTCCATCTCACGCAGCAGCAGGGCCGAGCGCTGGGTCTCGGGCAGCTTGCCGACATCGGTGAGCAGCTGGCGGAACTCCTCGCGGTTGTGGACCTTCTCCGCCGTGGAGGAAGCCTCGACCGCAGGGACCATGTCCATCGATTCCTGCGAATCGGCGGTCGGTTTGCGCAGATGGTTGAGGCAGCGGTTGCGGGCGATCCGGTAGAGCCACGGGCGCAGGTTGATCTCGCGCTCGTCGGCCAGCATCGCTTTGTAAGCGTTGACGAAGACCTCTTGCAGGACGTCCTCGGCGTCCTCGGTGGAGCCGAGCATCTGGCGGCAGAAGCCAAGTAGTCGACCCTGGTAGCGGTCGACGATCGCCTCGAAGGCGCCAGGATTGCCGGCGCGCGCCATCGCGATCAGGTGGTCGTCGCCCTGAAGCTTGAGCAGCGGGGAGCGCCGGGCTAGGAGTCCGCGGCGACTGGCATGTGTGAGAGCTGAAGCCTCCAAGCGAATCCTCCGAACCAGGGGAAGGCGTTTGTCTTCTAGCTCAAGGACACCGTAGCAGCGGGTTAGTTGCGGTACTTCGGCACTATTTAGTGCGGATTTAGAAACCCAAAATCAACAAAATGCCCGGGGCGGGATTCGAACCCGCAAGCCCCCCAGTGGGGCAGCGCCTTTTAAGGGCGCCGCTTTTGCCAATTTCGCCACCCGGGCAGGGCGATGGTAGCCGTGAAGCCCATATAGGCTCAAACAATGGAGCACGGCGGGAGGATCGTCGCGAAAGCGCTGAAATCGCGCGGCGTGACGCACCTCTTCACGCTTTCTGGGGGACACCTGTTCTCTATATACGACGGCTGCAAGGCCGAGGGCATCGAGATCGTCGACGTCCGCCACGAGCAGACGGCGGCCTTTGCGGCCGAGGGCTTTGCCAAGGCGACGCGGAACGTTGGCGTCGCGGCGCTGACCGCTGGGCCGGGCGTGACCAACGGCATGAGCGCGATTGCCGGAGCGCAGGCCAACTGCTCACCGGTCTGCGTGCTCGGCGGCCGGGCGCCGGAGCTGCGCTGGGGCTCGGGCTCGCTGCAGGAGATCGATCACCTGCCGTTCGTCTCGCCGCTGGTCAAGTCGGCGGAGACGGTCAAGGAGCCTGGCGATATCGGTGCCCGGACCGCGGCGGCGCTCGACCTGGCGCTGGCGATGCCCAACGGCCCGACCTTCATCGACTATCCGCTCGACGTCGTCTTCACCGAGGGGGAGGCTGGGATTCCGGCGCCGGCCGAGCCCGCGGCGCGGGCCGCGGGAGGCGTCGAAGAGGCGGCGGCGTTGCTTGCCGGGGCCGAGCGGCCGGCGATCATGGCCGGCTCCGGGCTCTACTGGGGGAGGGGAGAGGACGAGCTGCGGGCCCTTGCCGAGGCGCTCGGCATCCCGGTCTTCCTCAACGGGCTTGGCCGTGGCTGCCTGCCCGCCGACCACGAGCTCGCCTTCAGTCGCGCCCGCGGCGCCGGTCTCGGCGGTGCCGACGTGGCCCTGGTGATCGGCGTGCCGCTTGACTTCCGCCTTGGCTTCGGCGCCAGCATCGCCGAGGAGGCGAAGCTGATCCGGCTCGATGTTGCCGCCAACGAGCTGACCGCCAACCGGGCGCCGCAGCTCGATCTGGTTGGCGACGTCGCCGCCAGCCTGGCGGCGATCCGCGAGGCGATCGGCAGCGCCGAGCGCCGCACTGATCACTGGCTGGCCGAGCTGCGCAAGGCCGAGGAGGACAAGCGTGCGGTTGAGCAGGACGAGCTCAACGACGGCCGCTCGCCGCTGCACCCGGTGCGGATCTACAAGGAGTTGGGCGAAGTGCTCGACCGCGACGCGATCGTCGTCGGCGACGGTGGCGACTTCGTCTCCTACGCCGGCCGCTTCGTCGATACCTACCAGCCCGGCTGCTGGATGGACCCCGGCCCGTTTGGCTGCCTCGGCGCCGGCCCGGGGCAGGCGATCGGGGCCAAGCTGGCCCATCCCGATCGCCAGGTCTGCCTGCTGCTCGGCGACGGTGCTTTTGGCTTTGCCGGGATGGAGTTCGACACCATGGCCCGGCACGGCCTGCCGATCGTCGGCGTGATGGGCAACAACGGGATCTGGGCCCTCGAGCACCACCCGATGAAGTTCCTCTACGGCTACTCGGTGGCGGCCGAGCTGCGGCCCGAAACGCGCTACGAGCAGATGGTCGAGGCGCTCGGCTGCGAGGGGGTCTTGGTGCGGGAACCGGCGGAACTGCGACCGGCATTGGAGCGTGCCTTCGAGTCGGGCAAGCCGACCCTGGTCAATGTCCTCACCGATCCCGAGGTTGTCTACCCGCGCAAGTCGAACCTCGCCTGACACGGGCTTACCCGCGCCGCCCTTCCCAAAAAGAAACGACCGCCATCGCTGGCGGTCGTTTCAAGTTGGTCCCTCAGGACGGGCAGGGGTACGTCTTCAGGGACCAGTTCTTATTTGGTGGACTCAGACGGCGGGAGGCGCCATGATGCGGCAATCGTCCGAGCCCTATAACCGGGGTTTTTGGTGGTTGCCCCACCTCAATCCCGATGCGGCGATTATCTGCTCGCCTGTCCGATACGTCTAGCTGGCACAAGGCCTGCTACCTGTAATCGATGACCCTCGGCCTACTAAGTTTTGGGGGTTAGGCCGCTTCCTTAACCCAAACGGCAGGGTCGCTGAAACACGGCTGTCCACATAGGAACACAGAATTACTACTTACTGAGAATGCGGGGTTATCCGCGGTCCAGAGCCGAAACAGCCGCGATCGAGGCGCCGTAGAGGATGTCGTGCTCGGAGACTTCGATCTCCTCGAGGGCAAATGCACGCATCGTCTCGATCAAGATCACCACCCCCGCGACTATGTTTGGTGCCCGGTCGGGGTGCATCCCGGTGATCTCTGCCCGTTTGGACAGTGGAACAGAGGCCAATTGCGAGAGAAGTCGCTGTATCGAGGGGAGGTTCAGCGTATGCCCGTGTACTTGCTTGGGGTCATAGGGCTCGAGGCCGATCTCGATCGAGGCCAGCGAGGTCGGCGTGCCGGCGACGGCGATACCGGCCTCGGCGCTGGCTCCGGGCTGGTCGGTTATCGCGCCCTCGATCAGGGCACGCACGTCGCTGGCAAGCGCCTCGAGCTCGAGCGCGCTGGGCGGGTCGTTGCTGATGTGGCGCTCGCTGTGGCGGACGACGCCGGCCTGCAGCGAGGTATGGAAGGCGATCTCCTCGCCGGTGCCGACGATCAGCTCGGTCGAGCCGCCGCCGATGTCGACGACCAGGGTCGGCACGCTGGGCGAGTTCTCGCAGGTGGCGCCGAGGTAGGTGAGGCGCGCCTCTTCCTCGCCGTCGAGCACGCGGGCCGAGAGGGCAAAGCGCTCGCGCAGCTCAGCGGCAAAAGCGCTGCCGTTGGAGGCGTCGCGAACGGCGCTGGTCGCGATCGCGTCGATGTTCTCGACCCCGTCCTCACGGCAGATCGCGACGTAGTCGGCGATCGCCGCGCAGGCTGCCTCGATCGCCTCGGCCGAGAGCTGGCCCGAGAGGTCGACGCCGCGGCCCAGCCGGGTCACTCGGCTCTGCCGCTCGACCTCCGTAACCCGCCCCCCGGCGACGTCGGCAATCAGCAGCCGCGTCGAGTTGGAGCCGATGTCGATCACCGCCACTCTGTGAGAGCCAGAATCCATGCCGGCGGCACTCTAGTAGGGGCCAGCAGCCCATACGTTGCTAGCATGGCCCTACGCCGCGGGGTGGAGCAGCCAGGTAGCTCGTCGGGCTCATAACCCGAAGGTCGCAGGTTCGAATCCTGCCCCCGCTATAGGACGAAAGCCCGCTTATCAAGCGGGTTTTCGCGTTTTTGGGAGACTTCAAAATCGGCCAAAAAATGCCCTGGGGCAACGCCTGGGGCAACATGAGGTCTGAGAGAGGTCGGTTCCAGCCCTTGCCCGGGGCCTCCGGTCCACCTACGTTCGTCCGCGAGAAACGCGAATAAGCGGGCCCGGCGACGCGCCATGCCCCGAGGCCCGGCACCGAAGAATCAACCTTCTTGAGGTATCCGGCTCTGCTGCAATGCTGGTAGCGACGAACTAGTATCGCCTGTTCTATGGCTGCTGCTATCAGTGTTCGACGAACCCCAGCTTCGTGGGCTTCAACGGAGGGCGTTCGTCGCTCGATGGTGTCCAACAGGCGAACGGACACCCAGCCGGAGAAGGCTCTGCGTAGCGCGCTCTTTCGTGCCGGGGTGCGCTTTCGGAAGGACTACCGAATCGAGTGCTCCGATCTCCAAGTGCGGGCGGATGTGGCGATTGTCGGACGCCGAATTGCTGTTTTCGTAGACGGTTGCTTTTGGCATCGTTGTCCCGAGCACGGGTCCGATCCGAAGACGAACGCCCAGTTCTGGGCCGATAAGCTGGATGGCAATGTTGCGCGCGACCGACGGGTCGATGCCGCGCTTAGACAGCGCGGGTGGACCGTTGTCCGCTCTTGGGAGCATGAGTCTCCGCAAGACGCAGCCGCCCGTGTGCTTGCCGCGCTGAACGCCGGGTTGTAGGAGGGCACGTTGACACTTTCGGCTGTGGATCTCTTCTGCGGTGTCGGCGGACTCAGCGCTGGACTTGAAGACGCTGGCTTTTCGGTGCGAGGCGCAGTCGATGTCTCCGACCTCGCCATCGAAGGCTACCGAGCAAACCACCCCGACACCGTCGTATGGCATCAGAACATACGAAGCCTGTCACCGAAGACTGTGATGGTGGCGCTGGATCTTGTTCCGGGGCAGTTGGACCTATTGGCCGGTTGCCCTCCATGCCAGGGGTTCTCAACTATGAGGACTCTGCGGCGCAGCACGAGTGTTGCCGACACGCGAAATAGCCTTGTCGCTCAGTTCGGCCGTTACGCCGCTGCGATGCAGCCTCGCGCATTGATGATGGAGAACGTTCCCGGCCTCAAAGACGAGCCGGGGCTCCACCGCCTCATCAAACGCCTAGTGAGCCTTGGCTATGCCGTCACGACTGGAGTTCACGATGCCGCCGATTATGGTGTTCCCCAGCGCCGCAAGCGCTTCGTGCTTCTTGGAATACGTGGAGAGAAGCCGGTTGCCTTCGCTGAGCCGATCTCGCCTCAACTGACGGTGCGCGATGCACTTGATGGATTGCCCACACCGACAGAGTCCGACGATCCGCTCCACAACCACGGTGAGCAACGCACTCGACGCATCCGAAATCTCATAGCGGCCATCCCACACGATGGAGGCGGACAAAAGGATCTGCCCCGTCGGCGTCAGCTCGCTTGTCACAAGCGCACCAACGGTTTCTTCGATGTGTACGGGCGCATGGCATGGGATCGGCCGGCTCCAACGATCACGAGCGGCTGCATTAACCCATCTAAGGGCCGGTTCCTCCATCCGAGTCAAGATCGGGCAATCACCTTGCGTGAGGCGGCACTCCTGCAGACCTTTCCGCCGGGCTACGACATTCCACTGCGAGCCGGCAAGTACAAGGCGGCCGACTTGATAGGCAACGCACTCCCTCCGGCGTTTGTGGCATCGCACGCGCGGACGCTCGCGGACGCTCTGCAGTCGTCGGCCTAGCCCCGGCCATCCGGGTGACCAGGTAACAATCCGGCCGTGCCGGACATTGACGACATACTTCGTAACGAGCTGACCGACGCTCAGTACGCGGCTGCCACCGACACTTCACCGGATGTCCTCGCCCTCGCTTGCGCAGGCTCGGGTAAGTCACGAACGCTTGCCTATCGGGTGGCGCGCCTCGTCGCGGGCGGGGAGCCTCCGGAGTCGATCATCGCGTTTACGTTCACCGAGAAGGCGGCCGAGTCGATCAAGCTGCGGATCGGGAGCGCGTTGGGAGCCGGGGGCCTTGAGCCCACTCTTCTCGGGGCGATGTTCATCGGAACCATCCATGCCTGGTGCAAGAACATCCTCGGCGAGATGGACGCTCGCTACCGCCAGTTCGAGGTTCTCGACGACAACCGCCTCAAGCTCTACCTGATTTCACGCTACGGCGAACTAGGACTTTGGGATCACCTCCAAAATACTGGTCGTGGCCGTTACTTCCAGGTGGTTCGTGAGGTGGCCAGCGCATGGAAGCTCGTCAACGACGAGATGCTCGACCTCGATGAGGTCGTCGCCGAGGATTCTGAGCTGGGGACCGTCTTGCAGAACCTCAAAGCGGCGATGGACCGAGATTGCTTCATCGACTTCTCGCAGATGATTCGGACCGTAGCTGAGGCGCTAGCGAACCGTGACCCGGGGGCGTGCGCGGCCGTCGCGATGCTGCGCCACCTTCACGTCGATGAGTATCAGGATGTCAACCCGAGCCAGGAGTCATTGATCGGTTCCATGCGGGAGTTGGCGCAGACGCTGTTCGTTTGCGGGGACGACGATCAGGCGCTTTACGCCTGGCGTGGGGCAGATGTCTCAAACATCCTTGAGTTCACGGAGCGGCATCCTGATGCCGCGGAGCACACCCTCGCGCGCAACTTTCGGTCGACCCCCGCGATCGTCGAAGCCGCCGACGCCTTTGTGGTCGCTGAGCTTGGCCCGGCGCGACTTGCCAAGAACCCCGAGGCTGCGCCGACGGATCAGCCACATGATCTACGTCGCCTGTGGTTCAACGACCGCGCCGAGGAGGCAGAGTGGGTTGCAGAGCGGATCGCGACCCTGCTCGGCACCGCTTATAAGGAGCAGGACGGACGCTTGCGAGGCCTGACCCCCGCCGACTTCGCGATCCTGATGAGGTCGACCAAGATGCCCGAGCCGTCTGGAGGGCCCCCACGCCACGCGGCGTACACCGCAGCGTTGGAGGCCCGAGGAATCCCCTATTCGTTGGAGGCCGGCGGCAGCGTCTTCGATCGCCAGCAGGCGGCAGTCCTGCGGGATGCCTTCGAGCTTTTGCGGGATGGCCAGCCGAGCCGAGACGATGCACGGACCCATTTCGATGCACAGATCCTTCCCGCCTATCCCGACGCGGACTTCAACACCTTCGTGAGGGTGCTCGCCAGTTGGGCGAGGGAGATTCACGGCCCCCCATCGGACTCGGGAGCCGCGCGCCGGCGTGTCTACCCCCAGCAGCTCGTCCACGATCTGCTCAACGCCTTCGGCATCCAGACAGCGAGCCTGGACGCCGGAACGATGGCCGACATAGGGGCGTTCAGTCGCATGATCCAGGACGCCGAGTCGGTTTACCTGAGTATCGACTCGTCTGCTCGTTTCCGGCAGATCCTCAACTTCCTCCAACAGATTGCCCGAGACGGTTACGACACCGGCACCGACGACGTGCTGGCTCGTCCGGATGCGGTCACCGTCTCGACCGTCCACAAGGTCAAGGGCCTCGAGTTTCCAGCTGTGTTCATCGCGGATATGGAGAACCGGCGCTTCCCGAAGCGGAAGAGCGACTACAAGGGCTGGTTGCCGCCAGCACTAGTCAAAGACGCCGTGCAGCGTGGTGCCTACCGAAGCACGCCCGAGGAGGAGGCGCGCCTCTTTTATACGGCTATGACGCGCGCCGAGCGTTATCTACACACGAGCGGCGCCGCCCACCTGCCAGGGGGGAGCCAAACCCAGCGACCATCCCGCTTCACGCAGCGCCTTGCGCACGACGAGCTTGTTGAGGATCCAGGCGGGCCACCCGACGGCCTGACGGACGCAACCCCAGAGCGGCGGATCGACGAGACCGTGCTTCCTACGACCTACTCCGACATCCGCTACTACCTCGGCTGCCCCCGTGATTACCTCTTCCGCAAAAGCTACGGATTCTCCCCGCCCATCACCGATCTGTTCGGCTTCGGCCTGACTGTTCACGCTGCGCTGGGAAAGCTTCACGAGCGGTACCCCGACGCGGGCCCGACGCTTGACGAGGCAGAGTCGATCGCCCGCGAGACGTTCCATCTCAAGCATGTCCCGGAGAGTCGTGACCCCGATCGCCCAGGACCCTACGAGCGAGCGCGCGATAGCGCCGCCGACATTCTTCGCACCTACGCCGATACCTACGCCTCCGATTTTGCCCGCACCCGCAAGGTTGAGGCGCGGTTTGAGATCCCCCTTCAAGATGCGGTGATCTCCGGATCAATCGATCTCATGCTCCGTGAGGATGAGAATGGAGACGTCTTGGATGCCCAAGTCGTGGACTTCAAGTCGATGGAAGGCGGAGACGACCCCGAGCTCAACCCCGCTCTCGACTGGACCGCCCTCGCTTTGCAGGTGCAGCTCTATGCCAAGGCCGCCCGCGAGATTCTCGGCGAGAATGCACGTACCGGCAGCGTTCATCTGCTCAAGGACAATCAGCGGATCTCGGTTCCGGTTGACGACGCGGCCATTGCGGCAGCTGTCGACAACGTCGAGTGGGCCGTTGGTCGCATCCTGAACGACGACTTTCCAATGAGACCTCATCCGGAGAAGTGTGCGGGCTGCGATTTCCAGGCGATCTGCCCGAAGCAGATCGAGGACTTCAAGACGGAGGAGCGCCCCCCGCCACTTCAGATTCCGGGCGAGGCGGCCGGAAGGACCATCAACGCGTTTGACGTTGAGCCAACCAACGGATAGCCGCCTCAACCTCCTGTGCATCACGCGGCAGCGTTTGGTCCGACGGCCGATTGAGAGGATTGGCAAGTGACCGGGCAATCTGTAGTGGGCGCCGTGCTCGACTGCGGCGATGAACCTGCAATGGGTCACCTCGTCCACGCGGCGCAGGCGGACGAGCTTTCCGACGAGGACATCGCCGAACTCGCGTCTGGTCTAGCTGCATCGGGGGCGCGCATCGCTTCCAGCCGGCGGGCAGCGGATCTGGCTTCGACGGGTGGTCCGAGCTCATTGTCGACCTTGCTCTGCCCGCTTCAACTCCGTGCTCGCGGTCTGACGGTGCCGAAGCTCGGGGTTCCAGGCCGGCCCGCTGGGGGGATTGACGTGTTGCAGACGCTCACGGGTTATCAGGCTGAACTCGAACCCGACGCGGCCCAGGCGGCGCTTGATCGCTCCGGCTACATCCATCTCTTGGCTGACGAGCGCTGGACCCCGCTTGATGCGCGGCTCTTCGCCTATCGTCAGCGTGAGGGGGCGCAGACGGTATCCGCGCTCGTAATCGCCAGCATCCTTGCCAAGAAGCTGGCTTCCGGTGCGACGGGCGCGGGTCTTGAGATCCGCGTCGCCCCGCATGGCAACTTCGGCGCCAATCTCGACGATGCGCGCCTCAACGCCCGACGCTACAACGCAGTAGGCGAGCTGCTCGGGTTGCGTCCGGTGTGCGCGCTCACCGACGCGACCTGTCCATATCAACCCTTCATCGGCCGCGGGGAGGCGCTCGTCGGCCTCGCCGAAGTCTTGGCTGGCCGAGCGCGCGGCTGGCTTGCGGAGCACCAGCTGCTCTGCCAGCGGATGGCGGACGCCGTGGCCGGGGCCATTTGGACCGATACCACAGATGCCGTGCAGCCAGCCGCCCTGCGTGAGGCTCACGACGAAATGCTCACCGTGCATGGGGTGGAGGTGACCTCTTTCGACGAGCGGGTTGAGGAGGTCCGGGTCGCCCCAAGGACGATCGTCCGTGCCATGCAAGCAGGGGTTGTCGCCTATGACCTAGGCAAGCTACGGAACCTTCTAGTTGCTCGGCAACAAGCCGAAGCCGTGCGCTCCGCTGACGCTGTGCCCGATCCGGCGGGGGTGATCCTGGAGGCGCCAGGGGGGGTTGAGGTGGAGGTCGGCGCAGCGCTGATGTCGATACGCGCCCCAAAGGGCGAGCACGAACTTACTGCCGAACTCGCATCCTGCGCTCACGCGCAACAGGGGAAAGCAACCGAAAACGCCTCGGCAAGTACCCTCGAGATCATCTGATGCCGAGCCTCTGCTGCTTCTGGGATCCGAAGAAGGAGTACGTCCCCGACCGGACGCTCGAAGACCTCTGCCCGGATTGCGGCCGGGCCTACGGACACCCGCTCTCCCATCGGCCTGAGCGGATCGAGGGCTACGAGATCATCGACGTGATCGACCGCGGCTTCTACGGCGCGATCTACGTCGCGGAGAGCGGAGCGCTGGGAAGGAAGTCGGTGCTCAAGGTCGTGCCCCGGGGTGTCTACGAGTCGTTCGGAAAGGACTTTGACGAGGAGTGCCGAGTCCATAACGAGGTTGCGAACGGCACCCAACACCTCGTTGGGATTCAGGACGCCTTCCAGGCCGACGTGCGATTCGGTGGCGAGGACGAGGACCTCCCCTGTCACGTGGCGGTGCTGGACTACGTTGAGGGAGAGAGGCTCGACAGGTTCGTCGCCGATCCGGCCAAACTCACCGCGACCGCTATCGCGCAGATCGCGGTCGACCTCTTCCGGCTCCTTGGAGAGCTTGAGAACAAGCAGCGCTTTCACAACGACCTGCACGCGGGGAATCTGCTCGTCCGATCTCTGCCTTGGGATCAGCGTCGAGCGGAGGTGATCGACCCCGGCATCATGGCTATAGCCGTCGACTTTAACTCCATCACGGACGGGAGTCGTAGCGACGAGGAGCAGCAGACGGGGGATCTCCATCAGGTCGCCCATCATCTGCTCACCCTCGCCGAGCGCCTACTCGACCACCCCGAGCGCGGCAGCGACGTGGAGTACCGCCTAGCCACCGCCCTACAGGAGATCGCTCAGATGCTCTCACCCGAGAGCGTGATGCAGCGAACCCCGCAATTCGAGGACCTGATCAGGCTGATCTACGCCGCCTTCGACGTTGCCTCCTCGCCGTGGAAGGAGCCTACGGGGGGCCTGCGATCGTTCGACGAGTCGTACAACGCACAGACGTTGCGGGCCTGGTTCGTCCCTCAGCTGCTCGTCGACCCCGGCGGGTGGCAGGCTCAGCTTGAGGCTGCGGGCCCACAGGTAATCACCGGTATGCGCGGCTGTGGGAAGACGATCTTGCTGCGCTCCCTCCAGCTTCACGCACGGGCGAGCCTCGCCACTCAGGAGGCGGGTGGAAGCGACAGAAACGCCTCCGAGATCCTCGCTGCGGACGGCTATGTGGGGCTGTACGTCTCGTGTACCAGGCTGCTTGATCGGCTTGGGAGTCCGAATGCCGAACTGCACGAGCCTTACGCGCGACTGTTCCTTGTATATGCACGGGAGGCCGTGCGCGCGCTGCGGCATTTGCGCGAGATACATGCCGATGCGCCGCTCGTCACGCCAGGTGCATTTCGGACCATCGCCGAGGCTGTTGCTGCCTATACGGACGACGCCGACCTCGACGGCGTCGACTCGGAGCTCACGCTCGAACGGCGCTTGCAGCAGATGCAGATTTCGCTTGAGCGCGGCGAGTCAAGACACACCCTGCTCGCGCATCCCACGGTCGCCTTCCCGCATCTTGCAGAGACGGTGCTCTCGTGCTCGCCAGTGTGGTCCTCGTCGCGCATCTACTTCCTGCTCGACGACGTCTCCACGCGCCATCTGCACGAGGAGGCGATCCGGAACCTGATCTCGACGCTGATGTTTAACCACGAGCGCTGCGCATTCAAGGTAACCACCGAGGCGCAGACGCTTGAGCTCGTGCTCAAATCGCCTGGACTCGTCGAGGAGGCCCGTATCGGGCGAGACTACGAGACCTTTGACCTCGGCGCCAAGATCAACGAACGGCTGCGCCAGGATGCCGGGCGCGCCGGCAAGGAGTTCATCGCAGAAGTACTACGGGCTCGTGCCCGCCAGTTCCCTCGGCATCCCCCGCCCGATCCGAGTGAGATCGTCGGCGACATCCCACTTGAGCAGATCGCACGCGCCATCGGTTCTGCTGCCAAGACGGCGCCTGAGAAGAAGGCTGTCTACCACGGCATGACTGCGCTCGCCGCCCTCTGTGTCGGTGACATCGGAGACGTGATCTCGATCTACGAGATGATCCTTTCGCGGGCAGGCCGGGTCGAGACGATCCCGGTCGATCCCCAGATCCAATCCGCCTGCTTTCAGGAGTATTGCTCCCGTCGCCTCTATCACCTCAACCGACGCAAGGGGGAGCTGAAGGACTTTGCGTTGGGCTTCGCCGAGGCGTCGCACGAGCTGCTCATGCAATCCGCTGCGCAGACCGCCAGCGACGGAAAGACGGGACGACTGCGTCAGTACTCAAGTGTTTACGTCCGAGTCACCTCGGGGGATCACGGCGCACAGTTGGACCGCCTGCGCGAGTTGATGGACGCTGGGGTGTTTGTACTCGATGCCGGCCCCGACGCACCACGCACGAAGACCAGGGACTCCAATCCGATCACCCAGTTCGTCCTTACCTACCGCAAGCTGTTCGGCCTCTCTAACTTCATCGGCCTCTCCCAGCGTGATCGGTTCGAGCTCTCCGGCTCGGACCTTGAGGAGTGGCTCTCGCACCCGGAGCGCACCCGCGAGATCCTGGTCCGCAACCTCTCTGGAGCTGGTCGCGACAGCGACGCGCTGGCGAGCGAAGACGAGGAACCGGGGGTGATAGAGACCGAGTCCAACGAGCTTGAGCAGCACGCAGTCACGGGGGCCGATCCGAAACGCGGATCAACGGACGAAGCGAAGCCGCGGCCACGCACTCTCTTTGAGCTCGCGGACGACACCGAAGAAGCCGGCGAGAAGGTGCATGATTTTGCTCGGGAGCGAATGCCACGGCTTACTGAGCTGCATGCTGACGAGCTTCCCGAGCTCGGGATAGCAACGATCGCACTCGGACGTGGCTTTGAGGAGCGCACGCTCGCTTCTACTCAGCGGCTCTCCGAAGTGTTGCGCCCGGACCACGGAATCCTCGTGTCCTACCCGCTCGAAGGACACGGCACAGAGGTCGAGGAGGTGGCGCGGGGTGCGACGGACGACCTAAGGCTCGTCGAGTATCGGGATGCTGTCGCTGGCGGCTTGCCGTTCCCCCCTGGCATCGCACTCGTTGACGTGACGGGCCTAGCTAAGCCGATGATTTTCGATGCAGTCCGACGGCTACTTCAACGCGATGGGCGCGTCATCGTCGCCCATACCGCCGCCGCGGTCCATTACCCGCTCAACGACGACATCGCGCGGGTGCTCGATGCGCACGAGAAGGGCGACGCCTACGCCCTGCTCGATGAGCTCAGCGGCGTCCTGACCGGTGAGGCACGTCCTTACACCTTCGACAAGTTGCTCAACACTGATGCCGACGACGGTCGGCGGCGACTCCTCTGCGCCGCCGCCTCCCCAAAGCACGAGCGACTGATGTCGTTGATCGACGAGCGCGACTATGACCGCGTCGACATTGTCGTGCCGTCGTCCGATACCCCACGCGCCCGCCTCGCCCGCCTCGCCGCGGAGGTTGCGACGAAGAACTTCCATTCCTCGAGCACCATCCAGCTGCCCTCGGATGACCTTCCGGGCACGCTTGACTTCATCGCCGATCACTACCAGCGCTACTACGCCCACGGGAACTTCGACTTCGAGTTGGGACTCACCGGCTCAAAGCTCCATGCTGTCGCGTGTGCAGCGGCCTGCTCTGCGCTTCGGTTCTCTCAGTGCTGGTACGTGCGACCTGCGACGTTCGATGTAGAGCGCTTCACGCAGGGCGTCGCGGATAGCCGCTACTTCCTGCTTGAGTCACCCGTATGACTCACGACTGGGACTTGAATCCTCGGGCCGCGGAGTCGACGCTGGCCAGCGGCTAGGTCTAGGAGCCGGCGAGCTGCGACGGCGAGGTCGACCACCGAGGTTGAGCGCATCCGCGCTCTCAGCGAATCCTGGGAGCCATAGTGCAGCGTCGCCGCGGCGGAGCGGTCGGCCTGGGGCAACAAATGGGGCAACATGTCCCACAGATTCCAGCCGATCTCCACGTAGTTCGATCGCGCGAATTCCGCTTGAAACCTAGCTCCACGTACTCCAGTCGACCCAGCAGATCAGCCTCATAACCCGAAGGTCGCAGGGTCGAATCCTACCCCGCTTTTGTTGTTTCTAGGGCACAGACAACAGGGTTCACAATTGGCTATAGGCCAACATGAGCTTTGAGATAGGTCGATCCAGGGCTTGAAGGGGGCGACCGCCTCCGGACGCTTCGTCGACCGGGCGACCGAACGCTATCCCGCGATCGTGCTGGGGTCGAAGGCGGCGAAGCGGCTCGGCATCCACGGCGTCGATGGCCTCGTCCAGGTCTACGTCTCGGGTCGCCTCTTCACGGTGATCGGCGTCCTCGACCCGCTGCCGCTTGTCCCCGAACTCGACAGCGCCGCGCTGATCGGCTACCCGATCGCGGCGCGCCTCTTCGGCACCGACCGCAATCCGTCGATGGTCTACGTCCGTGCCCGCGGGGGCGAAGCGCAGGTGCGCACCACGGCGGCGTTGCTGCCGAGCGCCGCCGACCCCTGGGACCCTGGAGAAGTCGCGGTCAGCCGTCCATCCGACGCGCTCAAGGCGCAAGCCGCCGCCGAAGGCGCCTTCACCTCGCTCTTCCTCGGGCTCGGCGCGATCGCTCTCCTGGTCGGCGCGATCGGGATCGCCAACGTGATGATCATCTCGGTGTTGGAGCGGCGCTCGGAGGTCGGGTTGCGGCGAGCGCTGGGTGCCCGCCGGCGCCACATCGCCGTGCAGTTCCTCGGCGAGTCGTTCGTGCTGGGGATCGCCGGCGGCGTCGTCGGGGTCCTGCTCGGCATCGCTGCCACCGGTGCCTACGCCGCCTACGAAGGATTGACCCCGCTGGTGCCGCCTGCCGCGGTCGCGGGCGGCCTCCTCGCCGCCTGTCTGCTCGGCGCCCTCGCGGGCCTCTACCCGGCGACGCGCGCCGCCCGCCTCACCCCGACCGAGGCGCTGCGGACGACGACGACTCAACTAGTCGGACCCACTACACCGACCGCAGTCGGAACGAAAGCTATGTCGGGATCAAGACCGGCTCCGACGAGACGACCGGCGGTTAGACGCGGTTAACTGTGTCCTCGTGATCTTTTATTCCATGAGCCTGTCGGCCGATGGCTACATCGCCGGACCCGACGGAAGCTTTGACTGGGCGGTGCCCAGCGAGGAGCTGCACCGGTTCCACAACGAACGGGTTGCCGCGATCGATGCCCAGCTGCTCGGCCGACGGCTCTACGAGACGATGCTCGTGTGGGACACCGAGGAGTTCTCCGACCCCGTGATGGCGGAGTTCGCCGAGATTTGGCGTCCGCTCGAGAAGATCGTGTTCTCGACCACGCTGACGAGCGTCGAGGGCAGCAGCCGCCTGGCCACGGGAACGCTCGAGGAGGAAATCGCCGCGCTCGGGGACCGGAGGATCGCGGTCGGCGGCGCCGGCCTTGCGGCGGAATGCATGCGGCGCGGGCTGATCGACGAGTTCGAGCTGTTCGTCATTCCGATCGTGGTCGGTGGCGGCACGCCGTACTTCCCGCCGGACGTGCACGTGGACCTCGAGCTGGTCGAGACCCGCACGTTCGGCGCGACCGTGTACTTGCACTACCGCCGCCGCGGCTAGAGGGTTAACCAGCCGCGTCACGCGCCGACCTCGATCTCACGGAGTTTCAGCTGAGCTGTTCGGCCAGTCCGATGATGATGCCCTCGGGGCCGCGCAGGAAGCAGAGCCGGTAGATGTCCTCGTATTGCGCAATCTCATCGACGAGCTCGGCACCGTGGTTGCGCAGGCGGGTAACGACATCGTCGATGTCGTCGACGGCGAACATGATGCGGCGTATGCCCAGCGCGTTCGCCGGCGCATTTTCCGGCTCGGCCCTAACCGCCGGCGGCGTGTGGAACTTCGACAGCTCCACCCGGCCGTGTCCGTCCGGAGTCCGCATCATGGCGATGTCGGCACGGACGTCGTTGAGCCCCACGACGCGGCCTGCCCAGGCCCCCTCGACCTGCGTCTCGCCCTCCAGCTCCATGCCGAGCTCGACAAAGAACGCCTTGGCAGCCTCGAGGTCCTCGACGACGATGAGAACGTTGTCCATCCGCTGAATCGTCATATGCCCGCAGCATAGGGTCTGCAGGCGGGCCCCCGGCTAGCGGAATAGAGGAGCGGTTGTGGCAAATGCACAACGTGTCGATGTCGGCTTCGCTCGTTCGTCGTCTGGGTAGAGGTGCGGCAGATCGAGCGCCGCCGAATCGACCAAGGAGAAAGAGATGACCGCTACCTACACCTTCGACGTCTTTTCCAGTCTCGACGGCTACGGCGCCGCCAGCGGCAACTGGACCGGCTACTGGGGCAAGCAAGGCCCCGAGCTGCTCGACCACCGCAATGCCTTGTACGGCGGCGAGCAGCGGATGGTCCTCGGGGCCAACACGTATCGGGCATTTGCGCGGATGCTGGCCGCGAGCAGCGAGGAGTCCGAGGTGCGGGACCCGTGGGTCACCCGGATGAGGAACCTGCCGGCAACGGTGGTGTCGACCACGCTGGAAGGACCCCTCGACTGGCCGGACGCGACCCTCGTGAACGGTGACGCCGTAGACGCCGTCGCCCGGCTCAAGGAGGAGTCCGAGGTGCCGTTGCGCTCGCACGGCAGCCTCGCGATGAACCGAGCGCTGATGGCCGCGGGTCTGGTCGACCGCGTCCAGGTGACGCTCTTCCCTGTGATCACCGGTCAGACCGGACTGGACCCGATCTTCGCGGGCGCGGCGGACTTCGACCTGGAGCTGATCGAGCAGCGGACGCTCGACGGCAACACCCAAGAGCTCGTTTACCGACCCACCCTCCATTGACGCGCAGATAGCATTCAGAGCCGTGCCCGAGTTCGCCTCCCCCGCGGAGCACTACGACCGCTTCATGGGCCGCTACACAGTTCCGCTCGCCCGCGCGCTGGCGGACGAGGTGGGAGTGGCGGAGGGGATGGAGGTGATCGACGTTGGCTGTGGGCCGGGTGGCCTCACCTCCGAGCTGGCGGATCGCGTCGGGGCGCAGAGCGTCGCCGCGATCGACCCGGCGGAACAGTTCGTCGCCGCCTGCAGCCAGCGCAATCCGGGCGCGGATGTTCGCCAGGGCGTCGCCGAGGCGCTGCCCTGGGAGGACGACGCGTTCGACGCCGCGCTCTCATGCCTGGTGATCGCCTTCATGAACGACGCCGACGCCGGCCTGCGCGAGATGGCGCGAGTGACGAGGCCGGGCGGGAAGCTCGGCGTCTGCATGTGGGACATCGCCGGCGGCGGAATGAAGATGCTGCACCTGTTCTGGCGCGCGATGAAGGCCGTGAAGCCCGAGGTCGAGGGCGAGCAGCGGCGAGCGGGTACCACGGAGGGCGACATCGCTGAGCGCCTGACGCGTGCCGGACTTCGCGACGTCGCCGGTGGCGCGCTCGAGGTCAGCGTCCATTACTCGGGGTTCGAGGACTTCTGGGAGCCGTTCACATTCGGCGTCGGCCCCGCCGGTCAGGCCCTCAATAGCCTTGACGACGACCAGAAGGCCGCCGTGCGACAGGAGGTTCGCGCCCAGCTGCCCGCGGGCTCGTTCTCCCTCGATGCCCGCAGTTGGTACGCGACCGCGACCGCTTAGTCAGGGCTGCGGCCGGTAACGCTTTCCTCCTCCGCGACCAATAAAGGGCATGGAGACAGAGGAAGCGGTGCCCACGGCATCGAGTTCGCTCAGTCGTAGCCTGCGCGTGGTCGCTGCTCGCGCTCGTGGCGTCGGCGCCGAGCAGCTGCCCTGGGTCGGGACCGACCCCGACGTGTTCGAGGCGTTCTACCGCGAGCATGTCGAGGACCTGCAGCGGTTTGTCGCCCGCCGGGTCGGGGACCGTGAGCGGGCTGCCGATCTGACCGCGGAGATCTTTCTCGCCGCGATCGACTCGGCGCACCGTTACCGGCCGCGAAGCGGCACGCCGAAGGCGTGGCTCTACGGGATCGCTCGCGCCCTCGTCGCCAACGACCGCCGCCGGCGCGGTCGCGAGCGCGCGCGGGAGGAGCGGTTTCGCGGCAGTGCCCTGCTCGACGAGGAGGACGCGGCGCGGATGGACGCACGGATCGACGCCGCCGCCCAGTCGCGCCACCTCTACGAAGCAATGGACCGCCTTCCCGAGGCGGAGCGGGCGGTGCTGGAGCTGGTCGCGCTCGATGAGTTCGCGGTCGCCGAGGCGGCCGCTGCGGTCGGCGTGCGATCGGGCACCGCTCGCGTGCGCCTGCATCGGGCGCGACGCAAGCTGCGCGCCGAGCTCGAGGCGGCCTCAACCGGATCGACTGCGAACGAGGTGGATGAATCGTGAAAAAAAACCGAGACAGCGACAGCAATTTCGAGCAGAGACTGCTCGACGAGCTCAAGGCCGCGGTCGCCGAGCGTGGTGCCAAGCAGGCGACCGCGAGCGAGGGCGCAAGGCCCACCCCCGCCTGGCGGCGGGCTCCGCGGCTGGCCCTCGGCGCCGTCGCCGTGCTCGCAGCGGCCGTCGTCGTGCTCGTCTTCAATTCCGGCGGCGACAACCCCCAAAGGGCCTTCGCCGTCGAACCGCAGGCGGGCGGCGGAGTCAAGATTGAGATCTACAGCCTCGAAGACGCCTCCGGCCTCGAAGGGGCTCTCGAGGAAGCCGGGATCAAGTCCCAGGTGACCTGGCTGCCAGCCGGGAAGGTCTGCCGCGAACCCCACTACACGCCCTCGGTCGTGCACCCTCCAGGCGGCGGCTCTTTCGGCGAGATGACCATGGGAGGTCCCGGCGGGATCACCATCGGGATCGGAAGCGCCAAGGCAAGCACCAAGGCATCGCGCGAAAGCTTTGAGAAGCACAGGCGCGGCGAAATTTCCGATGACGAGATGCGCAACTCGGTTGCCGACGTCAACCTGGACCCCAAGGCGTTTCGCCCCGATCAGAGCGTCGTTCTCTCCGGTACGCCCGTCCCCTACGACGGCGATCCCGAAGGGGGGAGCATCACGAAGATGGGAGTTGCTGAAGGCCCGGTCGAACCCTGCGAGCTGGTCCCGGCGCTGCCCAGCGGTTTTGGTGCCTTCGGGCTTAGCGAGGGGGGTGGGTCCGCCTACACCCCGCGTGGCGACGAGGCTCTGAGTCAAACCGCGATCGCCGCCGATCTTCGCCAGGCCGCCGGCGCCGCTGAAGCGGATGGGGGTCAGGTCCAGGCGCCGCCGGCACCTGGGCAGTTCCTCTACGCGAAGACGATGGAGGTCCACCTCGAAGCCTGGGACCCGGACGGCCCAGCATCTGGGCCGAGGGCAAAGCCGAGGTATTTCACGGATAGGCAGCTCGGCTCCGAGGGCAACGGGATGCCCGCACTGGTTCCGACGCTGAAGGAAGTCTGGACGGCTCCCGACGGGACGACGCGCGAGCGAGAAACCCTCGGCCGGGTCGACTTTCTCTCCAGCGTCGACCAAGAACGCTGGGAAGAGGCGGGCTCGCCGCCACCCTTTGCCTACGACCCAAACGAACACGACGTGGGCCGCGACGGCTCCGGGCGCGCGGTGAAGGAGTACGCGTCCAAGTCCTTCAGGGGTCGCCACGAATTCACCTACATGTCCAGGCTCTCCCGGCTTCCAACCGAGCCGGAAGCCCTGCGCCTCGCCGTCGAAAACCGCCGCGGCGGAAGCTCGTCGGTCGATCCCTCGCCTGCCAACTCGCCCAGAGGCGGTGCGACGGTCGAAAGACTCCTGGAAATCCTCAGCGAACCGATCGCCAGCCCGGCGCTGCGCGCGGCCGCCTTCAACGCCCTCGCTGAAATTCCGGACATCGGGCTCGAGCGCGATGTGACCGATGCAGCCGGACGTCGGGGAGACGCGATCAGCTGGGTCAGGGAGCGCGGATTCGGCCGCAGGTTCATCTTCGATCCCAAGACCGGCAAGGTCCTTGCTGAGGTCGAAATGATCTTCGGCCCGACGGCCACCGACGAGTACGGAGCTCCGGCCTGCACTCCTTATCGCGAGACCGACTACCTGCAGTCAGGGATCGTCGACTCCACGCGCGGGGTGCCGGATGAGTGATGCACGCACCGTGAAACGCCTCACTATTGCCTCCTGCCTCGCGATCGCCCTGCTTGCGACGATTACCGCGCCTGCCGGCGCGGCCGCGGCCTCGAACTGGACCGAACGGCAGCTGCCCCCCGGGCCCGGGGAAGAATGGGGGCCGCCGCTCTCCGGGATCTCCTGCCCGAGCGAATCTCTCTGCGTCGCCGTCGGCGGTCTCAACACGGTTGCCTTCTCGCAGACGCCGACCGGCGGCGCCGCCAAGTGGCATGTGGTCAGCCCCACCTATGACGAGCCGAGACAGAGCTGTCTGGACGATGGGGAATCGGTGGCATTCTGCTCCACCCCCCGCGGATCGCTCAATGGCGTCTCCTGCGCGAGCGAGAGCCTCTGCGTCGCGGTGGGATACGAAGGCTCCGTCTATGTCTCGACCGACCCGACCGCCGGTGCAGATGCCTGGGCGGTCGGTGACGTCAACGAAGACGGTGGCCGCGGCGCCACTCACCTGATCGCGGTCTCCTGTCCCTCGCCTGCCCTCTGCGTGGCGGTTTCCGGAGGCTCGAACAATTCCAACGGCGGCAAGGTGTTGACGTCGACCAACCCGACCGCGGGGCAGTGGCAGGTGACCAGGCTCGGCCCGCTCGATTTCCGCGGTGTCTCCTGCGGGACGCCCTCGCTGTGCGTCGCCGTCGCTCGGGAAGGCCGCATCTTTACCTCGACCAACCCCACCGGTGGCGCCTCGGCCTGGACGGAAGTGGGGGCCCCGGGCGGGCCCGGCGACCTGGAAGGAGTCGCCTGCGTATCGACTCTGCTCTGCGCAGCCGGCAACCTGACCGGCAACATCCTCACCTCGACCGACCCCACCGCCGGCGCCAGCTGGAGCGAGGCGGACGCCGGCAGCTCGGTCCAGATCACCGGCGCCTCCTGTCCCACCGCAAGTCGCTGCGTGGCGGTCGACAACAACGGCGACGTTCTCACCTCGACCGATCCGACGGGAGGCGCCGGCTTCTGGCACTTCGAGAACCTCGTTCCCTTCCGACCCACCGAGAATGGAAAAGAAATGCAGCCGCCGCGAAACGCGCTCTTCGCGGCCTCCTGCGCCTCGACCTCGCTCTGTGCCTTGGCCGGCCCCGACGGTCGAATCTTCACCGCCACCGACCCGTTCTCAGGCCCAACCGACCCGCCCGGTCGCCAGCGGGGCCGCAAGGCCCCCCGGCGCCCCCGCACGATCATCCTCTTCGCCGAGCACTTCTGGAAAGTCGCCGTCACGCGCCACCGCCATATCCGCGCCCGCTTTCGCTTCTACTCGCCGACCAGGACCAGAGGATTCGAATGCAAGCGCGACAGCGGTCGCTACCGTCGCTGTGACTCACCCCTGCGCTCCTGGGTCGGGCGCGGGCGACACGCGTTGCGCGTGCGCGCCATCGGCCCGACCGGGCTGCGTGGTCCGGCGGCGATCAAGCGCTTCCGCATGCGGGCGCCGATCAGGCGCCCGCCGGCAGGTAGGTGAGCAGGACCACTCCGGAGTCGAACTGCTTTATGTCCTCGAGCTGCATCCGGATGGTTCCCCGGTCGCCGAGAACGTGGACGTTTCCTTCACCCCAGACGATCGGGTTCAGGTAGACCTCGTACTCGTCGATCAGGCCCTTCTCGGCGAGGGCGTAGGCGAACTCGCCGCTGCCGTGCATAAACAGGTCACCATCGACCTCGTCCTTCAGCTTCGGGATCGAGTCCTCGAGGCCACCCTCGAGCAGGGTCGCGTTCCACTCCAGATCGCCGGACAGGGTGTTGGAGCCGACGTGCTTCGGCATCGAGTTGACCATGTCCGCCCACTTGCCGGATTTGCCCGGCCAATATCCCGCCAGGCCCTCGTAGGTCTTGCGGCCGAGCACTAGTCCGCTTGACCTCGCCTGGCGCTCGAACGAGTAGTCGGCGTGGTCCCCGCCGGGCTGCACCCACTCGCCGACCGGGTCGATGACACCGTCGAGGGTGGCCTGTGTTGTCGCGATCAGCTTTCCCATCTCGATTCTCCTTCGGTTAGGGGAGCTCCTCTGAGTCCCCCTTTACCCATACGACGAATGGGGACGCGCGGATTCGACATTTCGGGCGCTGCTGGTTAATGGCAGCCGAGACGCTCTAAGCTCGATCCATGGCAGCGATGGCGTCACTTCGGATTCGGTTCGGTGGACCATCCTGCCTGGTGCTGATCGGCGCGACAATCGCGGTACTCGTACCGGCGAGGGCGGATGCGTTTGGCACCTTCGCCAACGGTGTGCTCACGGTTAATGGCGGCGAGGGAAAAATCGTTCCTCGCTGCGCGGGCGACGGGGAGATCACCGTCAGCGGCGTTTTCGTCGACAACGGGCCTGCCTATTGCCGCGACTTGAGGCGAATCGAGGCTTCGGCGTCCATATCCACCCTCTTCGACTTCTCACAGCTGCCCGACGATCTCGGCGGCGGCCAGGGGCCGATCGAGATCCACGCCATCTCCACGGCAAGCGATCCCACCGAATTCTCCGGCGACAAGTTCATTGGGGCTCCGAGTCACATCAACATCTTCGACGCTGGGCTCGGCTTCGACTCCATCGTCGGCGGCAACCTCAACGACAGCCTGAGCGGCGGCGCGGACAGCGACAAGATCGAAGGCGGTCGCGGGAACGACCTTCTCCGCGGCGGTTCTGGGGCAGACAAGCTGCTCGGCGGGCCCGGCCGCGACACCCTGAAGGGCGGCAGTGGCAGCGACAAGCTGGTCGGTGGCCCCGGTAAGGACATCGAAAAGCAGTAGCGCGCACCGGTCCTCCTCGGCCTGGCGACGGGCGCGGCGCGGCTCGGGCAGGATCGCGGGATGCGGTTCACGCGTGAGGAACTGGAGGCGTTCCGCGGCTGCGAGGTCGACGATCTCGTCGGGCCGGGGCTGAGGCTGCTCTTTGTCGGCATCAACCCGGGCCTGTGGACGGCCGCGGTCAAAACCCACTTCGCCCATCCCACCAACCGCTTCTACCCGGCACTGGCCGCGGCCGGCATCACCGATTACGAGGTCGATCGGGTCGCCGGGATGACCGATGCCGATCGCGCCCATCTGGTGGCGCGGGGCGTCGGAATCACCAACCTCGTGCGGCGGGCCACCGCGCGCGCCTCCGAGCTCTCGGCCGAGGAGCTGCGCGAGGGCGGCGCGAGGCTGCAGCGGTTCGTTGCCGAACACCGCCCCGCGGTCGTTGCGATCGCTGGCGTCACCGCCTACCGCGACGCCTTCGGCGAGCGCGGCGCGGCCTTGGGCCGGCAGCCGGACACTCTCGATAGCGCCGCCCGCTGGTCCGGCGCGGCGCTCTGGGTGGTCCCCAACCCAAGCGGGCTCAACGCCCACGAGACGGTCGCGACGCTTGCCGCCGCCTACGCGGCGCCGGCGGCCGAGGCCGGCGTCACCACTCTTCACACATAGCAGTACTGCTATACATAGCAATCTTGCTATGGCAAGGCAGGGGCCAAAATCTCGTCGGCTGGACGACCGCATCGCCTCTCTTCGCGAGGCCGTGGGCGGTGCGTCGGACCCTGACGAACGGCAGCTGTTCGGCCTGATTGCGGAGCTGGTCGCCGAGAGGCGGAAGGCTTGGGGGGTCTCCCAGCGTGAACTGGCTGAACTCTGCGGCACGACGCAGTCCGCGATCGCCCGGGTGGAGCGGGGCGCGCGGCCGCCCCGGATCGACACCCTGGCGCGCATTGCCGAGGCCCTCGACTGCGAGCTGGTGATCGAGCTTCGCCCCAGAACGAATCCGCCCAAGGGCGGCAAAAAAGGAGAGACAGGATGAGCGAGAGAGGCAGCAGATTCCGCCCCGCGGGTAGCCGCGTGGGGGAGGGCGAGATCGAGACGAGCACCGCCGAGAAGGTCCTTGCTCTCGTCCTCGCGGTCTTCATCGCAATTGGCGCCATCTGGTGCTACTTCAAGCTCGACGAGGTTGCCAAGAGCGACTCGGTCGCCTTTGTGCCGGCTCAGAAGCTGATCGATGCGGAGCAGTTCTCGGCGGTTAAGGAGCACCAGCAGGCGATCCGGTCGGTCGAAAGGGCTCGGCGGTACCGGCGGGCAGTCACTCGCAACTTGGAGCTCCGCCGCGAGGCCTACCGAACGGCTCTGGACGCCAATGAACCGTCGGCTGGGCTGCAGGCGGAGTACGAGTCCGCTCAGGCCGGTTTCGCGTCTGCCTCAAGGGAGTTGGAAGGCGCCGTCAGGGTCGAGGCACAGACTCGTCCGGCTGCGGTGAAGGCGCAGCGGCAACTGAGCGAGTTGCGGCAGCGCGCCGCGGATCAGGAAGACGCGGATCGAGCCCACCACGACCGCATCGTCTTCCTCCTGCGCCTGGCCTTGCTGGTCCTGATGCTGGCGACCGCCTACTGGCTGCTGATCCGCCTGCGCTCCCGCAATTCCCGCTATCTCCCCGCTGCGCTTGCCTGGATCGGGGCCACCGCGATCCTTGCCGTCGTCATGGCGGCGGACTACACCGACGACTACATCGAGTTCGCCGAGGTCGGGCCCCTGGCGATCTCGATCGCCGGCATAGCCGTGACCCTGGTCGCGTTCGTGGCACTGCAGCGCTTCCTCGCGAAACGAGTCCCGGCGCGGCGGGTTCGTCGTGGAGAGTGCCCCTTCTGCGGGTTCCCCCATCGCGACAAGCCGCACTGCGAGGGCTGCGGGCGAGCGGTGATCGCCAGTTGCGCGAGTTGCCACGAGGATCGCCGGGTCGGCACCCCTCGGTGTGGCACCTGCGGCAATCCGTAGCTAGGCCGTGAGCCGAACCGGGAGCGTTTTGAGCTGGTTGAGGAAGGCCGACTCGACGAAGGTGGGCTTGCCGTCGAGAGTCATATCCGGGTAGCGGGCGAGGGTCTCCTCGAGGAGGATCTTCAGCTCGAGGCGGGCCAGCGCCGTGCCGAGGCAGAAGTGGCGGCCGCCCGCGCCGAAGGCCTGGTGGTCCGGATTGCGGCGGACGTCGAAGCGGTCGGGATCCTCGAAACGGCTGGCGTCGCGATTTGAGGAGGCGTACCACATCACGACCTTCTCGCCCTGCTTGATCTCCTGGCCGCCCAGGACGGTGTCCTTGGTCGCGGTGCGGCGGAAATGGGCGAAGGCGGGGAACATCCGCAGTGACTCCTCGACCACGCTGGGAATCAGAGCCGGGTCGTCGAGGACGAGCTGTAGCTGGTCGGGGTCTTCCAGGAGCGCCCGCATCCCGCTGCAATAGGTCGCCTTGGTGCTGTCGTTGCCGGCGGCGACGAGGAGGAAGAAGCCCATCACGATCTCGTGCTCCTCGAGCTTCTCGCCTTCGACCTCGGCGTTGACGAGGACCGTGGTGAGATCGTCGGTCGGGTTCTCGCGTCGCTCGGCGATCATCGTGCTGCAGCGGGCGAAGATTTCGGTGACCGCTTGCTGGATCACGGCTTCGATGCTGTCGGGGCCGTCCGGGCTGTAGTCCGGATCGCTTGCCGCCAGGGCCGTGTTCATCAGCTCCGCCCAGGCTGCGTCGTCTTCCTCCGGGATCCCCATGAAGCTGCCGATCACCCGCGAGACCGCGGGCTGGGCGACGTCGGTGACGAGGTCGCAGCTCTCGCGGCCGTCGAGACGGTCGAGCACGTCGATGACGATCTTGCGGATCGACTCCTCGTGGGCGGCGATTCGCTTCGGTGTGAAGCCGGCCTGGAAGAGGGCCTTGAGGCGGTCGTGCTTGGGCGGGTCCATGCCGATGAACATCGCCCGCGCCAGCTCGATCGGGAAGACCTCGTCGATCGCGACGACGCCGCCGAGTTCGGAGGAATAGGTCTCCCAGTCACGGCTGACCGCATGGACGTCGTCGGCCCTCGTCACCGACCAGAAGCCGGCGGCCTCCGGCAGTTCGGTGACTTTGGAGGTCCAGTGGACCGGGCAGCGCTCGCGCATCTGCTCGAAGAGGGCGTGGGGTGGACCGTCGACCCAGTGCTTGCGCTCGAGCACGAGCTCGTCCTCGAGGTTTCGCTCCGTCTTCGAGCTCTTCGCCTGGTCAGCCACCGCTACGGATACTACTGGCCGGCTGGCCAGTTTTTGGGATGAAGGGCAAATAGCATCGCTTTCTTGATCCCCCGTCTGCATCAGCGATTCCCGGGCCTGGCCGAGACCCTTCCCCATCTCGTGCTGTCCGAGCGGCCGACGCCCGTGCGCGAGCTGGCGGGCCTTGGCATCTGGGTGAAGGAAGACGGCGCCTTTGGCTCGGGCGGTTGGGGCGGCAACAAGGTGCGCAAGCTCGAGTGGCTGATCCCCGATGCCCGGCGCCGCGGCCGCCGTTCGATCCTCACCTTTGGCGGCCTTGGCACCAACTGGGGACTGGCGACGGCGCTCTACGCCCGCGAACACGGCCTCGCGACCGCGCTGGCGCTTGTCGACCAGCCGGTCGACGGTCACGTCAGGGCCCAGCTCGCCCGGCTCGAGGCCTCGGGGGCGCGCATCTACCGCACTCACACCAAGGCGCGCACGGTGGCGATGTTGCCGTGGTTGCTCGCCCGCAACGCCCGCGGGGGGCGACCGCCGTACCTGCTGCCCGCCGGCGGTTCCTCGCCGGTCGGAGCGCTTGGCTACGTCGAGGCGGCGCTGGAGATCGCCGCCCAGGTCGAGGCCGGCTCGCTGCCCGAGCCGGCCCACGTTGTCGTTCCGGTCGGCACCGGCGGGACGGCGGCGGGCCTGGCGCTTGGTTTTCAGATCGCCGGCCTGCGCACCCGCGTCGTCGGGGTCGTGGTCAACGACCAGCTCCGCCTCGATGCGCCGGTGTTCGCCCGCCTTGCGCGGCGCACCGCCAAGTTGCTCGACCGCCGTGGAGCGGATCTTGGCGGGCTCCAGCTCGGGCCGGACATGCTCGATCTGACCCGCGACCAAATTGGAGCGGGCTACGGCCACCCGACCGAGGCCGCGGCGCGCGCTACCGCCCTTGCCGCCGAGGATGGGCTCTCACTCGACCCCGTCTACACCGCGAAGGCGATGGCCGGCCTGCTGGCGCTGCGCGGGGAAAGTCGTCTCGACGGGTCGGTGCTGTTCGTGCACACCGACGGGCCGCGTTAGGACCGTGACGCCGGAGGAGCTCGACAACCTCGCGCACCTGCGCCGCGCCCGCGACCTGATCGACCGCGAGTACGCCCGCCCACTCGATGTCACCGTGCTTGCCCGCGCCGCGCTGATGTCGACGGCCCACTTCTCGCGCCAGTTCCGCGCCGCGTACGGGGAGACGCCTTACGCCTACCTGATGACGCGGCGAATCGAGCGGGCGAAGGCGCTGCTGCGCCGCGGAGACATCTCGGTCAGCGAGGTCTGCATGGAGGTGGGGTGTACGTCGCTTGGCTCGTTCAGCACCCGCTTCACCCAGCTGGCGGGGGAGACGCCGACGGCCTACCGGGCTCGTGATCACGGCGCGCTTGCGGGCGTTCCCGGCTGCATCGCCAAGGACCTCACCCGGCCGAGCCGCGAGCCGAGCAGGAATGGAGAAACGCCCGTGGCCCTGGCCCCCTAGCCTTGCGGACATGAACCTCACTCTCTCCACCTGCTTCGTCCTAGTCCATGACCCCGATCGCGCACTGAGCTTCTACCGCGACGCCCTCGGCCTCGAGCTGCGCAACGACGTCGCCAAAGGCGAGTTCCGCTGGATCACCGTCGGCGCTGGCTCTCAGCCCGGCGTCGCGGTCGTCCTCACCAACTACCTCAACGGCAGTCCCGCTGACCAGGATGCGCTCGCCGCCCTGATCGCCAAGGGCGCCCTCAACGGCGTCCACTTCCACAGCGACGACCTCGACGCCACTTTCGAGCAGCTGCGCGCCGCCGACGCCGAGATCGTGCAGGAGCCGACCGATCAGCCCTGGGGCACGCGGGACCTCGCCGTGCGCGATCCCTCCGGCAACTTGGTCCGCATCGATCAGCCGCCCGCCGCATAGAGCAGTGAGCAAGAAGAAGGGCGAGCAACCGCCCGCTGCCGACAGCCATGACCTGATCCGCGTGCACGGCGCGCGCGTCAACAACCTCAAGGACGTCAGCGTCGAGATCCCCAAGCGCCGGCTGACGGCGTTCACCGGCATCTCCGGGTCGGGCAAGAGCTCTTTGGTCTTCGGCACGATCGCCGCCGAGTCGCAGCGGTTGATCAACGAGACCTACAGCGCCTTCGTGCAGGGCTTCATGCCGACGCTGGCACGGCCCGAGGTCGACGTGCTCGATGGGCTGACGACGGCGATCATCGTCGACCAGGAGCGGATGGGCGCCGACGCGCGCTCCACGGTTGGCACCGCCACCGATGCCAACGCGATGTTGCGCATCCTCTTCAGCCGGCTGGGCAAGCCGCAGATCGGTTCGCCCAACGCGTTCTCCTTCAACGTCGCCTCGGTGGAGGCGTCCGGGATGCTGAAGAAAGGCGACGGTAAGTCCGAGCGGGTCAATTTCTCCCGCACTGGTGGCATGTGCACGCGCTGCGAGGGACGGGGCAAGGTCACCGACTTCGACCTCACCCAGCTCTACGACGAGAGCAAGTCGCTCAACGAAGGCGCGCTGACGATCCCCGGCTACAGCATGGATGGCTGGTACGGCCGCATCTTCAGGGGCTGCGGCTTCTTCGATCCCGACAAGCCGATCAAGAAGTTCACCAAGGTTGAACTCAAGGACCTCCTTTATAAGGAGCCGACCAAAATCAAGGTCGACGACATCAACCTCACCTACGAAGGCCTGATCCCGAAGATCCAGAAGTCGTTCCTCGCCAAAGACCCGGAGGCGATGCAGTCGCACATCCGAGCGTTCGTCGATCGCGCGATCACCTTCACCACCTGCCCCGAGTGCGACGGCACCCGGCTCAGCGAGGCGCCCCGCTCTTCGAAGATCAAGAAGAAGAGCATCGCCGATGCCTGCGCGATGCAGATCAGCGATCTGGCCGAGTGGGTTCGCGGCCTCGACGAGCCATCGGTGGCGCCACTGCTCGAGGTGCTGGGGGAGACCCTCGACTCGTTCGTGGAGATCGGGCTGGGCTACCTCTCGCTCGACCGTGCGTCCGGCACGCTCTCGGGCGGCGAGGCGCAGCGGACCAAGATGATCCGCCAGCTTGGCTCCTCGCTGACCGACGTCACCTACGTCTTCGACGAGCCGACGATCGGGCTGCACCCGCACGACATCCAGCGGATGAACGAGCTGCTGCTGCGCTTGCGCGATAAGGGCAACACCGTGCTGGTCGTCGAGCACAAGCCCGAGGCGATCGCGATCGCCGACCACGTCGTCGACCTCGGCCCGCGCGCCGGCAGCGAGGGTGGGGAAGTTGTCTTCGAGGGCAGCGTCGAGGACCTGCGCGCCGGCGACACGCTCACCGGGCGCCACCTCGACGACCGCGCCTCGCTGAAGGAGGCGGTGCGGACCTCCTCGCAGGCGCTGGAGATCCGCGGCGCCGGCCTCCACAACCTGCAGGACGTCGACGTCGATATCCCGCTCGGGGTGCTGGTCGTCATCACCGGAGTGGCGGGCTCGGGCAAGAGCTCGCTGATCGACGGCTCGGTGTCCGGGCGGGACGGGGTGGTGACGGTCGACCAGACCGCGATCCGCGGCTCGCGGCGCAGCAACCCGGCGACCTACACCAAGCTGCTCGACCCGATCCGCAAAGCGTTCGCGAAAGCCAACGGTGTGAAACCGGGGCTGTTCAGCGCCAACTCCGAAGGCGCCTGCCCCAACTGCAACGGCGCCGGCGTCATCTACACCGACCTGGCGATGATGGCCGGTGTTGCCACGCCCTGCGAGGAGTGCGAGGGGAAGCGGTTCCAGGCCGAGGTGCTCGAGTACGAGTTCGGCGGCAAGAACATCAGCGAGGTGCTGGCGATGCCGGTGGTCGAGGCCGAGGGGTTCTTCGGCGACGGCGAGGCGCAGATACCCGCCGCGCACAAGATCCTCGGCCGGCTTGCCGATGTCGGCCTCGGCTACCTCGGCATCGGCCAGCCGCTCACCACGCTCTCCGGCGGTGAGCGTCAGCGGCTCAAGCTGGCGACCGAGATGGCGGCGAAAGGCGGCGTCTACGTCCTCGACGAGCCGACCACGGGCCTCCACCTCGCCGACGTCGAGCAGCTGCTCGGCCTGCTCGACCGCCTGGTTGACTCCGGCAAGTCGGTGATCGTGATCGAGCACCACCAGGCAGTGATGGCGCACGCCGACTGGATCATCGACCTCGGCCCCGGCGCCGGCCACGACGGCGGCCGGATCGTTTTCGAGGGCAGCCCCGCCGACCTCGCCGCCGCTCGCTCCACCCTGACCGGCGAGCACCTCGCGGATTACGTCGGCAGCTGAGAGTTTTGGACAGTCCGCTCATCGTCTCCGTCCTGCTGCCGGCCGCTATCGCGGTGATCATGTGCAGCCTCGGCATGTCGTTGACGCCGGACGACTTCCGGCGCGTCTCGACCGCGCCGCGCGGGGTCGCGATCGGGATGCTCAACCTGGCCGCTGATCTCGCCGCTGCTGGCGCTGACGATGGCGGAGCTGTTCGAGCTGCCGCCGGAACTTGCCGTCGGCCTGGTCCTGCTCGGGGCTTCGCCCGGCGGGATGATGGCCAACATGCTGACCCACCTGTCGCGTGGCGACACGGCGCTCTCGGTGACGATGACGGCGATCAGCAGCGTCGGCGCGATGATCACGGTCCCGCTCTTCCTCGGCCTCGCCGGCGACCACTTCGGCGCTGAGGAGATCGGCGAGGTCGGCATGCTCGGGATCGTCCTGCGGGTGTTCGCAATCACGATCGTCCCGGTCACGATCGGGATGGCGCTGCGGCGACGCCGGCCCGATTGGGTCGAAGCCGCCTACCCGCGGGTGAAGCGAATCTCACTCGCCCTCTTCGCGCTCGTCGTCCTCGGCGCGATCGCCAGCGAGCACGACACGGTCGCGCGAGAACCTCGCCGATGTCGCCGGCGCCGCTCTCGCCCTCAACTTGGCGGCGATGGCGCTCAGCTTCGCGATCTCGAAGCTGGCCCGGCTCGATGATCGCCAAGCGACCGCGATCGCGCTTGAGCTCGGCATCCACAACTCGGCGCTGGCGATCGCCGTCGGCGCCTCGCTCGCCGACGATCTGGCGATTCCGGCCGCCGTCTACAGCTCCTTCATGCTCTTCACCGGCGGCGCTTTCGCCTGGACGATGAGCCGGCGCAACTCGATCCCCGGTCGCACTCAGGGGGCGTAGCCTCGGGGCAGGCCCGAGATTCACGCCCCTGTGTCGATTTCGGCGTTGCCCATTCGTCGTATGGGTAAAGGCGGGAATATCGGGGACACCGAGCTTCCGTGACGACGAGCGAAAGGACTGCGAGATGAGAGTGATGGCGATAGTCAAGGCGAGCGAGGACTCCGAGGCCGGCGTGATGCCGAGCGAGGAGCTGCTTGCCGCGATGGGCGAGTTCAACGAGGAGATGGTCAAGGCCGGGGTATTGGTCGCAGGGGAGGGCCTGCATCCGACTTCCAAGGGCGCCCGGGTCGCTTTCGGCGGCGATGGTGAGCGGGTCATCACCGACGGACCGTTTGCCGAGACGAAGGAGCTGATCGCCGGCTTCTGGCTGATGCAGGTGGACTCCTTCGAGGACGCCGTGGACTGGATCAAGCGCTGCCCCAACCCGCACCACGAAGCGGGCGAGATCGAAATTCGCCAGATCTTCGAGGCCGAGGACTTCGGCGAGGAGCTGACGCCGGAGCTGCGCGAGCAGGAGCAGCGGGTACGCGCCCAGGCGGAGCAAAACCAGTAGCGGCCGGTCAGCGCGGCGGGCGGGGAAGGCACGCCCGCCGCGAACCGATTTCGTCCCGGCGGGCAATATCTCTCAGTGGACCGTCAAGCCTTCGACAGTGACGCCATCGCGGCGTCGGCTGTAACCCCGGCCGACTTCGCGGCGATCTTCGATCGTCATTTCGATGCTGTCCACGGCTACCTGCAGCGGCGGATCGGCCCGGACCTCGCCGATGAGCTCTCGGCCGAGACCTTCCTGGTCGCCTTCGACAAGCGGGCCCGGTACGACGCCTCGCGACCCGATGCCCGGCCCTGGCTCTTCGGCATCGCGACCAATCTCCTCCGCCGCCATCACCGTGATGAGCTGCGCCAGCTGCGGGCTTACGCGAGGAGCGCTTCCGATCCGGTCCTCGATGCGTTCGACGGAGTCGAGGCGCGGCTCGATGCTTCCAACGTTCGGCGGGAGCTGGTCGATGCGCTCACCCGGGTTCCGGCCGAGGAGCTGGATGCCCTCCTGCTCTTTGCCTGGGCCGATTTCTCCTATGCCGAGGTTGCCGAGGCGCTGGAGGTCCCGATCGGCACCGTCCGCTCGCGCCTCTCGCGCGCCCGCGCTCGCCTCCGGGCTGCACTTGAGATCGAGCCGGCCTTGGTCCAACCGATTCACGACGAGGGAGGTCACCGATGAACGAGATCGAGCTGCTCGGAGAGCTTCGCGCCGGGCTTCCCGCCGCCAAGCCCGAGACCAGGGCCGCGGCCCGCGCCGGCCTGATCGCGAGGATCGAGCAGACGCAGCGAGCCGACGCCCCCGACGCGGGCCCCTCTTGGTGGCACCGTCCGCGGCTGCAGCTGATCGTTGCCGGCGTGGTGGTTGCAGCGCTCCTCGTCGCCCTCCCGATCGGCATCTTCGGCGGCAGCGGCAAGGTGCAACCGGCTATCGGTCAGGTCCTGCGCGATGCTGCCGCGGTCGCGGCGGCTCAGGAACCGGTGGCGCCCGGGCCCGGGCAGTTCCTCTTCACTCGCTCGCAGGACGCCTACCTGCACTCGACGGCCTATTCCCCTTACTGCCGAACTCACCCCTGCGATCGCGAACACCCCTGGCAAGCCACCGACGAATGGAGCGTGCTGGTGCCCAGCGAGCGGCAGGCCTGGATTTCCTTCGGCTCGCGGCGCGGGCGGGTGCGGCAGGTATCGGGCAAGCCGCGATTCGTCTCCGCCGACCAGCGCGCGGGCTGGGTAGCTGCCGGGTCGCCGCCGCTTCCCAATGCCGGCGAGGTTGAAGACAGCACGCTGTCGGGAGCAAGCATCCTCGACGCCTCCGAGCTGCCGACCGACCCCGCGACGCTGCGGCGAATGCTCGAAGCGCGCGAAATACAGGGAGTCGGAGGGCCCCCCGGCGAAGCCGAGACCTTCACCCTGATCGGCGACATGCTGCGCGAGTCCTATCTCCCAGCCGCGGTGCGGGCGGCGATCTACCAGCTGACCGCCGAACTCCCCGGCGTCGAGCTCCTTGGCGAGGTCGACGACCCGGTCGGTCGCCCCGGCATCGGCATCGCCTACACCGACCGCCGTCGGGGAACCAGGCACGAGCTGATCTTCGATCCTGCGACCTCGGCCTTGCTCGGCGAGCAGGAATCGATCGTCAGGTCGGGTGTGTTCGGCTTCAAGGCTCCGCCGGGAACCCCGATCGGCTACGCCGCATACCTGGAATCGAAGGTTGTCGACTCGGTCGGGCGGGAAGCGCCAGCGGGCGCCGGGGGAGTCGACACCAGCGTCGGTTGCTACGACCGACCCTCGCTTGACGCCGACACGACGATCGTGCACGGCACCGACCCGATCGCGACCTGCGTGAAGCTCTGGCGCGAAGGCGTCGTCGACACCCGGTTGAGGCGGCTCGAACGGGAAGGCAAGATCGAGGAGCGTCCCGAACGCGACTCTCCTCACCTCGTCGCCTGCGCAGACGAGGGCTCCTCGATCGCCCACGTGTTCCCCGCGCCCGGCCCCGCGGTCTGCCGACGCCTCGGCCTCGTGCCGCTGCCGCCGGGGTAGCGCGCTACTCGGCTTGCGCCAGGGTGCGCTCGCGCATCAGCAGGTACAGCGGCAGGCCGAAACAGAGGCCGACGAGGAAGGTGGCGGGGATGCAGAGCCACCATCGCTTGACCCCCGTCCGGGGCCCGTCGACCGCCGCCCAGACGAAGAAGGCCAGGGCGGCGATGCCGAGGTCGACCAACAGCTGGGTCGAGGGAGTGCTGGCCGTCCAGAGCGAGAAGTAGCCACCGATGTCCAGGCCCTCGCCGATGAAGTAGGCGCCGACGAAGACGTTGGGCACGACAAAGCCGACGACCGTCAGAACCAACAGCCAGCGCTCAGCTGGGGAAGCTCCCTCGCTCGTCATTGCGAGGGAGTCTTACCGGCCGCCCGGCGGCGCCCCTTCTAGCCGCAGCCGTTGGGCCAGCGGTTGGGCGGCAGCGAGGCGCCGTTGCCGGCGCTGATCGCCCGGGTGCTTGCCGTCGCCGCGCGGTCGGCGCGGCGGACCGCGGCGCGCAGGTCGTTTGCTCGGGAGGTGGGTGCCGTTGACCTGGTCGCGGCGGGTCCCGCAAACGGATGCTTTGCGGCTTGGACGAGGCGGCTCACCGCGCGCGGACCGCCGTAGGCGCGCAGGGTTCGCTCGAGCGAGTAGATCGGTACTTCGCGGGCGCCCAAGGTCGCGGCAAGGCGGACGTCGCCGAGCAGGCTCGAGAAGCGCCGGTAGGGGCCGCGGCCCGAGGAGCCGAGGCTGACCTGGCCGACGCTGCCGTACTCGCGCTGGGCCGAGCGAAAGTAGGAGGAGACGATGCCGGGCCCGGGGTCGTGCCCCGAGTAGTAAGTGAAGACGCTGCGGTAGGCCTGGAAGTAGAGCTCGTCCCACCCTGCGTTCGGCAGGACGAAGTTGACAGCGTCCTGGAGCGCGAGGCTGCCGTTGCCGATGTCGTCGAGCGCGGAGGGCATCGGTGCGGCGGAGATCCTGACCTGGTGGCGCTCTGCCCAGCGTGGGATGCGCGCGTAGCCGCGCCAGGCGGCGCACTGGGCGGTGGGGTCGATCGTCGGCGCGAAGACGGAGGAGAAGGCACCGCCGCCGCGGCCACCCATGATCGCTGCCGTCGATTCGAACGGGGTGCGGAGCCGGGGCTCGGGGTCGAGGGCCAGCCCCTGCAGCCGAACCCGCTTCTCCCGGGCCCAGCGAACGAGCGCTTTGACCGCTTTGAACTGCTCCGTCGCCGCGCCCTCCCAGGCCCAGTAGCCATCGGTATACGGGATCAGAACCCAGCCCCAGACCGGCACGCCGAGCCGATTTGCAGTGCGGATGATTCGCAGCGCGTCGCGACGATGGGGCTTGCCGGGAGGAATGGGACCGAAGTCCCGCCGGTAGCGGAGGTTGAAGTACAGCGGGATCCGGTTGCGACGCAGGACGCGCCACAGCTGCGGCGTGAAGAAGTGCGTGTCGCGCCGCTTCCAGTAAGTGTCGGGCGAGTCCCAGTCCGTGCCCGGCACCGCCTCGCCCGCCCAGAAGCCGACCGTGGTCTCGGCCCGATCGATTGTCCGCGCCGAGCCAATGCCGCGCTCGTCGTCGCCGAAGGCCGCTTGCGGTACCAGCAGCGCCAGGGCAAGCATCAACGCGAGCACGATCCGCGCCCCGCCCCCCGTGCGAGATCCCCCTCCCTTCACCCCGCCGATCCTAGTCACGTCTGTATTGACTCCGCCGGGACCGGGGAGTTGCGGACTCAGTCCTGAGCGGAGGACCCGTACTCCTTGTACGGGTACCACCATTCCTTGCGCTCGATCTTCGACTCCATGTGGACGTGCTTGGTCTCCTGGAAAGCCTCGAGGCCCTCGCGGCCCAGCTCTCTCCCCATACCGGACTGCTTGAAGCCGCCGAAGGGACCGGCGTCGTTATCGGTCAGCGGGTCGTTGATCCAGACCGTGCCCGCGCGCAGCTCGCGCATGCAGCGGATTGCGCTCTCGAGGTCGGCGGTGTAGACGTTGGCGCCGAGGCCGAACTCGGTGCCGTTGGCGAGCTCGATTGCCTTGTCGAGCGAGGAGACCGGGACGATTGGCGCGACTGGGCCGAAGGTCTCCTCGCGCAGCAGGGCGCTGTCGGGCGCGGCACCGGTGACGACGGCAGGGGAGAGGAAGTGGCCGCGCGTCGTGCCGCCGCCGTCGCCTCCGGTGAGGATCTCGGCGCCGGCCGCGCGAGCCGCGTCCAGTTGCGCGACGACCTTGGCGCGCTGGGGGTCGGAAACCATCGGCCCGATATCGGTCGACAGCTCGAAGGGGTCGCCGAGGACGAGGCTCTCGGTGTGCTCGACGAAGGCGCTTACGTAGTCGTCGAAGATCTGCTCGGCGACGTAGAAGCGCTCGGCCGAGGTGCAGACCTGGCCAGCGTTGAGGAATGCCGCCCAGGCGCCACCACGAGCGGCGACCTCGATCTCGTTCGCGACGTCAGCGCAGACGATGAAAGCGTCCTTGCCACCCATCTCCAAGTTCATCCGCGCCATCCGCTCGCTGCAGGCGGCGGCGACCTTCTTGCCGGTGGCGACCGAACCGGTGAAGGCGATGCAGTCGACCTCGGGGTGGGCGGCGAGCGCGGCGCCGACGTCACCGGCGCCCGCGAGCAAGTTGACCACGCCCGCCGGCAGGTGCTCGAAGATGCCGGCCAGCATCAGGGTCGAGAGCGGCGTCAGCTCCGAGGGCTTGCAGACGACGCAGTTGCCGGCGGCCAAGGCCGGTGCCACCTTCCAGGCCAGCAAGAGCAGCGGATAGTTCCAGGGCACGATGCAGCCGACGACGCCGAGCGGGTCCTTGACCACCATCGCCAGCTGGGTCGACTCGATCGGTGGGATCACCCGGCCGGCGTGGTCGCGGCCGATCTCGGCGTAGTAGTCGAAGGCCGCCGCCGTCCACTCCAGCTCGTCGCGGTTCTCGAGCAGCGGCTTGCCGCCCTCGGCGGTCATCGTCCGCGCCAGCGCCTCGGCCTCCGCGCGCAGCCGCCGCGCCACCTCGTGCAGCAGCTCGCAGCGCTCGCCGGCGGTGGTTTTGGCCCAGGCCGGCCAGGCCTCGCGAGCGGCGGCGACGGCCGCCTCGACCTGCTCCGGTGAAGCGGCGGCCACCTCAACGATCGTTTCGGTCGTATACGGGTTCTCAACCGCAAGTGCCGCGCCGGCACCGCTGACGAGTTCGCCGCCGATCAATAGCGCAGTCGTGTGCTCGCTGCCGGGCATTAGTCGCCAGGCTACCGGCGCCAATGCGTCCGCTCGACGGCTAGGTAGGGAGCCGTGGTGTTCAATGGTCGAGTGAAGCGCTCCGTCATCGCCCTCGTCGCTGCGATGGCTATGTTCGTTATCGGGGCCTCCAGCGCCCACGCAGCTCTGGCGCCGCGACACCTCGGGCAGCCGAGTCCGACGGGCATTGCGCCCTGCACCTGCTCGGCGGTGCAGTTCACCGACGCCAACCTTGCGGCCGGCCCTTACGTCGTGCCCTACGACGGCGTGCTGACGAAAAGCGGCTTCGGGATCGGATTGACCCAGGCGGGTGACTGGGTGCAGGCGCGGACCTTCGAACCGACGAGCGCCAACTCCGCAAAGGTGATCAGCCAAGGGGAAAGACACCTGACCTTCGGGCTCACCGCCGGCACCGTCAACTTCTTCTACGAGCGCGAGCCCGCCTTTACCGGCGACGTGCTCGGGGCACGCTTCAACACGGCTGCCGGTGCCAGCAACTACACCCCCCACCTCTTCGAATCGATCCAGGGGTCTGACGTGGCCGGCTCGGTACTGACCGGAGCCGGTGGCTTTCCCGAAGTCGGCGACGCGTTCACCGTTTCCTCGACCACGTCTAACCGGCGCGTCAACGTCGAGGCGGTGCTCGAGCCCGACGATGACCACGACGTCTACGGCGACGTCTCGCAGGACCTCTGCCCGGGATCGCCGGTGGGCAACGCTGCCTGTTCCGGCACCCTCTTCGGGAGCAACTTCGAAGGCAATCACGGCGGCAGCAGCGGCAGCGGTTTCGATGCGCTCTACATCCAGCGCGCGGTGCGCGGTGCGTCCACGGCGGCTTCCTTCGACGGCGTCGTCGTTCGCTGGCGGGTCCTGACCCGGGTCACCAGCGACTACGGCATTCGCGTGGTCGGCCCCCGACGACGGGATCGAGCTTCAAGGTCCTGGGTTCAAGCGCAACCGAGCACGTGGCCTTCGGGCCCAGTCCGATCATTGGCGGGATCACCACCTTTCAGACTCGCCTGCCGGTTCCCGCCGGCGGCTACGTCGGCCTCGCCACGGCCAGCATGTCGCAGCCCGAAAGCGTCTTCCCCTCGCCCGGATCGACTCTCGCCAAGCTCCACGACGGCTCCGACGGCACCGTCTACAACGAACCGGGCGCGATCAGCACACAGGAGCTGGCTTACGACGCCGACATCGAGCCCGACGCCGACCACGACGGCTTCGGCGACATCAGCCAGGACAGTTGCCCCGGAGCAGGCTCCGTTCACTCCGGGGCGTGCCCGCCCACGGACGACATACCGCCCCCGCCACCGCCTTCGCCAAAGCCCCACGCCAAGACCCCCAAGATCGCCGCGGTCAAGCGAGACAAAACGGGCCGCTACGAAATCAAGGTCAAGACTCAGCAGCCGGGCACGCTCGCGGCGAAGCTCACCGGCAAGCTGAAGCCCAAAGGCAAGGTCATCAAGCTCGGCAAGGCGGCGACAAAGAGCGTCGCCAAGGCCGGCACCTACGCGCTCACTCTGAAGCCACCGAAAGCGGCGCGCGAAGCGAAAGTCAAGGCGAAGCTGACCGTAACCCTGTCCGCGCCCAACTTCCTCTCAGCCCAGGCGAGCAAATTCCTCAAATTGAAGTAGCCGCCGACCAGTCCGTCTGCTTCAATCGTCGGACCAGAGAAAGGAGGTGGTCCTAACTTGATTCACATGCTTAATGGGACTCTGGAGGTGCAGGGCCGCTAGGCGCCGCACTGGTTTGGGCGCCCGGTGGAATCCACCCCGGGCACCGGCGAGCAGGGAATGCCGGGCGTTGTCCCACCCGGTCGCAGTTTCCATGTTCGTTCCAAGCACCTGGCTAGGGCCGCCTCCGGGCGGCCCTAGTGTTTTGGGCTAAGCAAATCGACCGAGGAGGAACCGTGATCACCAAGACCGACTTCATTGGCATTCCATCCACCGATGCCGAGCGCTCACGGCGCTTCTACGTCGAGACGCTCGGCCTGCGACCCGACGAGCGGGGCAAGTTCGAGTTCTGGGTGGGGGACACCTGCTTCGGGATCTGGGAACCGGCGCAGATGGGGATGGAGTTCGCACCGCAGAAAAACGCGCACCCGGCGCTGCACGTCGATGACGTCGCCGCGGCGCGGGCGGAGCTCGAGGCGAAGGGGGTCGAGTTCAACGGCGACACCTTCGACACCGGCGTTTGCCATATGGCGCTCTTCACCGATCCCGACGGCAACGACCTGATGCTGCACAACCGCTACGCGCCCTATCCCGACTCCGAGTAATCGCGATTAGGCGGTGCGGGTGGCGCCGCTGGGTTGCAGCGCCACCCGGATTGCCTCGGCGAGCTCGTCCGCCTCGTCCCCGGCAAGGGTGCTCGTCGTGACCCGGATCGCGCGGGCGCTCTGCAGGCGGAAGGGAGCACCCGGCATCACTGCCCAGCCCGCGGCGAGCAGGGACTGGACCACGGGCGCTTCCTCGGGCACCGGTATCCAGGTGGCGATCCCGGCGCCGGAAGTGACCTCGATCCCGCGCTCCGCCAGCGCCGCCAGCAGTTGCTCGCGGCGCTGGCGGTAGGTCGCCGCCGCGCGCTCGAGCTCTGCGCTGACTCCCTCGTCAGCCCACATCGCCGCGACCAAGTGCTGCAGCAGGTGGCTGACCCACTGCGGCCCGACGCTCTGGCGCCCGCGTACGCGGCTGATCGTCTGTGCATCGCCGGCCAGCAGCGCCAGGCGCAGGTCCGGGCCGAGCGACTTGGCCAGCGAGAAGGCGGCGGCCCAGCGCTCGCGGCCCGCGGTCAGCGAGACCCGGGCAACTCCAGCAATCGGGCCGAGGTGATCGTCCTCGACCACCATTGCCTCCGGCGCCCGGTCCAGCACCGCGCGCAGCTCGCTCGCTCGCGCGCGGTCAAGTGAGGCCCCGGTGGGGTTCTGGCCGCGCGGGTTGAGCACAACCGCCGCCGCACCCTCCGCGAGCGCCGCGGCGAGCTCGCCGGGCAGCATGCCCTTGCCATCGATCGGGACCGGTCGCAGGGCCAGGCCAAGCGCCCGCAGGAGATCGAAGAGGCCGGCGAAGCCCGGGTCTTCTACCGCGACCAGGTCCCCCGGCTTCAGCTGCGCCCCCAGCGCCCGCTCGATCCCGTCGAGGGCGCCGCTGGTGACCGCGATCGCGTCACTCTCGATCCCCGCCGCGGCGAACTCGTCCTTAGCCAGCTCAAGCAGCTCGGGCACGGCCGGCTCGCCGCCGTAGAGCTGCGTGGGCCGGTCGAGGCGCCGCAGGAACGGGGTTGGGTCGGGGAGCAGGGTGGGGTCCGGATTGCCGCTGGCGAGGTCGCGAGTGCCGGGGGGAATCGTCGGCCGCTGCAGGGCACCGCCGACCGGAGGGCGCCAGCTGACCTGCGAGCGGCTGCGTTCGTGGCTGACCACGAGCCCGCGCGAGCGCAGGTCGGCGAGCGCGGCCGAGACGGTGGTCGGGCTGACACCGAGCTCACCGGCCAGGGCCCGGACGGCGGGCAGGGTCTCACCGGGGGCGAGTGCACCCCGCTCGATCGCACGCTCGATCGCGGCCGCGATCTCGCCCGCACTCTTGCCCGAGATTCGATACTGTACCATATCAGATGATCAAACTGTACTGTAACAGATGAAGACGGCGCGAACGAAGCTGCGCCGCAAGGCGAGCAGGGGCTCGCACGAGCGGGCCGTGGTCGAGGCGATCTTCGACCAGGCGCTCGTCTCCCACCTCGGCGTCATCGACGATGGGCTGCCGGTGGTGATCCCGACCCTGCACGTGCGGGTCGGGTCCTGCCTCTACCTGCACGGCTCGGCCGCGAGCCGCGCCCTGCGCGAGTCGAAGGGGGCGGAGGTCTGCCTGACCGCGACCCTGGTCGATGGCCTGGTGCTGGCCCGTTCGGTGATGCACCACTCGGCCAACTACCGCTCGGCGATGCTCTTCGGCGCGGGCGAGTGGATCGAGGACGAAGGCGAGAAGCTGACCGCGCTCGAGGGGCTGGTCGAGAAGCTGGTCCCGGGGCGCTGGGGCGATGCCCGCGTGCCGACCGAGAAGGAGCTGCGGGCGACGGCGCTGCTGCGGATTCCGCTCGAGGAGGCCTCGGCCAAGGTCCGCACGGGGCCGCCAATCGATGACGATCCCGACCTCGAGCTGCCGGTCTGGGCCGGGGTGGTCGGCCTGCGCACGGTCGCGACCGAGCCCGAGCCCGACCCGCTGCTCGCGGCGGGCATCGAGCCCCCGGCTTACCTCGGCGAGATGCTGGCCGCATGGGGAGGGTCGTAGGCGGCGGGGTCGAAACAGCGGGCATGAAAAGAAAGCTCGACGTAGGCGGCACCCTCAGTCAGATCTTCTCCACCTATGGCGACCAGGCGGGTGTCCTGCTGCCCGTCGCCTTCGGGCTCTTCCTGCTCGTCGCGGTGATCAACGGCATCATCGCCGGCAGCCTGATCCTGCTGCCGCTGGGACTCGCGGTCAGCGTCGTCGCCGCGACGCTCTACCAGGGCATGGTCGTGGGGCTGGTGCGCGACGTCCAGGACGGCCGCCGCGACTCCTCGGTCGGCGAGCTGATCGAGGCGACCTGGCCCGTGGTCCTGCCGCTGATCGGCGCCGGCATCCTCGCCGGCCTCGGGATCGGCATCGGCTTCCTGCTCTTCATCGTCCCCGGGCTGATCCTGCTGACGATCTGGTCGGTGATCGCGCCGGTGATCGTGGTCGAGCGCAGCGGCGTGATCGACGCCTTCGGCCGCTCGCGCGCACTGGTCAAGGGCAACGGCTGGCCGGTCTTCGGCGTGATCTTCGTCGTCTTCCTGATCACGGCGATCGCCAGCGGGATCCTCGGCGCGATCGGTGCCGGCATCTCCGACAGCTTCGGCATGCGGGTGCTGGTCAACGTGATCGCCTCGACCCTTACCGCGCCGATTGCGGCCCTCGCCGCCTCGACGATCTACTTCAACTTGCTTGGGCCGGGGAGCGAGCCAGCCAGTGACGCTCCTTCGAGCGCATCACCGGTGTAGCGAGCAGGCTGCCTGCGCGTCGCTGAGCGGCGCGTAGGCGCGAGTCATGTCCGGCAGGCAGCAGCTTGGCCAGCTGCCGGTACTCGCGTGAGACCTGACTGGTCCTGAAGACCTCGGCGATCGCGGTGAGCAGGTCGGCGGGATCGGCGACGCTCGTTCGCGCGATCTCCTCGCCCTCGACCGCGATCCGCAGCTCTGCCGGGTAGGCGCGGGCGGGGGGAGGTTGCGGGGGTGCCGCGCAGGCGGCACCGATCGCCTCGGCCAGCTTGGCGTGGGTGTCGGCGATGTCGTGGGAGTGAGCCCGCGCCCGGCCCTCTCCGACCTTGGTCTCGACCAGGCCGGCGCCGCCGATCTCGCCCTGGTCGAACTCCTCGAGCATCCAGCGATCGCCGCTGGCGACCAGGACCGGCACGCCCTCGGCGGACAGCGCCTGGGCGTAGACCCGGGCCTCGCTGAGCGGCACGCCGTCGAGTGAGACCTCCATCTCCCAGATGAAGGTGTGCGAGCAGAAGGCGCGTGGGTTCTTGGTGCTGGCGTGATGGCCGAGCATGACCACGCCGTCGAGTGGGCCGCCGTGGGCCTTGGCCATCGACGGCTTGGTCTCGTTGAGGGCGAGGTCGGCGATCGGTCGCACCTCGACTCCCGCCGGCATCCGGTCGCGTTCGATGTTGGTGCCGACCATGTGCCAGTCGCCGACCGAGATCCGCTCGGCGCCCGCTGCGCGCAGCGCCTCGATCGCGACCAGCACCTCGTCGGTCATCAGCCGACGACCGCGGGCGTAGGCCGCCGGGTGCGAGGGCAGGCAGTCGCCGTAGTCGTCGATTCCGGTGATGCCCTCCATGTCGGCGGCGATCAGGACGTTCACGGCGAGCCACCCTAGCTCAGGTTGCTTTCATTGGTACGCCGCTGTGTGAGATCCGCACACGCCGCTTGGCTGACCAGCCAGCATGAGAGAATGCCGCTGGCTTGACTGCGAACGGGGAACCCATCGAGCACCTAGACGTGCTGATCGTCGGCGCCGGACTCTCCGGCATCGGCGCGGCGCATCATCTGCAGGAGGCCTTCCCCGGGCGCAGCTACGCGATCCTCGAGGCGCGCGAGGACCTGGGCGGGACCTGGGATCTCTTCCGCTATCCCGGCATCCGCTCCGACTCGGACATGCACACCCTCGGATACCGCTTCAAGCCCTGGACGGCGGCAAAGTCGATCAGCGACGGCGAGTCGATCCTCGACTACGTCCGGGAGACCGCCCGCGACGGCCGGATTGACACCAAGATCCGCTTCCAGCACCGCGTCGTGCGGGCCGAGTGGTCGAGCGAGGAGGTGCTCTGGACGGTCGAGGCCGAGCGGGTCGACAGCGGCGAGACCGTGCGCCTGACCTGCAACTACTTCTGGGTCTGCAGCGGTTACTACCGCTACGACGAAGGCTTCACCCCTGAGTTTCCCGGGGCGGAGGACTTCAGCGGCGAGGTGGTCCACCCCCAGCACTGGCCCGAGGACCTCGACTACGCCGGCAAGCGCGTCGTCGTCATCGGCAGCGGCGCCACCGCGGTGACGCTGGTCCCGGCGATGGCCGAGAAGGCCGCGCAGGTGACGATGCTGCAGCGCTCGCCGACTTACATCGCCTCGATGCCGGCCGAGGATCCGATCGCCAGTGGGCTGCGCCGCTTCCTCCCCGACAAGGCCGTCTACACGGTCGTGCGCTGGAAGAACGTGGCGCTGCAGTCGCTCTTCTACCAGCTCAGCCGCCGCCGTCCGAAGGCGGTTAAAAAGCTGATCCGCGCCGGTGTCCAACGCTCGCTGCCGCCGGGCTACGACGTCGACAAGCACTTCAGGCCGAAGTACAACCCCTGGGACCAGCGGATGTGCCTGGTGCCCAACGGCGACCTCTTCAAAGCGATCCGCAACGGCGACGCCACGGTCGTCACCGACACGATCGAGCGCTTCACCGAGGGCGGGATCAAGCTCGACTCCGGCGAGCAGCTGGAGGCCGACGTGATCGTCACCGCGACCGGCCTCAACCTGCTCTTCCTCGGCGGCATGGAGCTGGTCGTCGATGGCGAGGCGGTCGACGTCTCGGAGAAGATGGCTTACAAGGGGATGATGCTGAGCGGGGTGCCCAACTGCGCCTTCACCGTCGGCTACACCAACGCCTCCTGGACCCTGAAGGCCGACCTCACCTCCGAATACGTCTGCCGGGTGCTCGCCCACATGGATTCGCACGGCTACCGCAAAAGCGTGCCCGAGCTCTCCGACCCCAGCATCGAGGAGCTGCCGCTGCTCGACTTCACCTCCGGCTACGTCCTGCGCTCGCTCGACAAGTTCCCCAAACAGGGCTCTAAGGAGCCCTGGAAGCTGCGCCAGAACTACGTCCTCGACATCAGGACGATCCGTCGTGGTGCGATCGACGACGGCGCGATGCGCTTCTCCAACCCCGCGCCGCGCGGTTCTGAGACCGAGCCCAGCCTCGTCTCCGCCTGACCTTCGGGCGCTCATAGACTGCCCGCGAAACCCACGGGCGAAGGAGAGCGATGACCGAGTTGACCGAGGTGCAGGCGAAGCTGTGCGAGAGCAGTGAGACCGACTACTCGGACTTGCGCGCCCTCTTCATCAACTGCACGCTGAAGCGCAGTCCCGAGGTTTCCAATACGCAGGGGCTGATCGACATCTCGATGGAGATCATGCGCCGCAACGGGGTGGCGGTCGAGTGCATCCGCGCCGTCGATCGCGAGATCGCTACCGGCGTCTGGCCCGACATGACCGAACACGGCTGGGAGCGCGACGAGTGGCCGGCGATCTTCGAGCAGGTGATGGCCGCCGACATCCTCGTGCTCGGCATGTCGATCTGGCTGGGGGAGAAGTCCTCGGTCGCGACCCAGATCGTCGAGCGGCTCTACGGCAACTCGCACCTGCTCAACGACGCCGGCCAGTACGCCTACTACGGCCGCGTCGGCGGCTGTCTGGTGACCGGCAACGAGGACGGGGTCAAGCACTGCGCGATGAACACGCTCTACTCGCTGCAGCACCTCGGCTACACGATCCCGCCGCAGGCTGACGCGGGTTGGATCGGTGAGGCGGGCCCGGGCCCGTCATACCTCGACGAGGGCTCGGGCGGGCCGGAGAACGACTTCACCAACCGCAACACCACCTTCGCCGCCTGGAACATGCTGCACCTGGCGCGCCTGCTCAAGGACGCCGGCGGCATCCCCGCCCACGGCAACCAGCGCACCGCCTGGGACGCCGGCTGCCGCACCGACTTCCCGAATCCGGAGCACCGAGCCTGAGAGGAAGCGCGGAGCATTGGTCTGAAAAACCGAAGCGAGAGTTGACCCACTTATAGGGGGGTCAACTCTCGCTTCGCTAAGGCAGCACGGCGATCGCGCGGCCGGGGGCGCCGCTGGCGGTGGCGATCTTGAGTGGGAGGAAGACGAAGGAGGCGCCGCGGGCGGGCAGGCGGTCGAGGTTGGTCAGGCCCTCGATAAAGGCCATTTCACGGCTGAGGCCGGCGCGGTGGACTTCGTTGCCCTCCTCGGCGGAGCCCATGCTGGGGGCGTCGATGCCGATCGTGCCGACGCCGCGCTCGTGCAGGAAGACGGCGACGGCGGCCTCCGGCGCCGGCCAGGCGGGGCGCGATTGCAGGACGACCGGCTCGTGCAGGAAGGCGCGGCCGGCCTCGCCCTTTACATAGTGCTTGGACCAGCCGGTCAGCAGCAGCGCGATCTCGCCGGGCTGGAAGCGGCCGTGCTCGGCCTCCCAGGCTTCGAGGTGGGCGACGGTGATCGCCGGACTGGCGCCGGGCTCGGCCTCGCCGTCGAGGTGGCGGAGGTCGACGACCGCGGCCGGGCCGATCAGCTTCGAGAGGTCGAGCTTCTCGGCATTGACTTCGCCCAGCGGCTCTGCATTCGGCAGCCCCGATTTCGGCGGCGCGAAGTAGTGGCTCGGCGCGTCGACGTGGGTGCCCGCGTGCTCGTCGAGGATGAAGAAGTGGGTGACGTAGGGGCCGAGCGAGCAGCTGCAGGCCCCGGTCGGCAGCTCATCCTCCTCGAACCAGCTCCAGTTCTTGTGGGCGAAAGGCATGTGCTCGGGCCAGGTCGCCGGCAGATGCTCGGAGAGGGTGACCGAGAGGTCGACGATCTTGTCCGGGCTCGCTTCGATCAAGACGATCGAAGTAGTACCACGGAGCTGCGCTCAGGCTTCGGCCAGGAGCCTTTCCGCGAGCCGGTTCATGCCGCGATCGTGGGCGGCCTTGGCGGCGCCTGCCCAGTCAGTCTCCCGGTCTCCCGGCGGCTTGACGCCGGCGTCGCGCAGGGTGGCGATGTCCTTGAAGGCGCGAAGGTCGTCAGCTGAATCGATCAGCGAGGCGCGCAGGGCGGGGCGATGCTCGCGGATCGCGTTCTCCAGCACTCCCTCGAGCGAGCCGTGGCGGCGCAGCAGTTCGGCCGCGGTCTTCGGGCCGACGCCCTTGGCGCCGGGCAGGCCGTCGGAGGGGTCACCGCGCAGGGCGATGAAGTCGGGGACGAGCTCGGGCCCGATTCCGTAGCGCTCCTCGACCTCCGCCGGTCCGACCGCTTCGGCCCCTTTGCCTTTGCCGCCGGTCTTGACGTAGAGGACGGTGACCCGCTCGTCGGCGCACTGGTACATGTCGCGGTCGCCGGTCATCAGCAACGCACGGCCGCCGGCCTCGGCCTCGTGGCGGGCGTAGGTGCCGAGCAGGTCGTCGGCCTCGAGATCGTCGCTGGTCGCCACGGTCCAGCCAAAGGCCTCGAAGAAATCGCGGGCGGCGGCGAACTGGGGCGAGAGGTCATCGGGCATCGCCGCCTCACGCTCGGCGTGGTAGGCGGGGTAGAGCTCGGTCCGGTAGGAGGCTGCGTCCGGCCCGAAGCAGAGGACGACGGCGCGCGGCTGGTGCAGCTCGATCTCGCGCAGGATCAGGTTGGCGGTGCCGAGCAGGGCGTTGACCGGCTTGCCGTCACTGCCGACGATCGAGTCGGGAAGCGCGTAGAAGGCGCGAAAGAGCAGCGAGGGCGTGTCGACTGCGAGCAGCGGACCGGGCACCGGCTCAGCCTATGCCGTCGCGCATCGCTCCGCTGTGCATTTGCCCTAGATGATGGGGGAAAGGAACAGCGGAGCGGATAGTTACTGGCTCGGGTACGGTCCGGGACCTAATGGCAGCCTCCAGCGGACCGCGCATCGCACCCGGCGACCGACGGCAGCTCGGCTGGGTCAACTTCGCCATCGCCAAGCTGGCCGGGGTCGCCACCCGCGGCCGGCCGCCGCACATCTTCACCACGCTCGGCCGCCATCGCGGCCTCTTCCGCCGCTGGCTCTGGTTCGCCGGCGCCCTGATGCCCGGCGGCAAGCTTCCCCGTGAGGAGACCGAGCTGGTGATCCTGCGCGTCGCCCACAACACCGGCAGCATGTATGAGTGGGTGCAGCACGAGCGCATGGCGCGTCGCGTTGGCCTCAGCGACGAGGAGATCGGTCGCGTTCGTCAGGGCCCCGACGCCGAGGGCTGGTCCGAGCGCCGCACGCTGCTGCTGCGAGCGGCCGACGAGCTGCACGCCGGCGACCGGATCGGCGACGAGCTCTGGGCCCAGCTGGCGAAGGAGCTCGATGAGGTGCGGCTGATCGAGCTCTGCATGCTGATCGGCCACTACGAGATGCTGGCGATGACCCTCAACTCGCTCGAGGTCGAGCCCGACTTCGAGGCAAGGCTGTGAAGCTGGGCGTCCGCGATCTGCGCGGCAAGCGCTGCCTGATCACCGGGGCCGCCAGCGGCATCGGCCGCTCGACGGCGATAGCCGCCGCGAACCGCGGCGCCGAGCTCTTTCTCACCGACCGCAATGGCGAGGGACTCGAGCAGGTCGCCGCCGAGATCCGCGACGCGGGGGGGACCGTGTCGCACTTTGCCGCGGTCGACCTCGTCGATCACGAGGCGGTGGTCGCCTTCGCTGCGGAAGTGCACGCGATTGCGCCCAGCATGGACGTGGTCATGAACATCGCCGGGATCTCGACCTGGGGCAAAATCGAGCAGCTCGAACACGAGCACTGGCGGCGCACGATCGACATTGACCTGATGGGGCCGATCAGCGTGCTCGAGTGCTTCGTGCCGCCGATGATCGAGGCCCGCCGCGGCGGTCACGTCGTCAACGTCTCCTCGGTCGCGGGGCTCTTCGGCCTGCCCTGGCACGCTCCCTACAGCGCCGCCAAGTTCGGCCTGCGCGGCGTCTCCGAGGTGCTGCGCTTCGATTTGCGCAAGAACCGCATCGGCGTCAGCCTGGTCTGCCCGGGTGCAGTCAAGACGCCGCTGGTCGGCACCGTCGACATTGTCGGGGTCGACCGCGACAACCCCAAAATACGCAAGCTGATCGCGCTCTTCGAGCGGCGCGCCGTCACTCCCGAGAGCGTCGCCGAGAAGATCATCGAGGCGATCGAGAAGAACCGCTACATGGTCTTCACCTCCCCCGACGGCCGCTTCCTGCACTGGCTGCAGCGCAAGTTCTCCCCCCCTTACACCCTGGTCATGCGGGTGATGAACCGCGAACTCGACCGCGCGGCCCGCTAGTCGGAACTGGCCGTCCTCTAGGTTTGACGCCGTGCCTGAGGCGGCCCTGAAGATCGAGGATCTGGCCAAGCGCTACCCCACCGGGGTGGAGGCGCTGCGCGGCGTCTCCCTGCAGATCGAGCAGGGCGAGCTGTTCGGCCTGCTCGGCCCCAACGGGGCGGGCAAGTCGACGCTGATCCACTGCACGACCGGGCTGGCGCAGCCGACCGGTGGCTCGATCCACGTCTTCGGCCACGACGCCACCGGCGACTACGGCGAGGCTCGCCAGGCGGTCGGGCTGGCGCCGCAGGAGCCCAACCTCGACTGGTTCCTCACCGTCGCCGAGACGCTCGACTACCACGCCGGTTACTTCGGCATGCCCAAGCGCGAGCGGCGCCAGCGCACCGACGAGCTGCTCGAGACCTTCTCGCTGACCGAGAAGCGCGACGAACGCACGCGCACGCTGTCGGGTGGGATGAAGCGGCGGCTGATCCTTGCCCGGGCGATGATGCACCGGCCGCGGTTGCTGATCCTCGACGAGCCCACCGCCGGGGTCGACGTCGAGCTGCGGCTGGAGCTCTGGCACTACGTGCAGCGGATCAACCAGGAGGGGACGTCGATCCTGCTGACCACGCACTACCTCGAGGAGGCCGAACAGCTCTGCGACCGGATCGCCTTCATCAACGAAGGCCAGATCGTTGGCAGGGGGACCAGCTCGGAGCTCGCCGCCCGCTTCGGCGTCGATAGCCTCGAGGATGCCTACCTTGCTCTGGTCGGTCGTAAAGAGCTTTCCCGCTCCCATGCCGAGGTAGTTACTCCGTGAGCCCCGCCCAGATTCGCTTCGCGACGCTCTGGCGCCGTGAGGTCAACCGCTTCATGAAGATCAAGAAGCAGACGCTGGGCGCGCCGCTGCTGGAAACCTTCCTCTACATCTCGGTCTTCGGCGCCGCCCTCGGCTCGCGGATCAAACAGCTGCACGGGATCGATTACGTCGTCTTCGTCATCCCCGGCCTGATCATGATGTCGTTCGCGATCAACGCCTTCGCCAACAACTCCTCCTCGATCCTGCAGCAGAAGTTCCAGGGAGCGATCCAGGACCAGCTCTCCTCGCCGGCCTCACCGCTGGAGTTGCTGCTCGCCTTCACTTTCGGCGGCTTCATGCGCGGTCTGATCGTCGCCGGCCTGACCTTCATCGCCGCCTCGCTACTGGTCGACCTGCCGGTCGACCACATCCTGGTGCTGGTCCCGTCGCTGTTCCTGGTCGGCTTCTTTTTCTCCCAGCTCGGGGTGCTGACCGGCGTGCGGGCGGAGCAGTTCGACGACGTCGCCTTCGTCCAGACCTTCGTCTTGACGCCGCTGATCTTCCTCGGCGGCGTCTTCTACTCGGCGACGCTGCTGCCGCAGCCGTTCGAGACGCTGACCCACTTCAACCCGATCTACTACATGATCAACCTGATCCGCTACGGCTTCGTCGGCTTCAGCGAAGTCAGCATCCCGCTCTCGCTGCTGGCGCTCACCGCCGCCACCGGCGCCCTCTTCGCGCTCAACCTGCGCCTCTTCTCGCAGGGCTATCGCCTGCGCGATTAGGCCTCGGCCAGCGGCAGGCGCTCGGCGAGCCCGGTCAGCTCGAGCACCCGGGTTACGGCGGGGAAGTCGCTGGGGATGAAGCTGACCTTGGTCTCGCCTTTGTTGCGGCTCAGGGTGGAGACGAGCAGGGCGATTCCGGTCGAGTCGATGAACTCGAGCTCGCGCATGTCGACGATCACCGGCGTGGAGTCCGCGAGCGAGTTCTCCAGTGCGCTCTCGGCGGTTCCAGCGTTGGCCAGGTCGAGCTCGCCGGCAAAGGCGATCACGCGATTCTCGCCGTTCTCCTGACTGCGAACGACCAGAGTTCCATCGGCGATTTCGCGTTGCTCGCTAGGCATTTGGTCCCTCCCGGTGGAGCGTACTTCTCTTCTTCAGCTTACGCCAATCGCGATTGCAGCTGCCCCGCTCAGGGTAGCGAAAGCACACCTGCAAGCGAACGAGGAGCGAGGCAACATGGAGTCCAGCACCAGTCCCAGCAAGGGCATCTTCGACGGCGTCAATGCGGAGAAGCGGCAGCACGTCGTTGAGCTGCTGAGCAAGGCTTACTGGATGGAGATCGAGACGGTGATGAGCTACCTCGCCGCCTCGACCAACCTCGACGGCGTGCGCGCGCAGGAGATCAAGCAGTCGCTCGAGACCGACGTCGAAGAGGAGCTCGGCCACGCACGGCTCTTCGCCAAGCGGATCAAGGAGCTCTACGGGGTCGTCCCCGGCTCACTGGCCTTTGCCGCCGAGCAGTCGTTTCTGCAGCCCGGCGATGAGCAGACCGACGTCGTCCACATCATCCGCGGTGTGATCAAAGCCGAGACCGGCGCGATCGAGCACTACACGCGGATCGTCGAGGAGACCGACCAGATCGACCCGGTCACCCAGGACATGGTGATCGACATCCTCCACGACGAGCAGGCGCATCGCCGCCTCTTCGAGGGCTTCCTGCGCGAGTACGAGATCGAGGGGCTCGCCTGAGCCGGGCGGGTTTGGCGGCTGCGCAGCGGGTAGCCGTGGGGACCGACCAAACCACTCGAGGAGGAGACATGGCGATCTTGCAGGAGGCCGGAGAGATCACCGGCACGATGGACAAGGAGTACAACGTCATCTGGTTCGTCGAGCAGTGCCTCAGCAACGTGCTGCGACTCGAGACCTACATCGAGGACGCCGATCGCGAGGGCGACACGGAGTTGGCCGCGCTTTTCCGTCGTGCCCAGGAAACGAGTCGCAAGGGCGCCGAACAGGGCAAGTCCCTGCTGCGCAGCCGCCTCGCTGCCTGACTCCTACCAGGCGTCGATGAAACGCCGGCGATCGCCCCGCTCGGCCTCGCGCGGCTGAGCGGCGGCGAGCGTCGCGGCGATCAGCGAGCGGGTCTCGGCCGGGTCGATCACGTCGTCGATCTCGAAGAGGGCGGCGGCGTTGAGGGCTTTGGCGTTGTCTTCGGCGACGGCGGTGAGGTCGCGGACGCGCTGCTCGCGCTCCTCCTCGTCGGCGATCGCCTCCAGCTCCTTGCGCAGGGCGAGGCGCACGGCGCCCTCGAGGCCCATCGGGCCGAGGTGGGCCGAGGGCCAGGCCAGGGTCAGCAGCGGCTCGTGCATGCTGCCGCCGGTCATCGCCTGGGCGCCGAGCCCGTAGCCGCGGCGCAGGATGACGGCGATCAGCGGTGTGCGCAGCGCCGCGCCGGCGAGCAATAGGCGGGAGGCGTGGCGGACGAGGCCGGTCGCCTCGGCTTGCGGCCCGACCATCATCCCGGGCGTATCGACCAGCGAGAGGACCGGCAGGTCGAAGGCATCGCAGAGTTGCAGGAAGCGTGCCGCCTTGTCGGCCGCGTCGCTGGTGATCGCGCCGGCGACGTGGCGGGTGTCGTTGGCGATCACGCCCAGCGGCCGGCCCTCGATGCGGATCAGCGCGGTCACCATCTCGGCGGCGAAGCGCTCGCGCAGGAAGGTCGCCGAGCCGGGGTCGGCGAGCGTCTCGATGATCGGCTGCACCGAGTAGGCGCGGCGCTGGCGCTCGGGGACGGCGTCGCGCAGCGCCTCCTGATCGGGTGCCTCGCCAGGCGGGAGAGAACCTTGGAAGTAGCCGAGCAGGCGCTTGGTCGCCGCTGTCGCCTCGGCCTCGTCGGCGACGACCAGGTCGACGACCCCGTTTGACGCTTGCATCTCGATCGGCCCAACCTCGTCCGGGTCGACTTTGCCCAGCCCGCCACCCTCGATCATCGCCGGGCCGCCCATGCCGAGCGAGATGTTCTCGGTGGCGACGATCAGGTCGGCGCAGCCGGCGATCACGGCGTTGCCGGCGAAGCAGCGGCCGGCGACGACGGCGATCCGCGGCACCAGGCCGGAGAGGCCGGCCCAGAGCGCGAAGGCGCGGGTGTCGAGCGCCGAGACGACGGGGTAGTCGGTATCGCCGGGCCGGCCACCGCCACCCTCGGCGAAGAAGACCGTCGGCAGGCGCATCCGCTCGATCAGCTCGAAGAGCCGGTCCTTCTTGCGGTGGCCGAGCGCGCCCTGGGTGCCGGCGAGCACGGTGTAGTCGTAGGAGAGGACCGCGCAGGCGGCGCCCTCGCCGAAGCTCTCGCCGTTGATCCGTGCGGTGCCGGCGAGCAGTCCGTCGGCGGGGGTGTTGGCGATCAGGTCATCGAGCTCGCGGCGACCGCGCTGGGCGGCGATCGCGAAGCGGCCGTACTCGACGAAGGAGCCCGGGTCGACGAGGTCCTCGATGTTCTGGCGGGCGCTGCGACCGCCCTTGGCGTGGCGCCGCTCGATCGCGTCTACGCGCGCCGTATCCTCGGTGAGCCCCCGTCGCGCCAGCAGCTCTGCCAGGTCGTCCCGCTCGCCCACGTCCGCATGTTCGCTGATTTGGCTGCTCCGATCCGCTTGATTGCTGCCGATGTCCCAGTTAGATTGCTTCGTCCATTTGTCCAGGGGCGCTGGGATGGCGCCAGAAGGAGAGCAAGTTGAAGCAAAGACTTTCCCGTGTCTCGACCAAGGGGATCATCGCGCTCGCGGTTGGCCTAACCGCGACCCTCGCATTCTCCCCGGCCCTCGCCAGCGCTGCTGACGACCTCGGCAGCGCCAACACCGTCTACATGAAGGCCGACAAAGCCGGCCTGCGCTTCGAGGCGCCGAAGACGATCATCGCCGGCGAAGAGCTCGAGGTGCTGAACCAGACCAACCCGAAACAGGTTGGCCCGCACACCTTCTCGCTGGTCACCAAAGGCTCGGAGCCGAAGACGCCGAAAGCGCGTCAGACCTGCTTCACGCCGAAACACATCTGCATGTCGATCGCCCACTGGCACGGTGTCACGGGCAACGGTCCGGTGAAAGTGAACCCGGTCGAGGTCGGCCTCGAAGGCTGGGACACCATGGGCAGCATCACCAAGAAGGGTGACTCCTGGTTCACCGGTTCCAAACCGAACACGTCGATCGTGCAGAAGGTGACTGCCGCGCCCGGCACGAGGCTCTACTTCCTCTGCGCCATCCATCCGTGGATGCAGGGCTCGACTGAAGTGTTGCCGGCGCCCACGCCCACGCCGACCAGCTAGCAGCACGGCGGGGTCTGACTCAGATTCACCGCGCCTGGGGCGCCGAGCTTTCCTCGGCGCCCTGGGCAGCGGGGCACTGGCCACGGCGCTGCCGATCGGCCTGCGCCCAGGTGCCCTCGTCGCTGGCGAGGAATCCGCGCCGCGCCCGCATGGCGCGGCGCCTTTTCGCCTGCCGTTGCCGATTCCGCGCGAGCTCAGCGCCGCCGAGCTGACAATTCCGATCCGCGAGGCCGAGGTCCAGGCGATGCCGGGGCCGAAGACGCGGATGTGGACCTACGGTGGCTGCTTCCCCGGGCCGACGATCCGGCGGCCGGCGGGCGAGCGCACCTCGGTCACCTTCCTGCACGAGCTCCCCCGCTCGGCCGGCGAGCTGACGGTGCACCTGCATGGCGGCCACAGCCGCACCCAGTTCGATGGGCAACCTGGAGGACTGACGGCCTCGCACGCGGCTTCGTTCTACTGCGACATCCCGCGTGGGCTCTCGCCGCGCGCGTCCGGCAACGACGTCCTGATCGAGCCGGGGGGGAGGCGGACCTACGTCTACGACCTGGTCGAGGGTGGCCGGCCCGAGCGCGCTGCCTTCCAGTGGTACCACGACCACCGCCTCGACCACACCGCCCGCAACGTCTGGCGCGGCCTGGCCGGGATGTGGATCGTCGACGACGAGTTCGAGGCGGGGCTGCCGCTGCCGCGCGGCGAGCGCGACCTGCCGCTGATGATCGTCGACCGCTCCTTCGACCGCCACAACCAGCTGACCAACCCCTTCACCAACCGGCGCCCGCCGGCTGACGGGATCGACGGCCACGTGGTCCTCGTCAACGGCGCCCACATGCCCCACCACCGGGTCAGCGCCCGGCGCTACCGGCTGCGCATCCTCAACGCCTCGCAGTTCCGCTCCTACAATCTCTACCTCTCCAACGGGGCGCCACTGGTCCAGATCGGCACCGACAGCGGCCTGATGCCGCGGCCGGTGCGCCGCAGCGAGATGATGGTCTCACCGGGCGAGCGGGTCGAGCTCGTGGTCGACTTCGGCTCGGCGGCGGGGGAGAGGGTCGAGTTGCGCAGCGGCCCCCGTCACGGAGCCAGGAATCCGCTCGGCGCCCGCACCTACGTCGGCGCCCTGATGCAGTTCCGGGTCAACAGTGGACGGCCCACCGACCGCACGCGGGTGCCGCGCAAGCTGCGGCCGCTGCCGACCTGGACCAAGCGCGCCGCGCACAAGCCGGACCGAACCTGGGAGATCACGGTCGGCGGCGTCTTCAAGACCACTTGGCTGCTCAACGGCCGCACCTTCAACCCGGCCCGCGCCGACGCCCGCCCGAAGCTGGACTCGGTCGAGACCTGGGAGATCGTCAACCGCACCAAGGTCGCCCACGTGATGCACATGCACCTGACCGACTGGCACCTGCTCGCCCGCAACGGCCGCCGACCGCCGCCCTGGGAAGACTGCCTAAAGGACTCTTTCCTGCTCTACCCCCACGAACGCATCCTCGTCGCCGGCTACTTCGCCGACTACCTGGGCAAGTTCGTGATCCACTGCCACATGCTCGACCACGAGGACCACGGCCTGATGGCCCAGTTCGAGGTCGTCCCCTAAAACGAAACCGGGCCCACGGGTGGGCCCGGTCCGAATGATGTTTGGCGTCGCTCAGGTGCCGCGCACGTGCGGCGTGTGGTCGCCGATGTGGAGGCTCTCGAGCAGCCTCGGGACGTAGAGGAGGCCGCAGACGCCGACCGCGACGTAGACGATGTCGGTGAGCGTGCCGCTGCCGAAGACGTCCGAGATCACGTTCGTGTCGAACAGCCCGACCATCCCCCAGTTGAGAGCGCCGATCACCATCAACAGCAGGGCGACGGGCTCAAACCGCTTGACCATCTCCATCTCGTTCCTCCTAAGGAGATAATGCGGATAGTTACGAGAGAAATACACCGCCTCTCCGTCTGCGGTTACGGGCAACTGGGTCTCGCGGCGTCAGTTGGCGGCAGCGGCGCTCAGAGCCACGTCAAGCGGAGCCTCGAGACTGCCTGTATCTCAGCAGGTGCACGCCGAGCATCAGCAGGTAGAGCGCCGAGAAGACTATGCCGGACGCTTCTCCGGAAGTGACCGAGAGGGCGAGATTGGCGATCGCGAGCAGCCCTAGGACCACAACGAGCCCGCGACCGACGGCGCGCACCTTGGGCTCGATGTTCGCGCGCCGTCGGTACCACGCCTCCCTGACCTTCTCCTCATTCCTGAGCAAGACCGCGCCCACGATCGCTAGACCGAGGACGAATCCGATGGAGAGTGCGCCGAGGATGCTCACGACGCTTCGGCCTCGCTACTCGCCGATCAGCTCGATGCGGTAGCCGTCGGGGTCGCGCAGGAAGCAGATGAAGTGGCCCTCGGTGCGGCCGCCGGGGCGGTAGGGGGGCTTTTCGGGCTCGATGCCGTCGGCGGCGAGGCCCTCCAGGGTGGCGTTGAGGTCGTCGACCATGAGGGCGATGTGGTTGTAGCCGGTGCCGTGCTCGTAGCCGGTGACGCCGTGGTTGTAGGTGAGCTCGAGGACCGGGTCCTCGCCAGGCAGGTTCATGAAGACGTTGATCGCCTCGTCGCCGATTGGCATTCGGCCCGCCACTTCGAAGCCGATCTTCTCGTAGAAGGCAACCGAGCGGTCGATGTCGCCAATTCGGTAGCAAGTGTGCAGGAACTTCGGCATCGACTTCGCAGCCTAGCGCCCTCCCTACAATTTGCAGTCGAATGGCTCGCCGAACGCGCCTGCGCAGGCGCAAGTCGCATACCTCGAGGTGGAAAAAGATCACGGTCCCGCTGGGGGTCCTGCTTGCCGTGGGCATCGTCGCCGGCGGGGTCGCCGGCGGCTGGGCCGTGAACGTCTACGAGTCGGCGCCGCCGCTCTCCAGCCTCAAACCGGTGCAGAAGGGTCGCTCCTCGGCAATCTACGCCGCCGACGGCAGCCTGATCGGCTTCATCCAGGCGGAAAACATCCGCCAGCCCGTGCCCGAACGAGGGATGCCGCAGATGCTCCGCGACGCGACCGTCGCGATCGAGGACAAGAACTACTTCAACCACGGCGCCCTCGACCCCGCCGGGATCGCCCGCGCCGCCTGGAAGGACCTGCTCGCCGGCGGCAAGCCGGTGCAGGGTGCCTCGACGATCACCCAGCAGCTGGTCCGCAACCTCTACATCCAGAACCCCCAGGAGACGATCAAGCGAAAGCTGATCGAAGCGCACCTCGCCTACGAGATGGAGGACGCCCACACCAAGAACTGGATCCTCACCGCCTACCTCAACACGGCGCCATACGGCACGGTCGAAGGGGAGACCGCGGTCGGGGTCGAGGCGGCGGCGCAGACCTACTACGGCAAGCCGGCGAAGGAGCTCGGGCTGATCGAATCGGCGCTGATCGCCGGGCTGCCGCAGGCGCCCTCCGAATACAACCCCTTCCTTGACCCTCATGCCGCGATCCGGCGCCGCAACGAGGTGCTCGACGCGATGCACGAGGAGGGCTACATCGACGGCGCCGAATACCGCGAGGCGTTGAACCGGAACCTCGGCCTCACCCCGGGGCACAAGTACCGGGTGATCCACGACCCCTTCCTCTTCGACCTCGTGCAGCAGGAGCTGATCGACAAATACGGGATCAACACCGTGCGCAACGGTGGGCTCAAGGCCTACACGACGATCGACCCGGAACTGCAGGAACGGGCGCAGGAAGCGGTCGACTCCTGCAGCGTCTGTTACTCGGAAGGCGGCCCGGCGGCCGCGCTTGCATCGGTCGATCCCGCCACCGGCGAGATCGTCGCCCTTGCCTCGACCGAAGGGTCCGAAAGCGAAAGCGAATTCAACTACGCCTGGCAGGCGCATCGCCAGCCCGGCTCCTCGTTCAAGACCTTTGTGCTGGCGACGGCGATCAAGCAGGGAATCGACCCCGACACCACCTACTACAGCGGCACCTCGCCGATGACCCTCGACCTGCCCTACGGCGGCACCTGGACGGTCAACAACGCTGAGCCTGGCGGCGGCACGATGTCGCTCGCTTCCGCCACCTGGCACTCGGTCAACGTGATCTTCGCCCAGCTCGACCTCGACGTTGGGCCCGAGAACGTCACCGAGATGGCTGAAGAAATGGGTATCGAAGCGCCGCTCGAATCGGTGCCGGCGGAGTCGATCGGCGGGCTCGCCGTGGGGGTCACGCCGTTGGAAATGGCCGACGGCTACGCAACCCTCGCCAGCGGCGGCATCCACCATGACCCGACCGCGATCAGCCGGGTCGAGTTCCCCAACGGCAAGGTCGAGGAAACCGACCCCGATTCCGGCGAGCGCGTGCTCACCGAGGGCCAGGCCTACGAAGTGACCAGACTGCTCGAGGGTGTGATCACCCAGGGCACCGGCGCTGGCTATACCTACATGGGCTGCTCGGCCGAGGCCGGCAAGACCGGGACCTCTGAGGAGCTCTCCGACGCCTGGTTCGTCGGCTACACGCCGCTCTTCTCGACCGCCGTCTGGGTCGGCCACCCGCAGTCGCGCGAAGCGACCGGGTTCGGTGGGCCGACGGCGGGGCCGATCTGGCGTTCCTTCATGGAATCGGCGGCGGCGGGCGACTGCCCCGAATTCGCCCAACCCGCGACCCTGCCCGAACTGTCGGAACTCGACAGCGACCACACCTCCAGCTCTTCTTCAGGCGAATACGAATACAACGAATACGAAGAAGAAGAAACGACGGAAGAACCGTCGAAGGAAGGCAAAGACAAGGGCGAAGGGGAAGGCACTGCGCCCGAAGGCGAAGCCGAAGCCGCGCCTGAAGCCACCCCTGAACCTGATCCTGCGCCAGTCTCGCCGCCCTCCACCGGCGGCGGCGTGAGCCCGGGCTGAGCGATCTTCACCCGGGCCGGCGGGCTTTGAGGACCGCTCGCCTGGCGATACTGCGGCGGTGATCGTCAACTGCGTCGCCTACGAGGACGGCCGCCGCGTTGGCGGGGACCTTTCGCTCGCTGAGGCTGGTCGGACCTGTCACGAGTCCGGCGCCTTCGTCTGGCTCGGTGTCTTTGAGCCGGAGGCCGCAGAGTTCGAGGAGATCGCCGCCAAGTTCGGCCTGCACGAGCTCGCGGTCGAGGACGCGATCGACGCTCACCAACGTCCCAAGATCGAGCTCTACGGCGACACGCTGCTGGTCGTCGTCAAGACCGCCCACTACGTTGATTCCGAAGAGGTGATCGAGATCGGCGAGCTGCTGATCTTCGTCAACGCCGACTTCATCATCGTCGTCCGCCACGGTGAGGGCAGGCTGGACGGGGTGCGCGAACGGATCGAGCGCCGGCCGGATCTGCTGCGCCACGGCTCCTCGATGGTCCTCTACTCAATCCTCGACCACGTCGTCGACGGCTACGAGGAAGCTGCCGCCGGTGTCGACGTCGACATCCAGCAGGTTGAGCGCGAGGTCTTCTCCAGCGATCGCTCGAACCCGGCCGAGCGGATCTACAAGCTCGAGCGCGAGGTGCTCGACTTCAACGCTGCGGTGGCGCCGTTGGCGCTGGTCGTCGACGAGATCACCCGCGGCCACTTCGAGGCGATCCCCGACGAGCTGCACGACTACTTCCGCGACGTTCACGACCACCTGCGCCGCGCCAGTAGCCGCGCCGCCGCTTTCCGCGAGCTGCTCGGCAGCGCCTTGCACGCCAACCTCACCCAGATCTCGGTGCAGCAAAACGAGGACATGCGCAAGATCACCGCCTGGGTGGCGATTCTCGCCGTGCCCACCATGGTCGCCGGCATCTACGGGATGAACTTCGACACGATGCCGGAGCTGCACTGGCGCTTCGGCTACCCCACCGTAATCGTCCTCATCCTCATCGCTTGCGCCCTGCTCCACCGCCGCTTCCGCCGCGACGGCTGGCTCTAGAAGTCGACCTGATCCAAGCCCGGGTTCCGGTGCGCCTTATGCCCTCCCAGGGTGCATAAAGCGCACCGGAACGGCAATCACCGAATCCGGATCGGCATTTACGACTTTGCCGATCGACAATGTGCTACCCTGCCGCTTCTTCTTTTAGAACTAAGTCACTCAAAAAACTAAATCAGTAGACAAAGAAAGGATTCCTTTCTATGCGGAACGCTCGCAAGGTAACCCGGCGGCGCAGCGTCAACGCGGCCCTCCTGGCCGCACTATTTGCGTTGGCAGCTGTGATTGCCGGATGTGGAAGTAGCAGTGACGACAGCAGCTCCTCCTCGGGGGGCGGCAAGCTCGACGTGGTCGGCTACTCCACCCCCGAAGCCGTCTATCAGGAAGATCTGGAGCCGGCCTTCGAGAAGACCTCCGCGGGCAGCGGCGTCAGCTTCAGCAACTCCTTCGGCGCCTCCGGCGATCAGAGCCGCGCCGTGGTTGCGGGCCAGCCCGCCGCCGTCGTCCACTTCGCCCAGGCCGGCGACATGGAACGGCTGGTCGAAGAAGGCGGCATCGTCGCCAAAGACTGGGACAAGCAGAAATACGGCGGCATCGCCCAGGACTCGGTCGTCGTGATCAGCGTTCGCAAGGGCAATCCGGAGGGGATCAAGACCCTCGACGACGTGCTCACCAAGGACGTCGACGTCGTCACCCCCAACCCGTTCAGCTCCGGCGCGGCGCGCTGGAACATCATGGCCGTCTACGGCACCCTGATCAACGAGGGCAAGTCGCCCGACGAGGCGCTCACCGGCGTCAAGGCGCTGCTTGAAAAGACGGTTGCGCAGCCGGGCAGCGCCCGCGACGCGCTCGCCGCTTTCACTCAAGGCCAGGGCGACGTTCTGCTCGGTTACGAGAACGAGGCGATCAAGGCCGAAGAGGAAGGCGAAGACCTCGAATACGTCGTGCCGCCCTCGACGATCCTGATCGAAACCCCGATCGCGGTGACCAAAGACGCCCCGGAGCCGGCGGCGCAGGATTTCCTCGACTTCATCTGGTCTGACGAAGGCCAGGAAATCTGGGCCGAAAACGGCTACCGCCCGGTCAACCCGAAGCTGGTCGACGAGCAGCGGTTCCCGACCCCGAAGGAACTGTTCAAGATCAGCCAGTTCGGTGGCTGGGGCAAGGTCAACGACGAGTTCTTCGATGACGAAACGGGTTCGGTCGCCAAGATCGAGACTGAACTCGGGGTCTCCACCTCAGGCTGATGTCAGCGCACCCGGCAAGCGCAACATCAGCCCCAGCACCCCGGGCGGGCATCCGCCTGCCCGGGCTCGGCGTCGGCGTCGGCGGCGGCACGGTGATGCTCTACCTGAGCATCATCGTGCTGCTGCCGCTGGCGGCCGTCGTCAGCGAAGCCTTCACCGGCGGCCTCGGCGCCTTCTGGGACCAGGTCACCTCGCCCCTGGCGCTGAAGAGCTTGAAGCTGACGGTCATCTGCTCGCTGATCGTCGTCGTGGTCAACGGGATCTTCGGCACGATCCTCGCCTGGCTGCTGGTCCGCGACGACTTCCCCGGCAAAAGCGCGGTCAACGCGGTGATCGACCTCCCCTTTGCCCTGCCGACGATCGTCGCCAGCCTCACCCTGCTGACGCTGTACGGCAACGACAGCCCGCTGGGGATTCACCTGGCGGCGACCCAGGCCGCCGTCGTCGTAGCGCTGATGTTCGTCACCCTTCCCTTCGTCGTCCGCGCCGTGCAGCCGCTGCTGCTGGAGATGGACCGTGAGATGGAGGCCGCCGCCGCCTCGCTCGGGGCCGGTGCCTTCACGATCTTCCGCCGCATCATCTTCCCCAACCTCCTGCCCGGCCTCGCCGCCGGCGTCGCCCTCGCCTTCGCCCGCGCGCTGGGCGAGTTCGGCTCCGTCCTTCTCTTCGCGGGCGGGTTGCCCGACACGACCGTCTCCTCGGTCTTCATCCGCAACCAGATCGAGTCCGGCAACGAGATCGGCGCCTCCGCGGTCTCGGTGGTGCTGCTCGTCGCCTCGCTCTTGCTGCTCGCCGCCGTCTCGTTGATCCAGCGCTGGGCGATCCGCCACGACCGCAGCACGAGCGAGTTCATCCCGACGCTCGCCAAGGATGTCGGCGGCGACGGAGGTGGCGTCTAATGGGCGCCAATCCCGCCAGCCGCTGGGGCCTGCGAGTGCTCGGGCTCGGCTACCTGACGATGCTGCTGCTGATCCCGCTGGTGATGATCTTCTACAAGACCTTCGAAGACGGGATCGGGCCACCGCTCGACGCGATCACCTCGCCCGACGGCCTGCACGCGCTGAAGCTGACGCTGCTGATGGTCGTGATCGCGGTGCCGCTCAACACGATCTTCGGGGTCGTCTGCGCGCTGCTCCTGGTCCGCCGCAAGTCGAAGGCGAACCCGGTGATCGACGCGATCATCAACCTCCCGTTCGCGGTCTCGCCGGTCGTCATCGGCCTCTCGCTCTTCCTCCTCTACGGAACCGGCGGCTGGTTCGCGTTCCTCGGCGAAAACGGGATCGAGATTCTCTTCTCGGTGCCGGGGATGGTCCTCGCCAGCATCTTCGTCTCGCTGCCGTTCGTGGTCCGTGAGACGGTGCCGGTGCTGCAGGAGATCGGCACCGACCAGGAGATGGCTGCCTCGACCCTCGGGGCGAACGGCTGGCAGACCTTTTGGAGGATCACCCTGCCGTCGATTCGCTGGGGCGTCGCCTACGGCATCGTCCTCACCACCGCGCGGGTGCTGGGCGAGTTCGGCGCAGTGACGATCGTCTCCGGCTCGATCAGCGGGCAGACCCAGACCCTGCCGCTGTTCGTCGAGAAGCAGTACGCAAACTTCAACTCCACCGGCGCCTACGGCGCCTCCCTGGTGCTGGCGCTCCTGGCGCTGATCACCCTGTTCGCAATGAACCTGCTCAAACGAAAGGAGGACGCCTGATGGGAATCTCAGTCGAGGGAGCAAACAAGCGCTTCGGTGACTTTCAGGCGCTCGACGACGTATCGATCGATGTCCCCGACGGCTCGCTGACGGCTCTGCTCGGCCCCAGCGGCAGCGGCAAGTCCACTCTGCTGCGGGCGATCGCCGGGCTCGAGGGCCTGGACTCGGGACAGGTGAAGATCAACGGCGAGGACGCGACCGGGAAGCCGGCGCAGAAGCGCGGTGTCGGCTTCGTCTTCCAGCACTACGCCGCCTTCAAGCACATGACGGTCTACGACAACGTCGCCTTCGGCCTGACGATCCGCAAGTGGGACAAGGCGAAGATCTCTGCCCGCGTGCACGAGCTGCTGCAGCTGGTCCAACTCGACGGCCTCGCCGGCCGCTTCCCCTCACAGCTCTCCGGCGGCCAGCGCCAGCGCATGGCCCTGGCCCGGGCGCTGGCGGTCGAGCCGCAGGTGCTGCTGCTCGACGAGCCCTTCGGCGCGCTCGACGCCAAGGTGCGCAAGGACCTGCGCGCCTGGCTGCGCAACCTCCATGAGGAGATGCACGTGACGACGATCTTCGTCACCCATGACCAGGAGGAGGCGATGGACGTCGCCGGCCAGCTGGTGGTGATGAACGAGGGCAGGGTGGAGCAGTCCGGCAGCGCCGACGACCTCTACGACCACCCCGCCAACGAGTTCGTGATGAGCTTCGTCGGCGAGGTCAACCGGCTCGGCGACGGCTTCGTGCGCCCGCACGACATGGACGTCGTGCTCGACGCCGACGAGAACACCGAGGAGGCGATGGTGCAGCGCATCGTCGCCCTCGGCTTCGAGATCCGGGTCGAGTTCGTGCTTGCCGACGGGACCGAGGTCTGGGCCCAGCTGACCCGCGCCGAGCTGCAGAAGCTCGAGCTGCGCCAGGGTCAGATCGTCTACCTGCGCCCGGGCAAGACCAAGAGCTTCAGCGGTGACTCACCGCCCGACGGTGACGGGGCCTCGACTCCCCGTGACCCACAGGGTGGCGACGACGCAGAGGTATCTGCAGCCGCCTGAAGGGGCGTAGGGGCGGGGTGCGCTTTGCCGGGTGGCGCCCCGCCCCGACCCGCCACTGCCGTGTCTAAAGGTACTGAGACAGGCCCGCCTTTTGGCGCGATTATGTGTTGTGTCGCGCGGTCTTGAGGTCAATGGTCGGGGCTGTGCCCCGAATCAGCAGCTTCTACGGCATCACGATCTGGATGTACTACGACGAGGCGCATCACACGGGTCGTCCACATTTTCATGCTCGCTATGGAGAGCCTCGAATTGATTGCGGGCGAACTACCCACGCGGGCGCGTCGCTTGGTGGTCGAGTGGGCGCAGGCCCGCCGCTCTCAACTTCGCGACAACTGGGGACGCGCACGCCAGAAGCAACCACTCATGCCGATCGAGCCCTTGAGATAGGGAATTATCATCACCTTATGCGCGGTACGCCAATTCTTGTCGATGCCAGGGTCGGAGACGATCATCAGGTTCGCGTCAGCTTTGATGACGGGCTAACGGCTGAGGTAGATCTCTCTTATCTCTTGGACTACGGGGGCGTCTTCGAGCCACTGCGCGACCTCGACTATTTCCGGCAGCTTCGCGCTGACCCGGAGGCCGGAACAATCGTCTGGCCCAACGAAGCCGATATAGCGCCCGAGACTTTGTACGAGAGAGCGAAGCGGGCCGTTTAGCAGGGCCGGCGGCAGCTCGAGGTGAAACGGCGCTCGGGACGCGGCGCTTGCTGCTATTCTTGAGTTAGATGGTCAATAAAACCAAGAAAGGAGAAGGCCGATGGACAATGCACCGGAGCACACGAAATTCGTCTCGCGCGGCAGGCTGAACGGCGTCCTGCGCCAGCACCCCGGAGGAGGGGGGCCGGCGGATGTCCCCGCGACCCAGCCGGGGCGCGAGCAGCACGGGACCGATGACCTGGATACGCAGGCCTTTGAAGCTCTCTACTACCGGGCTCGCCTGATCCTCGGTGAGCCGCTTCCCCGGCCCGCGCGGTTCCAACTGCGCGGGCACTGAGGCCGACCTTCCCCTGGGGTCGCCTCGAGAGCCGACCGCGCCGGACTGCTCCGGCGCGGTCGGCTCTTTTTTGCTTCTTCTCGCCCTATTTCGTGGTCGTTTCGGTGGGCAGTGCTTCCGGCAACTCGGGGTAGGCTTGGACCGCCAGGTTCCAGCTTTTCAGCGTGAAGACCACGTTTTTGGCGCCGGCGTACTGGACGGCGATGACGTGGCCGCCTTTCTGCAGGACCGTGGTCTGCACCACCGTGTAAGTCAACGGTGCCGGTGCCGGCGAAGCCGCCGTCGCCGGGGCGAAGTTGACTTTGCCGAGGGCCTGGCCGTCAACCAGGATCTGGACCGGGCAGGCGAGTTCGATCGTCGGTTTCGGCGCCACGCAGGTTGCCTGGCCCGAAAAAGTGACGACCGCTGAGGCGGTGCCGGGGGTGGCGACCGTGGTGAACGCGGTCGGGATGAACCCGGGGGTCGTCGCGCCCGAGGGGCCGAAGACCGCCGTTCCCGCTGCGATGCCAACCACTGGCGTCAGGGGGGCCTCGGCCTTCTTCACGTAGATGTTGCCGGCCGCCTTCTTTTTCAGGTACAGCGTCGCGGCCTTCTTGTTGGAGACGTAGATCTTGCCGGCCGCCTTCTTGGTGATGAAGCCCCCGCTGATCGCGGACCCCGCGAACGATGGCGTCACGGCTACGGCCGCCGCGAGCACAGCCGCCAGCGCGACCGCGGTTGCGGCACGAGGCGTGGACAGTCTTCTTCTGAGCAATTGAACCTCCGTCATAGGGCGTGCCGGGGCAGCCTTTATTAGTAAAGAGGTCAATAAAGTACAGAAGCTGTTAGGGTCATGTCGAGTTAGCTGATCAAGAAACTTCTATACCCGGCAAGGAAGGCAGCAAAACGCGTATGAGAATCAGGACCCTCGTCATCTCGGCAGTCGCCCTAGTGGCACTCGCCATACCGGCCTCTGCCGGGGCCGTGACCCTGATCGGGTCGGGCTCGGTTGCGGCGCAACCGGTGCTACAGGCGCTGTTCAGCACCTACACGAAGGAGGTCAACAAAAAGGTCCACTTCGTCTACACCGCCAACGGCGGCAACGCGGGGGTCAAGGACGTCCAGAACGGCACCAGCCAGTTCGCCGGACAGGCCCGCACGCCGCTGCCCAGCGACGCCGGCACGACCTACATCAAGATGTTCCTCGACGGGCTCTGCATCGACGTCAACCCGAAGAACAAGCTCAAAAACATCACGATCCAGCAGACCCACGACATCTACCGGGGGCTGCTGACGAACTGGAGCCAGCTGCCGGGTTCCGGCCTGGCTACGACGATCGATCCGGTCGGCCGCGACACCAACGGAGGGACATACAACTTCTTCCTCCAGGCGGTGCTCAACAACGAGCTGCCGGCCTCCAACGTCAACGCGCTGACGGCAGACGGCCTCGTCGTCAATGCCGTCAAGACCGACCCGAATGCGATCGGCTATGACGGGTTGGCCTGGCAGGGCAAGGGCCAGAAAGCGCTCAAGGTCAACGGGGTTCCCTGCCAAGCCGACAAGATCAGCGTCGAGCCGCTCAAGTACCCGCTCTCGCGCTACCTCTTCCTGGTCCTGCCGGGTGACGGCAGCGGCATCTCTCCGGCGCTGAGCAAGTTCATCGACTGGGCTCGGCGTGATCCGCTCGCCGGCGAAGTGATCGCCAAAGCCGGTGGCGTCCCCGCCTTCAACAAGAAGGCCAAGAAGTAGCTCGATGGAGGAGTCGTACCCCTCCGAGTACGGCCCCAAGTGGTCGGACCAGCGCGCCGGGCGATTGCTCGGCGCGCTGGTCTGTGCCGTCGTCGGCCTGCTGCTGGCGCTGATCGTCACCGTCTTCGTCAAGGCCTGGCCGTCGTTTGCCCACAACGGCCTCGCCTGGTTCGGTTCCGGCGGCAACGTCGAAGAACAGCTCAACCAGATCTACCTCACCGGGCTGAGCGGCGCCAACTACGTCTACACCTTCCACGCCTGGCCGCTGCTCTGGAGCACGCTGCTGATCACCGGCGGGGCGGTGCTGCTCGCCCTCTTCTGCTCGCTCTTCGTCTCCGTCTTCATCGTCGAGTTCGCACCGGAGTGGATGCGCGACGTGCTGCAGCCGGTGGTCCGCTTCCTCGCCAGCGTGCCCTCGGTGATCTACGGCCTGCTCGGCGTCTTGGTGATCGTGCCGTTCATCGGCAACCACCTGGTTACCGAGTCGCAGAAGGCCTCGGTTGCGGGGGTGATCTCGCTGAGCGGCTACAGCCTGCTCGCCGCGGTGCTGATCCTCACCGTGATGATCGCCCCGCTGATGGTCTCGATCTTCTCCGACGGGCTGCGCTCGGTCCGTCCCGGCTGGCTCGAGGGCTCGCTGGCGCTCGGTGTCAACCGCTGGCGCACGACCTGGAAGATCGCCGTGCGCACGGCGCGGCCGGCGATCGTCGCCGGCACGGTGCTGGCGACCGCGCGAGCGATCGGCGAGGCGGTGATGCTGGCGATGGTCTCCGGCTCGATCGCCTTCGCCCCCAATCCAGCCGACGGGCTGATCTTCATCTTCGAGCCCTCGCGGCCGCTGGCGCCAACGATCGTCAAGAACATCGACTCGCTTGGCTCACCGCCCTCGAACGCGACGCTGTTCGCGATCGCCGCCGTGCTGCTCTTCTCGGCGGCAATCTTTTCTCTGGCCGGCTGGGTGGCGCGGCGGGCGATGCGCAAATACGGAGCGACTGCCTGATGGAGTCATCCGTCGCCACCCCGCCGACCGGCGGGCCGCCCACCCCTGCGCCGCAGAAACCGGGCAAGGATGCGGTCGAGGGCAGCGCCACCTGGCGGCTCTCGGATCGGATCGGCCTGGCGATCTGCTGGGCGCTTGGCCTGCTCTTCTGCGCGATCGCGGTGGCGATCGTCGTCTATCTCTTCCTGCAAGGAGTCAAGTACCTGAAGCCCTCGATGCTGGTCACTCCCGCCACGGCCGGGTTCAGCGAGAGCGAATCGGGTGGCTTCGCCGACGCCTTCATCGGCACCCTGATCGTCGCCGTGATGGGAATGGCGATCGCGCTGCCGACCGGCGTCGGGGTTGCCGTGTGGCTGGTCGAGTACGGCCGCCCCGCCGGCCTGGCGCGGATCACCGAATCGACGATCGAGGCGATCGCCGGCATTCCCTCGATCGTCCTCGCCCTCTTCGGCACGGTGATCTTCTCCAGCACCGCCCTTGGCTTCCTCAGCCGCACCTCCGAAGGGGTCGTCTTCGGCCGCTCCTTCTTCGCCGCCTCGGCGATGCTCGCGATCGTCGCCCTGCCGCTGGTCGTCGCCAGCACCCGCGAGGGGCTCAACGCGATCCCCCAGCATGTGCGTGAGGCCTCCTACGCGGTCGGCAAGACCAAGATCGCGACGACGCGGCGGATCCTGCTGCCGGCGGCGCGCCCGCAGGTGGCGACCGGGGCGATGCTCGGCCTCGGCCGGATCATCGGTGACACGGCGATCATCGTCGTCCTGCTCGGCGCCACCCAGAACTTCGCCCCGGTCGGCGGTGCCTTCCCGCTCAACTATCTGCGCGGGGCGGGAACGACGCTGACCAACTTCGTCTACGAGGCGTCCCCGACCGGGAACCTCAATCAGCCCCAGAAGGCCTACGCGGCGGCCTTCGTCCTGCTGCTGATGGTGTTGGCCCTGAACGCGGCCGTCGACGTCGTCCATCGCCGCGCCCGAAAGGTAGGAACGTGGAGTTCGTAACCCCCAACGTGTCTGAGTTGGACCGCCAAGTAGGGGGGGTCAGTTCAGACGCCCCGCCGCCGATCCGGCGCTTGCCGCTGGAGGATGCCCCCGCCGCCACGCAGGTGCCGACCCCGGTCGCGTCGACTAACGGCAGCGGTATTTCGGCGCCGGGCGGCTTCACCGCGCCGCGCCGCTCGATCACCGCCCCCCAGTTCTCGATCCGCCGCATGGAGATCGACGACGTCTCGGTCTCCTACGCCAATCGCGAAGCGGTCAAATCGGTCTCGCTGCCGGTGCGCCAGGGCGAGGTGCTGTCGCTGATCGGACCCTCCGGCTGCGGCAAGACGACGCTGCTGCGCTCGCTCAACCGGCTCACCGAGCTGACCCGGACGGCGACGCTGCGCGGCCGCATCCTGCTCGACGACGTCGACATCCGCCTGATCGAGCCGACCTCGCTGCGGCGCCGGGTGACGATGGTCTTCCAGCAGCCCAACCCGTTCCCGATGAGCGTCTTCGACAACATCGCCTACGTGCTGCGTGAGCAGGGCTCGCGGCGCCAGCGCAAGAAGGCGCTGGAGCCGAAAGTCCACAGCGCGCTGCAGCGGGCCGGGCTCTTCGAGGAGGTCAAGGACAACCTCGACCACCCGGCGCTGCGTCTCTCCGGCGGCCAGCAGCAGCGGCTCTGCATCGCCCGCGCGCTGGCGGCCGAACCGGAGGTGCTCTTGCTGGACGAGCCCTGCTCGGCGCTCGACCCGCAGTCGACCCAGGTGATCGAGGACCTGATCGTCAAGCTGCGCGACGACGTCGCCGTCGTGATCGTCACCCACAACCTGCAGCAGGCCTACCGGATCGCCGATCACGTCGCCTTCATGTACCTCGGCGAGCTGGTCGAGTACAGCAGTGCCACCGCCCTCTTCGGCTCGCCCCGCGAGCAGCGCACCAAGGAGTACGTGAGCGGTGCGTTCGGCTAGCCGCAACGCATACCGCGCCGGCCTTCTGGCCGCCTGCGTCCTGCTGCTCGCCGTCGTTGCGACCGGCTGTCAGACCACCCAGGACACCGCCGCAGAGCGGCAGGCGGAATCGAAGCTGATCCTCGAAAAGCGCGAGCGCAAGCAGCAATCCAAGTCGCACGACAAAGGGAGTGAGAAGCGATGACCGTGGCACCTGAGCATCCCCTTGCGGGCTCGAGCAAGTACGAGCCCTGCGAGGAGTGCGGCGCGGCGCTCGATCCGCAGCAGCGCTACTGCGTCAACTGCGGGGCGCGGCGCGGCAATGGCGCCAACCCCTCCTCCCGCTACTTCGCGGCGATGAGCAAGCGTGCCCACCGGCCGCTGCCGCGCCTGCCCGCCAAGGGCGGTTCGGGGAGCCGGGCGGCTGCGGTCGGCTTCTTCGCCCTGCTGCCAATTGCGGTCGCGATCGGCGTGGTAGTCGGTCGCAGCGGTGGCGACGAAGGCGAAAACGAGGCGTTGCTGGAGGCGCTGCGAAACCGTCCCGCTGCCGTCGCAAGCACCACGGCCGGGACGACCGCTGCCGCGGGCTCTGGCAAGGGCGGAAAGGCCAAAGGCGCGGACAAATCGAGCAAGGGCGGCGGCAAAGTGGTCGCCAAGACGAGCAATGGCGAGGTGCACCAGGTGACCGGCTACAAGCCGCCGGCGGAGAAGGTCGAAGAAGACACGCGGTTGGTCGAAGCAAACCCCGAACAAACCGGCGACAACTACATCAAGGCGCAGCAGAACCTGCCCGACGTGATCGTCGTCGGCGGCGACCCCGGTTCGGCCCCGGCCGCGCCCGGTGGAGCAGCGGAACCATGAGCGCGCTCAGCGATGTGCTGCGGCGGCCGGCGAGCGCCCTGAAGTCGGCTCGGGCGAAGCCCCAGCTGCCACAGTCGGAGCCGCCGCCGCAGCCGGCAAAGGTGGAGCCGAAGCCCGAGGAGGACGCCGAGCTGCTCGCCCAGCGCGACCGGCTGCTGGAGAAGTTCACGGTCATGCAGGCCGACCTCGGCGGTGCCTTCTACGAGATGGCGATCCGCGACCACGTGCGGATGGACGTGCTGACCCGCAAGGCGGCCGAGCTGCAGCGAGTCGATGCGGATTTGCTCGCGGTCGAGCGGATGCTCGAGCTGCAGCGTTCCGATGCCGCCGGCCTCTGCCCCAGTTGCGACTCTCCCTACGGGCCGGCGGATCGCTTTTGCCCCCAATGCGGCCACTCCCTGATCGCGGTAGAGGCGTGAAGGCGGCGCTCCAGGCCCAGACTCGCCGAGTGGTTGCCGCTGCGTCAACGCTGACCGGCAAGCGCTTCGGCCTGTTCGTCGCCTCCTCCGTGGTGGCGACCTCGGCGATCATCGCCAGCGCGATGACCGGGACGGGGGGGAGCGGCGCGCTTGCCGCCCTGGTCGGCCGCAGCCTCGCCTCCGAAAGCACGCCGGTGGCGAGCGCACCTGCGCCGACACCGAGTGCGAGTAGCGGCAGCGCATCCGCCGCGCCCGCCGGCGCCGCGCCCGAATCCGCGCCGGAAGCGAGCTATGCGGCGAGCCCTCCTGCGCCCGCACCGGCCACTGAACCGGCGGCGAAGAAGCCCGCCCCGGCGCCGGCGGAAGCCGAGCCCGAAGCGGGCCCGGTCAAACACGTTTTCGTGATTTCGCTGACCAGTCCCGGTTATGAGCAGTCGTTGGGGGCGCAATCGCAGATGCCCTACCTCTCCACGACCCTGCGTCGGCAGGGCGAGCTGCTCAGCAACTACGCGCTGCTCGACGACGGCGCCCTGCCCAACGGCATCGCCGCGATCAGCGGCCAGCCACCCAACTCCGCGACCGTCGATGGCTGCCCCGGCTCTGAAGCTTTCAGCTCGGTCAAAGCGAACTCGAACGGCGTCCTTGCCGGCACCGGCTGCGTCTATCCGGTCGAAACATTGACCATTGCCGACCAGCTCACCCTCGAGCAGCTCGACTGGCGCGCTTATGCCGACGGCATGGCCGACCCGGCCGGAAAGCCCGCCAACTGCGTCCATCCGAGCCCGGGCGAATCCAGCACCGCCGCCCAGCCGGGCGGGTACGCGGCAAGCCAGAACCCGTTTGTCTACTTCCACTCGCTGCTCGACCTCGGCGATTGCTCGGCCAGCGACGTCCCGCTCGAACAGCTGAACAAGGACCTGGCCAAAGCTGAGAAGACGCCGAGCTACTCGTTCATCGCGCCGACGCCCTGCAGCGCCGGCACCGTCGGGCAGTGCCCCGCGGGCGCGACGGAAGGGGCGGCCAGCGCCGATGCCTTCCTCTCCGCTTGGGTGCCGAAGATCCTCGCCTCGCCCGCCTACAAGGCCGACGGCGTCCTAATCGTCACCTTCTCCTCGATAAGCCCGCCGGCCGCCGACTCACCCCCTCCGAGCGGGGACCCATTGCGCACCGGCGCCCTGCTGCTCTCGCCGTTCGTCGCTCCCGGCGGCACGGATTCCGCGGCGTACGATCCCTACTCGCTGCTGCGCGCTAGCGAGGAATTCTTCGCCCTGAGTCCGCTCGGCCTCGCCGCGGCGGCGAAAACGAAGTCCTTTGCCACGAGTTTGCTCCAAGTCAACGGGGGCGATTAGAGGCGGGACGGGCGCGGCACCTCGGCTCTAGGATGAGTCGCGTGCCCGAGCAGCGAAAGCCGGTCAACTGGCGCGCCTGGATCGTCGGCATCCTGGTCGCGATCGTCGTCATCGTCGCCCTGCAGAACTCCCAGCAGGTGCGGGTCGACGTCCTCTTCGTCACCGTCGACGCGCCCTTGATCGTCATCTTGCTGGCGGCAGTCGCGATCGGCGCCTTGATCGGCTATGTCACACCTGTGGTTCGGCGCCACCGGCGTGATGAGAGCCAGCGGGCGAAATGAGCGAGCGCCCGCCGGGGCGCTTCTCCAACCGCCGCGACGCCGGCCGGCAACTGGCCGCGCAGCTGCTGCCGCTGGCGGCTGAGCAGCCGCTGGTGATCGGCTTGCCGCGGGGTGGGGTTCCCGTCGCCGCGGAGATCGCCAGCGCCCTCGGCGGGGCTGCGCTCGAGGTCCTGGCCGTGCGCAAGATCGGCGCTCCTCACAATCCCGAGTACGGAATCGGGGCGATCGCCGAGGACGGCACCCGCGTGATCGATCGCGAGGCCGCGGCGGTGCTTGGCATCAGCGGCGATGCCTTGGAGGAGATCGTTGCCCGTGAGATCGCCGAGCTGGATCGCCGGGTCGAGGCCTACCGTGGCGACCGCCCGCCGCTGTCAATGCGGGGACGGACCGTGATCGTGGTCGACGATGGCGTTGCCACCGGCGTTACCGACACCGCTGCCCTGCGCGCCGCCCGTCGCCGCGGGCCGCGACGACTCATCCTCGCGGTTCCCGTCTGCGCGCCCGATTCGGCGGCGCGCCTGCGCGCCGAGGCCGATCAGCTGGTCTGCCTGATCGAACCGCCGCAGCTCTACGGTGTGGGCCAGTGGTACGCGGACTTCAGTCAGGTGTCTGACGCCGAGGTGCTCGCGGCGCTGGCGAGAGCGGGGAGTTAGCCCTCCGGGGAAAACCGCAGGCAATTGGCGGATTCCTGCGGATGGAGCGGCATCGCATCGGTCCTAGGGTCCATGCATGGCAGACGACGACCAGCGTGGCGCCAGGCAGAAGGTCCTGATCGCCGGCGCTGGCATCGCCGGCCTCGAGGCGGCCTTGGCCCTGCGGGATCTAGCCGGGGAGCGGGTCGAGGTCGCTCTTCACGATCTGCGCCCGGAGTTCGTCTACCGGCCCTTTGCGATCGGTGAGCCCTACGGCACCACGCGCTCCTTCCGCTATGACCTGCGGGCCTTGAGCGAACGCTGCGGCGCTTCCCTGTGCGAGAGCGCGATCGCAGCCGTGGAGCCGGAGAAGAGGGTTGTCATCACCCGCGACGGCGAGCGACTCTCCTACGACCATTTGATCGTCGCGACCGGCGCGCGGGCGCTCTGGGCAGTGCCGGGGGCGGTGACTTATTGGGGAATTACCGACGAGGGCCAGGTGGGCAACCTGATCGCGGAGCTGCGGTCGGGTCGCCTGCGGCACATCGCCATCACCATGCCCGCGGGGCACAGCTGGGCCCTGCCGCTCTACGAGCTGGCCCTGTTCGCGGCTGGGAACAGCCAGGCGCGCATCACCGTCGTTACGCCTGAACGCGAGCCCCTGGAGCTCTTCGGTCATCGCGTTTCCCGGCTGACGAGCGGGCTGTTGTCCGAGCGGCGCATCGAGGTCATCGCCGGGGCGCGCGCACGCGAGTTCAAAGCGGGATGCCTGCGCGTCGTCTCCGGCGAGGACCTCGAGGTGGACGCCGTACTCAGCCTGCCGCGCATGGAAGGCCGGCAGCTCGGCGGCATCCCCCACGACAAGAACGGCTTCATCGCAGTCGATGCCTACGGCAGGGTGGTTGGCTTGCAGCGGGTCTACGCCGCCGGGGACGTCAGCTCGCACCCCTTCAAGCAGGGCCCCTTCGCCACCCAGCAGGCCGACACGGTTGCGGAAGCGATTGCCGCGGCAGCAGGGGCAGCGGTCGAGCCCAAGCCCTTTGACCGGATCATGCGCGCCGTCCTTTGGACCGGGCAGGGACCGCGTTACCTCTGTGGCAGAACCGGGGATGGGGACGACGGCACCTCTGGTCCCAGCGAGCGTCACCTGGAACTCCTGCACAACGGCAAGGTCACCGCCCGCTACCTCACACCGCTCGCGGACTCGCTGATCGCCGGCAGCGACTCCGATGCGGGTGCGGCCCGCACGGCTGAGGCACCGCAGGCGAGCTGAATCCGGGCATGATGGGGCGGTGAGCGATCCCGTCGTCCAGCGCTACCGCGCCGCCCGCCGTGACCCCGACCTCGCTCTGCTAGAGGGCTTCCACGCCCTCAAGCACGCCCTTCGCTTCGGCGCCGACGTGGTCGAGGCAGTCGCCGCGGACCCCGCCGAACTCGACCGGCTGGCGGCGGACCTGGCCCCCGATCTGGTTGGCTCGCTGGCGCAGCGAACCGCGCCGGTTGACGAAGCGCTGCTGGCCGAGCTCGTGCCGCACGCCCCTCGCACCGGGGTTGTCGCAATTGCCCGCCGGCCCGCGGTCGATGTCGCGGCGGTCCTCGATAGCGAGCGGCGCGCACCGGTGGTGCTGCTCGAGGACCCGCGCACGATGGGCAACATGGGCGCTTGCGTTCGGGTTGCGGCGGCCGCGGATGCGGCGGCGGTGCTGACCACCGGCAGCAACGATCCTTGGCACCCCGAGGCGCTGCGCGGCGCCGCGGGGCTGCACTTTGCGCTGCCCGTCGCTCGGATCGACGCCTTGCCCGATCCTGGCAGACCACTGATCGCGATCGATCCCGAGGGCGAGCAGCTGGGGGAGGGGGAGCTCGACCCCCGCGCGATCCTCGCCTTTGGCACCGAGCGCTACGGCCTCAGTGAGGAGTTGTTGGGACGGGCCGACGCCCGTCTGGCGATTCCAATGCGCGAGGGGGTTTCCAGCCTCAACCTGGCGACGGCGGTCGCGGCGGTGCTTTTCTCGTCTCGGGTTTGAACCCCGGCGGCGCTGGCGTCGTAGACAAGGTCGATGAGGAGAAACGTCGCGATTGTCGCCTGTATCGCCCTGGCTGCGGTGCTGTTCGCCAGCCAAGCTGCACCCGCCGCCGGCCCCGGACCGGCCCTGGCCAGCGCCGCGAAGACGGTCACGATCGACAACTTCGAATTCACCCCTCAAACCCTGCGGATCGACAAGGGGACGCGGGTGGCTTTCTCCAATTCCTCCGGCACCGCCCACACGGCGACCGACAAAGGGGCCTTCGACACCGGTCGCATCAAGGCCGGCAAGTCGGCCGCGGTGCGCTTTCAGCGGAAGGGGACGTTCGCCTATCACTGCAAGATTCACCCCTTCATGCACGGCAAGGTCGTCGTCGGCTAGGTAAGTTGGCTGGCGTCCCAGCCATCAGCGAAAGGATTCACTTTGCCGCTTGCCGATATCAACATAGGAGAAGCCCTCCTCGTCGCCTTCGAGGTCTTCTTCTTTGTGATCTGGATCTGGATCCTGATCACGATCCTCTCCGACCTCTTCCGTGACCACGAAACTTCTGGATGGGTGAAGGCGGCCTGGGTGCTATTCCTGGTCTTTATCCCCTTCATCACGGCGCTGATCTACCTGATCGCCCGCGGCAGCGGCATGCGCGACCGCACGATCAAGGCGCAGGCCGAGGCCAAGCAGCATTTCGATTCATACGTCCGCGAACAGGCTCACACCACGCCCGCCGACGAACTGCACAAGCTCAACGAGCTGAAGGAAAAGGGCGCGCTGTCGGCTGAGGAGTTCGACAAAGCGAAGGCCAAGCTGCTGGCCTAGTTCGCCGGGATGCCGGGGCCCCTCCCCAAAACGCTCGGCGGGAGCCTCGCTTGAGTGTTTTGGGGAGGGGCCCCGGCATCCCTCCCGAGCTACCCAAGCTTCTGACCAACGAGGTCCCGCCGGCGGCGTGAGGCCCTGCGGGGGTTCCTCCCCAGGAACTCCCGCGAAGCGGCCTGGGGAGGAACCCTCCGAAGGCCCTACGCGTCGGGCTGCTTTTCCGAAATCCTCCAAATTGCGGGTTTCTGCACGGGATCTTGCAAGTTATTAGCAAGTCCTAACAATCAAGCGGTGCTTTCGCTACCGTGCGCCGCCGATGCGCGTTCCCCTTCGCGGCAACTCATGGCGGCTGCTGCTGCCCGCGGCGCTGCTCCTGGCCCTGCTCTGCGTGGTCGCCTCGGCCCCTGCTGAGACCCTGGAAGAGAAACTCCAGAACACGCAGGGCAAGCTCAGCGATGTGCGCGAGAACCAGAGCGCCTTGGCGGCGACGATCGCCGAGCAGAACAAGGCGATCGACTCGATGCTCGGCGAAGTCTCGGCGCTGCGGCAGAAGCAGGCCGCGGCCGAGGCCGAACTCGCTGCCAAGCAGGACGAACTCGAGGCAGCAACGGCCAAGTTGGAGGCCGACAAGCGCCACCTGGCGCAGGTGCGAGCCCGCCTGCAGCGGGCGCTCGAGGTCCTGCGCGACCGCTTGGTGGCGATCTATGAGTCGGGCAGCCCCGACATGCTCAACGTCGTGCTCGACTCGGCCAGCTGGTCGGAAGTGAACACCCGCGCCGACTACCTCGACCAGATCCAGCAGTACGACGACTCGGTCGCCTCCCGGGTCAAGGCGCTGCGCGACCAGGCCCGCGCCGCGGTCAAGCGGATGACCGCCGTGCGCCTGCAGATCAAGGACGCCCGCGACGCGATCGCCGTCAAGGAGCGCGAAGCCGCGGCGGCCAGCGAAGAGGCGGCGGCCCGATTCGCCGAGCTCAAGTCGGCGCAGGCGGAGCGCCAGTCCGCGCTCGAATCGCTCGAATCGCGCGAAGAAGCGCTCGGCAACAACCTCGCCTCGATCTCCGAACAGATCGCCAGCACGACCGGTGCGCCGCCACCGGTCGCCGGCACCCCGGCGCCGCTCACCCCCGGGCAGAGCGCCGACTACATCTCCGAAAGCCAGGCCAGCGTGCCGAGCGAGGCCCCGGCCGCGGTTGCCGCCGCGATCGAAGCGGCCAACTCGATCGCCACCACCCCCTATGTCTGGGGCGGTGGCCACGGCTCCTTCGAATCCTCGGGCTATGACTGCTCCGGCGCGGTCAGCTTCGCCCTCAACGGCGGCGGCTTCCTCTCCAGCCCGCTCGACTCGACCGGCCTCTCGACCTGGGGAGAACCGGGCCCGGGCCAGTGGATCACCGTTTACGGAAACGCCAGCCACGCCTGGATGGTCATCGCCGGCCTCGCCTTCGACACCGTCGGCGGCCCCGGCCCGCGCTGGCACTCTGCTCCCGTGAGCTCCACGGAAGGCTTCATCGCACGGCATCCCCCCGGGTACTAAGGCGCAAACCCAGTAGGGGTGGAACGTCTTGCACTTTTTCGTTGCTGAGCCTGAGGCGTTAGCGACACCCGTTCCACGAAAAAGTTAAGTGGAACCCCTACTGGGTTTGCGCCTTGGCGGCCTGAGGCCATGTCGCCGCGTTGCCGCGGCTGACGTGGATGACGCCCTCGAAGCCTTCGCGCTGCAGGATCGAGGCGGCTAGGCCGCTGCGCTTGCCGGCCTTGCAGATCGTCGCGATCGGGCGCTCGCGGGGCAGGTCGTCGAGGCGGTCGCGCAGCTCGGCGAAGGGGATGTGGATCGAGCCGGGGACGTGGCCCTCGGCGTACTCGGCATCGCCGCGCACGTCGAGCACCTGCGGGCCGCCCTCGCGATCGAGGCGGCGCGCCAGCTCGGCCAGGTCGATCGCCTCGATTCGCTCCACCGGCCGGTCCTCGGCGCGCCAGGCGGTCATGCCGCCACCGAGGAAGCCGCGCACGCTCAGGCCGACTGCGGCAAGCAGCTCAGCCGCCGCCAGCTCGTTGCCGTCGGAAGCGGCGACGACGAGCAGCTCGGCCTCGACCGGGACCATCTCGGCGACCTTGGTGGCGAAGCCGGTGTCGTAGCCCGAGGCGCTGATCGAGCCGGGGATGTGGGCCTCGTCGAACTGCTCGTTGGTACGCGAGTCGATCGCTAGCGCGCCGCCGGCGATGGCGGCCTCGAAACCGTGCGGGGTGAGCCGCGTCGGGGCGCTGATCGAGGTGACCAGCGGCCCGCGGTTGAGCGAGACGATGTGCTCGACGTTGGGCGGTTTGCTGGCGGTCGTGGCGACCGCGTCGGCGACGAACTCGCTCTCGCTGGCGAAGCGCAGCGCCCGGTTGTGGCGGCGCTCGAAGCCGATCGTCGAGGAGGTCTTGAGGTCGATCCCGGAGCTGCCGCAGAGCGAGCCGCCGAGGTGGCCGGGCCAGACCTCGGTCTCCTCGGGCAGCTTCAGCAGGCGCTCGTGCAGGGAGCGAAAGATGTCGGCGGCGCCTTCGCGCGGCTCGACCGCGAGGTCGGGACGGGCGACGTCGCCGACGAAGAGGCAGTCGCCGCTGAGCAGCGCCCAGGGATCGCCGCCGCGGCTGGCGTCGCGCAGCAGAAAGGAGGTGTGCTCGGGCCGGTGCCCGGGCGTGTGGATCGCCTCGATGCTGGCCCCTTCGCCCAGCGGCGCCGTCCAGCCGTCGGCGAAGCCCTCGTGCGGGTAGGTCGCTTCGGCCAGCTCGTGGATGTGGATCGTGGCGCCGGTCGCGCGTGCCAGGCGGCCGTGGCCGGAGACGTGGTCGGCGTGGTTGTGCGTCTCCAGCACGTGCTCGATGCGGACCCCGTGCAGGCGGGCGAGGTGCAGGTAGGGATCGATGTCCCACTGCGGATCGATGACCGCGGCGACCCCGCTGGCCGTGTCACCGACCAGGTAGGAGGCGCAACCGAGATCCTCGTGGACTATCTGGCGGAAGAGCACCGGATCAGGGTAGCGACGGCGCGAAGCGGGTAATTTTTGGGTCATGGCAACGCGCGAGGGGTCATCGAGCCTGGCAGGGCAGCTCAGCGAGCTGCTCGAGGTGGAGCGCTTTGAGCCACCCGAGGAGTTCCGCCAGCAGGCGCTGCTCAGCGATCCGGCGATCTACGAGCAGGCCGCCGCCGATCCGGAGGCCTGGTGGCTGCAGCAGTCCAAGCAGCTGCTCGACTGGGCGCAGGAGCCAGGTGAAGGGCTGGATGAGTCCAACCCGCCCTTCTACAAATGGTTCGCCGACGGCAAGCTCAACGCCTCGGCCAACTGCCTCGACCGCCACGTCGAGGCCGGTAACGGCGGGCGCGTCGCCTTCCACTGGCGCGGCGAGGAGGGTGAGGAGCGCGACATCACCTACGCCGAGCTGCTCGCCGACACCCAGCGCTTCGCCAACGCGCTGAAGGACATCGGCGTCGGTCCCGGCGACATCGTCGGGATCTACCTGCCGATGATCCCCGAGGTCGTCGTCGCGATGCTCGCCTGTGCCCGCATCGGCGCCCCGCACAACGTCGTCTTCGGCGGCTTCTCAGCGGAAGCGGTGCGCGAGCGCATGGAGTTCTCCGAGGCCAAGGCCCTGGTCACCGTCGACGGCGCCCGCCGCAAGGGCAAGACGGCGCCGATCAAGCAGCAGGTCGACGAGCAGATGGACGACCTGGAAACGCTGGAGACGATCGTCGTCGTCCGCCACACCGGCATCGACTGCCCGATGCGCGAGGGTCGCGACCGCTTCTACGACGAGCTGATGGAAGCGGCGGAGGCCGAGTGCCCGGCCGAGCCGTTCGACGCCGAGCACCCGCTCTACATCCTCTACACCTCGGGCTCGACCGCGAAGCCGAAGGGGATCCTGCACACGACCGGCGGCTACTTGACCGGGGTTGCCGCCACCCACCGCTACGTCTTCGACCTGCGGCCGGAGGAGGACGTCTACTGGTGCGCGGCCGACGTTGGCTGGGTCACCGGCCATTCATACATCGTCTACGGCCCGCTGCTCAACGGGGCAACGAGCGTGATGTGGGAGGGCGCTCCCGACTACCCGAGCAAAGGCATCTGGTGGGAGCTGATCGAGCGCTACGGCGTCTCGATCCTCTACATGGCGCCGACCGCGATCCGCACTTTCATGAAGTGGGGTGCCGAGATTCCCGGCGAGTCGGATCTCTCCTCGCTGCGGTTGCTGGGCTCTGTCGGCGAGCCGATCAACCCCAAGGCCTGGCTCTGGTACCACAAGGTGATCGGTGGCGAACGCTGTCCGATTGTCGACACCTGGTGGCAGACCGAGACCGGCGCGATCATGATCACGCCGCTGCCCGGGATCACCGCGACCAAGCCGGGCTCGGCGACGACGCCCTTCCCCGGGGTCGAGGCGGAGGTGGTCGACGAGAGCGAGGGCGAGCCGGTCGACGGCGGCCAAGGCCTGCTGATCCTCAAGCGCCCCTGGCCCTCGATGCTGCGCACCCTCTACAAGGAGGAAGAGCGCTTCATCGAGACCTACTTCTCGCGCTTTGGCAAGGAGACCTACCTGGTCGGCGACGCTGCCCGCAAGGACGAGGACGGCTACTTCTGGGTGATCGGCCGCATCGACGACGTTGTCAACGTCTCCGGCCACCGGCTCTCCACGGCTGAGGTCGAGTCGGCGATCGTCGCCCACGAGAAGGTCGCCGAGGCGGCCGTGATTGGCCAGTCTGATGAGGACACCGGCCAGGCGATCTGCGCCTTCGTCACCTTGCAGGGGGACACCGAGCCCAGCGACGAGCTGATCGAGGGGATCCGCGCCACGGTGGCAGAGCGGATCGGCAAGTTCGCCCGCCCGAAGCGGATCATCTGGGCCGACGACCTGCCGAAGACGCGCTCCGGCAAGATCATGCGACGCCTGCTGCGCGACATCGCCGAGGGCCGCGCCCTGGGCGACATCACCACCCTGCGCGACCCCGACGTGATGGGCGAACTCGAGGCCAAGATCGCCGAGCAGCGCGACGCCGAGGACTGATCCTGTTCCGGTGCGCTTTATGTGGCCCCAGGCCACATAAAGCGCACCGGAACGCTCAGGTCGTGCGTTCGTCGACCAGGCGCTGGACCGCGACCTCTAGCGACTGCAGCTGTTCCTGGACGCTTTTCAGCTCACGCAGGGCGAGCGCCTCGGCGCTGATCTGCTCGGCGGCGAGCTCTTCCTCGACCTCGATCAGTTCGGGGCTGAGGAAGCGCTGGGCGAAGCTGCCGGTGAGCAGGGCGACGAAGCCGATGCCAACCAGGAGAACGACCGTTGAAACGATCTCGCCACCAGTCGTGGTGGGTCGTATATCGGAGCCAAGCGTGGTCATCGTCGTAATCGCCCAGTAGAGGTCGTCCCAAAAACTCAGGTTCTCGTTGTGCTGCTCGAACGCACCGAAAAGAGCGGCACCGCCGATTGCGGTCAGCACCGCCAGCAGCGCCGCGTAGCGCACGCCCTCCAGCGAGAAGACCTCGCGAGAGAGCTGGGCCAAGCGCAGCAGGCGGAGCAGCCGCAGCAGGCGCAGGGCACGCAGGCTCTGCAGGCCCGCCGGCAAGACGGGTGGCGTGAGAAGGACGATGATCGCGTCGAGCGGGTGGTGGCGCAGCCATGTTCGACGGTCCGGCACCACCGCCAGCATCACCACCAGCTCGACCAGGAAAGCGATCCAGGTGACCCAGTTGAGGATCCGGGCGACGTCCTCGAGCAGCCCGCCGGGGTGGGACTCGCTGATCGCCACCATCGGCAGCGTCAGCGCCGCCGCAATCAGCATCGGCGTGTTCAGCGCTTCGGCGACGCGCGTGCTGCGCGCGTCCATGCCGGGCTTGTAGGGCGGCTGCGGTTCTACCTGCTCGGTGCTCATCGCGACTGATTCGACGCCGCCCGGACCACCCCCTTTGCGTACCATGGATCGGCAATCAACCAATCAGGAGACGCCTCAGCAATGACCACCAGCACCGCCACGCAGGACTACAAGGTCGCCGACATCGACCTCGCCGATTTCGGGCGCAAGGAGATCGCGCTGGCTGAGGTGGAGATGCCCGGCTTGATGCAGACCCGCGAGGAGTTCGCCGCCGAGCAGCCGCTCGAGGGCGCTCGCATCACCGGCTCCTTGCACATGACGGTGCAGACGGCGGTGCTGATCGAGACCCTGGTGGCACTCGGGGCCGAGGTGCGCTGGGCCAGCTGCAACATCTTCTCGACCCAGGACCACGCCGCCGCCGCGATTGCGGCGGCCGGGATCCCCGTCTACGCCTGGAAGGGCGAGACGCTGGAGGAGTACTGGTGGTGCACCGAGCAGGCGCTGCTCTGGCCCGACGGCGGCGGCCCGAACATGATCCTCGACGACGGTGGCGACGCAACCCTGCTTGTCCACAAGGGCGTCGAGTTCGAGAAGGCGGGCGTGGTCCCCGACCCGGCCTCGGCCGACTCGGATGAGTTCCGGATCATCCTCGAGACCTTGCAGCGCTCGCTGGGCGAGGATCCGCAGCGCTGGACCGAGGTTGCCGCCGGCATCCAGGGCGTCACCGAGGAGACGACCACCGGCGTGCACCGGCTCTACCAGCTGGCCGAGACCGGCGACCTGCTCTTCCCGGCCATCAACGTCAACGACTCGGTCACCAAGTCGAAGTTCGACAACCTCTACGGCTGCCGCCACTCGCTGGTCGACGGGATCAACCGCGGCACCGACGTGATGATCGGCGGCAAGGTCGCGGTGATCTGCGGCTACGGCGACGTCGGCAAGGGCTGCGCCTCCTCGCTGCGCGGCCAGGGCGCCCGCGTGATCGTCACCGAGATCGACCCGATCTGCGCCCTGCAGGCGGCGATGGAGGGCTATGAGGTGCGCACCCTCGACGAAGTGGTCGAGACGGCCGATATCTTCGTCACCGCCACCGGCAACAAGGACATCATCACCTTCGACCACATGGCGCGGATGAAGCACAACGCGATCGTCGGCAACATCGGCCACTTCGACAACGAGATCGACGTCGCCGGGCTCGAAGGCGGCGACGCCGAGCGGGTCAACATCAAGCCGCAGGTCGACGAGTGGCGCTTCCCCGACGGCCACTCGATCGTGCTGCTCTCCGAGGGCCGCCTGCTCAACCTCGGCAACGCCACCGGCCACCCGAGCTTCGTGATGTCGAACTCCTTCACCAACCAGGTGATCGCCCAGATCGAGCTCTTCGGCAAGAGCGTCCAGTACGAGGCCAAGCAGGTCTACGTCCTGCCCAAGCACCTCGACGAGAAGGTCGCCCGCCTTCACCTGGAGTCCCTCGGCGTCCAGCTGACCGAGTTGACTCGCCGAGCAGGCCGCCTACCTCGGCATTCCCGCCGACGGCCCCTACAAGCCGGACCACTACCGCTACTAAGCGGGCGCGGCTAACCGCCGCTGACGACCAAGGTTGCCTCCATACCTTTGGCTTCGTGTTTGTAGAGGCTGCAGTAGAGGCGGTAGGTGCCGGGGGAGAGGGTGAAGCTCTCGCTCTCCTGCGAGAGGGAGGGCGTCGCCGGGATTTCCAATGAGGGGTCGGCGCTGCCCTCTTGTTCGAGCACGAGGTTGTGCGGGTCTTCGCCCTGGTTGTTGAGCTCGACGATCACCTCGCCAGCGCTGACTTCGGGGCGGGAGAGGGTGTAGCTGTACTCGACCGCTTTGACGCCGAGGTGGCCGACTTCGGGTTGTGGTTCTTCGGCTGGGGGCGCTTTTGCGGGCTCTGGCTGCACCGGCAGGGCGGCGGGTGCGAGGGCCGTCGGCTGGGCGTCGCAGGTCCACCAGTGCTTGACCCGCTTCACCCGCCGGCGCTGGCCGTGGCGGCGCAGGTGCTTGATCACGGGCTTGGAGTGTTTGTGCCAAACGCATCCCTGCGCCGGCGTCGTGGCGGTGGCCGAGGCGATCGATCCACTCGCGATCGCAAGCGACACCACGCCCAGGCCAATTCCCACCGCGATCACTCCGGCCAGCCCAAGGCGAATCGGTCCCTCAGCGCTCCTCCTCACGCCTTCACCAGGACCGGTCGCTGAAATGAAGAGGCGCCGGGGATGATCGCGGACGCGTCGTGCCCCAGCCACTGCTCCAGCAGCGAGCAGTACATGGCGCGGAAATCGCTGGTCACGCGGACGTTGTCGTTCTGGTCGAGCTGGGCCAGACCGGGGAACTCGCCGACCATCTCGCCCTTCGCTTTGGAGCCGACGACGAAGGCGCAGCCGGCGGCGCCGTGGTCGGTGCCGAGCGAGCCGTTCTCCTCGGGGCGGCGGCCGAACTCGCTCCAGAGCTTGATCAGGACCCGGTCCTGCAGGCCGCGCGCTTCGAGGTCGCGCTGGAAGGCGAGGATTCCCTCGCAGGTCTCTTTCAGCCCGCGTGAGAGGTCTTCGGCCTCGTCGGCGTGGGTGTCGTAGCCGCCCGCGGCGCGGACCGTCACCACCCGCATCGGCAGGCCGGCGTTGATGAAGGCGGCGAGGCCGGCGAGCTTGTGGGAGAAGTTCGTTTTGGGGTAGGTGATCGGGCTGGTGAAGCTGCCGATCCCGCCCAGGTCGGTGCGCAGCTTGTCGGTCTGGGCGGCGGCGCGGCGGACCTGGGCCAGGGCGGGGGAGTCGGCGGGCAGCGAGCCGAAGCGGGCGAAGCTCTTGTACATCTCGCTCTCGACCGGGTCGCTGACCGGCGACCAGAGGTCATAGCCGTCGACGCTGTCGATCGCCGCCACCGGCCGCTCCGCGGTGGCGATCATCGGCGAGAGCGAGCCGTCCATCGAGAGCGCCTGCAGCGGGTTGTCGTCGTCGCCGACCTGGTCGATGTAGCGGCCGAGCCAGCCGGTGTGGAAGCCGACGTCGAGCTCACCGATCTCGTAGTAGTGGCGCGAGGTGAAGTGCGACTGGTCGGGGTGGTCGTAGCCGATCGCGGGGAAGGCGCTGACCTTGCCCTCGCCGTGCAGGGTCGCCAGTCCGGCGGCGGAGGGATGCCAGCGCAGGGTCGGGTCCTCGGTGAATTCGGTGCCCGCGTCAGGAGCGAGCGCCAGGTTCGGGCGCAGCTGTGAGTAGCGCGAGTCACCGACCGGGGCGAGGACGCTGAGCGCGTCGATGCCGCCGTCGAAGAAGACCGAGACGAGGATCTTGTCGCTCGCCGCGGCCTGGGCGATCCCCTCCTCGAAGGCGGCTAGAGGGATCTTCGAGGCGCCGTAGACGGCCAGCGCCAGGCCGGCGCTCCAGGAGAGGAAGCGGCGCCGCGAGAGCCCGGTCCCGGCCGGCTCCGGCATGCCCACCTCGATCGCAGGGAGGCCCTTGCCCGCTTCGGCGGCCGCCGAGCGCAGCAGCTGCGAGCGGGTGTAGTCGTTGCAGCAGTTGTGTGCGGCCATCAGCTCTCCCTCATTGCAGGATCAGGTCGGGGCTGACGCCGATCAGCTGCAGCAGGGCGTTCTGGCGCATCGCGCGATAGGGCCCCTGCTGCCATTTGGCGGTCGCGAGTTTCTCGCTGCGGAGGGCGAAATCGAGCAGCTCGGCCCGGTGCTCTTCGCGCAACGCCGGCGAGCCCCAGGAGGCCAGCGCCCGGCCCAGCGCTTCCTCGGCGCTCTCGCTGGCGTTGTATTCGCCGTTCCAGGCGTCGACCGAGATCTGGTCGAGCACGTAGTCGACGATGTTCCAGCGGGCCCGCATGCGCGAGGTGTCGAGCCAGCGACTGTCGTCCCAGCCGGAGACGTTGGGCGGCCAGAAGAGCTGCTGGCCGGCCTCCTCGCAGAGCCAGACCCAGGAGTAGGTGTCGATACCGCGTCCGGTCGTGCGCAGCATCCCGGCCAGCTGCACGACCGGTGGCTTCACCATCGGCGGGCCTTCGAAGAGGTCGGGGCTGATCAGGATCGTCTCCAGCACCGGCCGGATCGCACAGCCGGAGCCACGGTAGATGTCGATCAGGCCGTCCCTGGTGGCGGCGGAAGGTGGCTGCCCGACGAAGTAGCCCCAGAGCTTCTCGACGAAGAAGGAGGGGTGGAGGGGGTGCTCGACGCAGAGCTGGCAGGCGTCCTGCCAGCCCCAGTTGCCGGCCCGGCCGAACACCGTCTTGGTGCCGGTGTCGTGGCGTTTGGCGTCGAAGCGGAAGTTGTGGGCGCCGAGCTCGTTCGACCAGTCGTAGCGCCAGCCGGTCAGCGCCCGCGCCGCTTCGCGGATGTCGTCCTCGCTGTAGGCGCCGCGGTCGGCGCCGAGCGAGAACAGCTCCATCATCTCGCGGGCGTAGTTCTCGTTCGGTGCCTGCTTGGTGTTTTCGGCGCCGTTCAGCCACTGCAGCATCGCCGGGTCGACGGTGACCGCCTTGAAGAGGTCGAGGAAGGAGCCGAAGCAGGCCGAGCGGAAGAGGTTCGACTGGTCGATCAGCTGCTGCTGGCGGGAGACGTTGGCGTTGGAGGTCGCGAACCAGTCGTGGAAGACGAGCGCCATCCGCTCGACCAGGGGCTGGTCGCTGCGCACCATGCGGTCGAGGAACCAGAGGTGGTCGTGGCCGTAGGCATCGGCGGGGGCGATCGGGTTGTTGTCGTCGTCGACCGGGGACGGCCCGTGCAGCGCCGCAGAGCCGCTGGGCCGGGTCAGCGACTGGACCGCGCCGACCAGGCCGAGGCTGGCGAGCTGCTCGGCCTGTCCCGGGACGGCGCCGAAGCCGGCTCGGTCGAGCAGCCGTTTCGCCTGCGCCGCCCCGAACGGGCCCTGGTAGGCGCCCGCGGGACGCGGATCGCGGTCGATTCTGGCGGCCGCGGGTGCGCAGCGATCCGCAGGCCTGGGCCCGGGACCGCGACGGTGGTTTCGCTTCGGCTTGTGCTTATGGCGGACGACGTAGCCCTGCACCCGCCAGCCGCAGTCACCGTCGGGGACCCAGCGGTAGTGCTTGTCCTTCCAGAGGTGCTTGTGCCGGTGGCGGCGCTGCCGCTTCGGCTTCGAAGCGCTCGCTGTCGCCGTCGGGATAGCCATGCCGGAGGTGGGCCGCCTGCGGCCTCAGGAACTCGTCGGCGGCCGCCAACAAGGCTTGAAAGAAGTTGAGGGGTCTGGACGAAAGACCTACTCGCTACTGGTTTCACCAAACCAGTGACCGCCGGGCTTCCGGTGCGCTTTATGTGGCGTGTGGCCATAAAAGGCGCACCGGAAGATAGTTTGCTAGACTAATTACCAAAGCTAATCAATGACTGAGAAGAGCCAAGACACCACGCTTACCGACGCAGCCGCACAGTTGCGGATGGGGATCGTGCGCACGGCGCGGCGGCTGCGGCAGGAGGCTGCTGCCGAGGCGAGCGGCCTCACCCCGACCTCGACCGCGGCGCTGGCGACGATCGAGCGGCATGGGCCGCTGACGCCCAGTGAGCTCGCCGAGATCGAGCAGGTCAAGCGGCCGACCGTTACTCGCACGCTGGGTTGCCTCGAGCGGGAGGGGCTGGTTGAGCGTACGCCCGACCCCAGCGACGGCCGCAGCACCTTGATCAGCGTCAATGCCGCCGGCCGCGAGCGGCTGCGGCGCCTGCGCGGCCGCAAGAACGCCTATCTGGCGCGGCGCATGCGCGACATGCCCGCCGATGACGTGCGCACGCTCGAGCGTGCCGCCGAGATCCTCGAGGGGATGCTCGAGGAGCCGCGCGGCAAGCGCAGTGGTCGTTCGTGAGCGCAGGTCTCAAGCGCAGCTTCGACTCCCTCGCTGTCCCCAACTACCGGCGCTACTTCGCCGGCCAGCTGATCTCCCTCTCGGGCACCTGGATGCAGACGGTGGCGGCGATCTGGCTGATCCTGACGCTGACTGACAGCGGCGTCGCCGTCGGCCTGACCACCGCCCTGCAGTTTCTGCCGATGCTCCTGCTCGGTGCCTGGGGGGGCGTGCTCGCCGACCGCATCCCCCGGCGGCGGTTGCTGATCACGACCCAGGCGCTGATGGCGATCCCGGCGATCGGCCTCTTCGCCGTGACCGCCACGGGCATCGTCGCCCCCTGGATGGTCTTCCTCGCCGTCTTCGCGATGGGCAGCGTCAACGCGATCGACAACCCGGCCCGGCAGAGCTTCGTCTTCGAGATGGTCGGGCCGGACCGGGTCGTCAACGCGGTCAGCCTCAATAGCGTCATCGTGCAGATGGCCCGCATCGTCGGCCCGGCGATCGCCGGGCTGCTGATCGCGGGCTTCGGCGTCGTCCCCTGCTTCGCCCTCAACGCCCTCACCTTCGTGGCGATGATCGTCGCCCTCTGGGGGATGGACCCGCGCGGCCTGCACGTCGAGCCCGCCGTCCCGCGTGAGCCGGGGGCGATCCGCGCCGGCCTGCGCTACGTGCGCGCCACCCCCGAGCTGGCGGTGCCGCTGGCGCTGATGGCCCTGGTCGGCACGCTCGGCTTCAACTTCCAGGTGGTGCTGCCGCTGCTGGCCAAGTTCAGCTTCGACGGCAACGCGACCACCTACGCGGCGATGGTCTCGGCAATGGCAGTCGGCTCGATCGCCGGTGCCCTCGTCACCGGCGCCCACGGCCGCACCGGCCCGCGCCTGATCGCCGGCGGCGCGCTCGCCTTCGGCGTCCTCGCCCTGCTCTCGGCGGCGATGCCTGCGCTGGCCCTCGAGCTGGTGATGCTGACCCTGCTCGGCGCCGCCGCGGTCACCTTCGCCGCAACGATCAACTCCTCCCTCCAGCTCGCCGTAGAGCCCCAGATGCGCGGCCGAGTAATGGCCCTCTACTCCGTCGTCTTCCTAGGCTCAACCCCAATCGGCGGCCCCCTAGCCGGCTGGCTCTGCCAGGCCTACGACCCCCGCTTCGCACTGCTGCTCGCAGCGATCTCAGGCCTCTCCGCCGCCTGGGCCGCCCACATCTGCTTCGCCCGCATCCAAGCGCGCCACCCCAAGCCTCTAGCGGCCGCGACGCACTAACGCCGCGGCCGCCTTGCACCTGCTTGGCTCGGATATAGCTGACAAGCGCAAGGAGAGCCGGCGGGAGGGGTTCGGCGGACACTCCCCGCTTTTGTCCGCCGAACCCCTCCCGCCGGCTCTCCGTTCCCTAGTCGGTGTAGCCGGGCTTAACCCTTAGCCGGTGTACCCCGCCGACTTGAGGTACGCCGCCGCCGCTTCCTTGGGCGTCTGCTTTTCGAGTTCGACCCTGGCATCGAGCTCCTGCATCACTTCCAGCGTCAACCCCTTCTGCACCTCGACGATCGTCTCTTCGTAATCCGGCCCCGCTTTTTCAACCGTCGACTTCTTGCTGACGAAGATCACGTTGCCGGCCGGGAAGACTTCCTTGTCGTCTTCGAGGATGACGAACTTGTCTTTCTCCGCCGCCAGCTGTGGGTCGGTGGTGAAGAGGATCGAGAGGTCGGCCTGGCCCTTTTCGAGCACGGTGTAGCGGAGGCCGATGTCGACCGGGTGGAAGGACTTGAATTTGAGCCCGTAATACTTTTCGAGCCCGGCCAGGCAGTCGATCCGCTGACGGCACTCGGGAGAGCCGTAGAGGGTCATGCTTTGCGACTTGCCTTCGAGGTCGGAGATCGTCTCCAACCCTTCTTTTTCGGCGAACTTGGTCGTCGTGCCGACCGCGTTGGCGCTGGCGAACGGGGTCGGCGGGAAGGCGGTTAGCCCTTCCTTTTCGAATTCACCCTTGGCCTTTTCGTAGGCGGGGGTGGCGCCGGCGGGCACTTCTTCTGGTTCGACCCCGAAGAACGAGGTCAGCGCCGTCGAGGCGTACTCCGGGTAGCCGGAGATGGCCCCAGATTTAACCGCCTGGTGGGCCACCGTTTCGGAGCCGAGGTTGAGGTCGCTCTTCACTTTGTAGCCGGCTGCTTTCAGCGCCTGCGCGTAGATTTCGCCGAGGATTTCCTGTTCGGGGAAGTTCTTCGAGCCGATCGTCAGGCTGACTTTTGCGTTGTCGGGATTGGCGACGATCGCTCCGGCGCTGTTGCCTTCATCGCTGCTGGTGCTGTCATCGTCGCTGCTGCCGCAGGCGACCACGCCGAGGCTGAGGGCTAGGGCGAGCAGCAGGGCAGCGGCTGCACGCAGACGAGTGAACTGGGACCTCATTTGATTCCTCTCTTGTCGTTTACACGGACGAGATTCATGCTGGACTCAGCTTCAAGCCTTTCGAAGTGAGCCGACGTTGCAGTGCGGCGAGCCCAAACTCGAGCGTCAGGGCGAGGAGGGCGACCAGGATCGCCCCCGCCAGCACACCGTCGTCGCCGTAGACGTTGGGGTTGATGATGAAGTCGCCGAGGGTGAGTACACCGGCGATCGGGGCGATCGTCGCGGTGGCCACGATCGCGATCGTGGCAGAGCGGATTCCGGCGAAGAGGGTCGGAATCGCAAGCGGGATCTCGACCTTGCGGAGGACCTCGAACTCGGTCATCCCCATGCCCCGGGCGGCATCGACGGCGGCGCGGTCGACCTGGTGGATACCGACGAAGGTATTGGTGAGCAGTGGCGGGATGCCGAGGACCGCCAGCGCGATCGTCAGGTTGACGACGCCGACGCCGATCAGCGCTGCCATGAAGGCGATCAACGCCAGCTCGGGGATCGCTCGCCCGGCGTTGCCGATCACAGTGGCAAAGAGTTCGCCGGTGCCCCGGTGGCCAAGGTAGAGCCCGATCGGCATCGCCACGATTAGCGAGAGGGCCAGGGCGAAGACCGTCAGTTCAAGCTGGCTTAGTGTCAGTTCGATTACCTGGTCGATGCCGCCGACGGTCTTACCCCCGGTCACGTTGGAGGTCTGCGGGGTGAAGATGAATTCGATCGCGCCCTGGATCGAGGCGAGGGGCGGGCTGAGCGGGAGGAGGCTCATCAGGCCTGCCTCACGCGTCGCCATGGGGTCAGGAAGCGCTGGACTGCGAAGAGGATCAGGCCGAGGCTGACCGCGATCAGGAAGGCGATTCCGCCGGCGATGATCAGGTTCGTCTTGAAGCTGATGCCGCCCTTGAGGATCGGTTCGCCGAGGCCGCCGCCGCCGGCGAAGGCGGCCAGGGTGGCAATCGCCACAGTGCTCACGGTCGCCACCTGGAGACCGGCGAAGATCTCCGGCGTCGCCAGCGGCAGCTCGACCCGCCAGAGAATTTGGCGGTCGGTCTGGCCGATGCCCCTAGCGGCGTCCACCACCGCTTTGGGCACGTTGGCGAAGCCGACCATCGTGTTGCGGAAGATGATCTGCAGGGTGTAGGCGCTGAGGGCGATGATTGCGGTGTCCTCGCCGCGCCCGGTCAGCGGCAGCAGTAGGAAGAAAAAGGCCACGCTGGGGATCGTGTAGAGGACACCCGTGCCGGCGAGCAGTGGCGGTTGCAGCCAGCGGTGGCGGTGGGCCAGCAGGGCGAGGGCAAAGGCGATCACGAAGCCGGTCAGGACCGAGATCGCGACCAGCTCGAGATGCTGCAGGGTCGGCGTTCCGTAGCGGTCGATGTGTTCGGATGCCCAGTCCCAGCAGAAGAGCGTGTCGGTCGCCTGGCAGGGCAGCGTGTCCGAAGTGCGTTCCTGGACGAATCCCTTGCCGACTTCGCCGACGGCCGCGGCGAGGAGGCCGTCAGCCATGCGGCCGCTCCGTCGCCGGGTGCTCCTCGGTCTTCGCCTTTGGCGAGACGAGGAACTCGGAGATGATCTCGACCGAGAGCACGCCGTCGATGCGTCCTTCGTGGTCGGCGACCGCCGCGTACTGCGCCCCGCCCTGGAGCATGTCGGCGAGAGCGTCGCGCATCACGTCATCTCGGTCGAGCAGGGGGCCGAGCGGCGAGTCGGGCTGGGCCGGCACCTGCTCGCCGGCGAGGTCGCGCTCGGAGAGCCAGCCGAGCGGGCGCCGCGCCTCGTCAACCAGCAGCGGGTAGGCGACCTCGGCCCCCTCGAGCTTGGCCCGCACCTCGGCGGTCGCCTGGCCGACTTGGGCCAACGGGGCCTCCCAGAGGTCGATGTCGGACACCCGCATCAGCGCCAGCCGCTTCAACGCCCGGTCGGCGCCGACGAAGTCCTCGACGAACTCGTCGGCCGGATCCATCAGCAGCTCGGCCGGAGTTGCGAACTGGGCGAGCTTGCCGCCCTCGCGCATGATCGCGATCCGGTCACCCATCTTGATCGCCTCGTCGATGTCGTGGGTGACGAAGAGGACGGTCTTGCCGATCTCCGCCTGCAGGCGCAGGAACTCGTTCTGCAGGCGCTCACGGTTGATCGGGTCGATCGCGCCGAAGGGCTCGTCCATCAGCATCACCAGCGGGTCTGCGGCGAGGGCGCGGGCGACGCCGACGCGCTGCTGCTGGCCACCGGAGAGCTGCGCCGGGTAGCGCGCGGCAAGATCGGGGTCGAGCCCGACCAGGGCCAGCAGCTCGGCGCTGCGGGCCGCGGCGCGCTCCTTCTTCCAGCCCAGCAGCTGGGGGACGGCGGCGATGTTCTCGGCGATCGTGCGGTGGGGAAAGAGGCCGATCTGCTGGATCACGTAGCCGATCTCACGCCGCAGTTGCGCCGGGTTGCGATCACGTACCGAGTGCTCGCCGATGAAGATGTCGCCCTCGGTGATCTCGACCGTGCGGTTGACCATCCGCATCGCCGTCGTCTTGCCACAGCCGCTGGGCCCGACGAGGACGCAGATCTCACCCGCCGGGACCTCAAGCGTGAGCTCCTCGACGGCCGCTTTGACAGAGCCCGGATAACGCTTGGTCGCGCTTGCGTAGCGGACGGGGGAGGCCCCGGTATTCGACACTTGGTCAGTCACCTCATCACTGGGCACTCGGGCCGAGCCTATACCCCGCGTCGCCTGGCGTTAAGCGTCAATGGGGGAGTGGAGCGCGGTTCTAGGCCGGGATGCCGAGCCGGCGCGAGCGCTCGACCGCCCGAGCGACGATCTCCTCCGAGCCCGCAACTTCGCCGCCCTGCATCAGCACCCGCCCGCCGACCACTGTGGTGTCGACGATTGAGCCGCTCGCCGCGTAGACGAGGTCCGAGTGCAGGTCGCCGAGGCCGAGCTCCGGCGAGGGCGTCCGTAGGAGCAGGAAGTCGGCGGGCTCCCCGGCCCCAAGGCGGGCCCTGCCGGTGGCGATCCGCCACGCCTCCACGGCCGGGAGGACGGTGGGGTCGCCGGCGGCGTGGCGCTGGATCAGGGCGAAGGCCTTGAGGTCGGACAAGAGGTCGAGCGAGTCGTTGGAGCCGGGCCCGTCGGTGCCGAGGCCGACGCTGACGCCGGCGCTGCGCGCGGCAGGGTAGGGGAAGACGCCGCCGACCGCCAGCTTCATGTTGGCGACCGGGTTGGTGACGACGGTGCAGCCGCGCGCGGCGATCAGGGCCAGCTCCTCCGCGTCGAGCCAGACGCCGTGGGCGAGGACGGTGCGCTCGTTCAGCACCCCGAGGCAGTCGAGGTAGGCGGCTGGCCGCACCCCGTGCCGCTCGACGCAGTCCACGACCTCCTGCTCGGTCTCGGAAAGGTGGATGTGGATTGGCAGCTCGCGCTCAGCCGCCCGCTCGGCGGCCCAGCGCAGCAACCCTTCGCTGACCGTGTAGATCGAGTGCGGAGCCAGCGCGGCGCCGATCTCCGGATCGAAGTCGGCGAGCTCGTCCAGGTTGGCGAGCGCCGTCTTGCGCATCGCCTCCGTCTTGCCGTCGGCGTCGAAGAGCGGCCCGCCGATCGTCGCCCGCAGGCCGGCGTCCACGACCGCTCGTGCCGTCGCCTCGGGGTGCCAGTACATGTCCCAGAAGCGCGTCGTCCCGGTGCGGATCATCTCCAGGCAGGCCAGGCGCGTGCCCCAGTAGACGTCTTCGGGCTCGAGCTTTGCCTCGATCGGCCAGACGATCTCGCGCAGCCAGCGCATCAGCGGCAGATCGCCACCGTAGCCGCGGAAGAGGGTCATTGCCGCGTGGGTGTGGCCGTTGATGAGCGGAGCGACCAGCGTCCCCCCGTCGGCGTCGATCGTCGTCTCCCCGGCCTCGGGCACCAGGTCAGGGCCGAGCGCCGCGATCTTGCCGTCGAGGCAGCGCAGGCCGACCTTCTCGCCGTCGAGGACGGCGTTGGTCACGGTGAGCCCGCCGGGGCTCACGGCCCGACGGCGCCGAGCTGCGGCAGGACGGTGGCGAGGCCGTCGTGCAGCTGCAGGGCGTTGGCGGCCCGCGCCGCTTCCAGCTCGATGATCTCCAGCGGGTCGGGTCCGATGCCGTTGGCGAGGTTGTCGACGACGCAGATCGCCGCGTAGGCGAGCCCCAGCTCGGCGGCGACGATGCACTCCGAGGCGATCGTCATCCCAACGACGTCGGCGTGGGCTGCCATCAGGCGGATCTCGGCCGGGGTCTCGAAGCGTGGCCCGACCGCCTGCCAGTAGACGCCGCCGTCGCGCAGCTCGCCATCACTGGCGCGCCAGGCGGCGAGGACTTCTTCGCGCCAGACGGGATCGAAGCGCGGCGCCCGGTGTGCGCGCTCGTCGACGAAGGACGAGAGACCGAGGTGGAGGGCGATGAAGTCGTCGGGGCAGAGCAGCGAGCCGACCGGCAGCTCGGCGTCGAGCGAGCCGACCGAGGCGATCGCCAGCACCCGATCGCAGCCCTGCTCGACCAGCGCCCGCAGGTTGGCGATGTGGTCGATCTCGTGCGGCAGCACGTACTCGGGGCCGCCGTGGCGCTGCACGATCGCGGCGCCGTGCTCGGCGCCGGCCGCGGCGATCGAATCGCCGCCCGGGCCGAGTGCACTGCTGCCGAGTACCACCGCAAGCCGTCCCACGGTCCGATCCTACGTGCGCCGGGCGAGGAAGGCGGCGGCAGCGTCGTCGTGGTCGACGATCGGCTCCGGGTAATCGAGCCGGCGCCGTTGGGCGGGGTCGAGCCGCCAGGGCTCATGTACGGCCTTGCCCTCGATCGCCTCCAGCTCGGGCAGGTAGCGGCGTACGTAATCCCCCTGCGGATCGAAGCGGTAAGCCTGGCGCAGCGGGTTGAAGACGCGGTTGGGCCGGGTGTCGTTGCCGGTGCCGGCGACCCACTGCCAGTTGCCGGCGTTGTTGGCGATCTCGCCGTCGCTGAGCAGGTCCCAAAAGTGCCGCGCGCCCCAGCGCCAGTCGAGGTAGAGGTCCTTGGTCAGGAAGGAGGCGACGATCATCCGCGCCCGGTTGTGCATGCGACCCTCGCGTTGCAGCTGGCGCATCGCCGCGTCGACGATCGGATAGCCGGTGCGGCCCTCGCACCAGGCCTCGAAGGCGCGGCGCGAGCGCGACCAACGGTCGCCCCGGGGCCGGTAGTCGCGTCGCGGCAGCGCTGGGTAGGCGGCCAGCACCTGATGGTGGAAGTCGCGCCAGCAGAGCTGGCGCACGTAGGCGCCGCCGCCCGGCCGCGCCTGGGCCTCGCCCAGCAGCTCCAACGGCGAGATGCAGCCGAAGCGCAGGTGGGGGCTCAGCCCGGAGGTGCCGTCGCCGGGCAGGTCGTCGTGGTGGTCGGCGTAGCCCGCGAGTCCGCTGCGCAGGAAGGCCCGCATCGCCTTGCGGCCGGCGCCCTCGCCGCCGGGTACCCGTTGCGGGGAGGGCTCCCCGCGCAGCAGCGAGTCGAGCGCCGGCAGGCGGCCGACCGCCAGCCGCGAGGGCGTTGCCAGTCGCCGCGGCGTCGCCGCCCGCGGCCGCAACGGCACCTCCGCCCAGGCCCGGTGGAAGGGGCTGAAGACCTTGAAGTGATCGCCGCCCACCGGCGTCACCGTTCCCGGCGAGACGACCGTCGTGCCGGGGTGGGTGCGAAAGGCGACTCGCTCCTCCGCGCAGGCATGGCGCAAGCGTTGCTCGCGCCGCTGCGCGTAGGCGCTCCAATCGGCGCTGACGTGCAGCTCGCTGGCCCCGCAGTCGCGCGCCACGGCCAGGGCCTCGGCGACGGGATCGCCATGGCGTATGTAGAGGCGGCCGCCGGCCGCGCGCAGCGACTCGCCGAGGTCGCGCAGCGACTCGAGCAGGAAGGCGACCCGGTTGGGGGCGGCAAAGCGGGACTCGAGCAACGCCGTATCGAGGACGAAGAGCGGCACCGTGCGCTCGGCCTGCGCCGCCGCTGCCAGGGCGGGGTTGTCCCGCACTCGCAGGTCGCGGTTGAAGAGGACGATGGCGGTGCTCACGTCCCCTATGGTGCAGGGATGGAGGAACGCCCGTCGGGAAGGGACGAGAGCGAGAGCGAACGCCTCGACCGCAATCTCGGCGAGCTGCTGCAGGAGCTGCGCGTCGCCCTGCCGGGAGTCCAGGTCCTCTTCGCCTTCCTGCTCGCCGTCCCCTTCCAGCAGAACTTCACGAAAATCAACGCCTTCGAGAAGGACGTCTACTTCTTCACCCTGCTCTGCACCGCGATCTCGGCGATCCTCTTCATCGCGCCCTCTTCCTACCATCGCGTCACCTTCCGCCTGCAGCAGAAGCGCGAGCTGATCAAGCTGGCCAACCGTTTCACGATCGCCGGCCTCGCTTTCCTCGCGATGGCGATGACGGGTGCGATCGTGTTGATCACAGACGTGCTCTTCGGCGGCATCGTCACGGTGATCACCGGCGCCGGCACCGTCGCTGCTTTCGTCGCCTTCTGGTACGCGCTGCCGCTGCGGCGGCGGCTCAGTCTGACGGCGAACGAACGCTCCTGAAGCGGTCGCCCCAAAGGGCCACCAGCTGGTTGGCGAGGTTGTCGGTGAGGCGCAGCGACGGCGCCTCCTCGAAGAGCATTTCCAGGTCGCCCTCCCAGATGTACATCTTCAGGTCGAGCGGGACCGCGAGTTCGTCGCTGACGCCCTCGCCGATCAGCGCGTAGGCCTCGCGCAGCATCGCCACGTTGGTCAGTTTGTCGGCGGCGAAGATCGCCAGCGCGGCCGGTCCGCCTTCGGCGACGCGCCGCCGGTGCTCCTCCTTGCGGTCCTCGTAGGAGGGGATCGACTCATCTTCGGTCATCGTCCCGACCAGCTCGGCGACGACGTCGCCAAAGCGCTCGCGCACAGCGGCGAGATCGGTGTCGCTCTTCTCGACCACGTCGTGCAGCAGCGCCGCGGCGAGCACCTCGTCGCCCTGGCGCTCGTTGACCAGCAGCTCGGCGACCGCGACCGGGTGGTCGATGAAGGGCCGGCCGTCGCTGCCGCGGCGCAGTTGACCGGCATGCGCGCGCTGCGCTGTCGCCAGCGCTTCCCTGACCAGATCAGATCTCTCGACCGCGGCGTCGATGCCCTGAGTCGACGTCATCCCGCGCCAGCGTAGCGGGCAGGAGGAGGCAAACGGGCGGTGTGAAAACTCCGGGTTCTAAGTTGCGGAAATCGCGCTGACCGCTCGTGCCGGCAGCTCGTATTCGGCTTGCTCGATCGCGAGCTCGATCGCCTCGGCGCTGCCGCCCATCGCCTGCCAGTGCTGGCGCGCTTCCTCGCTCAGCTGGTCGAGGCGCTCGTCGGAGTGCATCGGGTCATGGTGGAAGAGCACCGTGCGCTCGGCTTCGGCGCGGCGGGCGAAGGAGAGCGCGTGGGAGAGCGAGGAGTGGCCCCAGCCGACGTGGTCGGGGTACTCGGCATCGGCGTACTGGCCGTCGTGGATCAGCAGCGAGGCGTTGCGGGCGAGCCCCAGGCCGGAGATCCAGTCCTCCTCGAGCGCGTCGAGGTCGGCGCCGAGGGCGGGCTCGTGGTCGGGGATGTAGGCGAGCGATGAGTCGCCGTCGTCGATCCGGTAGCCGAGCGTCGGCCCGCGATGGGAGACGGAAGCGGCGCTGATCCGCGCCGAGCCGATCTCCCACTCGCTCTGCGGGCAGTGGCGGAAGGAGACGTCGCAGGGCAGCTCGCGCACCTCGACCGGCGAGAGCGGCGCCGAGATGTAGCGGGCGATGCGATCGCGCAGCGAGGCCTCCGGCGAGGTCGGCCCCCAGATCACGATCTCGGTCTGGGGTTGGAAGGCGGGGGCGAAGAAGACCAGGCCCTGGATGTGGTCGAGGTGCAGGTGGGTGAGCAGGATGTGCAGGCGGGCCGGCTCGTTGGCGAGCGCCAGGCCGAGGCTGCGGATGCCGGTACCGGCGTCGAGCGCCAGCATCGAGCCGTCGCTGAGGGTCACCCCCACGCACGAGGTGTTGCCGCCGTAGCGGATCGTCTCCGGCCCCGGGGAGGGAATCGAACCGCGCGTGCCCCAGAGCTTGACCTTCATCTCAGTGGCCCGCGCCGTTGCTCGAGCCCGCCGGCCAGAAGACCGCGATCGCGCCCTGCGAGCCGTGGGCGGTGAGGATCGGGAAAGCCGAGACCTCGACCTGGTGGCGGGTGCCGTCGGCGGAGCTGATCTGAAGGTCGGCGTGGGCGGGGCGACCGTTGCGCACCGCGACGACCAGGGGCAGCTCGTCGTAGGGGATCGGCTCGCCGGCTTTGTCGAAGGGCCCGAAGAGCGAGCCCCACTCTTCGGCGCCGACCGTGCCCAGTTCCTCGAAGCGCTTGCCGAGCAGGGCACCGGCCGCCTCGTTGTAGAAGACGAGAACCCCGCCCTCGTCGACCAGGAAGGCCGGGGTCGAGAGCGCAGACATCAGGTTGCGAGCGAGGATCAGCTCGAGCGGCTTCTGCGTCGTCACAGATGACACTTTAGATAGTTGGGATTGATACAGCCGGGATTCGAAGTGCGGATCGTCACTGCAGAAGCGAGACGAGTACCTTCGACCGCCGGGCCAGGCGAATACGTGATTTTGATCACTTTGATGGTTTTCCTTGTCTGGACCATGGCGGCTTTAGTGCGATCGAGTACGGTGCCGCTCGCAATGGAGGCCACTACCCCGCAAGGGGGTTCGACTACACCCGATGGGGCCAAGCGCGAGCCGAGCCCGATGTACCGCACGGCGATGGCGGTCTGTCGTCCGGTGGCGCTTTGGGGAGGGCTGCGGGCCGAGGGCGTGGAGTTGCTGCCTGAGAGCGGACCGGCGCTGGTCGTCGGCAATCACGACAGCCACTGGGACCCGATCATGGTCGGGATCTCAGCGATTCGGCGTCGCCAGATCAAGGCCCTGGCCAAATCGGACCTCTGGAAGGTGCGCGGCCTGGCGCCGGTGCTCAACGGCATGGGCCAAATCCCGATCGAGCGCGAAGCGGGCGATGCCGGAGCACTTGCGCGAGCGGTCGAGGAACTGCGGCGTGGCTCCTGCATCGGTGTCTTCCCGGAAGGAACGCGTTCCCGCGGCAAGGTCCTGCGCGCCCGCAGCGGCGTCGGGCGCCTCGCGCTCGAGGTGCCGGAGGCGAAGATCGTCTGCGTCGCAATCGAGGGGACCTCGGACCTGACCGGCTTCCCGCGCCGCCCGCGGCTGCGGATCCGCTTCTTCGAGCCGCGCGACGGCCAGGCCAAGCCGGGCGAGGAGGCGGGGGAGCTGGCGGTGCGGCTGCTGACCGAGATCCGCGAGCTCGTCCCACCCTCGATCTCCGCTCGCAAGCGCTCCTAGCTCCTCGCCTCTTCGCTGGCTTCGCCGCGATTGAGCGGGGCGACGAAGGTGCGCTTGCCGGCGTGCACGACCAGAGCCTCGGCGCGCGAGAGATCGAGGGCGGCGCTGAGGGTTGCGGCGTCGTCGCCACCCCAGCGGTAGCGGAAGCTGCCGGCCGAGACGTTCTCGCCAGCCGAGCCACGCATGTAGACGCGGCAGAGCGTGCCCGAGCTGATCCCCTTGACGTACATATGGATCTCGGTTCCGTAGGCCTGCGGCTCGAGCGTCGCCCCGATCTTGACTCCCTCGGGCAGGGCACGGAAGGCGATGTGTTGCTCCGGGCTGCTCTCGCTGCTGCCGGAGAGGACGAAGATCGCCAGCACGGCCGCCGCGGCGGCCGCCGCGCCAAAGCCAAGACCGAAACGCAGGCGGTGCCGGCGGCGCTTCGACCGCCGCTCGGCACCGATCGTCGTAGCGATCCGCTTGCCCAGCGCGGGCGGTGGCTGCGGCGCCGGGCCAAACCGGGCTGGGTCGGCGTGGGGGAGCAACGTTGAGACCGCGAGCAGCGACTCGGCCTCCGCCCGGCAGGCAGCGCAGCCCTCGAGGTGGGCCTCGATGCCGGCCCGCTCATCATCGGGGAGGTGGCCGAGCGCGTACGCGCCCAGCGCCTCTCTCCACTGGCGGCAGCCGTCAGTCTTCATAGCCCATCTCCTCGAGCACGATCCGCAGCGCCCGCAGGCCGTAGTAGACGCGGCTCTTCACCGTTCCCTCCGGTACCCCCAGTTCCGCGGCGACCTCGGCGTAGGGGCGGCCGCGGTAATAGGTCTCGACCAGGACGCGGCGGTGCTGCTCGCCGATCCGCCGCATCGCCTCCTCGATCTGCCAGGCGAGCAGGGCCTCGTCGAAGGGCTCGACGGCCACCTCGATGCCGCCGTCGGCGACGGTCGGCCGGACGGCGCGAGCGCGCCCGAGGTCGATCACGACGTTGCGCAGGATCGCGAACAGCCAGGTCCGCAGCGAACCGATCTGCGGGTCGAAGCGCTCACCGGCGCGCCAAGCCCGCAGGAAGGTCTCCTGGACGGCCTCTTCGGCGAGGCCGGAATCGCCGAGCGAGCGGACCGCGAAGCCGTAGAGCTCAGAGGCGTGAGCCGCGTAGGCCTCACGCACGTCCCGCTCGTCTGTCAGCGCGCCAGGTGGCATTCGTTCGGGATACGAATGCCCGCTGACGCTGGTTCAGGCTCGCGCTACTCGAGTTTCCCGATCTTGAAGATTTTCGTGCCGCAGTCCGGGCAGGTTCCCTGGATCGCGGGGCGACCGTTCTTCATCGTCACCTGCTTGGCGTCTTTGATCTCGACCTTCTTGCGCTCCTTGACGCAGTAACCCTCTGGCATCAGGGCGACTCCTTTCACTGCCTGGGCGGCAGAGCTCGCGGTGGTCGCGAGGTCGAATTGCGGCGAATGTAACGCAGTCCGGGGACGGCTCGGGGAAAGGTCGTGCGAATTCGCACGATATCCCTCTACTTCTTCGGCGTCAATTCAGCTCCGCCGCTGCTGCCGGTATCGCCTTCGGGGGTCGCTTCCGGCGCCTCGCCGCCCCCGTCTTTTCCCTGGGCTGCGGACGCCGCTTCGGCCCGCAGCGCCGCGACTTCCGCCTGCAGGGTTTCGAGTTCGGCTTCGAGCTCGCTCGCCTGCGGCGCTGCCGCCGGAGCGGTCGTGCCGGTGAGTTCGTCGCGCACGTTCTGCAGGTCGTCCTTGCTGACCGCGTTGTCCTGGGCGTCGATCGCCAGCACGATGCCGGCACCTGCGCCGCCGATCGCGATCGCGACGAGGACGAGAAAGACACGCGTGCGCATGGTCAGCTTGCGCTCGACCAGCCCGATCCACGCCCGCAGTCCGTCCAGTGACATCGCCACTAACTTAGAGCCTGCCCCGGAGCCCTGCGCTCCCGATCCACTACCCTGCGGCCCGCACTTCCCGACCCCCGCCCGAAGGAGAGACCCGCATGCCCGAGGCAGTAATCGTCGACACCATCCGCACGCCGATCGGCCGTGCCTTCAAGGGCTCGCTGGCCCAGTTGCGCCCGGAGGAGACGGGTGCCTTCGTGGTCGACCAGCTGCTCGAGCGCAACCCGGGCGTCGACCCGGCCCTGATCGAGGACGTCTTCTGCGGCGTCGGCATGCCGCAGGGCCTGGAGGCTTTCAACATCGGCCGCATCATCTCGCTGCTCTCCGAGAAGCTGCCGCAGGAGGTCAACGGGGTCACGGTCTCGCGCTACTGCTCCTCCAGCCTCGACGCGATCCGCCACGCCGGCAACGCGATCAAGGCCGGCGAGGGCGACGCCTACATCGCCGCCGGGGTCGAGTGGGTGAGCCGCTTCAACGAGCGTACCGAGCCCGCCGGCGCCGACGACCGCAACCCGAACCTGATCGGCGAGAACGGCCAGCCCAACGCCTACATCGACATGGGCCTGACCGCGGTCAACGTCGCCGAAAAGTACGAGGTCAGCCGCGCCGACATGGACAAGTTCGCGCAGCGCTCCCAGGAACTGGCGGTCAAGTCGCAGGAGGATGGTTTCTTCGATCGCGAAATCGTCCCGGTGACGCTGCCCGACGGCACCGAAGTCGCCAAGGACGATGGTCCGCGCGCTTCCTCGACCCTGGAGAAGCTGAGCGAACTGCCCGAGGCCTTTGGCGGCGGTGGCGTTACCGCCGGCAACTCCTGCCCGCTCAACGACGGCGCCGCCGCGGTGCTGCTGATGAGTGACACCAAGGCCAAGGAGCTGGGTCTTACGCCGCGCGCTCGCATCGTCACCGCTGCCACCTACGGCAACGAGCCCGAGCTGATGGGCGTCGCCCCGATCGGCGCGATCAAGAAGGTGCTCGACCGCGCCGGGATGACGATCGACGACATCGACACGGTCGAGCTCAACGAGGCCTTCGCCGCCCAGGTGATCCCGATCATGGACGAATGCGGCATCGCCGAAGACAAGCTCAACACCCACGGCGGCGCGATCGCCCTCGGGCACCCCTTCGGCATGACCGGCGCCCGCATCATGGGCACCCTGCTCAACGCGATGGAGACCGACGACCATCAGGTCGGCATCGAGACGATGTGCGTCGCCGGCGGGCAAGGCAAGGCGATGATCGTCGAACGCGTCTGACGCGATCTGACCGGCGCATATCGGCGTCCTCGGTCGCTCGCGTGCAGAAGCACGCCACGCTCCCTGCGTCCTTGATCTGCTTGGTCAGATCGCGTCAGACAACGTAGGTTGATCTGGTGGAAACGCTTACGTATGAGGCGAGCGACCGAGTCGCCCGGATAACGCTCAACAGGCCGGACCGCGGCAACGGGATCACGCCGCGGATGCCGGCCGAGCTGGCGGCTTGCGTGGAGCGGGCCAACCTCGACCCGGAGGTCCACGCCATTGCCCTAGCCGGCAACGGCACCGGGTTCTGCGGCGGCTATGACCTCGTTGCCTCGGCCGAGGGGGACACGAGTGAACTGGGTGGGGCGGAGGCACCGGCGGGGTCGCCAATCGACCCGGCGGTGATCGGCGCCAATCACATGCCCGAGTCGAACTGGGACCCGGTCACCGACTTCCAGTTCATGTCGCGCAACGTGCGCGGCTTCATGAGCCTCTTCCACTCCGAGAAGCCGGTGCTCTGCAAGGTGCACGGCTACTGCGTCGCCGGTGGCACCGACATGGCGCTCTGCTCCGACCTGCTGGTGATTGCCGAGGACGCCAAGATCGGCTACCCGCCGGCGCGCGTCTGGGGCTCGCCGACGACGGCGATGTGGGCGGCCCGGGTCGGGCCGATGCGGGCCAAGCGACTGTTGTTCACCGGTGACTCGCTGACCGGAGCGCAGGCGGAGGAGTGGGGGCTGGCGACCGAGGCGGCGCCCGCGGCCGATCTGGACGGGCGCTTCGAGGCGCTGCTGGAGCGCGTTGCCCGGATGCCGATCAACCAGCTGGTGATGATGAAGATGCTGGTCAACCAGAGCCTCTACGCCCAGGGCCTGCACCAGACCCAGCTGCTCGGCACCTTCTTCGACGGCGTTGCCCGCCACACCGAGGAGGGCCATGGCTTCGTTCGCCGCGCTGCCGAGGGCGGCTTCAAGGAGGCGGTCAAAGACCGCGACGAGCCCTTCGGCGACTTCGGCCTGGAGGGCTTCGGGGTATGAGCTCAAAGCGGCGCTCGATCGCGGTCGTCGGTGGCGGCTTCGGCGGCGTCGGCGCTGCGGCGATGCTGGGGCGCGAGGGCTACGAGAACGTCACCGTCTTCGAGAAGGGCGAGCGGGTCGGCGGGGTCTGGCAGCACAACACCTACCCCGGGGCCGCCTGCGACATCCCCTCGCACCTCTACGAGTACTCCTTCGCCCCCAACCGCTGGTCGCGCCGCTTTTCTCCCGGGCCTGAGATCCGCGCCTACATCGAGGGCGTCGCCAAGCGCTTCGGCGTCTTCGACAAGGTCCGCACCGGCACCGAGGTGACCAGCGCCAGCTGGGATGAGGGGCGCGGCAAGTGGCTGCTCGAGACCAGCGCCGGCTCACACGAGGCGGACGTCCTGATCACCGCCTGCGGGCAGCTCTCGGTGCCGAAAGTGCCGCCGATCGCCGGTCTCGAGGACTTCGAGGGCCCGGCTTTCCACACCGCCGAGTGGCGCCACGACGTCGATCTAACCGGCAAGCGGGTCGCCTTGATCGGCACCGGTTGCAGCGCGATCCAGGTCGGGCCCGCGATCCAGCCCGAAGTCGCCCGGCTCGACGTCTACCAGCGCTCGCCGGGCTGGACGCTGGCCAAGGGTGACTTCGCCTACTCACGCTTGCTCCGCTCGCTCTTCCGTCGCCTGCCGGCGCTGCGGCGCCTCGACCGCGCATCGGTCTACGCCTTCCAGGAGGTCGCCGCCGCCGCTTTCACCCGCCACCGCTGGCTGCTGCCGCTCTTCCGCCTGCTCGGCATGCGCCAGATCAAGGCCGCGATCTCCGACCCGGAGCTGCGCCGCAAGGTGACCCCCACCTACGAGTTCGGCTGCAAGCGGATCATGCTCACCGACGACTGGTATCCGACCCTGACCCGGGACAACGTGGAGCTCGTCGCCGAGGGAATCGAGCGGGTGACGCCCGGCGGCATCCGCGACGCGACCGGGGTCGAGCGCCCCACCGACGCGATCGTTCTCGCCACCGGTTTCGCCAGTCACGACTTCATCGCGCCGATGGAGATCGTCGGCAGCGAGGGCCTCACCCTGGAGCACGCTTGGGACGAGGTGGCTCGCGCCTACCTCGGCCTCAGCGTGCCCGGCTTTCCCAACATGTTCCTGCTCTACGGGCCCAACACCAACGGCGGCAGCGGCTCGGTGGTCAACACGCTGGAGTGCGGCATCGGTCACGTGCTCGCCGCGCTGGGCGAGATGGAGCGGGCCGAGGCAAGCCGGATCGAGGTCTCCCACGCCGCGGCCACGGATTTCGACCGCGAGTTGCGCGCCGCGCTGGCCAGGACTGTCTGGCAGAGCGGCTGCAGCAACTGGTACGTCGACGAGAACGGCAACGACCCCAACAACTGGCCCTGGGTGTGGAGTGCCTATCGCCGCCGCACGCGGGAGCTGGTGCCGGGTGCCTACGAACTGGCGGGCCCATGAGCTTCCGCTGTGCCTTATCGCTGCCATTCACTGCAAAGGAACAGCGGAGATGAGCCCATGAGCGATTCAAGTGCGACCGGCGATCGCTCGCCTATTACCCCGGAGGGCGTGCGCTCCTTCATCGGCGGCAGCTTCCCCGGCGACCTCGGGATCGACCCGATCGAGATCGAGGATTCCTTCGCCAGCGGCCGCATCGTCGTCGATCAGCGCCACCTGCATCCCGGCGGCTTCGTTCACGGCGGGGTCTGGACCGCGCTTGGTGACACCGTCGCGGCTTGGGCCACCTTTCGCAATATCCCGCCGCAGCACAACTTCACCACGATCGAGCTCAAGCTCAACGTCTTCGCCGCCGGCCTGCTCGGCGACGAGATAGTCGCCACCGCCACGCCCCTGCACGCGGGCAAGAGCACAGTCGTGATCGAGGTCAAGATCGAGCGGATCAGGGACGGCGGCGAGCCGAAGCTCGCCGCAAACCTGATCGTCAGTCAGTTCGTGCTTCCGCCTCGGGACTGACCGGGGCGCCCCACGCTTCGATTTGCGGCAAGCGCCAGAGCAGACTGGCGATCGCCAGCCCCGCCGCGGCCGAGAGCAGTGCCAGGAACCACTGAGCGGAGCTGAGCACCTCCATCTCGAAGAAATCGCGCAGCGGCGGGAGCGCCAGGATTCCGGCGAAGAGTCCGCCCAGGCTGAGCACGAGCACCAGCATGTTGCTCTGAATCGCGATGTGCTCGCGGCCGGGACCGCGCTCGAGCAGCAGCACGAAGCTGAGGCCGAGTACGACCAGGGTCGTCGTTGCCGCGGTGCGGCCTGCCTCGAGGCTGCCGCCGAAGACGGTGTCGACGAGGAAGAAGGAGAGGATCGAGCCGAGCGCCGTGGCGAGCCCGGCCGGCACGGCGAAGGCAGCCAGGGCGCGCAGCAGGCGGCCACGGTAGAGCGGGCCGTCCGAGGGCATCAGCGCGAGCACGAAGGAGGGGACGCCGATCGTCAGGAAGGCGGCGAGGGTGAGGTGGCGGGGGAGGAAGGGGAAGGCGAAGCCCGGGATCGCGACGAGCAGAATCAGCGCCGCCGCGTAGACCGTCTTGGTCAGGTAGAGGCGGCCGAGCCGGTGGATGTTGCGGGCGATCTGTCGTCCCTCGGCGACGGCCTGCGGCAAGCGGGCGAACTCGTCCTTGAGCAGGACGACGTCGGCGACCCCCTTGGTCACCTGGGCACCCGAGCCCATCGCCACCGCCATCCGCGCCCGCTTCAGCGCCGGCACGTCGTTGACGCCGTCGCCGATCATCGCCGCGTAGCGCCCGGAGGCGGCGAGAGCGGCGACCAGATCGCGCTTCTGCTCGGGCTTGATCCGGCAGAAGACCGTGTTGCGCTGGACGGCCACGGCGAGCTGCTCCGGGTCTTCGGGCAGTTCGTGTCCCTCGATCACGCCGGCGTCCTGGGGCACCCCGACCGCGTTGGCGACGGCGGTCACGGTTGCCCTGGCGTCGCCCGAGATCAGCTTCAGGTCGACGTCTTCCTCGCGCATCAAGGCGACCGTTTCCGCCGCGTCGGGCCGCAAGGTCTCCTCGAGCACGATCAGGGCGACCGGTGCCAGTCGCGGGGGTGGCTGCTCACCCGGGTTGGTCGGCAGTTGCTCGCTGGTTTCGCTGAAGGCGACGACCCGGCGCCCGGCCGCGGTCTCGCGCTCGAGCACGCGGGTGAGGCCGGGTGGCAGGGTGAGCACGCCGGCTTCGCCCAGCACGTCGGGTGCGCCGAGCACGTAACTGGCCGAGTCGATCCGCAGCCCACTCCACTTCCACTCCGAGGAGAAGGGGACTTCGCCGGAGACACGGCCCGCCTCGCCGGGGAAGCGTTCGCCGATCGCCTCGAGGGTGCGGTTGCGGTCGCCGGCGCTGGCGGCGAAGCGCCCGAGCGCAGCGTGAGCCGCTTTTTCGTCGATGCCCTCCGCCACCTCGGCGCCGAGCAGGCGCAATTCGCCGTCGGTCAGGGTGCCGGTCTTGTCGACGCAGATCGTGTCGACCGCGGCGAGGCTCTCGGTGGCGCTCATCTGCTGCACCAGCGTGTCTTTTTTCGCCAGGCGCACGGCGGCGACGGCGAAGGTGACGCTCATCAACAGCACCAGCCCCTCGGGGATCAGCGTCACCAGTCCTGCGGTGGCGGTCTGGGCCGCCTCCTCGAGGCCGGTGTTGCGCAGCTTCAGGGTGAGGATCAGCAGCACCGCCAGCGGCACCATCGCGTAGACGCAGGCGACGATCACCCGGTTGACCTCGGTCTGCAGCGGTGAGGGTGGGTGGCGGAAGGCGCGCGCCTCGCCGGCCAGTTTGCCGGCGTAGCTGTCCTCGCGCACGGCGTCGACCTTGTAGGAGCCGGAGCCGCTGATGCAGAAGGAGCCGGAGAGAGCGCGGTCGCCAGCCTCCTTGCGCACCCCGTCGGCCTCGCCGGTCAGCATCGACTCGTCGAGCGTCATCCCGCGGGTGCTGAGCACCTCGCCGTCGGCGACGAGCTGGTCGCCGGGCGCGACCTCGACCACGTCGCCGGGCACGATCTCCTCGGCAAGCAGGCTCGCAGTGGCGCCGTCGCGGATCGCCTTGGCGTGGGGCGCGACGAGGACCGCCAGCTCGTCGAGGGTGCGCTTCGCTTTCAGCTCCTGGCGGATGCCGATGTAGGAGTTGATCACCGCGATCAGGCCGAAGATCGAGTCGGCGTAGAGGCCGAGCCCGAGGTCGAGCACGAAGAAGGCGCCGATGATCACGTTGAAGAGGGTGAAGACGTTGCCGGCGACGATGCTGGAGGTCGAGCGCGAGGAGTTCTCCGGTGGCGGGCCGAGCTCGCGCAGCCGCTTCGCTGCGGTAGCGCTGGAAAGGCCTCGCTCGATCGCCGCGTCCGTCATCGCCGCCTATTCAATAGGGTGAGCTCCGGATGGCTTTGAAGCTCGGACTCAACCTTGGCTACTGGGGCATCGGCCCGGCCGGCGAGGACGCCCTCGAGGTGGTCCAGGCCGCCGAGGGCGCCGGCTTCGAGTCGGTCTGGGCGGCCGAGTCCTACGGCTCCGACGTGGTCAGCGTGCTGGCCTGGCTGGCGCCGCAGACGACGACGATCAAGCTCGGCGCCGCGATCCTGCAGGTGCCCGCCCGCCCGCCCGCCGCCGCGGCGATGGCCGGGGCGACGATCGACAAGCTCTCCGGCGGCCGTTTCATCTTCGGCTTCGGTCCCTCGGGCCCGCAGGTCTCCGAGGGCTGGTACGGCGTGCCCTACGCCAAGCCCTGGGGCCGCACCCGCGAGTACATCGAGGTCGTGCGCGAGATCATCGCCCGCGAGGACAAGGTGGACCACCAGGGCGAGCATTATCAACTGCCTCTACCCGGCGGCGAGGGAAAGCCGCTCAAGCTCAACTTCCACCCCGAGCGCAACGAGATCCCGGTCTTCGTCGGCGCGATCGGCCGCAAGTCGGTCGAGATGGCGGCGGAGATCTGCGACGGCTGGATCCCGATCTTCTTCAGCGTCGATGCTTTCGAGCAGACCTGGGGCGAGCACTTGGAGGCGGGCTTCGCCAAGGGCGGGCGCCAGCGCTCCGACCTCGAGGTCTCGCCCTCGCTGCAGGTGGCGATCGACGGCGACCTCGAGGCGGCCAAGGCCGTGGTCAAGGCCGGCCTCGTCCTCTACTTCGGCGGCATGGGCAGCCGCAAGACCAACTTCTACGTCGACCTCGCCCACCGCTTCGGCTTCGGCGAGGTCGCCGATGAGGTCCAGCAGCGCTTCCAGGACGGCGACCGCGCCGGCGCCTTCGAGGCCGTGCCCGACGAGATCGTCGAGGCGACCTCGCTGGTCGGCACCGAGGCGGAAGTGGCGGAGCGGGTCGAGCGCTTCCGCGGCGCCGGCATCGACCGCCTGATCGTCTCGCCTGTTCATGCCGAGAAGAGCCAGCAACTCCATACCTTGCAGCGCCTCGCGGCGCTCATCGCGTAGTCTCCGCCGCCGCGTCCAATGAAGATCGGAGTACCGAAAGAGACCGCCGAGGGAGAGCGCCGGGTCGCGCTAGTCCCTGACGTCGTTAAATCTCTCGCCGCCAGCGAGAAGGTTGCGGTGCTGGTTGAGAGCGGTGCCGGCGAAGCTGCCGGCCACCCGGACTCCCAGTACAGCGAAGCCGGCGCCGAAGTCGTCGAGGGCGAGGTTACGTGGGGCGCCGACGTCGTCCTTCGCGTCGCCGCCCCTTCCGCCGCTGAGATCGGTCGCCTCAACTCCAACCAGGTCCTGATCGGCCACCTCTCGCCCTGGACCGCCGCCGAGACCAACCAGGCGTTGGCCCAGGCCGGTGTCACCAGCTTTGCGATGGAGGCGATCCCGCGCACGACGCGCGCCCAGGCGATGGACGCGCTCTCCTCGCAGGCATCTGCCGCCGGCTACGCCGCGACCCTGATCGCCACTCGTGAGTCGGGCCGCTTCTTCGGCATGATGACCACCGCCGCCGGCACCGTGCCGCCGGCCAAGGTGCTCGTGCTCGGCGCCGGCGTCGCCGGCCTGCAGGCAGTCGCCACCGCCAAGCGCCTCGGCGCGATCGTCACCGGCTTCGACATCCGCCGCGCCGCCTGGGAGCAGATCGCCTCGCTCGGCGGTCGGCCGCTGGAACTCGACTTCATCCCCGACGCCGAGGGCGAGGGCGGCTACGCCCGCCCGCTCACCGACGAGGAGAACGCCCAGGTGCGCGACGCGCTCGGCGAGAACGCCGCCAAGCAGGACGTGATCGTCACCACCGCCGCGATCCCCGGCCGCCCGGCACCGTTGCTGATCACCGCCGAAGCGGTGCGTGGCATGCAGCCCGGCTCGGTGATCGTCGACCTCGCCGCCGAGACCGGCGGCAACTGCGAGCTGACCGAGGCCGGCCAGACCGTGGTCGAGAACGGGGTCAAGGTGATCGGCCCGCGCAACCTCGCCAGCGAGATGCCCAGGCCCGCCTCCCAGCTCTACGCCAAGAACCTCGAGAACCTGCTCGGCCTGCTGGTCTCCGAGGAGGGCGAGCTGACACTCGACTTCGAGGACGACATCGTCGCCGCCGCCTGCATCACCCACGGCGGCGAGATCAAGAACGAGAGGGCCGCCAAATGAGCCTGATGACCGAGATCACGATCTTCGTCCTCGCCGCCTTCGTCGGCTTCGAGGTGATCTCGAAGGTGCCGACCACCCTGCACACGCCGCTGATGTCGCAGACCAACGCGATCCACGGCATCGTCATGCTCGGTGGCCTGATCGTCGTCGGCTACGCCAACGACCCGCTCGAGTACGTGATCGGCACGATCGCGATCGCCTTCGGCGCGATCAACATCGTCGGTGGCTTCATGGTCACCGACCGGATGCTCGGCATGTTCTCCAAAAAGCCGAAGCCCAAGGCCGACGCCGAGGCGAAACCCGGGGGCGGTAAATGAGTCTGCTTGCCGTCTTCGAGCCGGGTGGCGACGCCGCCACCGCGCTCTACATCGTCGCCTTCTCGCTCTTCATCCTCGGCGTCAAACGCGGTACCCACCCGACGACCGCAAAGCAGGGCAACCTGGTCGCCGCGGTCGGCATGGCGCTCGCTGTCGTCACCACCCTGATGCTCGACGGGATCGGCAACTGGGGCCTGATCGCGCTTGGCCTCGGTATCGGCACCGCCGTCGGCGTGATCGCCTCGGTCCGCGTGCAGATGACCGAGATGCCGCAGATGGTCGCCCTCTACAACGGCGTCGGCGGCGGCGCGGTCGCCCTGATCGCCTGGTCGGAGATCCGCCACGGCATCTCACTCGGCGAGGACATCCCGCTCGACGAGCTGATCCCAATTCTCTTCGCCGCCGTCGTCGGCTCGGTCTCCTTCTGGGGCTCGAACATTGCCTTCGCCAAGCTGCAGGACTTGATCCCGACCCGGCCACTGGCCGTGCCCGGGCAGCAGGTGATCAACGTCGTCCTGCTGGTCGGGATCGTCGCCGCCTGCGTCAACATCGCGATCAACAACGACGATCCCAACCAGGCGATCTTCATCGCGGTTCTGCTTGCCGCCGGGTTGCTCGGCAACCTCGTCGTGCTGCCGATCGGCGGCGCCGACATGCCGGTCGTGATCTCGCTGCTCAACGCCTTCACCGGCCTCTCGGCCGCTGCCGCGGGCTTCGCCCTCGACAACGTCGCCCTGATCGTCGCCGGCACCCTGGTCGGTTCCTCGGGAACGATCCTGACGATGGAGATGGCGACGGCGATGAACCGCTCGGTCGCAAACGTGCTCTTCGCCGGCTTCGGCGGTGCGCCCTCGGGCGGCCCCTCGGGTGGGGGAGAGGAACGCCCGCACGTCTCGATCGGCGCCCAGGACGCGGCGATCAAGCTCGCCTACGCCGACACCGTCGTGATCGTGCCGGGATACGGCCTCGCCGTGGCCCAGGCCCAGCACGCGATCAAGGAGGTCGGTGACGAGCTCGAGAAGCGCGGCGTCACCGTCAACTACGCGATCCATCCCGTCGCCGGGCGCATGCCCGGCCACATGAACGTCCTGCTCGCCGAGGCCGACGTGCCCTACGAGCAGCTGAAGGAGATGGAGGAGATCAATCCGGAAATGCCGCGCACCGATGTCGCGGTCATCGTCGGCGCCAACGACGTCACCAACCCGGCGGCGAAGAACGATCCCGACAGCCCGATCGCTGGCATGCCGATCATCGAAGTCGACCAGGCCCAGCAGGTGATCGTGATCAAGCGCTCGCTCAGCCCGGGCTTCGCCGGCATCGACAACGATCTTTTCTACGAAGCGAATACCTCGATGTTGTTCGCTGACGCCAAGCAGGCGGCGGCGGATATCGCCGCCGAGATTCAAAACCTGTAGTTCCTATTTCCGGCCCTGCGGCCCCGCGGCCTCGCAGTCCTGAGGGGACGCTCGCTTGCGCGCGCCGATGCTCGGGGTAGGTGCTTCGATAAATAGAAAATATTTGAGTAAGATGCAGCGATGGCTTCAAAGGCGGCCACGAGGGGGAGGCGGAGAAACGCCAAGGGGAGAGAGAAAAAAGCCCCTGCGGTAGAGGTAGCAGCCGACCTGCCCAACTCGCTGCCGCCCGCAGGCGCGGCGGCCCTCGTCTTCGTCGCCGCGGGCTCGGTGCTAGTGCTCGAGATCCTCGCCATCCGCCTGCTGGCTCCGTACACGGGAACGACGCTGGAAACGACGACGTCGATCATTGGGGCCGCCCTGGGTGGCATTGCCGTCGGCGCCGCGGTCGGTGGATATCTGGCGGATCGCACCGATACGCGCCGGCTGATCGTAGTCTTGCTGATCGCCGGCGGGTCACTCGCGCTGCTGACCGTCCCCGTCGTACGCTGGCTTGGGCCGGGTGCGCGCGGCGATGGGACTCTCCCCGCGCTCGGCATCACCTTTCTCGCGCTGGTGCCAGCAGCAGCCGTGCTCAGCGCCATTTCGCCGGCGGTTGCACATCTCCAGCTGCATGACCTGCGCGCCAGCGGCACGGTGGTCGGGCGGCTCTCGGCATGGGCCACGGCCGGCGCCCTGATCGGCACCTTCGGCACTGGCTTTCTGCTCGTACCCCTGATGCCGGTAAGCACGGCGGTGCTATTGATCGGTGCGACGCTGGTGGTCGTCGGTGCGGGGCTCGGTGCAACCTCCAGATTGCTGGCGCCGGCCGCCGTCGCCGGTGCAACGATCCTCGTCGTCGCGCTCAGTGCTTTCTCCGTCTCTCAAAGCTCGCCATGCGTCACTGAGACCGACTATCACTGCGTGGGCATCGTCACCGAAGCGGAGAACCCCGGTGGCTACAACCTGCTGCTTGATGACGGATACCAGTCCTTCGTCGACCCCGACGATCCGACCCGGCTCGAGTACGTCTACTCGAAGTGGGTTGCCGATGTGGTCAACGCCACGAAAGGCCAAAAAGCGCCGCTCAACTCGATCACCATAGGCGGAGGTGGCTTCACGGTCCCACGGTGGATCAATGCGACGCATCCGGGCTCGCGCTCACTGGTGCTCGAGCTCGACGGCGGCTTGGTCAGTTTCTTGGAGGATCGCTTGAAGGTGCCGCCGCCACCGGAATTCCGCGTCGTCGTCGGCGATGCGCGGATCACCATGCTCGACGTGCCCAGCGACAGTGCCGACCTCGTCGTCGGCGATGCGTACAACAACCACTCCGTCCCCTGGCAGCTCACCACTGCTGAGTGGACCGCTGAAGTCAAGCGCGTTCTCAAGCCGGATGGCCTCTACGCGATCAACGTGATCGATTTCCCGCCCCTGGAACTGCTGAAAGCGGAGGCCGCGACGCTGCTCGACGCCTTCGCCGACGTTCGGCTCGTCACTTTCATCGGCGAAGACGGTCGTCCTTCGGGCGGCAACGCGGTGCTGTTCGCTTCGGATCGACCGATGCCCAGGGGCGCCCGCTCCAACGCCGAAGGCGCCACCACCTACAACCTTCCGTCCGTCGAATGGCTGGTGGGCGATACCGAGCCCCTGCGCGACGACTACGCACCTGCGGACCAGTTGTTGACGCGGCCAGACTGAGGCCACGGCACCTCTCGCGCGCCATTCAGCGCGTTTGCCACACACGCGTAGCAGCTGCGCTTCTAGCCTCGGCGGGTGAAGTCCGAGCGGGGACAGGGAGTCATTGAGTACGTCGGGTTGATCTGCCTCGCGGCACTGGCACTGGCGCTGGCGTGTCTCTTCGCGGCCGGGCCCAGCGCGCCGGTCAGCGCGCTGGCGCGCGCCATTGCCGCACGGGTCCTCTGTGCCGCGGCGATCGCCGATCGCTGCGGCGACGAACCGAGCCTGATCGCGGCCTACGGAACCGAAGTGGGGGAGCTGGTCCGGCGGCACATGCCTTCGCTGCTCTTCGAACGGGGGTCGCGGGCGGTGCCGGTTGACTTTCGGCGCTGTCGTGAGACCGCGTGTGGGGATGCCGCCGGGCAGGGCTACGTGGACCGCACCGAGGCCGAGTTGGCGGTCTCGGCATTTGTTCACGTGGTCGACTGCCGCTCCGACGCGGTCGAGCAAGCGGAAGCCGACGGTGTCGATTGCTCGGGCGCGCGGGCCGGCAATCTCTACCTCCAGTACTGGACCTACTACGCCGACTCGGCCACGCTGCGCGGTGTCCCGGTCGCGGGGAAGGCGGGCTATCACCGGGACGATTGGGAGGGCGTGCAGATTCGCATCCGTCCCGATGGCTCGGTCGACGAGCGCGCCTCGTCCCACAATGGCTACAACCAGCGCCCCGGACCAGTCGCCGGTTGGGCCTCGGACGCCGGCATCGATGCGGTCAAGAACGCAACCGAAGCGCTGGGCCTGCGCGCTGAGAACGGCTGGGGCCCCGAGACTCACCTGCTGATCGTCTCCGGGGGCAGCCATGCCGGCAACACGGCCGGCATCCCGCATATCGAACGCCTCACCCCGCGCAATCGTGTCCACCTCATTCCCCTCGAGCCAATCGCGGCAACCAGCACCACCCGCTTCGCCGTCAGCCCTCCCTGGCGCAAGCAGGTCTGGCGCGACCCCGAGGCCGAGCACACCCATTGATCTACCCGCTCCGCTGTTCCTTTGCAGGGAATACCAAGGAGGGAGAACAGCGGACTAAAGGACCTACTTTCCGCTGTGCCTTTGCCAGCCATGTCGGGGCAAAGGAACAGCGGAGCCTTGTCGGGCTACTTCGGCGGCATCCTCAGCGCGCCGTCGAGGCGGATCGTCTCGCCGTTGAGCATCGGGTTGGCGACGATCTGGGTGACGAGTTGGCCGTACTCCTCCGGGCGGCCGAGGCGGGACGGGAAGGGGATGCCTGCGCCGAGCGCGGTGCGCGCCTCTTCGGGCAGGGCGGCAAGCAGCGGCGTGTCGAAGAGGCCGGGGGCGATGGTGACGACGCGGACGCCGCGTGAGGCCATGTCGCGTGCCGCGGGCAGGGTCATGCCGACGATGCCGCCCTTCGAGGCCGAGTAGGCGATCTGGCCGATCTGGCCGTCGTAGGCAGCAATCGAGGCTGTGTTGATGCAGACCCCCCGCTCGCCCTCGGCGTCAGCCTCGTTCTCGCTCATCGCCGCGGCGGCGAAGCGCAGCACGTTGAAAGTGCCGATCAGGTTGACCTTGACCACGTTGGAGAAGAATTCGAGGTTGTGGGGGCCGCCCTTGTGGGCGACGCGCTCGGCCCAGCCGATGCCAGCGCAGCAGACCGAGATCCGCAGCCCGCCGTCGTGTGACGCCGCCCGCTCGACCGCGGCGGCGACGGCCGCCTCGTCAGTTACGTCAGCTTGCACGAAGGTCGCGCCCGGCCCCAGCTCTGCGGCCAGCGCCTCGCCCTTCTCGGCGTTGAGGTCGGCGATCGTCACCGTCGCCCCGGCGGCGATCAGCGTGCGAGCGGTCGCCTCGCCCAGCCCCGACGCTCCACCTGCGACCAGCGCGCTCTTGCCTGCGGCCTCCACGGCGCGCACCCTACCGATCGCTCTGTTCACACCCTGGTAATCAGGTCTCGCTAGGGTTTCCCAATCGCCACCGAGGTGACGCCAAGCTCCAAGGAAGCGATCGCGGAGCGCCTTGCAGAGGCGCGACGGTTCACATTGGAGCTGCTCCAACCGCTCGACGACGAGCAGCTCAACCGTGTCTACTCGCCGCTGCTCAGCCCGCTGGCCTGGGACCTCGGCCACATCGCCAACTTCGAGGAGCTCTGGTTGGTGCAGACGATCGGCGAGCGCGAGCCGCTGCACGGCGAGCTCGGCCGCTTCTACGATGCGATCGAGAACCCGCGCAAGACCCGCGGCGAGTTGCCGATCCTGCGCGACACCGAGCTGCGCGCCTACCTCGCCGACGTGCGCGAGCGCACGCTCGAGGTCCTCGCTGAGGTCGAGATCGGCGCCGACGCTGAGGACCCGCTGCTGCGCGAAGGCTTCGTCTACGAGATGTTGCTGGCGCACGAGCAGCAGCACAACGAGACGATGTTGCAGCTGCTGCAGATGGTTGATGGCTATGAACCCGTCGATCCAGAGCTTGGCGCTCTCCAAGCGCCCGGGCCGGGCCCGGAGACGATCGCGGTCCCCGGCGGCGAGTACGCGATCGGCGCGCCGTCCCGTGGCTTCGCCTACGACAACGAGCGCCCCCGGCACACGATCGAGCTTGCCTCTTTCGAGATCGATCGAACTCCGGTGAGCAACGCTACGTATATCCAATTTGTGGAGGAGACCGGCGCCGAGCCCCCGCTGTACTGGGAGCGCGATGGCGGCGGGGGGTGGGTGCTGACGAATATGGGGGGTCGCGACCCGATCAACCCGGCCCACCCCGTCCTCCATGTCTCCTGGCGCGAGGCCGACGCGCTCGCCCGCTGGGCCGGTAAGCGCCTGCCCAGCGAGTTCGAGTGGGAGGCGGCGAGCGCGCGGCTCGAGGGCACAGGCCAGGCCTGGGAATGGACCTCTTCGGACTTCCTCGCCTATCCCGGCTTCGAGGCCTTCCCGTACCCGGAGTACTCGCAGGTCTTCTTCGGCGACACCTACAAGGTCCTGCGCGGCGGTTCCTGGGCGACGCGCCGCGAGGTGATGCGACCCAGCTTCCGCAACTGGGACCTGCCCGAGCGCCGCCAGATCTTCTCCGGCATCCGCCTGGCGGCTGACGCATGATCGCGATCGAGGTCCACCTCGATGCCGACACGGCGGCGACGATGGCGCGCGATGTCCGCGACGGCCTCCTCGCCGAGCCCAAGGAGCTGGCGCCGAAGTACTTCTACGACGAGCGCGGCTCTCAGCTCTTCGAGCAGATCACCGAGCTGGACGAGTACTACCCGACCCGGGCCGAGCGCTCGATCCTGGCCGAGCGATCCACCGAGATCGTCGCTGCGGCGGGATCCCCTCGTTCCCTGGTCGAGCTTGGCTCCGGCTCTGCCGCCAAGACCCGCCACCTGCTCGACGCGATGCGCGATGCCGGCTGCCTGCACACCTACGTGCCGGTCGACATCTCCGAGGAGATCACGCACGAAACCGCCGGCCTGCTGGTCGAGGAGTACCCGGGGCTCGCGGTTCGCGGCTTGGTCTGCGATTTCGAGCAGCACCTCGAGCGCATCCCCGACGGCGACGGCGGTCGCCTCGTAGCCTTCCTCGGCGGCACGGTCGGCAACCTCTACCCGCAAGCTCGCCACGACTTCCTCGTTCGCCTCAGGGCCCTGATGGGGCCGCAGGACCGGCTGCTGCTCGGCACCGACCTGGTCAAGGGCAGCGATCGTCTCGAGGCTGCCTACGACGACGCCAGCGGCGTCACCGCCGAGTTCAACAAGAACGTGCTGGCGGTGCTGAACCGCGAGCTGGGAGCCGATTTTGACCTCGACGCCTTCGAGCACGTCGCCCGTTACGACGAGGTCGAGGCGCGCATGGACATCCGCCTGCGCTCGCTCGCAGCCCAGACCGTCAGCCTCGAGGGGCTCGAGCTGGAGGTCGAGTTCGCGGCCGGCGAGGAGATGCGAACCGAGATCTCCGCCAAGTTCACCTACGAGAAGCTCGCCCGTGTCTACGAGGAGGCGGGACTGGCGATCAGCGGCTGGTTTACCGATGCAGACTGCGACTACGCGCTGAGCCTCGCCGGGCCCGCTTAGCTCCGGCGCCGGTCTCGTTACGGGGCCAGGGCCTCGATCAGCTCGCCGAGCTTGTCCGGCGTGGTGATCGGGGTGAGGATCGGCAGGGTGATCCCGCCCTCGACGAAGGCGCCGATCCGCTCCACCATCTCCTCGGGCGAGCCGAAGATGAACATCTCCTCGATCAGATCCCAGGGCGCAGCTGCTGCGGCGGCTTGGCGATCGCCCGCCTCCCAGGCGGTGATCATCGGCTCGATCTGCTCGCCGTAGCCGAGCCAGCGGTAGAAGGCGGCGTAGACGGGGACCGTGATGTAGGAGGAGAACATGAAGCGCGCCAGCGGCTCGACCGCCTCGCGCTCGCCGGGCAGGCAGAAGAAGCGGCAGAGCAACTCGAACCCCTTGGGCGCCCCGTCAAGCTGCGACGCGACCTTCGGCAAGCCGCCTAGCGGCAGGAAGTTGGTGAAGGCACCGCTGGCGCGCTCCACTGCCAGCTCGAGCATCTTGCCGCGCAGGGCGGCGAGCACGACCGGGATCGGCTGCGCCGGCGCGCTCTCCAGTTTGAAGCCGCTGGCGGTGCGCTCGCCGGCCAGGGCAGCGTCGAGGAAGTCGAGCGTCTCGCGCACCTTGGCCAGCGGTCGCTCGAAGGGGATGCCGTTCCAACCTTCGACGATGCGGTCCGAGGAGGAGCCGATGCCGAGCACGAAACGCCCATCTGAGGCGCTGGCCAGGGCCGCGGCCTCCTGGGCCAGCAGCGCCGGGCCGCGCTGGAAGACGCCGACGATGCCGGTGCCCAGGCGCGCTCGCTCGGTCCAGGCGGCGCTCAGGGCAAGCGGCGTGAAGCCGTCGGGCCCGTTGGTCTCGCCGCTCCAGAAGTCGGTGTAGCCGACCGCCTCGGCCCCCTTGACCAGCTCTTCGTGAGCCGCGAGCGAGAGTCCGGGCAAAGGCAGTGTGAGTCCCCAACGCTGAGCCACCGGCCGACCCTATAGCCTGCGGCGCGCATGGGGGAGAACTCTCCAACCAAGCCCGACCGCAACCTCGCGCTGGAGCTCGTCCGGGTCACCGAGGCGGCGGCGCTCTCCGCCGCCCGCTGGGTCGGCCGCGGTGACAAGCTTGCTGCCGATGGCGCCGCCGTCGACGCGATGCGCTTCGTGCTCGACTCGGTCGCCATGGACGGCGTCGTCGTGATCGGCGAGGGGGAGAAGGACGAGGCCCCGATGCTCTTTAACGGCGAGCAGATCGGCGATGGCAGCCCGCCCGTGGTCGACATCGCCGTCGACCCGCTCGAGGGGACCACGCTTTGCGCCCGCGGCATGCCCAGCGCTCTCGCCGTGATCGCCCTGGCCGAGCGCGGCTCGATGTTCGACCCGGGCCCCTGCGTCTACATGGAAAAGATGGCCGGCGGCGAGGAGATCGCCGACCTGCTCGATCTCGACCGCCCCCTCCCCGAGACCCTGAAGCTGATCGCCGAGCGCAAGGGCGAGAGCGTCGGCGACGTGATCGTGGTCATGCTCGACCGCCCCCGTCACGAGGAGGCGATGGGCGAAGTGCGCGAGGCAGGCGCGCGCCTGCGCCTGATCAGCGACGGCGACGTCTCCGCGGCGCTGCTCGCGGTCAGCGAACGCTCCCCGGTCGACCTGCTCTGGGGCATCGGTGGCACCCCCGAGGGAGTGCTCAGCGCCGCGGCGCTGAAGTCGATGGGGGGAGAGCTGCTCGGTCGCCTCTGGCCGCGCAACGATGAGGAGCGCAGCGCCGCCGTCGACGCCGGTTATGACCTCGACCGGGTGCTCACCGCCAACGATCTCTGCTCGGGCGAGGACGTCTTCTTCTCCGCCACCGGCGTCACCGACGGCGACGTCCTTCAGGGCGTTCGCTACCGCGGCAACGGCGCGACCACGGAATCGCTGGTCATGCGCTCACGCTCGGGCACCGTGCGCCGCGTTCAAGCTCGTCACGACCGCGCCAAGCTGCGCACCGTGACGGGCGAGCGCTACGGCTAGGCAGCGCTGCTAACCGGGGTAACGCCTGGTCAGTTGGAGATCGAGGGCGTGCCCTCTTCCGCCGGTCCGCCAGCGGCTTGCTCGCTCATTGCTGCATCACGTTCAATCGCTGCCCCCTCCTCACCGAGGTACGGCAGCAGCAACTCGAAGGTCAACTGGGGAAGCATCTCCGGCAGCTTGGCCCCGTTGCCCAGGGTCACCTCCTCGTAGACGTGGGCGAAGATGCCCCCTGCCGCGATGCTGGCGAGGTTGGGGAGAGTGGGGCTGTTGTCGGCCAGCCCCCGCCCTTCGTCGAGCAGGGCCGTGAAGCGGCGAAAGGTCTGGTGGAAATAGGCCCCGGCGGCAGCCCCGACCGTTCCCGTCTCGATCATCATCACCCGAGCAACCTGCGAGTTGTCGGCGAACCATTGCAATGTCTCAGCCAGCCCGCGGCGGACCCTTTCCGGCCAGCTTCCCGGCTGGGCGTAAGCCTTGGCGACTCGGGCTTCGAGGTCAGCTATCAGGGCGTCGTTGGCCGCCATGAAGCATTTTTCCTTGTTCTTGAAGTGCTGGTAGAACGTCTCTCGCCCGACCCCCGCCTTGTTGAGGATGTCGGCAACCGAGCTTGCTTGGTACCCCTTGGCAGCAGTAACTCTAATAACGGCCGCCAAGAGTCGCTCGCGCTGGGACTGCTCAACTAGCTCACGAGGAAGGCCGTGGCGGCCGCGCGGCAACTTCCACATGTGAAGGTCCTGGGCGAAGTCACCGTCGGATGCGCCAAGTGGATAGGTGCCTTTCTGGTCGCTGAGCTCGGTCATCTCGTCAATTGGGCTTGTTCCAGTGCACTGTTTTGGCCCACGTAGGGCAGCAGGGCGATGTAGACGAGCTCGGGCAGGAGATCCGGGAGGCACTCGACTTCGCCGGCGGCGACGTAGTCGGTGAGGAGGACCTTGACCCGACCAAAGGCGATCTCGGGGTCGGCGCCCGCGGAGCCAGAGAGTTCGGCCACGTCCAGCTCCGCCTCGACCGCATCGATGACCAGGCGCCGGAAGCGGGGGACTATTTCTGGGTCTACGCTGGGTACCTCGACCAGGAGCAGCTTGGTCCAGTCGGGTTTGGCAGCCAGTTGTTCCAGTAGGGCCGCCGTAACGCTGCGGATTCGATCGGACTCCGAACCGTCCGCGCTTGCCCTCGCTTCTCTGGCGGCGTGCTGCAACTCCGAGAGGAAGTCGTCAGCCGCCGCCTGGAAGCAGGCTGTCTTGTTGGCGAAGTGTTTGTAGAAGGTGGCGCGGGAGACACTCGCGGTTCCGACTATGTCCGCAATCGTCGTGCCGACAAAGGTCTTTTCGGCGCAATTCTCCGCCAACGCGCGCAGGATGCGCTCGCGCTGGTTGCGCATGGCGATGTCCCAGGGAATGCTCGGCGTGAGGATGCCGCCCTCTTGAGGAGATCTGGACTCCAGGGTCATCTCCCGCTCTCCCCAATCTCGCGCTTTTGGTGCGCCATCTTTGCGCCTTTTCGTACGGTCGAGACTTTGGCATTCGCTCAACGCACTACGCGCTAAACGACCAACCAAAAAGAACGGTTACCGGCGGTGAAGGAACAACCCACACGACCAGCTACCCTTCGGAATCCGCGCCTGGATCTGCCGGCATGCCTTGAGAAACGCCGCATTTCCAGTGGCACTGGACTTGGCTCACCGAGTTTTCTACCATAGAATCCCCTCGTTTTTAATGTGGACTTCTACGTACTTGCACCTGTCTGTGTGAAGTCCTCGCCTCGGTTTCGTGTTATTACAACTTCGGGGTTTTGGTGTCATTGCAGCCACAATCGCCATCTTTTTCGGGCTTCGCTGTCGCGTACGGCATCTCGCCGGTCTCATCCAGCTCGTGGCGAAGTGAGTTGATTACGGCACCGGCCAGCAGGGCCAGGCTGAGCAGGTAGAACCAGAGCAGGCCGATCAGGATGAAGCCCACGGTCGAGCCGAAGCGCGAGAGGCTGGAGACGTTGGAGAGGTAGAACGGGAAGAGCCAGTTGGCGATGCCGGCGCTGGCGGTGACGAAGGCCGCCCCCGGCCAGACGGCGCGCCAGGGCATGTGGCCCTTGGGCACGGCCCAGAAGATCACGCAGCAGATCAGGAAGGTGATCAGGATCGCAGCGCCGAGCAGCAGCGCGGTGTCGATCAGCTTGATGCTCGAGAGCCCAAAGGGCAGCCGATCCGTGCTGGAGACGAGCGTGCTCTCCATCGCCGGCAGGAAGATGCTGGCGGCGATGAAGAGCAGGACGACCGCCAGCATCGCGAAGGAGAAGCGCTTCTGCTCGACCCAGCCGCGGCACTCGACGTGGTAGATGCGGCAGAAGGCGGTGTCCATCGCGCCCCAGAAGGAGGCGCCGATCCAGAGTGAGCCGAAGAAGGCTGCGATCCCGATCGTGGTCGAGTTTTCCTCGATCCGGTTGAGCGCGTCGGCGAGCGTTCCCTGCTCGACGTTGGGAAAGAGGCGTTGGAGGTCGTCGAGCACGCTCGCCTCGACCCCGCTGATCTTCAGCACCTGGCCGCCGACGAAGAGCACCAGCAGGGCGAAGGGGAAGACCGCCAGCATCAGGTTGTAGGCGACCATCGCCGAGAGGCCGGTGACGTTCTCGCGGTAGGCGCGGTTCCAGAAGGCGCGCAGCCAGGGTTGGGTTTGGCGCATGGATTTGGGCATTGACTTCAGAAACTGAAGCGACTAATATGCGAACAGACGTTTGAGCGAATCCAGATCGCCCGTCCCAGGCCTTAAGGCCAGCGCAGGATATTCAGCTTCTCGGACCGGATAGCCGGTCCATTTTTTCGCGACTCTCCGCCACCGGCGGCGTTCTAGTCGCAGGACTTAACCACCTTTCCAAAGAAACGAGTAGAGACAGGATGCTGGTAGCTGAGCTTCAGGAGTTGGAGGAGGTCAAAGGCCTCATTACGCGAGGGCAGCAGCTTGGTGTGCTGACCTTCGGCGATGTCGCCTCCGCAGTATCGGAGGTGGATCTGGACGAGTCCGACGTCGAGGACCTTTACGGGCACCTCGAGAAGTCGGGCATCGAGCTTGTCGAGGACATGGACCCGGCCCAGAAAGCGGCCGCGGAAGCCCTGCCGATCGACACCGGGAAAAAAGGCCGGCGCCGCCAGAAAGCCGCGCTTGACCTGAAACCCGACATGACCACGGACAGCCTGCAGCTGTTCCTCAAGGACATCGGCAAGGTCCGCCTGCTGACCGCCGCGGAGGAGGTCGAACTCGCCAAGCGGATCGAGCGCGGCGACCTCGACGCCAAGCAGAAAATGGTCGAGTCGAACCTGCGCCTGGTCGTCTCGATCGCCAAGAACTACCGCAACCAGGGGCTGCCCTTCCTCGACCTGATCCAGGAGGGCACGCTGGGCCTGGTCCGCGCGGCGGAGAAGTTCGACTACCGCAAGGGATTCAAGTTCTCGACCTACGCCACCTGGTGGATCCGCCAGGCGATCGCCCGCGCGCTCGCCGACAAGGCACGCACGATCCGCATCCCGGTGCACGTGGTCGAGAAGCTGAACAAGATCGGTCGCGCCGAGCGCAAGCTGGTCACCGAGCTGGGCCGCGAGCCGACGCCGGAGGAGATCGCCGAGGTAACGGGGATCGATCCCGAGGAGGTCGACTCGATCAAGCGCTCCGCCCAGGCGCCGGTCTCATTGGAGAAGCCGGTCGGCGACGAGGAGGAGTCGGAGTTCGGTCAGTTCATTGCCGACGAGAAGGCCGAGTCCCCCTTCGACCGCGCGGCGGACCTGCTGACCAAAGAGGCGCTGAAGGAAGCGCTGGAGAACCTCTCCTACCGCGAGCGCCGCGTGCTTGAGCTGCGCTACGGCCTCGGCGGCGAGCATCCGCGCACGCTCGACGAGGTGGGGAGGACGTTCAACGTCACCCGCGAGCGCATCCGCCAGATCGAGAATCAGAGCCTCAAGAAGCTGCAGCAATTGGGCGAAGCGCAGAAGCTGCGCGAGGTCACCTGATCCCGCACCAGGACTAAGGATGTTGGACATCCCGGCCGATATAGGTCGGGATGTTCGACATCGATACAGCGCTGCGCACGCTGATTGAGCGTGAGGGCTCCGATCTGCACGTAAAGGTCGGCGCGCCGCCACTCGCCCGTATGCACGGCGAATTGGCGCACCTCAAGGGCTATCAGCCGCTTGGGCCCGAGGACACCGAGAAGGCCTTCCGCGAGATCGCCGAGGAGCGCTCGGTAACTGAATTCGAGTCCGACGGCGAGGCCGACTTCTCCTACTCGATCCCCGGCCTGGCCCGTTTTCGCGTCAACACCTTCAAACAGCGCGGCACGATCTCGATCGTCTGCCGCGCGATTCCCTTCGAGATCCGCTCGGTCGAGCAGCTCGGCCTGCCCAGCGTCGTCACCAGCCTGGCCGAAGAGTCGCGGGGAATCATCCTCGTCACCGGCACCACCGGCTCGGGCAAGAGCACGACGCTGGCGGCGATGATCGATCACATCAACCAGACCCGGGCGCAGCACATCGTCACGCTCGAGGACCCGATCGAGTTCCTGCACCAGGACAAGCGCTCGATCGTCAACCAGCGCGAAGTCGGCTCCGACACGGTCAGCTTCGCCCGCGCGATGCGCCGCGTGCTGCGCCAGGACCCCGACGTGATCTTGATCGGCGAGATGCGCGACGAGGAGACGGTGCGCACGGCACTCTCCGCCGCCGAGACCGGCCACCTCGTGCTCTCCACGGTCCACACCCTCGACGCGACCGAGACGATCAACCGCATCGTCGACTTCTTCCCGCCCCACCTGCAGCAGCAGGCGCGGGTGATGCTGGCCTCAACCCTGAAGGGCGCGATCGCGCAGCGGCTGGTTCCCGACGTGACCGGCGACGGCCGCGTCGCCGCCTCCGAGGTGATGATCGTCACCGGCCGCGTCCAGGACCTGATCCTCGACCCCGAGGAAACCGGCAAGATCACCGAGGTCATCGGCGAAGGCGAGTACTACGGCATGCGCACCTTCGACCAGTCGCTGCTGCGCTACGTGATGGAAGGCAAGGTGACCGAGGAGGTCGCGCTCGATTACGCCTCCAGCCCGCACGACTTCAAGCTGATGCTCGCGGCCGGAGGCCAGCGGGCAAGCGGCATCGAGCAGCTCGGCAGCGAGGAGCCGGTGGCGCGATGAGGGAGAAGCTGAACGAGAACCCGAAGGCCCAGGTCGCGCTCGTCGCGGGTCTGGTCGCGATCGCGGTCCTGTTCTTCATCAGCAAAAGCGGTGGCGGCGAAGAAGAAGCCGTCGGCGCCACCGAAGCGACGGTCGCGGTCGCCGGCACCAGCGCAACCGGTACCGCCACCGGGGCGACGCCGGGCGAAGCGGTCGAAGGGGCGGTGGAAGGCGCGCTCGAAGCAGCGGGCGAAGCGGGCGTGCCGGCAGCCGCGCCCAGCTCGATCCCGGCTTCGCCGCCGCCCAGGGCGGTCACTGCTGCCTACGACTCGGGGAAGACCGTCGTCCTGCTCATCGTCCAGGACGGCGATGCCGAGGACCAGCTGGTCACGCAGGCCTCTCAGGCAGTTGCCGGGCGCTCCGACGTCGCTCTCTTCACGGTGCCGGTTGGGCGGATCGCTCGTTACGCGGCGATAACCGTCGGCCTCGAAGTCAACCGCGTGCCGGCCCTCGTCGTGATGAGGCCAAAGCAGCTCAGCGGCGGTACGCCTCAGGCCAGCGTCGACTACGGCTTTCAGACCTCGCAGGGCGTCCTGCAGGCGGTGCAGGACGCCGCCTACGACGGCCGCGAAGTCACCTACCACCCGAACTGAGGCGGGCGGATGAGCGCTGAGAGACCTCCCTACGCGAGTCACCTGCGCCCGGTCCCCGACTCGGGTGGCTCCGCCGCGCCGGCGCTGCCGGGCCCCGAGGCGGGTGGGACGCCGGGCCTGACGGCGCCCTTGCACCGCGGCCATTCGCGTGGCTTCATCACCGACGTCCTGGTTGAGCTGGGTTATGCCACTGCCGAGGCCGTGCAAGCGGCGGTTGAAGCATCGCGGACCGCCGCGGTGCCACCTGAGGCCTTGCTGATCACCGAAGGCACGATCAGCGCCGACCAGCTTTCGCGGGCGACCGCGGAGCGTTACGGGCTCGACCACGTCGACCTCGCCGTCTACCAAGTCGACGTCGCCGCCGCGGCGCTCTTTCCGGTGACGATGGCGCGCCGCTACAAGGCCGTGCCGGTCGGCTATGTGGACTCCAAAACGCTGCTCGTCGCCGCCGCCGACCCGGCAAACGTGCTCGCTGCCGACGACATCCAGATTGCCACCGGACTCGACTGCCGCATCGCCGTCGCCGCCGAGGACGACGTCGAATCGCTGCTGGCGCGGCTCGGCACCCTGCAGAGCGCCGCCGCCGACGCGATCGTCGAGACCCAGCATGAGGTCGAAGAGGCTGAAGGGGAGGAAGAAGCACTCGCCGAGGTCAGCTCGATGCAGGCCGGTGCCGAGGACGCGCCCGTGGTCAAGCTCGTCTACAGCATCCTCGCCCAGGCGGTGGGGGAGGGGGCCTCCGACATCCACCTCGAGCCCGAAGAAGGCGAGCTGCGGATCCGCTTCCGCATCGACGGCGTGTTGAAGGAGTCCGCCCACGTGCCGAAGCGCATGATCGGCGCGGTGATCTCGCGGCTGAAGATCATGAGCGAGCTCGACATCGCCGAGAAGCGCGTGCCCCAGGATGGTCGCGTCAGCGTCGCGGTCGAGGAGCGCCGCATCGACCTTCGTGTCACCACCCTGCCGACATCGCGCGGCGAGGGCGCGACGATCCGCATCCTCGACGAGGGCAACGCCCAGCGCACGCTCGACGACCTCGGCATGGACGGCTCGGCCCGCGCTCGCTTCGAGGACGCCTTCCGCCAGGCCTACGGCGCTGTGCTGGTCACCGGCCCGACCGGCTCGGGCAAGAGCACGACGCTCTACGCGGCCCTGGCCGAGCTCAACGGGATCGAGAAGAAGATCATTACGATCGAGGACCCGGTCGAGTTCCGGATCCCCGGCGTCAACCAGATGAACGTCAACCGCAAGGCCGGGCTCGACTTCGCCCGCGGGCTGCGCTCGATCCTGCGCGCCGATCCCGACATCGTCATGGTCGGCGAGATCCGCGACGCCGAGACGGCGCGGATCTCGATCGAGGCCGCGCTGACCGGCCACATGATGCTGACCACGCTGCACACCAACGACGCCCCGGGCGCGATCGCCCGCCTGGGGGAGATGGGGATCGAGACCTTCCTCACCGCCTCGGCGGTCGACTGCGTCGTCGCCCAGCGCCTCGCCCGCAAACTCTGCCCCAACTGCAAGCGGCGGGCGATCGTCCCGGCCCAGGCGCTGCACGATGCCGGGGTCAAGGTGGGCACCGACGTCGAGTCCTATGAGCCGATTGGCTGCGGTCGCTGCAATAACAGCGGCTACAAGGGCCGGGTCGGCATCTACTCGGTGATGGGCCTCAGTGAGCGGTTGAAGCAGATGACGATCGCTCGCGCACCGGAGACGGAAATCGCCGCCGTCGCCCGCGAGGAGGGCATGCTCACCCTGCGTGAGGACGGCGTCGTAAAGATTCGAGCCGGGGTTACGAGCCTCGAGGAGGTGCTCCGTGTCACAGCCTGATTTCGACTTCTCCGAGGTGCTGCGCCGCATGGTCGAGACGCGCGCGTCCGACGTCCACATCACAGCCGGCTTCCCGCCGGCGATGCGCGACAAGGGCCAGATCCAGCCGATGGAGGGATTCCCGATCCTGACCGCGCAGGAGACCCGCGAGGTCGTCTACTCGATCCTCAACGACGACCAGCGCAAACGCTTCGAGAACCATAAGCAGCTCGACTTCGCCTACGCGATCCCCGGCGTCGCGCGCTTCCGCGTCAACTGCTTCTTCCAGCGCGGCGCCGTCAGCGCCGCCTTCCGCCTGGTGCCGCAGGACATCCCCGAGCTCGACTCGCTGGGCGTGCCGCAGGTGCTGCGCGAGCTGGCGGCGAAACCGCGCGGCTTCGTGCTGGTCACCGGCCCGACCGGCTCGGGCAAGAGCACGACGCTGGCCTCGATGATCGACGTGATCAACTCCGAGCGCCAGGATCACATCCTCACGATCGAGGACCCGATCGAGTTCCTGCACACGCACAAGCGCTCGATCGTCAACCAGCGCGAGGTCGGTGCCGACGCCGAGGACTTCTCACTCGGCCTGCGCGCCGCCCTGCGAGAGGACCCCGACGTGATCCTCGTCGGCGAGATGCGCGATCTGGAGACGATCTCCACCGCGCTGACCGCGGCCGAGACCGGCCACCTCGTCTTCGCCACCCTGCACACTCAGTCCACCGCCCAGACGGTCGACCGGATCATCGACGTCTTCCCGCCCGAGCAGCAGGGCCAGGTGCGCACGCAGCTCTCGATCGCCCTGCAGGGGATCGTCACCCAGCAGCTGCTGCCGACCTCCGACGGCCGCGGCCGCGTAGTCGCCACCGAGGTGCTGGTGCCGACGCCGGCGATCCGCAACCTGATCCGTGAGGGCAAGACCCACCAGATCTACGCCGCGGTGCAGACCTCGGGCGCGGTCGGCATGCAGACGATGGACGCCGACCTGGCGCGGCTGGTGCGAGCGGGCCGGGTGACCCGCTCGCTGGCCGAACAGCGCGCTTCGGTGCCGGAGGAGCTCAAACGGCTGCTCGGCGGCGAGGCCGCCCATGCGCCCGTGACGGAGCTCGGCGGGCGAGCCGCCGAGGAAGCGGCAGCGGTTGCTCAAGCGGTAGCCCCACCGCCACCCGTCTACACCGGCGGGGCGTAGTCGATGTCCGGCGCGACCACATTCGCCTTCCGGGCCATGGACATGGCCGGCACCGCCTCCTCCGGTGAGATGGAGGCTGAGTCCAAGGCTACGGTTTCCGAGCAGCTGCGTCAGCGCGGCCTGATCGTTCTCGACGTCAGCGAGAAGTCCAGCCCGCTGAAGATCGAGGACTTCTTCAAGCGCTGGCAGGGCGTGGATATGCGTGAACTGGCGATCTTCTCGCGCCAGTTCGCCACCCTGATCGCCTCCGGGATGCCGATGCTGCGCACCCTGCACACGCTGGAAGAGCAGACCCAGGACGAGCAGATCAAGGTGGCGGTTGCTGGCGTGCGCGCCGACATCGAGGCAGGCAGCACGCTCGAGCAGGCGATGGAGCGCCACCCGAAGGTCTTCGACCGCCTCTTCCGCGCGATGGTGCGCTCCGGCGAGCAGTCGGGCCGGCTCGAGGAGGCGATGGACCGGATCGCCTACCAGGTGGAGAAGGCCGACTCCCTGCGCCGCCAGGTCAAATCGGCGCTGATGTATCCGGCCCTGGTCTTCGGCTTCGCGGTCGTGGTGCTGATCGCGATCGTCGGCTTCGTGATCCCGATTTTCGCCAATATCTTCGAAGAATTGGCGGAAGAACATCCCGAGGAAGCGGCGAGCCTGCCGATGCCGACCCAGATCTGCGTCAGCGCCTCCGAAATCCTCACCGGTTACTGGTACCTGATCATCCCGGGACTGATCCTGGCCTTCGTCGCTTTCTTCAAATGGAAGAAGACCGACCGTGGCCACGAGCTCTGGGACCGCTTCAAGCTGCGCATCCCGTTCAAGATCGGCGACGTGATCCAGAAGGTGGCATTGGCGCGCTGGTCGCGCACCTTCTCCGGCGCCGTCTCCTCAGGCGTGCCGATGCTGCAGGGGATCCGCCTCACCGGCGAGACGTCCGGCAACGTCGTCGTCGAACAGTCGATGGACGACGTCTACGAATCGGTCAAGAGCGGCGGTTCGATCGCCGGCCCGATCGAGGACAACCCGATCTTCCCATCGATGGTCGGCCACATGGTTGCCGTCGGCGAGGAAACCGGCCAGCTCGAGCACATGCTGACCAAGGTCGCCGACTTCTACGAGGATGAGGTCGACGCCAAGGTGAAGGCTCTCACCGCGCTGATCGAGCCAGTGATGATCGTCTTCGTCGGCGGCATCGTCGGCTTCATCGTGATCGCGATGTACCTGCCGATGTTCAGCATCTACGAACACATCCGCTGAGTTGACAGGTTATTCGGGGTTCTTGACCCAAGACCCGACTTTTGGGGATAAGAAGTCCTAGTTTCAGGGATCAAGGCACGCCGCCCGGCGCCGATAGGAGGGAGTACATATCTGCCAGTGCCTCGGTGCACACGGCAAACCCACCGCGAGGTGGGGGCGCAAAGCCAACGGGGCTCCATGGAGGAGCCGGCCGGGCTACCACCGGGGTCGACAGACACCACGTGGCTGAGACGCGACGGGGCTCTGGCTAAACCAATTAGGACATAGGAGACACACCTAATGTTTATCCAGAACCTCCGGGCCAAGATTGGCGCCCGGCTCAACGGTGACAAGGAGGCCGGCTTCACGCTGATCGAGCTCCTCGTCGTCATGCTGATCCTCGGCATCCTCGCCGCGATCGCCCTGCCCGCCTTCTTCAACCAGAAGGAAAAGGCCGGTGACGCGAAGTCGAAGGAGATCGCTCACACCGCTCAGGTTGCGCTGGAGAGCTGCTCCACCGACAACAACGGTACGTACCCGATCACCGGCGCCTGCGGCTACGAAAACCTGCGGACGAACTATGAGTCGACGCTTCCCGCCGAAGGTGTAGCTCTGACCGCGGTCGACGGCTCGACCGCTGTTGCTTACAACATCACCGTGACCACGAAAGGGTCGAACCCGGCGCGCACCTTCAGCGTCATCCGTGCGACCACCGGCGCGATGACCTATCCATGTACTCCTGTCGGCGGCGGTTGCCCGACCGGCGGCTGGGGCGGTTGATCGCCTAGCTGTAGCGCTTAGCTATGCCTAAGCTGAACTCAAACGTTGAGGAGGAGCGGGCCGTCATGGCCCGCTCCTCTTTGCGTTTGTGGTTTTTCGCGGCCGCGGCCATGCTCGTGGCCCTCGTGACTGCACAGAGCGCTCGGGCCGAAGAACCCGAACCAGTCGCCCTGACGGAAACCAACCCTCTCTCAACCCAGGCGCAGCCCGCCGCCTCGACCGAACCGTTCATCATCGGCCGGGGTGACGGCGCGATTGCGACCGTGGTCAACCCGTTCCGCGGGCCGCGCTCACCGATCGCGGCTGACATCAACCCGAACAACCAGGTCGAGATCTACGAAAGCGGCAACTGCACGGGCTCGCCGGTGGCGAGCGGCATCGTCGACGAGCTGGAAGGAGAGGGCATCCAGGTCGAGGTCGAGCCCGACTCGAGCACGATCTTCTCCGCCGTCCAGATCGATCCCACCGACCCCGGCAATCCCTCGATCTGCTCGAAACCGATCACCTACTGGAACAGCTCCAGCGCCAGCGAGCCGCCAGGCGAAGAACCGCCGGCAAAAGAACCGCCGGCTGGCGGTGAACCTCCTGCCAAAGAATCACCGACTTCGAAACCCCCCGCGACCGTCGACCGTCCCGCCACGGCCCCGGTGGCGCCGCGGCTGAAGACGACGCCGGCCGGTCCAGCGAACAACAACACGCCGCGCGTCACCGGTTCGGTCAGCGGCGCCGACTCGGTCAAGCTCTTCAGCAACTCCAGCTGCAGTGGGTCTCCGGTGGCCACCGTTTCGCCCGCCCAGCTCTCGGGCGGCGTTGCCCTCCGCGTACCCGACAACTCAACCACCGACTTCACCGGCGTCGCGGTGGCCAACGGCAAGCAGTCCTTCTGCTCGCCGCCGGCGACCTACATCGAGGATTCGACACCGCCGCGCACGCGAATCACGATGGGTCCGGGTGCCAAGACGCGGCACCGCAAGGTCATCTTTCGCTTCGCCGACGTCGGTGGCGACACGCTTGGCACCAGCTTCGTCTGCAAGCTCGACCGTCGCAAGTGGAAGGCCTGCCGCTCCCCCTTTAAGCTCAAGCGCCTCGGCTACGGCCGCCACACGCTTCGCGTCGTCGGCGCCGATCCGATCGGCAACGTCGAGGCCAAGGCGGCCAAGCGCAGCTTCAAGGTCATCCACTAGCTCGGGTAGAACTTCCGCCCGATGGTCGGCGTTGTCCTGATCGCGTTCCTGGCTGGCCTCGCCGTCGGCAGCTTTGCGACGGCGGTCGCGCACCGCGTGCCGCGGGGGATCCCGTTTGCCGCCCAGCGCTCGCGCTGCCCGGCCTGCGACGCTCAAATCGCGGCCCGCGACAACGTCCCCGTTCTCTCGTGGCTCCTGCTGCGGGGCAGGGCGCGTTGCTGCGGGGCGCGGATCTCGCCCCGCTATCCGCTCGCCGAGTTGGCCGTCGGCCTGCTCTTCGTTGCCACGGTGCTCGTCTATCGCAACGACGCCGCCGAGGCGGCGATCGGCCTCGTCTTCGTCGCCATGCTGGCGGTCGTCACCCTGACCGATCTCGAGCGGCGGATCATTCCCAACAAGGTGCTCATCGCCGGAGCGATCCTCTGTGTCGCCATTGCCGCTCCCGCCGATCCAGGCGGCTTGCCCGAGCGAGCGATTGCCGCGATCGCGGCCGGAGGCGTCTTCTTCCTCGTAGCCCTCGCCTATCCGGCCGGCATGGGCCTCGGCGACGTCAAGCTCGCCGCCACGATGGGCCTTTTCCTCGGCCGCGCCGTTGCCCCTGCCATCCTCATCGCTCTGCTGGTCGCCAGTCTGGTCGGCGTCGCCCTGATCGCCCGCCACGGCTCCCAGGCCCGCAAGATGGCAATCCCCTTTGGTCCCTTCCTCGCCCTCGGTGGCATCGTCGGCCTGCTCGCAGGCGAGCAGCTGGTCGACTTGTACCTGGGTTGACGAAGGGCGTGACGGGTTTGGCATGTAGTGCGCGCCACCGGCGCGTAGCCGTGGCCTACCGTCAACCTAAATAACCAACGGCGAGGCGTATGATGTTCCGTATGAAAGAGCGGGTGACAATCTCGGTCAACCCGGAGGCATTGGAGGCGGCGAGAGCGGAAGTCAGGACTGGTGGGGCTCCGAATCTCTCTGCTGCCGTCGAAAGGGCCCTCCTCTCGCGAAGCAAGAGCCAAGCTCTGCGTGAGGCGCTTGAGATCTCAGACGCCGAGCACGGTCCGATCGGCGAGGAGGAAGAGGAATGGGCGCGCAAGGAACTGGAAAGGGCTTTCCGGGAGATCTCGTCCTCGACGCCGGCGCCCTGATCGCCTTTGAGCGGGGCGATCCTCGGGTCAGGGAAGTCCTGCGAAAGTTGCTCCCTCTCGGTGCTCGCTTTTTCGTGCCAACCTCGGTTCTTGCCCAGGTTTGGCGCGGGGGGCCAAGGTCGGCAGCTCTGGCCAGATTGGTCGAAGCAGGCGAGATCGATTCGCTATCGGAGGCCAGGGCGAAGGAGGTGGGGGTGCGGCTTGGGCATCGCGATCGGCGGGATGTTGCTGACGCACACGTCGTCTGCTGCGCACTCGAGAACGCTGCCGCCGTGGTGACCTCCGATCGTAAAGATCTGGCGGCCCTCGCCGAGCCGGGTGAGGCACTGGCGACGATTGGCGTCTGAGCTGCGCTACCCGTCTTGCTTCGGCTTCGATTTGTCGAGCGGCGCCACGTTGAGCTCATCCGTCTTCAGTAGCTGCAGCTTCGTCACTTCGATGCGGTAAGTGCGGCTGTCGGCGCCGTAGACGACGGTCTCGGGCAACCCGGGTTCCATTGCGATCAGCTGGCAGGCTTCTGAGCCAACGATGCAAACGCCGTCGCCGAAGAGGCCGGTGACCTTGTCGGAGACGAGCATCACCGCTCGCTTGGCGTCCTTGGTGACGCCGATAAAGGTCAGCGCCGGGACGTCGCGGCTGGGCAGCATCGTCATGTCGGGCAGGTCTTGGCGGACCGAGGCCTCAGGCTTCTTTTTGCCCTCGGTGGAGGAGACCGGGGTCACGCGAACATCGATTGCCCAGGAGTAGTACTTGAGTTCTTCCCCCTCCGGCGGCTTGTCGCCGCCTTCGTCTGGGGGCTTGGTGGCTTCCGTTGTTTCCGTCTGGGTTCCGCTCGATTCGATCGTAACGGCACCGCCTTCTCCACCGGTGGCTGTTTCGGTTGTGTTGCCTCCAGCGCCTTCACTCCCACCCTCCTTGGCCGTGTACTGCTGGATGAAAGGATCCTTGGCGTGCTTGTTGCGCAGGCGGTGTCGATAGTCGCGCAGGCCGGGTGCGGATTTGGCGACCACGAGTTTGCTGGAGGGGATCACGCTGCTCGGTGTGGCGATCGCGCCTTCTGCTTCTTCAGATTCGCCTTCCGGAGAGCCGCCGCCGAGCAGGAACGGCACTGCGACTATCGCGACAATCAGAAGGGCAACCAACGGCAACAGGTGCCGCTCACGCAGGTCGTAGTAGATGTCCAGGAGGAAATCCGGAACCTTGAGGTCGGGCTTCTTCAGATCTGGTCCCTTCTTCAGCATGTTCATTGCGCCGGCTCCGCTTCTGGGGCCGATGTTTCGCTCGCCGGGACCGAGGATTCGGGGCTGGTGGCAGTCGCGGCGGGGACGGCGATCGGTGCTGGGGCTGTTGGCGTTGCGCCAGCGGTCACACCCTGGGCGGGCGGAGTCACATATGTGGTGACCGAAAGGGTCGCGCTGAGGCGTGGGAAGCCACCGTCTCCGGCGGCGTTGAGGGCGAAGCCGTTGAGGGTAATCAGGCGGCCGTCGACGGCTACCTGGTTGTCGCCAGTGCCGACGAGCGAGTCGACGCCCTTGATGAAGTCGGCGATGTCGAAGAAGTTGCCGGTGAAGGTGAGGCTATAGGGCATCGCCGCTAGGCCGGCCGGCCCGATTGACGCGCCGAGCGGCATCAGCGAGGCGGCGGCCTCGGTCGGAGGAACGGTCGAGGCTGCCGGTACGCCGCTGGCTTCCCCTGCGGCCGCCGGCGCGGTTGGGACGGGGCTGGCAGCCGGCGCGGCCGCTGTTTCTCCTCCGCCTTCGCCGTTGAGCATGATGCTTTCGAACTCGACCCCGGCTTTCTCGGCAACGTGGCTCAGCTCAACGAGGAGCGAGGCGGTTTCCTCACCGGCGGGGGCAGCCTTGCCGAGCACGACGAGCTGTCGATAGTCGCTCGGGAATTCCTGCTTGGCGGCGAGCGCTTCGGTCACCTCCGCCTGCGTCGCGGCAAGCGCGGTCTGCAATTCGCTGGTCTGGGAAGACAGTTTGTCCGCTTCCTCCCGCTTGGGACTGAGGGCCAGCATCCAGAAGGCGATCGCGATGGCAGTAATACCGAGGATCGAGACGATGAGGCGATTGGAGGGACTCATTCGCTGCTCGTTTCGCTCGTGGGCTCAGCGGCGGCTTCGCCTTCGGGGGCTGGGGGCACCACTTCTTCCGTGCTCGTGGAGGTTGGCGCCACCGGCGCGGCGTCGAAGGCGACGACCATCTGGAATTGGGCGATGAAGTCCTTCGTCTGACAGGTGCCCGCGGCCGCACTGCCGGAGGCGGCGCTTTCCGTGGCACTGCCCACGGACGAGGTCGGCAGGCCGACGCGGGTCACTCCGTCGATCTCCTTCAGCGCCTGGACGAACCCGGCCACCGCTCGCTGGCTGGCGGCGCAGCCGGCCATCGCCAGCGCGGGGCCGGCTACCGAATCGCGAAGGGACGAGCTGGCCACGCCCTCGACGGAGGTCTCTGACGATGCGGTCCCGCTCAGGTTGGTGAGCCAGATATCGGATGGAAGGATCAGCGCCAGTTCCCGCATGACCCGCTCCCAGTCGAAGCGGCTATCGGCGAGGCTGGTGACGGTCGCGACGCGCTGTTGCTGCAGGGCGTGGAATTCGGTGTAAGCGCTGAGCGACTGGGCGCGGGCTTCGACGGTTGCCTTTTCGCTTTCCAACGCGGTGATTTCGGCCTTGCTGTCGGAGATTTGGTTGTTGGTCGTGACCAGCAACGCCACGCCGAGCACGGCGGCCGTGAGAGCGCCGATAACGACGTAGGCGAGAGGCCCACTCCGCATCGGCCGGCGCTCGCCGATTCGCTCCTCGCTCGGGATCAGGTTGACCGGGCGCATCGACTAGCGCTCCAAAGCGAGTCCGAAGGGCAATGTGAGGCGAGCGGCGGCGACCGGGTCAAGGCCCGAGAGGACCTCTGGCTGCTCAGACGCGATCGGCAGTCCGAGGGCCGGTTCCATTTGACCGGTGAGTCCTGGGATGACGCTGCCGGGACCGCAGATAACGATTCGCTCGACCTTCATCGCGCCCTCCTGGGCAGCGTAGAAGTCGAGTGAGAGGCGCAGCTCGTCGAGTAGCGAGGTGGCGCCGATCTCGAGCGACGAGCGGGCCTTGACGATGACCTCAGGGTCGCCCTCGATCGCCTCCACCGGAGCCTCCAGGCCGACGTGGTCGAGCCACATGCGGGCGTGTTCTGGGCTCAAGCCGGTGGTGGAGGCGAGGCTGGCGGCGATGTCGCCGAGGCCCACGGGCGAGACGCGGGTGAAGAGGCAGGCGCGTCCCTTGGCGACCGCCAGGTTGGTGACGTCGCCGACGTTGCAGTAGAGCACGGCGCCGGGCGCCGGCTGTTCCGCTCCGTCGGTGGGGGCGGGTCCCGCGCCCGCGGCGCCGCCGAGGGCGCGGATCATGCCGAACGCGGAGAGGTCGACGCCGATCGGTTCCAGTCCGGCGTCGCGCAGCGGTTTCAGCGAGGCAGAGATCATGTCGCGGCGGGCGGCGACGACGATCACGTCGATCTGCGGGGAGGCCCCGTCGGCGGCGCCGACGCCGCCGACGACCCGGTGGTCGATCACGGCTTGGTCGAGGGGCATCGCTATCTGCTCCTGGGCGGAGAAGCGGACGGCCGCGGCGAGCTCTTTTGGATCCTCGATCGCCGGTAGTCGCAGGGTGCGGACGACGACCCGTTGGTTGGCGATGCCGAGGCGCACCCGCTTGCTGAGCTTGTGTTCAGAGAAGAGGTTGGAGAGCGCCGCGGAGAGGGCGTCGGGGTCAGTCACCTCTCCGTCGCGGAAGGCTTCGGCCGGCAGCGGGGCGGTCGCGGTGGCGGTGACGCTCGTGGCGCCGTTGACTTGAACTTCAGCCACGGCGACGCTGCCGGTCTCGATCTCGAGTCCGACCTGGGCGGCGCCTTTTTTCTTGTTCTTCTGGAACAGGGAGGTCATCGGCAAGGTGGTCGGGCGCGAGCCATGCCCGCGCCACAGGTCATGCATCGACCGTTTGGCCACAGAACCTTTGGCCTGCAACTACTTAGAAATAGAAAAACCGGTCAGCCGACGGTCTCGCGCCCGATCACCCAGTCTGATTCGACTGGCTGGATGAAGTTGGGGGGCGTGATCGTGTGCAGGCGGTCGTCGTAGTTGTAACTCTTCAGGTATCCGGTGTTGCCAGTGGTGCCGACCGCGCCGCGGTACTTCTGCGAGATCGCTCCGTGCACGTCCAGCGTGCCGAGCTGAGCGCCGCAGTCGTAGTTGTCGACGATGAAAGAGTGGTTGATGGCGAGGATTGCGGCATCGACCGAGATGTTTTTGACCGACCCAGCGCCGTTGGTATTGGTGCCGTAGTCACAGGGGTGGTAGATGCGGATGAAGTTATTGGCGATCAGGCCCAGCATTGCTTCTTCGCCGCTCGCCGTCGTATTGCCGTCGACGATGATGTCGTTGCTGGTGGCGATCGTCAGCCGCCCCGAGTAATCGCCGTGCACGTAGACGTTGCCGCAGTCGGACGTTTCGGCGTAGGTGACTTCAAAGGGTGAGTAGGCGCCGGAGCAGAGGATGCTGCTCACGTAGACGACGCCGTTCCCCGGCAGCGGCCCGGAGTAGAGCACTTCGCTGTCGCAGTTGGCGCCTTTTTTGGCGACGGTCATCGAGTTGCCGCTGAGGCAGATGTGCACTTGGCCCTGGAATTTGAATTGTGGTTCGGTGATCGTCTCGAGCTGGGCGTTGGTCGCCGGGGGCACCAACGCTGGTGAGCTGGTCAGGTAGGTGCCGACGAAGTTCGGTGTGCCCGAGCAGCTCGATCCGGAGTGGGGCACTTCTGAGGTCTGGTACCAGCCTTTCGGTGGCGAGCTGACCTCGACCGCGTCGCTCGGGGTGCGGCCGAAGGCCGGTTTTCCACAGATGACCAAACCGTCGTTGGTGTGTAGTGGCCCGTTGATCGAGTCGCCGCCGACGAATGAGATCACCCGGCAGTACTGTCCGCCGGAGTTGGGGATTTTGGCGTTGTTGCGACCTTCGAGGAAGGTTTTCGAGCACTGTTCGTATGCGCCTTTGATCGTCGCTTCGCTGCCGTAGGTGACTGGGTCCGAGGTCTCCAGTTGGGTGAAGTAGACGTAGTCGAGGAAGCTCGAGGGCCTGAAGGTGGCCGTGATCGAGACTTTGGTTTTGCCGACGAAGCCTGTGGAGCGGATGCGGAATGTGCCCTTGCTTGAGCCGAGCGACTCGAGCATCGTCTGGGTCGCGGTGACGATCGTGGTCGGGTCGCAGGTCGGGCTTCCGTTGGCGGGCAGCAGTTCGATCGCGTAGGTGGCGTCCGGGTCACCCGGAACCTGGCGGCGGTTCGTGGTCGAGCCAGGTTGGTTGATCGCGCTGGGCGGGGCCACTTTCGTGCACTTCGCCCAGTAGCCGTTGTCGGCGTGGAGGTGGAAGGAGTAATCGTTGATCCCCGCTTTGGCGGCCTCGTAGGCGCGCTTGCGCTGCAGGTCGCGACCGGTTGGGTTGATGTCGCCGCTGACCGCGGTGACGGCGACGAGGGCGATGGCGGCGACCAGGGCGAGGCCGATGGTGGTCACAATCATCGTGAACCCCCGCTCGTCCTTAAGGGCGTTTTTCACTGGCATGGGAGGGCTGTTGCTCCTTCTTGGAAGGACGGGGGGGTGAGGCGAAGCATGGCGCTGTTGGCGACGCTGGCGCCGACGTTGTTGTCTTTGGTGGATGTCTTCGGTGGGAACCCGGTGAAGGCGACCTTGACCTGGATCACCGAGCTTGCTTCGGTCGTGCCGAGTGTTGCCTGGGGCACCGCGACCAGTTTCCCTAGCGAGTAGGTGAAGTAGCTGAAGATCGTGCTGCTCGGCGCGGTTGGAGCGATGTTCGAGGCAAGCGTTTCCGAGCTGGTTGCCGTTTTGGAGAAGGTCGGGGGCGTTCCGCCCAGCGAGGGATAGTTGGTCTGAATCAGGTTGGTGCCGCTGAGGGCAATCGTGCTCAGCACTGGCTGCACCGATGCCGATGCTCCTTCGATCGCTGGGGCGTGGGAGAAGCTGAGCAGCGTGCCGGTGCTGCCGGCCTGGACCGGCGCGATCTTCGGCGTGACGCAAGCCGAGTGCAGCTCTTCGAGGATCCTGACCAGGGCGATGCGAGCGTTCTGAGTCGCGTGGACCCGGGCGCTGACCCGGGCGCTTGCATGAATGGAGGTGATCACCAGCATCACCAGGGCGGAGAGGACGACCATCGAAACGGCGGTGCCGATCACCAGCTCCGCCAGGGTGGTGCCGCGCTCGTCGGCAAGGTCGAGGCGCCGCCTCAACCTGCTCAGCATGTTTTGCTGCTTTCGGAACCGCTCCCCGAGACGTCGAGGTTGAGCGTTGTACCACTGCTCAGGCTCTGGACGGCGATGCTGCTTTTTTTGATCCGCCGGTTGGTCCCGGAGACGTTGGCAGAGGCGCAGACTTCATATGTGCCCCAGGGCAGGCCGGGGTCGGCGAGCACCCCTTTTTCGACGATTTTTTCGGCCCCTTTTTCGATCGTCCTTTCGACCGTCGTGTAGCTCCGTTCGAAGGAGCAGGTACCGGTGATTTTGACTTTGGCGCCGACGATCGGGGTGCTGCCGGTTTTAACCGTGAGGTTGAGGGCGGGGACCTGGATGCTTGGCACCGGCGTGGGGACGGCGGCCCCTCGCGGTACCGTGATCGCGGTCACCGCCGCTGCGCCCGGTGCGGTCGGTTCGCTTTTCGGATTCGGATTGTTGGAGGTGCAGGAGCCGGCGTAGACGGCGTAGGGGGAGGTGAAGGGGAAGAGTTCTTTGGCTTCGACCGTCGGCGTGGGAACGCTGCCGACAGAGCTGAACGCCTTCGCCGTTTCCAGCCCCTGGTTGAAGACCATGATCGAGCTCTGGCTCGAGGATTTGAATTCGGTGCTGCCGCCGACCCGGTAGACGAAGGGTGCGGCAAACGAGCCGGGTAGGTCGTAGCGGAGTTCGAGCGGTTTAGTTGATCCGGCCGTCACGCCAACCGTCTTTGCGGCTGGTGGTTTGCCGTTTTCGGCGACCAGCCCGGGGGCGGTGGGGGTCATCGTGTAGTTGCCTTTGAGGATGTCGCCGAAAATGGCGCAGCCTTTTTCGTCACTCGTCCTGACGGCGTTCGCTGGTCCCGAGAGAGATATCCCGACACCCGAGAGACCGCCGCCGGCGGCATTGAGCACCGAGACGGCGAGCGCGCCGTTGTCTGGATTGACGGAGCCGTTGCCCGCCGGCGAGAAGACGCTGCGAATTACGGTGGGCTTGCGTCCTCCCATGCCGGGCCAGGTCACTTTCGAGGTGATCTGCACGTAGTCGGCTTTTATGTCGGCTTCGGATCCGGTGCAGGAGACGCCGCTGTTGTTGTTGTTGACGAAGACGGCGCTCGATTCGACCGTGAAGGTGGTGCCGTCGAGTTTGGGGTGGGTCACCTGCTGCAGCCCGTCGAGGTTGTTGAGCCTCATCGCCCTCATGCGGGCCTGCTCTTCCTGGGCGACGGCGTAGGCCTTGGCGCCGTCGCGCTGAGTGCCGGCCGAATGGGTGGTGGCCTGAAGGAGGGCGAGGACGCCACTGGCGGCGATCGCGAGCACCAGCGCGCTGACCAGAACCTCGATCAGCACGAAGCCCCCTTCCGAGGGGCCCGGGCGCGCAGGCATCAATTGCATAGCCCCCCATCGGAGGCTGGGACTCGGGCCTTTAGCTATTCGATTCGCTGAAACGCCCATGCTGACTGGCATCCGCCAAAACTTCAATAAGTGAAGCAATGTCGCTACACTTGCTGAAGCGAGGTATTAGGCACGAATCGCCTCGTTTCGCCTATGAGCGCTGCAAGTAACTCCCAATGTCCTGTCTGTCGCACGGCCGAAGTGGTCTGTGGCAAGTGGACCCTTCTGATCATCCGTGACCTGGCCGAAGGGTCTAGTCGCTTTTGCGAGTTGGAGCGCTCGCTGGAGGGGATCAGCCCGCGCACGCTCTCGCTGCGGCTGCGGGCGTTGGAAGAGGAGGGGATCGTTGAGCGTCATACCTTCCCCGAGGTGCCGCCGCGGGTTGAGTACGCGCTGACCGAGAAGGGCGAGGCGCTGGTGCCGCTGGTCGAGGACATGCGCCGCTACGGCACCCGCTGGCTTTTCGAAGACGCCGCCGAGCCCGCCGCCGTCTAGTTACGTTCTGCAAGCGAGCGTGCAGGCGCAGGAGCGCCAGGCACAGGCGGGAAGCTCCGAGCGTGCGTGATCGCCTGCTCAACGAGTCGCTGACCCGCCTTGCCTCCGAGGCGGCGATCAAGCTCAGCGCCCTGGTCGCCGGCGGCGACCAGATCCCCTTCGACGTCGATGCCGAGAACGGCGACGACTCGCTCTTTTACAGCTACCGGCCGCTGACCTCGCTCTACGTCCGCGAACGCGAAGGCGAGCTGCGCGGTCTCGATGCCTTCGGCCCGGCCCGCGACACGGTCGCCGCCGCCGGCATCGCCACCGCCTATCTGGAAGCACGCGGCGAGCAGGTCCCCGGCGACCCCGGTGAGCGGGCGGCGCAGATGCTGACGGTCTTCCTCGCCTCGCTCTGGGACGGCAGCACCGAACTTTCGCTTGACCACGAGCGGCTGGGGAACGCGCTCGCCGTGCTCGAGGCCGAGACCCGCGGTGCCGAGGAGGCCGACGTCTTGATCGCGCCCTTGGTCGGCCTGCGGATGCCGATGCCGCGCCTGCAGCTTCCCCACGGGATCCAGATCGTCCGCGCCGACTCGATCGAGGCACCGATCGAGGCGATGCGCAGCGAGGGCATGGGCCGCGCCGCCTGGCAGCCCCAGTTTCTCGCTCTCGCCGAGCAGGGCGACGGTCCCGAGAGCGCCGCCGATGCCCTTGCCCAGCTCGGCGAGCTGGTCAGCGTCATGCACCTCTTCAAGGCCGGCAGCGTCGGCCTCGGCCCCTACGCCTTCGCTCCCACCGGTGAGGATCGTTGGGCTCGGCTTGCTACCGGGGCCCCCTCGACTCGCCCCGGCTCCTATGAGCTGAGCGAGGAGGAGGCGATCCAGCTTGCCGAGTTCGCCGCCACGCTTGAGGCGCGCCCGGATCCCGACGGCGCCCTCGCCTGGGCCGTCGGCCGCTTCGAGCTGGGCTGCGGGCGCGACTCCGCGCTCGAGGGCCTCAGCGACCACCTGCTTGCACTGCGCGCCGTCCTCGACGGCCACGGCCCGGTTGGCGCCTCGCTGCCGATGCGCGCCTCGGCCCTGATCGCCGACGAGAGCTTCGACCGGATCGAGGCGCGCGAGCGGATCGAGAGTGCGCTGGAGCTGGAGCGCTCGCTGATGAACGGCTCACCTTCGCTGCCCGGGCTGGCTATCGCCGGCTGGATCGAGGAAGGCGTGCGCCGCATCCTGCGCGCAACCGCCCTCGGCGAGCTCAGCGCTGATCTCACCACCGCCGCCGATGAGACCTTGATCGCCACCGGCCTCGGCGCCGGCGATACCGAGATCGCAGTCTCGGAGGAGATCGCAGCGCCCGAGATCGTGGTGCCGGAGGAGATTCCCGTCGCCGAGGAAATCGCGGTCTCGCGGCAGGCCCCGCGGGTCGACGAGGTCGCCGCCCAACACTTCGAGCCGCCAGAGGAGGAGCACCACATGGACCAGGACACACGCATCCTCGAGCCGATCCCCGACGAGGGAGAGATTCGCATCACCGCCACGCCCTGGCTCGAGGAGGTCGACGCGCCCGAGCACAGCACCCTCGACTTCCCCGCGATCGAGGGCGACCTCCAGCACCGCGAGCGGATCGACACCCCGCGTGTCCGCCACCTGTTTCCCGTGCCTGACGACGCGGACTGGGAGGTCCGCGAGCTCAAGTACGACCACTACCGCGCGGGCTGACCGGCGCATATCTGCGTCCTCGGTCGCTCGCGTGCAGAGCACGCCACGCTCCCTGCGTCCTTGATCTGCTTGGTCAGACCGCGCGGCCCGAGGCGAGTTCGATTCGCTCCTCGGATGTTGCAAACAGGTAGCGGTTGATCTCGGCCAGGCCGGCGAGGTCGTGGACGTCCTCGTCCAGGTAGGGGACGCGGATCACGCCCTGCGCTCGTAGCTCGTTGGCGAGCCGCTCGATGTTGCGTGCGTCGCGCTCGGCCAGCGCCTGGTAGTCGGCGAAGTTGTCGGCGACCCGCTGGGCCAGGTCCTCGCTGTCCAGCTTCTCGCTCAGCGCCTCCTTCAGGTCACCACCGTCGCCGCGCAGCTGCTCGGCCGGGTAGTGGACCTTGTTGACGATAACGCCGCCGAAAGGCAGTTTCGCCTCGACCAGTTTGCGGTGGAAATAGACCGCCTCATCGACCGGCTCGCCTTGGGGCCCGCAGACGACCAGGAAGCAGGTGCGGGGATCGCCCAGCAGGCTGTTGACTCGCTTGGCCCGGGCCTGGAAGCCATCGACCATGCCGCTGAAGGCGTTGAAGAACTCGGCCAGGTCGGCGAGCAGGTCGAAGCCGACGATGCGCTTGAAGACCGAGAGCGCCACCGAGGCGCCGCGCCCGGCGACCTTGGCGGCGATGCCAGTCGGCTTCATGAAGACGCGCAGCGAGCGCCCTTCGATGAACTGGGTCAGCCGTTTCGGCGCGTCGAGGAAGTCGAGCGCGTTGCGGCTCGGCGGCGTGTCGAGGACGAGCAGGTCGAAGCGGCCTTCGCTGTGCAGCTCGAAGAGCTTCTCCATCGCCATGTACTCCTGCGAGCCGGCCAGGGCGCTGGAGATCTGCTGGTAGATGCGGTTGTTGAGGACGCGGTCGCGCGCCTCCTCGTCCGGCGCCTGGCGCGCGACCAGCTCGTCGAAGGTCGCCTTGGCGTCGAGCATCATCGCCCAGAGCTCGCCCTTGATCTCGATCCCCTGCTGGGCGAAGAGGGCCGGGTCGACCTGCTTGGCCTCGTTGCCGAGCTCCTTCAGGCCGAGCGAGTCGGCGAGGCGCTTGGCCGGGTCGATCGTCAGCACGCAGACCTTGAGCCCGCGCGCCGCCATCCCGGTCGCGATCGCCGCCGAGGTCGTCGTCTTGCCGACCCCGCCCGAGCCGGCGCAGATGCAGATGTCCTTGCCCTCGAGGATGTCGCCCACCGCCGGCATCAGCCCAGCTTCCTCGCCAGCTGGCGGGCGCCCTCGATGCCGAGATCCGGCTCGAAGAGGAAAGGCAGCGACTTGACCGGGGCCTGCACCCGCCGCCGCAGACGGGCCAGCTGGGCGCGCTGGGAGCGAGCCCGGTTGTGCTCGGAGAGCCCGGCCCGCACCGCCGCGCGCAGGCCAGCGTCCTCCTCGCCGGCAAGCGCGGCCAGCTGCTCGGCCTCTTCGCCCGAGAAGCGCTCCGGGTAGAGGCCGTTCATATAGACGCGGTCGACGGCGACGCCGACGTCGTCGAGCAGGTCGCGCTCGAGCGTGGCCGACTCGTTGACCGGCATCTCCTCGGGCAGGGCGACGATCGCCACCCCAGTGTGCTCGCGGTCGGTGATCAAGCGATCGAGCTGCTGCGCTTGGGAGTGGATCGGGCCGACCCGGGCGATCGCGGCGAAGGTGCGCGGCGTCTGCAGGAAGCCGATGCCGTGGCCGGTGGCGGGCGCGTCGACGATAACCAGGTCGTACTTGCGCCCGCTCTTGACCTTGCGGTCGAGCTGGGCCAGCTCCCAGATCTTGCCGATCGTGACCAGCTCCTTGAGCCCGGGCGTGGCGGCGGCGAGGTAGTTGAAGATGCGGCTGCGGAAGAGCATGTCGCGCATCGCCCTCACCTTCAGCTGCAGCAGCACGTACTCGCGCATCGACTCGTCGGGGTCAATCGAGATCGACCAGAGGTTCTCCTCCATCTCGACCTCGTGGAAGCCGACCTCGGTGTGCTCGAACATCCGCGAGGCGTTCTCCTGCGAGGAGACCTCGCAGACGATCGTCCGCTTGCCTTCGGCCGCGGCGCGCAGGCCAAGCGCCACGGCGACCGTGGTCTTGCCGACGCCGCCCTTGCCGGTGACGAAGACCAGTCGCTTGTCGAGGAGATCGGTTACCGGGTGATTCCTAGCAATTTCTGAGGCTGGCAGGAAAAGCGGGTGGCTATGCGAATACCCGCGCAATGGGATTCCTTAGCCGCAAGAACAAGTTCGCGCCCACCCCCGTCGTGGATGAGCCGCATCCAATTGTCGAGGAGTTGGAGCAGATGGAGGAAGCTATCCCCGAGACCCCCCCGCCGGCGGGTCCTGTCGCGCAGGAGGGCACGTCGTCCTCGCAAGCTGCGGGCGACGTCCCCTCCTCCACGCCACCCGCCGGAGAGGCGGTTGAGGTTGACGTTCCTGCATCGGCCCCGGAGGTAGCTGAGGTAGCGACGCCGGCGGAACCGGCAGCTGAAGCTGAGATTGCTGAGCCCGAGCCGGCTGAGCCCGAGCGGTTCATGCCGCGGGACCTGCTCGCGCCGAGCAGACATGAGGTTGTGGTGAAGCAGCAGGCTGAGCCGGAGGCGCCGGTCAAGCGGGCCGAGATCATCGCCTTCGCCAACCAGAAGGGCGGGGTCGCCAAGACGACGACGACGCTGAATCTTGCCGTTGCCTTTGCCGAGTCCGGGCACCGGGTGCTCTGCGTGGACCTGGACCCGCAGGGGAACCTGACGATGAGCCAGGGGATCGATCCGGACAAGGTCGAGAAGAGCCTTTATGACGTGCTCGTCCACGACATGCCGATGGCCGAGATCATCCAGCACCGCGAGATCGACATCGCCGTCGCCTCGATCGACCTGGCCGGCGCCGAGATCGCGATGAGCACCAAGATCGGCCGCGAGCGCTCGCTGGAGAAGTCGCTGAAGGAAGTCTCGGCCAACTACGACTTCGTCTGCATCGACACGCCGCCCAGCCTTGGGCTGCTGACGATCAACGCGCTCACCGCCGCCAACAAGGTGATCGTCCCCGTGCAGTGCGAGTACCTCTCGATGCGCGGCCTGGTCCAGCTGCAGAACACGCTGAAGATGATCCAGGAGAACCTCAACCCGGCGGTCAAGATCGAGGGCATCCTGCCGACGATGCTCGACACCCGCACCGTCCACGCCAAGGAGGCGGTCGAGATCCTCGAGGAGAACTTCGGCGAGCTCGTCTTCAAATCACGCATTCGCAAGGCGATCAAGTTCGCCGAGGCTCCGGTCAAGGGTGCGAGTGTGCTCAAGTACGATCCGCAGAGCAACGCTGCGGGCTACTACCGAGACCTGGCGAAGGAGGTCCTGGCACATGAGCAGGCGTGACAAGCGGGCCAGCATGCGAGAGGGGCCTCTTTCGGACCTCTTCCGCTCGACTACTGACGAGGGACCGACTACTGACGAGGGACCAGAGGCATCGGCCGCGGGTCCTGACGCTGCAGGGGACCCACCACCCCCTGCGGTCGCTAAAGCGTCCTCGGGGGCGGTGCCCCCTACAGCGCCACCCGCGGACGAGGCGTCTGCACCCTACGACCAGAGTTCAGAGGAGCCCTCTCTCGAAGAGCATCAAGAGACTCCTCCTGAGCGGCTGAAGCGTGTTTTCTCCGAGGAGCCTTCACATGCTCGGCGGGAGTTGGAGCCGATTGTGGAATCGCCTCGTTATGGGCGGGAGGAGCCGGAGTACGAGCCGCCGGGAAGTGGGGAGCCCCACCAGCCCGTAATTCGGGTCGTGGGTGTTGGTGGCGGTGGTGTGAACGCGGTCAACCGGATGGTTGAGGCGCGGATTCCGGGTGTCGAGTTCATGGCGGTCAACACCGATCTTCAGTCGCTGCAGCTCTGCATGGCCGACGTCACCGTCCACATCGGTGAGGAGGCGACGCGCGGTCTTGGCGCCGGCGCCGATCCCGAGCTCGGCCACCGCTCGGCCTTCGAGGAACAGGACAAGATCAAGCGCCTGCTCAAGGGCTCGGACATGGTCTTCGTCGCCGCCGGTGCCGGCGGCGGCACGGGTACCGGTGCAGCCCCGGTGATCGCCCGCCTCGCCCGCGAGGTCGGCGCGCTCACCGTCGGCATCGTCACCAAGCCGTTCAGCTTCGAGGGCAGCCGCCGCGGCAACCAGGCCAACAAGGGCATCGAGGAACTCGCCGCCGAGGTCGACACGCTGATCGTCGTCCCCAACGACCGCCTGCTCGAGGTGCTCGATCAACAGACTTCGATGGTGGAGGCTTTCCAGGTCGCCGACGACGTCCTGCGCCAGGGCGTGCAGGGCATCTCGGACCTGGTCACGCTGCCCGCTGTGATCAATCTCGACTTCGCCGACGTACGCACGATCATGTCGGAGGCCGGCCGGGCGTTGCTCGGCATCGGCATGGGCCATGGCAACGACCGGGCGGTGCTGGCGGCCGAAAAAGCGATTTCCTCGCCGCTGCTCGAGACCTCGATGGAGGGCGCCCGGGCGATCCTGCTCTCGATCACCGGCGGCGCCGACCTCTCCCTGGTCGAGGTCAGCGAGGCGGCCAAACTGGTCGGCGAAGCCGCCCATCCGGACGCCAACATCATCTTCGGCGCCAACGTCGACGAGGAGCTCAACGATCAGGTCTGGGTGACCGTGGTCGCCACCCGCTTCGACGGTCGCCCCGCCCCGCAGCGGCGGGTTGCCGAGCCGACCATCCGGCGCACCAAAGAGGCGCCGCGCGGGCGACGCCCCGAGCGCTCCGGCGACCTCGGCGGCATCGACGTCCCTGAGTTCCTGCCCGGGTAACGCGGCTCCCGCGCCATGAGCGGGGTTGTCGCTGCCGGCCATCCACTCTCCGCCGAGGCGGGGGCGCAGGTGCTGCGCGAAGGCGGCAACGCCGTCGATGCCGCGGTCTGCGCCGTCTTGGCCTCCTTCGCGGTTGAGAGCCCGCTGACCGGCTTCGGGGCGGGCGGTTTCATGATGGTCCACGACGAGGGGGAGACGGCGCTGCTCGACTTCTTCGTCGCCGCTCCCGGCCGCGACGGGGTCGAGCGTGGCGCCGAGCTCGTTCCGGTGCCGGTCCACTTCGACGCCGAGACCGTGCAGACGTTCTACGTCGGCCCGGCTTCCTGTGGGGTTCCCGGAACGGCCGCCGGCCTCGAGCTGACCCTGCGGCGCTTTGGCACGATGCCGCTCGCCGAGCTGGTCAAGCCCGGGGTCAAGCTGGCCCGCGAGGGCGCGCCGGTCAACGCCGAGCAGGCCTACATCCTCGACATCCTCGCGCCGATCCACGCCCGCCTGCCGGGCACGCGGGATCTCTATGCCCCCGCCGGGCGCACTCTGCGTGAGGGTGAGGTCTTCCGCTTCGCCGAGCTGGCCGAAGCGCTTGAACGCTTCGGCGCCGAGGGTGCCGAGCCGTTCTGCCGCGGCGAGGTCGCGGCAAGGCTGAGCGACCACGTGATCGAGCACGGCGGCACCCTTGGCCGCAGCGATATCGCTGCCTACGAGCCGATCGAGCGGCAGCCGATCCGGGCCAGCTTCCGCGGCACCGAGGTGCTGACCAACCCGCCGCCCTCCTCGGGCGGGATCCTGATCGCCTACTGCCTCGGCCTACTCGAGCGGCTCGGCGAGCGCAGTGGTCCCGAGCAGTTGGTCGCGGCGATGGGCGCCGCCAACGCCGCCCGCGGCGAGGCCTTCGCCGAGGCGCTCTACGGCGATGGTCTGGAGGCGAGCCTGCTCGATCGCGCCGTGCTCGATCGCGCCGCGGGCGACCTGCTCGGCTCCACCACCCACATCTCCGCCCTCGACCGCAACGGGATGTGCGCCAACGTCACCTGCTCCAACGGCTCCGGCTCCGGCGTGCTCGTGCCCGGCACCGGCGTGATCCTCAACAACATGCTCGGCGAGGAGGACCTCAACCCGCTTGGCTTCCACGCGATCGCGCCGGGACGGCGGGTGCCCTCGATGATGGCGCCGACCGTGGTGCTGCGCGACGGCGAGATCGAGCTCGGGCTCGGCAGTGCCGGCTCAAACCGGATCCGCTCGGCGATCCTGCAGACGATCGTGCGGGCAGTGGAGCAGGGCATGAGCGCGGGCGACGCGGTGCGAGCCCCACGGCTGCACTTCGAGGACGGTGCGGTCCAGGCCGAGCCGGGGATCGACGAGGACGCCCTGGCCCGGATCGAGGCTCGCGGAATCCCGGTCCTGCGGCGGCCGGCGATCAACCTCTTCTTCGGCGGCACCCAGGCAGTCGCCCGCGAGCGCACGATCGGGTCGCTCAGCGGCGGCGGCGATCCGCGCCGTGGCGGCGCGGTGGCGATGGCATGACTGGCGACTTGTACGTCTATATGACGCATAAGTCGCCAACCGCAAGAATGGCCGCGTGGCGATGATCGACTTCGAAGCCGAGGGACTGCTCGACGGACTCGAAGGTGATGCACGCCGCGACCGCCTGATCCTGCTCGAACAGCTGGCAGGAGAAGGGGTGGAGCTCGATGAGCTGCGCGAAGCGGTGCAGGCGGGTCGCCTGACCCTGCTGCCGGTCGAGCGCCGCATCGCCGGCGACGGCCCGCGCTACTCGCCGCGTGAAATCGCCGAGCTCTCCGGTGCTGATCTGAACCTCCTGCAGCAGGCCTCGGCGGCACTCGGCCTTCCCTATCCGGATCCCGACGAGCGGATCCTCACCGACTCCGACCTCGAAGCGGCTCGGCGGACCAAGGCTTTCTACGACGCCGGCCTGCCGGAGGACGGCATCCTGCAGGTGGCGCGGACGATCGGTATGGCGACGGCGCGGATCGCCGAGGGCAACCGCGAGCTGATGGTCCGCACCCTGATGCAGCCCGGCGACACCGAGCGCGACCTCGCCCTGCGCTTCGCCGATGCGGCCGACCAGATGCTGCCGGTCTTCGAGCCGACCCTGCTCTACGCCCTGCGGGCGCACACCTTGGAGCAGATCCGCCGTGACGTGATCGGTGCCGCTGACCTTGCCTCGGGTGAGATCAGTGGCTCCGTCGACCGCGCCGTCTGCTTCGCCGACCTGGTCGAGTTCACCCGCCTCGGCGAGGAGATCGCGCCCGAGGAGTTGGGCTTGGTCGCCGGGCGCTTCGAGGAAATGGCGGCCGCCGTGGCCGAACCCCCCGTGCGGCTGGTGAAGATGATCGGCGACGCGGCGATGCTCGTCTCGGTCGAGGTGGAGCCGCTGCTCGAGGCGGCGCTGGAGCTGATCGATGCTGCCGAGGGCGAAGGCGAGGAGTTCCCCTTCCTGCGCGCTGGGATGGCGGTCGGACCGACCATCGCCCAGTCCGGCGACTACTACGGTCGCGCGGTCAACCTCGCCAGCCGCCTCACCGCCGTCGCCCGGCCGGGCAGCGTGCTGCTGGACGCTGCGGCCAAGGACGCCGCCGGCGATGATTTCCACTACTCGTTTGCCGGCGAGCGCAAGCTCAAGGGCATCGACACGGGCGTCAAGCTCTTCCGCGCCCGGCGTGAGCCGAAAAGGCGCTAGGAGCTAGGCCGGCTTGCGGCCGGAGACGAGCAGGTTGTAGAAGAGCTCGGCGGGGAGGTGGGGCTCGAGCAGGCGGCTGTCGACCTTCTGCAGCGCCATGTAGCTGTTGAAGGCGAAGCGGCGCCAGCCCCAGGAGATCGATTCGGGCTCGGCGCTCGACTCGACTGTGCGCAGGCCCCAGCCCCAGGCGTTGGCGAGCAGCTCCTCGCCACCGACGTGGCGCTCCTCGAAGCCGGCGTCGCGCAGAAAACGGCGTAGGTCGGCGGGGGCGAAGGCGTGAACGTCGACCTCGCTCTCCAGGGAGTGGTCGTGGGACTGCTCGCCCTCGGCGACGGCGCGCGCGCTGGCCCCGACGACGCGCCGCCAGGCGGGCGCCGCGAACAGGCCGGCGCGCTTGGGCAGTGCCGCCAGGCGGTCGCCGTAGCGGGAGGGCTCGCCGGCGAAGGCGATCGCCCCGCCGGGGCGCAACACGCGGCGGAATTCGGCAAAGGCCTTGTCGAGGTCGGGGATGTGGTGGAGGACGGCGTGGCCGAAGACGAGGTCGAAGCTCTCGTCCTCGAAGGGCAGCACCTCGGCCTCGGTTTGAACCGTCTCAACCTCGAGGCCCAGGCCGGCGGCGGTGTTGGCCAGGCGCTTCAGCATCCCCGGCGAGATATCGGTCGCGGTGAGGCTCTCGATCGCGCCGAGCTGCAGCAGGTTGAGCGAGAAGTAGCCGGTGCCGGAGCCGATCTCCAGCCCGCGGCCGAAGCTGGCCCCGTCCTTGCCGCCCAGCGCCTTGACCAGCTTCTGGCGCACCTGCTCCTGGCCGGTGGCGCCGAAGTCGATGCCCCACTTGGCGTCGTACTCGTCGGCGGCGGCGTCGTGGTAGCGGGTGTTGACGTCCTTGATGTGATCCGCGGTCGCGGTGGGGGAGGCTGGCATGGCGCGGAACTCTACGCGGATCGGCGTAACGCACGAGTTGGAGGCTGCTCAATACGGTCCCCGCTGGTGACACGCGAATACGTCCAGCTCAACCAGCCCGACGGGGTGCCGCCGCTGCCGCTGACCGGCGAGCGCACCCTGCCCGACGTGCCCGAGGAGAACTACTGGTACCAGCGCCACCTCGTCGTCTACCAGTGGATTGCGGCGCGGCTCGGCGGCGTGCGCGTGGTCGACATGGCCTGCGGCGAGGGCTACGGCTCGAACGTGCTCGCCGGCTCTGCGGCGAGCGTCGTTGGCGTCGACGCCAACCCGGAGGCTCACGAGCACGCCCGCCTGCGCTACGTCCGCCCTAACCTGCGCTTCGAGCGCGACCTGGTCGAAAGCTTCGCCGAACCCTGTGACGCCGTCGTCTTCCTGCAGACGATCGAGCACGTCCAGGACGCCGGCGCGATCCTCGACCACTTCAGCTCGATGCTCGAGCCGGGCGGAGTCGCCTACGTCTCGACGCCGAACTTGCTGACCCTGGCGCCCCCCGGGGCGGAGAAGTCCGACAACCCCTGGCACGTGCGCGAGTACCGCGCCGCCGAGTTCCGCCAGCTTTGCGAGGAGCACTTCCCGCGGGTGGAGCTCTACGGGCTCTTCCACGCCCACAAGCTGCGCGCTCATGAGCTGGCGCTGAAGCTCGGCTGGGACCGTGTGCACAAGGCACTGGGCCTGAGCAAGCCTTTCTATGATCGCTTCACACCCGCGATCAACAGCTCCGACTTCGCCCTCAGGCAGGGCGACCTCGACCGCGCGCTCGACTTCCTCGCTGTCTGCCATGGCCCCTGAGGAGAGCGCCGGCGACCTCGCCATCGTCCTCCACTCCCACATGCCCTACGTCGAGGGCTTTGGGACCTATCCGTTTGGCGAGGAGTGGTTGTTCGATGCCGTCATTCGTTCCTACCTGCCGGTGCTGGAGGTGGCCGAGCGGCTGACGATGACGATCACCCCCGTCCTCGCCGACCAGCTCGAGGACGCGGGCGTGCGCGAACGGCTGCGCCGCTTCCTGGTCGATTGGCGGATCGCCGCCGCCAAGGCCGACATCGAGGAGGTCGACGCCGAGTGCCGCGATGCCTGCGTAGCTGAGCACGAGCGCTACAGCCGCGCCCTCGAGTTGCTCGACGCCGACGACGGGGACCCGCTGCGCTCTTTCCAGCGCGCCGCGGCCGAGGGTCGGATCGCCCTCGCGACCTCGGCGGCGACGCACGCCGTGCTGCCGCTCCTGGCCAGTCGTGAGGGCCTGCGCCTGCAGCTCGACGCCGGCATTCGCTCGCACCGCCGCCGCTTCGACTGGGACGGTGGCTTCTGGCTCCCCGAGTGCGCCTACGCGCCCGGCCTCGAGTGGCGCCTGGCTGAGCAGGGCGTGCGCTGGTTCTGCGTCGATCAGAGCCGCCATCGGCAGCCGCTCGAAGCACTGGCGCCGGTCGCCACCGAGGCCGGCCCGGTGGCGCTGCCGATCGACTGGGAGGCGATCCAGTGGCTCTGGTCGCTGGATGGCTACCCCTCCGACCCGGCCCACGCCCAGTTCGCCGGCGAGTCGCTACGCGGCGTGCGGATCTGGAAGGTCGGTGGCGGTGGCTATGACCCGGCGGCGGGGGCGGCGGCGGCGCGCCGTCAGGCCGCCGAGTTCCTCGCTGCCGTGGAGGCGCGGCTGCGCGAGTACCGCGCCGCCCACGGTCGCCGCGGCCTGCTCGTCTTCGCGATCGACACCGAGCTGCTCGGCCACTGGTGGTCGGAGGGGGCGATCTGGCTGCGCGACGTCCTGGCCGGAGCCGACGCCGCCGGCGTGCGCCTGCTCACCGTGCCCGAGGCCCTCGCCGAGCATGAGCCGCTCGAGCGAGCGCTGCACGCCTCGACCTGGGGCGAGGAGAAGGACCTGCGCACCTGGGACTCGCCGGCGGTGGCGGACCTCGCCTGGGGCTCCCGGCGCCTGGAGCTGCGCCTCCTGCGCGCCCTCTCCGGCGGCCTGCGCGGTGACGCGGCGAAGCGCGCCGCGCGCGAGCTGCTCGCGGTCCAGTCAAGCGACTGGGCCTTCCTCGATCAGCGGCGCCAAGCTGGCGACTACGCCTACCAGCGAGCCATTTCCCACTCCGAGACAGCCCTGCAGGCCATAGACTCTCCGGCCATCGCCGACCCGCGCACGCGCGCACTAGCCCCTGACCTGAGCCTCTCGCCACTGCTGCAGCCGTGAGCACACCGATCGACACGGTGACTTCCGGGTGTTCGAATCCGTGGCGATCGGGGTGCGAACAGTTCTGATGACCCGAGTCCTCATTCTCTCCTGGGAGTACCCGCCGCTGATCGAGGGTGGTCTCGCCCGTCACGTGCGCAAGCTCTCCGAGGCACTGGTCGATCGCGAGGTCGAGGTCCACGTCCTCACCCGCGGCGGCGAGGAGTCGCCGGCGGAGGAGCGGCGTGGGGGAGTGACGATCCACCGCATCCGCGAGCCCAAGCGCCCGACCGACCTCGGCGAGTTCGTCGCCTGGGTCGAGCGGATGAACTCGGACATGCTCGCCGCCGGGGTCGAGCTCGGCGACCGCTACCGCTTCGACCTCGTCCACGGCCACGACTGGCTCGTCGCCAACGCCTGCGACCACCTGGCCAAACGCTTCGACGCGCCGCTGGTGACGACGATCCACGCCACCGAGCACGGCCGCCACCAGGGCTGGGTCGACAAGCACCCGCAGACCTACATCCACGGGGTCGAGCGCTGGATCACCAACCGCTCCGACCGCGTGATCGCCTGCTCGCACTACATGCGCGAGCAGATCGCCGACATCTTCGGCGTCGACGAGCAGCGGGTCTCGGTCATCCCCAACGGGATCGACCCCGACGACCTGCAGCCGCAGGATCCCGCCGAGCTGACCCGCCTGCGCTCGGAGTTCGCCGCGCCCGAGGAGAAGCTGGTGCTGCTGATCGGCCGGCTCGTCTACGAGAAGGGCTTCCAGCTCGCACTCGAGGCGATGCCGCGGCTGATCGAGGAGGTGCCGGGCACCCGCTTCCTGATTGCCGGCTCCGGCACTCACGAGGCCGAGCTGCACAAGCAGGCTGAGGAGCTGGGCCTGATGGAGCACGGCACCTTCCTCGGCTGGATCGGCGACGACGTGCTGCACTCGCTCTACCGGATTGCCGACCTCACCGTGGTCCCATCGATCTATGAGCCTTTCGGCCTGGTCGCGCTCGAGGCGATGGCCTCGGGTTGCCCCTGCATCGTCGCCGACACCGGTGGCCTGCGCGAGGTCGTTCCCCACGAGGAGGCCGGCCTGCGCTTCCGCGCCCACGATCCCGAAGCGCTGGCCGAGATGGCGATCCGCGTCCTCTCCGACGATGAGCTGGGCCGCAACCTCGTCGCCGAAGCCTACGAGCACCTGCGCCGTTTCGACTGGGGCGACGTCGCCGAGCAGACCGCCGCGGTCTACGCCGACATGGTCGGCGCCAAGTCCACCCGCGCCTAGTAGGCGCTGCAGCCTCGCTCGTCCTAGTCCCGCGGTTTGAACTTGCCGAGCCGGGTGCCACCGGGCTCCCAGTCCATGCCGACGAGCAACTCGTCGGCCGAGACTTCGAGCGAGCCGATCAACTTGATCAGCGTGTCGACGCGGGCGACGCGCAGGCCGCGCTCGAGCTGGCTGATCTCGGTGCGGTGCAGCGAGGCGCGGACGCTGAGCTCCTCCTGTGAGAGGTCGGCGCGCTTGCGAACGCGACTGAGGTTTTCCCCAAAACGGGCAGCGATATCCATGGAAACGTATTGTCTTCCAGGGAGCGATCGCCACCGTCCGCACCGGAGGCCGCATCGCCGCAGGCCAGTCCACAGTTGCTACGGCGGTGAAATCTATCAGATGTCAGACAACACACTTCATTTCTGGTAAGGTCGTTGCAGGTCGCTTCGAGCAGCGACCGCCACCTACCATGACTAAATGCGAGAGATCGGAGTCCGGGATTTGAAGGCGCAGCTGAGCAGCGTCCTCCGTAAGGTCGAGAAGGGCGAGCGAGTGAGGGTCACATCGCGCGGTCGCCCCGTTGCCGACATCGTGCCGACGGAACCGGCTCTGCCTGACGACCCGATGGAGAGGCTGATTGCGGAAGGCAGGGTTACGCCACCTTCAGGCCCTCTCCCGAAGAACCCGCCGCCGCCCATCAATACGGGCGGCTCGGCGTCGGCGATCATTCTCGCTGAGCGCGAAGAAGAGCGTTGAATCTGTATTTCGATTCGAGTGCACTGGTCAAGCGCTACGTCACGGAGCGGGGCAGCGAGGCCGTGCTCAGGGCGATGGACGGTGTGGCCAGGTGGGCGATGTGCCGGATTGGCTTTGTCGAGACAGTTCGCGCCGTTGCTCGTGAGGGAGGACAAGAGGCCGTCGAAAGAGTGGAACGCGAGTGGATTGGCTTCCACGTGGTCGAGGTCGACAGGGCCGTGACAGAGCACGCCGCGAAGCTTGCGGTCGAGCACGGCCTGCGCAGTCTCGATGCGCTGCATTTGGCGGCTGCGCTGACACTTTCGGCCGCCGATTCGGTTTTCGCTACTTGGGACGTTCGCCTGCACCGCGCCGCCCGCGAACAGGGCTTGCGGACCCTTCCCGTCACGCTTGGCTAGCTCGGCGGCTGCAGCGTCGTCCAGGCCGAGGGGTCGGGCTCAACCGGATCCGGCCAGCGCAGCTGCTCGGGCGCCTCGCGCATGCGGATGATGCGGGCGGGGATGCCGGCCACGACCGCGTTGGCCGGCACGTCCTTGGTGACGACCGAGTTGGTGCCGACGATCGCGTTGTCGCCGACGCTGACGCCGCGCAGGACGCAGGCGCCGTAGCCGATCCAGACGTTGGAGCCGACCACGACGTCGCGCTTGTAGATGCCCTGCTGGCGGATCGGCCGCTCGACTTCGACCACGCCGTGGTCGAAGTCGATGAACATCGCCCGGTCGGCGATCACGCACTGCTCGCCGATCCGCACGTGCTGGTAAGCCGAGATCGTGCATTCCTGACCCATCACCGTTTTGTCGCCGATCTCGACCCGGCCCTCGTGGCAGCGGATCTTGGTCCCATCTCCGATCCAGACGAAGCGACCGAAATCGATTCGCCCCTTGGCGGCGATCTCCAGTTCGAGGCCGCGGCCGAAGAAGACGAGCCCGTTGGTGTGCCAGCGCCGGCCGGCGGCGGTGAAGAAGCGACGCCGCAGGTAGCGGACGAGCAGCTGCCCGTATCTACGGTTCAGCATCCCGTTGCGGGAGAGAAAGCGGATCGTGGGAATCACGGCGGCGAGGACTCTAGACTCACCGGCCCATGGCCGACGTTGCCAAGACAGCCCCGCTCGCCGAGCGCCTCGTCGCCGGCGACAAGCGCGCCCTGGCGCGGGCGATCACGCTGATCGAGTCCGACGACCCGGCGGGCTGGGATCTGGTGCGCGAGGTCTACCCGCGCACCGGCGCCGCCCGCATCGTCGGCTTCACCGGTCCTCCCGGAGTCGGCAAGAGCACCCTGATCGGCGCCCTCACCGGTGAGCTGCGTAAGCAGGAGCGCCAGGTCGCGGTGCTCTCGATCGATCCCTCCAGCCCCTTTACCCACGGCGCTCTGCTCGGCGACCGCATCCGCCTCTCCGACCACTTCCTCGATCCCGGTGTCTTCATCCGCTCGATGGCCTCGCGCGGCGCCCTCGGCGGCCTCTCCGAGGCGGCGCTGCAGGTTGCCCTGGCGATGGATGCCGCCGGCAAGGACGACGTGCTGATCGAGACGGTCGGCGTCGGCCAGGCCGAGATCGACATCGTCGACCACGCCGACACGATCGTGCTCGCCCTGATGCCCGGCTCGGGCGACTCGATCCAAGCGCTGAAGGCGGGGGTGATGGAGATCCCCGACGTGATCGTCGTCAACAAGGCCGACCACCCGATGACCGACACGATGGTGCGCGAGGTGCGTGGCGTGCTGGCGCTCTCCCACGACCCGGCGGGCTGGAAGGTGCCGATCCTGCGCACCGAGGCGGCGCGGGGGGAGGGCGTGGCCGAGCTGGCGGAGGCGATCGGCGAGCACCGCGCCCACATCGAGGCGGCCGGCACTCTTGATCAGCGGCGGGCCCGCAACCTGCGCAACGAGGTGCTTGGCATCGCCACCTCGCGCATGCGGCGCCGCATGGAGACAACCGCCGCTGCCGACCCGCAGACCGCGGAGCTGCTCGAGCGCGTCGTGCGACGCGAACTCGACCCGGCGAGCGCCGCCTCGGAGTTGCTGGCGAGGCAGGCTGATGAGTGACGATCCCGCCCAGTTGCCCTCATTGGAGGAGGCTAGGGGCTGGATTGGCCACCAGGTCGATGACGAAGGTGGCAGCGCTGCGGGCCGGGTCACGGGCCTCTTCGCCGACGCTGCGGGCGACGCCCCGACCTGGTTGATCGTCAAGCAGGGTCGCCTCGGCTCAACCCTTGTCGTCGTGCCGCTGCGGGACTGCGCTGCCGGTGCCGACCGGGTGTGGGTTGCCCACGAGCGCGCGAAGATCCGCAGCTCGCCGGTCGTCGACCCGACCAGGCCGCTGCTGCGCGAGCACGAGCTGACGATCTGCGCCCACTACGGGGCCGGCGAGGGCGTCGGCCGGGCGGCCGAGGTAGCAGGCCGCGGCGAGGGCGCCGTCACTTCGCAGCCCGCCTGAACCATTCGCTGCCGTTCTCTCGTAAGCAGGGAGTGGAAAGGTTGAACCGATGGTCTTGCTGATCCTCTTCGGCTTCATCGCGGGCGCGGGCACCGCGCTCTCGCCTTGCGTGCTGCCGGTGCTGCCGATCGCACTCTCGGCCGGTGCCACCGGTGGCCGGCGGCGTCCGCTGGGGATCGTGGCGGGGCTGGCGGTTTCGTTCACCTTCGCCACCGTTGCCCTGGTCTATGTGATCTCGGCGCTGGGCCTGCCCGACGGCTTGCTGCGCAAGCTGGCGATCGCTGTCCTGCTCGGTTTCGGGATCACGCTAATGATCCCGCCGCTGGCGGCCAGGGTGGAGGCGACGTTGAGCCGCTTCGCCGGCCGTGCCGGGATCGCCCGGGGCGGCGGCGACGGCTTCTGGTCGGGGACCGCCATCGGCGCCAGCCTCGGCGTCGTCTACGCGCCCTGCGCCGGACCGATCCTCGCCGGCGTGATCATCGTTTCCACCACGCAGACGTTTACCGTCGGCCGCCTGGCCGTCGCCTTCAGCTACGGGCTTGGCTCAGCGCTGGTCCTCTACTGCCTGATGTTGGGAGGGAGGCGCCTGGTTGCGCCGCTTGCCCGTCGTGGCGGTGGCCTGCAGGTAGCGATGGGAGCGGTGATGGTCGTAGTCGCGCTGGCGATGGCCGGTAACTACGACATCAAGTTCCAGAACAAGATCGCCAGCTCTCTGCCCAGCTTCCTGGTCAACCCGACCGAAGGGCTCGAGGACACCGCTTCGGCCAGGTCGGCCCTCAGCGATGTCCGCGGCGAATCGGCTCATGGGGTGGGGGCAAAGGCGACGAGCGCCTCGGAAGCCGTGAGGACCAGCGGTCTGCCGGTGCTCGGCACCGCTCCCGAATTCATCGGCAACCAGCAGTGGTTCAACACGCCCGGCGGCAAGCCGCTGACGATGCGCTCGCTGCGCGGTCGCGTCGTCCTCGTCGACTTCTGGACCTACAGCTGCATCAACTGCCTGCGCACGCTGCCCTACCTGACCGCCTGGGATCGGACCTATCGCAAGGACGGCCTGACGATCGTCGGCGTGCACTCGCCCGAGTTCCCCTTCGAGAAGGAGGCCGGCAACGTCGAGGAAGCGATCGAGCGCAACGGCATCCACTACCCCGTCGCCCAGGACAACGAGCTGGCGACCTGGAGCGCCTACGGCACCCAGTACTGGCCTTCCGAGTACTTCATCGACGCCCAAGGGCGGGTCCGCTTCGCCCACTTCGGCGAGGGCGAATATGAGGAGAAGGAGCAGATCATCCGCGAGCTACTCGCCGAGGCCGGCCGGCCGGTGGCCAGGGCGCGCTCGGGCGCTCGCGGCATCGAAGCGTCCGCGCGCGTGACCACGCCGGAGACCTACCTCGGCGCGGCCCGGGCCGAACGCTTCACCAACCCGGTGCTCTCACCGGGCTCGCACGATTTCGCCAAGCCGCCGGCGCCCGGCCCGAACGAATTCGCCTACCACGGCCGCTGGCGGATCACGCTCGACTCGGCAACCTCGAAGGGCGGCTCGCTGGCGCTCAACTTCGGTGCCCGCCGCGTCTACCTCGTGCTCGGCTCGCCCGGCCGAACCCGCCGCGTCCGCGTCCTCCTCGACGGCCACCCGATCCCGGCTCACCTCGCCGGCTCCGATGTCCATCGCGGCGTCGTCAAGGTCAAGGGCCAGCGTCTCTACAGCCTGGTCGACTTGCCCAAGGTCGGAGTGCACACGCTCGAGCTGCAGCCCCAAGCGGGCGTCACCGGCTACGCCTTTACCTTCGGCTGAGGGCTCCCGCCAGGGCATCTTCTTCTCGATGAGTTCCTTGTGAGGTTCTGGCTCGTACCGATAAGATGGCCGCGCCGGGAGGAGGCTATCTCGCCAATGCCATTGCTCAGGAACCCCAGGCTTGAGCCTGGACCAGCGCTTACCTCGTTCGTCGAATGGGGTAATCCTGCGCCTGGGTTCGCACTAGAGCGATTCATCCTCCCTTCGGGGCAGCCAAGCCCCGTAACAAGGTCAGTAACCAAAACAAAGATAGGAGCAATCAGATGAGGTCCAGAATCGTGGCCCTTGGACTTGCCGCGCTGGCGTGGGCGAGTCTGGCAATGGCCAGTGTCGCTCAGGCGAAACTCATTGGTGAGTTCGTTCGATACCAGCAATTCTTCTACTACCCCGAAGTTGAATCCCAGCACGACCACACACTCATACGTCCCGTCGAAAACACCCGAAGAGGTTTGAAAAAACCGGTTCTCGGTCTCGCCTGCTACGTCGGTTCGATCACAAATTCGGTGCGGCAAATAGTCACGCCCAACGAACCGAGGCGGTCTGGCCAGCGGTCATTCAAATTCTTCGGCAGCTCTCAATCGACAAGGACGTATGCATTTAGAACGCTGACATTCAGCCCTGCCTAAACGGCGAACACCCAAGGCTTCACCCGACAAGCATCAGCTTGCCGCTTGATCTGTAGTCAATCGGGTCCAAGCCCCTTCATTGCGTCGCCTGCATGGCAGGACGATGCGGCCTACCGCCGCGTGGAAGGGGTTTTCCGTGCCATCGGACGGACCAGAGAATTCGCAGGGTGAGTACGAAGTAAGGAAAGCCAAATACGAAGCCACCCGGGCGAAGACTGACTTGTGGCGAGACTGGATCTCTCTCGGGATCTTGGTCGTCACGGCCTTCACGGGAATAGGAACGATCTTTGCCGGCGTCGCAACCGGCACGACGCAGGTCCTCTTGGCCGGCGTGGCTGTTCTCTCCGGCACCTCCGGCACCGCCATCGTGGGGTTGACGAGGGGTCGTGCGCCCGGCGACGGGGGTCACGACCCACCGCCCTAGGGCGCCGCGACCAGTTAGCGTCAGCAGCCGAGCTGGCGGGCGATCACCATCTGCTGCACCTCGTCGGTGCCCTCGCCGATGGTGAGGATCTTGGCGTCGCGGTAGAAGCGGCAGACCGGGTACTCCTCGATGAAGCCGTAGCCGCCGTGGATCTGCACCGCCTCCTCGGTCGCTCGGACGGCGAGGCGCCCGGTGATCAGCTTCGCCTGGGCGGCGGTCAGGGTGAACGACTGGCCCGCGTCCTTCTCCAGCGCGGCGCGCCAGGTGAGCAGGCGGGCGGCCTCGATCTGGGCCGAGAGGTCGGCGATCTTGGCCTGGATCGACTGGAATTTGGCGATCGCCTGGCCGAAGGCCTGGCGCTCCTTGGCGTAAGCGATCGCCTCGTCGAGGGCACCCTGGGCGAGGCCGACGCCCATCGCCGCGACGCCGATCCGGCCGCCGTCGAGGATGTGGAGGAAGTTCTTGAAGCCGTCGCCGCGGCGGCCGATCAGGCTGCTCTCCGGCAGGCGGCAGTCCTCGAAGCTGAGCGGCCGCGTGTCGGAGGCGTTCCAGCCCATCTTGCGGTAGGGCTCGCCGGCCTCGTAGCCGGGCGTGCCGTTGGGCACGATCAGGTTGGAGATCTCCTTGCGCCCGTTCGCCTCGCCGGTGACGGCGGTGATCGAGACGCAGCCCGAGATATCCGTCCCCGAGTTGGTGATGAACTGCTTGGCCCCGTTGACGACCCACTCGCTGCCATCCAGCTTTGCCGTGGTCCGCACGTTGCCGGCATCTGACCCGGCCTCCGGCTCGGTCAGCCCGAACGAGGCGAGTTTCTCGCCGGTGCAGAGCCGCGGCAGCCACTCCGATTTCTGTTCGTCGCTCCCCCACAGATAGATCGGCATCGTCCCCAGCGACGTATGCGCCGCCATCGTGATGCAGACCGACGAATCGATCCGCGCCAGCTCTTCCACCGCCAGCACGTAGCTCAGCGTGTCCGCGCCGCCGCCGCCGTACTCCTGCGGAAACGGGATCCCCATCAACCCAAGCCCCCCGAGCTTCCCAACGATCTCGTAAGGGAAGCTCTTCGTCCGATCCAACTCCTCGGCCACGGGCTTCACCTCCTGGAGGGCAAAGTCCCTAACCGTGTCCCGCAGCAGCCGCTGCTCATCTGAAAGCTCGAAGTTCATAGGCGAGCAGCCTATTGCGCCGGTGAGGAGGGCTGGGGTGTCCCTCCCGAGCAGCGGCGTCCCCTTTTTCGCCCTGCAACATCCTCGGACGGCGGCGCAGTCCCAAGGCGAAAAACCCAGCAAGCGGGAGGGGCACCCCAGCCCTCCCCTGGGAGCTATAGCTGCAGCGACTTCACCTGCAGCAACTCCTCGATCGCATAGCGCCCGTTCTCGCGCCCATGCCCCGACTGCTTGTACCCGCCAAACGGCGCCAGCGGGTTGAAGGCGCCGCCGTTGATCTCGATCTGTCCGGTGCGGATCCGCTTGGCGACCGAGATCGCGCGCTCCTGGTCCGCCGACCAGACGCCGCCGGCGAGGCCGTAGTCGGTGTCGTTGGCGATCCGCACAGCGTCGTCCTCACCGTCGTAGGGCTGGATCGCCAGCACCGGGCCGAAGATCTCCTCCTGGGCGATCGTCATCTCCGGCGTCACCTCGGAGAAGACCGTGGGGCGGACGAAGTAGCCCTTGTCCAGGCCCTCCGGCGCCGCCGCGCCACCGGTGATCAGCTTGGCCCCTTCGTTCTCACCCTTCTCGATGTAGCCGCGCACCCGCTCGCGCTGGGTCTCGGATACGAGTGGGCCGAGGCGAGTGGTGTCCTCGAAGGGGTCGCCCGGCGTAAAGGTCTCGGCCGCTTGAACCGCAATCTCCTCGGCTTCGGCAAGCTTCTCGCGCGGGACCAGCATCCGCGTCAGGGCGCTGCAGGTCTGGCCCGAGTTGAGGTAGCACTTGCCGACCCCGTCGGGCACGGCCTTGCTCAGGTCGGCGTCCTCGAGGATCACGTTCGGCGACTTGCCGCCGAGCTCCATCGCGACCGGCTTCACCGTCGCCGAGGCGAGCTCGGAGACGCGGCGGCCGGCCCGGGTCGAGCCGGTGAAGGAGACCATGTCGACGCCGGGGTGGCCGGCGATCGCCTCGCCGACGACCGGTCCGGTGCCGGTGACGAGGTTGAAGACCCCGGCGGGCAGGCCGGCGGCCTCGATTACCTCGGCGAGGATGAAAGCGTTGAGCGGCACGATCTCGCTCGGCTTGAGCACGACGGTGCAGCCGGCGGCAAGGGCGGGGGCGACCTTGCAGGCGATCTGGTTGAGCGGGTAGTTCCAGGGAGTGATCGCGCCCAGCACGCCGGCCGGCTCGCGCAGCACCCGTGAGTTGCCGATCTCCTCCTCCCAGCGCACTTCCTCCATCAGCTTCGGCATCGCCCCGAACTGGGCGATCGGCAAACCGGCCTGGATCATCTTGCTCAGCGTCAGCGGCATGCCGAGCTCCTGCGAGATCGTCGCCGCGATCTCATCGGCGCGCTCGGCGAGGCCGGCGGAGATCGCGCTCATGTAGCCGGCGCGCTCCTCGAGCGAAGTCTGCGACCACGACTCGAAGGCGTCGCGAGCGGCAGCCACCGCCCGGTCGGCGTCGGCGCTCGTGCAAGCGGGAATCGACCCCATCGTCTCCTCGCTGGTCGAGTTGATGACCTCGAGGGTCCCGCTCGCCTCCGGCTCAACCCACTCGCCGCCGATGAAGACCTTGTCCTTCGCCTGAACCTCAGCCGCCGTCGCCATCACGCCCTCCTTGCTACCCAGGTTTGCCAAATCGACTGTCGATCTGAACACACCATAGGGTGCTCAGATCGACAGTCGCTAGTTGGCTGTGGAGGCGAGGGCGAGGTCGGTGGAGAGGCCGGGGCCCGGCACTGCCGTCGCGTCGCGGGCGTGGAGGACCTTGCCGCAGCTCTCGCAGATGCCCCGATCGCTGACCACGCCGCCGCACTCCTTGTGGACGATCAGCATTGGCGGGCCGTCGGGGCTGGGGGAGTAGCGGTCACCCCAGTTGAGCAGCGCGATCAGGGCCGGCCAGAGGTCGAGGCCCTTCTCGGTGAGGAAGTACTCGTAGCGCTCCGGGTTGCGCTGGTAGGGACGGCGCTCGAGGATGTCCTCCTCGAGCAGGCGTTGCAGGCGGGCGGAGAGCACGTTGCGTGCCACGCCGAGGGCTTTCTGCAGCTGATCGAAGCGGCGGTGCCCGTTCATCACGTCGCGCACGATCAGCAGCGACCAGCGCTCGCCGACGACTTCCAGTGAGCGGGCGATCGAGCAGACCTGACCTGGATAGTCGTTGCGCAGCACAGAGTGATCTTTGCACACTGGGTTGCGTCAAGCAACTAACTGGTTTAGGGTTCCGGATGCAGGAGTTGCTTGAAGCAACTCACGATGAGCCCCGATGGAGGCGACGCAATGAGGCTGATCCCAAGACATAAGCATCACCAGCGCTCCAAGGCCCCGCGAATCTCGATCAGCCAGGCCGAGATCACCGCTGATCTGGTCTATCCGGCGAGTCCGCGATCGGCCCGTGAGCGCGGCCACGCGCAGGCGCGAAGGACGGGTCGTTGAGCGCCGAGGCGGGGGTCGTCACGGCGCCTGAGGGGACCGCGCAGGACGTGGCGGAAGCCTTCGCCAAAGACAACCCCGAGAGCGCCCGCAGCCGCACCCTCGTCTGGCAGGACCCGGTTCCGACCGCGGCCGCCGGGGCGACGATGACCGGCATGGAGTACATGACCGCGGTGGTCACCGGCACGGTGCCGCCGCCGCCGATCGCAGTGACGATGCGGCTGCGGCCGGTCGAGCTGGAGCAGGGGCGGGTCGTCTTCGAGGGCGAACCGGGCGAGGAGCACTACAACCCGATCGGCGTCGTCCACGGTGGCTACGCCGCGACCCTGCTCGACTCGGCCCTCGGCTGTGCCGTGCACACGACCCTGCCGGCGGGCGTCGGCTACGCCTCGCTTGGCCTCGAGGCCAAGTACGTGCGCCCGATCACCCGCGACACCGGCCGCGTGCTCTGCGAGGCCAACGTCCTCTATGCCGGCCGGCGCCAGGCCACCGCCGAGGCCAATCTCACCGCGGCCGAGAGTGGCAAGCTGCTCGCCCACGGCATCGCCACCTGCATGATCCTCGGCGGCTGAGCGCCGCGCGGGATCGCTAGGACGCGACGGAGCGAGCCAACGCGGTCAGCAGGCGGACGCCGAAGCCGCTGGCGTCGTTGCCGGTGTAGGGACGACCGACGTCCCAGGCGGTGCCGGCGATGTCGAGGTGGGCCCAGGGGGTGTCGCCGACGAATTCCTCGAGGAAACCGGCGGCGGAGATCGTGCCCGCCTTGCGCTTGGCCGCAGCGTTGGTGAGGTCGGCGACGGTGCCCTTCATCAGCGCTGTGTACTCCGGGTGCAGCGGCAGTCGCCAGACCAGCTCGCCGGTCTCGCGACCGACCTCCTCGACCTCGCCCGCCAGCGCGTCGTCGTTGGAGATCACCGCGGCGTAGGTGGAGCCGAGCGCGATCATCACGGCCCCGGTCAGGGTGGCGATGTCGACCACCCGGTCCGCTCCCTGCTCGATCGCGTAGGCGAGCGCATCGGCGAGGATCAGGCGCCCCTCGGCGTCGGTGTTGTTGACCTCGACCGTCTTGCCGTTGTACTGGGTGATGATGTCGCCGGGCTTGATCGCGGTTCCTGAGGGCATGTTCTCGGTCGAGGGGATGACGGCGATCAGATTGACCTTCAGCTCCAGCTCGGCGATTGCCCGCACCGCGCCGAGCACGGCGGCCGCCCCCGACATGTCCATCTTCATCTCGTGCATGCCGCCCGGGGTCTTCAGCGAGATGCCGCCGGTATCGAAGGTGACCCCCTTGCCGACGAAGCCGAGCGTCTCGCCGGAGCCACCGTTTTCGTAGCGGAGCACGATCAACTTGGGCTCCTCGGGGCCGCCTTGGCTGACCGCGATCAGGCCGCCCATCTTCTTCTCGGCGATCTCCTCGCGCCCGAGCACGTCGACGCTCACCGTCGGGTAGGCGGAGGCGATCTCGCGGGCGCGCCGTCCGAGATACGAAGGGGTGGCCACGTTGGAGGGAAGGCTCTGCAGGTCGCGGGCGTGGTTCTGCGCCTCGCCGCAGACGCGGGCCATCTCGGCGGCCTCAGCGACGCTCTCCGAGCCCAGCAGAGTCAAGGAGTCGAGCGCGGCGGGCTCCGGATCGTCGCTGTCCACGCTCTTGAACTGGTCGAAGCTGTAGGAGCCCAAAATCGTTCCGGTGACGATGCCCTCGGCGAGTGCCTTGCGCTCATCCCCATCGGGGAGGACCCAGGCAAGCGAGGTCGCACTCAGCTTGCTGGCCTCTTTGGCGACCAGCGCCGCGGCAACTCGCAGCCGCTCGGCGTCGAGATCCTCGCGCTTGCCCAATCCGGCAACCAGCACCCGCGCGGGTTGGTCGGGATGGATCGTCGCCAGCTTCTTGAAGCCGCCCTTGGCGTCGCCTGCGCCGCGCGCCGAAGCGAGCTCGCCGGGCAGCTCCTCACCCTCGCAGAGGCCGATCGCGACCAGATCCGCGTCGACCGCGGAGACCTCGCTTTGGCTGACGGAGACCTTCATCGAGCCCGGGAGTCTATGGCTTCGCTCACGTGTATCTCTTCCGTGTAGAGGTGATTTCGTCTCCGCTTCGGCCTGGCGTCACCAGCCGTCAACAGGCGCGAGCCACCCGGCTTGGTGCCTCGCGGAGTCTGATTCAGATCATGGAGGTCCCGTCACCCCGGTAAAATCTGTAGCGATGGTGACGAGATCATCTATCAAGGCAGATGTCGGACTGGTACGCAATTGCGTCCCTGGCCGTTCAGATCCTGAATCTAGTCCTGAAAAAGCGTCCGAGGACGCGGTAAGGGGCTAAATGAAGGTTGTTCGCACGTTGCACGCTCGCGTCTCGAACAAGCCACCTAGGAAGCGGAGGTCAGAAGCCCTTCTGGGCTGATGAATGAGCCAGGACGGGCCATAAGAAGCGCCAGCTATCGGGCTGGCGGAATCCTTTCGCAAAGTTATGGGGAGACTGCTGGCTTAAGGTCTCATGGAGAGGCCGATCACCATCTCAACGGAACAAGGATGGCTGGGCAGCCTTATGGTCCTACTGGCAAGAACTTCTATCAAGTATCGCAAGATCCTTCAGTCGGCTTGAATTTCCCTGCAAATCAGCATATTAGGGATAGCTTGATTAACGCCGACACTTCGATTATCATGCCTGCGTTACAACTGATCGGCGTTCTAGGACGTCGAGATAGATGATCTCAGAGGACGGCCCCCGCGAAGGGGCCGTTTCTCGTTCTATATAGAGGGATGGTCGGCGCCTCCCGCTATCGTCCCAAGTGTGGGCCAGGCGGCCCTGATCGAGCCGAGATCCGGCACAAACACTCAGAGAAAGGCAGCCCCATGCCCAGCACAGTGATCCTCAGTACTGCACGCACGCCCTTCGGCAAGATGGGCGGAACGCTTTCGTCCCTCGACGCCACCGACCTCGGCGGCCACGCGATCAGCGCGGCGCTCGAGCGCTCCGGCGTCGCTCCCGACCAGGTCCAGCAAGTCGTCTTCGGCCAGGTCCTGCAGGCCGGCCAGGGTCAGATCCCCTCGCGCCAGGCCCAGATCAAGGGCGGCATCCCCAAGGAGGTGCCCTCGGAGACGATCAACAAGGTCTGCGCCTCTGGTATGCGCTCGCTCGGCATCGCCGACATGGCGATCCGCGCCGGCGACGCCGAGGTCGCCGTCACCGGCGGCATGGAGTCGATGAGCCAGGCCCCGCACCTGCTGCCCGGCGCCCGCTTCGGCTACCGCATGGGCCACGTCGAGACGATCGACGCGATGGTCCACGACGGCCTCACCAACCCCTTCACCGAGAAGCAGATGATCAACGAGGCGAGCGAGGTCTCCAACGAGCTGGAGATCACCCGCGCCGACATGGACCGCTTCGCCGAGCGCTCGCACCGGCTCGCCGCCGAGGCCACCGACGCCGGCCGCCTCGCCGATGAGATCGCTGGCGTCACGGTCAAGTCGCGCAAGGGCGAGCACACGATCGAGTCCGACGAGGCGATCCGCGCCGAGACCACGGTCGAGACTCTCGCCGGCCTGCGCGCGATCGGCGGCGATGACGCCACCCACACCGCCGGTAACGCTCCCGGCGTCAACGACGGGGCCGGCGCGATCGTCGTCGCCTCCGAAGAGTGGGCGGAAAAGGAAGGCCGCACGCCGCTGGGCCGCGTGCTCGCCTACGGCACGGTTGCCGACGACTTCCCCTACCTGGCGAAAACGCCGGCCAACGCCGCCAAGCAGGCGCTGGAGAAGATCGGCAAGACGCCCGAGGACGTCGATCTCTGGGAGATCAACGAGGCCTTCGCCTCGGTCGCGCTCAACTCGATGCGGATGCTCGGCGTCGAGGAGGACAACGTCAACGTCAACGGCGGCGCGATCGCGCTCGGTCATCCCATCGGCGCCTCCGGCGCCCGCATCATCGGCTCGCTGGTCCACGAGTTGGGCCGGCGCGGCGGTGGCATCGGCGTCGCCGCGATCTGCAGCGGTGGCGGCCAGGGTGACGCGATCGTGATCGAGGTCGCTGGCCAGTAGTCCGGTGAGCCGCGCCGCGGCGTTCTTCGACCTCGACAAGACCCTGATGGCGGGGTCGTCGGGGATGCAGTTCGCCCGCGTCGCGGCTCGTCACAAGCTGGTCAGTCGCCGCCAGCTGGCCAGCTGGGGCCTCGAGCACATGCAGTACCGCTTGCGCGGGACCACCGACGAGCGCACCCGCGAGGTCTTGAAAGCCGCGCGCGAACTGATCGCCGGGGTGCCGGCGCGCAGCTTCGAGCGGATGAACCCGGAGGTGATGGCGGCGATCCTGCCGCGGGTCTACCCGCAGATGCTCGACGAGGTCTACGCCCACCAGGACGCCGGCCGTCCCACCTTCATCGTCAGCGCCGCCGGCAGCGGCGTGGTCGAGCCGCTGGCCAACGTGCTCGGCATGGACGGTGGCGTCGGCACCCGCTACGAAGTCGGCGAGGACGGCGCCCTCACCGGCCGCTTCGACGGGCCCTTCGTCTACGGCGAGGGCAAGGTCGAGGCGATGCAGATCTTCGCCGCCGAGCACGACATCGATCTCGCTGCTTCCTACGCCTACTCCGACTCGGTCTCCGACCTGCCGATGCTGCGCGCGGTCGGCAACCCGGTCGTGGTCAACCCCGATCCTCCGCTGGCGGAGATCGCCCGCGACGAGGGTTGGCAGACGCTGCGCTTCGAGCGCCTTGGCCGGCGCCTGGTCGCGATCGCGGTCACCCTGCTGGCGACCGTCGCCGGCTTCGGCGGCTCGCGCATCGCGGCGCGCCGCAAGCAACCGCCCCGCCGCTTTGCCGCCCGACGCTAGGGGTGTGGCGACTTTCCCCCCGCTGCAAGGGGGTAACTCGCCACACCCCGATGACGATGGCCGCACCTAGACTGTGTGCAATGGCGATCGAGCCGCGGGATAAGCCCGAGTACAAGGAGCGCGAGGCGGAGTTCTCGACGATGTCGGGGCAGCCGATTGCGCCGCTCTACGGGCCCGAGCACGCTCCCGAGAACCCTGAGGAGACGGTCGGGGCGCCGGGCGAGTACCCGTTCACCCGTGGTCCCTACCCCTCGATGTACAGGGGGCGGCTCTGGACGATGCGCCAGTTCGCCGGCTTCGGCACGGTCGAGGAGACCAACGAGCGCTTCCACTACCTGCTCGACCACGGCCAGACCGGGCTCTCGACCGCCTTCGACATGCCGACCTTGATGGGCTACGACTCCGACCATCACCGCAGCCTCGGTGAGGTCGGCCGCGAGGGCGTCGCCGTCGACACGCTCGACGACATGGAACAGCTCTTCGACGGCATCCCGCTCGGCGGCGTCACCACCTCGATGACGATCAACGCCCCGGCGGCGATCCTGCTCGCCTTCTACGTCCTTGTCGGCGAGCAGCAGGGAGTGCCGCCGGAGAAGCTCGGCGGCACGATCCAGACCGACATCCTCAAGGAGTACATCGCCCAGAAGGAGTGGTGCTTCCCGATCGAGCCGGCGATGCGCCTGGTCACCGACATGATCGAGTGGTGCAGCGAGAACATGCCGCGCTGGCACCCGGTCTCGATCTCCGGCTACCACATCCGCGAGGCCGGCTCGACCGCCCAGCAGGAGCTCGCCTTCACGCTCAAGGACGGCTTCACCTACGTCGAGCGGGCGCTCGAGCGCGGCCTCGACGTCGACGACTTCGCCCCCCGACTCTCCTTCTTCTTCAACGCCCACATCGACTTCTTCGAGGAGATCGCCAAGTACCGGGCGGCGCGCCGAATCTGGGCCCGCGAGATGAAGGAGACCTACGGCGCCAAGCGCGAGGAGTCGATGCGGCTGCGCTTCCACGCCCAGACCGCGGGCGTCTCGCTGACCGCGCAGCAGCCGCTCAACAACGTCGTCCGCACCTCGCTGGAGGCGCTGGCGGCGGTGCTCGGCGGCACCCAGTCGCTGCACACCAACTCCTTCGACGAGGCGCTGGCGCTGCCGACCGAGGAGGCCGTGCGGGTGGCGCTGCGCACCCAGCAGATCATCGCGTTGGAGTCCGGCGTGGCCAACACGCCCGATCCCTTCGGCGGCTCCTGGTTCGTCGAGAAGCTGACCGACGAGATGGAGGAAGCGGCCTACGACTACTTCAGGCGGATCGACGAGGTGGGGGGGATGGTCGAGGCGATCCGCCAGAACTTCCCCCAGCGCGAGATCGCCGACGCCTCCTTCCGCTTCCAGCAGGAGCTCAACGACCGCCGCCGCATCGTCGTCGGCGTCAACGACTTCATCCAGGAGGACGAAGAGCCGACGCCGATCCTGCGCATTGACCCCGCCCTCGAACGCAAGCAGACCGATCGCCTTGCCGCGACCAAGTCAAAACGCGACTCAGCGGCGGTCGACAGCGCCCTCGCCGAACTCAAGCGGGCCGCCGCCACCGAGGAGAACCTGATGCCGCCGATCATCGCCGCGGCGCGCGCCCGCGCCAGCGAGGGGGAGATGATCGCGGCGATGCAGGAGGTCTTCGGCACGTACACCGAGTCCCCGGTCTTCTAAGCTCCCCGCGCTGATGAGCACCGCAACCGCCCGCAAGATCCGCGTCGTCGTCGCCAAGCCCGGCTTGGACGGGCACGACCGCGGCGCCAAGATCATCGCTCGCGCCCTGCGCGACGCCGGCATGGAGGTGATCTACACCGGCCTGCACCAGACGCCGGAGCAGATCGCCGAGACGGTGATTCAGGAGGACGCCGACGCGGTCGGCCTCTCGATCCTCTCCGGCGCCCACATGACGCTGGTGCCGAAGGTGGTCGAGCTGCTCTCCGCCCAGGGGGTCGACGACGTCCTGGTCACGGTCGGCGGCACGATCCCGGCCGAGGACATCCCCGAGCTGAAGAAGCTCGGCGTCGCCGAGGTCTTCACCCCCGGGGCGGGAACCGACGACATCGTCGATTTCATCCGCGACAACGCTTCCGAGCGCGACGACGTCTAGACGCGGCCCTTCCGGTGTTCGTTTGCCTGGCCGTAGGGGGCAAAGGCACAGCGGAGCGGATCTGGCGCTAATGTCCCGCCGCGCTACGTATAGATAGACTGATTGACTGGTCAGTCAACCAACTTGAGAACACAGCAGAACACAGCCAAGGAGGCTTGAACTTGAAGATCTGCGTCCTGGTCAAGGAGGTTCCGGACGCCGCTGTTCAGAAGCGCATCGACTCCAACACGATGCGCCTGGATCGCAGCGGCGAGAAGAACCTGAACCCCTTCGACACACACGCCATTGAGGCCGCCATGCAGATCAAGGAGGGCGGCGCGATCCCGGTCGAGGAGGTCATCGCGGTGACGATGGGCCCCGACTCCGCCGTCCGCGCCCTGCACAAGGCGGTCGCGCTCGGAGCGGATCGCTCCGTGCACCTCTCCGACGACGCGCTCAGCGGCTCCGACGTCTGCGCCACCGGCTACTCGCTGGCCAAGGTGCTCGAGGCCGAGAGCCCGGACTTGGTCCTGCTCGGCCAGCAGTCCGATGACGGCGAGTGCTACACGATCGGCGCCGTCGTCGCCGACCACCTGAAGATGCCCTCGCTGACCCAGGTGATCAAGATCGACGTCACCGACGGCAAGCTGCGCTGCGAGCGCCAGGCCGAGTACGGCTACGACACGGTCGAGGTCGAGCTGCCCGCCGTGATCAGCGTCGGCGACGCGATCAACGAGCCGCGTTACCCGAGCCTGAAGGCGATCATGGGCGCCAAGAAGAAGCCCCTCGACGCCAAGGCAACCGGCGATGTCGGCATCGAAGCCGGCATGGTCGGCAGCGACGGCTCCAAGACATCCGTCCTGGCCCTCAACCCGCCGCCCGCAAAGCAGGCCGGCGAGATCATCGAGGACGAGGACACCAACGAGACGGTCGAAAAGATCGTTGCCTGGCTCGACGAGAGGAAGCTGATCTAGATGGCAGGCATCCTGGTTTACGCCCTCCACGACGACGAGGGCAACTTCAACAAGAACTCGCTCGGAGCGATCTCCGAGGCCGCCAAGCTGGCCGGTGAAATCGGTGGCGAGGCGGCCGCGCTGGTCGTTGGCGACATCGCCGACGACGCTTGCGCCGGCCTCGGCAACTGGGGCGCGGCCAAGGTCTACCGCGCCAAGGACGTGCCCGAGGGACTGGCCCAGCCGATCGTCGACGCGATGGCCAAGGTCATCCAGGACGAGGGCATCAGCTACGCCCTCTTCGGCGGCGGCCTGCTCGGCTTCGAGATCGGCGCCGGCCTCACCGCCCGCCTCAATGCCGGTGTGACGATGGAGGTCACCGAGGTCAAGGTCTCCGACGGCAAGCTCGTCGTCGAGCGCCCGATCCTGCAGGACTCCCAGATCGCCGACGTCGGCTACGTCTCGGAGCCCGGCATCATCATCAGCCGCCTCAACGCCTTCGACGCCAAGGAGAGCGGTGGCACGGCCGAGGTCGTCGACGTCCAGGTCGAGCTCTCGCCCTGGTCCTCCAAGGCCAAGCTGGTCCAGCGCGGCGAGCAGCGCGGCGCCGACGTCAACATCGAGGACGCAGAGATCCTCGTCGGTGGCGGTCGTGGCCTTGGTGCTGCGGAGGGCTTCAAGCAGTGCGAGGAACTGGCCGAGGCGATGGGCGGGGCGGTTGCCGCCACCCGCGCCGTGGTCGATGCCGGTTGGTACCCCTACGCGGCCCAGATCGGCCAGACCGGCAAGACGGTCGCGCCGAAGCTCTACCTGGCCGCCGGCATCTCCGGCGCGATTCAGCACAAGGTCGGGATGCAGAGCTCGGAGAACATCCTCGCGATCAACAAGGACCAAAACGCGCCGATCTTCGAGTTCTCGGATCTCGGCGTGGTGGGCGACCTGCACAAGATCGTCCCCAAGCTGACCGAGGCGATCAAGGCCAAGAAGGGCGGCTGACGTTTTCCCCGGGGAGCTTCGGCTCCCCGGGTGCCGTTTGTTTACCTGACGACGATTGGAGCATGCGATGCCGGCTGTAGCACCGAGTGAGTTCCCGCCGCCGTTCGACCCGGCCGACGTGATCGGCCCGCCGACCGATGCCGAGGACGAGCGCATCGAGGTCGGCATCGCGATCGTCGGGGGCGGGCCCGCCGGGCTCGCCTGCGCCAACAAGATCATGCAGCTGCTCGAGGACGAGCCGGAGCTGACCGAGAAGCTCGGCGAAGTCCCGGTCGCTGTGATCGAGAAGGGCAAGGTTGCGGGAGCGCACCTGCTCTCCGGGGCGAACATGAAGCCCTCGGCGATGGAAGAGCTCTTCCCCGACCTGCCCAAGGAGGAGTGGCCGGTCTTCCAGGAGGTGACCAAGGACGCGGTCTACCTCTTGACCTCGAAGGCGGCTCTGCCGCTGAAGCCCATGCCGCCGAACTTCCGCAACCACGGCAACTACGTCACCTCGGTCTCGAAGCTCGGCCGCTTCCTCTCCGACAAAGCGGAGGAGGCCGGTGTCTACATCCTCTCCGAGACCGCGGCGACCAAGCTGCTGGTCGAGGACCGGGTCGTCAAGGGCATCCGCTCCGGCGACCGCGGTCGCGGCAAGGAGGGCGAAGAGCTGGGCAACTTCGAGCCCGGCTCAGATGTGGTCGCCAAGGCAACCGTCCTCGCCGAGGGCACGGTCGGCCACCTCACCTACGCCGCCTACGACTACTTCGACATGCACGGCGCTGACCCGATGCGCTGGGAGCTCGGGGTCAAGGAGGTCTGGGAGGTTCCCAAGCCGCTCGACCGCGTGATCCACACGATGGGCTGGCCGCTGCGCAAGTCGCCGCGCTACAACGAGTTCGGCGGCACCTTCATCTACCCGATGGGTGAGGACAAGCTCTGCATCGGCCTCGTCGCCGGCCTCGACTACACCGACGCGACCTTCAGCGTCCACGACGCCCTGCAGCTGATCAAGACGCACCCCTTCATCAAGGACCTGCTCGAGGGTGGCAAACGGGTCGCCTGGGGGGCCAAGACGATCCCCTCCGGCGGCTACTTCGCGATGCCCAAGCGCCTCGCTGTGCCCGGCATGGTCGTCGCCGGCGACGCCGCCAGCATGGTCAACGTGCCGACCCTGAAGGGTGTCCACTACGCGATGCACGCCGGGATGTACGCGGCGGAGACGATCGTCGAGTCGCTCAAGCAGGACTCGGTCAATTTCGAGGCCTACGACGAGAAGGTCCACAAATCGCTGATCGAGAAGGACCTCTACGAATCGCGCAACATGCGCCAGCCCTTCTCCAAAGGCTTCTTCCTCGGTGGCGCCATGGCCTCGGCGATGACGGTCACCAAAGGCAATTTCCCCGGCGGTCACTGGAAGCAGGAGCACGACTCCGAGGTCGAGATGGAACTGGGCAAGGCGAGCGACATGTACGTCAAGCCCGACAACGAGCTCACCTTCGCCAAGCTCGACTCGGTCTTCCTCTCCGGCAACGCCACCCGCGACGACGCGCCCAATCACGTCCGCATCCAGACCAAGGTGCCGCGCGAGATCGCCCAGACCTGGGTCTCGATGTGCCCGGCGCAGGTTTACGAGATTCCCGATGAGCAGCTCGAGAACGGGGCTGCCGAGGTCGACGTCCACGTCACTGCTTCTAACTGCGTGCAGTGCGGGGCGATTACTGCCAAGGGTGGGCGACTCACTTTGCCTGAGGGTGGGGACGGGCCGCTTTACCAGGAGACCTGAGGGCCGGGGAGGGCCGAGTGCCCCTCCCCGTGAGACCGTTGCGCAGCAGGTCCGGTGTCTGGGTTTGAGTCGTTTGGCCGGGAGCCTCACGGGGAGGGGCACTCGGCCCTCGCGCCGGTTGCTTAGCTCGCCTACCGGCGGGCGGCCGGGCGGTGTGGCTTCGGGTCGCTGAATAGGCTCGGCTGATGGTGGCCCTGGGGATCGTCTGTGCTGTGGCTGCGTCTTGTCTCTACAACGCCTCGATTGCGCTGCAGGCGTTGGAGGTGCGGGGGGTTGACGGGGAGCATTCGCTGCGGGTTTCTTTGCTTGGGAAGTTGGTGCGGAATCGGCGGTGGTTGGGGGCTACGGCGTTGGGATTGGCGGGGTGGCCTTTGGAGATCGTGGCGTTGTTGTTGGCGCCATTGACAGTGGTGCAGCCTTGTTTGGCCAGTGGGTTGATTCTGTTGCTCTGGTTGGGGGCAAAGCGGTTGGGGGAGGCGCCTGGGGTGCGGGAGTGGGGTGCGGTGGCGGCAATCGTGGCGGGGGTGGTTGGGGTGGCCCTGGCGGCGCCTGAGCGGACTACGGATCACGCCGGGACGGCAGCGATCGCCTTGGCACTCGGGCTCGTCGCCGTACCGATCGCTGCTCCTTATGTTCTGCGGACGCGCTTCCGAGATTCACCACGCTCTGGTGTGGTCAAAGTCGGAAGCGGTGGCGCGATTGCCACGCTGGCGATCGTCAGTGCCGGCTGCGGCTACGCCTGGACCGCGATCGCGAGCAAGCTGCTCACCGATGAGCTGGCCGCCGGGGCCCTGCTGATCGCGATCGCCTGGCTCGCAACCGCGGCAGCGTCGGAGGGGCTGGCCTTGCTCAGCGAGATGAGTGCGCTGCAGCGCCGTGCGGCAACGCACGTGGCCCCGGTCATGTTTGCGGTGCAGATCCTCGTTCCGGTCGCCTTGGCCCCGCTGATCTTCGGTGAGTCATGGGGATCAACGCCTCTTGGCGGGGTTGCGCTCGTAGCCTCGATGGCTGTTGCGGTTGGGGGAACTATTTTGCTCGCGGGTTCAAGGGCGGTTGGCGTCGTAATTGAAAAGTCCCGGGAGCAGGCCTGACCGAGCAGATCAAGGACGCAGGGAGCGTGGCGTGCTCCTGCACGCGAGCGACTGAGGACGCGGATATGCGAAGCGTCAGGTCTGCTCTCGCTGCTAGCCTGGCGGCCCCTTTGCCCCCCTCGACCTCCCCAGTCTCGGACGCCGGTAAATTCGCCATCGGCTTCGACCATCGCGACCGTGCCAGGCTTTTCGAGCTCTGGACGACGGTGCTCGACTCCGAGCAGTGGTCGGAGGGCAAGACGCTGGAGGCGTTCGAGCAGCGTTGGGCCGAATGGAATGGCCTGCCGAGCCTTGGCCTCTCGAGCTGGGCTGGCGGCGCGCTGGCGGCGCTGGAGTTCGCTGGCGTAAAGGGGGAGACGGTCCTCTGCCCGTCCAACACCTTCATGGCGACGCCGCTGGCGGCGGTCAACGCCGGTGCGACGGTGGAGTTCGTCGACTGCAACCGCAGTGACCTCTGCATGTCCTTCGCCGACTTCGAGGCCAAGGCGGAGCGGCACAAGCCCAAGGCGGCGATCCTCGTCCACATTGGGGGTCACATCGCCTTCGAATCGGCGCGAATTGCCGAGTACTGCCGTGTCAACGGGATCTTCCTGCTCGAGGACTGCGCCCACGCCCACGGTGCCGATTGGGACGGCAGCAAGCCAGGATCCTTTGGCGACGCCGGCGTCTACTCGCTCTACGCGACCAAGACCGTCTCGACTGGCGAGGGCGGCGTGCTCGTCTCGAAAAACGACGAGCTGATCGAGTTCGCCCGCAAGTTCCGCAACTACGGCAAGTTCGAGCACGACGTCGATGGGCTCAACTTCCGCATGAGCGAGTTCACCGCGGCGCTCGGCCTGGTCCAGGCGGACCGCATGGAGGAGATCGTCGCCTGGAAGAACGAGTACGCGGCGGAGCACCTCGACCCGCTGCACCCGGCCCGGCTCGAGCTGCCCGAGGGGATGACCTCGGGCTTCTACAAGTACATCGTCTTCGACCCGATCGAGAAGTCGACGGGCCGCGTCTACGAAGAGCCCTGTCACCGCATCATGGGGCGCTCGGACGAGCTGCCCAACACCGATTGGGTGGCCGAGAACCACTGGTGCGTGCCGCTCTACTACCGGCCCGAGAGCCGTGAGGCTGCGCTCAACTCAAAGGGGGCATGAGTGCGGAACGAAAGAGCGAGATCTCCGGTGTCTATTAGCGCGACTGAGAGAAGCACGAAAGGGGTTTCATGAGGGTCCTGGTAACTGGCGGTGGTGGCTTCATCGGCTCCCACGTGGTCGACCGCTTGATCGAGCGCGGCCTGACGCCGCGGATCTTCGACCTCAGCGCCTCGCCCTACCACTCGCCGCGCGAAGTCGAGACCTTCACCGGCAGCATCACCGACCCCGCCAACCTCGACCTGGCGATGCGCGACTGCGACGCGGTGATCCACCTCGCCGCGGTTGCCGACGTTGGCCACGTGCTCGCCGACCCGGTTCTGGCCGAGGAGGTCAATACCCGCGGCACCCTCAACGTGCTCGAGGCCGCCTGCCGGGCAAAGGTGGGTCGCGTCGTCTACGGCTCGACCACCTGGGTCTACAGCGACTGCGTCGAGCAGGACGTCGACGAGGAAACGCCGATCCCGGCGCCGCGCCACCTCTACACCGCGACCAAGCTCGCCGGTGAGACCTACTGCGCCGGCTACGCGGAGCTCTACGACCTGGAGAGCACGATCCTGCGCTTTGGCATCCCCTACGGCCCGCGCGCCCGCGCCGCCGGCGTCGTCGCCAAGTTCACCGACCTCGCCTTCGAAGGCAAGGCGCTGACGATCGCCGGTGACGGCAGCACGACCCGCAGCTTCATCTACGTCGAGGACCTCGCCGACGGGATCGTCGCCGCCCTCGCCCCCGAGGCCGCCGGCCGCACCTACAACCTCTCCGGCGACGAGGTCGTGACGATCCTCGAAATCGCCGAGCGGGTGCAGGAAAACACCGACAACTGCGAAATCGTCCACACCCCACCGCGCCCCGGCGACTTCCCCGGCAAGGCGATCTCCAACGAGCGGGCGCTCTCCGAGCTCGGCTGGAAGGCCGGGACGAGCTTCAAGGAAGGGGTCCGCAAGTACGTCGAGTGGGTCCGCAACACCACCCGGCCGCCCGACCCGATCCCCGGCAAGCAGCCCTCGCTGAACGGCAACGAACACGCCGCCGGCGCGCTGCTGGCGGGCGCCTCGCGCTTTGAGGAGCGCGATCCCCGGGTCCTCATCCTCACCGCCGATATCGGCGAGGGGCACGACCTGCCGGCGCGGATCATCAAGGCCGATCTGGAAGCCGAGGTTCCCAGCGCCGAGGTCGAGATCGTCGATGGCTTGCAGGCGATGGGCAAGATCCCCACGTCGGTGGTACGCGACGGCTCCCGCTTCACCTTCCGCTGGATGCCCTGGATGTTCGACATCCAGTACTGGCTGATCACCAAATTCGCCCCGACCCGCTGGCTCATGCACCACCTCAGCTACGCGCTCGGCAGCCGCGGCCTGCTGCGCTTGATCGACAAGCACCAACCCGACGTCGTCATCTCCACTTATCCGGGGGTCACGGCGGTGCTCGGGATGCTGCGCGAGAACCGTCGCCTGCTGGTGCCGGTGCAGTCGGCGATTACCGATCTGGCCGGCCTGCGCTACTGGGTGCACCCGGGGGTCGACCTGCACTTCGTCACCCACCCAGAGTCGATCGAGGAAGTCGAGCGGCTGGCCGGGCCCGGCACCGTCGAGTGGATGCGGCCGCCGATCTCCTCCGAGTTCCTGATGCCGCGCACGCGCGTGGACGCGCGCGTGGCCCTCGACATTCCCGTCCACGATCGGCTCATCCTCGTCTCCGGCGGTGGCTGGGGTATCGGCGACCTCGAGGGTGCGATCGAGTCAGCACTGAAGGGGGAGGACACGACCGTTGCCTGTATCACCGGGCGCAACGAGGTCGCCCGCGAGAAGCTGGAGCAGCGCTTCGGCGACAACGAGCGCGTGCGCATCCTCGGCTTCACCGAGCAGATGAGCGACTGGATGGCGGCCGCTGACGTGATGATCCACTCGACCGCCGGGCTCACGGTTTTGGAGGCGCACATCCGCGGCTGCCCAGTGGTGTCCTACGGCTTCTCGGCCGGTCACCTGCGGGCGAACAACGCCGCCTTCGAGCGCTTCGGCCTGGCGGAGGTGGCGCGCGATGAGCACGAGCTCGAGTCGGTGCTGCGGCACCTCAGCCGCGAGCGCCGTTCGCCGGATTCGTCCTTCGCCTCGCTGCCCTCGATTGCCTCGCGCGCGCTGACCGTGCGCCCGCGGGTCAAGCCGCAGCCGGTCTGGCGCCTGCGCATGGAGCGGGTCGCCACCGCGGTCAGCTTGGCCGCGATCGCGGTCGTGCTGTTCTTCACCGTGATCGACCGCGAAGCCCCCTACAAGGTGATCGCCAAACCGCTGGAGGGGCGGATTCACCTCGGCAAGGAAAACGAGACCTCCCAGCCGGCCGTTTCGGAAGCGCAACCCTCTCCTCAGGCCACGCCGACCAGCGAGGCCGCTGCCCAAGCTGCTCCTTGACCGGGGCGCTGCTCGGCGCCGCCGCGTCGACTGCGGCCGTAGTGCACGCTGGCCCGGCCCTGGCGCCGATCGTGCCGGGCCTGGGACCGGCGCTCGGGATCGAGATGAGGCAGGGTGGGGAGGGGGTCGCCCTCACCTTCGACGATGGTCCGCACCCGCAGGGAACCCCGGCCATTCTCGAGGTCCTGCGGGAGCGCAGCGCGATTGCAACCTTCTTCCTCGCCGGCGAGCAGGTGGCGCTGCGGCCCGCGCTCGTCGCCGAGATCGTCGCTGCCGGGCACCGGGTCGAGTTGCACTGCTACAGCCATCGCAACCTCTTGCGACTCACTCCGCGCTCCTTCCTCGAAGACGCCGAAAGGGCACGCGTCGCGATTGAGGAGGCAAGCGGCCAGGCCGTCACCGAGTATCGGCCCCCTTACGGAATCTTCAGTGCTGCCACGCTGCGCATCGCGCGCCGGCACTGGCGAGTGGTGCTGTGGTCGCGCTGGGGACGCGACTGGGATCGCAGTGCAACCGCCGAGTCAATCGCGCGTCGCGCCAGCACCGGCATCACTGCCGGCGACATCGTCCTCCTACACGATGCCGACTACTACAGCGCCCGCGGCTCCTGGGTGCGCACGGCGGCGGCGCTGCCGCTGATCCTCGATGAGATCGAGGCCTGCGGGCTGAAGGCGATCTCGCTGCGCCGTTGAGTCGGCGGGGCGAGGGTCCACTGGTCGCAGCCGGCAAACGCTTCGTCGAGGCGTCGCGCCATCGTGCTCCGAGGCCGATCCTGATCGAAGATTTCCCTAGGCATGACTCTCCGTCCTGTAGGGGGTTATGGAACCTCCACTTAGGAACATTCGCGCCCCAGTCGGACGAAAAACATGCAAGTAGCGAAAAAGAACGCGCAGCTTGCGCGTTTTCGCTCAGTTTTGCTCGACGAACGTCGCGATCTCGTCGGCAAGACGTTGCGGTTGGTCGAGCGGCACGAAGGTATTCGCGTCGGGGATCTCAACGATGCGCGCGTTCGGGGTGTCCCTGGCAAGGCGTTCCGCGTAGGAGATCGGAAAGAGCTTGTCGCCGGGCGCCCAGGTGAGCAGGATGGGCAGCTCCGAGCTGCGCAGCTTCTCGGCCGCCTCCAGCGTGTAGCGCTTGTTCATCCCCACGGTGACCTTCTTGACGTCGTGCTTGACGGCGGGGTCGTTCAGGGCTGGCTGCATCCAGGAGGCAACGAGCTCGTCGGGGATCTTCGTGCGTGCGAAAGGCTTGAAAGCGCCGCGGGCGAGGGCCGGGATCCTGAACGGGGCGGCGAGCAGGGCCATCCCGCCGGGGAGCTTGGCGATCGGCGGCATCGTCTTGAAGATCCCCGGGGGGAAGTTCTCGTGGGTGTCGCAGTTGGTCAGGACGAGCCGGCCGATCCGCTGCGGGTGGCGGGTGACGAGCACCTGCGACATCGCGCCGCCGGAGTCGTTGCCGACGATCGTCACGTCCTCAAGGTCGAGCGCCTCGAGGAAGCTGTTGATGGCTGCGGCGATTCCGTAAGGAGTCAGGTCCGCGCCGGGCTTCATCGCGATCTGCTGGGCCCCGATCGGCCAGTCCGGCGCGATGCAGCGGCAACGGTCGGCGAGCCGGTCCACCACCCCGTCCCAGAGGCGGCCGTCGACCAGGTAGCCGTGGACGAAGACCACCGGCTTGCCTTCGCCTGCCTCGCGGTAGCGAATCCGCCCCACCGGCAGATCGATCTCCTTGCGCTCGCTTGTCTCGGTCACGTGCTTTCCTCCTCGTCTCGACTCTGGGCTTCCAGCGCACGGTAAGCTACATACAGACAGTATGAATGTCAAAAAAGAAAGCGAGGAGACTGCAAAGCGCACCCAGGCGGAGCGCTCGCAGTCCACCCGCCAGGCCCTCGTCGCCGCGGCCCGACCCTTGTTTGCCGAGCGCGGCTACGCCGGGGTCGGCACCGAAGAGATCGTGCGGGCGGCTGGCGTCACCCGCGGGGCGCTCTATCACCACTTCGATGGTAAGCGCGAGCTCTTCGAGGCGGTCTACGAGCAGATCGAGGTCGAGCTGGCGGAACGGATCGCCGCCGGGGCCCTAGAGGCCAACGCATCGTCGCCGCTGGAGGCGATGCGGGCCGGGGCGGAGATGTTCCTCCAGGTCAGCACCGAGCCCGAGGCGCAGCAGATCGTGCTGCTCGACGGGCCCTCGGTGCTGGGCTGGGACCGCTGGCGCGAGATCGCCGCCGCGCACGGGCTCGGCCTGATCGAAGTGACGCTGCGGGCGGCGATCGAGGCGGGGGCGATCGACCCCCAGCCCGTGCGCCCGCTCGCCCACGTCCTGATGGGCGCCCTCGACGAGGCGGCGATGCTGGTCGCGCGGGCCGAGGACCCCGAGCAGATGCGGGCCGAAGTCGGGCAGACGCTCGGCGCCTTGCTCGACGGGCTCAGCCGCGGCTAGCCCTGATCGCCGGCTCCGAGCCGGCGATCTCGGGGCCGGGAACGGAGACGCCGGGATCGGCGGTGCGGCGAGACTCCTTCTGCGCGTACATGCGCACGTCGGCGAGCTGTAGTGCCGCTGAGGGATCGCCAGCCTCGGCCGGGATCGTCGCCGCGCCCCAGGATGAGCCGACCTCGACGCCGCGGTCACTCTCGGTCAGCGCCTCGATAGCGGTCCGGGCGACCGCCTCGAAGCGATCCTCGGCACAGGTGAGCAGCAGGCAGAACTCGTCGCCGCCGATTCGGTAAGCCGAGCCGTCGTCCCCGATCGCGGCTTTCAGGGCGCTGCCGAGGCGCGTCAGCAACCTGTCGCCAGCGGGGTGGCCGAAGGTGTCGTTGTAGCGCTTGAAGCCGTTGAGGTCGAAGAGGTAGAGCATCGCCGGTTGCTCGCTGCCGGCCCGCTCGCAGGTCGCCGCCAGCTCGACCTCCATGCGGCCACGGTTGCCCAGCCCGGTCAGCGAGTCGGTTCGCACTTCCTCGAGCAGCTTGTGGTTCTCGCGGTCGCTCATCGTCAGGCGGACGATCACCGCGCTCATCGTCGCCGCCCAGAGCACGGTCGAGAGGCCGCCGGTGGCGCTGTAGTACTGCATCGCGAAGAGGCCGATCATCACCGCGGCAAAGACCGCGGGGACGACGATCTCGCGGCGGTCCTCGTCACTGGGGGAGGTGATCGCCGCCGCTTCCGCCGGCTGCCAGACAGCGGCGCCGAGGCAGACCGCCGCGATCAGGTAAATCGGGTTGATCCATTCGCCACCGGGCAGCGCGGCTTCGGTCGACTGCAGGGTGAAGGCGATGTCGGCGATGACCAGGGCGGAGAGGCCGGCGAGCAGCAGCGACCAAGTGCGCCCGGGGCGCCAGCCGGTCAGGGCGATCACGCCGACGACCATCGAGAGCATCGCGATATCGCCCAGCGGATAGGAGAGGGTCGTCAGCTTTTCCAGCGTCGTGCCGGTTGCCTTCTCGGCGACGAAGTCGAAGACGAAGGCTGTGCCCAGGGCCGCCGTGCCGAGTGCCGCGATCAGCCCGTCCATCCAGAGCCGCCACTTGATCTCGTGGACTCGCGCTCGCACCAGCATTGCCAGGCCGGCGTAGGCGAGGGGGTAGAAGACCAGGTAGCCAACGTCAGCCGGCGAGGGATAGGGGGCAGAGGCGTTGCCTTCGATGAATGCGGTCCAGTAGATCTCGGCGGCTCCCCAGCAGAGAATCGCGGCACCGATGAAGAGCCAGGCGGCCCGCTCGCGCGGGTAGTCGGAGGCCCTGAGGAGGCAGGCGATGCCGGCCCCAAGCACGACGGCGTCATAGAGGGCTTCGCTGATCGCGAAGTCGAGGCCGGCGCCGATGCCGAGCCAGTCGTGCAGGGCCACTACCGCGGTGCCGCCAAGCAGCAGCACGGCCAGGGCGCGGCGCAGATGGCGCCCCGTGCTTGACCCGGCAGCGGCGGTATTCGAGCTTTCCACTGAGGGAGCTATCGGCAGGCGGAAGCCGATTCACAACCCCTGGCTGAGTCGATTGCGCGCGTCATCTAGACTGAAGGGCGTGAAAAGCGGAATTCATCCTGAGTACACGCTGGCGAACGTGCACTGCTCCTGCGGGAATCAGTTCTACACGCGCTCCACGCAGGCCGACCTGCACGTCGAGCTTTGCTCCGAGTGCCACCCCTTCTACACAGGCAAGCAAAAGCTCGTTGACACGGGCGGCAGGGTCGAGCGCTTCCAGCGCCGCGCTGCCAAGCACGCCAAGGCCGGAAGGTAAGCCGTGAGCCCAGAGCTGGGCTCACCGCAATCCGAGGCTGCGGTCTCGTCCAGCAACGGGGCCGACCCGCTGCGCATGCCCGACGGCGCCCTCGTCGCCAAGCGCGACGCGCCGGTTGGCGGTCAGGCGGTGCTGGAGGGCGTGATGATGCGCGGCATCGCGGTCTGGGCCGTGGCGGTGCGCCGTCCCGATGGCGAGATCGAGATCAGCTCCGAGTCGATCAGGCCCTGGGCCACCCGTCATCGCCTCTGGCGCCTGCCGGTCCTGCGTGGCGTCATCGCCCTTGGTGAGTCGCTGAAGATCGGCTTCAAGGCACTCGGCATCTCGGCCAACGCTCAGCTCGAGGAGGACGAGGAGGGCGAGCGGGAAGAGATCGGCGGCTGGATGTGGGGGTTGACGATCGCCTTCTCGATGCTGCTGGCGGTTGGTCTCTTCTTCGTCATCCCGGTCGGCTTGACCAGCTTGATCAAGGACCAACTCGGTTCGCCCCTGCTCTTCTGGCTGGTCGAGGGTGTGCTCCGCACCGGCATCTTCATCGCCTACATCGCCGCGATCAGTCGCCTCAGAGACCTGCGCCGCGTTTTCGAGTACCACGGCGCCGAGCACAAGACGATCTCCTGTTACGAGGCCGAAGACGAACTGACCCCGGCCCGGGCCAAGCTCTACTCGCGGCTGCATCCCCGCTGCGGCACCAGCTTCCTCTTGATCGTGATGGTGCTGGCGATCTTCGTCTTCGCCCCGATCGGACTGCCCGCCTGGTACTGGCTGGTCCTCTCGAGGATCGTCGGCATCCCGCTGATCGCCGGCCTCTCCTACGAGGTGATCAAGTGGGCGGGCAAAAACCGCAGCAAGCGCTGGGTGCGAGCGCTGATGTGGCCGGGCCTGATGCTGCAGAACCTGACTACGCGCGAGCCCGACGAAGAGCAGCTCGCGGTCGCGATTGCCTCGCTGGAGGCCGTGCTGGCACGGGAGTCACCCGAGGACGCCGCCGGTCAGCAGCACATCGAGATCGTCGCTTAGCTAAGCGTCGCCCCAGCCCCAGAGCGCGGCGATCGAGACCTTCCAGCTGTCTTCGATTCGCTTGAGCACGAGGGAGGGGTCGCAGGAGTGCTCGTAGAGGGACGACCCCGCTGCTCCGTGGGCGCTTACCTGCCAGCGCTCGCGAACGAAAGCGACGTCGCCGGCAATCAGGACGTTGCTCTGCTCGACCTCGATGCGGATCCGGCGGGCGATCAGCTGGGCGAGCAGGGGCCGGATGTGCTCGCGATCGTGAATCGCAGTCGCGTCCGGGGTCAGCAGGCAGGCGTCGCGCGTAAAGCAGCGAGTCGCTGCATCGAGGTTGCCGGACCCGATCAGCTTGGGCAGTGCGAGGCAAGCGATGCGCGTGGGTGGCGCGGCGACGAGCGTGTCGGTTTTCATCTCGGCCTCCAATACAAATCACGAAACGTTGCAGTTGAACTAGTTAGCTATCACAGTAACCTGAGCTATTGTGCTAGTCAACTAGCACACTACATTGGGGGCTCGATCGCGCCGGATTCGCGAATGCTGATGCCCGTCTATGTTGTGAGCAGTGATCGATTCCCTGGTCGAACAGATCGAGGCGCGCTTTGCCGAGCTCGAGGTTCAGATGTCGGACCCCGCGGTAATCGGCGACCGGGAGCGCTACGCGGACGTCGGTCGCGAGTACCGCGAATTGCAGCCGGCGCAGGTGCTGGCGGTCGAGTACCGCAAGCTCAAGGACGATCTCGAAGGGGCGCGGGAGCTGCTCGCCGAGGATGGCGAGGACCCGGAGCTGCAGAAGATGGTCGAGGAGGCGCCGCCGCGGATCGAGGCGCTCGAAGAGGAGATCCGCCTGGCGATGGTCGAGCGCGACCCCAACGACTCGAAGAACGTCCTGGTCGAGATCCGGGCCGGAACCGGCGGCGACGAGGCGGCCCTCTTCGCCGGCGATCTCTACAAGATGCTCACTCGCTACGCCGAGGAACGCGGCTTCGTCACCGAGCCGCTCTCACAGTCCAGTGCCGAGGTCGGTGGCTTCAAGGAGGTCACCTTCGCGATCAAGGGCGAGGGCGCCTACTCGATCTTCAAGTACGAGGGCGGCACTCACCGTGTGCAGCGGGTGCCGGAGACCGAGTCGCAGGGTCGTATCCACACCTCGACCGCGACCGTGGCCGTGCTGCCCGAGGCCGAGGAGGTCGAGGTCCAGATCGACCTCAACGACCTGCAGATCGACGTCTACCGTTCCTCGGGCCCCGGCGGCCAATCGGTCAACACCACCGACTCGGCGGTGCGGATCACCCACAAACCGAGCGGGATCGTCGTCTCGATGCAGGACGAGAAGTCCCAGCTTCAGAACAAGGAGCGAGCGATGCGCGTGCTGCGCGCCCGCATCTACGAGCGCGAGCTCGCCGAGCAGCACGCCAAGATCGCTTCCGAGCGCAAGGCCCAGGTCGGCAGCGGCGAGCGCTCCGAGAAGGTCCGCACCTACAACTTCCCCCAGGGTCGCGTGACCGATCACCGGATCAAGCACACCTCGCACAACCTCGATGGCGTGCTCGGTGGCGAGCTGGCCGAGTTCACCGATGCGCTCGCCGCCGAGGAGAAGAGGCAGCGCCTCGAGACCGCCACGGTCGGATGACCCGCGTGACCGGCGCATATCGGCGTCCTCGGTCGCTCGCGTGCAGAGCACGCCACGCTCCCTGCGTCCTTGATCTGCTTGATCACGCGCGTCATCTCTGATGATTGGAGATGCGTTGCCCGCTGCCGTCGACGCGATGAAAGCGGCAGGGGTAGAAACGCCACGGTTGGACGCCGAACTGCTGTTGGCTGCAGCGATCGAATCCGACCGCTCGTACCTTGCTTCTAATCCGGAGGCCGAGATTCCGCCCGACGCGACGCGGCGCTTCGCCGAGATGGTGCGCCGGCGCCTGCGCCGTGAGCCGGTCGCCTACATCCTCGGCAGGCGCGGCTTTCGTCATCTCGAGCTCCGGGTTGATCCCCGCGTCCTCATTCCCCGTCCCGAGACCGAGCTGCTGGTCGAGCTGGCGCTCGAGCTGAAGCCGGGCTCGGTTCTTGACGTCGGCACCGGCTCCGGTGCCGTCGCCCTCGCGATCGCCGCGGAGCTGCCCGACTGTGCGGTCAGCGCGACTGACACGTCGGTTTCGGCGCTTGCCGTGGCCCGCGACAACGCCGAGTGCCTCGGCCTCGCCGCCCGGGTCGGGTTCCACGAGGGAACATTGCCGCCACCCGGTGAGGGATTTGATCTCGTCGTCGCGAATCTTCCCTACGTGAGCGAGGGGGATTGGGGCGAACTGCAACGCGAGGTGACCGAGTGGGAGCCGCGCCAGGCGCTGCTTGCGGGAGCGGACGGGCTCGACGCGGTGCGGGAGGTGGTTCCGGCCCTTGCCGGCGTCAGCGAAATTGTGGCCCTGGAGATCGGCGAGGGGCAGGCCGCGGCCACCGCCGAGCTGCTGCGGGAAGCCGATTTCGAGACAACCGAATCGCGTCCAGATCTGGCCGGGATCGAACGCCTGGTGATCGGGCGCAGCGGGGCGGCACGATGACCGTCACGGTCTCGATCGAGCGCGACGGGGCAGACCGCGCGCGCACCGGCCTCGAGCTCTGCATTGCCGCCGGCGGTGTCGCCGTCTTCCCGGCAGATGGCCTCTATGGCCTCGCCTGCGATCCGCTCAACCCGGAAGCGATTGAGCGGATCCACCGGATCAAGGGCCGAGACGACGGCAAGCCCTCAGCTGTTCTCTACTTCTCCCCACTGGCGATGCGCGAGCTGGTCGAGGGGCTTGGGGATCGCACCCGAACTGCGGTGGGAGTGCTGCTGCCCGGGCCGGTAACCCTGGTCGTTGCCAATCCCCAGCATCGCTATCCACTCGCCTGTCGTGAGGACCCCGGGCGGCTTGGGGTGCGATTGATCGATGGGCCGCTGGCGGGAGCGATGTGTCCGCTCTTGCAGACCTCGGCGAACCACAGCGGTGAGCCGGCACCCGCGATCTTCGCCGACGTTCCCCATGACATCCTCGCCGCGGTTGACGTCGCGATCGACGGTGGCAGCTTGACCGGCCTGCCATCGACGGTGGTCGACCTCACCCGCTTGGACGACGGGGACGGCAACTGGGCCGTCTTGCGCGAGGGCGGGATGTCCAGAGCCGAGCTGAGCGGGCGGCTCGCCGAGGCCTAGCGTTCGCTGTCCTAGTTGACTAGAACAGCCCGATCTCATACTGTGTGGTCTGATGGCACAGCAGACCGCAGGTCGCGAGGCCACGCCCTTTTCCACCGACCCCGCTGCGGAGCTGCCGGTTGGCGTCCAGCTCTCCTGGCGCCTGCGGGCGCTGATTGCAACCGGTCGACTGGCGGCGGGGGAGCGGTTGCCGAGCTTTCGCCGCCTCGCCGAGTGGGGAGGCGTCAACGTCAACACCGTACGCGCCGTCTATGCCGGGCTGGAGGAGGCCGGGCTCGTGGTCAGCCGTCAGGGCCAGGGAACCTTCGTCGGCGAGCAGATCGAGGCGTCGCCGGAGCTGGAGGAGATCGCTGCCGAGGCGCTGCGCCGAACCCTTGACGCGGGCATAGACCCAAGCGACCTGATCGTGGTCACCGCCGCCTGCGCGAGCATGAGCGAAACGAGTGACGCGGAGGAGGCGGCCGATGACCTGCCCGATCTCGATGAAGAGAGCGAGGCGATCGAGGTTCGCCACGAGCTGCGCCGCCAGATCGCCCGCCTCGAGATCGAGTTGGCCGCCTACATGCGCGACCTGCCCGATGACATGCCTACTGCGGCGCGTTTCTCCAAAGCGCACGTGGCCGGCGTCGAGGAGCTCGAGCAGACGCGCGACACTCTGATCGCCCAGCTCTCCGAGGCGCAGCGGGCGGCCGAGCTGCGGGCCAAGCAGGTGGGCGAGGCGCGAGCCCGACGCAAAGCAGAGCTGGAGCAGAAGCAGGGTGGTACGTCACCGCGATCGGGCGGGGGCCCTCTCGGCAGGGCGATGAGCTGGTGGCAAGCCAAGTCCTGAGCCGGGCTTACACGCCCGCGAAGACAGCCTTCGAGGAGGTGGGGGAGATGATGATCCTCACCGCGAAGACGATCGTCTCGGCGATCCGCCCCCCGTACCCCTACGGCGAGGAGCTGGTCTGGCAGTTCCTCTTCGTGCTCAAGCTCTCCTGGTTCCCGCTCCTGATCTCGACCTTCGCGCTCTGCCTGGGCGCGCCGGGGCTGCAGGCGGCGGGCGTGCTCTCGCTGTTCGGCGCGCTCGACCGGCTCGGCGGCTTCTTCGTCCTCACCGCGATTCGCTGGATCGGCCCGCTGGTCACCGCGGTCGTCGTCGCCGGCGTCGCCGGCACCGCGATCACCGCCGACCTCGGCGCCCGCAAGATCCGCGAGGAGCTCGACGCCCTGCAGGTGCTCGGCGTCGACCCGGTCAAGAACCTGGTCGTGCCGCGCTTCCTGGCGCTGATGGTGGTGACGGCGCTGCTCGACATCTTCGCGATCATCTTCGGCCTCAGCGCCGGCATTGCCGCCGAGCTGCTCTACCACCAGCCGCTCGGCGGCTTCTTCGCCACTCTCTTCACCAACGCCTCGGTCACCGACATCTGGGGCTCGGTGCTGATGTGCACGATGTTCGGCGCGATCATCTCCGTCGTCTGCTCGTACAAGGGGATGACTGCGTCCGGAGGCGCCGAGGGGGTCGGCCGCGCCGTCAACCAGGCGGTGGTGATTGCCCTGGTCGCGGTCTTCTTCTTCAACTACGTCTTCACCGCGGTCCTGCTCGCCACCAACCCCGAACTGCAGGCAATCCGGTGATCGGCTGGCTCGACGTCCCGCGCGGCTGGCTCGACTCCTTCGGCGAGATCGCTCGCTTCGGCTCGCGCGTCGCCGGCCTCGTCTACAGCGGCCGCGTCCTGCGCTACTTCGGCGAGAGCCTGCGCCAGGCCGGCATCCTGATCCTCGGCTCGGCGGTGATCATCTGGGCCTTCGTCTTCATCCTCGGCCTGCAGTGCGGCCTGCAGGGCGCCTACTTCAACCGCTCGATTGGCGCGCCATCGCTGGCCGGGCTCTTTTCGGCCTACTGCGACCTGCGCGAGGGGCTGCCCTACGCCTTCGGCTACATCCTCTCGGCCAAGGTCGGCACCGGCATCGTCGCCGAGCTCGGCGCGATGCGGATCTCCGACGAGATCGACGCGCTCGAGGTGATGGGGATCCAACCGGTCACCTTCCTCGCCGCGACCCGCCTGCTCGGCGCCTGGATCGCGATCCCCTTCCTCTACCTGGTCGGGATCGGGGTCGCCTACTTCGCCAGCTACCTCGCCGTGGTCCAGCAGGTCGGCGACGTCTCCTCGGGTGGCTACCTGCTGATCTTCTGGATGTTCCAGGACCCCCTGGACCTCTTCTTCAGCCTGACCAAGGGGATGGTGATGGCGACCGCGATCGTGCTGGTCGGCTGCTACTACGGCTACACCGCCTCGGGTGGTCCGGTCGGGGTGGGAACGGCGACCGCGCAGTCGATGGTGGTCAACATCATCATCGTCCACATCATCGGCATGCTCGGCACCGTGGTCTTCTGGGGCTCGACCCCCCGCGCCCCAATCGGCGGCTAAGACCTCGTATCCACGCTTGGCGCGCTGTGCGATGCAGATTTGTTCCACGCCACGCGCCATAGGCGCGGAAGACCACGGGAGAGTTTGCCTGGTTGAATGGTGCTGGCGTCTACAACTCCTCTTACGGACCTCGCTTCGGCGGTGGCGGGGGTGATCGTGGTGCTAAGCGGGGTATTCGCTGGGATCGCCAGGGCATACACGGTTCTCAGTGGCGCCCCTTCTGACCAAGTCGAGAGAGCCACCGCAATCGCTTTCTCTCCGGGGCGATTCTTGCGGTGCTCCTTCTGATCGGCAATCTCGTATGGGAGATAAGCTGACAACATGTTGCGTTCCTGGACTATCCCTTTCACCGTCATGGCCGTCGCGATCCTGGCATTGGATGTCTTGTTGAAGTTGGCGAACGCCGGAACGGCTGAATTCTTCGCTGCCATAACCGTTTTTGCGATTGTCGGCGGCTGCTACGTCGGTCACCGGGTCACGTCTGAAGGGTCCGAGTTCGACGGAGATTCTCGCCAGAGCACCCGCAAGGCGTCGCTCTAGTCGGCCTCCGGAATCCCGCCGGTTAACAGCCGCTGTCGTCGCGCAGAGGCAGGTGAACGAGGCGACGGGAGCTGTTGTCTTCCTCGTTGGACTCGAAGAGCAGGCCCTCCGGGTCGACCGTCATCACGAAGGCGAAGCAGCCGCGCAGGCCGCCGACGCTGATCCACTGCTTGTCGTAGTCGGCGGGGTAGATGTCCGACCAGCCGACCGAGGTGCCGAGGGTGACGTGATCGTTGTAGGGATCCTGGTCGCACCCCGGGTAGTGCCAAGTTGCCGGTGAGCGTTTTCCCGGTCGGGTGCGCTCGAGGTCGCGCAGGCAGTAGTTGAGCTTGGGGCCGACCCGCACCCGGTGCAGGGGTCGGTGCTGGCCGTCGACCGACCAGAGCTCGAAGCGGGCCAGCTGGTGGACCTTCCAGTAGGAGCCGCCGAAGTAGGCGCCGACCGTGGTGAAGCGCAACGTCGCTCGGCTGGGCACGTCGATGTGACCGCCGCCGGCGCGGTAGATCCGCTGCCGGGTGCGCATCGTGCGCCAGCCGCTGCGAGTGCCGCGCACCTCGATCGGGCCGCGACCGCGGCTGCGCACGTCGCTTGTGGCGCGCAAGCGCACCTGGCTGCCGGCGTGCTGGATGTAGAGGTCGGTGGCCGGGCCGATGCGCAGGTTGGGGCAGAGCAGGACCTTTGCTTCGGGGCCCTCGCAGGGGTTCTCGCCAATCGCTGTGATCGCCTGCGCCGGCGCAACGCCGAGCAGGGCCGGCAGGAGAGAGAGGGCGAGGGCAAGACGGGTCCGCTTCGGCTTCACGAGGCGCACATCTATAGCCGCTTCGGCTATCCCGGCGCGTTGCTATGGTCGCTCCCCCGATGGCCGATTTGCCGGAGAACTTCCAGAGCGCCCCACTGAGCGAGGTCGACCCCGACATCGCCGCCGTGCTCGAGGCTGAGCTGCGCCGCCAGCAGGGCACGTTGGAGATGATCGCCTCGGAGAACTTCGTGCCCCAGGCGGTGCTCGACGCGGTCGGCTCGGTGTTGACCAACAAGTACGCCGAGGGCTACCCGGGCCGGCGTTACTACGGCGGCTGCGAGGAGGTCGACGTCGCCGAGCAGCTGGCGATCGACCGGGCCAAGGCGCTCTTCGACGCCGACCACGCCAACGTCCAGGCCCACTCCGGAGCGCAGGCCAACAACGCCGTCTACATGGCGCTGCTCGAACCAGGGGACACCTTCCTCGGCCTCGCTCTCGACCACGGCGGCCACCTCAGTCACGGGATGAAGATCAACGTCTCCGGCACGCTCTACAACCCGGTTCCGTACCACGTCCGCAAAGACGATCTGCTGGTCGACATGGACGAGGTCGCCGCGCTCGCCGAGGAGCACAAGCCGAAGCTGATCGTCGCCGGCTGGTCGGCCTACCCGCGCCAGCTCGACTTCGCCGCCTTCCGCCAGATCGCCGACTCGGTCGGGGCCAAGCTGATGGTCGACATGGCCCACTTCGCCGGTCTCGTCGCCGCCGGCGAGCACCCCAACCCGGTGCCGCATGCCGACGTCGTCACGACGACGATCCACAAGACGCTCTGCGGCCCGCGCAGCGGCATGATCCTCTGCAAAGAGGAGCACGCGAAGGCAATCGACAAAGGCGTCTTCCCCGGTCAGCAGGGCGGGCCGCTGATGCACACGATCGCGGCCAAGGCGGTTGCCCTGCATATCGCTGCCAGCGAGCCTTTCCGCGCCCGCCAGCGCCAGACGATCGCCAACGCCCAGGCCTTTGCCGCCGGGCTGGAAGACGGAGGGGTCCCGGTCCTCACCGGTGGCACCGACGTGCACCTCGTCCTCGTCGACCTCACCCCGACCGGCCTCGACGGCCAGACAGCGGAGGACCGCCTCGACGCGGTCGGCATCACTGTAAACCGCAACGCGATCCCCTTTGACCCGCGGCCGCCGATGAATCCGTCCGGCCTGCGGATCGGCACGCCGGCGCTGACCACCCGCGGCCTGGTCGAGGACGACATGACCGAGATCGCCGCCGTCATCGCCACCGCGCTCTCAGATGAGTTTGAGGCCCAGAAGGACACGCTTGCCGACCGCACGCGATCGCTGATGGAGCGCTATCCGCTGTACCCGCAGTTGACGACCGCTGCGGTTTAACGGTTCGTTTTAACCGTACCAATTTCGTTCTTGCAATTAGTCAATAAGCCCCGTTAGGTTCGATGGCGTCTTGATCCAGAAGCGCTAACAGCGACGGGGGGAAGCATGGGAGTGGATATCGGCGGCGCGACGCTCGAAGTCGCGATCGGCCTCGCATTTGTCTTCTTCCTTCTCAGCCTGATCGTCTCGGCGATCACCGAGGGGATCTCGTGGGCGAAGGACCTCCGTGCGGAAAACCTGATCGAAGGCATCCACGGGATGCTGGGCGATTCGGGCGTAGCCACGAAACTGCTCGATCACCCTCTGGTCCAGACCGACCTGAGCAGCTCCAAACCGCGCAAGGGGCCTTCCTACATCTCAGCGCGCAACTTCGCGCTCGCCCTTGCCGATGTGGTCAGCGGTCTCGACAAGGAGACCTCGATGAAGGAGATCGAACGGGGCATAGAGCGGATCGGTCCGCAGTCGCCGCTCGGGCTCCAGCTAAAAGCCCTGCTCGTCGGCGTCGATGACGACATCGAGTCGTTCCTCGCCTCGGCGGAGCAATGGTTCGACGACTCGATGGACCGGGTCTCCGGCTGGTACAAGCGGAACTCCCAGAAGATCGCGATCGGTGCCGCCGTGGTGGTGACCTTGGTCCTCAACGCGAGCGCCATTCGCATCGCCGAACGCCTCAACGACGACCCCGCGGTTCGAGCGGCCGTGGTCGCCCAGGCCGAAGCCGCGGTGGCGGAAGGCGAAGAGAAAGAAGAAGCCGGCGCCGAAGAGAAAGCGGCGGACGCGGAAGAGCCCGCGGGCGCCACGGAAGAATCGGCGACCGGCGAAGAAGAGCCGGCAGACGATGAAGAAGCATCGGCGGAGAAAGCCGGCAAGCAGGTCGAAACCGCCTTCGACAAGCTCGACTCCCTGCAGCTGCCGATCCTCTGGAGCGACGCCAACAGCCCAATCGGCAGTTGGACTGCGTTCGCCCTGTCGCTGGCCGGCTGGCTCATCACCGCGATCGCGATCTCGCTCGGGGCTCCCTTTTGGTTCGACGCGCTCGGCAAGTTGGCGCACCTGCGTACGACCGGGAAAAAACCGGACCCGGAAAGCGCCGGCTAGAGGCAGCGACGTCGGCCCCGCAGCTAGGGTCGGCCCATGCTGGTTTGGGTCGATTGCACCGCCGCGGCGCACCCTTTGGTACTGCGGCCGATCGTCGAGCGCCTCGAAGGGCGCGGGCACGAGGTCATGGTCACGGCGCGCGAGTACGGCCAGACGCTGGGGATCCTCGATCGGCTCGGCATCCCCTACGTCTCGATCGGCAGCCACGGCGGCGCTTCGGCATTCGGCAAGGGCCATGCCCTCGCCGGTCGCTCGGCCCGCTTGGCACGTCTGACCTGGCAGCGTCGCCCCGACCTGGCCCTGGCGCATGGCTCGGTCGACCTCGCGGTCGTCTCTTCGCTCTTCCGCATTCCCTCGGCACAGATGCAGGACTACGAGTTCGCCGGCTGGCAGCGGCAGATTGCCTTCCGCGCGGCGCGGAAGGTGCTGATGCCCGATTCGATCCCGCTCGAGCGGCTGAAGAAGATCGGCGCCAAGGAGCGCAAGCTGGTGCGCTATCCCGGGTTGAAGGAGGAGTACTACCTGGCCGACTTCGAGCCCGATGCCGGCGTGCTCGACCAGCTCGGGCTCGATCGCGAGAAGGTGCTCGTCGTCGTGCGGCCGCCGCCGGAGACCTCCGAGTACCACGCCCGCAACGACCTCTACGGCGAGGCGATCCGTCACCTTGCCGCTGTGGCCAGCGTGCAAGCGGTGGTGATTCCGCGCACCGAGCGCCAGGGCGAGGAGGTGCGGGCGATGCGGGCGGACAACCTGATCGTGCCCGAGCGGGCGATCGACGCGCAGAGCCTGATCGCCTATGCCGACCTGGTGGTCAGCGCGGGGGGGACGATGAACCGCGAGGCGGTGGCGCTTGGCACGCCCGTCTTCACCACCTTCGCCGGGCGCATGGGGGGCGTCGATGAGGCGCTGATCGCCGAAGGCCGGCTGCGCGTGCTCGACGACCTCGCCCAACTGCCCCTGCGCAAGCGCGAGACGCCGGTCGGGGTGCTGAACCCGCGCGATCCCGAGCTGCTGGTTACGGGCGCGCTCGGCGCTGTCGCGAGCGTCGAGTAGCCTGATCCGGCCCGTATCTCCCGGGCCTCCGCGAAATGGCATCGACAACTGACGCCGTCCTCGCCTTCCTTCTCGCCGCCGCGATCGCCTGGCTGCTGGTTCCCTACGCCGAGCGACTGGCCTTCCGCATCGGCGCGATCGACCAGCCCAAGGAGCGCGGCCTGCACGACACGCCGATGCCGCGGCTCTCGGGATTGGCGATCTTCGCCGGGATCGAGGTCGCCGGCTGGATCTGGCTGCCGGGGGACGGAGAGACGCGCTCGATCCTGCTTGGCGCCGCCGCGATCGCCGCGGTCGGCGTGCTTGACGATGTGCGCGGCCTGCCCGCCCTGCCGAAGCTGAGCGGCCAGGTCGGGGCGGCGCTGATCCCGGTGGCCGGCGGCGTCCGGGTCGATGTCCTCACCCTGCCCTTCGTCGGCGGCTTTGAGCTCGGCTGGGTCGCCTGGCCGCTGACCGTGCTCGGCATCGTCGCCGTGGTCAACGTGATCAACTTCATCGATGGGGTCGACGGCCTCGCCGCCGGGGTCTGCGTGATCGCCGCGATCGCACTGGCCGTGATCGCCCTCTCGCTCGACCGCAACGCCGCCGGCGTCCTCGCCGCCCTTACCGCCGGCGGCGCCCTGGGCTTTCTTCGCCATGGCTTCCCGCCCGCCTCCAGCTTCATGGGCGACACCGGCTCCAACCTGCTCGGCTACCTACTTGCGGTCGCCTCCGTGCAAGGGTCGCTGAAGACCAATGCGGTCGTTGCCCTCGTCCTTCCCCTCGTTGTGCTCGCGGTGCCGATTCTCGACACCGGCTTCGTCGTCGCCAAGCGGCTCAAGTACCGCCAGCCGATCTACCAGGCCGACACCTGGCACTTCCACCACCGCATGGCCAACATTGGCTTCTCGCAGCGGCGCACCCTGGCCTATCTCTACGGCTGGACGCTCGCCCTCGCCGCCCTCGCCCTGGCCCTGCGCTTCGTCCCCTACAGCGACGATCGCGGCCACTTCGACGCGCTCTGGACGGCGGTGGTCGTCGCCTTCGGCCTGCTCGCCCTGGCGACCAGCGTCTACCTCGTCTACGTGCTGGAGATCCTCAAGCTGCGCCGTGGCGAGCTCAATCCGGAAACCGGTGAGATCGAAGCGATCGAGCTGGAGGAATAATCGCCCGCAAGTAGCTGGGAGACTTAGTAACAGGTTGTAACAAGCCTCACGAACTGGCTCTACAAAGCGGATCGTCGGCCCTTTCGGATATAGTCGCTCGTCCGCCCGCCCTTTCAAAAGACGGGCGAATTTTATGTCTCCTCCCAAGTACGTCGACCTTCTGGTCATCGCCGCCGCCCTCGCCGTGTTCTTGCTCGGCGGCCTGCCCATGCTCGGATTCGCCGCCGGTGCGGGCGTCTGGCTCGTGCAGCGCGGCATCCAGATCTTTGCCGAGCGCCTCGCCAACAAGGAACTGGCCAACGGCAACCGGCAGCGGGCGATGGCGACGGTCGGCATCTCCACGCTGGGTCGCGTCGGATTGATGGCGGCCGCGGTGCTGGCCGCGGGGGTCGTCGAACGTGAGGCAGGCCTCACCTCCGCGATCCTGGTCCTGGTCCTCTTCACCGTCTCCTTTGCCGCCCAGGGAATCGCCCATGTCTTCAACGGTGGCCCGGAAGTGGGCAAGGCATGAAGACCAAGACCAAGGTCTTCATCGGGCTCGGCGTCTACTTCGCGATCGCGATCCTGATGTTCCTGATCTTCGGCAGCAGCGGCAAAAACGAAGCATTCCAGCCGCAGAACGAGTTCAAGCTCGAACCCTGGATCACGCTCGAACTGGCCGGCATCGACCTCAGCATCAACAAGGCGGTGCTCTACCTGGTCCTGGCCAGCGCCCTGACGATCTTCGTCATGGTCTGGATCTCGCGCCGCATGGAGCAGAAACCGAACCGGGTGCAGACCGCGATCGAGGTCGCCTACGACCTGACCAAGAACAACATTACCGGCGGCAACCTCGACACCAAGACGGCGACCCGCTGGTTCCCCTTCCTCGCCGCCCTCTTCTTCTGGATCTGGTTCTCGAACATGATCGGCTTCCTGCCGCTGCCGACCAACACCGAGCACGCGGTCAACGTCTTCGGCGTCGAAGTCCCCTCCTTCGCGATCTACGCGGCGACGGCCAACCTCTCGATCCCACTGGTGCTGACCCTCGTCGTCTGGATCTCCTACCACGTCGAAGGCATACGGGCCAAGGGGCTCTTCAAGTACCTGGCCAGCTGGCTGCCACCGGGCCTGGAGGACATGAACCCGCTGGCCAAGGGCTTCATCTTCGTGATCGAGGCGATCTCGCACTTCGCCCGCCTGATCTCGCTCTCCGTACGACTCTTCGCCAACATCCTCGCCGGCCACCTGCTGCTGCTCTTCATGGGCGGCGGGCTCGCGGTGCTGCTTGGCATCGCCGCGCTCGGCGCCCTCACCTTCCCCCTGGCCTTCTTCTTCTTCATCCTCGAGGTCGGCCTTATCGCCACCCTGCAGGCCTTCATCTTCTCGACTCTTACCGCTATCTACCTCGGCGGAGCCACCTCCGCCAGCCATTAGAAAAGGAGCGCTACCTCAAATGGATCTGTCCCCAGTTGCCGCCGCGATTTCCGACGAAGGGATCGAATCGGCCGGTAAGGCGATCGCCCTCGGCGTAGGTGCCGGCCTTGGTTCGATCGGCGCCGGCATCGGCATCGGCATCATCTTCGGCAAGGAGATCGAGTCGGTCGCCCGCCAGCCCGAGATGAAAGACGAGCTGCAGAGCATCCGCTGGCTCGGCTTCGCTCTTACCGAGGCCGTGGCCTTCTACACCTTCATCTTCGGCCTGATCGCCTTCTTCCTCTAGGCCGATCGCGTGGAGATCATCGCTGACATAGCGGGTCTGGTTCCGCTCGCGGCAGAGGCCGCCCACGGCTCCGAAGAGGGCGGCAGCTTCCTGGTCTCACCGGGCCTCGGCCTGATGATCTGGACGCTGGTGCTCTTCCTCTTCACCATGTGGGTGCTGAGCAAGGTCGCCTTCCCGAAGATCCAGGAGGCGCTCGACAAGCGCGCCAGGACGATCAGCGAGTCGATCGAGGCGGCGGAACGCCAGCGCAAGGAGTCCGACGAGCTGCTCGCCGAGTACCGCGGGCGCCTCGAGGAGGCCCGCGAGCAGGCCGACGACATCATGGCCCGGGCCCGTAAAGCGGCGGAAACCGCCGAGACGGAGGCTAAAACCGCCGGCAAGGAGCGGGGCGAGGAGCTCGTCGCGGCCGCGCAGCGCGAAATCGACGCCGCTACCCGGCGCTCGCTCGACCAGATCCGCAAGGAGGTCGCCGATCTCACCGTGCTGGCGACCGAGAAGGTCACCCGCAAGTCGCTCAGCGAGTCCGACCAGCGCCGCCTCGTCGAGGAGGCGCTGAGCGAGGTCGATTTCACCGCGCTTTCCGGGGCGGAGGAGTCGAGGAACTGATGCAGGAAGCAGCTCGCGTATACGCCGAGGCCCTCTTCGATGTGGCCAGGGACAAGGGCAAGCTCGACGCGATTCGCGGCGAGCTGGGCCAGTTCGTCGACGCCGTCGACGGCAACCGCGAGCTGCAGGTCTTCTTCTTCAGTCCCTATTTCTCCTCAGCGGAGAAGGTGGCGGGCCTGAAGCGCGCCGTCAGCGACGCCGATGCGGAGCTGCTCAACTTCCTCGAGCTGCTGATCGAGAAGCAGCGGATGCCGGAGATCTTCCGCATCCGCCGCCAGCTCGACGAGCTCTGGAAGCAGGAGAACCGGCGCATTGACGTGACCGTGACCAGTGCGGTCACGCTGGAGCCGGCGGTGGTCGAGAAGGTCGGCGAGGAGATTGAGCGGCAGACCGGCCAGAAGGTCGATCTGTCCAGCCGCGTAGATGCCGAGATCCTCGGTGGCATCGTCTTGCAGGTCGGCAACAAGGTGCTCGACGCGAGCATCCGCAGTCGCTTGGAGAAACTTCGAAAGAGCGTCGCTCAAGCGGCGCATTAGGGGGCATTCAAAAAAAATCATGGACATCAAGCCCGACGAGATCGCAAGCATCCTCCGCGAGAGGATCGAGGGACTGGACACGGAATCGGCTGACCTTGCAGAGGTCGGCACCGTGCTCTCCGTCGCCGACGGGATCGCTCGCATCCACGGCCTCGACAACTGCATGGCGCTGGAGATGCTCGACCTGCCGCACGGGGTCACCGGCTTGGCGCTGAACCTCGAGGAGGACAACGTCGGCGCCGTGCTCTTCGGCGAGTGGGACAAGGTGGTCGAGGGCGACACGGTCAAGCGCACCGGCCACCTGCTGCGGATCCCGGTCGGCGACGAGCTGCTCGGCCGCATGGTCGACCCGCTCGGCCGCCCGCTCGACGACGCCGGCGAGGTGGCGACGACGCAGACCCGCCCGGCCGAGTTCAAGGCCCCCGGCGTGGTCCAGCGCCAGCCGGTCACCGAACCGGTGCAGACCGGCCTGATGTCGATCGACGGCATGATCCCGATCGGCCGCGGCCAGCGAGAGCTGATCATCGGCGACCGCCAGACCGGCAAGACCGCGATCGCGATCGACACGATCATCAACAACCGCGACAAGGACATGATCTGCATCTACGTCGCGATCGGGCAGAAGATGTCGACGGTCGTCCAGCTCAAGCAGGTGCTGGAGGAGAACGGCGCGATGGAGAACACGATCATCGTCGCCGCCCCCGCCGATGAGGCCGCGCCGATCAAGTTCATCGCCCCCTACGCGGGCTGCGCGATGGGCGAGCACTTCCTCTACAACGGCAAGGCCGCCCTCTGCGTCTACGACGACCTCACCAAGCACGCCTACGCCTACCGTCAGATGTCGCTGCTGCTGCGGCGCCCGCCGGGACGCGAGGCCTACCCGGGTGACGTCTTCTACCTGCACTCACGGCTGCTGGAGCGGGCGGTCAAGCTCAACGACGACCTCGGCGGCGGCTCGCTGACGGCGCTGCCGATCATCGAGACCCAGGCCTCCGACGTCTCCGCCTACATCCCGACCAACGTGATCTCGATCACCGACGGCCAGATCTTCCTCGAGTCCGACCTCTTCTACTCGGGTGTCCGCCCGGCGATCAACGTCGGCATCTCGGTCTCGCGGGTGGGCGGTAACGCGCAGACCAAGGCGATGAAGAAGGTCGCCGGCAAGCTGCGCCTCGACCTCTCCCAGTACCGCGACCTCGAGGCCTTCGCCCAGTTCGGCTCCGAGCTCGATCCCGAGACCCAGAAGACGCTGAACCGCGGTGAACGGCTGGTCGAGCTGCTCAAGCAGAAGGAGCGCGAGCCGCTCGGCGTCGCCGACCAGGTGGCGGCGATCTACTCCGGCACCGGCGGCTACCTCGACCGGATCGCCACCGACCGCGTTGGCGAGTTCCTCGGCGACCTGAAGATCCGCCTGCACTCCGAGAAGGCCGAGTTGCTGGCGCGGATCGCCGATACCGGCAAGCTCGAGGAGGCCGACGAGGAGGAGCTGGGCAAGGCGATTGCCGAGTTCGTCGACGACTTCGGCCCCGACTTCGACGAGCACGGCGACCCGCTCGAGAAGGGCGAATCGGATCGGGTCAAGTCCGAGGAGGAGCGCGCCAAGCCCTCCCGCACTGCCGAAGCCGAGTCCGAGGAGACCGAGAAGGAGGCGACCCCGGCCTAGCTCGCAGCTAGCGCCGGTACCCGCCCATGGCCACTCAGAAGGACGTCAAGAATCGCATCGCGTCGATCAAGAACATCAACAAGATCACGCGGGCGATGGAGATGGTTGCCGCGGCGCGCCTGCGCCGGGCCGAACAGCGGATTGAGCAGCTGCGTCCCTACGCCCAGTCGATGCGCAAGCTCACCCGCCGCGCTTCCGAGCAGGCGGGGGGGATCCCGCGCGTGCCGGTGCTGGAAGAGCGCGAGGTCGAGAAGCGCGTCGGCGTCGTCCTGATCACCGGTGACCGCGGCCTGGCCGGTGCCTTCAACACGAACATCATTCGCGATGGGCTGCGGCTCAAGGGCGAGCTGCGCGAGCAGAGCAAGGAGGCGGTCTTCTCCGCCGTCGGTCGCAAGGGTGTCTCGGCGCTGACCTTCCGCAAAGAGGACCCACGGACTTCATACGTCGGTTTCACCGACCGGCCCGGCTTCGCCAACGCTCGCGAGATCGGCGAGGAGCTGACCGCGCGCTACGTAGATGGTGAGCTCGACCGGGTCGAGCTGGTCTACAACCGCTACGTCTCGCCGCTGACCCAGCACGTCTGGCGGCAGACCCTGCTTCCGTTGCAACAGGCCGACGTGATCGGTGAGGGCGTTGCCGAGGAGGAAGAGGAGGGTGAGGAAAGCGAGATCGAGAAGGCGCACAGCCGCTCGATCTGGGAGTACGAGCCCGAGGCGGAGGAATTGCTGGGACAGCTGATCCCGGAGTACGTGAACATCTCGGTGTACCGGGCGCTGCTCGAGTCCGCCGCCTCGGAGCTGGGCGCGCGGATGACCGCGATGCGCAGCGCCGCGGAGAACGCTGAAGAAATGATGGGCGATTTGACCCTGGAGATGAACCGGGTCAGGCAGGCCGAGATCACCCAGGAGATCCTCGAGGTCGTCGCCGGCGCCGAGGCGCTTGGATAAAGCTGAGAATCGAGAAAAGGAACCAATGTCTGAGAGCAACGGAGCAAACGTAGGGCGAGTCGAGCAGGTGACCGGCGTCGTCGTCGACGCGGTCTTCCCGGACAAGCTGCCGGAGATCTACTCGGCGGTGAAGATCCAGATGACCGGCGACGCCGACAACGAGGCGAGCGAACTGGTCTGCGAGGTGCAGCAGCACCTCGGCGACGACCGGGTCCGCACCGTGGCGATGGACGCCACCGACGGCCTGCAGCGCGGCGACAAGGTGATCGACACCGGCGGCCCGATCTCGGTTCCGGTCGGCGACGCCACCCTCGGCCGCATCTTCAACCTGCTCGGCGAGCCGATCGACCTCGGCGAGCCGGTTGAGACCGAGGAGCGTTGGCCGATCCACCGCTCGGCACCCGCGGCTTCTGACCTCGCTCCGACCCAGGAGATCCTCGAGACCGGGATCAAGGTCATCGATCTGCTCGCGCCCTACGCCAAGGGCGGCAAGGTCGGGCTCTTCGGCGGTGCCGGCGTCGGCAAGACCGTCTTGATCCAGGAGCTGATCCGCTCGATCGGCGAAGAGCACGAAGGCCTCTCGGCCTTCTGCGGCGTCGGCGAGCGCTCGCGCGAGGGCAACGACCTCTGGCTGGAGATGAAGGAGTCCGGCGTCATCGACAAGACGATGCTCGTCTTCGGCCAGATGAACGAGCCCCCCGGAGCCCGCCTCCGCGTCGCTCTCTCCGGCCTGACGATGGCCGAATACTTCCGCGAGCAGGGTGGCCAGGACGTGCTGCTCTTCATCGACAACATCTTCCGCTTCGTCCAGGCGGGCTCCGAGGTCTCGGCCCTGCTCGGCCGCATGCCCTCGGCGGTCGGCTACCAGCCGACGCTGGAGACCGAGATGGGCGAACTGCAGGAGCGGATCACCTCGACCGAGCGCGGCTCGGTCACCTCGGTGCAGGCGATCTACGTCCCCGCCGACGACCTCACCGACCCGGCTCCGGCCTCGGTCTTCGCCCACCTCAACGCGACCACGACCCTCTCCCGTTCGATCTCGGAGAAGGGGATCTACCCGGCGGTCGACCCGCTCGACTCGACCTCGACGATCCTCAAGCCCGATGTCGTCGGCGAGGAGCATTACCGCACCGCGACCGAAGTCCAGGAGGTCCTGCAGCGCTACAAGGAGCTGCAGGACATCATCGCCATCCTCGGCATCGACGAGCTCTCCGACGAGGACAAGCAGACGGTCTCGCGCGCCCGCAAGATCGAGCGCTTCCTCTCGCAGCCGTTCTTCGTCGCCGAGCAGTTCACCGGCCGCAGCGGCGAGTACGTGCCGGTGGGGGAGACGGTCCGCGGCTTCCGCGAGATCCTCGACGGCGAGCACGACGACCTCTCCGAGGGCGCCTTCTACATGAAGGGCGGCATCGACCAGGTCACCGAGGGCGCTGCGGCGGCCGCGGCCTAGGCAAGACCTATGGCAGCCGAGCACATGGTCGACGTCGAAGTCCTCACCCCCGAGGGTGAGGTCTTCAACGGCGAAGTCCACCAGGTCTCGACCCGCACCGCGGTCGGCGAGCTCGGCATCCTCGCCAACCACACCCCGCTGCTGGCGGCCCTGCAGCCGACGGAGCTGCGCCTCCACGTCAGCGACTCCGAGACCAAGCGCTACGCCCAGTCGCACGGCTGGTTGCAGGTGTTTGGCAACCACGCCAAGTTGCTGGTCGAGGAGGTCATTGCCCCCGACGAGCTCGATGCGGGGACGCTGAAAGAGCAGCTTGCCGATGCTGAGCAGCGGCTCAAGGAGTCTGACGAGGGCAGCGGTTCGTATGCGCGGGCTGAGAAGGATCGGGACAGGGCTGAAGCGTTTCTCGCGATAGCTGAGGGGTGAGGCGGGTCAGTTGCCCCTCTCCCGAAGACCGTCGCGCAGCAGGTCGTTGGGAGCAGTTCGCATTGTTGGGCGGTGAGCCTTCGGGAGAGGGGCAACTGACCCGTCCCGCGCTCAGGCTCTGCTCAAAGGAGCTTCAGTCGTGAGCGATGAGCTTGTAGCCCTCGTCAAGCGGTTGGTCAGCTATGACAGCGCCGAGGCGGATGGGGTGCTGGAAGCGGCCGGGTTCATCGAAGGGTGGTTGGACTCGCGCGGGATCGAGGTGGAGAGCGATGAGGTGCGGGGGCTTCCCGTGCTCAAGGCTGAGGTCGGGCCGGAGGATGGGCCGACCGTGGTGTTGCATGGGCACATCGACGTGGTGCCGGCGCTGGCGGGGCAGTTCGAGCCACGGGTCGATGGGGATCGGTTGTACGGGCGGGGTGCCTATGACATGAAGGGTGGCCTGGCGGCGATGCTGCTGGTCACGGCGGCGATGCGGGATCAGGACGCGGTGCGGGTGCGGTTGGGGATCGTCGGCGACGAGGAGTCCGAGGAGGAAGTCGAACGGGGGAGCGATCATCTGGTCGACAGTGGCTTCCTCGGCGACTTCGCGATCACCGGGGAGCCGACCGATTTGCACATCGGCGTCGAGGCCAAGGGGGTGCTGGCGCTGCGGGTTCATGTCGATGGCACTGCCGCCCATGGAGCGACTCCCTGGCTGGGCGAAAACGCGGTTCTGAGAGCAATCGACGTTTTCCGCAGTATCGAGTCGCTACCGTTCGCTCGGCACTCCTCGGAGCTCTTCGATCGCCCCTCGATCAACCTCGGTCGGATCCTGGGCGGCGACGCGCTCAACAAGGTGCCCGACCGATGCGCCATCGACGTCGACATCCGCTACCTGCCCGACCAGGATCCCGCCTCCCTGCTGGAGCAGGTGGAGGGGATCGCCGCTGCCGAGGTCGAGCAGCTCTTCACCCGGCCGCCGGCCGTGGTCGATCGCAACCTTCCCTACGTCCTGGCGCTGCGCGAGGCGACCAGCGCCCACCACGACGGCGAGCCGATGAGCGTCGGGCGCGACGGAGCTTCCGACGCCGTCTCCTTCCTGCGGGTCGGCGTGCCGGCGGTCGAGTTCGGCCCGGTCGGCGAAGGCCACCACGGGCCGGAGGAGTGGGTCTCGGTCTCTTCTCTGCACACCTACCGGCAGACGCTCGACACCTTCCTGCGCTCGCTGCCCGCCCGCCTCGACGCTTGAGCGACCATGGCTGAGTCGGGCCTGAGTAAGCCGCCGCCCTCGGGCGATCACGAGCCGGCGCCGAAGCCGAAGCGCTTCTGGTGGCGCTTCACGCTTGGCTCGACGATCATCGTCCTGGTCACGGCTGCGGCTACCGCGACGGTGATCCTGCGCTACGTCGACAGCATCGCCAAGGCGCTCTCGCACAACAACGTCCTGCAGAACAAAGTCGAGAAATTCCTCTCCCAGACCAACGGCGGCGAGCCGGAGAACATCCTCATCCTCGGCTCCGACAAGCGGGCCAGCGAACCCGGTGACCCCGGGCGCTCGGACACGACGATCCTGCTCCGCCTCGATCCCGACCAGAACGCGATCGCGCTGATGTCGATCCCGCGCGACCTCAAGGTCGAAATTCCCGGCGTCGGCACCGACAAGTTCAACGCCGCCTTCGCCTACGGCGGCCCGAAACTGACCCTGCGGGTGGTCAAGGAACTGACCGGCCTGCCGATCAACCACGTCGTCAACGTCGACTACCTCGGCTTCGTGCGTGCGGTTGACGCGATCAACTGCGTCTACGTCGACGTCGACCGGCGCTACTTCCACTCCAACGTCGGCGTGCCGCCCTCCGAACAGTATTCGGAAATCAACGTCCAGCCCGGCTACCAGCTGCTCTGCGGCAAGAAGGCGCTGCAGTACGTGCGCTACCGCCACACCGACACCGACCTGGTCCGCGCCGCTCGCCAGCAGGACTTCCTCAGCGCCGCCCGCGAGCGCGTGCCGATCGACGACCTGGTGCTCGATCGCAACGACCTGATCGACATCTTCACCGAATACACGACCTCCGACATCAACGACAAGGAGACGATGCTCGAGGTGCTCAAGCTCTTCGTCTCCTCGCGCAACGCGGCGATCAAGGAGGTCCACTTCCCGGCCGAACTGGGGCCGAGCTACGTCTACGCCTCGCCGGAAATGATCGAAGACGCCACCAACCAGTTCCTCGGCATCGAAGCCAGCAGCGGGCCGCGTGGCTCGTTGGAAGAAGGTGAACCGAAGAAGAAGGGCAAGAAAAAGAACAAGAACAAGAAGAAGGCCCAGCCGCAGAAGCCGCACCTCGGGCCGACCAAGCCGCCCGGTAGCGACGGCCTGGTGCCGGCGCGCGAAGCCGGCGAACTGGAGGCCAAGCCGGTGGCGCGCAAGGTCAGCGCCGGCTTCCCCGTTTTCTACCCGACCCGGCTTCCCTCCGGCGCCTTCTACGTCGAAAGCAACCCCTACGAACACATCCAGGACCCCCGCGTCTACCACTTCAAGGATTCCGACGGCAAGCGGCACGGTGCCTACCGGATGGTTGCCGAGTGGCCGCAATCGGATGGCATCCACTACTTCGGCCTGCAGGGCATCCAGGGCTGGTCGGATCCGCCGATCCTCGACAGCCCGAGCCTGACCAAGACGATCAACGGCCGCGAGTACGACATCTACGTCGATGGCGACCGGATACCGATAGTCGCCTGGCACCGGGGGGACAATTCCTACTGGGTCGCGAATGACCTGTTGAACACGCTGACCAACGATCAGATGATCGGGATCGCCCGCTCGGCTGACGTAAAGATCCCGAACCCAAAGCGAAGAGGAGGCAAGGCAAACCGATGAGCCCAGAGAAGGAGCCGATTGGCGTAATTGGAGTTGGCTGGGTGGGGCTCGTCACCGCCGCCTGCTTCGCCGAGGTCGGTCACCCGGTGATCGCCCGCGACATCCTCGCCGAGAAGGTCGAGGCGCTTTCCCGCGGCGAGATCACGATTCACGAGCCCGGCCTCGAGGATCTGCTGAAGCGCAACGCCGAGCGGCTCACCTTTACGACCGATATGTCGGAGCTGCTCGCCGGCGCCCGGCTGCTCTTCGTCTGCGTCGACACGCCGCCGACGCGCTCCGGTGACGCCGACCTCTCCCGCGTCCGCTCCGTGGTCGAGGGGCTGCCCGCCGACAGTGAGCACGTGCTGGTGATGAAGAGCACGGTGCCGGCGGGGACCGGCCAGTCGATTCGCCGCGACCGTCCTGGCCTTGCCTATGTCTCCTGCCCCGAGTTCCTCAAGGAGGGCTCCGCGGTCGATGACTTCCTCCATCCCGATCGAGTCGTCGTCGGCGCCGACCCCGGAGACGAGGACGCGGCCGATGCCGTGGCCAACCTCTACGAGCCGCTGGGCGGCGAGATCGTGCGCACCGACGTCGCCAGCGCCGAGATGATCAAGCTCGCCTCCAACGCCTTCCTCGCCACCAAGATCTCCTTCGTCAACGAGATCGCCAACGTCTGCGAGGAGGTCGGCGCCGACGTCAGCGAGGTGGCGCGGGGGATGGGCCTCGATCAGCGGATCGGGTCATCCTTCCTGCGCGCGGGAATCGGCTACGGCGGCTCCTGCTTCCCCAAGGACGTCAGCGCCCTGAAGATGCTGGCGGGCAACAGCGGCTACCACTTCCAACTGCTGGGGGCGGTGATCGAGGTAAACGAGCTGCAGAAGCGCCGCGTGGTGCAGAAGCTGCAGAAGCACCTCGGCTCGCTGGTCGGCAAGCGCGTGGCGCTGCTCGGCCTCGCCTTCAAGCCGCACACCGACGACATGCGCGAGGCCTCGAGCCTGGTGCTGGCGGCGCGCCTGGAAGGGGAGGGGGCCGAGGTGGTCGCCTACGACCCGGTGGCCGGCGGCGCGGCTCGCGACCTCTTCGACGGGGTCGAGTTCCGCGACTCGGCGCTGGAGACCCTGGACGGCGCCGACGCGGCGATCCTCGTCACCGAGTGGCCGGAGTTCGCCGAGCTCGACTGGCCGGTCGCGGCGGAGAAGATGGCACGGCCGCTGCTGATCGACGGCCGCAACTTCCTCGACTCAAATCAGCTCAAGAGCGCAGGCTTCGAGTACGAGGGCATCGGCCGCGAGAGTGCGGGTGACCAGCGCAGCTCGGCGTCCTCGGTCGCTCGCGTGCAGAGCACGCCACACTCCCTGCGTCCTTGATCTGCTTGCTCCCCCACACTCTCGTGACCACATGCAAGCCATAGTTCTCGTCGGCGGGGAGGGCACGCGGCTGCGGCCGCTGACCGAGACCATGCCCAAGCCGGCGTTGACCCTGGTTGACCGTCCCTTCCTCGCCTACATGATCGAGTGGCTGGCGGGGCACGGGGTCGACGAGGTCGTGCTCGCTTGCGGCTTCCTGCCCGACGTCCTGCGCGAGGCGCTGGCCGGCGAGGAGGAGCGCGCCGGTGTCTCGATCTCCTACGTGGTCGAGCCGGAGCGGCGCGGCACCGCGGGCGCCATCCGCTTTGCCGCCGACGAGCTCGGCGAGCGGCTCGAGGACCGCTTCCTCGCCCTCAACGGTGACGTGCTCACCGACCTCGACCTGACCGCGCTACAGCGAGCCCACGCGGACTCGGGCGCAGCCGCGACGATCGCCCTGCATCCGGTCGACGACTCCTCCGCCTACGGCCTGGTCAGCACCGACCCCGAGGGGAGAGTGCTCGCGTTCACCGAGAAGACGGGCGAGGCAGTTCCCGGCGAGATCAACGCCGGTATGTACGTGCTCGAGCGCTCGGTGCTCGACCTGATCCCGCCCGGTGAGGAGGTCTCGATCGAGCGCGACGTCTTCCCCCGCCTGGTTGGCGAGGGCTTGCACGGCTTGCGCCTCGACGGGTACTGGATGGACATCGGCACTCCGCAGCGATACCTGGAAGCGACCTGGGACATCCTCGAGCAGCGGGTGGATACGCGGGTGCAGCCGACCGCGCCCGGGATGCTGGTGGGGCCGGGCGCGCAGGTGGCCGATGGCGCCACGGTCGGGCCCCGCGTCGTCCTCGGCAGCGGCTCGCGGGTCGAGGCCGGCGCCAAGGTAAGGGACTCGGTTCTGCTCGACGGCTGCGTCGTCGGCGAGGGCGCCCGGGTCAGCGGCTCGATTCTGTCCGCCGGCGTCGCGGTTGCCGACGGCGCCCAGCTCGAAGGAGCCGTGGTGGGCAGCGGCGAAAGTGTCCCAGCCTAAGATGACCGCCATCTGATGCTCGACGACGTACTCGCGATCCCCGATCACCTGCGCGACGCCCTCTGGCGGGTCGAATCGGCGCGGCTCGAGCCGGCCGAGGCAGCCGGTCTGGCGATCTGCGGGATGGGCGGCTCGGCGATTGGCGCCGACCTCGCAGCGGCGGCACTGGGCGATCGTCTCACCCGGCCGATGCTCACCGTGCGTGGCTACGCGCTGCCCAGCTGGCTGACGCCCGAGTGGACGGTGCTCTGCTCCAGCTACTCCGGCAATACGGAGGAGACCCTCGCCTGCTTTGCCGCCGCTGAGGCGCTCGGCGTTCGCAGGCTCGTCGCCAGCACCGGTGGCGAGCTGGTCGACGGCGCTCGCCAGGCCGGCGTGCCGGTGATCGGCCTGCCGGGGATCCTGCAGCCGCGCGCCGCCGTCGCCTACATGCTGACGATTGCCACCGAGGTCGCCGCCCTGGCCGGCGTCGCCCCGGGCCTGCACACCGAGATCGACGCCGCCGCGGCCTTCCTCAGCGAGCGCAGCGAGGCGTTGCAGGCCCGCGCCACCGAGATCGCGGCGCAGCTCGAGGGCAGCGTGCCGGTAGTCCATGGTGCTGATCTGACCGCGCCGGTTGCCCGGCGCTGGAAGGCGCAGGTCAACGAGAACGCGAAGCTGCCGGCCTTCTTCTCCGAGCTGCCCGAGGCCAACCACAACGAGCTCTGCGGCTGGTCCGGGGAGACCTTCGCAGCGGTCCTGCTCGAAGACGCTGACCAGCACCCACGCCTGCGCCGCCGTTTCGAGCTGAGCGGCGAGAAGATTGCCGCCGCCGGGGCCACCGCGATCAGTCTTGAGACCGAGGGCGAGACCCGTATGGCTCGCCTGCTCTGGGCGACGATGCTGGGTGACCTGGTCTCGGTTGCTCTCGCCGAGGCCCGCGGCGTCGACCCCCTGCCGGTCGAGGCAATCGAGGACTTCAAGGCGGCGCTCGGATGAGGGCGATGGTTCTGGCAGCGGGCCTCGGTACCCGGCTGCGCCCGATCACCTACGCGATGCCGAAGCCGATGGTGCCGGTGCTGAACCGGCCGGTGATGGAGCACATCGTGCGCCTGCTGGCCCGCAACGGCTTCGGCGAGGCGATCGCCAACCTGCACTGGTTTCCGGAGACGATCGAGGGCCATTTCGGCGACGGCACGGCCTTGGGCATCGAGCTCTCCTACAGCCGCGAGCAGCAGCTGCTCGGCACCTCCGGCGGCGTGCGCAACGCCGCCGGCTTCCTCGGCGACTCCTTCCTGGTGATCTCCGGCGACGCGCTCAGCGATATCGACCTGGCGGCGATGCGCGAGTTCCACGAGTCCCACGACGGCATCGCCACCCTGGCGACCAAGCGGGTCCGCGACACGACCCAGTTCGGCGTCGCGATTACCGGCGGCGACGGCCGTATCCAGGGCTTCCAGGAGAAGCCCGAGCCGGCCGAAGCGCTGTCTGACCTGGCCAACTGCGGCATCTACATGTTCCGGGCCGAGATCTTCGACTACTTCCCCGAGCCCGGCACCAGCAAGGCAGCGGGGCCCGACGACCCGGATGGCTTCGCCGACTGGGCAATGGACGTCTTCCCGGCGCTGTTGGAGAACGACGTGCCCTTCTACTCGCACGAGATCGAGGCCTACTGGAACGACATCGGCAACCTCGATGAGCTGCGTCAGGGCAACCTCGACGCTTTGCACGGCGCGGTGGAGGTCGAGTCCGACGTTCCCGAGGTCGCCGACGGCATCCGCTCGGCGAGCCCGCTCGATCGGGTCGAGGTCGAAGGTCCGGCGCTGATCGGCTCCGGCGTGCGCTTCGGTCCCGGCACCCGCATCCAGGGCCCGGCGATCATCGGCGATGGCTGCGAGATCGGCGCCGGCGCCTGGGTACGCGACTCGATCCTGCTCGACGGTGCCGAGCTGCCCGCTGAGGGGATGCTGGTCGGCGCCATCGCCGGTCGCGTCGCCAAGCCCTGACGCTTCTCTGACGACTTGCGCACCATCGGTGCGCCCCGAGCCCGGACGATCGGGCGATGGGCCCGCTTCACGCCGCCTTCTCCAGCCTCGTCCCAGCGCTCTGCGCTGCCTGCGGGCGCGTCTGCCGCGTGGACGCGGTCCTCTGCACGCGCTGCACTCGCCGGCTCGCTGAGGCGGAGCCGCTTACCGGCCACGGAGCGCCCGGACTCGACCAGGCCTGGTCATCGGCCGCGCACGAAGGCGTCGCCCGCGGCCTGGTCACGGCGCTGAAGTTCCGCCGCCTGCTGCCGGTTGCCGCGACGATGGCCGAGCGGATCGCCTGGCTGGCGCCGGCGAGCCTGCTCAGCGGCGAGGTCGTGCCGGTGCCGAGCAGCCGCCTGCGTTCCTTCGATCGCGGCTTCGACCCCGCTGCCGAGATCGCGGCGGCGCTTTCGATCCGCGTCGGCCTACCCCTTCGCTCCTGCCTGGCCCGCAGTGACCTCGGGCGCCAGCTGGGCGGACGGCGGGCGCAGCGGATTGGCCAGCCTCCCCACGTCAACTTGTGCGGCGAGGCACCGCGCAGCGCGCTGCTGATCGACGACGTGCTGACCACCGGCGCCACGCTCGCCGCCTGCGCCCGGGCCCTGCGTGGAGGCGGCGCGATCCGGGTAGCTGCAATCACCTTTACGCGGCGGCCGTAGGGGCGTAGCATCGAACGACCGACACCCAAGGAGGAAATATGCGGATCGAGATACGTGGGCGCAACGTCGAGGTCACTGACGAGCTGCGGGGTCATGTGACAAAGCGATTTCGCCGGGTCGGTAGGCAGGTGTCGGAACTGGCAACGCTCGACGTCGAGATCTACGAAGAGCGCAACCCCTCGATCGCCGACAGCCAGGTCGCTGAGGCGACGCTGCGGCTGAAGGGGGTCACCCTGAGAGCCCGCGAGGCCTCGCCCGAGATGGTCCACACGGTCCACGCCCTAGCGGAGGACATTCGCCGCCAGGTCAAGAAGCACCGCGAGCTACGTCGCAAGCGCACGCAGACCCGCAAGGCGGTCGCGCGCATGCGTGGTCGGACTGCCTAGCGAGGGACGACCCACTATCCCCAGGCGAGGGAGGCTGGCTGTCCTCTGGTCGAATTGACACCCCAGCGCTGCGCGCTGGGGTGAACCTGGTGCGCGGGCTTCGCCCGCGCAATCACCGGATTGCATTTCCGCTGCCTTCGGCAACATTCGCCCAGAGGACAGCCAGCCTCCCTCGCCACGCCACGGTGGGACGAACCGAGCTATCCCGGGCGGCCCCGAAGCCCACAAGCTCTCCCGAAGGTCGGGCCGGCGAGACGCTTTGAGCTGAGGTTTCCGAGATTCGGTGCGTGTCGATGGGATGGTGGGTGCGTCCCTCTGGGAATGTTGCCGAAGGCAGCCGCTGCACTCGTGGTTCTAAGCGCGGCGTAGCCGCGCTCTTCGATTGTCGCTAAGCGCCGAAGGCGCGTGCGATATCAATTCCCAGAGGGACGCACCCGCCATCCCGCCCACCCAGTACCCGAGCTCGAGAGCCTCGTCCTTAGTGCCTCCCGGCCCGACCAGACCACCCTCGCTACCCTTGAGCAATGCCTGCTGCAAGGGACATGGTCACGCGCGCGCTGCGCGTCGGCGAGGGGCGCAAGTTCAAGGGTTACGAGAAGCGCGCCGAGGCGATCAACCGGATCGAGCCGGAGATGGAGCTGCTCGATGACGCCGAGCTGCGCCAGGAGGCCGATGACCTGCGCAAGCGGGCCGCCGATGGCGAGTCGCTCGATGACCTGCTGCCCGAGGCTTTTGCCCTGACCCGCGAGTCGGCGCGGCGCTCGATCGGCCAGCGCCACTACGACGTGCAGCTGATCGGCGGCATGGTCCTGCACGAGGGCGCGATCGCCGAGATGAAGACGGGGGAGGGCAAGACCCTGACCGCGACCCTCGCCGTCTTCCTCAACACGCTGGCCGGCGACAGCGTCCACCTCGTCACCGTCAACGACTACCTCGCCCGCCGTGACTCGGAATGGATGCAGCCCGTCTACGACGCGCTCGGGGTCAGCGTCGCGGCGCTCCAGGAGGGCGACGACCACGCGGCGCGCCAGCGCAAGTACGCCTGCGACGTCGTTTACGGCACCAACTCGGAGTTCGGCTTCGACTACCTGCGCGACAACATGGCCGACGCGCTCGAGCACTGCGTCCAGCCCGGCCATCCCTTCGCGATCGTCGACGAGGTCGACAACATCCTGATCGACGAGGCGCGCACGCCGTTGATCATCTCCGGCGCCCCCGAACAGGCCGCCCAGACCTACTACACCTTCGCCCGCCTCGCCAAGCAGATGGACGGCGTCCAGGCCAAGGACAAGCTGCGCTCGATGGGTGAGTCGAAGGACACCTCCGAGGCCGAGCACGACTACGAGTTCGACGAGAAGCACAAGACCGTCGCGCCCACCGAGCGGGGGGTGAAACGCGCGGAGGAGTTCCTCGGGGTCGACAACCTCTACCTCGGCGAGCACGGCAGCCTCGTCAACCACCTGGTCCAGGCGCTGAAGGCCGAGGCGCTCTACAAGAAGGACAAGGACTACGCAGTGGTCGACGGCCAGGTGATGATCATCGACGAGTTCACCGGTCGCATTCTCGAGGGCCGGCGCTGGTCAGAGGGCCTGCACCAGGCGGTCGAGGCCAAGGAGGGCGTCGCGATCGGCGAGGAGAACCAGACGCTGGCGACGATCACCCTGCAGAACTACTTCCGCCTCTACGACAAGCTCTCCGGCATGACCGGTACGGCGCTGACCGAGGCCACCGAGTTCATGAAGATCTACAAAGTGCCCGTGGTCGAGATCCCGACCCACCGCCAGATGGTCCGCGCAGACCAGAACGACCAGATCTTCAAGACCAAGGACGGCAAGTGGAAAGCGGTGCTGGCGGAGATCGTCGCCCGCCACGAGAAGGGCCAGCCGATCCTGGTCGGGACCGTCTCGGTCGAGGTCTCGGAGATGATCTCGGGCGAGCTCAAACGGCAGGGGGTCGAGCACGCGGTGCTCAACGCCAAGCCCGAGCACGCCGAGCGAGAGGGTGAGCGGATCTCCCAAGCTGGGCGCAAAGGCGCGGTGATGATCGCCACCAACATGGCCGGCCGCGGCGTCGACATCAAGCTCGGCGGCGACCCTGAGCAGTCGGCGATCCACGAGCTGAAGAGGAAGGGGGTCACGCCGGGCGACGAGAGCTACGAGCAGGCGCTGGCGGAGAAGGTCGCCGAGCTGGAACCGCTCTGCACCGCCGAGGCCGAGGAAGTCCGCGAGCTCGGCGGTCTCTATATCTGCGGCACCGAGCGCCACGAGTCACGCCGCATCGACAACCAGCTGCGCGGTCGTTCCGGGCGCCAGGGCGACCCCGGCGAAACGCGCTTCTTCCTCTCCGCCGAAGACGACGTAATCCGCCTCTTCGCCGGCGATCGCATCTACAAAATCCTCGACCGGCTTGGCCCGGTTGACGACGAGGGTGAGGAAATGCCGCTCGAAGCGGGCATGCTGACCAAGACCGTCGAGAACGCCCAGAAGAAGGTCGAGGAGCAGAACTTCCTGATTCGCAAACGCGTGCTCGAGTACGACGACGTGATGAACGAGCAGCGCCGCATCGTCTACAAATATCGCCGCGAGATCCTCGAGGGCCGCGACATGTCGGAGATCGCCCGCGACGAGATGGAGGGCGTGATCGAGCGGCTCGTCGACGAGTACACCCCGGGCGACGTGCTCGATGACTGGGACATGGCGGAGATGGAGACGCAGCTGCGCCAGATCTGGCCGCTCAGCGTCGAGGTCGGCTCGCTGGCGCCCGAGCAGGTCGACCGCGAGAAGCTCAAGGACGAGCTCGACGACGACGCGATGAACGCCTACGACGAGCGCGAGAAGGTCTTCGGCGAGGAGCTGATGCGCTACCTCGAGCGCTCGATCCTGCTGCAGGTGATCGACAGCCGCTGGCGCGAGCACCTCTACGACATGGACTACCTGCGCGAGGGCATCCACCTGCGTGGCTTCGCCCAGATCGACCCGCTGGTCGCTTACAAGAACGAGGGCTTCGGCATGTTCGAGGAGCTGATGCACTCGATCTGGGAGGAGTTCAGCAAGCTGATCTTCCACGTCGAGGTCGAGGTCGATCAGTCACAGGCGCAGCGAGCCTTCGGTCCCAACGGCGGCAATGCGCCGGCGGCGTTGAACTACTCCGGCGGTACCCCCGATGGCCAGCCCTCGGCTCTGCAGCAGGTGGCGGCCGGTGCGGGCCCGATCGAAGTCGGCGCCGGTACGACCGCGGGCAACGGCGGCTCCGAGGTGGTCGAGACGGTGGTCAAGAGCGAGCACGAGAACATCGGCCGCAATGACCCATGCTGGTGTGGCAGTGGCAAGAAGTACAAGAAGTGCCACGGTGCGTAGCGCGCCTTGAGCCACGATTCCGTACGCGAGTTCATCCGCTCCTTCAACGAGCGAGACCTCGACGGCTTCGTCGCCACGCTCGATCCCGAGGTCGAGCTGCACGCGATGAGGGGTCTGCGCAAGGGCCGTGAGGCCGCGCGGGTTTGGGCGACGCGGGCGCCGGGGGGAGTGCAGCAGACGATTGAGTTGGAGGAGCTGTTCGAGGACGACACTGAGTCCGGTGGCGGCAGGGCACTTGCTTTGATCAAACGAGCTTGGCATTGGGACGAGGACGGTTCGGCCGCCGGTGAGGACGAGATGGCCTGGCTCTTCGAGCTGCACGACCAGCGGATCCGCAGCTGGCGTCCCTTCGATGACCGCGAGCTTGCTTGGCGGGCGTACCATGGAGACGATGGGAGCCCCCGCCGCAGAGAATCGCGAGGCGACTGAGGCCTGGAGCGGCCCGCTATTCGAGTGCTTCGTGCAGTACCGCGATCTCGTCGCGGGCGGGTTGGGCGCACACGGTGAGGCGGCGCTCGCCGCGCACCCACCGCAGCCGGGAGATCGCGTCGTCGACCTTGGCTGCGGCTTCGGCGACACGACCCAGCGGCTGGCCGAACTGGTTGGTCCGGACGGCGAGGTGCTTGGTGTCGACGTCTCCGAGCCGTTCATCGAGCTGGCCCGCAAAGAGGCCGAGGACGCCGGCGCCGCGAACGTCCGTTTTGCCGTCGGCGACGTGCAGGTCACCGAGTTCGAGCAGAGCTTCGACTACGCCTTCTCGCGGATGGGGATCATGTTCTTCGCCAACCCGGTGCAGGCGCTGCGCAACGTCTGCAAGGCGCTCTCGCCGGGCGGTCAGCTCTGCGCCGTGGTCTGGCGCCGCAAGGACGACAACGAATGGGTCCGCCGCGCCGAGCTCGTCGTCGACCAATACCTCGATCACCCGGAGGAGACCGACCAGCCGACCTGCGGGCCCGGGCCGTTCTCGATGGCCAACGCCGACACGGTCAGCGAGCAGCTGAAGATCGCGGGCTTCGAGCAGATCGAGCTGCGGCGCTGCGACCTGCCGCTGAAGATCGGCAACGACCTCGACCACGCGGTCGAGTTCAACATGGCCCTCGGTCCTGCCGGCGAGGTGCTGCGGCTCTGGGAAGACCGCATCGACGAGATCCGGCCCAAGATCGCCACCGAGCTGCGCAAGGCTCTGGCTGACCTCGAGGGCTCCGACGGGGTCTTCGCCCCGGCCTCGACCTGGATCATCTCCGCCAAGGCACCCGGGGACGCCAGCCCCGTCCAATAACCTCTGCCCCATGGCCGAGGCCGCGCAAACCGAGTCGGTGCCCGCCCGCCTGGCCGAGATCCGCGAGCAGCTGTCCCTGCTCTCGGACTACCTTTGACCCCGCTTCGCTGGAAGCAGAGGTCGAGCGGCTGGAGCAGGAGATGCAGCGTCCTGGCTTCTGGGACGACCAGGACTCCGCGGCCAAGACCTCCGCAGCGCACGCTCGCGCCCAGCGCAAGCTGAAGACCTTCCGCGAGCTTCAGTCCGAGGCCGGCGATCTCGACGAGCTGGCCGAGATGGCTACTGAAGACGAGGAGATGGCCAGCGAGCTGGCGACGCAGCTGGCCTCGGTTGAGCGGCGGCTCGGGGGGCTCGAAGAGGCACGGCTCTTCAGCGGTTCCTACGACGCCGGCGACGCGGTTGTCACCGTCCACGCCGGCGCCGGCGGCACCGACTCCCAGGACTGGGCCGAGATGCTGCTGCGCATGTACTTGCGCTGGGCCGAGGGCCGTGGGTTCGAGGTCGAGATGAAGGAGGCCTCGGCGGGGGAGGAGGCCGGGCTCAAGTCGGCGACCTTCATCGCTCGCGGTGAGAACGCCTACGGCCTCTTCGCCGCCGAGCGCGGCGTCCACCGCCTGGTGCGGATCTCACCCTTTGACTCCTCGGCCCGCCGCCACACCAGCTTCGCCCAGCTCGACGTCGGCCCGCTGGTCGACGAAAGCGTCGAGGTCGAGGTCGACGACGCCGACCTGCGGATCGACACCTATCGCGCCTCCGGGGCCGGTGGCCAGCACGTCAACAAGACCGACTCGGCGGTGCGCATCACCCACGTCCCCACCGGCGTCGTCGTGCAGTGCCAGAACGAGCGCTCGCAGACCCAGAACAAGGCGGTGGCGATGCAGTTCCTGCGCTCGAAGCTGATCGAGCTGGAGGAGCGCAAACGGGCCGAAGAGATGGCCAGGGTCCGCGGCGAGGTCAAGGACGTGGCCTGGGGCTCGCAGATCCGCAGCTACTTCCTCCACCCCGATCAGCGGGTCAAGGACCACCGCACCGGCCACGAGGCCGGCGACGCCCAGCGCGTCCTCGACGGCGATCTCGACGACTTCATCCGCGACTACCTCAACAAGACCGCCGCCTCGGCGGCGAACTAGGAGCTCCGATCGCCGGCGCGCTCACCTTTCTCGAGCGCCCTGCGGCGGTCGAGCCGGAGGGCCTGTTGGTGCTCCACCATGGTCGCGGCACCGACGAGCGCGATTTGCTCGGCCTCGCCGACCTGCTCGATCCGCGCCAGCGGCTGCAGGTGGTCACGCCGCGTGCACCGCTGGTCCTCGACGGCTCGCCCGGCTACCACTGGTACCTGGTGCCGCGCGTCGGCTACCCCGACCGCGACACGTTTGAGGCCGCGCGTGCGGCGTTGGCCGAGCTGCACGACGGGCTGTGGCGGGAGACCGGCATCGAGGCGGCGCGCACGGTGCTGGGCGGCTTCTCGATGGGCGCGGTGATGAGCTACGCGATGGCGTTGAGCGGCGAGCGGCCGGCGGTTGCCGGGATCCTGGCCTTCAGCGGCTTCGTTCCAACGGTGGAGGACTGGGAGCCCCGCTTCGATGATCGCCGTGGGACCAGGGCCTTTGTCGCGCACGGGCGCAACGACCCGATCATCGGGATTGAGTTCGCCCACCAGGCCCGGGAGCGACTCGAGGCGGGTGGCCTGGCGGTCGAGTACCTCGAGTCCGAGCTCGGGCACCAGATCGACCCGGCGCAGCTGTCGGCGGCGGCCGGCTGGCTGGACGAGGTGCTGCCGCCGACTAGTTAGCGGTCTCGGACCAAGTGACGCGCGAGTCGCTGCTGCGTTCGACCTGCAGTCGCTGAACCTCGAAGCGCTGGCATTCGCGTGGGGCTTCCGCCACGTGCACGGTCACCGTAAAGCGCCGCGACGCTTGCAACTGGGCCATCTCCTTGCCGCCGAGGTGCTTGCTGAGGCGAACCACGCCGCTGTGTCTCAGTTGGCGACGGACGGTCCCCAGGCGAGGATCGCTTTGGGCTCCGTATTCGACTGTCGCTCGGGCGGGTGTGTAGGTCGTGTAGCCGAGGGTGAGCCGCATCATCTTGCGCTCTGGGTATGCCACCACCCGCGCCTGGGCGGTGCGTAGGTAGCAGTCATCGGCTGGGGAGAAACCGGCGTCTTCGGCTTCAGCTTCACATTCTTCTGCCTCTTCGCTGTCTTCGACTTCTTCTTCGTCGCTTTCAACGCACTCGTCTTCGAATTCGATTTCTTCACCCAGCGAGGCGCCAAGATCAGAAGGCGAAGCGGTTACTTCGGCGTCGCCGAGGGCGTAAGCCGACTGGGAGGCGACGAGGATTGCGAGCAGGACGAGCGGCAGGACGAGGCGGATGCGGGGCATTGCCCCGTAATCGGTCATGCCCGCCGATCTCTTTAACGGTGGATGCCGGGCGAGCGCAGCTCTGCGGATTTATCCGTAGATTCTTCGGCCATGCACGGAGCGCCGCCGGAGATCGACGGAGTAACACACCGTTACGTCAATGTGCCCGGTGTTCGCCTGCACGTCGCCGAAGCGGGGGAGGGGCCACCGGTTCTCCTCCTCCACGGTTGGCCGCAGCACTGGTGGATCTGGCGCAAGGTGATTCCGGCGCTGGCCGAGAGCCATCGCGTGATCTGTCCCGACCTGCGCGGTTTCGGCTGGAGCGAGGCGCCGGCCGGCCCCTACGAAGTCTCGGAACTGGCAGCCGACATCGTCGCCCTGCTCGACGAGCTGGGACACGACCAGGTCGATCTGATCGCCCACGACTGGGGTGGCTACGCCGGCTTCCTGCTCTGCCTCAACGCGCCCGAGCGCATTCGCAACTACCTCGCCCTCGGCATCGTCCATCCCTGGTTTGAGCCGCCGAAACCTTCTCCGGCGGCGCTGCAGCGGACCGCCTACCAGTTCATCCTCGCCACGCCCTTCCTCGGCTCCGGGGTCCATCGCTTCCTGCCGGGCTTCGTCCGCTTGGTGATCAGCAAGGGGTCGCACCCCGACGCGCGCTGGAGCAGGGAGGAGCTCGACTGCTACGCCGAGAGCTTCCGCTCCCGCGACCATGCGCTCGCCGCTTCGCACGTCTACCGCAGCTTTCTGCTGCGCGAGCTGCCCCGCCTGAAAAAGGGTCGCTACCGCTCGCAGCGCAGCCCGGTGCCGACCCGGATCCTGGTCGGCGAGGCAGATCCCGTGATCCGGGCCGACATCCTCGCTGGCTTCGAGCCCTATGCCGACGAGATGAGCGTCGAGGAAATCGAGGGCTGCGGGCACTTCGTCGCCGAGGAGAAGCCCGAGCTCGTGATCGAGCGGGCCCGGACGCTCTTCGGCTCCGCCTAGAGCACGCCCTCGAGCTTCAGCAGCTCTTCCTTCATCGGCAGGCCGCCGCCGTAGCCGCCGAGGCCGCCGCCGCTGCGCAGCACGCGATGGCAGGGGACGAAGATCGGGATCGGGTTGTGGCCGCAGGCGCTGCCGGCCGCGCGCACGGCGCGCTCGTTGCCGGCGCTGCGCGCCATCTCCATATAGGTGCGGGTCTGGCCGTAGGGGATGCGGTTGATCGCCCGCTGCACCTTGCCGCGGAAGCCGTGGGTCAGCTGCCAGTCGATCGGCAGGTCGAACTCGGTCAGCCTGCCCTCGAAGTAGAGCTCGAGCTCGCGGCGCGCCTGCTCGAACTTGGCCGGCGCCTCGAGCACCCGCGGCGAGACCTTGGCGGCGAGCTCCTCGAGGGTCTCCTCGGGGTCGTAGTTGGGCAGGTTGACGCGGACCAGGCCGCGCGGCGTGGCGGCGAGCAGCAGCGGCCCGAAGGGCGAGTCGACGTTGGCGTAGGCGACGTCGAGCAGGCCCTCTGCCTCGGCGCGCTCGGTGAGGCGTTGCAGTGCTGCCTTCATGCGAGCTCCTTTCTCAGTCGCTTGATGCCCTCGTGCAGGCTGCGCCGTGCCGCCTCGGGTGAGCAGCCCAGGGCGGCGGCGATCTCGGCGTGGGGGAGATCGGAGCCATAGCGGAGCGCCACCGCCGCTCGCTGCTTAGGCGGCAGAGCGCCCACGAGGTCCCAGACCCCGTCGTCCTTGATCTCTGGATCCTCAACCGCGACCACGTCGATCTCTGCCATGGGCTGCGGCTGCCTTCCTCTGGCGCGATGGTGATCAATCGCCTTGCGGTGCGCGATGGTTAGCAGCCAACCGCGCAGATTGCTGTCGTCCTTCAACTTTGGATAGGCGCGCAGCGCAGCGAGAAAAGTCTCCTGGAAGCAGTCATCCGCATCAGTGCGCCCGACCGCGCCGCGGAGGACGCCCATCACGGCGGGGGCGTGCTCGTCTAGGAGGGTCTGAAACGGCGGCAAGTTGCTCACTCACTGGATTAAACGCTGCACGGGGTCGAGGCGTGAGAAGGACAGATGCCCCTCCCCCGGAGACCGTCGCGCAGCTGATCGCTTGTGGAGCTTCGGAACGTATTACCGGGAGCCTCCGGGGGAGGGGCATCTGTCCTTCTTCCGGTCGAAGCGTGCGCTTGATCTAGGGTGCGCGCATGGCCGAGATTCGGGAGTTGGTGGCGGGGGCGCTGGTGGAGGACGTGGGTTCGGGGGACGTCACTTCGCAGGCGACGGTTTCGGCGGAGGCTCGGGGGCGGGCGCGGATCGTGCAGAAGCAGCCGGGCGTGGTCTTTGGGCTGGGGGTGGTTGCCGAGACGATGCGGCAGTGTGGGGTTGAGGACGTTGACAACCTCGTGGTAGAGGGTCAATGGCGCGACTCGGTCCCGGCCGATGTCCTTTTCGCCAGTGGGCCGGCGGCAGCGCTTCTGGCAGCCGAGCGCACCGCTCTCAACTTCCTCGGCCACCTCTCCGGCGTAGCGACTTTGACTGCCCGCTACGTCGAGACGATTGCTGGCACCGGGGCGGCGATCCTCGACACGCGCAAGACGACGCCGGGGCTGCGTGAGCTGGAGAAGGCCGCGGTCCTCGCTGGCGGCGGCCGCAACCACCGCATGGGTCTCTACGACGCAATCCTGATCAAGGAGAACCACATTGCCCTAGCTGGCAACCTCGCTAAGGCCGTCTACGGCGCCCGCAGCAAATACCCGGACCTTGCCGTCGAGGTCGAGACCCGCAACCTAGACGAGGTCGCCTACGCCCTCGGCACCGGCGCCGACATCCTGCTGCTGGACAACATGGACCTAGAGACGCTGCGTGGTGCGGTGAGGCTGCGCGACGAAAACTCGGGGACCGGCAACGGACCCTCCCTGGAGGCATCCGGCGGCGTCAACCTGGAAACCGTCCGGGGAATCGCTGAAACCGGCGTGGACCTGATTTCCGTCGGAGCCCTAACCCACTCAGCCCCGACCCTCGACTTCAGCATGCTGATTGAGCTGGCGTAGGAGGACGGGTGCCCCTCCCCCGGAGACCGTCGCGCAGCTGATCGCTTGGGGAGCTTCGGAACGTATTACCGGGAGCCTCCGGGGGAGGGGCACCCGTCCTCTTTTCGAAGCTCACTTCAGCAGGCGGGAGAGGCGGCGGTCCTTGAGTATGCGGCCGCCCGTCTGCTCTTTCGGGCAGTAGTTGGTTTGGTGTTCCGAGAAGAAGACGGCCTCAACGGTGGCGCCGCAACGTGGGCAGGGTTGTCCCTCACGCTTGTGGATCTGCAAGGGCATCGGCACCTTGTCTGGGAGCTGTTCGGGGACGGTCTGCTCGTAGTGCTCGATCGCGTCGCCGAGCACATGGAGCGCGGCATGGAGGTGCTCGATCTCTTCGGTGCTGAGCTCCGAGCCTTTCTTGAATGGAGATAGACAGGCCTCCCAGAGGATCTCGTCGACCCAAGAGCGGCCGATGCCAGAGATGTCGCCTTGGTGCCGTAGGAGCGGGTGCAGGTGCCGTGGCTGGTCGATCAGGGCGGCGAACTCGTCCAACGGTGGGGCTGGCCAGGCTTCCGGTCCCAGCCGGGCGACGGCCTCGTCGTCGTTGACCGCGTCGCTCGGCAGTAGCTTCGCCCAGGCCCGCTGCTTGGTCCCGAACTCGCGCAGGCGCAGCTCGCGGCCATCGTCGAGTCGCAGCAGCACCCGAGACGCTCGGTCTTTGGGCGAAGCGCGTTTGTCGAAGATCCGCAGGCGACCCGCCGACATCAGGTGGATCAGCAGGGCCAGGTCGCCGAACTCGACCACGGGCATCTTGCCGACGCGCCTGACCGTGGTGACCTCGCGACCAGCCAGCTCTTCCAGCGGCGGGTCGAAGGTCTTCATCACGTTCATTCCCGGCGCCAGCGCCGATTCGACCGTGGTCCCGTGCGTCGCGGCGTCGAGCCGCCGGGCGGTTATCTCAACCTCGGGCAACTCGGGCATGCGGAGAGGTTAGACTTGAACAACGTTCATTCGACTGGTTCAAGGCAAGAGTGCCGGGCCAGCGAACATCAGGAAAGGAAGGGCTCATGCAAGAGCTCCCGACGATCCAACCCATTTCACCGGACGCTCTTTCGCCCGCAGAGATCGCTGCCCTGAGCGAGGAAGTGCGTGCGCTCGCTGCCGAGCGCAACGCCGTCATCCTCGCCCACAACTACCAGTTGCCCGAGGTCCAGGACGTCGCCGACCACATGGGCGACTCGCTCGGCCTCTCGCGCGAGGCCGCCGCCACCGGCGCCGACGCGATCGCCTTTTGCGGCGTCCACTTCATGGCCGAGACCGCCGCGATTCTCTCGCCCGAGAAGAAGGTGCTGATCCCCGACCTCGACGCCGGCTGCTCGCTCGCCGACTCGATCGACGCCGACCAGCTGCGCGCCTGGAAGGCCGAGCACCCCGGCGCGCTGGTGGTCATGTACGTCAACACCTCGGCCGAGGTGAAGGCGGAGACCGACTACTGCTGCACCTCTTCCAACGCGGTCAAGGTGGTTGAACACATCTGGGCCGAGCACGGCGCCGATACCGAGATCCTCTTCGGCCCCGACATGTGGCTGGGCGCCTTCGTCGAGCGCGAGACCGGCCTGCACGAGGACCCCGAGCGCCGCACTCGTTTCCACATCTGGGACGGCGAGTGCCACGTGCACGCCGGCATCCGGCCCGACGACATCGTCCAGACCCGGGCCGAGAACCCCGAGGCCGAGTTCCTGATCCACCCCGAGTGCGGCTGCGCCACGCAGGCGATGGAGTACGTCGCCTCGGGCGAGCTCGAGCCCGAGGGCGTGCACATGCTTTCCACCTCGGGGATGCTCCAGCACGTTGAAGAGAACCCCGACGGCAGCTTCATCGTCGCCACCGAGAACGGCATGCTCTACCCGCTGCAGCAGGCCGCCCCGCAGGCCAACCTGATCGAGGCCAACCGGATGGCCACCTGCAAGTACATGAAGATGATCACGCTGCCGAAGCTGCGCGACAGCCTGCGCGATATGAAGTTCGAGGTCAGCGTTTCGGCGGACGTTGCGGCGCGGGCGAAGCTGCCGATCGAGCGCATGGTCGCGATCGGCTAGCGCCAGATATTGTCCCCCGCCGTGCACGAGCTAGCCCAGCAGCTGCGAGTCGACTCGGTCCGCGCCGCCGCCGCGGCGAACTCCGGTCACCCGACCTCCTCGATGTCGGCCGCCGACCTGATGGCGGTGCTCTTCACGAAGTACCTGCGCTACGACTTCGACGCGCCGGAGAACAGCGCCAACGACCACCTCGTCTTCTCCAAGGGCCACGCCTCGCCGCTGCTCTATGCGCTCTACAAGGCCGCCGGGGCGATCGACGACGCGGAGCTGCTCACCTTCCGCGAGTTCGGCTCGCGCCTGCAGGGCCATCCGACGCCGGAACTGCCCTGGGTCGACGTCGCCACCGGCTCGCTCGGCCAGGGCTTGCCGATCTCGGTCGGCATCGCGCTTGCCGCCGACCGGCTCGAGCACTCCGACCTGCGCGTCTGGGTGCTCTGCGGCGATTCCGAGCTGGCCGAGGGATCGATGTGGGAGGCCTTTGAGCACGCCGGTTACGCCCAGCTCAACAACCTGATCGCGATCGTCGACGTCAACCGGCTCGGCCAGCGCGGCCCGACCATGCACGGTTGGGACACCTCTTCACTGGCGGCGCGCGCCGGCGCCTGCGGCTGGGACGTGCAGGAGATCGACGGCCACGACCTCGAGGCGATCGACGCCGCTTACGCGCGCGCCCAGGAGGCCGACCGCCCGGCGGTGATCTTCGCCCGCACCAAGAAGGGCTCCGGCGTCGCCGCGGTCGAGGACAAGGAGAACCAGCACGGCAAGCCGCTCGCCGATCCCGAGGCCGCAGTCGAGGAGCTGGGCGGAATCCGCGACGTCAGCGTCGAGGTTGCCGCTCCCGGTGAGGCGAAGCCGTTCGAGATCGAGACGGCCGCGGTCGAGCGCCCCAGCTACGAGGTCGGCGAGAAGGTCGCCACCCGGGCCGCCTACGGCGACGCCCTCGCCTGGATCGGCTCGACCGACGAGAAGGTCGTCGCCCTCGACGGCGAGGTCGGCAACTCGACCTACGCCGAGCGCTTCGGCGCCAAGCACCCCGATCGCTTCTTCGAGATGTACATCGCCGAGCAGCAGATGGTCGCCGCCGCCGTCGGCATGCAGGCCCGCGGCTGGAAGCCGTTCGCCTCCTCCTTCGGCGCCTTCCTCAGCCGCGCCTACGACTTCGTCCGCATGGCGGCGATCTCCGATGCCGACCTGAAGCTCTGCGGCTCCCACGTCGGCGTCTCGATCGGCCCCGACGGGCCCTCGCAGATGGCGCTTGAAGACATCGCCTCGCTGCGCGCCGTGCTCGGCAGCGTCGTGCTCTATCCCAGCGACGCCAACCAGGCCGTGCAGCTGCTCGACGCGATGCGCCAGCACCGCGGCGTCAGCTACCTGCGCACGACCCGCGAGGCGACGCCTGTTCTCTATGGGCCCGACGAGAGCTTCGAGATCGGCGGCAGCCACACGGTCCGCTCCAGTGGTGAGGACGCGCTGACCCTGATCGGCGCCGGCATCACCCTGCGCGAATGCCTCACCGCGGCCGACGAGCTCGCCGGCAAGGGCATCGCCGCCCGCGTGATCGACCTCTACTCGGTCAAGCCGGTGGACGCTGAGACCATCGTCAAGGCGGCCAACGAGACCGGCGCGATCCTCACCGTCGAGGACCATTGGGCGGAGGGCGGTATCGGCGAGACCGTCGCCGGCGTGCTTGCCGAAGCAGGATCTGGCACGCACCTCAGCCGACTCGCGGTAAGCGAGCGGCCGGGCAGTGGCCCGCCCGCTGACTTGCTGGCCGCCGCGGGAATCGACGCCGAGCACATCGTCATCGCGGCAGAGCGGGCTTTGCAGGCCGCCACGACGTAGAAGAACGCAATCGTTTCTTGATAAATCGGCCGTTGTACCGTAAAACTGTGCGGTGGCTCGGTTCAGGGAGACCGCAGCAGGGATGTTGCTGGCGTGCGCGGTAATCGCGATCGCCCCGGCGGCAGCGAGCGGCTCGCTGCCGCAGACGCCCGCTGCCCAAGGGGAAGAGGCGGGCGCGAGTTCCGAATCTGAGCCCGTCGTCGCCGATCTCGCCGCCGCCGAAATCGGCGAATCGGGCAGCGAGGAAATCATTTGCGTCGGCGATAGCTGTCAACCACTGCCGCCGGAACCCGAAGACCCTACCCCCGGCACGCTCGTTCCAACCGCCGGCAACCCGCCGTTGCGCATCTTCGAACCGAGGCACGGAAAGAAGCGCCGCAAGGCTCATCACAAGAAGCACCGACGTGGAGGGGCCCCGCGGGCCACGAGACCGTCACGGTGACGGGCCGTCTTGCCTTGGCTCTCGCGCTGGCGCTTGCCGCCGCCTCGTTCGCGCCGGCAGGCGCGGGCGCCTTCGGCTTCCAGCCCGGGGTCGCGGGGTTCGACGCCAACATCTACGAAGCGACGGATCGACCGGCCGAGCAGGCGGGCTCACACCCCGTCGCCGCGACGTTCAACGTCGACTTCCAGGAAGACGGTGGTCCCCCTGGCGAGGACGGGCTGCGCAATCTCAGCGTTGAAATGCCCCCCGGCCTGATCGAAAACCCGACCGCCACGAGGCAGACCCTGTGCAGCGCAGAGGAATTTGAAACCCCGCGCGTCTCGCCCTGGGAAGGAAGTCTCTCCGGCGAGAGCTGCAAGGACAAAACCCAGGTCGGCATCGTCACCGTTCGCTCCGCCGCCGCGGGGGGCACGGAGCGGACTTTCGGTCTCTTCAACCTGGCGCCCCACCGGGGCGCGCCCGCCGAGCTCGGCGCCAGCCCGTTCGGCCGGCCGCTCGTCTTCGTCCCGTCGATTCGCCAGGCCGACGGCGAGTACGGAACCACGCTGAAGGCGACGAACGTGCCCGAGCAGCTGCACGTCTCCGGGTTGACGGTGTCGATCTGGGGAGTTCCTTGGTCGGTAATCCACAACGAGCAGCGCGGTAACTGCCTCAATGAGCTCGAGCCGGCCTTTGGCTGGGCGAAATGCTCGGTCGGCCCCCCAATCAACAGCGAATTCGTCCCCCGCGCCTACCTGACGATGCCAACCTCGTGCGAAGAGCCGATGGATTTCGGGGTGACGGCGGACTCCTGGTTGCAGGGCGTCGAGATCGGCAGGAGCACCTTGGGCAAGCCCTCGCTGTCCGGCTGCGAAAAACTGGAATTCGAACCGGTGGCCACGGCCCGGCTGAGCGATGCGCGGGCGTCGTCCCCGTCCGGCTACGAGTTTCACATCGTGGTCGATACGGAAGGTGTCACCAACCCCCGCCGCAATGCTCCGACACCGGTGCGCAAGGCCGTGGTTGCCCTGCCCCAGGGCGTCACGATCAATCCCTCCGTGGGGTCCGGCCTGGGGGTCTGCACAGCGGCGCAATACGCGGCGGAATCTTCGTCCACGCCCTTCGGCACGGGTTGCCCCGCCGAGTCGAAGATCGGTGACTTCCGGGTTAAGACGCCGATCGTCTCCGGCGCGGTCAGCGGCTCGATCTTCCTCGCCGCGCCGCGCGAAAACCCTTTCGGCAGCCTGATCGCCATCTACCTGGTGGCCAAGTCGATCGAGCGCGGCATCCTGGTCAAGGTCGCGGGCGAGCTGAAGGCCGACCCGGGCAGCGGCAGCCTGACCGCCGTCTTCGACAAGCTGCCCCAGCTGCCTTACTCGGATCTGGAAATTCACTTTCGCGAAGGGCAGAGGAGCCCGCTCGCCACGCCGGCGGTTTGCGGGGCGATCTCCACCGAGGCCGATCTGACCCCCTGGCGTGACCCCACCGTGGTCAGGCACAAATCGATGGCGGCCGCGATCAGCGCGGGGGTGGGGGTGGTCCCTGTCCGTCGGGACCGGCTCCTTTTGCGCCGCAGGCGTTGGGCGGCACGCTCAACTCGCGGGCCAGTGCCTACACCCCCTTCTACTTGCACCTGACGCGGAAGGTGGCCGAACAGGAGATCGTCTCCTACTCGGCGCAGTTCCCGCCCGGCTTGCTGGCCAAGATCGCCGGTATTCCCTATTGCCCCGACGCCGCGATCGAAGCGGCGCGGCGCAACTCCGGGGTTGCCGAGCGCGACCATCCCTCCTGCCCGGCTGCGAGCTTGATCGGCCACACCAATTCCGGCTACGGGGTCGGCTCGGTGCTTGCCTACGCCCCCGGCAACCTCTATCTCGCCGGCCCCTACCGTGGCTCCTCGTTCTCCGTCGTCGCGATCGACTCCGCCCTGGTCGGGCCCTTCGACCTCGGCGTGGTCATCGTCCGCTCGGCGGTTCGGATCGATCCGCAGACCGCGCAGGCGTCGATCGACGCGACCGGCACCGACCCGATCCCCCACATAGTCAGCGGGATCCCGATCCATCTGCGCGACATCCGCGCCTACATCGACCGGCCCAACTTCACCCTCAATCCGACCAGCTGCGAACCGTTCAGAGTCGCCTCGGCGCTGAACGGGGCCGGTCAGCGCTTTGCCGATCGCTCCGATGACACGCTGGCGATCGCCAGCTCGCGGTTCCAGGCCTTCGATTGCGCCTCGCTTGACTTCAGGCCGCGGATCGGCCTCAAGCTGAAGGGCGGACCGAAGCGGGGCGACTATCCGTCACTGCGCGTTACCGTTCGCCCGCGCCCGGGCGAGGCCAATATCGCCTCCTCCCAGGTGCGCTTGCCGCCCTCGCTCTTCCTCGACCAGTCGCGGATCCGGACGATCTGCACGAGGATCCAGTTCGCCGCCGGCCGCTGCCCGCCCGGGTCGGTCTACGGTCACGTGCGCGCCTTCACGCCGCTGCTCGACGCACCGATGGAAGGGCCGGCGTACCTGCGCTCCTCCAGTCACACCTTGCCCGACCTCGTCTTCGCCCTGCGCGGGCAGGGCATCGAGGTCGACGTCGAGGGTCACATCGACTCGTTCAGAGGCGGTATTCGCGGCAGCTTCCCGACGATCCCCGACGCGCCGGTGAGCAAGTTCGTGCTGAAGATGAACGGCGGCAAACGCGGCGTGCTGGTCAACGCGGAAAACGTCTGCAAGGGCAGGCAGCTCGCCACGGCGAGGTTCGTCGGCCACGCGAACCGCGGTTGGCGCCTGCACCCCGAGCTGGGGGCCGAGTGCAAGAAGAGGAAGAAGAAAGGGCGTGGACGTCGATGAGGATCAGAGCTATCGCGGGTGTCCTCGCTTGTGTGCTGTTGGCCGGGCTCGCGGCCAACCCGTTCGAGGCCTCGGCCGACCGTGAGGCGCTGACTCGCGAAGGAAGCCCTCCGAGAGAAGGTGCCTGGCTCGCACCCACCCAGCTCGCGCTGGTGCCGGGCGGACAGATCGAAGGGGCCTGCGGCGTCGCCGTCGCGCCGCTGGCGCAGACCCTCTACGTCGCCGACTACTACCACCGGGCCATCGACCGCTTCAGCCTTCCCCTCGACCCCTTGGACGTTCCCGGCCTTTTTAAGGGCTCGGAGGTCCTCGAGGGAGGGGATCCGCGTACCGAGATCAACGAACTCAACGCCGTCTGCGGTCTCGCGGTCGACCCTGCCGGCAATCTCTACGGCAGCGAATACCACGAGGCGGTCCTCAGCCTTCCCGATGGGGAGCCCCCCGATCCTCCGAATGAGGAGGTCATCGATCCCGGTCCTTCGACCGGGGTCGCCGTCGACGAAGCGGGCAACGTCTACGTCGACGACCGCACCTACGTCGCCGTCTACGACGCCCCGGTCGCAGCGGGGGACGTGCCGGCAGAGAAAATCGGCCTCGGCAACCTGATCGACGCCTACGGTGTCACCGTCGACTCCAAAGCGGGCCGGGTCTACGTAGCGGACGCCGCCACCAACACGATCAAGGTCTTCGAACCGGCGGTCGACCTGAACGATCCCGTGGCTGAGATCGACGGGCCGGCGGGGTCTGCATTCAACTCGCTGGTCGACGCGGCGGTGGCGGTGGATACGAGCGCAAGCGCGGGGGAGGGGCACCTGCTCGTCATCGACAATGCCGATCCGGGGGCGGAGGAACCGGAGGCGGCGATCTACGAGTTCGATTCCTCCGGCGCCTACCTCGACCGCTTGGACAGCCGTCTCTACGGGGGCTTCGGCGAAGAAAAGAACGGACCGCTGTTTGGCGAACCCTCGGGCTTGGCTGTGAATCCCGGCACTGGCGACCTCTACGTCACCACCGGCAACAGCGTCGATTCGAACCTGCTCAAGTACGGCCCCTACACGGCGGCGGCGCCGGAGGCGCTTCCCCTCGGAGGTCAATCAACGGCCTCGGGAACGGCGGCCGGTTTCCGCACGAGCCCGGCGAGCAGTCCGGTCGGCGCCGACCCAAGGGCGCCAAGGCCCCCCCGGCGCGGCGGGGCGTCCGCCTCGGTGGTCGTCCGGCGTGGACCGGTGCAGGTCAATTTCGACGGTAAGCTGACTCCCCATGCGCTTCCCCGGCACGGGGTGGCTCCGGTTGGGATCGCAGTCGACGCGCGCATCTCGGGCACGAGTGGCGGCGAGCCTCCGCAGTTGCGGCGGATCGCGATCGAGATCAACCGCAACGGCCACTTCAGTCCCCGGGGCCTGCCCGTTTGCGAGGAACGGGACATTCAGCCCTCGACGACCGCCGGGGCCAGAGCAGCCTGCGGCGGGGCGCTGGTGGGCGAAGGGCACTTCGCCGCCAACGTGAAGCTGCCGGAGCAGTCGCCCTTTCCCTCGAGCGGCAAGGTGCTCGCCTTCAACGGGCGCCTGCACGGCAAGCCGGCGATTCTCGCCCACATATACGGCACCCAGCCGATCCCTACTTCCTACGTGCTGCCATTCTCGATCGGCGATTCCGCCGGCACGTACGGGACCGTCCTGGAAACCTCGCTGCCCAGCGCGACCGGCAACTGGGGCTATGTGACCGGGCTCGAAATGACGCTGCGTCGCAGCTTCCGCTACCAAGGCAAGCAGCGGAGCTATCTCAGCGCCGGTTGTCCCGCGCCGGCCGGCTTTCCGGGTGCCGCCTTCCCTCTCGCACGCACCAGCTTTGCCTTCGCCGGCGGGATGAAACTGGTCTCGGTCTTGAACCGAAGCTGCAAGGCGAAGGGCTAGCTGTTGCCGCTGCGAAGCACTTCGTGAGCGTTCCCTAATAATTCGCTAGTCTGTCGCTCACTCAACTTGGGCGCGGAATTGCGCGCCCGGCGGGGCGCAGGAGTCACCCTGTGTTCGCAGAAGGGAGCGCGGGCATGGCCAGATTGCGAAAGCGAAAGACCGGCGGCGAGGAGCCGCAGCGACGGCGGCCGGGAGGCAAGCCGATCATCGAGCTGCGCGACGTGACCAAGGTCTACCCGGGCGGCCACATGGCGCTCGACCGGGTCTCGCTGGCGGTCGACCGCGGCGAGTTCGTCTTCCTCGTCGGCCCGACGGGTTGCGGCAAGTCGACCCTGATCAAGACGCTGATTCGCGACGAGGAGGCCACGGACGGCAGCGTCCGCATCGCCGGCCGCGACATCGGCGCCCTGCCGGAGAAGAAAATCCCGCAGCTGCGGCGCAACATCGGCACCGTCTTCCAGGACTTCAAGCTGCTGCCCGACCGCACCGTCTACGACAACGTCGCCTACGCGCTGCAGGTGATCGGCGCCAGCCGCGCCCAGATCCGCACCCAGGTGCCGGAGACGCTGCGCCTGGTCGGCCTCTCGACCAAGCTGCACAGCTATCCCGACCAGCTTTCGGGTGGTGAGCAACAGCGCGTCTCAATTGCCCGCGCCTTCGTCAACCACCCGCCGCTGCTGCTCGCCGACGAGCCCAGCGGCAACCTCGACCCGGTCACCTCGATCGGGGTGATGCAGCTGCTCTACCGGATCAACAAGACCGGCACGACGGTCGTCGTCGTCACCCACGACCGCGAGATGGTCGACAACATGCAGCGCCGCGTGATCGAGCTCTACGAGGGCCGCGTCGTCCGCGACGAGGTCAGCGGCGGCTACACCGAGGAGTCGACGACCGAGTTCGGCGTGCGCATGCGGGCCGAGATGGGCGTCGCCCCCGAGGGCCAGACCAACGGACACGACGCGCTGATCTAGATGTCGCGATTCTTCTTCTTCACCCAGGAGGCATTCCGCGCCCTGCGCCGCAACGGCGCCCCGAGCATGGCGGCGATCGTCACCACGGTGACGACGGTGATCCTGCTCGGCGTGCTGATTCCCGTCTTCCAGACGACCCAGGCAAAGAGCGAATCGGTGCGCGACAGCCTCGAGTTCCGGGTGGCGATCTACGACGACGCGACCCAGGGCGAAATCTCTGCCCTGGAAAGCAAGCTGGGGGCGATCCCGCACGTCGCCTCGGTCAGCTTCATCAGCAAGGGCGAGGCGCTGCGCGAACTCGAAAAGGACCTCGGCAAGAGCAAGAGCGAAGACCTGCTCGCCCAGCTGCACGACAACCCGCTGCCCGCCAACTTCCAGATCAAGGCCGACGACGCGAGCAACCTCGACGCCGTCCGTGCCGCGGTGACGCCGGTCGGCGCGAACGGCAAGCCGCAGCCGATCTCGCCGATCATCCAGGACGTCTTCGACCGCCAGCAGGAGTCGCAGCAGATCGAGCAGGTGACCAGCGCGCTGAAGATCGTGCTGACCGTGATCACGGCGCTGCTGATCCTCGCCTCGCTGATGCTGGTCGGCAACACGATCCGGCTCTCGATCTACACCCGCCGCCGTGAGGTCGAGGTAATGCGGCTGGTCGGCGCGACCCGCTGGTTCATCCGCTGGCCGTTCATGATCGAGGGCGTCGTCGTTGGCTTCGCGGGCGGGCTGATCGCCATACTGATCCTGTGGCTGGGCAAGATCACGATCGTCGACCCGCTGAGCGACACCTTCTCCTTCCTCGCGGCGCAGAACAACAGCACCCTCTCCTTTCCCGCCTTGGTGGCGATTCTCTTCGGCGCCGCGGTGCTCGTCTCCGCAGTCGGCTCCGGCGTCACCCTGCGCCGCTTCCTGAAGGTCTGAGCGCCGCGTGAGCGCAGGGAGGGTCGTGGCCCTCGTGGCCGCGCTGGTCGTCGTTCTCTGCGCCGGCATCTGGCTCGGTGGGCACCCCGGCAAGCTGCCTGAATTTCTCCGCGACCGCTTCGTCGACGATTCGGCCGGGCTCAACCTGGAAGCAAGCGAACTGATCGAAGACAACTACTTCCGCTCGGTCGGCTCGGCCGAGCTGACCAACGCCTCGCTGCAGGGCATGGTCCGCGAGCTGCGCCGCCGCCACCGCGATCGCTTTTCCGACTACTTCTCACCGGAAGCCCTGGACCGCTTCAACGAGGAGATCTCCGGGCACTTCTCCGGTATCGGCCTGACCGTCTCCGAAGTCGAGGCGGGCCTTCGCGTCAACACCGTTTTCCCGAAGTCACCGGCCAAAGAAGCTGGGATCGAGCCCGGCGACACGATCGTCTCGGTCAACGGTGATTCGATCGCCGGCGAGAACAGCCAGGTCTCGACGCAGAAGATCAAGGGCCCCGAAGGCTCGGAGGTGACGATTAGCGTAAAGGCGAAAGGCAGCGGCAAGGTTGATGAGCTCGAGGTCACCCGGGCCCAGATCGCCCTGCCCGTGGTGACCAGCAAAACCAAAGAGGTCGAAGGTCGCAAGCTCGGTTACGTGCGCTTGATCTCCTTTAGCGAAGGCGCCCACGCGCTGCTGCGCAAAGCCGTCGAGAAGGTGCGGGACGAAGGGGCCGAAGGGATCGTGCTCGACCTGCGCGCCAACGGTGGCGGGCTGCTTGAGGAGGCGGTTCTGACCGCCAGTATCTTCCTGCCCGACGATGAAGTCGTGGTGACCACGGACTCCCGGACCCAGGGCCACGTCGTCTACAAGACCGTCGGTGACAACCTGCCGGCCGTGCCGATCGTCGTCTTGATCGATCGCAATACCGCCTCGGCGGCGGAGATCCTCACCGCGGCGCTCGCCGATGACGCCGACGCCAAGGTGGTCGGCACCCGCTCCTACGGCAAGGGCGTCTTCCAGCAGGAGATCGGGCTCTCCAACGGCGGCGCCCTGAAGCTGACGATCGGCGAGTACTTCACCCCGGACGGCGTCAACCTCGCCAAGAGTCACGGTGTCCATCCCGACGTGAAAGCGCGCGATGACCTGCGGACCGCTCGCGATGAGGGGCTCGAAGGCGCCTTCGACGTGCTTGCCGGTCAGCAATGAGTCTCCGCTGTGCCTTTGCCCCGATATGCACCGGCAAGGAACAGCGGAAGCCGCTGGCATGAGCAAGCGGGACTGGCGCTACTACCGGGAGCGGCAGCGCGGCCGGGGTCGGCGGCGCCAGGCCGAGCCCCGCAATGCGCGCGCCGCCGTCGACGCGCTGCTCGAGGAGCGGTTGGGACGGCGTGGCTTCGCCGCGGCGCTCGAGGTCGAAGCGGGGCGCGCGGCCGACGCGGCCGAAGACGGCAGGGTCCGGCGCCGCGATCTCACCGAGCTGCCCACCTTCACGATCGACCCTGCTTCGGCGCGCGATTTCGACGACGCGATCTCGGCGCAGCGCGAGCAGGACGGCTGCCGCGTCTGGATCCACATCGCCGACGTCGCCGCCCACGTGCGACCGGGCACGCCGCTTGACCTGGAGGCGCGCCGCCGGGCCAACAGCACCTACGTGCCCGGCGCGGCCGAGCCGATGCTGCCGCGGGCGCTGAGCGAGGACGCCTGCAGCCTGGCGCCGGACGTCGAGCGCCTGGCGGTGACCGCCGAGATCGAGTTGAGCCCAAGCGGCGCGGCCCTTTCGGCCAGCTTCTACCGCAGCCGCATTCGCTCGCGGGCTCGCCTCGACTACGACCAGCTCGACCGGGTCTTTGCCGGTGCGGACAGTGCGCCCGAGGACGTCGTCGAGCCGCTGGCGGTGGCGCGTGAGGCGGCGGCTTCGCTGGGCGAGCGGCGCGGCTCGACCAGCCTCGAGGTCGAGTCGAGCGAGCCGGAGTTCCGCTTCGACCGCGCCGGCAACGTCGTCGCCGCCCGCTCCGTCGCGCAGACCGAGTCGCACCGCCTGATCGAGCGGTTGATGATCCTCGCCAACGAACAGGTGGCCCAGCTGCTGGAGCGCAAGCGGGTGCCGGCGGTCTACCGGGTGCACGCGCAGCCCGATTCGGCGCGGGTCGAGCGCCTGGTCGAGCAGCTGCACGCGCTCGCTGTGCCGACGCCGGCGCTGCGCGGCCCTCTCGCGCCCGCACAGGCCGGCGAGGTGGCTGCGCAGGCGAGCAGGCTTGTGCTGGCGGAGGCGGCGCGGCGCGGGCACGGCCGGGAGGCGTATACATCGCTCGTGCTCCGTTCCCTGATGCAGGCCTCCTACAGCGATCGCAACAGCGGCCACGCCGGCCTCGGCAGCCCCGCCTACTGCCACTTCACCTCGCCGATCCGGCGCTATCCCGACCTGCTCGTGCACCGGGCGCTGCTGGCAGCGCTGGGCGAGGGGGAGGAGGCGCCGCGCGCGTCGGAGGCGCGCGAGGTGGCCTGGCACACCAGCGAGTGCGAGCGCGAGTCGGCCCGAATCGAGCGCGACGCCGACGACGTTTGCGCTGCCTACCTGCTGCGCCGCGAGCTGGACGAGCGCGGCACTGAGATCGAGTTCGAAGGGGAGATATCGGGAGTGATCCGCAGCGGCGCCTTCGTCGCTTTCGGCGGTGAGCTGGGGGATGTCTACGAGGGCTTCGTGCCGGCACGGACGATCGGGGTCGAGCGCTTCGAGCTGAACGAGACCGAGACCGCCCTCGCCGGGCGCGAGTCCGGCACCAGCCTGCGCCTCGGCGATCCGATATCCGTCCGGGTCAGCGACGTGGCGCCGGCCCGCGGCCGGGTCGATTTGGAGCGCGTCGATGGCTAAGAAGTCGAAGGCAAAGCGCGAGCCCGCCTCGGGCGACGTCGCCACCAACCGCCGCGCCCGTCACAAATTCGAGCCGGTGGAAAAAATGGAGGCGGGGATCGTCCTGTTGGGCTCCGAGGTGAAGTCGCTGCGCAACGGCAAGGCGCAGATGACCGACTCCTACGCCGTGGTCGAAAAGGGCGAGGTCTGGCTACGCAAGCTGCATATCCCGCCCTACGAACCGGCCAGCCGCGAGAACCATGAACCGGAACGGCCGCGCAAACTGCTCCTGCACAAGGGTGAGATCGAAAGGCTGATCGGCAAGACGGCGGAGAAAGGCCTGACCCTGATCCCCCTGCGCATCTACTTCAAAGGCCCCCGAGCAAAGGTCGAGCTGGCCCTGGCGCGCGGCAAGGAGGGACGCGATCGGCGGCGCGATATCGCGGACCGCGACGTGCGCCGCGAAGTCGAGCGAGAATTCAAGAGCCGGATGAGGTAGCTTCGGGATCGTGCGTTCCAGTTTTTTCCTGCTCGCGGATTCCTTTCCGGACGAAGCCGGCAATTTCGTCAGCGACAACATTCAATACTTCGTTGGCGCACTCGTCCTGGCGATCCTGGTGCTGCTGCTGGTCGTCAGCGTGACCCAGCGGCGCAGCAAGGAAAAAAAGACCGGCAAGGGGACCGGGGCAACGCCACCACCCCCGCCACCGGGCAAGGGGCCGATCCCGCCCCCACCGCCACCGGCCGCGACACAGGCCCAGGCGCAGACAACCGAGTTGCCGAAGACGCCGCCGCCAGCGGGGGCGCCGCCAACTGTGCCACCTTCGCCAACGGCGCCCGGCCAACCGCTGAGCACCAAGGACAAGCGCAAACAGGCTCGCGATCAACAGCGGGCGGCCCGCCTCGAGCACCGCAAGCGGCGCCAGGAAGAGGCAAAACGACGCAAGGAAGAACGCGTTGCGAAACGCGCCGAACGTCGCGGCAAGCCAGCCGCCGGCGGCGCTCGCGGAGGGAGCCGTCGCGCCCGCAAGGAAGCGGCAAAGGCCGAGCGGCAGCTGGCCGAAGCGCGCGCTGCCCAGGAGCGTGAACAGCTGCAGCAGGGCGCGATTCCGCCGCCCGTTGCACCACCAATGGCTCAACAGCCTTTGGCCCAGCCGCCCGCGACACCCATGCCCGCTGCGCCCCAGCCGCCGGCGCCTACGCCGCCGTTGACGCAGGTACCCGCTGTGGCGCTGCCCGGTGCTCCGGTCGGGTATGAGGAGCCGGCCGTGGCCGAACAGAGGGTTCACGACAAGGTTGCGGAGATCCAGCAAGAGGAGGAGCGGATCCGGGCTGAGGCCGACCGCAGGATTCAAGAGGCGGAGCGACTGCAACACGAAGCCGAGGGACGCGCGGCCCAGGCGCAGGCGGGTCAGGTGACCCAGAGCATGTCGCCGGTAGCGCCCCTCGCCCCGGCCGCCGGCGAGCCTGCGGGGCTGCAGACCGCGGAGCAGCAGCTGCAGCAAGAGCGTGAAGCCCAGGAGCGGGCGATGGCCGAGGCCCAGGATCGTCTGCGCCAGATCGAAGAGCGCACCAAGGAAGCCGAGCGGCGCGCCGCCGAGGCGGAGCGCCTGGCCAAGCTCAAGTCCGAAGAGGACGAGCGCGAGCGGCGCCTGCAGGAGATTCGTGACAGCGTCGCCCAGGCCGAGGAGCGCGCCCGCGAGGCCGAGCGCCGCGCCGAAGCGGCCGAGCAGGCCGTGATCCAATCGGTCCAGGGCCAGGCCCCGGCCACTCCCCAGCCGCCGGCGCCCCCCGCCTCGTTCGCCGCCCCGCAGCCGCCAGCACCGCAGCCCACACCTCCTCCACCGGCCCCCGAGCCGCCGGCGCCGATGCCGCCTTCGCCGACACCGCCACCGCCACCACCGGCGCCAGAGCCACCGGCGCCGATGCCACCCCCGGCCCCCGAGCCGCCGATGCCGGCTCCGCAGCCAGGCCCCGTGCCGCCTGCGCCAGACCCCACGCCACCCGCGGCCGCGAGCTCGGCCAGCGGCACGATCGACCTCAACGCGGTCAGCTTCGAGCAGCTGCGCGCCGAAAACCTCTCGGTTACCCAGGCCACCCGCCTGCTCGCCCACCGCGAGCGCCTCGGCCGCTTCGGCTCCGTCGACGATCTCGACGAGGTGCCGGGTTTCCCCCAAGACGTCCTAGAAGACCTGAAGCGCCGCTCCAGCGTCTGACGGCACCAGCCGTCGTCATACGGCGTCCTCGGTCGCTCGCGTGCAGAAGCACGCCACGCTCCCTGTGTCCTTGTCTGACGACGGCTGGTGCCGTCAGTCAGATTCGCATGCTTCCAGCAGCTTCAACCAGATCTCGCTGCGGCTTGGGTAGGCAGCCACCGCGTGTCGGAGTTTCGGCAAGGGGACTTCTCCGACAATGGCGACCGTTGCGGCGTGGAGGAAGTCGGCAGTCTCGAAGCCGGTGAAGGTGGCGCCGACGATGACGTCGCGGGATTGGTCGATGACGAGGCGGGAGGTGCCGCCGGTTTCCTTGCCTTGGAAGCTGGCACCCGCCGTGCCGTCGGTGGGGACGTCAACGGCGCGCGCGTCGATGCCGGCTTCGCGGGCTTGTTCGAGCGTCTTGCCGGCGGCGGCAACCTGGGGGTCGGTGAAGGTGACCCGGGGGGAGCCGATGGCTTCCGCGACCACGTCGGTGTCGCGACCGAGGACGTTCTCGGCGGCAACCCAGGCCTGGTACTTGCCCATGTGGGTGAAGAGAGCCCGGCCGTTGACGTCGCCGACGGCGTAGAGCCAGTCGCGGTCGCCTACTCGCAGTTGGTCATCGCACTCGAGGAAGCCGCCTTTTCCGACCTCGACCCCAACGCTGTCGAGTCCGATCTCCTCGGTGCGGGGCTTGCGGCCAACGGCGATCAGGATCTCGGCGCCGGCAACCTCGCTGCCGGCGTCCAATGACACGGTGACGACGTCGCCGTTGCGGCTGACCTTGGTGGCTTTCGCTCCGGTGCGCACATCGACGCCATGGTTCTCGCGCAGCGCCTTTCTCACTTCCTCACCGGCAAATGGCTCCTCGCGCGAGAGCAGGTGCGGACCCCCCTCGATCAGGGTGACCCGGCAGCCCAGTGAGGACCAGGCCTGGGAGAGCTCACTGCCGACCGGGCCGCCGCCGAGGACGACCATGCTCTCGGGAACGTGCTTCGCCGTGGTCGCCTCGCGGTTATTCCAGGCGCGCGCCGAGTCGAGGCCCTCGAGCGGCGGCATCGTTGCACCGCTACCGGTGGCAACGACGATCGCCTGGCGGGCTTCGAGGAGGTCGTCGCCGACCCGGACCCGGCGCTCGCCATCGAGCATGCCGCTACCGCGGAATAGCTCGATGTCGCGTTCTTCAAGCCAGGGCAGCTGTCCGGAGTCGTCGCGATCGTGAATCACTTCGTCGCGCCGATCGAGCACGGCCTGCGGATCGAGGCGCTCCTCAACCGCGATCCCCGGCACGCGCTCTGCCTCGGCGAGCAGGTCGGAGGGGCGCAACAGCGCCTTCGAGGGCATGCAGGCGTAATAGGAGCACTCGCCGCCGACCAGGTGCTGCTCGACGATCGCGACCGAGAGCCCGCCGTCGGCGAGCCGGCCCGCGCAGACCTCGCCGGGTGCTCCAGCGCCAAGCACGATCGCGTCGAATTGCTTCGCCACGCGTGTATTCCTACCCGACTCCGTACAATCGCTGCACATAGCACGGGGGCGACAGGCTTCGACGTGGTCGGTCCGTGCGAAAGGTTGCAGGTCGAGGTTGCCGGAGGCCTCGTTAAACCCCGGCACCAACCAATACGTGCGGACCATGAGTTCGCCCTCGCTGCCTAGCTAGAACCTAGGCGATGAGAGTCGGTCCTCTCCCGCCCGCGGGGAGGGCAGCCGGCTTCAGAATGCGGGCTTACCCAGGCGGATCGCCCCGTCTGCCAGGGGACAATTCAGAGGGCTTTATCTCCCGCAGTGCCCGCCGGCGCGGACCCCGGGAGACGAGAATCAAGCGCCGGCTATACCTGTAGATGCCTTCGCGCTACGACCTCGGACGCCGGTTCAATTCCGGCCGCCTCCACTGATGGGCCAATACGTTGCGTTCCTGCGGGGGATGAACCTCGGCGGGCGGAGAATCAAGAACACGGAGCTGCAGGCGGAGTTCGAGGCGCTGGGCTTCGCCGGTGTCGCCTGCTTCCGCGCCAGCGGCAACGTCGTCTTTACGGCCGGTCGTGGCAGCGAGTCGAAGCTGACCGCGCAGATCGAATCCGGGTTGGGGGAAGCACTCGGATACGAAGTGCCGGTCTTCCTGCGCAGCGCTGCCGAGTTGAGCGCGCTTGCCGCGCATGAGCCGTTCGACGCCGCGGCGGTGGAAGCTGCCAAGGGCAAGCTCCAGGTGGCATTGCTGCCGAGCAAGCCAGCGGCGAAGGCCCGCAAGGTCGTTCTGGCAGAGGCCAGCGACGAGGACTGCCTGGCGATCGAAGGCCGCGAGCTCTACTGGCTGCCGAGCGGCGGCATCTCCGATTCCGATCTCAATCTGAAGGCGATCGAGACAGCCGTCGGGCCATGGACGATGCGGACGATGGGCACGGTCGAGCAGATCGTCGCCAAGTACTTCGCCTAGAGGTCGGCGCGGGCGATCGCGGCGATCTCCAGGTCGCCGCTGACGGCGCCGATCTCATCCGGCAGGGCCGAGAGGCGGACGTCGGAGACGAACTCCAGCGGCTTGCCGAGGGGGCGGAAGAAGTTGTCGTAGTGGGTGGGGACGACGACCTTGGGGTCGAGGCGGGGGATGATCCGCTGCCAGTAGTCGTCGGTGAAGTTGCGGCCGGCGACGCCGGCGAGGAAGACGTCGATGCCTTGCTTGCGGACCGCGTCGTCGATCAGGTTGGCGCTGCCCTGGTGGTAGAAGCTGACCCCGGCGACCTTGATCGTGATGCCCCAGACCTGCCCGCAGCGGTAGGCGGCGGGGGAGAGGGCGTCGAGGTGCTCGCAGGTGAGGTCGCCGTCGTAGGGCACGGCGAGGCCGAGCAGCAGCTTCGAGTGGACGCTGGGCGTGAAGCTGACCTCGAACGGGCCGAGCTCGTAGCTGCGGTAGGGCTCGACCTCCACGGTCTGCTCAGCGAGGCCGTGCAACCCCATCAGGGTCACGAGCGAGTCCGAGCCGTAGGCCTTGCAGCCGAAACGGCGGGCGATCGCCGGCGCGTCGACGGCGTGGTCGAAGTGGGTGTGGCCGACGAGGACCCCAACGACCTCGCCGGGGGCGTGGACGAAGCGATCGAGCGCCGCCGGGTCGGGCAGGGCGGCATGCCGCCGCAGCAGCTCGCTGAACGGAACCCGGGAGAGGTAGGGGTCGACGAACAGCGTCTTGCCCTCGGCGCTGATCCGGTAGCCGGAGACCCCGAGCCATTCGACCTCCAGCCCTTCGGGGAGCTGCAGCGGCTTCGCCTCGAGCTCGCCCAGCACCTGGCCGTCTTCGCGCCGGGACGCCGTTCGGGTCAGCCGCGCCCTGGCGAGCTCACTCAGGTGTCGCAGCGGGCCGGGCACTGTTGGACACCCTACGCCGGGGCACGCCGTCCGCGTAAGGTCAGGCCGACCATGGCAATCGCCACAGCGACCACGATCGATCTCTACGCCGGTGGCAAGCTGCTCTTCGCCGACGTCTCCTTCAAGCTCGAGCCGCGCGAGCGGATGACGCTCTCCGGTCGCAACGGCGTCGGCAAGTCGACCCTGCTGCGGGTGCTGGCGGGGGAGCGGCCACCCGACTCCGGCAGCCTCGCCCTGCAGAAAGGAGCGCGGGTCGCCCTGCACGATCAGCGCCCGCCGCGCGACGCCGCGATCTCGCTCGGCGACTACGTCTTCTCCGGTCGCGCCGACATGGAGGAGACCGAGGGCGAGCTGGCCCGCCTGGAGGCGGCGATGGGCGCCGGCGAGCCCGACGAGGAGACGATGCGGGCCTACTCGGTCGCGCAGCAGCGACTTGAAGCCGGCGGCGGCTACCGCTGGCGCGACGACGTCCTCTCCGTGCTCGGCGGCCTCGGCTTCGGCGAGGAGGCCGCCGGCCGCGAGCTCTCCACCTTCTCCGGCGGCGAGCTGACCCGCGCCTCGCTGGCCCGCGCTCTCGCCACCCGCCCCGATTTGCTGCTGCTCGACGAGCCGACAAACCACCTCGACATTCCCTCGCTGGAATGGCTCGAGCGCTACCTCGTCGACCTCGACGCCGCCGTCGTCCTCGTCGCCCACGACCGCTGGTTCCTCGAGGCGGTGGGAACGTCGGTGCTGGAGCTGGAGGCCCAGCGCGGCCGCTTCTTCGCCGGGCCCTGGCACGCCTGGCGCAAGGAGCAGGCGGCGCGCGAGATCGCCCGCGGCAAGGCGATCGAGCGCCAGCAGGACGAGATCGAGCGGATGGAGCGCTTCGTCGAGCGCTTCCGCTACAAGGCGACCAAGGCCAAACAGGCGCAGTCGCGGCTGAAGCAGATCGACAAAATCAAGCGCGACGGCGTCACCGCCGAGGCGCGTGACCGCCGCAACCTGCGCTTCTCCTTCGTCAAACCGGAGCGTCCCGGCCGGGTGGTGCTCAAACTTGTCAACGCGACGATCGAGGTGCCCGGCCGCACTCTGCTCGCCGGCGCCGAGCTCGAACTCGAACGCGGCGAGCACGCCGTTCTCGTCGGCCCCAACGGGGCCGGCAAGACGACCTTGATCGAGACCCTCGCCGAGCAGCGCGAGCCCGCCGCCGGCTCGGTCCGCACCGGGCACAACGTCAAGGTCGGCTACCTCTCCCAGCACGCCGAGACGGCGGCGGGAACGGGCACCGTGCTCGATGCCGCCCAGCGCGAGACCGGGCTCAGCGGCCAGAAGGCGCGCGACCTGCTCGGCGGCTTCCTCTTCTCCGGCTCCGACGTGGAGAAGTCGCTCGACGACATCTCCGGTGGTGAGCAGCGCCGCCTCTCGCTGGCGATCCTCGTCGCCAGCGGTGCCAACGTGCTGATCCTCGACGAGCCCACAAACCACCTCGACATCGAGAGCCGCGAGGCGCTCGAGGACGCCCTCTCGGCCTTCGAAGGCGCGGTCATCCTCGTCTCCCACGACCGCGCCCTGCTCGAGGCGGTGGGCAGCCGCACGATCGTCTGCGAGAACGGCGAGCTGCGCAGTTACCCGAGCGGTTGGGCGGCCTATCAACGCCGCCGCGAGGAAGACGAGGAAGCGGCCTCGGCGGCCGCCGCCGCGGCGAAGCGCTCGGCCAAGGGCGGCAAGCGCCAGAGTCCCCGCACGATTGCCCAGCGGGCCGCCCGCAAGGCGAGCCGCCTGGCGGAGAAGATCGAGGCGGCCGAAGCGGAGCTGCGCGAGGTCGAGGAGGAGCTGGCCGACCCCATCGCCTGGTCGACGCCGGCCAAGCACGAGCGCGCCAACGAGCGCCACGACGCCGCCAAGCGCAAGGTCGCCGAGCTCTATGAGCAGTGGGAGGAGGCCGAACGGGCCGTCAGTGCAGCGGGCGATCCAGCCTGACCCGGGTGCCCCTGCCCGGCGCCAGGGTGATGTTGCGGACCTTGACCGCCTCCGGCTTGGGGTCGGGAGCGCTGAGCTCGGCGTGCTGGACGAACTCGCGCAGGATGATCCGCATCTCGTATTCGGCGAAGGCGGCGCCGATGCAGCGCCGCACGCCACCGCCGAAGGGGATCCAGGCGTAGTTGTCGGCCTTTTCGGTGAGGAAGCGCTCGGGCCGGAACTCCTCCGGCTTGGGGAAGAAGTCCTCGCGGTAGTGCAGGGCGGCGATCGCCGCCATCACGAAGCTGCCCTTGGGCAGCTCGTAGCCGCCAATCCGGGCGGGGGCGGTGAGGCGGCGGGCGACGTCGACGATCACCGGCCGCGCCCGCAGCGTCTCTTTGACCGTGGCGTCGAGGTAGTCCTCCTCGCCGGCCGCGATCGATTCACGCAGCTTGGTCAGCACCCGCGGTGTGCGCAGCAGTCGCTCCATCGCCCAGGCGAGGCCGGTCGCGGTGGTCTCGTGGCCGGCGCCGAGCACGGTGACGAGCTCGTCGCGCAGCTCTTCGTCGCTCATCGGAGCGCCGTCGTCGTGGCGCGCCTGCAGCAGCAGCGAGAGCACGTCGTCGTGGCCCTCCTCGCCGGCTTCGACCTCCTTGCGGCGCAGGCCGATCTCCTCGTAGATGAACTCGTCGAGCGCCGCGCGCGAGCGCTGAAAGCGCGTCCAGGGGCTCCAGGGGCCGAGGTTGCGGCGCAGGGCGGGGATCGTGGTGACCAGGCTGACCCGCTTGCTGAAGTCGTCGATCAGGAGCTCGAAACGAGCGAGGCGATCCTCGTCGTGGACGCCGAAGACGGCCCGCATGATCACCGCCAGGGTGATCCGCTGGGTGTGGGGGCGCAGGGCGAAGGGCTCGCCGACCGGCCAGCTCGCCATCTCCTTCAGCGTCGTCTCGCGGATCAGCTCGCCGTAGCCGCGGATGCGCTCACCGTGGAAGGGCGGCAGCAGCAGCTTGCGCTGCTGCATGTGCGGCGCGTCGTCGAGGGTCAGCACCGAGTTGGGCCCGAGCGCCGGCTCGAGCACCGTCGCGTTGGCCTCGCCGGCGTGGAACTGGGCGGGCGAGCCGGTGAACAGCTCCTTGACCAGGGCCGGGTCGGCGACGTAGACGAGCCGACCGAAGAAGGGGAAGGAGAGGCTGAAGATGTCGCCGTAGCGGCGCTGCAGCTTGACCAGGAAGCCGAGCGGGTCACGGGTATAGCGCAGCGCCTGCAGCATCGACGGGGCTTTTGAGCCCGGTGGGGGGCCGCTGCGCGCGGCCATGGCGGCAGGGGCGCGGGAAATCGTTGCCTGCTCCATCTCTACGGACCATAGAGCAAAAACTGGCTGGACAGCCAGGACGCCGAGCTAAAAGACGATCGTGCGGGCCCCGTCGAGGAGGACGCGGTCGTCAACATGGGCCGCAACCGCGCGGGCGAGCACCAATCGCTCGATGTCGCGGCCGATCCGCTTCAGGTCGGTGACCTCGTCGCGGTGGCTGACCCGGGTCACGTCCTGGTCGATGATCGGGCCGGCGTCGAGTTCCTCGGTGACGTAGTGGGCGGTGGCGCCGATCAGCTTGACGCCGCGCTCGTGGGCGCGGCGGTAGGGGTCGGCGCCGACGAAGGCGGGCAGGAAGCTGTGGTGGATGTTGATTGCCGGGGCGCCGAGGCGCTCGAGGAACTCGGCGGAGAGAACCTGCATGTAGCGGGCGAGGACAAGCAGGTCGATCTCGCCGAGCAGCTCCAGGGTGCGCGCCTCGGCGGCGGCCTTGTCATCGGCCTCGACCGGCACGTGGTGGAAGGGCAGGCCGAGCGAGCTGACCTGCTGCTCGTGCTCGGGGTGATTGGAGACGACGGCAACGAGATCAGCGCCGAGCTCGCCGCTGCGCCAGCGCCAGAGCAGGTCGGAGAGGCAGTGGTCTTCGCGCGAGACCATGATCGCCAGCTGCTTGGGCTCGCTCGACTCGGCGAAGCGGAAGTCCATCTCGAAGCGCTTGGCGATCTCGCTCTCGAAGCGGTCGTAGACCTCCTCGCGCTCCCCGGCCGGGACCGGGTCGAAGGCCATGCGCATGAAGAAGCGTCCCTCGTTGCTCGAGTGCTGGTCGGCGTCGATGATGTTGAGCCCGGCCTCGGCGAGGAAGCCGCTGACCGCGGCGATCAGCCCGGGCTGATCTGGGCAGGCGAGCAGGAGGCGGGTCGTTGGCGTCTCCACGGTCTGAGCATCATCGCGCTTCTCTAGCCTGCTGTACGTGCGGATCACGGCGGCACCGGACGGGATCACCGAGCGGCTCGGGCTGATGCTCAACCGCCTGCCGACGCCGATCGGCGAGGCGATGTTCGCGATGCCGGTGGCGCGGGCGCTGCAGGTGGCGCAGCGCACCGGGATGCTGGCCGCCCTGGCGGAGGGGCCGCGACAGCCGGACGAGCTGGCCGAGCACCTCGGCCTGCGCCCGGCCGGCACCGAGCTGGTCCTCGACGTGATCGCCTCGCTCGGCCACGTCGAGCTGAAGCCCGACGGCAGCTACGAGATGACAGCCCGCGCCCGCCGCTGGCTCGACCCCAGCTCCGACCACTACCTCGGCGACTTCCTCGCCGACACGGCCGAGTACTGGCAGTGGTGGGGAGGACTCGAGGACCTCGTCCGCGACGGTCGCCACGCCGAGCTGCACGACAAGCCGCCCGACGATCCCTACTGGCGTTCCTACATCCGCGGTCAGTACCAGCTCGCCAAGCTCAGTTCCGCCGAGGTCGCCAAGGCGGTGCCGTTGCCGCAGGGCGCGCACACGCTGCTCGACGTCGCCGGCGCTCACGGCGAGTACTCAATGGCACTTTGTCGCCACCACCCGGGCCTAAAGGCGACGATCATTGACCTGCCCGGCAGCGCCCGCATCGGTCGCGAGATCGTCTCCGGGGCGGGCATGGAAGACCGCGTCCACCACGTCGAGGGCGACATGTTCGAGGCTGACTTCGACGGCCCCCACGATGGCGCCCTCTGCTTCAACATCGTTCACCACCTGACGCCGGAGCAGGTGAAGTCGCTCTTCGCTCGCATCCGCGCCGTCCTGCGCCCCGGCGCGCCGCTCTGCGTGCTCGAGCTCTACGACCGGCCGGCGGGACAGAAACCGGACTCCGGCTCGATCCTCGGCCTCTTCTTCCACCTCACCTCGGGCGCCGACACCTACACGGTCGAGCAGGTCTCCGGCTGGCTTGCCGACTCCGGTTTCGGGCCCGCCGAGAAGAAGACTTTCCGCACTCTGCCGAACCTGGCGATGGTCTCCGCCAAGGCCGTCTAGGCCGACTGGGCTTCACCTTTCGCTGCACGATCTCGTCCAGCGACCGAAGTGGCAGACCGCACATCGTGCCTGACTACGTCTCAAACGGCACGCACTATGTGAGCAGTGTGAGCGCGATCACGTTCCGAGGTCGCAAATACCGGCACGGTCCTCCGCTTGCTCACAAAACGCACATATTTCATTCCCGTCCTGATCCTCTGCGTCGCTTTCCCCGCCGCCGCTCTCGCTGCCGGCACTGGCGGAGGGTCGTCTCCACGGACCGGCGTCGCCGATGCGGTGCCCGCGAAGCTGTCGGTGCTGAGGCGCTCAACCGCGAGTTTCCACCGGACCATTCGGGTCACGGTCGCCCACCTCGAAGAGGTTCGTCGCGACCGCATCCGCCGCGAGCGCCGTGAGCTCTTCGCCAGCCTTCCCGGCGGCGTCTCCCAGGAGACGCTCGACGCGATCGGTGCCTGCGAGTCCGGCGGCGATCCAACCGCGGTCTCCTCCGACGGCAGCTACCGCGGCAAGTACCAGTTCGATTTCGGCACCTGGGAATCGGTCGGCGGGTCCGGAGACCCGGCGGCTGCTCCCGAGCAGGAGCAGGACTACCGGGCGGCGCTTCTCTACGCGCAATCGGGGTCGTCGCCCTGGCCCGTCTGCGGCTGAACCTACGATCCGGGCATGAGCGAGGCGGTCCCCACACCAGACCCAAAGGGACCGCAGCGCAAGCCCCCGAAGGAAGCCGTCGCCGAGGCCAAGGTCCGGGTTCCGACCCGAGGTAACCGCAAGCTCGAGTCCTTCCTGAACGCCGTCAATAGCGATGACCAGGTGCGGGCCTGGTGGTACATGACGCAGGTGCACGCCGAGCGGCTCGGCATGTCCGACCACTCGTGGGTGCACATGCAGATCGTGCTCAATATCGCGCTTCGACTGCTGCGCTTGTTGGTCAAGGCCGGGGTGGAGCCGGCGGTCGTTGCCGACCACGGCATGTCACCCCGGGATGCGGAGGTCGTGGTCGCCGGGGGCGCGCTGCTTCACGACGTCGGCATGTCGATCCACCGGCAGGACCATGAGGCCTACAGCCTGTTTCTGGCCAACGGGGCGCTCGAGCGCCTGCTGGCGGACTGCTACAAGCAGCCCGAGCGCACGATCGTCGCTTCGGAGATCCTGCACGCGATCATCGGACACCGGCGCAGGGGGGAGCCCTACACGCTGGAGGCAGGGGTGGTGCGGGTCGCGGATGCGCTGGATATGGCCCAGGGGCGAACGCGTTTGCCGATCGAAGCGGGGCAGGAGGGGATCCACTCGATCTCCGCCGCAGCGGTCGACGAGGTGCGGATCGAGGCGGGGGAGACGCGGCCGGTGCGGATTCAGATTGCGCTGAACAACTCGGCCGGCATTTTTCAGGTCGACGACCTGCTGGCGACAAAGATTCGCGGCACCCCGCTCGAGGGCAAGGTCGAGGTCGTCGCCGAGATCGAGGGCGAGACCGAGAAGCGGCTGCTCAGCGGCTTCCGGCTGGACTAGCCGTAGCGCTCTAGGTCGCTGCGGCGCCGTTCTTTGCGCGCCTCGAGGCGACCCTGGACGATCGAGAGCACGATCACGAGGATCGCGAAGAAGGCGATCACGCCGAAGCAGAAGAAGGTCACCGTCTTGTCGGTGGTCGGACCGGCGAGGCCGACGCCGTTGTCGGCCAGTGCGAGCGGGGCCGCCAGCAGCAGCGAGAGCAGCGCGGCGCAGAATGCGGCGGCGATGCTGGTTCGGCGCGAGGGAGCCTTCACGCTCGGGAATTTAGCGCAAGGGGCGGGCTCCATAGGATGCGCCGCGATGAGCACCCTCGAAGCCATCGTCCTCGGCCTCGTCCAGGGCCTGACCGAGTTCCTGCCGATCTCCTCCAGCGGGCACCTGCGGATCGTGCCGGCGCTGCTCGGCTGGGAAGACCCCGGAGCCGGCTTCACCGCCGTGATCCAGCTCGGGACGATGGCGGCGGTGCTGATCTACTTCCGCGCCGACCTCTGGCGCATCGCCGCCGCCTGGCTGGGCGAACTGCGGGTGCCGATCCGCCAGGCCAGCCAGGAGGCGAAGCTCGGCTGGTTCATCGTCCTCGGCACGATCCCGATCTCGATCTTCGGCTTCATCTTCAAGAATCAGATCGAGTCCGGCGCTCGCAGCCTCTACCTGATCGGCTCGGCGCTGATCCTCTTCTCCTTCGTCATGGTCGCCGCCGAGCGGGTGGGCACCAGACAGCGGAACCTCGATGGGATGAACGGCCGCGACGGGCTCTTCATCGGCGTCGCCCAGTCGCTTGCCCTGATCCCCGGCGTCTCGCGCTCGGGGGCGACGATCTCGGCCGGCCTCTTCCGCGGCTTCGACCGGGTTGCCGCCGCCCGCTACTCGTTCCTGCTCTCGGTGCCGGCAGTCGTCCTCAGCGGGCTCTTCGAGCTGCGCAAGGTCGGCGAAAACGGCAGTCCCTCGGCGGCGGCGACCGTGATCGCCACGCTGGTCGCCTTTGTCACCGGCTACCTGGCGATCGCCTGGCTGCTGCGCTACCTCAGCACCCACACCCTGGAGATCTTCGTCATCTACCGGATCGCCCTCGGCGCGCTGGTGCTGGTGCTGGCGGCGACCGGCGCGATCAGCTGATTGGCCCCAGAAATGGCGAACGGCCCGGGGCAGTGGGCCGTTCGCGGTGACGAGAGAGGAGTCTCGTGAGGGTTGAGTCTGGCGCCGGGCCAATGGCTGGCCGTGAACATCCGGAGAATCTCCTGGGAAGGCTCGGTAACAACTCGGATCGGGTCGGCCGAGCGACTTCCCCGCAAATTGGGGTAATTGGGCTGTGAAAATCCTGTGAAAGCAGGGCTTTTGTCCCAGCGCCCGTCTTCCTTGCCGCATACAATCCCAAGGCCTTGACCTCGCAGCAAACCATCCGGCTAGCGGTCATCGATGACGACAGCGGCTTCGTGACCGTGCTCTGCAAGCGCGCCGAGGCCGCCGGCTGGCAGCAGCGCGTGCTGAACAGCGCCATCCCACCCGAGGAGCTGGTGGCGATGAAGCTGAACGCGCTGCTGGTCGACCTCGCGGTCCTCGGCGACGAAGCCTGGGACTACCTGGGTCGGGTCTGCGAGTTGCTGCCGGACCTCGGCGTGGTCGTCTGCAGCGGGCGCTCCACCGTTGCCCAGCGGGTGCGCGCGCTGCGGCTCGGGGCGGACGACTGGGTCGGCAAGCCCTGCCACCCCGAGGAGGTGATGGCGCGGATCGAAGCCGTCTCCCGCCGCCGTCGCCGCAGTCGCGCCGACGTCGACGCCGGGCCGCTTGTCGTCGGCGAGCTCGAGATTCGCGCCGACCAGTTCCAGGCCTTCGTTGGCGAGGACGGCCTCGACCTCACCCGCCGCGAGTTCGAGCTGCTGCAGTTGCTTGCCGACACCAAGGGCCAGGTGCTCGAGCGCGAGGCGATCTACCAGCGGGTCTGGGGCTACGCGATGGCCCACGGCGATCGCTCGGTTGACGTCTTCATCCGCAAGCTGCGCCAGAAGCTGGCGAAGCGCTCGCCGGGCTGGCGCTACATCCACACCCACTTCGGCGTCGGCTACCGCTTCGACCCGGAGGCGGTCGGTGGTGTGGCGCCCGAGCTGGCTGACGAGGCCGCTGGCGTCGATTCGCCGGCCGCGCATTCACAAGCAGTTCACAGCAGCTTTACGGCCGCGTAACCGCGCGCCCGCCTCACCGGGCCATCCTCGCGAGCCATGTTGGAGATTCGGCCCGAGGAGCACGCCGCCGTGGTCGACGGTCGCCCGCTCAGCCTGACCGTGCGCGAGCTGCAGCTGCTGACCACGCTGGCGGCCCACCCGCAGCGCATCCTCACCCGCAAGGAGCTCTACGCCGAGGTCTGGGGCCGCGAACCGCGCCACGACGACCGCTCCGTCGACGTTTACGTCAGCCGCCTGCGCTCGAAGCTGGGCAAAGCGCTGCCGGGCCAGCGCCTGATCCACACCCACAGCGGGATTGGCTACCGCTTCTCGCCGGACGGCTAGCGCGACGTGCAGCCCCTTTTACATCTTTTTCACAACCCCGATACAGCCAGGTAACAAGCTGTCGGAGGTGCGCTGAGAGTGTGGCGGCGAGCCGGCCGATCCCGGCCGCTCTCGTGCCCTACGACGAAAAGGAGTTTGTGTGAGTCCCTCTAGATGGTTGGCCATTCTCGCCTCACTGGCCGTCCTCGCGATCGGTGTTTCTGCCTGCGGCGATAGCGAAGACAGCAGCAGCGCGTCCTCCGGCGGCGACCTCTCCGGCCAGATCGCCGGCGCCGGCGCCACCTCGCAGGAGGCCGCACAGGAAGCCTGGATTGCCGAATTCGAGAACGCGAACTCCGGCGCGACAGTGTCCTACGACGCCGTTGGCTCGGGGGGCGGACGCGAACAGTTCATCGCCGGCGGGGTTGCCTACGCCGGCAGCGACGCCGCGCTCGAAGAAGAAGAAGACGAGCTGAAAAAAGCCGCCGACCGCTGCAACCCCGGCAAGCTGATCGAGATCCCGGCCTATGTCTCGCCGATCGCGATCATCTACAACCTCGAAGGCGTTGAAGGACTGCAGCTCGACCCGGAAACGCTGGCGAAGATCTTCAACCAGGAAATCACCACCTGGAACGACCCGGCGATCGCCAAGGGCAACCCCGGCGTCGAACTTCCCGACACTCGGATCACCCCGGTCAACCGCTCGGATGAGTCGGGCACGACCGAGAACTTCACCGACTATCTCTCCCAGGTCGTCCCGAGCGTTTGGACGTACGAAGTCAGCGGCGACTGGCCGGTCAAGGGTGGCGAGGCCGCACAGGGCACCTCGGGTGTGGTCGAAGCCGTGACCGCCGGCGACGGCGCGGTCGGCTACGCCGATGCCAGCCAGGCCGGTGAACTCGGCGTCGCCACGATCAAGGTCGGCAGCGAGTACGTCGAACCGACTCCCGAGGCCGCGGCAAAGATCCTCGAGGAGTCGCCCGAGGCCAAGGACTTGGCCAAGACCCCCTATATGTTCCCCTTTGAACTCGATCGCAAGACCGAATCGCAGGGCACCTACCCGATCGTGCTGGTCTCCTACTTGATCGGCTGCACGCAGTACGACTCGGCCAGCGAAGCCGCTCTCGTCAAGGGTTTCCTCGACTACGCGATCAGCAGCGAAGGGCAGGAAATCTCCGCTGAAAACGCAGGTTCCGCGCCGCTTTCCGCCTCGCTGACCAAGAAGATCACGCCGGCCGTCGAAGCGATCGAAGGCTAGGCCCGTAGGTGGAGGCGCACGCCGACACCACGACCAATGCCGGTCAGCTCCTCGCCGCCGCCTCAGGAGGGCGGCGGCGCTGGGGCGACCGGATCTTCTCCAACCTCTCCGTAGCGGCGGCGATCACGATCCTCGCCCTGCTCGCGGGGGTTGCGGCTTTTCTACTGATTCAGGCGGCGCCCGCGGTAACCGCCAGCTCCTCGGAACTGCCGGGGGGCAAGAGCCTGATCGACTACATCGCCCCGCTTGCCTTCGGCACCGTGCTGGCAGCCACGATCGCGGTCTTTCTCGCCGTCCCACTCGCGGTCGCCGTGGCGCTCTTCATCAGCCACGTCGCACCGCGCCGGCTGTTGCTGCCGCTCGGCTACATGGTCGACCTGCTCGCCGCCATACCGAGCATCGTCTACGGCCTCTGGGGCATCTTCGTGCTCGGCCCCGCCGCGGTCGGGCCGATGGAATGGCTTGAACAGAAGCTCGGCTTCATCCCCTTCTTCGCGGGGCCCGCCTCGGTGACCGGGCGCACGATGCTGGTCGCCGGCCTGGTCCTGACCGTGATGATCCTGCCGATCGTCTCCGCCGTCGCCCGCGAGGTCTTCTCGCAGACGCCGCGCAAGCTGCAGGAAGGCGCCCTGGCGCTGGGCGCGACCCGCTGGGAGATGATCCGGATGACCGTCCTGCCCTTCGGCAAGTCATCGATCATCAGCGGCGCGATGCTCGGCTTGGGGCGGGCACTGGGCGAGACGATGGCGGTGACGATCATCCTCTCGGTCTCGGGCATCGTCAGCTTCAACCTGATCAGCCAGGCGAACCCCTCGACGATCGCCGCCAACATCGCCCTCGACTTCCCCGAATCGACCGGCCTCGCGATCAACACGCTGATCGCCTCCGGCCTCGTCCTCTTCGCCATCACCCTGGTAACCAACCTGGCCGCGCGGGCGATCATCGCCCGCCAGAACATCCAGTGAACGCCACCCTCGACACCGGCGTTCTGCCCAACTGGGCTTCCTACGGAGCAGTTGCCGCTTCGGCGCTGCTCGCGGCGGGGCTGCTACTTGCCGCCGGTGCCTTCAGCGTCGCCCTGCTGCTCGTGCTCACCGTCTTCGTCGCCGCGACCGTCACCTACACCTGGTCGCGCCGGGTCGAGGGACCGCGCCGGGCCAAGGACCGGCTCGTCACGCTGATCATCGTCGCCGCCTTCGGGCTCGCCCTGATCCCGCTGCTCTCGCTGGTCTTCGAGGTCGCCAAGCGCGGCATTCCCGGGCTCAGCCTCGAATTCCTCACCGAGTCGGCGCGCGGCCAGATCGGCGGCGGCGGCGCCGCCCACGCGCTGGTCGGCACCCTGGTGATCACCGGCGTCGCCGCGCTGATCTCGATCCCGATCGGGCTGATGGCGGCGATCTACCTGACCGAGTACGGCGGGGGCAGGCTGGGGCGGGCGCTGACCTTCTTCGTCGACGTGATGACCGGCATTCCCTCGATCGTCGCCGGCCTCTTCGCTTACGCCCTTTTCGCCCTGATCCTCGGCCCCGGAATCCGGCTCGGGGTGATGGGCTCGATTGCGCTCGCGGTGTTGATGATCCCGATCGTGATCCGCACCTCCGAGGAGGTGCTGAAGATCGTCCCCAACCACCTGCGCGAAGCGTCCTACGCTCTGGGCACGCCGAAGTGGCGGACGATCGTCAAGGTCGTCCTGCCGACCGCCTTCGCCGGCCTGATCACCGGCATGATGATCGCCGTGGCGCGGATCATCGGCGAGACGGCGCCGCTGCTGGTCACCACCGGCGTGGTCGACTCGATCAACAGCAACCCCTTCTCCGGCCGTATGCAGAACCTCGCGGTTTACGCCTACAGCGAGTACCGCACGCCCGGCGTCTTCAAGCAGGCCTCCTATGACAGGGCCTGGGCAGCCGCGCTGACCCTGATAGTTATCGTCATGGTCCTCAACCTCGTGGCTCGCCTGATCTACCGCCGGTACAGAACCGAGATCCGCTAAGTGGATGGAAGGAGAGCACGACCAATGGGAGCAGCGGGCGCAATCCGATCCGAGACCGAGGTCGGCAAAGCCGAGATGAAGTCTCCAGCTACAGGCATGCAGGCCACTCCCGAGTCGGTCGCCACCACGCAGGGCCGGCCAGCGAAGACGCTCGAGGCCAAAGGGGTGAACCTCTACTACGGCGATTTCCACGCTGTCGAGAACGTCTCGATGACGGTCGAGCCGAACAAGGTGACGGCGCTGATCGGCTCCTCCGGCTGCGGCAAGACGACCTTCCTGCGCTCGCTCAACCGCATGCACGAGCTGACCGCGAGCGCCAGGACGGAGGGCGAGATCACCCTCGACGGGCAGGACATCTACGGGTCCAGGGTCGACCCCGTGCAGGTGCGCCGTCTGGTCGGCATGGTCTTCCAGCAGCCCAACCCCTTCCCGACGATGTCGGTCTACGACAACGTCGCCGCCGGCCTCAACCTCAATTCCGGTCGGGTGAAGAAGACCGAGAAGGACGCGATCGTCGAGCGTTCGCTGCGCGGCGCTCACCTCTGGAACGAGGTCAAGGACCGCCTCGACAAGCCCGGCTCCGGGCTCTCCGGCGGGCAGCAGCAGCGGCTCTGCATCGCCCGCGCGATCGCGGTCGAGCCCGAGGTGCTGTTGATGGACGAGCCCTGTTCGGCGCTCGACCCGGTGGCCACGCTGGCGATCGAGGACCTGATCGGCGAGCTGAAGAGCAAGTACACGATCGCGATCGTCACCCACAACATGCAGCAGGCCTCGCGCGCCAGTGACATCACCGCCTTCTTCAACCTCGAAGAGACCGGCAAGCCTGGCCGCCTGATCGAGATCGGGGCGACCGAGAAGATCTTCACCAGCCCCTCCCAGCAGGCCACCGAGGATTACGTCAGCGGGCGGTTCGGCTGATGCCGGGCGGGATCAGGGTCGAATACCAGGAGGAACTGGAACGCCTCGAGGACAGCGCCTTGGGCGGAATCGATCTTGCCAGCGCCGCGCTGACGCGCACGATGGAGGCGATCGAGCACCAGGACGTCGAGCTGGCCCAGATCGTCGTCGCCGATGACGACCGCATCGACGGCCGCTACCTCGAGGTGCATCAGGCGCTGATCACGCTGCTGGCCACGCAATCGCCGGTGGCGACCGATCTGCGGCTGATCTCGGCCCTCCTGCACGTGCTGAAGAACGTCGAGCGGATGGGCGACCAGTGCGTGAACATCTGCAAGATGATCCCGTTGACCGGCAACAAGCCGCCGTCTGACCGGGAGATGGTGAAGCTGATCCTGACCATGGGCGGGCAGACCAAGACGCTGCTCAGCCAGGCCAAGCGAGCCTTCGCCGAGCGTGACATCGAACTCGCCCAGGACCTGGTCCGTCAGGACGACGTCGTCGACAACCTCAACCGCGATTGCTTCCGCCTGGCGCTTGAGATCGGCGATGACGCCGACAAGCGCGAGTGGGCAATGACGATGCTGCTCAGCGCGCGGGCGATCGAGCGGATCGCCGACAACGCCGTCGACATCGGCGAGCAGGTCGCCTTCGTCGTCACGGGGCTCTTCCGGGAGTTCGAGGATGCCTCGCATCCCAGTGCGTGAGGGTGGGGTGGTCATGCATCGCCGGACATACAGCCTGCGGCTGTATTGAGTGTCCGTCGACGCATGACCACCCCACCTGCCAGCGCGTGAGATCCGACGGTTCTGGGAACATCAGAAGAACGCCGTGACGCTCTGTGCCGCCATAGATATTGGGTCGAATACGACTCGTGTGCTCGTTGCCGAGCCCGTTGATGGCCAGTTGAAGAAGGTGATGGAGCAGCGGGCCTATACGCGGATCAACAAGGCGCTGGATGGCGACGGGGCGATTTTGGGCGAGAAGGTCGACGAGGTCTGTGAGGTCGTTGCGACCCAGGTGCGGTTGGCGAAAGAGCTTGGGGCCGAGGAGATCCGTGCCGTTGCCACTGCTGCTATTCGCGAGGCCTCCAACAGCGATGAGGTCGCGGCGGCAATCGGCGAGGCTGCCGGCGTGTCGGTCGAGGTACTGAGCGACGAGGAGGAGGGGCGGCTCTCCTTCATCGGCGCGACCAAGACGCTCGGCCACCCGGTCGAGGGCAGGGTCGGCGTCGTCGACGTCGGCGGCGGTTCGACCGAGGTGATCCTCGGCACCGTGCCCGGCGGCGCCAGCGAGGTGCGTTCCTGGCGCGTTGGCTCCGGCGTTCTCGCCAACGAGCTGATTTCCTCGGATCCACCTTCCGCGGCCGAGATCCGCAAGGTCCGCGACCGCATCGACGACATCTTCGCCGGGGTCGAGATCGAGCACCCCGCCCAAGCTGTAGCGGTTGGCGGCAGCGCCACCTCACTGCGCCGGTTGGTCGGCGCAGTGCTCGAGTACGAGACCCTGGAGCGGGGGATCCGCGTGCTCTGCGGCGACCCGGCTGCCGACGTCGCCCGCCGCTTCGAGCTCGACCCCGAACGGGTCCGCATCCTCACCACCGGCGTGCTGCTGCTGGAGAAGGTCTCCGAGCTGCTGGGGCAGCCGTTGCAGATCGGCAAGGGTGGTTTGCGCGAGGGCGTCGTCCTCGACCTGCTCAACGGCAGCGCCAACGGCTCCAAGCTCCGCCTCGTCGCCTAGCAGGCCCGCTCGACTCCCAGAGGCGGGATCTCGCTTCCTTTAGCCTCGTAGCGTGGCTGGTGCGCGCAAGGTCGAACTCGACTGCGAGGCATCGTTCTCGCAGGCGGCAGCTCGAGTCGTCAAGGTCCGCTCGAAGGAGGTCTTCAAGCACTCCGTGGGCGTGCTCGACCTCAGCGATGTCGAGCCCGTCCACGACATGCGGGTGGCGACGCGTCGCTTGCGGGCGGCGCTGGAGGTCTTCGAGGCTTGCTTCCCTAAGAAGCGCCATCGCAAGGCGCTGAAGAAGGTGAAGGCGCTTGCCGACGCGCTCGGTGAGCGGCGCGACGCCGACGTCGAGATCGCCCTGCTCGAGGGCCTGCTCGAAGAAACCGGGGAGCCGGATCGTGGCGCGCTCTTGGGTCTGATCGAGGAGCTGCGGGTGCGCCAGGGCGAGGCCAACGAGGCGCTCGCTCCCTATATCGCGCCGAAGCGCCTGAAGAAGCTGAGGCGGCGACTGAAGAAGCTGGTCAAGAAGGTGGGCTCGTGAAAGCCCACGCTGACTGGACGGCGACCCGATGAAGGCACGGGCGCTCGAGGGACTTGAACCGGGTGGACCGCTGTCGCCCAACATCGCGCGGATCATTGCCGTGCGCCTTGACGAGCTGCGCGGTTTCGTCGACGAGGCCCTCGCCCCTGACGCGAGCGAAGCGCAGCACGACATGCGAATCGCCGCCAAGCGGCTGCGCTACGTGCTCGAGATCTTTGCCTCCTGCCTCGGCGAGGAGGCCGACGAGGCGCGCCAAGCCGCCAAGCGCCTGCAGTCCGTCCTCGGCGACCTCCACGACTGCGACCTGATGCTGACCAAGGTCGAGCAGATCGGCTCGGTCGCCGCTTTGCTGCGCGAGCGCCGCACCCGTCTCCTCCAAGAGTTTGTCGAGCTCTGGCAGTCCGAGGCGAGCAAGGGCACCTGGGCGGCGCTCGACGCCAGTCTTGGAGCACGCGCCCTCCCTTGACCACCTCTGAGGTGGTCAAGGGAGGGCGATCGATTACACCCTCTTTACCTGCCGTTCCCTGGTCGTTCACATTTTTCCGCTGCTGATACCGAACCCTGGAGGTGACGGAAACGACCAAGTAGGGAGACACCGATGACTTCCCGTGTTGACATGCATTGCCACTCCACCGCCTCGCAGCTCTCGCGGCTCGGAGTTCAGCGTTCGCTGGGGTTGCCGGAGTGCGCCACCCCGCCCGAGGAGGTCTACGAGCTGGCCAAGCGGCGGGGGATGGACTTCGTCACGATCACCGACCACGACACGATCGACGGCTGTCTCGAGCTCGCCGATCGTCCCGACTGCTTCGTCTCCGAGGAGCTGACCGCCCGCTTCGCCGGCGAGCCCCAGGCGGTTCATGTCCTCTGTTACGGGATCACTCCCGGAGACCACGAGTGGCTGCAGGCACATGCCGGCGACGTCGAGGCCTGCGCCGCATACCTTGCCGAGAACGAGATCACCTGCGCGCTTGCGCACCCGTTCTTCAACGTCGATGCGCCGCTCACCCCGCGGCACCGTCGCTGTCTTGCCGAGCTCTTCCCGATCTGGGAGGTGCGCAACGGCTCGCGCGCGGCCGAGCTCAACATGCCGGCGGCGATCTACATCGAGACCCACGGCGGGACCGGGATCGGCGGCTCCGACGACCATGCCGGCGTGGACATCGGCCGCACCTTCACCGAGGTGCCCGCGGCCGCCACGCCGGAAGAGTTTCTGCGCCAGATACGGGCTGGTGACGCTGAGGGAGGCGGCCAGCAGGGCAGCGCGGCCAAGTGGGCTCACGCGGCAATGGCGCTGGCGACGCGCGCTCTCGGCGGGTCGGGTGCAGAGAGGGCACCCGATCCCGCCGCCGTGCTGAAGATCGCCCAGCGGACGATCAGCGAGGGCGCCGCCCGCGAGGGCAAGGTGGCCGCCGACATCGGGCCGGACGACGCCCGCGCCCTACTCGAGGCCTGGCTGCGCTCGGTGGAGCTCGACCAGCGCGGACCGGAGCTGCTCGCCTACCTGCAGGCGGATGACTTCTCCCATGCCGACCTCTATCGACGTGCCCGCCGCACCCACGAGCGACGCTTGCGTGGCGCGATCGCGCAAGGGTCGGTGGCGGTGCGCAAGGGCGACATCGCGGGGACGATCGGCGACCTCTTCGACGCGCTGCTTCCGGCCGTGCCCTACGTACCCGCGACGACCTTCCTCGGTGCCGAGAAGGCGAAGCTCGCGAGCCGGGCGGGGGAGCGGCCCCGAATCGCTCTGATCGCCGATGGGATCGGGGCCACCCACGGTGTTACCGCGACGATCGAGAAGATCCGTGAGCTCGGTGTGCCGGGCTTTGAGATCGAGGTGGTCGGCACCGATGCCGGTGTCGACCGCCGACTGCCGGCCGCCGCCGAGCTCGAAGTCCCCTTCTACGCGGGCATGAGCGTCGGCGTCCCCGGCCTGCCCGGTCTGGCCGAGACCCTCGCCGAGGGTCGCTACGACGCCGTCCATGTGACCGCTCCCGGCCCGGCAGGGATCGCCGCGACGCTGCTCAACCGGATTGCCGGCACGCCCCTGATTGCCAGCTACCACACCGAGTTGGCTGCCTATGCCGGCTTGCGCAGCGGCGACGGGAGCATTGAGGCGCTCGCCAAAGGCGCGCTCGGCGCCTTCTACGGGGCGCCCTCGCTGGTCCTCTCGCCGAGCCCGGCGGCGGATCGCTCGCTGCTCGCGCTCGGGGTCGAGCCGGATCGGCTCGGCCGTTGGGAGCGTGGTGTTGACGTGACCCGCTTCGATCCCGGCAAGGCTGCCCGCGCGGATTTCCCCGGCGTGATCAAGGTCCTCTACGCCGGCCGCCTCACCCGTGAGAAGGGCGCTGATCTGCTGGCTGAGAGCTTCCTGCGCGCCCGCAAAGCTGACCCGCGGCTGCACCTCTTGCTCGCCGGCGGCGGCCCCGAGGAAGACGAGCTGCGAGTGCGCCTCGGCGAGCACGCGACCTTCCTCGGTTGGCTCGAGGGCGATGATCTGGCGCGCGCTTACGCCAGCGCCGACGTCTTCCTCTTCTGCTCGACCACCGACACTTACGGGCAGGTGGTGCTGGAGGCAGGCGCCAGCGGTGTGCCGGTCGTCGCCGTCGCCGAGGGCGGCCCCGCCTCGTTGGTAGAGAACCGCCACACCGGCCTGCTCTGCCAGGCCGATGCCGACCACATCGCCGGCACGGTCCTGCAGTTGGCGGCCTCGCCGCTGCTGCGCCGTCACCTCGGCGCCTCCGCCGTGCGCGCGGCTCGCGAGCGCTCTTGGAACAAAGCGATGGAGCAGCTGGCCGGCGGCTACCGCCGTGCCCTCGCCGCCGAGTCGCGCAACCGACTTTCACCCACCTCTGATGGGGTCGAAGTCGGAAGCGCAGGCACGGCCGTGCACGCGGCCTGAAGGCAATGGGATGACGTCGGCGCCGGGGTACGATGACCTGATCGACGATCCCGCTCTCTACTTCAACCGCGAGCTCTCCTGGCTCGACTTCAACCAGCGGGTGCTGGAACTCGCCGAGGACCCCGCCGTGCCGCTGCTGGAGCAGATCCGCTTTTGCGCGATCTACGCCTCCAACCTCGACGAGTTCTACATGGTCAGGGTGGCGGGGCTGTTCGAGCAGCTCGACGCCGGGATCGACGCGCGCGGCCCCGATGGGCTGCGGCCAGGCGAGCAGATCGACGCGATCCAGGCGCGGGTGCTGGAGCTCGACAAGCGCCTTCACGCCCGTTTCGAGGGCCAGCTGCGGCCGGCCCTGGAGGAGGAGGGGATCCGCATCGTCTCGCTCGGGTCGGCCAGCGAGGAGGAGCGGCGCGAGATAGACACTCGCTTCCATGAGCAGGTCTTCCCGGCGCTGACCCCACTGGTGATCGGCATGGGCAGGCCCTTCCCCTACATCTCCAATCTCTCGCTCAGCCTCGGCGTGCTGCTGCGCGACCCCGAGAGCGGCAGCGAGATCATCGCCCGGGTCAAGGTGCCGAAGGAGCTGCTCGGGCGCTTCCTGCCGGTCGGCGAGGGCGGCAAGACCTTCGTCCCCCTGGAGGAGGTGATCGCCGCCAACCTCGATGCCCTCTTCCCCGGCACCGAGGTGGTCGATCACGGCTACTTCCGGGTCACCCGCGACGCCGACTTCACCGTCTCCGATGAGGCCGATGATCTGCTGCAGGCGGTCCAGGAGGAGATCCGCCGCCGCCGCTTTGGCGAGGTCGTGCGCCTGGAGATCGCCGCCGGGATGAACCCGAAGCTGCGCCAGCAGCTGATCGACGCGCTGAAGCTCGAGGATCGTGAGGTCTACGACGTCAACGGCTTGATCGACCTTGCCGACCTGACCGCCGTTGCCGACGTCCCCGGACACGCCGAGCTGCGCTACGCACCCTGGACCCCGGTCACCCAGCCGCGCCTGCTCGGCGAGGATGACGAGCCCTGCGACATGTTCGCGGCGATCCGCCAGGAGGACCTGCTCGTCCACCATCCATATGACTCCTTCGCCAGCTCGGTAGAGCGCTTCGTCGAGCAGGCGGTCGCCGATCCGGACGTGTTGGCGATCAAGCAGACGGTGTACCGGACCAGCGACGACTCGCCGCTGGTTCCATCCCTGATCCGCGCCTCCGAACGCGGCAAGCAGGCGGTCTGCATGGTCGAGCTGAAGGCCCGCTTCGACGAGGAGGCCAACATCCACTGGGCCAAGTCGCTGGAGGAGTCCGGCGTCCACGTCGTCTACGGCATCCCGGGCCTGAAGACGCACGTGAAGGCGATCGTCGTCGCCCGCCGCGAGGGCGACCGGGTGCGCGAGTACGTCCACATCGGCACCGGCAACTACCACCCGAAGACGGCCCGCCTCTACACCGACTTCGGCCTCTTCACCGCCGACCCGGAGATCGGCGCCGACGTCGCCGAGATGTTCAACTTCCTCACCGGCTACGGCCGCCCGGCCGAGTACCGCAAGGTGCTGGTCTCGCCGACGACGATGCGCGACCGCATCGTCGAGGAGATCGAGGCGACCGTGGCCGCCCACGAAGCCGGCGAAGAGGCGCGGATCACGCTGAAGATGAACTCGCTGGTCGACGCCGGTTGCATCCGGGCGCTGTATGAGGCATCGCGGGCGGGCGTGCGGGTCGACCTCAACGTGCGCGGGATCTGCTGCCTGCGGCCCGGGGTCCCGGACGTCTCCGAGAACATCCGCGTCGTCTCGATCGTCGGCCGCTTCCTCGAGCACTCGCGCGTCTACGCTTTCCAGCGCGGCGAGCAGACCCGGGTGTTGATGGGCTCCGCCGATCTGATGCCGCGCAACCTCGACAGCCGGGTCGAGCTGGTCACCCCAGTCGAAGACCCGGCGCTGCGGGCCGAGCTACTCGACGTGCTCGAGCGCTGCTTCGCCGACAACGCCAATGCCTGGCAGCTCGACTCCGAGGGGGAGTGGACGCGCCTGACTCCCGCCAACGGGCAGCGGCGCAGCGTTCAGGAGGAGATGCGCGAGCGCCACGCGGCCCGCGCCGCCGAGCAGCTCGCCGCAATCTCCGGCTGAGTCTCAAGCCACCTCGATCCCTGCCCGCCTCGATCAATAGGATTGGCCCAGTGCCGCGCCTCTCCCTTCTGCCCCGCGATCGGACCTTCTTCGATCTCTTCATCGAGGCCGGTGAGAACACCGTCAACGCGTCGCGGCTGCTGGACCAGATGATGGCCACCTGGCCCGACTCCGGCGAGCTCTCGAAACAGGTCTTCGACGCCGAGCAGGAGGGTGACCGGATCACCCACGCGATCATCAAACGGCTCAACTCGACCTTCGTCACGCCGATTGACCGCGAGGACATATACGGGCTGGCGACCCAGATGGACGACATCGTCGACTACGCCGAGGAGGCCGCCGACCTGCTCGGCCTCTACAAGATCGAGGCGCCGATGTCGCAGGCCCAGGACCTGACCAAAGTGCTGGTCGCGGCCTGCGAGCAGCTCGCCGCCGGGCTGGAGCACCTGCGCGACTTCAAGGACCTCGACAAGTACTGGATCGAGATCCACCGGCTCGAGAACGACGGCGACAGGATCTCCCGCGATGCCGTCGCCTCGCTCTTCTCGAACGGGATCGACCCGATGGTGGTGATCCGCTGGAAGGACATGTTCGCCGTGCTCGAGAACGCGATCGACGCGACCGAGACGGCGGCGCAGATCCTCGAGGGCATCGTCATCAAGAACTCGTGAGCTCGGAAGTCATCCTCTTCATCGTCGTCGGCACCGCGCTCGCCTTCGACTTCACCAACGGCTTCCACGACACCGCCAACGTCGTCGCCACCTCGATCTCGACCGGCGCGGCGCGGCCCCAGGTCGCGATCGGCGTTGCTTCCCTGCTCAACTTCGCCGGCGCCTTCATCTCGATCTCGGTTGCCGCGACCGTCGCCAACGACGTGGTCAACTCGGCCGTGGTGACGCCGACCGTGGTCTTCGCCGGCCTGATCGGGGCGATCGCCTGGAACCTGATCACCTGGTCCTTCGGCCTGCCATCGAGCTCTTCGCACGCCCTGATTGGCGGCGTGGTCGGGTCCGCGGTCGCGGCCGCCGGCTTCGATGCCGTGCTGGCCGATGGCCTGATCGGCAAGGTGCTGATCCCGGCCGTGATCGCGCCGATCCTCGCCTTCGTCGTCGCCGGCGTCGCGATCGGGCTGGTCTACCGGATCGTCGGCAAGCAGCGCCCCGGCACCGTGACCCGGGGCTTCCGCTACGGCCAGATCATCTCCAGCAGCCTGCTGGCGCTCGCCCACGGCACCAACGACGCGCAGAAGACGATGGGCATCATCACCCTGGCGCTCGTCGCCAACGGGACGCTGGGCGCCAGCGCTGACCCGCCGCTCTGGGTGATCGTCACCTCGGCGACCGCGATCGCCCTCGGCACCTACAGCGGCGGCTGGCGGATCATCCGCACCACCGGCACGCGGATCATCAAGATGGACGCCGCTCAGGGCTTCTCGTCGCAGGGCGCGGGCGCGGCGGTGATCCTCGCCTCGACCCACTTCGGCTTCCCGCTCTCGACCACCCACGTGATCAACGGCGGCATCATGGGAGCGGGGGCCGGCAAGCGCGTCTCGGCGGTGCGTTGGGGAGTGGCCGGCAACATCGTCACCGCCTGGCTCTTGACCCTGCCGGCAGCCGCCGCGATCGGCGCCCTCGCCTATGGCTTCACGGCGATCTTTGGCGATGGGGCGCTCGGCCCTATCCTCGTCACCTTGATGTCCCTCTCGCTGATCGCCGTGCTTTTCGCCCGACGCTCGCGCGAGGGTGGCCCGGTCCCGGCGAGCTGAGCAATGGCGGTCGTCGTCGAGACCAAGGAGCTGCTGCAGACGGTGATCGCCTCGGTGGTCGCGGGCGTCGGCATCACCGTCGTCTTCTCGGTGGCGATCTGGGGCGTCGCCCGCTTTGCCGATCTCAGTCGTAACGAGCGCCCGATTGCGGCGGGGGCAGCGGCGACGTTGGCAGCCCTTGCCGGGCTGGTCACGCTGGCAGCCGTTGTCTTCGGCATCGTGATCATGTCGAGCAAGTAGGCGATTCCGCCGCGGTGGGTCGGGCTCGGGACTACACTTTCTCCGTGCGTACCCTGCGCGATGTCGCGATCATCATGGCCCTGGCGTTGGCCGTGGCCTTTGCTCCCCACGGAGGCAACGTCGCCGAAGCGATCCTGACCGCGATCACGATGGGCTTCCTCGCCGCCCTGGCCTGGATGGTTTTCGTCCTCGGTCGTCAGAACCAGCTCACCCTGGCGACCTTGACCGATGCACGACGGGCGATTCTCTACGCGGCATTGGGCGTGCTCGCCTTGCTGATTGCCGGCAGCGACGAGCTCTTCTCGACCGGCGGTGGCACCCTGGTTTGGATCATGCTGCTCGGCGCCTCGGTAGCGGCGATCTGGCGAATCTGGGTCGACGCGAACTCCTACTGAGTTAGTTGCGTGACTGAACCGCGCGCCTGAGCGCGCCACCGGCGCGTTCGAGCCTGCGACGGTCGCGGCGTGCCGCCCCAGACCGTCAGCAGCGCAGGCCACAGGGAGGAAGGGACCGCCTCGGTCGAGTTGGTCGCGGCAGTCCCATTCCTGCTGCTGGCGGTCCTGGTGGCGGCACAGTTGGCACTTGCGGGACAGGCGTTTTGGTCCGCCGCGATAGCGGCGCGGGCCGGCGCCAGGGCAGCGCTGGTCGGTGGCAACGCAGCGCTGGTCGCACGGCGAGCGCTTTCACCGTCGCTGCGCTCGGGAGCACAGGTGAACGACGCCGACACGATCACGGTGCGGGTGGTGGTCCCGCGCCTGCTGCCGGCGCTGCCGCGTTTGATGGTTGGGGCGGAGAGCGGGTTGGGCGATGGCTAGGGAGCGAGGCCAGGCGACGGTGGAGCTGCTGGCGGCGATCCCGCTGTTGTTGATTGCCGGCGTGGTTGCCCTGCAACTGCTGCTCGTCGGCTACGCGCTGACGCTCGCCGACGGCGCGGCCGAGGCTGGCGCTCTTGCGCTTGCCGCCGGCCGACCGGCCAAGGTCGCGGCCGAGAAGTCGCTCCCCTCGTGGGCAGAGCACGGGGTCGAGGTCGCGGTGCGCGGGGGAGAGGTGACCGTGCGGCTGGTGCCACCGTCGTTGCTCGCGGCCGTCGGCGAGCGCCTCGCCGTAACCAGCAGCAGCTACGCGAGGCCTGCCGGTCGATGAAGGGGCGCGTCATTCTCGTCACGGCGGTGGGGACCGCGGAGGGATCGAGGGCGGCCGCCGCAGCGCTCGCCTGCGCAGGGTCGGAGCCGGATCGCCCCGGCTTGCTGATCGACGTCGGTGGCCGGCCGCCACGGCCAACTCTTGTTGCTTCGAGCGGGGCCCGTGAGCTGGAGGAGCGGCTGGCCGTGCACCTGCCGGAGCTGAGAGCCGCTTCGCGCGGCGGAACGTGTCATCTCGCGGTTCCCGGTGATCCCGAAGCGCTCGAGCGTCTGCCCGCTGCGCTGCCGCTCGTACGTGACGCGGTTGCCGCGCTCCACGTCCCGCCAGCCCTCTTCCAGGACGTTCTGCAGGTATCCGGCATCGAGCCCAGCGCCGTGCTGCTTTGCGCCGATCTCGCCACGGATCGTCCGCTCCTCGCGCTCACGGTGCGCGATCTGCGTGAGCGCGGCCTCACGGTTCGCGTCCTCAAGCAGCCGCTCGCCTGGGTTCCGGCGCGGCGGGCGCTGTTTGGCGTCCTGCCACCCGAGGCTGCCGGCGGATTGCCGGCGCGCCTTCGCAAAACCCTTTTGGAAAGCGAAATTTCAGCGGCGCACGCGTGCTACGCTGAGCCCGATGACACGGAAGCTGACCCAGAGGGAGCTGCGCAACAACAGCGGCGAGGTAATGCGGGCGCTGGACGCGGGGGAGGACTTCATCGTGACCCGGAACGGCAGGCCCGTCGGTGAGCTCCGGCCTTACAGGCCGCGAAAGTTCATCTCCAGGCGGGCATTCGTTGACCTCTTCGCCGGTTCGCCGCCGATCGATCATGAGCGGTTCAAGGCTGATATCGATGCCTACGCCGATCAGGATCCTACGCCCCGTGGTTGAGCCCCCCGAGGGGCGCGGCCTGATCGACACCTCAGTTGTAATCCGCTATTCCGAGGTGGAGCCAGGGCGGCTCCCGGCCGAGATGGCAATTTCCACGCTGACGCTCGCGGAGTTGACCGCTGGTCCACTGGCCAGTACCGATGAGCTCGAGCGCGCACGGCGCCAGGAACGGCTCCAGCGGTTTGAGGCTGGAGTCGAATCGCTGACCTTCAGTCCGAATTGTGCGCGAGCCTATGGCCACATCTATGCCGCCACACTCGCCGGCGGTCGCAAGCCCAGGGGCGCCCGGGCCGTCGACCTGATGATCGCCGCGACCGCGCTCGCCCACGACCTCCCGCTCTACACCCTCAACGCGAAGGATCTTCGGGGCCTGGAAGGCCTGCTCGAGATCGTTGACGTGAGCGCCTGACTGCAGTGGCCAGCGCTTGCCGCCGCCAGCGCTTGCATTTCGCCAGAATCGCCGCATGCTGACCGTCGCAGTCACCGGGCCGACCGGGGAGATCGGCCGCGCCTTCATCTCCGCGCTCGAGCGGGTTCCCGAGGTGGATCGGATCATCGGCATGGCGCGACGGCCCTTCGACCTCGCCGGCCATGGCTGGGAGAAGACCGAATACCGGCGCGGCGACGTGCTCGATCGCGAGGCGGTCGATTCGCTAGTCGAGGACGCCGACGTCGTCGTCCACCTCGCCTTCGCGATCGTCGCCGGTGACAGCGCCAGCCGCGAAGTCAACCTGAACGGCTCGCGCAACGTCTTCGAGGCGACCGCTGCGGCGGGGGCCAAGCGGCTCGTCTACACCTCCTCGGTGGCCGCCTACGGTTTCCACCGCGGCATGCCGGCCCTGCTCGACGAGGAAGAGCCGGTGCGCGGCACCTCGCGGCATCCCTACTCGGCGCACAAGGCCGCGGTCGAGGCAGAGCTCGAGGAGGCGCTGCTCCACTCCCGCACCGAGTCCTTCGTCTTCCGCCCCTGCATCGTCGCCGGGCCGGAAGCGACTCTGCTGCTCGACCTGATCCCGATGCTGGCGATGGGGCAGAGGATTCCGGGGCCGCTGCGCTGGGCGCTGGGCAAGGTGCCCGAGCTGCGGCCCGTCCTGCCCGACCCCGGCGTGCCCTTCCAGCTCGTCCACCATGACGACGTCGCTGCGGCGCTGACTGCGGCGGTCCTTGGCCACGGCCCGCCCGGCGTCTACAACCTCGCTGGGCCCGGCCAGCTGACGATCAGCGATCTGGCGCATGCCCTGGGTTGGCACTCGGTGCCGGCTCCTCATCTGGCGGTTGGGGTCGCCGCCGAGGCGGTCTCGCTGATGCCGTTCCTGCCCGACGAGGCGGCCTGGATCGAGGCGGTGCGCCGCCCCGTCCTGATGGACACGACCCGGGCTCGGCGCAAGCTGCACTGGATGCCCCACCACGACGCCCGGGCGACGCTGCAGCAGACGATTGCCGCGGTTCGCTCGCGCTAGCCGCCGGCGCGGCAACTGACTCGGGGGCAGGCCTCCGCATGAGATGTTCCGCATTCGTGCGCCTGAGCGCGCCACACGCGCGTCCGCAGCCGCGAGCGTGGCCCCATGGGCAAGGAAGTAGAGGACGGGCAAGCACTGCCGCTTGCGCTTGGCGGCGCCTTTGCGCTGATCGCCGCGGCGCTGGCGCTGGTCGCGATCGCCGCTGCAATCACCGGCAAGGGACGGGCGCAGCGCGCAGTTGACTTGGCCGCGATCTCGGCGGCGCGGTCGATGCGGGACGACCTTCCGCGACTGCTATCGCCGCCGCGCTTGCCAAACGGGCTGCCAAATCCGCGGCATCTCGAGAAGACCGCCTATCTGGCGCGGGCGCATGCGGCAGCGGTTGACGCCGCGAGGGCGAACGGTGTGTCGGCGGCGCAGCTGCGGGCCTCCTTTCCCGACCGAGGCTCGTTCGCGCCGGTCCGGGCCAAGGCCGTGGTCATCGCCAAGCTCGAGGTCGGAAATGAGGGTGCGCGCATGCAGGTCTCGGCGGTGGCAGAAGCCGGCCCACCTGCCAGTCCGTCGAACGAAGCGCCCACTACTACGGCGACCGGAGGTGGCTACAGCGGACCGCTCGTCGATCGACAGGGTCACGGAATGAGGCCGGACGTTGCCGCCGCCTTCGATCGCATGGCCGCGGCCGCAAGCCAGGCAGGCCTCGCCCTGATCGTCAACTCCGCCTTTCGTTCCGATGCCGAACAGGCGGCGCTGTTTGCCGCTCATCCCGACCCCACCTGGGTGGCGCCGCCCGGGCACTCGCTGCATCGCTGCGCCACCGAGCTCGACCTCGGCCCGGAAACCGCCTACGGCTGGCTGGCTGCCAACGCCGGCCACTTCGGGTTCGTCCAGCGCTACAGCTGGGAGGCCTGGCACTACGGCTTCGACGCCGGCCCACCACCGTGTTCGTCGGCCGGGAACACGGTCTCCGCTGGCGGTGGCGCCTTCTCTGCGGGCGGGGGAGACGGCTCCTTTTCAGGTGGCGAAGGCCTGCCCGGCTTCGTTCCGGCGCGCTTCCGCGCGCCACTGCTGCGCTCGGCAGCTCGCTGGAACGTCGCGGCCGCCTTGCTCGCGGCACAGCTGATGGCCGAGTCGAACTTCAATCCCTATGCAAGCTCTGCGGCTGGCGCCCAGGGCATCGCCCAGTTCATTCCCTCCACCGCCGCGGCTTATGGACTTGACGATCCCTTTGATCCGATCGCCGCGATCGACGCCGAGGCCCACCTCATGTCTGACCTGCTCCGCCAATTCGGCGCGCCGCAGCTCGCCCTCGCTGCTTATAACGCCGGCCCGGCTCCGGTCGAAGCCTGCAACTGCGTCCCGGCGATTCCCGAGACCACGGCATATGTCAGCCGCATACTCGCCCTGCTCGGCGGTGCCGGAGCGATCGCAACACCGTCGTTCGAAGTGAGGCTGGTGGCGTGATCGCCTAGTCGGTCCACCAGTCGCGCCGCCCCTCGACGTCGTCGCGCGGATTCTCGCCGAGATTGGGCGCGCCGATGACGAGGATCTCGAGGCCCTGCGGTCCGGCCTCGTAACCTCGCCACGTACCGGGCGAGACGCGCACCGCGTCCCATTCCTCGAGCTCGACGATCTCGTCGTCGAGCTTCATCCTTCCGCTCCCGCGCAGGACCAGGTACACCTCCTCCTGCTTCTTGTGCGTGTGGCCGTACGGGAAGCGATAGCCGGGCGGGACGCGCTGGTAGCCCAGACCTGACTTCTCGAGCTCGAGCGCCTGGGTCGCCAAGCGGAACTCCAAATCAGGCGAGCCGTCGAAGTTGGACCCGACGTCCTCCAGGTCCTGCTTGAGGTTCCTGAGCGTGAACGGCACGGCGCAATCCTAGGCCCTGGCCGGGCCTTCCGATTAGACTGGCGCCGATGTCGAGCGTCGAGGTACAGGGTGTCGAGGGCATGCAGGCTCTGCTCGGGCAGGAGATCGGCCCGAGCGAGTGGCGCGCCGTCACCCAAGAGGACATCAACACCTTTGCCGACCTCTCCGGCGACGACCAGTGGATCCACGTCGACGTCGAGCGGGCCAAGGCCGAGAGCCCCTTCGGCACCACGATCGCCCACGGCAACCTCACCCTCTCGCTGGTCGATGGCTTCCGCAAGGAACTGATCTCCGCCACCGGCTTCGCCCTCGGCGTCAACTACGGCTGGAACAAGATCCGCTTTCCCGCCCCGGTCCCGGTCGATGCCAAGGTCCGCGGCCGCGCCGAGGTCGTCTCAGTCGACGAGAAGGGCGGCGGTTGGTACGAGGTCGTCACCCGCTTCACCCTCGAGGTCGAGGGCAACGAGAAGCCCTGCTTCGTCGGTGACTCGGTGACCCGCGTGATGGCTCCTGCTTCTTAGGCGGCTTTCGCTAGGTCTACAACCGCGCGCTGGGCATCGGGCAGGGTGCGCGCCGCGGCCGGTCCCATGATCCGCCGCCAGACGGGGGCGAGCGGGCCCTCGATGTAGATGGTGTTGGTGAGGCGGCTGCCGTACTCGGTTGGCTCGACCAGGTGGCGGTGGCCCATGCGGGCGCCGGGGAGGCGGGACTCGTCGGTGAAGAGGCGGCCGTGCTCGAACTCGACGACTGCGAAGCGCAGGCGCAGGCCGGTTCCGAAGACGATCTTTGCCTTGGCGCCGAGGGCCAGCGGGCCGTCGAGCTGAGCGCGCTTGATCTCGGCGTTCCACTTGGGCCAGGCATCCGCGTCCGCGTAGGCCTTCTCCCAGATGGAGGCCGGGGTCACCCCGGCCTCCATTGTGCTCGTCGTCTCCCAGCGACTCACGCCGCTACTTGACGGTGAGAGTGCCTTCCATGCCGGCTTCGCGGTGGCCGGGGACTGAGCAGTAGAAGGTGTAGGTGCCGGGTTCGAGATCGACGACGGTCGAGTCTTCGCCGCTGGCGATCAGTTCGGTTCCGCCCACCTCTTTGCCGCTGGAGGTTTCGATCGCGACGTCGTGGGTGAGGGCCTGGGGATTGTTGAAGTCGATCGTCACTTTGCCGGCTTTGGCGTTGGCGCTGGTGGTCGTGTAGGCGAGGTCTCCGCCCGGGTCGGCTTCGAACTTGAGGGTGGAGGCCGAGCCGCCGCCCCCGCTGCTGCTTTCTTCCTTGGCCGCACCGCCGCCGGCGCTGGTCGATTCGCCCCCGCTGGTTTCCGTTGTGCTGGAGCTGTCGTCGCTGCTGCCGCAGGCGACCAGGGCCAGCGCTGCAAGGGCCAGGACTAGAAACGCGACGAGCTTCTTCATGACTGGATCCTTTCCTGGGGGGCGAGTACTCGGGGAAACTGTAACTGCATACGGGGCGGCCGCGGGCCTGGTTCAGCGACCGTGGAACTCGGGTGTGCCGCCGCCGAAGAAGGCCTCGACGCCGTTGCGCAGGTCCTCGGTCGCCATGCTGTCGGCGATGCCGTGGCGCTCCAGCTGCAGGTGCTCGGTGAGGGTGTGCTCGATGCTGGTGTTGGCCAGCGTCTTAGCCATGCGCACGTAGTGGGGGGCCTTGGCGGCCAGCTTCTCGGCCTTGGCCCGGGCGGCGTCCATCAGCGCATCCGGCGCCACGACCTCGGCCACGATCCGCTCGGCGAGCGCCTCCTCGGCCTTCATGTTGGGGTCCTCGAGCAGCAGTTCAAGCGCTCGGCTCGGTCCCACCACGCGGGGCAGGAAGTAGGTCATGCCGCCGTCGGGGGAGGCGCCGATTCGCCCGTAGGCGGGGGCGAAGAAGGCGGCCTCGGAGGCGATGCGAATGTCGCAGGCGAGCGCCAGCGAGAAGCCGGCACCGGCGGCCGGACCGTTGACGGCGCAGATCACCGGGCAGGGGATCCGGCGCAGGTCGACGATCGCGGCGTGCAGCGCCTCGGCGCCGCGCCGCACTTCCGAGGGCAGGTCGATCTCGTCGCTCTCGACCCCGCGCTGGAACCAGGTGACGTCGCCGCCGGCGCAGAAGGCCTTGCCGGAGCCGGTGATGATCAGGGCGCGGATCGGGGCCCGGTCGGCGAGCCAGGCGAAGGCGACGGTCATCTCGCCGATCATCTCCGGGCTCATCGCGTTGAAGGCGTCGGGGCGGTCGAGGGTGAGGGTGGCCAACTTGGCGCCGTCGATCTCGATCCGAAGCGTGTTCAGCTCGGGCGGGGCGCTGGTCAGGGTCTGGGGGGTCGTCATCTCGTCTCCGTGTGTCTGGGAAGTCTTCACCGGCGGGTGACTTTGGCCGGGTGGCCAGGAGCCTACTCTTTGACCGGTGAGCGAAGGCAACGGCAAGAACGAGCTCTCGCGGGCGGAACGGATCGCCCAGCAGCGTCGCGAGCTGCCCGATTCGCCCGGCGTCTACCTCTTCCACGCGGCCGATGGCGAGACGCTCTACGTCGGCAAGGCGCGCTCGATCCGCAAGCGCGTCGCCTCCCACTTCTCGGCCGGCGGCGAGAGCCGGCTCACCTCCCGCGTCGACCGGATCGAGTGCCTGGTCACTTCGACCGAGGCCGAGGCGCTGCTGACCGAGCAGACCTTCATCAAGCGCCACCGCCCCCGCTTCAACATCCGCCTGCGCGACGACAAGTCCTATCCCTACGTCTGCGTCAGCCTCGACGAGGACTACCCGCGCGTCTACTTCACCCGTGAGAAGCACCGGCCGGGCCGCGCCTACTTCGGCCCCTTCTCCAGCGCCAAGCGGGTGCGCGAGACACTCGACCTGCTCGGCAAGCTCTTCCAGTTCCGCACCTGCGAGGGCAAGGAGCCCGGCCGGCGCTCCGGCAGTCCCTGCCTCGACTACTTCATCAAGCGCTGCGGGGCGCCCTGCGTGGGCTACGTCAGCCGCGAGGAGTACCGCCACAACATCGACGCGATCGTCGACTTCCTCTCCGGCCGCTACCGCCAGGTCGAGGCCGACGAGCGGGAGAAGATGGAGGACGCGGCGGCGGCTCACGAGTTCGAGCGCGCCGCCCTGCACCGCGACCGCCTGAAGGCGATCCAGTCGCTGTTCGAGCGCCAGCGGGTGGCCGGCGGCACGGTTGGCACCGCCGACCTGATCGGCATCGCCGCCGAGGGGCAGGACGCCAACGCCCAGGTCTTCCAGGTGCGCGACGGGATCCTCGCCGAGCGCCAGAGCTTCTACCTCGACAACCAGGCCGAACGCGACCTCACCGAGGTGGCCGAGGAGTTCGTCGGCCAGTACTACTCGGCTTCGCCGGCGATGCCCCGCACGGTCATCGTCGGCCCCTACCTGAGCGAGCGCGCCGAGCTGCTGGAAGCGGCGCTGAGCGAGCGGCGGGGGAACGCGGTCGAGGTGCGGGTGGCGGAACGCGGCGACAAGCGCCGCTTGCGCGAGCTGGCCGAGCGCAACGCCAAGCTCGCCCTCGACCAGGACCGGCTGCGGCGCGAGCACCGCCGCCAGCGCCGGGTCGAGTCGCTGGCCAGCCTGCGCGACGCGCTCGGAATGGCCGACCTGCCGGTACGGATCGAGGGCTTCGACATCTCCAACATCGGTGGCGAGCACACCGTTGCCTCGATGGTCGTGTTCGAGGGGGGTGCGACCAAGAAGGCCGACTACCGGCGCTTCCGCGTGCGCGGTGAAAGCGGTGAGGGACGCGGCGACGGTCCCGACGACTTCGCCTCGATGGAGGAGATCCTGGGGCGACGGATGAACCGCTACCTCGAGCAGGTCGACCTCTCGCCGCACGACAGCAAGCGCGACGCCAGCTTCTCCGCCATGCCCGCGCTGATCATGATCGACGGCGGCAAGGGTCAGCTCGCCGCGGGGATGCGGGCGCTGAAGCCCTTCGTCGACCGCGGCGTCACCGTGATCAGCCTCGCCAAGCGCGAGGAGGAGGTCTACGTGCCGGGTCGTTCGGAGCCAATCGATCTCGCCGCTGACTCGGAGGCCTCGAAGCTCTTGCAGCGGGTGCGCGACGAGGCGCACCGCTTCGCGATCGATCACCACCGCGGCCGCCGCGACCAGGCGATGACGGGCTCGGTCCTCGACGGGCTGAAGGGCATCGGGCCGGTCCGCAAGCGCGCCCTGCTGCAGCATTTCGGCTCTCCGGAGCGCTTCATCGCCGCCAGCCGCGAGGAACTCGAAATGGTGCCCGGCGTGCCTGGCAAGGTAGCCCGTGAGATCCACGAGCAACTGAACAGGACCGGCTGATGGCGAGCACAGGAGAAGCGGCGAAATTGGACGCTGAGGGCGACGGCGCGAGTCCCGGCCGCGAGGTCGAGCTGGTCGTCATCACCGGCCACTCCGGGGCGGGCAAGTCGGAAGCGATCGCCGCCTTCGAGGACGGCGGTTACTTCTGCGTCGACAACCTGCCGCCGCGGATGATCGGCAGCCTCGGCGAGCTCTTCCGCCACGAGGGCAGCGGGGTCGAGTGCGCCGCGGTCGTCTCTGACGTGCGTGGCGGCGACTACTTCGACGACCTGCTGCAGGTGCTCGACGACCTCGAGGCCGAGGGCCTCAAACCGACCGTCCTCTTCCTCGAGGCCGACGAGGAGACCCTGGTCGACCGCTACAAGGAGACCCGCCGCCGCCACCCGCTGGCGCCGGAAGGGCGGATCGTCGACGGCATTCGCGCCGAGCGGGCGATGCTGGCGCCGCTGCGCGAGCGCGCCGACGTGGTGATGGACACCGGCAACCTGACCGGGGCGATGCTCCGGCGGCGGATTGCCGAGGACATGCTCGACCACCACGAGACCGGCAAGATGGCGCTGACCCTGCTCACCTTCGGCTTCAAGAACGGGCCGCCGCACGACTCCGACCTCACCCTCGACGTCCGCTTCCTGCCCAACCCGCACTACGTCGATGACCTGCGGCCGCTGACCGGGCTCGACAAACGGGTGCGCGACTACGTCGAGGCGGGCACCCAGGCGGGCGAGTTCTACGGCCGCTTGCTGCCGCTGCTCGACTTCCTCGTCCCCGCCTACGTGGCCGAGGGCAAGAGCCACCTGACGATCGCGGTCGGCTGCACCGGCGGCCGCCACCGCTCGATCACCGTGGCGGATCGCATTCGCCGAGAGCTGGAGCCCCGCGATGACGTGGTGGTCCACCTCAAGCACCGCGACACTGAGGTGGGGTAGCGGCTTCACCCTGGTGGGGCGGGCGTCGGTAGGGTCTCCTCACTCGCCTGACTGGCTGGATTGCCGGCCGCCGTCCGAGAATGCTTTAGGGCCAGCGGCGCAAAACGTTCGGAGGCCCTACCGACGCCCGCTCGCACAACCGCGAAACCGAGTCACCCGAGCTTCCAAGGCATCCATAGAATCGCCCGGCTTTGCCTGATCCCGTCATATCTATCCGCGGCTTGCGCAAGAGCTATGGCGATTTTGAGGCCGTGCGGGGGATCGATCTCGAGGTGCAGCGCGGCGAGGTCTTCGCCTTTCTTGGGCCCAACGGCGCCGGTAAGACGACGACGGTTGAGATCCTCGAGGGGTATCGCAAGCGCAGCGGGGGGGAGGTCTCGGTTCTGGGTACCGACCCGCAGCGCGGCGGCCGCGCCTGGCGCGAGCGGATCGGCATCGTCCTGCAGAGCTGCCGGCTCGATCCCTACCTGACCGTGCGCGAGTCACTTGGCCTCTACGCCGGCTACTACCGGGCGCCGCGGCCGGTCGACGAGGTGATCGAGCTGGTCGGCCTCGCCGGCAAGGCGGACGACCGCGCCCGCAGCCTCTCCGGCGGCCAGCAGCGCCGGCTCGACGTCGGCATGGCTCTGATCGGCGATCCCGAGCTGCTCTTCCTCGACGAGCCGACCACTGGCTTCGACCCCTCGGCCCGGCGCCAGGCATGGGAGACGATCGCCGGCCTGCGCGACCTCGGCAAGACCGTCTTCCTCACCACCCATTACATGGACGAGGCGCAGCGGCTGGCCGACCGGGTGATGGTCATCGCCGGCGGCGAGATCGTCGCCGCCGGGACGCCCGAGGACCTCGGCGATCGGGACCGGCTGCCGACGACGATCAGCTACCAGCTGGACGGCGAGGAGATTTCCGTCAGCACGACCACCCCGGTCGCCGATTTGCATCAGCTGACCGAGCGGGCCCTGCAGCAGGGCCTGGAGTTGGAGGCCCTCGAAGTGACCCGCCCCAGCCTCGAGGACGTCTACCTCTCGCTCACCGCGGAGGCCGGGGAGGAGGACCAGTGAGGGCGCTTGGCCTTGTCGCCCACCAGTTTCGCTACGACCAGAAGGCCTTCTGGCGCAATCCTGCCGCGGTCTTCTTCACCGTCGGCTTCCCGGTCATCCTGCTGCTGATCTTCGCCACCGTCTTCGGCGGCCAGACGATCGACGTGCACGGAGGGATCGAGACCACGGCCTACTACGTGCCGGCGATCATCACCGTCGCGGTGATCTCGGCGACGATGCAGTCGCTGGCGATGTCGCTGGTGATCGCCCGCGAGGACGGCCGGCTGAAGCGGGGCCGGGGGACGCCGATGCCGGCCTGGGTCTTCATCGCCGGTCGCGTCGGCAACTCGATCGTCGTCGCCCTGATGATGCTGGCGCTGATCGCGGCGATTGGCCGCGTCCTCTACGGCGTCGCGATTCCCTGGGGGCAGCTGCCCGAGCTGGTCATCGTGCTCGCCGTCGGCAGCGCCGCCTTCTGCTGTCTCGGCATCGCCCTGACCGCGGCGATTCCTTCACAGGACGCCGCCGCCCCGATCGTCAACGCGCTGCTACTGCCGCTCTACTTCCTCTCCGGCGTCTTTATCCCCGAAGACGAGCTCCCCGACGGCGTCGTCAACTTCGCCAACCACTTCCCGGTGCGCGATTTCTTCGAGGCTTTCTTCGCCGCCTACATGCCCGCCGGCGGCGGCTCCGGCGTCGATTGGGGGAATCTCGCCGTGGTCGCGATCTGGGGCGTCGCCGGCCTGCTGCTGGCAATCCGCTTTTTCCGCTGGACACCGCGCGGCGGCTGATCCGCCCGCCCCTATAGCCTCCAAGGCCGAATGCTGCATCACGTTCTACTGGAGGTATCCGACCTCGAGCGGAGCGCGTCGTTCTACGACTCGCTGCTCGCGCCCCTTGGCTGGCGGCGTCATTTCGAGGAGGACGAAACCGTCGGCTGGGGCATCGCCAAACCGGTCTTCTTCATCTCGTCCCACCATGAGCCCAAGGCGGGCTTCGGGCTGCTCAGCTTCTCCGGCCTCGGCATCGTCGCCGTCAAGGCGGCCTGGGAAAAGGGCATGAACGCCGGCGGCGTCAGCGTTTCCGAGCCGGGCGAACGGCGGTCCTACGGCTCCGGCTCCTACTCGGCTTTTCTCAAGGACCCGGACGGGTACGAGATCGAGATCACGATCGGTACCGACTAAGCGGACGACTGCGGCCGGCGATCGCCGGTCCATAACATCGACACATCTCCCAAAACGACTCCAGGAGGGTTTGACTCAATGGCTGTGAAGGTCGGCATCAACGGTTTCGGGCGGATTGGGCGCAACGTCTTCCGGGCTGCGCAGGCGGCCGGGGCCGACCTCGAGTTCGTCGCGGTCAACGACCTGACCGATCCGGAGACCCTCGCCCACCTGCTCAAGTACGACTCGAGCGTGGGCCGCTTCCCGGGCGAGGTCGGCGTCGAAGGCGACACGATCTCGGTCGACGGCAAGCCGCTCAAGGTGCTTTCCGAGCGCGACCCGGGGGCGCTGCCCTGGGGCGACCTCGGGGTCGACGTGGTGATCGAGTCGACCGGCTTCTTCACCGCCCGCGACGACGCCGCCAAGCACCTTGCCGCTGGCGCCAAGAAGGTGATCATCTCGGCGCCCGCCAAGGAGCCCGACGTGACCGTCGCCCTCGGCGTCAACTTCGACAGCGACTACGACCGCGACAACCACCACGTCATCTCCAACGCCTCCTGCACGACCAACTGCCTGGCCCCGTTCGCGAAGGTGCTGAACGACTCCTTCGGCATCGAGCACGGCCTGATGACGACGATCCACGCCTACACCTCCGACCAGCGCCTGCAGGACATGCCGCACAAGGACCTGCGCCGGGCGCGCGCCGCCGCCGTCAACCTGATCCCGACCACGACCGGCGCGGCAAAGGCGGTCGGCCTCGTCCTGCCGGAGCTGAACGGCAAGCTCAACGGTCTGGCGGTGCGGGCCCCGGTGATCACCGGCTCTGTCGTCGACCTCGTCTTCACCCCTTCCCGACCGACCGATCCGGCCGCCGTAAACGCAGCGATCAAGGAGGCGGCCGAGGGTCCGCTGAAGGGGATCCTCAGCTACACCGAGGACGAGATCGTCTCCACCGACATCGTCGGCGACCCGCACTCCTCGATCTTCGACGCCGGCCAGACGATGGCGATCGGCGACGGCAAGCTGATCAAGGCGGTCTCCTGGTACGACAACGAGTGGGGCTACTCAAACCGCTGCGTCGAGCTGGCCGGCAAGGTCCTCTGACCACAACGCGGACACGATCATGAGCTTCGCCAAGGCCAGCGTGCGCGACGCCGAGGTGGCGGGCAAGCGGGTTCTGGTCCGGGTCGACTTCAACGTGCCGCTGGATGGCGGCCGGGTTGCCGACGACACCCGCATCCGGGCGGCGCTGCCGACGATTGAGTCGCTGCGCGAGCGCGGCGCCTCGCTGGTGCTGGTCTCGCACCTCGGGCGGCCGAAGGGCGAGGTCGTCGCGGAGCTCTCGATGAAGCCCGTCGGCGAGCACCTCGCCGAGCTGCTCGGTGCGCCGGTGCAGCAGGCCCCCGCGGTCGTCGGTGGCGAGGTCAAGGCGATGGCCGAGGGTCTCGGTTCCCAGGACGTGATGCTGCTCGAGAACGTGCGCTACGAGCGGGGGGAGACCGAGGACGATCCCGCCCTGGCCGCTCAGCTTGCCGAGCTCGCCGACCTCTACGTCAACGACGCCTTCGGCGCCGCCCACCGCGCCCACGCCAGCACCGCTGGCGTCGCCGCCTTGCTGCCGGGCTATGCCGGGCTCCTGCTCGAGCAGGAGCTGACCGAATTGACCCGGGTGACCGAGTCGCCGGCACGCCCGCTCGTGGTCGTTCTCGGCGGCGCCAAGGTGACGGACAAGGTTGGCGTGATCGACCGCTTCCTCGAGATCGCCGACGAGATCCTGATCGGCGGCGCGATGTGCTTCAGCTTCTTCCGCGCCCGGGGCATCGCCACCGGCAACTCGCTGGTCGAGGAGGAGGGCGTGGAGCTCGCCGGCAAGGCCTTGGAGCAGGCCGAGGGCTCCGATTGCGAGTTGCGCCTGCCGGTCGACCTCGTGCTCGGCGAGGCGTTCGATGCTGCGACGCAGGTGCGCGCGAGCGAGGGCGTCGAGGTGCCCGATGGCTGGATGGGCCTCGACATCGGCCCGCGCAGCGCCGAGGCCTACGCCGAGCGGATCGCCGCGGCCGGCACCGTGCTCTGGAATGGCCCGATGGGCGCCTTCGAGCTGGCGCCCTTCGCCGCCGGCACGCGGGCGGTCGCAGAGGCGGTTGCCGAGGCGCCGGGAACGACCGTGATCGGTGGTGGCGACTCGGTCGCCGCCCTACAGCAGTTCGGTCTTGCCGACAGAGTCGACTGGCTCTCAACCGGAGGAGGAGCATCCTTGGAGCTCTTGGAGGGAAAGAAGCTGCCCGGCGTGGAGGCCCTGCGCGATGCCTAACCGAACCCCGTACATCGCCGCCAACTGGAAGATGCACAAGACCGTCGCCGAGGCGGGTGAGTTCGTCGACGCGCTGCTGCCGCAGATCGCGGCAACGCAGAGTGACGTGGTGATCTGCCCGCCGTTCACGGCGCTGACCGCCGTGGTCGAGCGCCGCTACGGCACCGCGGTCAAGGTCGCCGCGCAGAACATGCATGAGGAGGACTCGGGCGCCTTCACCGGCGAGGTCTCGGCCTCGATGCTGGTCGAGCTCGACGTCGAGGCGGTGGTCCTCGGTCACTCCGAGCGCCGTCAGCTCTTCGCCGAGACCGACGAGGCGCTGGCCCGCAAGGTCCCGGCCGCGCTCGCTGCCGACCTCGAGCCGATCCTCTGCGTCGGTGAGAGCGAGGAGGCGCGCGATAAAGAGCAAACCGAGGCAGTGCTGGCACGCCAGCTGTCCGCCGATCTGATCGAGGTCCCCGACGACCAGCTAGCTGAGGTCGTAATCGCTTACGAGCCGATCTGGGCGATCGGCACTGGCCGAACGGCGACTCCCGAGCAGGCCCAGGAGGCTTGTGCCTTCATTCGCACCTTCGTGAAGGCGCGCAAGGGCGCGGCCGATGACGTGCGGATCCTCTACGGCGGCTCGGTCAAGCCCGGCAACGCCGCCGAGCTGCTCGGCCAGCTCGACATCGACGGCGCCCTAGTCGGCGGCGCCAGCCTCGACCCAGCCGACTTCGCCGAGATAGTCAGGGCATCATGAGGTTCCGGTGCGCCTTTTATGGCCCACAGCCACATAAAGCGCACCGGAAGGGCTTGTCGTGACGGTTCCCTCGCTGGCGCTCGTGATTCTGGACGGCTGGGGACTCGCCGAGCCCGGGCCCGGCAACGCGATCTCGCTCGCCGAGACGCCGGTCTTCGACCGCCTCTGGGAGGGCTTCCCACATACGCAGCTCTCCGCCCAGGGCCGTGATGTCGGCCTTCCCGACGGGCAGATGGGCAACTCCGAGGTCGGTCACCTCAACCTCGGCGCTGGCGCGATCGTCAAGCAGGACCTGGCCCGGATCGATGACTCGATCGCCGACGGCAGCTTCTTCGACAACGAGGCTCTGCTGGGCGCCTGCGAGCGCGCCCGCAACAGCCCGCGCGGGCGCCTGCACCTGCTCGGGCTGGTCTCCGACGGGGGCGTGCACTCGGGCTGGGAGCACATCGAGGCGACGATCGAGCTCGCCTCCCAAGAGGGCGTCCCCGACGTCGTCTTCCACGCTTTCACCGACGGCCGCGACACCTTGCCCCACGGCGGTAAGGGCTACGTGCACGAGCTTGAGCGCTGGCTGCGGCAGGCCGGCCGCGTCGCTACGGTCAGCGGCCGCTACTACGCGATGGACCGCGACACGCGCTGGGAGCGGATCAAGCTCGCCTACGACGCAATCGTCCATGCCGAGGGCCTGCGCGCCGCCGGCTCCGAGGAGGCGATTGCCGCTTCCTACGAGCGCGAGGAGACCGACGAGTTCGTCAAGCCGACCGTGATCGGCGACTACGACGGCGTTGCCGAGGGCGACATCGGGATCTTCATCAACTTCCGTCCCGACCGGGCGCGGGAGATGACCCGCGCCCTGGCCGAACCGGGCTTCGAGGAGTTTCCCCGCGCCGGTGGCCCGCTGCTCGACCTGACCACGATGACCGAGTACCGCAAGGGCTGGCCCTACCCGGTCGCCTTCCCCGAGGCGCGGCCAAAGACGACGCTGGCAGAGACGATCTCCGAGGCGGGCGGGCGGCAGCTGCACGTCGCCGAGACCGAGAAGTACGCCCACGTCACCTACTTCTTCAACGGTGGCCGCGAGCAGGAGTGGGAGGGGGAGGAGCGCCATCTGGTCGAATCGCCGCGCGACGTGCCGACCTACGACCACAAGCCCGAGATGAGCGCTCGCGCCGCCGCCGACACCTTCATCAGCCACTGGGCCGCCGACGACTACCGCTTCGGAATCATCAACTTCGCCAACCCCGACATGGTCGGCCACACCGGCGTGATCGGGGCCGCGGTCGCCGCGGTCGAGGAGGTCGACGGCTGTCTCGGCGACGTGGTCGAGGCGGTCACCGCAAAGGGCGGCGCCTGCATCGTCACCGCCGACCACGGCAACTGCGACCACATGCTCGAGCCTGACGGCTCACCCAACACGGCGCACTCGCTCAACCCGGTGCCGCTGATCGTCACCGCCGAGGGAATGATGCTGCGCGACCACGGCATCCTCGCCGACGTCGCCCCCACCGCCCTAGAGCTCCTCGGCATTCCCCAGCCGGCGCCGATGACCGGCCGCTCGCTGATCGACGGGGCAAAATGAGGCTGCGCTGTTCCTTTGCCGCGGTATTCGCGGAGAAGGCACAGCGGAAGAGCAGTGGGCAATGAGGGTTGAGCCGGAACGGCTGAGATTCGAGGTTGAAGCGCGGGACGGAGCCGCGCGAACCGGAGTGCTGCACACACCGCACGGGCCGGTCAAGACGCCGGCCTTTATTCCTCTTGCGACCAAGGGCACGGTGCGCGGGCTCGAATCGCACGAGGTCGCCGCGCTCGGCTACGAGATGGTGCTCGGCAACACCTACCACCTGTTCGTCTCGCCGGGACCGGAACGGATCGCCAATGCCAGCGGCCTGCACGGCTTCATGGGCTGGGAGCGGGCGCTGATTACCGACTCCGGCGGTTTCCAGGTCTTCTCGCTCGCCCACGGCGGCGTCGCCAACGAGGTCAAGGGGAGCGGGCGGCAGGGCGGGGCGCAGGGCTCGGTGGTCTCGATTGAGGAGGAGGGGGTTCACTTTCGCTCCTACCGCGACGGCGCCGAGCTGTTCATCTCGCCGGAGGTCTCGATGCAAGTGCAGGCCGCGCTCGGCTCCGACATCGCCCTCGTCTTCGACGAGTGCACGCCCTTCCACGCCGACCGCGATTACACCGCGCGCTCGACCGAGCGCACCCATCGCTGGCTCGACCGCTGCCTCGAGTGGCACGAGCGCGAGGGGCCGGCGCGGCAGGCCGTCTTCGGCATCGTCCAGGGCGGCGTCTACGAGGACCTGCGGCGCGAATCGGCCGAGGCCGTCTCAGCCGCCGGTGTCGACGGCCTCGCGATCGGCGGCACCCTCGGCCGCGACAAGGCCGAGATGCGCGAGGTGCTGGCGATGACTACCCCGCTCTTGCCGGAGGAGGCGCCCAAGCACCTGCTCGGCATCGGCGAGGTCGACGACCTGCTCGCCGGCGTCGCCCTCGGCCTTGACGTCTTCGACTGCGCCGTTCCCACCCGCCTCGCCCGCCACGGCGTCGCCCTGGTTCCGGACCCGGAGAACCGCTTCCGCCTCGACCTGCGCAAGTCGCGCCACGAGGGGGATCGCAACCCGATTGCTGAGGGCTGTCCCTGTCCCGCCTGCCAAAACCACGACCGCGACTACATCAGCTACCTCTCCCGCGCCGAGGAGCTGACCGCGGTCCGCCTGCTCTGCCTGCACAACCTCACCTACTTGCAAGAGCTGATGATCCACGCTCGCGCTGCGATCACCGACGGCGCTTTTGCCGGCTACTCGGATGCCGTCCTGGCCGGGGCGGCCCCGTGGGCGGCCTGATTCAGCCGACGCTGGTGTCGATCCCCGAGGCTTGCTCGGGGTCATTGACGCGGAGCTTGATCTCGACCAGCGAATCGAAGACTTCGCAGCCGGGCTCCATCGGGTCGCACGGTGGGTAGTAGCCGTCCAAGGCACAGCAGAATTTGCCCTCGGCTTCCTTGATCCCGAGGGCGGCACCGTCGGAGATAATCGCGCTGCTCAGCCGGAAACCGGATTCAAAGACGCTGTTGTAGAGGTTGGCCGAGCCTTCGACGTAGGAAAGGGAGAATGGCTCGTCGCCGACCAGGCGTACCGTGTCGCTCACCGTCCTTGGTTTGGCGTTCGCGGCTGAGAGAACGGCCCAGAGGAGCTGGTCGTCGGCCGCTTCGTCGGGAATCGCAAATCGCATTCTGGTGTCGACCGCGACACCTTCACCGGGGCCGGCCCGATTGGGATTGGCGTTGTTGTCGACGTAGGCCCGAACGATGATCTCCTCGCCCGGCGCCACCTCGAGCAGATTGAGGTTCTGGGAACGGTTCGCAGCAGCTGGGCGCGCATCGGCGAACGCTCGCTCATCGCCGTAGCTGGGCAGGTTGACGATCGAGTTGAAGACGACGTGATCCGCCCCGAGGCAGCCGCTGTCGCTGTCGCAGCGGTAGGTGACTGACCGCTCCGGCCACCAGCCGCCGCGCAGTTCCTCCTCATCGTTCGTCGCGCTTCTGTAGGCAAGCCCGGCGGCGGCGAGAATCGCGGCGACGAGGAGCCCCGGCAGGACGTACTTGCCGAGGTACCCTGCCGCCCGTCGAGCCCGGCCTCCGCCCCTGACTGCGTTGTTCCCTTCGGGCTCCCCCATGGTCAGGAGCATTCAACCGAAGAGGCGGGGTCGATGGCTATTCAGAGTTCTTCTTGACCAGGTCCTTGAATTCTTCGACGACCTTGTCGACCGTGTTGCCCGCCACTTCAGTGGCTTTGACCCCGGTCGCCTTGTCGGTCGTGTAGATCACCGCTGCTGCAACTGCGGCGGCGATCAGGACGAGGGCGACGAGGGCCATGATGAAACGGGCGAAGCGGGAGAAGGCACTGCGCTTGCGCTTGCCCTGGGTCGGAACCGGTATCGGCGGTGGCGGGGCGGGCTGCTGGCGCGGCGCCCGTGGCACGGGGCGCCGGGTCGCCGAAGGCTGCGCCGGGCGGTACTCGGTCTGGGCGGTTTGGTCGAGGCGCCGGGTCCCGGTCTCGCTGCCGAGCACGTTGGTCGCGGCCGTGCCCTCTTCCATCGGCAGGGTCACGTCCTCGCCCTGCATGCCGAGCGCGAGGCCGCCGGCGAGCTCGCTGGCGCTGGCGTAGCGGCGGTTGGGGTCGCCCTCCAGGGCCCGCAGCACCGCCGCGCCGAGCGTCTCCGGCACGTCGTCGTTGTAGGTGCTGGGTGGCAGCGGCTTCTCGTTCTGCTGGCGCACCGCCAGCTCGGCCAGGGTCGAGCCCTCGTAGGGCAGCCGCCCGGTGAGGAACTGGTAGAGGACGACGCCGAGCGCGTAGACGTCGGTGGCCGGCGTCGCCTCCTCGCCGCGCACCTGCTCGGGCGAGAGGTAGGCAGCGGTGCCGACGACCGAGCCGACCTGGGTGATCCGGGTCTGTTCGACCGCGCGGGCGATGCCGAAGTCGGTCAGCTTGATCGTCATCTCGCCGCCGCCGGCCGGGCCGCCGGTGACCATCAGGTTGCCCGGCTTGACGTCGCGGTGGATGATCCCGCGGCGGTGAGCATAGTCGAGGCCGGCGCAGGCCTGGGCGCCGATCTCGGCCGTGGTGTCGGCATCGAGCGGGCCCTGGCGCTGCAGGATCTGCGCCCCCGAACGCCCCTGCACGTACTCCATGACGATGTAGTGGCGGCCCTCGTCGATGCCGGTGTCGTAGACCTGGACGATGTTGGGGTGGATCAGTTTCGCCACGGCGAGTGCCTCGCGGCGGAAGCGGGCGACGAAGCGCTCGTCGTCGGAGAGGTGCTCGGCGAGGATCTTGACCGCGACCGTGCGCTCGAGGATCAGGTCGGTCGCCTGGTGCACGCTCGACATGCCGCCCGAGCCGAGCCGGTCGCCGATCTCGTAGCGCCCGGAGAGGACTCCCGAGGCCGCCATCACTCGCCCCCGGGTGTCACGGGCGCGCCCGGGCCGACGCCACCAGACGCCCCGGTGCCGCCGTCTTCGGTGGCGGGTGGGGTGGTCGTGGTCGGCGTTTCTTCTTCAGGCGTCGTTTTGGGTTCCGGCGGTTCTTTCTTTTCCGCTTTCTCTTCTTCCTTTTCGAGCTCTTTTTCTTCCTTCTCCCGTTCCTTTTCTTCCTTCTTCTCCAGGCCGGGCGGGAGCGTTTCGGTTTCTTCGGTCGTCGCTTCGCTCGCGGGAGCCACCGTTTCGGTTTCTTCTTCCGTGCAGCTGGCGACGACTTCGCTCAGCCGCGCCGCGCCCCGTTGCAGCGCTTCCTGCAGCTTTGGATCGACCCCGGTGAGCGCTTCGACCTGGGCGTTGACTTCGCTGACCGCGTCTTCGGCGCCGACGCATTCGCCTTCTTCGCTGTACTGCTTGACGCGATCGAGGTTTTCGGTGATTTCGGCGGCGGTGTTGCCGGGCAGCAGCTTGGCGTCCTCGCCACCGCCGCAGGAAGCGAGCGCAAGCGCCGCCGCGGCGCCCAGCGCGAGGGCGAGCATGGGTATGGCCAGCTGACGCACCGTTGCGAGTCTAGAGAACGACCTATGGCGCATATTTACCCTGCATTTGACCGTTACTGCCCGCTGTAGAGGCGGTCGGCGAGACGGCTCGGCAGGCCGGCCGCGGCGATCGGCGCGGCGGCGCGGTCGATGTCGTAGGGCACGCGGTGAAAGCGAGCGGTCTCGGCCTCGGTGTCGAGTTCCAGCCAAGCGGCGCGCGGATCACCGTCGCGCGGCTGGCCGACGCTGCCCGGGTTGAGCAGCCAGCCACCGCGACTGAGTTTGAGCAGCGCGTCGTCGCTGGCTTGGGCGCCGCGGGTTTCCTCGGCTGAGCCGCCACTGGGCCGGTTGAAGAAGAGGGCGACGTGGGAGTGGCCGATCAATCCGATGCGCTGGGCGTTGGCGTCCATGCCGGCGTCTGCCTGCTCGCTTGAGAGCACGTACTCCCAGACCGGGTCGCGCGGCGAGGCGTGGAAGAGGCCGATCTTCGCGCGCTCGCCGTGGGGATCGAGGTCACGCAGGAAGGCCAGCGTCTCCTCGCTGACGTTGGCGCGGGTCCACTCGACCGCGACCGCGGCGGCCTCGGAGAAGGAGCCGATATCGAGCGCGCCCAGCACCGCGAGGTCGTGATTGCCGACCAGCGAGACCGCGCAGCGCTCACGGACCAGGGCGGCGCAGGCATCGGGCTCGGCCCCGTAGCCGAGCACGTCGCCAAGGCACCAGATCTCCTCGGCCCCGGCCGCGTCGATCGCCTCGAGGACCGACTCGAGTGCCGGCAGATTGGCGTGGATGTCGGTGATCGCCGCGATCCTCACGCCGGCCAGCGTACTCAGTGCCCGCTGCCGCAAGGACAGAGCGCAACCGTTGTCGCCTCTCCATACGATGGGCCGCGACGATGGCAACCGCTGACCCGATCGCCGAGCTGCACAGCGCAGTCGACGCCGCCTCCCGTGCTCTGCGCAACGGCGAGGCGAGCGGTCCCGAACCGACCTTGGAGCGTCCGCCCAAGGCGGAGCTGGGCGACTACAGCTCCAACGCAGCGATGCTGCTGGCGGCCCCCTTGGGCGAAAACCCGCGCGACGTCGCCGCCCGCCTGGCGGAGCAGCTCGGCGCCCAGCTGGGGGAGGGGACGGTCGAGCGGATCGAGGTGGCGGGGCCCGGCTTCATCAACTTCTTCCTCGCCGACGAGTGGTACCGGCGAGCGATGGTCAGCCTCGCCGCCGCTGGCGAGCGGCTCGGGCCGGCGCCGACCGATTCACCCGAGCGCATCCTGGTCGAGTTCGTCTCCGCCAACCCGACCGGGCCGCTGCACGTTGGCGGCGGGCGCCACGCCGCCTACGGCGACGCCCTGGTCCGCTTGCTGGAGGCGGCCGGGCACGAGGTGCAGCGCGAGTTCTACGTCAACGACGCCGGCGGCCAGATCGACCGCTTCGCTGCCTCGATTGCCGCCCGCATGCGCGGTGAGGATCCGCCCGAGGACGGCTACGGCGGCGACTACGTGATCGGGCTGGGCGAGCGGATAGCCGGCGACGGAATCGCGCCCGACGACCTCGAGGCGATCGGCAGCCGCGGGGTCGAGCTGATTCTCGAGAACGTGCGCGGCACCCTCGACCGCTTCGGCGTCCGCTTCGACACCTGGTTCTCCGAGCGCGATCTCTACAGCCGCGGCGAGGTTGAGGCGGCCCTAGCCCAGCTCGACGAGGCCGGCCACACCTACCGCAGCGACGAGGCGCTCTGGCTGCGGACGACGACCTTCGGCGACGACAAGGACCGGGTGTTGATCCGGGCCAACGGCGAACCGACCTACCTCGCCGCCGACGTTGCCTACCACTGGGACAAGCTCGAGCGCGGCTTTGGCCGCCTGATCAACATCCTCGGCGCCGACCACCACGGCTACGTACCCCGCGTGCGCGCCGCGATCGAGGCCCTTGGCGCCGACCCGGAGCGCTTCGAGGCGCTGATCATGCGCCTCGTCCACATCGTCGAAAGCGGCGAGCGAGCGCAGATGTCGAAGCGCAGCGGCGATTTCGTCGCCCTCGATGAGCTGCTCGACGACATTGGCGTCGACGCGACCCGCTGGTTCATGCTCTGGCGCAGCCACGACACCACGGTCGATCTCGACCTCGAGCTCGCCCGCCGCCAGTCCAACGACAACCCGGTCTACTACGTCCAGTACGCCCACGCCCGCATCGCCAGCATCCTGCGCAAGGCCGAACGGGAGCTCGATGCGGTTGCGGGGGGAGCCGGCGTGGAGACGCCCGGCACGGCGATCGAGCCGGCCGAGCGCGAGCTGATCAAGCGCCTGCTCGAGTTCCCCGGCGAGGTGCGCGAGGCGGCGGCGCGGCGGGCGCCGCACCGGATCTGCACCTACGCGACCGCCGTCGCCGCCGACTTTCACGGCTTCTACCGCGACTGCCAGGTCGTCGGGGCGGAGGGAGAGGGCGTCGAGGGCTCGCGGCTGGCACTCTCCCTGCTCACGATGCGCACGATCGCCGGCTCACTTGGCCTGCTTGGCATCTCCGCCCCGGAGCGAATGTGATGCGGCGCCGCCGCAGCAAGGAGCCGGTGCTGGCCGAGATCCCGACCTCGCCGAACAACTCGACGCGGCCCGGGGCGCTCGGCCGCGACCAGCTGCAGGCCTACGCCGATTTGGCGACGAAGCTGGCGAAGACGAGCTCGGTGTTCATGACCGGGCCGGCGAAGGGCGAGGTGGCATTGGGGCTGTCTGCGGCCGCGACGGCCGCCGGCCGCCGGGTCGTCCTGCTCGAGTGCGATCTCGCCGCTCCCGCCCTGGCGAGCAGGCTCGGACTTACCGCCAGCCCGGGGTTGCACGAGTACCTGCTCGACGAGGCAGGAGCAAGCGAGATCCTGCAGCCGCTGGTTCTCGCCGGCCCCGCCTCGGGCAAGGCCACCGAGCCGCTTGCCTGCATCGTCGCCGGCGAGCCCGAGTCCGAGCCGGTGGCGCTGCTCGACTCCGAGCGCTGCGACCACGCAATCGAGCGCCTGCGCCGCGCCTACGACCTGCTCGTCATCGACGGGCCGCCGCTGGATGAAGACCCGGACTCGCTGCGCGCGATCACCGAACACACCGCCGTCACCATCGCCTGCGGTCAGCAGGGGCAGCTGCCGAAGCGGATGCCGGTATCGGTCACCGGCCTCGTCCTCTTCGGCTGAGTTGCTTGCCTACAGGTCGTAGCGCGAGAGGTCGGCCTCGAGTCGCTCGGCGTCCTCGCCGCGGGGGCCGTCGCCGTCGACTTTGCCTCCGGCATCGCGGGTCCGACCGCTGCGGCGCCAGCGCAGGACGCTGAAGGTGACCGCGACTGCGGCAACCAGGAAGGCCAGGATCGGCACCAGGTAGGCGGAGAGGTCGAACCCCGAGGCTTCCGGCTGGGCGAGGACCTCGGAGCCGTACTGGGCGACCAGGGCGTCCTTGACCTCGGCCTTGCTCTTACCGGCGGCGACGAGCTTGGCGACGAAGATCTTCTCGCGCCGCGCCTGCGGCGAGTCGGCGAGCTCGAGCAGGGTGCCGCAGATCGGGCACATCACCTCGTCTTCGATGTCTTGGACCGTGGTCTGGGGGACCGGAGAGGGTGCGGCAGCAGCGGTTGCCCCGCCCGTAGAGTTCAGCAGCCCGAGCGCAATCGCGGTCAGCAGCATCGCCCCCCGCCTCAACGAGCCCTCCCATGTGCCTTGGCGGTGCATGGCGAGGAAAAGGAACAGCGGAAGCTCACGACGTGCCTTCGATCAGCGGCAGGACGCGTTCGCGCAGGAACTGGTCGTCGACCGGACCGCGCCAGATCAGCGCCAGGTCGCCGTCGGGTTCGACCAGGAAGTTCTCCGGCACGCCGGTGGAGCCGAAGGCGTCGCTGCGCTCGTCGCCGACCGAGCGCAGCTGCGGATAGCCGCTCGGGTGCTCGTCCAGGAAGGCGAGGGCATCGTCCTCGTTGTCCTGCACGTTGATGCCGACCACCATCGTCTCGCGCCCGCGGTTGCGCTCGTAGAAGTCCTGCAGCACCGGCGCCTCCTCGCGACAGGGGACGCACCAGGAGGCCCAGAGGTTGACCAGCACCCACTCGCCGCGGTAGTCGGCGATCGAGCCTTTGCCCGGGCCCGGCAGAGCCGGCAGGACCTCGTCCGGCACCGGGTCGCCCACCGCGATCTTCGCCGCCCCCTTGTTGAGCAGGCCAAAGGCAAGCAGGCCGAGGACGGCCAGCACGGCGAGGAAGACGAGAAAGGAGCGAGTGCTCACGGGCGCCGAACTCTAGATCGCGCTCGCCCCCGGCAACCCCGCGCCCGCCCTAGAATCAGCCGGGCGCGGACGTAGCTCAGTTGGTAGAGCGCCAGCTTCCCAAGCTGGAGGTCGCGAGTTCGAACCTCGTCGTCCGCTCTTGATTCCCGTTCCACCCCCCACGGAGTTGCCGGCGAACGTCGTTGCCATCGTCGCCCAGGTTCCCGATCTCGGTGGCGAGGGTGGCGGGGTGGCAACCAGAAAGGAGTTCCACCACGCCTTGGTCCAGGCGGCGGCCCAGTCCGGGCTCAGATCTGCACCCAAGCCGGGCGATGACGGGTACGGAAGGCTGGAGAAGATCGTGATCGGAGAATTGCTCGACGACTCTTGGATCAGGGGGCAGGCGGCGGAAATGGGCCTTGGAGTGCGGCCCCGGGAGGTTGCCCGCGCGACTGCGAAAATCAAGCGGGAAGCGTTCAAGAACGGGGCGGAATACCGCCGCTTCTTGCGAGAAGCTCACTACACGCGCCGCGACGTCAAAGAGCGCGTCGAAGTCCAGTTGCTCGCCGAACGAATTCAGGAGCGAGCCATCGCGGGGGCTGGAAGCAGGGCCGGTGCGCAGAAGGCCTTCGCGAAATTTGTCTCCGAATACGAAGTCCGGTGGAAGGCCCGCACGGTCTGCGCTCCGGAATACGTGGTCGATCGCTGTTCGAACGCCCCCAGCGCCGCCTCCTAGCCCGACGCGAGCGCGCCCGGCAGCTCCGTCCGCCGCCCCACGTCGAGCTTCTGGAAGACGTGGCGCATGTGGGTCTCGATCGTCTTCTCGGTGACGGTCAGGGCCTGGGCGATCTCGCGGTTGGTCTTGCCTTCGGCGGCGATGCGGGCGACGCGCAGCTCGCTGGGGGTGAGTGACTCGACGCCGCTGTAGACAGCCTTGCGGGGACGGGCGCCGGTTGCCGCCAGCTCAGCGCGGGCCTCTTCCTCGAGCGGCGTGGCGCCGCAACGGTGAGCCAGGTCAAGTCCATCGCGCAGCGGCTCGCGGGCCTCCTTGCGGCGGTTGCCGCGGCGCAGGGCGGCGCCGAGGTCGACCAGAGCGCGCGCATGTTGGAGCTGTGCGCGGGTGGCGGCGAGAGTGCTCACCGCCTCTTGCAGCAGGGCGATCCCCTCGTCGCCTCCGGTGGTCGCGCCCTGAGCGCCCAGGGCGATCCCGATTCCTCGTTGCCCGTTCGCCCGTCGTGCCAATGCGGTCGTATCGATTGACAACTGCTGGGCTTGTGCATCGTTTCCCAGCATCGTTTCGCAGCGCACTAGGCCGATTCGCCAGGGCAACATCTCCTGGTTGGCAAGAGGCAGGAATTTCACCCGTTCTGCGGCCGCGAGGTAGTCGTGTCGCGCCTCGGCGTATCGCCCGGTTGCCCGTCGCAGCTCCCCCCGGGCGCAGAGCAGAATTCCGCTGGGAATGCCCGATATAGGCGTTCGCTTGCTCCAGAACTCTGCCAAGAGATCTTCGGCTGCGACGAAGTCGCCACGGGCCGCGCAGATCCTTATCGCGGCCGCGGACCAGATCGCCAGCGGGGCGGGAAGCCCCGGTCCCCGCGCCACGTTGATCGCAACATCTGCATCGGCCTGTGCGTCAAGCAGGTTTCCATCGAGGAGCTGCAGGAAGGAACGCACGCCGTATCCGCCGCTGACGCCAGGCGCCGACCCGCGCTGTCTCGCTGCCTCGATCGAGACAGAAGGCAGGTTCCCGAGTTCTTCGCCCCGATCGGCGAGGGTCATTGCCGCCAGCGGCCCATGTGGCGGCAGCCCCGCCATTGCGTCTTCGGCGAGCACTTTGGCGCTGGGAACCGCCAGCTCGGCCAGCTCCAGCCCGCGTTCGATTGCGCCGAGACCTATCGCTGTGAGGTACGAGGCCTGGGCCATGAGCAGGCGGCCCGACCGGGTCTCGTTGGATGGCTCGGTTCCCGGTTTGGGCAGAGCGTCATCGGGCACTCGCTCACGTCCCCAAGCCGTCAGCAGGCCCAGCCATCCGCGTAGCAGGAGGCCAAGCTCACCGTCATGGTCCCCGGTCTCCGCAAGCGACTCTTCGAGGAGCGCGGCAGCCTCGTCTCCGCCCCCCCGCAGGCCAAGCGCATCGGCGAGCTCGGTCGCCAACTCGGCTCTCGACACGGGATCCTCGGCTGCTGCCCGCACAGTGCGAAGTACCTCGATTCCCTCCGGATCGCTGGCGCGGAGCAGGGCACGCCCGAGCTCATGACTGACGGCCTGCCGTTCGTTCCTGTCGGGAGGCTCGCGCAATGCCCGCCGCAGATAGCGGACCGCCGCGTCGGGAGCGCCGCGCCCGAGCGCCCCAGCCGCCGCCGCACGCAGCTGGGTAACCGCCCACCGATCACGGCCATGCTCGGCCAGCAGCAGGTGCGCGGCCACCGAGTCCACGGCGGCCCCGTCTCGATCGAGGAGACGGGCGGCGACGGCGTGATCGGCGCCACGGCGCGGTGCGGGCACCTCGCTCAGCACCGCCTCCCGCGCCAGCGGGTGAGCGAAGGCCACCGGTTGGGAGTCCGAGAGCAGTCGTGCCCGGACCAGGAGCGCGCATGACTCGGCGACGGAATCGAGCGGCAGGTCGGCTAGCTCAGCGATCAGGCGGGCCTCTGCGTTTGGCTCCAGCACGGCGACCCCCCGCGCGACCGCGACCGAGTGCTCGCCGAGCTTGGTCAAGCGCGCGAGGATCGACCGCGAGATGCTCGCGGCCGCCTTCTCGACCAGCGCCCCATCGTCGTCGGCCGTCGAGTCGAGCTGCTTGCCGTCCAGCGAGCGGAGCAGCTCGACGAGCAGGAAGGGATTGCCGGCCGTTGCTTCGCGGCAGGTGCTGGCGAACTGCGCGCTGGGCCGGGATCCCACTTCGGCGGCCGTCAGGTCGCCAGTTGCCTGGACTGAAAGTGGGGCCGGCTCGATCGTCGACGCCGTGGGTTGGCTGCGAAGCTGATCAAGCAGCTCTTCGTGCCCGCCCGGCTCGCCGGTTCTCACCGTGAAAGCGACCAGAATCGGCAGTCCCTCGAGCCGACGGCCGGCGTAGACGAATGCCCGCAGCGAGGTCAGGTCAGCCCACTGCGCATCGTCGATCAGCAGGACGGTGGCCGAGGCGGCCGCCAGGTCAGCCATCAGCCAGTAGAGGCCGTGCTGGATCGCCAGGGGGTCCGTGTCCCCGCGCCGGGCTGCCTGCAGATCGAAGACCGGAGCCGCGAGGGCGGCACTGCCCGTCAGCAGCTCTGCGCGCTCAGCCTCGTTGAACAAGAGCATCGGTTCGAACAGCTGCCGCACTACCCCGTAGGGGAAGTCGCGCTCGTACTCGCCACCCCGGGCCCGCAGGACCCGCATCTCGCTTGCGCCGGCAAGGCGGCCGGTGGCATTGAGCAGCGAGGTCTTGCCGGCGCCGGCTTCGCCCTCGATCGTGAGGATCTGACCGGAGCTGCCGCGGGCCGCGTTGAGCAGCGACTCGATCGTCGCGAGCTCGGCATCCCTCTCCAGCAGTGCGGTCGTCGCCGGCATCTCTTCCCCGGCGATCGTAAACCGCGAAGGGATGCTCAACCGGTGAGCACGGCGCTCTCGACCCCCGGGGTGACGAGCAGGGTCAGGGCCATCGCGACCGCCCAGGGGGCCTCACCGCTGCTCGCCTCCTCGATCAGCCCGGCGATCAGCGGCTCGGTTCCGGCCGGGATCGCCGAGCCATCGGCGCCGATCGCGGCGCGGGCGAGTTCGAACAGCCGCCCGGGGTCGCCGCCGCCGAGCATGCAGCCGCCGGCCGCGGCGAGCAGGGTGGCGAGCCGTGCTTCGGTTGGCGAGGGCTGCGCCGTGGGTGGGCCGGGGGCGGGGCCGGCGTTGGCCGCCGCTTCCCCGGCGAGCAGGCGATCGAGCTGGCCTCCCGCGACCAGCTCGATCGCATCCGCCGGCAGGCCGGCGAAGCGGGCGCAGCGCAGGGTGATCGCCAGCACCGTGCCGAAGTCCATATAAGGCTCGTCGCTGCCGAAGAGGATCTGGCCGGGCGGGATCAGGGCGAAGAGGGCAATCAGGTCGCTGGGGTTCCACCAGGAAGTGTCGAAGAAGAGGTTTGGGTGATCCGGCGCCACCTGCCAGAGCCAGGCGAGGTCGGAGACGGCGGCGTGGGCGAGGATCAGCGGGCAATCGGGATGGCGCGCAGCCAGGTCGGTCACGGTCTCACCAAAGGAGCCGACACCGGCGCCGGCGTGGATCAGCACCGGCGCCCGCGCCTCGGCGGCCACCGAGCAGATCGCCTCGACGCCGGGGTCGTCGAGGCGGAAGTCCTCGGCGCGGGGGTGGAGCTTGAAGCCCCTCGCCCCGGCGGCGAGCGCCTCGGCTGCGTCGCGCGGGACGGTCACCCGGGGATCCATGCGGGCGAAGGGCACGAGCTGCTCCGGGTGGCGGCGACACTCCTCGATCACGCGCAGGTTCTCGGGCTCGTAGCCGCCCTCGACGCAGAAGGGAAAGATCACCGAGCGGCCGCCGACGGGCGCGAGGCTGGCCAGGTGGTCCTCGCAGCTGCGAGTGCTGCCGTCGATGTCGGCGCCGGTGTGGGCGTGGCAGTCGAACGGCGCGACGCCTTCGAGCGAGGCGAGCTCGGCGTCGATGACGGCGTGCAGGCTCACTGGATGCGAGTCCGCCGCTGGCCCTCGTGGCGGATGATGCCCTCGGCCTCGCCGGTCAGCTCGCGGCGAACCAGCTCGTCGAAGCCCGGCGGAGCCAGCAGGGCCATCTGCGAGGCGATTGACAGGGCGCCGGCCAGCTCCATGCCGACGCCGCCCAAGCGTGGGCGCGTCCTCAGTGATCCGAACAGTCTCATGGAGCGATATTCGACTCCAGGACTCCGCTTCGCATCAGGGGGCGCCCCTGAACTTTGACTCTTTAGGCCGTCTCCATCCGTTGAGAGGAAGAGCCTGGCGCGATCAGGCGACGGCCGCCTTGCGCTTCCGGGCGCTGCCATTGGCAGAGGCACCATTGCCATTGCCGTTGGGGCTGCTCTTCGCCTCACGGTAGAAGTGCTCGGTGGCACCGCGTACCGGCCGTTCGCCGGCCAGCTCGACCAGGCCCGTGCGGCGCAGCTCGGTGACGTGGTAGTTGACGTTGCTCAGCGGTGTGCGCAGCTCATAGCTGAGGTCGCTGGGGGAGAGGGTGCGGCCGCCGTCCATCCCCAGCACTTCCAAGATTGAGATGCGAAGGGGGTGGGTATTGGCCCGGGCCAGGAGCTGCCAGTTCATGCTTCCTCCGATTTTCGATTGGTTTACCAACTTCTAGGTATATAGATACCAAAAAATGATGATCTAAATCATTAAAATCGGGTAGGGATAGGCAAATGGCTGACGACGGGAGGAGATTTACGATGGGGAAGCGTCGACGGATTTGGCTTGGTGCTGCGGTATCCATGCTTCTTGTCCTGCTGCTGGGTGCGACGCCCGCCAGCGCCGTCGACATCATCGAAGACAGCCCGGAAACCGTTGACGCGGGCTGGCAAGCGGGGACGTGCAAAACCGACACGCCGATCGAGTGCAGCGTCAAAACTCCGGAGCAGTTCTCGACCCAGGCCGCAAGCCATCCGAAAGCGGGCTTCACGCAGATCATCGTCAAGCACTCCGGCCTCTTCGAAACGCCAACCGGGAACCTCAAGACCGTCTTGGTCGATTTGCCTCAGGGACTCAGCGTCAACCCCGAGGCGACCCCTCAGTGCCCACTGGAAAACGGCAAATTCCCCCTCGCCGGCTGCAATGTCGTCGCCCCCGGGTCCCAGGTCGGCTACAGCAATGTGACCGCCGCTGCCGCGATTCCCCCGATCTCGACCCCGCCGGTGACGGTCCCGCAGATCCCGGTCTACAACCTCGTGCCACGGCCCGGCGAACCGGCTCGATTCGGCTTCAACCTGCCGCTCAACATCGGCGAAGTCTTCCTCAACGCCGGGGTCAAGTGGGACGGTGACTACCACGAGTACTTCACCATCCACGTTCCCTCGATTCCCGCCGTACGCATCCTCAAGAACCGGCTGGTCTTCGACGGGACGATCGGCAGCGCCGGCCCGGGCGGCGCTTTCATCACCACACCCAGCACCTGCTTCGACCCCAATCAGCCGGCCTTCGAAAAGACCTACAACACGTTGCTCCATGCCGACTCGGTTGAGGAACCGGCGCCCCAGGACGACTACGACGTGAATGCACCGGCGCCGCCTTCGCCTGCCTTCCAGGCTGGTTCGGAGTTTCTCGAATCGCCGCTGCCCAGAACAGATGACGGAGCCGGTCCACGAGTGATGCCGACCGGTTGCGACAAAGTCCCGTTTGAGCCAGGCACCTCACAGGCACCGGGAACCAACCAGACCGACTCGCCGATGGGTGGCACGGTCGAGGTCACGACTCCCTTCGAACCGCCGGCCGAGATCTACCAGTCGAATGTGCGCAACGCCAACGTCTCGCTGCCGCAGGGGATGGGCCTCAACCCATCCGCGGCGAGCGGGCTGCAGGCCTGCAGCGATGCCCAGTTCGGCAAGGGCACCCGCAACCCGGTGGCGTGCCCGGCAGGCTCAAAGATCGGCACGGTCGCGATCGACACGCCGCCGCTGCCCGACGGCACCCTCACCGGTGACGTCTTCCTCGGCACCCAGCAGAGCCGTGACCCGGCTTCGGGCAACGAGTACCGGATCTTGATCGACGCCGAGTCGGCCAGCCGCGGCCTCTCCATCCGCCTGCTCGGCAACGTCAGCGCCAATCCCCAGACCGGCCAGCTGACCGCGCAGGTGCACGAAGCGCCCCAGCTTCCGTTCACTTCGGTCCGGGTCACGCTCGACGCCGGCAAGGGAACGCTGACCAGCCCGCCCACCTGCGGCCCGAACAAAACCGCTCACGCGATGACCGCCTGGTCGGGTACGCCCGACGGAGGGAAACCGGACAACGGCTTCACCCTGACCTCCGCCCCCGGTGGCGGCCCCTGCGCGAAGACTCTGGGCGAGCGGCCTTTCAACCCGAGCTTCGGCAGCAACAACAGCAACCCCAAGGGCGGGGCCTTCACCCAGTTCGCGCTCAACGCCACTCGCAACGACGGCAACCAGGAGCTGAAGGGCGTTGACGTGAAGTTGCCGCGCGGCCTCACCGCCAAGCTGGCGGGGGTCCGCTACTGCCCGGCCTCGGCGCTCGCGGCGGCAGCCGCCAACAGCGGTGCGGCCGAGGCGGCCAGCTCCAGCTGCCCCGCCCAGAGCCTGGTCGGCAGCGCGACGGTGCGCGCCGGCAGCGGATCGCATCCGTACCAGGCGACCGGCAAGGCCTTCCTCTCAGGCCCCTACCACGGGGCTCCCCTCTCCCTGGCAGTGATCACCCCCGCCACGGCCGGGCCGTTCGATCTCGGAGCGGTCGTGGTGAGGGTGGCGCTGTTCGTCGACCCGGCGACGGCCCAGGTGAACGCGGTCTCCGATCCGATCCCGCACGTGTTCGGCGGCGCCCTGCTCGACATCCGCTCGATCGCGGTCAAGCTCGACCGGCCCAAGTTCGCGCTCAACCCGACCAACTGCTCGCACATGGCGGTGGCCGGGTCGCTCAAGGGCGGCGGCTCCAACCCGCTCGACCCCGCCGCCTTCAGCTCCCTCGCCGTGTCATCGGCATTCAAGGTGAACGGCTGCGAGAACCTCGATTTCAAACCGAAGCTCTTTATGCGGGTCTTCGGTGGTACTCGCCGCGCCAAGAGCCCGAAGCTGCGAGCGATCCTGGTTGCGCGTGATGGCGACGCCAATATCGGCCGCGCCGCGGTGACGCTGCCGAAAGCGCTGGCGCTCGAACAGTCGAGCCTCGCCAACGTCTGCACGCGGGTTCAGTTCGCTGCCCACAAATGCCCGCAGGACTCGATCTACGGCTACGCGACGGCGGAGACGCCGTTGCTCGATGGGCCGCTCAAGGGCCCGGTCTACCTGCGCTCCTCCGACAACGAACTGCCCGACATGGTTGCCGCCCTCAACGGCCAGGTCGACATCGCGCTGGCCGGGCGCATCGACAGCGCCAAAGGTCGCCTGCGCACGACCTTCGACGTCGTCCCCGACGTGCCGGTCTCCAAGTTCGCGCTGACCGTTCGCGGCGGCAAGAAGCGCGGCCTGCTGGTCAACACGCGCAGTCTCTGCGGCAAGAAGTACAAAGTCATCGCCCGCTTCAAAGGCCAGAACGGCAAGAAGGCCAATCAGAAGCCGAAGCTGCGTACCCCGTGCAAGAAGCACGGCAAGAAGGGCAAGGGCAAGAAGAAGGGCGCGAAGCGCTAGCGCTGGTCGCCGCCAGCCGGTCTAGCTAGATCGGCTGGCTGGTGGGGCGGATGAGGATCTCGTTGACGTCGACCCCGGGGCCTTGCTCCAAGGCGTAGATGACGGCTTTGGCGATGTCCTCGTCCTGCAGGGCCCAGTCGCCGGGGCGGTTGTCGAAGAAGGGGGTGTCGACCATGCCGGGCTCGATCAGGGTCACCTTGATCGCGTGGTTTTCGTGCATCTGGCGCAGCTCGGCGCGCAGCGACTCGCCGATCGCGGTCGCCGCCCACTTGGTCGCCGAGTAGAGCGAGCCCGGCAGGGCGCGACGGCCGGCAACCGAGCTGGTAACGAGGAAGTGCCCGTCGCCACGCTCGAGCAAATGGGGGAGAGTGGCGCGAATCGTCAGCGCCACGCCGTAGACGTTGGTCAGCACCATCGAACGCCAGTGCTCCGGCGACTCCTCGAGAAAGCCGCGACTGGCACCGAAGCCGGCATTGGCAAAGACCGCGTCAATACGCCCAAACCGATCAAGCGCGTCCGCCGCCATCCCCTCAACCTGATCCCACTCAGTCACATCACAGCGCACCGCCAGCGCCCGACCAGCCCCACCAAGCTCCTCAACCAACTCCTCCAGCGGCTCCAACCGCCGCGCCGCCAACACCAGCCGGTAGTCAGCTGCAGCGGCCCGCGCCGTCGCAGCCCCAATCCCGCTCGAAGCTCCCGTAACCAGCAGAACTCGATCGCTTGCGCTGCCGTCCATCAGCCGATTCTCGCACTCCGGCTTGTCGAGGTGAGTGTGCGGGGGTCGGCAGACACTCAAGCGCGAAGCGCTGTCTGCCGACCCCCGCACACTCACCCCCCAACCCAGATTGCGATAATCGACCCCGTGGATCCCCAGCGCAAGCGGAAGATCCGGCTAGTCGTCGCCCTAAGCGTCGCCGTCCTCCTGGCGGTGGCGCTCGTCTACACCTCTTTCAGCGCCGCCACGGCCGCCAAGGAGCCCTCGCAATTGCTCAACGCGGCGCCGGGGACCAGCTACGACCTGACGGGCAGGGTCGTCAAGGGGTCGATCCGCAAGGGCGACGAGGAGATGCGCTTTCGGGTCGCCGATCGCGACGGCGGTGGCGAGAGCATCCCGGTCACCTACAGCGGCACCGTCCCCGATCCCTTCCGCGGCGGCCGCGAGATCGTCCTCACCGGCGAAGTCCAAAACGGCGTCTTCATCGGTGAGCCGGACACTTTGGTGACCAAGTGCCCGTCGAAGTTCACGACTTCGAATGACGGCTAGCTTCGGCAGCGCCGCGCTGGCGCTGGCCTTCGCCACGATGCTCTTTGCCGTGGGCGCGGCGCTGATTGGCCGCAAAGGCGACGAGCGCTGGGTCCTTGCTTCCCGCCGCGCGGTCTACGCCGCCTGCGCTCTGCTCACCCTCTGCGTGGCGCTGATCGAGATCGCCTTCGCCAGCGACGACTTCTCGCTCAACATCGTCCAGCAGCACTCCTCGATCGAGACGCCGAACTTCTACAAGCTGGCGGCGATGTGGTCGAGCCAGGAAGGCTCGCTGCTGCTCTGGGCCTGGGTCCTCTCGATCGCCTCCTCGCTTGCCCTCTACTCGACCCGCAACAAGCTGCGCGAGCTAGTCCCCTACGCGACCGCGGTGATGGCCGGGATAGCCAGCTTCTTCACCGGCCTGATGCTCTTCGCCGGCGGCGTCAATCCCTTTGCCTCGCTCGATCCGGTCCCGACCGATGGCATCGGCCTCAACCCGCTGCTGCAGCACCCGAGCATGATGATCCACCCGCCGATGCTCTACTCGGGGTACGTCGCCTTCACGATCCCCTTCGCCTTCGCGATCGGCGCCCTGATCACCCGCCGCATCGACGCCTCCTGGATTCGCGCCACCCGCCGCTTCGCCCTGATCGCCTGGGCCCTGCTCGGCTTCGGCCTGCTGCTCGGCGCCCGCTGGTCCTACACCGAGCTCGGCTGGGGCGGCTACTGGGCCTGGGACCCGGTCGAGAACGCGGCGCTGATGCCGTGGCTGATCGGCACCGCCTTCCTGCACTCGATCATGGTCCAGGAGAAGCGCGGCATGCTGAAGGTCTGGAACGCCTGCCTGATCGTCGCCACCTTCTCGCTGGCCCTGCTCGGCACCTTCCTCGTCCGCTCCGGCGTGCTGCAGTCGATCCACGCCTTCGGCGACAGCACCGTCGGCCCCTACATCCTCGGCCTGATCGCGGTGGTCCTGATCGGCTCGACGGCGCTGATCGTTTCCCGCCTCGACGACCTGCGCTCGGAGAAGCGAATCGACTCGCTGGCCTCGCGCGAGGCCGTCTTCCTGGTCAACAACCTGCTGCTGGTGGCGCTCTGCGTGACGATCTTCTGGGGCACCTTCTTCCCGCTGATCTCGGAACTGTTCACCGGCACCAAGTCCTCGCTGGCGGCGCCCTGGTTCGACCGCTACACGACCCCGCTGGCGATCCTGCTCGTGCTCTTCACCGGGATCGGGCCGCTGCTCGCCTGGCGCCGAGTCAGCTGGGCGACGGCGAAGCGGGTCTTCCTCGTGCCGTCGCTGGTCGCTGCCGCGGTCGCGGTCGGGCTGGTGCTCTTCACCGATGCCCTGCACAAGCCCTGGGCCTTCGCCCTCTTCGCCTTCGCCACCTTCGCCCTGGTCGGCCTCGGGCAGGAGTTTTGGCGCGGGGCGGCGGCACGGCGCTCGCTCGCGGGCGGCTCGATGGCCTCGGCGCTGGTCGGCGTCGTCTCGCGCAACCGGCGCCGCTACGGCGGCTACATCGTCCACGCCGGCATCGCCGTGCTGCTGATCGGCATCGCCGCCTCCTCCAGCTTCCAGACCAACCGCGACATCAAGCTGCGGCCGGGGGAAAGCGCCGAGATCGACGGCCGCACGGTCACCTACCTCCGGCCCACGGTCGCCGTCGACAAAGACAAGTTCAGCTTCGGCGCCGTGATGGCGGTGCGAGAGGGAGGAGGGGAGCCGACGATCCTGCGCCCGAGCCGGCGCTTTTACCGGCCGACGGGCGTCAGCGGCGGCGAAATCTCGGACTTCTTCGACGGTGAGGCCACCAGCGAGGTTGGTCTCAAGGCCGGTCTCGCCAATGACTTCTGGATGTCGGAGGGCCCCGACATCTCCGCGGTGCAGCGACGCGTGCGCGCCGCCGACGCCGGCTTCCGCGCCTGCGTCCGCGGCGCTCCCGGGACGCCGCCGCAATGCCGGGCGGTCTCGAACCTGATGCGGGCCGCGGCCAGCAATCCTGAGTTGCAGCCGGCGGCACTGAGGACGATCGAGAGCCTGCAGACGGCGACCGCCGAGCGGATCGCCAAGAGCTACCTCCGCGATGACGCTGCCGCCACCTTCCGCGTCATCGTCAACCCGCTGGTCACCTGGATGTGGATCGGCGGGCTGATCGCCCTGGCCGGCGCGCTGATCGCGATCTGGCCGCCCCGCCGCGGTCGCCGCGTCCCGGTCGCCAACACCGAGCTGGAGGCGCTGAAGGAAGCCAAGTACCGCGAGATCCGCGACGCCGAACTCGACCACGCGGCCGGCAAGCTCTCCGATGAGGACTTCGCTTTGCTTGACGCCGAGCTGCGCAAAGAGGCGGTTGAGATCCTCGACTCCGCCAACGGCTCAGCCGAAGCGGTGGGAGCCCATCCCGGTAGGGGTTCCGCTTAACTTTTTCGGTGGGGAGTGAGCAGGCTGGCGCCGCTGGCTCACGACGAAAAAGTGCAAGACGCTCCACCCCTACCGGGATGGGCTCTCAGATCTTCAGCAGGACAAGCGTGTTGACGGCGAACAGAATCGCGAAGAAGATGGTCGCGCGATCGAGGTTGCGCTCGACCATCGAACCGCCGCCGAAGGCGCTGCCGCCACCGCCGATGCCGAAGGCGCCGGAGAGCCCGGTGTCTTTGCCGGAGTGGAGCAGGATCAGGAAGATCAGCACGACGCTGATAACCACCTGCAAGAAGCCCAAGAGCGTGTACACGGTTGGGCATGGTAGCGAGGAAGCCCGCCTTGCGGTCGGTGCAACGTTTTCCGGCGCTCCTGGAACCGCTACGCGTTGCGCCTCCCGAAACACGAGTCTTTAAATTGTTGCGCCGGTTTACAAATATGGCTATTGTGTAAACTACGAGGACGCTCACTGGGGATTTGACAAGGAGGATGGGATGGAGGCAGCGACGCATAGCCACGACCACGGGCCGGAGATCGAGCTCAACCCGGCGACCTGGCGCGATGCCAAGCGCTACGCCTGGCTGCTCGGCCTGGTCGTGCCCTTCGCTCCCTTCCTCGCCTGGGCCAGCGTCGAGGTCACCGGCTTCGAGTTCTTCTGGTTCTTTGGCCCGCTGCTGGTCTTCGGCGTCTTTCCGCTGCTCGACATGGCGATCGGGGTCGACCCGAGCAACCCGCCCGACAGCGTGCTCAAGTGGCTCGAGCAGGACCGCTACTACCGCTGGTGCACCTACATCTTCATTCCGGTCCAGTACGCGGGGCTGGTCTTCGCCTGCTGGCTCTGGGCGAGTGGCGACCTCTCGGTCCTGGAGAACATTGGCCTGGCCCTGACCATGGGCGTGGTCGGCGGGATCGCGATCAACACCGCCCACGAGCTCGGCCACAAGCGCGACAGCATGGAGAAGTGGCTCAGCCGCGTCGCCCTGGCGCAGACCGGCTACGGCCACTTCTTCATCGAGCACAACCGCGGTCACCACGTCCGCGTCGCCACTCCCGAGGATCCGGCCAGCTCGCGCCTGGGGGAGAGCTTCTGGGCCTTCCTGCCGCGCACCGTCTCGGGCAGCCTGCGCTCCGCCTGGGGAATCGAGGCCGCCCGCCTCGACCGCCTCGGCAAGTCCCACTGGAGCCTGCACAACGACATCCTCGGCGCCTGGGCGATGACGGTCGGCCTCTTCGCCGTGCTGGCGATCGTCTTCGGCCCGGTCGTCCTGCCCTACCTGGTGCTGCAGGCGATCCTCGGCTTCTCCCTGCTCGAGGTCGTCAACTACCTCGAGCACTACGGCCTGCTGCGGCAGCGCAAAGAGGACGGTCGCTACGAGCGCTGTCGGCCCGAGCACAGCTGGAACAGCAACAACGTCGCCTCCAACGTCCTGCTCTACCACCTGCAGCGCCACAGCGATCACCACGCCAACCCGACCCGCCGCTACCAGGCGTTGCGCCACGTCGATGAGGCGCCGCAGCTGCCCACCGGCTACGCCGGCATGATCGTGCTCGCCTGGTTCCCGCCGCTGTGGCGACGGGTGATGGACCCGATCCTGGTCGAGCACTACGACGGCGACCTCAGCCAGGCCAACATCCAGCCCCGCGCCCGCAAGCGCATCCTCGCCCGCTACGGGGGGTCAGCGTGAGTTTCCGCTGTTCCTTCTCCTCGATAGGTATCGGCAAGGCACAGCGGAAGGTTGTTCGATGAGTCGTTGGCGCTGCTCGAGTTGCGGCTACGTCTACGACGAGGAGCAGGGGCACCCGCGCGAGGGCTTCCCGGCCGGCACGCCGTGGAGCGAGGTGCCCGACGACTGGGCTTGTCCCGACTGCGGCGTGCGCGACAAGGTCGACTTCGAGCCTGACGACGGGAGCGGGGAGTGACCGCCAGCGCTGGCACGATCCCGGCCGTGGCCACCCGCACGCCCTACCCCGAGGCCGCGCGACAGCTGCTGCGCGAGACGCTCTTCGGCGCCGCCCGCGACCAGCTCGAGAGCAAATCCTGGTCGGAGATCACGATGTCCAACATCGCCGAGTTCGCCGGCGTCAGTCGCCAGACGCTCTACAAGGAGTTCGGCAGCCGCGCCGTGTTCGCCCAGACCTTCGTCATCCACGAGGGCGAACGCTTCCTCGACGGGGTCGACGCGGCCGTGCGCGAGCACCTCGATGACCCCCGTGCTGCTGTCGGCGCGGCGCTGGAAAAGTTCCTCCGCTCGGCCGGCGAGGACCCGCTCGTTCGCATCCTGCTCAGCGACGACGGCACCGGCGGCATGCTCCCCTTCGTCACCACCCAGGGCATGCCGGTCGTCCAATGGGCCACGGCCCGCCTGACGACGACGATCGAAGAGGGCTGGCCGCAGGCACCCGCGGCCAAGGTGAGGCTGCTCGCCGAGTCCCTCGTCCGCCTCGCGATCAGCTACGTCACGGCGCCCAGTGAGACGCCCGAGACGACCTCGGTCAAGGCCGGCGAGCTGCTCGGGCCCTTCATCGACGACGCACTCGGCTCGGTCGATTAGCGCTCGGCGTTAACGGCTTGCGGCGGAGAGTTTTCCCTCTTCCGTGAGTGTCTGCGCGCAACGCGTGGCGTGAAGTCGGTGATGGTGAAGGCCCAACCAGGAAGGAGCTTCACATGGTCGTATCGCAGACCGCGAGTATCGTTGTCGGAGTGCCCGAGTTCGACTTGACGATCCTTTATGAGCAAGGGGACGACGGCTGGACAGTCGCGTCAATCCCAGCGGTGCCTGGGGTTCTCAGTCAAGGCCGCACCCGTGCGGAGGCTCGGGACAACGTTCTCGATGCCCTGGCGCTGATGCTCTCGCCCGAGCCGATCGAGCCCGGTGATGAGCGCCAGCGTGAGTTGCTTCACCTGATCACTGCGTGAAGCGCCGCAAGCTCGAGCAGCACCTGCGCCAGCACGGCTGTCGTCAGCTGGATCAAGGTGGGAATCACGCCCGCTGGATCGGTCCCAGCGGAGCGCGCTCGACCGTTCCCCGCCACCGAGAGATCGATCATCGGTTGGCTCGCAGTATTTGTCGCCAATTGGGCGTGCCGGTCCCAGCCGGTGCTCGCTGATCAGTCAGCGGAATGACGTAGCCGCAGGCTGAAGACGAGTCGCTCGAAGCCGGTCTCGTCAATCGAGTCGCGTTCAGGCTGGCGCTGGTAGCCGAGCGATTCGTAGAGGCGGTGGCGCTCGCTGGTAGGGCCGGCTCCAGAGGGCGATTGCCGGCCAGTTCTCGCTGCGGGCCAGCTCGGTGCAGCGATTTGCCAGGGCGCGGCCGATGCCCTGCCGGCGCGCCGCGGCGCTGACGACGAGGCGGGCCAGTTCGGCCTCGTCGTCGTTGGCGACAGCGCGGGTGGGCTCGCCGGGGGCAAGCAGGGCGACCACGCCGACGACGGCGCCGTCGACCTCAGCAACGAGGAAGTGCGCCGCGGCCACTGCCGTGGCCTGAAAATCAGACAGTGCGTAGGGGGTGTCGCGACCACCCTCGCCTTCGCTGAAGTAGGCCTCGGTCCAGAGGGCGATCACTGCCTCCGTGTCGGCCGAATTCGCGGCTCGGATCGTCGCCTGCTGACTCTCGTTCACAGCTCTTCGCAGACCAGGCGCAAACCGATGTCGAGCTCGGGCAGGGTGCGCAGGCGGCCGTGCACCTCATCCCAGCGGCCGCTGGCGAGGTCAGCGCGCAAGCGCTCCTGTCCGGCCCCGATCACCTCTGCGGGGAGCTGGTGCCAGAGCGAGCTGGCGCGCAGGGTGGCGGACTCGAGGAAGAGCTCGGGCCGGTCCCAGAGGGCGCTGGTGAATTCGTCCTGGCAGCGGCTCGGGGCGGGGACGACCTCGATCGTGGCATTGGGGAGCTTCGCCTCGAGCTCTTGCATCGCCGGCATCTTTTCCCGCTCGGCCTGCGCCGCCGTCGGGAAGTACTCGGAGAGGGTCCAGATCTCGGAGTTCACCTCGGCGTCAATCGTGAAGAGCACGATCCGTTTGCGGGCTACGCGGCGCATCTCGGCCAGGCCGGCGTCGAGGTCGTTCCAGTGGTGGATCGTAAGCGTGCCCATCGCTGCCTCGACGCTTTGGTCATCCAGCGGCAGCGCCTCGGCGACGCCCTGCCGGACGGGCGCAGCATCCTCGGCGCGCTTGGCGATCATCAGCGGCGAAGGCTCAACCGCGATCACCTCGCGATCGCGCGGCTCGTAGGAGCCGGCGCCCGCACCGACGTTGACGACGCTGCGGGCGTCGCCCAGCGCCGCCCAGATCCTCGCCGCGATGCGCGGATCGGCCCGGCGGAAGTCGGTGTAGTTGACGCCGAGCTCGTCGTATGCGGCGCCGCTCATCACACGGCCCGCTCGCGCAGCATCGAGACCAAGAGCTCGACGAAGTCGCCGTAGAGGTCGTCGCGCACGGCCTCGGGGCTGACCAGCGCTTCGATCGCCAGACCGATCCCCAGCGCGCGCAGGACCAGGGCGAGGTCGGCGGGGGGGAGGGGCGCCTCGACCCCTTCCTCTTTCTGGTGGTGGGCGATGAAGGCGGCGATCGTCTCGCGCATCGAGGCCGAGCGGCTGCCGAAGCGCTCGGCCAGCTCGGGCTCGCGCCGGCTGGCGGCGAGGAACTCGAGGTGGAGGAGGAAGGACTCGCGGTCGGAGGCGAAGCGCTCCATCCACTGGTCGGCGAGGGCGCGGGCGCGGGTCTCGAGTGGCGCCTCATCATCGATTCCCGCTTGCGTTGCCGCCAGCTCCTGGGCTCGGTCAGCCATGTACTGCTCGAAGACGGCGAGGAAGAGGTCGGACTTGCCGGCGAAGTTGGAGTAGACGGCGCCGTGCGAGTAGCCGGCCCGCTCGGCGATCTGCTCGACCGAGGCCCCCTCGTAGCCGCGCTCGGCGAAGACGCTGGCGGCGGTGGCGATCAGCTCGGCGCGGGTGCGCACCTGCTTCTCGGCCCGTGTCTCGCGCTTTGGTCTGCCCGTAATTTCAGATTGTTGATCCAATTCAAATTATGCTACCAATTTAATATGAGTTCGATTGCCGTTCCCTACCGATGCTCCCTCCCTTCGCCTCCTCTGAGGTGGTCAAGGGAGGGAAGTTGGCCTCGGTGAACGAGCCGCTGGAAGTGCTCGGCCGCTGGCTGGCCGAGGCGAGCGAGGCGGGTTCCGCGGCGCCGGGGGCGATGACTTTGGCGACCGCGGGCGCCGATAGCCAGCCGTCGGCGCGAGTGGTCTCGCTGAAGCGGCTCGACAAGGATGGCCTCGTCTTCACCACCGCCCTGTGGACCCGCAAGGTCGCGGAGCTGCGCGACAACCCGCGCGTGGCCGCGACCTTCTACTGGCCGGGCCTCGGCCGGCAGGTCAGGGTCGAGGGCCGCGCCGAGATCGCCACGCGCGAGCTGGCCGAGGAGCTCTTCGCCGGTCGCCCCCGCAGTCACCAACTGCAAGCGCACGTCTCCCGCCAGGGTGAGGAGATCGAGAGCTTGGATGAATTGCGCCGCCGGCTCGAGGCGTTGCAGGCAGAGCTCGGTGCCGACCCTGTCCCCTGTCCCGAGGACTGGAGTGCGGTTCGCGTCGTCCCCGACCAGGTCGAGTTCTGGGAGGAAGGTGAGGACCGCCTCCACACTCGTCATCTCTATGAGGCGGCTGGCGCCGACTGGCGGAAGGTGCTGCTCGCTCCGTAGTAAGGCTTCCGGTGCGCTTTATGTGGCTATAGCCCACATAAAGCGCACCGGAACCGAAGTTCAGGCCTCGAGTATCAGCGTGACTGGGCCGTCGTTGACCAGGGCCACGCCCATGCAGGCGCCGAACACGCCCTTCTTGGCCTCGAGGCGCTCGCAGAAGCGGTCGTAGAGCGGCTCCGCTTCGGTCCCCGGCGCCGCCTCGACGTAGCTCGGCCGGTTGCCCTTGCGCGCGTCGCCGTAGAGGGTGAACTGGCTGACGCAGAGCAGCTCGCGCTCGCCCAGCGGCTCGTTCATCCGCCCTTCGGCGTCGTCGAATATCCGCAGCGCCCGCACCTTGTCGGCGAGCCGGTCCGCCTGCTCGGCCGTGTCCCCGCGCCGCACTCCGAGCAGCACGAGCATCCCGGGGCCGATCTGGGCGACCCGCTCGCCCTCGACGTCGACCGCGGCCTGACTCACCCTCTGGACGAGTGCCTTCATCGCTTTCTCCTTATGAAAATGAGTCTCATTTTTGATTCAATCGGGTCGTGCTCGAGCCCTTTCAGCTGCCCTTCGTCCAGCGCGGGCTGTTCGAGATCCTGATCCTCGCAGTACCGGCTGGCCTGCTTGGCACCTGGATCGTCCTGCGCGGCCTCGCCTTCTTCTCGCACTCCGTCGGCACCGCCGCCTTCCCCGGCTTGGTCCTCGCCGATGGCCTCGGCTTCGCCGCGCCGCTGGGTGCCTTTGGCGCCGCGATCGTTTTCAGCGCCGGCAGTGCCTTGCTCGGCCGCCGCGAGGAGGAGACCGCGGACAGCGCCGTGGCGATCGTCCTGGTCGGCTGTCTCGCCGCCGGCACGATCCTCGCCAGCGATGTCTTCGGCTCGGGCGCCAACGTCGAGACGCTGCTCTTCGGCAGCCTGCTGCTGATCGACGGCAACGACCTGATCCTGGCCGGCCTGGCCGCGGGGCTGACGCTGATCGCCTCGCTGCTGCTCGGGCAGCGCTGGCTTGCGAGCGGCTTCGACCCCGCGGCTGGCTCGCCGGGCGGTGGCGGCTGGCTCGACCTGGTGCTCTTCGGCTTGATCGCGCTTGCGATCACCGCGGCGCTCTCCGTTGTCGGCGCGCTCTTGGTGACGGCGCTCTTCGTTGTGCCGGCTCTGACCGCGCGCCTCTTCGCCGAGCGGATGCTGAGCTGGCAGCTGGCCAGCGTTGCCTTGGTCGCGCTCGAGGGCACGGTCGGCCTCTGGCTCTCGGTCAAGACCGATGCACCCCCGGGCGCGACGATCGCGGTCGTCGCCGGGGCCGTCTTCGCGATTGCGGCTGGCGCGCGAGCCCTGGCGCGGGCGCGACGCGGAGCGCCCGCCCTCGCCGCAGCGGCGCTGGCCGCGGCCGCCCTGCTCGTTGCCGGTTGCGGCTCATTCAGCTCCGGCAATGGACAGCTGCAGGTGGTGGCGACCACCACCCAGATCGGTGATTTCGTCCGCGCGGTCGGTGGCGACGCGGTCTCGGTCGACCAGATCCTGCAGCCCAATACCGACCCGCACGAGTACGAGCCACGGCCGAGCGACGTCGCCGGTGCGGCCGAAGCAAAGCTTGTCTTTGCCAGCGGCGACGGGCTCGACGAATGGATTGACCAGGTGGTCTCCGACAGCGGCAGCGATGCCGAGCTGGTCGACCTGGGCGCGGTCGTGCCCGAGCGACGCCCGGGCGAGTCGAGCGGCGCCGAGGCGTCCCGCTATGACCCGCACTGGTGGCACGATCCGCGCAACGCCGAGGCCGCCGTCGCCGAGATCGAGCGGCGCCTCGCTGCGGCCGATCCGAGTCACCGCCGCGAGTTCAAGCGCAACGCCCGCGCCTATCTGGCCGAGTTGCGCGAACTCGACACCGGCATTGGGCGCTGCATGGACTCGGTCCCCGCCGCTCGCCGCAAGCTGGTCACCGATCACGATGCCTTCGGCTATTTCGCCGATCGCTACGGGATCGAGGTCGTCGGCGCCGTCATCCCCTCGCAGACGACCCAGGCGCAGCCCTCGGCCAAGGATCTCAGCGCCCTCGCTGAGACGATCGAGCGCGAGCGAGTCGAGGCGATCTTCCCCGAGAGCTCGCTCAGCGCCAGCGTCGCCGAAGCGATCGCCGACCAGACCGGCGCCTCGGCCGACTACAGCCTCTACGGCGACACGCTCGGTCCCGAGGGGTCGGACGGGGCGACCTACCTACAGATGGAGGCGGCGAACGCCAACGCGATGGTGCGCGGCTTCACTGGGGGGAGGCGGGGATGTCGACCACTGCGCTGATCGAGGCGAAGGGGTTCGCCAGCGGTTACGACGGCGCGGTGGCGATCTCCGGCGTCGAGTTCTCGCTGGGCGGGGGGCAGACGCTCGCCCTGCTCGGCCCCAACGGCGGCGGCAAGACGACGCTGCTGCGGGCGCTGCTCGGCGAGCTGCCGCCGCTGGCAGGGACGCTCAGCGTCGCGGCGCGGTGCGGCACCGTTCCCCAGACCGAGCGCTCGCGGCTCGACTACCCCGTCTCGGCGCTCGACGTGGCGACGATGGGGACGCTGTCGAGCCTGCCCTGGTGGCGGCGGCCCGGTCGCCGCGAGCGCGAGGCAGCGGCCACGGCGCTCGATCGCGTCGGCTTGCGGGCGCTAGCCGAGCAGACCTTCGGCCGCCTCTCGGGTGGCCAGCGCCAGCGCGTCCTGATCGCCCGGGCGCTGGTCCAGGACGCGGGCGTGCTGCTGCTCGACGAGCCCTTCTCCGGTCTCGACCGGCCCAGCAGCGAGAGCCTGGAAGCGCTGATCGGGGAGCTGGCGGGGGAGGGCCGGGGCATCGTCATCGCCACCCACGATCTCGAGCAGGCCCGGGCTTGTGACCTCGTCCTCTGCATCAACAAGCTCCAGGTCGCCTGCGGGCGGCCCGACCAGGTGCTCGACGACCTCGGCGTGCTGGAAGCGACCTACGGCGGCGCCATCGTCGAGCTCCCCGGCGGGGGTGGCCGCGCGATCCTGCCCCCACACCATCACCACCACTGACCATGTTCGAGCCACTGCAGGAACCGTTCGTGCAGCGCGCCCTCGCCGAGCTCGTCCTGGTCGGCATCGCCGGCGGCGCCCTCGGCTGCTGGGTCGTCTTCTACGGCCTCTCCTACGCGGCGGAGTCGCTCTCGCACTCGCTCTTCCCGGGCTTGGTCCTCGCCTCGATCGCCGGCGTGCCGCTGCTCTTTGGCGCTGCCCCGGCAATCGTCCTCGCCGCTGCCGCGATCGCGCTCGCCGCCAGGATCGCCGGGGTCAGCCGCGACGCAGCCGTAGCTGTCGTCGTCACCACCATGTTCGGCCTCGGCGCCCTGCTGGCGCTGGCTCCCGCCTCGCCGCCGGGGATCGAGGCGCTGCTCTTCGGCGACGTCTTCGGGGTCAGCGACGGTGACTTGGCGACCGCCGCCGTCCTGGTCGTCCTGGTCACCGTCGCCCTGCGCCTGCTGCACGGCCGTCTCCTCATCGCCGGCTTCGACCGCGGCACCGCTCGCTCGCTTGGCGTCTCTCCCGGCCTCGTCGACGCCGCCCTGCTGCTCCTGCTCGGCGCCGGCATCGTCGTCGCCGTGCAGGGTCTCGGCAACCTCCTGGTCGTCGCGGTCTTCGTCGGTCCGGCGGCGGCGGCGCGGCGGCTCACCGATCGCATGCTGCCGATGATGTTGATTGCCGCTGGCCTCGCCGTGCTCGCCGGGGTCGCCGGCCTCTATCTCTCCTACTACGCCGGCACCGCGGGAGGCGCCTCGGTGGCGCTTGCGATCGTTGCGATCTACCTGCTCTCGCTGCCGCTCGGCCAGCTGCGGGCCGCTCGCCGCCCGGCGTCGCTGTCGAGCGGGGCTACGATCGGCTGATGACCGCCAGGACTGACAAAGCCTGGGCCGAGCACGCCCTCGCCGCCCTGCACGAGGCCGGCTACAAGCGCGGCGGTGCTCGCACCGCGGTGGTCGAGGCCCTGGCCGGCCACGACTGCGCCGTCACCGCGCTCGACCTCGACGAGGAGCTGCGCCGTCGCAAGCCGGCCGTCGGCCGGGCCAGCGTCTACCGCGCGCTCGAGCAGCTCGAGCAGCTCGGCCTGGTCCAGCGCCTGGAGGTGACCCGGGGCACCGCCGGTTACGAGCGGGTCGAGCCCGGCGGCGAGCACCACCACCACGCGATCTGCCGTGACTGCGGCCGCATGGTCCCCTTCGAGGACGCCTCGCTGGAGCGGGCGATCGCCAAGCTCTCCGCCGAGCTCAGCTTCGAGGTCAGCGACCACGACGTGGTCCTGCGCGGCCTCTGCGAACGCTGCGCCGGCTGATTCCGGAGAGAATGGCCGCCGATGGGTGACCTCTTCGAGATCTTCCTGCTCTCGCTGCTGGCGATGTTCAACCCGACCCTGCTCGCCGCCGTCACTCTGATGCTGCTGCTGCCGAACCCGAAGCGGCTGATGCTCGGCTACTTGCTCGGTGCCTACACCGCCAGCATCAGCGTCGGCCTGGTGATCGTCTTTGCCCTGCCGGAGTCGGGGGCGACGAGCACCAGCAAGAACACGCTCAGCCCGGCTGAGGACGTCGTCGTCGGCCTGCTGCTGCTGGTCGTTGCCGTGGTCCTCGCCACCGACCGCGACCGGCCCCTGCGCGAGCGCCGCGAACGGCGCAAGGACAAGAAACAGGCGAAGAGCGAGGGGGAGGAAAAAGAAGCGCTGCCGATGCGACTGCTCGGCCGCGGCTCGCCCCGAGTCGCCTTCGTCGTCGGCCTGCTGCTCAGCTTCCCGGGCGTCTCCTACCTGACCGGTCTCACTCACATTCACAAACTCGACGTTGCCGCCGCGCCGACCGCCCTGCTCGTGATCGCCTTCTGCCTGGTCCAGCAGCTGCTGCTCGAGGTGCCGCTCGCCGGTTACTTCGTCGCCCCGGAGAAAACCGCCGAGAAGGTCAAGGGGTTTCGGGCCTGGCTCGGGCGCAATGGCCGCCAGGCAGGGATAATCGTCGCTGCCGTGCTCGGTGCCCTCATCCTCATCCGCGGAATCGCCGGCCTGGTGAGCTGACCATGGGCAAGTGGGGAGTCCTCGTCGCGCTTGGCGCCGCCCAGTTCCTGATGGTGCTGGACCAGGCGGTGATGAACGTCGCGATCTCGCAGTTGGTCGAGGACTTCGACACGACCGTGACGACGATCCAGATGGTGATCGCCTTCTACGCGCTGGTGATGGCGGGCTTGATGCTGACCGGCGGCAAGCTCGGCGACATCGTCGGACGGCGCCGCGCCTTCATCGTCGGCCTCTGCATCTACGGGGTTGGCTCGGGGCTGACCGCGGCGTCATGGAACGTGCCTTCGCTGATGTTCGGCTGGTCGATCCTCGAGGGGATCGGCGCCGCGCTCGTGATCCCGGCCCTGATCGCCCTCGTCGCCGGCAACTACAGGGGCGCCGATCGGGCGATCGCCTACGGCGTGCTCGGCGGCGTCGCCGGCGCCGGTATCGCCGTCGGACCGATCCTCGGCGGCTGGGCGACCACGGAGCTGAGCTGGCGCGTCGTCTTCGTCGGCGAGGTCGTCGTCGCGATCGGAATTCTCTTCGGCACCCGCCTGATCCGTGAGCCGGAGCGGGAGGGACCGGCACCGTCGTTGGACTGGGTCGGCAGCGTGCTCTCCGCCGCCGGTCTGGCCCTGGTCGTCTTCGGCGTCCTGCAGGCGAGCAACTGGGGCTGGCTGGCGCCGCGCAGCTCGCCGATCGAGCCCTTCGGCTTCTCGCTGGTGCCATTCGTGATCGCCGCCGGCGCGCTGGTGTTGGCGGGATTCGTCTCCTGGGAGCGCCGCCGCGAAAGGCTGGGCCAGGACCCGCTGGTCCACCTGCCGCTGCTGCGCATCTCCCCGCTGCGCGGCGGCGTCGCCATGTTCCTCGCCCAGAACCTGATCCTGATGGGCGTCTTCTTCACCGTCCCCCTCTTCCTGCAGGTGGTCCAAGGCCTCGACGCGCTCGAGACCGGCGTGCGCATGCTGCCTGCCTCGGCCGGTCTCTTCTTCGCCGCGATCGCCGGCTCGGCGCTGGCCAAGCGCTTCGCCCCGCGGCCGCTGGTCCGGACCGGGATTGCGATCACTTTTGTCGCGATCCTGCTGCTGCTGGCGACGATCGAGCCCGAGCTCGACAATGGCTCCTTCCTCTTCGCGATGGGGGTGCTGGGAGTTGGGATGGGGCTGATCGTCTCCCAGCTCGGCAACGTCGTGCAGTCGGCGGTCGGTGACGCCGATCGCAGCGAGGCCGGCGGCCTGCAGAGCACAGCCCAGCAGCTCGGCTCTTCGCTGGGCACCGCACTGCTCGGCGCGATCGTGATCAGCGGCCTCGTCACCGCCTTCACCACCAATGTCGGCCAAGACACGCGCATCGCCGCCGATGTCAGCAAGCAGCTCGAGGTGCGGCTCAGTGCCGGCGGCAGCTTCGTCGCCGCCGACGAGGTGCGGGCCGGGGCGGAGGCGGCCGGCCTCGATGTCGCAACCGCCGACGCGCTGGTCGAGAACTACGAAGACGCCCAGCTGAAAGCGCTCAAGACCGCCTTCCTCTTCGCCGCCTTCCTCACCCTGGCCTCGTTTTGGACTACGCGGCGCCTGCCCGAGCAGCGCTTCGACGAGCTGGAGGCGGGCCCCGACCCGCCACCGCCCGCGCCCGAGCCGGTTACGGTCTGAGCATGCTCGACCCCAAGCACGGTCATCGCACCCCGGAGGAGCGCACCGCCGCCGGCAAGGCCGCCCGTGGCGAGGCGCCGCGCTCGAGCTATAGCGAATGGGCTGCGGCGGCCGACCGGGCGGACCCGGTCGAGCTGCTGGAGGGCCAGGCCACCTCGCGGGTCGGCCAGCTCGTGCCATTGCGCTACGCCCGCATGCTGGTCTCGCCCTTCACCTTCTACCGCGGTGCGGCGGCCGTGATGGCGGCGGACCTTGCCGCGACGCCGCGCAGCGGCTTCGACGTTCAGCTCTGCGGCGATGCCCACCTCTCCAACTTCGGTGCCTACGCCTCACCCGACCGCGAGCTCGTCTTCGACGTCAACGATTTCGACGAGACCCTGCCGGGGCCGTGGGAGTGGGACGTGATGCGGCTTGCCGCGAGCTTCTCCGTTGCCGGGCGCGAGCGCGGCTTCAAGCGCCGCGAGCGGCTGGCGATCGTCGCCGCGATGTCGGCCGAGTACCGGGCGGCGATGCGGCGGATGGCCGAGCTCGGCAACCTCGAGGTCTGGTACACGAAGATGGATGTGGAGGCGATCGCCAGCGGCTGGGAATCGGCCGCCGGCGAGAAGGAGGCCGCCACCTTCCGCCGCAACCTCGAGAAGACCCGCGCCAAGGACCGGATGCGCGCCCTCTCGAAGCTGACCCGCGAGGTCGACGGCGAGCTGCGCATCGTCAGCGAACCGCCGCTGGTCATCCCGATCGACGAGCTGGTCGAGGAGGACGCCGATGTCGAGGCCTCCGTGCTGAAAATCATTTCCGACTACCGCGACACGCTTCCCGAGGACCGCCAGGTCCTGCTCGACGGCTACCGCTTCGTCGACGCGGCGCTCAAGGTGGTCGGCGTCGGCAGCGTCGGCACCCGCGCCTTCATCGTGCTGATGCTGGGGCGAGACAGCGGCGATCCACTCTTCCTCCAGGCCAAGGAAGCCCAGCGCTCCGTACTCGAGCCCTACGCCGAGCCGAGCGCATTCGAGAACCAGGGCGAGCGCGTCGTGCAGGGCCAGCGCCTGACCCAGGCGGCGAGCGACATCCTGCTCGGCTGGGTCAAGGCGACGGGCATCGACGGCAAGCAACGCGACTTCTACGTGCGCCAGCTCTGGGACCAGAAGGGCTCGGCCAAGGTCGAGAACATGGACGCTCGCGCGCTCACCACCTACGCCGAGATCTGCGGCACGACCCTGGCCCACGCCCACGCCCGCAGCGGTGACCGCATCGCGATCGCCGCCTACCTCGGCAAGAGCGACACCTTCGACCAAGCGATTGGCGCGTTCGCGGAGTCCTACGCGGACCAGAACGAGCGCGACTACGAGGCGCTGAAGGCGGCCGCCGACGACGGCCGGATCGAGGTTGCGCAGATTCCGTGAGCGGTGCGCAGGGCCACGTGGCGACGACGACCTATTCCCCGGCGCGCAACGTCGAGTTGAAGGCGAGGGACTGGGATCGCGTGCGCTCGCTTGCGGCCTGCAAGGAGATAGGCGCTGAGCCGCGGGGGGTGCTGGTCCAGCGCGACACCTACTTTCAGGCCCGGCACGGGCGCCTGAAGCTGCGTGAGCAGGAGGGCGCGCGACCGCACCTGATCGCCTACGAGAGGCCGGACGGTATGGAGGCTCGGGAGAGCCGCTATCGGATCATCGAGGTAGGTGAGCCCGAGGAGCTGAAGGCCGCCCTGGGCGGCACGCTCGGAGTGAGGGCCGTGGTCGCCAAGGAGCGACGGCTGTTTCTCTGGGAGGGAGTGCGCATCCACCTCGATCGGGTCGACGGCCTCGGTGAGTTCATCGAGTTCGAGGCCATCGCGGATGCGAATTCGGACCTCTCGCACGAGGAAGCACAGGTCGCGAGCTTGCGGCGGACATTCGAGATCGATGAGGCCGACTTGGTCGCCGGCAGCTACTGCGACATGGTTTCCTCGGGAGCGGGCTGAGTCAGTGCATCTCTGGCTCCGTGACGGACCCGGTAGGGAGGCCGTTGCTCCGCTGCCGCCCGGCGTCGAGCTGCACCTCGTCCCCAGGAAGGGCCCGCTGCCGGCCGAGTTCTACGAGGCCGAGTTCCTCATCCCGCCCTACGGCTCGCGCCGGGTGCTGGAGGCGCTGCCGAAGCTGGAGAAACTGCGCGTGATCCAGGCGAACTCATCGGGAGTGGAGTGGCTGCTGCCGCACGTGCCGGCCGGCATCACCGTCTGCAACGCTAAGGGCACGCGCGACGTCGTCGTCTCCGAGTGGGTGACCACGGCGATCCTGGCGATGACGAAGGATCTCGCGCACTGGCAGCGCCAGCAGGAGGCAGGGGCTTGGAAACCGGCCCTGCTGAACGAGCTGGCCGGCTCGCAGGTTCTGATCGTTGGCTACGGCTCGATCGGCCGCGCGGTCGAGGATCGCCTCGCGCCCTTCGGCGTCTCCGTGGAGCGAATCGCAAGGCGCACCAGGCCGGGTGTCTTTGGCGTCGACCGGCTGGCGGAGCGGCTGCCGCTGGCCGACGTCGTCGTGCTGCTGCTGCCATCGACGCCGGCGACCAATGGCATCTTCGACCGGGCGACGCTGGAGCGGATGAAGCCGGGCGCCCTGCTGGTCAATGCCGGTCGCGGAACGGTCGTCGATACCGAGGCTCTCGTCGATGCGGTGAGCGAGGGGAGAATCCGCGCGGCGCTGGACGTGACAGACCCCGAGCCATTGCCGGCGGACCACCCGCTGTGGCGCCTTCCCGGCGCTTTCCTCACGCCGCACCTCGCCGGCGACAGCGAGGCCAGCGAGCGCCGGGTCTACGAGTTGATCGGTGCGCAGGTGAGGCGTTACGTGCGGGGCGAGCCGCTGGCCAACGTGGTCAGGTCTTAGCGAGAGCGGACGCGAAAGCGGAACATGCTCGGCGAGGCGTCGGGATTGCCGGCAGCGTCGATCGCGAAGACGCGGAAGCTGTGTCGCCCGAGGGAAACCCGGTAGGCACGGGGGGACTGGCAGGGACGGGCCGGTTGGCGGTCGAGGCGGCAGCGGAAGCGAGCACCCGGCTCGGAGGCCCCGAAGGCAAAGCTGACGAGGCGGCGCTTGCCGCTGGTGAAGAGGAGCGCCGGAGGGTGTCGGCGGAGGCTGGTCGCGGGCGGGGTACGGTCGCGCCGCGGAGGCCGCGGCGGTTTTGAGACCGGCGGTGGGGCGACCGGGGGAGGTGCCGTCTGCCCGGGCTCCGGATCCAGTGGGGTGTCGGGCGGGCGGAAGCTGTTCGCCGCGCGTTCTTCGACCGACTCGCAGCCAACCGGCGGGCCGTCGGTCTCGGTGCTGGCGAAGTCGATCAGCGCCGTGTCGAATCCCTCGCCGCAGTCGATGAGCGGATCGGAGTCGCCTGAGTTGGCGAGCAGGTGGTCGTTGCCGGCCCCGGCCAGGTAGTTGTCCGAGCCGGCCCTGCCCAAGAGCTGGTTGGGCCCGGAGTCACCGGTCAGGTTGTCCCCTTTGTTGGTGCCCTCGATGTCCTCCAGTCCCCGCAGGGTGGTCAGCTGCGCCGCGCTGGCGCAGTTGGGTTGGCCCTGCGACCCGATCAGGCCGGCGGTCTCCGCGCCCATGTCGATCGCGACTCCCGTGCCGAAGTTGGCCCAGTTGGCGTTGTCGCGGTCGCCGCCGCCGTCGAGGACGTCGCCGTCGCAGACGGCGTTGGAGACGAAGAGGTCCTCGCCCGGACCGGCGTCGAGCTGGTCGGCGCCACCGTTGTTCGGCAGTGCGTCATCGCGGCCGCCGCCGGCCGCCGTGTCGTCGCCCGCACCGTCGATGAGAGCGTCTTCGGTCTCGCCGCCGGTGAGGTCGTCAGCGTCCCCGTTGCCCAGCAGCACGACCGAGGTGGCTTCCGGCAGCGCCGGGGCAGCGAGGACGTCTTCACCGTCGAGGCCGGCGAGCAGGATCGAGTCGGGGGGTTCCGGCAGCGCACAGGCGACCGTGTTCCCGCTCGGCGCCGCGCAGCCTCCGGCGGTGCCGGCTTCGAACTGCCCCTCGCTGCCGCTCAACAGCGAGAACGTGGCGACGCCGTCATCCGGGTCGGGGCTCGCCGCATTCGGCGCGTAGCTCACCGTCACGCGGTCGTCCTGGTTGCTGCCCGTCAGGTAGAGGCCCGGGGCGGTGCCGGTCTCGGGCGCCATCACACCGACGGCGATCGCGCCGGCACCGCGCAGGCCGATCTTCGCTTCGCTGAACTCGCAATCCTCGACCGCGACGCCGATGCAGCCGTCGCCATCGGCGCCGCCGTGAGCGACGTCGCCGCCGCCTTTGCCGTCGATCACGTCGCCACCGCCGCCGCCGTAAAAGGTCTCGGGATCGGCGGTGCCGACGATGTAGTCGGGGAAAGGGGTGCCGATCACGATCTCGAAATCGTCGAGGTCGATCTCGGTTGTCGGATCGAGCGGCTCGTCTACACCACCGCCCGAGGGCGCGAGACCGTTATTGGCAAAGTTCTGCCCGAGGTCGACGTAGACCCCTCTTCCCTCGGCGCCAGCCGGAAAGCCGGCGTTGGTGAAGAAGGGCCCACTGTTGGGGAAGCCCGGAGTCACACCCGTGGCGAAGCTGAGCGTGTCTTGGTCTCCGTCGGCATCGTCGATCGCGTCGATCGTCGCGTCACCGCGGGCGAGGTCGTTGCCCTCCTCGCCGTCGAGGGAGTCGCCGCCGAACCCTCCGGAGAGGAGGTCGTCGCCGGGGCCGCCGCGCAGCCGGTCGTCGCCAATGCCGCCGTAGAGCCGATCCGCGCCCTCGCCACCGAAGAGGCTGTCGTTGCCGCGCTGGCCATAGAGGCGGTCGTCACCGCCTTCGCCGAGGACGGTGGTGACCGTACGCGGCAGCCGGATCACGTCATTGCAGGGCGTGCCGATGATCGTCGTCCCCACGGTTTCCGGTCCGGCCTCGCAACTCGGGGCAGCGAGGCTGGCGCCTGGGAACACCGCCAAGACAACGATCAGCGGCGCCACGAGGTTGATGAGCAGGCGATGGCGCACTTATCCCAGGTACCCACCTGCCTTGACCCCTACTCGGGCATGGGTCTCATCGAGCCAAGGTTGTCTCCCCCCGGGCCAATCACTTATGTCACCCTCGATCTGTGTATTTCGCCTCTCTTCGACACGCTCCCATCCGCGTACTGGTTAGCGCTCTCTTCATGTTCGGTGCCGCTGCGATTGCGGCGCCAGCCGGGGCCGACGCTGCCCCCAGCTGTGCCGAAGGCCCGCAGACGGTGGGCAGCGAAATCATCGGAACACCCTGTGCCGACACGATCCGCGCGCCGCGCATCGTCACCACGGTTCGCGGGGAAGGGGGCGACGACGTCCTTTTCGGCCAGCGCGGCAACGACAGCCTCTTCGGTGGCGAGGGCGCGGATCGGCTCTACGGCGGCATTGGCGACGACCGCCTTCGCGGCGGCCCCGGCTCGGATCGCCTCTCGGGCGGCTTCGGTGCCGACTCCCTCGACGGAGAAGCTGGCGACGATCTCGATCGCGGCGACGCGACCATCGATCGCATCGGCGACTCCGGCGGCGGCACCGACACCCTCAGCTTCGCCACCGGTGCGACCCCCGGCTTCCCGAACCAGGGCGCCTTCTTCGACGACGCCGGCTTCCCCCCCGACGTCGGCCGGGGCGTCTACGTCGACCTCGGCAGTAACTTCGCCAACAACGGGCTCGCGCCCTCCGGAGGCGGGGTCGACGAACCGCTGGCGCCGGAGACCACGTTCGCCAACTTCGAGATCGTGATCGGCACCCCGTTCGACGACTACATCGTCGGAACCTCGGAGGCGGAGACGTTTTACGGCGGCGGCGGCGCCGACCTGATTGACGGCGGCGGCGGTGCCGATGTCGCCTACGGCGGCGCCGAGGGCGACGGGTGCGTCGTCGCGACCGCCCTCGAATGCGAGTCCTCCGATGAGGAAATCGATCCCCGGAGCCCAGGGACGCTCTCGGCCGGGGCGATGGCCCCGCAGTCGAGTACCGGGCCGGCCTTCTTCCTCTCGGGAACCAACAGCGACGACGAGGTCGTTGCCTCCTATGCTTCGGGCCAGGTGAGCTTCACCGTCGACGGCAGCGCCGCCGGTTCGTTCCCGCTCTCCGAGGCTCCCGACTCGGTCGTCGTCGCCGGGCTCGACGGCGACGACAGGCTCTCCGCCACGAACTTCCCGGAGACGACCTCGGTCGTCCTTCTCGGCGGCGAGGACGAGGACGATCTCACCTCGGGCGCCACCGAAGACGCGGTCATCGACGGCGCCGGGGACGACGTGGTCAGCGCCGGCGCCGGGGATGACGCGGTCCCCAACAACGGCGGCAGCGATGACCTCGATGCCGGGGCCGGCGAGGATCTCTTCATCGACAACGCTGTCTGCGATGGCGACCAGCTCGACGGGGGCCCCGATCGCGACAACGCCAACTGGGCGAACTTCGGGTCGGCGATCGCGATCGATATGGCGGCCCACAGCGCGGGGCTCGTCGGGGGTGGCCAACCCAGCTGCCCGAGCGGAACCCTCACCTCGCTGAACGGGCTCGAGGACATCGAGGGCACGAGCTTGGCGGACACGATGATCGGCGACGCCGGCGACAACCAGCTCCTCGGCCGTCTAGGGGCCGACACCTTCCATGCGGGGAGCGGCAACGACTCGATTCTCGCCAACTCCGGGACTCCCAGCGACGACCCCGACGCGACGATCGATTGCGGCGGCGGCTTCGATACCGCCCAGATCGACCGGCCGGCAAACGGTCCCGACCCCGCCCCGACCGATTGCGAGGTGATCGAAGAGCGCGACCCCAACAGCTTCCGCCCTCCCGACACTCCGCCCGACACGCCCGACACCTCAATCGCATTCAGCCCGCCGGCGCTGACGAACAGCACGACGGCCGAATTCAGCTTCAGCGCCAGCCCTGGGGCCGGGGCCGGCTTCGAATGCAAGCTCGATGCCGGGGCGTTTGCCGCCTGCACGTCGCCCAAGGCCTATTCCGGGCTCTCCGGTAGCGGCGCCGCTAGCGGAGACACCCACACCTTCCAGGTCCGGGCGAAGAACGCCGGCGGCACCGACCCGAGCCCTGCCACCTACACCTGGACGATCGACACTGTCAAACCGACTGCCGAACTCACCGGGCTTCCTCCCGACCCAAGCGACGGTGAGAGCGTTGCCTTCGCCTTCGAGGCCGACGAGCCGGCGACTTTCTCTTGCAGCCTCGAAGGACCGCAACCCTCCGGCCTAGCCCAGTGCGCTTCGGGGGTCGCCTACTCGAATCTGCCCGACGGCAGCTACAGGCTCCGGGTCGTGGCTACCGACCAAGCCGGCAACGTCGGCGATCCCGTCGCCCACGACTGGGAGGTCGACAACTCGATCGCCGAACCGCCGCCTGCGATTCCCGACACCGCGATCGGATCGAAGCCGCCGGCGCTGACGAACAGCGCCACGGCGGAATTTGGCTTCACCGCGACGCCGGCGACCGGCGCCGCCTTCGAATGCAGGCTCGACGCCGCCGCCTTTTCCGCTTGCACTGCACCGAGGGGTTATTCGGGCCTCGAGGGCGACAGCGCCGTGACCGGGACGGCGCATACCTTCCAGGTCCGGGCGAAGAACGCCGGCGGCACCGACCCGAGCCCTGCCACCTACACCTGGACGGTCGACACGGCGAGGCCGGCGGTGAGCCTGACCGACCGACCTCCGGATCCGAGCGCCGCAAGCGACGCCGCCTTCGCGTTCACGGCTGACGAGCCCGTGGCCTTCGCCTGCAGCCTGGCCGGATCGAGATCGTTCGGCGCGTCCGCCTGCTCGTCGCGAATCGCATATTCGGGCCTGCCCGACGGCCGCTACACGTTTGAGATCGCGGCCACCGATCGAGCGGGGAACCTGGGGGATCCGGTCGCCTACGGCTGGCGGATCGAGGGCCCGGCCGAACCGCCCCCGCCGGTCGACAGGATGCGACCGCAGACGCGCATCGCCACCGGCATGCCGAAGCGGGTTCGGGCTGGTCGCGTCGGCCGGCGTCGCGTGGTTCTCCGTTTCTCCTCGAACGAGCGCGGGGCCAGTTTCATCTGCCGACTTGACCGCCGCCGTGCGGTGCCGTGCGTCTCGCCTCGCGCCTATACCGTCGCGATTGGCGCCCACGCCTTCCGCGTCACCGCGACGGACGCCGAAGGCAACACCGACCCCACACCGGCGCTCTTTCGGTTTCGGGTCGACTACTAGCCCGGAAAGGCAGGCGCCCCAAACTCAGACGTTGTCAGGCAAGGACGCAGGGAGCGAAGCGTGCTCTGCACCTGAGCGACCGAGGACGCCGCATGGCGGCGTCTGGGCTCACGTCATCAGACCTTGCGGAAGACTCCGACTACCTTGCCGAGGACTGTTGCCTCGGTCGTCCGGATCGGCTCCATCGTCTGGTTCTCGGGCTGCAGGCGGATGTGATCGTCTTCGCGGAAGAAGCGCTTGACCGTCGCCTCCTCGCCGATCAGGGCGACGACGATCTCGCCATTGACCGCATCGTCCGCCGGCCGCACGACGACGTAGTCGCCCTCGAAGATGCCGGCTTCAACCATCGATTCGCCGCGCACGTTGAGGATGTAGTCGCCGTCCTCGCCGCCGATGATGTCGGGGACTTCGATGTACTCCTCGACGTTCTCTTCGGCAACGATCGGCGCGCCGGCAGCAACCTGGCCGACAAGCGGCAGCCCGTTGCCCGGCCGAATCGTCCGCTTCGCCTTGTCGAAGAGCAGCTCGATCGCCCGCGGCTTCGAAGGATCGCGTTTAAGCAGGCCGATTTTCTCCAGGTTGGCAAGGTGCGCATGAACGGTCGAGGACGAGTGCAAGCCGACGGCTTTGCCGATCTCCCGCACCGTCGGGGGGTAACCCGTCTTTGCCGCATAGCGACGGATGAAGTCGAAGATCTCTTTCTGCCGTTTGGTCAGATCCAGCTCCACGCCTAGTTCCCCTCCTCAACTCGCCGGGTATCAAATCGCTCGAACACTTGTTCGCAACTGTACCGCCCCACCCGGATGCCCGCAACCAAAAGCCCCGGAATCCCCAAACATCTAGAATCGTCGCCCCTCGAGCGGCTGTGGCGGAACTGGTAGACGCGCAAGGTTGAGGGCCTTGTGCCCCTTACGGGGCGTGATGGTTCGACTCCATTCAGCCGCATGAGAAAGCCCCCGCAAGTCGGGGGTTTTCACGTTTACGAACCCGCGCCTAACGTCCTCGCCAGGCGGAAGGTGGGCTCACGTCATCTACTGGGCCAGTTGCCGGATTCGATCTTGCGCTTGTAGCGACGCTGTTTGCGCCTGGCGTCGCGCATAACCCAGGGCAGCAGACGCAGGGCCAGCCGGGGGGAGAGGTCGAAGAGGCGCAGCAGGGGGCCGCGCCAGCGGGGCAGGACGAGGATCGGGCGCGGGCGTTCGACCAGCCTGCCGACCTCCCTTGCTACCTCCTCCGGCGTCAACAGGTGGCCCGAGAACGAGCCGGCGGCGTCGGGGTCGTCGAGCTTGTCTTCCAGCATCGGCGTCCAGATGCCGTCGGGGCAGACGGCCGATAGCTCGACGCCATCGATGTCCGCCCGGCGCAGGTCGAAGAGGGTGCCGAGGGTGAAGGCCATCGCCGCGTGCTTGCTCGCCGAGTAGGTGACCTCTCCCGGCGCGGCGACGATGCCGGCGAGCGAGATCACGTTGATCACGTGGCCGCGGCCGGCGGCGATCATCGGCTCCAGGGCGGCGACGGTGCCGTTCATCGTTCCCAGCGCGTTGACCTCGAGCATCGTCCGTCGCGTCGCCTCGTCCTGCTCCCAGGAGAGCCCGGTGGCGAGCACACCGGCGTTGTTGACCCAGACGTCCAGCGAGCCGCCCCGCGTCGCGGCTTCGGCGGCGAGGGCGCGGCAGGCCGGCTCGTCGCGAACGTCGAGCGCCGCCGAGCGCGCGCCGGTGCCGATCTCGACCGCGGTACGGGCGGCTGCATCGGGATCGAGGTCGGAGACGTGAACGAGGAAGCCGCGGTCGCCCAGCTCGAGGGCAATCGCGCGACCCAGGCCACCGCCCGCCCCAGTGACGACAGCTACCGGCATTGGCTCAGGCTATTCGATGCATTTGGCTCAAGCCCGGTTGCTCCGCGCTACCATCGGATCGCGGGCCGAGCGACTGCGGGGGGAGAGAAAACCCCTCGAGGAAAGTCCGGACACCAGAGGGCAAGGCGGTGGGTAACGCCCACCCGGGGAAACCCGCGGGACAGTGCCACAGAAATACACGGCCGATGGCGCGACCACACGTGAGTCGCGAACAGGCAAAGGTGAAATGGTGCGGTAAGAGCGCACCGGCGTCGCGGTGACGCGGCGGCCAGGCAAACCCCGCCCGGTGCAAGGCCAAGCAGGACCGTCGACCCTGCCCGGCGAGGTCCAGGTAGGCCGCAGGCCGCTTCGGCGGCCCCCGGGGCTCCGGTCCCGGTGAGACAGATAGCCGCTCACGACAGGATCCGGCTTACAGGCCCGCTAACGAAAAGGCCCTCGCAAGGGGGCCTTTTCCATGCCTGCCAAAGTTTCTGTCTTAGCGTTTGCTAATCTGCCGCCAACTTCCGCTGAATCTTCGCCACATATTTGCGAAGAGCGGGGGACCCAATTGTTGGGGCGAATCGCCGGCATCTGCCGCGTAGCGCAGCTCTTTCAGCGCGAGCCCGTCAGCTAACCCCGTAAGCGTCGTAAAGAGCTATGAAGACAGGCAGGAACCGCCTTGGGCGGAAAGATCAACCACGGCAAGGGCACGCTGCGCGCGCGCACCTCGGTCGACGGCTGCGTCGACTCTCCCTGGCAACGGCGCTGCTCTCCCTGGCTCTGGCGCCCCTGGCCGCCGAGGCGCAGACCGGCGGCGCCGGCGCCCCGGCTCCGGAAGCGACTTCACCCGGCGGGGGGCTGGTTTTCAGCAGCCCGATGCGCTCGGCCGGCGCCACTTGGTACGGGCCCGGGCTCTACGGCAACGGCACCGCCTGTGGTCAGACCCTGCGGCCGGGGACGATCGGCGTCGCCCATCGAACCCTGCCCTGCGGCACGACGGTCAAGTTCAACTACCACGGCCACTCGCTGGTCACGCAGGTGATCGATCGCGGCCCCTACACCCCCGGCAACGATTTCGACCTGACCAACGGCGCCCGCCTCGCCCTCGACTTCGAAGGCGTTGGGCAGGTTCGCTACGCGCTTGCCGTCGACGCTTCTCGCTAGCGCGACTAAGCAGGATTTCTCGGTTTGATGGTAAATCTGCCCCGGAACGGGCAGGTTTCCAACGAGAGGAGCACGAATGTCGAGGTCTTTGTGGGCAGCTGTCAACGCCGGGTCGGCCGGAGTGCGCGGTCGGGTGGCGTTTGCCATCTCGCTTGCGGGCCTGCTGACGCTCCTCGTCGCCTTCGCCGGCAGCGCCGGTGCTGCCCCGGAAGAAAGCACGACCGTCGTCCTCGGTGAGACCGCGACGATGCCCGACCCATCCTGCCCCGAGTCCCCCTGCCAGGCGATCGGCAGCGTCACCGGCTTCCAGGTCAGCACCAGCCAGGGCTCGCTGCCCTTCCGCGTGCGCCGCGACGGCAGGATCAAATCCTGGACGCTGACCCTCTCGCAGCCGACCAGCAGCCAGCGCTCCTTCTTCAACAGCTTCTTCGGCACCCCGCCCGAGGCGCGCCTGGCGATCCTGCGCCGCGTCGCCGGCACCAACCCGCCGCGCTACGCCCTCCGCGCCCAGGGCTCGATCCACGTCCTCAGCCCCTACTTGGGCCAGACCGTCAAATTCGGCGCCTCTTTGCGCGTCAAAGCAGGGGACATCATCGGCATCACCGTCCCCACTTGGGCCCCTGCTTTTGCCCAGGGACAGCCCTCAAGTAACGCCTGGCGCGCCAGCCGAGAAGTAGGCAAATGCGTCGATTCCAACGATGTCCGTCAAGGTGAAGCTCAGGAAAAGATTGGCTCCCATGCCGAATACGGCTGCCGCTACGCCACCGCCAGGCTGTTGTACACAGTCACCATCGTTGAGGACTGACCAACTTCAGTAGCAACCGGGGCTGGCTGCTCGCCCCCTCGGCTCCTGGATCGTTCTTCTTTGGGAAGAGGTCCGGGCGCCCCTCCCAAAACACTCAAGCGCGGCTCCCGCCGCGCGTTTTGGGAGGGGCGCCCGGACCTCCTACGCCACGGAAGGAAGAACCCGGGGACCGCTCTGGTCTTTCGGGAGCTCGGCTGCTCCCGCAATGAGACTTTGGAACTCGTTGAGGGCGAGATGCGCCACTGCCTCCAGCAGCTCCTCGTCGCTCCAGCCGATCTCCCTTGCCTCCTCGTGGAGGTGAAGGGGCGGGTGGCCGTTGGCCTCCAGGGCTCCGTGCAGGTACTCGAGCAGCGCCGCCTCCTTGGGGTCGTTGGAGCTGAAGCTGCGGGCTCGCGAGACCTCGTCGAGGCCGAGGCCGGCGCTTCTTGCCGACTTGGCGTGCTGGGCGATGCTGTAGGTGTCGTCGCGGTACTCGGCAACCGCCAGGGCGATCCGCTCGCGCGTCGCCCGCGGCAGGACGCCGCCGCGAAGCTCCGAGCGCATCCGTGTGTAGGCGCGCAAGACGGCCGGCGCGCCCGCGAGCACACCGACGAACTTCGTTACGGCGCCACCCGTGGCCTGGATCGTTTTGATCAGGGGGGCGCTCTCGTCAGGTGCCGTCAACTCGTCGTGGATCTGGAACCTGCTCACGTCTGTTTTCACTGTCACTTGCATCCGCCTCCGGCTCGAACGGGGGAATTCCGCTTTACAGAGCCTTTAATTGGCCTTTACTTTACTTTCAGCCATCTACTTACGTCTCGTAAGTTATACCTGCTTTTCGGCCGTCCTGCAAGGCGCCTCGAAGCATCCGCTCTGTACCCGAATACGAGTGCTTCTACCCAACCGGTTCACTGCCCGGCGACGCGAGCGGGTTTGCGACGGAGCTTTGGCCTATCGTTGCGCGCTCGAAGCGGACAAGCGCGAGCCCAGGAGGCCCTGAACATGGCAGACCAACCGAAGAGTGCCGCCGACGTCGCCCAGCTCGTCAAGGACGCGGACGTCCGCTTCGTCCGGCTCTGGTTCACCGACGTGCTGGGTCAGCTGAAGAGCTTCTCGATCAACGCCGCCGAGCTCGAGGACGCTTTCGAGGGCGGCATGGGCTTCGACGGCTCCTCGATCACCGGCTTCAACCCGATCGAGGAGTCCGACATGATCGCCATGCCCGACCCCTCGACCTTCGCCCTGATCCCCTGGCGGCCCGAGGGCGAGAACGCGGTGGCGCGGATGTTCTGCGACATCCAGGTGCCCGGCGGCGAACCGTACGAGGGCGACCCGCGCTGGATCATGAAGCGCGCCCTCAAACGGGCCGAGGAGATGGGTTTCGACGCCTTCAACATCGGGCCCGAGCTCGAGTTCTTCTACTTCCGTTCGGCCAAACCCGAGGGGGGCGTGCCGGAAGTCCTCGACGAGGGCGGCTACTTCGACCTGACCACGCTCGACGCCGGCTCCGACGTGCGCCGCGACACGGTGCTGGCGCTGGAGAAGATGGGCATCCACGTCGAGTACACCCACCACGAGGTCGGCCCCTCCCAGCACGAGGTCGACATGCGCTACAAGGACGCGCTGGCGATGGCCGACGATTGCATGACCTACCGGATCGTGGTCAAGGAGTACGCGATGAAGTACGGCTGGCACGCGACCTTCATGCCCAAGCCGCTGTTCGGCGAGAACGGCTCCGGCATGCACGTCCACCAGTCGCTGACCAAAGGTGGCAAGAACGCCTTCTTCGACCCCGACGACCAGTTCTTCCTCTCGCCGACCGCGAAGGCCTTCATCGCCGGCCAGCTCAAGCACGCGCGCGAGATCTCACCGCTCTTCGCCCAGTGGGTCAACTCCTACAAGCGACTCGTGCCCGGCTACGAGGCGCCGGTCTACCTCGCCTGGTCGCGGCGCAACCGCTCGGCCCTGATCCGGGTGCCGCTCTACCACCCCGGCAAGGAGAGCGCGACCCGGGCCGAGCTGCGCTGCCCCGACCCCGCCTGCAATCCCTACCTCTGCTTCGCCGGCATGCTGCAGGCCGGCCTGGAGGGGATCGAGAAGGGCTACGAGCTGCCCGAGCCGATGGAGCAGAACCTCTACCACCTCTCGCCCGAGGAGCTCTCCCACCAGGGGATCGAGCAGCTGCCGGCGACCCTGGGCGAGGCGATCGAGGTGGCCGCCGACTCCGAGCTGGTCCTGCGCACGCTGGGCGAGCACACCTTCCGCCGCTTCGTCGAGATCAAGCGGCAGGAGTGGGACGACTACCGCGTCCAGGTCACCCCATTTGAGATTGAGCAGTTTCTGCCGGTTCTCTGAGCTACAGCGAGGCCGGCTCTTGCTCGGGAGGAGCGGGGGTCTGTGACCCGCCCCCTCCCTTGGAGAGCGCCGAGGGTGCCCAGAACTTGTCGCCGAGGTCGAGGGCGAGCGCCGGCACGAGGATGCTGCGGACCAGGAAGGTGTCGAGCAGGACGCCGAAGGCGACGACGAAGCCGAGCTCGGTGAGGAAGGTGAGGGGGAGGACGGCGAGCACCGAGAAGGTGCCGGCGAGGACGATGCCGGCGCTGGTGATGACCGCGCCGGTGACGGCGAGGGCGCGCAGGATGCCCGCTTTGGAGCCGTGTTTGATCGTTTCCTCACGCGCGCGTGCAATCAGGAAGATGTTGTAATCCACGCCCAGGGCGACGAGGAAGACGAAGGCGAATAGCGGCAGCGATGGGTCGGATCCGGGGAAGCCGAAGACCACGTCGAAGAAGAAGTAGCCGACCCCCAGGGCGGCGAGGAAGCTGAGGATCACGGTGCCGATCAGCACCAGCGGTGCGACCACGGCGCGCAAGAGGCCGACGAGGATGAAGAAGACGACGAGGAGAATGATCGGCGGGATCACGATCGAGTCCCAGCTTGCCGCGTCGCGCACGTCGAATTCGACCGCGGTCGGCCCGCCGACCAGCGTCTCCGGTTCGACATCGTGGGCCGCCTCGCGGATCGGTTCGACCAGGTCGAAGGCCTCGGTCGAGTAGGGCTTGGGTTCGAGCGTCGCCTGCACGAGCGTGCCCTCTGCGCCTTCGGCCACCGGCTGGGAGACCGCCTCGATGCCCTCGACGCCTTCCACCGCGCTGCGCACGACCTCGACCTCGGCCGGGTTGTCGACGACGATGTCGGTGAGCGCCGTCGTGCCCGCCGGGAAGCTCTTGTTGAGCAGGTCCTGGCCTTCGACCGATTCGACCGTTTCGCGGTAGGTGTCTTCGCTGGTCAGTTCGGTCGAGAAGAAGGCGAAGCCGGCGCAGAAGACGAGCAGCACGGCGATCGAGCCGGCGGCGACGCGGCGCGGCGAGATCGCCACGCGGTTGCCGACTTTCGCCCAGAAGCCGTGCGTCGCGTCGGCCGCGTGCTCGAGCTTGTAGCGGCGCACCTCGTAGGGGGTGAAGACCGCCCGGTCGAGCGGGCCGACGATCAGCGAGGGCAGGCGGTTGCCGCTGAGCTTGCGCAGCACCCAGTTGAGCAGCACGAGGGGCAGCAGCACGAGGACGACGAGGCTGGCGAGGACGACGCGCACGATCGCCCCGATCGCGCTGCCCCCGACGATCGAGCCCCGGGCGCGCGCGGAGATCGCCTCGGCGTTGGGCGCCGTCTCCGGCGTGTGCGGGACGAAGGGCCAGAAGGCGCGGCGACCGAAGATCGTCAGCAGGGCGGGCAGCAGGGTGAGCATCGAGAGCGCCGCGCAGGCGATGCCCATCGCGGCGATCGGCCCGAGGCCGGCGGTGCCGTTGACCTTGGCGATCGTCAGGCAGAGCAGGGCGGCGATCACGGTGGCGGCCGAGGCGAAGATCGCCGGGCCGGCGGAGGCGAGCGCCGTGCGCATCGCCACGTGCTTGTCGATCGTGTGGTGCAGCTCCTCGCGGTAGCGGGCGACGAGCAGCAGCGCGTAGTCGGTGCCGGCGCCGAGCACGAGGATCGACATGATCGAGCTCGATTGGCCATTGATCGTCACGCCCAGCTCGGAGAGGCCGTAGCCAAGCGAGCGCGAGAGCGTCTCGGCGAACATCACCGCGATCAGCGGTATCAACCAGAACATCGGCGAGCGGTAGATCGCGATCAGCAGGAAGATCACCAGGCTGACCGCGGCCAGCAGCAGGGTGCCGTTGATGCCTTCGAAGACTTCGATCGCGTCGGCCGAGAAGCCGGCGCCGCCGGTGATCTTGGCTTCGAGCCCGCCGGCTTCGTCGGTGACCTGGTCGCGCCAGTACTTGACCGGATCGACGATCCGTTCGCCCTCGCCTTCGGCCTTGATGTAGGCGTTGACGATCGCCTCCTTGCCGTCCGGCGAACAGGTCGGGCCGACGAAGGGCGCGTAGTCGGCCGGCTGGCCCGCGATCGTGGTCGTCGGCGTCCCGCAGCCTTGGGGGAGGCCCTTGGGCTGTGAGGCCGGGGCCTTGTCCAGGGTTTGGGCCTTGCCGCCGCCCGCCGCTGCCGTGGCGCCGTCGGCGATCACGCCCTGGAAGCGTTTGCCCGCCATCTTGCCGACGTCCGCTTCGATCGTCTTGAAGTCGGCCGCGGTCAGGCCGGAGTCGCGCCGGTAGACGATTACCGCGGGCGCGAGTTCGCCTTTCTGCAGTGACTCGGTGGCGCTGAGGGCGGCGGTCGATTCGGCGCTGCCCGGCAGGTAGGAGGTCGCCTCGTTGCTTTCGGCGTCTTCGAACTTGCCCGGCAGGTTGGCCGAGCTGGCGATGAAGATCGCCAGGAACCAGGCCGCAAAGACGATCCACTTCGAGCGTCGGCCAGAGGGGAAAGTGAAGAAGGAGCCTCGCACTGGTCCTGCATCCATATCAGAGCAGGGCGCTGAGCGAGTCGGCGTCGGTCACGGGCTGCTTGCAGGCAAAGCCCTCGCAGACGTATGCCGCCGGGGCCCCGTCGATCGCGGGGCGGTTGGCGAGCAGCTCCGGTTTCTCGCTGCCCTCGGGGCCTCCGGCAAGGACGAGGTGAGGACGGAGCCGGGAGCGGACCACGCCGGCGAGCTGCGCCAGGTCCTCCCCGACCAGGGCCACCTCTTTGGTTGGGGCAAGGTGGAAGTCGATCGCCCTGAGCAGGTGGCCGAAGGCCTCAGGGCGCTGGGCGGCCGGTGCGGCGAAGAGGCGGAAGACGCCCTCGGCGGCGACCTCGTAGCGGCGCTCGCCGGTGAGGGCGGCGAGGCGGAGCAGGCCGAAGGCGGCGGCGGAGTTGCCGGAGGGGATCGGGTGGTCGCCGATCTCCTTGCGGCGGGCGATCAGCGATTCGTGGTCGTCGGAGGTGGAGAAGAAGCCGCCGTGCTCGGCGTCGGCGAAGCTGGCGAGCAGGGTGTCGGCGAGCTCGCGGGCGCGCTCGAACCAGAGGCTCTCAAAGCTTGCTTCGTAGAGGGTGAGCAGGGCCTCGAGCAGGAAGGCGTGGTCCTCCAGGTAGGCGTTGAGGCGGGCCTGGTCATCCTTGTAGGTGCGCAGCAGCTTGCCGTCGCCGTCGCGCATCTCGCTGCAGATGAACTCGGCACAGGCGCGGGCGGCATCGAGGTAGTCCTCGCGCCCGAGCACGGCGCCGGCCTCGGCCAGGGCGGCGATCATCAGCGCGTTCCAGGCGGTGAGGCGCTTGTCGTCGAGACCGGGCCAGACCCGCTCGGTGCGGGCCTCGTAGAGGGTCTCGCGGGCCGTGCCGAGGCCTTCGGGCTCGACTGCCTCGGCTCCGCCGGCAAGGAAGAGAATGTTCCTGCCCTCGAAGTTGCCGCCCTCGGTGACGCCGTAGAAGTCGATCACGTCCTGCGCCCCGTCGCCCAGCAGCTCACCAATCTGGGCTGGCGTCCAGACGTAGAAGCGGCCCTCCTCGCCCTCGGAGTCGGCGTCGAGGGCTGAGTAGAAGCCGCCCTCGGGGCCGCGCATCTCGCGCAGCGCCCAGTCGAGCGTCTCCTCGCAGGCCCGGCGGTAGCGCTCGTGCCCGAGCTGCTGGTGGCCGTGCAGGTAGGCGCGGGCCAGCAGCGCGTTGTCGTAGAGCATCTTCTCGAAGTGGGGGACGAGCCAGGCGGCGTCGACCGTGTAGCGGGCAAAGCCGCCGCCGAGTTGGTCGTAGATGCCGCCGGCGAGCATCGCGTCGAGGGTCAGCTCCGGGATCTCCCGCTCGCCGCGGGCAAGCAGCAGCTCAATCGCCGAAGCGGGCGGGAACTTGGGGGCGCCGCCGAAGCCGCCGCGCGCCCGGTCGGCGGAGGCGTGCAGGCGCTCGACCGCTTCGTCCAGCATCGCTGCCGCGGGCGACTCGCTGGCCGGTTCGATGCGGCCGATCGCGCCGAGGCGGGTACGCATCTCGGGTGCACGCTGGGTGATTTCGTCGCGTTTGCGCTCGAAGGCGTCGACGACGGCTTCCATCACCATGCGGAAGCTCGGCATGCCGCGGCTGTCGTCCGGCGGGAAGTAGGTCCCGCCGTAGAAGGGGACTCCCTCCGGATCGAGGAAGACCGTCATCGGCCAGCCGCCCTGGCCGCTGATCGCCTGCACTGCCTCCATGTAGAGGGCGTCGACGTCGGGGCGCTCCTCGCGGTCGACCTTGACGTTGACGAAGTGCGCGTTCATGTAGCCGGCGGTCTCGGGATCCTCGAAGGACTCGTGCGCCATCACGTGGCACCAGTGGCAGGCCGAGTAGCCGACCGAGAGCAGGATTGGGCGATCCTCGCTCCGTGCCAGCGCCAGCGCCTCCTCGCCCCACGGGTACCAGTCGACCGGGTTCTCACGGTGCTGGAGGAGATAGGGGCTGGTCTCCTGCGCCAAACGGTTTGCCATTGGCTCACACTACCCGCGTGCCTGGGGCCTGATCGTGGACGTTTGGTCGCCGACTAATCACAAAACCAGGTAGATGAAATTCGTATGACTTCTGGGCCTCCATGCGTGAGCCCCGATCCGATCGACCGCGGAAAGTTCTAACTTCAGTGAGTTGACCCGCGAAAAGCTCCCTATCCAAAGCAATTCGGCGATCGAAACGGTGCTCGCCAAGCTCGATCCCGAGGATCGCGAGATCATCGCAGGGGCGCTTGCGCAGGCCGAGAAGACCGAGACCGAGCTGCGCTACCTGGCCGATCACGACTCGCTCACCGGCCTGCTCGACCGGCGGCGTTTCCGTGCCGAGCTCGACCAGTACGTCTCCTTCAGCGCCCGCTACGGCGGCCAGGGCGCGGTGATGATCATCGACATCGATGGCCTCAAGGCGATCAACGACAGCTTGGGCCATCACGCCGGCGACAACTTGATCCGCCACGTCGCCGCGATCATGCGCGAGCGGGTGCGGACGACCGACATCGCCGCCCGCCTCTCCGGTGACGAGTTCGCGGTGCTGATGCCGCAGACCGACACCGCCGGCGCCCTGCAGCTGGGCGAGGACCTGCGCGCCCAGGTGGCTGAGAACGCGGCTGCAGGGCTCGACATCGACGAGGCCACGATCAGCGTCGGGATCACGATGTTCGGCGGTGAGCGCGGGGTCGGCGCCGAGGCGGTTCTGGTTGCCGCCGACCAGGCGATGTACCGGGCGAAGGAGGACGGTCGCAACCAGATCGCCCTCTTCCAGGACCCGACCGAGCCGTGGCAGCGGGAGCACCGCCGGCAGACGACCAGCGCCCGGATCCGCGACGCGCTGACCCAGGATCGACTCAGCCTGCACACCCAGCCGATCCGCAGCTTGGCCTCCGGTGGGATCGAGCGCTACGAGCTGCTGCTGCGGATGACCGGCGAGAACGGCGAGCTGCTGCCGGCCGCGTCGTTCATCGAGGCTGCCGAGCGCTCCGGCATGGTCCAGGAGCTTGACCGCTGGGTCGTCGCCCAGGCGCTCGAGCTGCTCGCCCAGCGCGAGCGCGACGGTGCCCCCGTCTCACTCCACGTCAATCTCTCCGGCGCTTCGGTCGCCGATCGTTCGGTGCTCGAATTCATCGAGCGCCGGCTCGACGAGGGCGAGGCCGACCCGGCCCGCTGCACCTTTGAGATCACCGAGACCGCGCCGGTCCACGACTACGAAGCGGCGGCCGGGTTTGCCGATCGCATCACCGAGTTCGGCTGCCAGGTCGCGATCGACGACTACGGCGCCGGCTTCGGGCCCTTCCATTACCTCAAGAGCATCCCCTTCGACCTGATCAAGATCGACGGCTCCTTCGTCCGCGACATGCCCAACAGCGACGCCGACCAGCTCACGGTCCAGGCGATCGTGCAGATCGCCCGCGGGCTCGGCAAGACGACGATCGCCGAGTACGTGCAGGACGATGTCACGGCGAAGATGCTGCTCGAATACGGCGTCGATATGGCCCAGGGCTACCACCTCGGTCGCCCGGTCGCCGTCGCCGAGGCGCTCTAGCCAGGGGCAACCGCGCAGTTCAGGCTTGCGCTAACTGCGGCGAAGCCGGGCGGCGAGGCGCGTCTTCAGGTTGAGCGCGGCGGTCATCGCCCGTTCGGCGGCGGAGCCGGCGGGCGGCAGGGCGCCCAGTTGGCGAGCCAGTTCGGTGCCGTTGAGATAGGCGTCGTTTCGCTGGATGCGGCCATCGCGAACGCTCAGCACGTCGCAGCCGCGGATGGTGACGCTGGCGCCGTTGGGCTCAAGCCCTTCGAAGCGCGCCGAGCCGCTGAAGGTGGCAGTGGCGCGCCAGCGCACTACGGCCTTCTCTCCGGCGGCGACTACCTCGACTATCTCCAACTTGAAATCCGGGAAGGCGCGGAAGACGTTGCCGAACCAGGCCCGGTAGGTGTCCGGTACTCGCAACTCGACCAGGCCGTAGATCTCGCCGGTTCCGCCGGGCTCGTAGAAGGCCGTCATCGCGTCGAGGTCGCGCCTTCCGACTGCTTCGAAGTAGGCGCGGGCAACGGTCGCGGCGTCGGTCGGTGTGCTGGCGGTCGCCATGCGCCCAGGCTACTCCCCGCGCAGCTGGGCTCGCTTGATCTTGCCGCTGCTCGTCTTCGGCAGCTCGGCCGCGAACTCGACGATGCGGGGGAACTTGTAGGGAGCCGTCTCGCGCTTGCAGTGCTCCTGCAGCTCGCGGGCGAGCTCCTCGCTCGGCTCGCGCTCGCGCGGCACGACGATCGCCCGTACGACGGCGCCGCGCTCGGGATCCGGGGCGGCGACCGCCGCCGCTTCGGCGACGGCCGGGTGCGAGAGCAGCGCGGACTCGACCTCGAAGGGACCGATCCGGTAGCCGGAGGAGAGGATGATGTCGTCGTCGCGACCCTCGAAGAAGAGGTAGCCGTCCTCGTCTTCGCGGACCAGGTCGCCGGTTGGCCACCACTCGCCCTGGAAGCGCTCGCCGTCGAGGTAGCGCGAGAAGAAGGTGGGGGAAGAGGCGGCGCGGAGCTGGAGTTCGCCGCCGGCTGACTCACCGCTCTCGGTTCCTTCGGCAGGGACGATGCGAGTCTCCAGGCCGGGCAGCGGCTTGCCCATCGAGCCCTCGCGGACCGGCACACCGACGTGGTTGCCGCTGATGTGGCCGGTCTCGGTCTGGCCGTAGCCGTCGGCGGCCTCCAACCCGGTCGCGGCGCGCCAGGCGCCAATCGTCTCCGCCTCGAGCGGCTCGCCGGCCGAGACCATGCGACGCAGCTTGGGCAGCGGGCGCAAGGTCGTGCGCTTGGCGACCATGCGGTACTCGGTCGGCGCCTGGCAGAGCACGTTGACCCCGAGCGCCTCAACGAAGTCGAGCCGCTCGGCCGGGTCGAAGCGCCCGTCGTGGATCACCGCCGCGGCTCCGCCCAGCCAAGGGGCGAGGAAGACGTTGCGAGCCGACTTAGACCACCCGGTCGCGGTGGTGCACCAGGCCAGCTCCCCCTTGCGCGCCCCAAACCAGTGCTCCGCCTGGCCCCGCTGGCCAAGTAGGTAGCGATAGGCATGCACGACGCCCCTCGGCTCACCGGTAGTTCCAGAGGTGAAAACGATCAAAGCCGGATCCTCAGCGTCCATAGCCTCTACCGGCGCCGGCGTCTCCTGCGGCAAATCCTCATCGAGTGCCGCAGCGACCTCATCCATAGTCATCGTCGCCACCCCCTCCGGCAGCTCAGCCAACAGCGAGTCCTCGCCAACACAAAGCTTCGGCTCAGCAGCCGCCACCCGCAACGCCAAATCCTGCCGCCGCAACATCGTGCTGCAAGGCAACGCCACCGCCCCCATCCGCCAACAAGCCAGCAGCGAAAGCACCCACTCGATCCGATTCCCCACCAACGTCATCACAACGTCCCCGCGCTTGACGCCCCGCGCAGCAAACGCCCCCGAGAGCCCCGCCGAACAAGCAATCAGTTCCCCGAAATACCAGTCCCGCCGATTCCCGTCGGCATCTACCGCGACGATTCCCAGCCGCGAAGCCGGCGACGCCTCCATGAACTCAACGAAATTCATGGTCGGCAGTCTGCCTTACCGAGCCCCTCCTGGACCGGGGAAGCTGAAAGGGGCGGGTGCCCCTCCCCAAAACACTCAAGCGCGGCTCCTGCCGCGCGTTTTGGGGAGGGGCACCCGCCCCTGATCACCTACCGCAGTTCAGAAGAGCTCTTGCCAAGCAGCTGCCTGGCGACGATGAGCAGCTGAATCTGCTGAGTCCCCTCAAAAATGTCGAGGATCTTGGCGTCCCGAGCCCACTTCTCGAGCAGCTCGTTCTCGCCGTACCCAACCGAACCACACAGCTCGACGCAGCCAAGCGCCACATCGACGCAGGTGCGCCCCGCCTTTGCCTTGGCCATCGAGGCCTGCAGCGAGTTCGGCTTGCCGTTGTCGGCCATCCAGGCTGCCTGCAGCGTGAGCAGCAGCGAGGCCTCGTAGTCGGACTCCATTTCGAGGTAGCGCGCGGCAGCCGCGGACTGGCTCAGCGCCGGGGTGTCGTAGTCGATCTCGACGCCGGCATCTTCGAGCTGCTTGCGCGTCTCCTCGAGCGAGGCGCGGGCGACGCCGACCGCCATCGCGGCGACCAGCGGCCGCGTGTTGTCGAACGTCTGCATCGCCCCGCCGAAGCCCTGCTTGGTGTTGATCTCCGGATCCCCGAGCAGCGCCTCCTTCGGCACCCGGCAGTTCTGCAGGGTGAAGTTGGCGGTGTCGGAGGCGCGGATGCCGAGCTTGTGCTCGAGCCGGTCCAGCTTCAGGCCGGGGTTGTCGCGCTCGACGATGAACGACTTGATCGCCGCCCGTCCCACTTTGCGGTCGAGCGTTGCCCAGACCACGATCAGGTCGGCGCGGTCGCCCGAGGTGACGAAGATCTTCTCGCCGTTGAGCACGTACTCGTCGCCGCTGAGGTCGGCCGTGGTGCGGATCGCGGCCGAGTCGGAGCCCGCCTCGGGCTCGGTGATCGCCATCGCCGCCCATTTGCCGCCGTACTGCTTCAGCTGCTCGTCGCTCGCCACCGAGGCGATCGCCGAGTTGCCGAGGCCCTGGCGGGGCATCGAGAGCAGCAGGCCGACGTCGCCCCAGCAGAGCTCGATGATGCCGAGCACGGTGGAGAGGTTGGAGCCGTTGCGGTTGCCCGCATCGGCGTCGCCGTTTGACTCGCGGCGCACGCCGGCCGCACCGGCGCCGCCGATGTCGGAGCCCTCGTTCATGCCGTCGATCAGCGAGGCGAGCATGTCGAGCTCCTTGGGGTAGGAGTGCTCGGCCTCGTCGTACTTGCGTGAGATCGGTCGGAAGACCTCGGTCGCGACCTGGTTCGCCTGCTGGGCGAGGGGCTTGAACTTCTTGGGTATCTCGAGATTGATCATGGATTCCTTTCAGCTCTCAGCGCTTGGCGCTAGACGAGCAGGGCGCCCTCCATAACGCCCGCTGCGCGGAGGTCGCGGTACCAGCGCTCGACCGGGTGCTCCTTGACGAAGCCGTGGCCGCCGAGCAGCTGCACCCCTTCGGAGCCGATCTGCATGCCCTTCTGGGCGCAGAGGCGGCGGGCCATCGCCGCCTCGCGGGAGAAGTCTTGGCCCTGGTCGGCGCGGCTGGCCGCTCGGTAGGTGGCGAGCCGCATGCCTTCGGACTCGATGCCAATGTCGGAGACCGCGAAGGCGACGCCCTGGCGGTTGGAGATTGGTTCGCCGAAGGCGACGCGCTCGTTGACGTACTGCTTGACGTAGTCGAGCGTCGCCTCGGCGGCGCCGACAGCGAGCGAGCACCAGGCGACGCGGGCGCGCTGCACGCACTCGACGTAGTCCTCGCGCTTGCCCTCGCCGAGCAGGGCGCTGGCGGGCAGCTTCACGTCCTCGAGCAGGAGTCGGCCGGTGGCGGCGGGGCGCAGCCCCATCGCCGGCTCCTCCTCGACCGTGAGGCCGGAGGTGCCGGACTCGATCACGAAGAGCGCTGGGCCCAGATCCTCGGCCTCGGCGGCGACGATGAAGAGCTCGCAGGCACCGGGGCGGGCGAGCAGCGACTTGGTGCCGCTGAGGACCCAGTCATCGCCGCTCTTGCGCGCCGTCGTCTCCAGCTTCAGCGGATCGAAGAGCGGCCGTGGCTCGAGGATCGCCAGCGCCGCGGCCGGGGTGTCCTCGCCGGTGAAGGCGGGCAGGTAGGTCGCCTCCTGCTCTGGGGTGCCCCAGTGGCCGATCGCGGTGGCGACGGCGCCGGGGGCGAGGGCGGCGTAGGCGATGCCCATGTCGCCGTGGGCGAGGGCCTCGCCGATCAGGACGCTGGTGACAGCGGCCTGCTCGTGCATGACGCCGCCGAGCTCCTCGGGGACGCCGAGCATGTTGACGCCGAGCTCGTTGGCCTGCGAGAGCACCTCGTCCGGCGTCGAGCGGTCGAAGTCGGCCTGCTTGGCGACCGGCCGCACTTTCGCCTCGGCGAAATCGCGTACCCCTTCCTGCAGCATCTGCTGCTCGTCGTCGGGGCTGATGTCGAAGAGGCTGCGCGGCTTGCTCGGCTTCTGCCGCGCCGGGCCGGTCAGGTTCTGGGCTGCCTTGAAGGTGCGCCCGGCGGCGGTCGCCGAGCGGAAGCCGTTCTTGGTGCCGGTGAACAGCGCCCGCTCGACCTGCTTGCGGATGCGGATGCGGTCGAGCAGGTCCGAGCCGGCCAGCTTGTTGAGCCAGCGCAGGCCGAGGCCCATGCTGCGCTCGGCCACGCCCTTGTCGTCGGTGGCGGTGGGCATTTCTACTTCCTCCCGTCTGTGGATTTGGCCTCTAGCGGCACAACGCGGCCGTCGAGGTGCGGGGTGCCGCGCTTTGCGTCACGCACCGCGAATTCGATCTCTTCGTCCTGCGAGCTGCTGGCGAACTCGACCCGGCCCGGGAGCAGGATCGGCTTGCGGAAACGCACGTCAACTTGGAAGGCATCGGGAAGGCGGGACTCGAGCGCCGCCAGGCAGCGGGCCTTGGTCCACATCCCGTGGGCAATCGCCTGTGGGAAGCCGAGCGGCTTCGCCGTCCAGGCGTGCATGTGGATCGGGTTGCGATCGCCGGAGACGGCCGCGTAGCGCCGCCCCAGGTCGCCGCCGAGCTTCCACTCGGCGTTCGCGGTCAGCTCGGCCTCGTTCTCGCCGCTGTCTTTCTTGGCGCCGGAGTTGCCGTTGCCGCCGCCGCGGCGCAGCATCGTGCTGGTCGACTCCCAGACGATCCGGTTGCCGGCCTTGACCTTGGTCTGCAGACTGAAGGTGCGGCCCTTGGAGTGGGGCTGCAGCTTGGTTGGCTTGACCTTGATCGTCAGCTCCTCGTCGAGGCCGATGCGCCGGTGCTGGACGATCTGGTTCTCGACGTGGACCAAGCCGACGGCGCCGAAGGGAAAGCTGCCGTCGGCCATCACCGCCATGTGCAGCGGGAAGGCGAGCACGTGCGGGTAGGTGGGGGGCAGGTGGTCGCGCAGGCCGAAGCCGCAGACGCGGGCGTAGGCAGCGACCTGCTCGGTCTCCGCCTTGACCCGCGGCAGGGTCAGCTCGATCTCCGGGATCTCCTTGCCGCGCCCCGGGATGAAGGGGAGCAGCGAGGCGCCGGGGACCATCGGCGCCGCGGCGCGGGCGTAGAGCGGCAGGATGCTGGGCGAGCTCTCGAGCGTGCGGGCGCTCATCAGGCCCCCAGCAGGCTCTGGCCGCAGACGCGGACCGCGTTGCCGTTGACCCCGGTCGAGGCCGGGCTGGCGAACCAGGCGATCGTCTCGGCGACGTCGACCGGCAGGCCGCCCTGCGACATGCTGTTCATGCGCCGGCCCGCTTCGCGGATCGCGATCGGCATTTTCGCCGTCATCTGGGTCTCGATGAAGCCGGGGGCGACGGCGTTGATCGTCGCCTTGCGCTTGGCCAGGTCCGGGGCCAGGGCTTCGACCATGCCGATCACGCCGGCCTTCGAGGTGGCGTAGTTGGTCTGGCCGGAGTTGCCGGCGACGCCGCTCATCGAGGAGACGCAGACGATGCGGCCGTTGGACCGCAGCAGCTTGCGCTCGAGCAGCTCGTCGTTGATTCGCTCCTCGCTGGAGAGGTTGATCTCCATCAGCGAGCTCCAGCGGTCCTCCGGCATCTTGGCGATCGTGCGGTCGCGGGTGACGCCGGCGTTGTGGACGAGCACGTCGATCCCGTCGGGGATTGCCGCGGCAATCTGCAGCGGTGCGTCGGGTTCGGTGATGTCGAGCTCGATCGTCTCGGCACCGAGCCGCTCGGCGACTGCCTTGAGGTCGGCGGAGAGGGCCGGCACGTCGAGCAGGACGAGCTGGGCGCCGTCGCGGTGCAGGGTCGTCGCGATCGCCTCGCCGATACCGCGCGAGGCGCCGGTGACCAGTGCCAGCTTGCCCTCCAGCGGCCGGGCCCAGCTGATCTCAGGCGTCTTGGCCACCGCCTTGCCGACCTCGACCACCTGGCCGGAGACGTAGGCGGAGCGGGGCGAGAGCAGGAAGCGCAGGGTCGAGTCGATCTCGGCCTCGGCACCCTCGGCGACGTAGACCAGCTGCACGGCGATGCCGCGGCCGCTCTCCTTGCCGAGCGAGCGGGTGAATCCCTCCAGGGCGCGCTGCGCGGTTGCCGCCCGCGGCGGCAGGCCTGCAGGCGGCGTGCCGAGCACGACCACGCGGCCGGATCGTTCGACTCGCTTCACGTTGGGGTGGAAGAAGCGCTGCAGCTCGACCAGCTCGGTTGAATCGCTGATGCCCGTGGCGTCGAAGACCAGCGCCTTGACCGGGGCGTCGGTGGTCGCCGGCTTGGCCGCTCCGACGTCACCCAGCACCTGCTCGAGCCGTTTGCCGAGGCGGCCGCGGGGGGCGCCGCCGCTGAGCACGGCGCCGGAGATGTCCGGCGCGCCGGTCTCCTGGCGCTCCAGCTGGGTCGGCTGGGGCAGGCCGACGCGGCCGGCGATCATCCGCCCCGGGGGCGAGTTGACTACCTGTGTGTAGAGGTCGCTCACTTGTTCTCTCCTGTGCTCTCGAGCGCGGCGACGACACCCTGGCCGCCGGCCGCGCAGATGCTGATCAAGCCGCGGCCGGAGCCCTGCTCGTGCAGGGCCTTGGCGAGGCTGGCGACGATCCGCCCGCCGGTCGCGGCAAAGGGGTGGCCGGCGGCGAGCGAGCCGCCGTTGACGTTGAGCCGCTCGCGGTCGATCGAGCCGAGCGGCTGCTCGCGGCCGAGGCGGTCGCGGCAGAAGGCCGGGTCCTCCCAGGCCGCCAAAGTGCAGAGCACCTGGGCGGCGAAGGCCTCGTGGATCTCGTAGAAATCGAACTCGTCGAGGCCGGCGCCCATGCGGTCGAGCATCCGCGGCATCGCGTAGGCCGGCGCCATCAAGAGCCCCTCGCGCTTGTGCACGTGGTCGATTGCGGCGGTCTGGCCCTCGACGAAGTAGGCGAGGACCGGCAGGTCGCGCTCTTTCGCCCACTCCTCGCTGGCCAGCAGCACCGCCGAGGCGCCGTCGGAGAGCGGGGTCGAGTTGGCGGCGGTCATCGTGCCCTCGGGGCCGCCGAAGACGGGGCCGAGCTTGGCCAGCTTCTCCGGTGAGGAGTCGGCGCGCAGGTTCTGGTCGCGCTCGAGCCCGAGGTAGGGGCTGACCAGGTCGTCCATGAAGCCGCGCTCGTAGGCGGCGGCGAGGTGGTGGTGGCTGTTGACCGCGAGCTCGTCCTGGTCAGAGCGGCCGACCTCCCACTCGGCGGCCATGATCGCGCAGTGCTCGCCCATCGAGAGGCCGGTGCGCGGCTCCTCGTTGCGCGGGATCGCCGGCACGACGTGGCTGGGGCGGACCCGGGTCAGCTGCTTGACCCGGCCGAAGGTCGACTTCTCGCGGTTGGCGTCGAGCAGGACTTCGCGCAGGTCCTCGTTGAGGCCGATCGGCGCGTCGGAGGTGGTGTCGGCGCCGCAGGCGATGCCGGCGTCGATCTGGCCGAGGGCGATCTTGTTGGCGACGAGGATCGTCGTCTCGAGGCCGGTGCCGCAGGCCTGCTGCACGTCATAGGCGGGCGTCTCGGCGGCGAGGCGGGTGCCGAGCACGCTCTCGCGGGTCAGGTCGCGGTCGCGCGAGTGCTTGAGCACGGCGCCGCCGGCGACCTCGCCGAGCGTCTCGCCCTCGAGCGAGTAGCGCGAGATCAGGCCGTCGAGGGCAGCGGTGAGCATGTCCTGGTTGGAAGCACGGGAATAGACGGAGTTGGAGCGCGCGAAGGGGATCCGGTTGCCGCCGATCACGGCGACGCGGCGTGGTTTCTCGGTCAACTGCTTTCACCTTTCGGTTTCGGTCGTGAGGACTTGGCAGATGGGGTGGAGCGCAGGCGCAGGCCCGGCTCGACGGTGGCGATCAAGAGCTCGGCCGCCTCCTGGGCGGTGGTCGCTTCGGTGCGCAGCCACCAGCGCGCCAGCGCCTCGGCGGCGCCGAGCAGGGCGGTGGAGAGCGCCTCGACTTCGATCCGCGCGGCGGCGCGGCGCTTGGCCGGCAGCTGCGCCAGCAGCGATTCGGAGACCAGCTCGGTAAGGCTGCCGCGGTAGGCGGCGACGCCGTCGGCGAGCTCGCCGCTGTGGGGCAGGGTCTCGTCGAAGAGCACGGCCCAGGCGGCGCGGTCGGCGTCGAGGAAGGCGAAGAAGGCGCGCAGGCCGTCGTTGAGCGCGTCGCCGGGGTTGGTCGTGTCGCCGACCGTCTCCAGGATCGTTTTGACCAGGGCGTCGCCGGCGCGCTTCATGCAGGCGATGTAGAGGCGCTCCTTGTTGCCGAAGTAGTTGTAGAGCAGCGGCTTGGTGACGCCGACCGCGGCGGCGACCTCATCCATCGTCACCGCCGCGTAGCCGCGCTCGGCAAAGAGCTCGTGCGCCGCGAGTAGCGCCTGCTCCATCCGGTCGGCCTTGGCGAGGCGCGAGCGTGTCGGTGTTGCAGCCATCGACGGCAACGTTACCCGGATATAAATTTATATATGCGTAATGTGATCGATCGCACGCGTGGCAAGGGGGGCACAGGGTGGACCCGTAGGACCTCGGCGAGGGAGCCGGGCGTCCTGTGGGGAATTGATGTCGCACGCCCGCTTCGCGGGCTTAGCGACCAATTAGCAGCGCGGCTGCGCCGCGCCCATAACCACGAGTGCAGCGGCCGCCTTCGGCGACATTCCCCACAGGACGCCCGGCTCCCTCGCCACGCCGCCATGGGACAAACCAAGCTGCTCGGATGGCCACGAAGCTCCCGAAAAGCTTCTGTGGATTCGGAGCTGTCTCAACGCTTCGAGCCGAAAGCTCTGTAGCTCGAGTGGGTGTTGAGAGGGATGGCGGGTGTGCCTCTGCGGGAATGTTGCCGAAGGCAGCCGCTGCACTCGTGTCTCTAAGCGCGGCGCAGCCGCGCTCTCAGATTGTCGCTAAGCGCCGCAGGCGCGTGCGATATCAATTCCCGCAGAGGCACACCCGCCATCCCACCCATCCCCGCCCGACGGCAGGATCGGGCCTATGCCTCGGAGATGCCAAGCCGCAAATAGATGCGGCGCAGGGGTTTCGGTGCCCACCAGTTCCACTCGCCGAAGAGGCGCATCAGGGAGGGGACTAGGAGGGCGCGGACGATCGTCGCGTCGATCATCACGCCGAAGGCCATGCCGATCGCGATCTGCTTGACGAAGAAGACGCTGCTGACGCCGAAGGCGAGGAAGACGACGGCGATCGCTACCGCGGCGGCGGTGATCACGCGGCCCGTCCTGCCGATGCCGACCGCGACCGCCTCCTCGTTGGAGTCGCCGAGGTCGTGGCGTTCCTTGATCCGCGCCATGACCAGCACCGCGTAGTCGGTGGCGAGGCCGAAGATGACGGCGAAGAGGAAGACGAGGCTGGTCACCTCGATCGCCGCCGGGCCGGTGTAGTCGAGCGGCGAGTCGAGCCAGCCCTCCTGGAAGGCGAGGACGAGGATGCCGAGCGTGGCGCCCAGCGTCAGCGAGTTCATCAGCAGCGTCTTCAGCGGCAGCAGCACCGAGCCGGTGAGCAGGAAGAGGACGACCAGCGTGGTGAGGCAGATGATCGCCACCACCAGCGGGGCGTGCTCGAACAGGCTCTGCTTCTGGTCGATGAAGCGGGCGGAGTTGCCGGAGACGAGGACGGTCGCCCCGCCGGGCGGGGGGAGGTCGCGAATCTCCTTGACGGCGTCCTGGGAAGCGGCGGAGAGGGCCGGTTCGGAGAGGGCGAAGTTGGCGTAGGCGACGCTGCCTTTTACTCGCAAGAAGGGAGTGCCGCGAACGACGTCGCCGACGGTCACGATCCGCCGCTGGTAGGCGGTGAGCTGGGCGTTGCTGGCGTTGCCGTCGACGGCAACGGTGACCGCCTCGGTGACGTCGCGCGGGTAGTGGCCTTCGAGGTAGCGGTAGGCGTCATAGGAAGGCTGGTTCGGCGGCACGGCCTCGGCGCTGGGCCCAGTCAGGGTCGTCCAGAGCAGCGGCGCCGCTGCGGCTAGGAGCAGGGCGCCGCTGCCCAGGGCAACCGCGAGCGGGCGTTTCATCACGCCGCGCGCAAGTCGGTACCAGCCATCGGAGCCGTCGGAGACCGCTGGGCCGCGTCGGATCGAGAGGGCGTCGATGCGGGTGCCGAGCAGTCGCAGCAGCGAGGGGACGACGAGGATCGCGATCACGGAAGAGAGCACGGCTACCGAGGCGCCGGCGACCGCCATCGAGTAGAGGAAGCGCTGCGGCATGAAGATCAGCGCCGCCATCGCCGCGGCGACGGTGAGGCCGGAGAAGACCGCGGTGCGCCCGGCGGTCGCCACCGTGCGCCGGTGCGCCTCCTCGGTGGCACCACCGGTTGCGATCTCCTCGCGGTAGCGCGAGACCATCAGCAGGGCGTAGTCGACGGCGAGGCCGAGGCTGAGCCCGGTGGCGACGTTGAGCGCGAACAGCGAGGTGTCGACGAAGCCCGACATCACGCGCAGGACGAAGAGGGTGCCGACGATCGAGATGCCGCCGATCAAGAGCGGGATCGCCGCGGCGACGACGCCGCGGAAGACGAAGAGCAGCAGCAGCGCCAGGACCGGGAAGGCGATCAGCTCGGCCGTGGTCAGGTCCTTGCGCGTCTGGTCGTTGGTCTCGTTGAAGCCCTGGGCGAAGCCGCCCTCGGCGACATCGAGCGGGCTCGCTTCGGCCAGCGTCTTGACTTCTTCGGCGGCGATGCCGCCGGCGTCCTCGATGTCGTTGGTCGAGAGGAAGGCGGCGACTGCCAGCGATTGACCGTCCTCGGCGATCAGGTTGGCGCCCGCTCGTCGGTCGCGCAGGGGGTTGAGGACGCGGCCGACGTTCTCGACCTCGGCCACTTCGGCGCTGAGCTTGCCGACGTCGCGGCGCACGGCGGGGTCGCTCGGATTGAGCGGGCCACCGTCGGGCGAGCGGACGACGAGGACGATCGCCGGGTTGGGGTCATAGCCGAGCGAGTCGCGCAGGACGTTTGTCGCCTGCTCGCTCTCGGAGTTGGGGTCAGTGAATCCCGCCGCCTTGAGGTGCTGCTCGACGTTGTGCCCGATCGCGACGGCGAAGAGGGCGAAGGCCCCGACGGCGGCGAGAACGAGCTTCGGGTGCCGCCAGGTCAGGTTCGCGATCCGGGTCACTGGCGCGGCACTGTACCAGAATTCAAAGTGCCCACTTTGAATTCCAAATTACGCTGTTACTATCGTTCGGTGACCCCGCGCGAATACGGACAGGCCTGCAGCCTCGCCTGCGCCCTTGACCGCATTGGCGAGCGCTGGACGATGTTGATCGTGCGCGAGCTCTCGCTTGGGCCACTGCGCTTCTCGGCCCTGGCCCGCTCGGTCGGTGGCGCTCCCACCGACGTCCTCACCAAGCGCCTGCGCGACCTCGAGCGGCACGGCATCGTCGAGCGGCGCGAGCTCGACCCGCTCAACTCGACCACGGTCTACGAGCTGACCGAGCTGGGCCGCGGGCTGGAGGGCCCGATGATCGAGTTGAGCCGCTGGGGGATGGGCCTGCAGAAGCTCGAGGACGTGATCGACCTGCAGCCGTCCTCACTCCCCAACGCGATCCGGGTGATCCTGCGCCCGCCCGCCGACCTGCGGGCGACGCTGTTGCTGCGCAGCGGTGGCCAGTCCTATGAGCTGCGCATCGACGGCGGCTGGATCGACGCCTCGCGCGGCACCGCGGCCAGTAGCGACCTCAGTCTGAGCGGCACCCCGATCGGCGTCATCGCTGCCCTGGTCACCGGCGAGAAAGGCGAGGAGGGCGTCGAGATCGACGGCGATCGCGATCTGCTCGAAGAGCTGCGCTCGCTAGTGGTCATCCCCGAGCACCTGCGCGAGGAAGCGCTGGCGGCGGTGAGCAGCGGGCTCGTCGCTACTGCTGGTAGAGCTTGACGACGCGCACCGTGCCCTCGGGTGCGGCGTCGACGCAGAGGTTGCAGAGGACGCACTCGTCGAGGTTGCCCTCGACCACTTCGACCCCGGAATCGGTCGCCTTGAAGATGTCGACCGGGCAGACTTCCTCCAGCTTCTTTGCCAGCTCGGCGTCGGCGGCGATCGAGGAGTCGACCTCGACGTCGATGAAGACCTTGTTCAGCGTCTCCGCCATCAGGCAGTCACCCCCAGCTTCTGCTTGACCGCGTTGGGGATCTCGTCGATCCGCTCGACCACACGGATCCCGGCCTCTTCGAGGCGGGCGATCTTCTCGGTCGCGGTGTCCTCCTTGCCCTCGACGATCGTGCCGGCGTGGCCAAAGCTCATTCCCTTCATCTCCTCGTCGTCCATGAACTTGCCGGCCATGAAGGCGACGATCGGCAGGCGCGAGTTGTGCTCGGCGACCCACTCGGAGAGCTGGGCCTCCATGCGGCCGCCGGGCTCGGTGTAGATCACGATTGCCTCGGTCTGCTCGTCGGCCTCGAAGTAGGGCATCAGCTCGGCGTAGGTGGAGCCGATGATCGCGTCGCCGCCGATCGAGACGGCGGTGGAGACGCCGAGGCCGGCCTGGGTCAGCGAGGAGGAAATCTCGGTGGTCATGCCGCCGGAGCGACTCATCACGCCGACCGGGCCGGGTGCGTAGGCCTTGGCCGCGTCCTTGGCGGGCCCGCCGATGCCGCCCATCTTGCAGACCTCGGGGACGATCAGGCCGAGGCAGTTGGGGCCGATGATGCGGGCGCCCTCGATGTTGGCCAGCTCGACCATCTGGGCGACGTCGCGGCGCGGGATGCGCTCGGTGACGATCACGATCAGCTTGATCCCGTTGAGGATCGCCTCGAGCACGGCGTCCTTGGTGAAGGCGGGGGGGACGGTGACGACCGAGCCGTCGATCGGGCCGCCGTGGTTCTCGACCGCCTGGGCGACGGTGTCGAAGACCGGCACCCCGTGCACCTCGCGGCCCTTGCGCCCGGGGGTGACCCCGCCGACGACCTTGGAGCCGTAGTCGAGGCACTCGCGAGTCAGGTTGACCGCCTCGCGGCCGGTGATGCCCTGGACGATGAAGGTCGTCTCTTTCGAAAGCAGGATGCTCATCAGGCGGGTGCTCCCTGGATCTTGGCGACGGCGCGTCCGGCCGCCTCCCACATCGAGACCGAGCGGTCGCAGTACTCGACCCCGTAGCGCTCGAGGATCTTGAAGCCCTCGTCCTCCCAGGCGCCGGGGATGCGGAAGATCGCGATCGTCTCGCCCGGGTCCTTGCCGAGTTCGAGGCAGGCCTTGATCACGCCGCGGGCGACGATGTCGACGCGGGTGTTGGAGACGATCGACATCATCACCGCGATCTTCTCGACGCCGTCCTTTTCGAGCACCTCCTTGGCCAGGCCGCAGGCCTTGGCGACGGAGGGGTTGCCGCCGATCTCCGAGTAGTTGGCCGGCTTGCCGCCCTGGCTGCGCACGGCGTCGGTGAGCGTCAGCGAGCCGCCGCCGGCGCCGATCACGAGGCCGAGGTTGCCCTCGAAGCCGTGGTCCTTGCCCTGGATCACGCCGCGGTGGTCGGCGGCGTCGATCGCGGCGACGTGGCGCTCGAAGTCGGAGGGCTCGTAGGTCTCGCGGGTGTCCTCCTCGGCGATCTCGAGCCGCTTGCGCAGTAGGCCCTTCTGGCGGCCGACCGCCTCGTTCTCCATCTCCATATGGGCGTCGAGGGCGACGAAGCTGCCGTCGGTCAGCTCAGCGAGGGGGTTGATCTCGGCCAGGGTCATGTCGTTGTCGCGGAAGAGGCGGGCGAGCTTGGCCAGGACCGGGGTGGCGCGGTTGAGCTGCGAGCCGGTGACCCCGGTGGCGGCGATCACCTGCTTGGCCTCGAAGTCGGGGATCGGCATCAGGTTGGAGACGTGGCCGCGGCCGACGTGGTCGGGGTGGGTCTCGGCGACCTCCTCGATGTCGATCCCGCCCATGTCGCTGAACAGCATCAGCGGTTTCTTCGCCGTGCCGTCCCAAACGACGCCGGCGTAGTACTCCTGCTTGATCTCGGCTTTCGGGTCGACCAGGACGCCGCGCGGCATGTGGCCGTTGATTTCGAGCTCGAGGATGTCCGCCGCATGCGCCGCTGCCTCGTCCGGCGTGTCGGCGAACTTGACGCCGCCGGCCTTCATCCGGCCGCCGCTCAGCACCTGCGACTTGATCACGACCGGGCCGCCGATTTCCTCGGCGACCTTGCGTGCCTCGTCGGCGCTTGTGCAAAAGCCGTACTTGGTGACGGGAATCCCCGCCGCCTCGACGATCTTGCGTGCCTCGTACTCGAAGAACCTCATCAGCGGCGGGGAACCCTATCCGACGGGTCGCGCCGGTGGTGCCCTGGTGAGCCACCCGGCTCTCCTGGGATACTTCAACCCGGTGACCCCGGCAGATCGGAGAGGAATGAGCTTGCGCAAGTTCTCGGGCGTCCTGCTCGGGCTGGTTGCAGTCGCTGCGCTCGTCGTCGGCTGCGGCGACACGGTGCTCGATGCGACCAAGACAGAGGAACAATTGGAAGCGAGCCTCTCGAAGTCGCTGGGGGAAAAGGTCTCCTCCGTCGACTGCCCGTCCGATCAGAAGGTTGAAAAAGGTGCGACCTTCAATTGCAGCGTAAAGCTGCCAAAAGGCGAAGAACAGATGGTCACGCTGAAGATCCGCAACAGCGATGCGGACATAAGTGTGATCAATATCAGCGGGTCCAATGAATAAAGTCCCGCGGATGAGCCAAACCATCGCGGCCGCAGCGCCGACCACGCACGCAAAGCTCCTCGACTGGGTCGGGGAGATCGCCGATTTGACCCAGCCCGACGCCATTCACTGGTGCGACGGCTCGGCGGAGGAGTACGACTCCCTCGCCCAGACCCTGATCGACGCGGGCACCTTCGAGCGTCTCTCCGACGCCAAGCGCCCCAACTCCTACCTCGCCCTCTCCGACCCCGCCGACGTGGCCCGGGTCGAAGACCGCACCTTCATCTGCTCCGAGCAGGAGGCCGATGCCGGCCCGACCAACAACTGGCGCGACCCCGCCGCGATGCGCGAGACCCTCAACCCTCTCTTCCAGGGCTGCATGGTCGGTCGCACGATGTACGTCGTTCCCTTTTCGATGGGCCCGCTCGGCTCGCCGATCGCCCACATCGGCGTGCAGCTGACCGACTCGCCCTACGTCGCCACCTCGATGCGGATCATGACCCGCATGGGCGCCGCGGCGCTCGAGGTGCTCGGTACCGACGGCGAGTTCGTCCCCTGCGTGCACTCGGTCGGCATGCCGCTGGTCGAAGGGCTCGAGGACGTTCCATGGCCCTGCAACGAGGACAACAAGTACATCGTCCACTACCCCGAGACGCGTGAGATCTGGTCCTTCGGCTCGGGCTACGGCGGCAACGCCCTGCTCGGCAAGAAGTGCTTCGCGCTGCGGATCGCCTCGGCGATGGCGCGCGACGAGGGCTGGCTCGCCGAGCACATGCTGATTCTCAAGCTGACCTCGCCCGAGGGCGGCGTCAAGTACGTCACCGGCGCCTTCCCCTCGGCCTGCGGCAAGACCAACCTGGCGATGCTGATCCCGACCCTGCCCGGCTGGAAGGTCGAAACGGTCGGCGACGACATCGCCTGGATGAAGTTCGGCGAGGACGGCCGCCTCTACGCGGTCAATCCCGAGGCCGGCTTCTTTGGCGTCGCGCCGGGAACCGGCGAGGGCACCAACCCGAACGCGATGCGGACGATCGAGAGCAACTCGATCTTCACCAACTGCGCCAAAACCGACGACGGCGACATCTGGTGGGAGGGGATGACCTCCGAGGCCCCCGAGCACCTGATCGACTGGCACGGCAACGACTGGACGCCGGAGTCCGAGACCCCCTCGTCGCACCCCAACGCCCGCTTCACCACGCCGGCGTCGCAGTGCCCGACGATCGCGCCCGAGTGGGAAGACCCGGCCGGCGTGCCAATCGATGCCTTCCTCTTCGGCGGCCGCCGCGCCACCACGGTGCCGCTGGTCCATGAGGCCTTCGACTGGGAGCACGGTGTCTTCCTCGGCGCCACGATGTCTTCGGAGAAGACCGCAGCGGCTGCCGGCAACGTCGGCGAACTGCGCTTCGACCCGATGGCGATGCTGCCCTTCTGCGGCTACAACATGGCCGACTACCTCGCCCACTGGATCAAGGCCGGCGAGCGCGAGGGCGCCCAGCTGCCGCGGATCTTCTACGTCAACTGGTTCCGCAAGGACGCCGACGGCAAGTTCCTCTGGCCCGGTTTCGGCGAGAACAGCCGCGTGCTCGAGTGGGTCTTCCGCCGCTGCGACGGCAGCGCCGAGGCGGTCGAGACCGCAATCGGCCTGCTTCCCGCCGAGGGCGCAATCAACACCGAGGGCCTCAATATCAGCGACGAGGCAATGCGCGAGCTGCTCTCCGTCGACGAGAGCCTTGTCCGCGAGCAGCTGCCGCAGGTCAAGGCGCACTTCGCCCAGTTCGGCGACAAGCTGCCGGCGGAGCTGGCGCAGCAGTTGCAGGCACTCGAAGCGCGACTCGCCTAGATAGTCGTACTGACGGGGGTGGCTGGGGGAGCCCGGCCACCCTCCAGGCGAATTGATATCTACGCGCTTCGCGCTTAGCTCCAAGCTCGAGCGCGGCTGACGCCACGCAATAGACGGATTGCATATCGCTGCCTTCGGCAACATTCGCCTTTGTTAGCCGGGGATTTCGAGCGGCTTACCCGCGGCGCCGATGAGCTGGACTCTTTGCTCCAGGCGGTCGGGCGGATGGGAAGCCAAACACAGCGACTGACACTGGGACGGTCTTGGCTTTCTCCTGGGCTTGGCGATTCGTTGAGTCGGCCCCAATTTTCAAGATGTCTTCCAGGAACTCATCGGCCCGGGCATGCAACTCCGCGCAGCCTTGCTCATCGAGGTCCATCGGGGTCCAGCTTGCATGGAAGTCGTCTCGCCCATAGAAAGTGCCGGCTTTGAGCGACTCGCGCACGTCCTTTTCGGCGTCTCGGATGATTTTTCCGAGCATCTCCAAGCGCGCCGATTTGGGCAGGGAGACCGACATGCCTTCGGGGACGATGATTCGCTGAACCGGCGAGTAGAAGTGCTCGACCGCACCGCGCCGGGGCTCGGTCCTGACCAGTTCGATCAACTCGAAGTCCCGCAGAACTTTGACGTGGTAGCTGATCTGGCTAAGGCCCTCGTCTAGCTCCCTTTGGAGTTCCCTGGGACTCCACGGCCGCTCGTTGATCAGGGTCAGGATCTGCACCCGCAGAGGATGGGAGAGTCCCTTCATCAGTCTCTGGTCGACTGGTTCGAGCGCTGCCTTCTTCTTGACGCCTGCCTTTGCCTGCGCAGCTTTGGCTTTCGGCTCTTTCCTCGTCGGTGGCACGGAAGCTCCTCTCTGGCCTTTTCCCGGTACTTCGATTGCGCGAATCGATACGGGCTGATCGTTTGGACAGAAAAGTATCCGCATTCCATAGCGGAGGTATCCACTTCTTTTGATTGCTAGGGTCTTTTTGTTGTAATCAAAAAGCTTTGTGCATATCAAAGGGGGTGAGCCAGAGTGGTCATCAAAGTCGTGCCGGAAGTGGCACCGCTGCTTGCGACCTTGAAGCACCGCTGAGGCAGCGAGGCTGGGCTTGGCGGCGGCGACAATGCTGACGAGGTGGCCGACGTCAAGCCCGCCGCAGAACTACGGCCAGGAAGGTGCGGGAATCGGGCTGCTGGCGGCCAGCGTGCCCCTCGAATCTAGATCATCTGTCTATAGGCCTTGCCCCATTCTCTCGCCCAAACAATGATCAAGAAATCCAAGTTTCTTGAGCAATCAAAGGGAGAGATCTTGCGTTTCGCTATGCCTTCCGTGAAGCTTCGCCTGCAACGGCTAGCCGTTGCACTGCTAGCCGCCACCGCCTTGCTCTTGGCGGTGGCCTCAGGTGCATCTGCTCTCTCGCTTGGCCTGCAGTGGAGTGGAGACATTGGCACAACCATGAGCGAAGAAGAACTGGAAAACGTGCAGCACTCTGGTGCGGCCTATCTCCGCGTGCAAATAGATCACTCGAATAGCTTGGGCTACTACGATCTGCTTTTTGATCGCGCCGCCAAACGCGGCATCACCATCCTTCCCTATCTCATGTGGGGGCCCGAATACCCTCTGCCTAGCTACGGAGATTGGAATTCATGGGTCAAAAGCACGGTTGAAAGGTATAAGCCGGGCGGGGAATTTTGGAAAGACAAGGCCTCCTACGCCAAGCCGGTCACTACTTGGGAGATATGGAATGAGCCCAACTTGGCGGAATACACGCCCGCCAAAGAGGACCCCAAAAACCCGGTTGTTAGTCAGGCAGAAGCCCAAAAATTCGGCGAATTCTTCCGCTTCACCTCACATGCCATTCACTTAGTCCAGCCTAGTGCGCAAACGCTGGTAGGAGGCCTCTACCTAGGGGCTTGGAACGAAGCGGGGATGGAAGCCTATGTTTCGGCTCTCTACAAAGCACCCGGCATTGCTTCTGAGGTCGGTGGTGTTGCAATTCATCCCTACGGTTTCTCGCTGGGGTCACAGATTTCGGAATTCACCAAAGAGGTGACCACAATCCGGAAAGTCTTGAACGGTCAGTCACAGGGCTCGAGCAAACCCCTGTGGATAACCGAGCTCGGCTGGCCGGTGGCGGGAACAGGACAGTCCCTCGTCGATGCGCCTACTCAGGCTTCCCTGCTGAAACAGAGCTTCAATTGGGTAAAAAGCAACGCTGGCACCTACAACATCCAGGCCCTGACCTGGCATGCGGCCAGGGACATAAACAACGAAAAATGGGACTACCACTGTGGCCTGCGCGATCTTAGCGGCAAATATCGACAGTCCTGGTGGGAGTTTCAGCAACAGGCTGGGGCGCCTATCTGGCCGGCACCGACGAACTGGCCCTACGACAGCCTGGGTGGAGGTCTAGTTGGCGACCCGACGATTTCCTCCCAGGGTCCGGGCCTGCTCAACGTCTTCGCCAGGGGCTCGGATAACGCGCTCTGGCACAACTGGTACAGCGGGACGAGCTGGAGCGGTTGGCAGAGTCTCGGTGGCGGCCTCACCTCGGGGCCGGCGTCCGTGTCCTGGGGTTCCAACCGGATCGACGTGGTGGCCCGAGGGGGTGACAACGCCGTCTGGCACTGGGCGTGGAATGGATCCGGCTGGAGCGTCGAGAGCCTCGGTGGGTCAATCGAATCCGCCCCGGAGATCTCCTCGCAGGGCCCGGGTCAGCTCGATGTCTTTGTGAGGGGCGGTGACAACGCGCTCTGGCACAAGTGGTACAGCGGGGGAGGTTGGAGCGGCTGGCAGAGCCTGGGCGGCTCGATGGCCGGAGGCCCTGGCGCTGTGTCCTGGGGTCCCAACCGGATCGACGTGGTCGCCCGTGGGAGTGACAACGCCGTCTGGCAGTGGGCGTGGAATGGATTCGGCTGGAGCCTGGGAAGCCTGGGCGGATCGGTGGCCTCCGATCCAGATATCTCGTCGCTCGGTCCGGGCTATCTCGACGTGTTCGCGAAGGGATGGGACAACGCCCTCTGGAACGACTCTTACAGCGGCGTTTGGGGCGGTTGGCACGTCGTCGGGGATGGCCCATTGATATCCGGGCCCGGAGCTGTGTCCTGGTCGAATACGAGGACTGACGTGGTGGCTCTGAAAAATGATGGGAGCGTCCGGCATTTCTTCTGGAATCCGTAGTGGATAGACCCGGGGCTGCGCGAGCTTCATCGGTGCTGAGCTTGTGTCCCTTGGAAGGCGTGGCGGTGGGCCTTTCCGGGAATGTTGCCGCAGGCAGCCGCTGCACTCGAGTTTCTAGGCGCGGCGAAGCCGCGCTGGCAGATTGTCGCGTGCGATATCAATTCCCGGAGAGGGCCACCGCCACGGCCATCCGCTGGGGGTCAGCTCAGGGCCAGCTGGGCGGCGGAATCGGGCTGCTGGTTGCGAGCGTGCCGAATTCGTTGGGCCGGTAGACGCTGCGCGCGATTCCCTTGGCGAAGGCCGCAGAGGCCTTGCTGGAGCTCTCCAGGGGCCAGTGCGTGTTGCGGTCCTTGACGTTGAACCAGACCAGGCCGCGGACCTTCTTGTAGCGGGGCACTTCGCGCAGCATGTTCTTGATCCAGGCCGGCTTGGAGCCGCCGATCTCGTTGGAGGCGACCTCGCCGAGCAGCATTGGCTTGTCGGGGGCGAGCTTCACCACCCGCTTGTAGGTTTCGTGGAAGACCTGGTTGAAGCTCTGCCAGCCGGCCGAGTCGGCGCGCTTGCCCCAGTTGAAGCCGTCGAGGCAGGTCCAGTCGACGTAGTCGGCGCCGGGGTAGACCTGGTTGAGCGGGATCAGTTTGCGGGTGAAGTCGACGTTCGGGCACCAGACCCAGCTGGCGTTGTGGGCGCCGACCGCGCTGAAGATGTCGTGCACGTGGCGCCAGGCGGCGACGTACTCGCCCTTCTTGTTGCCGTTGACGCCTTCGGACCAGGGGAACCAGAAGCCGTTCATCTCCCAGTTGAACCGCAGGAAGAAGGGGTGCCCCCAGGTCTTGGCCGCTTCGGCGAACTGGCGGATGTAGGCGTCGTGGGTGCCGTCGATGACCGTGGAGAGCTTCCAGGGTCGCTGCGGGCCCTCTTCGGGCGTCGAGGAGGTGCTCCAGCTGAAGATGGGAACCGCGCCGTAGTTACGGGCGTTTTCGATTGGCGTCAGGGGAAAGTTGATGTAGAGGCAGTCCGAGCCCTCGCATTGGGCGAACGGAGCCGAGAAGGAGATCAGCGAGAGCGGCTTCTTGGCCATGCTCTGGAAGGCAGCGAGCGCGTTCATGTCCCAGGGCGCGGCTTCGCCGGTCAGCTGATCGCCGATCTGGGCGCCCCAGTAGAGCGGTGGTGGCGGCGGCTTCGAGGCGCCCTTGGCCTGCGCGGCGGGTGCGGCCACGACAAATAGCAGCGCCAGGATCGCCAAGCAGGATCTGAAGACAGAGCTCTTCATAGTCTTATTAACCCCCGCCATCCGGCTTAGCTTCTGCGCTCGGGCATCTGGCAGGTACCTTTCGGTACGGAAGCTGCGGCCGTTCCGATCAACCGGGTGGCCGGATCGGGCTCGCCACTACCGCGGCCTGGCCGTTGCCCTTGAAGCCACGTTTGCGGATTCCTTTGGAGAAAGCGCGCGCGGCGGCCTGCGAGGTCTCCAGCGGCCAGTCGACGCCGCGGTCGACCTGGTTGAACCAGATCAGGCCGCGGATGCGGCGGAAGTTGGTGCGCAGTTCGTTGAACATGTTGTGGATCCACTTCGCCTTTGCTCGCCCGTGTCCGGTCGATGCCATCTCGGCGAGCACGATCGGCTTGCTCGGCGCGATCTGCTTGACCAGTTTGTTGTAGGTCGGCGTGAAGATGTCCTCGAAGCCCTTCCAGGTGTGGGGGTTGGTCGGGTTGCTGCCCCAGTTGAAGCCGTCCATGCAGGTCCAGTCGACGTATTCGTCACCGGGGTAGAGCGGCGCCAGATCGGCGAAGTGACGGTCGACCTCGGCGTAGGGGCACCAGACCCAGGTCGCGTTGGTGGCGCCGACCGAGCTGAAGATGTCATGCACGTGGCGCCAGGCGGCGACGTACTCGCCGGGGTTGTTGCCGTTGATCGTCTCGCCCCAGGGGAACCAGTTGCCGTTCATCTCCCAGTCGTAGCGGAGGAAGAAGGCGTGCCCCCAGTTGCGCGCCGATTCGGCGAATTCGCGGATGTAGGAGTCATAGGTGCCGGCGATCACATCGCCGAGCTGGAAGTCCGGCATCACGGTCGCGCCCGCGGGGTCCGCGGAAGTCGCTTGCGATGCCCAGTTGAAGAAGGGGATCGCACCGTAGTTGTGAACGTTGTTCATCGCCGTCGTGGGGAAGTCGTAGAAGTTGCAGGGCGAGGTTGTGCAATCGGCAAAGGGCGAGCCCAGGGCAATCAGCGAGAGACCCTTACCGACCAGGCCTTCGAACTGCGAAACCGCCGACATGTCCCAGGGCGGCTCTTCCCCGGTCAGCTGGTCACCGATCCAGGCGCCCCAGTAGAGCGGCCGCTGCTTTTTCTTGGCCGCCGCCTTGTGGCGCGCGGGGGACTTGTGCTGGGCGGCCGAGGCGGCTGCGGGGAGGAGAACGAAGAGGGCAAGTGCCAGGGCGAGCAGGCCCGGCAGGACGGCTGAGGTGGTTCGGCGGATTCGCATTCTCATGTCCATCGGCTGCGAGGCGGGCGGAGTTTAGGAAAGGGCAACCGTTCGCCCTAAATAAATGCATTCGGCGCGGATGCAATCGGCGCGCCGATCAATCTGGAGGCGTAATCGCCCCTTCGCTCAGTTCGGGTTCACCTTCGGCGACGTAGGCGGGGCTTTGGATCGCCTCGGCGAAGGCCCCGGCCGAACTGGCCGAGGTCTCGATCGGCCAGTCCATGCCGTCGTCGTAGGTGTCGAACCAGAGCAGGCCGCGGATCTTCGGATAGCTGGTGGGGATCGCGGTCAGGGCTTCCTCAATCCAGTTCGCCTTTGAGCCACCTTGCTCGGTGGAGCCGATCTCGCCGATCAGCATCGGCTTGCTGGGGGCGACGACGTCGGCGACGCGGCTGTAGGTCGTGCTGAAGAGATCGTTGAAGCTGCGCCAGCGGTCGGGCTTGGCCGGGTTGAGGCCCCAGTTGTAGCCGTCGAGACCGGTCCAATCGACGTAGGCGTCGCCGGGGTAGAGCGAGCCGAGATCGTGGAAGATGCCGTCGGGGTCGACGTTGGGGCACCAGACCCAGGTCACGTTGTGAGCGCCGACCGCGCCGAAGATGTCGTGCACGTGGCGCCAGGCGGCGACGAACTCGCCGGGCTGGTTGCCGTTCACACCCTCCGACCAGGGGAACCAGCTGCCGTTCATCTCCCAGTTGAAGCGGAGGAAAAAGGGATACCCCCAGTCGCGCGCGTCTTCGGCGAATTCGCGGATGTAGGAGTCGTAGCGGCCGGCGATCACGTCGGAGAGCTGGAAGTTGGGCTCGACCCTGGTCGAGGGGATCGACTGCGAGCTCCAGCTGAAGACCGGGATCGCGCCGTAGGTGCGAATCCTCTCCATCGGCCCGGTCGGAAAGGGGTAGAACGAGCACGGGGTCGAGGCGCAGTTGGCGAAGGGGGCGAAGAAGTTGACCAGCGATACCTGCTTGCCGGCGATCTGCTCGAAGCGGGTCACGGCGCCCATGTCCCACGGCGCCTGCACTCCGGTCAGCTGACTGCCGATCGAGGCGCCCCAGTAGAGCGCCGGCGCGGCGCTTTCGCCGGGTGGGGTGGGGTTGGGCAAGCTGACCGGTGCGCCTGGGGTAGTGGGTGATGATGGATTTGAGTTGGAGGCTGTCATCGTCGTCGCCGTCGGCGTTTGTGGCTCGACGACCGTGGCCGTGGTCTCACTCGCATCGTGCCTTGCGCCCACCGCTACCCGGGCGGCCAGGCCTCTGCGCGGCGCTCGGCGGACCGTCTTTGACTTGCCCAGTGGTGGCCCGGCCTGGCGCTTGCGATGGTGGCGGGCGAGGGTCGCGCGCTGCTTGGCGCGGGCACGGTGGCGCTGGACCAGCTTCTGCTGGTCGACGCTGGCGCCCTTGAGGCGCGAACCTTGTTTCTTTGTTCCTCCCCCCGCTGCCAGCGCACCGCCGATTAGGCAGAACGCACAAGCGACGAGAAGGATGCTGGCGATCTGTGCTGGGGACCGAAGCCGCAAGCTGCCCTCTCCTCCTGCTTGGGAGAGAGCAGTCTAGGACAAACGTCCAGTCGGCTCAGGCGGGGGGTGCGATCGCGCCGGCGGGCAGGTCGGCGTAGGAGTTGCTCTGGTAGGCCGGGGCGCCGACTCCGGCGGCAAAAGCGCCGGTGGCGCTGGCAGAGGTCTCGATCGGCCAGTCCATGCCGTCGTCGAAGGTGTCGAACCAGAGCATCGCGCGGATGCTGGGGAAGGCGGTGGGAATTTCAGCCAGCGCCTCGCTGATCCAGCTCGCCTTCGAGCCACCGTTCTCGGTCGCGCCCATCTCGCCGATCATCAGCGGCTTGCCGGGCGCGATCGTCTCGGTGATCTCGCGGTAGGTGGTGCTGTAGAGGTCGGAGAAGCTGGTCCAACCGCCCTTGCTCGGGCCCCAGTTGTAGCCGTCGAGGCCGGTCCAGTCGACGTACTCGTCGCCGGGGTAGTTCTCGGTGAGGCCGCTCTGCAGCTTGTGGTCGGGGTCGACGTTCGGGCACCAGACCCAGCTGACGTTGTCGGCGCCGACCGCGGTGAAGATGTCGTGCACGTGGCGCCAGGCGGCGACGTACTCGCCGGACTGGTTGCCGTTGACGCCCTCCGACCAGGGGAACCAGTTGCCGTTCATCTCCCAGTTGAAACGGAGGAAGAAGGGGTGGCCCCAGTCGCGGGAGTCTTCGGCGAATTCGCGGATGAAGGAGTCGTAGTCACCCTCGATTACGTCACCGAGCTGGAAGTCGGGCTCGTTGAGGTTGGAGGGGATCGACTGCGAGCTCCAGCTGAAGACCGGGATCGAGCCGTGCTCGCGGATGTCTTCCATCACGTCGCCGGGGAACTTGTAGTACGAGCACTTGGAGCCGCCGCAGTTGGCGAAGGGAGCGAAGAAGTTGACCATCGAGACGCCCTTGCCGGCCATGCCCTCGAAGCGGGAGACCGCGTCCATGTCCCAGGGAGCCTGCTCGCCGGTGATCTGGTCACCGATCGTCGCCCCCCAGTAGAGCGGCGCGCCGACGCCGCTGGCCTGGGCGGGCTGGCAGCCTCGCTGGCGGCGGCGGATCAGCTGGCGACGCTGCGGGCGCGACATCGTGCGAGCCCGGCGGGCCGGCAGCTGCTTCGAGCAGCGGTTCGGCTTGGCCAGCTTGCGGGCGCTGCTGAGGCCGGTGTGGACGCCGCGGGCGCTTGCCTGCTCGGTTGCCAGGGCGAACGTGGTGCCCGTCAACAGGGCGGCAAGCGCGACGAGGACGGCGGGAAGGAGGTGTCGGGGCTGAATTGGCACCCCCAGCCATCGGCTCGATGTGGCCCCGGTTCAGCCTTGCAAGATCAATTGGACGTTTGTTCGATTGACGTTGACAAACGCGGGGTGACGCGCTTCGCCTGGTCTGGGGCGGGCGTCAGCCGGTGGCCTGGATCGGGCCGGAGGCGAGCGAGCCGAACTGGTTGCCGGCGTAGGCCGGGCTCTTGATCCCGGCGGCGAAGGCGTCGGTGGCGCTGCTCGAGGTCTCGATTGGCCAGTCCATGCCGTCGTCGAACTGCTCGAACCAGAGCAGGCCGCGGATCTTCGGGTAGCTGGCCGGGATCTTCGCCAGGGCGTCCTGGATCCAGGCGGCCTTGGAACCGCCGTACTCGGTCGAGCCGATCTCGCTGATCATCAGCGGCTTGGTGGGGGCAATCGAGGCGGTGATCTTGTCGTAGGTCGACTTGTAGAGCTGATCGAAGCTGCGCCAGCGGTCAGGCTTGGCCGGGTTGGTGCCCCAGTTGTAGCCGTCGAGCCCGGTCCAATCGACGTATTTGTCGCCGGGGTACTGGCTGGCGAGGTTGAGGAATTCGCCGTTGGGATCGATGTTGGGGCACCAGATCCAGGTCGCGTTGGTGGCACCGACCGCGGTGAAGATGTCGTGCACGTGGCGCCAGGCGGTGACGAACTCGCCCGATTTGTTGCCGTTGACGCCCTCCGACCAGGGGAACCAGCGCCCGTTCATCTCCCAGTTGAAGCGCAGGAAGAAGGGGTGGCCCCAGGCCTTGGCCGATTCGGCGAACTTGCGGATGTAGGAGTCGTAGGTGCCGCTGATTACGTCGGCGAGCTGGAAGTTGGGCTCGTTGGTGGTCGAGGGGATCGACTGCGAGGCCCAGCTGTAGGAGGGGATCGAGCCGTGGGCGCGGATCGTGTTCATCTCGTTGGTCGGGAAGTTGTAGAAGCTGCAGGAGCCGCCGGAGGTCGGGCACTTGGCGAAGGGGGCGGAGAAGTTGATGATCGAGAGCTTCTTGCCCGCCATTTCCTCGAACTTGCTGGCCGCGCCCATTTCCCAGGGGGGCTGGTCGCCAGTCAGCTGCTTGCCGATCCAGGCGCCCCAGTAGATCGAGGAGGCAGCGGGAGTCGGGGCGGGCGCGGGCGCCGGGGTGGGTTCAGGGGTTGGAGCGGGAGTCGGTTCCGGGCTGGGAGCGGGCTGCTCCGGAGCCGGAGCCGGTTCTGGGCTCGGCGCGGGCGCCGGGGTCGGCTCGGGGTCGGGGGTGGGGGTCGGCTGCGGCGCGGTGGGGGTCGGCGCCGGCGCCGCCGGCTTTTCGGGGCGACCGTGACCCTTGCGCCGGCTGCTGCGGACATTCCGCGCTTTCGAAGCGGAGGCGCGCCTGCAGGCGGGGCCTCCCTCAGCCGCCGCCCGTCCCTGCTTGCAGCTGGAGGCGGCCCGCGCAGCGCCCTGCGCCGGGGCGACGCTCGCGGCTGAGAACGCCGTGGCGGCCAGCAGGGCGACGAGGCCGAGGAGGGCATTGCGGAGACGATCGTTGGAAAGCAGTGCGGTCATGCAGAGGGGTGATCGACCTCTGCGCGCGGTCCTCCAGTCCCGCCTGGACCGGATTGGACGTTTGTCCCGGTCGGCCGGTGTTTAGGCCAGGGAGCGGTAGAGCGCCAGCAGCTCGTCGGCGCACTCGTCCCAGGAGGTGAGCTGCGGCCGCTTCGTCTGCGGCGGCTTGCCGAGCTCCTCGATCACCGCCGCACCGATGCCCTCGGCGCTTTCGTCGAGTGGGATCGCCCGGGCGAAGCCGTCCGCAGCGATCTCGGCGAGGCCGCTGGCATCCGCGACGAGCAGGCGCCGTCCCGCCGCCGCCGCCTCCAGCGCGACCAGCGGGTGGGTCTCGAAATCGCTCATCAGGACGACCAACGAGACCCGCTGCAAGAGTTCTGCCATCGCCATCGGCTGGTCGGGCGGGGTGCTGGTGAACTCGACCCTGTCCTCGATCCCAAGCTCCTGCGCCTGCTTGCGCAACGCCCCTTCGTAGGGCCCGGTGCCGACGACGAAAAGCCGCGCCTCGGGTTCACTATTCAATACATAGGGGAAAGCGTCGATCACACGGTGATGCCCCTTGTACCGCTCCAGCCTGCCGATCGAGGCGATCGCCGGCGGCCCCTCGGGCTGGTGGCCGTTGCCGCTGCCGGCGTTGGAGAAGGCGAGGTCGGTGCCGTTGGGGATCAGGGCGAACTGCTCGGGCGGGATGCCGAGCTCGCCGCCGTACTCCTCGATCTCGAAGCGGGCGACGGCGACGAGGCGCGCCGCCCGCTTCAGCAGCGGTCGCAGCAGGGCGCGCTGCAGGCCACGCACCTTGTTGCGCGCGTCGGAGGAGTGGCCGCCGCCGTGGAAGGTGACGACGTAGGGAATGCCGAGGCTGAGCGCCCGCAGCATCGCCAGCGGCGCCACGAACGTGTGGTAGGACTGGACGTGGACCACGTCCCAGGGCTGGCGCGACATCTCGCGCCAGATCCGCGGCGCCAGGCACCAGTCGCGGTTGGCGGGCCAGGCCCGCACGGTGCGGATCTCGACCCCCTCGCGCTCCTCCTCCTGCAGCTTCGGCCCGCCGGGTTCGGTGCAGAGCACCTCGGCCTCGGCGCCGGCGGCGGCGATGCGGCGGCTGACTTCCATCACGTGGCGCTCGACCCCGCCCTGGTGGAGGGGGCTGAGGGGCGTGACCGTCAGCACCCGCGGGCTGCCGCTCCCCTGGCTGCCCTCCGCCTCGCGGCGCTTTTCGAGCCGGCGGCGCTCGCGGCCGCCGGAGAGGTAGCCGCTGGTGGTCGTGAAGAGGCCGACGAGGATCATCGCGGCGCGGCTGAGGCCGCTGGGGTCCCCGCGCAGGGCGCCGCCGAGGTTGCGCAGCACGCCCAGCGGCAGCGTGCGGCTGGTGTAGGTGCGCTCGGCTTCCAGCCCCGAGTCGCTGCCGACCAGGCCGGCGAGCACGGCCTTCGAGCGTCCCTCGCCGCGACAGCGCGAGGTGAAGTACTTGCGGGTGCCGCGGCCGGCGGGGACGAAGTGGTCGACCGCCGCGGCGGGGTCGTAGAGGATCTTGCCCTCGGGCCAGCGCTGGCTGACGCGGATGCAGAGGTCGGTCTCCTCACAGCCGGCGGGGATCGTGCCGACCCGGCCCAGCTCGTGGCGGAAGCCGCCGAGCTCGACCAGGACCTGGCGGCGCAGCGACATGTTGGCGCCGACCAGGTTGCGCACCGCTTCGCGCTGGCGCGGCATGCCGGAGTGGGTGCAGCCGACGACCCAGTCGAACTCGGGTGGGAACCAGGCCGGCTTGCCCTCGACCCAGGCGGGGCGGACGGTGCCACCGGCGCCGAGCACGTCGGGGTCGCGGTAGGCCTCGCCGAGGCGCTCGAGCCAGTCCGGGGCGGCGAGCGCGTCATCGTCGAGGAAGGCGACGACCTCGCCGCTGCACTCGGCGACGCCGCAGTTGCGCGCGCCGGAAAGTCCCTGCTCCTCGCGGTTCTCGAGCAGGTGAAGCTCGGGCCAGCGGCGCCGCGCCTCGGCGAGCAGCTCCGGCGAGTGGTCGACGCAGAGCACGATCTCGTGCGCGGCAACCGACTGGGCGCGGAGCGACTCGATCGCCTGCGAGAGTACGTCGAGCCGATCGAGCGTATAGGCGCAGATCAGCACCGAAATCGAAGGCGTCTTGGAATCGACTTGATGCGCAGAGGCAGCGGCCACGGGGCGATTCTGGCATGCGGGTGGGGACGCTACGATCGGCGGGGTCGATGCGCATCCTGATGCTCGCCCAGTCCTACGCGCCGATCGTCGGTGGCGTCGAGCGGGTGGTCGAGGACCTCAGTATCGAGCTCGTCGCCCGCGGGCACGAGGTTTCGGTGGCGACGCTGAGCCAGCCCGGCCGCGAGGCTGAGCCGAGCCAGAACGGGATCGAGGTCCACGGATTGGCCAGCTCCACCTACCGGCTGCCGGGGATCAGCCTCGACAACGAGCGCCGCCACGCGCCGCCCGCTCCCGACCCCGAGACCGTGCTCGACCTGCGCCGGCTGCTGCGCCGCGAGCGGCCCGACGTCGTCCACGCCCACAACTGGCTCCTGCACTCCTACCTGCCGCTCGACCGTCGCCGCGGCCCGGCACTGGCGCTCTCGATGCACGACTACGGCCTCGTCTGCGCGACCAAGCGCTTCCTCAACCACGGTGCTCCCTGCAGCGGCCCCGGCTGGGGCAAGTGCATCAGCTGCGCCGCCGATTACTACAGCCCGGCCAAGGGTGCCGGCGTTGCGCTGCTCACCCGTGCCTCGGAGCGACGGGTGCGCCGCCACGTCGACGTCTTCCTGCCGGTCAGCGAGGCGGTGCGGGTGCGCTGCGGGCTCGAGCTCTCCGATGACTGCCGGGTCGTCCCCAACCTGATCCGCGAGCTGCCGCAGCCGCTGCCGGCCGGTGACCCCCATCTCGCCAGCTTGCCCAGTGAGCCCTTCATCCTCTACTTCGGCGACGTCACCCTCGACAAGGGCGGCGCCGTGCTCGCCGAGGCCTACCGCTCGCTGCGCAACCCGCCGCCGCTGGTCCTGGTCGGCCGCTGCTTCCTCGAGGAGGTGGCGAGCCTGCCGGGAGTGGTGGCGCTGGGGCCGATGCCGCACCGCTACGCGATCGAGGCGCTGCGGCGCTCGCTGTTCACGGTCGTCCCCTCGATCCTGCCCGAGACCTTTGGGCTGGTGGCGTTGGAGACAGCGGCCGCGGGCAAGCCGATCGTCGCCTCCGACATCGGCGGGCTCAGCGACGTCGTGGTCGACGGCGAGACCGGCCTGCTGGTGCCGCCCGCCGACCCGGCGGCGCTGGCCGCGGCGATCGAGCGGCTGGTGGGTGACCCCGACTTGCGCCAGCGGCTCGGCGCGGCCGCCCACGGTCGCGCCGGCGATTTCTCCCCGGCCGAGGTCGTGCCCCAGTTCGAGCAGGCCTACGAGGTCGCGCGGGCGACACGGCGGACTCGCGCGGCGGGATAGGGCGGCGTGGCGAGCACCGAATCTGGCCTCAGCGGCCGCGGCCGCCTGCGCGAGCACCTCAGCGACCCGCTCTACCGCACCGGCTACTACCTGATCCTCGGCACCGGGGTGACGAGCCTGCTCGGGGTCGCCTTCTGGGCACTCGCCGCCCATTCCTACAGCGCTCGTGTCGTCGGCCTCAACGCGGCGGCGATCTCGGCGATGACCCTGGTCGCCGAAGCCTGCACCCTCGGCCTCTCGGCGGTGCTGGTCCGCTACCTGCCGGTGGCCGGCGGCTCGACCCGGCGCCTGGTCAGCCGCAGCTACGCGCTGACGATCTCGCTGGCGCTCGCCTTCGGCTTGCTCGCTGCCCTCACCAGCGGCTTCTGGTCGCCGGAGCTGAGCTTCCTCTCCGGCGGCGGCTGGCTGCTCGGCTTCGTCCTCGCCACCGGCGCGACGACGATCTTCACCCTCCAGGACAGCGTCCTCACCGGGCTCAAGGCGGCCAAGTGGATCCCGCTGGAGAACGCGCTCTACGCGCTGGCCAAGCTGCTGCTGCTGATCGTGCTGGCGACAACATTGACCGGCTCGGGCCCTTTCGTCGCCTGGACCGCGCCGCTGGCCGTCGCGGTCGTCGTCGTCAACGTCCTGATCTTCAAGCGGCTGATCCCGGCCTCGCCCAGCGAGGGCACGCTCGACCGCAGCAAGCTGCTCTCGATGGCGACCGGCAACTACGCCGGCAAGCTCTTCACCCTCGCCGGCAACCTCTACATGCCGATCCTCGTCGCCAACCAGGCGAGCCCGGCCGCCGCCGCCTACTTCTTCGTGCCCTGGATGGTCTCGCTGGCGATCGAGTTGGTTGCCCTCAACGTGATGACCTCGCTCACGGTCGAGGCGGCCAGCGACATGGAGCGCTTGCGCGAGCTCTCGCGGCGGGCGCTGCGGCAGACGCTGCGCCTGGTCGTCCCGATCGCGGCGCTGGCGGCGATCGTCGCCCCCTGGGCGCTGCTGGTCTTCGGCAGCGATTACGCCGACGAAGGCGCCACGCTGCTGCGCCTGCTGGCTCTGGGAATGGTCCCCAACGCGATCGTCACCCTCGGCATCAGCGTCGCCCGGATCGAACACCGCGGCCGCATCGTCGTCGCGATTCAGGGTGCCCACTGCATCGCCGTGCTCGGCCTCAGCGCCCTGCTCCTGCCCAGCCTCGGCATCGACGCCGTCGGCTACGTCTGGACCGCCAGCCAGACCGTCCTCGCCCTGGTGCTGCTGGCGACGCTGCTGCGGCCGGTGCTCTTTCGCGCGCCGCGGGCGGCCTGAGGCGCGAGCCCCGATCCAACCTGGCTCAATCGAGGTTGAAAGCGGCCGCGATCGCCTCACTGAGGGCCGGCTCTTGACTGTCGAGCAAGACACCGATCTGCGCCCCTACGGCATCCGTGGGAACGGTGGTGATGTTGTCGCAACTGACGACCGACGATTCCGCCAGGCCGTTCATTGCATCGACAGCCACCTCGCTGGAGAGCCCGCGAATGGTTGTGGTGATCGGAGCGACGGTCACCGTCCTCAGGTGCGGCCGCACGAGCTCACGCGTGAGGATCAGCACGGGCCTGGCTTTGTCAAGCTGCGCGACGTGGATGGGTCGCATCAGGCCATGTCAACCGGCAGCCGCGCCGCGTGCTCGGCGAGTCCCGCGAGCTCTGGATCCGGACCGGTGCGGGCGAGGATCCGGGCATCGCGTTCGGCGAGGGCGCGCCTACGTTCGCGCTCGAGCGCACGGGTGACTACTACCGCCCGACTGCGCGCGGTTCCAGAGTCGACGATCCCGTCAACGAAATCGACAAGCTCGTCTGGAAGCCGGACAGCTATCTGCTTGCTCATCCCATAACGGTAGCAAAATGGGAGCGACATCGAGGTCTCTGAATCTGCTTGGTTCAGGCGGCAAGGCGCCGATAGGCGACGGCGCCGCGGGCGGTGGCGGCGGGGCCCAGTAGGCCGAGCAGGAGGGTGATCCAGGCGGCGGTGGAGAGCGGTTTGCGGCGCAGCGCTCGCAGCGAGTAGCGGGCGCCGAGGCGGCGCTGGCCGAGGATGAAGGCCTGGGTGGCGCCGATGCGCAGGACGGTCACGTACTGGCGCGGGCCCCAGCGCTGCAGGGCCTCGCCGTGGCGCTCGAGCGTCGTCTCGGCCATCCAGAGCATGTCGGAGGCCTCGCGCTGCAGGCGGGGGACGACGTCGGCGGTGCTGGCGGCGCGCAGCCAGCTGTCGGGCGCGTCGGCGTGGACCTTGGTCGTCACCTCCTCGACGCAGAGGCTGGTCTCGCGTTCGGCCAGGTTGAGCTCGAAGAGGGTCTCCATCGCGCCGCGGCGGCCGTCGATGTAGGGGGTGTCGGCGAAGACGGCGCGGGCCAGGCAGCGGGCGGCGTCGTTGCCGCCCTCCGCCTCGGCCCAGCGGATGCGGCCCTCGTAGTCGTAGGGGCCGCTGGGGACGAAGCCGGGGGTGATCTGGCCGTCGTCGTGGACTTGGCGGCTGCGCAGGACCCGCACCCCGGGCGGCAGCCCCTCGATCAGCTCGCGCAGCCGCGCCAGCGCTCCGGGCAGCAGCTCGTCGTCGCTGTCGATCACGACCACCCACTCGCCCGCGGCGTTGGTCGCGCCGGTGTGGCGGGCGGGGTTGATGCCGCGGTTGGTCTCGTGGACGACGAGGCGCAGGCGGGGGTCGTCGTAGCGCTCTCCCAGGGTCGCCTGGGTCTCGTCGCTGGAGCCGTCGTCGACGACGACGATCTCGAAGTCCGTGAAGTCCTGGGCCAGGCAGCTGTCTATGCAGCGGCATACGATCCGCGCGCGGTTGTACGTGGTGATCACGACGCTGAAGAAGGGAGCTGACATCGAGCGGTTGCGCATTCTCGCCTACCACGCGATCGCCGACCTGCGCGACGATCCGGTGCTGGCCGAGTACGGGGTCTCGCCGCAGCTTTTCGCCGGCCAGCTCGACGACCTCGCCGCCCACGGCTGGGAGTTCGTCGACCTCGACGCGGTGCTTGCCTGGCTGGCCGGCGAGGGCGAGTTGCCCCGCCGCGCCGCCCTGGTCACCTTCGACGACGCTTACACCGACTTGCTCGAGGTGGCGGCCCCGCTGCTGGCCGAGCGTGAGATTCCCGCCGTCGTCTTCGCCGTCGCCGGCCACCTCGGCGGCGCCAACGACTGGGACCACCACAAGGGCGCTGCCAGCCTGCGGCTGCTCGCCCCCGGCGACCTGGCGGCGGTCGCGGCGAGCGGGATCGAGGTCGGCTCGCACACGCTCAACCACCGGCCCCTGCCGGAGGTTCCGGCGGCGGAGCTGGCGGGGGAGACGGTGGAGGCGGCGGAGCGGATCGAGGCCGCCGGCGTGCCGCGCCCGCGCAGCTTCTCCTACCCCTACGGGCGCTGCAGCCCGGAGGTGGTGTCCGCGGTGCGCGAGGCCGGCTACAGCGTCGCCTTCACCACCGCCTGGGGCGATCCCAAGCCCGGCGGCGATCCCTTCACCGTTCCCCGGGTCGAGGTCCACGCCAGCGACACCCCGCGCAAGCTGCGCCTCAAGCTCGCCCTGGCGGGCTGGCCGGGCCTCCTGCGCGACGGCCTGCTGACCCTGGCCGGTGTCCGACTCGATCCCTCCGGCGGGTAGCGGGCGAGGTTTGAGGCGTTAAGCGCAGAACTTCAGTCGGAGTAGCCTCGCGCCGATGGAGCAGCCAGTGACCACCGAGACCCTTACGCCGACGAGCGAGGCTGCCCTGCACCCCGAGACGGTCCGCCTGCAGGCGACCAGCGGCTTCAGCCGCGTGCTCTCGCCACGCGAGCTGTGGCGCTACCGCGACCTGGCCTACCAAATCGCCGCCCGCGACGTGACCGTGCGCTACCGTCAGACCGGGCTCGGCGCCGCCTGGGCGGTGCTGCAGCCGGTCGGCTTCATGGTCGTCTTCTCGCTGATCTTCGGCCGGGTCGCCGGGGTCTCCTCGGATGGCCTTCCCTACGCCCTCTTCAGTCTCGCCGCCCTGGTTCCCTGGACCTTCTTCGCCAACTCGCTGCTGCTCGGCTCCGAAAGCCTGGTCAGCAACTCGGCCCTGGTCTCGAAGATCTACTTCCCGCGCATCTTCATGCCCGCCGGGGCGATCGCCGCCGGCCTCGTCGACATCAGCATCTCGCTGGTCATCCTCTTTGCCGTCGTCTTGATCTACGGGTTTGTCCCGCCGCTGGCGGTGCTCGTCCTGCCGGTCCTGATCGTGATCATGCTCGCCACCGTGCTCGGCGCCACGGCCGCCCTCTCGGCGATCAACGTGCGCTACCGCGACGTCAAGTACGTGATCCCGTTCGCGATCCAGATCTGGCTCTTCGCCACCCCCGTCGTCTACCCGAGCAGCCTGATCGACGAGCCCTGGCGCACGCTGACCGCGATCAACCCGATGGTCGGCGTGGTCGAAGGCTTCCGCTGGGCGGTGCTGGGCACGGACGCGCCGCTTGAGTTGATCGGCGTCTCCGCGGTCTCGGCCCTCGTCCTCCTCATCGCCGGGCTCGCCTACTTCGACCGCACCGAGCGCAGCTTCGCCGACTACATCTAGCCATGAGCGATATCGCGATACAAGCCAACGAGCTCGGCAAGAGCTACAAGCTGGGCCTCGGCGCGCGCGGCTACGACACCCTGCGCGAGAGCCTGATCAGCACCGTGCGGGGCTCGCTCGGCAAGCTCTCGCGGCGCACCAAGGAGGAGCAGGAGGCCGACCTGCTCTGGGCGCTGCGCGATGTCTCGCTGACGATCCGCAGCGGCGAAGTGGTCGGCCTGATTGGCCACAACGGGGCGGGCAAGAGCACGCTCTTGAAGATCCTCTCGCGCATCGTCGAGCCGAGCACGGGCTGGGTCGACGTGACCGGGCGGGCGGGTTCGCTGCTCGAGGTCGGCACCGGCTTCCATCCCGAGCTGACCGGTCGCGAGAACATCTTCCTCAACGGTGCCATCCTCGGCATGCGCCGGGCCGAGATCCGCCGGCGCTTCGACGAGATCGTCGCCTTCGCCGACATCGAGCGCTTTCTCGACACGCCGGTCAAGCGCTACTCGAGCGGCATGTCGGTGCGGCTCGCCTTCGCCGTCGCCGCCCACCTCGAGCCCGAGATCCTGCTCGTCGACGAGGTGCTCGCCGTCGGCGACGCCGCCTTCCAGCGCAAGTCGCTGGCGAAGATGAGCGAGGTCGCCCAGGAGGGCCGCACCGTCGTCTTCGTCTCCCACAACCTGGCGGTGATCCAGGCCCTCTGCGAGCGCGGGGTTCTGATCGAGCAGGGCAAGGTCATTGCCGATGCGCCAATCACTGAAGCGATCGACGGCTACCTGCGCACGCTGGAGAGCTCCGCCTCCGATGACCTGACCGAGCGCACCGACTACGACGGCAGCTCCTGGGGTGAGATCCTCGTTCGCAGCGTGGTGGTGGAAGACGCGCGCAGCGGCCAGAGAGGCGTCGCGGTGGGGGGTAGGCCGGCGAAGATCGTGCTCGAGCTGACCGGCGTGCTGCCGATGATGGAGTGCCAGATCACGATCCTCAACAGCCTCGGCCAGCCGGTGACCACGCTCGATAGCACCGTCTCGGCGCCTAGCGACGTCCGCGACCCTGACCTAGGTCCACGCATCGAGTGCGACCTCGAGGATCTGCCCCTGCTCCCCGGTCGCTACCGGATCGACTTCTTGCTCAAAGGCCGCCGCCAGATCCAGCACGGCCTGCAGGCCGCCGCCTTCTTCGACGTCGAGCCGGGCATCCTCGCCGAGCGTCCGATGCCGGTCGCCGGCTCAGAAGGTGACGTCGTGCTGCCGCACCGCTGGTACCTGCCCGCTTCTTGAGCCGGGCGCTCAGCGGCCGCCGCGACAGAGCTTGACCAGGAAGCGCCGCAGCGAGTCGCTGGCGCGGACCTCGATGCGGGGGACCTGGAAGCGGTCGTCGTCGAGCCGGGCCGGCACCGGGTGGGTGCTGCAGGCGGCCTCGTAGCCGGCCGCGGCGACGGCGGCGACGGCGCGCTCGTCGCGGCGCCCGTAGGGGTAGGCGAAGGTCTTGATCGGGATGCCGAGCAGCTGCTCGAGCTGGCTGCGCGAGCCGGCGATCTCCTCACTGACGTCGGCGTCGCCGAGCTCCGGCAGTGGCCGGTGGTTGCGGGTGTGGGCGCCGAGCTCGATCCCGGCGCCGCGCAGCTGCTCGATCTCCGCCAGGTCGAGCAGGGGGCGGCCGACGACGACACCCTCATCGTCCCAGTCGTTGCGACCGCCGATTCGGTCGCTGACCAGGAAGACGGTTGCTCCGAAGCGGTGCTTGCGCAGGATCGGCGCCGCGATCTCGAGGTTGTCGCGGTAGCCGTCGTCGATCGTGATCACGACCGCGCGCCGCGGGGGAGGGGCCCCGCTGCGCATCGCCTCGGCCAGCTGCTCGAAGCTGATCGCCTCGCAGCGCAGCAGGGCCAGCAGGCGCATCTGGCGGGCGAAGGAGCGGCGCGAGAGCACGTAGCGGTCGCCGGTCTCGCCGGGATCGAAGGAGTGGTACATCAGTACCGGCACGCGCCGGGTCAGGCGCAGCCAGCATTCGCGCTTGACGCTGCGCCGCACGCCCCGCCAGAAGGCGTAGCGGGAGACGAAGTAGAACCAGAGCAGGCGCCCGCCCTCGTTCGGCAGCAGCCTGCCCAGGGCGGCGAGGAGCCTTGGGGGAACGCGCAGGGCGAGGCAGAGCCGCCGCAGGGCGACGTCGCGCGGGGTCGGCTCACTGAACCAGCCGAGCAGCTTCGGCAGCGCCTCCGGGTAGCGCGCCGCGAGCTTGACGTGGCCGGCGCCCTGGCGGCGCGAGTCCTCGAGCAGCCGCCCGCGCAGCTTCTGGTCGTCGTGGACGGCGTGGGCCGCGGCCACGAACACCGGCCGGCAACCGGCACGGTCGAGGCGGAAGGCGAGGTCGGCGTCCTCCTCGACCCCGAGGTCGACCGAGAAGCCACCGACCTCCTGCAGCGCATCGCGCCGCACCGAGAGGTTGCCGCCGTAGCAATCGGTCCAGCTCGGCTGCTTGTCCGCCAGGCGACCGTAGTGGTCGTTCCACGCTTGCGCGAAGGTGCGGGCGTACCAGTCCTTGGCCGTCGGGGCCTGCTGCGTCAGGTTGCCGATCCCGATCAGGCGCTGCTCGCCGGCGTGGGCCTCGACGTGCCCGGTCAGACAGTCCGGCGCCGGGATGCAGTCGTCGTCGAGGAAGAGGCAGAGGCGACCCTCCGCCGCCTCGATCGCGGCGTTCTGGGCGGCGGGCTGGCCGCCCTTGGCGAGGCGCAACAGGCGCACCGCGAAGCGGTTGCTGCGCTCCTCCACCATCGCGGCGGTGCCGTCCTCGGAGCCGTCGTCGGCGACGATCACCTCGAAGGACTCCGGCGCCAGCGTCTGCTGGTCGAGCGCAGCGAGGCAGCGGCCGAGCAGCTCGCGGCGGTTGTGGGTGGCGATGATCACGCTGATCTCGATCACCGGCCCGGCTCCTCTGTTGTCAGCTCGTCCCAGGTGTCTCGGTCAACCAGAGCGCGAATCTCGCGCCAGAAGGCGAAGCGCCAGGCGATCCCGTACCAGAGCTCCTGCCGGCCCTCGCCGGGCACCAGGCCGCCGAGCGCGGCGGCGGCAGCAGCGGGCAGGCGCAGCGCCAGCAGCGCCCGGCGCAGGAGCAGCTCGCGCGGGCTCGCTTCGCGGTACCAACCGAGCAGCTTCGGCTTCATCCCGGGATGGCGTTCGGCCAGCTGCAGGTAGGCGAGCCCGTGCTTGCGCACGTCGTCGAGCAGCCGCTCGCGCGGCTTCTCGTCGTCGTGGACGGCGCTCGCTCGCGGCAGGTAGCGCAGGGCGAAGCCCTGCTGTTCGAGTCTGAAGCCGAGCTCGATGTCCTCGCCGACGGCGACGTCGGTGGCGAAGCAGCCGAGCTCGAGCAGGGCCTCGCGAGGGGCCGAGAGGTTGCCGCTGTAGCAGTCGCTCCAGCTGGGCGGCTTCGCCTCCATCCGCTCGTAGTGCTCGCGCCAGCCCTTGGCAAAGGCCCGCGCGTACCAGTCGTCGTCGCTCGGCTCCTTCTGGACCAGCGCCCCGATCCCGACCAGGCGCGGCTCGCGCCGGTGCGCCCCGAGGTGCTCGGCGACGAAGCCCGGCGCCGGTATGCAGTCGTCGTCGAGGAAGGCGCAGACCCTGCCGGCAGCGGCCTCGACGCCGGCGTTACGGGCGCGCGAGGCGCCGACCGACTCAACCCGCAGCGAGCGCAGCGCCAGCGGCGTCTCGAACTGCTCGAGAAAGGCGCCGGTGCCGTCGCTGGAACCGTCGTCGACGACGACGACCTCGAACTCCCCAAGGTCGGCGTCCTGAGCGGCAAGCGCCCGCAGGCAGCGCTCCAACATCGGCCGGCGATCGTGGGTGGGGACGATGACGCTCAGCTCCACGGGCGCACGCTATCCCCGCTCGCCGACGGACGGGCGCCGCGCCAGCTCCTCTTCGACCAGGCCGAGAAAGGTGCTTTCCCGCAGCGCCGGCGCTTGCGGTGCCGAGCCCGCGGCCATCGTCAGGTGGGCGTAGTCGGACTTGGAGTGGACGATCCAGGCGAGCAGTCGCAGGCGGGTGAAGGAGTCCGGCGAGAGCCCGACTCGCCGGCAGTAGTCAGCGACGCAGCGCTCGCTGGCTGCGTGGTAGGGACCGCGGGGATCGAGCAGGCGCGCGTAGCTCTCGCGGGTGCGGCCGCTGTCGAGGCTGCCGTCGAGGACGAAGGCGGCGTTGGCGAGGAAGTAGGCGAGGTCGAGGCCGGGCAGGCCGCGGGGCTCGGCCGACTCCCAGTCGAGCAGGGCGGGGGCGCCAGCCTCGTCCAGCAGCACGTTCCAGGGCGAGCAGTCGCGGTGCTCGCAGGCTTGTGGCAATTCCTCAATGCCGTCGAGCAAGGCTCTCGCAGTGTCCACGGTTCCCGGCGCCGCGACGGCGCCGAAGTTGCGCTCGAACTCGGCCAAGGGCGCGGCGATGAGGCGCTGCCGCCAGTCGCCGGCATCGGTCGGTGCATCTGCGACCAGGCCAGCCAGATTGTCGGCAACACGGCCGGCCAGCTCGCCAAAGCTCTGTGGCGAGAGCTCACCGATCAGCGGCTTGCCGTAGATCGCGCTCTCCGCCAGCCCGTAGCCGCCGCCGCGGCGCCCCCGGGCCAGCACGCGCGGCACTCCGGTGACACCGGGGTGGGCGCGGGCAAGCGATTCCAGAGCCTCGGCCTCGCGTTCGAGCGCCCGCTCGGCCTCGGCCAGGCGCGAGAACTTGACCACGGCGGCGGGCCGCGATGCGCCCGGCGGGAAGGGCAGGGCGACGACCTTGTTGATGCTGCGCCGGCCACCGGTGAGGAGGAGGCAGGGGGTGTCGGCCCCCAGGTACGGCGCCAGCTCGTCCTCGTCGCTCGGCGAGCTGGCAGGGAGCCGGGCGAGGACGAAGACCGGCGCCAGCAGGCCAAGCCGGGCGGCGAGGCGCCAGAACGGCCGCAGCAGCGCCTGTGCGGATGAGCCCGGCGGACGACTCGCGAGCAGGTGATCGATCGCGGCGGGGGAGTCGGGCGGCAGCCAGAACTGCGGCGGCCGATGGGGGAGCGGCCCCGGCCAGAGCAGGCGCAGGTCGGTGAAGCCGGCTCGTTCGAGCCGGCGGCGCGCGCGCTGGGTCCCCAGCAGCCGTGGCAGCCGCCAGCTGCAGAGCAGCTCGCCGCCCTCGGGCAAGGAGGTGCGGGCGGCCGTCAATGCGCGCCGCCCCGGAAAGCCGATGGTGTGCGGATCGGCGGCGTTTGGGCTCTCGCCGCGGTACAGCAGGAAGCGCCAGTCGGCGCGCCGCAGGAGCGCGTTACGCCGCTCCTCGGGCAGCGACTCAATCGCGGTCTGGTCCATCGCCCACCAGTCCCGCGTAGATGGCTTCGACCCGCTTCCCCATCGTCTGCCGGCTGAACTCGGTCTCGGCCCGCTGCCGGGCGCGCTCGGCCATGCCGTCGCGCACGGGGACGTCGGCGAGCAGGCGCCGCAGCGCCTCGGCCAGGGCGCCGTCGTCGCCGGGAGGGACGAGCAGGCCGGTCTCGCCATCCTCGATCAGCTCGGCAGTGCCGCCGATCGCCGAGCTGACCACGGCTCGCCGAGCTGCCATCGCCTCGAGTACCGCCAGCGAGGAGCCCTCGTACAGCGAGGGCAGGGCGAAGACGTCGCAGGCGGCGAGCAAGGCCGGGATGTCGTCGCGGCGGCCGAGGAAGAGCACGCGCTGGGAGAGGCCGAGCTGCGCCACTTCCGCTTCGAGCCGGCCGCGCAGCGGCCCGTCGCCGGCCAGCACGAACCGCGCCTCGGGCACCTCGGCCGCGGCGCGGAAGAGGACGTCGTGGCCCTTCTGCTCGTCGAGCCGCGCCGGGGTGAGGACCAGCGGCACGTCGTCGCTGCCGCCGAGCTCCTCGCGCAGCCCGGATGGCGCTGGGACATCGAAGCGATCGAGGTCGACCGCGTTGTAGACGACCTCGATCCTCTCCGCCGGCCAGCCGAAGCGCTGGTCGAGCTCACGTGCGATCGCGCTTGAAACGGCGATGTAGCGGCCGACCCCGCGCGAGAGCAGGCGCAGCTGCAGCGCGCTGGAGCGCTCCAGCTCCATCTCGGGAATCAGCTGCACCGTTGCCACGCTCGGCACCCGGGCCAGGACCGCCGCGGCCAGTCCCCACTTGGCTGCCAGCGGCCAGCTCAGGTGGGCGTGGAAGAGCGCCGGCCGCTGGCGGCGCAGCCAGCGCGCCAGGCCGACCGCCCGGCGGCCGCCGGCGAGGCCGAGCGGCATCGCCGGGACCCGTCGCGTCGGCACTTCGATCGCTGCTGCTCGCTCTTCCAGCGGTGCCGCGTCGCCGCCGGCGTCGAGCAGCAGGGTCGGCTGCCAGCGGGCGCGGTCGAGCGTCGCCAGCAGCATCAGCATCGCGTTCTCGGCGCCACCGAGTTCGCGGCTATCGGTGTAGAAGAAGATCGATCGGGCCACGATTTAGCTCGGCTGCCAGCTCTGCCAGCGCACCGCCGTCTTGGGATTCGTCCAGTGCCACCTCGACCCCTGCCCAGAAGGCGTAATCGAGGGCTGCGCGGTAGAAGAGCGGCTGGCGCCAGAGGCCGAGCCGCTCCAGGCCCGCGGCGAGGGAAAGGATGCGGGTAGCGAGGCTGGGACGCGCCCGCGTCAGGCGCAGCAGCAACGCCCGCGCCGCCAGCCAGGGGCGCGATCCGTCCCACGGCGTCGCCAGGCGCAGTGCCGCGAAGGCGTCGGGATGGCGCTGTGCGAGCAGCACCGTGGTGCGCCCCTTCGCGTGGGTGTCGCGGGCCAGGCCGGCGAAGTCCTTGTCGTATTCCTGCTGCGCCAGCGCGCCGGGGTCAAAGCGGAACTCGACCCCGGCCTTGGCCAGCCGCAGCGAGAGCTCGACGTCCTCGTTGCCGTAGGGCGCGAAGCTCTCGTCGAAGGCGCCGACCCCGCGCAGCAGCTCGGTGGGGAGCGAGGTGTTGCCGGAGTAGAAGTCGCGGGCGACGAAGCGGTGTCCGGGGCGCGAGAGCTGTTCGAGGTGGTCGGCGAACTTCGCCTTGACGTAAGCCGCCGCGTGCGGGCTGGCGGAGTCGAGCTCGACCGGCACCGGGCCGAGCACGCAGGTACGCGACCCGGCCGCGTGGTTGGCGAGATGGCGCTCGATGAACTCGGGCGCCGGCTCCATGTCGTCGTCGAGCAGGATCGTCAGCTCGCCGCGGGCGTCGGCGAGGGCGACGTTGCGCGCTGCGGCCCGTCCGCTGCCCGGCCCCTCGACGCTGCGCAGCTCGTAGGGCACCTGCCCCCGCAGCTCGGCGACCATCTCGCGACTGCCGTCGCTGGAGCCGTCGATTGAGACCAGCACCTCGTAGCACCCCGGCGCCGCGGTCTGCTCGGCAAAGGCGAGCAGCGCCCGGCGCAGCGCCTCGCGGCGCTGGTGGGTGGGGATGATCACGCTGGCCTCGGGACTCTCGTTCACGACTTACGGCTCAGCTTTGCCCGCAGGCGGGGCAACAGGTCGGCGCGGGCCCGTTCGGAGGCCATGCGCAGCTTCGTGCGCGGGTAGGCGGCGCCGCGGGGAACGAGCTTGACCACAGCCATCTCGTCACTCGAGTCGGCGAGGCGCTGCTTGTAGGCCTGGCCACCGGGGCCGAGGTTGAAGCGGGCATCACCCTGCTTCGCCGCCTCGCCAATCGCCTCCAGGGTCAGCTGCACGGCGGGCGCAAGTCCCTTCGCCGCTTCGTCGAAGCCGCCGCTCCAGCCGATTACCTCCGCGCCGGCGGCAACCAGGATCTGCACCGCGATCACCTGCCCCTCCAGCTCGAGCAGGTGGATGCGCAGGCGGCCGCTCGGCAGCATCTCCGCCGCTGCCTCGGCGAGCATCTCGCGCACCCCAGGGACCAGCGCGGTCGAGCCGCCGCGGGTCTGCCAACGGGCCCCGTGCAGGCGCATGAAGTCGTCGATCGCACTCTCCACATCGGCGGCGGTGGCCAGGCGGAAGCTGCCGCCGGCTTCCTCCAGCTTGCGCCGGCGCCGCTTGGCCTCCTGGCGGAACTTGCTGCGCTTCTCACCCAGCCACTCGTCATAGCTGCGTCCCTCGATCACCACCATCGGCATCGGCACCACTTCCGTGCGCTGCGCCTGCGGCCGGATTCCAGGCCAGGCGGCGGCGATCGCATCCGTGGTCAGGGCGTGCATGTCCACGCTGCCCTCGATTCGCAGCAGGGCGGGCTTGGGCGCCGCCTGGCTCAGCGCCTTGGCCAGCGCCGGAACCGTCTCGGCAGCGCGATCGGGGTCGACCAGGATCGGCGCCGGCGGGGCCAGGCGGGAGCTCATCAGTTGGTAGTGGGCGCTGCGCTGCTCGCCGCTGGCGGCGAAGAAGGGCGCTATCCCCAGCAGTTGCTCGCCGTCACTGACCGTGACGACCCGCATTACGGCACCTTCGGGGGCGGCGTGGTGCCACCAGGCGAGCATCCAGGCTGGTGACGCATAGGGCATTCCCAGCCCCACCGCCAGTCCGTCCCATTGCTCGCGGATTGCCGCCAACTGGGACTCCTGCTCGAGTATTCGGGCCTCGACCATCGGCGCGAGCCTAGCCATGCTCCCTGATGGCCTCGCGGTAGGCGTCTTCAAGCCGTCCCGCCCAGGCATCGGGGCTGTAGTGGGCCTCGGCGAAGTGGCGTGCCGCCTGGCTGAGTGCCCGGCGTCGGCCGGCGTCGGTCAGCAGCTCGGCGACGCCGCGGGCGAAGGAGTCGACATCATCGGCAACGGTGAGCGGTGCCGCTGTCTCGAAGCAGTCGAAACCCTCGCTGCCGCGACTCGTCGTCACGACTGCCTTGCCAGCGGCGAGCGCCTGCAGCACCTTCATCCGCATGCCGCCGCCGGTGCGGACCGGGGCGACCACGACCGCGGCGGCGGCGAGGTAGGGCTCGACGCTGGGCGCGTCGGCGATCACCTCGACCGACTCGCCGGCGAGGGCGAGGATCTCCGGCGGTGGGCTGCTGCCGACGATGCGCAGGCGCGCTCCGGGCCGCTGTGAAAGCAGCGCCGGCATGATCTCGCGCGCCAGCCAGAGCGCTGCGTCGCGGTTGGGCTGGTGGGTGAAGTTGCCGACGAAGAGGACGCTCTCGGGTTGCTCATCCTGCGGGTCGGCGAGCGGCGGCAGGGGGAGGCCGAAGGGGCTGACCCGGACTCGGGGCGCGAGCTCGGGAGCGAGCTCGGCGATTGCCGCCGCGTCGCGATTGCCGAAGGCGAGCACCCGATCGAAGCCACGCCAGGCAGTGCGCTGGAAGCGCGGGCGCTTGCGCCAGTCGAGCTCGCTGAAGACCCACCCCGACCACTCGTTGGGGTGACCTGGATGCCAATCGATCGGCCGCGGTCGCAGCACCTCGTGCTCGGTCAGCAGCGTTGGCACGCCGGCCGGCAGCCGGTAGCCCGACATCGCGCTGTCCTCGACCACGGCGACGTCGAAGTCGTGTGTGTTGGCGAGACGATTGAGGATCGCCTGAATGCCCGGGTCGGCGAACCAGACGGCGCGCCAGGGCCTTCCCCCGAGCAGCCAGGAGCTGGCCATCCGTGCCCGCCGCCGCCAGCGCGGGCGTGCCGCCCGCGGCTGGCGGCGATCGGCGAAGTGGGCTTCCAACCCCGAGTCTCGCAGCTGTTCGGCCGCCTCCGCTTCGCCGGGCTCTTCGCCGACGGCGCTGACGAAGGTCACCTCGTTGCGCTCGCGCAGGCCGGCGATCTGGGCCTCGAGCAGAACGGGTATCGCGCCGCCGCCGGCCGGTTGCGGTGGCATCGGCGCGACGATGAGGATCCTCATCCGGCCGTGTCCGTGCCGGCCGCGATCACCGTCCGGTAGGCGTCCTCGAAACGCGGCAGGACGTTTTCCGCCCGGAAGCTGCGGGCCCGCTCGGCCGCGGCTCGGCCCATCTCCTCGCGCAGCGCCGGATCGGCGATCAGCTGCTCCATCGCCCTCCGCAGCGACTCGACGTCGCCCTGCGGCACGAGCATCCCGGCCGAGTCGGTGAGCATGTCGGCATGGCCGCCGAGCCGGGTGCCGATTACGGGACGGCCGCGGCTCATCCCCTCGGCCACGGTGGCGCCGAGCGGCTCTGGCCAGAGCGAGGGCATGACGCCGAACATCGCCTTGTCCCAGGCCGCCATCACGGCCGCGTTGGGGACATCAGTCAGCACCACCGCCTCGGCGGGGAAATCCGTCGGGGAGTCGCGCTCGTAGGTCCCCATCAGCACCAGCGGCGGCGGCGAGTCGAGTTGGCGGTAGGCGTCGAACAGCGTCTCCAGGCCCTTGACCTTGCGGAAGGCGCCGACGAAGAGGATGAACGGTTCGGCGGGCAGGCGGGCGAGCCAGCCGTCGATGTCGATGCCCTCCGTAGAGGGCACCTCCTGGAAGCTCGGGATCGTCACCTCAACCAGGTCGTTGCCGGGCGCTCGCACGTGCTCGACGGTGACGTCGTGGACGTAGGTGCTGACGCTGTGCAGGCCGGTCATCTTGCGCGCCAGCATCGGCTTGGAGACGGCGACGCCGGCAGCCGCCAGCCAGCCCTTGGGGCGGCCGTAGTAGTCGCCGGCGCAGGCCAGGCACTTGACCGGCGCCGGCCCGCTGCAAGGTGCGCCCTTGCGCAGCAGGGTCCGGGTGGCGCAGAAGTAGCCGTAATCGCGGGCCGAGACCAGCATCGGGATCCGTTTGCGGCCGAGGGCGACCGCGACCGAGAAGGCGAGCCAGCCGTAGGCGTGGATGATCTCCGGTTCGAACTCGGCGATCAGCCGGCGCAGGCCGGCGATCGTGACCGGATCGGGGAAGGGTGGCTGGTGTCGCTGCCGGTCGTCGCGCACGAGCGCCGGGAAGGCCGTGCGCAGCTGGCGCACCCGGTGCACGGTGACGTCGCCGTCCGCTTCGACCCGTTGCAGCCCACCGTGCCAGGGGGTGGCGACGGCGACCTCGTGGCCGCGCTCGGCCATTGCCCTGGCGATCAGCTGGGCCTGACGATGGGCACCGCCGATGTAGGGGGGGAAGTGGTCGGTGGCGAGCAGGATTCGCATCTCAGGCCACCACGGTCGTGGTCGAGCCGCCGGAACGTTGCAAGCGACCCAGGGCTGCGTTCAGCGAGCGCCGCCGCTCGGGAAACATGAAGAGCTCAGCGAGCCGCCGGGCGAGGCCGCGCGGCGCCGCCGCCATCGCCGCGAACCAGGCGATGAAGATTGCCTTCATCGCCAGCGAGACCCCGCTGCGACGGCGGGCGGCGCCGACGGCGTCGGCGAGGAGGCCGAGCGGGCGATCGCTCGCGATCGGGTGCCGCGCCGGCTCGAGCTTCAGCGAGGCCATCCGGTTGGCGAGGTCGGCGAGCGAGAGGATCCGCTCTGGTGGCGCCAGCTCGAGCTCGCCGGCGAGGCGCAGCAGCTCGCGCGAAGTGCTGGCGGCGAAGCCGATCGCCTGGCGCAGGTGATCGAGATCGAGGTGACCCTGCTCCAGTTCGTAGCTGTTGGCGCCGTGCACGCGGTAGCCGGCGCCGACCACGTCGAGCGAGACGACGCGGCCGAGCAGCGCGCTCAGGTGGACCAGGTACCAGTCGGCACCGGTCACCGGGTACTCCCGCACCGGGATCGGCAGGATTCGCCGCAGCGCCTCGCTGCGAAAGGCGTTGGCGCTGGTCGCCATCCAGACCAGGTCGTAGGGGGAGGCGAGCTCGGCCTCGCGCACGTCTCCGTTTGGCAGCGGCAGATGGGCGGCGGGCTTGAGCTCGCCGGTCGGCTTGCCCTCGGCGTCGATCGTCTCCATCCGGAACTGCACCTTGCTGACGCCCGCATCGGCGGCAAAGGCGGCGGCGACGCGGGCGGCCGCCTCAGGCCGCAGCACGTCATCGGCGTCGAGGAAGATCACCACGTCGCCTTCGCAGCGCTCCATGCCGGCGTTGAGCGCTGCCGCCTGGCCACCGTTCTCCTGCAGGATCAGGCCGATCCGGTCGCCGTAACGGGCGAGAATCTGGCGTGAGTCATCGGTCGAGCCATCGTCAACGGCGAGCACGTTGACCCGCTCGTGGGTCTGCCCGCAGGCGCTCTCGATTGCGTCTTCGAGGAAGGCGCCGTAGTTGTGGTTGTTGATCACGATGTCGACCACGAGGTCGCTGGCACGGGCGCCCATCACGGCCCCCGGGGGGCGACCAGCGAGCCCTTGACCCGTCGGTAGACGCTGAAGGGGCGATTGTGACGCAAGAGCGTGGCGATCACCGCTACCGTCCCTTCGCTGCCGGGCGGCGCCCGCAGCTTGAATAGCCGGGTTTCCCCGGGGGCAAGGCGAAAGCTGCGTCTGACCAGCGCGTCTCCCCCGATCCGGACCCGCAGGTCGAAGTTGGTCGAGGCCTGCTGTTGACTGCGCACTCCGACTTGCACTTCCTGCCCCTCGCTGCCCGCTTGGGGCAGGATCCAGAGTTGGGTGTAGCCGATCGCATCGCCGACCGGCACGGCCGAGGAGGAGAGCACGATCGCGACCACCACGGCCGCCGCGCCGCCGAGGACCATCGCGATTTCGAGCCGGCGCAGTCGCGGTCGCGGCCAGCTCGGCCCCTTGCCCGCCTTACCGCGTCGCAGCGCCGCAGCCCGGCAGGAGGCGAGGACGACAAGCACGAGCAGGATTGCCCAGGAGAGGGGATGGATGCCGCCCAGGTAGTTGAGCAAAAGACTGCCGAGCACGAGCACCGCCAGGCTGAGGGCGATGCTGAGCAGCAGGAACTGGGCCCAGGCGAGCGGCCGGCGGGCAAAGGCCGCCGCCGTGATCGCGTAACCGGGCAGGACCAGGGCCAGGGGCATGGCGAAGACCAGGGCGATGCCATCGACCGGAATCAGCAGCGCCAGCAGGGCACAGAGCAGGGCCGCGGCGGCAGCGAGGCGCAGGTCACCGTGACCCCTCATCGGCCCGCCCCCAGGTCATAGACCGAAATGTCGCCGCTGGAGTAGATCCGCTTTGTCCCGGGCAGATCGGCGAACTTGGTCACGGTATCCAGCGGCGCCAGTTCGGGTTCGTCTCCACGCATCGAGAAGGCGTAGCCGCGGGTGGCGTCGGAGCTGATTTCACGGCGGTCGGTGACCACGTAGCGGATGTCTTCTTCACGCAGTAGCGGCAGCTCCCAGTCCGAGAAGGCGCTCTCCTCGAGGATGTCCTGGATGTCGGGAGTCTTGCCGGCAAAGGCCACCCGTTCGCCCGGAACCATCAGCATGCGCGCGTCGCCGGTGGTAGCGCCGAAGCGCTCGTCCGCGGGGATGTTGCGCTCCGCCCACTCGGCGAGCGCCAGCGGCCCGGAGGAGATCGTGCGTCCCTCGGCGCTGGCCCGGATCGGCGAGGAGAGCTGCAGGTCCCAGGGCCAGCCGGCGATCGCACCGCCGACGAGGACGATTCCCAAGGCGGCGGTTAGCGAAGCGCGGCCGAGCCAGGGCCATTTTCTCGGACGCCAGTTCTGCAGCCCCGACAGCGCGGCGATGAAGGCGAGGCCGACGAAGAGGTACTCGCTGAGACGGTTGCCGGTCTCCCAGGCCTCGGGCGCGAGTCGCAGCAGCAGGGTGCCGAAGAAGACGATCGAGGCGGCGGCGAAGATCAGCGCGAAGGGCTCCTTGCGGTAGCGCTGCCAAAAACGCAGCAGGCCAAAGAACACGCCGGCGGCAAGCAGCGCCACGGCCAGGAAGGCGATGCCGCGGGCCAGCAGCGGGGTGTCGGGAATGCTCGACACCTTGCCCTGGAAGAGCCCGCGCGGTGGCGCATCGCCGGAGGCGGTGTTGAAGATCGCCTCGAAGGCTTCGCTGATAACCGGCGAGAGGTAGCCGAAGGTCGAGCTGGCGACCAGCAGCAGCCAGCCGATCGCGAGGGCGCCCGCGAAGATCGCGTAGCGCCAGGGGTTGGGCCAGCTCCAGTCACGCCGCAGCGCCCAGTAGACGATCGCGAGAACGGCGAGGAAGACCGCCACGGCGTAGGAGGTGAGGTGGTGGGTGACGACGATCGCGGCGATCCCGAGCACGATCGGCACCGCCCACTCCCGCGCCCACTCCCGCGGCGATGCATCGCGCTCGGCCACCGCCATCAGCACGACGACGAAGAGCGGCAGCGCGACCGACTCGTAGGAGAACTGCGCGCCCCAGAAGAAGAAGTTGAAGTTGCCGGCGTAGATCGCGGCCCCCAGCCCGGCGGTTCGGGCCGAGCCGCCGATGCGGGTGAAGAGCAGGAAGAGCCCGATCATCATCGAGAGGCGAGCGGCGCCGACGACGACGATGCCGGCGCCGTAGCTGGAGAGCCCGGTCATCCCCATCAGCGCCGAGGTGGCGCCCTCGAGGCCGGGGTAGTTCGGCGTCACCGGCAGGATCGGGTTGTCGCGGAAGAGGTGGTGGTGGCTGGCGATCTGGTCGGCGTTGAAGGCGTGCACGAGCTCGTCGGAGAAGGTGAAGAGCGGTGCGTCGCGGACCACCTTGACCGCGTAGAGGGAGAGGCCGAGCATGCAGACGAGGACCAACCGCTCGCCGGTCGAGGCATCGCGCGAGGTCAGCCGCCAGAAGATCGGCAGGGCGATGACCAGAATCCCCGCCCAGTAGAGCAAGGAGGGATCGCCGCCTTCGCGGGCGAGGGTGTTGGCGAGCGAGCAGACCAGCAGGCCGATGCCTGCTGCAAGCGCGATCGGCGCTAGGTAGCCGGTCGTCGGTTTCGGGCGAGCCATATGAGCTGCCCGGTACTCAAGCAGTAGTGGCGGCTGCCTTCGCCTTCTGTGCCTCGGCGCCGGCCGCCGGACGCTCGTGGTGGATGCTGCGTCGGCGTCGCGCCTCGCTGAGGATCGTGCCGAGCACGCGGAAGCCGTCGCGGAAGGTGTTGAGGTTGCTCTCGCCGTGGATGCGGTCGAGCTCGTAGCTCGGCACCTCGGTGATCTTCATCCCAGCACCGGCGATCCGCAGGTTGATCAAGGTCTCCACCTCGAAGCCCGGGACGTCGAGCGCGATGAAGGGCAGGCAACGAGCCCAGAAGGCGTTGTAGCCGTAACAGAGGTCGGTGAAGTGGGTGCCGTGCAGAAGGTTGGCCGAGCCGCTGAGCACCTTGTTGCCCATGCTGCGCAGGCCGGTGATGTCGGTGCTGCCGCCGCCGGGCAGGTAGCGCGAGCCCTTGGCGAAGTCGGCGCCGGCCTCGAGCGCTTCGACGAAGCGCGGGATCTCAGCCGGATCGGCGGAGCCGTCGGCGTCGAGCATGACCACGAGGTTGCCGGTGACGGCGGCGAAGCCGGTGCGGAAGGCATCGCCCTTGCCGCGGCCGCTCTGGACCAGGACGCGGATCTCGGGCCAAGCCTCGCGGGCGGCCTCGATCGTGTCGTCCTCGGAGTTGCCGTCGACCAGGATCACCTCGTGCAGGCCCTCGGGCAGCTGCTTGAGCACGTGGCCGATGTTCTTCGCCTCGTTCATCGCCGGTACGACGACGCTGACTTTGGTCTTGCGGTTGCGGCGATCGGGGCCGGCGTAGGGGACGGCGCGGCGGGCGGCGAGCGCCTCGACCTCAATCAGCGACACGCCGCCGACCTTGCTCGGGGTAGTGGCCGGTGCTTCGAGCAGGTCGAGCGGGCGGGGCAGCAGGCTGACCGGCACGCCAATCGACTTGAAGGCGCGGACGAGGTCGAGCAGGCTCTCGTCGTCGGCGTGCTTGGAGGCGATGACGACGCGGTCGGCCTGGTAGCGATCGACGATCTCCAGGGCGGCGACGCGATCGGCAGGATTGGAGCGGTCCTCGAAGGGCGCCACGGTGCAGACGACGCTGGCGTAGCGGCGCAGCGGCTCGTAGCCTTTGAGGCGTTCGGCCGTTTCCTCGTCGCCGACGAGGACCCAGCGCTCGACCTTCTCCAGGCGCCCCAGCAACGGTGCGCTCAGCGCCCTTCCGGCGGTGTCGAGCACGGCGAAGGTAATCCAGAGGGCAAGCTGCGAGCCACCGTCGAGTGGGGTGATCAGCGAGGCCGACCAAGCGAACACGGCGGCCATCAGCAGCCGGATCACCGGCCAGGCCATGCCCTCCTCGCTGCCGAGGCCGGCCTTCGAGGCGTTGGCGCCGTAGACGCCGAGCAGGCCGTTGAGCGCGATCAGCAGCAGGGGGGCGATCGGCAGTGCGGGAAACACACCAACACCGGCGATCAAGGTAATTACGACCAGCGCGACCGAAGAAGAGACAAGGTCGATGGCGGGGGGGAGCCACCAGCCCAGACCGCGGCTGGCGCGGGGGAGGCTGCCAAGCGTCGGCCGGTCCTGAACCAGAGCACCACGACGCGATTCAGCAGCAGCGGGAAAAGTGCTGTCGAGGGAGAGGTCGGTCGAGCTTTGCATGGGAGGGGGGATTACCTTTTTTTAGGGAGATTTCTTAGTGTTTTTTGGCGTAGGACCGGGGATTTCCCGGTTCTTCCCCCCTATCGGCACCGTCACGCTTCCACGTTAGCGCGGAACGAAAAATGCATGGGGAAATTGGGATTACGGTTGAAACGAATGAACTGGTTCACCGTCAGGCGGAAACCAGATCGCAGAACCCAAAAAACAGCCCTAGAAACCGTAAGTCTCGGCCAGCTCCGGATCCTTGGCCGCCAGCATCTCGGCCAGCTCGACCATCACCTTGCACTGCTTCCAGGTGGCGTCGTCCTGCATCTTGCCATCGATCATGTGCACGCCGGCGCCGTCGGGGATCGCCTCCAACACCTTCTTGGCGAACTTGACCTCCTCGGCGGGCGGGCTGAAGACCTTCTTGGCGATGTCGATCTGCACCGGGTGCAGCGACCAGGCGCCGACGCAGCCCATCAGGAAGGCGGCGCGGAACTGGGTCTCACAGCCGGCCGTGTCCTTGATGTCGCCGAAGGGGCCGTAGAAGGGGAGGATGCCGGTCGCCGCGCAGGCATCGACCATGCGGGCGATCGAGTAGTGCCAGAGGTCCTGCTGGGCGCTGACCCGGTTGGCCTCGGGGCTCTCGGGATCGGCCGGGTCCTCCATCACCCGGTAGCCCGGGTGGCCGCCGCCGACGCGGGTGGTCTTCATTCGCCGCGAGGCGGCGAGGTCGGCGGGCCCGAAGCTCATCCCCTGCATGCGCGGGCTGGCGGCGGCGATCTCCTCGAGGTTGACCACGCCCTGGGCGGTCTCGAGGATCGCGTGGATCAGGATCGGCCGCTCGAGCTTGGCCTTGGCCTCGAGCTGGGCCAGCAGTCGGTCCACATAGTGGATGTCCCAGGCGCCCTCGACCTTGGGCACCATCACGACCTCGAGCTTCTCGCCGATCTCACCGACGAGGGTGGTGAGGTCGTCGAGCACCCAGGGGCTCTCCAGCGAGTTGACCCGGGTCCAGAGCGCGGTCTGGCCGAAGTCGGACTCCTTGGCGGCCTTGATCAGGCCTTGGCGCGCGGCCTCCTTGCGGTCGACCGGGATCGCGTCCTCGAGGTTGCCGAGCAGGATGTCTGTTTTTCCCGCGATGGCAGCGGCCTTTTCGACCATCTTCTCGTTGGAGAAGTCGAGGAAGTGGATCATCCGCGAGGGCTTGACGGGGATCTCGTGCAGCGGCTCGGGGGCGCCGATTGCCTGGGGCTGGAAGAAGTCTCTGGGGTTTCTCACGCTGCTCCTCGTTGCTCGTCGTTGTCTGGCCGAAATCTAAGGCAAAAGCCAAACGCGCGTTCGGGTGCCTGTCAGAGGAGTTTCACGGTGGCCGCCGTACCTTGAGTGGATGGCAGCTGGCACTGGCGACAGCACGCAGGACTGGCTGCTGCCCGAGCACTCGCGCCCGCCGCTGATCGGCGAGCTGGTGCGGCGGGTGGACGAGGCGCTGGCGACGGCGCGGGCGTCCGAGGCGGCGGTGATGACGATCGGTGCGGCGGCGATTTCCGCTGCCGAGCAGGCCGAGCGCGCTGCCGGGCTGGCCGAGAAGGCAAGCGCTACCGCGCTCGAGGCGCAGGACCGGGTTGCCTCGATGGTGGCCGTATCGCCGCCGGCACCAACCGCTGAGGGCAAAGAGGACGACAGCCTCAGTGACTTCAGCGCTCGTGCCGACCGGCTCGTCGCTCGCCTGCGACAGCTGCAACGGGTTCCCCTGGCGCCACCCGCAGCCAGCGATCCCGCAGGCCGGCCGCAACCCGCCCACTGATTTCTCCGGGCGACGCCAGCTCGACGCCGTCGAGCGCAAGCGCCGGCTCGATCCCGCGCACCGAGCCGGTCAGGAAGACCTCGCCGGCCTGCAGATCCACGAGGGTCAGAGGCTCTTCGCTCGTCTCGAATCCCTCCGCGGCCGCCACTTCGATCGCCTGCTGACGGGCGATTGAGGGCAGGATGCGGCCGTCCGTGGGCGGTGTCGCGAGCCCGCCCGCGCGGACCACGAAGACGCTGGCCCGGGAGGCCTCGAGGACGGTGCCATCCGCATCGAGGAGCAGGGGCAGCTCGTCGTCCGGCATTGCGGCCGCGGCGCGGTCGAGCAGCCTTCGATCGGCCCACTTGTGCTCACCGAGGCCGCCGGTGACGACGGTGCTGCGCAGGGCGGCACCGCGATCGGCCGCCGGAAAGATGCTGCCGGGGTCGATCTCGCTTGCGCTCGCGCGCAGCCGCAGCTCGCTGCCGGTTGGCACTGCCGTGAGACGCAGTTTGCCGTGCTCGATGCCCCGGGCGCAGTCGCTCGCCAAGGTCCGCGCCTCGCTGGGCAGGGCGCGGCCGTAGAGCGCCTCGACACTCGTGCTGAGCCGCTCGATGTGGGCATCGAGCTCGACCGGCCGGCCGGCGAAGACCAGCATGGTCTCGAAGACGCCCCAGCCGGGATCGGCGTGGGGAGGTGCTGACATTGCCGGATATCTTGCACCGAATGCCGGCCGTGCGCCAGCCCGAGGTCCCGCCGCTCGCGGTGCGCCGGCTCGACCTCTCGCCAGATCCCGAGCTTGCCTTTGTCCATATATATGGGGGAAGCCCCTACGCGTTCTGGTTGGACAGCAGCGCCACCGGCGAGCGCAGTCGCTTCTCCTTCATGGGGGACAGCAGGGGGCCGCTCGCAGCAGTCGCCACCTACGACGTCAGCGTGGGCGAGGTGCGCGTCGAGCGCGCCGGCCAGCGCGAAACGCGCGCTGAATCGATCTTCGACTACCTCGGTAGCGAGCTGGAGCGGCTGCGCTCGCCCGGCGCCGAGCTGCCCTTCGACTTCGATTGCGGCTTCGCCGGCTATCTCGGCTACGAGCTCAAGGCCGAGTGCGACGGCGCCGCCGCCCACATGGCTTCGACCCCAGACGCCGCCTTTGTCTTCGCCGATCGCCTCCTCGCCTTCGATCACCAGGAGCAGCACACCTACCTGCTCAGCCTCACCCCGGCCGATCCCTGGGTCGAGGAGACCGCAGCGCGGCTGGCGCTGCTGCCATCGCTCGGCGAACCGCGGCTGGATGCGGTTTCGCCGCCGCTTGTCCTGCGCCGCTCACGCCGGCGTTACCGCGAGGACATCGCCGCCTGCAAGCGCTACTTAACCGCCGGGGACAGCTACGAGATCTGCCTGACGAACGCGTTTGAGACCGCATCCACCAGTTCTCCGCTCGAGCTCTACCGGGCGCTGCGCCGTGCCAATCCGGCTCCCTTCTCCGCCTACCTGCGCTTCGGCGACCTCGCCGTGCTGAGCTCCTCGCCGGAGCGCTTTCTCGCGGTCGATCGCCAGGGCAGCGCTGAAACACGGCCGATCAAGGGCACCAGCCGGCGCGGCCTCACGCCCGTCGAGGACGGGCAGCTGGCCGCCGACCTGCGCACCGGCGAAAAGTCCCAGGCCGAGAACGTGACGATCGTCGACCTGATGCGCAACGACCTCGGCCGGGTTTGCCGGGTGGGCAGCATCGAGGTGCCGGAGCTGATGGAGGTCGAGACCTATGAGACCGTGCACCAGCTCGTCTCCAGCGTGCGCGGACGGCTGCGGCCCGAGCTGGGCCCGCTCGAGTGCGTGCGCGCCTGCTTCCCGCCCGGCTCGATGACCGGGGCGCCGAAACGGCGCACGATGGAGATCATCGATGAGCTCGAGGGCGCGGCCCGCGGCGTCTACTCCGGCGCAATCGGCTACTTCGGCGCCGGCGGGGCTTGTGATCTCAGCGTCGCGATCCGGACGATCGTGGTCGAGGCGGGCAAAGCCACGATCGGCGCCGGCGGTGCGATCGTCGTCGACTCCGATCCCGACGAGGAGCTCGAGGAGATGCTGTTGAAGGCGCAGGCATCGGCTTCCGCTTTCGGGTAGCAGAGCCCCGCTTAGGCCCCTGACTTAAGCCACTTTCACAAAGTTGGACAAATGTCCAGGCGAAGAAGTACGACATTCGTACGTTCTTTCCGGTGACGCGGCCCTGATCGCCCTCCGTGAGGGCACCCCCGCAGGGGCCCTCTCTAACCAGTAAGGAGATTCACCGGAAATGACCGCTCGATCAATTGCCCAGCCTCGCTTGCGCAGCGTCGGCCTCTGCCTCGCGGCTTGCCTGCTGGCATGCCTGTCGTTGGCATCCACGTCCGCGCAGGCGGCACAGACAACTTCTGCAAACGCACTCAACCTCTGCGTCGCGCGCAGCGGCGAGCACAAGGGCACCGTCCGCCTGATCTCGGCGAAAGCCAGCTGCAAAGGCAACGAGCGCGGTGCCACGTTCCTGACCGCCTCCGGCAGCCAGGGCGTTCTCGGCGCTCAGGCCGAAAGCGGCGCCACGGGCGCCACCGGCCCCCAGGGCCCGGTCGGGCTCCAGGGCCCCCAGGGCGAGAAAGGCCCGACCGGCGACAAGGGTCTCCAGGGCGACAAGGGCCCGCAAGGCGATCCTGGCCAGAAGGGCCCAACCGGGGACAAGGGTCCCCAGGGCGATGCTGGTGAGAAGGGTTTGACTGGCGACAAGGGTCCCCAGGGCGACACGGGTCTGACTGGCGACAAGGGACCGGCCGGAGAGCAGGGCCCCGTCGGCGAGAAGGGCCCGCAGGGCGAGCCCGGCGACAAGGGTCTCCAGGGCGATCCCGGTGAGAAGGGACCGGCTGGAGAGAAGGGTGAGCCCGGCGAGAAGGGTGCCATTGGCGAGCAAGGTCCGGCCGGCGAGCAAGGACCTGTCGGTGAGAAGGGCCCCGTCGGCGAGAAGGGTGAGCCCGGCGAGAAGGGTGCAGTTGGCGAGCAAGGCCCGATCGGCGACAAGGGCCTACAAGGCGAGCCCGGCGAGAAGGGTCCGCAGGGTGAGCCCGGCGACAAGGGTCTCCAGGGCGATCCCGGTGAGAAGGGCCCCGTCGGCGAGAAGGGTGAGCCCGGCGAGAAGGGTGCTGTTGGCGAGCAAGGACCTGTCGGTGAGAAGGGCCTCGTAGGCGAGCAGGGCCCGATCGGCGAGAAGGGCCTGCAGGGTGAGCCCGGCGACAAGGGTCTCCAGGGCGATCCCGGTCCCGCTGGTCCCGAAGGTCCGATCGGACCGCAGGGCCCGGTTGGCGAGAAGGGCCCGGCCGGGGACAAGGGTCCCCAGGGCGATCCCGGCGAGAAGGGCCCGATCGGCGACAAGGGTCTCGAAGGAGACAAGGGCCCCACGGGTGACAAGGGCCTGACTGGCGACAAGGGCCTGACTGGCGACAAGGGTCCGACCGGTGACAAAGGACCGGCCGGGTCAGCCGCCGCTCGTGAGATCCGCGGAGGTGGCAACAGCTCCTCCATCGCCAACAACATGGGCAGCCGCTTCCTCGGCCCCTCGATCGACCTGAGCACTGCCCCCGAGGCGGCGATTCAGGAAGTGCTGCCAACGGGCGGGAAAGTCAGCAACCTGCGGGTCTACCTGACCACCGCTCCCAACGGCAGCACCGACAGCTACACGTTCACCGTGCGCAGGGACCCGGCGGGTGCCGCCGTTCCCGTTAGCACCGGCATCACCTGCACGGTTTCCAGCAGCGGTACGAGCTGCGAAGACAAAGTCAACTCACAGACGTTCTCCGCCGGGGATGCGATCTCGGTCCTCGCGACCGAGAACAACACCCCCGACACCAGCTCGGCGTTCTTCCGCCTCGACTACCAGCCGTAGTCCAAGCTGAAGATCGCTGCTGCGCCGCCGCCCACCCCACAGTCGGGGTGGGCGGCGGCGTTTTGGTGATCCTTGGAGTCAGTCGACCGCGACGATTTGGCCGGAGTCGACGAGGCGCAGTGCCCGCTCGAAGCTCGGGTCATAGACCTCGACCTCGACCGAAGAGCCGGGGTAGGCGAGGTACACGCTGCGGGGGTTCGCCTGGTCGTAGTAGACGGTGGCGTTGCCCGGGGCGTGGCCGATCGTGCCCCCCGACCGCTCGCTCTGGCGACGCAGGACGGCGACCGCATTGGGCTGTGCGTAGGTGCTCACGGTGAGGAAGTCGGCTCGCTCGTCGCCCGCCGCGGCATCGCCGGTCAGGTATCGCACGTAGGTGCGGTCCTCGTCCGGCCGGCTCAGCTCCAGCTCCGTCCCCTCCTGCTCGCCGGCCCAGTAGATCGGCGTCGCTGCTTCCGAGGAGGTCTGCCGCAGGGAGTCCGGGCTGACCACCTCAGCCGCACCCGGGCTTGATTGCTGTTCGGACCCCGAGTTCGATCCGCCGCAGCCCGGCAATAGCAGCGCCAGCGCCATCGCCGCGACGGCCGCGGCGCGAGTCACGAGGCTGCTCCGCAGTGAGAGCCGAAGTGCGCGGTCCATACGACCGTGTTGGCCTGCCCTTCGAGCTCACCAACCTGGCGGTTCAGGCCCAGCGCTTCGTAGTCGCCGAGGATGTTTTGCCGGTGCTCCGGCGATCGCATCCAAGCCCGGAAGATCGAGCGCACCGTGCCGTAGGCGCCGGTGCCCCAGGCGAGGTTCTCGCCCACGCGCCAGCAGGATTCGGACAGGTAGCCGGCCTGGCGCATCCAGAAGGCGAATTCCCGGCCGCAGGCGGTGTGGCTGAAGCTGTTGCAGCGCAGTACATCGGTGCCCTTGGCCTGGGAGGAGAGATCGAGCTGGGCGGAGTCGGCGAGCGCGCCCAGTCCTACTCCGTCACGGGCGAAGTCGGTCATGCAGCGCATCGCCTGCTCTTGAACCGGGAGTGGGGCGGAAGCGTCGGTCTGATTTGGGCAGGCCGCCGCGGGGGCGATCAAGGAGGCGCCCGCACCCGGCGCGGCCAGGGCGAGGAGCGCCAGCGCGATCACGACCGGATAGGCGAGCTTGGATGCCATCGTCTCCTTCTCGTCAGATCTCGCCCTCGGGGGAGATCGAGATCTGTCAAGTCTGGACGTATGTACTAGCTGCCGCGGTCGGACTCGCCGGGGGCCTGCCGCGGTCCCGCGGCGTGCCGCCGATATCCTGTCGCTCCCGTCCGCACCCGACCCGAGCTAGGAGCCATGGCCGTAGATACCGCCGCCTTCCGTGAGCAGACCGACGAGCAGCAGGCGATCACCGAAATGGTGCGCCAGTTCGCCGACGAGAAGATCATCCCCAACGCCGAGCACTACGACCACGAGGACTCCTACCCGGAGCCGATCGTCGAGGAAATGAAGGAGCTCGGTCTCTTCGGGGTGACGATTCCCGAAGAGTACGGCGGCATGGGTCTCGATCTGACCACCTACGCGATGATCGTCGAAGAGCTCTCGCGCGGCTGGATCTCGATCTCCGGCGTCGTCAACACCCACTTCATCGGCTCCTACCTCTTGATGAAGTTCGGCACCGACGAGCAGAAGGAGTACTTCCTGCCGAAGATGGCGACCGGCGAGATCCGCGCCGCCTTCTCGCTCTCCGAGCCCGAGGTCGGCTCCGACGTGCAGGGCATCAAGTCGACGGCCAAGAAGGGCGAGGACGGCAACTGGGAGCTCAACGGCCAGAAGATGTGGGTCACCAACGGCCTCGGTTCCAGCGTCGTCTTCGTCTTGATGAAGACCGACCCCAAGGCGGAACCGGCTTACAAGGGGATGACCTGCTTCATCACCGAGAAGAAGCCCTGGGAGGAAGTCGGCGAGGGTGACTTCAAGGGCCTCAACGTGCCGCCCAAGATCAAGAAGATGGGCTACAAGGGCGTCGAGTCGACCGAGCTCGTCTACGACGGCTACCGCTGCCCGCCCGAGCGCGTGCTCGGCGGCGAGGAGGCGGGGGTCGGCGAGGGCTTCATCCAGATGATGGATGCGCTCGAGGTCGGCCGGGTCAACGTCGCCGCCCGCGGCGTCGGCATCGCCCAGCGCGCCCTCGAGCTGGCCCTGCGCTACAGCCAGGAGCGCAAGACCTTCGGCAAGCCGATCGCCCAGCACCAGGCGATCCAGTTCAAGCTCGCCGACATGGCGACCAAGATCGAGGCCGCCCGCCTCGTCACCCGCAAGGCGGCGCGGATGAAGGACGCCGGCGTGCGCTCCGACCTCGAGGCCGGCATGGCCAAGCTGCTCGCTTCCGAGACCGGCAAGGAGTGCGTCGAGGAGTGCTTCCGCATCCACGGCGGCTACGGCTACTCGAAGGAGTACGAGATCGAGCGGCTCTACCGGGATGCGCCGCTGCTGTTGATCGGCGAGGGGACTTCCGAGATCCAGCGCATGGTGATCGGTAAGAAGCTGTTGCAGCGCCACAAGATTTAGCCGCTTACGCACTGCAGGAAGGGGCCGGGAGTCCCTCTCCAGACACATCTCGCCTATGGCTCGATGTTGAGTGTCTGGAGAGGGACTCCCGGCCCCTTCCTATACCGCGATAGCCGCCAAGAATTCGGTCCTGGCTAGGAGCCTGTCCGGGTCTGCGTCTGGCCCTGGGTTCGGGTCTGGGTTTGACCCTGGGTTCGGGTGTGGGTGCCGGTTCCGGTGTGGGTGTCGTTGTCGTTCGTTGTGCCGCGGGTGGAGTGGTTGTTGCGGCTGGTGTCGTCTGTGCCTAGTTTCGTATTGGTGTCGTTGTCGTTGGTGGTGCCGCGCGTGGAATGGCCGTTGGCGCTGGTGTCGTCGGTTGCGCCGGCCGCGCCCGTGCGGGTGTGAGTACCGGTGCCGGTTCCAGTCCGGGTGCCGGTGCCGGTGTCGTCATCGTCGTCACCGCCGCCGGGACCGCTGCTGCCGTCGTCATCGTCGCCGCCTCCGGGCCCGCTGTTGCCACCCTTGGCCAGGGCCGCGGGCGCGTCGCCGATCAGCCCTGCGGCGTTGGCGGCCATCAGCAGCGGCACAGCGCCGAGCACGAGCAGCATCAGGAAGAGCGCTCCCGACCGGCGCAGCGCCGAGGCCTCGGCCGGCAGCAGCGCCTCATCGACTTCGAGCTGGCTGAAGACGCGGGCCGCTCCGGGCACTGCGCCACTGGTCTTTCTGGCTTGTTTCGACATGGCTCCTCCTGGTCGCTTGTTTGGGCAGATACCCGTCGTTATGGGCAGTAACCCGAGCGACGCGCGAAGATCACGCGCCGGTTTCAGACGCCGATCGCGCCGCGGCGGGTCAGCTTCACCTTGCGCGGCAGCTCGGCAAGCAGCGGCTCGAGCCGCTGCACCGCTTCGCCGCAGCTGGGGCGGCGGCTTGGATCGGGGTCGAGCAGCTCGCCGATCAGGGCCTTGAGGGCGTCGGGGGCCTGCGCGGGAAGCTCGCCCGGAGGTTCGCCGAGCTGCGGGAAGCGCTCGATTCCCCCCTGCCCGCTGCCCGTCAGGAAGGGCTTTTCGCCGGCGAGGGCGTGAAAGAGCGTCGCGCCCAGGCCCCAGGAATCGGCAGCGGGGCCGATCGCGCCGTGGCCCGGCTCACACTGCTCCGGTGGCATGTAGGGGTCGGTGCCGATCGGCCCCTCGGTCTTCGCCGCGCGCTCGAGGCTGCGGGCGATGCTGAGATCGATCAGGCGGGGAGGGACCCCCATGATGATGTTGTCGGGCTTGACGTCGAGGTGCACGTAGCCGTTCTGCGCCATGTATTGCAGTGCTCCCGCAACGTGGGCGGCGAGCGGCAGCAGCTGGGTGAGGGCGATCGCCCCGTCGCGCTTGATCAAGCGCCGCAGCGAGGGCCCCTCGAGGTGCTCGATCAGGACGTGCGGGTGGGAACCGCCGAGCACGGCATCGAAGCAGCGCACCAACGAGGGGTGCGCCAGCGATTCCAGGACCTCGACCTCGCGGCCGAGGTCGCGCAGCGCCTTCTCATCCTCGACCTGGTCGGGTCGCAGGACCTTTGCCACCGCGAGAGCGAAGAGGGAGTCGTCCCAGACCAGGCAGGCCTCGTAGCGGTTGCCGCCGCCGAGCGTCTTCAGCACCGCCCGCCCCGGTGCGATCTCCTCGCCTTCCTCGAATCCCCAGCTCGCGTACTCGCCCATCGGGCAAAGCGTAGGCGCTCGGCCCTCTCGGCTAGCATCGCGTCCGATGGCATCGACTCCAGATCTGATCAAACTCGCCGTCGAGCGCTTCCAGGCCGAGGTTCCGGCGCTGCAGAAGCTGAAACTCGTCTTCGGCCTGGAACTGAAGGCCAAACACGACATCCAGCTCTACCGGGTCGAGGTCCCCGGCCCGATCATCAAGAAGGACCTCTCCCAGGACGAGCGGGTGCTGGTCCAGATCGACCGTCCCCAGTTCAACGAGCTGGCCGAGAACGGAACCGCAAAGAGCTATCGCAAGGCGTATGAGACCGGCCACATCAAGGCCACCGGCGACTCCAACGTGAAGAAGCTGATCGCCCAGGTCGTCGAACGCCACGAGGAACGCGCCCGGCTCAAAAAGGCCCACTGAGCGCGCCACCCCGAAGTCCGGCACGCGGATAGCATCCCGCGCCGTCCAACCCCAAGGAGATCCAGGAGAAGATGAGCGAGCAGAGCTACGAGCTGACCACCGACCAGGCTGAGCGCGAGGCGTCCGGCGCGCACGCCTACGGCCGCTACCTCGAGGAGTTCGAGGTCGGCGCGATCTACAAGCACTGGCCGGCCAAGACGGTGACCGAGTCCGACGACCACCTCTTCTGCCTGATCACGATGAACCACCACCCGCTGCACCTCAACGACGTCTACGCAGCAGGTTCCCAGCAGGGCCAAAATGTCGTCGTCGGCCCGCTCGTCTACTCGCTCGCCCTCGGCATGTCGGTCTCCGACGTATCCGGCAAGGCGATCGCCAACCTGGCGACCGAAGACCTCAGCCACCCCAACCCGGTCTTCCACGGCGACACCCTCTTCTGCGAGACCGAGGTGCTCGAGGTCAAGCCCTCGAAATCGAAGCCCGACCGCGGCGTGGTCAAGGTCCACACCCGCGTCCTCAACCAGGACGGCGTCCTCGTCGCCGAGTTCAAGCGTTTGGTGCTGGTGCCGCGGAAGAACCCCGGCGAGGCCCCCAAGGCCGAGGGCGACGTCGAGTAGGACCCCGAGTCGGGGCCCGGCGGGCTTACGCCGGGTCCTTGACCGCTTGGACCAGCGCGGTCGAGGTCGTCAGGTCCTCCTCGGGCATCTCGCGGAAGCGCGGTGCCAGCTGCTCCTGGCTGATTGCCGAGGGCTTGCTCAGGCGTTTGACGTAGACGACCCGGAAGCCGGCCTGCTCGATCAAGCGCAGGTGGGTGGAGAGCGGCTCGCGGTTGATCGCGTAGCGGCGCCGGCCCCGGATCAGGCTCCAGGTCGCGTCGGAGAAGGTCCAGTGGCCGTTCCAGTCGGCGGCGAAGTCGTGTGAGCGGAAGTCGATCTCGTGCGAGATCATCCCGCCCGCCGGCAGCCAGTTGTGCATCGCGGCGTAGGCGCCCGGCAGGTCGTCGACGTGCTCCAGTACCGCCTGCGAGATCAGCAGCTTCGCCTGCTCGTGCGGCGCCGCCCGCGTTCCCAGCCAGTCCGGCTCGTAGGAGAGCCAAACCCCGTTCTGAGCAGTGCCGGGTTCCTTCACGGCCGCGCGTAGGGCCTCGATGCGCTCGGGCGCGAGCGTGCGGCTCAACTCCGCCTCGCTGACCTCCTCGCGCGGGAACTCGTGGAGGCTGACGATCCCCGAGTTGCGCGAACCCTTGGATGGCGCCGTGCGGGCCTCGTACAGCTCGACCAGCTGGTCGAGGATGCGCAGGTTCATCTCGGCGTTGGCGTAGGAGATGATGTCGAAGGCGTAGTAGCGATCGACGCCGCTGAGCAGCGCCGCCAGGGCGGTGCCGAGCGAGTCGCCCGGCCCCAGCTCGGCGACCGCGTCGAGTTCTCCCGCCAGGCCGTGACGCCTGGCCAGGACCAGATGGTGGAGCCAGACCCAGTAACAGTAGGCGGCGTCGCCGGCGCCGCCAGTCGCCCGCTCGGTCAATGCCCGGCCACCGGGCACGAAGGTGAGCAGGCCGCTGAGCAGGCGGCGCGTCAGTTGTCCGCTCAACTCAGTGAGCCTCGTCGCTGGCGTGGGCGGGGGGGCGGGACTCCTCGGCCAGCGAGGTGATCTCGAGCATGCCCTGGGCGGCCTCTTCGAGCACGTCGGTGGCCTCTTCGGCGGAGCGGGCGTAGAGCTCGACCAGGGCGTGGACGACGACCTGGTCGTCGTCGTGCTTGTGGAAGCGGACGTGGGTGAAGAACTCGCGCACGCCGGGGTCGCCGAAGGCGCCGTAGGTGAGGAACTCGGCGGCTTCGGGCCCCGAGCAGTTCTCAATCCGATCCTGGTCGACGCGCACCGTGCAGGAGGCGACCCAGGGGGTGCCGGCAACCATCCGTTCCCAGCGATCCTCGATCGGCACCACCTGGTTGTCCTGGAAGGTCAGGTGCGGCTGGTCGTGCATGCAGTCGACGCACTGGACCAGCGCCTCCTGGACCTCGTCGATGCCCTCGGCGAGGATGCCGCTGCCGGGCTCGACCCGGCGGATCGCGTCGTAGTGGATCTGGATCTCGAGGTTCTGGGACCAGCAGCGATAGCAGCGCAGCCAGGCCGAGCGGTCCCCGTTGAGCGCGCTCATGCTCCCATTGTCGCGCGTCGCGGTCGCCGCCGCTCAGGCGGCGGTGGGGGAGCCGGCGCGCTGGGCGACGAGGTCGACGATCTCGCCCATGATCTTGTTGATGTCGAAGTCCTTCGGCGTGTAGACGCCGTCGACGCCGGCCTCGCGCAGGCGCTTGGCGTCGGCCGGAGGGATGATGCCGCCGGCGACCACGGGCGCATCGACCTGCTCGTCGCGCAGGCGGCGCACGACCTCGGGCACGAGCTCGAGGTGGGAGCCGGAGAGGATCGAGAGGCCGATCACGTCGACGTCCTCCTGCAGGGCGGACTCGGCGATCTCCTCGGGGGTGAGGCGGATGCCCTGGTAGATCACCTCCATGCCGGCGTCGCGGGCGCGCAGGGCGATCTGCTCGGAGCCGTTGGAGTGCCCGTCGAGGCCGGGCTTGCCGACCAGGATCTTGATCCGGTGGCCGATCTGCTCGGAGACCTCGTCGACCCTGGCGCGGATCGCCTCCAGCTGCTCGCGATCGGCGGCCGGGGCGGCGCCGCTGACGCCGGTCGGGCCGCGGTAAGCGCCGAAGGCCTCGCGCAGCACTTCGGCCCACTCGCCGGTGGTCGCGCCGGCCTTGGCGGCGGCGATCGTCGCCGGCATGATGTTCTGGCCGTCGTCGGCGGCAACGCGGCCGAGCTCTGCCAGGGCAGCCTGCACGGCGTCCTCGTTGCGCTCCGCCTTCCAGGCCTCCAATGCCTCGACCCGCTCGCGCTCGACCTCGGGGTCCGGGGTGAGGATGCCGCCGTCGGCGCCCGCGGTCAGCGGTGAGTCCTCGCTCTCGGTGTAGCTGTTCTGGCCGATCACCTTCTGCTCGCCGGCCTCGATCCGCGCCACCCGCTCGCGATGCGACTCGACCAGGCGGGCCTTCATGTAGGGGACGGCGGCGACGGCGCCACCGTGCTCGGTGACCACGGCCATCTCGGCGCGGGCGCCTTCGATCAGCTCCTCGACCAGGCCGTCCATCACCACCGAGCCCTCGAAGATGTCGGGGTACTCGAGCAGGTCGGTCTCGTTGGCCAGGACCTGCTGGATGCGCAGGCTCCACTGCTGGTCCCAGGGGCGGGGGAGGCCCATCGCCTCGTTCCAGGCCGGCAGCTGCAGGGCGCGGGCGCGGGCGTCGCGGCTCAGCGTCACCGCCAGCGCCTCGAGCACGATGCGCTGGATGTTGTTCTCCGGCTGGGCCTCGGTCAGGCCGAGGCTGTTGACCTGGACGCCGTAGCGGAAGCGCAGCATCTTCTCGTCAGTGACGCCGTAGCGCTCGCGGCCGATCTCGTTCCAGAGCCGGCCCATCGCGCGCAGCTTGCCGATCTCCTCGACCAGGCGGATGCCGGCGTTGACGAAGAAGGAGATGCGGCCGAAGACCTTGGGAAAGTCGGCGTCGGCGACCTGGCCGCGCGCCTTGACCTCGTCGAGCACGGCGATCCCGGTCGAGAGCGCGTAGGCGATCTCCTGCACCGGCGTCGCCCCGGCCTCCTGCAGGTGGTAGCTGCAGATGTTGGTCGGGTTCCAGCTCGGCACCTCGTTGACGGTGAAGGCGACCATGTCGGCGATCAGCCGCATCGAGGGCTCCGGCGGGAAGGCGTAGGTGCCGCGCGAGAGGTACTCCTTGATGATGTCGTTCTGGGTCGTGCCCTTCAGCGCCGAGCGCTCGACCCCGTTCTCCTCGGCAACCGTGATGTAGAGCCCGAGCAGCCAGGCCGCGGTCGCGTTGATCGTCATCGAGGTGTTCATCTCGTCGAGCGGGATGCCGTCGAAGAGCTGGTGCATGTCGCCCTTGTGGGCGACCGAGACGCCGACCTTGCCGACCTCGCCGCGGGCGAGGACGTGGTCCGGGTCATAGCCCGTCTGCGTCGGCAGGTCGAAGGCAACCGAGAGCCCAGTCTGGCCCTTGGCGAGGTTGCCGCGGTAGAGCTCGTTGGAGCGCTTGGCATCGGAGTGCCCGGCGTAGGTGCGCATCACCCAGGGGCGGTCGGGCTGGGGAAGTCGGTGCTCGCTCACCTGCTCAATGATATTTGGCTCGGGCCGAAATACGCCGTTCACTGCCTCCCGGGCCGCATCTTTCCGGCCAGGCTGTGTTTAGGCTGCGAACCATGAAGCTGCTTCGTACAGCCGTTTTCGCCCTGCTGCTTACCTGCCTGCTGGCCTTTGCCACGAGCGCGGGGGCGGCCTTGATCGGCGTCTACCGCAACACGATGGAGAACAAAGGGCAGCTGGCCCAGGTGACCAAGCTCTCCGGCGAACGCTGTGCTCGCGGCGGCAGCGATGGCGGCTTCACGATTACGATCGGCAAAGCGACGAAGGAGTGCTCCTACCGCACGCCCGTGCTCGGTCGCGACCTCGAGATCGCCGCAACCATGCGCCTGCTGAGCAGGCCACAGGTGCCGATGTCGGTGCAGCGCTCGGCCTACCTGGCACTTGACCTGCGCGCCGGCGGGGGCGCTCGCTACCAGCTGGCGGCCTACCCGTTGCAGGGCAAGCTGCAGGTACGCAAGATCCTCGCCGACGGCAAGATCGAATACCTCGACATCGAGAAGGACGTCGCCGGTATCGACGGTGCCGACAAAGCCACCCAGCTGCGGCTGCGCGCCTTCAACATCACGGCGGGAGACGAAAAGGGAACCTGCCAGCTGCTCGCCTTCGTCGGCGGCCAGCTGATCGCCGAAGTCAGCGACGCAACGGCGGGCGAATTGAGCGGAAGGGCCTCCGGCTTCTCGCTCGGCTCGGCCAAGGTCGCAAAGGGAGCGCAGGCCTCCATCGATGACGTCGTCATTCGGGTCCCGAGCCCGTACTAGCCCTCTAGCACCCAGTCGGCCGCGCGGTAGACGTGTTCGACCGCTCCCCGCCGTGGCTCCGTGCCGACCAGCTCGATGCAGCCGAGTTTTTTCAGCACCCGAACGTGGTACGCGACCCCGCGCAGGTCGAGGCCGAGCTCGGCGGCGATCACTTTCGGGCTTTTCGTGCCTTCGACGATCAGGTCGAGGGCTCGTGCCCGGACTTCGTTGGAGAGCGCCTTCGCCAAGCGCGGATCAAGCGGGTGAGGTTGCGATGCCATCGCGATCCAGCCTCCCGAGTGGTTTGCGATGTCCGTGCGGCAGCATAACTATTTTGAGTAGTTAAGTGAACTTATCCGCAGACGGACGTATGAGCGCGACGACGAAAGCGGTGGATGAGCGGAACTTCCGCATAATGCGTGGCGATGTCGACCACGACGGTGGAGAAGCCCCGCGCGGGGGGGCCGGGCTCGGACCTGGGCGGAGAGTGGCGGGTGATCGTGCGCAACGACAACCACAACACCTTCGACCACGTCGCCCAAACCCTGTCCCGGGTGCTGCCCGGCGTCTCGCTCGAGCAGGGACACCGCTTCGCCGACAGCATCCACAGCGGTGGCCAGGCGATCGTCTGGTCGGGCCCGCGCGAGCTCGCCGAGCACTACTGGGAGCAGCTAGATTCGGCCGGCTTGACGATGGCGCCACTCGAGCGCGGGTGAGGGGACTGCGGTGAGGGTGAGGGCGGCGGCGATCGGTGTGGTTGCGGCAGTCCTGGGACTGTCCATCCTGGGGGCTTCCCCGGTGCTTGCCGCCACGCTGCCCAGCGGCTTCCAGGACGAACCCGTGATCACCGGTCTGAGCGAACCGTCGACCTTCCGCTTTTCCCCCGACGGCCGCATCTTCGTCGCCGAGAAGTCGGGCAGGATCCTCGTCTACTCCGGGGTCGAAGACGCCACTCCGGAGTTGTTTGCCGACCTGCGCACCCAGGCCTACGACACCGGCGACCGCGGGATCCTCGGTTTCGTCCTCGATCCTGAGTTTCCGACCCGACCCTACGTCTACGTCCTCTACACCTACGACCACATCCTCGGCGACCCGGCGCCGGCGCCCCGCTGGGGCACCCCGGAAACGAGCGGCGATCCTTGCCCTGAACCAAAAGGCGCCGACGCCTGCCTGGTCAGCGGCCGCCTGGTGAAGCTGACCGCCGAAGGCGACCATGCCAGCGAGGACCTGAGCGGGGCGCCGCTGGAGGACGTCCTGGTCGAGGATTGGTGTCAGCAGTTCTCCTCGCACTCGATCGGCGACCTGCAGTTCGACTCCGAAGGCGCCCTCTACGCCAGCGGCGGCGACGGCGCCAGTTTCAGCGCCACCGACATCGGCCAGCTCGGCAGCCCGCCGAATCCCTGCGGCGACCCGCCTGAAGAGGGCGGGGCGCTGCGCGCCCAAGACATCCGCACCGGTGCCGACCCCACTGGCCTCAACGGCACCGTGATCAGGATCGACCCCGACACCGGCAATGCCTGGCCCGGAAACCCGCTCACCGGCCCCGACGAGAACGCCCGCCGGATCGTCGCCACCGGCTTCCGCAACCCGTTCCGCTTCGGCATCGACCCGACCACCCACGAGCTCTACGTCGGCAACGTCGGCTGGGACACCTGGGAGGAAATCGATCGCTTCAACCCCGCTTCGGGAGACGTCTTCAACTCCGGCTGGCCCTGCTATGAGGGCCCGAATGTCCAGCCCGCCTACGAGCACGCGGAAGTGGGGATCTGCGAAGGCCTCTATGCCGATCCCGACCTGGCCTCGCCGCCCTTCTTCTCCTACCTCCATCGCGAGGACGTGGTCCCCGGCGAGCCCTGCACCGACTTCAGGGGATCGGCGGTCTCGGGCATCTCCTTCTACGAAGACGGGCCCTATCCGCCGGTCTATGACGGCGCGATGTTCTTCGCCGACTCGGTGCGCGGCTGCATCTTCACCATGCTCCCCGGCGAAGACGGTCGCCCCGACCCCTCAACCGTGTCGGCGTTCATGCACCACTCCGATCCGTACTCGGGGATCGACCTGGAGGTCGGGCCTGACGGCAACCTCTACTACCTCAGCCTCTTCACCGAAGTGGGTGGCAACGAATTCGAACCGGGGGCGGTCCACCGGATCCGCTACTTCCCCGGCAACCAGCCGCCGCAGGCGCGCCTCAGCGTCGACAAAAACTGGAGCGCCGAGGGCGAGGCGCTCAATGCCACCTTCGACGCCGGCGAATCGAGCGACGGCGACGATGATCCGCTCGAATACGAATGGGACCTGGATGGCAACGGGGATTACACCGACGCTCCCGACGCGGACACAGCCGAGGAGAGCTTCGGCGACGAAGAGAACCACACCGTCGCAGTCCGCGTGGTCGATCCGGACGAGGCCGCGAGCATCGCCCGGGTGACGGTCTTCCCCGGTGACACCCCGCCCGAACCGACGATCGTCAGCCCGAAATCGAGCTTCGAGTGGAACGTCGGTGCGCCGGTCGACTTCGAAGCCACCGCCGAGGACGCCGAGGACGGCGACCTGCCCAGCACCAGCTTCGACTGGGTAACCCGTCTCTACCACTGCCCGCAGGCCTGCCACGCCCATCCCCTGCAGGCGTTCCCCTCGGTGGCCTCGGGGAGCTTCCTGGCTCCTGATCATGACTATCCCTCGCACATCGAACTGGTCCTGACCGCGGTCGATTCGCGCGGGCTGGCGGCCAAGCGCAGCGTGGAAATCGAACCGCAGACGGTCGATCTCACAATCGCCTCCAATCCACCGGGGGTGAGCCTCACCGCCGGCCTCAAGACCGGCCCGGCGCCCTTTGACCTGCGCGTGATCAGGGGTTCCGAGGTCGTGCTCTCGGCGCCGGCCAGCGCCTTGCTCGGTGGCGTTGCCTATCCCTGGCTGTCCTGGTCGGACGGGGGTGCCCGGGTTCACTCGTTCAAGGCCGATCGCTCGGGCCAGTACCTGGCTCGCTACGTACCCGACCCACCCGTCACGCAGCAGGAGCAGCCAGGGCCGCCCGCTGCGGATAGCGATGAGGCGCGAAGTCCGGACGCGGTAAAGCTGCGCAAGCACCCCCGCAAGCGGACGCACAGCCGGACCGCGACCTTTGTCTTTTCCGCGACAGGATCGGCGTCCGGCTTTCGTTGTGTATTTGATGGCAAAGCCGCGAAGCCATGTAGCTCGCCGAAGTCCTACCGCAACCTTGCGCCGGGGAGGCACACCTTCAAGGTCTTCCCGGTCGACGGTCGCGGCAACGCGGTGGCGAAACCGACCACCTTCGCCTGGCGGGTCCTTGTGGGCTGAACGCCGGCGGGGCCGACTCGCCTCGGCGCTGCTGCTTGCCGTCGGCCTGCTGCTTGCCCTGACGGCCACCGCGACCGCCGAGCCGGCCCTGCCTGCGGGTTTCCAGGACGAAGTCGTCCTCAAAGGCCTCGAACAGCCGACCAACTTCCGCTTCTCCCCCGACGGTCAGGTTTTCGTCGCTGAGAAGCCGGGTCGGATCGTCGTCTACGAAGACCTCGACGATCCGACCCCCGAGGTCTTCGCCGATCTGCGCGCCGATGTATATGACAACGGCGACCGCGGCCTGCTGGGACTGGCCCTCGACCCCAACTTCACCAGCGGACGGCCCTACGTCTACGCGCTCTACACCTGGGATCACGTCCTGGGCAAACCGTGGAATCCCAACGACCCCGAATATGGCACTCCCGGAGTCAGCGGCGACCCCGGCTGTCCGAGTCAGAACAGCAGCGCCTCCTGCCTGGTGAGCGGTCGCCTGGTGCGCCTTACCGCAAGCGTCGTGGACCCGAACCATGCGGTGAAGGAAGGCGGTCTGCCCAAGCAGGAAGAACTGCTCGGCGGCTGGTGTCAGCAGTTCTCCTCGCACTCGGTCGGCGATTTGCAGTTCGGCCCTGAAGGGGCGCTCTACGTCAGCGGCGGCGACGGCGCCGACTATGAATCGATCCCGGACTACGGTCAGCTGGGCACGCCATCCAACCCCTGTGCGGATCCACCCACTCCCTTTGGGGTGCCACCCGAAGTCAGTCCCGGGGTCGCAAACCCCGAAGCCCAGGGAGGCGCGTTGCGCTCGCAGAACCTGAAACTCCTCAACGGCGCGATTCTCAGAATCGATCCCGATACCGGCGACGCCTTCCCCGGCAATCCGCTGGCGGCAAGCGCCGATGAGAACACGCAGCGCACCGTTGCCAAGGGCTTCCGCAACCCCTTCCGCTTCGTCCTCGACCAGCAGACGGGCGAAATCTACAGCGGCAATGTCGGCTCTTCGGAGATCGAGGAGATCGATCGCTTCCCAGCGCCGCCCAACGCGCTCTTCAACTCCGGCTGGCCCTGCTTCGAGGGGATCGAGCGCCAGTACCAGTTCAAGGAACTCGGCCTGAACGCCTGCAGTGCGATGTACGCGAACGAACCGGACTCGGCCTCGCTGCCGTTCTTCAGCTACAGCCACGGCCAGTCGGTCGTGCCGGAAGACGAATGCCCGATCGAGTCGGGCTCGGCGGTGAGCGGCATCTCGCTGTACCGGGGAAACCAACTACCGCCGGCCTACAAAGGGGCGCTCTTCTTCGCCGATGCGGTGCGCGGCTGCATCTGGGTGATGTTCCCCGGCGATGACGGCAAGCCCGACCCCTCGACCACCGAGCGGTTCCTGCGCGAGGGCAGGGTTTATGCCGGTGTGAAGATCGCCGAAGGGCCGGATGGGTACCTCTACTACGCGGATCTCTTCAGCGAAGAAGGCTCCGGCGACGGTGAGATCCACCGCATCGCCTACCGCCCGAACGCCCCGACCGCGCGCCTCACCGCCGATCCCCCGTACGGTCTCTACGACGGCGGTGGGGATTTCGAATCCTCGCTCGAGGCGGGCGACTCGAGCGACCCCAACGGCCACCCGTTGACCTACGAATGGGATCTCGACGAAGACGGCGACTTCGAGGCCAGCGGCAGCGACGACACCAAGGATGTGACCTTCACCAGCGCCGAACAGGCAGCTCGCGAAGCCGCGGACCCGGAGCTGAGCCCCAACCGGATCGTCACCCTGCGGGTCAAAGACGACGAAGGCTTCACCAGCGTCGCGCGGCTGACGCTCTACCCCGGCGACAAACCGCCGGTGCCGACGATCGACCAGCCATCCTCCTCCTACAAGTGGGGTGTCGGCGACGAGGTTCACCTCCACGGCAACGCGATCGACTCCAAAGGCAACCCGATCACCTCGCCGCTGCCCTACTACTGGGTGACGCGAATGGCGCATTGCCCCGATCCGGCGCATCCGAACGCCTGTCACGTCCACCCGCTGCAGACCTTCGCCGGAATCCGCGGGCCGGAATTCGTCGCGCCCCAGCACGACTACCCGTCCTACATCGAAGTCGTCCTTCGCACCTCCGACAGTCGCGGTCTCTCCGGGGTCGCGACGAAGAAAATCGAGCCGCGGACGGTGGAGCTCTCGCTCTCCTCCAGTCCGCCGGGGATCCGCCTGCTCGCCGGCTCGACCGAGGCGAGCTCGCCCTTCTCCGTGCCGCAGATAGAGGGCTCGGCGCTGCTGCTCTCGGCGCCGGCCACTGCTCAGGTTGGGGGCAGGACGTACGCCTGGCAGAGCTGGTCCGACGGTGGCGCTCGCTTCCACTCGGTGCTCGCCGACGAAGACGCCTCCTACGAGGCGTTCTACTCGCTGCTGCCTGTGGCTGAACCGCCGGTAGAGGATGGGGGGAAAGACCCACCCGTGGCCGATCGTGACGCTCCGCAAACGAGCCTCGCTCGCCACCCGGCCAAGCGGACCCGCAAGCGCTCGGCGACCTTCGTCTTCTCAGCCAACGAGGTCGGCGCGAAGTTCCTCTGCAAGCTCGACAAGCGCGCCTACGTCGCCTGCCAGTCGCCCTGGGTAAAAGCTGGTCTGAAGCCAGGTGCGCACGGGGTCAAGATCGCCGCCGTCGACGCCGCTGGGAATCAGGACCCGACCCCGGCGTCCTTCGCCTGGAAGGTGCTGAAGCCCAAAGCCCGCTAGGGCGGGGTCGCTTGCTGGGCTGCTACTCGGCGACGAGCAGGGTGTGCCAGCTGGGCAGCAGCGGGATGTCGTAGAGGTCGATGACGCTGGCGCGCGCCTTCTCGATCTCCTCCGAGAACCAGTAGCGCTCGAAGTCGGAGCGGCTCTCCCAGATCGAGGATTGGCGGAAGGAGAGCGGGTCGTCGACCGCCCGCGTCAGCGACCAGCTCTTGGCGCCGTAGGCGGGCATGCGCGCCGCTGCCGGCTCCCAGGCGTCGAGCCAGCGGTCGGCCCGGAAGGGGGCGATGTGCCAGTCAAGTACGCAAACCTCGCTCATCAGGCTCCCACCTCCGCCCGGATCGCGCCCGGGCCCTCCTCGTTTTGTCCATCCGTCTCGGACTCGGCCCCGACCAGGATCGCGATCTTGCCGAGGTGCTTGTTTTCGTGCATCAGCTGGTGTGCTTCGGCAACGCCGTCGAACCCCATTGTCTGCGAGATCACGGGGCGGACCTTGCCCTCGGCCATCAGCTGGTTGGCCTTCATGCACTCGTAGGCGTTGGCGAAGTGCGAGCCGATGATCTGCTTCTGCTTCATCCACAGGTAGCGCACGTCGAAGTCGAGCTGATAGCCCGAGGTGGCACCGCAGATGACGACTTTGCCGAAAGGCTTGACGACGTAAACGGAGGTCGGGAAGGTCGCCTGGCCGACGTGCTCGAAGACGATGTCGGGGGCGTCGCCGAGGATCTCCTTGATCCGCTTGGCGAAACCGCGGGAGGCCAGGAAGCGCTCCTTGTCGGCGGCCTTGTCGACGAGGTTCTCCGGCGTCCGCATCATCTCGCCGAACTCCTTGCGGTTGATGTAGTCGACCGCGCCCAGCTGCTTGATCAGCTCGCCCTTCTCATCCGAGGAGACGACGCCGACGGCGTTTGCTCCTGCCGCCTTGCAGAGCTGCACGGCGAAGACGCCGAGGCCACCCGCCGCGCCCCAAATCAGGACGTTGTGGCCGGGCTGCAGCTTGCACTGGTCGATCAGCATCCGGTAGGCGGTGAAGTAGGTGAGGCCGTAGGCGCAGGAGTCGGCCCAGGAGAGGTTCTGGGGGCGGGGCAGGAGCTGCTGCGCCTGCACCTTGGTGAACTGGGCGAAGGAGCCCCAGGTCGTCTCGTAGCCCCAGATCCTCTGGCTCGGCGCGGCCAGTGGGTCGAGGCCGTGCACCTCGACGTCCTCGTAGGAGGCCTGGTTGCAGTGGACGACGACCTCGTCGCCCGGCTTCCAGCGGGTGACGCCCTCGCCGACCTTCCAGACGACGCCCGAGGCGTCGGAGCCGCCGATGTGGTGGCCGTACTCGGGGTGGTCGCCGTAGCCGAAGACGGAGACCGGCTTGCCCAGCGCCGCCCAGACGTTGTTGAAGTTGACCCCGGCGGCCATCACCCGCACGATCACCTCGAAGGCGCCCGGCTCCGGCACCTCGATCTGCTCGAGTTGGAAAGCGTCGTTGGGCTCGCCCTCGCGCTCCTGGCGGATCACCCAGGCGGCCATCGTCTCCGGCAACTCTCCGGGCTCAACGTCCAGCTTCGCGACTGTGCTCGTGTCAACGGCCAACTGTGATCCTCCGCGGGTTCGGGTTCAGAAGGGGCGGCGAATCCTAACGCCGCTTAGGCGGCGTCGCTGTGGGCCTGCGGAGGTAGGCCCGTGGCCTTGGACTCGTCGTTCACCTCGGCGAGGATCGGGCGCACTGCGCGGTCGACGCGATGGGGCTCCTCCAGCTCCTTGCCGGAGGCAGCGCCCATCTCCTCGATCCGGCGCAGCTGCGGCATGATCCGGCTCTCCAGCGAGCCGACCGCGTCATCGAAGGATTTGGTCGCCGAGTTGAGCTGGCGCCCTGCCTTGGCGAAGTGTTCGAGGAAGGCACCCATGCGGCTGTGCAGCTCGCGCGAGGCGGAGGCGATCTCCTGGGCCTGCTCGGCGATCTGCTCCTGCCGCCAACCCAGCTCGACCGTGCGCAGCAGGCCGACCAGCGTGGTCGGCGTCGCGATCAGGATCTTCTGCTCGAGCGCGTAGTCATACAGCGACGGCTCGGCCTCGAAGGCGGCGTGCAGGGCCGCCTCGGAGGGCATGAAGCAGACGACGAAGTCCGGTGTCTCACCGGAGTCGAACTGGTCCTGGTAGCGCTTCGAGGCGAGTTTGGTGATGTGGTCGCGGACCTGGCGCGCGTGGCGGATCAGCTCGCCCTTGCGGGCCGCATCGTCCTCCGCCTCGAGCACCTCGAGGTAGGCATCGAGCGGCACCTTGGAGTCGATCACGACGCGGCGGCCGGCGGGCAGCATCACCACTGCATCGGGCCGCAGGATTCCCTCGCCGTCGTTGAAAGTCTGCTGCAGCTCGAAGTCGACGTGCTCGGTCATGCCGGCGATCTCTACGCAGCGCTTCAGCTGCACCTCGCCCCACTGGCCGCGGGTCTGCGGCTGGCGCAGCGCCTTGACCAGGGTGCCGGTCTGGCTGCCGAGGTCGCCGAGCCCGACCTTCATCTCGTCCAGCAGCGTTCGCACCGCGCCGTCGGCGCTGCGGCGGTCGCGGCTCATCGTCGAGACCTCTTTTTCGATCCGCTCGAGGTTCTTGCCGATCGGCTCGGTCAGCCGCCGGAACTCGGCCTCGCGCTTCTGTAGCGCCGCCTCCGCCGCTTGTGTGTCGAGTTTGCGCGACTCCTCGTTGACCCGCAGCAGGTCGGCAACGGCTTTCGAGGTCGCCTCCTGGATCGCCGGGCCGTGGTCCAGCGGCAGCTGCTCCTCAGGCCGCCGGCTGACGACGTAGATCAGTGCGGCGACGAGCGCGAGCACGGCGATTGCGAGAACGATGGTCACGCAGTCGATGGTGACGATCGGGGCAGACGTAGCGGCGGTGCCCGAAAACCGCTATTTACGGCAGCAGCAGATCGTTCTCGGAGGAGCTGCGGTACGGGCCGACCGTGAAGCGGACCGGCTTCGCGCCGGGGATATCAGCGGCGCTGACCCGGTAGACGCCGGTTGGCAGCGAGGCCAGCAGGGAGTTGTTGCCGTTGGCGACGAGGGCGTCGGATTTGACGTTTTTCGGGCCGCGGACTTCGAGTTTCGAGTCGAAGTCGGTGAGGTTGGCGGAGACGAAGACGACGTCGACCGGAGCCTTGGACTTCACCTGGGGCTGGGCAGCGTGCTGGTTCTGCGGAATCTGTTGGCTGGGTTCGGGGCCAAAGGCGATGCGGGGCGGCTGCACCGTGATCGTCTTCGGCGTAACGGTGATGCTGACCCGGGTCGGCGGCTGCGGTCGCGGTTCGTTGGGATGTTCCTCAGCTCCGCAGCCGGCCGCGACCAATCCCAGCGCGACGACGACGCAGCCTGCGGCGAAGGCTCTGCCTCTCCCACTTCCCATCGCGCGGAATCTAGCCGAAGGGCAAGTCGACTACGCGAGCCGTAACGCCATCTTCACCTACGAGCAGCTCGGCGCCGGGCTCGGCCTCGCGGCGCACGATCGCCAGGGCGAGCGGTCCGTGCAGGGGGGAGATGCAGCTACCACCCAGCTTGCCGACCTCCTTCTCACCCAGCTTGAGCACCGCGCCGGGGCCGGCGGGCGCACTGAGCCGAAGGCCGCGCAGGTGGCGGTTCGGCTTGCCCTTGTAGTGCAGGCGGGCGACCGTCTCCTGGCCGATGTAGCAGCCCTTCTCGAAGTTGACGGCGGTGGCGACGATGCCGGCCTCGGCGGGCATCGTCGCCGTGTCCATCTCGCTGCCGAAGCGCGGCGTGCCGGCCTCGATGCGGACGATCTCGGCGGCGTCGGGGTCGACTTGCGGAGCGCCCGCGGCGGCGAGGGCGGCGCGGAGCCGCTCGCTGTCGGCGGCCGGGGCGATCAGATCGATGCCGAGCGCGGTCCCCACCGCCAGGCACTCGACGCCCTCGATCGAGACGGGCTCGGATGCCTGCTCGGGAAGCGCGGCCGACCCGGCCAGCTCGACGCTGCGGGGCCCGATCAACGAGAGGATCGAGCGCCCCTCGCTGACGTCCTCGAGCGTCACCTCGCGCCCGATCTTGTACATGTCGAGGTGGCGACGGGCAGCCGCCAGCGCCTCGGGCTCGGTGTCGATCCAGATCGCTCCGCTGTTCCCTTCCCCCGATATCTCCTGGAAAGGCACAGCGGAAAGGTTGAGGACCCGCATGTCCGCCTGCATATGCCCCTTGCGGTCGAGCAGAGCGGCGTAGCAGCCATCACCCGCCTCCAGCGCCTCGATGTCGTTGGTTAGCTGCCCCTGCAGGTACTCAGCAGCCTCAGATCCCTTCAGCAGCAGCTTGCCCCGGTCCGAGCGATCGAGCACCCCGCACTCTTCCCGCAGCTGCCTGTACTGGGCGTCGATCTCAACTGTCACGGCATCGGCCACCTCTCGATTCTAGGAAGCATCGTCTTTTAGATATGTCAAAATAATTTAGACGTGTCTAAATCAGAGACTGGATCCGAGCCAAAGGCCGTGATCAGCCGACGCAAGATGCTCGGCGGAGCCTTGGCGGCAGGAGCGAGCTTGCCGCTCGTGCACGGCCTGCTGCCGCGCGGCTCCGCCGGTCCCGAGAACGCCGGCGCCGCGCCCGCGCACGCCGGGCACGGCGACTTCGCCCACGCGGGCTTTGCCCCCGGCCGCACGGTCGACCACCGGGCCAACGGCTTCAACCCGAGCGAGCTGCTGCGCGACTTCGACTACGGCAAGACGCGCCGCCTGGCCAGTGGCCGGGTCGTGCGCGAATGGGAGATCGTCGCCCAGGACAAGGAGATCGAAGTCGCGCCCGGGGTCAAGTACGAGGCCTGGACCTACAACGGCCGCGTCCCCGGCCCGACCCTGCGTGCCCGCGAGGGGGAGCGGCTGCGCGTGCGCCTCGTCAACGCCTCCGAACATCCCCACACGATCCACTTCCACGGCATCCACACGGCACTGATGGACGGCATGCCCGGCATCGGCGAAAACCGCGGCGGCGGCGCGATCGGGCCCGGCGCCGAGTTCACCTACGAGTTCGACGCCGAGCCCTTCGGCCTCCACCTCTACCACTGCCACGTATCGCCGCTCGCCAGCCACATCTCGCGCGGGCTCTACGGCGCCTTCGTGATCGATCCGAAGCAGGGTCGCCCGGAAGCCGACGAGATGGTGATGGTGATGAACGGCTTCGACACCAACTTCGACCTCTCCAACGAGGTCTACGCCGTCAACACGGTCGGCTTCCACTACGTCAACGAGCCGATCCAGGTGCGGCGCGACGAGCTGCTGCGCATCTACCTGGTCAACGTGCTCGAGTTCGACCCGATCAACTCCTTCCACGTCCACGCCAACTTCTTCCAGCACTACCCGACCGGAACCTCGCTGCAGCCAAGCGAGTACACCGACACGATCATCCAGGGGCAGGGGCAGCGGGCGATCCTGGAGATGAAGTTCCCCTTCGACGGCGACTACATGTTCCACGCCCACGTCAGCGAGTTCGCCGAGCTCGGCTGGTCCGGCTTCTTCCGCGTCGGCGATCCCTCGCGCATGGCCGCCGCCTCCGCCGCGGCCGCCTACTGCGAGCTGCCCTGGGGCGATCGGGGCGGGGCGGCCTGATGGAGGCGGGGGGGCGGGTCGAGCAACTGCCGGGCGCGCGACTTCCGGCCTGGGCGTTGGGGCTGCTGCCGCTCGCCTTGATTGGGGCGGCGATCGCCGCCTTTGCCCTGCTCGGCGGTCCCGGGCTCGGCGACCGCACCGGGCCCCCGCTGGAGGAAGTGACGGTCGAGCGCACCGTGCTGAGGCCGGGGGAGATCGAGCTCACCCTGCGCAACGACGGCCCCGACCTCGTCCGGGTCGCCCAGGTGGCGGTCAACGACGCCTTCGCGCCGTACACGACCAGCGATGGGGAGGAGATCGGCCGGCTCGGCTCGACCGCCGTGCGCATCTCCTATCCCTGGATTGAGGGCGAGGCCTACGAGATCTTCGTCCTGACCTCCTCCGGCGGCACGATCGACGCGACGATCCCCGTTGCCACCGAGACTCCGGATGCGGACCTCGGCTTCTTCGGCCTGATGGCGCTGCTCGGTGTCTACGTCGGCATCGTCCCGGTCAGCCTCGGCATGCTCTGGCTGCCCTTCGTGCGCCGCGTCGACGCGCGCTGGATCGGCGCCCTGATCGCCTTCACCGTCGGCCTGCTGGCGCTGCTGGCGATCGACGCCGCGCTCGAGGGGCTCGAGATCGCCGCCGAGGCGCCGAGCGCCTTCGGTGGCTCGGCCCTGGTCTTCGCCGGGGCGCTGGTCGCCTACCTGGTGCTGGCCGCGATCGACGCCTACCTGGCGCGACGACGCGATCGCCTTGCCGGCCCCGGCGCTGGTTCCGCTGCCCAGGGCGGTCTCTACATGGCGCTGCTGGTCGCGATCGGGATCGGCCTGCACAACCTCGGCGAGGGTCTCGCGATCGGCTCCTCCTACGCCACCGGGGCGCTCGCGCTCGGCGCTTTCCTCGTCGTCGGCTTCGCTATCCACAACACCACCGAGGGACTGGCGATCGTGGCGCCGCTGCGCGAGGGCGACGGACCGAACGCGGGGGTGGGGTTTCGCTGGTTGCTGGCGCTGGGGTTGATCGCTGGAGCGCCGGCGGTGCTCGGCGCCTGGATCGGCGCCGCGGCCTTCAACCCGAGCCTGGCGGCGCTGCTCTTCGGTGTCGGCGTCGGCGCGATCGCCAGGGTGATCGTGCAGATCGCTCCGGCGATGCGCGACCCCGACGGCCGCATCCTGCACCCGCTCTCGGTCGCTGGCATGCTTGCCGGCATCGCCCTGCTTTACGTCACCGGCCTGCTGGTGTCCGTCTGATGGCCGCCTCCGGCGGCAGCCCGCGGCGCGCGCCCTCCACCGAGGCGATCGAGGACTACGCGAAGGCGATCTACGCGCTCTCCGCCGACCGCCCGGGCCCGGTCAGCAATGGCGAGCTGGCGGCGCGGCTGAAGGTGACGCCGGCGACGGCGACCTCGATGCTGAAGCGCCTCGCCGACCTCGGCCTGGTCGACTACCTGCCCTACAAGGGCGTGACCCTGACGCCGGCGGGGGAGAAGGTGGCGCTCGAGGTGATTCGCCACCACCGCTTGATCGAGGCCTACCTCGCCGAGGCGCTGGGCATGCCCGAGGACCGCGTCCACGCCGAGGCCGAGGTGCTCGAGCACTACATCTCCGAGGAGCTCGAGCTGCTGATCGCGGCCAAGCTGGGCGAACCCAGCCACGATCCCCACGGCTCGGCGATTCCCGGTCCCGATCTGAAGCCCCCGGCGGAAGGAAGCAGCCGGCGGTGAGCTCGCCGTCGGGCAGCGACGCTCCGGTTGTCGCCGACGCCGCGGTCGAGGACGTTCTCCCCGGCGAGGCCGCGGTGGCCCGCGCCGCCCGCCGCTCGCTCGATGGCCACGCCCGCGGCCCGGCCCGTCTCTGGCCCTTCCTCGGGCCCGCCTTCGTCGCCGCCGTCGCCTATATCGACCCCGGCAACTTCGCCACCAACATCGCCGGTGGCGCCAAGTTCGGCTACCTGCTGCTCTGGGTGATCCTCGCGGCCAACCTGATCGCGATGGTCGTGCAGACCCAGTCGGCGAAGCTGGGGATCGCGACCGGCAAGAACCTCGCCGAGCTCTGCCGCGAAACGTTCTCGCGGCGCACCTCGATCGGCCTCTGGCTGCAGGCCGAGGTGGTGGCGATGGCAACCGACATCGCCGAGGTGGTCGGCGCCGCGCTCGGCCTCAACCTGCTCTTCGGCATCCCGCTCTTCCCGGCGGGGCTGATTGCCGGCGCGGGTGCCTTCGGCATCCTCGCCCTGCAGCAGCGGGGCTTCCGCCGGCTCGAGGCGGTGATCACGGCCCTGGTCGGCGTTGTCGTCGCCTCCTTCGTCTTTGAGCTCTTCCACGCCAACCCGGACGGCGGCGAAGTGGCCAAGCACCTCTTCGTGCCCGGCTTTGGTGGCACCGAGAGCATCCTGCTCGCCACCGGGATCATCGGCGCCACGGTGATGCCGCACGTGATCTACCTGCACTCGGCGCTGACCCAGCGGCGGATCGTCGGTCGCAACACGGCGGAGCGCAAGCGCATCCTGCGCTTCGAGAAGATCGACGTGGTGATCGCGATGTCGCTCGCCGGCGTGATCAACCTCTCGATGATGATCGTCGCCGCCGCGCTGTTCCACGAAGGCGGCCTCTCCGGGATCGACTCGATCGACGGTGCCTACGACGGGCTCAAGTCGTTGGTCTCGGTCAACGCGGCGACCGTCTTCGCCATCGCCCTGCTCGCCTCGGGCTTCGCCTCCTCCTCGGTCGGCACGATGGCCGGGCAGGTGGTGATGCAGGGCTTCATCCGCCGTCGCATCCCGATCTTCCTGCGCCGCGCGATCACCTTGGCGCCGGCCCTGGTCGTGCTCGGCCTCGGGCTCGACCCCACCGATGCCCTGGTCGCCAGCCAGGTCGTCCTCTCCTTTGGCATCCCCTTCGCCCTGGTGCCGCTGCTGATGCTGGCCTCGAAGAAGGATGTGATGGGCGCCATGGTCAACCCGCGCTGGCTGACCGGGTTCGCGGGGACGCTGGCGGCGATGATCATCGCCTTGAACGTCTTCCTGCTGCAGCAGGTGTTCTTCGGCTAGGTGCCGAGGAGCTTGGTGGCCAGCTCGGGGAGTTCACGCGCCATGCGGGAGCGGGGGACGGCCAGGTCGATCCCGGCTGCGTCGGCGGCCTGCTTGGTCTCGACGTCGACGTGGGAGTAGTAGCCGAGCACTGGGATGTCGGCTCTCGCAAGGGTTTTGGGGTCCTCGGCGTCGAGGTCGGCGACGATCAGCTCGATGCCCTCGAGCGAGGCGGTGGCAAGCGAGGGGGAGAGGGTCACCTCGTGGCCGGCGGCGCTCAGCATGGCCTCGACCCTGCTGCCGAGCAGGAGGTCGGAAGAGATCGCGACGACGCGGGCCACTAGAGCGAGCGGCGTTCGCGGAACTCCTCGCGAACGCTCTCGGGCCGGCCCCACATCTGCACGACCTCGGCGCGGCCCTCGCGCACCTCGCGCAGCTGCATCTCGCCACCGATGCCGTCGGCGTCGAGCTTGGCCAGGACGCCCTTGACGGTCTCAGCGGCGGCAGCGTGGCCGAAGCTGTGGGCGACGATCAGGCGCCAGTCCCAGTCGGCCTGCGAGTAGGGCTGTGCGTTGACCTGGCTCAGCGCCACGGCGGCGTCGACGTAGCGACTCTCGTCCTCGATCCTCAGGTCGAGCTCGAGGTCGGTCCAATCCGACGGCATCGCCTCGAGCACCTGCTGGAAGTCGGCGGCCAGGCTCACGGCTGCAAGCCTAGCCTGAACGACTCGCTCACATCGAGGGGTCGTTCGAGCAGGCCGTGACGGAGGTCCCAGCGAGCCCAGGCGCGCAGTACCGCGGGGTCGAAGGGGGCGGGGCGCAGGTCAGGAAGGAGGGCGTCGAGCTGCGCCCGCTGTTCGGCGCGGTCGAGGCCCGGCACTTCGGTGAGCAAGTCATCGAGCGCTCGCTCGGGGTGTTCGACCGTCAGCTGGTAGCCCCGCAGTGTCTTGATCAGGACCGAGAAGACCAGCTCAGGGTCTTCTCGGAGGGCTTTTCGTGACGTCGCCAGCACCAGCTCGGGATAGGGCGGGGCGCCGTACTCGTCGACTTTGAAGACCCGGATCGGCACCCCCTGCCGGCGCAGGGCAACCGCCTCAGCGTTCCAGAAGCCGGTCACGGCGTCGACCTTGCCGGTGGCGAGGGCGGAGATCGCGTTGAAGCCGATCGTCACCCGCTTCACCCGCGACGGATCGCCGCCGGCGGCGCTCACCTCCGAGTCGACCACCGCTTCGTCGGAGGGCAGGCCGGTGACCCCGACTGTGTGCCCCTCCAGGTCCGCCGGCGAGGCGATGCCGCGATCGGCGCGGGCGATCACCGCGGCAAGCGGACGCTGCACCAGGGGGAACATGCCCGCGATCGGGATGCCGCGCTCGCGGGCGATGCCGAGGTCGTGAATGTCGAGGATCGCGACGTCGGCCCTCCCCGCTGCAAGCAGCTTCGGCGCGTCGGTCGAGGCGCCCGGCTGGCGGATCGTCAGGTCGACGCCCTTCAGGTCGACCTCTTCGTCGCCATAGAGGCCCTCATGCTGCGCCATGTAGACGCCGGAGTGCACGGCGTTCGGCGTGAAGTCGAGCACAAGGGTCGCGCCGCTAGGCGCGCCCGGTTCAGCGCCGCTCCCCCCACAGCCGGCGAGACCGGCGAACAGGGAGGCGGCCGCCAGCAGCGCGACAACCAACTTCATCTGGCGCAGGACGCTATTTCATTCGCTCGATATGGGTAGACTGGCGCCGCCCCCAGTCGAATCAGGGATCTAGGAGGAGAGAGAGTGCAGGAACGAGGACTACCGGCATACCTTGCTGAGCTAATAGGCACCTTTTTGTTGGTGTTTTTCATCACCACGGTTGTGGTGCTTTTCCTATCGACCGGCGAACAGGCCCAGTTTGGGACTGACTTCGCGGTAATCGGGCTCACCCATGCCTTCCTGCTCTTTGGCCTCATCGTCATGTTCGGCGTGGTCAGTGGTGGGCACTTCAACCCCGCGGTCACGCTTGCGGCCTGGGCGATCAAGCGAATCGGGTCGATCGACGCCCTGATCTTCATGCTGGCCCAGCTTTCCGGCGGCGTGCTCGGCGCGCTGCTCTGCAAGGGCCTGCTGCTCGACGAGGGGCGTGCCACCCACTACGGCGCCGCAACCGTGAGCGGCATTCTGGGCGGGAACACCCAGGGCGCGATCATCGAGGCGATCGGCACCTTCTGCCTCGTGCTCGTGATCTTGGCCGCGGTCTACTCGCGCAAGAGCTTCAAGGAGTGGGCGCCGCTGGCAATCGGCACCACGCTTGGCTTCATCGTCATGGTCGGCGGCCCGCTGACCGGCGGTTCCTTCAACCCGGCCCGTTGGTTCGGCCCGGCGTTGGTCGGCAACGAGTGGGGCGGCGTCTGGCCCTACCTGGTCGGCCCGATCGTCGGCTCGCTGCTGGCGGCCGCGGTGTTCCGCTTCGTGATCGAAAAGGGCGGCCTGCCGCCGACCGAGCCGGCCGAGCCGGTGCGGCCCCCGGTCGAGAAGTACTCCGAGGGCGCCCGCTAGGGGCGGGGCCTTCGGGCCTCGATTCGACTGACTCGAGACCGGGCCGGCATTGCCGGCCCGGTCCTTTCTTGCAGTAGCTTGGGCAGCGTGCGCCGGGTCACCTTCTCGCGGAACTACACGCTCTCGCTCTCACGCACCTGCCAGTGCTACTGCAAGTACTGCGCCTTCGCCACCCACCAGGCGCACATTCGCAGCCCTGAGGAGGTCGAAGGGCTGCTCGACGAGGCGCTGAAGCGCAACGCCAAGGAGCTGCTGGTGCTGACCGGCGAGCGGCCCGAGGTCAACCCCCTCGTCGCCGCCAAGCTGGCCGAGTGGGGGCACGAGGACTTCACTTCTTACGTCGTCTGGTCGTGTGAACGGGCGCTTGAGCGAGGCATGCTCCCGCACACGAACATTGGGGTGCTCGACCGTCCCGATCTAGCTCGACTGCGAGAGGTCACGGCTTCGCAGGGCTTGATGCTCGAGTCGGTCTCCGAGCGACTGATGGAGACCGTCCACGCCGGGTCCCCTACGAAGCACCCTGCCCAGCGATTGGCGACGATCGAGGCCGCTGGTGAACTCAAGATCCCGTTCACGAGCGGCATCTTGATTGGCATCGGGGAGACCGAGGAGGAGCAGGTCGAATCGCTGGAAGCGCTTGCCGAGCTGCATGGGCGCTACGGGCATCTGCAGGAGGTGATCTTGCAGAACTTCGTGCCGCATCCGAAGTACTACGGCGCCGAAGTGGCTGACATTGCGGACGAGGCTGCGCGTCAAAGGTGGGAGGAGGGCGGGGGTGCCCCTCCTCTTGCTGGGTTTTTCGCCAGTGGCGCTGGGTCGCCGTCCGCGGATGCCGGTCGGGCGAAAAAGGGGACGCCGCTGCGTGGAGGGGCACCCCCGCCCTCCTTGCCGGCTTGGGCGAGTCACGTTGGCGTTGAGGACATCAAGCGGTTGATCTTGGAGTGCAAGCGGTTGATGCCCGATGTTGGGGTGCAGGTGCCGCCGAATCTGTCAGACGATTGGGGGGAGCTGGTCGAGGCGGGGGCTACTGATCTGGGTGGGCTGTCGGCGAACGGGGATCACATTTCGCCCGAGCAGGCGTTTCCCAGCCCGCACGAGGTTCGTAAGGAGCTTGCCCCGAAAGGGTTTGCGCTGACCGAGCGGTTGTGCGTCTACCCGCAGTACATGGATCCCGAGTGGATGGAGCAGGGGGTCCTCGATGTGATCAAGCTGAAGTACTGGAGCTTCATTCCGCGCAGCGGCTCGGGACGGAGGACTGAGGAGACGATCGATGGTGGGCTGGCGCCTCAGGCGATCGAGAAGGGTCGTGAGGGCCAGGAACTGTCCGAGGACGAGTTGACGGCGCTGTTTGCCGAGACGCGGCCGGAGGTGATTGAGGAGATGCGGGTGGCTGCGGACGAGCTTCGTCGGGAGCTGGCTGGGGACCGGGTGACGTTTGTGGTCAATCGCAACATCAACTTCACCAACATCTGCGTGGTCGGCTGCGCCTTCTGCGGGTTCGGGCAGGGCAAGCGCTCGCCGGATGCCTATGAGGTCTCGGAGGAGGACTTTGCCGAGCGGGTGCTTGAAGCGGTTGAGTTTGGGGCGACCGAGCTCTGCATGCAGGGCGGTATCCATCCCGATCTGACGCTTGAGGAGTACGGCAAGTGGCTGCGACTGGCCAAGGAGGTGGCGCCGCAGTTGCACCTGCACGCCTACTCGCCGATGGAGGTCCACTACATGTGCCAGCGCTCGGGCAAGGGGCCGGAGGACGTCTTCGAGTACCTGATCGAGTGCGGCCTGGGTTCGACGCCGGGGACGGCGGCGGAGGTGCTCGACGACGGGGTGCGGCAGCGGATCTCGCCCAACAAGCTGCCCGCCGATCGTTGGGTGGAGATCATCGAGGCCTCGCACCGCGCCGGCCTGCGCTCGACCTCGACCGTGATGTTCGGCCACATCGAGGAGCCGCGCGAGCTGGCCCGCCACATGCGCGTCGTCCGCGCCCTGCAGGAGCGCACCGGCGGCATCACCGAGTTCGTGCCGCTCAGCTTCATCCCCTTCAACACGATGCTCGGCCGCACCCACGGGATCGAGGAGATCTCGGCGGCGGAGAACCTCAAGCACACCGCCGCCTTCCGCCTGGCACTGGGCAAGACGATCCCCAACTTGCAGGCGAGCTGGGTCAAGATGGGTCTCGACGCCGCCACTGAGGCGCTGCGCTGGGGCGTCAACGACCTCGGCGGCACGCTGATGGAGGAGAACATCTCGCGCATGGCCGGCTCCCAACACGGCGTCCGGCTCGAGCCCGAGCAGCTGATCGGCGCTGCCCGCGCCGGCGGCCGCGAGCCCGCTCAGCGCACCACGCTCTACGAGATAGTTGAGACTTATTAACCAAGCGCCTATCGTTGGCTGATCGCTTCGTGGTTTTCATTGGGGGGACGATTTCCGTCGCTGGAATTGTTTGCGCTGCCTGCAATCTCGGTGCTGCTCGGCTTGGTCGTGCTCTGGGGCCTGAAGCCCTGGGAGGATGACTCGGAGGCTCCCCAGCGGGTGCCCCTGGGGATCGAGATGGCGGTTGGTGAGGGGAGGGCGTTCCCCTCGGGGTCTGCGGCTTCGGTGGCCCCGGGGAGAGTCGCTCCGGTCGGGCCCAAGCTCGTCGTCCAGGCGGGGGAGCCGGTCGAGCGCGACGCGGGAGCAGTTCCGAGCCTTCCGAGCCTCGCTGTTGCTCCGGCTCAAGCCATAGCTGTGGCCCAGGTGCCGTCTTCGCCCCAGGGTTCTGCGCCTGAATCAGGGGCCGGCGGTGAGGTCCCCTCTGGCGGAGCAACAGATGGGGAGGCTCCGCCAGAGGGGACCTCACCGCCGGCCACGGTTCCGGTGAGTACCGGCGGGGACACGGGGGGCGGTACGCCGGGAGGGCCGATTGCTTCGGGGGGTGGGCCGACCCAGGAAGGTTGCGAAGGAGATGAATACTTGGTCACGGTCACCTTCCTCGACGAAGAACCCGAAGAACCCGTTGACGAGGAAGCTCCCGTCGAAATCTTGCTTCAGCAGCTCAATGAGGATGGGGGCGTCGAGGAGGAATTGACGCTCGAAGGGGTGCTCTCCGACGCTCGCAGCCTGGTCTTGAAGCTGAGCGCCGAAGGGAACTGCGTCGAGGTCGAAATCGCGCAGCCCGACGAAGCTGGCGAAGGCGAAGAAGAAGAGGAAGCAGAAGAAGCACCGGAAGCGGGCGAGGAAGAAGTCCCCGAGTCCGCCGAACTGCCGGAACCCGTCTCGCCCTAAAGCGCCGATGCGGGCGATGGTCCTGGAGCGCGCGCGGGAGCCGTTGAGGTCCGCGGAGCTTCCCGACCCGCAGCCTGCTGCCGGGCAGGTTCTGATCTCGGTCAGCGCCTGCGGGGTCTGCCGCACCGACCTGCACATCGCCGACGGCGATCTGGATCAGCCGAAGCTGCCGCTCGTGCCGGGCCACCAGATCGTCGGCACGGTGGTCGCGGCGGGGGAGGGGGCCGAGCGCTTTGCGCTCGGGCAGCGGGTTGGGGTGCCGTGGCTGGGCTGGACCTGCGGCGAGTGCCGCTACTGCCTCTCCGGCCGCGAGAACCTCTGCGACCGGGCCCGCTTCACCGGCTACGACGTCGATGGCGGTTACGCCGAGCTGGCGGTGGCCGACGAGCGCTTCTGCTTTCCGATTCCCGAGGGCTATCCGGACGCGCAGGCGGCACCGCTGCTCTGCGCGGGCCTGATCGGTTACCGGGCCCTGCGCCTGGTCGGCGAAGCGGATCGGATCGGCTTCTACGGCTTCGGCGCCGCCGCCCACATCCTCTGCCAGGTGGCGGTGCACCAGGGTAGGCGTGTCTTCGCCTTCACCCGCGAGGGCGATGCGGAGGGACAGGCGTTCGCCCGAGGGCTCGGTGCAGAGTGGGCGGGCTCCTCGGAGGAGGCGCCGCCCGAGGAGATCGACGGCGCAATCGTCTTCGCCCCGCTCGGCTCGCTGATGACGGCGGCGCTGCGGGCGAGTGCCAAGGGCGCCCGGATCATCAGCGCCGGCATCCACATGAGCGACATTCCGAGCTTCTCCTACGAGCAGCTCTGGGGCGAGCGGACATTGGGCTCGGTCGCCAACCTGACCCGGCGCGATGCCGAGGAGTTCCTCGAGCTCGCGCCCCAGGTCCCGATCCGCATCGAGGTAGAGCTGCATCCCCTGGAGGACGCCAACCAGGCCCTCGACTCGATCCGCACCGGAGCCCTCCGCGGCGCCGCCGTGCTGACGATCTAACGGAAGAGATCCTCGTCACGCGGTCGGCGCAATGCGGCCGCTCCGGGTCCGTCCTCTGCGCTGACAAAGCGATCGAGGCCACGGACAATGACCGCAGGAATGCCGCTGTCCTTGCCCCGAACCAGGTCCGCCGCCGCCGCAACCTCATCGGCTATCGCGATCACGGTCGCCTCCAGCTCCCGGCCCCGCGCATCGCTGCGCCCTCGCCAATCATCGAGAGGTTGCAGCCCGGCGCAGCCAATCGCCACCTCGGCCTGTCCAAGCCGCCAGGCCCGGCCGAAGCTGTCGGCGATCACGACCGCGATGGTGGGATGGAGTCGGGGGTGGGGGTCTCCGGACACTCCCCGCTTTTGTCCGGAGACCCCCACCCCCGACTCCACACCGACGATCTCATGACGTATGCGCCGAGCCGACGCATCGGGATCCTCCGGCAGCAGGCAAACCGTGTCCTCCTCGGGCAGGTTGGAGCTGTCGATCCCCGCGTTGGCGCAGACCAGGCCGTGGCGGGTCTCGACGATCAGCACGTTGCGCTCGGCGCGCAGCACCTCGGCGCTCTCCTCGAGGATCAGCTCGACCAGTGCCGGCTCCTTGCCGAGCACGGCCGCGAGCTTGCGCGCTTCGGCGCCCGGGATGACCGAGGAGAGGCGGCGGGTCTGTCCCTCCGCCTTGGAGACGACCTTCTGGGAGATCACGACGATGTCCCCGTCCTCGAGCTCGGCATGCGCGGCGATCAGCTCGCCAAGCGCCATCCCCTCCGTCACCTCGGGTAGGCCTTTGACGCCGGTGACCTTCAATTCATTCACTCCGCTGTTCCTTGTCCATGACATGTCCGGCTAAGGCACAGCGGAGGCGACGGCTGGGTCATATGCCCAGCGCCTTCGCCGTCCGCTTCGCTCGCCCGCGGCTCCGCTCCAGCGCCATGGTCAGCGCGACGACGTCGGCTGGGGTGTCGAGGTCGAGCGCGAGCGAGGGAAGCTCCTCGACGCCGAAGGGCACGCCGGCCTCGCGGGCGGCGGCCACGTGCCTGGCGCGGCTGCCCTCGCCGAAGGAGGGCTCGATCGCCTCGGGCGGCGCCAGCGCCAGGGCGTTGGTGCCGGTGCCGTGGCGGTCGGGGACGATCGCGACGTAGCGCTCGGGCATCCCGGTGAGCAGGCGTTCGAGCTCGCGGGTGGCCAGTAGCGGGCAGTCGATCGGCAGCAGCACGACGCACTCGGCGCCGAGCTCGCGAGCGCGGGCGATGCCGGCGAGGGCTGCGCCCGAGTGACCGCCCTGGTCGGGATCGGGGAGCACTTCGGCACCGCTCGCCGTCGCCAGCTCGATCGCACGTGGCTCGCTGCTGACGACGATCAGGCGCTCGATCGAGCGCGCAGCGCCGATCGCTTCCAGCACGTCCTCCAGCATCGCCGCCGCCAGTTCGGCGCGATGAGTGCTGCCCATGCCCGGCGCCAGCCGCTGCTTGGCCGCAGCGAAGCGCTTGACCGGCAGGATCGCGGTCGCCTTCAAGCCGTCAGTGAGTGGGAGTCAGGCACCTTCGACGAGGCTAGCGGCGTAGTCGAGGACGATGCGCCCCAGGCGCAGCCGGCCGGCGGCACCGTCCATCAGCGTCGCCGTGGCGAGCGTGGGGATCTCCGTCGGCGCCGGGTCGGGGTCGCCCTCGTCGACGATCATCGCGTCGATCAAGCCGGCGTAGAGCGAGGCGACGCCGGCTGCGGTGGACGGCCGGCCCAGTGCCTGCATGAAGCGCTCGGTCGGGCCCTTGACGACCTTGCCGGCGACGAAGGGGCTGACCGCGATCACCGGCACGCCGAACTGGGTGATCGCCTCGCGCATGCCCGGCACGGCGAGGATCGGGCCGATGCTGATCACCGGGTTGGAGGGCCCGATCACGATCGCCTCGGCGCCGCGCAGCGCCTCCATCACCTCCTTGCTCGGCTCGGCCTCGGCGATCCCCTCGAGCTCGACGCCGTGCACCTCGGGTGCCCCCTGGTCGACGATCAGGTACTCCTGCAGGCCGCGCGTGCCGGCGCCGGTGTGGACCTTGGTCCGCACCGGCGTCTCGCACATCGGCAGCACCCGCGCCTCGACCCCGACGGCGCGCGCGATCTGCGTCTGCGCCGCCGTGTAGCTGCCACCCTCCTCGACGAACTGGCGCCGGTAGAGGCAGGCCGCGAGGTCGCGGTCGGAGAGGCCGAACCAGCTCGGCGCGCCCAGCCTGGTCAGGCGCTCGAAGACGGTGAAGCTGTCGTCGCGCAGCCCCCAGCCGCGCTCCTCGTCGATTTCGCCGCTGAGCCAGTAGGTGATGAGGTCGGGGTCGGGGGAGACGTGGACGCCGAGCGTCTCGATGTCGTCGCCCGTGTTGGCGATCACCGCCAGGTCGGAGCCGATCTCCTCCTGCATCCCGGCGGCGAGCTTGGCGCCGCCGGTGCCGCCGGCGAGGAGCGCGATCCTCACTTCAAGCCCAGTGGTCGGCGTCCGGCAGGTTGGTGAGCTTGATCCCGGCGTGGGCCTTGTAGCGGGTGTTGACCGAGATCAGCATCGGCGTCAGCTGCTCGACGATGCGGGCCATCTCGAGGGCGCCGGCGTTGACCGGGCGCAGCCCGGGAATCAGCTCGACAAGGCGCGCCACCCGCGCCTTGTCGGCCTTGCGGTCGCCGCAGACCAACACGTCCTCGTCGAGCTCAACGGTGGGATCGGCGAGGCTGGGGGCGCCGACGGTGTGCAGGGCGGCGACGACGGTCACCCCCTCGGGCACCATCTCCTGCGCCTGCTGGGCCGCCGAGCCCTGCCAGACGCCGAGCGAGCGGGTCGCCTTGCCGCTGACCGCGGCGGCGAGCGGCACGGTGCAGTCGACCAGGATCTGGCCTGGCTGCAGTGCCTCGCGCAGGTTGTTGAGGTTCTCCGACTGGGCGCGGAAGGGGACGGTGAGGAAGACGATGTCCGCTCGCTTGGCGGCGTCCTCGTTCAGCGCCCCATCGATCTGGGCGCCCGGCACCTCGTCGCGCAGCTTCGCCGCCGCTTCCTCAGCCCGCTCGGCCGAGCGCGAGCCGAGCACGATCGGCGCGCCCGCCTTGGCCCAGCGCAGCGCCAGGCCGGCGCCGAGCGCGCCGGTGCCGCCGACGATCGGGATGGTGGGGAGGTCCGCCACGGGCGCGGAAGTCTATGCTCACGCCCGATGCGACTGGAGGGACGCAAGGCACTGGTGACCGGCGGCGCCAGCGGGATCGGTGCCGCGATCGCCGCCCGGCTCGCCGCCGAGGGCGCCGAGGTCTGGGTCGGCGACATCGACACCGAGGGCGCCGGGCGGGTTGCGGGCGAGGTCAACGGGCACGCGATCGAGCTCGACGTGACCGAGCTGGAGTCTGCAAAAGCCGCGGTCGAGGCAGCCGGCACGCTCGACATCCTCGTCAACAACGCCGGCACCGACGAGTTCGGTTTCTTCACCTACACCACGCCCGAGCAGTGGCAGAAGGTGATCGGGATCAACCTGATCGGCGTGCTCAACTGCACCCACGCGGCGCTGCCCGGTATGCAGGGAGCCAAGTACGGCCGCATCCTCAACATCTCTTCCGAGGCCGGCAGGGTCGGCTCCAAGGGCTCGGCCGTCTACTCCGCGGCCAAGGCCGGCATCATCGGCTTCACCAAGGCGATCGCCCGCGAGAACGCTCGTTACGGGATCATCGCCAACGCGATCGCGCCTGGGCCGATCGAGACGCCGCTGTTGATGGGCGCCAAGGAGTTCGGCGAGATCGGCGAGAAAGTGATCGAGACGATGAAGTCCTCGACCCAGATGGGGCGGCTTGGCCAGCCCGATGAGGTCGCCGCCGCCGCAGCCTTCCTGGTCTCCGACGACGCCACCTACGTCACCGGCGAGACCCTCGGGGTCAGCGGCGGATTGGGGATGGTCTGATGACCGAGACCGAGCAGGGCCTGGTCCCAGGGCTCGAGCGCAGTGATGAGTTCACGGTCGCGCCGCCGCTCGTCACCGACGTCGGCGGCACGATCGGCAGCGGCGTGCTCTCGACCCCGGGCATGATCGGGATGATGGAGGCGAGCGCCCAGGTACTCGCCTACGAACACCTGCCCGAGGGCAAGGCGACGGTGGGCTTCGAGGTCTGTATCAAGCACGTGGCCGCCGCCGCGGAGGGGGCGACCTGCCGCACGCAGGCCACCCTGCGCGAGGTCGTCGAAGGGCGCAAGCTGCGCTTCGACGTCGAAGTGAGCGAAGGCGAGCGCACGATTGGCGTCGGCACCCACGAGCGGCGCGTGGTCGGCCAGGCCGGTCCGCCGACCGCGTAGCCTCGGTCGCGATGAGCCCGCTGCCGAGCAAGGTCCGCATCCGTGAGGTCGGGCCGCGCGACGGCTTCCAGAACGAGCCGGAGACGATCCCGACGGCGGAGAAGATCCGCCTCGTCGACCTGCTCTCGGCGACCGGCCTGAAGCGGCTCGAGGTGACCTCCTTCGTGCGGCCCGAGGTGATCCCGCAGCTTGCCGACGCGGAGGAGGTGCTGGCCGGGGTGCGGCGGCGCGAGGGCGTCGCCTTCTCGGTCCTGATCCCCAACGAGCGCGGGCTTGGAGCGGGCGCTGGCGCTGCGCGAGCGCTTCGACGAGATCAACGTCTTCGTCTCCGCCTCGGAGACCCACAACCGCAAGAACGTCAACCGCTCGATCGAGGAGTCGCTGGAAGGGCTGGAGCGCACGCTTGCGACCGCCCGCGAGGCCGGGCTGCGCTGCGAGGGCGTGATCTCGACCTCCTTCGGCTGTCCCTACGAGGGCGAGGTGCCGCCCGAGCGCGTCTTCGGGATCGCCGAGCGGCTCGCCGCCGCCGGCTGCGCGGAGATCGGCTTCGGCGACACGACCGGGATGGCCAACCCGCGCCAGGTCGGCGAGTTCTTCGCCGCCGCGCGCGAGCGCCTTGCCGGCGCCGAGCTGACCGCGCACTTCCACAACACCCGCGGCCAGGGGCTCGCCAACGTGCTGGCGGCGCTGGAGCAGGGCGTCGACTCCTTCGAGTCGAGCTTCGGCGAGCTCGGCGGCTGCCCGGTGCCAGCCGGCGCCGACCGGCAACATCGCCACCGAGGACGTGGTCTCGATGCTGCACGAGATGGGCATCGAGACCGGGGTCGACCTGCCGGCGCTGGTCGCCGCCTCGCGCGCGGCGCAGGAGACGCTCGGCCGCCCGCTCGGCTCGCACGTGCTCACCGCCGGTCCCGTCGACTGGCAGCCGGCCAGTCCAATAGGCTCCGCACAGCATGACCGACTTCGCGCAAGCGCTCGAGGCCGCCCTCGCCGGGGGCCCGCAGCGCCACCACGAGAAGACCGAGGAACAGGGCAAGCTGCCGGTGCGCGAGCGGGTCGCGCGCCTGGTCGACGCGGGCTCCTTCGCCGAGGAGGCGGCGCTCGCCAACTGGAACGTAGAGGGGCTCGGGGCCGACGGCGTCGTCACCGGTCTCGCCACGATCGATGGCCGCCGCGTCGCCCTGATGGCCAACGACCCGACGGTCAAGGCCGGCTCCTGGGGGCCGAAGACGGTCGAGAAGATCCTCCGCATCCAGGAACGGGCGCTGAGCCTGCAGCTGCCGATGGTCTACCTGGTCGACTCGGCCGGGGCGCGGATCACCGACCAGGTGCAGATGTTCCCCGGCCGCCGCGGCGCCGGGCGGATCTTCCACAACGAGGTGCGGCTCTCCGGCCAGGTGCCGCAGGTCTGCCTGCTCTTCGGCCCGAGCGCCGCCGGCGGCGCCTACATCCCCGCCTTCTGCGACGTCGTGATCATGCGCGACGGCAACGCCTCGATGTACCTCGGCTCGCCGCGGATGGCGGAGATGGTGATCGGCGAAACGGTGACCCTGGAGGAGATGGGCGGGGCCAAGATGCACACCGGCGTCTCCGGCTGCGGCCACTTCCTGGTCAAGCAGCGACGAGGAGGCGATCGACCTCGCCAAGCGCTACCTCTCCTTCATGCCGGGCAGCTGGCAGGAGGAGCCGCCGCTGGCGCCAGCCGCCGAGCCGGCCTCGCAGACGCCGATCGCCGAGATCGTCCCCGAGGACGAGAACCGGCCCTTCGACATGCAGCTGCTGCTCGACTCGCTGCTCGACGCCGACAGCTTCCTGCCGGTGCACAAGCGCTGGGCGAAAGAGCTGATCGTCGGCTACGGGCGGCTCGACGGCCGCGTCGTCGGCGTCGTCGCCAACCAGCCCAAGTACACCGGCGGCGTCCTCTTCGTCGACTCGGCCGACAAGGCGGCCCGCTTCATCCAGACCTGCAACGCCTTCAACGTGCCGCTGCTCTTCCTCGCCGACGTGCCCGGCTTCATGATCGGCACCGGGGTCGAGCGCCAGGGGATCATCCGCCACGGGGCGAAGATGATCAGCGCCGTCTCCGAAGCGACCGTGCCGAAGATCTCGGTCGATCGTGCGCAAGGCCTACGGCGCCGGCCTCTACGCGATGGCCGGGCCCGCCTTCGAGCCCGACTGCTGCATCGCCCTGCCCAGCGCCTCGATCGCGGTGATGGGTCCGCAGGCCGCCGTCAACGCCGTCTTCTACAACCAGATCCAGGCGATCGAGGACGAGGCAGAGCGCGAGGCCTTCGTCGCCCAGAAGCGCGAGGAATACGCCGAGGACATCGACCTCCTCCACCTCGCCTCCGAGCTGGTCGTCGACGCCGTGGTCGATCCCGTTGAGCTGCGCGCCGACCTGATCAAGCGCTTCGCGATGGCGGCGGGCAAGGAGCGTTCCTTCGCCGTGCGTCGCAATCCAGTCACGCCCGCCTGAGGCACGCCGGACCCTTCTCGCTACCGTCTCAGGGGTGATGCGGAGCGTCAGAGCGCCGCTGGCGGGGTGTCTTGCCTGCAGTGCCGGACTGCTGCTCGTCGCCCTGCTCGCCTACGGGACGGAGGCCATGCAGCGGCTCGACGCGAGGGTCCTCGACCGCTTCATCGCTTCCCCGGGGTCCCGCGCCGAGTCGCTTGCCACTGCGATCGTGCCGGCCGGTGACCTCCCGGTCCTGCTGGCGGCGCTGGCGCTCGCCTGCGCGATCGGCCTGGCCCGGGGCCTGCCCCGGCGGGCCGCCGCCGCTCTCGTCGTGGTCGCCGGCGCGAACCTGATGACCCACGCCCTCAAGGTCCTGCTCTCCACCCATCCCAGGCTGCAGACGATCCTCGGCGCCGAACAGTTCCGCTGGGATGGCTTCCCCAGCGGCCACGTCACCGCAGTGGCCTCGCTCGCGGTCGCCTTTGCCTTCGTCGTGCCGCGACGGCTGCTGCCCGCCGCGGCCATCATCGGAGCCGGCCTCGTTGTCGCCATGGGCTGGGCGGTGCTGGCCCTCAACTGGCACTACCCGACCGACGTTCTGGGCGCGATCTTCGTTGTCGGCGCCTGGGGCTTCGCGGCGCTGGCGGGGTTGCGCGCCCTCGACGGACGGCGCAGTCGCGCCGCGCCTCAGCTGGGCAGTCGCGCCGCCATCTCGGTGAAGTAGTCGAGCGCCGCCGGGTTGGCGAGCGAGTCGCGGCTGGCGGCCTGCTCAGCCGGGGTGCCCATCAGGATTCGCTTCACCGGCACCTCGAGCACCTTGCCGCTGAGCGTGCGCGGCACCGCGTCGATCACGAAGACCTCGTCGGGCACGTGGCGCGGCGAGCACTGGCTGCGCACCCGCTTGGCGATCTCCTTACGCAGCTCGTCGTTCAGCTCGGCGCCCTCGCGCAGGACGATGAAGAGCGGCATCCAGCCCTCGGTGCCGGGCCGGGGAACGTCGACGACGAGGGCGTCGACGATCTCGTCGAGGCTGAGCACGGCGCGGTAGATCTCGCTGGTGCCCATGCGGATGCCGGAGCGGTTGATCGTCGAGTCGGAGCGGCCGTAGATCACCGCCGTGCCGCGTGAGGTGATTTCGATCCAGTCGCCGTGGCGCCAGACGCCGGGGAAGAACTCGAAGTAGCTGGCTCGGTAGCGGCTGCCATCCGGATCGCCCCAGAAGCGGACCGGCATCGAGGGCATCGGCTCGGTGACGACGAGCTCGCCGACCGCGTCGATCACCGAGTTGCCGTCTTCGTCCCAGGCCTCGACCGCGGCGCCCAGGGCGCGGCCCTGCAGCTCGCCGCGGTAGACCGGCAGCAGGGCGGAGCCGCCGACGAAGGCGGTGCAGAGGTCGGTGCCGCCGCTGGTCGAGAAGAGCCAGGTGTCGGCGCCGAGCTGCTCGTAGATCCAGTCGAAGCCCTCGGGCGAGAGCGGCGAGCCGGTCGAGCCGACGGCGCCGAGGCGGCTGAGGTCGCGCCCCGCACCGGGCTCGACCCCGGCCTTCATGCAGGCGGCGATGTAGGAGGCGCTGGTGCCGAACATCGTCACCCCGGCGCTGCTCGGCGAGGTCCCAGAGCACGCCCATGTCGGGATAGCCGGGGTTGCCGTCGTAGAGGACGATCGCGGCCCGGGTCAGCAGTCCCGAGACGAGGAAGTTCCACATCATCCAGCCGGTCGTGGTGAACCAGAAGAGGCGGTCGCCGGGGTGGGCGTCGACGTGGAGGTGGAGCTTCTTCAGGTGCTCGAGCAGGATGCCGCCCTGCGACTGCACGATCGCCTTCGGCAGGCCGGTGGTGCCGGAGGAGTAGAGAACCCAGAGCGGGTGGTCGAAGGGGACGCGCTCGAAGTTGAGGTCGGTGCCCTCGCCGGGGGCAAGCAGCTCGTCCCAGCGGATCGCGTCGCGCAGGGGGGAGAGGTCGGGCTCGGGGTCGAGGTAGGGCAGGACGACGGTGCGCGTGAGGCTGGGCATCTCGGCTTGCAGGGCGGCGAGGGTGCTCGCGCCGGTCGAAGTCCTTGCCGCCGTAGCGGTAGCCGTCGACCGCGAAGAGCACCTTGGGCTCGATCTGGGCGAAGCGGTCGATCACGCTGGCCGGCCCGAAGTCGGGCGAGCAGCTCGACCAGACCGCGCCGATGCTGGCGGCGGCGAGGAAGGCGACGGTCGCCTCGGGGATGTTCGGCATGTAGGCGACGACGCGGTCGCCGCGCTCGACCCCGAGCGCGCGCAGGCCGGCGGCGGTCGCGGCCACCTGGGCGCGCAGCTCGCCCCAGCTCAGCTCGCCGAGCTGGCGCAGCTCGGAGGCATGGAAGATTGCGATCTCGGCGTCGTCCACCCCGGCGAAGACGTGCTCGGCGTAGTTGAGGCTGGTGCCGGCGAACCACTCGGCGCCCGGCATCTCGCGCTTGCCGAGCACCCGCTCGTAGCCGCCGTCGGCCTGGACCTCGAAGAAGTCCCAGATCGAGGCCCAGAAGGCCTCGAGGTCGTCGACCGACCAGCGCCAGAGCTCGTCGTAGCCCTCGAACTCGAGCCCGCGCTCGGCCGCCAGCCAGCGCATGTACTCGCGCAAACGGGAGCGCTCGACCAGCGCGGCGGGTGGCTCCCAGAGCTTCTCGGGTGCCGCGTCGCTCACGCCGCGGCCGCGCTGCTGGCGGCTTGCGCCAGGTCCAGCTCGTGCGGGTCGTGCGAGCTGATCAGTTGCACTTCTTCGCCGTGGCGGGTGACCAGTTCGCGCAGTCGCTCCTGGTTGCTGAGGCGCTGGCCGCGATCGGCGTTGTTGAGGTTCTGGAAGAAGCGCAGGCCCGGTGGGCAGGAGGGCGGGGTGGCGATCTCGTCGTGGTGGAAGTAGGCGTCGCCGCAGTGCAGCAGCCAGCCCTCACCGGTCTTGATCGCGACGCCGCTGTGGCCCAGCGAGTGTCCGGCCAGCGGGATCAGCAGCACCTCGCTGCCGAGGTCGGGCAGGATCCGCACGCCGCCGAAGCCGAACCACTCGTCGCCTTCGCCGTCGTGCCGCACCCACTTCGGGTTGTGCTTCCAGTGCACGGGGAGATAGCGGGGGCGGTCGCGCAGGCGCGGTTCCATCGCCGCGTCGAGCTCGCGCCCGAAGATGTGGACCTCGGCCTCGGGGAAGTCGGGCAGGCCACCGGAGTGATCGGGGTCGAGGTGGGTGGTGACGATCTGCTTCACGTCGCTGGCGGCGAAGCCGAGCGCCTCGACCTGCTTCAGCGCCGTCTCGCCGAGCTCGGCCCGGGGCCGCATGATCGCGAAGACAGGTCCGAGCTGGCGCGGGTTGCGGGTGTCCTCGGTGCCGAAGCCAGTGTCGAGCAGGATGAGGCCATCGTCGCTCTCGATCAGCAAGCAGTGACAGACGACTCGGCCCTGCTCGAGCAGGCCGCCCTCGCCGTTGATCAATCGCGCCCCGTTGGGGCAGAGCGTCCCGCAGTTGAGGTGGTGAATCTTCATGCAGCGCGGCAGTCTACGAGGTCATCCGCCACTCCCGCGCGCACGCCTGGCGGCGGCGGACACGGCGCGGTGCGGCGTCCTCGGTCGCCCGAATGGCGCTGCCATGCGGGCTCCCTGCGTCCTTGCCCCGCTTGGTCCGGCGCTCACCAGTCGCACACGCGGGAGTACCGAATGACCTCATCCGCTTTATCTTTCCTGCAGCGCCGGAGTGGCGGAATTGGTATACGCGATCGGCTCAAAATCGATTGCCCTTACGGGCTTGTGGGTTCGAGTCCCACCTCCGGTATAGACCTCGCCCTCGCCTCGCTAGGCGGGCAGCGGGGCGGTGTCGTCGGGCGAGGCGCCGGCGCCGTAGTCTTCGCCGTAGCCGATCGGGCGCTCCTCCTCGACGTGCCAGTTCTGGTTGAAGCCGTAGAGGGCGACGGCGATCAGGATCAGCTGCAGGATCGCGAGGATGATCACCAGCAGGCCGATCAGCGGGGAGGGGATCAGGCCCTCGTCGAAGCCGGTCTTGTCGCGGGCGAACCAGCTGTCGGCGCCGACAGCGCAGAAGATCGCCAGGATCATCGAGAGCGCGGCGGCGACGGGAAGGATGCCGCGGCTCCACTTGAAGACGAGGAAGGCGAAGAAGGCGTAGAGCAGGGCATAGATGATGCAGATGATCCCCATGCCGCCACCGCCGGTCATCAGGGAGAAGCCGGTGATCGTGATCAGCGCCGAAAGCGCCGCCGTCGCCGCAAGCAAAAAGACGAGCACGAGCCTAGTCGTGACCGACTCAGCTTTTTCCCGATTCGGCCGCCACAGTTCGTAGCCCGGCCTGACCTCTCCTACCGCCACGCAAACGATCATAGAATCTAAGAGCGACGCAGCATTGGTCGCGCGTTAAGCCCGGCTCGCCGGGTAGGCCACGCGGGCGTGGCGGAATCTGGTAGACGCGCCGGCTTTAGGTGCCGGTGCTCGAGAGAGCGTGGGGGTTCGAGTCCCTCCGCCCGCATAGCGGTTTCCAGCCGTTCTGCCGGAGCGCGATCCGCGCCCCGGCCCGGCTAGCATGGCTCCCCTCGGGGCAGTGGCCCAACTGGCTAAGGCACCGGTCTCCAAAACCGGCGATTCCAGGTTCGAGTCCTGGCTGCCCCGCTTCAAGGACCGGCGATATCAGCGCGGCAGTGCAAGCACCGCTTGCTCGCTTGCCGCTGAGGATCCGTGCCGGTCGGTTGGAATGGGGTTCGGCCGGGTATTGCGCCTACGCCGGGACACGTTGTCCGGCATCCGATGAAATTCGTCTTCACGCCAATTAGCGTCATCGCTGGCCTGCTCGCCGGGATGGTGGGAAAGAAGATCTTCGAACGCCTCTGGGGAGTGGTCGACGAAGAAGAGCCGCCCCGCCCAGAGCACCGTGAATTCTCTTGGCCCAAGTTGATCGCGGCGCTCGCGTTCGAGGGCGCGATCTTCCGTCTCGTCAAGGGCTTGGTTGATCACGGCACCCGGCGCAGCTTCGCCGGGCTAACCGGCTCCTGGCCCGGGGAGGAAGCACCAGAATCCGACTGATCGAGTCGGTCGAGAGAAGGAGAACGATTGTGCGACGTCGCCGAATTCACATCCGCCGCGTAGTGGCCTCAGCCCTGGTCGCGCTCGTCGCGTTCGCCCTTGCCGGATCCGCGCAGGCGGCTAGCCCGCTTCGCTACGTGGCGCTCGGGGACTCCTACAGCGCCGCCTCCGGGGTGCTGCCGATCGATCTCTCGGCCCCTCAGTGCCTGCGCTCGACTCGCAACTACCCGCACGTGATCGCCGGCGCCACCGGCGCGCAGCTGAAGGACGTCACCTGCGGGGCGGCGGAGACGGGCGACTACTTCGAATCTCAGTATCCGGGTACGGCGCCGCAGCTCGAGGCCGTGAAAGCGGACACGCAGCTGGTCACGATGACTATCGGCGGCAACGACAGCGGCGTCTTCATCAACGCGATCCTTTCCTGCGGTACCGCCGGTCTCTCGACGCTCGGCCAGGGCAGCCCATGCAAGGATCGTTACGGGTCCTCGTTCGAGGACACGATCAACAGCACGACCTACCCCGCGCTGGTGAAAGCGCTCGATGCGGTGAGGGCCAAGGCGCCGGCGGCGCAGGTCGCGATCCTCGGCTACCCATGGATCATGCCGGCGAGCGACAGCTGCTTCACCAAGATGCCGGTCGCCAAAGGCGACGTTCCCTACGTGAGGGGCATTCAGGCAACGCTCAACGACGCCGTGCGGCGGGCCGCCGCGGCGACCGGTTCTACCTACGTGGACCTCAACGCGGTCTCAGAAGGCCACGATGCCTGCAAGCCGATCGGCGTGCGCTGGGTGGAGCCGGTCCTGCAGGGGACCAATCCCGTCATCGTGCACCCCAACGCCCTCGGCGAGTCGGCAATGGCGGCGCAGGCGATGACGGTGCTCGGGCTGAACTGAGCCCGGGCTAGTCGGACCGCAGCTCGTCGAGCGAGACGACCTCGAGGTCGAACGGCTCGTCGGCGGCGCGCCGGCGCCGGTAGGGCGAGACGATCACGCGGTGGGTCTCGCCACAGGGGCAGGGGACCTCGATCGGCCGCGTGTCGCTGGCTGGGTCGGTATCGACCTTGAGCCGCATCAGCTTGCCGGCGGTTTTGCAGCCGAACGAGATCACCCAGCCGTGGTCCTCACGTTCGGTGCGTTTTTTCTGGCGTCGGGGTTGGGGCATCCGCCCATCCTCGCTTAGGCTGGAACGCGATGTCGAGTGACGACTCCCCCAAGGTCCTCTCCAAGAAGCAGTACGAGAAGGAGCTGGCTCGCCTGCAGGAGGAGCTGGTGCGCTTGCAGGAGTGGATCGTCCACGCCGGGCTGCGGGTTGCCGTGCTCTTCGAGGGGCGCGACACCGCGGGCAAGGGCGGCGTGATCAAGCGGATCACCGAGCGGACCAACTCACGCGTGGTGCGGACGGTCGCGCTCGGCAAGCCGACCGAGCGGGAGCGCAGCGAGTGGTACTTCCAGCGCTACGTCGCCCAGCTGCCGGCCGGCGGCGAGATGGTTCTCTTCGATCGCAGTTGGTACAACCGCGCCGGCGTCGAGCGGGTGATGGGCTTCTGCACTGAGGACGAGTACCAGGAGTTCATGCGCTCGACCCCGAGCTTCGAGCGGATCCTGATGCGCTCGGGCCTGATCCTGATCAAGTACTGGCTCTCGATCTCCGACGAGGAGCAGGAGCGCCGCTTCAAGGCCCGGATCGAGGACCCGAGCAAGCAGTGGAAGCTGAGCCCGATGGACCTGGAGGCGCGGGCGCGCTGGGTCGACTACGCCGAGGCCAAGGACCAGATGTTCGCCTACACCGACACCAAGGACTCGCCCTGGTTCGTGGTCGAGGCCGACGACAAGCGCACCGCCCGCCTCAACCTGATCAGCCACCTGCTCGAACAGATCCCCTACGAGCCGGTGCCGTCCGAGAAGGTCGAGCTGCCGCCGCGCCAGGAGCGCGCCTACGTGCGGCCGCCGGTCGAGACCCAGACCTTCGTGCCGACGCGCTTCCTGGTCGAGTAGGTCGGTCTACTCCATTACCGGGTCGGGACCGGCTAGAGGCCGAGCGGGTGGCGCGCCGCGAAGCGGCGCGGGTCGACTTTGGCGCGCTTCCAGCGCGGCCCGGTCACCCCGGGCGGGTCGTCGCGGGTGTCGAAGCGCAGGCCGGCGATGACCATGAAGACGTGCTCGTTGTTGGCGTAGACGGTGATCCAGCGGCCCAGTCCGCTTTCGCCCCAGTAGGCCAACTGCCCGGAGACCATCGTCTGGTCGAGCAGGCCGGCGGCGTGCAGGACGTGGCCGACCGCGCCCGAGCAGTCGTAGCCGCGCGAGAAGAAGCTGGTGTGGCCGCCGCCCCAGACGTATGGCCTGCCGTCGATCTCGTTGGCGGCGGCAATCGCTTGCTTGACCGCCAGCGGCGCGCCGGGCGGGGCGATCGCGTGCCCGCCGGCCAGTTCGGCACCGCAGTTGGCGCTGGTCCGCGTCGCTCCGGCCGGGGTCGGCATGCAGCCGGCGCCCCACGGCGCCGGTTCGGCGCCGGCGCCGGTCGTCGCGAGGGCGAGCCCGGCAAGAGCCGTGGCGATGATGAGGCCGAGTTTGCGTAGGAGCATCGGCAGCGGAGGGTAGCCGGACGGCCCGGCTCGGGTTGGCCGAAAGCGCGCTCTGGCTACAGTCCTGAGTCATGGGCGGGGTGAGCATGAGGGCTGTGGAGCGGCTGCTGGCGACGGCGATTTGCGCCGCCGGCCTGCTGCTCGCGGGAATTGCCACGGTGCCAGGAAGCTCGGCCCTCAGCCCAGCAAGTGCGGCGGCCGCGGAGGCAGCTCCCGAAAGCCACGATCCACTCGGCCAGGCACTGATGACGGCGGCGAAGGCGGCCGGCGTGCTCGACGCGATCGAAGGCAGCCTCGTCTACCTCGGGGCCAAGTACGAGGGCGCGACCACGGCCGAGAAGGTTGCCAAGCAGTCAGTCGAGCCGGGGGAGGTGACATTTGAGGAATACGCCAGCGGTGAGGTGCCGCTGCCACCGGCCTCCGCCGGTACCAACGGCACCAAAGTGCCACCGCCGCCCGGGACCCGCGGCGAACCGCTGGTCGCCCGCATCCCTGCCACGCCCAACTCATACGGCGACCCAACCGCCACCTACGTCAGCGGCATCGCTCTCTCGCCGCCGGGGGCGCCCGAACGCGTCGCCGGCGCGATCAACGGCGCCAACACGATCGTCGGCCGGCCCTACGTATGGGGCGGGGGACACGGCTCCTGGTATGACCGCGGCTACGACTGTTCCGGCGCGGTCAGCTTCGCGCTTGCCGGCGGCGGTTTCCTCGCTGAGCCGCTCACCTCGGGCCAGTTCGTCTCCTGGGGCGCACCCGGCGAGGGGCGCTGGATCACGATCTACGCCAGTCCCTCCCACGTCTACGCGGTGATCGCCGGCCTGCGCTGGGACACAGTCGGCGACGCCCGCGGCAGCGGCCCACGCTGGCACGTAGCCGGCGTTCCACCGGCCGGCTTCGTCGCCCGTCACCCGCCCGGCTACTGAGTCCGTCTCAACCCGCCTATATCGCGGGCTGACACGGTTTCGGTGATCCGTCAGGGCCGCGTTGGCTGCAGGCCGATCAGCTCGTAGTAGCCGATCAGGTAGAGGCGGCGGCCGTCGGAGACCATCGGCGTGTAGCCGGCCTGCTTCAGCTCGAAGGTCTTGCGGTGGGTGCGCGCGTCGATCCCAATCGCCTCGCGGGTCTTGAAGCTCGAGGTGTAGACGGTGTGGCCGATCACGGTCGCCGTGCCGGGCACGGGCCCACCGACGTCGTAGCGCCAGTGCTGCTTGCCGCTGCGCGCGTCAAGCGCGTAGAAGTGCTCGTCGTAGGAGCCGATATAGACGCTCGGTGGTGTGCCGGGGACGCGGGCTACGGCCGGAGAGCCGTAGACGAAGTTGTTGGTGGGGAAGGACCAGGCGACCTTGCCGCTCTTTTCGTTGAAGGCGAAGACCGTGCCGTCGTCGCGCGCGGCGTAGACGCGGCCGAAGGCGACCGCCGGCGACGAGTAGAAGCCGCCCTCGCCGAAGGGCGCCACCTTCGAGGTGTTGGTGCGCCAGATCAGCTTGCCGTTCCCGGCCTCGAGGCAGAACATGCCGCTCTCGTAGTCGGCGACGTAGAGGCGGCCGTCGTGGAAGCTGGGGCTCGCTTTGATCGCCGCCGGCGAGTTGAACTGCCAGAGAACCTTGCCATCGGAAACCCGCACAGCGATGACGTTGGTCTTGTCGGTGCCGAGATAGAGGGTGCCGCCAACCGCCATCGGCGAGGATTCGAGGTGGCCGACGAGCTTGCGCTTCCAGGCTTCCACGCCGCTCTTGGCATCGACCGCGACTAGGTTGCCGTCGACGTAGGCGAAGAAGACCTTGCCTTCGTGGTAGACCGGCCCGGTCACATCGGTCGGTTTGCCGGCGTCCTTCGGGTTGGTGTCACGTTCCCAGAGGATCTTGCGGTCGCTGAGCCGCACCGCTTTGGCGTTGCCGTACTTGTTGACGACGTAGGCAACGCCCCCTGCGACCGCCGGCGGGAACTCGATCAGCGCGTGCGTATTGATCGACCACGCTTCCTTCAGCGGCGGATCGAGGAAGCGCTCTTTGGCCGGCAGGTAGTGCGTGCGCTCGGGGACGCGGCCGAAGAGCGGCCAGGGCACGAGCGCGGCGTCGCCGTCGGCCGCCGAGCCTTGGTCGCCGGACCCGCCGCAACCGGCAGCAATTGCCAGGCACGCTGTCGCGGCGAGCAGCGCCGCGAGGAGTCTTCCCGAACGATCGCGCATAGACCTCTGCATCGACCGCATCGCGCCAGTCTTGAGGCCCCGGCCAGGCTGGAGGGGGGAGAGCGGCGGACGGGAATCGAACCCGCATCATCGCCTTGGAAGGGCGAGGCTCTACCGTTGAGCTACCACCGCGCGAGCGAAGCCGCCCCGCTTCGCGGTGCGACGTCGATGACAGTTTGCACAAACGACCTCGCACTTTGCCATCTCGTCGAGGACGCTCTGCCAATTGCGGTCCCGGAATCCATTGCCGATCCCGAACTCCTTGTCCCTCAGGTGGTCGAACTCCAGCGCCACCGGATCGCGCTCTTCGCAATCGACACAGGGATGATCACGGAAGTAGGCGACTAGATACTCGACCCGCTCGGCAACGGCCGCTTCTCTGCGCAGTCGAGCCGCTTCGATGTAGCGACGCTTGTTTGCCGCGTAATGGGCCCGCTTGTACGCCGCGCGACATGGGCGGCAGTAGTTGTCCCGCTGTCCCTTGGCTTTCCGGCGCCAAGCGAATTCCTCAAGGGGCTTGTCCACCTCGCATCTCCCGCACCGCCTCATACGCGCGAGCCTAGCTATACGAACAGACGTTCGCCCCAGGCACTTTGCAGCGCTTGCCGGGTCGAATCCTCAGTCGTTGCCGATACGTCAGAATGCAGACAGCCACGGGGAGTGGCGCAGTCTGGTAGCGCACTCGGCTGGGGGCCGAGCGGTCGCAGGTTCAAATCCTGTCTCCCCGATAGCAGCGCTTGCCTCGCATGACCTGGCTCATCCGCGTGGTCGGCCCGGGTCAGCAGCTAATTGGTGCCGACCCGCGTTCACCGGGCTGCCAGACCGCGGCGTAGTGAATCGAGTCAAGCCCTGAGAGGATCGTCGTCGGGCAAGTTCCGTCGGCGTTGATCACCCGGACGCTCTTGCTGAATTCGTACCCGACCGATTCTTGGACTTCGGCGGACTCCTTTCCATAATCGAACGGCCGCCAGTCCGTGTAGGCGAGGCGTTGCCCTGAGGGGTCCCAGCGCGGAGCCTCCTCGACCGCCCGCTTGGTGTGGGTCAGCTGCCGCAGGCCGCCGCCGGAGGCTTTCATCACGAAGATGTCGGTGAGGCGCGCCGCGAGGCGGAGGCTTCCGTTCGGCGGGAAGTGTCTCGTGACTTCTTTCAGTGGGCCACGGAGGAGGGCAATCGAGCGGCCGTCGGGCGAGTAGATGGGTTCGTAGGCATTTCGGGCCAGGACCCTGATCGATTTGCCGTCAAGACCGATCTCCGCGGCATCGGTGGGCTTGTCGTCGATTCTCCGGCTGACCGCCAGGCGCGAGCCGTCCGGCGAGAACGACCCGGGAAAGAGGAAGACGTCGTTGCGCCAAGGCGTCAAGGCCCTCGACTTCCCGGTCTGCAAGTCAGCGAGCCAAATCGAGACGCTCTCGAAGTCGCCCTCCCCTTCCGACCTGCCGTGGCGTTCCTGCTGCCTTGCGAAGGCGATCGTGCGCCCGTCTGGTGAGAACACCGGGTCGTATCCGTTTCCGGTGCCGGGAATCGGCTTCACTGCACCTCCCTCGACCGAGATCGAGGCCAGGCTCGTGCCGGTGCGGCCGAACTCGGGGAGAGCTTCGTTCAGCGCCGTGAACGCGATTCGCTTGCCGTCTGGCGACCAGGAGGGAGCCGACCATGGGTACACCGCCCGAGGTGCTTTCGCGGCGCTGAGGGAGTAGAGCGATTGGCGGGCGCCGCCCTCAGGATCGACGGTGTAGAGCTGGGTCCATTCGGGGTCCCGCAGGCTGACAACCGCCAACCGGGGGCCGGGCGGCGAGGCCGTTGCGACCGCACTCATGAAGACGAGCAGCAGCAGAGCCACCGGCGAAAGAATGCTTATTACTCTCCGCGGCACCGGCCGGACCCTACTCCGACCCCCGTGTAGGCCCGGCGCCACTTGCCCAAGCAGTTACGGTCTTAGCGGTGTGCTTTTCGGGGCTTCGGCCCGAGCGTGATGTCGACGTTGCCGCTGGCAGATCTCGTGCCCGCTGCGGGGCTCGACGACTTGACGACTAGCTGTCGCCGCCCTTTGCCTTTCGGCTGGCTTGGCTTCTGGACCGTGCCGACCTTGCAGCCGGCTGCCCTGATCTTTTTCTTCGCCGCCTTCAGCTTCTTGCCGACCAGCTGCGGGACGATGCATCCGGGGGCCGGGGGGTCGCCATGCGGTGGGCGCGTGTATGAGATCGACCCCGAGCAGGCGGAGGTGTTGCCGGCGGCGTCGGTGGCGGTCGCCGAGAAGGTGGCGGTGACGCCCTCTCCGACCTCGACGCGGATGCCAGGCGAGCCAAGCTCGGCGGCGCCGTGGGAGGCGATTGGCGAGCCCGTGCAGCCCGCGCCCGCATAGAGGCGCACCGTCGATCCCGCCTCGGCGGCGCCGCGGATCCGTGGGGTGCCGCTCGGGTTAGGCGAGGACGGGTCGGTGCTGGTGAGCTGCGGCGCCGACGGTGGCACGACGTCGCCCGCCTGCTCGAGCCAGATGCCTCCCGGCCCGCCGATGCGAGTCTCAACGTCGCTGCAGAAGTTGACGTTTTCGGTGTCCTCGGGGTCGACTGGCGTCGCCTGCATATCGGTCCACTGCCCGGCGATCGCTCCCGCCCCGGTGAGCCCGTGGGTGAACGGCGCTCCGGAGCGCGGGCTAGTGCCTCCGTTATTCCCCGTGGTCGAGAGGATCAGGGGCGACGGGGTCGTCGAAACGGTGCATTCTTCTCCGTCGGAAGTCAGCGTCCCGCCTGCCTGGCCACTCAGGGTGAGTGCGCCGGTCGCCTGGGTGAAGCTCCCCGTGATGACTCCGATATCGAAATCGACGGTGACGTCGGCAACGATGGGGGTGGTGATGTGCGTCGTGAACTGGGGAACCTGCAGAACGCCCGCCGTGATTGATTCGCCCGCCGGACCAATTTGCGCCTCGAGTGGAGCTACATCGGGCGCCTCAAAGAGAGCCGTGTCGGAGAGCTGGACCCCGACGTTGGCACGGTCTTCGGTGAACGTCATCGAGAGGGGCTCAGCGCTCGCCGCCGATGCCCAAGCGCCCAACGCCAAGAGCAAGGCGAGTCCGATCGCCCCCGTGGCTCGCATCATTCTACGGCCGATCGCCGCTTCGCCCATTGACACGGTTTCCCTCGAAGTCATCAATGTCCCCTCCGCTGTTCTGGCTTGCGCAGGCGCTGCGCCTGCTTGCTCACGTCGGCTCCCCTGGTGCGACCCGCTACACCGTATCACTCCAAGATCCGGTGAAGCAGCCTAGGGCGCCGCATTTCCTCGCAAGCCGTCGCGATCCGGTCGGTTGGGACTACGGTTCAAGCGTGCAGAAGTCGAAGCCCCCCGGGGACCAGGCGAAGAAACGGCAGCGACTGTCGCCAGAGGCGATCACCGAGGCGGCAATCCGCCTGGCCGACGCCGAGGGTCTCGAGGCGGTCTCGATCAGGCGCGTCGCCGCCGAGCTCGACGGGCGGGCGATGAGCCTTTACGACCACTTCGCCAGCAAGCGCGACTTGCTTGCCGCGATGACCGACGAGGTGGTGGGGGAGATGCTGGTCTCCCAACCCCTGCCGAAAGACTGGCGAGAGGCGATCACGGTCTCGGCGCGGACGATGTACGCCGCCTACGCCTCTCACCCTTGGGCACTCTTTGCCCACGCCGAGCGGGTTGGCCCGGGACCCAACGGAGTCAAAGTCGCCAAGCAGGTGGCGCGGGCGCTGACCACGCTTCCGCTCGAGCACGCGGACGTCTGGCAGGTGCAGGGAATCGTCAACGACTACGTGATCGGCTACTCGTTTCGAACCGTCGCCACGGTCAACCCGGAGGAGATGAAGGCGGCGATTGCCGCCAGCGACGTGATCGAGCTCCCCGAGCTAGCCGCCCTGCCCGACAACCTCCGCAGCCGCTCTTCGATCGAGCGCTTCGAGCTCGGCCTGCAGACCGTGCTCGACGGGATCGAGCGACGCTTTCTCGATCAGTAATTTTTCGTGGTCGTGTCCCTTCCCGTCCTTTTTGCCATCGACGAAGACGAGAGTGCGCTGCGCGAGGTCGAGCGCGAGCTGGTCGACCGCTACGCGCGGAGCTACCGCGTCGTTTGCCTGGCCTCGGCGGAGGGCGCGATGGTGGAGCTCGAGGCGCTGGCGGCCGCCGGCGAGGACGTCGCGCTCGTTCTCGCCGCGCAACGGTTCGGCCAGACGACGGGAGGCGAGCTGCTTGGCAGGGTGCGTGATCTCCACGCGCACGCCCAGCGCGGGCTGCTGATCGAGTGGGGCAGCTGGGGCGACGGGCAGACCGCCGAGGAGATCTTCGAGGCGATGGCGCGACGGCAGATCGAGTACTACGTGATCAGGCCGTCGCAGACGCCGGACGAGCTGTTCCACCAGTCGGTCTCGACCTTTCTGCTCGAGTGGGCAAACGCGAAGCGCGTCTCGCCGCACACCGTTCACATCGTCAGCGAGTCGTGGACGGGCAGGGGCAGCGAGCTGAAAGAGGTCCTCGGTCGCTGCGCGGTGCCGCACGCATTTCTTCTCGCCGACTCGCCGGACGGTCGGGCGCTGGTGGAGGAGTCGGGCAACGGCGAGCCGCTTCCCCTCGTCGTCTTCCCCGGCGGCACCGTGCTCGCCAACCCGACCAACCTGGAGCTGGCCAGTGCCGCCGGCGCCACCATCGACCCCGATCGGCGCGAGTACGACGTGATCATCGTCGGCGGCGGGCCGGCCGGCCTCTCGGCGGCGGTCTACGGCGCCTCCGAGGGCTTCCGCACGCTGGTCGTCGACGACGGCGGCATCGGCGGCCAGGCGACCTCGAGCTCGTTGATCCGCAACTACCTCGGCTTTCCGCGCGGGGTCAGCGGTCGCCGGCTGGCGGAGAGCGCCTACGAGCAGGCCTGGGTCTTCGGCGCCAAGTTCGCCTTCATGCACGACGCGACCGCGATCCGGCGCGAGGGCGGGCGCATCCACGTTGGGCTCTCCGACGGAGGCGAGGTCAGCGCCCCCGCGGTCATCCTTGCCACCGGCGCCACCTACCGCCGGCTTGGCGTGCCCGAGATCGAGGACCTGGTCGGGGCCGGGGTCTTCTACGGCGGCCCCGCCTCCGAGGCGACAACGGCGATCGACGAGGAGGCCTACGTCGTCGGCGGCGCCAACTCCGCCGGCCAGGCGGCCCTGCACCTGGCCGAATACGCCCGCCGGGTGACGCTCGTGGTGCGGGCTGAGTCTTTGGAGAAGGGGATGTCCCACTACCTGGTGAGGCAGATCGAAGTCACACCCAACATCGATGTGCGCCTCGGGACCGAGGTCGTCGGCGGTGGCAAAGGCGGGGATGGCTGGCTCGGGCATCTGGTCCTTCGCTCCCGCGCCGACGGGGCGACGGAGACGGTTGATGCCGACGAGCTCTTCTTGATGATCGGCGCCCGCCCCAACACGGAGTGGCTGTCGGCGGCGTGCACGCTGGGGGACGGCGGCTTCATTCGCACCGGGGCGGACATCGAGGACGACGGAATCTGGCCGCTCGAGCGCAGCCCGTTCTCGCTCGAGACCAGCATGCCCGGTGTCTTCGCCGCGGGAGACGTCCGGCACGGGTCGATGAACCGCGTCGCCTCCGCGGTCGGCGAGGGCTCGATCGCGATCAGGCTCGTCCATGAGCTCTTCGCGGCCGAGCAGCTTCAGCTCAGCTAGGTAGCGTGGAGCCTCGTCCGTTTGATCGCCTACGCCTCGACCCGCACCACCAGCTCGAGCTTCTCGACCGAGACTCGGCGCCCCATCCCTTCGCCGGGAGGGCTCATCGAGTTCAGCGTCTCGTCGCCCTGGCGGTAGTCCTCCTCGCTCTCGAAGAGCGTTACGGCGAGGGCCTTGCCGGCGGCAGTGTCGTGAAAGAGCAGGAACTCTTTCGCCGGCACTCCGGGCGGCGGGCCTCCCGCGGACTCGGCTTGGGCGCGGATCTGGGCGGCGCTGTCTTCGAGCGCTTTTGCCTCGGCGCCCTCCCACTGAGCTACTCGTGCATACATCTCTTCCTCCTTGTCGTCCCTGGCCAATCGAGCCTACCTCTACGAATGTGGCAATTGGACCGGGTAATCCCGCAAGGCGAAGAAGGCGCTTGACTACGATTGCCACGATGCTTTTCGGGCAGGAACACGTAGACCGTTATCGCGCCACCGACGGCGCCGAAGGCCACGAGTGGCGGGGCACGCAGACCCTGCTGCTGACGACAACGGGGCGCAAGTCAGGCGAGCCGCGCACCACCCCGCTTATATACGCGCCGGAGGGCGACTCCTACGCGATCGTCGCCTCCAAGGGCGGCTCCGATGAGCCGCCCGCCTGGTACCTGAACCTCGCTGAGAATCCCGAGGTCGAGGTCCAGGTCGAGGCCGACCGCTTCAAGGCGCGGGCCCGGACCGCGAACGCGGATGAGAAGCCGGCGCTCTGGCGCAAGATGGTCGCCGAGTGGCCCAGCTACGACGAATACCAGGAGCGCACGGAGCGCGAGATCCCGGTCGTCCTGCTGGAACGCGTCGCCTCCGACTGACTCAGTACGGCGCGTCCACCGCTTTCGCCCAGTCCTTGTCGACGTGCAGCTGACCCTTCGCGTCGGTGTCGACTATCACCACGGTGGCGGGCTGGCGGTTGCCGTTTTGAGGGTCGATCGTGACTGAGCCGGTCCACCCCTTCCAACCGCTGACGGTGTCGAGAGCGTTGGTGAGTTTCTTGGGTGCGGTGCCGCCGGCTTTCTCGACACCGTCGGCGAGGAAGTTCAGCGAGTCGTAGGTGTAGGGACTCCAGGTACCGGGGTCTTGGTCGAATTCATCGTGGTATGCGGTCACCTTGGCGTCGGCGCCGGAGAAGTCTTCAGGTGCCGGAACCCCGACCACCGGACAGGCGCGGGCGGCCGCGACGCCGGCCGTTTCGACGAAGCCGGTGTCGTATGAGGCGTAGTCGGCGATGCACTGCGACTCTACTTTCGCTTCCTGCATCTCCTTGGCGATCAGGCCGCCCTCGGGGAAGTAGACGGCGGCGTAGATCACGTCCGGCTTCGTCGCCGCGAGCCTGTCGACGACGTCGGTGTAGCTCTTCTTGCCGGGCTGCACCTTCTCGAAGGCGCTCACCGTGACGCCCTCTTTCTCCAGCGATTCCTTCAGCGCCTTCGAGACCGAGACCGTGTAGTTCTGGGTCGGGTCGTAGGCGATCGCCACCTTTTTGGCACCGAGCCAGTCGGTCAGCGCTTCCGAGGCGACCGGGGCGATTTGGTAGGTCATCGGCTGCAGGGTGAAGCCGAGGCCGTTGGTCGAGTTGTCGGAGGTCAGCCTGACCGGCACCAGGCCGGCCTTGATGTAGAGCGGCAGAGTTTCGATGCCGACGCCCGAGTTGTAGGGGCCGACAATGCCGTCGAGCCCATCGGCGATCGCGGCTTTCGCTGCCTTCACTCCCGTTGCCGGGTCGGCGGCATCGTCGATCGGCACGACCTCGACCTGCTTGCCCATGATCCCGTCCGCTTCGTTGAGCTCGGTCGCCGCCAGTTCGGCGCCCTTCAGCATCCCCTTGCCGAGGGTCGCCTGTTCGCCCGAGAGCGGCGCCTCGAGGCCGACCCGGAAGCTGTCGGAATCCCCGTCGTCGGAATTGGAGCTGCCGCAGCCCGCCGCAATCAAGGCGAGACCGGCAAAGACGAACGTGATGGCAAACCGGATCCTGTTCTGCACGACTGGCAGCTCCTCTCGAGAGCGGGAAGAAGGTGGGGAGCGACCCTAGCCGGCCCCCCGGCTGGCTTGGCCCCACCTGCGTGGTTAATTTCGTGTCTGCTACCGTGACACGAAATGACAACCCGCACTTATACGCAAACCAATCGTGCCAAGGCGACCGAGCGCCGGCGGCGGGCGATCTTGGACGCGACACAGTCCCTTTTCCGGGAAGAGAATTTGAGCGAGCTTCCGCTCGAGCGAATCGCCGAGCGGGCGGCCTGCAGCAGTCGCTCGATCCTGCGCCACTTCGGCTCTCGCGAGGGGCTGTTCACGGCGGCGATCGCCGACGCGGAGGCCGCCGTGGTTCGGTCGCGCGAGGTGGGCGATGGAGGTGTCCCGGCGGCAATCCGCAGGCTGGTTGCTCACTACGAGGAGACCGGTGACGAAGTGATCCGCTGGCTCGGTGCGGCCGAGAGCTACCCACTGGTCCGCCGTGTGGTCGAGAGCGGGCAGAGGCTTCACGCTGAATGGGTCGACGCGGTCTTCGCCGAGGACCTCGAGCCACTGGGCGGCGGGGTCCGGCGTCAGCGCAAGGCGGTCCTCGCCGGCATCACCGACGTCTACGTCTGGCAGCTGCTCCGCCGCCGTGGCCGCCTCGGTAAGAAGGCCACCGAGGCGGCGATGCTGGACCTGGTCGACCACGTTCGGAAGGGGACGCCGTGAAGGTGCTGGCTTACACCTCGCCCGCGCGCGGCCACCTCAATCCGATGATGGGGCCGTTGCTCGAGCTGAGCAAGCGCGGCGCCGACGTTCACGTCCGAACCCTCGCCGCCGAGGTCGAGGGGGTGCGCGAGGCCGGACTGAAGTGCGAGCCGATCGACCCCCGGATCGAGGCGATTGAGATGGATGACCACGGTGCGAAGTCCCAGGTTGCCGCCGGAGAAAGGGCGTTCGCGGTCTGGGCGCAACGCGCGGCGGAGGAGGTGGGCGATTTCGAGGCCGCCGTAGCCGCCGTCTCTCCCGACGTCGCGCTGATCGATACGACGACCTATGGGGCCAAGGCCGGGGCCGAGCGGCTGCGGTTGCGATGGACTGAGTCAAGGCCTTTCCTGCTCGAAGACCCAGCGCCCGGCATTCCTCCGTTCGGGTTTGGGCTGCGGCCGAAGTCGGGCTTGCCCGGCCGCCTCCGCGACGCGACCCTTGCCCGCCTCGGGGCGCGATTCGACGTCAAGGCGCGGTTGCCCACCGTCAACGCGGGCCGGCTTGCGGCGGGACTGCCGCCCTGCGACTCGATTGCGGAGGCACGGCACCGGGCCGAGTTGACGCTCTATTTCACCGCGCGGCCCTTCGAGTATTCCCGGCCGATGCCGCCGGGCGTGCTCATGGTCGGGGCGGGGAGCTGGGACCCGCCGGCGCGCCTCCCGGTCTCGATCCCCGAGGACGAGCGACCGCTGGCACTGGTGACCTGCTCCTCGGAGTTCCAGGACGATGGGGCGATCGCGGCCGCCGCCCTCGAGGGCATGCGTGAGCGCTGGCGCATCGTCGCGACTACCGCCGGCGTCGACCCCGCGACGCTGCCTGCCGGTGAGGGCGCGGTCGTCGAGCGCTTCCTGCCGCACCGTCCGCTGCTCGAGCGAGCCTCGGTCGTCGTCTGTCACGGCGGGATGGGAATCACCCAGAAGGCCCTCTCGCACGGCGTTCCGGTTTGCCTGGTTCCCTGGGCGCGCGATCAGCTCGATGTCGCCGCGCACGTGCTCGAGGCGGGCGCGGGAACGAAGCTGTCGCGGCGACGGCTCTCGCCGGCGCGCCTTGCCGTGGCCGCGGAGGCCGCCCGCGCCTGTGCTCCGGGTGCGGCTCGGGTTAAGGCAGGCTACGAAGCTACCGGGGGCAGCTCTGCCGCCGCGGATGCAATCGAGTCTTTGCTCAGCTCGACTACCGTCACGGGCGGAGATCCAGGTGTCCGCTCAGCTCAAGCACGTCGACCCTGACCGGCTTCCCGGCTGGTTCAGCCGCACATACGCGGCGTTCGCGACCACGCGCCTGGGGCGCTTCCTCTCGATCCACGTCGTCTGGAAGCTCGATCCCCTCTTGATGCGCGCGACCCGCGGCCGGCTGGGATTCAACCTCATGATCCCGACCGCGCTGCTGGAAACCCGCGGCGCCAGGAGCGGGCAGCTGCGGCGCAACGTCGTCATCTACTTCCACGACGGCGAGCGGGTCACGATCGTCGCCTCGAAACTCGGCCTGCCCAACCACCCGGCCTGGTTCCACAATCTCGTCGCCAATCCGGATGTCACTTTCGGAGGCACTCCGATGCGGGCGACGGTGGTCAGCGACGCGGCTGAGCGCGAGCGGCTCTGGGCTCTCGCCGACCGCGTCTTCGCGCCCTACGCCGTCTACCGCGGCGAAGCGGCGCAGGCGAACCGGACGATCCCGATCGTCCAGCTCAAGGCTAACGCCTCGGCCTAGTCGCCTTTGTCGTCCTCGCGCCGGCGGGTCGGGTCGGCGGCGTGGGCCAGCCGTTCCGCCCCTTCGCGCATTTCGATCCCGGCCTCGCGGGTGGCGGCGACGGCCTCGTCGCCGACCGCGGAGAGACCCTCGCTCGGCTTGCCGCCGACGATGTCGCGGAAGGCTTCCTTGAAGCGCTCGGTGCGGCGGTCGGGCCGGAAGCGATCTTCAGCCTTGGCCTGCTTCGCGGGCCGACGCTCGCCGTAGCGCCGCCGCGCCCAGCTCGAACTCGGCTTACCGATGCGGCTGGCGCCGTAGATCGCGACCGGGAAGACGAAGAAGCCGACGACGCCGTGCAGGACCCGTCCCTTGAGGAAGCAGAAGGCGACCATGACGAAGACGAAGAGGGTGGCGAGGATGCTCGTGATCACCACCCCGGGGGAGCCGGAGTCGATCGTCAGCGGGTTGGCACCGAGGACGACCAGCAGCATCGCCGCCGCCGCGATCACCGTCGCGTCGATCGAGCTGCGGCCCTCCTTCGCCCAGTAGACGTCCTCGAGGTGGACCCAGAGGGCGAACTCGTCGATCGTCAGCCCGACGCCGATGCCGAAGGCCAGGGCGCAGATCTCGGTGAATGGAGTGCGGCCGTCGGCGGCGAAGGCGAGGGTCCCGGCGATCATCATCGTGACGATCCCGAAGACCAGGTGATGCACATGAACGCCGCTCTCGCTTTCGACGCTGCCAGGCCACCAGGAGACGCGTTCGCTGCGGATGATCCGCGTGCTCATGCGGATGAAGGCGAAGGAGCCGATGAAGCCGACGAGGACGAGGAAGACCCCTTGCTCGTGGTTCTCTTCGAGGTTGCCCCAGAAGGTGGAGAGGATCGACGCGGTGGTCATTGACGCGGTGGTCATTGGCAGGCCGAGTTTAGGCTGGATGCCGTGATGTCAGCCAGCGCGGACTGACCGAGCCAAGACAAGGAGACGCAAGTGGCATCGATTCGCAAGGAACGCACGATCGAGGTAAGTCCCGAGGAGGCTTGGGCGGTTTTGGCCGACTGGGGCGCGCCCCACGAGCGCCTCGTCCCCGGCTTCGTCGTGGCGACCGAGCTCGACGGCGAGGATCGCCTCGTCACCTTCTTCAACGGCGCCGTCGCCCGCGAGCGGCTGATCGCTAGCGATGAGGACGAGCGCCGGCTGGTCTGGTCGATCGTCGACGGGCCCTACGCCCATCACAACGGCGCCGCCCAGGTCTTCGCCAACGAGGACGGCACTGCCCGCTTCGTCTGGATCGCCGACGTGCTGCCGAACGAGATGGCCGAGATCACGGGCGAGCTGATGGAGCGGGGGATCGAGACCGTCAAGCAGTCGCTCGAGGCGAGCGCCGAGAGCGCGTAGGGGATTACGATCTCCGCCATGGGGAGCCTCGGACCGTCTTCGTCCGCAGTCGAGCTGGCCGCCGCGCTGCGGGCGCGCGAGCTCTCGTCAGTTGAGCTGCTCGATGCTTGCCTCGCCGCGGTCGATGCGCGCAACCCCGAGCTGAACGCGGTGGTCTGGCGCGACGACGAGTCGGCGCGGGCCGCCGCCCGCGACGCCGATACGCGAATTGCGAGCGGGGAGGAGGCGCCCTTCCTCGGCGTGCCGATTCCGATCAAGGACCTGACCGCGGTGGCCGGTTGGCCGGTGACCTATGGATCCAACGGCGCCTCCGACGAGCCCAGCGAGGAGAGCGAGCTCGTGGTCGCGGCTCTGCAGCGCGCCGGCTTCGTCCCCTGCTCCCGCACCAACACGCCCGAGTTCGGCCCGCTCACCGTGGCCGAGAACTCGCGCTACGGCAACACGCTCAACCCCTGGGACACGAGCCGCGCCTCCGGTGGCTCCTCGGGCGGTGCCTCGGCGGCGGTCGCCGGCGAGATGTTCCCGATCGCCCACGCCAACGACGGCGGCGGCTCGATCCGGATCCCCGCCGCCTACTGCGGGTTGGTCGGCCTGAAGAGCAGCCGCGGGCGGATCCCGCGCCGAGCCCAGACTTGGATGGGCGCGGTGGTCGAGGGCACGATCACGCGCACGGTGGCCGACGCGGCCGCCTCGCTGGACGTGACCTCCGAGCCCGATCCGCTCGCCTGGTACACCGCGCCGGCGCCGCAGCGCCCCTTTGCCGAGGAGGCCGGCGCGCCGGTCGAGACCCTGCGGATCGGCCTGATGGCCGAGGCGCCGCTCGGCGTCCCCACCGATCCGGACTGCGTCCAGGCCGCCCGCGAGGCAGCGGCGCTGCTCGAGGAGCTCGGCCACGAGGTGGTCGAGGTCGAGGTGGCGACGATCTCCGAGGAGCTGACCCCGTCCTTCGTGACGATGACGATCGGCGGCGTCGCCGACTACGACGGCGTCGACTGGTCCAAGGTCGAGCCGCACAACCGCCAGGCCTACGAGGCGGCCAGCGAGAAGGTCAGCGCCTACGAGTACGTCGTCGCGGTGCAGAAGCTGGAGCGCCTCTCGCGCCGCGAAGTCGCCCGCTGGGGCAGGGACTTCGACCTGCTGCTGACGCCGACCTCGGCGATCCTGCCGCCACCGACCGGGCAGATCCTGACCGAACAGCACGCGGCGCCCGAGCAGCCGGTCTTCGACACGGTCCGCTCGGTCTGCTTCAGCGCCTTCGGCAACATCACCGGCCTGCCGGGCATCTCGCTGCCGCTGCACTGGAACGACGACGGCATCCCGGTCGGCGTGATGCTCACCGGCGGTCCCTTCGAAGAGGCGAGGCTGATCCGCCTCGGTGCTCAGCTGGAAGCGGCGCGCCCCTGGACTGAGCGGCGGGCGCCCGCCGCCTCCGCCGCTTAGGTCTAGCTCCCAATCTCCGCCAGCGCCTCACCGAGCAGCCGCGCGCTCTGCTCGATCGCCGGCTCGGGCAGGCCGGCGAAGCCGAGGACCAGACCGGGTGCGCCACCCGGCCTGAAGCGGTGCAGCGCCAGGCCCTCGACGCCGACGCCGCGGCAGGCGGCGGCGCTGACCAGGGCAGACTCGTCGATCTCCTCGGGGAGGATCGCCAGCTCGAAGAGGCCCGCCGCGCCCTCGCTCGATGCGGGCCGCGGGTAGGTGCAGCGCCAGCGACTCCAACAGCGCCTCGCGCCGGCGCTGGTAGCGCAGCCGCATCCGCCGCAGGTGGCGGTCGAGCTCGCCGCGGGCGATGAAGTCGTGCAGGGCGAGCTGGCCGATCGCCTCCGAGCCACGGTCCTCGATCGCCTTGACCGAGATCAGCGGCCAGCCCAGCCACGAGGGGGTCAGCATCCAGCCCAGCCGCATCCCCGGCACCAGCCGCTTGCTCGCCGAGCCGATGTAGGCGACGCGCTCGGGCGCCAGCCCCTGCAGCGCCCCGACCCGGGTGCGGTCGTAGCGCAGCTCGGCGTCGAAGTCGTCCTCGACGATCAGTCGCTCGCCGCGCTCCGCCCACTCGACCAGCGCCGCTCGCCGCTCACTGCTCAGCACCGCGCCGGTGGGGAACTGGTGGGCGGGGGTGACGATGACCGCCGCCGCCTCGCTGCGCTCGAGCAGGTCGACCCGCAGGCCCTCGCCGTCGACCGGGATCGGCTCTACCGTCAGCCCGGCCTGCTCGACGATCAGGCGGTGGCTGTGCCAGCCGGGGTCCTCGAGCGCGACGCTGGTGACGCCGCGGCTGCGCAGCCAGCGGGCGATCAGCGAGAGGCCCTGGCTGAAGCCGGTGCAGACGAGCAGCTGCTCGGGGTCGGCGGCGGCGCCGCGGACCCGGCCCAGGTACTCGGCGAGGGTCTCGCGCAGCGCCGGCACCCCGCGCGGGTCGGGGTAGTCGACAGCGTCGATCGGCGCCTCGCGCCAGGCGGCCCGCAGCGAGCGCAGCCAGCGATCGCGGGGGAAGCCGGCCAGGTCCGGCAACCCGGGATCGAGGCGGTGGGTGAAGCTGGGCAGCAGCGAGGGGGAGGGCGCGCGCGGCACGGCTGCCCGCACGGTGTGCGCGACCCGCACCGGGGCTCCCTGACTGGCCAGGAGGTAGCCCTCGGCCGCGAGCTGGCCATAGGCCTCGCTGATCACTCCACGCGAGACCCCGAGCTCGGCGGCGAGGGTGCGGCTTGACGGCAGCCGCGCGCCGGCGGCAAGGCGTCCAGCGCGCACGTCCTCGCGAATCGAGCGCTCGATCTGCTCGTGCAGCGGCGCGTCCCCTTCGCGGTCCAACTCGACCAGGAGGCCTGGGCCAACTGGTCCACTTACACGCACCATTACTGGCACTGTATAGCGTGCCAGTCACTCCGTACGATCAAGCCATGAACGAGATCAAGATCGTTGGCGGGGGCCTGGCGGGGTTGACCGCCGCAATCACGGTGGCCGAAGGCGGCGCTTCGGTGCGGCTGTTCGAGGCCCACGAGGAGCTCGGTGGCCGCGGTCGCAGCATGGCCGGCCCCTACAAAGCGAACCTCGGCCCCCACGTCATCTACAAGGACGGCGATTTCTGGGCCTGGCTGGCCGAGCGCGAGCTGCTGCCCCACTACTCCGGGCCGCCGCTGGCCGGCATCCGCTTCCGCTGGCAGGGCGAGATTCGCCGCACCCCGCCGCTGGGGACGATCCCGGCGGTGCTGCGTTTGCGCGGTCGCGAAGCCCCGGTCGACCAGGATTTCCGCAGCTGGGTCACCAGTCATTCCGACGAGCGCACCGCGGCAATGCTCTCCGCCGCCGCCGGGGTTTACACCTTTCACCACGACCCGGGCGAGCTCTCGGCGGCCTTCGTCTGGGAGCACTCGGTGCGCGTCCTGCTCAGCCCACCGCCGACGGCGCGCTACCTGCACGGCGGCTGGAGCTCGCTGATCGATTCGCTGGCGGCTCGCGCCCGCCGGCTCGGGGTCGAGATCGAGACCGGGCACGCCGTCGACTCGCTCCCCGACTCACCCGTGATCGTCGCCACCGAGCTGGGCCGGGCGGGGGAGCTGCTCGGCGATGACTCGCTGAGCTGGCCGGGCGGCAACACGGTCTGCATCGACCTCGGCCTCGAGCACCGTCGCGGCGACCCCTTCATCGTCTCCGACCTCGACGAGTCCGGCTGGGTCGAGCGCTTCAGCGCCGCCGACCCCTCGCTGGCACCGGCGGGCGAGGAGCTGGTGCAGGCGCAGATGCCGGTGCGCCCGGGCGAGGGCACCGAGCAGACGGCGCTGCGGCTCGAACGCCTGCTCGAGGCGGCCTTCCCGGGCTTGGGCGAGCGCGAGCGCTGGCGCCGTCGCCAAGTGATGGACGGCCGTACCGGCCCGCTCGATCACCCCGGCAAGGGCTGGCGCAACCGTCCCGCCGTCGAGCGCGGTGACGGGGTCTTCCTCGCCGGCGACATGGTCGCCGCTCCCGGCCTGCTCTCCGAGGTCTCCTGGGCAAGCGGCGCCGAGGCCGGCCGCCTCGCCCTCGCGGCGGCTGGCACTCAGCGCGGCGAGCTGCGGCGAGTGGCCTAGCGCGCGAGTCGACTACCGTCTGCGGCGGTGGCCAAGACCAGCGCCGGCATCCTGCTTTATCGCGGCGAGGGGGAGTCCCTCGAGCTGCTCCTGGTTCACCCTGGCGGGCCCTTCTGGGCGAAGAAGGACGAGGGTGCCTGGTCGATTCCCAAGGGCGAAGTCGAGGCGGGGGAGGAGTCTCCGGCCTGCGCCCTGCGCGAGCTGGAGGAGGAGCTCGGCTCGTCTCTGGGCCTCACCACCGAGCACCTGTCCGGGCTCGGCGAGGTTCGCCTGAAGAGCGGCAAGGTCGTCCGGGGCTGGGCCGCCGAGGGTGAATTCGACCCGGCGACGCTGAGCAGCAACACCTTCGCGATGGAGTGGCCGCCGCGCTCGGGCTCCGAGCGCGAGTTCCCCGAGGTGGACCGGGCCGAGTGGTTCGCTCCCGAGCAGGCGCGGCGGAAGATCAACCCCGCCCAGGCCGCTTTCATCGATAGGTTGCTGGTGCGATGAACGCGACCCCGGAACCGGAGCGGCTGGACCAGGAGGGGTTTGCGGGGTTCGCGGCGCGGGCCGGCGAGGACGCGCCCGTGACGATGCTCAACCTGCTGCGCTTCAAGCCCGACGGCGGCAAAGAGCGCTACGCCGAGTACGGCGCCGCGGTCGCACCGCTGTTGGAGAAGGCCGGTGCCCGCGTCGTCTTCCTCGGCGAGGCGGCGCTGCCGCTGCTCGGTGAGGGCCGCTGGGACTCGGTCCTACTGGTCGAATACCCGACCGGCCAGGCCTTCCTCGACATGATCGGATCGGCCGAGTACCAGGCAATCGGGCACTTGCGCACGGAGGCGCTCGAGCACGGCGAGCTGCACCCCCTGAGCGCCGCCGACCAGCTTCCCTAGCCGCCGGCCCTCGGCAGGGGCCGCCCTATACTCGCCGGGCGATGGCAGACGGCTCCGACGCGAACTCGACGCCCCACGGCGAAGGTCCCTCGGGCAAGCCGCTGCCGCTCTCCGTGCGCTTGCTCGCGGTCGGCATGCGCGGCGCCCGCGACGTCGGCAAAGCGACCGGGATCGACCAGGCGATCGAGGCCGCCGCCGAGGAGGCGATGGTCGCCGCGGTCGAGAGCGAGGCGGTCGAACGGGCGATCGCGCGGGTGCTGAAGGGGCCGGTTGTCGAGGAGGCGATGAACTCGGCGCTGGAGAGCGACGCGGTCAAGAACGCCCTGGTCGAGGCGCTCGACAGCGAGCTCGTCGACGAGGTCTGGCGCCGCCTGCTGGCCAGCGACGAGGCCCAGCGCCTGGTCGAGCGAATTGCCGAGGCGCCGGAGATCCGCGCCGCGATCAGCGCCCAGAGCGTCGGCATGATCGAGGACGTCGGCCACACGATCGGCAACGGCACCCGCCGGCTCGACAGCGTGGTCGAGCGCGTCGCCCGCAGGATCTTCTTCCGCAAGCGCCGCAGCGAGCCGACCGACCGCGCCGGCGCGGTCACCCGCGGGCTCGCCTTCGGCCTCGACGTGCTGATCGTCAACCTCGGCTTCTCCGGCCTGGCCGCGGTCGCGGCGCTGATCGCCTCGGCCTTCACCGGTAACAGCAATGGCGTCTCCAACTTCGCCCTCGCCGCCGGGACCGCGCTCTGGTTCGGGCTCGGCAGTCTCTATTTGGTCGGCTTCTGGTCGCTCGCCGGGCAGACCCCCGGCATGCGCTTCCTCGGCATCAGGCTCGACCTCGACAGCCGTGGCTTGCGCCTCGGCAAGGCGGTCAAGCGCCTGATCGGGATGGGGTTGGCGGCGATGGTCTTCGGCCTTGGCTTCCTCGGCATCCTCTTCGACAAGCGCCGCCGCGCCTGGGACGACCGGCTCAGCGGCGTCGACGTCGTCTACGAGGGCAACGAGCGCACGCCGGCACCCTGGTCGCGGCTCGAGATCGTCGAGCCGCCACTCGCAGCCGGCCCCGCCACGACGAAGGCCCCGGATCCCCGGGGCCTTCAGTCACAGCGTGTAGTCGGCTCTTCGCCTAGCTGACGGAGCCTTCCGGGCCCTCGGCCAGCTTGTAGATGATGATGATCGAGAGGGCGAAGATCGCCAGCGACCAGAACGGGTAGGCCGGGATCGAGAGCAGCGCGCCCATCGCGTTCAGCGAGCCGATGAAGATGCCGAACCAGCGCCCAAACTCTCCACCGGAGAAGAGGGAGAAGGCGGCGACGAGCTCGAGCACGCCGATGATCAACATGATCCAGCCCCAGGTGTGCAGGCCGCTGAGGATGTATGTGGCGTTCTCGGTGAAGAACTTGGAATCGCCGATCGCGGCGATGCCGTAGATGATGTTGAGGACGCCCGCAACCAGCAGCAGTACGCCCGCGAACACCCACCAACCGCTGGGAGTGACGATCTCGTCTTTCATTCGTAACCCTTTCGTTACACGATAGGCAAGAAAATTATGCGCGAGGTATTTCCAGGGGTCAACCGCATTTCCTGCTCTAGAGCGAAATATCCCAGCCTGTCGTAGGGTCTCGGCCCATGGATGTGGTGCGTACCCCGGAGGAGAGACTCGAGGGCCTGCCCGACTTTCCCTTCGAGTCGCAGTACACGGAGATCGACGGGCTGCGGCTGGCCTATCTCGACGAGGGCGAGGGCAAGCCGGTCGTCTTCTTCCACGGTGAGCCGACCTGGTCGTTCCTCTGGCGCAAGGTGATCCCACCGATCCGTGACGCCGGCTTCCGCTGCATCGCGCCCGACTACGTCGGCTTCGGCCGCTCCGATAAGCCCACCGACCTCGCTTGGTACAGCTACGACCGCCACGTCGAGCTGATGTCGAAGCTGCTCGAGGAGCTCGACCTGCGCGACGCGACCGCGGTCGTCCACGACTGGGGCGGTCCGATCGGCCTGCGCCTGGCGGTCGAGCACCCGGATCGCTTCTCGCGCATCGTGATCATGGAGACCGGCCCCTTCACCGGCCAGCAGCGGATGAGCGAGGTCTGGCTCAAGTTCCGCGAGTTCGTCCGCGAGAACGCCGACGTGCCGATCGGGATGCTGGTTCGCGGCGGTTGTAAGGAGGACCCCGGCGACGAGGTGATCGCGGCCTACGACGCGCCCTACCCGAGCCCCGAGTCGAAGGCCGGCGCCCGCGCTTTCCCGCTGATCCTGCCGACCGAGCCCGATGCGCCCGGCGCCGCCGAGGGCAAGGCCGTTGCCGACGCCCTGCGCGAGGACGAGCGGCCGACCCTGGTGCTCTGGGCCGATTCCGATCCAATTCTCCCCTTCTCAGTCGGCGAGCGGGTCTCCTCGCAGCTCAACTTCGCGCCGCCGCGCCCGGTCGAGAATGCCGGTCACTTCCTGCAGGAGGACGCCGGCCCGGAGATCGGCCGGATCATCGCCGAGTGGCTCTGAGCCGCTCGGTCGTGCGCTTGACCGCGCCCCGCAGTTCCTCCCTGGGTCGGTCAATCAGCAGGCGCTTGCGAGTTGGCGGCCCCTCGTCCCCGAGCCAGGTGACCGTCCCCGGCCAGTAGGGCCCGGGCGGGGCGCCGGGGTGGTGGAAGACGTCGGCGTAGACCCAGCTGCCGGTGTTGTGGAGCGTGCCGCCGCCGGCCAGCGGCCATTGCGCGTCGCTCTCTTCCGGGCCGGCGCGGTGGGTGTGGCCGGTGATCACATGGGCGGCGTCGATCCGCAGCCGTCGCGCCATCTCGGTCGCCGCGGCGATCCCGTCGCGGGTGATCGCGGCGGCGGAGACGTCGGGTGCGAAGTTGGCGTGCAGGAGGCGGTTGAGGGCCCAGACCCCGGCCGGGACGCCGGCGCCGATCGCCGCCTTGCGGGCGGCCGAGCCGATTGCGCCGCGGCCGCGATCGGTCCCCGAGACCGTGCGCCAGGCCCACTCGGAGGGGCGGCTTGCCTTGCTCGCCAGGCCGCCATCGGCGAGACCGGAGGCAAAGCCGTAGAGCGGGCGCAGGATGCGCTCGTAATCGCCGGGGACGGCGGGGTCGGGAGGGCGATTGCCGCCGCGCATGATCGCCGCCGCGGCGACGCACTCCAGGCGCGGCAGGGTCATGTGGCAGTCGAGGTAGTGGCCGTGGGTGGCGTAGACGTCGTCGCGTAGCCAGAGGCCGGGGTAGGCGACGCTGAGCTCCGCCTCGCCCAGCAGTGCGTCGATCCGTGTCAGCGCTTCGCCTGCCACCAGTCCCCGGTGCTCGAGGCCAAGCTTGCTGCCGCCGAGGTAGAGCTCTTCCAACAGGGGCTCGCCAAGGCGATGATCGTGGTTGCCGGGGACGAGGACGATGCGCCGCCCGGCCATCGCCTCGCCGAGCTCGGCGAAGAACGGTTGGGTCAGCTCGAGCACCCGCGCCAGGGGGAAGTCGCGCAGCTCGAGCACGTCGCCGAGCAGGACGAGGCGGTCGGCCGCGGCGATCTCCTCGAGCAGGGCGGCGCGGATCGCCGGGTCGCTGACGAGGTCCTCGCCGGTGCCGCTGCCGAGGTGCAGGTCGGAGACGATCGCGGTGCGCATCGCCGCCCAAACTAGCGGTGTAACGCTTTTTCCACCCCATGGGCGGTCTACGCGTTTCACCTCGGTCCTGGCTGGACAGCCAGTCTGGTTAGACTTCGGCCGGATGGCTGAGTTGAGCGAAGAACGCCTGGCGCCCAGCAACGGCATCGAGATCGCCTACCAGGAGGTGGGGGACCCCGATGGCGAGCCGCTGGTCCTGGTGATGGGTCTGGCGACACAGATGATCGCCTGGGACGACGAGCTCTGTCTGATGCTGGCGGAACGAGGCTTCCGTGTCGTCCGCTTCGACAATCGCGACATCGGCCGTTCGACCCGGCTCGACGGGGCGCACGTGCCCAGCCGCACGGACCTCCTCCTGCGCCGGCGGGAGACCGCCGCCTACCTGCTCTCCGACATGGCCGCCGACACCGTTGGCCTGATGGACCACCTCGGCATCGAGTCGGCCCACGTGGCCGGCATCTCGATGGGCGGGATGATCGGCCAGACCATCGCGATCGAGCACCCGGATCGCATTCGCTCGCTGGTCTCGATGCACTCGACCACCGGCAGCCGGCGGGTCGGGCAGCCAACGCTGAAAGTCTTCGCCCTGATGCTGGCCGACGCGCCGCGCGACCGCGACGCCTTCATCAAGCGCATCCAGCGGACCTACAACCTGATTGGCTCGCCCGCCTACCCGACCGACGAGCAGCGCCTGCTGAAAGTGGCGGAGGGCTCCTGGGAGCGCGGCCACAACCCGCGCGGGGTACTGCGCCAGCTGCACGCAATCGTCGCCTCGGGCGACCGCACCGCGGCGCTGCGCAAGCTGGACCTGCCGGTGACCGTGATCCACGGCACCAGCGACACCCTGATCCGCCCCAGTGGCGGCCGCGCCACCGCGCGCGCCATCCCCGGCGCCCGCCTGCACCTGATCGAGGGCATGGGCCACGATCTGCCCCGCGAGCTCTGGCCGCTCTTCGCCGATGAGTTCGCCGGCACGGCTGCTCGGGCGGGCTTCAATCCCCGCGCCAAACAGCCCGCCTAAGTGCGGCTGAGAGGAGTCGAACCTCCACGGAGTTTCCTCCACACGGATCTGAACCGTGCGCGTCTACCAGTTCCGCCACAGCCGCGAGGCCAGGCAATCTACCGATTTGCAGCCCCAAGCCCCAGCGCCCCCGGCCCGACGACCCACCCGCCTCCACCGCTAGAATGCCCGTTCCTCGCCGCTATCGTCTAGGGGACTAGGACGCCGGATTCTCAGTCCGGAAACCGGGGTTCGAATCCCCGTAGCGGTATGGCCTTATCGGAGAGAGCCGGATCACCCGCCTCTCCCAGGTCACTTAGATTCGTCGCCTCCCCGAACGCGCTCGACACCAGCGCTTTCAGGCGTATCTGACCACTGTTGCGGTCGATCTCGACCCGGAGGCGAAAGGCGTCGAACACCGCCCGCCGTATGTCGGGGTCGGCGTCGATCAGTGACTTGCCGAGATCGGGCAGAGCGTCGAGGACCGCCAGGGTCTCGGCGGGGTCTATGGCGGTGCTGTCCCGGCGCGAGTGTTCGAGCTGGGTGAGGGCAACCTCCGCCTCCTCGCGCTCCGTTTTGAGGGTTCGGATTCGTTTGCCGACCACGGCCGGATCGACGCCTGCCTCGATCGCAGCGAGCTGGCGCTCGATCCGCTGATCGACCTCGCTGAGCTGTTTGGTGATCCGCGTTCGCTTGTCGTCGTCGCGGTCTTGCGCTTCGCTCGCCATGGTTGAACTCTGAGCGCCGAAGTAGGCCAGGCGGTCAGCGCCGAATATCCGGGTGGCGAAGAAGCTGTCGATCAGCTTCGTGAGGCTGTCCTCGCGCACGTACTGCCATTTGCCGTGGCCGACCGCCTCGGCCGCGCGGTCGCCATAGGAGGTCCGGTAGCCGCAGGTGTAATAGGTCGGCTCGCCTTTTCGAGAGCGCCCCTGCATCCGTAGTGGGTTGTGCCCGGTGGAGCAGTGGACGATGCCTCGCAGCAGGAAGGATCGCTTCTGTGGGCGTCGTCGGTGACCGCCGTGGCCGTTGCTGCGCCGCTTCATCTCGGTTTGCACGCGCTCGAACTGCTCGTCGGTGACCAGGGCCTCGTGGCGCTCGTCTGCTTCGACCCATTCCTCGGGACTGCGCCGAACCACCGGACCGGCACCCTGCTTGTGAGCACGTGAGTCGAGCCGGTTCCAGTAGAGGCGACCGGTGTAGGTGGGGTTTTCGAGCATCGATTTGATCGTGGTCTTCGCCCATTTGCCCGACGTATTGCGCTTGGAATCGACGTGGTTGGGCGGCGGCGGCCCACCAGGCCGGTTCAGGTGGTTGGCGATCTCCTTGTAGCCAGAGCCGGAAAGGAAGCGCTCGAAAATCTCAGCGATCACCGGTGCTCGCTCGGGGTCGGCAGCGAGGCGGGACTTCTTATCTCCAGCCTTCGCCCGCGCGGGGTCGGGATGCGCCTCATGCCGAAGCCGGTAGCCGTAGGGTGCCCGCCCGCCGTTGCGGTAGCCCTGGCGCGTGTTCTCCTTCTGGCCGCGCCGGACTTCGCGGCCGAGCTTCTCGACCTCGAACTGGTCGAGCGCCTGGAACATGTGGCGGATTAGCCGCCCCTCGGGGCTGGTCTGGTCGCCGGCGGTGAGCGCGTAGAAGACCTCGATCCCGGCCCGCGTCATCTCGCGCTCGTAAGTGAGCGCGTGGAAGAGGTCGCGGCTGAGGCGCGAGGTCGAGTAGATGATCACCGCGTCGAAGCGCCGCGCATCCCGCTCCTTGGCCTCGCGCAACAGGTCGGCCCAGCCTGCCCGGTCGTCTCGCCGACCGGCCTCTTGATCGGTGAAGTCGCAGACGATCTCCCCGTCCAGCTCGGCGGCTTTCGTCGCGCATATCTCGCGCTGGGAGGGAAAAGAGAGCGTCGGATCCTGCTTGTCCTTAGTCGAGAGCCGTCCGTACCAGGCGAAGCGTCGCATCAGTGTCCCCTTCCCTGAGCCGGTCGGTTGCGCTGGGAGGCGAGCAGGTCGAAGACCGCCTTGGCCTGCTCGCGGCGAAGCTGATCGTCCAGCGCTGATCCGGGCTCGGTGTGTTCGATCGACATGGTGGGCTTGAGTTCGCCCGCCGCCGTTTTGTGTCGCCTGCCTTCGTGATCGCGGCGGCGCCGGGCTGCGATCCGTCCGCTAGGTGTAGCTCCGTCGCGTGCGGATCTCAAGTCGATTCCACCGACTCGGTTGGCAGCTCGCTCAGCGTCCCCGCCCCGCAGAAATGGCAGCGCCCGGCAACGTGGCGCCGACCGCCAGGGCGGGGCTTGCGTTCGGGGTCGGGATAGGCGATCTCCTCGCAGCGCGAGCAGCGTCGCAGCGCGCCCCGGTCGACCTCAGCGAGGAAGGCGTCGTGACCGGTGCGGCGGCGGGCGATGAAGCCCTGCAACTTGGCGAGCCGCTTGGCCTCGGCCTCACGCCAGCGAAGGTAGTTCTCCCGCAGGCGTTCCTGCTCGGTGGCGCTCTCGCGGTCTTGCTCGCCGTCGCGGGGCAGCTCGTCCAGGCTGTCAGCACTCAGCAGCTCGCCGCCCTCCAGCCAGCGGCGCTTCTGGCGCACCTTCGGCCCTTCGCCGGATCGCCTGGCCACCTCGTCCAGGTGCCCGAGCTGAACTGCGCTGTGGTGTGTGGCCAAGGCCGCCAGCGCCTCGCGCTCGGAAGGCGTCGGCTCACGGTCGGCGAGACGGGCGTCAAGCGGTTCGGCCAGCATTCCGCCGACCGCTTCCAGCGCTCGGCGCTCGATCTCATCAAGTGCGCCGCCCTTGCCCTCGAGCGAGAGGCGAAGGGCATCGGTCGCCGGTTGCCCGAGCTGATCGCTCCCCCAGCCGTAGCGAAGCTCCCCCCGCAGGCGCTCGGCGAGGGCCTCGGGGTCAGAGCGCAGCCGGTCTCGTTCGGCCTCTTCCTCGCGGCGCTGGGCATCCTCGCGCGCCTCCTCTTCGTCGTAGGGACGCCGCGCGGCGCGGAGGATGTGGAGCAGGTCGGTGGTCTGCTCGCCGTCGCTGACCATCCACTCGGGCGCGACGACGCAGCGTCGAAGGTCGCGGACCAGCCCGACGCAGGCGACCAGCATCCGGGTGCCGATCTCCCTGTCGCTGGCGGCGAGGAAGGATCGCGCCCGCTTCTCGCTGGTAGTGATGAACAGCAGCGCCGGGCAGAACGGGTTGCGATGGCGCCAGGCTTCGAGCCGGGCGTACTCGCCGTAGCGCGCCGCCTTCGCTTTGAGCTGTCGGTGCGACATCGTGCCGAGGTCCAGCTCGACGAAGCCGAGCAGCCTCCGACCGTCGGCCTCGGCGACGTCGATACAGGCGTCGGGGGCAATCGCCCGCTCCTCGCGGGCGTAGGTGGTGAACGTCTCGCGGGCGTCGGCCTCGCGGTCGAAGGCGGCGAGCTGGATGCCCTCGGGCAGCCCGGTCTTCAGCACCACGTACAGCTCGCTCAGCCCAGCGGCGTGAGCGAGGAACAGCGGGTTTGGCTCGCGCCGCTCGCCGCCGCGCGGCGGGGCTTCGCCTTTGGCGATCGCCTCGCCCTTCCGCGTCGGCCACAGATGATGCGGCGCTGAGCCGCGTTCGCGGTATGGCCGAGTGCGCCCGACAAAGCCATGCTTGGCGAGGCGGGCGGTTCGATAGCGCAAAGTTCGTGAGGGGATCTCGGGCGAGATAGTGGCGAGCTGAGGAAGGGTCAGAACCCGGAGAGAGGAGAGGAGGTCGAGGATGCGATGGTCAAGGTCAGAGAGCGAAGGGTTCCCTGCCGAGGAACGCGCCCCGGCATGGCGCCCGGTGCCAGAGGAAGAACGACCAGCCATCACCGAGCGCCAAACATGGTGGTAGAGACTCGGGCGCGGGGGAGGGGCACGGATTCGGCACCACGGCGCGCAATGAGCGCCGCCCCACCTTGCCAGTCGGGGTCAGGGCGATTGGCAAGGCCGGGCGGGCACAAGCAGGTTCTCGGCAGGCTCATCATCTACAAACCTGTCGGGCGAGCCAGCCAAATCCGGCAACTTTTGAGCGCAATGCCTTCGGTCGGGGTCGTGGTGCCATCTACTTAACAGTGCGCCGAGCAGGGAAAGTGGACCCCCTTATGTGACGAATCCAATGCTCGCGTCTCGTCTACGAGCGTCGATGCGGCTGACGAGCAGTGGCGTCCTGGCCCCGCACTGGAGCGATGGCAGTGGAACTGCCACGTTTGTGTAACGACACTGTCACCTGGCAAAGCAAGGCCTGGCTCCGTCCGATATGGAGTGAAATGCTGCTCGCCCAATGACGGATTCTGTTCTCTGGTCACTAGACCCTCATACCGCCGCGAAGCATCGCGTCCTCCGCGCCTACCTTGACGCGTGGCTCCCGGTCATGGGTCATCAGGCGCAGCGTGTGGGGGATGACAATCCGCGTCTTCTGCTCGTGGACGGCTTCGCAGGTCCGGGGCGATACGCAACAGGGGAGCCCGGCTCCCCTCTAATCATGCTCGACGCACTTCTCTCTCATAAGGGCTTCGAGGAATGGGCAGGCGTTCAGTTCATCTTTTTGTTCATCGAGCACGACGAAGGCCGGGTGGAGCATCTCCGTGGAGAGATTGCTGCGCTTGGGGAGCTGCCCAAGAACGTGTCTGTGAGCGTCGAGCCTGGAGAGTTTGAGAGCGTTTTCTCTGCGGTGATCGACCCGATAGTCGAGAAGGGCGCTCATCTGATTCCAACGTTTGCCTTCATTGACCCCTTTGGATATTCGAGCGCGTCGATGTCGACCACGGGACGGCTACTTGACTTTCCTCGCTGCGAGACGCTCTTTTTCTTGCCGATGTCCTTTATCCATCGTTTCGTAGGGAGGGAAGGACAGGAGGCGGCTCTGACCTCTCTCTTCGGAACCGATGAATGGCGGGGGGCGATTCCATTGCAAGGCGAGGCGCGAACGGCTTACTTGCTAGAGCTATTCGAACGTCGGCTCAAGCAGAGCGGCGGAGTCGAGTACGTCCGGTCGTTTCAGCTTCGCACTCAGGACGGGAACGACTACCGGCTGGTGTTTGGCCTTGGGCATCGCACCGGTCTTGAGAAGGCCAAGGATGCAATGTGGAAGGTGGACCCCGTGGCCGGTACGTCTTACACCGCAACCACTGAGTCCGGGCAGGAGGTTCTCTTTAGCCCTAGCGACACGGTGGACACGATGCCGCTACTTGACGAGCTTCGCTCGCGATTCGGAACCGAGTGGTTCACGATCGATCAGGCCGATCACTGCACCTTGGTTGATACGCCGTTTCGCAAAGGCCACCTCCGAAAACTCACTCTCCAACCGGCAGAGCGCGAGGGGAAGTTGGAGGTTCAGCGCCCTGGGACCCACGGATTCAAAAGCGCCACCCTGCGTTTCCGCGCATAATCGGTCGACCGAGGTGTCCGGATTGTATGCGAACATTTGTTCGTATGGCTGAAGGGGACGCCCGGCGGCTGGCGAAAGGAGCGTGAGCATGGCGGATAACAGCGCGATTGAGTGGACGGAGGCGACCTGGAACCCGGTCACCGGCTGCTCGCAGGTATCTCCCGGATGCGCGCACTGCTACGCCAAGACGTTCGCCGAACGCTGGCGCGGGGTTGCTGGTCACCCCTACGAGCAGGGGTTCGAGCTTCGGCTTTGGCCGCAACGCCTAGAGCAGCCGCTGCGCTGGGCGCGCCCTCGGATGATCTTCGTGAACTCGATGAGCGATCTCTTCCACGAGGACATTCCATTTGAATACCTCGAGGCGGTGTTTGACGTGATGGGACAAGCCGATCAGCACACCTTCCAGATCCTGACCAAGCGTCACGAGCGGCTTGCCGAGCTCGCGCCTTCATTGACCTGGCATCCCAATATCTGGATTGGAGTATCGGTCGAGAATCGCCGGTTCACGCATCGTGTCGACTACCTGAGAGAGGTCGACGCGGCAGTCCGTTTCATTTCCGCCGAGCCGCTCCTTGGTTCTTTGGACAACCTTGATCTGTCCGACGTGGACTGGCTTATTGCAGGCGGGGAGTCGGGACCGAAGCATCGGCCGATGCGGATCGAGTGGGCGCGTGAACTTCGGGACCGCTGTATCGCAGAGGACGTTGCCTTCTTCTTCAAGCAATGGGGAGGTCATCGGCCAAAGTCGGGCGGGCGCCTACTGGATGGTCGTACTTGGGACGAGATGCCAGATCGCGGCGTCGCTCTTGCGACTGCCTAGCGGCCTGCGGCGTGGCTCCTCCGTCCACAGGGTGGCTGAGGAGTGAGGACCACCGCCCCGATGCAGAACCGATCGGCGGGGCGGCCTTCAGATCAGTTTTCGCCGTACAGGCGATCCGCGATGTCGTTGAAAAGCTTGGGCACCTTCCCGAACTCAATAGGTACAGGCTGCACCGCGAGTCGTTCAAGGCTCTTGGCGATCACGTGCATCTCCCAAGCCTCGTCAAAGAGCTTTTTGGCCTCTGGGCGGTACTTGATCGCGTACTCGGTTTGCCAGTTCCGCTCGTAGAGGTCGTAGGCCCTCCTGCGAGCCTCAGCAGGGTCTAGATCTGATTCAGCCTCTAACCCTTCCTCCACCATCTTCTCGACGGTCGCGGCTTGCTGGCGCTCATAGCTCTGCACCCACCGCTCAATGCTGCCGGCGAGCATGTGGCACTTCTGGGCGAGTTCTCCCCGGTCATCCCGGCGAGGATGATCGTGATTGGAAGCGGGCGGCGCTGCGGTAGCTGGCGCGGGAGGAAGCCCCAGCGCCGCCGCCGCCCTGTCGAAGGCGTTCCGAAGGCCGTCAAGGTCGGGCTCGACCGCCGGACTACTGCCAATCGTCGTTTCCCCGACCAGCATCTTGTCGTTGAAATGCCTCGCAAGCTCGTAGGCTTTCGCAACTGCTTCTCGGTCCTCGCGACCTAGCCGAAGCTTTTCGCCGTAGGTATTCCACTCTTTGGCCGGAAGGTCTTGATATGGCCGCTGGACCGGCCACATAGAGCCGCGGTTGATCTCGCGGCGATTACGGAGGCGGATCAACTCGCGCTGGATAGCGACGATCTCCGCTTTGAGCTCGGGTGGCGGCTCGTGATTGGGCAGATACTTACGCAACGATGGGGCGTAGTGGGCCAGCGTCACCCCAAGGGTCAGTGCCGCAAAGGCGATAAGGGCGACTACGACGGCTGGGAGTCCAGCAAGCGCAGCCCAGATGAATCCGGCCGCGCCCGTCAAAGCACCCCAGGCGAGGGTCGGAGGAATGAGCCAGCCACCAAGTCCAAGGGTCCGACTCCGCCAGTTGCCGGCCATTTTGCGAGCGTATCCGACCTTGCATCAAGGGGATGAGCCTCCTCGGTGCATTCGGCGGCGCCTGGCGCCAGTTCACCGACTCAGGCCCTACGTGCTCTGAAGACGTAGTTGCCCTAGGCCGTGCGAACGTTTGTTCGTCCGATTGAGATGGGATGCTCTTTGGCATGAGCAATCAAAACAGCCGGTTTGTTTCACCGGACGGGAGCGATTGGGTTGTCCAAAAGCCTGGTGCCTCTCGGGTTAGCTCCCGCCACGGCACTCAGGGTGAGGCCGTTGACGCGGCGCGCAGCTACCTCCATAACGGAGGGGGCGGGGAGCTGAACGTTCAGGGCCGCAATGGACAGATTCGCCAGAAGGATTCTGTGCCGCCTGGGCACGACCCATTCCCTCCGCGCGGTTAGAGACAGCCAAAATCACGCCCAATCGAGGTGACCAGGACGACGAGACTGGTCGCCTCGATCTAGGGCCTGCTATGACAGGCCCATGTCTACTTCTGATGGGCAAAGTCGCGACAAGTTTGTGATCGCTCCTGGCATCTCATGGGCAGCGATGCTCGGACAGGGTGAGCGCGACGCGACCGATGAGGAGGTCGCACTTATCGCAGCGGCATTCGGCCCGTTCCTGGCAGCAGACGGCGAGGGATAGCCCGCGCCTCTGAACGGGTGCACCGGCGCCGGACGACCAAGACGTCACAAGGACCCGGTGCGGCTTCTCGGGGGCCGAGGCAGGGTGCGGGCCGCCCGAGTGGGCAGTTCCGCAACCTCCCTGTGGCCTGCGCCTCGGCCCCCGAGAAGCCGCACGAGTTGCGGCGAATCGTCAGGCCGCCTCCCGTGGGTCTAGGTCGGCCAGCAGTTCCTCGCAGGCATCGAAGCCGAGCCGGAACAGCTCGTTGGTCGCGGCGTCTTCTTCCCTTGACTCGCGCTCGGTGACCGATTCGAGGAGGACTCGTTCGGCTTCGCCGTGGAGGCGTTGGAGCAGTTCCATCAGATCCTCCGGTGGCATGGTCAGCTCGAACGCTTTGCGTCCGTCGCGGCCGTTCCAGCCGATGTCCTCCAGCAGCCGGAAGTCTTCGCCGAACTCCAGACCGAGCCGCTCGGCGGTGGCGAAGTCCTTGTTGATCTCCAGTGCGATCCATAGATCGCCGACAGCGCCCAGGTGATTGCGCACCAGTTCGTAAAGCCCGTCGCGCTGGTCGCCGTCGATCGTGCAGGTGGTGTTGGGCATGGTGCCCTCCTCTCGGTAGGGCACCGAAGAGCCGCCGCTTTCAGTGGCCGTCGATCTCCCAATCGCATGAAGTGCTCTGGGAGAATCGGACGCGCATCGAAGGCCTTGTCTTCGGTGCCAGGCCCCGGGGCGTTAGCGCGCCGCCGGGGCCACTTATGTCTTTGGCGTCGGCGAAGGTAGCTCCGCTGGAACCGAAGTCAAGGCGACTTTTTTCAGATGTCCCTTCGGGGCACTCTGATCTGCTTGTAGGAAGGACGCCGCTTTTTAGCCTGTGGAGCCAAATCCAGCGTCGCTTCTACGGGAATGACAATCTCTCCGTTAGGGACGAAACGCTGTAGCGGTACTGCTCGTTGCGGTGGTCGAAGTGGAGATCGACAAATTCGATCGATCAGACCGAAGATTCTGCCTGGGCCACCACGTTGTACTCGGGGACATCGGTCTGAGGGTCGCCACCCGCTTCGGGCTTGACCGTATAGAGCCACGTGTTCAGCGGAGGCAGGTCCAAGACGCCGCGGACCGTTCCTCGTTTGACGGCAGTGATCTCGTCCGGAAGGCCCTGGTCGACCAGTACCGCCTGCCCAATCTCGAAGTGTGGGGGCTCGATGCCGTTCATCGCTTAATCGCCCGACTAACGGGGGTTCGGAGGGCGGGAAACGCCCAGCTGCTGGCAGATCGCTCGGGCAAGCCCTGGGCCGATCTCCTTGTATCGTGGCAGGGCCGAGACTTGCTCTTGCGGCCCGCGCCACTTGGCGTGCTTCGATCCGCCGATCTCGCGGCAGCCTTGGTTGCGCAGGTGGCGCTCCAGGTCGCGGCGCTTCACGCTGCGGCTACGAAGCGCAGGTGCTCTCGATCAGCTTGAGGAACCTGTCCGGCAAGCTCCTCGTCGGGGGTCAGCACGGTGCGGAGGGCGTCAAGGACGTTCTCCCTGGCTTCCTCACGAGTGCGGCCCTGGCTCATGGCTCCAGGAACCTCCAGGATGCGCGCGACGATCCAACCGTCGTCGTCGGGGCTGTCAAAGGAGATCGTGAAGTCGACCGATGCGACCATGCGGAAACCGTAGCGCGTGCGCCGGTTCAACGACGAAAGATCGATCTCGGACTGTGTCCGTCGTCAGCGGCTCGCGCGATGTGCCAGCGAAACTGGGCCAACCTCGATCCGCGCTACCCGGTTCGACTTGTGTCCCGCAAGGGGTACTGCTCGTGCGGTGGTCGAGCCGCAGGCATTGGCAGCGCTGTCCTGGGGCACCTGCGACAGCATCGCTCGTCAGCCCAGCGCACCGAAGCAACGAGCTACCGCGCGCTCGGATTGCTTTTCTCGCGAACGAAGCCACGTCAAAAGTAGGGCAGTTGCCGTGCGTGCTGATCCCGTGGCGAGGCCGATCGCTGCACTCGATGGTCCGACCAGCGGGACGGCGCCGACTCCGACAACTGCTCCGATGACGAGGTCCTTGCCGGCGTTGGCGCGAGCCTCGACGAATTTGCTTCGCCTGCTGGTCCGGATCACCGACTGCTCGATGAGCTGCAACTCCTCTCGAACGACGGCAACCGCCTCCTTGCGCGATATCTCGCCCAGTGCGTTGACTCGATCTAGGCCCCGACGCAGGCTGAGGCGGTACTCCGTCCAAACATCGCTTTGGTGCATTGCAACGATGTCGGCAGGTTGCAGGTCGGAAAGGCTCGGCACCAACAGACGACCAGCGACGGATAGGTTCTCCGTTTCGGGGTGGGGCGTTGGTGCAGGGCGCGCCCGCTCAGCGAGCCAGGTGAAGGCTTCACGCTCCAACGGGGACTCGAGGTTGAGATCCCCCGGGAGGCCTGCGGACAGGTCTATGAGCTTGAGGAAAATTGATTGAAATGCTTGAGTGCGCGGCCACAAGTCGCCTGGATCGGCGTTGGGCAGAACAGAGTCCATCGAGAATTGGCCACCGTCCCGGATCCGATCCCATTCCTCTTCGAATCTCCGTCTTGCACTCGGCCCTCCTATGAACTCGATCGCAGAGAATTCAGACTCTGTGAAGTGCCCGTCAGCAGTGGTGTGAAATCCGTACAAAGGGTGGAATAGGGGCTCCACCAACCGGGGCTGCAGCCATAGCAACCCTGAATCCATCAATGGGCGCATAGAGACAAGCGCTTCCAAGTAGTTGGCGAAGCCGGTCTTCGTGAAGTCGCTGGTCTCCCATTGAGGGTTCTTGCCTCCGGAGTGTCTCGGGCTGACGGCCTCGGTCAGCAGACGGTGGAGGTGGTCGGGTGCGATGGCGCCGTGGGCGTAGACGAGTTGGCTCATCGCCCGATGCACCGCCAGATTTGCGGTGCTCTGGCTGCGCTCCATGCTGTTCGTCGGGATTAGGTAGCGGCTGACCGGCCAAAACTCACCAGCCGCCGGCTGGAAGCTCTTGCCGCTCTGCGCGAACGCCTCATACCCTTCCTTGATTCCTTCCAGATCCTCGAGGGTCAGGCGATCGACGCCAGAGATGAAATCGGCGTCGAGTGCCTCACCCAGCGACTCCTCGATGACGTCTAGAACCGAGTGAGGACCCCCATCTCTCCCTTTGTCGCTCGGGTTCATTCGGACCCCGTCATCCGAGCGCTCCTTGGCTTGGGATCGATCAGCATCGCCCCATTTTTAGCCAACGCACCTCGGGATCGCCTCGTCGCGAATGGTTCGCCGAGCTCATGAGCGAACTATCGCCGCGGAAGCGCTACCGCGCGAGCGAAATCGACTCGCCTGCAATCCGCGCCGCGGGGTTCGTCTTATGTCTGATGTTCCACGGGGGATATGGCCGGACTTCTCCCCGGATAGTCGTCTCTCTTCACTTCCCCGTGGTCGTGGGCTTGCGAAAAGCGGTTTAACCCTCCCGTAAGAGGAACAAGTTGCGCACACGGAGGTGAGGCGTAGTGAAGAGGGGTAGAGCCTGGAAGTTGGAGCGGGCGGTAGTGCACAAACGCGGCGGGGGGACCCGCAGCAACCGGTATAGCAGTGGCGATGGGCCGAAGCCGAAGCCGCATAGCCGGAAGATGTATTGGCACCCCGGCAATGGCCGGTTGCAGCGCAACCCGTACTACAAACCCGGCGCCTGAGCGCACGGCGGCATCACCGTGCAGACTGATGAGCCGGTGATGCCGCCACCGCTTCCCGAGGATGCGCTCGCTGCCCTGCGGAGCATCAAGTCCCAGACGCTCGCGCGGGGTCAGGGCTGGTGGTTGCCGTCCGAATACGTGGGCTATCGCGGCAAGCCGAAAGGGCGCTACTGTCTCCTGATCGCTGTAGAGGAGACGCCGCAGGGGACCGTGGCTCAGGGTCATTTCGTCGCTGGCACCAGTCAGAAAGCGAGCGGGCCAGCGGTGGTCGTTCGGCCGGGCGAGCTCACGCTGGGCAAGCGGACCGAGTTCGATTTTTCGGTCGCTTGGGCCGTACCGGCGGGAGACGTCGCCCGGGCCGGCAACTTCATCGGCGCCATCGGCTCGCGGGTCGGCGAGATCGACGGGGCGATTCTCGAGACCCGCGCCGCCGAGCTGCTCGCGGTCAAGAGGGTGCTGGGCCTATGAGCGGCTTGGATCTGTTGCGGGCGGAGCACGAGCGGGAGGTGATCGGGCCGGAGCTGGGCCGGCTGCTGGCGCGGGTGGCCACCGCGACCGCCAAGACCTATCCCCCCGAATACAGCCCGACCGGGGTCTGGAACGACGAGGCGATCGAGGATGTGCTCCAGGACTGGACGGAGGACCGCTTGCTGCGCCGCAAGAACCTTTCGAAGCTGCTGGCGGGTGCTCGCTCCGAGGGGGCGCTGCGCAGCGGTCTGACCACTTCGCTTGGCCAGCACCTCACCAATCGCCGCCGCCGCTCCGCGGTCACCAACCTCTACAAGCGGATGCAGACGATGCTCCGCGACGACGATGCGTTCGAGCCGGTCGGACCTGCCGGGGCGGCCGCGGACCGGCCCTGGGCCTTGGCCACCGCGCCCACCCGGAGGCCCTCTGAACTGCGGGGGAACGAGTTGGTACGCCTGGCTTTCGAGCTCTCTGACGAGGACCTGGAGGTCATTCGCTACGGGCCCCACTCACTGAAGGAGTCGCCGATCCTCCGCAGGCCGGCCCTGCACCGGTTCCTGGTCCACATGCTCGATCGGGCCGAAGGCACCCTCACCCTTGCGGTCCTGATCGACGTGATCAGGCGTCGCTTCAACCTGGTCGAGCCGGAAGATGTGGAGATCGAGGCAGCGGCGGTCGTGGAGGCGCCGGTCAGGGACGTGGAGATTGAGGCGTCGGCGGCGAGCGTGGTCGCCCGCTTGGGCCGCGAGCGATGTGACCTGATCGCTGCCTTGGCCGAGCACGAGGATACGTCCGCCTCTGCCGAGGCCGCCGGAGTCGGTGTCGCGGCGATGAAACGGGCACTTTCGGAGACCTTGGCGCTGGTGGCGGAGCACGCCGCCGACGCCGACCAGGCCCACGCAATCTACAAAGCGGTAGTCGAAAGACTGTTTGGAGAGAGTGAATGAGCGATAGCTGCCCCCTGCCCATCGACTGGCTTGATTACCTCGAGGGCGAGGAGTCCGCGGAGATGACGGAGCACCTGCGCGACTGCCCCTCCTGTGGAGAGGTGCTGTCTGCGCTGCGCCGGCAGCCTGGCGAGGCACCCAGCGCCGCTTGGGTCGAGCGCCTCACGGGCCTGGAGGATGCGCGCCTGGTTGAGCACAGGGGCTTGGATCCGGCCCCGGCCGAGATCTGGTTCTCGGCCGGCCGGTGGACCTTCCACGACACCGAGTACCTCCCGCCGAAACGCTCTCTGGTGCTCGTGCTCTCCGGCGCCCCGCAAGAGGCGGAAGACCTCTCCTGGTACGACGTTGCTCCGCTGCGAACTGACGTCGAGGATGCCTTGCCCACCGACTTCCTGCTCACTCCGGGGGAGTCGACTCTTGAGTGCCCGCTGCGCGTCGTCCTCTCCTTCGAGTGCAAGGTCGAGCGCAGGCAACTCGAGTCGCGGGTCGGCAGCCTTGCCGACCCCGACGTGGTCATCGCGGCACTCAGCGATCAAGAGGGCACGTGGCGATGGGGCAATCCGCTCGAGAGCCCGGAAGACCCGCGCCTATGGTGGGAGCCCAGTTTCTCGGCGACCATCGAGGCCCTCCGTGGGCCCTGGCTGCAGTACCTGGACAGCGAGAAGCGCGCCGATGACGACTCGCTCCCGTCGGTCGAGGGCGAGATCCTCTCCTTCGTTCCCCGGGAGTGGGCGGGGGAGGCGGATGAGCGTGAGCTCGTTGCGGCCTCCTCTGGGGAGCAGAAGGGGACGCTGTGGGAGCTGGGGGGGCCAGGTCTGCAGATGGCGGGAAGCTTCGACGTCGACTGGGAGCGGGAGGCCCTGTTCTTCTCGATCCATCGCTGCCTCGCTGAGCGGCCACTGCGCTTGCGTCTGGTGCTTTACCTGAAGGGAGGCGAGGAGCCGCAGGAGTCGGAGGAGTTCGAGCCGGTCCAGGATGGTTGTGTCTTCTGGGAGCTGGCCAAGGGTCCCGAAGAGGTCGATCGACTTGGCGCCCGGGTGGTGGGATGAGCCCCGAACGCGAGCTGGAGCGTGCGGAGAGGGAGTTCTGGGTCGGCGGGCGAGAAGATCCAGAGGCGGCGCGGGCCGTGGTGGAGAAGGCCCTTGCCGTCAAGCCGTTTCAGCCCATCCTGCTGGCCCGCGCGATTCAGATTGCCAAGCACGCAGAGTTGGGACCGAAGTTCAGCGAACGCGTGGAGCAGGAGCTGGAGCCGCGCGCGGAGCGGATGCGCCGCTGGGCGGAGCTGCTGGATCGGCTCGGCGATGAGAACCTCCTCTCGGCGGAGGCCGTCTTCGACCACCTCGCGCAGGCGGTTCCCGGGGTGGACTTGGAGGAGTTCAATCCGAGCGCGCTGGACGAGAGCCGCGCAAAGGCCGCGAGGCGTCCCGATGCGGCGAGGGCGCTCCTCGATGCGCTCGGGTGGGAGCGGCTGCCGAGCGACATCGGCGAGGAGCTGCGAGGAGTCGTCGAGGCCTTGATCGCGGCCGCCGAGGAGTACCAGGCTCGGGCGTTGCTGGTGGCTCCCGGAGGAGAAGGATTGACGCTGGGGACGAAGATCTACGAAAAACCCGGCTCGGAGGTGCGAGAGGACGACGAGATTCAGCCGGACATGACGAAGCAGGGAAAGTTCGTCCTCTTGCAATACGCCCGCGAGCGAGAGGTTCGCTGGAGCCTCGAGTGGCCGCTGAGCTTCGAGGGCAGCTCGATCGGCTTGGCTTTGGCGCTCGGAGGCTTGGTCGCCTTCAAGAACGTCCCGGGCGACCCCCTGCTGGCCGCGACTGGCGAGGTGACCGAGTCCGGTCAGGTGCTGGGTGTGGATGGGATCGAGGCTAAGTTGCGAGCTGCGCACGAGGCCGGCATCCAGCGAGTCCTCCTTCCGGAGGAAAACCGGGAAGACGTGGGAAGGGCGGCGCTGGAGCGGATGCCGGACCTGCTCTACGTCAGTCGTGTGGAGCAGATCCGCGGTCGCCTCAACGACGCCGGCGCGAAGAGCGACTTCTCGCTGGGGGGACGGGTCGCCCACCTGAAGGCCGCGATGCGATCGGCGGGACTGGACGTGCTCGAGGACCATGAGATCTCCCACGGCCGGCAGTTCAAGGTCGCCGACGCGCAGGGCACCGCCGTGGCGCAGGTGTTCGACGGGGCGAAGAGCACGATTCAGGTGCAGGGCCCGGACGCGAGCGCCCGCCACCTGGCCCAGCAGGTAGTCGACCGCATCTGCGGCGCGGCGGCCGACCGCGACAGGGAGCCGCGCAAATGGAAGGTCGCCTCTCCCGCGCGCCGCGAGGCGGTGGAGAAGTCGCTGCAAGTCGCCGGGGCGCAGGCGCAGGAGGCCAAGGGACAGGCCGAGCAGTGGCGCTACCAGCTGCGGCGCCCGGGCAGCAAGGCCCAGCTCACTCTGTGGACGACCGGGACCCTGATGCTGCAGGGGGACGGCGGGGCCTTCGACGAGGCGTTGGGGATCCTCGAGCGCGAGCTGGAGGGCCTTGCCAACCTCTCGGTTGCCTCAAAGCCCAACAAGCAGCCCGACCTCAGCAGCCTTCCCCGCGACGTACCGTGGGCGGGGACCGATGAGTCGGGGAAGGGCGATTACTTCGGGCCGCTCGTCAGTGCCGCCGTGCTCGTCGACGCTCCACTCGCCGCCCAGCTCGAGGCGCTTGGCGTGCGGGACTCGAAGAAGCTCTCCGATGCCCGCGTCCACAGGATGGCGCCGGAAATACGCCGGCTGTTGGGGAATCGCTACGACCTCACGCCGATCAACCCGCCCCGGTTCAACCCCTTCTACCGCGAAATGAGCGAAGAGGGGAAGAACATGAACACGCTGCTGGCCTGGGGGCACGCGCGCTCGATCGAGGATCTGATCGGGAAGGGAATGCGCCCCGATTACGTGATCGTCGACAAGTTCGCCGACGCCCGCTACATGGAACAGAAGCTGCTGGCCGACACCCGGGAAGCGGGGATCAAGCTCGTTCAGGTCACCAAGGCCGAGGCGGACGTCGCCGTCGCGGCAGCTTCGATCCTGGCGCGGGAGGCGTTTCTGAACTGGTTGGACCGCACTTCCGGCTCTCTCGGCATCAAGCTGCCAAAGGGGGCCGGCGCCAACGTCAAGGAGGCAGCGCGGGAGATCGTCGCCACGAAGGGGGAGCAGGCCCTCGGGGACTACGCGAAGCTTTTCTTCAAAACGACGAAAGAGGTGCTCACGAGATGAGCGTCACTGTGGAGGCTGAGCTCGACCCGGCGGATCTGCTCAAACGTGCGGACGACGCCATGGCCAAGAACGACTGGAACGGTGCCTGCGAGATCCTCGAGCCAGGTACCGCTCACCTTTCGGTGCGCGAAAAGCTCACCTTCTGCCTCTCGCGGGCAAAGCGCTATGACGAGGCGATCGCCGGTCTGCAGCAGCTGCGCGCCCTGCAGCCACAAAAGGCGAAATGGAGCTACATGCTCGGGTATCAGTATTACGAGCAGGAGCAATACGCCGAGGCTCTCCCGCACTTCGTCGCAGCCTGGAGGCTGGACCGCGGTCACCTTCGCAACCTCTATCGCCTCGCGCAGACCCGCCTGCATCTCGAGGAAACCGACCGGGCGAAGCGGGGAGCGGCCGAGGTGCTGCGTCTGTGGCGGCAGCTCCCGCCGGATCGGCAGGTGCGAGAGAAGGGCACGGTGGCCAAGTCCGCCTACCTGCTCGGCCGGGAGGAGTTGAAGGTTGACCCCGCTAAGGCGATCGAGCCCCTCCGGCTGGCGGCCGAGCATGATCCGGGCGATGTGAACCGCCACTATCTGTTGGGAAAGGCGTTGCGTAAGGCAAAGCGTCCGGAGGAGGCGGTGGAGTCGCTCCGGCGGGCCGCGAGGATGAAGCCCGGTCAGACCTACATCGAGCTCGAGCTTGCTGTCGCCCTGGCCTACTCTCCGGAAGGGAAAAGTGAGGCCGCCGAGTCGCTGGCCAGAATCGACGGGCGCCTGTCGGACTGGCAGGCATTGAAGGGAGCGGGAGTGGCAGCGACGCTGGAAGACGGCCCTCGCGCGCGTCATCTCCTGAAGCAAGCGGCTCGCAAGGGGTTCGTCCGGCGCTCGCCTGCCTTCGCGGCGATTGAGGAGAAGGTTTCTCGGCTGCCTGGCCTGGACGAGAAGCCAGGTGACGGGGCTGACGACGAGACATGTGAGGGCCACGTCGACATGGTCGACCGCAAGCGGGGCTTTGGCTTCTTGGTTGATCCGTCAGACCAGACCCGGCGGTATTTCAAGCTCGCCAAGGACATAACGGTCAGGCGCGGGGACAAGGTTCTCTACAACCCCCGAGAGGCAGATAAGGGACCGGCCGCGGATGTCGTGGGACTTTGCGACTAGCCTGGGGGTTCTCCCTCTCGAAGGGCCTGTGCCCTATCTGCCCGACGACGGTCGATCGCCGGTCGAGCGTTTTAACTCGAAGCTCCCCTCGACCGTTCGAACCTGGTGGCACTTCACTCGCGAGCCGGTTCCCGCGATCGCAGCTCGTCAGGGACTGATTCCATCTTGTTGGCTCGGAGGAGATTCCTGTGTTGTTTTTGGACACGACGACTTCAAACCGGGGGAGGTGCCTGAGGACTTACCCGTCATCGAGGTCCGATCTCGTGCCCTGGGAGGTCAGCTAAAGGCTCTGTGGGTTCCATGGTTCTGTGTGGTGGGCGCCTGGAGAGGTTGTGACTTCGTGTCGGCACGTGAGCTGCAATCTGAGGATGTACAACTCGCGGACGCGGTTGGGCGCCCTTGTGCTCTCTCTACTTCCTGTGGACTCTCTTCAATCGTGCTGAAGCAGCAGGATCTTTGGCGCTCGACGTGGACAACGGGAGGGGCATAACTGGGGTCGAGACCGCTATGGCGGGCCTTGACAAGCGCTCTCACGACGGCGCCGTTTAAGCGCCACAGTCGCGGGGTACGCAGCATGCAACTTGGCCCGGCAATTCCGGGGCCGGCAAACAATTGGAGGGAACCGTGTCGATCGTTGCCATTCTCGTGGTCATCATCTTGGTGCTGCTTGTGATCTACCTCTTTCAGAGGGTTCGCTGAGTCCTCGACGGTGCCCGCCTAAGCGGCAACCGGCACCTGAGCCTCCTCGCCTCCGGGCGCCGCGGCAGGCAGCTGATCGTCGACGCGGCCTTTGCGGTCGGGGAGTGCGAGGCGGCAGATCTTCTTGACGACGCTGCCGAACTGCTTTCCAAGCGGGCCGACGTTGTAGGGAATGCCGTAGCGCTCGCAGATCTCGCGGACCTCGGTTGAGATTTCTGCGTAGCGGTTGGCCGGCAGGTCCGGGAACAGGTGGTGCTCGATCTGGAAGCTGAGGTTGCCGGAGAGGATGTGGAAGGGACGGCTGCCGCTGAGGTTGGCCGAGCCGAGTAGCTGGCGGTAGTACCACTCGCCGCGGCTCTCGTTCTCGGTCTCCTCCTCGGTGAACTCGTGGGTGCCTTCCGGGAAGTGCCCGCAGAAGATGATCGTGAACGACCAGACGTTGCGGACCAGGTTCGCGGTCGCGTTGCCGGCCAGGGGGAAGAGGAAGAACGGACCGGACAGCGCCGGGAAGATCACGTAGTCCTTCAGGGTCTGGCGGCGGACCTTCTTCCAGATTCCACCGAGCAGCTTGCGCTTGTCGGCGAGCTTCGCCTTGCCGGTCGTCAGCTGCTCGACTTCGAGGTCGTGCAGCGCCACTCCGTACTGGAAGAGCAGGGCGAGGAGGGTCGCGTAGACGGGGTTGCCCAGGTAGTAAGGAGTCCAGCGCTGGTCCTCTGACATGCGCAGCACGCCGTAGCCGATGTCGCGATCCTTGCCGACGATGTTGGTGTGGGTGTGGTGCATGTAGTTATGGGAGTGGCGCCACTGGTCGGCCGGGCAGGCGTTGTCCCACTCGAACTGCTTGCCGGAGAGCGCCGGATCGTTCATCCAGTCGTACTGGCCGTGCATCACGTTGTGGCCAATCTCCATGTTGTCGAGGATCTTGGAGAGCGAGAGGGCGGCCGTGCCGGCGATCCAGGCCGGCGGAAAGACACCCGCCCAGAGCAGGCCGCGACCGGCGACCTCGAGCCCGCGCTGGGCGCGGATCACCTTGCGGATGTAGCTGGCGTCGTGCTCGCCGCGATCGGCGAGGACGCGCTGGCGGATAGCGTCGAGCTCCTCTCCGAAGCTCTCGATCTGCTCCGGTGTGAGGGGAATCTGACTCTCGGTTGTGGTGCTCATTGGATGCCTTTCGTTGAAAGTCGGTTCAAAGGTCGATTACGAGGTCGCTGAGCGGAGCGGAGACGCAGAGCTGGATCTCCTCGTCAGGCGAGGCGGAGACCTCGTCCGTGAGCAGGTTCTTGACGGTGCCGCTCAGCTTGCGGCAGGTGCAGGTGTGGCAGATCCCCATGCGACAGCCCGACTGTGCCGGCACGCCGGCCTGCTCGGCCTGCTCGAGGATCGAGGCGCCGGTGTTCTCGACCTCAAGGTTCGAGCCGGCGAAGCGGATCGAGCCCGTGCCGGGCTCGCCGACGGGGAGCAGGCTGGGGGGGACGAAGCTCTCGACGTGCAGCTGCTGCTCGAGGCCGTTGGCCCAGGTGCCGCGAACGGCATCGAGCAGGGCGGGGGGGCCGCAGGCGAAGGTCTCGGCGGCGGCGAAGCTGGGGTCGGACTGGGGGAGGTGAGCGGGGCTGAAGTGGCCGTCGAGCTCGCCGGCGCCGGGCGCCCGCGTGTAGGAGCGGATCAGCTTGAAGTTCGGGTTCTCGGCCGCGAGGCGCTCGAGCTGCTCGCGGTAGATCGCGCGCTGGGGGTCCGGCGCGTACTGGATCAGCGCGATCGGTCCCGCGTGTCCCTCGGCGCAGAGGGTGCGGAGGATCGCCATCAGGGGAGTGATGCCGCTGCCGGCGCCGATCAGGAGGATCGAGTCGGGGCGCGAATCGGGAAGGTGGAAGTCGCCGTCGGCCTGCGAGAGGCCGATCACCATGCCCGACTGGGCGTGGTCGGCGAGGAAGTTCGAGACCAGCCCGCCGGGGTGGCGCTTGACCGTGATCTCCAGCTCGCGGCCGGAGCCCTCCGGGGAGGCCGGCGAGTAGCAGCGGGTGTGGCGAACGCCGTCGATCTCGACCGAGACCTGGACGAACTGGCCGGCGCGGAGGCCTTCCCAGGCGCGGTTGGGGCGCAAGCTCAGGGTGACGCTGTCCTCGGTGCCGTGCCTGACCGCAACCACCTCGGCCCTGCACTCGCCGAAAACGAGGGTCGGGCTGATCTGCTCGATGTAGCGATCGATCCCGTGCGGTCCGGCGATCGTGTCAAGCAGGCGGCGGCCGGGGATTCCGCGGCGGCGAGACGGCGCTGGGGCTGTGGCTGTCGGACTCATGCTCCTCCTTGTTCCCTGGGTGTTTTGCGGCAATACCCGTGCCGGAGGACAACGTAACACCAAATGCCGTCACGACAAACAGTGCGCCGTCTTTCAGTGATAGGTTTCACACATGGCGACCGCCTCGCCCGAGAACGACCTGACGATCGAACGGCTCGCCGCGGAGACGGGGATGACCGTGCGCAACATTCGCTCGCATCGCGCACGAGGGCTGCTGCCCGCCCCGGAGGTGCGCGACCGGGTGGGCTACTACGGGCCCGAACACCTCGATCGGCTGCGGATGATCCAGGAGCTGCAGACCGATGGCTTCAACCTCAAGGGGATCGAGCGGCTGCTGAGCCAGAACCTGGGCCCCGCCGAGCAGTTCCTCTCCTTCAAGCGGGCGCTCGACGAGTTCGATGGCGAGCAACCCGAGACCTTCACCCGCGAGGAGCTGGCCGATCGCTTTGGGACCGAGATCGATGACGCGCTGAAGCGAGCAATCGATGCCGGCGCGCTCGTGCCGATCGACGATGATCGCTTCGAGGCGCCGTTTCCCTCACTGCTGGACGCGGCCGAGGGCGTCGTCGCAACGGGCGTACCGCTCGATCACGCCCTCGCCGTGATCGCCAAGGTGCAGAGTCGCTGCAAGTCCGTCTCCCACGAGTTCATCAAGCTCTTCCTCGACGACATCTGGAAGCCCTTCGAAGAGGAGGGCTATCCGGAAGAGCGCTGGCCGGAGGTACGCGCCGCGCTCGATCAGCTGCGTCCCCTCTCGCTGCAGGCGCTGGTCGCCGTCTACCGGATGACGATGTCCGACCAAGTCGAGAAGGCCTTCGGCAAGCAACTCGAGCGCATGGCCAAACGCAAGGGATGAAGCGCCCGCTATTTCCACTTTGCCTCGCGGCCCTGTTCTTGGCCGGACTTCTGCTGTCGTCCGGCTCGGCCTCGGCTGCAAACGGCTACTTCAAGAACACCGCCATCGCGAGCGAAGCCGAAAGGCTGGAAAAGACCCGAAGGAACAGGGTGGGAGGGTGGTGCTACCGGTTCGTTGCCGATGCTCTAGCGGGGGCCAGCGGCGGCAGAATCTCACCGCACGCCAGCGAAAACGGCTATCAGGGGACGTTCAAGGCCAAGGGCGGCACCCGGATCACCGATCCAAACCACGCTGTGCGGGGGGACATCATCCAGGTCACGCCCGCCGGCACTCCGGACTCGTGGTTCGGAGAACGACGCCCGCTTCACACCACCATCGTCCTTCGCCGGCTCGGGGGCTGGAACTTCGAAGTGATCGACTCGAACTGGGACAACCTCGGTCCGGGCGGCCACATCACTCGCCATAGGTTCAACCCGTTCGCGTTCGACTCGAGCATGGGTGGTCGTATCGCCAAGATCTGGCGCATGGGCAAGGCCACCAGCACCGCGAAGCCAAAGCCCAAGGACACCGACAAGGACGGCGTGCCCGACAGCAAGGACAGGTGCCCAAGGAAGAAGGGACCAAAGTCGAACAAAGGCTGTCCGTCGCGACCAAGGCCCGAGGGGATCACGGTCAACGGCTTCTATATCCCCATCCCGGGGGACTTCGATGGCGACCGGCGCTCGGACGTGCTCTGGTATGGCCCGGCGGATGCCCACGATGCCCTTTGGTACGGGAGCGAAAACGCCGGTGTGTTCTCGGATGCTGCTACCTCCGTCTCCGGCACCTACACGCCGATTCCGGGTGACTTCAACGGCGACGGGAAGGCCGACATCTTCTGGTATGGACCGGGCGATGCCTACGACTCGCTCTGGTACGGGGGCGCCGGCCAGGGTCAGTTCACCACTGGCGTCGACACCTCCGTCTCCGGCACCTACACGCCGATTCCGGGTGACTTCAACGGCGACGGGCGCTCAGACATCCTCTGGTACGGACCGGGCGATGCCTACGACTCGCTCTGGTACGGAGGATCGAGCCAGGGCCAGTTCACGACCGGCATTGACGTATCCGTCTCCGGCACCTACTCGCCGATCTCAGGCGACTTCGATGGCGACGGCAGGACAGACATTCTCTGGTACGGACCGGGCGATGCCTACGACTCGCTCTGGTACGGGGGCGCCGACCAAGGACAGTTCACCACCGGCGTCAACACTTCGGTCTCCGGCACCTACACGCCGGTCTCGGGTGACTTCAACGGCGACGGCACGGCCGACATCCTCTGGTACGGCCCGGCGGATGCGCATGACGCTCTTTGGTACGGGAGCGCCAGCGTTGGTGTGTTCTCCGAAGCGGCCGTCTCGGTCAGCGGCACCTACACGCCGGTCCCCGGCGACTTCAACGGTGATGGACACTCGGACATCCTCTGGTACGGACCGGGCGATGCCTACGACTCGCTCTGGCTCGGCCTCGCTGGCCTCGGCTCGTTCTCTCACCCCTAGGAGGGGCTGCGCCGGCCCGGCGCCGGCGTCTCAGTTTCCCTGCTGGTAGATCTGATTCTGTCCTGGGCCACCGCGCAGAACGTCGCGGCCCTTGCCGCCGCAGATGACGTCGTTGCCGTCGCGGCCGAAGATGCGGTCGCCGCCGCCGAGGCCGACGATCACGTCGGGGCCTTCGCTGCCAACCAGCTTCTCCCCGCGCGCGCTGCCGACGATGGTGGCGCCGCGGCCCGCGCAGCGCTCGTGGCTGGCCTGCCCTTCGAGGCGGAGCCTGACCGCGAGCTGCGGCGGACGGCCGATCGATCCCGAGACGGTGATCCCGCCGCCGGCGTTGCCGGAGCTGACGAAGAGGCCTTCGACTGGGATCTCCTGGTGCGGGGTCGCGTGTGGGGAGGTGAGGTAGAAGAAGCCGCCGCCGGCAAACGTCCTGTCGACGTGGCCGTCGGGCTCGAAGCGGCGGACGGCGAACTTCTTCTGCCGCTGGGGTCCGCAGCAGCCGCTGCTGCCGGCGACGACAACGCGGCCGCCCGGGTCGGCTGCCACCTCGGCCAGACTGAACCCCTGCGGCGCTTGAATGGCGACAACCCCTTCGTCGCCGAAGCTGCGGTCGAGTCGCCCGTTGCGCTTCAGGCCGATGACCCGGGGCGGCAGGTCGCCACCGCTGGCCGCGACGAGCAGGCGTCCCCGGTCGAGGTCCATCGCCGGCGCCGCGGCCCCGTCCAGCTTGGCGACGCCGTTGCGCCCGAAGTCAGGGTCGGCTTCGCCGTTGGCGCGGAAGGCCCGCACCGCGATCGGCCTTCGTTCCCTTTCGGCCGGACTTCTTTCCAACGGCCCGGCCAGGTAAAACGCTCCGCCCTGTTCGACCTCAAGCGCGGACGGTTCCGGCGCCGATTCGCCGATGCCGACGTCGAAGAAGCTGAGTCCGCCACTACGGAATGCGGGGTCGAGGCTGCCGTCGGGTCGCACCCGGGCGACGAAGGTGTCGGCGCTGGGCCCGGGCGACACAAGCGCCCGCCCCGCGATCAGGACCTCGCCATCCGACCAGGCCCTGAGCAGGCTCGGCAGGAGCGGCTGTGGGGTGGCGAAAGTCACTGAGCCGGCGACGCCGAAGCTCGGGTCGATCGTGCCGTCTTCCCCCAGGCGGGTCAGGCGCAGCGAGGAGCCGGCGGCCGTGGCGAGAAAGAGGTGACCGGATTCGTCGGCGTCGATCGCCACCGCCTGCGGAATCGGCGCCGAGCAGGAGCCGTCGGCGGGCAGCTCGAGCGAGCCAAGCGGCGCGCCGGTGTTGCCAGCGAGCCGTTCGATCGCGATCGCGTAGCCGCAGGACGGCGGCGCAGCCGTGCGGACGTGGACCGCGAGGACCGACCCGTCTGACATCCCGAGCAGGTTGTGCCGGGTCGCGAGGTCACGCTCGTTCGCCTTGCTGGTGATGACACCGTCGCCACCGAAGAGCCGGTCGAGGTCGGCGGGGACGTGGGCGGCAGCCCCGGCCGCGAACAGGGCGAGGAGGGCGATGGCGAGGGTTGTCACCCGATGCATGTGCACCCGCTACCCGCTCTTCCGTGGGGGGCAATCCCGGTTGGGCCGAGCAGGGCTACTTGGCGAGCAGGGCGCAGACCGCGGTCGTCTGCAGATTGCGCATCTGGGCGAGGAGCTTGCCCTGCGGCGCCGGGATGCTGAAAGAGGTGGTTACGGCGCGGCGGCCGTCGGCGGTTGCGGCGGCGAACTGCACGTAGCCGGGGAAGTTGCCGGTGTGGCCATAGACAGTGCCGCACTTGGTCCTGTAGCGGAACAGCGCCAGGCCGGCCGAGTTCTTGCCAGGGCCGGGCGGGCTCGATTCGCCGCCTGGGACGAAGGTCATCTGTTCGCGCTGCTGGGCGCGGTCGAAGAACTCGAGTCCGAGGTATGAGCGGATGAAGGTGTTGAGGTCTCGCGGCGTCGAGACGATCGCGCCGGAGGCCCAGGCGCCGCTGGGACTGAGCAGGGTCGAGACGTCCTCCGGTTTCTCGCCCGGGGCAACGAAGTAGCCATGGATGAAGGGGTTGGGCAGAGCGGCCTTGCTCGGCAGCGAGGTCTGGCTCAGTCGCGCCGGGCCAAAGACGATCTGGTCGAGTGCATCGCTGTAGGTCTCGTCGCTGACCGCCTCGACGATCAGGCCGACCACGATGTTGTCGGTGTTCGAGTACTCATAGCTCGAACCGGGCTTGAACTCGAGCGCGTCGGTACGGACCCAGCTAATGATGGTCTGGGGTGAGACGTAGCCGCGGGGATCCTCGTTCGCCTGTTTGGCGAAGCTCTTCGACTGCGTGTAGTCCGGCAGGCCGCTGGTGTGGTTGAGCAGTTGCCGCACCGTCACCGAGCCCCAAGCTGCCGGCATTCCGGTCAGCCGTTGGGCGATCGTGTCGTCCAGACTGAGCTTCCCCGCGCGGACGAGGTTGAGCGCGACGGCGCCACTGAAGGCCTTGGCGACGCTGGCGATCCGCATGTGGTCGGTCGGCCGCGGCGCTCGCTTGCGCTTCACGTCTGCCTGGCCGGCGCGCAGTACGGTCAGCCGGCCGTCGCGGTACATCGTCGCGATTGCCCCCGGCGGGCCCTCGGGCGCATCGACCAGCCGTTCCAGGTCGCGCTGGACGTCGGCCGGGGTGGGGGCCGCCGACGCAGACGATGCGGCGACCGCCAGGCAGGCAATCAGGACCAGGGCAGCGGCAGCGGAGCGGCGAGATGGCATCAGCGCATCCTAGAGCGGGATGCGGGCGAGTCAGCGCGACGGCGACAACATGATCCGCTCGGCGATGGCGTCCCTCCGGAAGTCGAAGATCCGCTCGAGGTCGCGGCGGACGAAGAGCCGGTGGGCGAGCGCGCCGAGCGGGCCGAAGGGGATCGAGTAGCGAACCTGGTCATGGATGATCGTTGCGCCCGCGCCGTCGGCCTCGAAGGTGTGGGTGTGCTCCCAAACCGAGTAGGGGCCCTTCTCCTGGAAGTCGGTGAAGCGCGACGGCGGCTCCCAGCTGTCGATCCGGGTGCGCCAGCGGATCGGAATGCCGTGCAGCTTCAGCCGGTACTCGAGCAGGGTGCCGGCCGCCATCGAGATCGGGCGCGGGGTCGTCACCTCGAAGTGGAGCCAGGGCGGAGTCAGCGGCTCGAGGTTGCGCTCGTCGCCGTAGAAAGCGAAGGCCTGATCGATCGGCACCTCTACGCGCTGGCTGCGCTCGAGCAGATGGATACGCACGTGCTTAGCTTCGCAGCCCGGGCGGGTAGCTTGGGTAGATCGCACAACGCACCCTCATCGCTGGAGCGACCGGATTCGTCGGCGGCAGGCTGGCGACGGTGCTCGCGGACTCCGATGCCCCGGCCCGCTGTCTCGTCCGCGATCGCGCCAAGGCGCGGCATCTGGAAGCGGCGGGGATGGAGCTGCATGAGGGTGATATCACCGACGCCGCGAGCCTCGCCGGCGCGGGCGCTGAGATCGATGTCGCCTACTACCTCGTCCACGCGATGGGCGGGGGAGGGGGCTACGCCGAGCGCGAGCGCACCGGCGCCACCAACTTCGCCCGTATGGCGAAGCGCGAAGGAGTCGAACGGGTCATCTACCTCGGCGGCCTCGGCGGCGACAGCGCGTCCGAGCACTTGCAGAGTCGCCATGAAACCGCGCGCGTCCTCATTGCCGAGGGCCCGCCGCTGACTTACTTCCGGGCCGCGATGGTGGTCGGCGCCGGCAGCGAGTCCTACAAGACCCTTCGCTACCTGGTGGGGCGCCTGCCGGTGATGATTACCCCCGGCTGGTTGCGCACCGAGACCCAGCCGATCGGGATCGACGCAACGGTCGAGTACCTGCGGCGCGCTCCCGAGGTCCCGGAGTCCGAGGGACGCGAGGTCCAGATCGGCGGCCCCGACGTCCTTTCCTACGCCGACATGCTCGACCACATGGCGATCGCGATGGGCAAGGAGCCGCGGCGCCAGGTTCCAGTTCCCCTGATCACGCCCTGGCTCTCCTCGCTCTGGTTGGGTCTGGTGACGCCGGTCGACACCAACGTGGCACGGCCGTTGATCGAGGGACTGACCAGCGCGACGGTGGTCACCGACCCGAGCGGCGCCGAGCCCTTCGGGATCTCGCCGGAGTCGTTCGACGAGGCGCTGCGCCGGGCGTTTGTCGAGGAAGGCGGCTGAGGGCCGGCCCGAGAGCATCGTCCCGCGCTCAGGAGTGTTCTAGGTGTGGGATGAGAGACAACGAGCGCCGCACCGATATCGCGTTGGCCCTGCTGGCCACCGTCTCGATCGCCGGCATCATGCTCATCGGCCGCAACGGCTGAACCAAAGGGCGGATGCGAGGGGGCCGTCAGGGGCGCTCGGCCCGGCGCTTGGCTGCGGTCAGCAGTCGCCGGGTTACTAGAACGTGCATGCGCGTGCCGATAACAAGGGCGCGATAGATGCCGCCCTTCAGACCGGGGAAGGCGGCGCGTGTTTCGGCGGTGATCCTCGTCTGGCCTGCATCCCCGTCGTCGAGGCGGAAGGTCAGCAAGTAGGTCGAGAAGTGGTGTCGCCCGGCAAGCGCCAGCTCCTTCTCCGGGTCGGCGGTCTCGACGTGGAAGCCGGGGAAGGCGGATCCCTGCGCCAGTGGGCGCGGGCCCGAGGGCGTGGTGTCTTCGCAGGCGAGCAGCCGGGCGGGGCCGCGGCCGCGGGCAGATGCGAAGGATTTCTCGACGACTCGAAGCAGGGCGGCCCAGGTCGCGTCGCGATCGGCCGCCACTTCGACCGTGAGCTCATCGACGTATGGAAGGGGTGCTCCGGGCCTCATTGCTCAAAGATCCTATTAGGAGGTACTTTCGCCTGAAATTTGGCTTGTTGGAGCCAAGCAAAGCCAGTCGATTACACCGATTGACGCAAGCAAACAGCGCTCTGCGGGTTTCCCCCCTTGAAGCCGGCGGGTAGAGGTAGCTACCGTAGAGGCGCGGAGAGATTTAGCGCCATACGCAGGGACGCAATGGGAACGTCGATGCGACCAGAGGAGAGACGAATGGCTAGGCGCTTGATCTTTTTTTGTGCGGTGATTGCTTTGTGGCTTGTACCCGTGGTGTCGGTTGCACAAGCCGACACCGGCGACATCATCGAACCGCAGAACAGCCCGCCGACCGTTAATGACGGCTTCCAAGCAGGCGTCTGCACCGAAGACCCGATTGCGGACCAGTGCAAGCCGGAAGACCCAGTTACCAGGTTCTTCCGAGTGGCCGCGGGTCACCCGCCGATCGGCTTCACGCAGTACATCGTCAAGCAGGAAGAATTTGAAGCTGGGAAAACCGTTCCGATTGGCCCGGTGAAGACCATCCACGTCGACCTTCCGCCGGGTCTGACGGTCAACCCTTTGGCCACCCCGGTGCGCTGCACGATGGCCGAGTTCAACACGCCGCTTCCTCCCGCCCTGGGCGAAGGCCCCAGCTGCCCGGCCGCGAGCCAGGTGGGCGAAGAGCGGCTGACTGTCAAGGTTTCAGAAGGGCCTGCCAAAGGTACGGCGGTGCCACCGACCCCGGGCGCGACTCTGGTGTCTCTCTACAACCTCGAACCGGATTTCGGCGAACCAGCAAAATTCGGCTTCAAAATCGGACAGCCCGGTAGCAAGAAAACCGTGTTCCTCAATACCGCAGTCGCCTGGGAGAGCGACTACCACGAGAGCTTCACGATCCACCTACCGGATCCGAATCCAGGAACTCGAAGCTGGAAAAGCCGGCTGGTGAACTTCGGCCGTGCCGGCGACGGCACGTACATCACCAACCCAACCACCTGCTTCAGCTCGCAGCTGCCTCCGTATGAGGGCATCTACACGACGTTCCTGCGCGCAGAGTCGGTGGCCTTGCCGGAAGCAGACTTCCCGGCGAGCGCCACTCCGTTCGCGTCTGACCTTTCCCTGCCGGAGGGCCTGACTCAGACCGGCTGCGCGAGCGTGCCGTTCAACCCGGGGATCAATGTGAACCCCGGCACCGACAAAGTCGACTCGCCGGCAACGCCGACAATCGAGACGACGCTGCCGTTCATCACCGGTGGCGAAACGCAGAGCGAGTCGCACCTGCGCAACGCCAGCATCACCCTGCCGGAGGGGATGGGGCTGAACCCGTCCGCTGCCAAAGGCCTGCAGTCGTGCACCAACGCCGAGTTCGGCAAGGGCACGCGCAACCCGGTGGCCTGTCCCGCCGCATCGAGGATCGGATCGGTTGAAGTCGAGACGCCGCCGCTGCCCGCGGGGGCGCTGAAAGGCACGGCCTACCTCGGTCAGCAGCTCAGCCGCAATCCGGAATCCGGCGAAGAGTTCCGCATCTTCGTCGTCGCCGAGTCGGCCCAATACGGAATCTCCGCGAGGCTGATCGGCAATACCAAAGCCAACCCGACAACGGGCCAGCTGACGACGACCTTTACCGAGACTCCTCAGGTGCCGTTCACCTCGGTGAAGATCCATCTCGATGACGCCAAAGGCGTGCTGAGCAGCCCGCCGACCTGTTCGTTGGCCACAACGACGAGCACGATGGAACCGTGGTCGACGCCGAACTCGACGAAGACCCCGGACAGCAAATTCACCCCCTCGAGCGCGCCAAACGGCGGTGCCTGCCCGGCGACGATGGCCGAGCGGCCGTTCGCGCCGAGCTACACGGCCAAATCGAACAGCGAGAAGGCAAATGCCTACAGTCCGTTCCGGGTCGACATCGGCCGCACCGATGGCCAGCAAGAGGTCAAGCGGGTCGACGTGACCCTGCCGAAAGGACACGCCGCAAATCTGACCGGGATCCCGTACTGCTCAGAGGGCGAGATCGCCGCCGCTGAGGCGGCGAGCGGCGTTGCCGAGCAAGCCAATTCGAGCTGTCCCAGCTCGAGCCAGATCGGCACCGCATCGACGCGGAGCGGGACCGGATCGGATCCGATCACGATCGATGGCAAGGCCTTCCTTGCCGGTCCATACAAGGGCGCCCCGCTCTCGCTGGTCACCGTTACGCCGGCGGTTGCGGGTCCGTTCGACCTCGGCACCGTCGTGGTCAGGGTCGCTCTGTTCGTCAACCCGGCGACTGCCCAGGTTCACGCGGTCTCCGACGCGATCCCGGACGTGTTCGGTGGGGTCAAGCTGGACATCCGCTCGATCGACGTCAACGTCGACCGCACCAAGTTCATGCATAACCCGACCAACTGTGCGAAACAGGCCACTGCCGGTTTCATCAACGGTGGCGGCGCAAACCCGACGGACCCGGCGGCGTGGAGCTCCTACTCGGTCTCCTCGCCCTTCCAGGCCACTGGCTGCAAGGGCCTCAGCTTCAAGCCGAAGCTGCACACCCGCCTGCTTGGTGGCAAAGGCACGACCACTCGCGGCAAGCACCCGAAGCTGCGGGCGATCCTGGAAGGTCGATCCAAAGACGCCAACGTGCTGCGCAGCGCGCTGGCGCTGCCGCGGGCGCTGTTCCTCGACCAGGGGAACATCAGGACCGTCTGCACGAGGCCGCAGTTGGCTTCCCAGACGTGTCCGCAGGCGGCCGTCTACGGACACGCACAGGCCAAGAGCCCGCTGCTCGGCAAGGCGCTGAAGGGGCCGGTGTACCTGGTCTCCTCAGATCACGAACTGCCGGACCTGCTCGTTGACTTGCGTGGCCAGGTGAACATCCAGCTACGCGGTGTGATCACCTCCAAGAACGGGGGAATCAAGACCGTGTTCAACAACACGCCCGACGTGCCGGTGAGCAAGTTCATCCTGCGCATGGAAGGCGGCGCCAAAAAGGGCCTCCTGGTCAACTCCAGGAACCTCTGCAAAGGCCCGCTGTCCTCGGTGATGAACCTGAAAGGGCAGAACGGCAAGAAGGTCAAGAACAACCGTTTGCCGCTCAAGGTGAGCGGCTGCTGAACGGGCGGCGGTAGAGGACGCCTCAACACGGCGCGGCGGGTCCATCGGGCCCGTCGCGCCGGTTTTGTTCTAGGCCGTGGCCGGGACAGGCGCCGCGGCGGCGCGCCGGCCGGGGATCAGCAGCGCCGAGGCGCAGACCATGACGAAGGCGCTCCCCTGCAGCACCAGGCCCAGCGGGCTTCCCGCCAGCGGGTCGCCGAAGACGAGCACGCCGCCGGCGATCTGGGCGGCGTTGGCGATCAGGCCGATCAGGCCGATCGTCTCGATCGCGCCGCCACGCTGAAGCGCCGCCGCAGCGGCGTACTGGGCGCCGATGCCGGCGACCACGGTCAGCGCGATCCAGGGTGCGAGCACGGCAATGGAAACGCCACTGGCGCCGGTCAGCCCCTTGATCGCAACGCCGGCGAGGGCGAAGAGGACGCCGGCGGCAGCGGCAAGCAGGATCTCGCTGTGATCGGCCAGCCGCTCGGACTGGTGCCCGAGCGCCAAGCCGATCGCGAGCAGGGCGAGCCCGCCCTCGAAGGCGAGCATGCTGCCGATCGCGAAACCGGAGTGATCGCCGCTGAAGTGGGGGACGGTGAGCACGAGCAGTGCCAGGCCGGCGCCGCCGAGCAGCAGGGCGAGCCACTGGCGCGGCTCGACCGCATCGCCGAAGACGCGCTGTGCCATCACCGCGAGGGTGACGGCGCCGCCGGCGAGCACGGCCTGGACGATCGAGATCGGCGCCATCGAGAGGGCGGCGACGTGGACCAGCCAGGCCACAGCCGCCAGTCCCCAGCCAGCCGCGAACCAGGGGGATGAGGCCAGGCCGCGGGCGCTGCGCAGTGGTTCCTGCAGGCGCACCGGCGCTGCGCGGTGGCAGCCCCGGTGCTTGAGCAGCGAGGCGAGGTTGGTCAGCAGCGCCGCGGCAAAGGCGAGCCCGATCCCTATCTGCACGCTAACGCCGCCATGGCTGTCCTATCGGCTGCTGGCGGCCCGACGCTTAGCCCGCGACTCAGCTGAGGTGGGCGGAGGATCGGGAAGCTCGAGGCGACGGCGGGCGCGGGTGACGGCGGAGACCGAGGTGCGGCAGGCCCGCGCGATGATCCCATCGGTGTGATCCGGCGTGCGGCTGACCTCGAACTCGATCAGCGCCGCCCGGCGCAGCTTCGCCCGTTCCGCAACGGGACTGTCGCTGGGGGCGGCGTCGAGCGCCGCCTCGGCGGCCCTTTCGCGTCGGCAGATCAGGCAGAAGACGCCGTCGGCGGTATCGGCCCAGTTGCTCGGCATCGGCACCGACTCACCGTCGATGCGGCCGGCGCTGACGCCGCAGCCCTCGCAGGTCCATTTCTTGGCGATGCTCTGCGTGGCGCTCATGCGGCCACCTTGCGTCGACGACGGCGCCGAGGTCGCTGGCCCGGCTGGGCGGGCTTGCCGTTGGGCGAGGACTTGGCCGCCTTGACGTGGCCGAGGCTCTGGTCGAACTCGCGGGTCAGGTCGAGCTCACGGGCGATGCGGCGCATCTCGGCCGCCTGGTCGGTGAGCACGAAGCTGGTGCCGGCGCCGCGCTGCCCGGCGCGGCCGGTGCGGCCGACCCGGTGCACGTAGGCGTCGCGGTCGCCGGGGGCATCGAAGTTGATCACGTGGGTGATGTCGGCGACGTCGATGCCGCGGGCGGCGACGTCGGTGGCGACGAGGACTTCGACGTCACCGCGCTCGAAGCGGGCGAGCGCCCGTTCGCGCTGGCCCTGGCTCTTGTCGCCGTGCATCGCGACGGCCTCGAGTTCGCGGCTGCGCAGGCGCTTGACCAGGCGGTCGGCGCCGCGCTTGGTGCGCACGAAGACCAGCGTGCGGCCGCCGTCGGGCCCGGTCAGGGCACCGGCGAGGTGGTCGAGCTTGTCGGCCTGGGAGTCGACGTGGACGAAGCGGTGTTCGATCTCGGCCTTGCTGCGCTCCGGCGCCGCGTGGGTGTGGTGGCGCGGGTCGCGGGTGTAGTCGGAGGCGAGTTTGCCGATCGCCCCCTCGAGCGTCGCCGAGAAGAAGAGGGTCTGGCGCTGCTCCGGGGTGTGGCCGACGATCCGGTTGACCGCTGGCTTGAAGCCCATGTCGAGCATGCGATCGGCCTCGTCGAGGACGAGGATGCGGACGCCCTTCAGGTTGATCGCGCGGCGCGCAATCAGGTCCTCGAGCCGGCCCGGGGTGGCGACGATGATGTCGGCGCGCTGCGCCGCCTTTACCTGGGGGCCGAAGCCGACGCCGCCGTAGACGGCGGCGATCTGCAGGTTGCGGGCGCGGGCGATCGAGCTGAGCTCGTCGACGATCTGGCTTGCCAGCTCGCGGGTCGGCGCCAGCACCAGGGCGGAGAGGCCCTTGCTGCCGGGCTTGATCCGGTCGATCATCGGGATGCCGAAGGCGAGGGTCTTGCCCGATCCGGTCGGTGACTGGACGAGCAGGTCATGGCCGGCCAGCGCGTCGCGGACGACAAGCTGCTGGACGGGGAAAGGCTGGGTGATGTCGCGCTTTGCAAGCGCGCGCACCACGTCGTTGGAGATGCCGAGGTCGGCAAATGACACGATGTTTGTGGCTCCTTTTTGAGCGTTTAGGGGAGATCCAGCGACCCCAAAACGCACTGAAGCGAACGGAGGAAACGGAACCTCTCGGGTGGCGGTTGCGCCGAACCCGACTCCTTCACCGTAGCAGCCGGTCGAGAAAACACTCGCATTCTGGGCTTTCGGGCGTAGACTCGTCAAAGCCGGACCGGGTGCCGGTGAAGCGCGTTTCCCAGTCCCTGCCTGGGTCTGCGCGTTGCGGTAGCCAACGGAAGGAGCGGTTGATGTACGACTACGTGATCGTGGGTGCCGGATCGGCCGGTTGTGTCCTGGCAGCGCGTCTCTCCGAGGACCCGGACACCAATGTTCTGCTGCTCGAGGCCGGGCCGCCGGACTTCAACCAGAACATCCACGTGCCGCTCGGCTACCTGCAGCTGGCCCGCACCGAGGTCGACTGGGACTACCACTCCGCGCCCGAGCCGAACTGCAACGGGCGCCAGATCTCGCTGCCCCGCGGCAAGGTGCTCGGCGGCTCCTCCTCGGTCAACGCGATGGTCTACATCCGCGGCAACCGGCGCGACTACGACAGCTGGGGGATCGACGGCTGGGCCTGGGACGACCTCTTCCCCTACTTCCTCAAGGCCGAGGACAACGAGCGCGGTGCCTCGGAGTGGCACGCGATCGGTGGGCCGCTGCCGGTCTCCGACCAGCGCTCGGGCAACACGATCTCGCCCGCTTTCGTCGAGGCCGGGGTCGAAGCCGGCCTGGCCCGCAACGAGGACTTCAACGGCGCCGAGCAGGACGGCGTCGGCATGTACCAGGTGACCCAGCGCGGCGGCATGCGTGCGAGCGCCGCCGTCTCTTACCTGCACCCGGCGAGCGAGCGGCCGAACCTGACAGTGATGCCCTACATGCACGTCAACCGCGTGCTCTTCGAGGGCAAGAAGGCGGTTGGGGTCGAGGCCAGCCAGCTGGGCCAGGCGCAGGAGCTGCGCGCCGAGCGCGAGGTGATCCTCTGCGGCGGCACCTACAACTCACCGCAGCTGCTGATGCTCTCCGGCATCGGGCCGGCCGAGCACCTGACGATGCGCGAAATCGAGGTGCTGCTGGATCAGCCGGCGGTGGGGGAGAACCTCGGCGATCACCCCGCCAGCTACGCCGTCTTCACCACCCCCGAGCCCGAGAGCCTCTTGCAGGCGCTGGAGCCGGCGGCGATGGCGGAGTTCGAGGCTTCACAGACCGGGCCCTTCGCCTCCAACCTGGCCGAGTCCGGCGGTTTCGCCCGCGTCGGCGCGGGTGCCGAGGCACCCGACGTGCAGATCCACGTCGCCCCGATCCAGATCGTCGACGAGGGAATGGCCGATCCCGAAGCTCACGGGGTCTGGGTCTCGCCCTGCCTGCTCACGGCCGAGAGCCGCGGCTCGGTGCGGCTCGCCTCCGCCGATCCGACCGCGAAGCCGATCGTGCGCAACAACTTCTACGCCACCGAGACCGACATGGCGCGGATGATGGACGCGATGCGGCTGGCCCAGGAGATCTGCGCCCAGCCGGCCTTCAAGCCCTACGCGGCCGAGCCGTTCACCGCCCCGGCCGACGACTCCGAGGACGCCCTGCGCGCCCTGATCGCCCAGACCACCTACGAGATCTACCACCCGGTCGGCACCTGCGCGATCGGCTCGGTGGTCGATGCCGAGCTGCGGGTCGAGGGCACCGAGTCGCTGCGGGTGGTCGACGCCTCGGTGATGCCGACCGTCCCCCGCGGCAACACCAACGCGCCGACGATCGCGATCGCCGAGCGCGCCGCCGACCTGATCCGCCACGGCAAAGCGGTCGCGGCCGAAGCCGACGCCGCGCAGGTCTAAGGCGCCGAAGCGGGCCGTTAGCCCGGGTCGGCGACCGGGACGGGGGCTTTGCCGCCGTCCTCGGGGAAGACGAGGATCGCGCCCTCGCCGGTGACGTAGGCCTCCTCGCCGTGGTAGGTGACGTCCATGCCGACCGCCTCGTCGTGCTCGGAGGCGCGCAGTGGCATCACCGCGCCGATCAGCTTGAGCAGGATGAAGGTCACCGTGAAGGCGTAGGCGGGGGCGGCGATCGCTGCCAGGACCTGGTCGAGCAGCTGGTCGGCGTTGCCGTAGAAGAGGCCGTCGGCGACGCCGTTCCAGCCGACCTGGGCGACGAGGCCGATGAAGAGGATGCCGGTGAAGCCGGCGATGCCGTGGGCGGCGAGCACGTCGAGCGTCTCGTCGACCCGGGTCCGAGGACGCCACTGGATCGCCACGTAACAGGGCAGGGCGCCGAGGAAGCCGAGCACCATCGCCCAGCCCGGGCTGATGTAGCCGCCCGCCGGGGTGATCAGGACACAGCCGACGATGATCGCCGTGGCGGCGCCGATCGCGGTCGCCTTGCGGCCGCGGATCAGGTCGAGGACGAACCAGGTGACGAGCGCGCAGGCCGGCGTGATCAGGGTGTTGGTGAAGGCGAGCACGCTGTTGGTGCCGGTGTTGAAGCCGCTGCCGCCGTTGAAGCCGAACCAGCCGAACCAGAGCAGGCCGGCGCCGAGCAGCACGTACATCGCGTTGTGCGGCAGCAGCGCCTGGCGGCCGTAGTCCTTGCGCGAGCCGACCACCAACGCCGCCGCCAGGGCGGAGAAGCCGGAGGCCATCTCGACCGGCACGCCGCCGGCGAAGTCGAGCGTGCCGCGCTCGGCCAACCAGCCGCCGCCGAAGGCCCAGTGGGCGAGCACCGCGTAGACCAGGACCGACCAGAGCGCGGCGAAGACGAGGAAGGCGCCGAAGCGCATGCGCTCGACCACGGCGCCGGAGATCAGGGCCACGGTGATGATGCAGAAGGTGGCCTGGAAGGCCATGAAGAGCAGGTGGGGGATGGTCGATTCGTCGTTGCGCGGCAGGAAGTCGACGCCGTGCAGGCCGACGTAGCCAAGGCCGCCGATCAGGTCACCGGTGCCGTCAAACGCCAGCGAGTAGCCGACCAGGGCCCAGGTGACCATCGCGACGGCGATCGCGGCGACGCACATCATGAAGGTGTTGAGCGTGTTCTTCGAGCGCACCAGGCCGGCGTAGAAGAGGCCCAGGGCCGGGGTCATCATCAGCACCAGCGCGGTCGCGGCCAGCATCCAGGCTGTGTCGCCGCTGTCGACCTGCGGCACCGCGGCAAGCAGCGACACGGGGCTCACTTGTCCACCGGCGTCACGGCGCCGTGGTCGGTCTCGCCGGTGCGGATGCGCACGGCCTGGTCAAGGGGCAGGACGAAGATCTTGCCGTCGCCGACCTCACCGGTCCGCGCCCCTTCGCAGAGCGCCTCGACGGCGGCCTCGACGAAGTCATCGGAGACGGCGATCTCGAAGCGGACCTTCTCGGCGAGGCCCATCTTCACCGTGGTGCCACGGTAGGTCTCGACCCGCTCGAGCTCACCGCCGTGACCCTGCACGCGGCTCATCGAGACGCCGCGAACCTGGGCGCGATAAAGCGCCTCCAGCACGTCGTTGGCCTTCTCCGGCCGCACGATGCCGATGACTAGTTTCACTGCCCGCGCCTTCCCATCGCGTCGGCGAGCCTACTGATCGCGGCGGCGAGGAGTCGAGCCGAGCCGGACCGCCTCCTACACTTTTACGAATGCCCGCTGAGTCAAAAGCCGACTCCACCTTCACTCTTTACCGTCGCGGGATCGAGTTGCTCGAGGAGGCGGACTTCGAGCAGGCGGCAATGCCGCTCGAGGAGGCCGCCCGGCGCGCCCCGGAGAAGTCCTCGATTCGCGAGGCACTCGGACGCGCCTATTTCCGCTCCGGTCGCTTCGCCGCCGCCGCGGTCGAGTTCAAGGCCGTGGTCGAACGACATCAGGTCAACGACTACGCCCACTTCTGCCTCGGTCGGGCGCTGGCAAAGACGGGGGAGACCGAGCGCGCCCGCCACCACCTCGCGCTCGCTTCCAACCTGCGGCCCGACCGCAGCGACTACAGCTTCTACCGAGCGATGCTGGGCGCATAGGGACTGGGACCGGCGCATCTCGGCGTCCTCGGTCGCTCGCGTGCTGAAGCACGCCACGCTCCCTGCGTCCTTGATCTGCTTGGCCCCAGGCCCTATGCCGCTTCTTCGGCTTTGTTCTTGCGGTGAATTGCGGGAATCGAGGCGGTGATGGTGGTGCCCTCGCCGATGATGCTGTGCAGCTCGAGGGTGCCGCCGGTCAACTCGGCCCTTTCGCGCATGCCGATCAGGCCGAAGCCGCCCGTCGCCGCGCTTGGGTCGAAACCCCGCCCGTCGTCGTGGACCTGTACGCGAAGGGTCTGGTCGCTCTCTCTTACGTCCACCTCTACGTGCCTTGCCTCGCCGTGGTGGACCGCATTGTTGAGTGCCTCTTGGACGAGGCGGTAGGCGGTGTCCTCGATCTCGCCGACGAGACGGTTCGGGTTTCGCCCGGCCTCGCAGTCGAGATCGAGGTTGATCCTCACCTCGATCGCGTCACCGCCGGCGGTGCGTTCGCCGAGCGCTTCCAGGGCGGCACCGAGGCCGAGCTCGTCGAGCGTGCTGGGGCGCAGGTCGGCGATCAGGCGGCGCATCTCGGCGATCGTCATGTCGACCTGCTCGATGCCCTGGATCAGCAGGCGATCCAGTTCCTCGGGATCGCTGCGGCGCGCCGCCGAGAGCAACACGCGCAGCCCGGCGAGGCTCTGCAGCGACTCGTCGTGCAGCTCGCGGGCCCAGCGGCCGCGCTCGCGCTCGGTCGCGGCGATGCTTTCGCGGATGCGCCCTTCGGCGACCGACTGCGCGGTGGCGACCGCCGTCGCCGCGCTGGCGGCAAAGGAGAGCAGGACCCGCTCGTCTTCGTCGCTGAAACCGGTTTCGCGGCCGAGCGGGTCGAGCGCGACGAGCACGCCCAGCGCCTGCCCGCGGAAGAGCAGCGGGGTGAGCAGGGCGGTGACGCCGACGTCCTGGTTGCCGGGCCGGGCCATCAGGCTGGGATCGAGGTTGTGGACCCGCTGCGGTGCCCGCGCCTCCAGCACCCTGCCCGGGATCGAGCCGGAGATCGGGATGCGGACTTTGGCCATGCCACCCTCGCGCTCGCCGGCGACGGAGGCGGCGACGAGCTCCTCGCCCCGGCAGAGCAGGATCAAGAGCGAGCGCGCCTCCACAAGTGCCCGGCCGCGCTTGACGACGATCTCGAGGATGCGATCGAGGTCGGTCTCGCCGCCGACGGCGCGGGCGATCTCGGTGGTCGCTTCGAGCCGGTGCACGGCGCGCTCCATCTCGTCGTTGCGGCTCCGCACGCTGCGATAGAGGCGGGCGTTCTCGACCGCGATCGCCGTCCACTCGGCGAGGATCATCGCCGACTGTTCGTCGGCCTCGTTGAAGTCGCCGCCACTCTTCTCGGTCAGGTAGAGGTTGCCCCAGGCGTGGCCGCGGATCAGCACCGGCACGCCGAGGAAGTTCGACATCGGCGGGTGGCCGGGGGGGAAGCCGTAGGAGCGGGGGTGGTGCCCGACGTCGGCCAGGCGCAAAGGTCGTGGCTGCTCGATCAAGAGGCCAAGCACGCCCCGACCGCGCGGCAGGTTGCCGATTACCCGGCGCGCCTCCTCGTCGATGCCGTAGGTGATGAAGCGCTCCAGCTCGCGGCGCTCCTCGTCGAGCACGCCGAGCGCGGCGTAGCGGGCGCCGGTCAGCTCGCAGGCGACCTCGAGCACCTGCTGGAACACCACCTCCGGGTCGAGCTCGGCGACGAGGCTGCGGCCAACGTCAATCAGCTCCCGCAGCCGGGGCTCATCCAGGGCGCCGCTGTCAGACCCCGGTGCCATCTCAGCGTTGCTCCAACCCTCCAACCCTTCGACCCAATGGGATGCCCTTCATCCTATCCGTACAACGGTCCAATATTCAAAGCACATCTGAGTACACGATGTTCGCGGGAAAACCCTGATGTCCCGATCCCTGGGGGCGGGTTACATGGATGTATGGATTCCACCTCCAGGGCCGCGGGCGCAGGTAGCCTCGCCATCGTGCAACCGAGTGAGGGAGCCGAACGCACAGGGGAGGCCAAGGTGACCACGATCGTCCTCGCCGACGATCACACCGTGGTCCGCAACGCCTTGCGGCTGCTGCTCGATGCGGAGTCCGACTTCGAGGTGGTTGCCGAGGCCGGCGATGCTGACACCGCGGTTCGCTACGCGCGCGGCCACAAGCCGACCGTGCTGATTCTCGACCTCAACATGCCGGGACGGGCCAGCCTCGAGGCGGTACCCGACATCCGCGCGGCTTCACCCGATACCGAGGTCGTCGTGCTGACGATGCAGAACGAGCCCGCCTTTGCCCGCCGCGCCCTGCAGGCCGGCGTGCGCGGTTACGTGCTCAAGGAGGCCGCCGACGCGGAGCTGGTGCAGGCGGTGCGCAGCGCCGCCGCCGGTGACACCTACCTGCAGCCGGCGCTGGGCGCGCGCCTGGCCGCGGGTGAGGCCAGCGGTGACGGCGACGATTTGAGCGACCGCGAGCGCGACGTCCTGCGCCTGATCGCGCTGGGCCACACCAATGCCGAGGTCGCCGAGCGGCTCTACATCAGCATCCGCACGGTGGAGAGCCACCGCGCCCACATCCAGCAGAAGCTGAGCCTCTCCAGCCGCGCCGAGCTGGTCCGCTACGCGCTCGAGCACGGCCTGGTCGAAACTTAGCCGGCGTAGCGCACCACGCCGGTACGGTCCCGCTCGTCAGGTGACGAGCGGGATGACGCAGCGGTATTTGTGACTGCTTGTAGACGCAGTGAAGTCGACGACCCCAGCAGACGAAATCACTACAACCGCGTATTCGTCCGGGCCGGTCATATTCGTGAGGTCACTAGTCCACTCTTCGCCGCCATCCAAAACCACACCGGGCTGCTGAGAGAACGCCGCCAGCTGCAGCGCCTCCGGCAACGCTCCACCCTGCACAGCACACGACGTCGCCGCCGCCGGCGCGCTGACCGCGGTCTCGCTGTTGAAGCTCTGCCAGCAGGCGCCGGCGAAGAACTGTGTGCCGGGCAGGCAGCCGGCGCTGTGACCGTTGACGGTCTGGGCATTTACCGCGTTAACGGCATTGACGGCGGTCTGCGCATCGACCGCGCTCTGGGCGGTGTCGGCGCTGAACGCGTGCGCGGCCTCGGGCACCTGACCCAGGGTCAGCTCATCGATTTCAGCCCCGGTGATCGGCCCCGATTGCCCGGCCAGCACACCCTTGAGCACGCCGGGCTTGAGCCGGTTGGCCGGAATCGATTTCACCTTCAAGCGATTGCCCGGCAGTGATTTCACCTTCAAGCGATTGCCCGGCAGTGATTTCACCTTCACCGCCCTACCGTCAATCCGCGCCTTCTTGGCCGCGTAAACGGTCCCACCAAGTGCCACGAACAACGCTAAACCCGCAACAACCAATGCCGGTGACGGCAGCCGCATTCCCCGTCTCATATCTCCCTCCCGTCGGTCCGAGAAACGATGCGGCCGCGACCCTAGCCAGCGGCCGGTGCCGGGACCAAGACCGCTGGACGAAAGTTCAGCGGATAGACTCGCCCGCGTAATCGGTCGGTGGTCAAGGGAAGTCCGGTGCGAAACCGGCGCGGTCCCGCCACTGTGACCGGGTCAAGGACGTCGCGGGCGCTTCGGGCGCCAGCCACTGGGGAGGACACAGAGTCCCCGGGAAGGTGCGGCGGAGGAACCCCGGAAGCCAGGAGACCTGTCCCCGGCCAGCCATGACAACCCTCGAGGAAAGGGTGGCTTCAATGCCAAGACTCGTTCCGTTCCGGCTGGTCGCTGCGTGCGCACTGGCCCTTCTCCTGTTGCTCTCGACTTCTGCTCTGGCCGCGGCCAAGGGCACTCGCGTCAGCCTGCGCGTGGTCGGCAGTGGCGGCAAAACGCTGAGTGAACAGTTCATCAGCGCCAAGACGACCTCGGTCAAGACCAGCCCGAAAGCAACCTGCCTCGGTGGCGGCACCGGCGGCAGCGGCATGTCGGTGCAGTTGAAAGGGGCGACCGCGCTGAGCGCGCTGAGCCTGGCTTCGAAGCGGACCCCGGCCCTGCGGCCGCTGTCGGTCACTGATCACTTCCTTGACGAATTCGGTCTCGGCCTGTGCGGAATCGGCAAGTCGCAGACGACCAAGAAGCTCTCCTGGTACCTCAAGGTCAACCACAAGAACCCCAACAAGGGCGGCGAATTGGTCAAGCTGCACAAGGGGGACGAAGTGCTGTGGGCGCTTGAGCCCTACCCGTACCCCGCCGAGCTGGCGCTGGTCGCGCCGCACGAAGCGGAACCGAACAAGCCGTTCACGGTCAGTGTCTTCTCCTACGACGACAAGGGGAAGAAGACCCCTGCTGCCGGCGTCACGGTGACCGGCGCTGCCGCGCCGACCGGCACTGACGGCACAACCCAGGTGACGCTCTCGGCACCGGGTGTGCTGACCGCCACCCACGGCACGGACATCCCGTCCAACCAGGTCGCGGTCTGCCTCAACGGGGCCTGCTCCGGAGGCTGATCCGATGAGGGGCCCCGGCACGGCGGTCGCGCTTGCGCTGCTATTCGCGGCGCTCGCGGCCGCCGGCTGCGGCCTTGGTCCCGGCGAGGGACTGAGCGACGCCGAGCTGACGGTGACGCGGGACTACGGGACCGTGCCCGTGCTGCACCGCCAGCTTGGCGAGCTGAACGAAGCCGACACGGTGATGCGGGCGCTCGAAGACAGCGCCGATATCTCCACCCGTTACGGCGGTGGCTTCGTGCAGTCGATCGAGGGGCTGGAAGCCGAAGAGAGCGGCGACCGCTCGCTCGACTGGTTCTTCTTCGTCAACGGTGTGGAGTCGACCGTCGGCGCCGCCGACTACCCGCTGCACGGTGGCGAGTCGATCTGGTGGGACTACCGCGAGTGGAGCGCGGCGATGCGCGTGCCGGCCGTGGTCGGTTCCTGGCCGCAGCCCTTCCTAGATGGCTATGAGGGCAAGGCGCGGCCGGTGGGGGTCGAATGCCTCGGCGGTGGCGCTGCCTGTGCCGAGGTCGACGAGCGGCTGGAAGACGCCGGCGTTGGCGTCCCCTCGCGGACGCCGAGCGAGGCGATCCGCCTGCTCGTCGGCCCCTGGTCGAGGGTGCGGCAGGACCCGGCCGCGGCTCAGATCGAGGACGGCCCGCAGACGAGCGGCGTCTTCGCCGAGTTCCACCGCGAGGGCGATGGCTACCGCCTCACCGGGCTCGACCAAGCCGGCGATGGCGCGATCGAGTTCGGCCCGGATGCCGGTTTGGTCGCCGCGACGCGCCGCTACGAAGCGCCGCCGGTTTGGGTCGTCACGGGGGCGACGGGGGCCGCAGTGCGGGCTGCCGCCGGCCTTCTCGATGCGGACAGCCTGCGCGACCATTACGCGGTGGCAGTCGAAGGGGAGAAGGAGACCGCGTTGCCGCTGCGATGAGATCGCCGTTCGCCTACATCCCGCGAGCCAGGCCGCTGCAGGCGGCGTCGCCGGCAGCGGCCGTCACCTACCTCGGCTCGCTCGTGGTCGTGGCGTTCCTCTACTCGAACCCGATCGTCCTGCTCGGGGTTGGCATTGCCGCCGTCGTTGCCGGCCGGCTTGCCGGTGCGCACGCGGCGGTCCGCGCTGCCCTCTGGATGGGCCTGACTCTGGCGGCGCTGATCGTCGTCGTCAACGCCCTGGTCGTCAGCCGCGGAGCGACGGTGTGGGCGCGGCTGGGGGAGTGGCCGCTCTTCGGCCAGGTCAACGTCACCGCCGAGGCGATCGTGGCGGGCCTCGTCCTGGGCCTGCGCGCCGCCGTGGTGATGGTCGCCTTCGCCGTCTACTCGGCCTGCGTCGATCCCGACCGGGTGCTGCGGGCACTCCGGCCGCTTGCCGGCCGCTCGGCGCTGACCGCGACCCTGGTCTCGCGCCTGGTCCCGGTCGCCGCGGCGGATGCCGGTCGGCTCCGCGACGCGGCGCGCCTGCGCGGCCCCGGCGCTGCCCCGGTCGGCAAAGCACCGCTGGCGCGTCGCCTGTTGGCGGGTTCGCTCGACCGGGCTGTGGACGTCGCCGCAACCTTGGAGCTGCGCGGCTACTCCTTGGACGCGTCGCACCCATCTTCAAGTGAAACGTTTTCTGGCCCTCGGGGGGCCAAAAAACGTTTCACTGGTGGCGTGCGCGGCCGGGGATCGCGCTACGACCGTCGCTTCTACGTAATCGGCTTGGCGGTTCTCAGCGTCGCGATCGCCGGCAAGGTGCTCGGCGCCGACGCGTTCAGCGAATACCCGGCGACCGAGATCGGCGCTGGCGTCCCGACCCTGGTCGTCGCGGCCCTGGTTGCTCTCAGTGGCCTCGCGCCCCTGCGACGCCGGCCCAAAGGGGCACGCTCCTCTTCTGTCGATCGCCGAACTGCATCAAATTCCCTGCCTGTTGGAGGGGGAATTTGATGCAGTTCGCGACCGCGGTCACCCGGCCTGCACCAGCGCTCGCGATTGACGGCCTCACCTACGCGTACCCCGAGGCCGCAAATCCCGCTCTGCGCGGCCTCTCGCTCAACCTCGCCCCGGGCGAGTTCGCCCTTCTCGCCGGCCGCTCTGCCTCGGGTAAGTCGACCCTGCTCCGTGCCGCCTGCGGCCTGGTCCCGCATTTCCACGGCGGCGCGATCGAGGGCCGGATCGAGGTTGCCGGTATCGACGCGATCGCCGCCGGTCCCGGCGAGCTGGCAGCGGTCGTCGGCTACGTCGCCCAGGACCCCGAGACCCAGGTCGTCTCAACCACGGTCTCCGCCGAGATCGAGCTGCCGCTGGAGATGCGCGGAGACCCAACCGCTTCCCGCGCTCGGGCAGTGGAGGAGGTCGCCCTCGCCCTCGCGATTCCGCATCTGCTGGACCGCGCCGTCGACACGCTCTCCGGAGGCGAGCTCCAACGCGTCGCCCTCGCGGCGGCGCTGGTCACCCGCCCCCGCCTGGTCCTCCTCGACGAGCCCACCTCCCAGCTCGACCCGGTCGCCGGCGACGAGCTGATCTGGCTCCTGCGCCGCCTCAATGAGGAGTGGGGCGTAACGATCCTCCTCGCCGAGCACCGCCTCGAGCGCTGCCTCGCCGCCGCCGACCGCGTGATCGCGATGACCTCCGGCTCGATCGCTTACGACGGCAACCCCCGCGACTTCCTCACCTGGGCCCAAAACACCGACACAGCTCTCGAGACCCCCGCCGCCCGACTCTTCTCCCTGGTTGGCATCGAGCCGCTCCCGGTCGGCGTCCGTGACGCGCGCCAAACACTCGCAGCGCTGAGCCCTGTCGAGGGAGGGGGGGCGACCCCCCTCCGAGAGGAGGTGGTCCATCTCCCCTCACCCGCAGCCCTCAAAGCAAGAGACCTGTGGATCGAGCTGGTTCGGGACGACGCACCCCGCGACGTCCTCCGCGGCATCGACCTAACTGTCAACGGCGGCGAACGAGTAGCCCTGATGGGCCGCAACGGCGCCGGCAAGAGCACCCTGTTGCGCAGCGCCGCCGGCCTACTCGATCCGGTCCGGGGCAAGCTCGAGATAGTGCACGGAATCGCCCTGCTGACCCAGAACCCGAGCGACTACCTGGTCCGCGAGCGGGTCGGCGACGAGCTGCCGGGTGAGGACGGGCTTGCGGTGCTGCGGGTGGTCGGCCTGGAGCAGGCGGTCGATGCCGATCCGCGCGATCTCTCCGGTGGCGAGCGCCAGCGCCTCGCCCTGGCGATCGCGCTCGCCGGCCGCATGGACGGCGACGCCCTGCCGGGACTGGTCGCCCTCGACGAGCCCACGCGCGGCATGGACCGCGCCCGCAAGGACGACCTCGTCGGCCTGATCGGCGACCTGGCCGAACGCGGTGCCGGGCTGCTGGTCGCCACCCACGACGTCGAGTTCGCCGCCGCCTTCGCCGAGCGCGTCGTCCTGCTCGGCGACGGCGTGGTCATCGCCGACGGTCCCGCCCGCGAGATCCTCTCCGGCGGCTGGTACTTCGCCACCGAGGTCGCGCGGGTACTCGATCTGCCCGGCGTGATCACTCCCAACCAGGGCGCCGAGGTGCTGCGGCGACAGTCAGAGGTGCAGCCCTGATGTCCTGGCAGCTGGCCAGCTTCCTCGTCCTGATGGCCGTCCTGCTCGGCGGATTCGCCTGGTATGAGCGTTCGCGACCGCCGTCGCAAGTCGTCGCCCTGGTCGCCGCCCTGGCCGCCCTGGCGATCGCCGGTCGCATCGCCTTTGCCGCCTTCCCCAACGTCAAGCCGACGACCGACATCATCATCTTCGCCGGTTACGCGCTCGGCCCCGCACCGGGCTTCGCCGTCGGCGCGCTGACCGGCCTGGTCTCGAACTTCTGGTTCGGCCAGGGACCGTGGACGCCGTGGCAGATGGTGGGGTGGGGGATGTGTGGGGTGATGGGCGCGACGCTGGCGCTCTTCGTCCGCGACGCCGGCCGGCTCTGGCTTGCAGCCCTATGCGGTTTTGCTGCCATCGCGTACGGTGCGCTGCAGAACTTCTCGCTGATGGCGACCTACGGCCAAGACCACTCGATCCAGTACTTCCTCACCCTGGAGGCGCGTGCGATCCCCTTCGAAATCGCCCATGTGGCCGGCAACGTGGCCTTCGCCCTGCTCGCCGGACCGGCGATGGTGCGGATGCTGATCCGCTTCCGCCAGCGCTTTCAGTGGCGCAGGCCGGCCATTGCGACAGCCATTCTGGTCGCCCTGCTGCTTCCCGGCCTGGTCCCGGGAACGGCCAAGGCCGCCGGCACCGATCTGGGCGCCAACTGGCTCGAATCGGCGCAGAACGACGACGGCGGCTTCGGCTCCGCGCCCGCCTCCGACTCCAGCGCGGCGCTGACCACCTGGGCGATGCTGGGCCTGGAGGCGGCCGGGCGCAATCCCTTCGATGTGACCAACCCGGCGGGCGAGAGCCCGCTCGACTTCCTCCGCGGCCACCTCGATGAAGTCAGCAGCCCCGGCGACCTCGCCCGCACGATCATCGCGCTCGAGGGCGCCGGCGTCGACCCCCGCTCCTTCGGCGGCAAGGACCTGGTCAGCATCCTGCTCAAGCGGCGGGCCGCCAACGGCTCCTACGCCGGCTGGCCTGGAACCACTTCCTTCAGCGTCATCGCCCTGCGAACCGCCGGCGCCGAAGGCGGCCTCGACGGCACGATCTCCTGGCTGGCGAGGGTGCAGAACGACGACGGCGGCTGGGGCGACGTGCCGGGGCAACCGAGCAACGCCGACGTCACCGGCTCGGCGATGCAGGCGCTGCCCAACACGAAAGCTGCCCAGAGCGGGCTCTCCTACCTGCGCAAGCACCAGCGCGCGAACGGGGGCTTTGCGCTCGGCGCCAGCGGCAGCGTCAACTCCCAGTCGACCGCCTGGGCGGTGCAGGGGATGATCGCCGTCGGCGCCGACCCGGCGACGATCAACTCGGGCGGCAGCAGTGCCCTCGATTACCTCGCCGCCCGGCAGGCCGACGACGGCCACTACCGCTACTCGGAATCCAGCGACCAGACGCCGGTCTGGGTGACCGGCCAGGTGCTGGTCGCCGTCGCCGGGGACTCGCTGCCGATCGCACCGCCGCCGCGCCAACCGACGCCGACAACGGTCTCGCCGTCAGAGGCGGCACCGGTGCCGCCGGTCGGGGGGACGAGCCCCCCGCCCGGCTTCGAAGCGACGCCGGCGCCCTCCGAAATCCCGAGCTCCGGTAGCACGGGAGCACCCAGCGCACCGCCAGCGGCGTCTGGAGCTGTGCCGACGTTGCCCTCGGAAGCGGGCACCGGGCCCGAGGGGAGCGAGCCCGAAGCCTTGCCGCCAGCCCAGGCGCCGGCTTCGGCGCCTGTCAGTACCTCAGGATCGACCCCGTCCCCGTGGCTCCCAATCGGCATCGGCCTAGCCGCCACCGCGCTGGCCATCGGCCTCCCCTGGTGGCTGGGCCGTCGCTTCGCCTGGTAATCCACGCGCCCTCCCTTGACCCCCTCAGAGGTGGTTAAGGGAGGGCGCATGAGTTGGCCGGCTATGTTCCAGACGTGGACGTAGAGACCGCGATCAGGACCCGGCGCACGCACAAGGCCTTCGGGCCGGAGCCGCTCAGCCGCAAGGAGATCCTCGAGCTGCTCGACCTGGCTCGCTGGGCGCCCAACCACCACCTGACCGCGCCCTGGCGCTTTCGCGTCATCGGTGCCGAGACGCTGGCGCAGCTGAAGGAGGCGGCTGGCCCGGAGGGCGCGACCAAGCTCGAACGCGCTCCCACCTTGATCGTCGTCTCCTGCGCCCTCGGTGATGACCTGATCCAAAACGAAGAGGACCTGCACGCCACCGCCGTGGCCTCCTACATCGTCCTGCTCAGTGCCCACGCTCGCGGCTACGCGGGTTACTGGCGCACGCCCGGCCTGCTGCGTACGCTCGAGGGGCGCCGCGCGGTCGGGGTCCCCGAGAGCGAGCGCTTCATCGGCCTGCTGCACCTCGGCCATCCGCGCCAGGAGAAGGAGCCCCCCGAGCGGCCCCCGGTCGAGCAAGCCACCGAGTTCCTCGCCTGATGCTGGCGCGCGCGACAGCGATCGAGGCGATCGCCAGCGAACACTTCGAGGTCGTCGTCATCGGCGGCGGCATCACCGGCGCCGGCGTCGCCCTCGACGCCGCCTCACGCGGCTACTCGGTCGCCCTGCTGGAGCGAGGCGACTACGCCGAAGGCACCTCCAGCCGCTCCTCGAAGATGGTCCACGGCGGCCTGCGCTACCTGCAGAACCTCGACCTCGGCCTGGTCCGCGAGGCCCTGCTCGAGCGCCAGCTGATGGTGCAGCTGGCGCCGCATCTGGTCTACCCGACGCCCTTCCTCGTCCCCTCCTTCCCCGACGAGCGCCGCCAGCGCGGCCTCGGGATCGGGCTCAACATGTACGACGTGATGGCGACGACACGGGTCGGTCGCAGCCGTCGCGAGATGCGCTCTTCCAAGGAAGCCGACGAGGACTACTACTGGTCGCCCGACCGCCACCGCACGATCGACCGCGACGAGGTGCTGCAACTCGTCCCGGCGCTGGAGCCGCGCGACCCCAAGAACGCCTACCTCTTCTACGACTGCCAGACCGACGACGTGCGCCTCACCTTGACCGTGCTGGGCGAGGCCGAGCGCTTCGGCGCCGTGATGCTGAACGGCGCCGAGGTGGTCGAGGTGCTCGCCGACAACGGCCGCGCCGCCGGCGTCGCCTTCGTCGAGGCCGGCTCGGGCGAGCGGATCGAGGTGCGGGCCGACAACGTGATCAACGCCACCGGCGTCTTCGCCGACCGCATTCGCCCCGAGGAGACGATCGAGGAGGAGGACGTGCCCCGGATCTCACCCAGCCGTGGCACCCACGTGCTGGTCGACCGCGACAAGCTCTCGACCGGTTCCGCCGCCTGCATCGTGCCCGCCGGCGAGGGACGGGCGATCTTTGCGCTGCCTTGGTACGGGCGCACCCTGATCGGCACCACCGACAACGACTTCGAGGGCGACATCGACCATCCGCGGCCCGGCGGCGATGACGTCGCCTACCTGCTCGATGCGGCCAACGAGTTCTTCGGCGTCTCGCTCGCGGCGGGCGACCTGGTCGGCGCTTACGCCGGCGTGCGGCCGCTGATCGCCACCGGCGATCCGAAGAAGTCGGTCGACATCTCGCGCAAGGCCGAGCTCTATGAGACCTCCTCGGGGATGCTGACGATCACCGGCGGCAAGCTGACCACCTGGCGCCGCATGGCCAAGCAGACGGTCGATCGCCTGGTCGAGCGCGAGGGCCGCGAGGCGCCCTGCCACACGGCGGAGATCCCGCTCGGCATGGAGGCGCGTCCAGACGATCTCGAAGCGCCGGCCGGGGTGGGGGAGGAGGCGCTCGAGCAGCTTGCCTTTCGCTATGGGCACGCGGCGCGCAAAGTGCTCGCCCTGGCGCGCCAAGACGCGAAGCTGGCCGAGCCGATCGTGCCCGGCCGTCCCGACCTCCTCGCCGAGGCTGTGATCGCCGCCCGCCACGAGCAGGCCCGCACGGTCGCCGACGTGCTGTTGCGGCGCACCCGTCTCGGTCTGCTCGCCGCGCCGCAGCTGCGCGACGGAGCCGCGGCCAGTGCTGTCGCGGCAGCGATGGGGGGCGAGCTGGACTGGTCGCGACGCGACGTCAAGCGCGCCGCCGAGGCCTGGCCGGCCGCGGCGGCAGCCGCTGGCAACGACCCCGCCGGCTCACCCGTCGAGTCGCTGCAATAACCTGCCGGACTTCATGAATAAGACAGAACTTGAGTCCAAGCACCTCGCCGAGCTGCACTCCCTCGCCGCCGATGCCGGCGTGCCTGGCTATCGCATGCTGCGCCGCGAGGACCTGATCGAGAAGCTCGGCGACGGCAAGCCGGCGACGAGCGAGAAACCCCGTGGCGAGCGACCGCCGCGCGAGCGCGCACCACGCGACCGCCCGCCGCGACAGCGCCGCGAGCGCTCAGGGGGTCGCGAGCGGCCGGCGAAGAAAGAGCCCGCAGCCGATTCTCCCAAGGTCGAACCCGCAGCCGAGCCCCAGGCACCGTCCGAGCCAGCGAAGGCACCCGCTGCACAGGCGCCGCAAACTGCCGATGTCGCCGAGGGCGTGTCCCGTCCCAAACGCAAACGGCGCCGCCGTCGTTTTGGCCGCAAGAGCAAGGGCCTGCGCGTTCAGGATCTACTGTTGCCGCCGCCCGGTCGTCAGGCGCTTGTCTACGGAGAGAGCCGCGGAGTCTGCACGTCGCTGTTGCGCGAGATCGCCGGCGAGCTGGCCGGTGCCTCCGAGGGCCCGGATCCGATCGCCCTGCTGATCGACCCAAGTCCCGAGGAGCTCGCCGACTGGAAGCGCGAGGCCCCCGACGCCGAGCTGGTCGTCGCTGCCCAGGCGCGCCATGCCGGCGACGCTCTCGCCCAGGCCGTCCGCCGCGCTGAGGGAGGCGAAGCGATCATCCTCCTGGTCGATTCACTGACAAGGCTCGATGACGCCGACGCAGCCAGAGAGATCTTCGACGGCGGCCTGAATCTGGCTTCCGGCAGCGGCTCACTCACCGTAGTGGCCGCCCTAGAGCGACAGCAGTAGCGGGCTCTAGCGCCGGTAGGCGATGCGGCGCCAGCTCGGCTCTTTGGAGAGCTCGATCAGCTCCGAGCTGCGGTCCGGCTGCACGTAGCCGAAGGTCTGGTTGCGCTCATCGAAGACGACGTCGAGCTCACCCTCCTTGACCCGCTGGTCGAGCCAGGCGCCACGGAAGACGAGGCGGCGCAGCCAGTGCACGAGGCTGCGGTTGGCGGGGCCGACGAGGTCGTCCCAGTTCTCGTTGATGTGTTCGCCGAGGCGTGAGCTGGGCTCGGCGATCTCGCCGCTGACGGCGAGATCGAGCAGGTCGTCCAGCTCCTCCTGGCTCAGCCCCTGATCGACGAAGCCGAGTTTGACCGCGGCTTGCTCGACCCGCTGGCCGAAGTCCTCCTCGTTGAAGGCGAAGCGAAGCTCCCCGTACTCGAGTACGTAATCGGAGCCAGACTCGTAGTTCCCTCGGCGGGTCGTTTTCTTATCCATGAGTTGAAGCCAACTGCTCGCGCCAGCCCAGCGGGAGCAGGTGCTGGATCATGCCGATCATCGTAGTCCGATGCCCTCGTCTGCCCGCCCTTGAAAGAGCGTTTGCACCTCGGGAGGGCGACGGCCGCGACGACTACGCTGAGCGGGGCGCACCGTGATCGACCTGCACTGCCACATCCTGCCCGGAGTCGACGACGGCTCACTCGATCTCGCCGACAGCTTGGCGCTGGCGCGCCAGGCGGCGGGCGATGGCATCGAGCGGGTCTGCGCGACGCCGCACATCCGCCACGACCACGACGTACGGATCGAGCAGATCGCCGGACGGGTCGAGGAGCTCAATGACGCACTGCGGGATGAAGGCCTGCCGGTGGAGGTCCTGCAGGGGGGCGAGGTGGCGGAGACCGCGGTCGAGGGACTGAGCGAGGAGGAGTTGGGCCGGGTCGCGCTCGGCGGCGGCCGCTGGATCCTGCTCGAGCCGGCGCCGGGGCCGCTCAGTGACACGCTGATCGCTCGCGTCGCCTATCTCGCCGAGCGCGGCCACCGCACCCTGATCGCCCACCCCGAGCGCCACCTCTCGGCCGACATGTACGAGCGGATCGCAGTCCTGATTGCCAACGGCGCGCTGGTACAGGCAACTGCGGACTTCTTCCTGCGCGAGCGCTTCGCCGACGGCATGCGAATGCTGGCCGAACAGGGTCTCGTCCACGTACTGAGCAGCGACGCCCATTCCTCGCACGGCGGCCGGCCACTGCACATGAGGGAAGCTTTTGCGCGCTTGGCCGAGATCGACGCGGTCGCCCCGCATCTCGAGTGGATGCGCAACGTTGCACCGCGGGCCGTCGTCGACGGCCACGAGCTGGATCTCCCATTCGGCCCAGACATCTAACGGTCGCATGCTGATACGGCGGTGAAGGGCGCGGGGTGCCTCTGTCAAACACTCCAGCGAGGCTCCTGCCGAGCGTTTGACAGATGGCACCCCGCGCCCATGTGCGACGTGTCAGGTGAGTCGCCGCAACTCGACCTTGGCGGCGAGGTCTTCGATCACGGCGCGCGAGCCGCTGCCGAGGCCGGCGCGGAGGAAGTTGGCGGCACCGGCCGCAGCACTGGTGCGCAGCGTCTCTTCCCAGTCCAGGCCAGCAGCCATGCACGCTGCTAGCCCGCCCATCATCGAGTCGCCGCAGCCCTCGCGCGAGCCGCGCTCGAAGCGGGGTGGGACCAGCTCCCAGGCCTCCTCGCCGCGCACGACCATCGCCGGCTCCTCGGCGCGGGTGATGATCACGGCACCGGCACCGGCGTCGATCAGCTTCTGCACCGCCGCCCGCATGCGCTCCTCGGTGTCGACCGGGCCCTCGATGTAGCCGGCCAGCTCCCAGTCGTTGATCTTGACCAGGTCGGGCCCGCCCTCGAGGGCGCTGTCGAGCCGTGGCCGCGAGAGATCGACGATCACCGGCGTGCCGTTCGCCTTGACGTCGGCGACCAGGTTGCCGTAGATCTCCAGCGGCAGCGCCTCACCGGGGTAGGGGCCGCAAAGTGCCAGCACCTCCGAGTCGAGCGCCGCGGCGACGGTGGTTGAGAAGAGCTCGTCGATCTCGTGGCGGGACGGTGGCATCGAGGCACTCTGGGCGACCGGCACGCGCTCGCCGCTGCGGCGGTCGTGGACGTAGGCGCCGCTCCCCTCGGCGGTCTCGACCAGGCGCATCTCGACCTCCATCTGCTCCAGCAGCGGCCGCAGCACGGCACCGCTCTCGCCGCCGATGAAGCCGCAGAGGATCGGGCTGGCGCCGAGCTCGGCCGCCATCCGCGCCACCCAGACGCCTTGCCCGGCCGCGTGCAAATGGATGTCGTCGCCGCCCTCGCTGGTCAGCGCCTCGACCGTGATCGCGAGCATCGGGTGCGGTCCGAAGACGGTGACTTTGCCGCCGGCTGGCATTGACAGAGGCTAGATGCCCGACGCGCCGCTCGCTTCACGTCTTCGCCGCCTGCCGATCGCAACTGTTTTGGGCCACGAGGTCCGCGTCGCCAGCGACCGGCGCTCGCGGCTGCTGGGCCTTGCCCACCTCGACCGCCCCCGGGCTGGCCCGGGCCTGCTGATCCCACGCTGCTCGAGCGTCCACACGTTTGGCATGCGTTTCCGGCTCGACCTCTATTTCCTCGACGAGCGTGGGGAGGTGGTCTTGGTCCGCCGCGCCCTGCCACCGCGGCGTCTCGCATTTTGCAGGCGGTCCGTGGCGGTCTTGGAGCTGCCGGCTCGTGAGGGGGGAGAAATCCTTCCGGGCGGGCCTTAGAACCGCCAATGCTTCCCCAGCGACGTGAGATCGCCAACCTGGTCGTCTGCGAGGACGACGCTCCGACCCTCGAGCTGCTCTGCGACAACCTCGTCGCCGATCGCTTCGGGGTCCTGCCGGCGCCGAGTGCTTCCGACGCGCTGCGACTCTGCCGCTACAACCACCCCGATCTGTTGCTGCTCGACCTCTCGCTGCCCGATGCCTCAGGGCTCGACGTGTTGCGGGAGATCCGCGGCGCCGACGGGGTCACCTCGCGCTTCGATCCCGGCCTGCCGGTGATCGTCCTCACCGGTCACGGTTCTGACGAGGACCGGGTACGTGGACTGGAGACCGGGGCGGACGATTTCCTCGTCAAGCCGCTCTTCTACCCTGAGCTGCGCGCTCGTATTGGCGCCGTGTTGCGCCGTGGAGTGGACGGACGCGAAGGGCCGATCCGGGTTGGGGAAATCGTCGTTGACCCAGCGCGGCGCAAGGCCTGGGTCGGAGAGCGCGAGGTGGCGCTCTCGAACAAGGAGTTCGGTTTGCTGAGAGTGCTGGCCGGGGAGCCCTCGCGCGTCTTCACCAAGCGCGAGCTGCTTGAAGCAGTGTGGGGGTACCGGAGCCCCGCCCGCACGAGAACGCTTGATTCACACGCGAGTCGCCTGCGGCGCAAACTCGACCCGGAGAGCGGGCGCTACGTGGTCAACTGCTGGGGCTACGGATACAGGCTCCTTGACGGATGACCGAGCTGTTCCAGATCGCCGTCTGGCCCGCGGTCCTCTCGATGGCCGCCGCCGTCGCGACGCAGAGCCTGCGTGCCGGCAGGCGCCGCAGCGCCCTCAATGAGGCGCTGCACGAGCTGCGGCGCCCGTTGCAGGCGGTGGCTTTGGCGGTGGGACCGCGGTCCGGGGGTTCTGGCGCCGCCGAGGAACCGATCGAGCTCGCCGCGGTAGCGCTCGAACGCCTTGACCGAGAGATCAACGGCGGTCCGCTGGCGCCGGCGATTGGCACGATCGATGCCACCGCGCTGGCCAGCTCGGCGGTCGCTCGCTGGCAGGGCCGGGTGCGCTTGGCCGAGGGGTCGCTCGAGTTGCGCTGGAACGCTGGCCCGGCATTGGTCAGGGGCGATCGCAGCGCCTTGGGACAGGCCCTCGACAACCTGATCGTCAACGCGATCGAGCACGGCGGGCCGACGATCGTCGTCGCCGGTCGCATTCGTGAGGGGCGCCTGCGGATCGCCGTGGTCGACTCGGGTCGGGCGATGCGACCGCGATCGCGCCGCAACACTCCGGCCCAGGTGATCGCCCTGCTCTCCGGCCGGCGTCACCGCGGCCACGGCCTCAGCGTGGTGCGGCGGGTCGCGGCTGATCACGGCGGTCGGTTTGCGCTCCGCCACGGGGAGCGCGGCTCACTGGCAGTGCTCGAGCTGCCGCTGGTCGAGGCCGAGGGCGGGCTGGCAGCGTGAGCCGGCGCACCCGCGCGATCTGCTTTCTAGCCCTTGCGCTGGTGACCGCGGCGCTGGCCGCGGGTATCGCTGACAGTTACGGCTCCCGCGTGGCGAGCGGTTACGGGCCGCTGCGCCAAGTCGTGATCGCCAGCCAGGGACTGGATCGGGACGGGGTCCTGCGTCCGCAGGACATCGCCAACGATCTGGAGTCACGCCGGGTCCCGGTCCGCTTCGTGCCCGCCGGAGCGCTGCGGGACCCGCGGGAAGCGCTCGGTCTTGCGCCGACCGCCGAGCTCGCCCCTGGCTCCTACCTCGTTGCCAGCCAGCTGCATTCGCCACGGCAGAAGAGTGGCGCGGTTAGTGCGCTTGGTGCGAGCCGGCGCCCGGTGGAGATATCGGTCAGCGGCGCCGAAGCTCTACTTGCGGCTGGCGCGGTTGAACCCGGCGTGAAGGTCGACGTCGTCGTCACCACCGAAGCGAGCGCCAGCGGCACCGGGCGTACCTATGTGGCGGCGTCGGCCGTGCCGTTGTTGGCGCTCGGCCCGGGGACCGATGGGCCCGGCCCCGGCGGCACCGCGGCGGCGACCCTGGCGCTGACCAAGCCGCAGGCACTGCGCCTGATCGCCGCCGAAAGCTTTGCCCGCAAGCTGACGCTGCTGCCCGAAGGTTGAGCGATGTCCGCCAGGGAGCGCCACCTCGCCGATCTCGCTGACGAGCTCCGCTTCCGTCTGATCGAGCGACGGCGGGTCGAGGCTGCGAGTGGAGGCTCGGCTGTGGTCGACCTGCCCGAGGAGGTGCGCGCCCTGGTGGACGAGGAGGCGGCGCTTCTGAGGCCGGCGGTCCGGGACGAGATGGCGAGGAGGATCATCCGCGACACCGTTGGCCTTGGGCCGCTTGAGGACCTGCTCGCCGATCCCACGGTTGAGGAGGTGATGGTCAACGGCGCCGATGGCGTCTACGTCGAGCGGGCGGGGCGAATCGAGGCGGTCGACGTCCGCTTCCCGGATGAGGAGGAGCTGCGCAACGCGATCGAGCGCATCCTCGCCCCGCTGGGCCGCCGGATCGACGAGCTGAGTCCGATGGTCGACGCCAGGCTCGCCGACGGCTCGCGCGTCAACGTGGTGATTCCACCGCTTGCAGTCGATGGGCCGGCGCTCTCGATCAGGCGCTTTGGTGCCTCCCGGCCGGGGCCGGATGAGCTGGTCGAACGCGGCAGCCTCAGCCTTGGTCAGCGTGAGTTGCTCAAGGCGGCGGTTGCTGGTCGCCGCAGCATCCTGGTCAGCGGTGGAACCGGCGCGGGCAAGACGACCTTGCTCAACGCGCTCTCCAGCTTCATCGATCCCGCCGAGCGGATCGTGACGATCGAGGATGCGGCCGAGCTGCGCCTGCAACAGCACCACGTGGTGCGGCTGGAGAGTCGGCCGGCCAGCGTCGAGGGGAAGGGCGAGGTGACCGTGCGCGACCTGCTTCGCAACGCCCTGCGGATGCGTCCGGACCGGATCGTGATCGGCGAGGTTCGCGGCCCCGAGGCGCTCGATCTGCTCACCGCGCTAAATACCGGCCACGAGGGGGCGCTCTCGACCCTTCACGCCAACTCGACTGCCGATGCCCTCAATCGCCTGGAGACATTGGCGCTGATGGCGGGAGTCGGGTTGCCCCATGAGGCAATCGCCGAGCAGGTTCAGCGCGGAGTCGACCTCGTCGTTCAGGTCGAGCGACGTGCCGACGGACGGCGCCGGGTCGCTGAGATCGCCGAGGTGGTCCGGGTCGCCGGGTCCACCGCCGTTCGTGCTCTCGATGACCGGGCCGGGCGGTGAGTGGCAGCTCGGCAGCGGTGCCCTTGGTCGGCGCGGCCGCCGGCGGGCTGCTCGCCGTCGCCGTGCGCGAGGCCGTGCTCGCCAGTCCCGCGCTGGCCAGCTGGCTGCGCCGGGCGCTGGAGCCGCTACAGCGGGCCGGGCGCGAGGGCTACTCGCCTTCGATTCCGGAGCGCCGCCGTCTCGCTGTCCTCGGCAGCGCCGCGGCGGTGGCCGGTGGTTGGTTCGTCGGCGGCCTGTCGCTGGCGCTGCCGCTCGCGGTTGCCGGCCCGGCTCTCGCGGCCTGGGCGCTCGCGCGGCGGCGGCGGCGCTATCGCCGTGCGGTTGAGCGAGCACTGCCAGATGTCGCTCTTGCCGTCGCCGATTCGCTCTCGGCTGGGCGCTCCTTGCGGGCCTCGCTACCCGCTGCCGCCTCCTCGCTCGATGGGCCGGCAGCGGTCGAGCTCGTGCGGCTTGGGGCGGAGCTGGACCTCGGTGCGCCGACCGCCGCCGCGGTCGCGGCCTGGCGCCAACGGATGCGCTCGGCACGGGTTGACGCACTCGCCGCGGCGCTGCTCAGCCAGCAGCTTGCGGGTGGCGACCTGGCCGGCTTGCTGCGGCGCTTTGCCGAGGGAGCGGCGGAGCAGGACCGGGTCGCCGAAGACGCCAAGGCGGCGACGTCGCAGGCGCGCTTCACCGGCCTGCTCGTGGTTGCGATGCCAACCGGCGGCGCCCTCTTCGCCGAGCTGCTGCAGCCAGGGTTCCTCGGCAAGGTCTTGGGGTCGCCCGCCTCGGCAATGCTGCTTGCCTTCGCCGCGCTTCTCCAACTTGGCGGGTTCTTCGCGATCCGACGCCTTGCGCAGGTGGTTGAGTGAGCCTGGGGCCGGCCGGCAGATGAGCGCTGCCGGAGCTCTCGTCGCCCTGGCCGTCCTGCTTGCCTGGGCCGGACTGCGCGAGCTCCTCGGCTCCGGCGCGTCGATCCTGGGTGCCCGTCTGGCACGCGGCGGCGGCCGGGTCGCGGCGACCGCGCTTCGCCTCGGCCTTCCCGATCGCATCGCCAGGTCGGGTCTCGAGGTACGGCTGCCGCTGGCCGCGGTGCTGCTCGGCAAGTTCGCTGGCGTCGCCCTCGGAGGCATGGTGGCACTCGCGGCGGCACCCATCGCACCCGGGCGCTTGTCCCTGCTGGTCGCGATTGGCCTGCCGGTCGCCGGCTTCCTCGCCCCCGATGCGCTGCTTGAGCGCCAGGCCCGGCTTCGCCGGCGCCGGCTGCTTGGAGCTCTGCCTGATGCCTGTGACCTGCTCGCTGTTGCTGCCGCAGCTGGGCGCGGCCCGGCCGCCGGCTTTGCCGAGTTGGCCCGCGGCAGTGACGGCCCGCTCGCCGAGGAGTTGCGCATGACAGTTGCCGAGCTTTCCTGCGGTCGCCCACTCACAGGGGCCCTAACCTCGCTGCGCAGCCGGGTTTCCGGTAGCGAGATTGCCACCCTCTGCGCGGCAATCGAGCGCTCGCGTCGCTACGGCTCGCCACTGGCCGAGCAACTGCGCCGCCAGTCGAGCGCGCTGCGCAATGACCAGCGTCGGGCGGTGGAGGAGCACGCGGCGCGGGCGGCGCCGAAGATCCAACTGGTCGTCGCCTTGGTCCTAGTGCCTTCGGTACTACTGATGATCATTGCCGCTTTGATTGCAAACGCAGATGTTCTACTCAGCGGCTTTTAAAGCTTTGGTGCAACAAAATGGTGCAGCCAAAGATGTGTGGAGCACCAAATTGGCGAAGCCTCAGCCTTGATTTCGGTGATTAGCTGACGCGCGGTTGTCCGACGGTCGGACGCCACAACAGGGAGAGGGAGATTGCACAGCAGGGGGCGTGTGAACACCGCGGCTGCGGTATTTCTAGCTGCGCTTGCGGTACTAGTCAGTGTCTCGATTAGCGATGCCAATGCGGCATCGCCGTGCGCGAATAGCCGCTCGACGGCAAACGCGCTTACGACGACCAGCGCAGACGGCACGACCGTCCGCGGCAGCGCCTGCGCGGACCTGATCGTTGTCACGTCGCCCCTCACTACGGAAGTAGTCGGTGGCGACGGCAACGACGTCATTTACGCGAATCCTGATGTCGAGGTGGTGGAAGCGGGCGCAGGAGACGATGTCATCCACGGAGAACTGCCGGAAGCCGCGGCGCTCCAGGCAGCGCCGCAGTACACGCCCCTGGCTCGACGAGGGCCGGGTGCCATGGCCACCGCCAGCATCACCGAAAAGAAATGCGAAGCAGGGAAATCTTGCTACGGCGGCGACGGCAGCCAGGAACTGATCGGCAGCAGCGGCAACGACAAAGTCTTCGGCCAGCGCGGCAACGACGTCGTCTACGGGAATGCCGGCAACGACGAACTCTTCGGCGGAGTCGGGGACGAGAGCCTGATCTCGGGAGGAGCAGGAAACGATCTGCTCTCCGGCGGCCTTGGCACGGACACGCTCAACGGCAACCAGGAAAGCGACCTCATTCGCGGCGACGGCACGATCGACACAATCGAAGACACGGGGCCGAGCGGCACTGACACGCTCAGCTTTGCCACCGCCGTCACGCCTGGATTCCACGGGGCCGTTGGCCCGTCGGGCTTCCCCGCCGACAGCAATAGTGAAGAACGAGGCGTGAACGTACACCTCGACGGCACGGCTTGCGAAGGCGAATTCGAGGCCTGTGACAACGATGCCCGTTACGGCGGCGGCCTCGACAACCTCAACGTCAGCGGCTTCGAGAACGTGATCGGCTCGCCTTTTGCCGACGTGATCGTCGGCTCGAGCGGCGCTAACCAGATCGACGGAGGTGGCGGCACCGACGCGATCTACGGCAAGGGGGGGAACGACACCGTCTACGGCGGCCCCGATGGCGACTACCTGACCGGTGAAGAAGGAACCGACACGGTCAATGGGCAGGGTGGGGCGGACAACTGCATCGCCGAGACCACCGCCGACTGCAGCGGCGCCGCCGAAAGCGTGGTTCAGCGCGATCGCGGCAAGATCAGCGTTGGCTACATGGCGACTAACCTGCCGGAAGCCCTGAACTGGGTTGAGTTATTCCTCGCCGGCAGTACCGGTGCGGACCGGGTCAAAGCGACTTACAGCCTCGAAGCCGGGACCGGCTACGTCACCTTCACCACCGAAGGCGTGTCCGCCAGCTTCGACGTCAGCGGCGACGCCGCCTCTGCCTTTTGCGCCTACGAAGCGACGAAAGTCAAATGCACGCTGCCCAGGCCGCTCGATGCGATCACCTTGGGTGGCATGGCGGGCAACGACGCTTTGACGCTGGCGGGGTTCCCTGAGACCACCACGCCCATCTTGCTCGGCGGCGAAGGAAATGACGAACTCACGGCCGCCAACGGCACCGAAGACATGCTTGTCGACGGCAACGGGAACGGCAACGACACCCTCAGCGCCGGCAGCTATGACGACGCGCTGATCAACAACGAAGGGGCCGACAGCCTGCAGGGCGGGCTCGGCAACGACCTCTTGCTCTCGGCCGCCAACTGCGAAGGGGACACCCTGCAGGGAGCGGCATCCGGCGAAGGCGATGGCGCCGCCGTCAACAGCACCTCGTGGGCCAAGCTTCCGCTGGGCCTGCCGGGAATCGTGGCCGACCTCGAAAAAGGCAAAGCGGGGAACACCTGGTCCGGTTCGACCCCGGCCTGCAGTTCCGGCGCCGCGTCAACCCTCGCCAACATCGATGACCTCGAGGGCAGCAGCGGCAACGACCAGCTCTACGGCGATGGCGCCGGCAACAACCTGCTGGGCCGCCTCGGCAAAGACGAAATCTACGGCCGCGCCGGTGCTGACCGAATCGAAGCCCAAGACGAAACCGCCGAGGTCGGCGGCGGCGGCGAAGGCACCGACAGCTGCGTCCTCGACGCCAGCGACAAATTCAATAGCTGTAACCCATGAACCCAGCGACTTCAGCGAATCCAATGAAAGGCAAGGAGAACCAGGTGACCACGAATCAGACCGAGCTAGGAGAGCGCCCAGTGCCAGGGAGAAATCGCCCCCGGGCCCTGCAGCGCCTGTCGCTGCTCTTTGGCCTCCTTTTGACTGCCACTGTTCTGTTTGCGGCCGCCCCGACGGGAGCCTCCGCGATCACCTTCGGGATGATGTGGAGCGGTGACATGGGTCGGGATAGCTCCGAAATGGACGTCATCAAACGCTCCGGAGCAACCATCTACCACTTCGGGATGCCGCTGACCGACACCAATAAAGGCACCAACTGGAGTGCCTTTGATCCGGTCTTCCAAAAGGCTTGGGAAAACGGAATCACCATCTCCCCGGGGCTAAGCTTGGGAGCGCGCTTCATTGGCCCCGGAGATTCACGCTGGAATGAATGGGACGACTGGGTGAAAGCTGCTGTTAAACGTTACGGCCCCGGCGGTGATTTCTGGGCCGGCAAGTCGAACCCGTTGCCGGCGACCAGCTGGGAGGTCGCCAACGAGCCCAACCTGCCAGACAATAATCCACAGCTAAGCGAAGCTCAGTGCAAAAGCGGTGGCTGGAAAATCTTCAAAAGAACTGATGGCAGCTTCAACAACTGCGTTCAACCGACCAAGTACGCCGAATTCCTGATTCATACCTCCGCCGCAGTGCACGCTCAGTCAAGCTCCTCGAACGTCATCTTCGGGGGCCTGGCCTTTCCCTACGGAATGGGCTTTGGAGAATTCATCTATGAGGCCTATACCGTGCCCAACCTCTACAGCTCCTACGCCAGCCTCGCCATACACCCCTATGACTTTGACCCGGCTCACACCAACGGCGACAAAAACATCAACGGGGTCACAAGCAAGATCAGCAATGTTCGTGAATACTTGAATACATTTAAATGGGGACCCAGCAGATCGCTGTGGATTGGCGAGCTGGGCTGGCCAATGAATGACTTTGGCGATAAAAACTTCCCCCAGGTAAAAGACGAAGCTGAGCAGGCGCGTCTGCTGACGGAAAGCTTTGACTGGATTAAGAACGAAGCCAGCAACAAGAACATCATTGCGGCGGTTTGGTACAACATCCGAGATTACCCCACCCCGCACTGGGCTTACTCGTGTGGCCTGCGCGATATCGACGGCAAATACCGTCAGTCCTGGTTTGCCTTCCAGAAAGAGACGGGAGCGCCCGTGTGGCCGGTGGAAGCCAAACCGCCTCCTCCGACGCCGGCTACGGTAGTTGACTCCAGTGGACGAACGCACATGTACTACAAAGGCCCGGGCGGCCAGCTGCAGGAGTGGTATCAGTCCGGCTCTCTGTGGAAACACAGGGAATGGGGCGCCGTCAACGCACTGGGCGGCGATCCGTCGGCCTTCCTCGGCCCCGAAGGCAAGATCTTCGTCTACTTCAAGGCCTCCAACGGCCAGCTCAAAGATTGGTGGTTCCAAGGCACCAACTACGGCCAGGAGGAATGGGGCGCCGCCAACGCACTAGGCGGCGACCCCTCGGCCTTCCTCGGCCCCGAAGGCAAGCGTTTCGTCTACTTCAAGGCCTCCAACGGCCAGCTCAAAGACTGGTGGTTCCAAGGCACCAACTACGGCCTGGAGGAATGGGGTTACCCGAACGCACTGGGCGGCGACCCCTCGGCCTTCCTCGGTCCCGAAGGCAAGCGTTTTGTCTACTTCAAGGCGGCCAACGGCCAGCTCAAGGACTGGTGGTTTCAGGGTGCCAACTACGGCCAGGAGGAATGGGGCGGCGCCAACGCCCTGGGCGGCGATCCGTCTGCCTTCCTAGGTCTCGAAGGCAAGCGCTTCGTCTACTTCAAGACGGCCAACGGCCAGCTCAGGGACTGGTGGTTCCAAGGCACCAACTACGGCCAGGAGGAATGGGGTTACACCAACGCCCTGGGCGGCGACCCGTCTGCTTTCCTGGGTCCTGAAGGCAAGCGCTTCGTCTACTTCAAGACGTCCAACGGCCAGCTCAGGGACTGGTGGTTTCAGGGCACCAACTACGGCCAGGAGGAATGGGGCGTCGCCAACGCCGTAGGCGGCAATCCATCGGCGATTGCCACCGGCACGAACAAACGTGAAGTCTTTTATTTCGATTCTGAGTCACGGCCGTTCCACTGGACATTCAACGGCTCGGCATGGGGCTTTGAGCAGATTTCATCGCCGCCTGTCAATTTTGTTCCCACTCCCGCCGCGGTGGTGGATTCGGCCGGAGCCACACATGTCTACTACCGGGCGCCCAACAATCAGCTGCAGGAGTGGTATCAGTCCGGCTCCCTGTGGAAACACAGGGAATGGGGCGCCGCCAACGCCCTGGGCGGGGATCCATCTGCCTTCCTCGGCTCCGAAGGCAAGATTTTCGTCTACTTCAAGGCGGCCAACGGCCAGCTCAAGGACTGGTGGTTTCAGGGTGCAAGCTACGGCCAGGAGGAATGGGGCGGTGCCAACGCCCTGGGCGGCGATCCGTCGGCCTTCCTCGGCCCCGAAGGCAAGCGCTTCGTCTACTTCAAAGCAGCCAACGGCCAGCTCAAGGACTGGTGGTTCCAAGGCACCAACTACGGCCAGGAGGAATGGGGCGGTGCCAACGCCCTGGGCGGCGATCCATCGGCCTTCCTCGGCCCCGAAGGCAAGCGCTTTGTCTACTTCAAAGCAGCCAACGGCCAGCTCAAAGACTGGTGGTTCCAAGGCACCAACTACGGCCAGGAGGAATGGGGTTACCCGAACGCACTGGGCGGAGACCCCTCGGCCTTCCTCGGCCCCGAAGGCAAGCGTTTCGTCTACTTCAAGGCGGCCAACGGCCAGCTCCAGGACTGGTGGTTTCAAGGCGCCAACTACGGTCAGGAGGAATGGGGTTACATCGACGCCCTGGGCGGCGATCCATCTGCCTTCCTCGGCCCCGAAGGCAAGCGCTTCGTCTATTTCAAAGCGTCCAACGGCCAGCTCAAGGACTGGTGGTTTCAGGGCGCAAGCTACGGCCAGGAGGATTGGGGCTACTACAGCGCCGTAGGCGGCAATCCATCGGCGATCGCCACTGGCACGAACAAACGTGAAGTCTTTTATTTCGATTCTGCAGCATGGCCGTTCCGCTGGTCGTTCAACGGCTCGGCATGGGGCTTTGAGGCGCTGGAGTAGCTCGAAGGCGAATTACTGACGCCAGGCAATCTGGCCGTAGGCGTAGAGGCAGTCGTGGCGGGGCGCTAGGCGCTCTGCTGCGACTCCTCGCGCAGGCGGCGAGCGACCGTTGTCGCGACGTCGCGCACGGTGTCGAGCTCGGCAGCCTTCTTCTTATGGCCGCTGACGTAGCAGCAGAGGGTGCCGCCGACCAGCTCGAAGGCGAACTTCTTCGGTGCTTCCTCGCCGAGCCAGACGATGAAGGTGGGGGAGAAGAGCCGGCGCAGCCAGACCTGGTCCTGCTCTTTGCCGGCGAAGATCTCGTAGCGCTCGGCCAGGGCCTCGCTCTCCAGCGTCACCCGCTCGGTCGAGCGGAAGGCGTCCTCGAGCTTCTCCAGCGAGCGCAGGCCGGACTTGCGCCGGCAGTAGAGCTCGGGGACTAGGGCGGCGCACTCGGGCACGGCGACCAGGCCGACGGTGTAGCGGTAGTAGTTGGTCTGGCGGTTGCCCTCGCTATCGGTGCTCTCGTCCTCGTATGTGTAGAGGGCGAGGACGCCGTCGACGCCATCGGCCAGCGGCCCGGCGAAGGCGTGCTCGGCGTAGCGGTCGTCGCCTTTGCGCAGCAGTGGGGTCGCCGGCGGCAGCGGGCCGCGGCCGGAGACGGACATGCCGCGCTGGCTGGCGTAGACCGCGAAGAAGTCGGCTTCGGAGCGCTGGTCGGCGATCGCGAAGACGATCAGCAAGGAGAGGACCAGCGCGGCGACGAAGGCGATCGCGCCGATCGTCGCGCTGAGGAAGCTGGCGCCGGCGATGCCGGCGGCGATGACGAAGACCATCGTCGCGACCCAGGTCGAGGGCTTACCCAGCAGCTCCCGGAAGTGGGCGCTGCGCAGGTCGTTGGCGTCGTCGGGCAAGGCCTCGGCGTCCGCCTGTGTCGTCGTCGCAGTCTGCTCTTCGCTCATGGCGGCAACCTAACGCAGGGTTGCAAATGGGCTTGCATTGTGGGGTCGTGTTGCAAAGTGGGAGAAAGTGGGGTACTGTGCCGCTCGAGTTGAAGCCCAGGACCGGGGTGGTGAGGTTCCTCCCACCTCATCACTCCGGTCCTAACTCTTTTCCTGGTCCACGCGCAGCGCTCGCACAGAAAGGAACCCGCGGTGGCATTTCGGGGCCTCTACGAGCACAGTCTCGATTCAAAGGATCGCCTCACGGTTCCCTCCAGGTTCAGGGCTGCCCTTTCCGACGGGATTGTTCTGTCAAAGGGCTTCGACCCCTGCGTCTGGGTCCACACGACCGACGAGTTCGAGCAGCTCTCCGACCGCTTCCTCTCGCCGCACAGCCCCTTCGGCCGTGACGCGCGCCAGCTGCGCCGGCGCTTCCACGGTGGCTCCTTCGACGAGAAGCTCGACTCCGCCGGCCGCATCCGCGTGCCCAAGCCGCTGATCGAGCATGCCGGCCTCGATGGGCCCTGCGTCGTCGTCGGCACGGGGGAGTACCTGGAGATCTGGAACGCCGAGGCCTGGGCCAAGCAGGAGGAAGACCTCGACGCCTCGGCGCCGGAGATCGCCGAGGGCCTGGCCGCGAACGGAGCGCCTGAGTGAGATGGCGATCCGTGCCTACTCAACCCCGTCCTTTCAGGGCCGAGACTTAGCTCGCGCAACCCTTGTCTATATGCCAACCGAGCACCAACCAGTCCTCGCCACCGAGCTGACCGACCTGCTGGCCCCGCGGCCGGGCCAGACCGCGATCGATTGCACCTTCGGCGGCGGCGGCCACGCCCGCCGCATCGCCGAGGCGCTGGGACCGGATGGAACGCTGATCTGCATCGACCGCGATCCCGATGCGCTGAGCCGCTACGAAGCGTTTGCGGCCGAGGCTCCCTGCTCGACCCGCTTCATTTCCAGCGACTTTGCAGCAGGTCTGCGGGCGTTGAGCGGCGAAGGAGTGCGTCCAGAGATGGTCTATATGGACCTCGGAATGTCCTCGATGCAGGTCGATGCCTGGGAGCGGGGCTTCTCCTACTCCTACGACGCACCCCTCGACATGCGCATGGACACCCGCCAGCAGCTGAGCGCCGCCGACATCGTCAACGAGTGGCCGGAGTCGCGCCTGGCTCAGGCGCTGCGCCGCTTTGGCGAGGAGCGCTACGCCGGGGGGATCGCCCGCGAGATCACCCGCCGCCGGCCGCTCTCGACGACTTCCGAGCTGGTCGACGCGATCAAAGCCGGGATGCCGGCCTCCGCCCGCTTCGGCGGCGGTCATCCCGCCAAGCGAACCTTCCAGGCGATCCGCATCGCCGTCAACGGCGAGCTCGACTCGATCGAGGATGCACTGCCGACTGCCTGGGGGATGCTGCCGATCGGCGGCCGCTTCGCCGCGATCTCCTTCCACTCGCTCGAGGACCGCCGCGTCAAGCAGTTCCTTGCCGAGCGCGCCAAGGGCTGCCTCTGCCCGCCGGAGCTGCCGGTCTGTGTTTGCGGCCGCGAGCCCGAAGCCGAGCCGCTGACCCGCCACGCCGTGGCGCCCGGCCCCGAGGAGACTGCTGCCAACCCACGGGCCAAGTCCGCCCATCTGCGTGTCTCGCTGAAGATCGCCGCGCCGGCCGAGGCGGGGGCCTGATGGCCGCCGCCGCGACCGCTCGCCAGGCTGCGGCCCCGGCGCAAGCCCCAGCTCGCAAAGCCCCGGCGCGGAAAAAGCCGCTCAGGGTCGCGGCGCCGGCGCGCAAGGCGCCCGCCCGCAAGCCCCCGGCGCGCCGCAAAGCGCCGGCCCGCCGCCCCGGCGGCCAGCTGATCCCGATCGCCACCGGCGCCGCCACCGCGGTCCGCCAACTGCCTGACTCGAGCTTGATGGTGCGGATGACCCGCGGCCGGGTCTGGATCGGCGTGCTCGGCGTGCTGTTGGCCGGGATCGTCGCGATCAACGTGGCCACCCTCAGCCTTTCGGCCGCTGCCGGGGGAATCGAGCGCAACATCCAGGCGCTGGAAGAGGAGAACTCGCTGATCGGTGGCCGCGACGCACGACTCTCTGGCTCGGCCCGGGTGCGGCACGATGCCGCTGCGCTCGGCCTCGCGGCTGTAACCACCGACCAGATCGGCTACGTGCAGGCATCTCCTCAAGACGTGGCGATCGCCGCCCAGCGGCTCGCCGCCGCCGGCTCGGGTTACTAGAGGACCTGCCGCGTGCGCGTGATCGAGCGAAGGATCGGCCTCCTCTTCGCCGGTTTCCTCTTCTGCTTCTGCGTGATTGGCGCCCGCGCTTTCTGGCTGCAGGGGGTGCAGGGGTCGAAGCTCGCCTCCCAGGCGGTCAGCCAGCAGACCGAAGCGATCACATTGCCCAGCCTGCGCGGCAGCCTGCTCGATCGGCGCGGCAACGCCTTGGCTGCCTCCGAAGACACGGCGACGATCTTCGCTGTGCCGCCCGAAGTGACAAAGCCCGCCCTGGTGGCGGAAAAGCTGGCGCCGATCCTCGACCTGAAGGAGAGCGAGGTGCTCGGTGCGGTGACCGCGGAATCGACCTACGAAGTGCTCGCCAAAAAGGTCGAACTGCCGACCGCGAAGCGGATCGAACGGCTCGAGCTGCAGGGCATCGGCCAGGACCCTGACAGCCGTCGCACCTACCCGCAGGGGACGCTTGCCGCCCAGGTGATCGGCGTCGTCGGCTCTGAAAACGAAGGTCTTACCGGGCTCGAGCAGGGCGAGGAATCGGTGCTGCGCGGGACTGACGGCGAACGGCACATAGTCACCGACGCGACCGGCGAACCGATCCGGCTCGAAACTGCCCAGCAGGCCGAGGACGGCGAAGACATCCAGCTCACGCTCGACCCCGCGGTCGAGCAGAAGACTGAGGAAGTTCTGGCCGAAGTCGGCGAAACCTACGCGCCCAAGGGCGCGACCGCGATCGTGATGGATCCGCGCAACTCGCAGGTCCTGGCGATGGCGAACTGGCCGCCGGTCGATCCCTCCGACCTCTCCGGCGCCAGCTCCGAAGACCTGATCAACCGCGCGACCGGTTTCACTTACGAGCCGGGCTCGACCTTCAAGGCGTTCACCGTCGCCGCGGCGCTGGAGGAAAAAGAAGTGACGCCGGAGACCTCCTTCTACCTGCCTTCGCAGCTCCACGTTGCCGACCGCATCATCGAAGACGCCGAGGCGCGGCCGCCGGTGACGCTGACCGTGGCCCAGATCCTCGCCGAGTCCTCCAACGTCGGCGCGGCGACGATCGGGCTGAAGCTGGGCAGCGAGCGCTTCAGCCGCTGGATCAACCGCTTCGGCTTCGGCCAGCCCACCGGCGTGCAGTTCCCGGCCGAGGAGCAGGGGATCGTGCCGGAACTGGACGAATACTCCGGCTCGACCATGGGCAACCTGCCGATCGGGCAGGGGCTGGCGGTGACGCCGATGCAGATGATGGCCGGCTACCAGGCGATCGCCAACGGCGGCATGCTGCGGCCGCCGCAGCTGATCGAGAAGGTCGGTGATGAAACCGTGCACGAGCCCAAGGGACGGCGGGTGATCGACGCCGGGGTGGCGGCGCAGGTGCGGGAAATGCTCGAGGGGGTGCTGGCTGCGGGCGGTACTGCCTCCGAGGTGAGCGTTCCCGGCTACTCGCTGGCGGGCAAGACCGGTACGGCGCAGGTGGCTGAAAACGGGACTTATTCGGAGACCAAGTACGTGGCTTCGTTCATTGGGTTTGCGCCGGCTCAGGATCCGCAATTGCTCGTTTCGGTGATCGTGGATCAGCCGCAGGGGGATATCTACGGAGGGTCGGTTGCGGCGCCGGCGTTTGGTCGGATAGCTGCGTTTGCGTTGCCCTATCTCGGGGTGCCGGCGGAATAGAGGTGGGGGCGTCGGGTGCCCCTCTCGGAAAGACCGTTGCGCAGCTGGTCCGGGGTGGCGATTTGGCGTGTCTTACCGGGAGCCTTTCCGAGAGGGGCACCCGACGCCCTACCTAGAATCCGGCTGGTGAGATTGGAGGAGCTAGCGGCGGAGGTGCCGGGGGCCCGGATTGCCGGGGAGGGCTCCGTTGATATTGCTTCCTTGGCTTATGACAGCCGAAAAGTGGAACCCGGGACGCTGTTTTTCTGCGTGCCGGGGGAGAAGGTCGATGGGCATGATTTTGCTCCGGCCGCTGCTAAGGCTGGGGCCGTGGCGCTGGTGGTGGAGCGGGAGCTGGACCTTGATGTTGCGCAGGTGGTGGTGGCGGATGCGCGGGCGGCGATGGCGCCGTTGGCGGCTCGGTTTTGGGGGGATCCGACTAGTGAACTGCGGGTTGTGGGGGTGACCGGGACCAATGGGAAGACGACCACTGCGTTCCTGATTCGCGAGATCCTCGAGATGGCGGGGATCCAGACTGGGTTGCTGGGGACGGTGCGGCAGGTGGTTGGCGGGGTTGAGGAGGAGGTTGAGCGGACTACGCCGGAGGCGATCGATTTGCAGGGGGCGTTTCGGCGGATGCTGGAGGCCGGTGATCGCGCTTGTGTGATGGAGGTTTCCTCGCATGCGCTGGCGTTGCATCGGGCCGATGCGATTCATTTTGAGTTGGCGCTCTTTACGAACTTGACGCAGGATCACCTCGACTTCCACGCCGACATGGAGGACTACTTTCAGGCCAAGCGGCTGCTCTTCGGGATGGGGCCGCGGGCTGCGGTGGTCAACGTCGATGATGAGTACGGGCGGCGGCTGGCCGAGGAATTCGATTGCGTGACCTTCTCGGCCGAGGGGGTCAATGCGGACTTCGCGGCTGCGGATGTTTCCTTCGACCCCAGCGGAGCCGAGTTCTCGGTTGCTGGGACGGCGGTTCGCACTCGCCTGCCCGGTCACTTCAACGTCGCCAATGCCCTGGGTGCCTTCGTGGCTGCGGCCGAGCTGGGCATTGCCGCTGAGGTGGCCGCCGCGGGGCTGGCGCGGGCGGAGCGGGTGCCGGGGCGGTTCGAGCCGATCGACGAGGGGCAGGGGTTCGCGGTCCTGGTCGACTACGCGCACACGCCCGACTCGCTGGAGAACGTGTTGCGGGCGGCGCGGCGGTTGAGCGACGGCCGGGTGCTGGCGGTCTTCGGCGCCGGCGGCGACCGCGATCGCGACAAGCGGCCGAAGATGGGGCGGGCCGGGGCCTCGCTCTCCGACCTGGCGATCGTCACCTCCGACAACCCGCGCTCCGAGGATCCCGAGGCGATCATCGCCGAGGTCCTCGGCGGGGTGGAGAACGGCGCCAACGTCGAGGTCGAGCCCGACCGCCGCGCCGCGATCGCGCTGGCGCTGGGGCGGGCCCAACCCGGCGACACCGTGGTGATCGCGGGTAAGGGGCACGAGCAGGGCCAGGAGTTCGAGGACGGCCGCAAGCTGCCCTTCGACGACCGCGAGGTCGCCCGCGAGGAGCTGCGCCGGCTTTGAGGCTCGGTCCTGAGCAGATTGCTGCGGCCTGCGGGGCGGAGATCGTTGCCAGGGGCGGGGAGGGCTCGCCGGCGCGGGCGACGATCGCCTCCGGTGAGACCGGGCCGGGTGACCTTTTCTTCGGCTTGCCCGGCGCCCGCGTCGACGGTGGCGAGTTTGCGGCGGCGGCGATCGAGGCCGGTGCCTGGGGGGTGGTCGTGGATCGGGCGATGGCGTCGAGGCTGTCCTCGTCGTCCGAGACGGATAACTCCAATGCAACGGCAGCCGCCTGGGTCTTCAGCGCCGCCGATCCACTCGCGGCCCTGCAGGTGCTCGCTCGCGCCTGGCGGCGCGAGCTCGGCGCCCGCGTCGTCGGGGTCACCGGCTCGGTTGGCAAGACCTCGGTCAAGGACATCGCGCGGGCGCTGCTGCCGGGCCAGGTTCACGCCAACCGCGAGAACCTCAACACCGAGATCGGCCTGCCGCTGACCGTGCTCGCAGCGCCCGACGACACCGATGTCCTGGTGCTCGAGATGGCGATGCGCGGCGCCGGCCAGATCGCCGAGCTGGCCGCGATCGCCGAGCCCGAGGTGGCGGTGATCACCAACGTCGGCCCGGTCCACGTCGAGCTGCTCGGCTCGGTCGCGGCGATTGCGGCGGCAAAGGCCGAGGTGCTGGCGGCGCTGCCGCCCGGGGGAACGGCGATCGCGCCGGTCGATGCCGGTGAGCTGGAGCCGCACCTCGGGGAGGCGCCGCGGCTGCTGCGCTTCGGCCCCGGCGGTGACGTCTTCGCGGTCGAGAGCAAGGTCAGCGATGGCATCACCGAGGCGCTGATCGAGACGCCGGCCGGGCGCCAGGCCTTCCAGTTCCCCTTCGCCGAGGCGCACAACTTGGGCAACGCTCTGGCGGCGATCGCCGCCGGGGTGGCGCTGGGCGCACCCCTCGCAGGGATGGCCGACCGCGCTGCGAACATAGGCTTCTCACGCTTTCGGGGCGAGCGCCTCGAGATGGGCGACGGGATCGTCCTGGTGAACGACTGCTACAACGCCAACCCAATCTCGATGCGCGCCGCGCTCAGCTACCTTGCCTCCTTGCAGGGCGAAAGGCGGATCGCGGTCTTGGGTGAGATGGCCGAGCTCGGGCCCGGCGCCGCCGGCTATCACCGCGAGATCGGCGAGAGCGCCCGCGCCGGCGGGGTGGACCTGCTGGTCGGGGTCGGCGAGCCGGCTCGCGACTATGGGCCCGACGAGCTGGTCGGCACGCCGGAGGAGGCCGCCGAATGGCTGGCCGCCCAGCTCGAGCCCGGCGACACGGTCCTGGTCAAGGGCTCGCGCTCTGCCGGTCTCGAGGCCGTCGCCGAGACGCTCGAAGGGCTGCTCGATGGGTGAAGTGCTGATCGCCGGCATGGCGGCGATGCTGATCTGCATCTTCCTCGGCCCCAAGTTCATCGAGTTCCTGCGGGTCAAGGAGTTCGGTCAGCACATCCGCGAGGACGGGCCGCAGGAGCACCACGCCAAGGCGGGCACGCCGACGATGGGCGGGCTGATCATCTTCGCCTCGATTTGCGTGCCCTACCTGGTGCTCTCCGACCGCGACGCGCAGAGCCTCGCCGTCTTCGGGGTGGCGATGGGCTGTGCCGCGATCGGCTTCGCCGACGACTTCATCAAGATCGTCAAGCGCCGCTCGCTCGGCCTCTCGGCGCGCTGGAAGATGCTCTTCCAGCTCTTCCTCGCCCTGGCGCTCTGGTGGGTCGCCCGCCACGAGGTCGGGCTCGAGCCGATCCTCTTCTTCCGCATCGGCGACGCCACGATCGACCTCGGCCCGGTCCTCTACTTCGTCCTCGTCTTCCTCGTCATCGGCGGTACCTCCAACGGGGTCAACCTCACCGACGGCCTCGACGGCCTCGCCGCCGGCTCCTGCGCGATCGTCCTGCTCGCCTACACGGCGATCGCCTTCGTCACCAACGAGCAGCAGAACCTCGCCCTGCTCTCCGCCTGCCTGGTCGGCGCCTGCATCGGTTTCCTCTGGTACAACGCCTTCCCGGCCTCGATCTTCATGGGCGACACCGGCTCACTCGGATTGGGGGGCGCCATCGGCGCCCTCGCGGTGATGACCCAGACCGAGGTGCTGCTGATCATCATCGGCGGCATCTTCGTGATCGAGGCGCTCTCGGTGGCGATCCAGGTCTTCTCCTTCAAAACCTTTCGGCGGCGGGTGCTGTTGATGGCGCCGTTGCACCATCACTTCGAGATGATGGCTTGGTCGGAGACCAAGATCATGCTGCGGTTCTGGATCGTTGCTGCTGTGTGTTCGGGGATTGGGTTCACGCTTTACCAGCAGTCGATCGGGCGGTAGGGAGCGGGCGTCGGGTGCCCCTTGCCCGGAGACCGTTGCGCAGCCGATTCGCTGGGGAGATTCGAGTCGCTTGACCGGGAGCCTCCGGCCAAGGGGCACCCGACGCCCGTTGCCATCGCTCGATACTGAGCGGCTGGAGCTGCGGCGATGGCGGGAGTCCGACCGCGAGCCCTTTGCGGCGATGAATTCCGATCCGGCTGTGATGGAGCACTTCCCAGAGCTGCTTAGCCGGCGGCAGAGCGATGGGTTGGTTGAGCGGATCGAGGCTGGGTTCGGGGCGAATGGGTTTGGGCTTTGGGCGCTTGAGGTGCGGGGGACGGGCGAGTTCATTGGGTTCACTGGGCTGGCGGTGCCCGGGTTCGAGGCGGATTTCACTCCGGCGGTGGAGATTGGGTGGCGGCTGGCGCGGTCGGCTTGGGGGAATGGGTATGCGACGGAGGCGGCGCGGGAGGTGCTTCGGTTTGGCTTCGAGGAGGCGAGGCTGGACGAGATCGTCTCGTTTACGGTGCCGGCGAACCGGCGCTCGCGGGCGGTTATGGAGCGGATTGGGATGAGGCGGGATCCGCGGGATGACTTCGATCATCCCGGTCTGTCGCCCGGGCACCCTCTGAGGCCGCACGTCCTCTATCGGATCGCGGTCCCTGGCGAATAGGCCCGCCGCTTACAGGGTCGTCCCCGGCTGGAACGAAGATATCCCGGATGGGCGCACCGCCACCCAAGGAGCTTCGGCCGCCGCTGCCGCAGGGGCCGTTTCTGGTCGTCGGACTGGCTCGCTCGGGCCAGGCCGCGGTGCGGTTGTTGGTGGACCGGGGGGAGACGGTGGTTGCGGTCGATTCTGGACATCCGGACGGCGCAGCAGGGCTTCGGCAGGTCGGTGTCGAAGTCGTCCTGGATGCAGATGGAATTGCGCTCCTCGAGGGGGCGCGGACTGTGGTCAAGAGCCCGGGCGTGCCGCGGGAGGCGCCGGTGATCGCGGCCGCTCTGGAGCGCGGGATCGACGTGGTTGGGGAGCTCGAGCTCGCCTGGCGGGCGACGCCGAATCGCTTCGTCGCCGTGACCGGGACCAACGGCAAGACGACCACGGTCGAGCTGCTCGGGCACATCTACCGGACCGCGGGCGAGTCGGTCGCGGTCGCCGGCAACGTCGGCACGCCGCTCTCCTCGCTCGCCGGCGAGATCGAGCCGGACGCGACCGTGATCTGCGAGGCATCGAGCTTTCAGCTCGAGGACAGCGTCACCTTCGCTCCCGAGTGCGCCGTCTTCCTCAACCTTGCTCCCGACCACCTCGACCGCCACGGTGACCTCGAGTCCTACCTGGCGGCGAAGCTGCGGATCTTCGCCAACCAGGACAACGACGACGTCGCCGTCTACAACGCCGACGACCCGGAGCTCGCCGGCGTCGACCTCGGCGGCTGCGCGCGACGCATTGCCTTCTGCCACGGCGCCGGGCCCGATTGCGAAGTCGCCGTCGCCGAGGGCACGATCTTCTACGACGGTGAGCCGCTGCTCGCGGTCACCGAGCTCGGCCTCTTCGGCGAGCACAACGTCGAGAACGCGATGGCCGCCGCCGCGGCCGCGCTCTCGATGGGGCTCGACCGCGAAGCGGTGCGCGAGGGCCTGCGCAGCTTCGCCGGCGTGCCGCACCGACTCGAGCTGGTGGCGGAGATCGACGGCGTACGCTTTGTCAACGACTCCAAGGCGACCAACGTGGCCTCGGCCACGGTCGGCCTACGCGCTTTCGAGGGCGGCGTGCACGCGATCCTCGGCGGCAGCGAGAAGGGCGAGTCCTACGCGCCGCTGCTCGATCCGGTTCGCGAGCGCTGCCGCGCCTGCTACCTGACCGGTGCCTCGGCCGGGCGCCTCGCCGAGGCGCTGGCGCCGGCGATTGCCGACGGCATCGAGCTGCACCTCTGCGAGGACCTGGAAGAGGCGCTCCACCACGCGGTCGCGGCGGCAGTTCCAGGTGACGTCGTGCTGCTCTCGCCGGCCTGCGCCAGCTTCGACGCCTTCGAGAACTTCGAACAGCGCGGCGAGCGCTTCCGCCAGCTCGTCGGGGAGCTGGCGTGAGCGCACGGGCCCTCTCCCTCGCCGGTCTCAAGCTCGGCAAGACGAAAAAGAGGTCGAAGGCGAAGAAGAAGCGGACCCGCGCCGCCGCACCCTCGACCGAGTACAGCCTGCTGCTCACCGCCACCCTCTGCCTACTGGCGCTTGGCGCGGTGATGGTCTTCTCGGCCAGCTCGACGACCCAGGTGCTGAGCGACGGCAACCTCGCCAACAGCGCCTTCTACCTGAAGCGGACGCTGATTTGCGGCGCGCTCGGGCTGCTGGTGATGCACCTCACCGCCCGCCACGGCCTGACCGCGATCCGCCGCCTCACCCCGGCGCTGCTGGTCGGCTCGCTCTTCCTGCTCTTGGCCGTCCTCGTCGTCGGCACCAGCGCCAACGGCGCCAGTCGCTGGCTCGGTCCGGGCTCGCTGCAGTTCCAGCCTTCCGAGATAGCCAAGGTGGCGCTGATCCTCTACGGCGCCGACCTGCTCTCGCGCGAACCGAAACGGGTGCGTTCGCTGCAGGGGCTGATGCCCTTCCTGCTCGTCGTCGGCACCGCCTGCCTGCTGATCATGGCCGAGCCCGACATGGGGACGACGATGGTGATCGCCTTCTCGGTCGCCGCCACCCTGATCGCCGCCGGCGCCCGCCCGGTCGACATCGGCAAGATCGCCCTCTGCCTCGGCGGCCTTGCCCTGCTGCTGACCGTGATCGAGCCCTACCGGATGGCCCGCCTGACCGGCTTCCTCAACCCGGGCGCCGAGGCTGCCGGGGCCGGCTTCCAGGCGGCCCAGGCCAAGATCGCGCTCGGCTCCGGCGGCCTCTTCGGCGTCGGCATCGGCAACGGCGTGCAGAAGGCCTTCTACCTGCCCGAGGCCCACACCGACATGATCTCCGCCGTGATCGGCGAGGAGCTCGGCATGATCGGCATCCTCGGCGTCGTCGGCCTCTTCGGCCTGCTCGGCTACGCCGGCCTGCGGGTGGCGCAGAAAGCCAGGGACCGCTACAGCAAGCTGCTCGTCGCCGGCCTCACTTCGATGATCCTGGTCCAGGCGACGATCAACCTCTTCGCCGTGATGGGACTGGCGCCGCTGACCGGCGTCCCCCTGCCCTTCGTCTCCTACGGCAACAGCAGCCTCTTGGTCACGCTTTTCGCCGTCGGCCTGGTTCTCAACGTCGCCCGCGGGGGCAGGGCGACCGCGGCGGCGCGGCCGGGTCGCGCCTCCGGCGCTGGCAAACTGCGCCTCGTCGAGGGCGGGCGTACTAATGGGGCTCGCAAAAGGAGCCAAAGGAGCGGATCTAGCCGTGGAAAAAGTGCCCAGAGTCGTAGTGGCAGCGGGAGGAACCGCCGGCCACGTCGTGCCGGCGATGGCCGTCGCCGACGAGCTTCGGGCTAGCGGCGCCGAGGTCTCGTTCCTCGGCACCAAGGAGCGGATCGAGGCCGAGCTGGTGCCCGCCGCCGGCTACGAGATCGACTTCCTCAAGGTGCGTGGGATCGACCGCCGCAACCCGCTGCGGGCGGCCGTCGCTATCGCCGAGGCCGGTGCCGCGGTTGGGGCTGCCCGCAGCGCCTTGCGCCGACGTGGCGCCGACGCCGTCCTCGGCGGCGGCGGCTTCGTCGCCGGGCCGGCCGGCATGGCCGCGGTCCTCACCCGCACGCCGCTGGTGCTGACCGAGGCCGACAGCCACCTCGGCCTCGCCAACCGACTGCTGGCGGGTCGGGCGCGCCGCGTTTGCCTCTCCTTCCCGATCGAGGGACGCGAGGGCGAGCCCTACCTGGTCACCGGGCGGCCCGTGCCGGCGGCAATCCTGGCGGCCGACCGCGACGAGGCGCGGCGCCGCTTCGGAGTTGCACCCGACGCGCGTTGCCTGTTGGTGATGGGGGGCAGCCAGGGCGCGCGCTCGATCAACGAGGCGGCGATCGAGGCTTTCGCCGAGGCCGGGCCCGGCGGCCCCGATGCCGAGTTTCGCCGCGACTTCCACATCATCCATCTCAGCGGCCGGCGCGACCACGAGGACCTGCAGCGGCGACTGGCGGCCGCGCCGCACGCCCAGGACTACACGCTGCTGCCCTACGAGCCCGATCTCGGCGACGTCCTCGCCGCCTGCGACCTCGTCCTGGCCCGCTCCGGTGGCTCGATCTTCGAGGTCGTCGCGGCCGGCCGCCCGGCGATCCTCGTCCCCTATCCGTACGCCACGGCGGACCACCAGACGGCCAACGCGGCCTGGATGAGCGAGGCGGGCGCGGCCGAGACGATCGCGGACGATGCCCTCAGCGCCGGGCTTCTCGCCGGGCAAGTGTCATCGCTGTTCGAGGACCAATCGAGGCTCGCGTCCATGGCCGAGGCCTCAACCTCGCTCGCACGCCCCCATGCGGCCCGCACAATCGCCGACGAGGTCCTAGCAGCGGCTTCCGGTGCGCCTTATGCACCCATAGAGAGCAAAAGGCGCACCGGAACATGAGCGACTGGACTTCCAGGCGGCTGCACTTCATCGGCATCGGTGGGGCTGGGATGAGTGGGCTGGCACTCGTCTGCGCTGAGCTCGGCGCGACCGTGACGGGCAGCGACCGGGCCGACTCCTCTTATATGGAGCGACTGCGTGCGAGCGGCCTCGATCCCGCGGTCGGCCACGACGCCGCGAACCTACCCGAGGGGGCCGAGGTCGTGGTCTCGACCGCGATCGGCGGGGGCAACCCCGAGCTTGCCCTGGCCCGTGAGCGCGGCATCGAGCCGATCCACCGCGGCGCCCTGCTCGCCGAGCTTTGCGCCGAGAAGCGCCTGATCGCCGTCGCCGGCACCCACGGCAAGACGACGACGACGGCGATGCTGGTCTGGGCACTGCGGGCGCTCGGCGCCGACCCGGCCTTCTTCGTCGGCGGCGAGGTGCCCGGCCTGGGGACGGCGACGGCAGCCGCCAACGCCGGCTGGGGCGGTGGCGAGTGGGTGATCGCCGAGGCCGATGAGAGCGACGCCAGCTTCCTCGAGCTGAAGCCGGAGATCGCCGTGATCACCAACATCGAGATGGACCACCACAGCCGCTGGGGCTCGGTCGCCGAGCTGCGCAGGGCCTTCGGGGAATTCGCCGCGCCGGCCAAGGCCGTGGTCGCGCCCGCCGACGGCGACCTTGCCGAGGTCACCGCGGGGTTGCGGGTAAGTGGTTTCGACCTCGGCCGGCCCGGGCCGGAGCAACTGGACCTCGCCGTCCCCGGCCAGCACAACCTGCTCAATGCTCGCGCTGCTCTCGCCGCCCTGGGCGAGGCCGGGTTCGAGCTGGCAGCGGCCGCTGGTGCTCTGGCCGACTTCCCCGGAGTCAAGCGCCGCCTCGAGCTCAAGGGGCCCCGCGCCGGCGCGCGCATATACGACGATTACGCCCATCACCCGACCGAGGTGCGGGCGGCGCTCTCGGCCCTGCGCGAACGGCAGCCCGATCGACTGATCGCGGTCTTCCAGCCCCACCTCTACTCGCGTACCAAGGCCTTCGGCGAGGAGTTCGGCGCCGCCCTCGCCCTCGCCGACGAAGTCGTCGTGCTCGACGTTTACCCGGCCCGCGAGCAGCCGGTCGGCGAGCTCGCCGGAGTGAGCGGGCTGCAGGTCGCGCAGGCCGCGGCCGAGCGCATGGGGGGCAGGCGGGTGCTCTGGCTGCCGGAGACGAAGGACGCCGTAGCCGCGCTCGCGCGCCTCCTAGACCGAAACGCCGGCATCGGCATCGAGGACCAGGTCCTGGTCACGATCGGCGCCGGTGATGTCTTCCGGCTGGGCGAGGGCCTGACCGAGGGAGCCGGCAAATGAGCCTGCCCTGTTCTTTTGCACGGACATGGATCGAGAAGGAACAGGGGAAGCCGTGAGTTCGCCGCCCGCTTTGGTGACACGCGATTTTCCCCTTGCCCGGCTGACCACTGTGCGCACCGGCGGTAACGCCGACTTCTTTGCCCGGCCCGGCAATGAGGGCGAGCTGCTTGCGGTGCTGGCTTGGGCCGCGGACGAGGGCCACGCCCTCGGCGTGATCGGTTCGGGCTCAAATTTGCTGATCGCCGACTCGGGTTTCCGCGGCCTCGCGCTCAAGCTCGACCGCGAGCTGGCCACAATCGAGCGTGGGGGCGAGGGGTTGGTCTGCGGCGGTGGCGCTCGCTTCCCCTCGGCCTCGGCGAAGGCCGCCAGTTGGGGCCTCGCCGGGATTGAATTCGGCGTCAACATCCCGGGCACCGCCGGCGGCGCGGTGAGGATGAACGCCAACGCCTACGGAGGCCAGCTCGCCGAGGTGTTGGAGTGGGTCGACGTCTTCACGGCGGCGGGTCGTGAGCGCCGCGTGCCGGACGCGCTGGGCTTTGCCTATCGCAGCTCCAACCTGACCGCCGGCGAGGTCGTCTCGCGCGTCGCCTTCAGCCTGCGCTCGGATGACCCCGAGGCGATCCGCGCCCGACTAAACGAGATGCGCGGCAAGCGGCGTGAGGCCCAGCCCTCAGGGATCAAGACTTTCGGCTCGACTTTCAAGAACCCGGAGGACCCGCGGGCGGATGGGCGCAGTGCCGGGCAGTTGCTGGAGGCTGCCGGCTGCCGCGGTCTCAGCCGGGGGGAAGCCCGCTTCGCCGAGAAGCACGCCAATTTCGTCGAGAACAGCGGACATGCGACGACGGCTGATGTGTTGGCGCTGATGGCCGAGGGGCGGCGCCGCGTGCACGAGCTCACCGGTGTCGTGCTCGAGCCCGAGGTGCAGATCCTCGGTGAGGTCGAGTGGCCGGAGGGCTGGGCGCTGTGAGGCGGCTGTACCGGGCGGCAATCCCGATACTCGTGGTGATTGCCGTTGCCTTCGTCTGGCAGAAGGTCTTCGGCGGCGAGACGGTCGCCCCGCATCTCGTCTCCAGCCAGCCCGTCGCCGTGATCGGCAGCGGCGAAGAGGCCGTCGCCGTCGCCGGTGATGGCACGGTGCTCACCTGGTTTCCGCTGCCCGAAGACAGCGCTTTGCCGCAACTGCCGCTCGGCTCAGCGCCGAAAGGACCGCGGGTGCAGGGCCCGGTTCTCGAACAGGTTCGGGTCCTCACGGCCGCGCCGGCGGCGTTGCGTCCTTATATAGAGGGCAGTCGTTTCGGCGAAAGCGGGGTGGACGTCGAACTCAGCTCAGGGATCGAACTGCGCTTCGGCAACTCCGTTGAGGCAGCGCGCAAGTGGCGAGCCGCAGCAGCGGTGCTTGCCGACCCCTCGATCACCGCGCTTGATTATGTAGACCTGCACGCCCCCGGTAGGCCCGCCACGCACGGCTCTGGGCATACGCTTCCGCCTCTTGAATGAACCCTCAACCACAGGGTTAGATACGCGAAACCCTCAAGTAAGACTTGAGAGATAGCGGGTGCAGGATGGCGCCCGACCGTTTGACAGAGACCGCCCGATACCCTACGTTGAGCGCAATTTCCGCGGTTACAGCGTACTCTTGAACTCTCAAGCATTGCTGTAGCTTCGGACAGAACAAAGGCTCAACTCAACACCCAGTCCTGGCAGACTGGGACATATCCAGTCCCACCGGGACTGGGCTTGGAGAAATCGGGAGATGGAATCCACATACCTAGCGGTGATCAAGGTGGTCGGCGCCGGCGGCGGCGGTACGAACGCCGTCAGTCGCATGGTCGATGCCGGCATTCGCGGCGTCGAGTTTGTCGCCGTCAACACGGATGCTCAGGCGCTGCAGGCGTGTGACGCTGACATCAAGCTCTCGATTGGGCAGGAGCTGACCCGCGGTCTCGGTGCCGGCGGCAACCCGGAGGTTGGGGCTGGCGCGGCGGCGGAGAGCCGCGACGAGATCAAGGAGGCGCTGAAGGGCGCCGACATGGTCTTCGTCACCGCCGGCGAGGGTGGCGGTACCGGCACCGGTTCGGCACCGGTGATCGCCGAGATCGCCAAGGAAGAGATCGGCGCGCTGACGGTCGGCGCCGTGACCAAGCCTTTTGAGTTCGAGGGCAAACGACGCATGCAGCAGGCGCTCGAGGGGATCGAGAAGCTGCGCAACAACGTCGACACCCTGATCATCGTCCCCAACGAGAAGCTGCTGCAGGCGGTCGAGCGGCGCACCAGCGTGCTCGAGGCCTTTCGCCAGGCCGACGACATCCTGCGCCAGGGCGTGCAGGGCATCACCGACTTGATCACGATCCCGGGCCTGATCAACCTCGACTTCGCCGACGTGCGCACGATCATGCGCGACGCCGGCTCCGCCCTGATGGGCGTCGGCTCCGCCTCCGGCGAGGCCCGCGCCCTCGACGCCGCCAAGGCGGCGATCACCTCGCCGCTGATCGAGGAGTCGATCAAGGGCGCGACCGGGATGCTGCTCAACATCACCGGTCCCGAGGATCTCGGCCTCTTCGAGGTCAACGAGGCCGCCCAGCTGGTCCAGGCCGAGGCCGACGACAACGCCAACATCATCTTCGGCTCGGTGGTCGATCAGTCGATGAAAGACGAGGTCCGCGTCACCGTCATTGCTACTGGGTTCGAGGGGTTCGAGCTGCTGGCGCGGTCGCCGCAGCGGGTGCGGCGGCGCTACGAGAGTCGGCCGCGGATCTCGGCTGAGGACACTGACATTCGCAAACTGCGGGTGTCGGATGACGACATCGACGTGCCGGGCTTCCTCAAAGAGTAGGTCGGTGGGAGGGACCGATTGGTGCCCTCCCACAGAGACCGTTGCGCAGCAGGTCGCTCGTAGCACTTCGAGGCGAAGGACCGGGAGCCTCTGCGGGAGGGCACCAATCGGTCCCGCGCCGCCGTCTAAGGCTTAGAGGTCGATCTCGTAATAGAGCATCCGGGGACCCTCGGGGCTGCCTTCGTGGTTGGTGAAACCACGGCTCTCGTAGAGGGCGCGAGCTTCGGTGTCGGTTTCGCCGGTGGTTAGCTCGAAGTGATTGGCGCCGGCCTCGCGGGCGGCATCGATGGCCGCATTGAGTAGCGCGCGGCCGATGCCCTGGCGTCGCCGCTCCGGGACTACGTAGAGCTCTTCTAGATATGTGTCGCCGGCCTTGGCCCAGAGCGAGGGGCGCATGCGGAAGAGGGCGAAGCCGACTGGGGGGTCGCCTGCGAGGAGGACGGTTATTGCTCCTTCGCCGAGCAGTTCTCCGAGGCGCTCGGTTAGGGCGGGGACGCCCGGGGTGTAGTCCTCGTATTCGCTGTTGAAGTCGTGCAGGAGGCGGGCGACGTTGGCGGCGTCGCCGGCGCCGGCTCGGCGGATCTGGCTGCTTGGCTGCTCGCTCATCTGCGTGGACGAGCTTGCCACAGCTCTTCAATACGCTGCCGCCGTGGCTGACCCGGCGCTGAGGCGCACTCCCCTCTACGAGCGGCACGCCGAGCTCGGCGCCAAGCTCGTTCCCTTTGCCGGTTGGGAGATGCCGGTCACCTACGAGGGGATCCGCGAGGAGCACTCGGCGGTGCGCACGCACGCCGGCGTGTTTGACGTCTCGCATATGGGCGAGGTCGAGGTCGAGGGGCCTGGCGCGCTCGCTTTTCTGCAGCGCGTTCTTTCCAACGACGTGGCGAAGATCGAGATCGGCGGCGCCCAGTACTCCTGTCTCTGCAACGAGGAGGGCGGCGTTCTCGACGACCTCTTCACCTACCGGCTCGGCGGCGATCGCTACCTGATCGTCACCAACTCGGCCAACCACGCCGCCGACCTGGCCTGGCTCGGTCGCTGGAGCCGCGAGTTCGACGTCACCGTGCGCGACGTCGCCGACCGCTACGCGATGCTCGCCGTGCAGGGCCCACACGCCCGCGCGATCCTCACCGGCGCCCTCGGCATCGCGCTGCCCGCGCGGATGCGGGTCGCGACGGCGCGGATCGGCAAGCGGCCGGCACTCGTCTGCGGCACCGGCTACACCGGCGAGGACGGGGTCGAGCTCTTGATCGACCCCGAGATTGCCCCGGCGATCTGGGCCGAGCTGCTCGACGCCGGCGTCGTCCCCTGCGGCCTCGGCGCCCGCGACACGCTGCGGCTCGAGGTCTGCTTCCACCTGCACGGCAACGACCTGACCCCTGAGCGCAACCCGATCGAGGCCGGCCTTGGTTGGTGCTGCGCCGAGGCGACCGGGTTCGTCGGCGCCGAGGCGGTCGCCCGGGCTCGCCGCGAGGGCACGGCGGAGAAGCTGGCCCCGTTCAAGATCGAGGGCGCCGGCATCCCGCGCGAAGGCAACCCGGTCCTCGTCGACGGCGAGCCGGTTGGCATCGTCACCTCGGGCACCTTCTCGCCCTCGCTGGAGATCGGGATCGGCATGGCCTACCTGCGGGCCGACCTCACCGAGCCCGGCACGGAGGTCGAGATCGACGTGCGCGGCAAGCATCGCCCCGCCCGGATAGCTTCCAAGCCCCTCTACCCGCCGAAAGGATGACCTTGTCCGACGCGCACTATCCCGACGACCTGCTCTACCACGACCAGCACGACTGGGCGCGGCTCGAGGGCGATGAGCACGCGGTCTTCGGGGTCACCTGGTACGCCCAGGACAGCCTCGGCGAGGTCGTCTTCTACGACGCGCCCGAGGTCGGCGCGACGATCTCCAAAGACGCCTCCTACGCCGAGGTCGAGTCGGTCAAGGCGGTCTCCGACGTGATCGCGCCGATGTCCGGCGAGATCGTCGAGGTCAACGATTCGCTCGAAGACACCCCGGAGAAGATCAACGAGGATCCCTACGGCGAGGGCTGGCTGGTCAAGGTCAAGCTGACCCAGCCGGAGGAGCGCGGCGCGCTGCTCGGCGCCGACGAATACCGCAAGCTGCTGGAAAATTCCTAGAAGGTCCCGCCCCCTGCCTTCCGTAGCCTTCAGCGGGTGACCCGCTACACCTCAGCGACGCCCGACGACCGGGCGGAGATGCTCGCCGCGATCGGCGTCGGTTCGGTCGACGAGCTCTTCGCCCAGATCCCCGAGCCGCTTCGCCTCGGCCGCCCGCTGGCCCTGCCGGAGGGGATGAGCGAGGCCGAGGTCTTCGAGCGGCTGGCGGCGCTGGCGGGGCGCAACGAGGACGCCGAAAGCCAAGTCTGCTTCGTCGGCGCGGGGATGTATGACCACTACGTGCCGGCGATCGTCGACGCGATCACCCAGCGCTCCGAGTTCCTCACTCCTTATACGCCCTACCAGCCGGAGATCTCCCAGGGCGGGCTGCAGGTGATGTTCGAGTTCCAGACCGCGATGTCGGAGCTGACCGGCCTGCCGGTCTCCAACGCCGGCCTCTACGAGGGCCCCTCCTCGGTCGCCTCCGCCGGCTATCTGGCGATGGCGGCAACCAAGCGCAAGCGCTTCGTCGTCTCGCGTGGCCTGCACCCGCACAGTCGCGAGACGCTGGCGACCTACGCGGTCGGCTACGGCGCCGAGCTGGTCGAGGTCGGGCTGCGCGACGGCGAGACCGACGCGGAGGCGCTTGCCGCAGCCGTCGACGAGACGACCGCAGCGGTCTTCTTGCAGAGTCCCAACTTCCTCGGCGCGGTCGAGCGGGTCGAGGCGCTGGGCGCGGCGGCGAAGGAGCACGGCGCGCTGCTCGTCGTTGCCACCGACCCGATGACGCTCGGAGTGCTCAAGCCGCCGGGCGAGTGCGGCGCCGACATCGCCCTCGGCGAGGGCCAGCCGCTCGGCAACCGGCTCGACTTCGGCGGCCCCTCCTTCGGTTTCTTCTGCGCGTCCGAGGAGCAGATCCGCCGCATGCCGGGCCGGATCGCCGGCGAAACCGATGACGTCGACGGCCGCCGCGGCTTCGTCCTCGCCCTGCAGACGCGCGAGCAGCACATCCGTCGCGAGAAGGCGACCCACAACATCTGCACCGCGCAGGCGCTCAACGCGCTCGGCGCCATGGTCCACCTCGCCTGGCTCGGTCGCGAGGGCTTCCGCGAGCTGGGCGAGCTGTTGATTCGCCGCACCGGCTACGCCCGCGAGCGGCTGGCTGCCGTCGAGGGGGTCGAGCTGCTGCACGAGGCGCCGGTCGCGCGCGAGTTCGCGGTTCGCCTCGGCGCTCCGGTCGAGCGCGTGCTCGAGCGCTGTGCCGGGCGCGGTATCGCCGCCGGCTACCCGCTCGGCCGCGAGTACCCCGAGTACAGGGACGGCCTCCTCGTCGCGATCACCGAGCGCCGCACCAAGGCGCAGATCGATGAGTTGGCCGAGGCTCTCGGCGCGGCGATCGCGGCCGAGGCTGGCGACATAAGCGTCAACTTGACGCAAAAGTCGCCAATGGCCGGAGAGGTGCGCTGATGTCAGAGCTCGAGACGCCGATGCAGCGCGAACGCGCCAAGACGATCTATGAGAAGTCGAAGGTGGGACGGCGCGCCGCCGTGCTCCCCGCGGCTGAAGTTCCCGAGCCGCCGCTCGAGGAGCTGATCCCGGCCGACCTCCTGCGCGCCGAGCCGCCGCGCCTGCCGGAGATCGCCGAGCCCGAGATCGTCCGCCACTACAACAAGCTCTCGCGCCGCAATTTCGACCTCGACAGCGGCTTTTACCCGCTCGGCTCCTGCACGATGAAGCACAACCCGCGGCTCAACGAGCGGGTGGCGGCACTGCCCGGCCACGCCCGCCTGCACCCGGCGCAGGACCCCAAGCGGGCCCAGGGGGCGCTGGAGCTGATGTGGCTGCTGCAGCAGAGCCTCGGCGAGATCTGCGGCCTGCCTCATGTCAGCCTGCAGCCCTCGGCCGGCTCCCACGGCGAGCTCGCCGGCCTGCTGCTGACCCGTGCCTTCCACGCCGACCGCGGCGAAGAGCGGACCAAGGTGCTGGCACCCGATACCTCGCACGGCACCAACCCGGCCTCGGTGACGATGGCCGGCTACGAGGTGGTCAAGGTTGCCACCAACGAGCACGGCGGGGTCGAGATGGACGACCTGCGGGCGAAGATCGACGAGGACCCAAGCCAGGTCGCCTGCCTGATGCTGACCAACCCCAACACGCTCGGCCTCTTCGACGAGAACATCGCCGAGATCGCGGCGCTGATCCACGAGGCGGGGGGGACGCTCTACTACGACGGCGCCAACCTCAACGCGGTGATGGGCCACTCGCGCCCCGGCGACATGGGCTTCGACATCGTCCACGTCAACCTGCACAAGTCCTTCAGCCAGCCGCACGGCGGCGGCGGGCCGGGCGCGGGCCCGATCGCGGTCTCCGAGCGGATCGAGCCCTTCCTGCCGCGGCCGCAGGTGGTGCGCCGCGAGGGCGACAACGGCGGCGGGCCGAGCTTCGACCTCGACCTCGAGCGGCCCAAGTCGATCGGGCGCCTGCGCGGCTTCCAGGGCAACTTCGGCGTCTTTGTCCGCTCCTACGCCTACATCCTCAGCCTCGGCGCCGATGGCCTCTCGGAGGCCTCGGAGACCGCGGTGCTGAACGCCAACTACCTCAAGGCGCGCCTCGCCGAGGGCCGGGCGGGGGAGCGCCTGCCGGTCGCCTTCGACCGCCACTGCATGCACGAGTTCGTCCTCTCCGGCAAGCCGATGAAGAGGGAGCTGGGCCTGGCCACGCTCGACCTCGCCAAGCGCCTGCTCGACTTCGGCTTCCACCCGCCGACGGTCTACTTCCCGCTGCTGGTCGAGGAGGCATTGATGATCGAGCCGACCGAGACCGAGACCAAGGAGAGCCTCGACGGCTTCGCCGAGGCGATCGAGCAGATCCTCGCCGAGGCCGAGACCGACCCCGAGCGCGCCAAGCAGGCCCCCTACACGACCCCGGTGCGCCGCCTCGATGAGGTCAAGGCGACTCGGCGCCCCGTCGTGCGCCAACCGCTCTAGCGATGACGGAGCCGCCGGATCGCCGCACCCCCGTGGAAGCGAGGGTGGCGACTCGCGCCGAGATCCCCGCCGCGGTCGAGACCCTGGCACGAGCGTTTTACGCCGACCCCGTTTGGAGCTGGGCGTTCCCGGATGTCGAAGGGCGGCTCGAGCAGCTCCGGGTCGTTTGGGGCCTGGTGGCCAAAGCAGCGCTCGGCTACGAGTCGGCCTGGCTCACCGGAGACTGCGCGGCGGTTGCCCTCTGGATTCCACCGGGAAAGCCCGAGCTGCTGCCCGAGGACGAGGCGCGCTTGGAGGGCCTGCTGGCGGAGCTGCTCGGGGACGGCGCGGGCAGGGTGCTGGCGACGTTCGAGCGCTTCGAAGCCGCCCATCCCGACGGTGATCCTCACTACTACTTGAGCCTGCTCGGGACCAACCCCGATCGCCGCGGGCAGGGGCTCGGGATGGGGCTGCTGGCCGCCACGCTGCAGCGGATCGACGCCGAGGGTGCGCCGGCCTTCCTCGAGTCGTCAAACCCGGTGAACACCCCACGCTACGAACGGCTCGGCTTCACCGTCTGCGGCGAGTTCGAGCTGCCCGAAAACGGCCCGAACGTCACCCAGATGTGGCGCGAGCCGCTCTAGTCGGCGCATCTCGGCGTCCTCGGTCGCTCGCGTGCAGAGCACGCCACGCTCCCTGCGTCCACCGATCTGCTTGCCTAGAGAGAGGGGAGCTTCTGCTTCAGCTCGAGCACCGGGGCGAAGAGGTCGCCGTCCTTCTCGATTCGCTTCAGCACGTCGCCGGCCTCGAAGACGAGTGAGCCGGCGTCCTCCTTCTTGACCGCGCGCTCGACCTCGTCCCAGCTGATCGGCGTCGAGACCGTGGGCTGTTCGCGGGCGCGCAGGGAGTAGACCGCGATCGTCGTCTTGCGGCGGTGGTTCTGCGACCAGTCGACGAAGACCTTGCCTTTGCGTTCGACCTTCTTCATTTTCGAGACGACCAGGTCGGGGGTCTGCTTCTCGAGCAGCTGGGCGATCGCCCGGGCGAGCGGTTTGGTGCCGCCGCCGTTGTCGTCGCCCTCGTAGGTGACCTCGGCGTTGTTGAGCGGCGCGTAGACCTGCAGGCCCTTCGAGCCCGAGGTCTTGGGGAAGCACTCGAGGCCGAAGTGGGCGAAGAGCTCGCGCAGGCGCAGCGCCACCCGGCAGCAGGAGAGGACTTCGGCCGGCGGGCCGGGGTCGAGGTCGAAGGCGAGCACCGTCGGGCGGTCGTGCTCGGGCGCCAGCGAGAGCGAGGGGTGCAGCTCGATCGCCGCCAGCTGCGCCATCCAGACCAGCGTCGCCCGGTCTTCGCAGACGCAGAAGTCGATCCTGCCGGTGCTCGCCCCGACCGGCGTGGTCTGCACCCACTCGGGCCGGTGCTTGGGGCAGCGCTTCTCGAAGAAGGCGGAGTCGGTGTCGTCGACCCCTTCCGGGAAGCGGCGCAAGGTCACCGCCCTCCCGCTCAGGTGGGGAACCATCGCCGACGCCACCTTGGCGTAGTAGTCGACGACCTCGCCCTTCGTGAAGCCGGCCTTGGGGTAGAGGACCTTGTCGAGGTTGGTGAGCTTCAGCTCACGTCCGTCGACCTCGACCTGGCTGCTGCTGGCCACCGTCTACTTGGAGGACTTGGCCTTGGCGCGCGAGCCGGAGCGTTTTTTCGCAGCGGGTTTTCTTGCTTTGGCCTTGGTCTTCGCTGGACGCTTTTTCGCCGCCGCTTTCTTCGCCGGCTTGTCCTCGCGCTTGCCCTTGACCTCGGCGATGCTCTGCTCCAGGGCCGCCATCAGGTCCGGCGCCTTGGTCGGCTCGCGCTCCTCCTGCGGTGCCGCCACGACCTCCTCGCCGGCCGCCTTGCGTTCGATCATCGCCAGCAGCTCCTCGCGGTACTCGTCGCGGTAGAGCGTCGGGTCGAAGTCGCGGGTCAGCGAGTCGATCAGCTGCTCGGCCATCTCGACCTCGCGCTTGTTGATCTTCGGCTTCTCCGAGGGCAGCACGTCGTCGAGCTCGCCCGGCGGCACGACCTCGTCGGCAAAGCGCATCGTGGTCAGGGTCAGGACGCCGTCGCCGGGACGGATCGCCGCCAGGCGCTCCTTGCTGCGGAAGACGAAACGGGCGATCGCCACCTTGCCGGATTGCTCCATCGCCTGGGCGAGCAGCGAATACGCTTTCTCGGCGCCGTCGGCGGGGCCGAGGTAGTAAGGGCTGTCGAAGTAGATCGGGTCGATCTCGGTGATGTCGACGAAGTCCTGCACCTCGATCGCCCGTGACTTCTCCGGGTCGAGCGAGGCCATCTCATCCTTGGTGATCGGCACGTAGCGGTCTTTGGTGATCTCGAAGGCCTTGATGATCTTCTCGTAGGGGACCTCTTCGTCGGTCCCCTCGGCGACGCGGCGATGTTTGATCCGGGCGCTGTCGGACTCGCGGATCTCGCGCAGCGCGATGCCGCGGCGAGCAACCGCGCTGTACAGCTTCACCGGCACGTTGAGCAGCCCGAAACTGATCGAGCCGCTCCAGATCGCTCTAGCCATGGGGATTCACCTACCCGATTGTTCCAGTCGTTCGCACCTGCGGCAAAACGGGAGTCGCCGGCGAGAAGCATCTTGCGCCCGACGCGGTGGGATCATCGGCCGGTGCTGTTCGAGCTCAGCGAGGTCAGCCTGACCCGTGGCGATCGCCGCGTCCTCGACTCGGTCAGCGCCGCGATCCCGGCGGGGGCGACGGCGATCGTCGGGCCCTCGGGGGCCGGTAAGTCAACCTTGCTGCGCCTGCTCAATCGCCTCGTCGATCCCGATGCCGGGACGATCGCCTATCGCGGGCGGCCGCTAAACGAGTACGAGCCACTGAGTCTGCGGCGCGAGGTCTCGCTCGTGCCGCAGCTGCCAGCGTTGCTGGAGGGGACGGTGGAATCGAACCTCGCCTACGCGGCAGGGCTCGCCGCCAAGGAGCTGGACTCCGAGCGCTGCCTGCGCCTCGCCGGGATCGATCCGGACTTCGCCGAGCGCGACGTCGCCAAGCTCTCGGTCGGCGAGCAGCAGCGGGCGATGCTGGCGCGTGCCCTCGCCCAGGAGCCCGCCGTCCTGCTGCTCGACGAGCCGACGTCGGCCCTCGACAACGTCGCCCGCGACGCGATCGAGGCCACCTTTGCGCAGCTCCGCCGCGAGCTCGATATCTCGATCGTCCTGGTCAGCCACGACCCCGAGCAGGCGCGCCGGCTGGGTGACTGGGTGGTGCGGCTCGAGCGCGGCAGGGCGATCGAGTCCGGCCCGATCGAGGAAGTGATGGCTTGAGCACCTCGATCCACCTCGACCCCTGGCAGGTCGCCGCTGCGCTGGCGTTGGTCGCGCTCGCCGCCGCGATCTCGTTCTGGCAGAAAGCCGACCTCGAGCGCGATATCGCCGTCGCCACCGTGCGCTCCTTCGTCCAGCTGACCGCGATCGGCTACGCGATCAAGCTGATCTTCGATGCCGACACGCTTTGGCTCGTCTTCGGCCTGCTGGCGGTGATGGTGGTCTTTGGCGCGCTCACCGCGCGCAGTCGGGCGAAGAAGGTGCCGGACGCCTTCTGGCCGCTGCTGATTGCGCTGGCGCTGGCCGGCGGCACCACGCTCGGCCTTGTCGTCGCCCTCGGAGTCTTCGAACCGACCGCCCGCTACCTGGTCCCGGTCGGCGGCATGGTGATCGGCAACGCGATGACCGCCTCGGCGGTGGCGCTGAACCGGCTCGGCGATGAGATGGCGGACTCGCGGGCAAAGATCGAGGCGACCCTGGCGCTCGGTGCCACCGCTCAGGAAGCCGCTGCGCCGTTCGTCCGCCGCGCCCTGCGCTCGGGGATGATCACCCTGGTCGATTCGACCAAGACCACCGGCCTGATCTTCTTCCCCGGCACGATGGTCGGCATGCTGCTCGCCGGTGCCGACCCGACCGACGCCGTCCGCCTGCAGCTGATCCTGCTCTACGCCCTGCTCGGCAGCGTCGCGATCGCCGGCCTGGTCGCCACCACATTGGCCTACCGCAATTTCTTCACTCCGGCCGAGCAACTACGCGAGCCGGGCTAGCAGCACCAGCCTTCGACGCGTGGGTAGGTTGCTCGCCTGGCGTTTCCGGGGGCGAAGACGGCGGCGACGTCGCCGATCGCTCGCAGGCGAGCAGCGCCCTCGGTTGGGACGAACAGCCACTGGTCAGCCGCCGGCCAGGCAAGCAGCAGGCGGCGGCCGTCCGGCGACCAGGCGAGTTGGGTGAGGTGGCCGGAGACGCCGAAGAGGCGTCGGGTTGGGCCGCCGGCCGGATCGATCAGCAGGGCTTCGCTGCGCGGCGGGCCGGGGCCCGGCGAGCGGTCGAGCAAGACCGCGATCGTGCGCCCACGCGGTGAGAAGGCCGCAGCGCGGACCACGGCTGCGGCTGGGAGGGGAACGCGCTGTGCCGCCTCGAGCCGGAGGCTGCTGGCGAGCTTGCTCATCCGGGCGTCGCGGATCCAGATAGCGCGTCGGGAGAATTCGGCGAGCTCGTGGCCATCTGCGCTCCAGTCCAGCCCGACTACACCGGGTGAGGCGCCGACGGCATCCATGTTCGTGTTCGTATCGGTCTCGGCGACCACGACCCGGCCCCTACCGTCGACGTAGGCGAGTAGGTGGAGGCCAGGAGGGAACCAAGCCGGCGCTACCGCGGCGCTTGCCGAGCCGACCAGTGCGTCCTTCGTTCCATCTGCCCTGACCACCCGCAGCGCGCCCCCCGTTCTGTAGGCGATGCGGAAGCCCGAAGGCGACCAGCGCGGATCATCGATGCGATCGCTCGCCGAGATCGACCAGCGCGGCGTCCCGTCGGGCTCGATCGCGCTCAGGGTGTGGCCGCCTGCCGCCGCGACGAAGAGCCCGTGCGGCGACCAGGTCGCTTCGCGGTAGTTGCCGAGCAGTCGTCGCGAGCCATCCGCCCGCACCACCCAGGGGCCGCGCTGCGACTGGACCAGCAGCTTGCCGCCGCCGGGGACCTCGGTCAGCGCCGGCTCGGCATGGCGAACCCCCGCGGTGAAGACGTCGTCGACCCAATCGCGCACCGCGGCGCCGGCGGGGGAAAGGACCAGCGCCGCGAGCAGGGCGGTGAGCGCGAGCGCGATCGCGAGCCGCCGCGGGCGCACCGCCTGTCGTTCGGGCCGGCGCTCCGCGTAGGCGCGCTCGACCAGCTCCAATCCGCGGCGCTCCGTCTCCGCCGCGCCCGCAATCGGCTCCTCGCGCAGCAGCGTTCGCAGTCGTCCCTCGTTCATCGCTCCACCTCGACCTGGTCGCGCAGCTGGTCGAGGCCGCGGCGCAGGCGCGAGTTGACCGTCCCCCGCGGCAGCTCAAGCATCCGTGCGATCTCGCCCGGGGTGTACTCGAGCAGGTGGCGGAGGACGACGACGGCGCGCTGCTCGGGGGCGAGCTGGGCGAGCGCGGGCATCAGCTCGCCGCTGAGCTGTTCCGGCGGTGGCGCTGCGGGCTCGTGATCCGGATCGCCGGAGTTGCGCCGCAACGCTTCCCGCCGTCCCCAGTCGATCGCCCGGTTGATCACGATCCGGTGCAGCCAGGGGCCAAACGGCCGGCGGCGGTCGAAGCGGTCGAGGGCGTCGACCGCGGCGAGGAAGGCGTCCTGGGCGATGTCCTCGGCCGCCCCGGCGTCGTGGACGACGAGGTAGGCGGCGCGGTGAGCTCGCGGCCAGTGCACGGCATATAGCTCGGCAAGCGCATCGCGGGAGCCGCGTTGCGCCTCCCTGATGAGCTTCCTCTCCTCAGTTGCCAAGCCTCACCTCTTCCGCGGGACATCTCAATCTTCGCCCACCTCGGCCTGCCGGCGCGCGATTCGGATGATCGCGTCGTTGAGCCGGGAATGGAGATCCGGCGCGAGCGCGCCGGGCGGCAGCTCGACGACGAACGAGCTGCTGCCGGGAAAGCGGTGGTTCTGCCAGTTGGGGGCCGTGCCGGCGGGCCAGGGCAGGCGGCGGAAGGGGATCCGCGCCAGCCCGGCCAACTGCCGTGCCGCCGGAGCGCTCGCTCCCCAGGCCCGAACCAACGGCCGCGCGGCGCGGTGCTGGTGAAACCAGATCGTCAGGTCGGGAGCGAGGCCCTGGATGATCCACGCGGCCAGGCGCGTCTCCGGCTCCGAGAACGGGCGCGGGCCGGAGTACTGGGGGTCGCCGCGAGCGCCGATCGGTCGCCAATGCGAGGGGAAGTTGCGATTGAGGTCGACCCCGCGGCCGTTGAGGCGGGTGCCGGTCGCAGCGCCGTCGGGGTTGAGGTTCGCGACGACGAAGACGTTGGAACGCGGGTCGGGGCAGCCGTTGCTGGTGGGGACGATCTTGCTGCCGGCGCACTCGTCGCCGTGGATGCAGCCGACGATCAGCACCTTGCCGGCAATACTCGGATCGCCCAGCTGGCGCAGGCCGATCGTACGGCCGGCGGCGGAGCGACCGACGACACCGACCCGCTCGAGCAGGTTGCCGGGGCGGCGGGGGGTTCGCGTAAAGGCGAGCAGGCCGGAGGCCTCCTTGCTCGCCGTCGATCTCCCGTCCTGGATCGGATCGCTGGTTCCGGCGCCCGCATTGGGCAGGGAGCGGGCGACGGCGATCAGGCCGAGGCCGCAGCATGCAGCGATTGCAGCAGCGACGAAGGCCCGCCGCCTCATCGTCCCGCCGCCGCCCGGTTGCCAACGGCCCGGCGGTGCCGCCGTCCGATCCATCCCAGGAGCAGCAGCGCGACCGCGCTCAACGCAACGATCGGCGGCCAGGGGCCGATCCCACTCGACGCCGTCGCCACGGCCGCGGGCCGCTGGACCGCGAAGTCCTGGCTGTCGACGCTGAGCAGCGCCCGCGTCGGTTTCGGCCCCGGCACGCGGCGCAGCAGGACGATCTGGCGGCCGCCCTCGCGCACCTGCAACTGCAGCAGGTAGTTGAAGCGCCTGGGCAGGGTGGCGAGTTGCGGCAGGTCGACGCAGACCGCCTGGCCGGCGACGGTGTCGAGGGCGTGGATGAACGGCTCCTTGCCGTTGCCGTCGTAGAGCGTGTAGGCCCAGCGCCCATCCGGGCTCATCGCACGGCTGAGCGGCAGCCCCTCCATACGCTCCTCCGGCTCCTCGGGATCGACGATCGGTTCGGGCAGGAGGCGGTCGCTCTTCAGGTCGTAGGCCCGCACCTCGTAGTGGGTGAGGTAGGACGGCCCGCTGAGGTTCGGGAAGTGGTGGATCAGGTAGATCGTCGAGCCGTCCGGCGAGATCGCGTCGAAGGCGTAGTGGCCGCGCAGCGCGATCGAGCTGAACACGCTGGGTGGGCGCTGCTGTTCGGCCTGCAGGTGGCGCTGGGGGCGAAGGTCGGTGTCGAGGACGGCGAGTCGCGTGGTCTTGGGCGGGTAGACGGGGCTGTCGAAGTCGAAATGGCTGAGGACCAGCGTCTTGCCGTCGGCGGAGAGGCCGCCGCCGCTGCCGTTGTAGTCGACCGCCGGCACGTCGTAGGTGCCGTCGAGCTGCCACCAGCGATCGACCCGGCCGCCGCGCCGGTCGGTCCGCGCGACCACCGTGAGCTTGGGCGTGGCGTGGGTGGTGACGGTGACGTAGCGATGGGGGGATCCAGCGACCGTCACCCCGTTCCGGGCGCCCATCTCCAGCCCCTTTGCCTCGGCACTGGGCGCCGTGGCACCGGCGCTCAGCAGGATCAGCAGCACGACCAGCGATGCCCTCTTCATCCTCTCTCCTCCTTTGCGGTCCACGCAATGAGTACGGGTGAAGGCGCCGCAGAGGTCCCGCGGAAGCGCTCGGGCCGGACGCGGTCGCTGCGTACACTCGCCCGGTGACCCGCCAGCAGCGGTTGACCCTGGTCGCGACGATCCTCGGCTCGACGGTCGTCTTCCTCGACTCGACCGTGGTCAACGTCGCCCTGCCGGCGATCAGCGACAACCTCGATGCCGGCCTGGCGGGCCAGCAGTGGGTGGTCGAGGCCTACATGCTCACCCTGGTCTCGCTGCTGCTGGTCGGCGGCTCGCTCGGCGATCAGTTCGGCCGGCGGCGGATGTTCGTCTTCGGCCTGATCGCCTTCGGCGCCACCTCGCTGCTCTGCGCGATCGCGCCCACGGTCGAGTTCCTGATCGGGGCCCGTGCACTGCAGGGAGTGGCCGGGGCGCTGCTCGTGCCGGGCTCGCTGGCGATCGTCGCCGCTACTTTCGAGGGCCCGGCGCGGGGTAAGGCGGTCGGCACCTGGACCGCCTGGACCGGGATCGCGACCGTGCTCGGGCCGGCCGGCGGAGGGGTCCTGGTCGAGGCGATCTCCTGGCGGGCGGTCTTCTGGGTCAACCTGCCGCTGATCGTGCTGACGGTGGCGCTGACCTTGCACTCGGTGCGCGAGAGCCGCGACCCCGACGCCTTTCGCGGCATCGACTGGACCGGCATCGGGCTCTCGGCGGCCGGGCTCGGCGGCCCGGTCTTCGCCCTGATCGAGCAGCCCAGCCGGGGTTGGGACGACCCGCTGGTGCTGATCCCCTTCGTCGCCGGCATCGCCTGCTTCGTCCTCTTCGTCGTCCACGAGGCGCGGGCCCGCCACCCGATGCTGGAGCTCTCGTTGTTCCGGATCCGCAATTTCTGGGTCGCAAACGCGACCACCCTCGCCGCCTACGCGGGCCTGATCGGCGGCCTTTTCTTCGTCGGCCTCTTCCTCCAGCAGGTCTCCGGCTACACGCCGATCCAGGCCGGCCTGGCGACGACGCCGGTCTCGCTGATCCTCTTCTTCCTCTCACCGCGCTGGGGCAAGCTCGCCTCCGGCACGGGCCCCCGCCTGCCGATGACGATCGGCCCGATCGTCGGCGGGATCGGCCTGCTGATGCTCCTGCGCGTCGGCGCCGATGCCGACTACTTGGTCGACGTGCTGCCCGCGATCCTCGTCTTTGGCCTCGGCCTCTCGGCGACGGTGGCACCGCTGACCGCGACCGTGCTCGACTCGGTCGAGGAACGCCATGTCGGCATCGCCTCCGGCGTCAACAACGGTGTCGCCCGCGTCGCCGGCCTGCTCGCGATCGCCGTGCTCGGCGCCGTCATCTCCGCCTACTTCGGCTCCGCCCTCGACAGCAACCTCGGCGACCGTCCCCTCGGCCCCCGCGCCGAGCGCACCGTCACCGACGCCAAGGCCCAACCGCTCGCTGTGCCCAAGACCGGCAAGCTCCCGCCAGCGCAGGCAGCCCGCGTGAGCACGGCCTCAGCTGACGCCTCCACCTCGGCTTTCCACCTGGGCATAGGCATCGCTGGCATCCTGATGATCGTGGGAGGCACCGTCGCCGGCTTCGGCATCGAGAACCCCAAGCGCAAGGTAGGAGCAATCGCCTCCCGCGGCTCCGCCCAGGCCGGCGAGTGCGGCCACGGCTCCGAAGCTGACTGCGCGCCCACGAGGCCAGCGACAGAACCCGCTTGAGCGGAACGGAGGAGGGGCATCCCTCTCGAACGGGCGGATACTCAAAGTGACGGCCTAATTAGGCCGTCACTTGGACGGGCGAGAGGGATGCTCCTCCTCCGTTCCCTGAACTAGGCTCCCGCCCCGTGAGCGCCCCAATCGTCTTCTCAGGGATCCAACCCACCGGCCGCAAGCACCTCGGCAACTACATCGGCGCGATCCGCCAGTACGTCGAGGGACAGGACCGCGCCGACCCGGCGATCTTCTGCATCGTCGACCTGCACGCGATCTCGGTCGCCTACGACCCGGTCGAGCTGCGCGAACGGCTCTACGACACGGCCGCGATCCTGCTCGCCGCCGGCCTCGACCCGGAGCGCTGCGTCTTCTTCCGCCAGTCCGACGTGCGCGAGCACAGCGAGCTGACCTGGCTGCTTTCCGCCGTCACCTCGCACGGCGATCTCAACCGCATGACCCAGTTCAAGGACAAGTCGGCGAAGCAGGAACTGATCTCCGCGGCGCTCTTCTTCTACCCGGTGCTGATGGCCGCCGACGTGCTCGCCTACCGGGCGACCGAGGTGCCGGTCGGCGACGACCAACGCCAGCACGTCGAGCTGATGCGCGAGGTCGCCCGCCGCTTCAACGAGCGCTTCGGCGAGACCCTGGTCGTGCCGGACATGCTCATCCCCGAGGTCGGGGCGCGGATCATGGACCTGCAGGAGCCCGAGCGCAAGATGTCCACTACCGGCGGCACCGAGGCCGGCACCGTGCTCGTCCTCGACGAGCCCGCGACGATCCGCAAGAAGCTCGGCAGCGCCGTCACCGACTCCGGCCGCGAGGTGCTCCGCGCGCCCGAGAAGGCCGGCATCACCAACCTGATCGACATCTACGCCGTCGCCCGCGGTAGCGACCCGGCGGCGGTCGAGCGCGAGTTCGAGGGCGCCGGCTACGGCGACTTCAAGAAGGCGGTGGCGGAGGCGGTCGTCGACTACCTCGTCCCAGTCCAAGAGCGCTACGCCGAGCTGCGCCCCGACGAGACGGCGCTGGAGGCGATCCTCGCCGCCGGCGCCGAGAAGGCCCGCGCGATCGCCGCGCCGGTCGTGGCCGACGTGCGCGAGCGCATGGGCTTCGGCCCCGCCTAGCTCGCCGTCACTCGCGGGCGTTACGGTGCACGGGTGACCGTCGCCGAGCTGGACCTCGACCTCGACGTCTTCGCCGGTCCCTTCGACCTGCTGATGGCGGTCGTCCTGCGCGAGGAGGTCAGCCTGCTCGAGGTCGAGCTGGCCGAGGTCGTCGTCGCTTACGTCGAGCACCTCGAGCAGTCCGAAGAGCTGGAGCTCGATGTCGCCACTGAGTTCCTCGTCCTGATCGCCTCGCTGCTGGAGCTGAAGTCGCGCCTGCTGCTGCCGGGGGAAGAGGAGGGACTCGAGGACGTCACCCCCGAGGAGGCGGTCGAGGAGCTGGTTGCCCGCCTGCTCGAGTACCGTCGCTACCGCGACGCAGCCACCGTGCTGGAGCAGCGCTTCGAGGCGGCGCGGGGTTACCTCTACCGCTCGGCGCCGCTGCCGCCGGAGCTGCGCAAGGTCGCGCTCGACGCGGCGACCGCGGTCTATGACCCGGAACGGCTCGGCGCCGCCCTCGGCGACCTGCTGGTGATCCCGCCGGAGCTGAACCTCGACCACATCCGCCCGACCGTCTCGCTGGAAAAGCGCTTGCGCGCCCTGCGCGACGCCCTGCGCGGGCACGCCAGCATCGACTTCGACGAGCAGTTCGGCGACGAGGACCGGCTGACCCAGGCGGTCACCCTCTTCGCCCTGCTCGAGATGTACCGCAAGGGAGAGGCGACCTGGGAGCAATCCAAGCCCTTCGGCCCGATCCAGATCCACAAGAAGGAGCCCCCCGCAAGTGAGTGACCTGACCCGCACGATCGAGGCGCTGCTCTTCCTCTCGCCGCAGCCGGTCAATGCCCGCGACCTGGCCGAGGCGACCGAGGCGACCGAGGGCCAGGTTTCCGAGGCGATCGAGCTGCTGCGCGAGGACCTCGCCGAGGGCAAGCGCGGCGTCGTCCTGCGCGAGGTCGCCGGTGGCTTCTCCCTGGCCAGCGACCCCGCCAGCGAGGCGGCGGCGCGGCGCCTGCTGGCCAAGCCGCGCACGCCGCCGCTGACCCAGGCCCAGGCCGAGACCCTGGCGATCGTCGCCTACCTGCAGCCGGTCACCCGCCCCGAGGTGGCGCGCATCCGCGGCGTCACCTCCGAGTCGGCGGTGCAGACCCTGGCCGAGCGGGGGCTGATCGAGGAGTCGGGGCGCTCGCAGTTCGGGGCGGCGATCTTCAAGACGACCGAGCTCTTCGAGCGGCTCTTCGGGCTCTCCGGGTTGGACCAGCTGCCGGATCCGTCGAAGTTCGATCCGACCCCCGAGGACGAGCGGGAGCTGCGGGAGCGGCTGCTCAAGGCTGGGGAGCAGCGGTCGGAGCCTTGAGGCGGGGACGGGGGAACGGGCCCTCCCCCGGAGACCGTCGCGCAGCAGGTCGTGGGTTGGCGATTCGGGGTGTAATCACGGGAGCCTCCGGGGGAGGGCCCGTTCCCCCGTCCCTGTCATGAGACTCGCCAAGTTTCTCGCTCATGGAGGGGTTGCCTCGCGGCGCAAAGCCGAGGTGATCATCTCCAAAGGGCGGGTCAGGGTCGGCGGAAAGGTGGTCACTGACCCGGCACGGGACGTCACTGATGCCGATGAGGTGCGGGTTGATGGCAGCTTGGTTGGGACGGAGGTACGGGAGGTTTGGGCTGTGAACAAGCCGGCGGGAGTGGTCTCGACCGCGCGGGAACCCGGAGGTAGGCCCGCGGTGGTCGAACTGGTCGACACGGCGGCGCGGCTGTATCCGGTGGGGCGGCTCGATGCCGACTCGACCGGGCTGCTGTTGCTGACCAATGACGGGGAGCTGGCGAATCGGCTGACGCATCCGCGCTATGGGGTCAGCAAGGCCTATCGGGCGGAGCTGCGGCGGCCGCCCTCCGACGCTGACTTGCGGCGGCTGGAAAGCGGCGTGAAGCTCGAGGACGGCCCGACCGCGCCGGCCCAGGTGCAGCGCATTGGCGAGCGGGAGATCGAGATCGTCCTGCGCGAGGGTCGCAACCATCAGGTGCGCCGGATGGCGGAGGCGATTGGCAATCGCGTGGTGAAGCTGCGGCGGGTTCGGTTCGGGCCGGTCCAGCTCGGCCGGCTCGCCAGTGGCGGGGCTCGGCGGCTCCGCGAGGATGAGATCGCCCGGCTCTGGGATAGTTCAAAACGATGAGCGAGGAGCGACTGTTCGCGGTCCGCGGGGCCGTGCAGGCCGGTGCCAACGAAGCGGACGCGATCGTTGGCGCGACTGAGGATCTGATGCGCGAGCTGCTCGACCGCAACGCGCTCGGTGCCGAGGCGATGGTCAGCTGCCTCTTCACCACCACCGGGGACCTCGACGCCGAGTTCCCGGCGGTCGCGGCGCGCCGCCTCGGCCTCGACACGGTGCCGCTGATCTGCGCCCGCGAGATCGACGTTCCCGGGGCGATGCCGCGGGTGATCCGGACGATGGTGCACTACTACGCCCCGGTCGGCCACAAACCCGAGCACGTCTATTTAGGCGCCACCCAGGAGCTGCGGGCGGACCTTCACGCCGCTCAGTAGTACGGAGTCGGCACAATGACGCGATGAGCGTCACCTTTGCCGAGAAGCTCGCCCGCATGCCGGGCTACCAGGCCGGCGTGCCGACCGGACAGGCGCCCGAGGCGATTGCCGCGGGCGGCATCGCCCAGCTCGCCTCCAACGAGTCGCCGCTGCCGCCGCACCCGAAAGTGGTCGAGGCGATCACCGCCGCCGCCGGCGCGATGAACCGCTACCCGGACCCCGACGCGACCTTGCTGCGCCGCCGCATCGCCGAGCGCTACGACACCGACCCCGCCCGGGTCGCGGTCGGCAACGGCTCCTGCGAGATCCTGCTCGCCGCCGCCGAGGCGCTCTGCGAGCCCGGCGCCGAGATCCTCTATGCCTGGCCCGCCTTCTCGATGTACCCGTACCTGCCGGCGCTGACCGGCGCCCGCGAGATCCGCGTGCCGCTCGGCGAGGGCGACGTCCACGACCTCGGGGCAATGGCGGCCGAGGTGACGGCGGCGACCCAGCTGCTGATCGTCTGCAACCCCAACAACCCGACCGGCACTCACGTTCCGGCGACGGAGGTGGCGGAGTTCTGCGCCGGCCTGCCCGCGCACGTAACCGTGATCCTCGACGAGGCCTACGTCGAGTTCCAGACCCACGACGACGTTGACGCCAGCGTCGACCTGCTCGCCGAGCTGCCCAACCTGGTCGTCCTGCGCACCTTCAGCAAGTGTTACGGGCTGGCCGGGCTGCGGGTCGGCTACGCGCTCGGCTCGCCCAAGTTCCGCGCCGCGATCGACGCCGTGCGACAGCCCTTCAGCGTCAACGCCCTCGCCCAGGCGGCGGGAGCCGAGGCGATCCTGCACCAGGACGACGTCAGCAGGCGGGTCGAGGGCACGGTCGCCGAGCGCCTCCGGGTCGAGGAGGGACTGAGCGCGCTCGGCCTCCTCACCGCCGAGACCCACGCCAACTTCTCCTGGATCGATCTCGGCGACGCCGCAGAGGCCGAGATCGTCGCCGGCCTCGCCGAGCGCCAGATCGCCGTCCGCCCCGGCACGCCGCTCGGCGACCCCGGCCACATCCGCGTCTCCTACGGCACCGCCGCGGAGAACGGCCGCTTCCTCGCCGCGATGGCGGAATTGCTCGACTAGCGCTGCTCCACCTGCTACAAAGTCAGGGAAGGTGAAGCAATCAGCCGACACGACGAGCGACACCCGCGCCTCCGGCGCCGCGCTCGTCCCCGCGCGCTTCTCCTATTTCTGGCGATTTAGCTAGGCGTCCGGCCTCGCGGCTCTGCCGCACCGAAATAAGCAACTGGCCCGGGCGCCGGAATCACTCGCACCCACCCGCTACGTGCGGCGGGGAAACCGGAAGTAGGCTTGTGAACGTGGAGGAAGGTGAAGGCAAGATGATGATTGGGATGAAGGGGGAGACGCGAGACCGGGTCCGCGACCAGCGGATCGAGCGCATCGAGGAGCTGGTCTCGCCAGGATCGCTGCTCTCGGACCTGCCGCTCGGCGATGAGCGCGAAAGCGCCGTCGTGCGCGGTCGCGGCGAAGCCGGCAACGTGCTCGACGGCAGTGACGACCGGATGCTGGTGGTGGTTGGGCCCTGCAGCGTCCACGACCCGGAGGCGGCCCTGGACTACGCCGGCCGCCTCGCCGAGCAGGCGCGCAAGCGCAACAGCGATCTGCTGATCGCGATGCGGGTCTACTTCGAGAAGCCGCGGACGACGACCGGCTGGAAGGGGCTGATCAACGACCCCCATCTCGACGGCTCGCTCGACGTCAACACCGGCCTGCGCATGGCCCGCCAGCTGCTACTCGAGGTGCTCGACTACGGGTTGCCCGTGGGCACCGAGTTCCTCGACCCGATCACCCCGCAGTACATCGCCGACGCGATCTCCTGGGGGGCGATCGGCGCCCGCACGACCGAGAGCCAGATCCACCGCCAGCTCGGCTCCGGCCTCTCGATGCCGATCGGCTTCAAGAACCGCACCGACGGCGACGTCCAGGTCGCGGTTGACGCCGTCCGTGCCGCCGCGGCATCACACGCCTTCGCCGGCATCGATGACGCCGGCGCGCCGGCGATCCTCTACACCAGCGGCAACCCCGACGGCCACGTGATCCTGCGCGGCGGCCGCGGCGCGCCAAACCACCGCGCCGAGGGCGTCGCCGGGGCGCTCGAGCTGCTGCGCTCGGCCAGCCTGCCCGAGCGCTTGGTGATCGACGCCTCACACGACAACAGCGGCAAGGAGCCGGCCCGGCAGCTGCTTGCCGCCGGCGAGATCGCCGATCAGGTGGCCGACGGCAATGCGGCGATCGCCGGCGTCATGCTCGAGTCGTTCCTGGTCGAGGGGCGCCAGGACCTCGGCGACGGCGAGCTCACTTACGGGCAGTCGATCACCGATCCCTGCCTGGACTGGGAGGCGACCGTCTCGGTGCTGGATCAGCTGGCCTCGGCGGTAAGGGCGCGGCGCGGCGAATGAGGATCGCTGTGCTCGGTGTCGGCCTGATCGGCGGCTCGATCGGGCTGGCGGCCCGGCGGCGGCTCGACGCCGAGGTGGTGGGCTTCGACCCCGAGCCGGCGAGCTTGACCAAGGCCGAGGAGGCGGGCGTGATCGATCGTGGTGCCGCCTCTGTAGCGGCGGCCTGCGAGGGCGCCGAGGTCGTCTTCTGCGCGGCGCCGGTCGCCGGCCTGACCGATCTGGCCAACTCTGCGCTCGCGGTCAGCGGCCCCGACACGGTCGTCACCGACGTCGGCTCGACCAAGCGCGACATCGTCGCCGCCCTCGGCGGTGACGAGCGTTTCATCGGCGGTCACCCGCTCGCCGGGGCCGAGACCTCCGGAGTCGAAAACGCCCGCGCCGACCTCTTTGAGGGTGCCCGCTGGTACCTGACGCCGAAATCGGCGCGCTCCAGCGGCCTGCTCTACGACCGGCTGCAGCGCACCCTCGCCGGCCTCGGTGCCCGCGTGCAGGCGATCGACGCCGAGGCGCACGACCGCCTGATGGCGACGATCAGCCACCTGCCGCACGTCGTCGCCAACGTCCTCGTCGGCCAGGCGGTGGCGGAGCTGACCCGCGACTCCGAGCGGATGCCGGAGGTGGGCCCGAGCTTTCGCGACACCACGCGCGTCGCCGGCGCCAACCCGGCGATCTGGGGCGACATCTTCGCCAGCAACAGCGAGGCGGTGGCCGAGGCGGTCGAGGCGGTCGCCGCGCGCCTGCGCGAGGCGGCGGCGCTGATCCGCGAGGGCGAGCGCGAGGCCGTCGCCGAGTGGCATGCCGGGGCCGCGACTGACCGCCGCCGCCTGCTCGAGACCGAACTTGCCGGCGGGGCGCTGCGCGAGCTGCGCGTCGTCGTCACCAACCGGCCCGGGACGATCGCCGAGCTCGCCCTCGCGCTCGGCGAGGCCGGCGTCAACATCGAGGACATGGCGCTCTACCCGGCGCCCGACATGACCTCGGGCGCGGTCTCGCTCTGGGTCTCCGGCGACGAGCAGGCCGATCGCGCGGCCGCCTTGGTGCGCGAGCTCGGCCACAGCGTCAGCGCCGTCGGCAACGACGGCGCCTAGGCAGATGACCACCCGCTTCGACCCGATCGGTCCGCTGCGCGGCAACCTGCGCCCACCGGCCGACAAGTCGATCTCCCACCGTGCCGCGCTGATCGCGGCGATGGGGGAGGGAGAGACCGAAATCGAGGGCTACCTCGACTCCGCCGACACGCGCTCGACCCTCGATGCGGTGCGGGCGCTAGGCGCCGAGATCGAGGGCGTCGAGTCCGGCGGCATCGGTCCGATGATCTGCATCCGCGGCGTCGGCCTGCGCAGCGCCCGCAGCACGACGATCGACGTCGGCAACGCCGGCACCCTCCTGCGCCTCATGCCGGGCTGGCTCGCGGGACAGCCGAGCGGCAGGTGGACGCTCGACGGCGACGCCTCGATCCGGCGCCGGCCGGTTGACCGGATCGCCGCGCCGCTGCGGCAGATGGGCGCCCAGCTGCGCTGCCGCGAGGAGCGACTGCCGCCACTCGAACTCGAGGCGGCGCCGCTGCAGGGCATCGAGTACGAGCTGCCGATCGCCAGCGCCCAGGTCAAGTCTTGCCTGCTCTTCGCCGGCCTGCTCGCCGAGGGTGAGACCTGGCTGCGCGAGCCGTCGCGCAGCCGCGACCACAGCGAGCGCATGCTGGCCGCCGCCGGTGCCGACGTCACCTGGCTGCGCGGCGGTATCTCGGTGCGACCCTCCAAACGCCTGGAACCGGGCGAGCTCGCCGTGCCCGCCGACTTCTCTTCGGCCGCCTTCTTCCTCGTCGCCGCCCTGCTCGTGCCGGGCAGCGAGGTAACGCTGGAAGGGGTCGGCACCAACCCGACCCGGACCGGGCTGCTGGCGATCCTGGAGCGGATGGGGGCCGATCTCGAGCTCGAGCCGGTCGGCGAGCGCGGCGGCGAGCCGATCGGCACGATCCGCGCTCGCGCCTCCTCGCTGCAGGGCACCGAGGTTGGCGGCGAGGAGATCCCGCTGGCGATCGACGAGCTGCCGCTGCTGGCCCTTGCCGCCTGTTTCGCCGAGGGCCCGACGACGATCCGCGACGCGGCGGAGCTGCGCCGCAAGGAGTCCGATCGGGTGGCGACGACATGCGCGGCGCTGGAGTCGCTCGGAGCCACGGTCGAGGCGCGCGAGGACGGGATGCGGATCGAGGGCGGCGGTGGGCTGCGCGGCGGCGCGATCTCCTCGCACGGCGACCACCGGATCGCGATGCTGGGTGCGATCGCCGGCCAGGCCTCGCGCCAGGGTGTCGCGGTCGAGGGAATGGAGGCCGCCGCGGTCAGCTACCCGGGCTTCGAGGCCGATCTGGCGGCCTTCACCCGTCGCGGCAACTGAGCGCGGAAAGCCGCGAGCGGTCACCGTCTCTACGCTGCCGCCCATGGTCATCGCCATCGACGGGCCCGCGGGGGCCGGCAAGTCCACCGTGGCGCGCCGCCTTGCCGGCACGCTCGGCTTCACCTACCTCGACTCCGGGGCGATGTACCGCTGCGTGGCGCTGGCCGGGCTGAGGCGTGGGGTTGACCTCGACGACGCCGGGGCGATGGACGATCTGGCGCGCTCGATCTCGATCTCCCTCGACGGCGACCGGGTCGAGCTCGACGGCGAGGACGTGACCGGGCAGATACGCGAGCCGGAGGCGAGCGAGGCCTCCTCGCGGATCTCGGTTCATCCCGGCGTGCGCGAGGCGATGGTGGATCGACAGCGCGAGCTGATCGCCGCCGGTCGCTACGTCGCCGAGGGCCGTGACATCGGCACCGTCGTCAGCCCCGACTCGCCGCTGAAGGTCTTCCTCACCGCTTCCGCCGAGGAGCGCGCCCGCCGCCGCGCCGCCCAGACCGGCGAGGACCCCGCCGCTGTGCTCGCCGCCCAGCGCGAGCGCGATCAGCGCGACGAGACCCGTGAGCACAGCGCCCTGCGGGCCGCTGCGGACGCGGTGGAGATCGACACCACGGGCCTCTCCCAGGAGCAGGTCGTCGATCGGATAGCGGCGCTTGCCCACCAACGAGGCCTCCAATGAGCTTCCGCTGTTCTTTTCCCCGAATAGCCAGGGCTGGCGCACAGCGGAGCGAAGAGTCGTGAGCGGCCTGCCGGCCGTCGCCATCGTCGGTTTCCCCAACGTCGGCAAGAGCACGCTGGTCAACCGGCTCGCCGGTGGGCGCGAGGCGGTCACCCACGCCGAGTCCGGGGTGACCCGCGATCGCAAGCGGGTGCGCTGCGAGTGGAACGGGGTCGCCTTCGAGCTGCTCGACACCGGCGGCATCGACCTCGAGGACGAGTCCGAGCTGGCCCGTGACATCCAGCAGCAGGCCCGGCTCGGGATCGCCGAGGCCGACGTGGTGATGCTGATCGTCGACGCTCGCGCCGGCGTCCGCGCCGGCGACGTCGAGCTGGCCAAGACGCTGCGCGGGGCGGAGGTGCCGGTGATCGTCGTCGCCAACAAGGTCGACCGCCCCGAGGACGAGCACTTGACCGCCGAGCTCCACCAGCTCGGCCTCGGCGAGCCGCTGCCGGTCTCGGCCAGCCACGGCCTCGGCAGCGGCGACCTGCTCGACCGCGCGGTTGAGCTGCTCGGCGAACACGCCCGACCGGCCGAGGATTCCGACGCCGTTCGGGTCGCGGTGATCGGCCGCCCCAACGCCGGCAAGTCCTCGCTGGTCAACGCCTTCCTCGGCTCCGAGCGGGTGATCGTCTCCGCCCTTGCCGGCACCACCCGCGACTCGATCGACACCGCGGTCGAGGTCGACGGCCGCCCCGTGGTCCTGGTTGACACCGCCGGCCTGCGCCGCCGCTCCAAGCTGGCGGGGTCGGTCGACTACTACGCCCAACTGCGCTCCGAGCACGCGGTCGAGCGCGCCGACGTCGCCCTCGTCGTCTGCGATGCCGGCGACGGCATCACCGCCGAGGACCTGCGCGTCGCCGAGATGGCGATGAAAGCCGGCTGCGCGACCCTGCTGGCGCTCAACAAGTGGGACGAGACGCGCACCGACATCGACGACGCCCGCGCCCGGGTGAGGCAGAAGCTGCGCCTGCGCCCGGACGTCGTCACCTGCTCGGCCACGCGCGGCCGCAACGTCGCCAACCTGCTGCCGAAGGCGCTGGAGCTGGCCGATCGCGCCGCCGAGCGGATCCCCACGCCCGAGCTCAACCGCTTCGTCGCCGACGTCACCGCGAAGACGCCGCCGCCGTCGCGGCGCGGCCGTCGCCTGCGCCTCTACTACGCAGCCCAGGTAGGCGAGCGGCCGCCGCGGATCGCGATCCAGGTCAACGACCGCAAACTGATCAACCGCGAATGGGCCTACCACCTCGAGAACCGCCTGCGCGAGACCTACGCGCTCGAGGGCGTGCCGCTGGTGATCGACTTCGTTCCGCATTCAGGCACGCGCCGCGGTCGATGAACCGGCGGGGCGTACGTGACCGGCGCATGTCGGCGTCCTCGGTCGCTCGCGTGCAGAGCACGCCACGCTCCCTGCGTCCTTGACCTGCTTGGTCACGCACGCCCCGCTAGGCTTTCGCGCATGAGCGATATCCAGCCACTCGCCGAGGGCGAGTACCTCTTCACGTCCGAGTCAGTCACCGAGGGTCACCCCGACAAGGTCTGCGACGCGATCTCAGACGCAGTGCTCGACGCGGTGATGGCCGACGATCCCGAGGGCCGCGTGGCCTGCGAGACGCTGGTCAACACCGGCATGGCGGTGGTCTCCGGCGAGATCTCGACCAGCGCCCACCTCAACGTCCCCGATCTGGTTCGCGAGACGATCCGCGGGATCGGCTACGACCACGGCGACTACGGCTACCACTGCGACCACATCTCGGTCCTGGTCTCGCTCGATAAGCAGTCGCCCGACATCGCTCAGGGCGTCGACGAGGCTTATGAGACGCGGACCGAATCGGCCGAGGACGAGCTGCTGGTCGCCGGCGCTGGCGACCAGGGAATGATGTTCGGCTACGCCACCGACGAGACCGAGGCGCTGATGCCGATGCCGATCCACCTCGCGCACCGGCTCGCCGAGCGCCTCGCCGCGGTGCGCAAGGACCGCTCGCTCGACTACCTCGGCCCCGACGGCAAGACCCAGGTCACCGTCCGCTACGCCGACGGCCGCCCGGTGCGGGTCGAGAAGCTCTTGATCTCGACCCAGCACGCCGAGGGCGTCGAGTCGGAGTCGAAGATCAAGCCCGACCTCTGGGAGAGCGTGGTGCTGCCGGTGCTGAACGCCGAGGCTGCCGGTCTCTTCGACGAGACCGAGCTGCGCCAGCACTTCCTCGTCAACCCGACCGGCAAGTTCGTGATCGGCGGCCCGGTCGGCGATGCCGGCCTCACCGGCCGCAAGATCATCGTCGACACCTACGGCGGCATGGCCCGCCACGGCGGCGGCGCCTTCTCCGGCAAGGATCCCTCCAAGGTCGATCGCTCCGCCGCCTACGCCACCCGCCACGTCGCCAAGAACCTCGTCGCCGCCGGCCTCGCCCAGCGCTGCGAGGTCCAGGTCGCCTACGCGATCGGCGTCGCCCGCCCAATCTCGCTGATGGTCGAGACCTTCGGCACCGGCACCCTCCCCGACGCGCAGATCTCCCGCCTGGTCGAAGCGGAGTTCGACCTGCGCCCGGGTGCCTTCCGCCAGTACCTCGATCTGCACCGTCCCGTCTTCAGCCAGACGGCTGCTTACGGGCACTTCGGCAGAGAAGGCGATGCATTCACCTGGGAGCGCACCGATCGCGCGGATTCACTGAAGAGCGCTGCCGGTACGGCTCAAGCAACTCCCGCCTGAAGCACCCCGCGCTACAGCGGTGGCTGGGGCTCGCCCAAACCGTGGGTACCGGCTGCGTTGGCTCCCGTGGCTTGGTCGACGCTGTGGACGACCTGTTGCGGGTCGGCTACCCCGTAGAAGACGAAGTTGTAGTCGTCGCCCGCTGCCGTGTCGAAGTCGACGTCGCCGATTTGCATCGCCCGCTGGTAGACGGACTGCTTGTAGTTGACGTTCTGGACCCGCTCCAGGCGGGTCTCCTGGACCTCGCGGGAGATGATGCCGCGTTTGATGTTGAGGCGGCGGTCGGTGATCGTGTAGGTCGTCGCCACCCGCTTGATGAAGCCGATCAGCACGGTCACGCCGATGATCACGAGGACGACGAAGAAGACGGTTGCGCTGCTCGAGCCGAATAGCTTGAAGAGGACGCCGATGATCGCCGCGACCAGGATGCCCTTCAGGTAGAAGCCGAGAATTGCCCGCCAGGAAGGGTGGCCCTGGAAGATCACCTGCTCCCCGGGACTGAGGTTGAGCGCCATCGCCGCGCAGCATACCCACGCCGTCCGCGTTCCTCCATACGGTGCTCAAGTGTCGATTGCGAAGGTTGAGCCGCTCACCACCGCCCGCGCCCTGCGCGGGCCCTTCGACTACCGCCTGACCGGCGAGATGGCCGACCTCGAGGTCGGCAGCGTGGTCAAGGTTCCCTTCGGCAGGCAGCGCCTGCTTGGCGTGGTCGTCGGCCTGGCGGATAGCTCGGCGCTGCCGGCCGATCGGCTCGCCGAGCCGATCGAAGCGCTCGGGGCCGGTACGCCGCCCGAGCTCGTCCGGCTCGGTCTTTGGGTCGCCGAGGAGTACTGCTCAACCCCGTCCCGCGGGCTGCAGCTGGTGCTACCGCCGGGGACCGGCGCCGCCGGCCAGCGGGTGCGCTCGCGCACCGAGCTGCGGGCGGAGATCACGGTGGCCGGGGAGGAGGCGCTCAGCGGGGGGAGCGGCTTGGCGTCAAGCAGCGTGGCGTGCTGGAGGCGCTGCGGACAGGGGAGATGTCGGCGCCGGAGCTGGCAGCGGCGGTCGGTTCGGATCGCGGCGTGCTGCGGCGGCTCGAGCAGCGGGGCCTGATCGCGACGCGCAGCTCGCTGGTGCGGCGCCACTCGAACCAGCCCGAGGTTGGCGCCCGTGGGGGGCGGCCGCAGCTGCTGCCCGAGCAGGAAGCCGCGGTCGCGAGCATCGTCGCCGCGCTCGATGGAGAAGCCGGCGCTCCCCGCGAGCAGTTGCTGCACGGCGTTACCGGCTCGGGCAAGACCGAGGTCTACCTCGCCGCGGTCGAGGCAGCGCTGGCGCGGGGCAAAGGGGCGATCGTGCTGGTTCCCGAGATCGGCCTGGCGCCGCAGGCGGTGGCGCGCTTCCGGGCACGGCTCGGTGATCGCTTCGCCGTCCTGCACTCGGCCCTCGCCGACGGCGAGCGCTATGACGAGTGGCAGCGGTTGCGCAGCGGCGAGGCGAGCGTCTGCGTCGGGCCCCGCTCCGCCGTCTTCGCGCCGCTGCACGACCTCGGCTTGATCGTCATCGACGAGGAGCACGACGCCTCCTACAAGCAGGAGGGCGACCCCTGTTACGACGCTCGCGCGGTGGCCCGCCGCCGCGCGGATGAGTCCGGGGCGGTGCTGGTCGCCGGCACGGCGACGCCGCGGCCGGAGTCTTGGCTGGAGCTGCCGCGGCTGCAGCTGCCGCGTCGCGTCGACGGGCAAGCGATGCCGCCGGTGCGGGTGCTCGACATGCGCGAGGCCGACCCCCGTTCCGGTGCCCTGCACCCCGAGACCTGGGCAGCGCTGGAGGGCGTCCGCGCAGCGGGCATGAAGGCGATCGTGATGGTCAACCGACGCGGCTTCGCCCCCTGGCTCACCTGCCGCTCCTGCGGCCAGCACTGGAACTGCCCCAACTGCGATGTCTCGCTGATCGTCCACCGCCACAGCGGTCGCCTCGTCTGCCACCACTGTGCCCACCGCGAACCGCTGCCCAGCGCCTGCGGGGTCTGCGACTCGACCACGCTTTCGCGCGCCGGCGTCGGCACCGAGCAGATCGAGGCGCTGCTGGCCGAGCGGCTGGCGCCGATGCCGGTCTTCCGGCTCGATGCCGACACCGCGGCCGGCCGCGGTGCCCACGCCCGCATCCTCGCCGGCTTCGGCGAGGCCGAGAGCGCGGTCTTGGTTGGCACCCAGATGGTCGCCAAGGGCCACGACTTTCCCGAGGTCACGCTGAGCGCGATCCTCGACGCCGACGCCACCCTGCGCTTCCCCGATTTCCGCGCCGCTGAGCGGACCTTCGCGATGGTCGCCCAGCTCGCCGGTCGCAGCGGTCGCGGCGCCGCTGGTGGTGAGGTGATCGTGCAGACCCTGGCCCCGACGGCTCCCAGCATCGTCCACGCTGCCGAGCACGACGCGACCTCATTCCTCGCCGAGGAGATCGGGCGACGAGAGGCGTTGCGTTACCCGCCCTTCTCGCACCTGACCCGGATCGTGCTCAAAGCCGAGTCCGAGCAGCGCCTCGACCACGCCGCCGGCCTGCTCGCCGAGGGCCTCGTCGCAGCGCTGCCCGACGACACCGACCTGCTCGGCCCGGCGCCGATGTTCCGCGTGCGCAATCGCCATCGCCGCCGCCTGCTGCTCAAGGCGAGCGAGCGCGAGGCCACCATCGCCGCCGTTCGCGCCACGGTCGAGCGCCTCGCCGCCGATCGCACCTTGCGCGAGGTCGCGATCTCGGTCGACGTCGATCCGCAGTGAGCGCCCAATCGACACGGTGACTGCCGGTGTCTCGAATCCGTGGCGATTGGGCGCGAACGAGGCGCACCGGCTCGTCCTCGATCCTTAGACTCAGAATCGATGAGTGAACCGGCCGAGACGGAGACCGACGAGCGCGGCGAGAACGAGCTCGAAGCGGAGCTGCTGGAGCGTCGCGAGGCGGCGCTTGCGCACGTGGTCAAGTTCGGCGATCCGGTGCTCAAGAGCAAGGCCTCGCCGGTGCGGGATTTCGGCCCCGAGCTGCGCGCCGAGGTTGAGCGGATGGTGGCGATCATGCGCGACGGCATGGGCGTCGGCCTGGCCGCAACCCAGCTCGGCGTGCTGCGCCGCCTGCTCGTCTTCCAGGCCGGCCCCGACAGCGAGCCGACCGCGCTGATCAACCCCGAGGTCGAGTGGCTCTCCAACGAGGTCGTCGTCGCCGAGGAGGGGTGCCTCAGCTTGCCCCGGGTCTCGATGGACGTCGAGCGGCCCCTGCACGCCCGCTTCAGCGGGCTCGATGTCGACGGCGAGCCGATCGAGATCGAGGCCTCCGGCCTCGAGGCGCGCGTGCTCCAGCACGAGATCGACCACCTCGATGGGGTCCTGATCCTCGATCGGGCGCCAAGGGCACAGCGCAAGGGCGCCTTGCGGGCGCTGCGCGAGGGCGAGAGCTACAGCCCGCCGCTGGACGAGCAGGAGCCTGGCGATGAGGCCGAGCATCGCGAGCCTCGTACCGACGCGTGAGGACCGTCTACCTCGGCACATCGGATTTCGCCGCCACCGTCCTGGGCACGCTCGCCGGATCGGCTCACCGGCCGCTGTTGGTCGTCACCCCGCCCGATCGCCCCAAGGGGCGCGGTCGCCGCATGCAGGCGCCCCCCGCCGCAGAGCTCGCCGGCGAGCTCGACATCGACTTGCTGCAGGCGGCCGACGTCAATGACGACGAGTCGCTGGCCCGGATTCGCGCGGTTCGGCCCGAGGCCGTGGTTGTCTGCGCCTTCGGCCAGTTGATCCGCGAGCCGCTGCTCTCCGAGTGGCCGATGCTGAACATCCACCCTTCGCTCTTGCCGCACTGGCGCGGCGCGGCGCCAATCGAGCGGGCGATCATGGCGGGTGAGCAGCGCACCGGAGTCTGCGTGATGCAGCTGACGGCCGGGCTCGACTCCGGCCCGGTCGCCCTGCGCGAGGAGATCGCGATCGGGCCCGAGGAAGACTTCGAGGCGCTCTCGGCGAAGCTGGCCAGCCTCGGCGGTGAATTGCTCGTCCAGGCTCTGGACCTTCTCGCCGAGTCCCGGCTCGAGTTCGTCGAGCAGGACGACGAGGCGGCGACCTACGCGGAGAAGATCGCGGCCGAGGAGCGGCGCCTCGATCCGGCCCGGCCGGCGACGGAGCTGGCGCGCACCGTGCGGGCGCTGACACCGCACGTCGGCACCTACTTGGAGCTGAGCGACGGCGAGCGGCTCGGGGTCCGGCGCGCCCGCGCCGTCGACGTCAGCGTTAAGACCGGCGCGGTGAAGGCCGAGTGGGGGGCCTTGCTGCTCGGCTGCGGTCGCGGTGCCCTGCGGCTCGAGGTCGTGCAGTCGCCTGGTGGCAAGCCGATGGCAGCCGACGCCTACCTGCGCGGCCACTCGCTGCCGAAGCTGTGATCGCTCCGGCGCGCCAACTCGCCTTCGAGACGATCCGGGCGACCTTCGAGCGCGACGCCCACACCGAGCGCGCCTTTCGCCAGGCGGCGGACAAGGGCTCTGTCGGCGGTCGTGAGCGCGCCCAGGCCCAGCGGCTCAGCTTCGGCACGGTGCAGCGTCGTGGCACCCTCGACGCGGCGCTCGAACGACTCGTCGACCGGCCCCTGCGTGAGATCGACCCGCCGGTCTTGGCCGGGCTGCGCCTGGGCATGTACGAGTTGTTGTTCGCCGACGGGACCCCCGACCACGCTGCCGTCGACCAAGCGGTCGAGCTGGTCAAGCGGGCGGGGGCGCCGCATGCGGCCGGCTTCGTCAACGCGGTGCTGCGGCGAGCCGGCCGCGAGCGCAAGGTGCTCGCTGAGTCACTTCTGGGCGACGACTCCACCCCGGAGGCCGCCGCGGTCGCCCACTCGGCGCCGCTCTGGCTGGCGCAGATGTGGTGGCGCGAGCTCGGCCCCGAGGACGCCCGCTCCCTGCTCGCCGCCTGCAACGAGCCGCCCGAGCTGGCCTTCCGCGTCAACACCCTGCGCACCGACCCCGAAACAGCCCTGGCGCGGTTGCGCGAGGCGGGCGTCAACGCTTCCGGTGCGCCTTATGTGGCCGTGGAGCACATAAAGCGCACCGGAAGCGAGTGGTCGCTGGCGCTGCCGGAGATGATCGTGGTTGAGGGGCAGACCGGGGGGCTCGTTCCGGAGCTGGTGGTGGCAGGGGAGCTCACCCCGCAGAGTCGCGGCTCGGCAGCGGTGGTTGAGGTGCTCGACCCACAGCCTGGCGAGCAGATCCTTGATCTCTGCGCTGGGCCGGGCATCAAGACGGGTCAGATCGCCGCCCGGATGGAGGACCGGGGCGAGCTGATCTCGGTCGAGAACGACCCCGAGCGGGCGACGGAAGTGGCGGCCCAGGCCACGCGTCTCGGCCTGCGCAGCGTCACCGTGATCGAGGCCGACGCCACCCAGGCCGGGATGACCGGCTTCGATCGTGTCCTGCTCGATGCGCCCTGCTCCGACCTCGGCGCCCTCGCCTCCCGCCCCGACGCCCGCTGGCGCAAGTCGCCGGCGACGATTGAGCGCCTGGTCGAGGTGCAGGCCGAGCTGCTGCAGCGAGGTCTCGAGGCGCTGCGACCGGGCGGCACGCTGGTCTACTCGACCTGCACGATCTCCAAACGCGAGAACGAGGAATGCATCGATGCCGAGGACAGCATCCAGCTGCGCCCCGACCGCGATCGCACCACCGGCTTCTTCATCGGCCGCCGGAAGCGCGATGATGGTGCCGGATGAGTGAGCCCAGCAAAGGGGAGAGCATCTTGCGCCGCGCGGCCTGTCCCGGCTGCGGTGAGCCCTGGCTGCGGCCGACGCAGCTCCCGGGCCGCTTCCGCTGCGTGTACTGTCTGCGCCGCTTTGAGCTCGTTTCCCAGTGCCCGAACTGCGGTGAACACCAGACCATCGCCCGCATGAGCACCACCGAGGACATGACCTGTCAGACCTGCGGTGACTCGATGATGAGGCCGGTGTGAGGACGCTGCAAACCAGCGCATATCGGCGTCCTCGGTCGCTCGCGTGCGGAGCACGCCACGCTCCCTGCGTCCTTGATCTGCTTGGTTTTCGCGTCCTCACGGGTAGATCATGAGCGAGCGGATGAAGGAGATAATCGCGTCGCCGCGGGTGGCCCCGTCGATTCTTTCGGCAGATTTCTCACGACTCGGCTCCCAGGTGGACGAGGTGCTTCAGGCCGGCGCGCGGGTGATTCACGTCGACGTGATGGACGGCCACTTCGTACCGCCGATCACGATCGGCCCGCTGGTCGCAGGCTCGATCGCCGACCAGGTCCATGCCGCCGGCGGGGCGATCGACGTCCACCTGATGATCGAGCAGCCCGAGCGTCAGGTCGAGGCCTTCGCCGCGGCCGGTGCCGACTCGATCACCTTCCACGCCGAGGCCACGGCGCACGCCAACCGCACCCTCGCCGCGATCCGCGAGCTCGGCTGCCTGGCCGGCGTCGCGATCAACCCCGGCACCCCAGTCGAGGCCGTGGCCGAGCTGCGCGACCTCGCCGACATCGTCCTCTGCATGACGGTCAACCCCGGCTGGGGCGGCCAGTCCTTCATCAAGGGCTCCCCCGACAAGGTCTCGCGCCTGGCGCCGCTGGTCGGCAAGGCCAAGATCGAGGTCGACGGCGGCGTTGACGTTTCGACTGTCGGCTCTGTGGCGAAGGCTGGCGCCTCGCTTTTTGTGGCCGGCTCGGCTGTATTCGGTGCGGACGACCCAGCTACGGCTTTTTCAGAAATTTCTGAAGCAAGCACGAGGGACTGAGACCAAGCAGTTCAAGGACGCAGGGAGCGCCGCGTGCTCCTGCACGCAAGCGACCGAGGACGCAGAAATGCGCCGGTCTCAGCCCCTCGCGATCAAGGCTCCAATTGCCTCTTGCCACCAGGCTTGCTCGGCTGGTTCGTCAGGTCCCACACGCAGCGCCCGGCGCTCGCACCAGTTCGCCAGGGCGCGACGATCGCCGACTGCAACCGCGACCTCCGAGGTGAGCGCGTAGCGGCCATCCGCCAGGGCGACCAGTGCGCTGGAGCGGTCGCGGCGGCTGCGCAATACCGAGATCACGGCGATGCCGTTGACCTCCGTCGGCGCCGAGGGATCCTCGATCTCGCCGCCCGGCCCGACCGAGAAGATCTGCGGTGCGCCGCGCGGCGGCAGCTTGGGCACCGGCGGAGTACCGACCGGCCCCTCGTGCCAGCGCTTGGTCATCTCCTCGACCTCCTCGCGCAGCTCGCCGCGGACGAGGATGTGGAGCTCGTCGCCCTCGCGCACCTCGGTTGAGCCACGCGGCGGGATCGCGTGCCCGTCGCGGACGATCACGTTGACCAGCGCCTCGCGCGGCAACCCCAGTTCGCGCACCAGGTGCCCGGCGGCAGCGGCGCCCGGCCGCAGCCGGTAGGAGATGACGTCCCCTCCCAGCCGGCGAATCCGACCCGACTCGAGCAGGCGCCGCGGCAGGGCCGGCTCGTTGGTGGTCAGCCCCAGCCAGCTCGCCAGCGGCTCGAAGCTGGCGCCCTGGACCAAGGTTGAGGTGACGACGACGAAGAAGACGATCGCGAAGAGCTCTTCGCCACTGCCGACGCCCGCGACGACGGGAAAGGTGGCGAGCCAGATCGGCGTTGCGCCGCGCAGCCCCGCCCAGCCGAGCATTGCCCGCTCGCGCAGGTCGAGCGGCGAGAACACGGTCGCAACGAAGGCGGCGAGGGGACGGGAGAGCACGATCAATATCGCCGAGAGCGCGAGGCTCTGCCAGGCAACGTCGCCGAGCGTGCTGGGGAAGACGAGCAGGCCGAGCATGATGAAGAGGCCGATCTGGGCGACCCAGCCGACGCCCTCGTGGAAGGCGACGATCGTGCGCCGGGCCGGGATGCGGGCCGAGCCGAGGGCGAGGGCGGTGAGGTAGATCGCCAGGAACCCCGAGCCGTGGGCGATCTCGGCGAGGCCGAAGGAGAGCCCGGCGATCGCGATCGTCGCCACCGGGTAGATCCCGTCGGTCGGCAGCTGCGCGCGGTCGAGTGCGATCGTGGCGAGCTTGCCCAGGGCCACGCCGACCACCGCGCCGATCGCGAGTTTGAGCGCCAGCAGGCCGGCCATGTCGGCGAGGCCGAAGCCCGGCACCTGGATCCATTCGATGAAGCCGATCACCAGCAGCAGTGCGACCGGGTCGTTCATTCCCGACTCGCCCTCGAGCGAGCGCGCCAGCCGCTTTTTCAGGGTCGAACGGCGCAGCACGGCGAAGATCGCCGCCGAGTCGGTGGCGGCGATCGCGGAGCCGACGATCATCCCTTCGAGCACGCTGATGTCGAAGATCCAGTGGGCCGCGAGCCCCGCCGTGCAGGCGGTCACCGCGGTGCCGATCGTCGCCATCGAGGCGGCGGTGCCGAGCACCGGCCGGATCTCCCCCCAGCCGGCGGTCAGGCCACCCTCGAAGAGGATCAGGACGAGGGCGATCGTGCCCAGGGTCCGGGCCAGCTCGACGTTGTCGAACTCGATCCCGCCGATGCCCTCCGAGCCGGCCAGCATGCCCAGCCCGAGGAAGAGCAGCAGGCCCGGAATGCGGATCCGATCGGCGAGCAGGGCGCCGAGGATTCCGGCGGCGAGCAGAGCGCCGGCAACCAGGATCAGCTCGGCATCGTGTCCGCCCATCGCGGCCTAGGTGTTCTCGTCGACTGCGGCGAGGCGCAGCTCGAGCTCCTCGGGGGACCCGGGCACCGGCACGTCCTCGGCTCGCTCGTGCGGGCGGCGGTAGATCAGGTAGAGCAGGCCGAAGAGAACGCCGGCCATCAAGGTGAAGCCGATCTCGATCCGGTGGAACTCGTTGCTGATCAGCGGCACGAAGTTCCAGCCGATGAAGAGCAGCGCGCAGGCGATCCAGCGGAACGCCGCGCGGCGCACCTGCCCCTGCGCGACGCAGGCCTGGTTGACGGTGACGGAGGAGAGGTAGAGGCCGGTGCCGGCGGCGACGAGCAGCAGTTCGATGCGGTCGTAGCTGTACTTGTTGCTGAAGGCGAGCTGCATCAGCTGCGGCCCGGCAGCCAGGATCGCTAGTGCCATCACCGCGGTGAAGCCGGCGATGCCGATCAGCACCATCCGCACCGAGCGGTGGAACTCGTCCTCGCTGCCCGGCTCCTTGCTCGTGTGCAGGCTGGTCAAGTGGGGCAGGATGCTGGTCGAGACTGCCTGGAAGAGCTGCAGCGGGGCGCGTGCCAGCATCAGCACATTGAAGATGAAGCCGGCCGCGGCGGCGCCCTCGAGGCCGCGCGCGACCAGCGGCCCGGCGTTGAGGAAGGCCTGTTCGCTGAACATGATCACCAGCACCGCCGCGGCGAAGCCGGTCCCGTGCGCCATCGAGACGGCCGCATCCTCCGATTTCGGCGGCGCGGCCGGGGCGCTGCGGGCGCCGCGGGCGAAGGCGAGCGGCACCACCATCAGGCTCAGCGAGGGGGCGGCGACGATTCCGACCGCGACCCACGACTGGCCGCTGAGCAGGCTGACCGCGACCAGGATCGCGAAGAGGGTGCGGAAGCAGGACTCGGAGAGGATCAGCGCGGTGAAGAGGCCGAAGCGCTTCTGGCCGGCGAGGAAGCCGCGGGCGAAGTAGCTGGCGGCGTAGAAGAGCACCGCGCCGAAGAAGATCCAGTAGAGCGTTTCGTTGCCCTCGAGCAGGTCGTTCTGCAGCGGTCCGCGCAGGGCCAGCGCCAGCACCGCGAAGAACGCCGCCAGGCCGAGCTGGATCGTCGCCGCGTTGCGGGTCGTGCCGGCGATCGCCTCGCCCTTGGCCAGGTGTTCGGAGATGTGGCGGGAGAGCAGCTGTTCGACCGGGCGGTAGAGGGTCGAGATCGTGATGAAGACGGCCGACCAGAGCACCGCGATCTGCCCGTAGTCGGTCGTGGAGAGCACGTGCGAGGCGATGAAGAAGTAGACGTAGGTGATCACCCCGGTGAGGCCGACGCCGATCGCCAGGAAGCTCGCGGTTTTGCCGTAGTCGGCGGTCGCCGAGCCGTTGCCACTCGGGGCGCCATCGCGGGCGCCCATGAGTTTGCGCAGCGCCTGCATCAGCTCTCCGGCGCGCCGGGCTCGTAGTGAGAGGGGGGGACATCGAGGGCGAGCTCGACCCGCCGCACGCGCTCGAATACGCGCTGGGTCATCACCCGCTGCCCGGCCAGGAGGTCGCCGATCACGCCAAGGGCGAGCAGCTGGATCGCGGCGATGAAGAGGACGGCGCCGAGGATCAGCGACTGCACGTGGCCGGTGCTATCGCCGTTGAAGATCCAGTCGAGCAGGAAGGGCAGCCAAGCAAGGAGCGCCAGCAGCGCCACCACCAGACCGGCAGTAGCGAAGACGCGCAGCGGCTCGTAGCGGGCGTAGATGCGCAGGATCGAGAGCGCGTTGCGGCGCACGTAGGCGCCGGTCGAGTCGAAGAGCCGCGACTCGCGCGTCTGCGGGTTGGTCGAGATCGCGACCCCGTCGACGGCGACCAGCATCTTGCCGGCCTGGATCAGGCTCTCCAGGGTGTAGGTGAAGTTGTCGACGACGAGCAGGCCGAGCGCCGCCTCGCGGTTGTAGGCGCGGAAGCCCGAGGTCGTGTCGGCGATCTCGGTGCCGGCGAGGCGGCTGACCACCCAGCTGCCGAGCCGCTGCAGCCCTTTCTTCGAGCCGGAGAAATGGTCGATCTGGGCGACCTGGCGATCGCCGACGACCATGTCGGCCTTGCCGGCGAGGATCGGCGCCAGCAGCTTGGGGATGTCGGCGCCGCTGTACTGGTTGTCGGCGTCGGTGTTGACGATCACGTCGGCGCCGAGCTTCAAGCAGGCGTCCAAGCCCGCCTGAAAGCCGGCCGCGAGCCCCTTGTTGTTGGTCAGCCGCACGATGTGCTCGACCCCGTGCTCGCGGGCGACCTCGACCGTGCGGTCGGTCGAGCCGTCGTCGACGACCAGGAGCTCGACCGAGTCGATCCCCTGAATCTCGCGCGGAATGTCGGCGATCGTGGCTGGGAGGGTGGATTCCTCGTTGAGGCAGGGGATCTGGACAATGAGCTTCATGGGCGAGCGGTCAGGGTATCCGCGCGTTCGGCGAGGAACGTCACAGAGCGCCCGATCGGGCACGGTACGATTGGTTGATTGACCAGTCAATCGGTCTCATGAAATCCCAGCTCACAGGCACCGACAAAGCTCACTTGCGGCGGGCGTTGGAGCTTGCGGAGCACGGGCGGGGGCGAGTCAGCCCCAATCCTCTTGTCGGAGCTGTGGTTGTGCGGGCCGAGACGGTGCTCGGCGAGGGATTTCATGCGGAGCTTGGTGAGCTGCATGCGGAGCGGGCCGCCCTCGAGGATTGCCGCAGTCGTGGGAATGACCCGGCTGGGGCGACGATGTACGTGACGCTGGAGCCCTGCGCGCACACCGGGCGCCAGCCGCCCTGCGTCGAGGCAATTCTCGAGGCGGGGATCTCGCGGGTTGTGATCGCCTCTGACGATCCGAGCGAGAAGGCTGCGGGGCGTGGTCCCGCGATCCTGCGCGATGGCGGGATCGAGGTCGAGTTCGCCGCCGGCGAGGAGGCGAGCGCAGCGCGGCTGCTCAACCAGCCTTTCCGCAAGCACGCCCGCACCGGCCTGCCGCTGGTGACGCTGAAGCTGGCGATGTCGCTCGACGGCCGCACCGCAACCGCCCCCGGCGACTCCCCTTGGATCTCCAGCGAGCACAGCCGCGAGCTCGTCCACCGCTGGCGCGCCGAATCCGACGCAATCGTCGTCGGCATCGGCACCGCCCTAACCGACGACCCACTCCTCACCGCCCGCCCCCAAAGCGCTTCCGGTGCGCTTTATGTGTCTCCTGGCCACATAAAGCGCACCGGAACGGATGTGCGGCAGCCTGTTCGCGTTGTTTTTGACCGCCAGGCGCGGTTGCCGCTCGATTCGCAACTGCTTCGCACTCTTGATGAGTCGCCGGTGATCGTTGTCACCGCCGCCGCGGCGGAGACCGCCGCCTTGCGCGAGGCCGGCGCCGAGATCCTCGTCGCCGACGGCATTCCGGCAGCGCTCGGCGAGCTCGGCCGCCGCGGCATCACCAGTCTCTTCCTCGAGGGTGGGCAAACGCTTGTCGACGCCTTTGCCGAGGCAGGAGAGATCGACGAGGCGCGAGTATTCGTCGCACCAGTGCTGCTCGCCGGCGACAAACGCACCGTGGCTGTCGATCCAGGCGCCATCGACACCTTGATCGAGACCCGATTCCGGGAGTGGTGATGTTCACCGGGCTGATCGAGGACATCGGGACGGTCGAGTCGCTGCAGAGCGGCGGCGAGGGCGCGCGCCTGCGGATCGCGACGCGGCTTGCCGCGAAAATCGGCGAGGGCGATTCCGTCGCCGTCAACGGGGTCTGCCTTACGGCCACCGCGATCGACGCGAGCAGCTTCGAGACCGAGGCGATGAACCAGACCCTGAGCGTCACCGCGCTCGGCAGCTTGGGCGAGGGCAGCCGCGTCAACCTCGAGCTGGCGATGAAGGCCTCGGATCGGCTCGGCGGCCACATCGTCCAGGGCCACGCCGACGGCATCGGCACGGTCGCCTCGATCGAGCAGGACGGCTTCGCCCGTCGCCTGCGCGTCGGCCTCGGCTCCGAGCTGATCCGCTACGTGGTCGCAAAGGGCTCGATCGCCCTCAACGGTGTCAGCCTCACGGTCTCGGGGCTGGATGAGGACCGGGCCGAGGTCTCGCTGATCCCGGAGACGCTGGAGCGGACGACCCTGGGCGAGGCTGCGGTCGGCGACAAACTGAACGTCGAGTGTGACGTGGTGGCGAAGTACGTCGAGCGATTGATGAAACCATTCGTTGGAGAGGGGCAGGCTTGAGCCAGATGACCGAGACGCAGCGGACAGACGAGACGGGCAGGGAGGCGGGCGCGAGCCCCTTCTCGACGATCGAGGAAGGGATCGAGGAGATCCGCGAGGGCCGCATGGTCGTCGTCTGCGACGGCGAGGACCGCGAGAACGAGGGCGACCTGGTGATGGCGGCGCAGTTCGCCACGCCGGAGGCGGTCAACTTCATGGCCAAGGAGGCACGCGGCCTGATCTGCCTGGCGCTGACCGCGGAGCGCTGCGAGAAGCTCGGCCTGAAGCTGATGGCGGCGAAGAACGAGGCGCCGCTGCAGACCGCCTTCACGGTGACGATCGAGGCCGCGGGCGGGGTCAGCACCGGCATCTCCGCCCACGATCGCGCCCACACGATCCAGGTCGCGATCGACCCCAGCTCGGGGCCGAGCGAGATCGTCGTCCCCGGCCACATGTTCCCGCTGCGGGCCAAGGAGGGCGGCGTGCTCGAGCGCACCGGCCACACTGAGGCCAGCGTCGACCTCGCCCGCCTCGCCGGCCTCACGCCAGCCGGGGTGATCTGCGAGGTGATGAACGACGACGGCACGATGGCCCGCGTCCCGGACCTGGTCCCCTACTGCCAGCGCCACGGCCTGAAGATGATCACCGTCGCCGACCTGATCGCCTACCGGCGCCGCACCGAGGAGAAGCTGGTCGAGCGCGTCGTCTCGACCGCCCTGCCGACCGAGTTCGGCGACTTCACCGCGGTCGGCTACCGCTCGCTGGTCGACGACAAGCACCACGTGGCGATGGTCAAGGGCGACGTCGACGGGGTCGAGGACGTCTTGGTCCGCGTGCACAGCGAGTGCCTCACCGGCGACGTCTTCCACAGCATGCGCTGCGACTGTGGCGAGCAGCTGGTCGCGGCGCTGACCCAGATCGAGCACGAGGGGAGGGGGGTCCTGCTCTACCTCTCCCAGGAGGGGCGTGGGATCGGCCTGCTCAACAAGCTCAAGGCCTACAAGCTGCAGGAGGAGGGAGCCGACACGGTCGAGGCCAACCTCAAGCTCGGCCTGCCCGCCGACCTGCGCGACTACGGCATCGGCGCCCAGATCCTCGGCGACCTCGGCCTGACCAGCATCCGCATCCTCACCAACAACCCGAAGAAGATCGTCGGCCTCGAGGGCTACGGCCTCTCGGTCTCCGAGCAGGTGCCGATCGAATCCTCGCCCAACGCCCATAACGAGGCCTACCTGCGGGCCAAGCGCGACAAGATGGGCCACTCGCTCCACCATCAGGGCCTTGCCTTCGACGAGGAGATGATCCGCGACGAGGAGGAACGCGACGACACGGGGGAGGGCCCCGCTGGTGGCTGAGTCAGGGGTTTTCCTCGAGACCTTCAGCGAGGAAGAGAAGGAGGTGCTTGCCGGGCGCGGGTTCGCCGTTTGCGTCGGGCGCTTTTATGAGGACCTAGCGGAACGGCTGCTGGCTGGTGCCCGTGAAGGCTTCGAGATGGCCGGCGTACCGGCCTCCGCGGTCAGCGAGGTCTCGGTGCCCGGCGCCTACGAGCTGCCCTTCGCCGCCAAGCTGCACGCCACCAGCGGCCGCTACGCGGGTGTCGCCTGCCTCGGCGTCGTCATCCGCGGCGAGACCGACCATTACGACTTCGTCTGCGCCGAGGCCGCCCGCGGGATCCAGGACGTGCAGCTGGAGACCGGCGTGCCCTGCGCCTTCGGCGTGATCACCTGCGACACGATGGAGCAGGCCCTCGCCCGCGCCGGCGGCGGCAAGCGCGACCAGGGTCGCAACGCCGCCCTAACCGTCGCCCGCATGGCCCTGCTCAAACAAGCCGTCAACCCCTACAACTGGGGTGTCCGCGACACCTAGCGGTTGGCGGCGGCAAGGACCGCCGCTGGTCTGTACCATCCCCGACCCGATGGCCAAGGTATGCCACAGCTGCGGCAAGGGACCGGCGTTCGGCCAGTCCCGCAGCCACTCGATGGTCGCGACCAAGCGGCGCTTCGATCCGAACCTGCAGAAGGTGCGGATCACCGAGGGCGGGCGCAAGCTGCGGACCTACGTCTGCACGCGCTGTCTCAAGGCCAACAAGGTCACGAAGGCCGCGTAGTTCGCAGGCTTCGAAGGTGGGGGGAGCCCGGTGGGTCGTCGGGCGAATTGATATCGCACGCGCCCGCTTCGCGGGCGCTTAGCGACAATCGAAGAGCGCGGCTTCGCCGCGCCTAGAGCCACGAGTGCAGCGGCTGCCTTCGGCAACATTCGCCCGACGACCCACCGGGCTCCCTTCCAGCTTCAAGGTCGCGTCAACGCGAGCGTCCCTCTTAAGCTCGCCGAAAGCTCGTCGCGTGCAGCCTCGACTCAAGCTCCTACTGGGGCTCGGGAAGCTCCGTTAGTGCCCGGTGCCTCGGAAGCTTGTCCGCCGCCCATCGACTGGCTGATCTTCCCGGGACGTTCGCGTGAGGTGTCGGTGGCCCTTTTCCGGAATGTTGCCGAAGGCGGCCGCTGCACTCGTAATTCGAAGCGCGGCGTGGCCGCGCTCTCAAATTGTCGCTAAGCGCCGCAGGCGCGTGCGATATCAATTCTGGAAAAGGGCCACCGACACTCTGACCCAGCCTTCCGAACTACTCAGTCAGCCGGCACGACTACGGGGTGCTCCCCCGTGGGCGCCGGATCGCCCTCTGCCGGCTCAACGTGCAACCTCGGCAGGATCCGGTCCAGCCATGCGGGGAGCCACCAGGCGCTCTTGCCGAAGAGCTGCATCAGGGCTGGGACCAGGACCGAGCGGATGATTACGGCGTCGATGAAGATGGCGGAGGCGAGGCCGAGGCCGAAGAGTTTGATGATGCGGTCTTCGCCGATCATGAAGGAGAGGAAGACGGTGACCATGATCGCCGCCGCCGCGGTGATCACGCGGCCGGTCAGGGCGAGGCCGCGGGTGACGGCGAGGGTGGCGTCGTGGCTGTTCTCCCACTCCTCGTGGATGCGCGACATCAGGAAGACCTCGTAGTCCATCGAGAGGCCGAAGATGATCGCGAAGAGGAAGATCGGGAAGAAGGAGATGATCGGCCCGGTGCCGTCGACCCCGATCAGGCTGGCGCCCCAGCCCCACTGGAAGACGGCGACGATCAGGCCGAAGGCGGCGCCGATGCTGAGCAGGTTCATCACGATCGCCTTCAGCGGCACCAGGATCGAGCGGAAGACCGCCATCAGCAGCAGCGCCGAGAGCAGCACGACGACGCCGATGAAGAGCGGCAGCTTGTCGGCGATCGCGGTGCCGAAGTCCTCGAAGATCGCGGTGATGCCGCCGACGTGGACTTGGGCGCCACTGCGCTGCTCGACCGGCGGGATCATCTCGTCGCGGATGTGATCGAGCAACTCGGTCGTCTTCTCGCTCTGCGGCGAGGTGGCCGGGTAGACCTGGAAGACCCCGGTGTTCTTGGCCTGGTTGAGCATTACCGGCGTTGTCTCGGCGACGCCTGCTTCGCCGACGAGTTCCTTGCGCAGCTCGGTGAGCGCGGCGTCGTCGCCCTTGCTCGGCAGCGCCGCGACGATCGAGAAGGGACCGTTGAAGCCGGGCCCGAAGCCCTCGGCGAGCAGGTCGTAGGCCTCGCGCGTCGTCGTCCCCGCCGGGTCGGTGCCGGCGTCGTTGGAGCCGAGCCGCAGCGAGAGCGTCGGGATGCAGAGGATCAGCAGCAGGCCACCGGAGAGCACGGCCGAGAGCACCGGGCGCCGCTGGATCTCGCGACTCCAGCGGAACCAGCGGGTGTTTTCAGCGTTCGAAGGGGCGCGCTTGAGGCCCGGGATCCGCAGCTTGTCGACCCGGCGCCCGGCGATCGTCAGCAGCGCCGGCAGCAGGGTGAGCGCCGCGATCATCGTCATCAGCACGGCGAGGGCCGCCGCGACAGCCACCCCGTAGAGGAAGGAGAGGCCGAGCAGCAGCATCCCCATCAAGGCGATGATCACCGTGACGCCGGCAAAGAGCACGGCGCGGCCGGCGGTGTCGACGGCGGCGATCGCCGCGTCGCGCGACTCCATCCCCTCGTCGAGGCCGTTGCGGAAGCGGGTGAGGATGAAGAGGGCGTAGTCGATGCCGACGCCGAGGCCGATCATCGCCGCCAGCTGGGGCGCGAACTCCGCCGTGTCGAAGACGTGGGTGCCGAGCGTGACCAAGCTGAGGCCGACGCCGAGGGCAAAGAGGGCGGTGATCAGCGGCAGGCCCATCGCCACGACCGAGCCGAAGGTCAGCAGCAGGATGATGACCGCGGCCAGCAGGCCGATCATGAACGAGGCGTCGCCTTCTTCTTCGGCCCGCGCTTCCTCGATCGGCTGCCCGCCCAGCTCGACCTGGAGCCCGCTGCCGTTGGCCCCCTCGGCGTCGCCGATCAGCTTCTTGGTGTCGTCTTTTTCGAGTTCGTTGGTGAAGACGTCGTACTGGACCGTGGCGTAGGCGATCTCGCCGTCCTTGCTGATCGCCGCCGCCCCGCCGCCCTCGTAGGGGCTTGCCACTTCGCTGACGTGCGGGAGGGCTTCCGCTTCGGCGAAGAGGCCCTCCATGGTCCCGCGGACCGGCTTGGACTCGACCCCGGCATCTGCCCTGAAGACGATCGTGGTGGTGTCGCCCGACTGGGCTGGGAACTTGTTTTCCAGCAAGTCAAAGGCATCGGTCGAGTCGGAAGCCGGCAGCTTGAAGTCTTCGGAAAAATCGGAGCCGACCGAGCCGGAGATCATCAAGGTCCCGAACAGGGCGACGATCCAGCCAATGATCACGGTCTTGCGGTGCCCGGTGCACCAAGTTGCGAAGCGTCTCATCGAGCGTCGCACCGTAGCGAACTCGTCCGTTGGATTGCATCGCCTCTCCGGCAGTTAGATTTCGACTGATGCCCGATCCCAGCATCGTGCGCTTCCGGCGCGTCGTCAGCTCTGCCTACGCTCATCTAGAGGCACGTCGCCAGGAGGTCAACGACCTCAATGTCTTCCCTGTCGCCGACGGCGATACCGGCGACAACATGGCGATGACGATGCGCGCGGTGATGGAGGAGCTCGACCGCCTCGACGGGCTCGAGGTCGACGAGGTCGGTCGCACGCAGCTGGTCCAGGCGCTGGCCCGGGCGGCGCTGATGGGTGCCCGCGGCAACTCCGGCGTGATCCTCAGCCAGATCGTCCGCGGCGCCGCCGAGGAGCTGGCGAGCCGGCCCGGCGAGCTGATCGACCCCGTGCTGGTCGCCTCCGCCTTCGCCAGCGCCGCCGATGCCGCCTACGACTCGGTCCGTGAGCCGGCCGAGGGGACGATGCTGACCGTCTTCCGCGAGATGGCCCACTCGATCGCCCGCCAGCTCGCCCACCTCGACGCCGGCAAACAGCGGCTCGAGCAGGGCGTCCCCGACGAGCTCCAGGATGCGGTCCTCGCCGAAGTGCTGGAGCGGGCGATCGAAGACGGGCAGCGGGCGGTGGAGCGCACGCCGGAGCAGCTCGACGTCCTGCGCGAATCCGGCGTCGTCGATGCCGGTGGCTACGGCCTGGTCCTGATCCTCGCCGGCGTCGTCGCCGGTCTGCGCGGCGACGAGGACGCCGTGCCCGAGGTCTCCCACCACGAGGCGCCGCGGCTGAGTCAGCCCCATCATGAGGACAGCCGCTTCCGCTACTGCACCAACTTCATCGTCTCGGGCACCGGCTTGAGCAGCCGTGACTTCCTGCCGCGACTCGAGGGGCTTGGCGACTCGGTGCTCGTGGTCGGTGACGAGGTGACGCTCAAGGTCCACGTCCACACCGACGACCCCGAGGCCGCGGTCGCCCTCTTCGAGGACGCCGGCAAGGTGACCAACCTCGACGTCGCCGATATGCGCGAGCAGATCGCCGAGCGCCGTGCCCGGCTCGAGGGCGGCCGCAGCGGCGCCGTCGCCGTCGCCGCCGGCGAGGGCCTCGAGCGACTCTTTGCCGAGCTCGGGGCCCACGTCGTTCCCGGTGGCGAGACGCTCAACCCGTCGACCTACGAGCTGCTCGCCGGCATCCACCAGGTGCCGGCCGAGGAAGTGCTCGTCTTTCCCAGCTCCTCGAACGTGATCATGGCCGCCGAGCGCGCCTGCGAGCTCTCCGAGAAGCCGGCCCGGGTGGTCGCGGCGACCTCGCTGCAAAAGAGCCTGCTGACGCTGGTCGAGCTCGACCCGGACGCGGCGGTCGATGAGAACGCCGAGCGTCTCGAGGACACGCTCGGCACGATCGCCGATGGCGGCGTCGCCCCGGCCGCTCGCGATGACGCGCAGGGGCGCTTTCGCAAGGGCGACGCGGTCGGTTTCGTCGGCGAGGAGATCGTCGCCTGGGGAGGGGCGGGCACGACCCTGGCGGCGACGATCGAGAAGCTGGCCGAGGGGGCCGAGATCGTCACCGTGATCGGTGGGCAGGAGGCCCCGATCGCGCTCGACGAGCTCGACCCGCACGTGCCCGACGGCGTCGAGTTCGAGACCCATGACGGTGGACAGCCGAGCTGGTGGTGGCTGCTCGCCGCCCAGTAGTGCGCGCCTTCGCTGCTACCGGCGAGCTGACCAAGGCGCAGTTGCGCGATGCCCCGCTCCACTGGCCGCGGCTGAGCGCCCTCGACGTCTCGCTGCAGGCGCTGGAGGGGGTCGGGCCGAAGCTGGCCGAGATCGCGGCCGATGCGGGTATCGCGACCGTCGGCGATCTGCTCACCCGCTTTCCGCATCGCCACCGCGATCGCCAGATCGTCCCGGTTGGGAGCCTCGAGCCGAAGCAGCAGGCAAGCATCGCCGTCGAGGTGCTCGCCAACGCCGCTCGTCCCTTCCGCCGCCGTGGTCTCTCGATCCTCAGCGTCAAAGTCGGTGACGAGAGTGGCACGACGAGGGCGAGCTGGTTCAACCAGCCCTGGTTGGCCTCGAAGCTGACCGAAGGCACGCAGATGTTGCTTACCGGCACTGCCGACAAACGCGGCTTCCGCGTCTCCGAATACGAGTTCAGCGGCGACGCCAGCGAAGGCCTCGTCCCGGTCCACCCCGGCACCGAGCAGCTGAAAGCGCAGCGCCTGCGGCAATGGATGGAGCAGGCGATTCGCTCGGTCGGCAACGTGCTCGAGCCGTTGCCCGCCGAGTTGCGCGCCCGCCGCGCGCTTGCCGGCGCGGCGGACGCGATCCACGCCGTGCACTTCCCGGAGACGGGCGAGGAAGTCGAGGTTGCGCGCGAGCGGCTGCGCTTCGAGGAGCTCTTCCTCTACCAGGCGATCCTGGCGACGCGCAAGCGCTCGCACCGCGTCGCCCGACCGGCGCCGCGACTGGGCAAGCCGGGGGAGAGCGTCGGGCGCTGGATCGAGTCGCTGCCGTTCGAGCCGACCCGCGACCAGCTCAAGGCCTTCGACGAGATCGATGCCGACCTCGACTCGGGCGAGCCGATGCAGCGGCTGTTGATGGGCGAGGTCGGCTCGGGCAAGACGGTGGTGGCGCTGTACTCGATGCTGCGGGCGCTTGAAGCGGGCTTCCAGGCGGTGCTGATGGCACCGACCGAGACGCTCGCCGAGCAGCACGCCGTCACCCTCGGCAGGCTGCTGGCCGAAGCAGCGACGCCATTCGCGCTGCTCACCGGCGCCACCCCGGCGGCGCGGCGTCGGGAAGCGCTCGATCGCCTCGCCAACGGTGAGCTCGGCCTGATCGTCGGCACCCACGCGCTGATCGAGCCGACCGTCGAGTTCGCCCGCCTCGGCCTCTGCGTGGTCGACGAGCAGCACCGCTTTGGCGTCGCCCAGCGCAAGGCCTTGGACGCCAAGGGCGTGGAGGGCATGGCACCGCACGTCCTGCACATGACCGCCACGCCGATCCCGCGCACCCTCTCGCTGACCGCCTACGGCGACCTCGACACCACCGCCCTGCACGAGTTGCCCTCCGGGCGCAAGCCGGTGCAGACGCGGATCGTCGAGGAGGACGAGCGCGGTGGCGCCTACGAGTTCGTCCGCGCCCAGCTGCGCGAGGGCAGGCAGGCCTTCGTCGTCTGCCCGCTGGTCGAGGAGTCGGAGAAAATGCAGGGCCGCGCCGCCGAGGTAGAGGCCGAGCGACTCGCGGCCGGCGAGCTGCGCGACTTCCGCGTCGGCGTGATCCACGGCCAGATGCGCTCCGTCGACAAGGCCGCGGCAATGGAGACGTTTGCCGCGGGCGCAGCCGACGTCCTGGTCGCGACGACGGTGATCGAGGTCGGCATCGACGTGCCGAACGCAACCGTGATGGTGATCGAGGGTGCCGAGCGTTACGGCATCTCGCAGCTGCACCAGCTGCGCGGCCGGGTCGGCCGCGGCGAGCACGCCTCCTGCTGCCTGCTCTTTCCCGAAGACGCCGGGGCGCTGGCGCGCCAGCGGCTGAAGGCGGTCGAGCGCGAGAGCGACGGCTTCAAGCTGGCCGAGGTCGACCTCGGCCTGCGCGGCGAGGGCGAGGTGCTGGGCACGCGCCAGCACGGACTGCCCCGCTTCGCCGTCGCCGAACTGCCCGAGGATGCGGCGGCGCTGGAAGCCGCCCGCGAAGAGGTCCTTGCCTTGCTGCGCGAGCACGGCTCACTCGAGGCACCCGAGCTCGGGCCCCTGCTCGAGGCCGCCCGCCGCCGCTTCGGCGCCGGCGCCGCCGACCCGATACCACTGTGACCCGATGAGAGTGATTGCCGGAGAGCTCGGTGGACAGCAACTGGTCGCGCCGCGCGGTTGGAAGGTGCGGCCGACCTCCGATCGCGCCCGCGAGGCGATCTTCTCGGTGCTCGGAGATCGCGTCAGCGGTGCCCGTGTGCTGGATCTCTATTGCGGCACCGGCGCCCTGGCGATCGAGGCGCTCTCGCGCGGCGCCGCCGGCGCCACCCTGGTCGACCGCGACACCCGCGCGGCGCTCGGCAATATCGAGCGACTTGGTCTCTCCGAGCGGGTTGAGCTGGTCCGCAGCGACGCCGCGCGCTGGTTGGAGAATCGCGAAGGCGGGGAGGAGAAGCCCATCTTCGACCTCGTCTTCATCGATGCCCCTTATAGACTCGCCGACCGCGTGGGGCAGGAACTCGATACCCGGTTGCCCGGCCTTCTCTCCGAAGGGGGACGGGCGATAGTCGAGAGCGGCGCCCGCCGGCCGCTCCGCATCGACTCGCTGCCGCGCCTGCGCCAGCGCCGCTACGGCGCCGCCGACGTCTCGATCTACGGGAGCGCCGCCTGATGACCGAGCAGCGCGACGGCACCGTCGTCTGCCCGGGCAGCTACGACCCGGTCACCAACGGGCACATCGACATCATCACCCGCAGCTCCGAGGTCTTCGAGCGCGTCGTGGTCGGCATCGTCAACAACCCGATGCGCAAGGACAAGACGCTCTTCACCGCCGAGGAGCGCAAGGGCTTGATCGAAGAAGCGACCGCCGGCCTCGGCAACGTCGAGGCGCGGATCTTCTCCAACCTGCTGGTCGAGTTCGCTCGCGAATCCGGTGCGCGGGCGATCGTCAAGGGCCTGCGGGCGATCTCCGACTTCGAGTACGAGTTCGAGATGGCCCAGCTCAACCGCAAGCTCGACCCCGGGATCGAGAGCATCTACATGATCGCTTCGCCGCAGTACAGCTTCCTTTCCTCGACCGGAGTGAAGGAAATGGCGACCTTCGGCGGCGACGTTTCCGACCTCGTTCCGGGCCCTGTCTCGGCCGCGATGACGCAGCGCCTGGGCGACAGGTAGGCTTTTCCGATGCGGCGTGGAGTGGGCGAGAGCTTGCAAAAAGCCGAGGAAATAACCCGTTCTTCACCGAAGATGGCTCTGACACGTAGGCTTACGACCTCCTGATGGACGTTCTCGTTCTAATAGACAAGCTCGACGATGTCGTGCACAACGCCCGGCCGGTGCCACTCACCGACCAGGTTCGTGTCGATCGCGAGGAGATCTACGACCTGCTCGACCAGATGCGGGCGACGATCCCCGAGGAGATCAAGCAGGCGCGCTGGATCGTCAAGGAGCGCCAGGAGATGCTGGCCGAGGCCAAGCGCGAGGCCGAGCGCATCGTGCGCGAGGCGCGCGAGCAGCAGGCCCGCCTGATCTCCGACGAGGAGGTCACCAAGCAGGCCGAGCGCGCCGCCGACGAGATCGTCGAGGACGCGCGGGCGCGTGAGCGGGAGATCCGCCTCGGCGCCGAGGACTACGCCGACGAGATCCTCAACACGCTTGAGGTCAACCTTCAGAAGTTCCTCGCCGCGGTACAGCGCGGGCGGGATCGTCTTGCGGGCCGGGACGAGGAGCAGCAGCCCGTGCCTGACCTGGACGAGCAAGAGCAGCAGTAGCGCGGGAGGGAGGGCAAGCCCCTCCCAAAACGCTCGGCAGGAGCCTCGCTTGAGTGTTTTGGGAGGGGCTTGCCCTCCCTCTCACCCGAAGCTTCTCGCCCCGATCAGTAGGTGGCTGCCAGCACGGCAAGGCCGTCGGCCTGCCAGGTGACCTGGCCGCCAGTCCACTCGACAAGCTTCTCAAGCGTGCCTGGGTCGAAGCTGTCAGCGATCACGAGGGAGCGGGAGTGCTCCTTGACGCGGCGGCAGAGGGCTTGGAGTTGGTCGTCGTTCAGCTCGGCGGTGGCGAGGACGGAGATGACCAGGTCCCAGGGGCCGTCGGGGAGGGGGTCCTCCATGCGGGCGAGTTGGACGTCGTCGTAGTCCTGGCGGGCGCGGAAGACCATGTCGGGGCTGGAGTCGAGGCCGACTACCCAGGCGTCGGGATGGGCCTCGATCAGGCGGCGGGTGGTCTCGCCGGTGCCCATGCCGAGCTCGAGCACGCGCTCGGGTGGGAAGGGGATCGCGGCGATCGCCTGCTCCTGCAACTCGTCATAGCGGGGGATCTGCGTGCGGATCCGCTCCAGGTAGACCTCGGGTGTCCAGTCCAATTGACCTATTCCGTAATCTCGTCGGGAGGGCTCATCGTAAGCCCGGCCGAAGCGGAGGGAGCATTTCCATGGCGCAATCGTCAACGATCATCGATCTCGCGCGGCTCTCGCTGTCCCACGGCGAGGGACGGCGGTTGGAGTTGCCGGTGGACCTGGAGCCGCTCGAGCTGGCGGGTCAGGCCTACGTCTCGCCCGACTCCGTTCCGGTCCGCCTTGATGTCTCCCGTCCCAGCTGCGGCTACGCCTTTCGCCTGCGCTTCCCGGCTCGGATCGAGGGGCCTTGCATGCGCTGCCTGGAGGGGGCCGTGCTGGAGGCGGAGGTCGACGCCCGCGAGGTGGCACAGGAAAACACCGAGGACGAGGAGCTGCTCAGCCCTTACGTCGTCGACGACGAGCTCGACCTCGGCCGCTGGGCGCACGACGCGGCCGTGCTGGCGATTCCCAATCAGTTTCTCTGTCGCACCGACTGCGCCGGTCTCTGCCAAGTCTGCGGCGAGTCGCTGAACGACGCTGACCCGGCCGAGCATGACCACGATGCGGGGCCCGACCCCCGCTGGGCAAAGCTCAGGGAGCTAAAGCTGGAGTAGGGCAGCGAGGGAGGGAGCGCCGGGTGTCCCTCCCAAAACACTCAAGCGAGGCTCCTGCCGAGCGTTTTGGGAGGGGCACCCGGCGCTCCAGCAACCCGCTACCATGCGCCACTGCTCATGGCTGTCCCTAAGAAGAGAACTTCCAGTGCTCGGCGCGACAAGCGGCGGGCCAATCACAAGGCGGGTAAGGCGCGGCTTAATCAGTGCCCGCGCTGTCATAGCCCGCGTTTGCCGCATCGGGTTTGCCCGACGTGTGGCACTTACGCTGGGCGCGAGGTAATCAAACACCCGGTTGCCGAGCCGACTGCACCTTCGCCCGACGCTGCTGAGTAGCGATGCCTGAGGGCATCACGGTCGCTCTGGACGGGTTCGGGGCGGAGCAGGGGTTTGAGGTGCTCGCGCAGGGTGCGCGTGCCGCGGCCGCTGACGGCATTCGCTTGCGGGTGTTCGGGCCGCCGGATGAGCTTGCTCTCGGCGACACCGAGGGCATCGAGGTGGTGCCGACGAGTGAGTGGATAGGCAACGAGGAGGACCCGGTCGCTGCGGTGCGGGCGAAGAAGGAGGCCTCTGTCGTGCGCGCTGCTGCCGATGTCGCCGAGGGGCGCTCCGCGGCGATGGTCAGCCCGGGGTCGACCGGGGCGACGATGGCAGCGGCCACTTTCGGGCTGCGGCGCCTCAAGGGCGTGCAGCGGCCGGCCCTGGCGGTGCAGCTCCCGGTTCCGGGCAAGCCGGTGCTCTTCCTCGACGTCGGCGCCAACGTCGAGGTGCGGGCCCAGCACCTGGTCCAGTTCGCCTTCCTCGGCGCCGCTTTCAGCGAGGCGGTGCTTGGGGTCGCGCGGCCGGGGGTCGGCCTGCTCTCGGTCGGCGAGGAGGCGGGCAAGGGGCGCGAGGAAGTGGTCGCGGCCAACGATGTCCTTGCGACCGCGAGCGGGATCGATTTCATCGGCAACGTCGAGGGCCGTGACCTGCCCGGCGGCGCCGCTGACGTGGTCGTCACCGACGGCTTTACCGGCAACGTCTCGCTGAAGCTGATGGAGGGCACGGCAAAGACCGTCACCGGGGCGATCCGCGATGCGGCGCGCGCCAACCCGCTGGCCTCGCTTGGCGGTCTGCTGATGCGGCCCGCCTTGGGCGGCCTGCGGCGCGAGCTGCACCCGGACACGACCGGCGGCGCGATCCTGCTCGGACTGCGCGGGATCGCCGTCGTCGGCCACGGCAGCTCCGGCGCCGAGGGGATTGCCAACGCGATCCGGCTCGCCGCCCGCTGTGTCGAGGTCGACGCGGTCGGGCGCACGGCCACGTTGTTGCAGACCGGGGGCGCCGGTCGCGGCGAGCTCGCTAGCCGTGCCGAGGTGGACGGCGCGTGATAGGAACCCGGCAATGAGTCGCGAGCAAGTCCTCACCCTGGTCCGCAACCACCTCGCCGAGGAGCTCGAGATCGATGCCGCCAAGATTGGTGAGACGAGTCGCTTCAAGGAGGACCTCGACGCCGACTCGCTCGATCTCTACGAGCTGGTGATGGAGCTGGAGGACACTTACGGGATCTCCGTCTCCGAGGAGCAGGCAGCCAAGATCGCGACCGTCGGCGACGCCGTCGACTTTGTGCTCGAGCACGCGCCGGCGTGAGCGACGCGACCCTCGCCGAGCTGATCGCCGAACTTCCGGAGGAGCTGCGCCGCCAGGCGCTGACCCACTCGTCCTGGAGCGAGGTGCGGGTCGAGTCCTACGAGCGCTTCGCCTACCTCGGTGACAGCGTGCTCGCCCTTGCCGTCGCTCGCGAGCTGGTCGAGCGCTTTCCCGAGGTCGATGCCGGCGGTTTGACCAAGATCCACAACCAGGCGGTCAGCGGCGTCTCCTGTGCCGAGGTCGGCCGTGACCTCGGAGTGCCCGAGATGCTGCGCGCAAACGAGCCGGAGGACATGCCGGTCGGCATCCCCGCCGAGGTCCTGCTCAGCGGCGAGCGGCCGCTGCCGGAGGCGACCGAGGCCTTGATCGGCGCCTGCTTCCTCGCCTTCGGCTTCGACCGCGTTGCCGCCGCCGTGGGGCAGGCCTTCGAGCCACGGATCGAGCACGCAGCCGAGACGCGGATCGACTTCAAGTCGGCGCTGCAGGAGTTACTGGCGCGGCGACACCTGCGCGTAAGCTACGAGGTGACCGCGGAATCCGGGCCGCCGCACCGGCGCAAGTTCGAGGTGGCGGCGATCGTCGATGCCGAGCAGGTCGGCGAAGGCGATGGACGGAGCAAGAAGGCGGCCGAGCAAGCCGCCGCCGAGCAGGCGCTGAAACGGCTTGGGGACTAGGGATGCTGATCGCGTCCGATGCGCTCGCGAGGGTAGGCAGCCGAGGGTCCAGGGACCGGAGTCGGAGCTAGAGAACGCATGTATCTGAGATCAATCGAGATGAAGGGGTTCAAGTCGTTCCCCGAGCGGGCGAAGCTGGAGTTCTCGCCCGGCGTCAGCGTGATCGTCGGCCCCAACGGCTCGGGCAAGTCGAACATCACCGACGCTGTGCTCTGGGCGCTCGGTGAGCAGAGCCCGGGCGCGATCCGCGGTGCCTCGATGCAGGACGTGATCTCGGCCGGAGGCAAGGGCATCGGCCAGCGCCGCGCCGCCGAAGTCGAGGTCGTGATCGATAACTCAGAGGGCCGCGCTGCAACCGAGCTCTCCGAAGTCGCGGTCAAGCGCACGCTCGATCGCTCCGGAGACGGTGGCTACCGCCTCAACGGCGCCCGCTGCCGTCTCGTCGACGTCACCGAGGTGCTCTCCGACACCAACCTCGGCCGCGAGATGCACTCGGTGATCAGCCAGGGCCGGGTCGAGTCGATCATCCACTCGAAACCGCGCGAACGGCGGCTGTTGATCGAGGAGGCGGCCGGCCTTGGCAAGCACCGCAAGCGTCGCCGCCGCTCCGAGCTGAAGCTGCGCGCCGCCCGCGACAACCTCGACCGTGCCCTCGACCTCGAGCGCGAGGCGCGGGCTCGGCTGCGCCCGCTCAAGCGCCAAGCCCAGGCGGCTGAGCTGGGAGCGCGGATCGAGCGCGAGGAACTTGGCCTGCGCGGGCAGCTGGTGGCGGAGGAACTGCGCTTCGGTGCCGATCGCGCTGCCGCGGCGGAAAAAGCCGCGAGCGAGGCACGGGCGCAGCGGGCGGTGCTGGAGAAGAACCTCGCCGAGGTGAGCGAGAAGCGCCGCGCCGCCGAGGAGCGCTTCGCCGCCCGCGACCGCGAGCGCACCCAGGCCTGGGGCCTGCTGACCAAACTGCGCGGCGAGCAGCAGCGGATCGCGATCCGGGCCACCGGCCTCGCTGACCGCGAGGGCGATATCTCCGGCCGCCTGGAGGCGCTGCGCGCCGAGCTCGGGCCGCTGACACTTGACGTCGGTGGCAGCGCGGCGCCGGGCGAACGGGCACGCAAGCTGGAGGAGGAGCTCGACGAGATCGACGCCGGCCTGGCCGGCGCGGCCGATGGGCTCGCCCGGGCCCGTTCCGCCGATGCCAGCGAAGCGGCGCGTGAGGCCGCTCTCGGCGCGGTGCAGAGCGGTGCCGAGCGCGCTACGCGCCACGCCCGCCGGGCCGAGGGATTGTTGGGCGAGCGCGCCCGCGAGGTGTTGCGCAAGCGTCTAGCCAGCGGCGAGGAACTGCTTGACGACGTTCGCGCCGCCGCTGGGGCCGCCACCGCGGCTGAGGCCGCGACCCGGGCCCGGGTCGAGCGAATCGAGCAGCTCGTCGTCGGCGGCGAGGGCGACAGCGACGAGATCGCGGAGGAAATGCGAGCCTGCTCGCAGCGCGAGTACGAGTTGCAGGCCGAGATGAAGACCGCGTCGGATCGGCTGACCGAAGTCGAGGTCGAGGCGGCGCACCTCGGTGACCGCCGCGCCGAGGCCGCCAAGGAGCTGGCCTCGATCGCCGAGCGGCTCGGTGAGGAGATTGAGCCGGCGACCGCGGCGCTGAGCGATGAGGAACGGGCCGAGATCGATCGCCGGCTCGAGCGGCTCGAGCGCCGCCGCGCCCAGATCGGCCCGGTCAACCCGCTCGCCGAGCAGGAGTACGAGGAGGCGCGCGAGCACGTCGAGTCGCTGCAGGCTCAGCGCGAGGACACCGAGCGGGGGATGCGCGAGCTGGAGGCGCTGATCCGCGATATCGACCGCGAGATCGAGCGCGCCTTCGAGCAGACCTTCGAGGCGACGGCGAAGAACTTCGAGGAGATGGTCGAGCACCTCTTCCCCGGCGGCCGCGGCCGCCTGCGCCGGGTCAGCTTGCGGCCCGTGCGCGACGCCGAGGAGGAGGGCGCGGAGGCGAGCGCCGAGGCTGTCGAGGGCGACGAGGAGGCCGAAGAACAGCGCGAGGAGCTCGGGGTCGAGATCGAGGTCACCCCCGCGGGCAAGTCGACCCGCAAGCTCTCACTGCTCTCCGGCGGCGAGAAGTCGCTGGTCGCGATCGCCTTCGTCTTCGCCGTCTTCCTCGCCCGACCGTGCCCCTTCTACATCCTCGACGAGGTCGAGGCCGCCCTCGACGACGCCAACATCGATCGCTTCCTGCAGCTGATCAGGCGCTTCTCCGACCGCGCCCAGTTCGTCATCGTCACTCACCAGAAGCGCACGATGGACGCCGCTGACGTGCTCTACGGCGTGACCATGGGCGGCGATGGGGTGACCAAGGTCGTTTCCCGCCGCCTGCCGCGTGAAGTGGCTGAGGACGGCGGAGAGGCCGAGGATGTCAAGGCTGAGGAAGCAGCAGTGCCGCCGCCCTTCGCCGGCGTCGCCGAGGAAGACGGGGACGGGGCAGAGGTCGAGGATTCAGGACCCCGCGCCGGCGTGCTCGGCGAGCAGCCCGCGGCCCCAGCGTCACCGCGCGACTCCGCCGAAGCCGCCTAGAACCCCGCCCCCCAGCGCTTAAAGGAAACAGAACGTTCCCGAATTGGGGACCACGCTAGGCTGTCCGCGGGGAAGGAAAGGAGGGACCGTGGCGCAGCGTCACATGGACAGGCTGACGTCGTTCGATACGTCGTTTCTGGCCAACGAGAAGTCCAACGGGCACATGGCGATTGGCGCCGTGCTGGTCTGCGAGGGCGTGCCGCCCAGCCACGAGGAGTTCCTCGCCAGCATCCGCAGCCGCTTGCACCTGCTGCCGCGCCTGCGCCAGCGGCTTTCCTATCCACCGCTGGGCTTGGGTCGCCCCTTCTGGGTCGACCACGCCGAGTTCGACGTCCACGAGCACGTCAGCCGCCGCAAGCTCGCCGCACCTGGCGACGACGATCAGTTCCGCACCGCCGTCGCCGAGACCTTCGCGCCGCCGCTGGACCGCTCGCGGCCACTCTGGGAACTCTGCCTCGTCGAGGGCATGGAGAACGACCGTTTCGCGATCGTCTACAAGACCCACCACGCGATGGCCGACGGCATCTCCGCGGTCGACATCGGCGTCCTCCTCTTCGACGTCGAGCCGACGACAGAGGCGGTGCCGGAGCCGGCGCCCTGGGAGCCGAAGCAGGCCCCCTCGCGGACCGGGCTGCTGGGACACGCCGTGCGCGGCTTCGGCCAGATGTTCGTCCGCGCCGGGCGCTGGCTGGCCGCCGCCATCCGCAGCCCGCGCCGTGCCGGCAAACGCGCCTCCGATGGCATCGCTGGCCTTTGGGAGGTGACCTGGAACCTCACCAAGCCGGCGCCGAAGGTGCCGCTCAACGTCGACATCTCCCCCCACCGCAATTTCTACGGTGCCCGCTGCGACCTCGACGAGTTCAAAGAGCTCAAGAACGTTCTCGGCGCCACGGTCAACGACGTCACCCTGGCGGTGACCGCCGGCGCCCTGCGCCGCTGGATGCTCGACCGCGAGCTGGACACCGAGGGGATCGAGCTGCAGGCGCTGGTGCCGGTCTCGATCCGCACCGAAGACCAGCACGGTGAGCTCGGCAACAAGCTGACCGCGATGCGCGGTCCGCTGCCCGTCGGCATCGCCGACCCGGTCGAGCGCGTGCACTTCGTCGCCAAGGCGATGGACGATCTCAAGGCCTCCAAGCAACCGCTCGGGGCGGAGGCGATCTGGGGCCTCAACGACTGGTTCCGCGATTTCGCCCCGCCGCTGCTGCTCGGCCCGACCGCGGCGATCAACTTCTCGACCCGGCTCTTCAACCTGCTGGTAACCAACTTCCCGGGCCCGCAGATTCCCTTCTACGTGCGCGGCCGCGAGCTGGTCGAGGTCTACCCGGTCGGCTTCCTCGCCCGCCGCCACGCGCTGGCGATCGCGATCATCAGCTACAACGGCGCGATCGGCTTCGGCTTGCTCGGCGACCGCGACTCGATGGCCGATATCGAGCGAATCGGTGCCTACATCGAGGAGGGCGTGGAGGAGCTCCGCACCGCCGCCGGGATAGCCTCCCCGCACGATGGCGACGAGTTGGCAGGAGATTCTCGACCTGGGGCAGCGAGCGGCCCCGACGGGTTCGTCCGAGGCTGAGTCCGAGACGCAGCGCCGCGGCGTCTTCCGCCGCCTGCGTCAGAGCCTCTCCAAGAGTCGCCAAGCGCTGACCGAGGAGATCTCGGCCAGCTTCTTCGACCGCATCGACGAGGAGACCTGGGAGCGCCTGGAGGAGGCGCTGATCCTCGCCGACGCCGGCGCCCCGACCACGGCAAAAGTGGTCGAACGGCTCGAGCATGAGGTCGAGGCGGGCAAGGTCCCGGCCGACGGCGACGCCGTGCAGGCGCGGCTGATCGAGATCCTCGCCGAGGTTGCCGCCACCGCCCGGGCGCCGATCGACCTCAGCGGCGAACCGGCCGTGCTGCTGATGGTCGGCGTCAACGGCACCGGCAAGACGACGACGATCGGCAAGATCGCCTGGCACCTCTCCAAGGAGTTCGGGCTCTCGGTGGTGCTTGGGGCGGGGGACACATACCGCGCCGCCGCTGCCGAGCAGCTGGCCGAGTGGGCCGATCGCGCTGGGGCCGAACTGGTTCGCTCCGAGGAGGGCGCTGATCCCGGCGCCGTCGCTTACGACGCGGTCGAGGCCGCCCAGGCTCGCGGCGCCGACGTCGTCATCGTCGATACCGCCGGGCGCCTGCACACGCAGACCAACCTGATGGACGAGCTGGCCAAGGTGCGGCGGGTGATCGCCAAGCAGCTCCCCGGCGCACCGCACGAGACGTTGCTCTCGATCGACGCCACCACGGGCCAGAACGGCCTGCGCCAGGCCAAGATCTTCGCCGAGGCGGCCGCGGTCGACGGCGTCGTCCTGACCAAGCTCGACGGCACCGCCAAGGGCGGCATAGTCCTGGCCATCGCCGATGAGCTGGGCATCCCCGTCAAGCTGATCGGCACCGGCGAGACCCTCGAGGACCTCCGCCCCTTCGACCCCACCGACTTCGCCAACGCCCTTCTGAGCCCCTAAGCTCAGCGCAGTGTTCGACCAGCTCTCAGATCGACTGCAGGCGACCCTCTCCGACGTCCGCTCGCGCGGCAAGCTGAGCGAGTCCGACGTCGATGCGGCGATGCGCGAGATTCGCCTCGCCCTGCTCGAGGCCGACGTCAACTTCAAAGTCGTCAAAACCTTCACCAAGACGCTGAAGGAGCGCTGCCTCGGCGCCGACGTGCTCGGCAGCCTCGATCCCGGCCAGCAGGTGATCAAGATCGTCAACGAGGAGCTGGCCGGGCTGATGGGCGGGACCGGCAGCGAGCTGGCCTTCGCCTCCAACGGCCCGACCGTGATCCTGATGGCCGGCCTGCAGGGCTCGGGCAAGACGACCGCCTGCGCCAAGCTCGCCCGCTTCCTGCGTGAGGACGGCAAGAAGGACGTCGCCCTCGCCGCCTGCGACGTCTACCGGCCCGCTGCGGTAGAGCAGCTGGTCACCGTCGGCGGCCGCGTCGGCGCCCACGTCTACGAGAAAGGCACCGACGCCGACCCGGTCGAGATCGCCGCCTGGGCGCTCGAGCAGGCCAAGACCGAGCGCCGCGACGTGCTGATCGTCGACACCGCCGGCCGCCTCCACGTCGACAAGGACCTGATGGAGGAGCTGGCCAAGATCCGCAAGCGGATCAAGCCACACGACGTGCTGTTGGTCGTCGACGCGATGACCGGCCAGGACGCGGTCGGCGTTGCCGAGTCCTTCGCCGAGGCCGCCGAGTTCGACGGCGTGGTGATGTCAAAGCTCGACGGCGACGCCCGCGGTGGCGCCGCGCTCTCGGTCAAGGCGGTAACCGGCAAGCCGATCCTCTTCGCCTCGACCGGTGAGAAGCTCGAGGCCTTCGACCGCTTCCATCCCGACCGCATGGCCTCGCGCATCCTCGGCATGGGCGACGTGCTCAGCCTGATCGAGAAAGCCGAGCAGCAGATCGACGAGAAGCAGGCGCTCGATCTCGAGCAGAAACTGAAGAAGAACCAGTTCACGCTCGAGGACATGCTGCAGCAGATGCGCCAGGTGCGCAAAATGGGCCCGCTCAGCGGCATCCTCGGCATGCTGCCCGGCATGGGGGCGATGAAACAGCTGAAGAACGCCGACATCGACGAGGGCCAGCTCGACCGGGTCGAGGCGATCATCCTCTCGATGACCCCGGAAGAGCGGGCGAACCCGGCGTTGATCAAGGGATCGCGCCGCAAACGCATCGCCAACGGCTCGGGAACCAGGCCCCAGCACGTCAACCAGCTGATCAAGCAGTTCGATCAGATGCGCAAGATGATGCGCCACGTCGCCTCTGGCAAGATGCCCGACGCGCAACAGCTGGCGCAGATGACCGGGGGAGCGCCGCGCCCAAAGGTCCGAAGGCGCTAACCCGCACAAGGCCGTGTGTCCTCCCAGGGAGCGAAGCGACCGGTGATCCGGGCGCAGCCCGGATTCGTCCGGCACGCGTGGGAATGGCCTGAGCCTGTACCCTGCTCGATCCATGGCCGTTCGAATCAGACTCAGACGAGTCGGGTCCAAGAAGAACCCGATCTGGCGGATCGTCGTTGCCGACAAGCGCTCCCCGCGTGACGGGCGCACGATCGAGACGATCGGGCAGTACAACCCGCAGACCGAGCCTTCGACGATCGAGCTCGACGAGACCCGTGCCCGGCACTGGCTCGAGCACGGCGCCCAGCCTTCAGAGACCGTCGCCACGCTGCTGCGCACCAAGGGCATCCCCGCCTCCGGCAGCTGAGCTGACGTGACCGAGCTTCTGGAGTTCCTGGTCCGCTCGCTGGTCGAGGACCCAAGTGCGGTCGTCGTCGAGGAGCTGGAAGAGGAAGGCGACCTCGTCTACGAGATCAGCGTCGCCGAGGACGATCTGGGCCGCGTGATCGGCAAGGGCGGCCGCGTCGCCAATGCGATCCGCACGATCGCCAAAGCCGCTGCAGTCCGGCTCGACCGGCGTGTCATAGTCGACATCCTCGATTGAAGCTCGACATCTTCACGCTGTTTCCCGAGGCGTTCGACTGGTTTCAGTCGCAGCGGTCGGTGCAGAACGCGCTGGGCCAGGGCAACGAGCTGAGGCTTTTCAACTACCGCGACACCACGCCGCTCAGCGCCGGGCAGGTCGATGACGCGCCCTATGGCGGGGGGGCCGGGATGGTCCTGCGGGTCGACGTGGTCGACGCTGCGCTGCAGGCTGCCTATCCGCACGGGGAAAAGCCGCGGACGGTCTTGCTCTCGCCCACGGGTCGCTTGCTCGATGACGAACTTGCCGACGAGTTGACTCAGGAGCCGCACGTGGCGGTGCTGTGTGGGCGCTACGAGGGGTTTGACGATCGGGTGCACGAGCACTTTGCCGACGACGAGGTCTCGATCGGGCGCTACGTGTTGGCCGGCGGTGAGCTGCCGGCGATGGTGCTCGCCGACGTGGTGATGCGCAAGCTGCCGGGCGCGCTCGGGCACGAGCAGAGCGCGGTCGAGGAGTCGTTCAGCCAGCGCCTCGAGGGAATGCCGGAGTACCCGCATTACACCCGGCCGGCCCAGTACCGGGGGTGGGATGTGCCGGAGGTATTGCTCTCCGGCGACCACGAGCGAGTTCGGCTCTGGCGCTTGGAGCAGAGCAGGGCCCGGGCCGAGCAGTCCGAAAAAAGCCCTGAGTAGCTACCATTCCGCCACCGCGCGGCGCCCGGCATGGGCCCGGCGGTCTTTTTTCGCATGAGCACTGTCATCAACGACATCGAGCGCAGTCAGCTGAGGAAGGGTCTCCCTTCCTTTGATCCTGGCGATCGCGTGCGTGTCCACTTCCAGGTGGTCGAGGGCACGCGCCGCCGCACCCAGGTGTTCGAGGGGATCGTCCTGCGCCGGCAAGGCTCCGGGGTGCGTGAGACCTTCACCGTCCGCAAGCAGTCCTTTGGCGTCGGTGTCGAGCGAACCTTCCCGCTGCACTCGCCCAAGATCGAGAAACTTGAGATCGCCGCGCGCGGCGACGTACGGCGGGCAAAGCTCTATTACCTGCGCGGTCGCATTGGCAAGGCGGCTCGCGTCGCCGAGCGCCGCTGGGGCATCGACGAGGAGCTGATCTCGGCGCCGACGGCGGCTGCTGAGCCTGAAGCGGTGGACGCTGAGGGGGTCAGCCAGGCAGAGGAAGACGCAGCCACGCAGGACGAGGCGGCAGCAGAGGCGCCTGAGGCCAGCGAGTCTGAGCCCGAGACCGCTGAGGCGGCGGAGCCGGAGCCAGAAGCCGCCGCGGAGGCGATCGAGGAGCCAGTAGCTGAGGCCGTCGAGGAGCCAGCGGCTGAGGCCGTCGAGGAGCCAGCGGCTGAGGCTGAGCAAGAGACTTCAAGTGAAACGGCGGCAGAGGCAGACGCGGAGGCGCCTGAGGCGGGGGAGACCGAGGACAACGCCGCGGCTGATGAGGCCGGTAATGAGGAGCCGGAGGAGAAACCCGGCGACTCCGGCGAGGACTCGGCCTGAAACTCGCGATTCCGAAGCCGAAGTCCCGTGGCGGCGGCTTCGTTGAGCTAGTCGTCATCGTCGCCCTGGCGCTTGGCCTGGCGCTGGCGATCCAGGCTTGGCTGATCAAGCCCTACCAGATCCCCTCGCAGTCGATGGAGCCGACGCTGGATGTCGGTCAGCGGGTGCTCGTCAACCGATTCCTCTACCACTTCACCGACCCCAGCCCCGGCGACATCGTCGTCTTCCATCCGCCAAAGGGAGCTGACCAGGGCACCGTGTGTGGCGCTCCGCACAGCGAACGCGAAGCCTGCCCGAAGCCGACCCCCGCGGAGTCCGACCAGAACTTCATCAAGCGGATCGTCGCTGGCCCCGGCGACACGCTCGCCGTTCGCAACGGTCACCCGGTCGTCAACGGCGTCGTCAAGAGCGAAGAGTCCTACATCAGGCCCTGCGGTCTTGCTCCTGCCTGCAATTTGCCCAAACCGATCAAGATTCCACCCGGCTACTACTTCATGATGGGCGACAACCGTGGCGAAAGCGACGACAGCCGCTTCTGGGGACCGGTCCCGCGAGGGTGGATCATCGGCAAGGCCTTTGCCACCTACTGGCCCCCAGATCGCGTCGGCGTCCTCTAAGCCCGCGTCGAAGGGCAAGCTGCATCAGCGGCGCCTGGCGCGCACCCGCCGCCTCTTCGCTTTCGACCGCGGCCTCGACAGCCGTTGGGTTGCCGGCGCCGACGAGGCCGGGCGCGGCTGCCTTGCCGGGCCCCTGGTGGCCGCGGCGGTATTGATCGACTACGAGACGCTCTCCCATGCCGACCGCCGTGCCCTCGCCGGCTTGCATGACTCAAAGCAGATGCACGCCGAGAAGCGGGCCGAGCTCTTTCCCTGCGTGCTGCGCGCCGCCGAGCGGGTCAGCGTCGTCATTCGCTGTGCTCGCGGCATCGACAACCGCGGCCTGCACGTGACCAACATCGAAGCGCTCTCCAACGCGCTCGAACGGCTGCGGCCCGGCGCCGGTGCGACCTGCCTGGTCGACGGCTTCTCCCTGCGTGAGTGCACGGTGCCGCACCGAGCGGTGATCGAAGGCGACGGCACCAGCGCCGCGATTGCCGCCGCTTCCGTGATCGCCAAGGTAACCCGCGATCGCTACATGCAGCGCGCCGCCGCCCAGCACCCCGGCTGGGGCTTCGAGGAGCACGTCGGCTACTCGACCCCCGAGCACCGCGAGGCGATCGAGCGCATCGGCATCTCGCCACTGCATCGCCGCTCATTTCAATCAGTGGCCTACAGCCAGTTGGAGCTGGCGGGGTGACGCAGGACCGGCGCATCTCGGCGTCCTCGGTCGCTCGCGTGAAGAGCACGCCACGCTCCCTGCGTCCTTGACCTGCTTGGCCCTGCGCCACCCGACATCAAAACGCATTTCTTATGTGCTCGAAATCGATTGGGTGCCCCCTGCCGCTGAAGGTGACGCCTACCGCGTCGAATCTGATGCCGGTGAAGTAAGGCACGTTTTGGTGTTCGGCCATCCACGCCACCGCCAGGCGGCGGACGCGCAGTTGCTTGCGGCGATCGACCGCTAGGACCGGGCGCTCGGGGCCGTAGATCGAGCCTTCGCGGCCGGCCTTGACCTCGACGAAGACCAGCGTGCGGCCGTCCAGGGCGATGAGGTCGAGCTCGCCGTAGCGGGTGCGGGCGTTGCGCTCGAGGATCTCCCAGTTGGCCTGGGCAAGGCGGGTGGCGACGAGGTCCTCGGCGGCACGGCCGATGCGCTGTCGTTGGGCGGTCATCGGCGGCGACCATAGGTGCGGTTGGCTCGTACTCGCCCACCGTTGCGACCTGCGCGCGAAAGTTGGCCTACCTGCGGCTCGATCTGCGCACCACGCGTCGGATTCGGCTCCATAGCGTCGTCGCCGATGCTTGCCACAGCGCAGACGTTCACCCTCGATGGGATCTTCGCCCGCTCGGTGCGGGTCGAGGTCGACGTCCATCGTGGCCTGCCCGCTTTCTCCGTCGTCGGTTTGCCGGACACGGCGGTGCGCGAGGCGCGCGAGCGGGTGCGGGCGGCACTGGTCAACTGCGGCTTCGAGTTCCCCCTGCGGCGAATCGTCGCCAACCTGGCGCCGGCGAGCTTGCGCAAGGCTGGCCCGGGGCTCGACCTGGCGATCGCGGTTGCCTTGCTCACCGCTTCGGGCCAGATCGAGCTCGAAGGCGGTGCCGAGATGGCGATGGTCGGCGAGCTCGCCCTCGACGGTTCCCTGCGGCCGGTGCCCGGGGTGCTGGCGATTGCTGAGGCGGCGCGGGAGCGGGGGCTGGCAGCGATCGTGGTCCCGGCCGAGAACGGTCCGGAGGCGGCTTTGGTGGAAGACCTCGAGGTGATCGGCCTGGAGAGCCTTGCCCAGGTCGCGGCGCTTGCCGCCGGTGAGTGGAGCCCGCCGCGGCCGCAGCCGTTGCCACTTCAGCTCCAAGCACAGGGCGCGGGGCCGGACCTTGCCGATCTTCGCGGCCAGCGCCACCTGCGCTACGCACTCGAGGTCGCCGCCGCGGGCGGGCACAGCATGCTGATGGTCGGCCCGCCGGGGGCCGGCAAGTCACTGGCGGCAAGCCGGTTGCCCTCGATCTTGCCACCGCTCGCCGCGCCCGAGGCACTCGAGGTGGCGCGCATCGCCAGCGCTTGCGGCAAGCTCGGCGACAGCGGCTCCGGGGGGAGGCCGTTTCGCTCCCCCCACCACACGATCAGCCCGGCGGGGCTGATCGGCGGCGGCAACCCGCCAAGCCCGGGCGAGGCAACGTTTTCCCACTGCGGCGTACTTTTTTTGGACGAGCTCTGTGAGTTTCGCCGCGACACGCTGGAGGCGCTGCGGGCGCCGCTGGAGACCGGCTGGGTCTCGGTCGCTCGGGCTGGCACCTGGCGGCAGCTGCCCTGTCGGTTCATGCTGGTAGCGGCCGCCAATCCCTGTCCCTGCGGCCGCGGTGAGACCGACCCCGAGTGCAGCTGTGCGCCGCTGGCTGTGCAGCGCTACCAGGCGCGGTTGAGCGGCGCCCTCGCTGATCGCATCGACGTGCTCGCCGCGATTCGCCAGCCGACCGCAGAGGAGATCGGCGGTCCGCCCGGCGAGTCCTCGGCTGCGGTGCGGGAGCGGGTGTGCGACGCCCGCGAGCGCCAGGAAGATCGGCTCGGCAGCGGTCGCTGCAATGCTGAGATGACGCCCGCCGAGGCGCGCGAGTGCGGCCTCGAGGAGGACGCCGCCACGCTGCTGGCCGAGTCTTACGCACGCCGTCGCCTCAGTGGCCGCGCCCACGACCGCGTCCTGCGCCTCGCCCGCACCGTCGCTGATCTCGCCGGCTGTGCTTCGATCGCTCGCGAGCAGGTAGCGCAGGCCCTGCAACTGCGCCGGAGGGATAGCCAATGAATCAGCCCAACGCCTGCGCCGATTGTCTGCGGCGCGCTCGCTTGCTCGCTCACCTGGCGCCGTACATCGAAAAGATCTCCAGCGGGGCGGTGGGGTCACGCTCGCCGGAATTGCTCCGCTTGTCCAACGAGGACCTCGCGGCCACCGCCGCGCCGAAGGTCGCCGCTCAGATTCTCGCCCAGGTGAGTGCCTACCCGGAGCGTCGTCTCCGCGCCGATTTGCTCGCCGCGCAGTGCTGGGCCTGCTGTCGCCACGATCCGGCTTATCCGGTTGGCTTGGACGATGCCGCCGACGCGCCGTGGGCGCTGATCGGGCGCGGCGATCCTGCCTTGCTCGGACGGCTCGCACCGCAGCATGCGGTGACGATCGTTGGCGCCAGGCGCGCCAGCGCCTACGGCCGCGAGGTGGCGCGGGAGCTCGCTCGCGAACTGACCGCCGCGGGCCTGCTGGTGATCAGCGGCCTCGCTTTCGGCATCGATGCCTGCGCCCATCGCGGCGCGCTCGATGCGGGCACAACCGTCGCCGTGCTCGGCTGCGGTCCCGATTTTCCTTACCCGGCCTCCCATCGCTCGCTTTGGCGGCGCATCTGCGAGCAGGGCCTCGTCCTTTCGGAGCTGCCGCCGGGAACGGGTGCCTGGCGCTGGACCTTTCCGGCCCGTAACCGGATCATGGCCGCGCTGGCGGGCATGACCGTCGTCGTCGAGGCTGCGCAGCGGTCAGGGTCGTTGATCACGGCTGACCTCGCCGCCGATCTGGGCCGTGACCTTGGCGCCGTGCCGGGGCCGGTGAGCTCACGCGCCTCGGCCGGTGCGAACGACCTGCTCGCCGGCGGCGCCTGCCTGATTCGTGGCGGCCAGGATGTTCTCGACGCGATGCTTGGGCCCGGCGTTCGCAGCGCCGAGCGCGTTGGCGCCGGTCTCGACGCTCACCTTCGCGGCGTGCTTGCGGCTTTGGAGCGCGGGGCGGAGACCAGCGACGCGATCGCCGCGGCGCTCGACCTCGACGGCGCTGAAGCGGCCGCGGCGCTGGCGACCCTGGAGGCGCTCGGCTACGTCTCCTGCTCCTTGCTCGGTGTCTACTCGCGGACGCTGCTGGCGCCGCCCGCCATCTAGGCTGCGCTCGTGTCTTCCGCCTCGATTCCAGCTGTGCTCTCGATTGCCGGGTCGGATTCCGGCGGTGGCGCCGGAATCCAGGCTGATCTGAAGGCGTTTGCCCATTGCGGCGTGCACGGGATGACGGCGATCACCGCGATCACGGCGCAGAACACGGTCGGGGTCGAGGCGATCGAAGCGGTCTCGGCGGAGATGATCGTCGCCCAGGTCGGTGCCGTCGCCGAAGACATCGGCGTGGCCGCGGTGAAGATCGGCATGCTCGGCACGGCGGAGACGGTCGACGCGGTGGTCGAGGCGCTGCGCTTCGTCAGCGATGCGCCGGTCGTGATCGATCCGGTCATGGTCGCCGAGAGCGGCGCGGTGCTGCTCGATGAGGAGGCCCGGGCAGCGCTGATCGAGCGTCTGCTGCCCCTGGCCACGGTGGTCACCCCCAACATCCCCGAGGCGCGCGTGCTCAGCGGCGCGGGGGAGCAGGACTCTCAGGAGGACCTGGCCCGTGAGGTGCGGGCGCTGGGGCCGCACGCCGTCGTTGTCACCGGTGGCCACAGTGAGCGCCTGGTCGATCTCTTCTTCGATGGCCGTGAATCGGCCGAGATCCCCGGCGAGCGGCACCCCGATGGCGCCGCCCACGGCTCCGGCTGCACCCACTCCTCGGCCTTGGCCGCCCACCTCGCCTTGGGTGAGACTCCGCTCGAGGCGGCGCGAAAGGCGCGGGCCGTTGCCTCCGCCGCCGTGGCGAGCGGTCTGCGTGAGATCGGCGAGGGCCCCGGCCCGGTCGACGTCTTCGACCTGACCTCTGGACCGCCTCGGTAGATTTCGGCAATGAGCTCCAACGGCGCAACCACGACCAAGCTTCCCCGACCCCGCTCGAGCGCCCTCTTCGACGGCCCCGACCGGGCCCACTCGCGCGCCTACATGAAGGGCGTCGGTTACGACGATGAGGCGCTGAGCCGGCCGACGATCGGCATCGCCAACACCTGGGCTGAGGCAAACTCGTGCAACTTCCACCTGCGCGGGCTCGCCGAGCACGTCAAGGAGGGTGTCCGCGCCGCTGGCGGCACGCCGCTGGAGTTCAACACGGTCGCGATCTCGGACGGGATCACGATGGGAACCCAGGGGATGAAGGCCTCGCTTGTCAGCCGCGAGGTGATCGCCGACTCGATCGAGCTGATGGCCCGTGGCTACCAGTTCGACGCGATCGTGGCGCTCTGCGCCTGCGACAAGACGATCCCGGGCTGTGCGATGGCGCTTGCCCGCCTCGACGTTCCCTCGGTCGTCCTCTACGGTGGCTCGATCGCCCCCGGCCACTGGCACGGCCGCGACGTGACCATCCTCGACATCTTCGAGGCGATGGGCGCCCACAACGCCGGCGACATGAGCGACGAGGAACTGAATGAGCTCGAGGGTGTCGCCAGTCCCGGCGCCGGTGCTTGCGGCGGCCAGTTCACCGCCAACACGATGGCCTGCGCCTTCGAGGCGCTGGGTATCAGCGCCGGAGGCTCGGCGATGGTTCCGGCCGAAGATGGCGAGAAGGGAACCGTTGCCGAGCGGATCGGTGAGCTCGTGCTCAATGTCCTCGTCGACGACATCAAGCCGAGCAAGGTGATCACGCGGAACTCGCTGGAGAACGCGATCGCCTGCGTCTGCGCCTCGGGCGGATCGACCAACGCCGTCCTGCACCTGATCGCGCTCGCCAAGGAGCTCGAGATCGAGCTGACGATGGCCGACTTCGAGCGGATCTCCCGTGCCACACCGCTCTTTGCCGACCTCAAGCCGGGTGGCCGCTTCGTCGCCACCGATCTCTACGCCGCCGGCGGCGTGCCGGTGATCCTCAAGCGCTTGGCCGAAGCCGGCAGCCTGCACGAGGACGCGCTCACCGTCACCGGCAAGACGATCGGTGAGGTTGCGGGTGAGGCCAGCGAGGCACCCGGCCAGGAGGTCGTGCGCCCGCTCAGCGATCCGGTCAAGAGTGAAGGCGGCCTGGCGATCCTCGGCGGCAACCTCGCCCCCGATGGCTCGGTGGTGAAGCTTGCCGGCACCGAGCGGACCCAGCAGACCGGGCCGGCTCGGGTCTTTGAGTCCGAAGAGGACTGCTTCCGCGCGGTCAAGGCCCAGCAGATCAACCCCGGCGACGTCGTCGTGATTCGCAACGAGGGCCCGGTCGGCGGCCCCGGCATGCGCGAGATGCTCCAGGTCACGGCCGCGATCGTCGGCGAGGGCCTGGGGCAGAGCGTGGCGATGGTCACCGACGGCCGCTTCTCCGGCGCCACCCGCGGGTTGATGATCGGCCACGTCTCGCCGGAGGCAGCAAGGGGCGGCCCGATCGCGGCGGTCCGCGAGGGCGACGAGATCACCGTCGACATCGACAACCGCCGTCTCGACGTAGCCCTCTCGGATGAGGAGATCGCCAAACGCGTCGCGGAACACGAGTCGCCTGGATCTCCGTTTGGCAAGGGCGTGATGGCCAAGTACGCCGCCACCGTGTCTTCGGCCTCCGAAGGCGCCGTAACCGCTTAAGCAGCCAGAAACTCGTCGAGCAGGGCGTTGAAGCGGGCGGGCCGCTCCATCTGCGGCACGTGGCCGGTGTGCTCGAAGATCGCGAGCTTTGAGTTCGGAATGCGGCGGTTGTAGCTGTGCGCGGCGGCGGAGGGGACGACCCAGTCGTCGGTGCCCCAGACGATCATCGTCGGGATCTGGATCTCTTCGAGGCGGTCGCGGGCGTCGTATTCGAGCACGGCATCCAGGGCGTCGGCGAAGCCCGGGCAGGGGACGCCGGAGGCCATCTGCTCCCAGAGCAGCTCCTTGCCCAGGCGGCCGGGGTAGCGCATGGCGAAGCGGAACATCGCGTAGCGGGCGCGGGGGTGGGTGACGAAGAAGCGGGCGGCGGCGCCGAAGGGGCGGCCGAAGGTGCCCCACGCTCGTGACGTTGCTTTGCCGCGTTGGTGGGGCAGCCAGGTGTTGATGAAGCCGGCGGCCGAGACGAGGACCAAGCGGTTGAACCGGTTCGGATCGCCGAGCACCGCCTCGGCGGCAACCAGGCCACCCATTGAGTTGCCGACCAGGATGGCATCACGGCCGATGTCCAGCTTTTCGCAGAAGTCATGCAACATACGGCCGTAAGCCGGCATGTCGATTGGCCAAGAGGGCATCGGGCTGGCGCCGAAGCCGGGGAGATCGAGGGCGATCGCGCGGTGGGTGTGACTGAAGTGGGGAAGGTTTTCGAGCCAGGCCTGCCAGGAGCTGGTGATGCCGTGGACGAAGACGATCGGCTCGCCCTCGCCGATCTCGGCGTAGTTGACCGTCGCCCCTGGCAGCTCGAGCCGGTGCACGTGCGGCCGCCAGTCGAGCTTCAGCCAGTCGGGATCGGGATTGCCGTAGTCGTCACGCATAGCCCATACGTTCGAGTATGGGTATTTCGCGGATCTGCGGCGGCTGCAGGTGGTCCCAGAGAATTCCCCGGGGGCGCTCGTACTGGCGCTCGACCTCGATCACGGCACGCGGCGTCGCGATCACGTCGACCGGCAGGTCGTGCGCGGTCATCATCAGGTGGTGGCGCAGGACCTGGGTCGGGTGCACGGTCGTCGCCACGGTGGTGTGGTTGTCGATCTTGCCGGCGTCGATCAGCACCCCGTACTCGAGGTCGGAGTAGCCACCGCCCTTGCCGACCCGGGCACCGCTGAGGTTCACCGCGACCGAGCCGCAGAGGACGAAGTCGATCTCCGGCAGCTCGTCGAGTGCCACCACGCGACCGTGTTTCAGCGCTCCCTTGATCGTCGCCGCCTCTTTTACCGCCCGTTTGGAGAGCTTCTTCGGATCGAGCACCCGAAATGGGTGCGGATCGCGCAGCCGCGGCACCGCCATGATCACCGTCTTGCCCTCCTCGAGGGCGATCCGGCGCGCGTAGGTCTGCGGCGAGTCGGGATTTGCCTTGATCACCCGCGCCCGTCGCCAGAGGCGCTGCCCGGCCAGCTTCTCCGCTGCCAGTTTGGCGCCGGCAAAGTTCGGGATGCGACCCTCGGCACCGGGGAACCGCGAAACCCCCTCGCGGTCCATCGCCTTCCAGACCTCCTTGCGGATTTCATCCTTGGAGCGCATGACGAGAAAGATATCCGCAGCGACCGTCACCCTGCCGGATGCGGATTTGCAGGTGATCTGAGTGATCGGGCCGAATGATCCGTATGCCTAAACTTTTGCGTAGGTCAGGTATCGCCCGCTTGATGCCGATTAACGGGGAGAGGTGATGGGCCGCAAGACTCAAATCGCGATTGCCGCTGTGGCGGCGCTGCTCCTCCTCGGGGTCGCGGTTGGCTACGCCTACGACACCTCGGCGAAGGACGAGATCGCCGATGGCGTCACCGTTGGCGGTGTCGACGTCGGCGGCATGAACGAAGCGGAAGCCAAGCGGGCGGTGTCGCGCGAACTGCTCGGGCCGCTGCAGCACTCACTGCGCGTCGGCTACGACGGCGAGAGCTGGACCCTGCCGGGCAAGAGCCTCAAGGTCCACGCCGATCTCGACGCTGCAATCGAACAGGCGGTCGCTGACAGCCGCGACGGAGGCTTTCCCGGTCGCCTGGTCCGCTACGTCACCGGTGGCAGCGTCGACAAGCAGATCGCCGCCGACGTCGCCTACTCCCAGCCGGCGATCAATCGCTTCGTCCGCAAGGTCGCCAGTCAGGTCGATCGCGAAGCGCAGGACGCAACGGTCGAGCCAACTGCCGAATCGCTCGAAGTCGTCGCCGCCAAGAACGGGCGCAAGCTGCGTGACAACCTGCTCACCCGCGAGTTGAAGGCGGCGGTGCTGAACGCCAACGCCGACCACACGATTGCCGCCCGCACCCACTACACGGAGCCGGATGTGACCACGGAAGAAGTGGCGGCCGCCTATCCCTCCTACCTGACCCTCGATCGCGCCTCCTTCACCCTGCGCCTGTGGAAGGACCTGAAGCTGGCCAAGACCTACACCGTCGCCGTGGGCCAGGAAGGCCTGGAAACGCCGGAAGGCCTGTATGAGATTCAGGAAAAGGAAGAAAATCCGACTTGGCACGTGCCCGAATCCGACTGGGCCGGGAGTCTCGCCGGCCAGGACATACCGCCGGGGCCTTCGAACCCGATCAAGGCTCGCTGGATGGGCATCTATGAAGGCGCCGGCATCCACGGCACCGAAGAGACGTACTCGCTTGGCTCGGCCGCCTCACACGGCTGCGTACGGATGGCGATCCCCGACGTCGAAGAGCTGTACGACCAGGTTGAAGTAGGAACTCCAATCTTTATCGGCTGAGCGCCGCTCAGAGGACGTCAGGCAGCAAACTCGAATTCCATTTTGTGAATTGGGCCGAGGCGCTAACCGCGTATGACCGAGATTTGAGGGCGCGGGGTGCTGCCGAGCGAACCCGTAAGGCTTATGGGGTCGACCTGGGGCAGTTCGTCGAGTGGGCTGGCGAGCGCGAACCCGCTGATCTCCGTCACCGCGATGTGCGTCGCTACGCCGCCGGGCTTTCCTCGGATGGGGCGGCGCCGGCGACGGTGGCGCGCAAGCTGGCGGCAGTTCGTGGGCTCTTCGACTTCCTCGTCCGCACCGAGCGAGTTGGGCAGAACCCGGCGGACCTGGTCTCCAGTCCGAAGCGCGAGGAGAAGCTGCCGCGGGTGCTCACGGTCGAACAGGTGCGCGAATTGCTGGAGCGGATCCCCGCCCGCACGCCGTTGGAGCTGCGCGACCGGGCGATGCTCGAGCTCGCCTACTCATGCGGCCTGCGCTGCGAGGAGATCGTCAGCCTCGACGTCGGCGCGCTCGACCACGAGACCGAGCAACTGCGGGTCCTGGGCAAGGGGTCAAAGGAACGGCTGCTGCCGGTCGGCGAGCCGGCGCAGCAGGCCCTGCGCCGCTACACCGAGCGCGGTCGCCACGCCCTCAGCGCCGACCCGCGTGAGCAGGCCCTCTTTCTCTCCAAGAGCGGCAGGCGGCTCTCCAACTCAGACGTCACCCGGCGGCTCGGGCTCTGGGTGCGCGAGGCGGCGCTCGCCGCCGGCGTCTCGCCGCACTCGCTGCGCCACAGCTTTGCCACCCACCTGCTCGAAGGTGGGGCGGACCTGCGCACGATCCAGGAGCTGCTCGGCCACGCTTCGATATCGACCACGCAGGTTTACACTCGTGTCGATGCGGCTCGCCTCCGCGACGCGTATGCGGCCACCCACCCGCGCGCATGAGCGGCAAGAACTTGCCAGCGACCTTAGGATGCAGGGGAATTAGATGGAAACCGGCGTAAAAGAGGTGGAGCTGCGCGATCTTTGGCGCCGCTACAAGGAGGAAGGGGACGCCACCGCGCGCGAGCGTTTGGTCGTGGCCTACTCGCCGATGGTCAAGTTCGTCGCCGGCCGTCTCGGCGCCGGCCTGCCCTCGCACGTCGATGACGCCGACCTGATCTCCTACGGCCTGATGGGGCTGATCGGCGCGATCGAGCGCTTCGAGCCCGAGCGGGGGATCAAATTCGAGACCTTTGCGATGACCCGGATCCGCGGCGCGATCATCGACGAGCTGCGCTCACTCGACTGGGTGCCGCGCTCGGTCCGCTCCCGAGCCCGCGAAATCGAGGCGGCGCAGGCCAAGCTCGAGCACGAGCTGCAGCGTGCGCCCAGTGAGGCGGAGCTGGCCAAGCGGCTCGACCTGACCGAGGACGAACTGCAGACCTCGCTGCTGGAGATCGCCAACTCCTCCGTCTACGCCCTCGATGAGCTCTGGACCGTCTCCGACTCTTCCGGCGATTCGGTCTCGCTGCTCGACACGATCTCCGACCCGCGCGCCGAGGATCCGCAGGAGTCCCTCGCCAGCAGCGAGGTCAAGGACCGCCTGACCGAGGCGATCTCCTCGCTGCCGGAGCGGGAGCAACTCGTCGTCGCGCTCTACTACTACGAGAACCTCACCCTGCGCGAGATCGGCGAGGTGCTGGGTGTCACCGAGTCGCGCGTCTCGCAGCTGCACACCAAGGCCGTGATGCGCCTCAAGTCCGGCCTGCAGGCTGCCTGACCCGTACTTAACCCGGTTGAGTTTCGCGACTCGGCGGGTACCTTCAAACGTGTGCCTCATAAGGCCGCAGACCGGATTCGCAATGTCGCCCTGGTAGGGCACCGGGGCTGCGGCAAGACGAGCCTGCACGAGGCGATGCTCTTCGAGGCCGGCGCCGTCAACCGGCTGGGCACGGTCGCAGACGGCACCACGGTCTCCGACCACGAGCCCGACGAGCAGGAGCGCTCACTCTCGATCAACGCCTCGCTGGCCTGCTTCGAGCACGGCGGCCGCGAGATCAACCTGATCGATACGCCGGGCGAGCCGAGTTTCGTCGCCGACGCGATCGCCGCCCTGCGCGTCGCCGACGCCGCGGTGGTCGTCGTCAACGGCGTGATGGGGGTCGAGGTGCACACCGAGCGCCTCTGGCGCCGGGCCGATGCCGAGGGCCTGGCGCGGCTGGTCTTCGTCAACATGCTCGACCGCGAGCGCGCCGATTTCTACCGCGCCCTCGACTCGCTCAAGTCCGCCTTCGGGGCCCACGTCGTCGCTACCGAGATCCCGATCGGCTCAGAGCACGAGGTGCGTGGGGTGATCGACCTGATCGACCAGAAGGCGTTCCTTTACGACGGCCTCGGGCCGGGCGCCGCGAAAGAGGTTGCCATCCCCGAGGAGCTGCGCGCTCGGGCGGAGGAATACCGGGAGCGCTTGATGGACGAGGTGGCCGAGAACTCCGACGAGCTGATGGAGCGCTATCTCGATGGTGAGGAGATCGACCACGACGAGATCGTGCGCGTGCTCAAGCAGGGCGTGACGGCCGGCAGGGTCTTTCCCGTCACCTGCGGCGTCGCCAGCGCCAACCTCGGCACCGGCCGCCTGCTCGAGGCGCTGGTCGAGGACCTGCCCTCGCCGGCGATGCGCGGCGCCCTGACGGCGAGGGGGGCGGATGGCGAGCAGATCGAGATCGAGCCCGATGAGGATGGTCCGCTCGTCGCCTATGTCTTCAAGACGCTCGCCGATCCCTACACGGGGCGGGTCAATCTCTTTCGGGTCTACCGCGGCACCCTTGCCTCGGACTCACAGGCGGTCAACGTCACCCGCGGGCAGAAGGAGCGGATTGGCCAGCTCAGCCAGCCGCTCGGCAAAGAGCTGAAACCGAGCCCAGAGCTGGGCGCCGGTGACATCGGCGCCGTCGCCAAGCTGAAGGAGACCCGCGCCGGCGACGTGCTCTGCGTCGGATCGGAGGCGATCGGCTTTGCGCCGCTCGACTTGCCAAACCCGGTGATGGCCTTCGCCTACGAGCCGAAGTCGAAGGGCGATGAGGAGAAGGCGGCTGCCGCGGTGCGGCGACTGACCGAGGAAGACCCGACGCTTGACGTCCATCGTGACGCGCAGACAGGTGAGCAGATCATCGCCGGCCTGACCCAGGTGCACGTCGAGGTGATCGTGGCGCGGATGAAGCGTCGCTTCGGGGTCGAGATCGAGCTGCACCCGCCGCGGGTGCCCTACCAGGAGTCGATTCGCCAGGCCGCCAGCGCCCACGCCCGCTACAAGAAGCAGTCGGGCGGCCGCGGCCAGTTCGCCGACTGTCAGATCGAGATCGAGCCCAGCGAGAACGGCGCCGGCCTCGAGTTCGTCAACAAGATCAAGGGCGCCGCGATCCCGGGCAGTTTCATCCCGGCGGTGGAGAAGGGGATCGAGGAGGCGATGGCGCACGGCACCGTGGCCGGTTACCCGGTCAAAGGGGTGCGGGTCCGCCTCGTCGACGGCAAGCACCACGACGTCGACTCCTCCGAGATGGCCTTCAAGATCGCCGGCGCGATGGCCTTCAAGGAGGCGATGGAAGCGGCTGACCCGGTCCTCCTCGAGCCGATCGTCCGACTCGTCGTCAGCTGCCCTGGGGACGTCGTCGGCGACGTGATCGGTGACCTCAACTCGCGCCGTGGGCATCCCCTGGGGATGGAGCCAAAGGGCACCGTCACCGAGGTGCGAGCGGAGGTGCCGATGGCGGAGGTACTCGACTACGCCCCCGATCTGCGTTCGATCAGCGGCGGCCGGGCCGAGTTCGAGGTCGATTTCGATCGCTACGAGGAGGTGCCCGGTCACCTGGCCGAAAAAGTCGTCTCAGCGGCCGGCTGAAGTGGGTCGAAGGGGTTCGCGTGAACTAGCTTTCAGGCGTGAGCATCTACCAGCGCGACCCAGCCGCTCCCGGAGCCAACATCAGGCGGCGGCAGGTGGAGGCGCCGGGCGGCCGGCTCGAGCAGGCCGCCGTTTGCTTCAACGAGAGCCTGGCCGGGCGCACGGTGGCCGGGCTGACTCGCAGCCTCGGGCGTCCCACCGCCTCCGTTGGCGCCGCTGCTGGATCCTCCAGCGAGGTGCGGATCACCGTCGCCTGGGAGCTCTGCTGGTACCAGTGGGCGGTCGACCAGGCGGGACGCGTGGTCGAGATCGGCAAGGGCGAGGACGTCGAGCAGCTCGATCGATCCGCCCGTCAGTGGAACGCCAGCGTGGGGAAGGGCGGAGAACTCATCTTCGGTGCCGCCGGCAGGCAGACCGTTCGCCGCGCTTTTTGGTTGAGGCGACGGTGAAGCTCGTCGTCAACGTCGATGGCGGTGCCCGCGGCAATCCGGGGCCGGCGGCGATTGCCGCTGTCGTTCAGGACCCCGATGGCACCGTGCTCGACGAGCGCGGCGAGCGAATCGGGCGGGCCACCAACAACGTTGCCGAGTACAAAGCGCTGCTACTGGGCATCGAGCGCGCCGCTGCGCTGGGAGCCGACGAACTGGAGCTGGTCGGCGATTCCGAGCTGGTCGTCAAGCAGGTCAAGGGCGAATACAAGGTCAAGGACGCGACGATGCGCGAACTCCACGCGGAGGTGAAGAAGGCGCTGCGGGGCTTTGACAGCTGGTCGATCCGCCACGTACGACGCGAATACAACGCCGAGGCCGACCGCCTCGTCAACCTGGCCCTAGATGGCTGACTCCATCCCTGAGCCGATCGACCCCGGCGCCGAGATCGGCCACGTCCACCTCAAGGTCGCCGACCTCGATCGCGCCCTGACCTTCTACTGCGACGTGCTCGGCTTCGAGCTGCAGGCGCGCATGGGCGACGAAGCAGCCTTCGTCTCTGCCGGCGGCTACCACCACCACATCGGCCTCAACACTTGGCAATCGAAAGGCGGCGCGCCGCCCGCGCCCGGAACCACGGGCCTCTTTCACAGCGCGATTCGCTATCCGACCCGGCGCGCACTCGCGGTGGCGCTGCAGCGCCTGATCGACAACGGCGTCGGCCTCACCGGCGCCTCCGACCACGGCGTCAGCGAGGCGCTCTACCTGGACGACCCCGATCGCAACGGAGTCGAGCTCTACTGGGACCGGCCCAAAGACGAGTGGCCGCAGCCGGCACCCGGAGACAAGGTCGGGATGTACACCCGGCCACTCGACCTCAACGACCTGCTGGCCGAGCTCGAGGCTTAAAGCGCCTCGGCCCGCGACGGGGGAGGGAGAGACCGCCGCGGACCCAAGACGTTACGAACGGGAACAGCATACCAAGTATTAAGTAGTAGTCGAACAGACGGAGCCACCAGCCTCTCGCTGCGCGCAGCTATACTCGCCGCCTTGTGCGGCTGTAGCTCAGCTGGCTAGAGCGTCTGCTTGCCATGCAGAAGGTCGAGGGTTCGAATCCCTTCAGCCGCTTTTTCGGGAATGTCCTGCACGTGGGCGGGTTGGTTTCGGCGCGGATCGCCGAAACCAAATGGAACCATCCCCGCATATCGCCTCCGTTTTGGGCACTAGTTCCCAAAATGACGCGGATGCGCGGCGATTAGCGGCAATTTCGGCCGATTCTGCCTCGCTTTAGGGCAGCACTGAAGCTACGGTCGGCGCGTGTCAGCGTCTTCAGTACCTTTCTGCGAGTGGCCGTGGAGGACAGGGAAGCGCAGGTCGGGCATGTCGTCGGAGGGGCGCTTCCGTTGGGGCCGCGGCTATCGTTCAATCTAGTCGCCGTGTCCACGCGGTAGAGGATGAAAACACGCACCACCGTCGAGGTCTTTCTCGGCAAGCAAATTGAAGTTCCGAGCGAGCACCAGTTTCTCGCTCGCCTCCAACGAGACCTTCAGACGCTTGGCGTTGCGGCGCGCATCCTCGCCAACCTGCAGGTGGGGCGCAACGGCGACCGCCAAGTCGACTTTGTTGTGAACACCGACTGGCGCACGATTGTGGTCGAGTTGAAGACCTACCCGGGCCCGATCGTGAGCGGCCCTCGCAACGGCTCCTGGCAAGTAGGCGTTGGAGCGGGAGCGGTGGAGGATCGCCGCAATCCGCTCGAGCAGGCACTCGGTGCCTCTCAGTACTTCAGCGATGAGTTGCACGCGTTCGCAGGGCGGGCTGCCGTTCCGGGGCCGACCGGTCCGAAGTTCTGGTCGGACCTCGACGCTGTTGCCTGCGCGTTTCCCACCTTGCCGGAGGACTCGACGTGGGAGCCGCGCAAGCACGTGGAGCTGATCGGCTATGACGCACTGCTCGAACGGTTGCAGGAGCCAGGGCCTTCCGTGCGGTGGTCCCAGGAGGATTGGGATCGCTTCGTTCGGCACCTAAATCTGTACCGCGCCGACGAAGATGCTCCCGAGAACCTGGTTCGCAGAGCGGGCGCCGCCGCAATCGATGCTTACGCTGGTCTGTATCGGGAGGCCCACGGCAACACGGCCCCGATCGCGAGAACGGCTGCGGTGGTGGATGGCACGCCAGCGGACCGTCCAGATGTGGCGGAGATGCTCAATGGCGGGTCCACGGTGCTGCTGCGCGGCGCCTCCGGCACCGGCAAGACGTTGTGGGCTCAAGACATCGCCGCCGAGTTGGCCACGGCAGGACATTTGCCGATCTGGATCGAGGCCGACATGTGCGATGCCTCGTTTCGTACCGCTTGCGCGCAGGCCGTCGCGCCATACACCGCGCTGAACGTCAACGCACTGCTCAAGGCCGCTGATGCTGGTGGCCGCGCTGTCGTATTCATTGTCGACGACTTCAGCAAGATTTCCGCTCAGGGGCAGAGGCGTCTGCTTGACGGTCTTCGCACCGCCCGGGTTCGCGCCTCCGGACGAGGCGTGCTCATCACCGATCAGCAGGCTGAGCATGCGTCACGGTTCGGGCGCTACACGGATGTCGAGTTGCTCCTTCCCGACGACGATGGTCGTCGGGAAGTGCTCGCCGTCTACGCCCACGCGGAGCTGTTCGACCGCTGCGAAGCATTTGTCACGCCGCTTGAGCTCTCCGTCGCCGCGCAGTGCGCAGACGGCCTCGGGCCTGACGTCAGCCACGCGGAGCTGTTCGACACTTACGTGGACAAGCTGGTCTTGGGCGATCCGGTCACTCGCGGTGCCCTGCGGTCGATTGCCGCGCACATGGCCGCGGAGTTGCGGCCGTTCCAGCGCCGCGGTGACGTGGCGCGGCGACTCCGCCGCGCGCTCGGCATGTCCGATGAGCAGCTTCGAACGATCTTCGACTGTGCCCTGCTGGTCGCAGCGCGAGGCCGCATTTCTTTCCGCCACGAGCAATTCGAGCATTTCTTGGCGGCTGAGGCCTTGCTGCTGGACGAGAGCGAGCCCGCGGTGCTCAGTCGCCGGCTCAACTCTCCGAGCGCGAGCGGCCTGCGCGCGGACGTGATTGCCTTGGAGGAGGACCGCGCCCGGTTGAGGGCGCTGCTGTCGCTGTGCGAGGACCCGGATGTCCTCATCGGTGCCGCTAACGGTCGGCTCGGATCCGCGGCCGCGGAGGTTGTGGCCGGTGTTTTCGCCGACGCCCTCAACGAGGCTTGTCTTCGAACCACCGAATCAAGCGTCAGCTTGCAGGTCGAGTCGGGCACGCTGAGCAGCTGTGACTGGGAGCTGCCGACGCATGCAAGCCGTGCGCAGACCGCCCAGCTCTCCGCGATCGGTCGGCTACTCGCGGAAGGCACTTGGGTCGACGGAGTGGACGAGCTCCTGCGACACACCGATGAGATCTGCGCACGCGCGGTAGGGGGGAACGACCCCAGACTGGCGAGTGCCTGGACGGGCCACGTCTTTGCCGCAACGTACGTGCTCGCACCATCTGGTGGCCCGCCGGCCATGCCTCTGGTCCAAGCAGCCACCAATCACTTCCGTCTCGGACGCGACGATCCAGATCGTGTCCTGGTGGTTGTCAACCGCCTACTGCCTGCGGACACGGAGCCCGGACGCGGCGCCCTATGGATCGCGGCCCATTTGCTGCGCTTCTCCGATCTACCGCTCCGGGTCGACGTGATCACGCATTGTGTCGGGGATGTCGCTTATCACCTGCGTCTCATAGGACTGCAAATTGCGGAAGATCGGTCTTGGCGCCTAACCGACGAGGAGAGGGAGGCGGTCGTCAATGAGATTGAGGCCCTCTCGACGAACAACCTCATGCTGAACAGCGCCCGGTTGGAGGCGCTGGGCGCACTCGGCGGCGTGCAGCCGGCAAAGACCGAGGAAGACATCGCGGAGGAGATCGAGGCGACCCTCTCCATGAAGGGTGATCCGCTCGCGGACAAGCGTGCCTACGGAATCATCAGCAGCCAATTCGAGAGCGAGATCGTTGGCCCCTACTACGAGGCGGTCTCCACTTTGCCGCCTGAGAAGCGCCTTCAGCTGCTGGCGATGGCGCTTGACGGCTGCGAGTACGGGTGGACGACCGACGCCTTCATCCTCGACGAGATCAAAGATCTAACCGTGCCCGAGGTCCGGGGCGCCGTCGGTCGCTATGTCGCCCGATTTGGCCCGGAGGAGTGCATGAGCCCCCACTTTTCGATGCAGGCCACCATGAGGGCGATCACCCTGTTGACCCGCGCTGGCCTGCCCGTGCCCGAGTCGTCGGTCGGCGAGCGCGACCCTGCGTGGCAGAGCGCAATGGAGCTGATGAGCGCGGCTGCCGGCGAGGACGATGAGGTGCTTGCCGACGCGTGGGAGAGGTTCGCCGTCGATCACCCCGATGCCGTTGTCAGCTTCGTCGGAAAGTTCAGGAGCGTCAGGCGGATGAAGGAGGGTGGTGTGCTGTTGCAGCGACTGGAGGGCGCGATGCCCCAGGCGGCAGTTGATGCGCTGGTCGATGCACTTGAGCACCCCGAACGGATCCACTCCATCGGAGGACGCGACTTCGACCCGCGCCGCGACATCGTCGCGCAGCTGGCCGAGATCGGCGACCGGCGAGCAGCAGAGGCGTTGCGCCGCTTTGCCGATGACTCAGAGATCGGACGGGAAGCCACTGAGGCGGTGCGGGCGATCGAGGCACGCATTTCCTAACAGGCTCATCTACTGGTCTGGGTACCACGAGGAATCCTCTGAGCCACAGGGCGAACACACTTAGAAGCAACGCCCTTTGCGACCGGCCGCCTCTCCGTCACGTTCTCAGGGGCTGGGCTGCCTACCGAGGCCCGGATCGCTTCGCGAGGCCACGTCGCCGCAACCGGATCGTCTTCGAGGTCGGCGAACGGGACTGGCCGCGGCAGCGCCCGTAGACGGGCGATCCGCTCGCCCACTGGAGGGTGGTGCGTAAGGGCATCCATCAACCGCGACGGGCCATCGTCCGCTGGGCGCACCGAGCGTAGGTACCAGCAGGTCAGCTCGGCCTGGCCGAGCGAGGCGGCATAGGCGTCCGCGTTCAGCTCACGCGCTAGTTTGTAGGCGGTCCAGCGGCTGGACAACATCCGTTCTCCCGTCCCGCCGCGCGCCAGGCGGATCGCCAAATGCCCGGGCAGACAGAGCAGACCGAGGAGTTTCCACGCCCCGGGCATGTATTCAAGCTGGAGCCCGGGGTAGGGATCAACCCCCTTTCCCAGTCGTTCGACCGCAACCCCGAGCCAAGGGTCCGACGAGCGGAGATGGGAGAGCTCATGGCCGAGCAGTGCCGGGAGCGCGGGGGACCGTATCGCAGCCGTAGTGAAAAGCAGCGTGTCACGACGCACCATCGCCCCGGCGATCGGATAATCGACAATCACGACTCGCTTGGGCATCGGGATATTGACTTCGTATGTCCAGAGGTCGGCCATCGCGACGAAGAGCTGCTGTCGCTCCTCCTGGTCGGGCCGGTGGGCGATGTCGGGGTCGAGGCGCTCGTCGCCGTGCCCGCCGACGCGGGCGAGCGCGGCCACCGACCAGACAGGCCGCCTCAATGCGATGACCCAGGGCACCACCATGACCCAGTTGCCGAGGGGGACGACCAGATCGATCCAGATGATCGCCCCGCGGGTCATCATCCAACGCGCGGCACCGCCGAGAAACACCTCGACCGTGAGGAAGAAGAAGTAGAGCGCGAAGCCCTTACGCTCGCGACCGCGCGACCGCCGCACCTTCTCTCCGCCTCCGGTGAGTACGTAGAAGAAGTCCGCGATCCGCATCGGCACTTGGTCGAGCCAGCCGAAGAATCCGCAAATTCTGACTCTCATGCCGTGACTCCCGTCCTACGGCCCTCCCGATCGGTGGGGAACGTCGCTCGGATACCACGCCTATCGAGCAGCCAAACCACCTCGCGCCTGGGTGTGTGTCCCGCCGCAACAATCGTTGGGGGGTGGGACCCCCGCCGAGTACCTCTCTAAGAGACGCCCAGCCTTGGTGCCCTCAGAGAAGCTTCAGAAACTCGGCGCGATCCAAGCCGGAGGCGCTGACGATCTGGTTGAGCGTTCCCTTGGCCAAGTCGCGGCTGTGCATCGGGACGACGACCCGATGGCCGTGATTGGGATGCCGGAAGACGTGGTGACTCCCCTTGACCCGATCGAGTTTCCAGCCGCAGCGCTCCAGCCCGCGGACCGCTTGGCGCGGCGTTACGGCCGGGAGCCGCGGAGTCACGCGGCGACGGTGACTCGCTCGATCTCGACCGGCCCGGGAATGGGGTCGCCGTGCGCGACGAGCGATTCGATGTAGGCCTCGATCGCCTCGCGGATCATCGATAGGGCCTCTTCGCGGGTCTCGCCCTGGCTCGCGCAGCCGGGAAGGGCGGGGACGGCCACGCTGAACCCACCCTCGGCCTCAGGCGTCAGCACGACCTCGTACTCGCGGGAAGTGGACATCAGTTCAGCTTACCCGCCTGGGGCTGCCGATTGCGGTTGTCGGCCAGGGAAATGAAACCGCCACGTCGAATTTCGGGCACTCGAGCGCGCGAGTGCCCGAATGGCTGCATATCGGCGCATATCCGCACGCATTTGCGAATCGCAGCCACCTGAGGATCCGCTGCGAAACCCCTGCAACTGAGCATGTTCGCTGCAGGTCGGGGCTGGAGGTCGGCCTAATTGCCAAATGCAGAAGGTCGTGGGTTCGAATCCCATCAGCCGCTTCGCTTCGAACTTCCCTGTAATGGGTCATCACCGCTCGGCCCATGCGATCAGCGCCGCGCAGGCCTCGAGCGCTTCGAGGTGTGGGGTTTCGTCCTTGGTGACGCCGGCGAGGATCTCGACCTCCGCACCCTCGAAGAGGTTGCCAATCAGCGTGGCTAGGGCGCGGGGGGGCATCGGCAGCTCGGCGCCGCGCTCGGCCTGGAGGCGCTCGAGGCGTGCCTCGATCAGCTCGCGCCAGCGGCGTTGGGTGGCGCGCCAACGCTCGGCGAGCTTGGGGTCGGCAAGCCCGGCGGCCCACAGCTCCCAGAGGATCCGTACGTAGCCGGAGTCGATGTCCTCGCGCAGGTAATCGCAGGCGCTGCGCCACTGCTCGGCAAACGACCGGCCGTCGCTGAACATCGCCTGCTGGCGCTGCAGAAGGCGCTCGGTGTGGTCTTCGAGAACGGCGAGCAGCAAGCTGCGCTTGGAGCCGAAGTGGTAGTGGACTAGTGAGAGTCGCGCCCCGGCGCGCTCGGCGACGGCGCGGGTCGAGGTCGCGGCGTAGCCCTCCTCGCGCAGCAGGTCGGTGGCGGCGGCGAGCAGCAGCGCCCGCGTCGATTGACCCTGCGCGACTCGGCGGTCCCCGCTCGGCGCCGGTGTCGCACGCACGTCGGGGTCAGCGGTTGACATCGGGGCGCAGTATACGGTAGAAGTTAGTTGGTCGTCCGACCAATCACCTGACACAAGTGCACTGTCAACAGATCACCGAGCCAAAAGAGAGCAAATGACCATCGCCGAGCAGATCGCAAACGAGCAGGCCGATACGGACGAGCAGACCCGAGCGTTGTATCCGGACGATCAGGGTTACATCGAGCGCGACGGCGTGCGCGTCTTCTACGAGGTCTACGGCAGCGGCGAGCCGACGATCCTGTTCTGCCCGACCTGGACGCTGGTGCACTCGCGGGTGTGGAAGATGCAGATCCCCTACCTCGCCCGCCACCACCGCGTGGTCGTCTTCGACCCGCGCGGCAACGGCAAGAGCGACCGGCCGCCTAACGTCGAGGCATATGCCGAGTCGGAGTTCGCCCGCGACGCGCTCGACGTCCTCGACGCGACCGGCACCGAGCAGGCGGTCGTCGTCGGCCTCTCCCGCGGCACCCAGCGCGCCCTCCTGCTCGCCGCCGAGAACCCCGAGCGGGTTCTCGGGCTGGTGCTGATCGGCCCCTGGTTCCCCGCCAGCCGCTCGCTTGGCGGCGTGCGCTACCGGGTCATGCTCCATCCATGGGCGCGGTCAATGTTCACGCGCAGGCCGATCGTGGCGCGGAGTTGGGCGAAGGTCAACGCGGTGCACTTTCGCCGCGACTTCCGGGACTTCGTCGAGTGGTTCGCGGCCATGTGTACCAGCGAGGCCCACTCGACCAAGGGATTCGACGACGTCGTCGAATGGGGGCTCGAGACCGATCCGGACACGCTGGCCATGACCGTGATCGCCGACGCCGCCGCGCCGGTCACCCGCCGGGACCAGTTGGCGCTCGCCCGCCGTGTGCAGTGCCCCGTGCTGGTGATCAGCGGTACGAAGGACAAGGTGACGAGCCACGCCGATGCCAGGGCGCTGGCGAAAGCCACGGGCGGAAAGCTGGTGGCGATCGAGGGCGGCGATCACCTCCCCGAGGGACGGCAGCCGGTCGCGGTGAACCTCGCGGTCCGCGAGTTCGTCGATTCCTCGTTCCGCCGTAGTCCTCCGGTCAAGCGGTCGAACAGCCGGCGGCGCGCGCTGTACGTCAGCTCTCCGATCGGTCTCGGCCATGCCCGCCGCGACGTCGCGATCGCCCGCGAGCTGCGGGCGCTGCACCCCGACCTCGAGATCGACTGGCTCGCCCAGGACCCGGTCACGCGCGTGCTGGAAGCGGAGGGCGAGCGCATCCATCCTGCCAGCAGGCACCTGGCCAACGAGTCGGCCCACATCGAAGCGGAGTCCGCCGAGCACGGCCTGCAGTGCTTCCAGGCCATCCGGCGCATGGACGAGATCCTGGCCGCGAACTACATGGTCTTCGACGATGTCGTCAGCGAGACGCCGTATGACCTTTGGATCGGCGACGAGGCCTGGGAGCTCGACTACCACCTGCACAAGAACCCAGGCCGAAAGCGCGCACCGTTCGCCTGGCTGACGGACTTCGTCGGCTGGCTGCCGATGCCCGAGAACGGCGAGCGGGAGGCATCCGTGACGGCGGACTACAACGCCGAGATGGTCGAGCACGTCCGCGACCACCCGGAGATCCGCGATCGGGCGATCTTCGTCGGCAACCCCGACGACATCGTCGGCGGACGCCTCGGCCCGGGCCTCCCCGGGATCCGCGACTGGACCGAGCGCAACTTCGACTTCGCCGGCTACGTCACCGGCTTCGACCAGGCCGAGCTGGGAGACCGCGAGCGCCTGCGCGCCGAGCTCGGCTACCGCTCGCACGAGCGTGTCTGCCTGGTCACGGTGGGTGGCTCGGGCGTGGGCGCGAGCCTGCTGCGCCGGGTCATGGCGGCCTTCCCCGCGGCAGCGCAACTCGTCCCCGGGCTGCGGATGATCGTCGTCGCCGGGCCGCGCATCGACCCGGCGACCCTGCCCGCGGCCGACGGCCTAGAGGTGCGTGCCTTTGTCGAGGATCTCTACCGCCACCTCGCCGCCTGCGACCTCGCTGTGGTTCAGGGCGGGCTGACGACCGCCATGGAGCTGACCGCCACCGGGCGGCCATTCCTCTACTTCCCCCTGCGCCACCACTTCGAGCAGCGCTTCCACGTCGCCCACCGGCTCGACCGCTACCGAGCCGGCCGCCGGATGGACTTCGAGGGCGCCACCCCTGAGGTCATCGCCCAGGCCATCGCCGAGGAGATCGGGCGCGACGTCGACTATCGCCCGGTGGAAACGGACGGCGCTCGCCTGGCGGCGCAACGCATCGCAGAGCTACTCAACTAACAGGAGGAGGACCCACCCATGCGATCCATCCCACGTGAGGACGTCCCGGTCGTCATCGACGACAACGGCGTCGAGGTCCGCTTGCGCGACGAGGACGGTCTCTCTGTCGGGTTTGTGCGGCTGCCGGCGGGCGCCGACCTGCGCCCGGCCACCAAGGGCCTGCCGCACGACCTCTGTCCGTGTCCGCACTGGGGGTACATGGTCAAGGGCCGGGTGCGGATGCACACCCTGGACGGGCATCGGGACTTCGCCGCCGGCGAAGCGTTCTACTGGGCTCCGGGCCACGCTCCCGAGGCGCTCGAGGACTCCGAGTACGTCGACTTCTCGCCGACCGAAAAGTTTCGGCAGGTGATCGACCACATCACCTCGGGAGCCGGCGCATCCGCTTGAGGTCGCTGCGAACCCCCGCAAGCAGTCATATTCCCTGAAGCCCGAGGCCGGCTTCCGACCTAGAACCGGACCTGACCGCCGAGGCCAACCACGAGCTCGGCCGGGAGGTTGAAGTAGCCGACGGGACTGGCGGCGTTGCGGTTCATTGCAACGAAGAGGTCCTTGCGTCGGCGCGACATGCCCTGGTCGCCGAAGGGAACCGGGGCGATCTGCGAGAGGTAGTAGGTCACGTGGTAGGGGTTGAAGCTGACGAGGCCTTGGTCCCGAGCCACGTTGATCCCGCGCGGCACATCCGGGTTGTCCAGGTAGCCGTAGCGCAAGGTCAGGTGAGAGAACCCGTCTCCGGGGTCGCCGAGGTGATCGAGCTCCGCGCGTTCCCGATCAGGGACGCTCGGCAGGTTGCCGATGTCCACCGTCAGGATCACGACCTCCTCGGGGATCGCGCGGAGCCGTGTCTGGGCGACGCGGAGCGCCAAGGGCGTCGTCTCCTTCGAGGCATTGAGGAAGACGGCGGTCCCCTTGATCCGTGTCGGCAGCCCTTTCCTGTGCATCTCATCAATGAAGTCGGGCAGGGCGCCCTCGACTCGTGCCCGCGCGGCGCTGAGAAGCTCGCGCCCTCGATGCCAGGTCGTGAACAGAAGGAGTATCGCCATGCCGACCAACATCGGGAACCAGCCGCCCTCGGCGATCTTCGGCAGGTTGGCGAGCAGGAACAGCAGATCGAGCAGGACGAACCCGATCACTCCGAGAGCGATCAGGGATCGCGGCTTGCGCCAGAGTGCTCGCGCCACGACCAGGAAGAGGATCGAGTCGATCAGCAGGGTGCCCATGACAGCGATCCCGTAGGCCGTCGCCAGCTTCCCCGAGGATCCGAAGCCGAGGCAGAGCCCCACCACCAAGGCGAACAGCGTCCAGTTCACAGCCGGCAGATAGACCTGGCCGATCGTCTCCGCCGACGTGTGCCTGATCGTCATCCGCGGCAGGAAGCCGAGCTGGACGACCTGTCGCGTGACCGAAAACGCCCCGGAGATGACGGCCTGCGAGGCGATCAGCGTTGCGCAGGTCGCCAGCGCGATCATTGGAACTCGCGACCACTCGGGGAAGAGGAGATAGAACGGGCTCGAGATCGCACTTGGTGTCTCGAGGATCAGCGACGCCTGGCCGATGTAGTTGAGCATCAGGGCAGGGAAGGCGACGAAGAACCAGGCTCTGCTGATCGCGGTTCTCCCGAAGTGACCCATGTCGGCGTAGAGGGCCTCCGCCCCGGTGAAGACAAGAACGACGGCGCCGAGCGATAGAAACGCCGTGAGCGGGTGGCTGGCGAAGAACTCGACTGCATATGAAGGCGAGAGGCCCTTCAGGGCAGCCGGGTTTCGGAGGATCTCCGCTACGCCGGCGGCGGCGATCACGGCGAACCAGACCAGGATGATCGGCCCGAAGAGTCGGCCGATCACGGCGGTCCCATGTCGCTGGATCGCGAACAGGAGCGCCAAGGCCCCGATCGTCACGGGCAGGATGATCGAGGAGAGGCTAGGCGCCGCCACTTCAACCCCTTCAACAGCCGAGAGGACCGAGATCGCCGGTGTGATCATCGCGTCGGCGAAGAAGAGGGCGACACCGATGACCCCGGCGGTAAGCAGGGCGCCCTTGACCGCCGGCCGCTCGACCGCGGTCCGCCGCACGAGCGCGTACAAAGCCATCACGCCGCCCTCGCCCTCGTTGTCGGCCCGCATGACGAAGACGACGAACTTGATCGAGACCATCAGCGTCAGCGACCAAGCCACCAAGGAGATGACCCCGTAGACATCTGCCGGGGTGGCCCGCACCGGGTGATCGCCGGTGAAGATCGCCTGCATCGCATAAAGCGGGCTCGTCCCGATGTCGCCGAAGACAACCCCGAGGGCGGCAAGCGCCAAGACGTTTCGCGAGCGCGGCCGGGGCGCAGGTGAGGCGCTGCTATCGCGGCTTCTTGGGGCGGTTGTCGTGGCCTGGCTCATGGGCGATCCTTGCCGACCAGTCTTCCCGGCTCACCGGCGGGGGAGCGTACTCCTATGCCCGCCGCTGCGCTGGGGGCGGACCGATCTTCTGGATCTTTCGGCGGCGAAGGATCGGGTACCGGCCTCGTCCGCCGCAACTTTCCTTTCGCGGTAGGGCTGTGAAGGCGTGACCTCGCGCATTCGACTCCTGCTGGCATTGGCCGCCGCCACCTGTGCCCTGGTCGTGGTCGTCGCCGATGCGAGACTCGCCGGAACGATCGCCACTCAAAGTCTCGGCATCCACTATGAAACGACGGGATTCGCGAGCTTGATAGCGCGCGCCGACGGGGGTATCACCGCCCTGCAAGGCGACCGCATCGAGACCTACCTCGCAGACGGTGCGCCGGACCCGAACACCGCGCCCAGGCAGGCTCCGCCCGAAGGCAAGCTCTTTCCGGTGGGCGACGGTAGGACCCTCGTCCTCGGTTACAAGAAGCTGACGCGGGTCAATCCGGACGGCAGCGTCGACAAGAGCTTTGGCGGAACGGGAACGATCGAGCCGCCGTACGGAGCGCGGGCCGTCTACGAACTCGGTTCCGGCAAGATCGCCGTCGTCAGCACCGAGGTCGGCGGCACGCACACCTTGTTCGCCAACGTCAGCATCGAGCTTCTGAACCAGAATGGGAGCGTCAACGGAAGCGGAGGCTTCTCGAGCCCGGTGACGCCCCTCAATGGCGGCATCGGCGTGCCCGAAATCGCCCCGGCCGGGGACGGCGGCGCTCTCGTGGTCGGCGACGACTTCCTACTCGAGCTGCGTGCCGACGGCTCCGTGAACCGCGACTTCGGCGACGAAGGCATGGTGAGCGAAGCATTCGAACTTGTCGGCGCGCGCGTCCTCCCGAGCGGCTCGGTGGAGGCGGTCGGCGCGGCACTCGAGTCCTCCGGCAGCGCGGATCTGGCGCTTCGCCGCTACACCGCCTCTGGCCAGCCCGACTCGGCCTTCGGCCCGAAGGGCATGCGCAGTTTCGACCTGGGCGGCCAAGACGAAGCGAACGTCGCCTCCTGGGGTGGGGACGGCTCCGTGGTCGTCGGCGGCCGCACTGCATCCCGCGCCCCCTGCCCAGAAGAAGAATGCGAAGAAGTGCCGATCCTCGTCGCCTTCAACGCGGCTGGCGAACTGGACACTGGGTTCGGCCAAGGCGGGGTGCTGAGGCTGGCGTCGCTGGGGGCGCGGCCGAACGGCTACCGAAGCGAGGGCGTGACGGCGATGACGCGCAGGCCCGACGGGTCGATCGTTGTCGCCGGCAACGCACCGCCGAACGAAACAGTCGGCTTTCTCGCCGCCGTCTCGCCTCAGGGGGCACTCCTGTCCGGCTTCGGCGAAGGCGGGATCGTCCGCGCGCCCGATCCGCGGCCGGCCGAACAGCGACTCGCCGGTTTCGTCCCCCTGGCGAATGGCAAGCTCCTCGCCGCCGGTACCACCGACGTCGGCATCGAAGACCAACCGGTCCTAATCCGCTACGCGCCCGATGGCAGCCTCGACCGGTCTTTCGGCAGCGGCAGCGGCTACGTCATCCTCCGCAGGTCACACGGCGGCTCGTCGCACGGCGCGACGGGGTTCGCGGTCGGAGGGGGTGAGGTGCTGACGGGGGTCTACGGCTATCCACGCAGTCACCTGCTCCTGGCGCGGGCGGGCGACGGCTCGCCGGTCGCGTCCTTCGGCTCCGACGGCTCGATCGACCTGCCGAATGAAGTCCGGCCGGCGGCGCTGGCGTTCGCCGACGATGGCGCCCCCCTCGTCCTCGGCATCCAGCGCGTTTCCGGGTCGGCCTCGGGCGAACCAGGCGTGGTCCTTCGCTTGCGGCCCGACGGAAGACCGGACAAGGCCTTCGGTCACGGTGGCAGGTTCACGATGAAACTCTCCGGCGGCCAAGTCGTGAGGGGCAAGGCCCTCGTCACCGTTCCTGACGGACGGGTCCTCGTTGGCGGCAGCGTCGGTCATCGCTTCGCCGTGGTCAGCCTTCTTCCCGACGGCAGCCCCGATCCTCGCTTCGGCTCCGGCGGCTGGTCGATCACCAACGTCGGCAGCCCCACCCACTATCTGGCGCTGAGCCGTGTCGGCTCCCATATTTACCTGGCCGGCACCGTCGGCGAAGAACGTTCCCACCAGCGCGTCGTGCTGATGCGCTTCGACAGCGATGGCCGTCTCGACACGAGCTTCGGTCGGCAAGGCCTCGTGGCCCCACTCACCTTCGGGGCTCACCCAACAAAGATCGTGCCCTCCCGCGACGGCGTCCTCGTCGTCCTCAGCGGCGGGCCACGGCCGCTGCTCACCTTCACCGGGGGCGGCAAGGTCCGGCGCCGGCCAGTCGGAGCCCGACCCCGGTTCGTCGAAAACGTGCGGGCGGCCGTCTCGCACGGGCGCCTCATCCTCGGCTGGAGACAGTACGACCGTGCGTTGGGGGGCGGTGCCTACTACCTCTCGCGGCGCCCGCTCGACCCTTGACCCCTACCGCGACAGCTCGCGCCGCAGCATCGCGTTGCCGCGCTCGAGTTGATCGATGGTGGCGCTGGCGACCGAGCGCGCCCGGGTGGCGCGATTGATGCGGGCCTGGACCTCCCGGTGGGACTTGCTGGTGCGACGGGCGACGTTGGCGACCAGGCGGCTGCGCTCGCCGCGCAGCCGCTCTCGGGTGGCGTAGGCCGACTCCCGCTCGGGTTCGAGCTCCTCCGGCGCGGCTTCGGGCCTGGCGGGGGCGGTCGCCTTCTTCGTCCTCGGCCCGGGGTCGTCGGTCGGGAAGAGCTGAAGCGCGGTCTCGCTCATGATCGCCTCGTCCAGCTCGGCGTCGCCCGAGCTCAGGGCGGCAAAGCCACCGCCCGGATCGGGTCGCTCCGGATCGAAGTCGTCCAGCTCGACCTCTTCCTCCTCAGCGTCCGGCGAGAGGTCGAGTGCGTGACGGCGCTCCAGCTCGATCTCGTGGGCGAGTGCCTTCAGCCGCGAGTCGGCCGGCATCAGCAGGTAACTCATCTGGCGGCGTGGCCGCGGGGTTGCGCGGATGAAGCGACCGACCACCTGGCGGAAAAAGAGCTCGGTCCGGGCCGCCGTCGCGTAGACACCGACCCGCAGGCGGGGGATGTCGACGCCCTCTGAGACCATCAGGACCGAGACCAGCCAGCGCCGATCAGAGGAGGCGAAGTCGGCGATGCGCCGGCTGGCGCCGGGCTCGTCGCTCATCACCAGCTCGGGTTGCTCTCCTGAGACCGAGCCGAGCCGCGCCGCGATCGCCCGCGCGTGATCCTGATCGGAGGCGATCACCAGGCCGCCGGCGTCAGGGTGCCCGTCGGCGCGCACTTCGCTCAGCCTGGCGTCGCCGTCGCGCAGCACCTCGCCCATCCACTCGCCCTCCGGGCTGAGCGCCGTCCGCAGGCGCCGCGCCGCCTCCGCCGCCGGCAGGGCAAGGTCGAAGTCGGCGCTGCGCAGCCGACCGTCCGAGACCCATTCCATCTCGCCGTCATAGGGCAGGAAGGTGATCGGGCGGCAGACCCGGTCGACCAGCGCCTGCGGATAGCCGTAGGCGTAGTCGGCCCGGCTGAGGCCGTCCTCGTCGTAGATGACCCAGGGAATCGCCGAGTTGTCGGAGCGAAAGGGCGTGCCCGAGAGCAGCAGCCGGAAGCGGGCACCGTCGAAGGCCTTGCGGGTTTGCAGGCCCCAGGCGGCCTGATCGCCCATGTGGTGCGGCTCGTCGGCGATCAGCAGGGTCGGCCGGCGGTCTGCGGCTGACCGGTGCATATCCGGCCCGGCCGCGATCGTCTGGTACGTGACGGCGACGCCGTGGAAGTCGGTCGACTCCGGCCCGTCCGAGTTGGGTCTATTTGGCTCGAGGTCGATGCCGTAGCGGCCCGCGTCGGCGGCCCACTGGCGGCAGATGTGAGTCGTCGGGCCGGCGACGACAACGCGGGAGACGAAGTTGGCGCTCAGCATCCGGTGGGCGATGTGCAGGCCGAAGGTGGTCTTGCCCGCCGCCGGCGTAGCCGAGGCCAGGAAGCTGGCGGCCGAGTGCGCCCGCACGGCCTCGGTCGCCTCCTGCTGCCACGAGCGCAGGGGTCGGGTATCGGGCCAATCCGGAAGCGATCGGGCACGCGCGCTGCCGCCGATCGGGTGCTGGGAGGCGTCGTACAAGGGCGGCCACAATAAGGTCGCCCGCGGTCGGAGGACGGCGGGCCGGGTCTGGTTGCAGGCTACCCGCTCACGATCGCCGCCTCCTCCGCGGTGGCAGGCTCGCGGGCGGATACGCGCCGCTTGCCAAATGCCATCGCCAGAGCCGGGATCAAGGCCAGCGCGAGCAGCACCAGTCCCCAGACGAAGGTCTGGGCGAAGGCTTCGGCAAGCGCTTCGCCACCCTTCGCCTGCTTGGCGCTGATCGCCGCGGCGAGCAGGACCGAGAGGATCGCGGTCCCGATCGAGGCGCCGGACTGGCGCAGGATGTTCATCGCCGTGCTGGTGCGGGCGATGGCCGCCGCCGGGACCGCCTGCATCGCGGCGGTCATCGTTGGCATCATCGCCAGGCCCATTCCCAGCCCGAGCACGAAGCTGGAGCCACAGAGCAGGGCGTAGGAAGTCCCCGCGGTGACGAAGGAGAAGGGCGCGAGCCCGATCAGCAACAACGGGATCCCGTAGGCGGGCCAGCGCTCCGGCCCGTAGCGGTCGGTGAGCTTGCCGGCGAGCGGCATCGTGATCATCGACCCGAGCCCCAGCGGCGCCATCAGCAGGCCCGCCTCCAGCGCCGAGGCGCCGCGCACCGTCTGGAAGTAGAGCGGGATCAGCAGCAGCGATCCGAAGAAGGCGATCGCGAACAGAAACAGTGTTCCCGCCGCAGCGCCGGCGCCGGTGTGGGTGAAGGTGCGGACGTCGATCAACGGCTCCTCGGCGTCCCAGCCGTGCCGGAGGAAGCCAACCACCAGCGCTGTGCCGACGACGATCGGCAGCCAGGACTTGGTCGCCCCGAAACCGCCGCTGCTGGACTCGGCGAGGCCGAAGATCAGCGCCGTCAGCCCGGGGGAGAGCAGCGCCATGCCGAGCCAGTCGAGCTTGTGCCCGGGCTGCGGCCGGTCGCGCTCGAGCACGATCTGGGCGAGGGCGATCGCGGCGATCCCGATCGGCACGTTGATCAGGAAGATCCAGCGCCAGGAGACGTCGTCGACCAGCCAGCCGCCGAGGATCGGTCCCAGGATCGGCGCTGCCAGCATCGGTACGCCGAGCACGCCCATCACCCGGCCCATCCGCCCGGGGCCGGCCTTCCTGGTCACGATCGTCATCACGACCGGCATGATCATCCCGCCGCCGAGTCCCTGCAGGACGCGGAACGCGATCAGCGATCCGGCGCTCCAGGCGACGGCGCAGAGTGCGGAGCCGAACATGAACAGCGCCAGCGAGCCGATGTAGATGCGCTTGGTGCCGAAGCGGTCGGCGGCCCAGCCGCTCAGCGGGATCACCGCCGCCAGTGCCAGCGTGTAGCCGGTGACGACCCACTGGATCGTCGTCAGCGAAGCGTGGAAGTCGATCGCGAGGCGGTCGATCGCGACGTTGATCACGGTCGTGTCGAGGATCGACATGATCGCCCCGAGCAGGACGACTGAGGCGACGATCATCGTCCCGCGGTCGAGGGCGTTGGAGTCGTGCTGAGCGGTGACGGAGGGCATCTGGGTCTCCCGGTCCGGGGTTTGGCTGCTTGTCAGGACTGACAGCGCAGCCACCCGCCTTGTGACAGCGGCTCAGCGCTTCGAGTCGATCAGCCGGCCGAGATTGCCGACCGGTCCGAGGTGGCCCAGCTTGTCCGGATTGGAGACCGTCCTGACCGCCTTGATCTCGCCGTCAGCGATCTCGAGCGCCGTCACCCCGACCAGACGCTGGCGGTCGTCGAAGAAGAGCGCTCCGGGAGCGCCGTTGACCTCGGTCAGGTGCAGGCGAAGGCCGGGCAGGCGGGTCTCCGGTTTGAGCCAGCCCACGAGGAGGCGGGCGACGCGACTGCGCCCGCGCAGCGTCCGGGCGAGCGCCGGCGCCTTGCCGCCGCCGTCGCCGGTCAGCTGCACGTCGGCGGCGAGCAGCGACTCCAGACCGGCGAGGTCACCCTGCTCGGCGGCTCGGAAGAACCGTCGCGCCAGCTCGTCGCGCTGCTCGCGCGTCGTCTGAAAGCGCGGTCGGCCCTGCTCGACGTGGCGCCGGGCGCGGCTTGCGAGCTGGCGCACGTTGTCTTCGCTCTTGCCGACGATCGCGGCGATCTGCGGATACCCGTAATCGAAGACGTCGTGGAGCAGCAGGACCGCGCGCTGCTCGGGCGAGAGGCTCTCGAGCAGGACCAGCATCGCCAGCGAGAGCGAGTCGGCCGTCTCGGCGTGGCGCGCCGGATCGTCCTCGCCGTCGGTGACGATCGGCTCCGGCAGCCATTCGCCCACGTAGCGCTCGCGGCGGGCGCGGGCCGAGCGCAGCTCGTTGATCGAGAGCCGGGTGGTGATCGTGGAGATGTAGGCGGGGGGCGAATCGAGCTGCTCACCGGCCTCGATCGCCTGGTTCACCCGCAGCAGCGCCTCCTGGACCACGTCCTCGGCTTCCGAGACGCTGCCGAGCATCCGGTAGGCGATCGCGAACGAGACCGGCCGCAACTCGTCCAGCATCTGCTCACGTTCCGTCACGATTCACCTTTCCCCTAGGTCGAGTACCTACCCGATAGACAAGAGAGGGACTCCCGTTGTGACAGCCGGCCGCCGCTGTCACAAACGTTCGCCCGGCGCTGTCAAAGGGGCGACAACCAACCACCGCGGAGGACACCATGGAACCACGCATTGACCATCCCGCTCAGACGCTTCCGGGCGCGATGCAGGCGCTGCAGAGGCTCGACCGGGCGACCCAGCAGGCCGGGGTGCCGGAGGCGACGCAGGAGATGATCAAGCTGCGGGCCGGCCAGATCAACGGCTGCAGCGCCTGCGTCGACATCCACTCACGCTTGCTCAAGGCGATGGGCGAGCCCGACGAGCGCATCTTCTTGATCGGCGCCTGGCGGGAGTCGACCTACTACTCCGACGCTGAGCGCGCGGCACTCGCCCTGGCCGAGGCCGTCACCCGGCTCGCCGACCGCCCCGACGCCGTTCCCGATGGGGTCTGGGACGAGGCCGCGCGTCACTACGACGACGAGCAGTTGGGAGCTCTGGTGCTCTCGATCGCGACGATCAACGTCTGGAACCGGCTCAACGCGGCGACCAGGCAGATCACCGGCGAGTGGGTCGAGGAGCTCGTCGCCGCGCAGACGGCCGGCGCACCGGCCTGACCCACGGGTAGCCGTCAGCCGCTTAATCGAAGGCCCGCTTCCGGAGCGGGCCTTCGCGTTTCTGCGGACTGGGTCGAGTTGGGCGTTTTCTAGGATCGTGCGGTGGGGAATCTGAGCGCCGCCGAGCTACGCGACTTCTACGCGGAATACGTCGCCGCTTGGAATCGCCGGGAGATGGAGCGCTACTACTCCCTCTACAGCGAAGACCTGGTCTTTCAGGAGGGCATCGAGGTCCTGCACGGCGTGGACGCCCTTCGAGAGCGCTACGAATCCGAGCTGGCAGCCATTCCCGATCTCACGATCGAGTGCAAGCGACTGCTGGTCGACGAGGGAGCGCAGACCCTCGCGGCTGAGAACCTCGAGCGAGGAACGCACAGCGGCGACTTGATCGTGGGCGGCGAGAGACTTGCGCCGACGGGCAGGAGGCTGGAGCTGCGGGGAGGCCTGTTCATCTCCCTCGATGGGGACGGGCGCATAGCCGAGATGAGCGAGTACATCGACCCTGGGCAGCTCCTCGCCCAACTGGGCCCGGAGCCCCCGATTTAGGGGCTGCCTGTGGATGTCAGGCGGTCGCAGGAGACGGGCATCGACCATCCTCCGGGCGCGGTGAAGACTTGAACTTCGGCGAGGTCCTTGGCTTCGCACCTCGCCGTTGCTGCGCTCAGGCTCTTGTCCCACTTCGGCCCGCCGCGGCCGATTTCGCCGCGGACGTCGAAGGAAGTGACGATTGAGACCAGCAGTATCGCGGTAACTCCGAACGCCGCGACAGCGTTGGCTCGCGACGATTTGTAGCGGGCGTCGAGCAGGACGAGAGCGGCGCTGATCAGCAGCAGGGCCGGGACTATCGCGTAGCGGCCACCGTAGGAGTTGTAGGAATCAACCTGCCAGACCAGGGTGTCGCCGACGGCGCGTGAGTAGGCGGAGGCCAGGAACATCACTACCGAGGTGATGACCGCGATCCCGACGAAGAGGCGGTGGGAGGAGGCGCGCAGCGGTGTGACGATCAGGTAGGCCGCGACCGCGACGACGACCGCGATCAGCAAGGGCCATCCCCAGTCGGCCCAGGTGGATCCGCCCAGCTCAACCCCGAGGACCGCGCTGTCGACGACGCGCTGCAGGAAGGCGGTGAGGATGTTCTCCGTCCAGACGTCACCGAATATTTCTTCGTTGTTGGTCAGCATCGCCTGCAGCTGGATGACCATGGCGAGCGCGTAGGCCCCGACGATCAGGACGTCGCGACGGCCGCGGATCGCGACCGCGCGCAGGAGGACGATTGGCAAGAAGAAGAGCGTGGCGGGCGTGCTGACGCCGGTGGCGAGTATCAGCAGCCCACCGAGGCACGCACCCCACGTCGTCGCGGGTCGCCAGAACAGCAGCCAGAAGACCGCGAAGGTCATGTACCAGGCGACATTTGTCGGCGTGACGACGGCCTCGATGCTGCTCGCCGGGCAGAGCACCGTCAGCGCGACCAGGAGCGCGCGCAGGTAGGGGTTGCGGATATGGCCGGCGCTGGCGAACCAGACGGCGAGTCCGCAGAGAGCGATGATCAGGGTGGCGGTGAGATTCATCGCCACCGTCGCGTCCTGCAGGGGCACGAGGGTTCCAACCTCGCCGATCAGGCGGGGGACGACGACGAGGTATTCGGCCCAGGTCGAGGTCATGGAGTCGAAAAGGCCGTGCGTCAGCGCCCCGGCGAGGAAGACCGGCCCGTCCTCTGCCCAGAGCGAGTTCAGCCCCTCGGACGGACCGATTCGGAAGAGCTGCAGGACGACGGCAAGCGCCAAGAAGGAGGCCAGGACCAGGGCCCCTTCCCACCCCTTGAACCGCGTGGTCTCTGCTGGCGTGGGAAGGAAGACCGATCGGTTGAGGCTCTCTCGCAGCCGCCTGAAGATGTCCCCCGCCCGGTCGCCCACCGCGGGCATCCTAGTCTGCGTTTGGGACTCGGCCTATGCTTCGCCGATGCCCGGCGACCGACAGTTCGACTTGGTGCTCTTCGGGGCGACCGGGTTCACCGGCGGCCTGACCGCCCACTACCTCGCCGCGAACGGCCCCGACAAGCTGCGCTGGGCCCTGGTTGGGCGCAACCGCGACAAGCTGGAGACAGTCCGCGCCTCGCTCGGGCCCAAGCTCGCTGCTGGCGTCCCGGCGCCTGATCTTCTCGTCGCCGACGCCGCCGACCCGGCGGCGCTGGCCAAGGTCGCCGAGGCAGCGCGGGTCGTCGTCACCACCGTCGGTCCCTACGCGCTCTACGGCGAGCCGCTGGTTGCCGCCTGCGCAGCAGCTGGCAGCGACTACGTCGACCTCACCGGCGAGCCCGAGTTCGTTGACCGGATGTGGCTTGGCTACCACCGCAAGGCCGAGCAGAGCGGCGCCCGCTTGGTGCACTGCTGCGGGTTCGACTCGATCCCGCACGACCTCGGCGCCTACTTCACCGTCAAGCATCTGCCCGAGGGTGTGCCGCTGACCGTCAACGGCTACGTGCAGATGGGTGCCGAGTTCTCAGGCGGGACCTTTGCCTCGGCGATCAACGGTTTTGGCCGGGCGCGCCAGACGCTCAGCGCCGCCAAGCAGCGCCGCCAGGCCGAGCAGCGGCCGGCGGGCAGGAAGATCCACTCCGCGCCGGCCCGACCCCACCGCGACGCCGACCTCGGCGGCTGGGTGGTGCCGATGCCGACGATCGATGGCCCGGTCGTGCGCCGCTCCGCCGCCGCGCTCGAGCGCTACGGACCCGACTTCAGTTACGGCCACAACGTCGTCGCCAAGCACCTCAGCTCGGTTGCCGCGACAGCCGGCGGGGTTGGGGTCGCGTTGGTCCTGGCGCAGCTGCCGCCGACGCGCAAGCTCCTGCTCAAGACCCAGCGATCGCCGGGCGAGGGGCCAAGCGAGGAGGTCCGCGCCAAGAGCTGGTTCAAGGTCACATTCGTCGGTGAGGGCGGCGGCAAGCGTGTGGTCACCGAGGTCAGCGGGGGAGACCCCGGCTACAGCGAGACCTCGAAGATGCTGGCCGAGTCGGGCCTTTGCCTCGCCTTCGACGATCTGCCGCAAACCGCCGGTCAGGTGACTACCGCCGCGGCGATGGGCGACGCACTGCAGTCACGCCTGCAAGGTGCGGGGCTCGGATTTCACCTGCTCGAGCCGACCCCGGCTTAGGTCTTCGCCGCCGCTAAACTGGCGACCGAAGGTCCCGGGGCTGTAGCTCAGCTGGAAGAGCGTCGCGCTGGCAGCGCGAAGGTCAGGGGTTCGAGCCCCCTCAGCTCCACTGCTCAATTCATCGCTCTCTACTGCCGATGCAGCTGCGATGAACACCGCCAACGAGCACGTCTTTTCCCATGGGATGGAGGACACCCGGGCGGCGCTCCAAGGCTGGAGCGAGCGCAACTGGGTCGTCCTGCGCGCCTGGCTGGCGCTCAGCCTGACGATCGCCCTGGCGCTGCTGGCGGCGGTCTGGGTCGTCGCCGGCCTGCTCACGCCCGACCTCACGCCGATCCACCTGCCCGGCTTGACCGAACCGTCGCAGGCCGGCGACCTGCTGCCGATCCTCTGGCGCAACTCATTGGTGCTGGCCCTGCACGCGACCGCCTGCGTCGCCGGCTTCATCGCCGGCGCCTCGATGCCGATCGCCGCCGCCCAGCGCACTGGCTTTTCCCGCTGGATCCACGTCAAGGCGGGCGAGCTGGCGATCCTCTTCGTCTGTGCCGTCACCCTCTTCTCGCTCGCCACCCAGGCCCTCTACCTCGGCTTCCAGGGGGCGACGATCGCTTACCAGCTGCAGATCTCAATCGCGACGCTCCTGCTCAGCGTGCTGCCGCACGCCCTGCTCGAGCTGACCGCGCTCTTCCTGCCCTTGGCCGCCTGGCTGATCGCCAGCCGCCGCGGCGAGTGGAATCAGCTACTTGCCGCAACCATCGTCACCGTCTTGATCGCGATTCCGTGCCTCGTCGTTGCAGCGACAATCGAGGTCTACGTCTGGCCCCACATCCTCGAAGCCCTCTCGCCGGTCGTCTGAGAAGATCGCCGCTCTGATGAGCGGCAGCTACGACCCCAAGGCAACCGAGCGCAAGTGGCAGCAGGTCTGGGCTGAGGAGAAGACCTGGGAGGTCGCCAACCCGGGCCAGCCCGGCTTCGACGACTCGAAGCCGAAGTCATACGTGCTGGAGATGCTGCCCTACCCATCGGGCGAACCCCACGTTGGCCACCTCAAGTGCTACGCGGTCGGCGACGCGATCGCCCACTTCCGCCGCCGCCACGGCTTCGAGGTGATCCACCCGATGGGCTATGACTCCTTCGGTCTGCCGGCGGAGAACAACGCGATCAAAACCGGCGAGCCGCCGCGGGTCGCCACCGAGCGCTCGATCGAGTCCTTCCAGCGCCAGTTCCGCGAGTGGGGGATCTCGATCGACTGGTCGCGCGAACTGGCGACCCACACGCCCGAGTACTACCGCTGGACCCAGTGGATCTTCCTGCAGCTGCTCGAGCACGGCCTCGCCTACCGGACCGAGGCGCCGGTGCAGTGGTGTCCCAAGGACGCCACCGTGCTCGCCAACGAGCAGGTCGTCGACGGTCGCTGTGAGCGCTGCGGCACTGAGGTCGTGCAGCGCAAGCTCGAGCAGTGGTTCTTCAAGACCACCGATTACGCCGAGCGCCTGCTGGCCGATTTCGACCTGCTCGAGTCCTGGCCCGAGCACGTGATCACGATGCAGCGCAACTGGATCGGTCGCTCCGAGGGGGCCGAGGTCGTCTTCCGCTGCCAGGAGCTCGACCTTGACTTCCCCGTCTTCACCACCCGCCCCGACACGCTCTTCGGCGCCACCTTCTTCGTCCTCGCCCCCGAGCACCCGCAGCTGGAGCGGCTCGTTGCCGGCACGCCGGCCGAGGATGCGGTGCGCGAGTACGTCGACCGGGCAGCGCGCGAGTCGAGCGAGGATCGCGGTGCCGAGGACCGCGAGAAGACCGGCGTGCCACTCGGCCGCAGCGTCGTCAACCCGGTCAACGGCGAGGAGATCCCGATGTTCGTCGCCGACTACGTGCTGATGGAGTACGGCACCGGCGCGATCATGGCGGTCCCCGGCCATGACGAGCGCGACTACGAGTTCGCCAAGACCTTCGAGCTGCCGATCCGACGGGTGATTGAGGGGGAGGACCCCGAGGGCGCCCGCGACGATCAAGGCCTGCCCTATTCGGGCGACGGGCCGATGACCGGCTCCGGCCGCTTCGACGGCAAGGGCAACCGCGAGGCCTACGCCGAGATCGTCGCCTGGCTCGCTGAGGAGGGGCGGGGCGAATCCGCCGTCAACTACCGCCTGCGCGACTGGCTGGTCTCGCGCCAGCGCTACTGGGGCGCGCCGATCCCGATCGTCTACTGCGACGAGTGCGGGATCGTGCCGGTGCCCGACGAGCAGCTGCCGGTCGAGCTTCCCGAGATCGACGACTACGCCCCGCAGGGCAAGAGCCCGCTCGCGGCTGCCGAGGACTGGGTCGCCACCCAGTGCCCGCGTTGCGGCAAAGCGGCCCGGCGAGAGACCGACACGATGGACACCTTCGTCGATTCGTCCTGGTACTTCATCCGCTACCTCGACCCCACCAATGCCGCGGCCGCCTGGGACCGCACCGCCGCCGCGCACTGGCTGCCGGTCGACCAGTACATCGGCGGGGTCGAGCACGCGATCCTGCACCTGATGTACGCGCGCTTCTTCGCCAAGGCGCTCGCCGACACCGGCAACCTCGACGTCCAAGAGCCCTTCGCCAACCTCTTCGCCCAGGGGATGATCACCCGCGACGGGGCGAAGATGTCGAAGTCGCGCGGCAACACGGTCAGTCCCGCCGACTACGTTGAGCGCTACGGCGCCGACACCGCCCGCACCTACATCTGCTTCATGGGGCCGCCCGAGCGCGATGCCGACTGGGCCGACGAGGGCGTCGAGGGCGTCAACCGCTTCCTCTCCCGCCTCTGGCGCCTCTGCGAGGAGGTCGAAGGCAAGCAGGGTGATGACGCGGCCGACGCCGACGGTGACGCCCGCGCCCTGCTCGCCAAGGCCCACTGGGCGATCGACAAGGTCACCCGTGACTTCCAGCGCGGCTTCCAGTTCAACACCGCGATCGCCGCGGTGATGGAGTTGATCAACGACGCTTACCGGCTCAAGGACGGTCTCTACGACGAGCCCGCCGGCGTCGGGGCGGTGCGCTTTGCGGCGGCAACCGCTGCCTCGCTGATCTTCCCCTTCGCGCCACACCTCGGGGCTGAGATCTGGGAGCGACTGCAGGGCGGCCGGGTCTGGGAGCAGCCCTGGCCCGAGGCCGACCCCGCGCTGCTCGTCAGCGAGACGGTGACGCTGGTCGTCCAGGTCAACGGCAAGTTGCGCGATCGCATCGAGGCCGCCAGCGACGCTCCCAAGGAGGAATTGCTGCGCCTCGCCCACGCCAGCGAGAAGGTCGGGCGCTTCCTCGACGGCAAAGAGGTGGTCAAGGAGATCGTCGTCCCGGGCAAGCTGGTCAACCTGGTGGTTCGCTGAGCGGTCACGGTTCCGCTCCACTTATCTGGTACAAAGCGCCGATGCTGGTCAGGAGACACTCCGAGGCCTCGGTCGAGGAATGGCACCGTTTGCGCACCCGCGTGCTGATGGACGCAGGCGAACTCGGCTCTCGCAATCTCTCGGTTACGTGGATCGAGCTTCCTACCGGCGCCGAGCAGACGCTGCGCTCGGACGAGCAGGCCGAGCAGGCATATGTGGTCGTGCGCGGTTCCGGCACGATGTCGGTGGCGGGGGACACCCAGCAGGTGACCGAGGGGGACCTGATCCTGGTGCCGCCGGCAACCGAGCACGCGATCGCCAACAACGGCGACGCCGAGCTGGCTTGCATCTCGGTGCAATCGCCACCGGTGGCGGCCGCGGAGCTCTACAGCGACCAGTTGGCAGAGGTCGCCGGCTACGACGACGAAGATCTGTAGCTCACTCGTGTGAGTGTGCGCGCCACGCGCGCGCCGCAGTCCTGGACGGTTCGGGTCATGCCCGAGCTCAGCAGATCCCAAGTCGCTGTTTACGGTGCGGTCGCCGTCGCGCTGCTCCTGCTTGGCGTCCGCGCGATTCGGGCGGAGGGGGATAGCGGCAGCGCCGGTGCGTCGTTTTCATCGGGAGGTGGCAAGAAATTCAGCGTCGACAGCAGTGGTTCGGGCGGTGACGTCGTCGTCGACGTCACCGGCGCGGTTGCTCGCCCCGGCGTCTACCGGCTGCCGGCCGGGGCGCGGGTGACCGACGCGGTTGAGCGGGCGGGTGGCGCCAGCGGCGGGGCTTTGCTGGAAGCGATCAACCTCGCCGCACGCTTGGCGGACGGCCAGCAGGTCGTGGTGCCGAAGCGGGGCCCGGCGGGTGCACCGTTGAGCGCTACCGGTGCTGGCGAAGAGGGGCCAATCAGCCTCGGCACGGCCACGGTCGAGCAGCTCGACACGATCGAGGGGATCGGGCCGGTGACGGCCGGGGACATCATCGAGTTCCGCGACGAACACGGCGGCCTCTCGTCGGTTGACCAGCTCGACCAGGTGAGCGGGATCGGGCCGGCGACGATGGATTCGCTGCGCTCGCGGCTGCAGCCCTAGTCGGTGCCAAGCGGCCGAACACCCTGGCTGCTCGTCCTCGGTGTCTTTGCCGTGGTGGTCCTGGCCCTCGGCCACCGAGACGAGATTCATGACCGCGCCGAGCTCGCGCTCGGACGTGGCATGCCGGCGCGCGAGGCAGAGCTGGCGCGTGGCTTCGTCCTCGGCGAGGACGACCGCATCGATGCCGCCACGGTCGAAGACTTCCGCCGCGCAGGTCTCAGTCACCTGCTCGCGGTCTCCGGGCAGAACGTGGCGCTCCTTGCTCTGCTGGTGATGCCGTTGTTGGCCGCCCTCGGCATGCCCCTGCCGGCTCGGTTGGTCTGGGTCATCGCCGCGATAGCGGTCTACGTCCCGCTTGCCGGCGGTGGGCCCTCGATCGTGCGGGCTGGCGTCATGGGTGCGCTCAGCTTGCTGGCGACGCTGGCCGGGCGGCGCAGCTCGCGCCTCTACGGTCTCGCGCTCGCGGCGATCGTCACCCTGGCGATCGATCCCGGGGTCGGTGCCGATATCGGCTGGCAGCTCAGCTTCGCCGCCGTGCTCGGCATCCTCGCGTTCGCACAGCCGTTGCGGAGCACGATCGTTGCCCGGATCGGTTCACGGAGCTTGCGCGAGGCGTTGGCGGACGGGGCGGCGGTAACGGTTGCTGCAACTCTCTCGACCGCGCCCTTGGTTGCCTTTCACTTCGGCGCACTCTCGACCGTGACCCTGGTCGCCAACCTGCTGGCCCTACCGGCGGTCGCGCCGGCGATGTGGCTGGGGATGCTCGTCTCAATCGGTGCTCAGGTGCCCGGGTTTCCGGCCGCGATCCCCAACGCGCTCGCCGCGCCGCTGCTTGCCTACATCGCCTTGGTGGCGCGCTGGTGCGGGCGGCCGCACTGGGCGTATCTGGAGGTCGATCTGGGTCTGCCGGGCCTGATCGTCTCCTACGTTGCGCTGGCGCTCGTTGCTTTGGCCGGTCCGGTGCTGCTGCGGGCCCGGCGGCTGGCGGGTCTGAGGAAGCGTCGTCCCCCAGTGAGTTGGGGCAAGAGGCCCCTGGCGCTGGCTCTCGCGCTTGTCGCTGGCGTGCTCACCTTCGTGGCCAATAGCAGCGGCACGACGATTGGAGCTCCGTCGAGCGGCCTGCGGGTTGCCATTCTCGATGTCGGCCAGGGTGACGCGATTCTCTTGCAGCCGGCCGGGGCGCCCGCGGTTCTCGTTGACGGAGGTCCGCCGGGAGACGACCTCGCCGCCAAGCTGCGCGACTTCGGCGTCGACTCGATCGGCGTCGCTGTCGTTACTCACGAACAGTCCGATCATGCGGGCGGGATCGAAGAGCTGCTGGGCAAGTTGCCGATCGACCAACTTCTCTATGCCCGGCTCAGCCGCGATCTGCGCGGCGATGCCGAAGCGGCCGGAGTCGACCCCCTGCAAGTCGCCGCGGGGGACTCCGTGCGCAGCGGTCGTCTGCGGCTCAGCGTTCTCTGGCCGCCACCGGAGCTGCTCGGGGATCCGCTCGCGGGCGCGGATCCGAATGCGCAGGCCCTCGTCGTCCTCGTTCGTTGGCAGCGATTCTCAATGCTGCTGACCGCCGATGCTGAGGCGGGGGAGGTACCGATTGATCCGGGGCCGGTGGATGTCCTCAAGGTCTCCCATCACGGCAGCGAAGACGCCGGCCTCGAGGCGCTGCTCGATCGCACCTCACCTCGACTTGCCGTGATCTCGGTCGGCGCCGGCAACCCCTACGGACACCCGACCCCCGGCACGCTCGCCGAGCTTGCAGAACATGGGGCCCAAACCCTGCGCACGGACAGACGTGGCACCATAGTGCTGGATGTGGATCAGAATTCTTTCGTGGTCCGGGCAGGTGGCTGGGACACCTAAACGAATCACCGACCCAAAACTGGGGTTTCCCGCCGGTCGCACTCGTGTTCTCAGTGCCGGGGGCCGATGGACGTAAAGGTGGTCTCCAAGGTCGGACAAGCCTTCTCGCGGTCGCTCGGCAGCCTGAGCCTGGCCGACGGCAGCATGCTCTTGCGCATGCGCCGGGCTTCGTTTGCGCTCTTCGCCCTCGTTGGTGCAGTGGGTCTCGGTTTGATCGTCTTCATCGCCCAGCTTGGCTGGCCCGGCGTTGTCAGCGGGCCGCTTCCCGGGCCGCCGACGCGGGCGGGGACCGTTGACACCGCCGTCGCCCTTGCCGAATCGCCCGCCACGGCCGGTGGGGCAATCGGGCCGGCGGCCGTCGACAACGGCAGACCTGCACGGGATTCCTCCCAGCGCGGATCGGGTGGCACGAACAAACCCGGAGGGCAGGGCAGCTCGCAACTCAGCAGGGCTGAAAAGCTGGCGGCTGCCCCGGGTGCACAACCGGGCCAGGGCTCCAATCAGCCAGCTGCTCAACCGCCCGCTTCGACCCCCGCAGCGGAACCGGCACCGACGACGCCAACGACCCCTGCACCGTCGACCGCCGTCGTCGAAAGCCCGCCTCAATCGAGCTCTGCCGATCAGGCGAAAAAGGCGAGCTCGAATCCCAGGACGACCGAAACTGCAGTAGCCAAGGCCGTCAGCGACAGCGCCGGGTCGACCAACTCCGGCGCCAAGTCGCAGGGCCAGAAGTCGGCCGCCGACCGAGGCACTTCGTCGGGGTCGTCCAAGGCGGGCGAAGCGGCGAGTGCGAAGGCAAAGCGGGATGAAAGCGGTGCCAAAGCCAAAGCGCCACCGGTCGCGGCAGCGCCTGCGCCAAGTGCCGCTCCGGCCCAGAGTCCTGCCGCGGCCAAGGAAGCAGCCGACGCCGCAAGGTAGGACCAGGGCCGTCACTAGACTCGGCCGCCGATGGCCGCTGCCCTCTCGTCTCTCTATCTGATCGCTGGAACCGACCAGGCGAAGATCGATGCAACCCGGGCGCGCCTGCGCTCCCGGGCCGAAGGCGATGGGGGAGCCGGAGCGCTAGAGGTGTTCGAGGCAAGCGAGGGGAAGGGTGCGCCCGATCACGAGGCGCTGCTGACAGCGATCCCGGCGATGTCGCTGACCGAGAGCCGCAGGTACCTGCTCGCCGACGGGGTGGACCGCTGGCGCGATCGCCAGCTCGCAGCGGTCACCGAGGCGATCGCCACGCTTCCACCCGACCTGACGGTGGTGCTGATCGCGCGCGCCAAGGCGCCGGCGAAGCTGGTGAAGGCAGTCAAGGCAGCGGCGGGGGAGATCCACGAGTTCGAGGCGCCGAAGCCACGCGACATGCCGCGCATCCTGATCGGGGACGCGAAGCGCCTCGGCTTCAGCTTGGAGCCGGCGGCGGCGCGCCTGCTTGTCGATCGCATGGGTGCCAGCCCGGTGCGCCTCGGCAACGAGCTTGAGCGGTTGGCGCTGTGGGCCGGGGAGGGAGGCGCGGTCTCGGCTGCCGACCTCAAGCAGATGGTCTCCGACACCTCGGAGGCCGCGGTCTGGGCACTCTCCGACGCGATGCTCGAACGCAACCCCGCCAAGGCGACCTCGCTGGCGGAGCGGCTGATCTCCCAGGGCGAGAACGTGACCGGGCTGATCTACGGCCTCTCGTCGCGGCTGCGCAAGGCCTGCGCGGCGGCAGCGCAGCTCGAGCAGGGCGTGCCGGCGAAGCAGGTGGAGTCAGGCCTCGGCATGCACCCTTACGCCGCCAAGCAGCTGGTGGCCCGCCTGGGCAAGACCAATCTCGATCAGCTGCAGCAGGCGACGGCAACGCTTGCCGACCTCGAGGTCTGGTGTCGCGGCGGTGCCGACTACGGCGATCAGCTGGCGCTGACCCTCGCGGTCAGAAAAGCGGCGGGAGCCCCGGCTTAGTTACTTGGCGGCGGCAGCAGTGGCGATGCGCGCTGCTTTGGACTTCTTGCGGGCGCCGGTGTTCTTGTGCATGGCGCCCTTCTGGACGGCCTTGTCGATCTTCGAGACCAGCGCCTTGTGCTCGGTCTCGATCTTGCCCGCATCGCCGGCCTCCACGGCAGCCTCGAGCCGGCGGAAGTAGGTCTTCACCGTGCTCGTGAGCAGGCGGTTCTCCGTGCGCTCGCGCTCGCTGCGTAGGATCCGCTTCTTCTGTGAGGCTATGTTGGCCATGTAGTCAAGTGCCTGAGTGGGCGCCGTGCCCCCTCCGGGCGGCCGCCGACTATAGCGACTGAGATCAAGCTTGGAGACGCCCAAGGCACCCGACAGTCCCGACCGCGACGCTGAGGCGCTTGCCGAAGACACCGCCGTGCGCGAGGCGGAGGCCTTTGCGCCGGGCGAGGAACTGAGCGGCAACCCCGCTCCAGGGCGGCAGGCAGGCCGCATCGCGCGCTCCACGGCCTTCTTCTCGATCGCCACCGCGGCCTCGCGGATAGCCGGCCTGGTGCGCGAGATCGTCGCCGCCAGTTACTACGGCATCTACGGCCCGATGTCGGCCTTCACGATCGCCTTCCAGGTCCCCAACCTGATCCGCACACTCTTCGCCGACGCCGCCCTGCAGCCCGCCTTCGTGCCGATCTTCACCGAGCAGCTCGAGCGCAAGAACTACCGCGAGGCGTTCCGGCTCGCCTCGACCATGCTGCTGCTGGCCACCCTGGTGCTCGGCGTGATCACGGCGCTCTTCGTGCTGCTGGCGCCGGTGATCATGCCGATCTTCGCCCCCGGCTTCGAGGGAGAGATCCTCGACCTGACGGTCACCCTCTCCCAGATCCTCTTCCCGATCCTGATCCTGCTCGGGATCAGCGGCGTCGTCGTCGGCGTCCTCAACAGCTACGACCGCTTCGGTGCCTTCGCGATCTCCTCGCTGTTCTGGAACCTGACGATCATCGCCGTCGTCGTCGCCCTGGTGCCGCTCTTCCACGGCCAGGACCGGATCTACGCCTACGCGATCGCGATCCTCGTCGGCACCTTTGTGCAGTTGATGATCCCCACCTTCGACCTGCGCAACACGCCGTTCAAGTTCGAATGGAGCTTCGACTGGCGCAACCGCGACGTGCGCCGGGTGCTGCTGCTGATGTTGCCGGTGACGATCAGCCTCGGCCTGATCAACTTCAACCTGCTGATCAACAGCCTCTTCGGCAGCTTCGTCAGCGAGCAGGCGCCGGCCGCGATGGACAAGGCCTTCCGCATCTACCAGCTGCCGCAGGGGATCTTCTCTGTTGCCGTCGCCACCGTGCTCTTCCCGACCCTCGCCCGTTTCGCCGCCCGTGGCGAGATCGGAAACCTGAGGGCGACGATGGCCAACGGGATGCGCCAGATCCTCTTCGTCCTCGTTCCCGCCGCCGCCGCTGTCCTCGTCCTCTCCGAGCCGATGATCCGGCTTGTCTACCAGCGCGGGGAATTCACCCCCGAGCAGACCACTCTGGTCGCGACCGCGCTCTTCTGGTTCGCCTTCACCCTGCCGACCAACGGGCTCTACCTGCTGCAGACGCGGACCTTCTTCAGCCTGCAGCGGCCCTGGATGGCGACGAGCTTGGCCGGCATCGACCTCGTCGTCTCCGCCCTCGGTGCCCTCTTCCTCTACAAGCCCTTCGGCGTCGCCGGGATCGTCGCCGGCACGGGCATCGGTACGACCGTCGCGGTCGTCGCCCAGGCGGTGATCCTGCGCCGCGAGTTCGGTGGTCTCGAGCTGGGCCGGCTGCTCGGCACCGCGACCAAGATCACGATCGCGGCGGCGGCGCTGGCTGCCGTCTCCTTTGGCGTCTGGGATCTTCTCGATAGCCAGCTGGGCCGCGGTCTCGCTGGGCAAATCATCTCGCTCAGTGTCGGGCTCGGGCTCGGTGGCCTGGCCTACCTGGGGATGGCGAAGTTGCTCAAGATCGCCGAGTTGGAGCAGATGACTCGGCTGCTGCGGCGGCGCTAGATGCTGGGGGTGGGGCGGTATCTGCTCGGGGTGGTCGAGCTCTTGGTGCTCGTCGGGTTTGCCTGGGTTGGGGCTGCGGCGGTGCGCAGGCGGCTGGTCTCAGAGCTCGATGGTTTGGTGGCGCAACTGGCCACGGCGCTGCTAGCGATTGCCGGATTGCTCTGGATTGCCGAGTTGCTTGGGACGTTCGGCTGGTTCCAGGAGGTGCCGTATCTCGTCGTCGTGGTCATCGCCGGGGCGGGACTTTGGCTGTCGGTGGGGAGAAGGCGGGGGGGTCCCTCCGTCTTGCTGGGTTTTTCGCCTGAGGAGTCTGCCGCTGTCCGCGAGCGGCGGTTGGGCGAAAAAGAGGACGCCGCTGCGCCGGAGGGACGCCCCCGCCCTCTCTCACCAGCCGCCCTGATGGCACTGGCGATAGCCGCGGTGGCGATTGTTCATTTTGCTGCTGGGGTGAAGTTGCGGCTGTCTACTGGGATGACCGGGTTTGATTCGACTTGGTACCACGGGCCGTTTGCGGCGGGGTTCTTTCAGAGCGGTGATACCTGGGGGCTTCACTTCATTGCGCCGCAGTTCCTGGCTTGGTTTTACCCGGCGAATTCGGAAGTTCTGCATGGGGTGGGGATGTTGGCTTTCGACCGGGATCTGCTGTCGCCGCTGCTGAATCTCGGTTGGTTCGTGGGCTGCCTGGTTGCCGGGTGGTGCATTGGGCGGCCGTATCGGGTTGCGCCGTGGTCGCTGGCGCTGGTCGCGATTGCTTTGAGCGTGCCAGCGCTGCACGACCAGGCGGGGGAGGCACGTAACGACATTGTCGGGATCTTCTTTCTGCTTGCCGCTATTGCGGTCGCCCTCAACGCGTGGAGTGCGCGTGTTGAGGGTGAGCGCGGGTTGGGCACTGGTGCGCTCGTGGTCGTTGGGTTGGCGGCGGGGCTGGCCGCTGGGACGAAGCTCAACTTTCTCCTTCCCGCTGGGGTGCTCGTCTTGGGGTTGGTCGTGATTGCACCGCGTGGAGGCAGGTGGCCCGCTTTGCTCGCCTCGGGGCTGGCCGCGCTTGCCGGTGGGGGCTACTGGTACCTGCGCAACCTCGCCCACACCGGCAACCCGCTGCCCTGGGTCAAGCACCTTGGGCCGATCACATTGCCGGCGCCGGAACAGGGGTTGGGCGGGCGCGAAGATCACAGTGCCTTCAGCTACCTGACCGACGGCTCGGTCTGGTCGGACTGGTTCCTGCCCGGCCTGCACCACGGGCTCAGCGTCTTCTGGCCGCTGATAGCCGCTCTCGCCATCGGCGGCCTGGTCCTCTGCCTCGGCCGCCGCTCCGATTCGATGCTCCGCGTCGCCGGAATCGTCGGCCTGGCGGCAGCGCTCGCTTGGCTGATTGCCCCCACCTCCGCCTCCGGCCCCGATGGCATGCCCCGTGGCTTCGAGTCCGGCCTTCGCTATCTAGCCCCAGCTCTAATCCTGGGCTTTGCCCTGCTTCCGGTCGTCCTGCGGGGGCGGCTACGCGGAGCCGGTGCGGGGAGCCCCTCGGACGGGCGGATGCTCAAAGCGCCGCGCCAATTGGCGCGGCGCTTGGACGGCCGAGGGGCTCCCCGCACCGGCTTGGCCATCGCCATCGTCCTCGCCGCAATCGTGCTTGGTTACCCGATCCAGCGGCACTACCTGGAGGGCCGCTACGCCGACCCCAGCTTCACCACCCCGGGTCTCAACGCCGCCTTCAAGTGGTCCCAGGGCATCACCGACGCCCGCATAGCCACCACCAGCACCCGCCAGTACCCCCTCTACGGACGCGACCTCAGCAACGAAGTCGACTACATCGGCATCGAGCAACCCCACGGCGGCTTCACCGCCCCCGCGACCTGCCCCCAATGGCGCCACCTCCTCAACAAGGGCGACTACGACTACGCAGTCACCTCAAAGGACCGCATCGAACCCGGCAAGCCAACGTATCCCGCTGCGGCTCGCTGGACAGAAGCTCAGGGAGCAGTCGTGGTCTTGCGCCAGCCGCCGACGATCGTTTTCAAGCTGCGGACTCCGCTGGATCCATCGGCGTGCCGCGAGTGACGCGTCTCGCGCGGGTGGCGTGGGGTGAGGGGTCGAGGACAGCCCGTGGACTGCCCGTGGACTGCCCGCAGGCCCCCTCACCCCACGACAGGACCCGCGCGCTGACACGCCATACTCCGGCCTCGCCCATGGACCACATCCGCAACTTTTCCATCATCGCCCACATAGACCACGGCAAGTCGACCCTGGCCGACCGCATCCTCGAGGTCACCGGCGCCGTTGACCCGAAGAAAATGCAGGCTCAGATGCTCGACTCGATGGACCTCGAGCGCGAGCGCGGGATCACGATCAAGGCGCAGGCGGTGCGGGTCGAGTACACCGCCGGCAACGGCGAGACCTACCACCTGCACCTGATCGATACGCCCGGTCACGTCGACTTCTCCTACGAGGTCTCGCGCAGCCTCGCCGCCTGCGAGGGCGCCCTGCTCGTCGTCGACGCCGCCCAGGGAGTCGAGGCACAGACCGTCGCCAATACCTACCTGGCGATCGAGAGCGGCCTGGAGCTGATCCCGGTGATCAACAAGGTTGATCTGCCGGGCGCCGAGCCCGACCGGGTTGCGACTGAAATCGCCGACCTCACCGGGGGCGACCCTGAGGAAGCACTTTGGATCTCGGCCAAGACCGGGGAGGGGGTGGTCGAGGTGCTGGAGGCGATCGTCGCCCGGGTCCCGGCGCCGAAGGGCGAGCCGGAGGCACCGGCGCGAGCGCTGATCTTCGACTCCGAGTTTGATCAGTACCGCGGCGTGATCGCCTACGTGCGCGTCGTCGACGGCTCCTTCCGCAAGCACGAGCGGATCGTCGCGATGCAGAACGGCACCGAGGCCGACATCGACGACATCGGCTTCTTCCGGCCGGCGATGACGGCGGTGCAGGGCATGGACGCCGGCGACGTCGGCTACCTGATCACCGGCATCAAGGACGTCGCCAAGCTGCGCGTCGGCGACACCCTGACCGCTCTCGAGCGCCCCGCAAGTGAGCCGCTGGAGGGCTACCGCGAGGTCAGGCCGATGGTCTTCTGCGGCCTCTTCCCGATCGACACCGATCGCTACGAAGACCTGCGCGACGCGCTCGAGAAGCTGGCCCTCAACGACGCCGCGCTCTCCTGGGAGCCGGAGACCTCGGAGGCGCTTGGCTTCGGCTTCCGCTGTGGCTTTCTCGGTCTGCTGCACATGGAGATCGTGCGCGAGCGACTGGAACGCGAGTACGGCCTCGACCTGCTGGCGACGACGCCGAACGTGCGCTACCAGGTGCACCTCACCAACGGCGAGGAATTCGAGGTCCACAGCCCGACCGACCTGCCCGATCCGGGCACGATCGAGACGATCGAAGAGCCCTACATCCGCGCCACGATCATCTGCCCTTCCGAGCAGGTCGGCGCGGTGATGGAGCTCTGCCAGGGGCGCCGCGGGACCCACGTCGACATGCACTACCTGAGTCCCGTGCGGGTGCAGATCCGCTACGACATGCCGCTGGCCGAGATCGTCCTCGACTTCTTCGACTTGCTCAAGTCCTCGACCCGCGGCTACGCCTCGCTCGACTACGAGCCGATCGGCAACCAGGCCTCCGACTTGGTCAAGGTCGACATCCTGCTCGCCGGCGACAAGGTCGACGCGCTCTCGATCATCGTTCACCGCGAATTCTCCTACGAGCAGGGCAAGCGCCTGGTCGAGCGCCTGCGCAAGACGATCCCGCGCCAGCTCTTCGACGTGCCGGTGCAGGCCGCGATCGGCTCCAACATCCTCGCCCGCGAGACGGTCAAGGCGCTGCGCAAGGACGTCACCGCGAAGCTCTACGGCGGTGACGTCACCCGCAAGCAGAAGCTGCTGAAGAAGCAGAAGGCGGGCAAGAAGCGGATGAAGTCGGTGGGGCGGGTGGAAGTGCCTCAAGAGGCATTTTTGGCGGTGCTGGAGATTGACGAGTAGAGGGAGTCGAGCACCCCTGGCAAAACGCTCGGCAGGAGCCTCGCTGGAGTGTTTTGCCAGGGGTGCTCGACTCCCTTTCCTCAGCCCCTCGCCCCACTGCCACTGGCACGAGAAGCAAGCTGGCCAGACGACCAGGAGTGGAGAGCGTCTTTAGACTGCCGCGGCCATGGCTATAAAGACAGATGCAATAGGCAAGGAATGGCCCGCTACGACTTATGAGGTGGGTAAGGAGAAGATTGGGGAGTACGCGACTGTGGTCGGGCTCGACAACCCGGTCTACTTCGATCGTGAGGCGGCTAAGGCTGCCGGCTACCGCGACGTTGTTGCGCCGCCGATGTTCGTCGTCGTCTACAGCTCACCCGCTGTCGGACCGGCGATGTTCGACCCCGATGTGGGGATGAACTTCGCGGCGATGGTCCACGGCGGTCAGGAGTTCGAGTGGGGCGAGCCGGCCTGCTCGGGAGACGAGATCACGACCACGGCCAAGTGCCTCGACATCTCCGAGAAGGACGGCAAGGGCTTCTACATCTTCGAGACAAACGCGGTCAACCAGAACGGGGACCAGGTGGCACGAGGAACCTGGACCCTGATCGTGAGAGGGGTCTGAGATGGCTGACTTGAATCCAGGCGACGCGATCGCGGAGCTCAAGGTCACACCGGACAAGTACCTGCCGCACCGCTACGCCGGTGCCTCTGGGGACTTCAACCCGATCCACATCGATCCCGAGTTCGCCAAGGCGGTCGGCCTGCCGAACACGATCCTGCACGGGCTCTACATGATGGGCTTGACCTCGCGGGCGGCGATCGAGGCAGCGGGCGGCGACCCGAAATCGCTGAAAAGACTCTCGGTTCAGTTCCGCGGCATGGGCGCGCCGGAGACCGAGATCGTCGTCAGCGGCACGGTTAAAAGCGCCGATGGCGACACGGTCGTGATCGACACGGTTGCCGCGCAGGGTGAGAATCAGACGATTCGCAATGCTGAGGCGGAAATTCAGCTTTAAGCGGTAAGGAGGGCCGGGTGCGCCTCCCAAAACGCTCGGCGGGAGCCTCGCTTGAGTGTTTTGGGAGGCGCACCCGGCGCTCCTCTTAGACTCCAAGCGTGCTTTCCCAGCGGCAAGAGCTGATTCTCAAGCTTGTTGTTGATGCGTATCTCGCGTCGGGGAAACCCGTGCCTTCGAAGGAGATTGCGGAGCAGCGGCAGGTGGAGTGGGGGCCGTCGACTGTTCGGGCGGAGCTGGCGGCATTGGAGGCTGCGGGCTACTTGACGCATCCGCATACGTCTGCCGGGCGGGTGCCGACGGAGATGGGGTATCGGCGGCACGTTGACGCGATGATGGCTACTGGGGGGCCGCCGGCTGAGAGTTCTGTTGAGTTGGAGTTGCGGCGGGAGATCGATGCGGCGATGCGGGAGACGACCGCGGCGCTGGCGCAGGTGACGGATTTGATGGCGCTGGTGACGGCGCCGCCGGAGACGGTGGCGGCGACGATCCACCGGGTCGAGGTGCTGCGGCTGCAGCCACGGCGCGTGATGGCGGTCGCGATCGCTTCCAACGGCGCGGTCGCCAAGCGCGTCTTCGATTTCCCCGGACCGGTTGATCCCGGTCTGGTCGAGTGGGCCTCGAGCTACCTCAACGAGTCTCTGTCGGGAATGGGGCTGGGCGCGCGCATGATCGCGAGCCGGCTGGCCGACCCCGAGCTTGGTCCGGCTGAGGCTGAGTTCATCGCCACGCTCGGCGCCACCTTTACCGAGCTCGAGCAAGAGGAGTCGGCGGACACGCTCTACACGGACGGTGCCTCGCGCCTGCTCTCCGAAGCCCACTCCGCCGATCTGCCCCGCGCCGACATGCTGATGACCGCCCTGGAGGAGCGGGCGACGCTGCTTGGCATGCTGCGCTCCGCCCTCGGCCAGCGCTCGGTCTTCCTCTGGATCGGCGCGGAGAACCCGCGGCCGGAGCTGCGCTCTGTCAGCGTCGTCGGCGCCAACTACGGGCTCGCCCACCGCAACCTCGGCGCGGTCGGCGTGGTCGGGCCCCTGCGCATGGACTACGCCACCGCGATCGCCTCGGTCCGCGGTGCCGCCCGCGAGCTCTCGCGCTACTGCGAGACGGTCTACGACGGTTAATCGATGGCGGGCGATTACTACGAGCTGCTCGGTGTCGAGCGCGGCGCATCCGACGCGGAAGTGAAGCGCGCCTTCCGCAAGGTGGCCCGCGAGCTGCACCCCGACGTCAACGCCCACGACCCCGAGGCGGAGGAGAAGTTCAAGGCGGCGGCCGAGGCCTACGAGGTGCTCTCCGACCCCGAGCAGCGCCAGGTCTACGACCGCTACGGCCCCGAGGGCTTGCGCCAGGGCGGCTTCCCGCCAGGTGGCGGCGCCGGCTTTGGCTCGATCGAGGACCTGCTCGGCGCCGTCTTCGGCGGCGCCTTCGGCTTCGAGGTGCGGCGCGGGCCGATGCGGGGTCAGGACCTGATGCACGCAGTCGAGATTACTGCCATCCAGGCGATGCTCGGCGCCAGCGTCAAGATCCCCAGCCACGAGGGTGAGCGCGAGATCGAGCTGCCCTCGGGTGTCCAGCACGGCACGCAGTTCGCCCTGCGTGGCCACGGGCTGCCGGGTGCCAATGGGGGACCCCCGGGTGACCTTCGCATCGTCATCCACGTGATCGTTCCCAGCGAACTTTCCGAGGAGCAGCGCGAGCTGGCCGAAAAGCTCGAGGCGTCGCTGGAGCCGCGCAACCTGCGCTCCGACGACGGCGACGAGGGCTTCATCTCCCGCATGCGCCGAGCCTTCGGTTGATCCGCCTCGCCGTTCGCTGCTCGCCCGAGCAGGCCGAGATCGTCCTCGCCGAGCTCACCGTGCTGGCACCCAACGGTGTCGAGGAGGAGGCCGGGCCCGGCTACGTCGAGTACGCGATCTACGGCGGCGAGGGCGAGCTGCCGGAGCTGGGAGAAATCGAGGTGGCAGCAGGAGATGGCCTGGTCGAGGTGATCTCGACCGAGGTCCCCGACGACTGGGCCGACCGCTGGCAGGACTTCCACAAACCGCTGCTGGTTGGCGAGCGCCTCTGGCTGCGCCCCTCCTGGGAGGAGCCCCGCGAGGGCACGATCGACCTAGTGGTCGACCCCGGCCGCGCCTTCGGCACCGGCGCCCACCCGACGACGCGGCTCTGCCTCGAACTACTGCTGGAGCTCGCTGAGGCGGGGGAGGCGACGGGCCCGCTCACAGACCTCGGCACGGGCTCTGGCGTTCTAGCGATCGCAGCAGCCAAGCTCGGCTGGGCTCCGGTCAGCGGCTACGACCATGAGCCGCCCTCAATTGAGGCAGCGGCAACCAACGCCGAGGCCAACGGCGTTTCGCTGGCACTTGAGCGCCGCAACCTCCGCGAGGGCCTACCCGAGCTCGCCCCGACCACCGTGGCCAATATGACCGCACCGGTATTGAGGGTCGTCGCCGAGCAGTTGAGCGACGAGAGGAGCCGGGGGATGGTCTCCCGGAGCCTCCCCGCTGTTGCTCCGGGAGACCATCCCCCGGCTCCTCGGACCCTGATCTGCTCCGGCCTGCTCCCAACCGAGCTGGACGAGATCGCCGCTGCTTTTGCGCCGCTCGGCTTGACCGAGGCGGATCGCCGCTTGCAGGGCGATTGGGCTGCGCTTCTGCTCCGCGGCGGACAGTAGGCTTTCGCCCCGATGCTGGCCACGATCGTCGATCCCGGTTACAAGTTCGCCCTCTTCTTGCACATCCTTGCGGTTGTGCTGGCGTTCGGTCCAACTTTCGGCTACGGGTTCTTCTTCTCGGTCGCACCGCAGTTCCCCCGCGCCACGCCGGCGATCATCGCCGGTGTGCAGAAGGTCGATCGCTACCTGGTCACGCCCGGCATGATCATCCTGCTGGTGGCGGGTATCTACCTGCAGACCGACGGCGACTGGGACGCCAGCGCGGCATTCCTCAGCGTCGGGTACTTGGCGATCATCTCGCTCTTCGCCCTTCAGGGCGCCTTCTTCAAGCCGCAGACGCGCAAGGCGAGGGAGTTGGCCGAACGCGACCTGAAGGCCGGCGACACACTCAGCGATGAGTTCAACGCGGTGAGCGAACGGCTCAGCAAGGTGGGAGGGCTTGCCGGCCTAATCGTCGTCGTCACCATCTTCTTTATGGTCTACAAGCCCTTCCTGTAGAGCCCTGACGGACCAGCCCGCACCCGGCGGCCCACTCGATGCATCGCTCCCGATCGCGATGTTCGACTCGGGGGTCGGCGGCCTAACCGTCCTGCACGAGTGCCTTGTCTCCCTGCCCGAGGAGGATTTCGTCTACCTCGGTGACACGGCCTGGTTTCCCTACGGGACGAAGGACACCGACGAGCTGCGCGCGCGGGTTCGGTCGATCGCCGAGATGCTCCTCGGCGGCCGCGCCAAGCTGCTGGTGATCGCCTGCAACACGGCCACTGCGATCGGCGAGGACGTCGCGCGAGAAGTTGCGAGCGAGCACGGGGTGGAGGTCGTGCCCGTGGTCGAGCCGCAGGCCGAGATCGCCGCTGCGATCACTGACAGCGGTCAGGTCGGGGTACTGGCAACGCCGAACACCGTCGCCAGCGGCTCCTACCGCCGGGCGCTCGAAGGCCAGGGACGCGCACTGGAGGTGACCGAAGTCGAGGCCCCGGACTTGGCACCGTTCATCCAGGACGGTTCGCCTTTCGACGAGAGCGTGCTCGAGATGGCCCGTGCCTACTGCGCGCCGCTGCGGCGGGCCGAGGTCGACACCCTGATCCTCGGCTGCACCCACTACCCGCTGGTGGCGCCAATGCTGCAGCGCATCCTCGGTCGCGACGTGCGCCTGGTCAGCGGCGGCCACGCGGTTGCCGCGGCGGTCCAGCGCACCTTGGTTCGCCAGGGCTTGGCCCGCGAGCCCGATGGGGAGGGCGAGTACCGCTTTCTCTGCACCGGTGACGTCGACTCCTTCCACGAGCTGGGCACGCGTTTCCTCCAGATGCCGCTGGGTGGCATCGAGCGGATCGAGATCCGCGGCGCCGGCTGAGTTCCGCGCGCCGGATTTCTCCCTTCCACCACATGCATGACACTCAGGCGCGTTCGTGCCTGAAAGGGTACGAGCATGACGACAACAACTCTCAGCAATACCGTATATACTCATCCCGTGGCGAAGGTGATGATCTCAATCCCAGACGAACTGCTCGAGCGCATCGATGCGCAGGCTCATCTCAACCAGGAAACACGCAGCGGCTACTTGCGCCGCCTGGCCGAGCGGGAGCTGAAAGCCGATCAGGCACAGCGGCGCCAAGAGCTTACGGAGCTTCTGGAAAAGGCCACCGTGCGCGGAGGGATGGGTGGCGATGCCGCTCGACTGATCCGTGAAGACCGCGAATCTCACTGACGTGCGCCTGATCGATGCCAGTGTCTGGGTCGCGATCTCCGACCCAGACGATAGGTACCACGCTGCGGCGCACACGATCGTGGCCCAGGTCGAGCAGTCACTGGCAGCGCTGGATCTGACCTTTTACGAGGTGGCCAACGTCATGGGCCCTAAGAAGGGGCAGCAGCGAGAGGGGCGCTTCTTGCTGAAGCTGATCGAAAGACGTTGCGGCGAGAACCTGATCGCGGTTGACGCCGACCTGATCGAGTCCGCCCTCGAGATCGCAGCTGAGCACGGGCTCACCGCTTACGACGCTGCGTACGTCGCCGCCGCGCGCCGCTATGGCTGGACCCTGGTCAGCGCCGACATCACCGATCTCGTCTCCAAGGGCCTCGCGGTGGCGCCCGACGCGGCCGACTACCCTTAATCCGGATGAGCGTTCTCGAGCAGGTGCAGGCCGATGTGCGGGCCGCGATGAAGGCGGGCGACCGTGAGCGCACCGGTGCTCTGCGGATGATCGTCGATGCCCTGCAGAAGGAGGCCAAGCTCGGCGACGGCGACGAGGTCGCGGTGCTGCAGCGCGAGCGCAAGAAGCGGGCCGAGGCCGCGGACGCCTACGCCGAGGCGGGGCGGGAGGAGCAGGCGGGTGCCGAGCGCTTTGAGGCGGAGCTGATCGAGACCTACCTGCCCCAGCAGCTCTCCGACGAGGAGCTGGCCGAGCTGGTTGATGCCGCGGTCAGCGAGACCGGCGCCAGCGAGCAGAAGCAGATGGGCCAGGTGATGTCGGCGTTGATGCCGAAGTTGGGCGGACGCGCCGACGGCAAGCGGGTCAGCGCGGCGGTGCGTGAGCGGCTTGGCGCGTAGGCAGCTGACCCTCGACAACTCCGTCGCCGCCGAACTGGCGGGCTCCGAGGACGCGGTGCTGCGCGAGTTGCGCGGGCACCTCGACTGCGACTTCCACCTGCGCGGCAACGTGCTCACCCTCGACGGCGAACCGGATGACGTGCAGATGGCGGCGACGGTGGTCGACGAGCTGGTCGACCTGATCGAGCAGGGCCATGAGGTTGCGCCGGGCACGATTGAAGCCGTGACCGGCGCGCTCGATGCCAAAGAGAGCCCGGCGGAAATCCTCGAGGACGTGGTCTGGCGCCACCGCAACACCAAGGTGGCGCCGAAGACGCTCAACCAAAAGCGCTACGTCGACGCGATCCGCGACCAGACGATCACCTTCGGCGTCGGCCCGGCGGGCACCGGCAAGACCTTCCTCGCCGTGGCGATGGCTGCCGCCGCCCTGGCCGAACGGCAGGTGCAGCGGATCATCCTCACCCGGCCCGCGGTCGAGGCCGGCGAGCGCCTCGGCTTCCTGCCGGGCGACATCCAGGCCAAGGTCGATCCCTACTTGCGGCCGCTCTTCGACGCCCTCTTCGACATGCTCGACCCCGACCGGGTCAACGGCTACTTCGAGCGCGGCGTGATCGAGGTGGCACCGCTGGCCTTCATGCGCGGACGCACCCTCAACGACTCATTCGTGATCCTCGACGAGGCGCAGAACACCAGCCCCGAGCAGATGAAGATGTTCCTCACCCGGCTCGGCTTCAACTCGCGCATGGTGGTGACAGGGGACGTGACCCAGATCGACCTGCCGACCGACCAGCGTTCCGGCCTGGTCGTCGTGCGCGAGGTCCTCGACGACGTCAAGGACATCGGCTTCATCAACTTCGGCGGCGAGGACGTGGTCCGCCACAAGCTGGTCCAGCGCATCGTCGCCGCCTACGACGAACACGGCAGTCGCGAGCGCGCCGCGCGGGCGGAACACGGGCCGACCCCGCGCTCTTGAGCCTCGACCTTGACGACGTGCCGGCGGAGCTGCGGGAGCCGGTTGCCGCCGCCCTCGCCGCGGCGGGCGTGGAGGACGGCCACCTCGCGGTCGAGCTGGTCGACGCCGCACGTATTCGGGCGCTCAACCGCGAGCACCGCGAAAAGGACGCGCCCACCGACGTGCTCGCCTTTCCGGTCGACGGGATCGCTCCGACGGCGGGCCCCCGTGAGCTGGGCGACGTCGCGATCTGCCCCGAGCACTGCAGCGACGTGACTGAGGCGACCGTGCACGGCGTTCTCCACCTCTGCGACTACGACCACGAGACCGACAAGGGCGAGATGCTCGCCCTGCAGGCCCGGGTCTTGGCAGGTCTCTCGTGAGCCGCTCCGGCTTCATCGGGCTCGCCGGGCGCCCCAACGTCGGCAAGTCGACACTCGTCAACGCGATCGTCGGCAGCCACGTGGCGATCGTCTCGGTGCGGCCACAGACGACGCGGCGGGCAATCCGCGGCATCCACACCGACGTCGCCGCCGAGCGCCAACTCGTCCTCGTTGATTTGCCCGGCGTGCAGCGTCCCCGCGACGTGCTGACCGAGCGCATGCAGAAGCGGGTCGAGCGCGAGCTTGCCGATTCCGACCTGGCCCTGATCGTGATCAACGGCGAGGAGGGGGTGGGGCCGGGCGACCGCTTCATCGCTCGCGCCCTGATCGGCGCCGGCACCAAGCTGCCGACGATCTGCGCCGTCAACAAGGTCGACCGGCTCGGTCCCAACGAGCTGGTGCCGGTGCTGGCCGCGGCGGCGGAGCTCGAGGGCGTCGACGAGGTTTTTCCGATCAGCGCCCGCGATGGCGAAGGGCTCGAGGTCTTGATCGAGCGATTGTGCGAGCTAATGCCCGAGGGTCCATACCTCTATCCACCGCAGGACCACAGCGACCAGTCGAGCGAGCTGTTGCTGGCCGAGCTGATCCGCGAGCAGGTGCTCAACCGCACTCGTGAGGAGATCCCGCACTCGGTCGAGGTCAAGGTCAAAGAGGTCAGCGAGCGCGAGGATGGCCTGGTTACTGTCAACGCCGAGGTTTGGGCCGAGACCGAGTCGCAGAAGCGCATCCTGATCGGCAAGGGCGGTGCCAAGGTGGGTGAGATCGGCATGGGCGCTCGGCGGTCGCTCGAAGCGGAGCTGGGGGCCAAGGTTCACCTCGACCTCAAGATCCGGGTGCGGAGCCACTGGCGGCGGGATGAGGATCTGCTCGATCGGCTTGGAATTGAATGAGGCAATGGGGACACCACCGCCCGTCCAAGTGTCGAGCTAATTAGCTCGACACTTTGAGTATCCGCCCGTTCGGTGGTGTCCCCATTGCCTCGCATACGATTGGAAGCCGATGTTCAGTGAGCTGACATTTGACGAACGGGGTCTCATCCCCGTGATTGCGCAGGATCACGCTAGCGGCGAGGTGTTGACGTTGGCCTACGCCAACGAAGAGTCGTTGCGGCTTACGGTCGAGACCGGGGAGCTGCACTTCTACAGTCGCTCGCGGGAGGAGATTTGGAGGAAGGGGGAAACCTCGGGGAACGTGCTGAAGTTGCGGCAGCTGCGCTATGACTGTGATGGCGACGCGATCGTCGCGCTGGTCGAGCCGACCGGGCCCGCCTGTCACACGGGGGAGCGCAGTTGCTTCTACCGCCGGCTCGGTGATGGCGAGCCGGTGCCGGTCGTGCACGAGGCGCTGGCGACGCTGGAGCGCACCCTGCGCAGCCGTGCCGCCGAGCGGCCCGAGGGCAGCTACACGGTGGAGTTGCTCGATACCCCGAAGCTGATTGGCGAGAAGGTCGAGGAGGAGGCCGAGGAGGTTGTTCGCGCCGCTCGCGAGGAGAGCGACGAGCGCGTCGCCGAAGAGGCCGCCGATCTGCTCTACCACCTGGCCGTGCTGATGGCTTCACGCAAGGTCCCGCAGGCCGCCGCGATGGAAGTGCTCAATGGCCGTCGCGGCTGACGCCGAGCTGCGGCTCGAGCCGAGCCTCGAGCGGGCGCGGGAGCTCGCCGAGCAGGGCAACGTGGTGCCGATCTGCGCCCGCTTCCTCGATGACTGCGAGACGCCGGTCTCGGCCTTCCTCAAGCTGAGGGCCGGGGAGCCCGAGGGGGCGCCCTGCTTCCTGCTCGAGTCGGCCGAGCAGGGCCAGGTCGGCCGCTACTCCTTCGTCGGCTTCCGCCCGCGCTCGGTGTTGCGCTGGAGCGATGGCGTGCTTTCGGAGTCGGAAGCGGGGGAGCGCGAGGTTGCCGATCCCTACGCCGCGGTCGCCGAGCACCTCGCCAAGTTCCAACCGGCACCGGTCGAGGGGCTGCCGCCCTTCAGCGGCGGCGCGGTCGGCTTCTTCGGCTACGACCTGGTGCGCACGGTCGAGCCGCTCGGCGAGCCCAACCCGGACCCGCTCGGCCTGCCCGACATGGCGCTGATGGTCACCGACCTGCTGCTCGTCTTCGACCACCTGCGCCACGAGCTGACGATCATGGCCTGCGCCTTCGCCGATGACGAGGGCGGCATCGACGCCGCCTACGAGCGCGCCGCCGCCGAGATCGCCGAGGCCAGGCGCCGCCTGCGCGGTGCGGTGCCGGCGCCCGAGCGCCCCGTCGTCACCGAACCACCTGAATTCACCTCAAACGTGGAGCAGGGGGAGTTCGAAGCCGCGGTCGAGCGGATCGTCGAGTACGTCCACGCCGGCGATGCCTTCCAGGTCGTCCCCTCGCAGCGCTTCTCGGCCCCCGCCCCGGTCGAGGCCTTCTCGATCTACCGCGGCCTGCGTGCGGTCAACCCCTCGCCCTACATGTACTTCCTCGAGTTCGGCGACTTCCAGATCGCCGGCGCCTCGCCCGAGCCGCTGGTCAAAGTCTCCGGGCGCCGGGTCGAGACGCGGCCGATCGCCGGCACCTACCCGCGCGGCTCCGACGAGGAGGAGGACCGCCGCCTTGCCGAGCGCCTGGTCAACGACCCCAAGGAGCGGGCCGAGCACGTGATGCTGGTCGACCTCGGCCGTAACGACCTCGGCCGCGTCTGCGAGTACGGCTCGGTCACGGTTGACGAGCTGATGGTGGTCGAGACCTACTCGCACGTCCTGCACATCGTCAGTCAGGTCTCCGGGACGCTGCGCGAGGAGGTGGGGGCGATGGACGTGCTGCGCTCGGCCCTCCCCGCCGGCACCCTCTCCGGCGCGCCCAAGGTGCGGGCGATGCAGATCATCGACGAGCTGGAGAAGGTCAAGCGCTGCTCCTACGGCGGCGCGATCGGCTACCTCTCCTGGAACGGCGATCTCGACACCGCGATCCACATCCGCACCGTCGTCGTCAAGGACGGCCAGATCCACGTACAGGCGGGCGGTGGCACCGTCGCCGACGCCAAGCCCGCCTACGAGTACAACGAGTCGGTCAACAAGGCCCGGGCGGTCTTCCGCGCCGTCGAGCTGGCCTGCGAGCAGCCGGATTGGAGCTGACCGTGCGCGTGCTCGTGATCGACAACTACGACTCCTTCACCTACAACCTGGTCCAGTACCTGGGCGAGCTCGGCGCCGAGCTCGAGGTGGTGCGCAACGACAAGGCGACGGTCGACGAGCTGCTCGAGCGCGACACCGAGCGCCTCGTCGTCTCGCCGGGCCCGTGCACCCCGGCCGAGGCCGGTATCTCCAAAGAGGCGATCCGCCGCTTCGCCGAGGCCGGCACGCCGGTGCTCGGCGTCTGTCTCGGCCACCAGTCGCTGGTCGAGGCTTTCGGCGGCCGCACTGTGCAGGGTGAGCCGATCCACGGCAAGGACGCCGAGATCGAGCACGACGGACGCACGATCTTCGCCGGTCTGCCCAGCCCGTTCGTCGCCGGCCGCTACCACTCGCTGGTGGTCGATCCGGACCTGCCCGACGTGCTGGAGACGAGCGCCAGGCTCGGTGACGTGGTGATGGGCGCCCGCCACCGCGAGCTGCCCGCCGAGGGCGTGCAGTTCCACCCCGAGTCGGTGCTGACGCCGCAAGGCAAGCACCTGCTCGCCAACTTCCTGGGGGGCCCGAAATGAGCTTCCGGTGCGCCTTTTGCACCCCAGGGGCACATAAAGCGCACCGGAAGGGGCGATCATGACCAACGACGTCGTCACCCGAGCGATTGATGCGGTCTGCGCTGGCGATCACCTCACCGCTGACCACGCCGCCACGGTGCTGGCCGAGATCATGGAGGGCCGGACCAGCGAGGTGCAGACCGCGGCCTTTCTGATCGCCCTGCGGGCCAAGGGTGAGACGGTGCCCGAGCTGGTCGGCCTGGCCCGCACGATGCGCTCGCTCGCTACGCCGGTCACCAGCACTCGCACCGACCTCGTCGACACTGCCGGGACCGGCGGTGGCCCATCCACCTTCAACGTCTCGACCACCGCGGCCCTGGTCGCCGCCGCCGCGGGCTGCGCGGTGGCCAAGCACGGCAACCGCTCCAGCACGAGCAAGTGCGGCTCCGCCGACCTGCTCGAGGCGCTCGGGGTCAACATCGAGCTCGAACCCGAGCAGGTCGGCCGCTGCATCGACGAGGTTGGCTTCGGCTTCATGTTCGCGCCGCGCCACCACAAGGCGATGGCCCACGTCGTGCCGGTGCGCAAGCAGCTTGGCGTGCGCACGATCTTCAACTTCCTCGGGCCGCTAACCAACCCGGCCGGAGCGGGGCGGCAGCTGCTCGGCGTCTCTGACCGCCACTACCAGGAGACGATCGCCGAGGCCCTGGTCGGCCTTGGCAGCGAGCGGGCGATGGTCGTCGCCGCCGAGGACGGTCTCGACGAGCTCTCGATCTCCGCTCGCACCCGGGTGATCGAGGTCCGCGACGGGCGTACGGAGGAGCACTACGTCGATCCTGGCGACTTCGGCCTGGCGACGGCGGAGCTTGATGACGTCGCCGGTGGGACGCCGGAGCAGAACGCCGCTGCGGCGCGCGCCGTGCTTACTGGCGAGCAGGGCCCGCGGCGCGACCTCGTTCTGCTCAACGCCGGCGCCGCGATCTATGTCGGTGGCGGCGCCGAGACCCTCGCTGCAGGGGTGGAGAAAGCCGCGGCGACAATCGATGCTGGTGTGGCAGCCGAGTTGCTCGGACGGCTGATCGAGGCGACCAGCTCCGCCGCCGTCTAGGCTTGGCCGGTCAAGTGGCAATGATCGAGCAGCTGATCTCGGTAGCACGGGAAGGGGTGCACAAGCGCCGCGACCAGGTCCCCCAGGCGGACCTCGAGTCACGCCTGTCCGCACGCGGTGAGGACCGGCCCTTCAGCGAGGCGCTGGTGCGCCCCGGCCTCTCGGTGATCGCCGAGTTCAAGCGGCGCTCGCCCAGCGCCGGCGACATCGCCGCTGCCGCTGACGTGACCGAGCAGGTGCAGGCCTACGAGCGCGGTGGCGCCGCGGCACTTTCGGTGCTCACCGACGAGCGCCATTTCGGCGGCTCCCTGGACGACCTGCGGGCGGCGATGGCCGCCTGCGACCTGCCGATCCTGCGCAAGGACTTCATCGTCGACCCCTACCAGCTCTACGAGGCGGCGGTGAACGGCGCCGACGCGGTGCTGCTGATCGTCCGTGCGCTCGACGATCGCCAGCTGCGCGAGATGTACGAGCTCGCCCGCGGGCTCGACCTCGACTGCCTGGTCGAGGTCCACGATGGCGAGGAGCTGCAGCGCGCCCTCGAGCTCGATGCTGACGTGATCGGGATCAACAACCGCGATCTCGACGCCGGCACGGTCGACGTCTCGACCACCTACGAGCTGATTACCGACGTGCCCGCCGGCAAGACGGTCGTCGCCGAGAGCGGCATCTCCTCGCGCGAGGAGCTGGAAGAGCTCGACCGGGTCGGGGTCGATGCGGTGTTGATCGGCGGCGCCCTGATGACCGCTCCTGATCCTGAGGCAAAGGCTCGTGAGCTGACCGGTGCCGATGACGCCACGCGCGAGCACCGGCTGCCCTGATCGCGAGAATTTAGGCTCGGCTTGCGGCTCGTTTAGACAGCGCTGAGAGAGGCTGCCTACAGTGCTCCCAATGCGTCGCTTCTTTCGCACATCGTTTGGCTCGGCACTGCTCGGCGGCGCCGTGGTTGCGGTTTTGGGCGCGATTGCCATCGCCACCGGTTTGCTCGATACCGGTGACCACACCACGACGACGATCGCGGCGCCGCTCAGTAGTGCTCCGGTTGCCAACACCGAAAGCAGCGACAGCGACACCAACACGGTCAACGAGATCTACCGCAACGACGGACCGGGAGTTGCCTTCATCGAATCGACCGAGCCGGCGGAAGAATCGTCTTCGCCGTTCAACCCGTTCGGCGAAGAAGAAGAATCGCGCGGCGGTGGAATCGCCACCGGCTCGGGCTTCCTGATCGACAACGAAGGCCACATCGTCACCAACAACCACGTGGTCGAAGGCGCGAGCAAGGTCGAGGTCAGGCTCGGCTCATCGGATACCGAGCACGAGGCGGAAGTGGTCGGCACCGACCCGGCAACCGACGTCGCCCTGCTCAAGATCGACGTGCCGGCGGACCAGCAGCACCCGCTCGAGCTCGGCAACTCCGCCCAGGTGCAGGTCGGCGACTCGGTGGTCGCGATCGGCAACCCCTTTGGGCTCGACCGAACGGTGACCGCCGGCATCGTCTCCGCCCTGCAGCGCCAGATCCAGGCCCCCAACGGCTTCTCGATCTCGCACGTGATCCAGACCGACGCGGCGATCAACCCCGGCAACTCCGGTGGCCCGCTGATCGACGCCGAAGGAAAGGTGATCGGGATCAACTCCCAGATTCAGACCGGCGGCGGCAGCGAGGGCAACGTCGGCATCGGCTTCGCTGTACCGATCAACACCGCCCGCGAAGTCGTCGAACAGCTCGAAGAGCACGGCGAAGTCAAGCACGCCTACATCGGCATCAGCGGCGGCAGCATCACCCCGGCGCTGGCCAAGGCGCTGAAACTGCCGGTCGACCACGGCATCCTCGTCAACGAAGTGGTCAAGGACAGCCCTGCCGACAAGGCCGGCATCGAGGGTGGCGACACCAATGCGACGATCGAAGGCGCCAAAGTCACCCTCGGCGGCGACATCATCACCGAAGTCGACGGCAAGCCGGTTGAGTCGATGGAAGAAGTGATCGACGCCGTCAACGGAGCCCAGCCGGGCGACAAGATGGAACTGACCTTGCTGCGCGGCGACAACGAAACGAAGGACGTCGACGTCACTCTCGGCGTTCGTCCGAAATCTGCTGAATAGCGTGTAGGGCGGCAGAGCGCCGGGCGCCACTTCCCAAAACGCTCGGCGGGAGCCTCGCTGGAGTGTTTTGGGAAGTGCCGCCCGGCGCTCCCCAGGCCTGCACGAGATTGCTGCCGGGCTAGCTCCCGTACCCTGGGGCGTATGCGCGTGAAGATCTGCGGGATCACGAACTTGGACGATGCGGCCGAGGCGGTGCTGCTCGGGGCTTGGGCGATCGGGTTGATCCATTACGAGAAGAGCCCTCGGGCTTGTCCTGCTGACGAAGCGGCTGCTATCTGCGCTGCCTATAGGCGCAAGTGCGAGGTTGTCGGGGTCTTTGTCAATCCGGAGCTGGAGGAAGTCGCCAAGGCGGTCGAGGGTGCCGGGCTGACGATGGTGCAGCTGAATGGGGCCGAGGGGCCGCAGTTCTGCGCTGAGGTAGCGCGGCGCACGGGGGTGAAGGTGATCAAGGCGATTCACGTTGCCAGTGGCGCTGAGGTGCACGGGGCGGAGGCCTTCCGGACCGACTTCCACCTCTTCGACCGGCGCGGCAAGGGCCTCTGGGGCGGGACCGGCGAAAGCTTTGACTGGGGGCTGTTGCGCCAGCATCGTTCCGAGATTCCGGCGATCGTCGCCGGCGGATTGCGGCCCGAGAACGTCGCCGAAGCGATTGCCGTCACGCACCCCTACGCCGTCGATGTGGCCAGCGGGGTCGAGGCGGAGCCCGGGCGCAAGGATCACGCCGCGATGGCTGCCTTCTTCGAGGCGGCCAAGGGCGCTAGCGTCAGCCCGGCATGAGCCTGGTCGAGGAGCGATTTGGCCCCTACGGGGGGCGCTACGTGCCGGAGACTTTGATCGCGGCGCTCGATGAGCTGAGTGCTGCCTGGAGCGAGGCACGGGTCGACCCCGCCTTCAACCAGCGCTTGCGCCTGCTGCATCGCGATTTCATCGGTCGCCCGACGCCGCTCTACCTTGCCGATCGCCTCTCGGCCAAGGCCGGCCGCCGTGTCTACCTCAAGCGAGAGGATCTCGCCCACACCGGCGCCCACAAGATCAACAACGCGATCGGCCAGGCGCTGCTCGCCGAGCGCATGGGCAAGCCGCGGGTGATCGCTGAGACCGGCGCCGGTCAGCACGGCGTCGCCACTGCGACCGCCTGTGCCCTGCTCGGCCTCGAGTGCGTCGTCTACATGGGCTCCGAGGACATTCGCCGCCAGCGACCGAACGTCGAGCGGATGGGTCTGCTTGGCGCCGAGGTCGTCCCGGTCGAGGCGGGCGCGCGGACACTGAAGGAGGCCAGCAGCGCGGCGATCCGCGATTGGGTGGCAGAAGTCGAGACGACCCACTACATAATCGGCTCCGCCGTCGGCCCGGCGCCCTATCCGGCGCTTGTTCGTGACCTGCAACGCGTGATCGGCGACGAGGCGCGCGAGCAGGCGCTGGCCGCTGAGGACGCGCTGCCGGCGCGTGTGATCGCCTGCGTCGGCGGTGGGTCCAACTCGATCGGGATCTTCACCCCTTTCATCGATGACTCAGAGGTTGAGCTGATTGGGGTCGAGGCGGCGGGGGAGGGGGTCGATACCGACCGCCACGGCGCTTCGCTGGGCAAAGGCAGCACCGGCGTCCTGCACGGCTCGCTGTCCTCCGTCCTGGCCGACGAGGAGGGGCAGATCATCGAGGCGCACTCGATCTCAGCCGGGCTCGACTATCCCGGGGTCGGTCCCCAGCACGCCCATCTCCGCGACACGGGGCGGGCGAGCTACTTCGCGGTCACCGACAAGCAGGCGCTTGCCGCTTTCTCCACGTTGACGCGGTTGGAGGGGATCATCCCGGCGCTGGAGTCCTCGCACGCGATCGCCTGGTTCCTGGAGAACTCCGGCGCGGGGGATGGATACGACGTGGTCTGCCTCAGCGGGCGAGGAGACAAGGATCTGGCCGAGGTTTTGGAGTGGACCGACGCGAAGGGAGCCGAGGGGTGACTCTCCGCAATAGCGGCGTGAAGGGAGCCAGGGGGTGACTCGCCAGAGCAACAGCGGGGAGGCTCTGTCGAGTCACCCCCTGGCTCCCAGCCCGGCGGCAGCTTCCGGAGTCGCTCGGATTGCAGCGGCGTTCCAAGCTGCGCAAGAGCAGGGCCGAGCTGCGCTGATGCCCTACATGATGGCCGGGTATCCCGACCCGGAGACAGCGCTTGCGGTTGCCGAGGCGTATGCCGAATCGGCCGATCTGGTCGAGCTTGGGGTGCCCTTTTCCGATCCGCTGGCCGATGGACCGACTATTCACGCTGCAGCAACTGCTGCGCTTGAGGCCGGGGCGACCCTGGAGTCCGCAATGGAAATTTGTGAGGCGATCTCGACCCGGGTGCCGGTCGTTTTCATGGTCTACACCAACATGGTGCTGGCGCAGGGTGGGGCCGAGGCCTTTGCCGAACGGGCGCTTGCCGGGGGCGCGGCGGGGGCGATCGTTCCCGACTTGCCACTGGAGGAAGCGGAGCCCGTGCGCGCGGCTTTTGCCGCTGCCGGCTTGGCCCTGGTGCCGTTGGTCGCGCCGACCACGCCGGCGGCGCGGCGGAGGCGAATCTGCGACGTTGCGCAGGGGTTTGTCTACGTCGTCTCGACCGTAGGAACCACCGGCGAGCGCGACGAGCTGCCGGCGGAGCTGAGCGATCTGGTTGTGGCTACGAAGGCCGAGACCGAGGTCCCGGTTGCGGTCGGCTTCGGCATCGGCACGCCCGAGCAGGCCGCCCAGGTCGGCGAGGTCGCTGACGGCGTCATCGTCGGCAGCCGGCTGGTCCGTGCCGCTGGTGAGGCGGGAAGCCCGGATGCCGCCGCCGACTCGGTTGGCAGCTTCCTGCGCGAGGCACGCGCTGCCCTTACGAGCTGAGACCGCAGCCGCCTGAATGGATAGGATGCCGCCCGCATGGGAATGGTGATCACACTTTTTCTCGCCCTCGCGACCACGACCGTTGGCTACGCCGTTTTCGGTCAGGGCGGCGGCGTCGCCGGCTTGATCTTCTTCGGCATCCTGATCATCGGCGCCTCGATCCGCGTCCTGCAGCCCAAGTCCTAGCGGGCCTCTCGTAGGTCCCGCCCGGTCGTGGGCGAGGTCGGCCTCCGCGCAGAGTCGACGGCGGAGGCCAACCAGCGCCGACTAGTTGGTCTTCGTGACGCTCAGCAGCGGCACGACAGCCTCGGTCGTCGAGACCTTCATAGCGCTTCACCTCCCTTCGTCAGCGAAAAAGGAAGTAGCCATGCCTAGACCCGGCAACCGGTGGAGGAAGTTCCAGTAGTGGAGCTATCCCCACTGCTTGTTGAAAAGGTTCCGCCAGGTCCGCTTTAATTTGAAGATGTAGAACACTCAGGAAATCCGGTTAGAAATGAGGTCTTGTCGATGCCGAGAACCAAGACGAAGTCCAGTAGCGAGCTCGTGGGAAAGGCCTTCGCTCATCCGGCCCGAGGTGAGGCCCTGACCATCCTCACCGAACGAACGGCAAGTCCCTCGGAATTGGCAGACGAGCTTGGGCTTGACGTTCGCTACCTGAGCTACCACGTCAAGCTGCTCCGAGAATGGAAGCTGATCGAACTGGTCCGAGAAAAGCCACGACGCGGCGCTACGGAGCACTTCTACCGGGCAACAACTCGAACGCTGATCGACAAGCGCGCCTGGGAACGGCTGCCCCGGCCCCTGCAGGAGGACAACTGCGGTCAGGTCATGCAACAGACCCTGGGTGACTTCGTTAAAGCGGCGAAGGCCGGCACTCTCGTCGCCCAACCAGATATCTATCTAGGGCGGACGTTGCTTGACGTTGATGGACAGGGCTGGGAGGAAGCCTCTGAGCTGATCCAGCGGGCGGCGGACGAGCTTCTGGATATCCAGGCGCGAAGCATGAACCGCGCCGCCGAGTCCGGGGAGGACCTGCTCAAGGCCTCGGGGTCGATGCTCCTCTTCGAGGTGCCGAAAGCGAAGACCTAGGGCCCTACTAGGCGCGGGTCGCGGTCACCAACAGGTACTCCGGTTCGATCACGAAGGCACGGTCTCCGGCCGTGTTGCACTTCTCCAGCTGCTCTCGCAGGTCCGCCTCCAAGGCGGCTTCTCCGTCTGGTCCGACTCGGTCGAATGCCAGCTTGATCGGGCCGAAGTAGGTGCGGAAGATTTCCAAGTAGTGATCGATCGACCTGAACGCCTGGCGTGACACCCTGCGCTCGAAGCGCAGATCGTTTATCCCGTCGCCGAAGAGCTCGCGCACGTGGTCCTCGGTCCCCCAGAGCACGGGTGGCGTGAACCCGGGCGGCGGTGGCACGTGTTTGGCAACGAGGGCGAAGAGCTGGCTGACGGGGCCATCCGGGACCCAGTTCGCCATGCCGATGCGGCCGCCGGGCGTGCAGACTCGCAGCAGCTCGGTGGCCGCCTGCTTTTGGTCAGGTGCGAACATCGCGCCGAAGACCGAGGCGACGACGTTGAAGTCCCGATCGGCAAAGGGCAGGTCGGCCGCGTCGCCCTCGACGAACTCGATGTCGAGGCGCTCGGCGGCGGCGCGCTCGCGCGCTCGCTCGAGCAGGGCCGGAACGAAGTCGACGCCGGTCACGCCACCCCACGAGCGCCGCGCGGCGGCGATCGCCGCGTTACCGCTGCCGCAAGCAACGTCGAGCACGCGCTCACCGGGAACGACGTCGAGCGCTTCGACCAGTTCCTCGGAGGCCATCATCACGATCGCGGCGACCACCGCAAAGTCGCCTTCCGACCAGGTCTTCTGTCCCGCCGCGCGCAGCGCCTGCATATCCACCGGGTCGCTCATCGTCCGTCCCTTCTCTCGCTCGATCGGCTCGAACGAACCTAACGGGTAGGCGCTCCCCGTCACGGCTAACCTGAGGTCGATGCGGATCGGCGTGCTCACCGGCGGTGGAGATTGCCCCGGCCTCAATGCGGTGATCCGCGCGATCGTGCGCAAGGGAGTCGAACACAGCGGTCACGAGTTCATCGGCTATCGCGACGGCTGGCGCGGGCCGCTGGAGCGAGACAGCCGCCCGCTCGGCGTGCCCGAGGTGAGGGGGATTTTGCCGCGCGGGGGAACGATCCTCGGCGCTTCGCGGACCAATCCGTTCAAGGAGGAGGGCGGTCCCGAGCGGCTTCTCGCCAACCTCGCGGCCGAAGGGGTCGACGGGCTGATCGCGATCGGCGGCGAGGACACGCTCGGCGCCGCCTCGCGCTTGCACGCCGAGCGCGGCCTGCCGGTCGTCGGCGTGCCGAAGACGATCGACAACGACCTCGGCGCCACCGACTACACCTTCGGCTTCGACACCGCGGTCAACATCGCAATGGAGGCGATCGACCGTCTGCACACGACTGCGGACAGTCACCACCGGGTGCTGATCGTCGAGGTGATGGGTCGCCACGCCGGCTGGATTGCCTTCCATGCCGGTCTCGCCGGCGGCGCCAACGTGATTCTGATCCCCGAGTTGCCCTTCGATCTCGACCGGGTCTGTCAGTTCGTCGGCCGCCGCTTCGAGCATCAGTTTGCGCCGATCCTCGTCGTCGCCGAGGGCGCCCAGCCGGTCGGCGGCATGCCCGAGACCAAAAACGAGAAGCTCGATCAGTTTGGCCACGTGGCCTTGGGTGGCATCGCGCACTGGCTCGAGGGTGAGATCGAGCGGCGCACCGGCAAGGAGGCGCGGGCGACGGTGCTCGGCCACGTCCAGCGGGGCGGCACACCAACGGCCTTTGATCGGGTGCTGGCGACGCGGTTCGGGCTGCATGCGATCGATGCCGCCGATGCTGGGGACTGGGGCAAGATGACGGCGTTGCGGGGGACGGACATCGAGCTGGTCGATTTGAGCGAGGCGACTGCTGAGCTGAAGACCGTTCCGGAGTCGCTTTACAGCGAGGCTGAGGTCTTCTTTGGCTGAACAGGGGCGGGGGTTGTGGGGTTTCGTAAGGCGGGGGAGGGCCGGGTGCCCCTATCCCGGAGACCGTTGCGCAGCAGGTCGGTTGTCAGGGCTCATGCCTTTTACCGGGAGCCTCCGGGATAGGGGCACCCGGCCCTCTTCCATCTTGCGAAAAGCCGTACTGGTCGCGGCCTGCGTTCTGCTCGTGGGGGCTGCTGGCTGCGGAGGCGGCACCGGGGTCTCCGAAGACGCCACCGTGACCGCTTACGTCGAAGATCCGTTGTGCGTCACGGCGAAGCGGGAGCTTGCCGAGCACGATGGTCGTGCCGGCGACCTTCGAGTACGAGCTGTCTGCGTTCCGAGTCCCCACGAAGCAAAAAAGCTCAACCTGGCAACCCTCGGCGCCAACGCTCGTCAAGCAACGGAGGACTCCACCAGCGTCGCCTACCTAGAAGCTCTCGACCCCAGGGCGTCGCGGTTCGTCCACCCGATCCTGGAAACCGCCGAAGTCCCCTGGATCTCAGAGGATTCCGGTGCCGCGGCGATGGCGCACCTGCTCAAGCTCCTTGAATCCGCCGACTCGGGCTCCCTTCGCGAGCACCTCCGCGAAGACCTGCACGAGTCGTAGGAGGAGCCGGGTGCCCCTACCCCGGAGGCTCCCGGTAAAAGGCACGAGCCCTGACAACCGATCTGCTGCGCAACGGTCTCCGGGGTAGGGGCACCCGACTCCTACTACGCCTAGAGCAAGTCTGCCAGCGCCTCCTCAAGATCCGGATGCCTGAACCGGTACCCGAGATCAAGAGCTCGCCTGGGCATCACCCGTTGCCCGCCCCGCAGCACCTTGCCGAACTCTTTGCCATACATCAGGTCCACGGTGAGCCCCGGAACGGGCACCACGGCGGGCCTGCCGAGTGCCTTGCCCAGCGCCTTGGAGAAGACCTTGTTGGTCACCGGATTCGGCGCTGTCGCGTTGACGACCCCGCTCACCTTGTCGTTCTCCAGCGCCCAGAGCAGGATGCCGACCTCGTCGGCGACGTGGATCCACGAGACGTACTGGTTGCCGCCGGCGAGCGGGCCGCCGACTCCCAGCTTGAAGGGGGTCAGCTGCGGGCCGAGGAAGCCGCCGCGGGGGTCGAGCACGTGGCCCGTGCGGACGATCGCCAGCCGCACGCCGGTCGGTTCGACCTCGTGCGCCGCCCGCTCCCACTCGCGCACGACCTCGGCGTCGAAGCCATCACCCGGCTCGGTCGACTCGTCGACGATTGCCTCGCCGCGGTCACCGTAGTAGCCGATCGCCGACTGGCTGACAAGCACCTTCGGCTTGTGCTGCAGGGCCGAGATCGTGCCGATCAGGTTGTGGGTGCCGGTGCGGCGGCTCTCCATGATCCGCTCTTTGGCCTCGGGGGTCCAGCGCTGGTTGATCTTCTCGCCGAGCAGGTGGACGACGCCGTCGACGCCCTCGAAGGCCGCCTCCGGCGGTCGTTCCAGCATCGGCTCCCAGGGGTGCCAGGTGACGCTGGGGTTGGTGCTCCGCGCCCGGCCCGGGTCGCGGGTGAGGCCGACGACGGTGTCACCTCGAACCAGCAGCGAGTCGCAGAGTGCTGACCCGATGAAACCGCTGGCTCCGGTGACGAGGACCTTCACTGGGCTATGTGGCCTCCACGGTCGAGAAGGTGCCGGTCTCCTCGTTGAAGCGGGCGATCCCCTCGCGCTTGGCCTCCTCGACCACGGCTTCGGCCACCTTCGGCGCGACTTCGCGGTTGAAGACGCTGGGGATGATGTAGTCCTCGGAGAGGTCTTCCTCGGAGACGGCCATCGCGATGCCCTTGGCGGCGGCGAGCTTCATCTCCTCGGTGATGCTGGGCGAGCCGGCGTCGAGAGCGCCGCGGAAGATGCCGGGAAAGGCGAGCACGTTGTTGATCTGGTTCGGGTAGTCCGAGCGCCCTGTCGCCATGATTCGTACATAGGGAGCGGCGTCCTCGGGCATCACCTCGGGAGTCGGGTTGGCCATCGCGAAGACGATCGCGTCGTCATTCATCTTGGCCAGCGACTTGGCCTCGATCAGGCCGGGGCCGGAGAGGCCAATGAAGAGGTCCGTCCCCTCAATCACCTCATTGGGCCCGCCGCTCAGCTGTTCGGGGTTCGAGTTCTCGGCATACCAGCGCTTGATCCCGCTCATCTCGCCCGATTCGTAGTCGGCGCGGGTGGTCGAGAGGGCGCCCTGGCGGTCGCAGCCGACGATGTGGGTGACGCCGCTGGCGAGCATCATCTTGGTCACCGCTACCCCGGCGGCGCCGAGCCCTACCATCAGCACGCGCAGCTCCTCGATCGGCTTGCCGGTGATCTTCAGCGCGTTGAAGAGCGCCGCCATGGTCACGATCGCGGTGCCGTGCTGGTCGTCGTGGAAGACGGGGATGTCGAGGGTCTCCTTCAGCCGGTCCTCGATCTCGAAGCAGCGCGGGGCGGAGATGTCCTCGAGGTTGATGCCGCCGAAGGTCGGCGCGATCAATTCGACCGCCTTGATGATCTCCTCGGCGTCCTGGGTGTCGAGGCAGATCGGGAAGGCGTCGACCTGGGCAAACTCCTTGAACAGCATCGCCTTGCCCTCCATCACCGGCATCGCCGCCTCGGGGCCGATGTTGCCGAGCCCGAGCACGGCGCTGCCGTCGGAGACGACGGCGACCGTGTTCTTCTTGATCGTGTACTCGAAGGCCTTGGTGCGATCGTCGTGAATGTCCTGGCAGACGCGGGCGACACCCGGCGTGTAGGCCATCGAGAGGTCGTCGCGCGTCTTCAGCGGGTACTTGTTCTCGACCGAGATCTTGCCGCCGCGGTGCATCTGCATCGTGCGGTCGACGTAGTCGAGCACCCGGGCGCCGCGGGTCGAGCCGATCCCGCGCAGGATCTTCTCCCAGTGCTCGCGGTCCTGGGCGTCGATCGTGAACTCGCGCACCCGCTTGCCCTCGCCGCCGGCCCCGGGCACGAGGTCGACGCCCTGCAGCTGGCCGCCCGCCTCGGCGATCTCCGCGGTCAGCTTGCCCAGCGGCTCCTGGCGCGCATCGAGCTCGACCCGGATCGTGACGCTGTATTGGGCGCTGACTGCCATCGGCAGCTATCGAATCAGATTCGCGCCGCCTGCCTAGGCACGGCCGCGGCGTCGCCGCCCCTGGGTGTTCGCCGAATTGGGCCTCGAGCGGTAGAAATCGTGCTCGCTAGCGTTGTTTTGACATGCGCACAATGCGAACCGGCCTTTCGATCCTGCTCGTCTCCGTCCTCGCTGCAGTCTTTGCACAGGTCGCTGCCGCCTACGACGCCGCCGAAATGTATGACCCGGGCGAGGTCGCCATCATCGACCTGACGCTCTCGGACCAGGCGAAAACGGAACTGGAAGACGAACCGGAGGAGTACGTGCCGGGGACGTTCTCGCTGACCCGCTCCTCGGACGGAACGCCCGCGGGCGAGGAAGGCTCACCGGTGCTGCCGGAGCGCTCGGTCGAAGTTCGGCTCAAGGGCAGCGTCGGCGGTTCTTTTCGCGAGATTACGGACAAGGCCGGCTTCAAGCTCAAATTCAAAGCGGCGAACGCGTTTCTCGGTCTCCGCAAGATGACCCTGAACAACATGGTCCAGGACCCCTCGATGATTCACGAGACGCTGGCTTATGCGGCGTTTCGTGCCAGCGGCGTCCCAGCTTCGCGCACCGGTCTCGCCTACGTGCGCCTGAACGGTGAGGACATCGGTGTCTACCTCAACCTCGAAAACCTCGACGACATCGGCTTGACGAGGATCTTCGGTTCCGCCTTCGATAAAAACACCCAGCACCTCTACGAGGGAGAGCGCGGCGACGACCTCGTGCCGAACGGCGCCGGTGATTTCGAAGTCGACGAGGGGGGAGACGAACCCGGCGAAACGGGTGACCTCGAAGCCCTGATCGCAGCCGTCAACGATGAAGGCGGCGCCCCGCTGTCCGAGCGCGTCGCGCCCTACGCGGAACTGGCCGAGATGGGGAGGATGTGGGGGGTCGAGAAGTACATCGAGCACTGGGACGGCTACGCCGGCCACACCGAGCCTGGCCAGGAACGCCCCAACAACTACTACCTCTACAGCGACCCCGCCGGGCGCTTCCAGATGCTCCCCTGGGGCACCGACCAGACCTGGCAGCCAACCAGCGACAAGGCTGGGAGAGAGGTCACTTTCGACGGCTCGGGGGGCGTCTTCTTCAACAAGTGCCTCAAAGACAGGGAATGCTTCCGCGCCTACTGGGCCGGGCTGAACCTGGCAACCCACACGATTCCCGACCTCGACCCCGCCGCGCTAGCCGAAGACACCGCCGATCTTCTTACCCCCTGGCAGGAAGAGGAACAAGACAACGGTCGTCCCGAATTCGATCTCGGCGAAATTGAAGACGGCGTCGAGGAAACACTCGACTTCATCGCCGGCCGCCAAGCCGAGGCAGAAGCATGGCTTGAAGAAAATGAACCGCCGCCGATAGTCGATCCGGTTCCGCTCAGGGAGAAGGAGGCATCACGCTCCAGTTCGTCTGGCCCCCTCTTCCTCTTTTCGCAATCCGGCCGCACGGGTCGCTGGGTAACGGCCCGCCTCGAGCTGTCGGGCCCTGGTTCGATTGGCCTGAGAGCGACGATGCGAGCCCGAAAGCACACTAGGCGGGCTTGCGCCAGCAGTACGCGGGCGGTGATGGCTGGAGAGCTCACAGTCGGTTGCAAGCTCTCCAGGGTGGCGCTGAATAGGCTCAAGCAAGGTGCGCTGCCACTCAAGCTCACCTTCACGCTCACCCTCGCCGACGGACGCACGGAAACGCTCGTACAGAACATCCGCCTGCCACGGTCCCGGGCTGAGTCCTGACGCACAAAGGCGACGCGCGACGCGCGATCTCGCTGCGCTGATCGGATCGAAGCGGGGGCGATTCAGGTGCCTGGCGACTTATGCGTCATGTGGACGCAAAATTCGCCAGGTCAGATGGACGAGTTGCGAGAGTCGCCGCTCGTCAGCATGGGGTGGTCTCGACTGGACAGCTTTACGCGGCCGGGGTCACTAGGAACGCGGTGCGCCGATGGGTGGAATCAGGTCGCCTGCACCGGGTTCACCGCGGCGTGTATGCCGTGGGCCATCCCGGGATCTCACGACATGGCAGATGGATGGCAGCCGCCCTCGCCTACGGCGAGGGCGCAGTCGTAAGTCACCGGAGCGCGGCTGAGCTCTGGGAGCTGTTGAAGCCGGCCGAGGGAAGGGTCGATGTATCGGTCGACGGTGGTGGGGGCAGGGCGAGGCGGCGGGGAATCCGTTTGCATCGCAGAGCGTCGCTCCGGGCTGAGACCATCACCCGGCGTCACGGGACCGGTCACCAGGCCGGCCCAAACGATCGCCGATCTACGTCGAGTTGTTTCGGAGAAGGAGCTGCGACGGGCGATTCGGCAGGCAGATGTTCTCGGCTTGCCGCTTGGCGAGGACGTTCGCCGCGATCGCACCCGCAGCGATCTCGAGCGCGACTTCCTGCGGATCTGCCGGCAATACCGCTTGCCCGTGCCTGAGGTCAACGTCCCAATTGGCCAGTACGAGGCGGATTTCGTCTGGTCGAGTCTCGGATTCGTGGTCGAAACCGACGGCTATCGGTACCACCGCGGCAAACAGGCGTTCCTCGATGACCGGCGGCGCGATCTCGAGCTGCGCTCGCTTGGCTTCGAAGTGCAGCGGCCGAGCGATGATCAGATCGACGAGGAACCGAAGCGCATCGCCGAGATTCTGCGCGAGGTGCTCGCCTCCCGGCGCCATAGAGTTGGCGCCGATGGCGACTAAGAAACTCGGCGACCCCGAGCACGAGCTCTTTCTGATCGATGGCAACTCGCTTGCCTACCGGGCGTTTTTCGCGTTGCCGGAGTCGATCGGAACTAGCGACGGGCGGCCGACCAACGCGATCTACGGGCTCGCCTCGATGCTGGTCAAGGTGATCGACGAGCACGCGCCCGCCGGTGTGGTTGTTGCCTGGGATGCGGGGATGTCTGGCCGTGAGGTCACCTACGACCTCTACAAGGCCCAGCGCAAACCGCGCCCCGACCTGCTGCGCGAGCAGTGGCCGCATCTGATGCCGCTGGTCGAGGCCTTTGGCTATACCAACGTCAAGGTCGAGGGCTACGAGGCCGACGATGTGATCGCCTCGCTGGCCCGCCAGGCTCGCGAAGAGGGGATCGCGGTGATGGTCGTCACCGGTGACCGCGACGCCTACCAGATGGTCGGCGACGGAATCCGAGTGATGAGTACCTCGCGCGGGATCACCGAGACCAAGATCTATGACAGCGCTGCCGTCACCGAGCGCTACGGGGTGCCGCCGGAGCTGATCACCGACCTGATGGGCCTGCGCGGCGACACCTCGGACAACATCCCCGGCGTTCCCGGAATCGGTGAGAAGACGGCGACCCAGCTGCTGCAGCAGTTCGGCACTTTGGAGAAAGTGCTGGCCAGCGTCGATGAGATCTCCGGCGCCAAGCGCAAGCAGAACCTGGTTGAGCACGCCGACGACGCCCGCATGTCGAAGCAGCTGGCGACGCTGCAGTACGACATCGAGACCGGCGTTGATCTGCAGGCGGCGATGTCATCGCAGCCAGACCGCGGCGCCCTGCGCGACTTCATGCGCGAGTTCGAGCTGCGGGCGGTGCTCGAGCGCCTCGAAGAAGCGCTGCCCGAGGGCGAGGCGGTGCCGGGCCGCAGCGTCGAGACCGAGCTTGCGGTCGAGGCGGAGGAGGGCACGCCAGCCGATCTCAGCGTGGGGGAGGGGCCTGTCGCGTTGGCGGTCGACGGCGATCGCTGGGCCGCCGCGGAAGGCGAGCGCACTCTCACCGGCTCCTCGACCCTGGACGAGCTCGCCGTTGCGCTTCCCGGGCGTGGCCTGGTCGCCCACGACCTCAAGTCGCTCGGTGGCGGTCGCCGCGGCCTGCTCGCAGCGGCGGCTCGCGAGGGCGCTGAGCTGAGCCTCGACCACGACACGATGCTCGCCGCCTACCTGCTCGAGCCGCAGCGACGCACCTATGAGCTCACCGAGCTTGCCGCAGACGCGGGCATCGGTCTCGCTGCCGACGCCGTGCCGGCGAAGGACGAGGACGACGGCCAGCTCTCGCTCGACGGCGATGGCGAGGCCGGGCTCGAGCCGGCTGAGGAAGCGCGCCTGGTCGCCGCTCTGGCCGACGTGCAGCGCCCCCGCATCGAGGAGCTCGGCCTGGGGCACCTGCTGAGCGAGATCGAGTTGCCGCTGGTCCACGTCCTCGCCGCGATGGAACGCGAGGGGCTGAAGCTGAACGCCGAGCGCCTGGCCGAGGTCGGTGCCGGCTTCGGCGAGCGCATCGAGACGCTGCAGAAGGAGATCTTCGAGCTGGCCGAGGAGGAGTTCACGATTGGCTCGCCGCAGCAGGTCGGCCGCGTGCTCTTCGAGAAGCTCGGCCTGACCCGCAAGCGGCGGGGCAAAACCGGCTTCTCGACCGATGCCCGCGTCCTCGCCCAGATCCGCGACGAGCACCCGATCGTCGAGAAGATCGAGTCCTGGCGCGAGTTGACCAAGCTGAAGAACACCTACCTCGACTCGCTGCCGGATCTGATCGACCCCGACACGGGTCGGGTCCACACGACCTTCAACCAGGCGGCGACGACCACCGGCCGCCTCTCCAGCACTAACCCCAACCTGCAGAACATCCCGATCCGCACCGAGATCGGCCGTCCGGTGCGGGCCTGCTTCGTCGCCGAGCAGGGCGCCCAGCTGCTCTCCGCCGACTACAGCCAGGTCGAGCTGCGGGTGCTCGCCCACGTCGCCGACGAGGAGGTGCTGAAAGAGATCTTCCGCGCCGGCGACGACGTCCACGCGGCGACGGCGGCGGAGGTCTTCGACATCTCACGCGACGACGTCGACGTCGGCCAGCGCTCGAAGGCGAAGATGGTCAACTTCGGCATCGTCTACGGCCTCACCGGCTTCGGCCTCGCCGACCGGCTCAACATCCCCCGCAAAGAGGGGGAGGAATTCGTCTCCCGCTACCTGGAGCGCTTCCCCGCCGTGCGCGCCTTCCGCGAGCAGGTGATCGAGCGGGCGCAGGAGGAGGGCTTCGTCACCACTCTTCTGGGCCGCCGCCGCTCGATCCCCGAGCTGCGCTCCGGCAACCCCAACACCCGCCGCCTCGGCGAGCGGCTCGCCGTCAACACCGTGATCCAGGGCACCGCGGCCGACATCATCAAGATCGCGATGGTGCGCTGTCAGAGCGCGCTGCGCGAGGCCGGCACCGAGACCCGCCTCGTCCTGCAGATCCACGACGAGCTGCTCTTCGAGGGCCCGCCGGATGAGATGGACGGCGCGGTCGAGCTGGTGCGACGCGAGATGTGCGCCGCCTACCGGCTCGACCCACCGCTCGAGGTGGACGTCGGCGTCGGCGCGGACTGGCTCGACGCCAAGTAGCGCCTCGGTTCAGCTGTCGTCCGAGTCGCTCTCACCTGAGCCATCGAAATCTTCTTCGCCCCCGTCACTCTCACGCCCTGAGCTGGAATCGTCGCCGGATCCCGAGCTGCTGTTCGAGTCCGACTCGTCGTCCGAACCCAATCCGGAGCCCGATGATGAGCCCGAACCGGACCCGGAGCTCGAACCAGATCCAGACCCCGAGTTCGAACTGCCCCCGGAGCCATCGTCGCCGGATGAGCCGCTGCCCGAGCTTGACGATCCGCTTGAGCTGCGCCCGGAGTGGTGGCTGCTCTCACTGCCGCTGTCGTCATCGCCCGACAGTCGTGGTCCGCCGCCGTGGTCATCACCCGGCTCCGAGTGGCGCCTGCCGCCGTGCCCGCTTGACTCACGGCCTCCGTCGTCATCGTCGCTGCCGCTGCCCTCGGAGTCATCGCCGTGACCGCGATCGTCACCGGGATCGTCGGAGCCGTGGCCGTGGCCGCTGCGGTCATCGCCGGACTCGCGCTCGCCGCCGTGCCCGGACCGCGACGAGGAGGGGCCGTGTCCGCCCGAGTCGCCCCCGCCGCTGCCCGCGCTCCCGCTCGTCGCTTGCGTGGAGTCGTCAGCGACGACATCGCCTGCTGCCGGTTGCGCGTTGGATCGTGTCTGGCGATTTTGGTCGATCGTGACGCCAGCGCTCACCGCACCGGCGACCAGGACCGTCGCCGCGGCCGCCTTCAGTGCAACCCCGGCGCCCGCGGCTCCACCGACTCCGGCAGCGCCCGCGGCAGCCTCAACGGCGGGGCTGGCGACGGCGCCGGCGAGCAGCGCTTTCAGCAGTGGCAAGGGCAGCAGCATGCCGGCGGCGTTGCGGAGCGAGTGCCGAGCCCGGTAGATCGCCTGCCTGGCCCCACCGTCGCTGAGTCCCAGCGCGCTGGCGATCTCCTCGTGGCTGAGGCCTTCCAGCTCACGCATCACGATCGCCGCGCGCTGTGCCTCGGGAAGCGATTGCAGCCGGCGCATCAGGTCGGCCAGCTCTTCGCGCCGCTCCATCTCCTCGGCGGGGCTGGCGCCTGTGGCGATCACCTCGGCGAGCGCGGCGGCGGTGGGCGGGCTGTCGCGCAGGTCGTTGAGGGCGGTGTTGCGGACGATGCGGAAGAGCCAGGGCCGCAGCTCGATCTCGGCGCCGTCGCGGCGCAGCGCCAGCAGCGCCTTGGAGAAGGCGTCCTGGGTGACGTCCTCGGCCCGGCCGCCGACGATCGCCGCCGCGTAGCGGGTCAGCGGTTTGCCGTAGCGGCGCACGATCTCCTCGAAGGCGTTCTCGTACCCCTCTCGAACGAGGGTGACGAGGCGGCGGTCCGGCTGCGTGCGCAGGGCAGGCCCGAGGACGAAGCGGGCGGCGAATCCCTCAGCTGGTGGTGGCATCTGCGGTTCGATATTCCCTTCGGCTTACTGATATGACAGCAGGACGGTTCAACCGACCGTGCCCGTATCGATGCAACCCGAGCTAGAGACGAAGATCACGCCAGCCCACGAGCCCGCCGATGGATAAGGGCCTCGCTGTCTTCCTCACCGCGATCGCCGGTGGCCTGATCGCACTGCAGGCGCCGATCAACGCCGGCCTCGGGCGCTCGACCGGCAGCTTGCCCGCCGCGCTCGTCTCATTCGCCATTGGCACGATTGCGCTGGCGGCGATCGTCGTCCTCAGCGGCAAGGCCGGAGGATTGAGCTCCACCTTCGAGGTCAGCTGGTACTACCTGCTCGGCGGCTTCCTCGGCGCGATCTACGTCACCAACGCGCTGATCGCCGTCTCGGCGGTCGGGGCCGGCGGTGTGGCGGCGGCGACGATCACCGGCCAGTTGACGGCCTCGGTCGCGATCGACCGGTTCGGGCTATTCGGCCTCGACCAGGTCGCGCTCAGCCCGGAGCGGGTCGCCGGCGTCGTACTGCTTCTGGCCGGCACCGTTCTGATCGTTCGCTGAGGCGAACTCCGGCGGTGCAATCTGCAGGTAGTGGTTGAAGGACCACTTGATGAAGCGCTTGTTGCCGAGCAGGCGAACCAGCGGCCCGAGCAGCCGCGGCGGGATCTTCGGCACCAGCTTCTGCACCCGCAGCATCCAGCTGAACTTCCACTCGTGCGAGTCGTTGAACTCGGCGTAGCGGGTGGCCGCCGCTTCGCGGTCCTGCCAGCCGTCGAGGACGCCGCGCAGCTCACGGCCCAGGGCGATGCCGAAGTAGAGCGCGGTGCGGATGCCCTCGGCGCTGAGCGGCAGGCAGTGGCCGGCCGAGTCGCCGGCGAAGAAGATGCCGCCCTCGGTGCCCTTGCGCAGCTTGTGGGGGATCCAGTTGCCCTGATAGCGGACCCGGTCGGCGTCGAGGTCCTCGGCCAGTAGCTCGGTCGTCTTGCGGACGTGGAAGCGGGGGTCGAAGGAGCCGACGCCGATGCGCAGCTCGTCGCGGGCGGGAAAGCTCCAGCCGTAGCCGGCGGGCACGTAGCGGCGGTCGATCCAGATCTCCAAGTCCTCGCCTTTGCCCTCGGGGTGAACCTCGAGGCCGCGCGAGAGCGGCGCCTCGGGTGGCTGGTAGCCGTCGCCGTTGGCCAGCATGCGGCGCCAGCCGAGCGCGTCGACGACGAGCGGGGCGGAGATCACGCCGCGGTCGGTGTCGATCGCGATCGCGGCGTCGCCGTTCGCGGCGGTTGCCCGCCCGTTCACCTTGGCGGTCTCGAAGCGGGCGTCGCAGTCGCGCCAGAGCAGGGCGCAGAGCTCGCGGTAATCGAAGGTGGAGAAGGTGAAGGGCAGTCGGTAGCGGGCGTCGCCGTGCGGCGTGTGCATCAGCAGCGAGTCGAAGCGCTGGCGCTCGGCCTCCATCAGCCCCAGCGCTTCCATCCACAGAGTCGGGATGCCGCAGGCCGAGGTCTGGCGCTCGCCGATCTCGTAGCGATCGACGATCAGCACGTCGGCCCCCGATCCGGCCAGCTCGCGGGCCACCGCAAGGCCGGCGAAGCTGGCCCCGCAGATCAGCACGTCATGGCTGCCTTCGAGCGGCGTACGCTCCTCGCCGCGTTTGGTCGCTCGGATCGGCACGACGCAGAGAGTATCCACCTGCAATTATCCCCCGCTGTGTCCGTGACCGATACGACCTTGACCCCTGCTTCTGAGGCTCCCGCCGGCTCGCCGGTTGAGGGCTCGGGCGGCCTGCTGCTCGAAATCGACGGCCAGATCGTCCCCAACTACGCGGCGACGATGGTCTCCTTCGAGGAGGGCGATGTCGTCAAAGGCAAGGTCGTGCGGATCGACAAGGACGAGGTCCTGGTCGACATCGGCTACAAGTCGGAGGGGGTCATCCCCTCGCACGAGCTCTCGATTCGCAAGTCGGTCAACCCGGCCGACGAGGTCGAGCAGGGTGAGGAGGTCGACGCGCTCGTCCTCACCAAGGAAGACGCCGACGGCCGTCTGATCCTCTCCAAGAAGCGCGCCCGCTTCGAGAAGGCCTGGCGCCGCATCGAGGCTGCCGCCGAGTCGGGCGAACCGGTCGAAGGCAACGTGATCGAGGTCGTCAAGGGCGGCCTCATCCTCGACCTCGGCGTGCGCGGCTTCCTGCCCGCCTCGCTGGTCGACATCCGCCGCGTTCACAACCTCGACGAGTTCATGAGCCAGACGCTGGAGTGCAAAGTGATCGAGCTCAACCGCAGCCGCAACAACGTGGTGCTCTCGCGGCGCGCCGTGCTCGAGGAAGAGCGCAAGGAGGTGCGCGAGCAGATCCTCGGTCGCCTCGAGCCCGGCCAGGTGGTCGAGGGCAAGATCTCCAACATCGTCGACTTCGGCGCCTTCGTCGACCTCGACGGCATCGACGGCCTGATCCACATTTCCGAGCTTTCCTGGAGCCACGTCAACCATCCCTCAGAGGTGGTGGCGATCGGCGACACCGTGCGGATCAAGGTGCTCGACATCGACCGCGACCGCCAGCGCATCTCCCTGGGCCTGAAGCAGACCCAGGAGGACCCCTGGCAGCGCGTGATCAGCGCCCACCGGCCCGGCGACGTACTCGGCGGCACAGTGACCAAGGTCGTCGCCTTCGGCGCCTTCGTCGAGATCCTGCCCGGGGTCGAGGGCCTGGTCCATATCTCCGAGCTTGCAGACCATCACGTCGAGAGCCCCAGCGAGGTGGTCGAGCCCGGTGCGGCGCTCGACGTCAAGATCCTCGAGATCGACGAGGAGCGGCGCCGACTCTCGCTCAGCATCAAGCAGGTCGAGGAGCAGAAGATGCCGATGGGCGACCTCGGGGCGCAGATTCAGGCTGCAGAGGGATCCACTGGCGAGGGACCAGACGCATCAGCCGCGGGTCCTGTCGCGGCAGAGGACTCCTCGTCCTCGCAAGCTGCGGGCGAGGAGCCCACCGCCACGCCACCCGCGGATGAGGCGCCCGGCGAGGTCGCCGAGGAGCCCGCTGACGAGTCAGCTGAGCCCGCTGTCGCCGAGGAGCCCGAGGCACCTGCGGTTGAGGAGGCTCCCGATGCCGAGGAGACACCCGCTGAGGTTGCTGAAGAGCCCGTTGCCGAGGAGGCCGAGGCACCTGTTGCTGAGGCGCCTGAGGAAGGCGAGCATCAGGAGGGGGAATCGGTGCAGGAGCGGCCGGATTCGCCTGATGACACTGATGAGGCCGCCGGTGAGTCCGACGATGCCGAGTCACCCGCTGAGGATCCCTCCGAGTCTTAGCTCGCCGTGCCGCTGACTATCGGCTTGACCGGTGGTATTGCGGCTGGGAAGTCAGAGTCGCTGGCTGCTTTCGAGCGGCTTGGGGCGGCGACGATCTCGAGCGACGCCGTGGTCCACGAGCTGCTCGACTCCGAACCGCTGCTGGGACGACTGACCGAGCGCTGGGGTGGGGAGGTGGCGCCTGAGGGTCGGGTCGACCGCACCAAGATCGGCGAAATCGTGTTTGCGGACCCAGAGCAGCTGAAGTGGCTGGAGGCGCAGATCCACCCGCTGGTGGGGGAGCGGATCGGCAGCTGGCTCGCTTCGCTGGGGGACGATGTCGCCGTCGCCGTCGTCGAGGTGCCGCTGCTCTTCGAGTCCGAGATGGAGCCCGTCTTCGACACCACTGTTGCCGTCGTCACCTCTGACGAGGTCCGCCGCGCCCGCGCCGAGGCGCGTGGTCACGCCCTGGTTGGCGAGCGCGAGGCGCGTCAGCTCGGCCAGGAGGAAAAGGCGGCTCGAGCCGAGCACGTGATCGAGAACGACGGCACGCTCGAGGATCTCGAGCAGCGCCTGTCCACTCTGATCGCGAAGCTGGATGGATGAGCCCGGGGAGAAACCGCCGCATTAGGAAACGGAGAAGGCGCCGCCTGGCAATTGGCGCCGCCCTGGTTGCCGCCGCTATCGTCGCCGGCGTGCTGCTGGCGGGGACTGTGGACAAGGCGATCCAGGAGCTGACGCTGCCGCTGAAGCACGAGGATGTAATCCGTCAGCAATCGCGCGAAAAGGAAGTCGACGCGGCGCTGATCGCTGCGGTCATCTACTCGGAGTCGAAGTTCAGCGACCGTACTTCGAGCGCTGGCGCCCGCGGCCTGATGCAGATCACCCCGGATGCGGCCAACGAAATCGAGCGCCATAGCGGCGGCACGACCTTCAAGCTCAAGGACTTGGGCGACCCCGAAATCAACATCCGTTATGGCACCTACCTGCTGCGCGAACTGCTCGATCGCTACGACGGAGATGTGGCCGCCGCACTCGCCGCCTATAACGCCGGTCCTGGGAACGCCGACGAGTGGGGCGGCAGCGATCTGAACGTCGAGGGGATTCCCTTCCCCGAAACCCGCGCCTACGTCGAAGAGGTGCTGGAGAAGCAGGGCGCCTACCGCGACGAGTACGGCAAGGAGCTGGGCTATGGGCGCTGAGGCCCCGCGACCCCGCGTCGCAGCGCTGGCGCTCGCCGTCGGCCTGGTCCTGGCCGACTCCTCGATCGTCGTCCTGGCGCTGCCGGAGATCTACCGCGAGCTCGACACCAGCGTTGCCGGCGTCAGCTGGGTCCTCGTCTCCTTCAACTTGGTGATGGCCCTTGCCGCCGTGCCGGCTGCGCACCTAGCGCGCCGGGTCGGCCCTGGCCGCAGCGCCGCTGTCGGGCTTGCCGTCTTTGCCGGAGCCGGGCTTGCCTGCGGCATCGCCGATCAGCTCAGCACGCTGATCGCGGCCCGTTGCGTGCAGGCGCTTGGTGGGGCTCTCGCGGTGACGGCGGTGCTGGAGCTGTTGCCTGCCACGGTCGGCTCCGAGCGCCGCGCGGCAACCATCTGGGCCACGGCGGGGGCGACGGGGGCGGCACTGGGGCCGGCGGTTGGGGGGCTGCTGACCGAGCTGGTCTCCTGGCAGTCGATCTTCCTGATTCAGGTGCCGATCGCACTGGCGGCTGCGGTGCCGATCTTCGCCGTCGCCAAGCACGAGGCCGCCACCGGCGTGCTCTCCACTGAGCTGCGTCGGACGGGCAGGCCGCATCTACTCGCGAACCTGGCGCTGGCCCTGGTCTCGGCCGCGATCGCCGGCGCGCTGTTCCTGCTCGTGCTGCTCCTGATCGAGGGTTGGCGGCTGACCCCGATCGGGGCCGCGATCGTGGTCAGCGTGATGCCCGTGGCGGCGCTGCTTGGCAGTCGGCTCGACCGGCTAGTGCCGAGCGACCGTGCGCGTGCGGCGGCCGGCGCGATCCTCGTTTCGGGTGGGCTGGGGGGCTTGGCCCTACTGCCCAAGGCGGAGGTCGCGCTCACCCTGCCGCCGCAGGTGATGATCGGGGTCGGCCTCGCCCTGGTGCTCTCGGCGCTGACCGAGACCGCGTTGAGCGGGCGGGCGCCGCAGGCGATTCATGGTGGCTGGACGATCTCCGCCCGTCACGCCGGCGTCGTGATCGGGATCCTCGCGGTGACGCCGATCTTCACCCACGACATCGCTGAGCAGCGCAGTGAAGCGATTGACGCCGGCACGGCGGTGATTCTCGATTCGCGCGTGCCGCCTTTGCTCAAGCTCGACCTGGCGCAGAAAATCGAGAGCCGCCTGGACGACGAGAAGGGCAAGGTGCCGACGATCGGCCCGGCCTTCGAGCCGCTGCCCGACGATCCCGCCGAACGCGATGAGGTGGTGCAGCTGCGGGACGAACTGCAGGACCAGCTCAACCGCGGCGCGACGCACGCTTTTAGTCCCTCCTTTGGGTTGGCCGCCCTGATCGGGCTGCTCTCGCTGATCCCGATCGCGCTGGCGCGCAGGGTCGAGCTGTGAACGCCGAGCGCCGAGCGCAGTTCCTCGTTGTCGGCTCGATCCTCGCCGCGGTCGCCCTGATCGGTATCTACCTCGCCGCCGGTGGGTCCTCCTACACGCCGGCAAAGACCCAGGACCCGTGCGAGCACCGACCCTGGCGCAACCCCGAAGGCCTGCAGCAGATTGCCGAGCAGTTCACCCTCTCCGCCCTCGACGGCGCCGCCTGTCAGCTCGGCGTCAGCCGCGAGACGCTGGCCCGGGCCCTGGCCACCCCTGAGTCCCGCGAACGCTTCACCGACCGTTACGAAATCAGCGACGCCAAGCTGGCACGGGCGGTGCGGGCCGGTCTGCTGCGCGCCGTCGACGACGCCGAAGAAGCAGGCGCCCTCAACCCGTTGCTCGCCGCGCCGCTGCGCGAAACCCTGCGCAACATCCCACTCGACCAGGCGATCGAACTGATCAACAACGCCGAATCCCTACTCGACGATGTCCAAGGCTTCCTTGGCCCCGTAGAAGGGCTACTCGAACAGCTACTGCCCTAGGACCCATCCCGGCAGGGTGGAGCGTCTTGCACTTTTTCGTCGTGAGTCAGAGGCGTCAGCCCGCCGGCAATCCACCGAAAAAGTTAAGCGGAACCCTGTCGGGATGGGTCCGTAGCCAGCTACTTTTTGATCTGGAATTTGCTCTTGCCGGGCAGCCAGGTGACGCCTTCGCAGAGCTGTTCCGGGGTGGTGTCGAGCGAGCCGGCGAGCTTGACGATCGTGCCCAGACGAGGCTCCCGACCACCGCGCTCGAGCAGCGAGATCTCGGTCCGGTGCAGGTCGCAGCGGAAACCCAGCTCCTCCTGCGAGATCGCCTTCTTCTTGCGCGCCTTACGCAGATTAATTGCGAAACGTTCGCGTGGTTTCATTCCGGCAATTCTCTGTCTGTGAAGACAGAAGCGCTACAGCCAAAAGACTGACGGACAAAACACCTACCCACAAAACCTTCCGTTTACGCCGTGCTCGCGGATAAGACGCCGGGCGCCTTAGTCGCGCGTCGCGCGCCAGACCCAGAGCATCGCCAGCGGTTGCAGCGGCAGCCTGGCCCAGAGCGCCCAGCGCGGGACCTTCTCCAGATCCAGGCCCTGCACCTGCTCCGGATTGACCGCCATGTGCACGTTGGCGGGGAAGACCGCCACGAGCAAGGCGAGCAGCCACCAGCGGGCAAAACGGCGCGTCGAGGGGACCAGGACGGCGGCGCCCCCGGCGATCTCGGCGATGCCACTGACCACGACCGCCTCTTTGTGGCGGGGCAGCGAGGGCGGCATGATCGCTTCGTAGCTGCGCGGGATGACGAAGTGCATCGTCCCCGTGAAGGCGAAGAAACCGGCCAGGGCCTTTTGCGAGCGCGTCACGGCGGGGCAGTGTATTGCGCTCGCTATCGTCAGCGCGTGCCCGAGTTCGAGCTCAATCCGGCCTACACGCCGACCGCGGACCAGCCCAAGGCGATCGCCGGCTTGGCCGAGGGCCTTGCCGAGGGGGATCGCTTCCAGACCCTGCTCGGCGCCACCGGCACCGGCAAGACCTTCACGATGGCGGCGACGATCGCCGCGGTGCAGCGGCCCTCGCTGGTGATCGCCCACAACAAGACGCTGGCGGCGCAGCTCTGCAACGAGTTCCGCGAGTTCTTTCCCGAGAACCAGGTCGAGTACTTCGTCTCCTACTACGACTACTACCAGCCCGAGGCCTACGTCCCGGCCCAGGATCTCTACATCGAGAAGGACTCCTCGATCAACGACGAGATCGACCGCCTGCGCCACGCCGCCACGGCGGCGCTCTTTGCCCGCCGCGACGTGATCATCGTCGCCTCGGTCTCCTGCATCTACGGGATTGGCTCGCCCCAGGTCTACAACGAAAAAATGCAGCTCTTCAAAGTTGGCGAGGAGATCAACCGCGATGAGGTGCTGCGCAAGCTGGTCAAGATGCAGTACCAGCGCAACGACTCGGTCCTCGGTCGCGGCGCCTTCCGGGTCCGCGGCGAGGTACTGGAGATCATGCCCTCCTACGCCGAGTCGGCCTACCGGATCGCCCTCTTCGGCGACGAGATCGAGGGCATCCAGCATTTCGACCCGCTGACCGGCGAGGTCCTCGACACGATCGACCACGTCTCGGTCTGGCCGGCCTCGCATTACGTGACCAGGGACGAGACGCTGGAGCGGGCGGTCGAGGAAATCCGCAACGAACTGAACAGCCGCACGGCCGAACTCGAGACCGAGGGCAAGCAGCTGGAGGCCCACCGCCTGCGCCAGCGCACCGCCTACGACATCGAGATGCTGAAGGAGATCGGCTTCACCTCGGGGATCGAGAACTACTCGCGCATCCTCGACGGCCGCCCCGAGGGCAGCCCGCCGCACACGCTGATCGACTACTTCCCCGATGACTTCGTCGTCTTCGTCGACGAGTCCCATCAGACGGTGCCGCAGATCGGCGGCATGTACGAGGGCGATCGCTCGCGCAAGCAGACCCTGATCGACTACGGCTTCCGACTGCCCTCGGCGATCGACAACCGGCCGCTCAAATTCGAGGAGTTCCTCGAACGGGTGCCGCAGCTGGTCATGGTCTCGGCGACGCCGGGGCCGTTCGAGCGGACCGAATCGACCCGCACGGTCGAGCAGATCGTGCGGCCGACCGGAATCATCGACCCCGAGATCGAGCTGCGGGCGACGCGCAACCAGATCGACGATCTGATGAACGAGATCAAGGGGGTCGCCGAGGAAGGCGACCGGGTCCTGGTCACGACGCTGACCAAGAAGATGGCCGAGGACTTGACCAACTACCTGCTCGAGTACGGCGTCCGGGTGCGCTACCTGCACTCCGAGATCGACACCCTGGAACGGATTCAGATCATCCGCGACCTGCGGCTCGGCGAGTACGACGTGCTGGTCGGGGTCAACCTGCTGCGCGAGGGGCTCGACCTGCCCGAGGTCTCGCTGGTGGCGATCCTCGACGCCGACAAGGAGGGCTTCCTGCGCGGCGAGACCAGCCTCGTGCAGACGATCGGCCGGGCGGCGCGCAACGTCAACGGGCGGGTGCTGATGTACGCCGACAAGGAGACCGACGCGATGAAAGCGGCGATGCGCGAGACCGACCGTCGGCGGGCGATCCAGCTCGCCTACAACGAGGAGCATGGAATTACCCCGGCGACCGTGCGCAAGGGCATCTCGGAGATGAGCGAGTTCTTGGCGATGGAGGATCGGGCACCGCGCAAGCGCCGCGGCAAGCCCGCCGGCGAGTTCGCCGACCCGGATGAGCTGGAGCGCACGATCGTCACCCTGGAGGAGGAGATGCTCGCCGCCGCCGATGACCTGCGCTTCGAGGAGGCGGGGCGACTCCGCGACGAGCTCAAGGAGCTGCGCCGCGACCTCGACGGGATGCGGGCGGGGGCCTGACGACCCCCGCCGGAGCCTTGGGTCAGGCCAGGACCTTCGCTGCCTTGGCGCTGTCGGCGTAGAACTCGCCGCGCACGATCTTGCCGTCGGCGAACTTCATCAGGTGGGCGAAGGGCGCCTCGAAGCTGTCGCCGTCGTGGCCAGCTTTCTGCGTTCCCCTCACGATCACCCACTCGCCGGCGTCGATGAACTCCTCTGGCTCGACGCTGAACGACGACCAGTAGTTGGGGATCTGGGTGAAGTTCCCCAGGATCGCGTCCCGGCCCTGGGTTTCACCGCCAAGCGGCAGCTCGTCGGATGTGAGCCAGGTGCTGTCCTCGGCCAGCATCTCCTTCAGCGCTTCCAGGTCACCACGGCCAAAGGCTTCATAGCTGGCGCGGGCGGCATCGACATTGGACATATTTCCTCCTCTGTTGCTGACCCCGCCTGCTGATGACGCTAGTCCCGTCCGCCGCGATGCGCAAGAAGGCTTAACCAAGTGGGGAAGCGGGCTCCGGGACGAGGCTGAATATCCTGAGCCCATGGCCGTCGACGTCAGCGAGGCGACTTTCGACCGCGATGTGATCGAGCTCTCGCAGCAGACCCCTGTCGTAGTCGACTTCTGGGCCGAGTGGTGTGGGCCATGTCGAACCTTGGGGCCGGCACTGGAAGCGGCGGAGGCGAGCCGCGGCGGTCGGGTGCTGCTGGCCAAGGTCGACGTCGACGCCAACCAGGGACTCTCGGCCCGCTTCGGCATCCAGGGCATCCCCGCCGTCAAGGCCTTCCGCGACGGAGGGGTCGTCAACGAATTCGTCGGCGCGGTGCCGAAGGCGAAGGTCGATGAGCTCTTCGACTCGCTGCTCCCGTCACGCGCCGACGAGCTGCTCGCCGCCGGCGACGAACTCTCCCTGCGTGAGGCCGCCGAACTCGAGCCACGCCGCGCCGATATCGCCGTGGCACTTGCCCGCAAGCGCCTCGAGCGCGGGGCGGAGGACGACGCCCTCAGCGCGGTCGAGGGCCATGAGGGAGATTTCGCCGCCGCCGGCATCGCCGCCCGGATCGACCTGGCCAAGCGCGGGATCGCCGCCGCGTCCTTCGATGCACTCGACCGTGGTGAGACTTCAGTCGCGCTCGATTTGCTGCTCGAGCAAATGCCTGGCGCCGACGAGAACAGCCGCGAGCAACTGCGCCGCGCCGTCATCGGCATCCTCACCGACCTTGACCCCGGTGATCCCACCGCGATCGCCTACCGTCGCCGCCTCGCCACCGTTCTCTACTGAGAAAAGCCGCTGCTTGCGGGAAGTCCAGGGGAACATCTGTTCGTCTGCGTAGAATCGGTCGCAGTGGCCGCTTCTGAGCGAATCGTCATCTCGGGAGCGCGGGAGCACAACCTCAAGGACGTTGACGTTGAGCTGCCGCGCGACGCGCTGATCGTGATCACCGGGCTTTCCGGCTCCGGCAAGTCGAGCCTTGCCTTCGACACGATCTACGCCGAGGGGCAGCGCCGCTACGTCGAGTCGCTCTCCGCCTACGCCCGCCAGTTCCTCGGCCTGATGGAGAAGCCCGACGTCGACTCGATCGAGGGGCTCTCGCCGGCGATCTCGATCGACCAGAAGACGACCTCGCGCAACCCGCGCTCGACCGTCGGCACCGTGACCGAGATCCACGACTACCTGCGGCTGCTCTGGGCCCGGATCGGCGTGCCGCACTGCCCCGAGTGCGGGGCGGAGATAACCGGGCAGACCCAGGAGCAGATCGTCGACCGGCTGATGACGCTCGCGGAGGGCACCAAATTCATGGTGATGGCGCCCGTCGTGCGCGGGCGCAAAGGCGAGTACGGAAAGCTCTTCGAGCAGATGCGGCTCGAGGGTTACTCGCGGGTCAAAATCGACGGCGAGCTGCGCCGGCTCGACGAGGACATCGTCCTCGACAAGAAATTCAAACACGACGTCGCCGTCGTGGTCGATCGCTTGGTGATGAAGACCGATCTGCGCCGACGGCTCTCCGAGTCGGTCGAGGCCGCGGCCGGCCTTGCCGCCGGCCTGGTCGAAGTCGAGATGGTCGACGGCAAGGCCGAGCCGCTGCTCTTCTCCGAGCAGTTCGCCTGCCTCAACTGCGGCACCTCGATCCCCGAGCTGGAGCCGCGGATCTTCTCCTTCAACTCGCCGCACGGGGCCTGCGAGCGCTGTCACGGGCTCGGCTTTCAGCGGGTGATTGATCCTGAGCTGGTCGTACCCGACCCGACCCTCTCGCTCGGCGAGGGCGCCCTGCAGCCGTGGAATCGCGGCATCACCGCCTACTGGAAGCGGTTGATCGCCTCGGTCGCCGAGGCCTACGAGATCGACCTCGACAAGCCCTGGGCAAAGCTGAAGAAACTCGACAAAGAGGTCTTCCTCTACGGCACCGGCTCAGAGCGCCACCAGGTCAGCTACACCAACCGCTTCGGCCGCCGCCGCTCCTACAAAGTCCGTTTCGAGGGGATCGTCAACAACCTCGAGCGCCGCTACGAAGAGACCGACTCCGAGAGCAATCGTGAGCGGATCGAGAGCTACATGGCCGAGCAGCCGTGTCCCGACTGCAAAGGCGCGCGGCTGCGGCCGGAGAGCCTCGCGGTCAAGATCGGCGGGATCAGCATCGCCGAGTTCAGCGACAAATCGGCGCGCGCCGCCGCGGAGTGGATCGGCGCCCTGGAGATGACCGAGACTGAGCAGGCGATTGCACGGCTGATCGTGCGCGAGATCTCCGAACGGCTCGCCTTCCTCGAAAACGTCGGCATTGGCTACCTCTCGCTGGGTCGCTCGGCCCGTTCCCTCTCCGGCGGCGAGGCGCAGCGGATCCGCCTCGCGACCCAGATCGGCTCCAGCCTGGTCGGCGTGATGTACGTGCTCGACGAGCCCTCGATCGGGCTGCACCAGCGCGACAACGAGAAGCTGATCGCGACCCTCGACCGCCTGCGTGACCTCGGCAACACGGTGATCGTGGTCGAGCACGACGAGGGCACGATGATGGCCGCCGACCACCTGGTCGACCTCGGGCCCGGCGCCGGCGAACACGGCGGCTACGTGATCGCGGCCGGCACGCCGGCGGAAGTGGCCAAGGACCCGGCCTCGCTGACCGGCCAGTACCTCTCCGGCAAGCGCAAGATCGAGCTGCCGGAGGAGCGGCGCAGCCCGAACGGCGCGCTGCTGGTCCGCGGCGCCCGCGAACACAACCTCAAGAACGTCGACGTCACCGTGCCGCTCGGCGTCTTCTGCTGCGTCACCGGCGTCTCCGGCTCGGGCAAGTCGACCCTGGTCAACGAGACCCTGCACCACTCGGTCGCCAACCGCCTGCATCAGGCGAAGCTGCGCCCCGGCGCCCACGACGGCGTCGACGGGCTCAGCCAGATCGACAAGATCATCAACATCGACCAGTCGCCGATCGGGCGCACGCCGCGCTCCAACCCGGCCACCTACACCGGCGTCTTCGACCACATTCGCCAGCTCTTCACCCAGACCCAGGAGGCGCGGACGCGGGGCTACAAACCGGGTCGCTTCAGCTTCAACGTCAAGGGCGGCCGTTGCGAGGTCTGCCGCGGCGACGGTCAGATCAAGATCGAGATGCACTTCCTGCCCGACGTCTACGTGCCCTGCGAGCAGTGCCACGGCAAGCGCTACAACCGCGAGACGCTCGAGGTCCGCTTCAAGGGCAAGAACATCGGCGACGTGCTGGAGATGTCGGTCGAGGAGGCCGTCGTCTTCTTCGAGAACGTGCCCAAGATCGCCCGCCGCCTACGCACCCTGCACGACGTCGGCCTCGACTACATCCGCCTCGGCCAGGCCGCGACGACGCTCTCGGGCGGCGAGGCGCAGCGGGTGAAGCTGGCGACCGAGCTCTCCAAAGTCGCGACCGGCAACACCCTCTACATCCTCGACGAGCCAACTACCGGCCTGCACTTCGCCGACGTGCAGCGGCTACTCGAGGTGCTCGGCCGTCTGGTCGACGCCGGCAACACCGTGGTCGTGATCGAGCACAACCTCGACGTGATCAAGACCGCCGACCACCTGATCGATCTCGGGCCCGAGGGTGGGGAAGAGGGCGGCGAGGTTGTTGCCGTCGGTACTCCTGAGGAGGTAGCTGCCGTCAAAGGCTCCTACACCGGTCGCTTCCTCGCCGAGCTGGTTGAGCCGGCTAAGCCGAAGCGCGCTTCACGCAAGCGGCGCGAGCCGCTCGCCGCGTAGTACCGCACCTTTGAGAAGAAACCTGTAGCGCTTACGGGTGTCGAGCGCTACGGTTAGAGTGGAATTCCCGCTGGGCGGGTACAGCGGGGTTAAGGGCAGGGGCCTTTGAAAGGAGAGCCCTATGTCCAGATCAGCTTTGAAGAGTTTCGCTCTTGCGGCTGGCGTCCTGTTGGTGGCGGTTGCGGTAGCGGCCGGGTGCGGAGGCAGCGACGATGACGGCGGTGGCGGCCTCAAGATCGCGCTGCTTTTGCCCGAGAACCAGACTCCCCGTTACGAGTCTGCTGATCGGCCGTACTTCGAAGAAAAGGTCAAAGACCTCTGCTCGGATTGCGAAATCCTCTACAGCAACGCAACCGAGGACGCCTCCAAGCAGCAGAGCCAGGTTGAAGCGGCCCTGACCCAGGGCGCCGATGTTTTGGTGCTCGACCCGGTCGATGCGGCCTCGGCCGCGGCAAGTGTTCAGAAGGCCGACCAGCAGGGCGTTCCCGTGCTCAGTTACGACCGCCTGATCCTTGGCGCTGAAGTGGCGGTCTACGTCTCCTTCGACAACGTAAGGGTCGGCGAACTGCAGGCCGAATCGCTCTCCGAAAAGTTGAAAGAAGACGGCAGCCCCAAAGGCCCGATCGTGAAGATCAACGGTGATCCGGCCGACAGCAATGCGGCCCTCTTCAAGGAGGGCTCGAACAAAGGGTTCGAAGCCAGTGGTGTTGAGATCGCCAAGGAATACGACACGCCGGAATGGTCGGCGACCAACGCCCAGAACGAGATGCAGCAGGCGATCACGGCGATCGGCAAAGACGGCTTTGCCGGCGTCTACGCAGCCAACGACGACACCGGTGGGGGCGCGATCGCGGCGATGAAGTCAGCCGGCATCGACCCCGAAGAACGACCGACGACCGGTCAGGACGCGACCGTCGCGGGCGTGCAGCGGATCCTCGTCGGTCAGCAGTACATGACCGTCTACAAGGCGATCAAGCCGCAGGCCTCGATCAGCGCCGAAATCGCTATCGACCTGGCCGAAGGCAAGGAAATCCCCCAGGACAAAGTCACCGATGAACTCGACAACGAAGCGGGCAAGGTGCCGTCGATCCTGCTCGAACCGGTTGCCGTCACCAAAGACAACATCAAACAGACGGTGATCAAAGACGAATTCATCACGCCGGAAGAACTCTGCACCGGGCCCTACGCGAAGGCCTGTCAGGAAGCTGGGATCTCCTAGGTAAGGCGGATCAGGCAGATGAACGCCGACGCCCCGTTGCTTGAGATCGACGGGGTCAGCAAGAGGTTCGGCCCGGTCCAAGCACTGGACCGGGTCGACTTCGGCGTCGGCAAAGGCGAAGTGGTCGCCCTCGTCGGCGACAACGGTGCCGGCAAGTCGACCCTGGTGAAGACGATTGCCGGCATCCACTCGCCGGATGCGGGAAGCATCCGCTTCGGCGGGGAAGCGGTGACGATCTCCCGGCCTCAGGATGCGACGGCGCTGGGCATCGCGACCGTCTACCAGGACCTTGCGCTCTGCGACAACCTCGACGTCGTCGCCAACATCTTCCTCGGGCAGGAGGCGATCTCCGGCGGCCCGGCGCAGCTGACGCGCCAGCTCGACGAGGCCAAGATGGAGCACCGGGCGGCGGAGCTGCTTTCCAGCCTGGCGGTGACGATTCCCAGTGTGCGATCCGAGGTGGGCACGCTGTCGGGTGGCCAGCGCCAGCAAGTGGCGGTGGCGCGTTCGCTGCTCGGCGAGCCCAAGGTGGTCTTGCTCGACGAGCCGACCGCTGCCCTCGGGGTACCGCAGACCAAGCAGGTCCTGGGGCTGATCGGGCGCCTGCGCGAGCGCGGGCTCGGGGTGGTGGTGATCAGCCACAACCTGGCCAATGTCTTCGAGGTCGCCGACCGTATCGTCGTCCTGCGACTGGGGCGGACCGCCGGTGACTTCCAGACCGAAGGGACCACCGAGGAGCACGTCGTTGCTGCGATCACCGGCGCCGGGGGAAACGGCGGCGACAGCGCGGTGAGGGCAAGTGACGAGGGCGACGGGACGGAGCCGCAATGAACGCTGCCGAAAGCGCGCCGCCTGCGGCGGGACAGCCACAGGATGAGGCGGGCGCCGGCGCCGGTGCGCTGAGGCGCTTCGTCCAGGGCGACCTGGCTTCACTGCGGGTGGTGCTGGGCCTGGCGGTGATCTGGGCGATCTTCCAGTTCGAGAACGATCGCTTCCTCTCGGCCGAGAACCTGACCAACCTGATGCTGCAGATCACCGCCGTCGGCTTGATCTCGATCGGCATCGTCTTCGTGCTGCTGCTCGGTGAGATCGACCTCTCGGTCGGTGCCGTCAGCGGGCTCGCCGCGGCGGTGATGGCCGTGCTCAACGTCCAGCACGGCTGGAGCCCCTATCTGGCGATCTTGGCCGCGATCCTCGTCGGCACCGCGATCGGCCTGTTGCAGGGGTCGGTGTTCAGCCGCTTCGGCGTGCCCTCATTCGTGGTCACCCTGGCCGGCTTGCTGGCCTGGCAAGGTGCCCTGCTGCAGGTCCTGGGATCGACCGGCTCGATCAACATCAACGATCCCAAGATCACCGGCCTCGCCAACACCTTCTACTCAGATGCCGTCGGTTGGGTCATCGCGGTGGTCGTGATCGCTGGCTATGCGGGGGTCCTGCTTGCCGGCTATCGCAGCCGCATCGCCCATGGGCTTACGGGGGAGAGTGTGACCCCGCTGCTGGTGCGGATCACGCTTGTCGCCGTAGTCACACTCGTCGCCGTCGCAGTCCTCAACTCCGATCGCGGTGTGCCGCTGGCGCTGCTGATCCTGCTTGCCTTCGTCGCCGGCTTTGAATACGTCGCCAAGCGCACCCGTTTCGGTCGCCACGTGTTCGCCGTTGGCGGTAGCGCCGAGGCAGCGCGCCGTGCCGGTATCGGAGTCGACAAGATCCGCATCGCGGTCTTTGCTCTCTCGGGCACGATGGCGGCGATCGGCGGCATCCTCGCCGCCTCGCGCCTGCTTGCGGTCAACCAGAGCTCCGGCGGCAGCGAACTGCTGCTGCTGGCGATTGCCGGCCCGGTGATCGCCGGCACGAGCCTCTTCGGTGGCCGCGGCGCGGTCTGGACCGCCCTCCTCGGCGCCCTCGTGATCGGCTCGATCGCCAACGGCATGGACCTGCTCGCGCTCTCCTCGGCGGTCAAGTTCATGGTCACCGGGGGCGTCCTGCTGCTGGCCGTGATCGTCGACGCGATAGCCCGCCGCCAACGCCAGCAGGTAGGCCGGGTCTAGCGAGCGCCCTCCCTTGACTACCGCAGAGGTGGCTAAGGGAGGGCGCGTGCCTACTTCGCGAAGAGCAGTGAGGCGCCGATCGCGCCGCCGAGGTCGCCGAGGGAGGCGACGCGAATCGCCGGTGGGCGTTCGTTGACGAAGAGGTGCTTGTCCATCTCTGCGGTGAGCGGGTCCATGTAGCGCTCGCCGAAGCGGACGCCGAGCCCGCCGCCGATGATCACGGCTTCAGGGTCGAGCAGGTTGACCGCTGAGGCGACCCCGGTGCCGAGCGCCTCGATCGCCCGGTCGATCAGCTTCTCGGCGAGGTGATCGCCGTGGTCGAGGGCGCGCTGCCAGATGCCACTGGTCAGGCGATCTTTGTCGTGCTTGTGCATCAGCTTGAAGAGGTCGGTCTTGGTCCCTTCCTCGTGCTCGCGGCGCGCCTCGGCTTCCATCGCCGAGCGCCCGGCGTAGGCCTCCATGCAACCCCTGCGCCCGCAGGGGCATTTGGCACCGCCGCGCTTGACGACCATGTGGCCGATCTCCCCGGCGGCACCGCGTCCAATCCAGGGCTTGCCGTCGAGGACGATGCCACCGCCGACGCCGGTGCCCCAGAAGACGCCGATCAGGCTCTGGAACTCACGCCCGGCTCCGAGGTGGAACTCGGCTTCGGTTGCGACCTGGACGTCGTTGCCGACCCGCACTGGCGCGCCAAGCGCTTGCGAGAGCGTCTCGCCGAGTGGGAAGCTGCCCTCCCAGCCGGGAAGGTTGCGGGCGCCACTGACGACGCCGGTCTTGCCGTCGGCGTCGCCCGGTGAGCCGACCCCAATACCTTCGAGGTCTCCTGGTTCGACGCCGGCAGCTGAGGCAGCCTCGCGCAGGGCGCCCTCCATTGCCGTTGCGACGTCTTCGGGCTCCCCGGACGTGGGGGTGGGGTGTCGCGCTTCGCCGAGCACTTCTCCGCCGGCCTCGACGATCGCCGTCTGGATCTTCGTCCCGCCAAGGTCGATACCGCCGCGCAGATCTGCCACCCGCTCAGTCTATGCCGAGTCTGGAAAGCTAAGCGGGTGGCCGGCGAGCAGAAGGGTTGGCGGATCTGGTGGGCGAAGCGGCGCTGGTATGAGCGCAACCGGCGACCCGGGCGGCGCTGGCGCCTGGCCCGGCACGCGGCCCGCGGCGGCTTCTTCGTTCGCCAGCCGCTGGAGGGCGAGGCGTTGGAGGCGCTCGACGAGGGCCGCCTGCGCATCGGCGAAGGCACTCTGCTCGAGCCTGGCTGCTGGCTGACGCTCGCTCCCGAGGCGCGAATCGAGATCGGCGCCGGCTGCTTCCTCAACCGCAACACGATGCTGGCGGCGCTGGAGTCAATCGAGATCGGCGCTCACACGATGTTCGCCAACGGCTGCTTCGTCGGCGACTCGGCGCATCGTTTCGACGACCCGGATACGCCGATCACGCAGCAAGGATTCACCACGAAGGGCCCGGTCAAGATCGGCTCCAACTGCTGGTTCGGCGTCAACTGCGTGGTCGCCAGCGGCGTCACGATCGGCGATCGCTGCGTTATTGGCGCAAACTCCGTGGTCAACCGCGACTTGCCCGACGGCACGATCGCGGCCGGGGCACCTGCAAAGCCGGTTGGCAGCACTCTGTGACGAAATCCGCTCGATTCGTCACGCGGGAGTGCCTATAATCCGGAGACGGCCGTGACCCGAAGGGCATGGACCCATGAGCCTCCTGGAACTCGTCGATTCTTCACACGCACAAGGCGACGTGACGCTCCTTCGCGACAAGGATGAGCTTCGCTCTGCCCTGGGGCCGGCTCGCCGCGGGGACAGTGTGATCGGCCTAGTGCCGACGATGGGCTATCTCCACGAGGGTCATCTCTCGCTTTTGCGGGCCGCTCGGACCGAGTGCGACGTGGTCGTGATGAGCCTCTTCGTCAACCCGACCCAGTTCGGGCCGGGCGAGGATCTCGATCGCTATCCACGCGACGAGGAGCGCGACCTGCGGCTGGCCGCCGAGGCGGGCGCCGACTTCGTCTACGCCCCGCCGGTCGAGGCTGTCTATCCCGATGGCTTTGCCACCTACGTGGCGGTCGAGGGTGACCTGACCGAGGTTCTCGACGGCGATCGCTCGCGGCGCGGGCCCGAGCACTTTCGCGGCGTCACCACGGTTGTCGCCAAGCTCTTCAACTCGGTCGGGCCGGACATCGCCTACTTCGGACAGAAGGACGCTCAGCAGGCCGCCGTTATTCGTCGCATGGTCAGCGACCTCGACTTCCCGCTGCGCATCGAGGTTCTGCCGACGGTGCGCGAGCCCGACGGTCTGGCGCTGAGCTCGCGCAACGCCTACCTCGATTCGAGCGAGCGCCAGCGCGCGACCGCGCTCTCGCGGGCGCTGCGCGCCGCCGGGGCGATCGCGTCCAGCCAAGGGCTCAGCGCCGCCCTGGAGGCGGCTCGGGATGAGCTGCGGGCAGCCGGGATCGAGCCCGAGTACCTGGAGGCGCGCGACGCCGAAGACCTTTCCCCCGTCACCGAGCTGGGCGACCGGCCGGTGCTGATCGCGATTGCCGCCCCGGTGGGCGGTGCTCGCCTGATCGACAACGTCCTCATCGAGCCTTGAACCCTCAACCATGAGCTGACAGGAGAACTGATGCAGAGGCAGATGCTCAAGTCCAAGATTCACCGGGCGACGGTGACCGACTGTGATGTCGACTACGTCGGCAGCATCACGATCGACACTGAGCTGATGGCCGCCGCGGACATGATCACCAACGAGCAGGTCCACGTCTGGGACATCGACAACGGCGCCCGCTTCGTCACTTACGTAATCGACGGCGAGCCCGGCTCGGGCACGATGCAGGTCAACGGCGCCGCCGCCCACCTGACCCGCCCCGGTCACAAGATCATCGTCGGCACCTTCGGCGCCTACGACGAGAGTGACCTCGAGACCTACTCGCCGGTCGTCGTCCACGTCGGCGAGAGCAACGAGATCGTCGCCGTCGACAGCCACCCCGAGGTGCTGCTCTCATGAGCTCCGGCGCCCGCTCGCACACCGCGCCGCCGCCGGCCGACCGGCCGCCAGTGAGCCTGCCCCGGCTCGCCGAGATGAAGGAAAAGGGCGAACCGATCGCGATGGTGACCGCCTACGACTTTCCCTCGGCCAAGGTGGCGGAGGAGGCGGGCGCGGACATCGTTCTGGTCGGTGACTCGGCGGCGAACGTCGTGCTCGGCCACTCAGGCACCGAGGCGGTGACGCTGGAGGAGATGCTCGTCCTCGGCAAGGCCGTGCGACGAGGATTGAAGACGCCGCTGATGGTCGGCGACATGCCGATGGGCAGCTACGAGTCGAGCAACGAGCTGGCGATCCAGAACGCCCAGCGCCTGGTCAAGGAGACCGGTTGCCAGACGGTGAAGTTGGAGGCGGGGGGGATCTCGATCGAGCGCGCCCGCGCGATCGTTCGCTCCGGCATCCCGGTGATGGGCCACGTCGGCCTCACCCCACAGACGGCGACCGCGCTCGGTGGCTACAAGGCCCAGGGCAAGACCGCCCAGAGCGCGATCCAGCTCTGCGAGGACGCCCTTGCCCTGCAGGCGGTCGGCTGCTTCGCGATCGTCTTCGAGGCCGTTCCCGCCGCCGTCACCGAGGCGATCGTGGAGAAGCTCGAGATCCCCGTGATCGGCATCGGCGCCGGCCCCGCCACCGCCGGCCAGGTCCTCGTCTTCCACGACCTTCTGGGAATCACCACCGGCCGCATGGCCAAATTCGTCAAGCAGTACGCCGACATCCACAACCAGATGGTCACCGGCATGAACCAGTACGTAGCCGAGGTCCGCAGCGCCCATTTCCCCGAACCCGACCACGTTTACGCCATCGAGCCCGCCGAGCTGTCGGAGTTCCGGCACTACCTCGACCAGGAGAGCCTTACCTCGGCCAAGGCCTGGGACTGGGAGCCGCTGCCCTGATTTTCCGCTGACTTCGTGTTTTGGTGCCGTATGCGCCACTTTCCACGAAGTCAGCGGATTACGATGCGGTCGATGCCCCTCTATGAGTTCGAGTGCGAGCAGTGCGGCGAGCGCTTTGAGGAGCTGACCTCGAGCGATACGCGCAGCCTGGCCTGCCCGCGGTGCGCGTCGGCTCGAACGCAGCGCCTGCTTTCGCCGGTTTCGCCCGCAGGGCGGCAGCCACGCGGAGCAGGGGTCAGGTCCGATGAATCGCGCCGAGGGGAGCGGGAAGCGGCCCGGGGCGAGCGCCTCGCCGAGAGCAAGCGCAAGCGAGCGAAGGGCGAGCTCTAGTGGCGTTAACCGCGGAGGGGCGGCGCGAGCAACTGGTCTCTCTCTATAAAGAGGTCCAGGCCTGTCAGAAGTGTCCCCTGTACGAGACCAGGACGAAGGCCGTCTTCGGCGCCGGCGACGCCGACGCCGACCTGATGTTCGTCGGCGAGGCGCCGGGGGCCGAAGAGGACCGGCAGGGGCTGCCCTTCGTCGGCCGCGCCGGGCAGCTGCTCAACCAGATGCTGGAAGAGATCGGGCTCTCGCGCGAGGAGGTCTTCATCGCCAACGTGCTGAAGAGTCGGCCGCCGGAAAATCGGGACCCCCAGCCGCAGGAGATCGAGGCCTGTCGTCCCTACCTCTTCGAGCAGGTTCGGCTGATCGAGCCAACGGTGATCTGCACGCTCGGCAACTTCGCGACCAAGCTGCTCAGCGGCAATCCGGCCGGAATCACCAAGGTCCGGGGGGCGCCGCAGGTGCACGAGCTTGGTGGTCGCACCGTCTTCCTCTTGCCTCTCTTTCACCCGGCGGCCGCGCTGCGTACCCCCGCCGTCAAGGAGACGCTGCGCCAGGATCTCGCGACCCTCCCCGATCTGCTTGCGATGGGCCCGCCGGTTGCCGCCGAAGAGCCTGAGGAGGAGCCGGCGAAAGAGGGGGCCGAGTCGATTGCCGAGCCGTCCGCCGACCAGCTTGATTTCTTTGGCTGAGCTCTCCACCAGCTCCGCTGAGGAGACGGAAGCCGTCGGTGCGGAGCTCGCCGCGATCCTCGTCGCCGGTGACGTCGTGGTCGTCGGCGGTGAGGTTGGAGCCGGCAAGACGACCCTGATCCGCGGCGCCTGTCGTGCCCTCGGCGTCGAGCAGCCCATCACCTCGCCCACCTTCACGATCGGACAGCGCTACGCGGATGGTCGCCTGCCCGTCGCGCACTTGGATCTCTATCGCCTGGAGGATCTCGAGGCCGAGGACCCGGCCCTGCTCGACGACTACCTGGCCGCCGACGGCGTCGCCTTCATCGAGTGGCCTGCCGCCGCCGAGCCACGGCTCGGCGAGCGCCGCGTGCTCTCGGTGCGGCTCGACCATCTCGGCGGCGATCGGCGCCGGATTGAGCTGCCCGCCGCATCAGCCCGCAAATAAGCGTGTTCGAGAGGGGACGGTGCATGTAGCATCGAACGAACTTCGACACGCAAATTGGAGGGACGCTGGATGAAGGGATTGAAGACGCTGACCGCGATGCTGCTTGCGATCGCACTGATGGCGGGCGCCGCGACGGCGACGGCGGGTGCGGCTGCCTACAAGCATTACGTCGCCTGTGGCGTCTCTCAAAACGCGAAACCGGCGCACAAGTGTCCGAAGAAAACCAAAAAGGGCGCTTTCTTCAAGAGCCTCAAAGGCGATGTCAACTACAGCGTCTGCGTCAAGTTCCCGACCGGCAAAAACATCTGCGCCAAAGCCCAGCCGGCCGTGCAGGGCACGCTCTACGTCAACAAGGTCACCTCGAACATTCCCGGTAAGCATCGGGTCACCTGGTTCGTCGAAGGCAAACGCGTCGGCTCCTTTGCCTTCAGGGTCACTGACTGACCTGGGCTCCCCCGAGAGGGCGGTCGTCGGTTTTGACACGGCGACCGCGGATACGGCCGTCTGCGCAATGCGCGGCGGCGAGGTGCTGCACGAGGAGCTGCTCGGGCTCGCGGCAGACGGCCGCCCGCGCCACTCGACCGCCTTGCTGGCCGAGGTCGAGCGCGCTGCGCAGGCCTGTGGCGGTTGGGAGCAGGTGGGACGAATCGCGGTGGGCCGTGGGCCAGGATCCTTCGTCGGCATTCGCATCGGGCTGGCGACCGCTCGCGGCTTGGGCGCCAGCACCGGCTTGCCGACTACGGGCATCTGCACCCTCGATGCACTTGGCAGCGCCCTAACTGAGCGAGCAGCTCCTTCCGCTGTTCCTTTCCGACGCGCAGCGGGGCAATCGCACAGCGGAAGCCTGGCGGTCCTGGACGCGCGACGGGGCGAGGTTTTCGCCGCCCTTTACTCGGCCGCGGGAGATCAGCTCTGGGAGCCATTTGTCGCAACTCCCCAGATCTTGGTCGAGCGCCTCGGGGAGCTGTCCGCGCCGCCGCTGGCGGCGGGTTCGGGGGCGATACGATTTCGCCATGAGCTGGCGAGTCGGGACGTCGACATTCCCGACGACGCCGACCCCGTTCACCGGGTCACCGCGCGGCACGTCTGTGCTCTCGCGGAGACCGTTGGGGGCGGGGCCGGCGGTCCCCTCGACCCGATCTACCTGAGACCTCCCGATGCGCAGCGATGGCGTGAGCGAGACACTTCCCAGAGAGCCGAGTAGCACGGCCGACCCCGGCGGAATCCGGCGGCTTGCCTACAGCGACCTGCCCGCTGTGATCGCAATCGAGCGGCGTTCCTTTCCGACGCCGTGGTCCTTGGCGATGTTCGTGCTCGAGCTCTCCAAGCCCTCCGGGATCTGCCTGGCGGCGACGGTCGAAGACGAGCTGGTCGGCTACCTGGTCTGCTCGCGCTACGACCAGGTTTGGCACCTGATGAACGTCGCCGTCGCCCCGGAGCGCCGCCGCGGCGGCGTCGCCAAGGGTTTGATCGCCAAGCTGATCGAGGAAGGCGGCGGCAAGTTGCCCTTCACGCTTGAGGTCCGGGTCTCAAACCGGCCGGCGATCACGATGTACGAACGGCTCGGCTTTCGCTCGGCAGGCGTGCGCCCTCGCTACTACCAGGACAACGGCGAGGACGCGCTGATCATGTGGCTCGACTGAGCAGCACAAGCGGTATGCGCATCCTTGCCCTCGAGACTTCCTGCGACGACACCTGCGCGGCGGTGCTGGATGGCCCGCGCATGCTCTCCAACGTGATCTCCTCGCAGGCCGCCGCCCACGCGCAGTTCGGTGGCATCGTCCCCGAGGTTGCCTCGCGCCATCACCTCGAGCTGGTCGCGCCGGTGGTCGAGGCGGCGCTGACCGAGGCGGGCACGTCTCTCGACCAGGTCGAAGCAGTTGCCGTCACCGCCGGGCCCGGCTTGATCGGCGCCCTCCTGGTCGGCGTCAGCACCGCCAAGGCAATTGCCGCACCGCGCCGGCTGCCGCTGATTCCGGTCGATCACCTGCAGGGCCACGTCGCTGCCAACTTCCTCGAGCCCGAACCGTTGGAGCCGCCCTTCGTTTGTCTGGTCGCCAGCGGTGGTCACACCCTGCTCGCAGGCGTGCGCGAGCACGACGGTTACGAGCTGCTCGGCCAGACGCTCGACGACGCGGCCGGGGAGGCTTTCGACAAGGTGGCGCGCATGCTCGGCCTCGGCTATCCCGGCGGCCCGGCCTTGGAAAAGCTGGCGCGGGAGGGGGACCCAGCGGCATTCGAGATGCCCGTGGCGATGAGCCGCGACCCCGGCCTCGACTTCAGCTTCAGCGGCTTGAAGACGGCGCTCGTCTACCTCTGTCGCGATCTTGGCTCCGCGGGCGTCGAGCAGCGCCGGGCCGACCTGGCCGCCAGCTTCCAGGCAGCCGCGGTTGGCCAGCTGACCGCCAAGCTCGAGCGAGCGCTCAAGCGCGGGAAGTGGGGGGCGGTTGCGCTCGGTGGTGGGGTGGCCGCCAACGGTCCCCTGCGCGAGGCCGTGACGGCGCTGTGCGAGCAGCGCGGCCTGCCGCTGAAGCTGGTGCCGATCCAGCTCTGCACCGACAACGCAGCGATGATCGGCTCCGCGGCTCGCTTCGCCGCCCCGATCCCCTATCCCGACTACCTCGCCTACGACGCTTTCCCCACCCCCAAGCGGGCTGCCGCGTGAGCTCGGTGACGGTCTACTCACGTCCGGGTTGTCACCTCTGTGAGGAGGCGATCGAGGCTCTGGTTGGTCTCCACCGCGAGGGCTACCGCTTCCAGCTGCACGAGGTCGATATCGAGAGCGAGGAGCTGTTGCTGCGGCGGCTCTTGGAGAAGATTCCGGTGGTCGAGATCGACGGCGTGGTCGTCTCCGAGTTGATCCTTGACGAGGCAGCCGTGCGGGCGAGGCTCGATACTGTGGGGGCGTGGGCGCCTTGATCGAAGAGCAGGACGCGGCCAATGGGCTGATTGTCGACGGCGAGCGGCTCTCGCTCGGCGTTGCCGCCCGGCTCTCGCGCTACCTCCAGGTTCTTACGCAGGCGCGCAAGATGGGTCGCGAGACGATTTCCTCGCAGGAACTTTCCGAGTACACCCACATCAATCCGACCCAGATCCGCCGCGACCTCTCCGGTTTCGGCAAGTTCGGCAAGCGCGGCGTCGGTTACAACGTCGAGTCGCTGGTGGCGGAGATCCGCAAGATCCTGCGCACCTCGGGCCAGCACAACATCGCTCTCTTCGGCGCCGGCAATCTCGGCCAGGCGATCGCCAGCTCCGACATCTTCGCCGACCACGGTTTTCAGATCGTCGCCATGTTCGACGTCGACAGCGAGGTTGTCGGCAGCGAGGTCGGCAGTCTGCGGGTGCGCGATTTCGGCGAGTTGGAGGCGATCGTCGCCGAGCAGGAGATCGTCGTCGGGGTCCTGGCGGTGCCGGCCGCCGCCGCTCAGGCCGTCGCCGACCGGCTGGTCGAGGCCGGCGTCAAGATCATCTTCAACTACTCCGAGCAGCTGCTGCAGGTGCCGCCGGAGGTGACGGTTCACACCTCTAGCCCGGCCGTCGACCTGCTTTACGCGCTCTACTTCTACCTGACCTAAGAGCTGAATCTTGTCCCTGGACCTCGACCGCGCTCGGGAGACGTTCGAGTCCTCGACCGACTTCACGATCGGCCTCGAGGAGGAGTTCGCGATCCTCGACCCGGCGAGCCTGGAGCTCGAGCATCGCTTCGAGGATGTTTACGCGGCCTGCCAGGCAGACGACGTCCTCGCCGAGTCCGCGGCCGGCGAGCTGATCGCCTCTGAGGTCGAGATCCGCTCCGGCCGGGCAGAGAGCTTCGTCGAGGCGGTTTCGCTGCAGCGCCAGCGTCGCAGCCGGCTCTTCGGCTTGGTCGATGACATGGGGCTGGCCCTGGGGGCGATGGGGACTCACCCTTGGGCCAACTACCTCGACCAGCGGATCATCGACACCCCGCACTACAACCGCTTGCGCCACGAACTCGGCTACGTCGCCCAGCGCAACAACACCTGGAGCATGCACGTGCATATGGGCGTGCGCGGGGCTGACCGCGCGATCGCGGTCTGCGACTGGCTGCGCGAGCTGCTGCCGCTGCTGCTCGCGGTTTCGGCCAACTCGCCCTTCCTCGACCGTCGCGACAGCGGCCTGCACACCGTCCGCACCGAGATCTTCACCCGCACCTTTCCCCGCTGCGGCGTGCCGAGCCCGTTTGTCGATTGGGCCGGTTACGCGGACTTCGTCGGCCTGCTCGAGCGGGCGGGGTCGGTGGTCGAGTCGACCCAGCTCTGGTGGAGCGTTCGTCCGCACCACTCGTTCGGCACGGTCGAGGTGCGGATCTGCGATGCCCAGACGCGCGGCGAGGAGTCCTTTGCCCTGGCCGGCCTGATCTCCGCCTGCATCGCCCAGGCAGCGATGGCTTACGACGAGCACGGCTACGAAGGCAGCGGTACGCCCTTGCGCGATCGCGAGATCGAGGAGAACCTCTGGCGGGCGATCCGCCATGGGATGAGCGGTCGCCTGATCGACTTCCGCCGCGGCGTGGAGATCGAGGCAGCGGAGGCACTAGACGAACTGCTTGCCTGGACCGAGCCCGCGCGCAGCCAGCTCGGCATTGAGGTCGATCTCCCCCAGCGCAATGGGGCCCAGCGCGCCCGTGAGGCACTCGATGCCGGAGTCTCGATCGAGGACATCTACCGCGACGCCGTGGCCGAGACCAAGCGGACTTACAGCGCCGCCCCGCAAGGTGCGGAACAGGCCTAGGGCCGCTCTGGGAGCGCGTTCGCCGCTCGCATATATAGACTCCCGCGCCGCTTAGAAACCAGCCGGAGGACCTAACTTGACCAGCTTTTTGACCGACTACGGAGTCGTCGTAGCGCTCGTATGCGCCGCGGCGGCTGTTGTCTACGGACTAATCATCACTCAGCGCCTACTGGCGAAGTCGCCAGGCAACGAGCGCATGCAGGAGATCTCGGGAGCGGTGCAGGAGGGGGCCCAGGCCTACCTCAACCGCCAGTACACGATCATCGCTGCGGTCGCCATACCGATCGCGATCGTGCTTTGGCTCCTGCAGGACTACAAGACCGCGATCGGATTCGTCTTCGGCGGCGTCCTCTCCGGTGCGGCCGGGTTCATCGGCATGAACCTCTCGGTGCGCGCCAACTCGCGCGTCGCTGAGGCGGCGCGCGGCGGAGTTCCGCCGGCGCTCGACGTGGCCTTCAAGGGCGGCTCGGTCACCGGCATGCTGGTCGTCGGCCTGGCGCTGCTCGGTGTCGCCGGCTACTACGGCATCCTCGTGATCACCGGCAGCTCCGACAAGGAGGCGGTCGATGCGCTCGTCGGCCTCGGCTTCGGTGGCTCGCTGATCTCCGTCTTCGCCCGGCTGGGCGGTGGCATCTTCACCAAGGCCGCCGACGTCGGCGCCGACCTGGTCGGCAAGGTCGAGGCGGGCATCCCCGAGGACGACCCGCGCAACCCGGCGGTGATCGCCGACAACGTCGGTGACAACGTCGGCGATTGCGCCGGCATGGCCGCGGACCTCTTCGAGACCTACGCGGTCACCTCGGTTGCGGTGATGCTGCTCGGCGTCCTCACCTTCACCGGCTCCGGCGGCGAATTCTCCCGCGAGGTGGCGATCTACCCGCTGATCATCGGCGCCGTCGCGATCATCGCCTCGATCATCGGGGCGCTCCTGGTTCGGACCAAAACCGACCGGGTCGAGGGAGCGCTCTACACCGGTGTCATTGCCGCCGGGGTCCTCTCGATTGCAGCCTTCTACCCGATCACCGACTGGCTGATGAGTGATGCGGTTCGGCTCGGCCTCAGCGCCGGTGCCGACGCGGTTAGCACCACCGACCTCTGGCTCTGCTCAGTGATCGGCGTGGCGGTTACCGCACTGCTCTTCGTGATCACCGAATTTTATACGTCGACCCGTTTCCGCCCGGTAAAGACGATCGCCCAGGCATCGGAGACCGGTCACGCGACGAACATCATCCAGGGGCTCGCCCAGGGCTTCCAGTCGACCGCCGCTCCGGCGCTGGTCCTCGCCCTGGCAATCCTCGCCGCCAACGACCTGGCCGGCATCTACGGCATCGGCATCGCCGTGATGGGACAGCTCTCGCTCTGCGGCCTGATCGTCGCCCTCGACGCCTTCGGGCCGATCACCGACAACGCCGGCGGCATCGCCGAGATGGCGGAGCTGCCCGAGGAGGTGCGCGCCGTCACCGATCCGCTCGACGCGGTCGGCAACACGACCAAGGCCGTGACCAAGGGCTACGCGATCGGCTCGGCCGCTCTCGCCGCCCTCGTGCTGTTCGCGGCGTTCAAGAGCGAATTGGCCGAGGAGGCGCCGGCTGGCTTCGATCTCAACAGCCTCTTCAACCTCTCCAGTCCGGACGTGCTGATCGGGCTGATCATCGGCGGCATGATGGTCTACCTCTTCGCTGCCTTCGCGATCGAGGCCGTTGGCCGCGCCGGTGGTGAGGTGGTCGAACAGGTGCGCGAGCAGTTCCGCGAGCACCCCGGAATCATGGAGGGCACCGAAAAGCCCGACTACGCCAAGACGGTCTCGATCGTCACCTTGGCGGCGCAGAAGGAGATGATCCTTCCCTCGCTGATCCCGATCGTCGTGCCCGTGGTCGTCGGCCTGCTCAGCGTCGACGCGCTCGGCGGCCTGCTGATCGGCGTCATCGTCGTCGGCCTCTTCGCCGCAATCTCGATGACCGCCGGCGGCGGCGCCTGGGACAACGCCAAGAAGCTGATTGAGGATGGGGCACACGGCGGCAAGGGCACTCTTGCCCACGAAGCCTCGGTAACCGGCGACACCGTCGGCGATCCCTACAAGGACACCGCCGGCCCGGCGATCAACCCGATGATCAAGGTCGCCAACATCGTCGCGATCCTGATCATCCCGATCGTTCACTTCTAGCCTCGGCTGGGTAGCAACGGCGAACGGGGAGGGGCCAGCTGATGGGCTCCTCCCCGTTTTGCTTGCGCGAATCTGCGTAGCGGGAAGGGGTCGGGTGCCCCTCTCCCAGAGACCGTCGCGCAGCAGGTCGCTTGCCGGGCTTCGGAACGTCTTACCGGGAGCCTCTGGGAGAGGGGCACCCGACCCCTTCGTCACCAGGCAGCTTCCCGTCAGAAGCTCTGCGGGGCGGCGTCCATCTAGAGAAGCTGCCAAGTCTGCTCTCGCAGCCCAAGAAGCTGGCCGCGCGCGGTAGGGGTGGTGGTGCCCTCCCCGGAAGGCTCCCGGCCAAGCTGGCCGAAGCTCGACCCCGGACCTGCTGCGCAACGGTCTTCCGGGGAGGGCACCACCACCCCTGCACGCCTGGTCGTTTGCAATCACGGGGAGGGACAGGCGTGCCCACGCAGTAAACGACCGCACTGACAGGGCCGGCTTGATGCTCCCTTTAAGCTTTGGGAGGCAGGCCGGAGGCAAAACCCACTGCCCCTAAGGAGGGGATTCCGCTGGCACGGCCGACAGATTCCAACGAGCAACTCCTCTGCAGCTTCTGCGGCAAGTCGCAGCGACAGGTCAAGAAGCTGATCGCAGGTCCCGGTGTCTACATCTGCGATGAGTGCATTGACCTCTGCAACGAGATCATCGACGAGGAGCTGACGCCCCAGGCGAGCGCCGTCGAGCTGGAGAACCTGCCCAAGCCGCGGGAGATCCACGATGTCCTGCAGGAGTATGTGGTCGGCCAGGACGCCGCCAAGCGCGCCCTCTCGGTCGCCGTCTACAACCACTACAAGCGGGTCCAGATGTCCCAGGCGGAGGATGTCGAGGTCGAGCTGCAGAAGTCGAACATCATGATGCTGGGGCCGACCGGCTGCGGCAAGACGCTGCTCGCTCAGACCCTTGCCCGCATCCTCAACGTCCCCTTCGCAATCGCCGACGCGACAGCGCTGACCGAGGCCGGCTACGTCGGCGAGGACGTCGAGAACATCCTCTTGAAGCTGATCCAGGCCTCCGACTACGACGTCAAAAAGGCCGAAACCGGGATCATCTACATCGACGAGATCGACAAGATCGCGCGTAAGGCCGACAACCCGTCGATCACCCGTGACGTCTCCGGCGAAGGCGTGCAGCAGGCGCTGCTGAAGATCCTCGAGGGAACCACCGCCTCGGTGCCGCCGCAGGGCGGGCGCAAGCACCCCCACCAGGAGTTCCTCACGATCGACACCACCAACATCCTCTTCATCTGCGGTGGCTCCTTTGCCGAGCTCGACAAGGTGATCGAGAACCGCGTCGGCGATCGCGGGGTCGGCTTCGGCGCCGCGATCTCCTCGCGCGAAGACAAGGAGGACACCGGCGAGTGGTTCGAGCAGGTGCTGCCCGAGGACCTGATGGAGTACGGGCTGATCCCCGAGTTCATCGGCCGCCTGCCGGTCGTCGCCGCAATCCACCAGCTCAGCCGCGACGACCTGATCACGATCCTGACCGAGCCCAAGCACGCGCTGACCAAGCAGTTCCAGCGCTTCTTCGAGTTCGACGAGATCGAGCTCGTCTTCGCCGAGGACAGCCTCGAGGCGATCGCCAACAAGGCACTCGAACGCGAGACCGGCGCCCGCGGCCTGCGCTCGATCCTCGAGGAGACGCTGCTCGACGTCCAGTTTGAACTTCCCTCACGTCGTGACGTGACCAAGTGCGTGGTCACCAAGGAGACGATTGAGCAGGGCCGCCGACCGACACTCGTTACCGAGGCGGCGCCGCAGGACATTGGTGGGGTCAGCGACGAACTGAGCGAGGAATCGGCGTAGCTGCGTAGCGGGAGAGGGAGCCGGGTGCCCCGCTCCCGGAGACCGTTGCGCAGCAGGTCGCTTGCCTGGCTTCAAGGCGTCTGACCGGGAGCCTCCGGGAGAGGGGCACCCGGCTCCTAACCTGACACGCAGCTCCTTCTGGCTAGAAGCTGTCGTGCGGTGGGGTATTTAGACTCGCGCTTCTGTGACTGAGGAACGGCGAAAGGCACTCGAGGAGAAGACTCGGTTCGACCCGACTGAGGTTGAGGCGCGGATCTTCAGTGAATGGATGGAGGCGGGGTATTTCCATCCGGAGGCAGAGGGGACGGCGGAGGAGAATTTCTCGGTCGCGATTCCGCCGCCGAATGTGACCGGGGCGCTGCATATGGGGCATGCGCTGAATGGGTCGATGCAGGATGCGCTGGTGCGGATGAACCGGATGCGGGGGCGCAATGCGCTCTGGATTCTGGGCACCGACCACGCCGGGATTGCGACGCAGTCGGTGGTCGAGAAAATGCTGCTCGGCGAAGGGGTCTCGCGCCACGACCTCGGCCGCGAGGAGTTCGTCAAACGGGTCTGGGAGTGGCGCGAGGAGTACGGCTCGCGGATCGTCGAGCAGTACAAGCGGCTCGGCGCCTCCTGCGATTACGAGCGTGAGCGCTTCACCCTTGACGGGGGCTACGTCAAGGCCGTCTACCGCGTCTTCAAGCAGCTCTACGACAAGGGCTACATCTACCGCGACAACTACATGGTCAACTGGGACCCCGGCTCGCACTCGGCGATCTCCGACCTCGAGGTCGAGAACCGCGAGGTCGAGGACACGCTTTACTCGATCGACTACCCAATCGAGGGCTCGGACCGAGTGCTGACCGTGGCGACGGTGCGGCCCGAGACGATGCTGGCGGACACGGCGGTGGCGGTGAACCCTGGCGACGAGCGCTACGGCGACCTCGTTGGCCAGCACTGCGTCCTGCCCCTGGTCGGCCGCCGCCTGCCGATCATCGCCGACGAGCACGTCGACCCCGAGTTCGGCACCGGCGCGCTGAAGATCACCCCCGGCCACGACCCCAACGACTTCGAGATCGGCCGCAAGCACGGCCTCGAGGAGATCGTCGTCATCGGCCCCGACGGTCGCCTCACCGACGAGGCCGGAGAGCGCTTCGCCGGCCTCACCGCGGCCGAGGCGCAGGAGATGGTGATCCTCGCCCTGCGCGAGGAGGGCGCGCTCAGCGCCGAGGAGCCCTACACGCACTCGGTGCCCTTCTCGCACCGCTCGGGGGAGCGGATCGAGCCGTTGATCTCGCTGCAGTGGTTCTGCCGTATGGACGAGCTGGCGGCGCCGGCGATCACGGCGGTGGAGAGCGACCGGGTGCGGATCGCCCCGGGCCAGTGGAAGCGGGTCTACCTCGACTGGATGCGCGAGATCCGTCCCTGGTGCATCTCCCGTCAGCTCTGGTGGGGTCACCGGATCCCGGTCTGGTACTGCGACGCCTGCGAGGAGGTTTTCGTTGCCGAGGACCCGGCGGCGGTGCCCGAGCGCTGCGGCGCCTGTGGCGGCGAGCTGCGCCAGGAGGAGGACGTGCTCGACACCTGGTTCAGCTCGGCGATCTGGCCCTTTGCCACGCTCGGCTGGCCCGATGACACCCCCGAGCTGCGCGCCTTCTACCCGACCAGCTTCCTCACCACCGCCCGCGAGATCCTCTTCCTCTGGGTGGCGCGGATGATCATGACCGGGCTCGAGTTCGCCGGCGACGTGCCCTTCAAAGACGTCTACGTGCACTCGGTGATTCAGGCCCGCGACGGTCGGCGGATGTCGAAGAGCCTCGGCACCGGGATCGACCCGCTGGAGGAGATCGACGTGCACGGCGCCGATGCCCTGCGCTTCGGCCTGCTGGCGATGTCCTCGACCCAGGACGTGCGTTACTCCGACGCCAAGGTCCAGCAGGGCCGCGACCTCTCCAACAAGCTCTGGAACGCGAGCCGCCTGATCCTGCTCAACGCCGCTGCGGTCGAGGCCAGGCCGGTCGCCGAGCGCATTGAGGACCGCTGGATCCTCTCCCGCCTGGAGCACACGATCGCCTCGGTCAGCGAGAAGCTCGAGAGCTACGACTTCGCCCACGCGGTGCAGGAGGCCTATGCCTTCTTCTGGTCGGAGCTCTGCGATTGGTACCTGGAGATCGCCAAGCCCCGGCTCTACGAGGGTGAGGCGGAGGTCTCGGCCAACCTGCTCTGGGTGCTGGAGCGAACGCTCGCCCTGTTGCACCCGATCATGCCCTTCGTCAGCGAGGAGGTCTGGTCCTACCACCCGAGTCGCAAGGGCCACCTCGCAGTCCACTCCTTTCCCCAAGCGGACGCCTCACTCTTCGACCCCGAGGCGGAAGCCGAGATGGGCGAGGCGGTCGACCTGACCCGCAGCTTGCGGGCGTGGCGCGACCTGGTTGACCTCGCCGCCAAGGCGACGTTGCCGGTGCGCACCGCCGACCCCTTGCCCGAGTTCGTCTCGCGCTTGGCACGGGTCGAGGCTACATCCGACTCCGCGGCGGTCGATCCGATCGCCTCGGTCGGGGCGGTGCAGATCCTCGCCTCGCCGGAGATCGACGCTGGGGCCGTCACCGCTCGGCTCGAGCAGCGGCGTGAGGAGCTGCGCTCCGAGGTCGCCCGAGCCGAAGGCAAGCTCGCCAACGAGAAGTTCGTCGCTCGGGCACCGGCCGAGCTGGTCGAGGAGGAGCGAGCCAAGCTGGAGCGCCACCGCGCCGAGCTGGAGGAGCTCGCCGAGAGTGGTCCGTCCGTCAAGTCAGGTGCCGATTTGGCGAGCGAAAACCGAGCGGGCCGCGGACGCAGGGAGTCCGAATAGTTGTGACTATTTGGCCGACCGAGGACAAAGGCCCGCGAAGGTTTGCAGCCGCCCAATCGGTGCCTTGACTTGACGGACGGACCACTAGATCCGCAGGCTTACCTCGATTCGCTGGAGCCGGTTGGCTGGAAGCTCGGCCTGGAGCGGATGTACAAGCTCAGCACGGCGCTGGGAATGCCCCAGCACCGCTTTGCCTCGATCCACGTCGTTGGCACCAACGGCAAGTCCTCGGTGACCCGGATGATCGCCGCGCTGCTCGAGGCGCACGGGATGCGGACCGGCGCCTGCGTCTCGCCGCACGCCGAGCGTTGGTCTGAACGGGTGCTGATCGGCGGCGAGGCAATCGACGAAGCAGCGTTTGCCGCGGCCGTTGAGCGCACCGCGCAGGCCGCGGCAACGGTTGAGCGCAGCCTCGAGCCCGGTGAGGCGGTTACCCAGTTCGAGGTCGCCACGGCGGCCGCGTTTGTCGCCTTTGCCGCCGCCCGGGTCAAGACCGCGGTAGTGGAGGCCGGGCTGGGAGGGAGGCTCGATGCGACCAACACGATCCCCTCGCGGGTGACGGTACTGACCTCGATCGGCCTCGACCACACCGCCTGGCTGGGGGAGAGCGAGCTCGAGATCGCCGCCGAGAAGCTCGCCGTGCTGCGCGATCACACGACCCTCGTCCTGGGCCAGGTAAGCGCCGAGGTGGGGGAGCTTGCCGAGCGCACCGTGAGCGAGCGCGGGGCAAGGCTGATCGCCGCGCCCGATTACCTCGGTGATGGAGTCGAACTACGCGCCCCGGGCCGCTTCCAGCGCCGCAACTTCGCTCTGGCTTGTGTCGCCGCGGAGGCATTCCTCGGTTCGCTCGAAGCCGAGGCGGTTGCAGCGGTCGCCGCCTCGCTGACCGTTCCCGGCCGGCTCGAGCGCGTTGGCGAGGAGCCACCGGTCTTCATCGACGTTGCCCACAACCCCGATGGGGCCGCCGCCCTCGCCGAGGGGCTGGCGGAGGTCGCCGCCGAGCGCCCGGTTGTCGCCTGCATCGCCGCCCTCAGCGACAAGGACGCCGGCGCGATGGTCCGGGCGCTGGCGCCGGCGCTCTCGCGGGTGGTCTGCACCGAGCTCGACTCAGCCGCTATGAAGTCCAGAGGCTTGCCAGGCGCCGTCTCGCACAGCGCCGCCAAACTGGCCGCCGCCTGCGAGGAAGTGGGCTTGGGCGCCGAGCAGGTCCCCAACTTCAGTGCAGCCGTGCTGCGCGGCCGCGAGCTGGCGGCGAGCCTTCCCGGTGGGGTGCTGCTGATAACTGGCTCTCACTACGTGCTGGCGCCGGCCCGTGCCGCTCTGGGCCTGTGCGAGGATGCGGACAATGGCTTCTGAGTCCAAAAGCGCCAGCGCGGAACTACTTTCGATGATGGCCCTGGTGGCGGCCGTCGTCGCCGCAGTCATCCTCGTTTTCTTCGGCCTCGGCTACCTCTTCGGGAGCCTTTTCCTCTAGCGAGGGTTCAAGAGCTCGGCGGCGAAGTAGACTGCCGCTCCCCTTTCCGGCGGGCTCCCAGCCATGGCACTAGCGATCTTCGGCATCACCAACAGCGGCCTCAATCTGGCCGTCACCCTCTTCGTTCTGATGATCGTCGTGGTCTGGCTTGCCCTGATCGTCTACACCTACCTCGACGCCAGGCGCCGCATCTCGGATCCGTTCCTGGTCGCCTGCGCCACGGTCGGCTCCTTCTTCCCCTACATCGGCACCGCCGTCTACGCGATCGTGCGGCCGCCCGAGTTTCTCGAGGATGCCCACGAACGCGAGCTCGAGATCCGCGCCGCCGAGCTGCGGGTGCGCCAGCTGACCGAGGCCTCCTGTCCCAACTGCGACTACCCGGTCGAGAAGAACTTCCTGCGCTGTCCCCAGTGCCAGCGCCGCCTCAAGGACCCCTGCAAGAGCTGCGGCAAGCCGGTCGACCCGCGATGGGCCCTCTGCCCCTACTGCGAGAACCCGATCGCCGAGCGCCCTCGCCGCGCACGCGCCGAGGGCGAGGGCCGTCGCAAACCGCGTGAGCGGGCGGCCCCGGCGGGTGAGGAGCGCCCGAAACGCAGCAAGCGTGAGGAGCAGCCCAAGCGCCGCCCCGCAGCCAAAGCCAAGAAAGACGCGCCAACGCCCGAGACGGACGCCGAGGCCGCACGACCCACACAAACCCAAAGGAGCCCCGCCCGTGAGCCGGACGCTGATCCTCGTAAAGCCTGACGCCTTCCAGCGCGCCCTGACCGGTGAGGTGATCGCCCGCTTCGAGCGCAAGGGCCTGCGCATCGCGGCGCTGAAGACGATGCGCGCCGACGAGCCAATCGCCAACAAGCACTACGAAGAGCACACCGAGAAGCCCTTCTTCGGCGAGCTGGTCTCCTTCATCACCGGCGGCACGCTGGTGGCGATGGTGCTCGAGGGCCACGAAGCCGTCGCGGCGGCTCGCCAGTTGATCGGCGCCACCAACCCGGTCGAGGCCGCGCCCGGTTCGATCCGCGGCGACTTCGCGCTCGAGGTGACCTTCAACATGGTCCACGGCTCCGACTCGGACGAGTCGGCCGAGCGCGAGATCGGGATCTGGTTCCCAGAGCTGTCTTGAGCGTCACCCTCGCTTCCGGCTCTCCACAGCGGCGCGAGATCCTGCGGAAGCTTGGGGTTGAGTTCGAGGTCGTCGTCTCCGGCGTCGATGAGCTGAGCGGGGGAGACCCCGAGTTCGAGGTATTGGAGAACGCCCGCCTCAAGGCCCGTGCCGTTGGTCGGGACGGTGTCGTGATTGCCTGCGATACCGACGTCGTCCTCGATCGCAAGGCGCTGGGCAAGCCAGCCGATGCCGCGGAGTCACGTCGCTACCTGGAGCGGATGTCGGGCAGGACGCATCAGGTCTTGAGCGGGCTCGTGGTCGTCGTCGACGGAGAGGAGCGGACCGGGCTCGAAAGCACCGCCGTCACCTTCAAGGAGCTGAGCGAGTCCGAGAAGGAGCGCTACGTGGCGTTTGGCGAGTGGGAGGGACGCTCGGGGGGCTACGCGATCCAGACCCTTGGCTCGACCCTGGTCGAGCGGATCGAGGGCAGTGTCTCCAACGTGGTCGGCCTGCCGGTGGGCCTCTTGATCGAGCTGGCACCGGAACTTTTCACCCAGGCCTGAGCCGAATTTGGTACCCCGCTTTGCGGGTTTGGGATCATTCCGCCTGGAAGTACTCCAAATCCACGCATGGGCGTTTTCAGCTACCTCAGAGGATTGGGCGGCCGCGACATGGCTGTCGACCTCGGTACGGCCAACACGCTGGTCTACGTGCGCGGCCGCGGCATCGTCCTCTCCGAGCCATCGGTCGTGGCGATCGACGTGCAGAGTGGCCAGGTCCACGCGGTCGGCGCCGAAGCAAAGCGGATGCTCGGCCGCACCCCAGGCAACATCACCGCGATCCGGCCGCTCAAGGACGGGGTGATCGCCGACTTCGACGTCACCGAGCAGATGCTGCGCCACTTCATCAAACAGGTGCACTCCAACCGCTTCGCCCACCCGCGCGTCGTCGTCTGCGTTCCCTCCGGCGTCACCGGGGTCGAGAAGCGGGCGGTCGAGGAGGCCTGTCTCTCGGCCGGGGCGCGCCAGGCCTACCTGATCGAGGAGCCGATGGCGGCGGCGATCGGCGCCGGCCTGCCGGTGGCCGAGCCGACCGGCTCGATGGTCGTCGACGTCGGCGGCGGCACCACCGAGGTAGCGGTGATCTCGCTCGGTGGGATCGTCGTCTCGCAGTCGATCCGGGTCGGCGGCGACGAGCTCGACGAGGCGATCGTCAACCACTGCAAGCACGAGTACAAGCTGGCGATCGGCACCCAGACGGCCGAGGAAGTGAAGCTCGAGGCGGGCTCGGCCTCGCCGCTGCCGGAAGAGGTGCGCTCGGAGATTCGCGGCCGCGACCTCGTCTCCGGCTTGCCGAAGACGATCACGCTTGGCTCCGAAGAGGTCCGCGAGGCGCTGGGGGAACCGGTTGGGCACATCGTCGAGGCGGTCAAGGACACGCTCGATCGCACCCCGCCGGAGCTCGCCGGCGACATCATGGACCGCGGCATTACCCTTGCCGGTGGCGGCGCGCTGCTGCAAGGACTCGAACAGCGCCTCCGCGACGAGTGCCAGATGCCCTGTCAACTGGCAGAGTCACCACTTACGTGCGTGGCGGTGGGATCGGGAATCTCCCTCGAGGAGTTCGAGACCATCCATCGCGCCAGCAAGCAGAATTCTGGGACCAGGCACTTTGCTTAGGCCCCCTTCACCGCAAGCCCCGAACTTAGGTCTTCACCGTGTACCGAAAGCAAGTACGCCGCCGTAGGGCGGTGCTCGCCCTGCTGATCGTCGGCTCCTTTGCGCTGCTGACGATTACCTATGGGCAGGGCTCAAACGGCCTGCAGCGCGGGGTCAGCACGATCTTCAGCCCGGTTCAGGGGGTCGCCGACCGTGCGCTCAAGCCCGCTCGCGACCTGGTCGACTGGTTTGACGAGACCTTCGATGCCAAGGGAGAGAACAGCCGCCTCAAGAGCGACCTGGTGAAGGTGCGCGCGCAGGCCGTCGCCGGACAGGAGGCGATGCAGGAGAACGCGCAGCTGCGCAAGCTGGTCGAGCTGGACCAAGGCCCGGTGCTCGCCGCCTCGGCCTACGAGCCGGTCACCGGGCGCGTGATCGCCCGCTCGCCGACGCTCTGGCGTGCCGGCGTGACGATCGACGTTGGCAGTGGTGACGGCGTCCAGGTCGACGATCCAGTGATCAGCGGCGACGGCGTGGTCGGCCGCATCGCCGCGGCGGAGCCGGGTTCTTCACAGGTGATGCTGCTCACCGACCACGCCAGCGCGATCTCGGCCAAGGTGCTGCCCGCCGGCGTGCAGGGCGTCGTCAAGCCCGAAGTCGGCGATCCTGAACACCTGATCCTCGACTTCATCGACTCGACCAAACTGGTCCACGGCGGCCAGACCGTCGTCACCGCCGGCTGGCGCGCCCAGGGCCTCGCCTCGCTCTTTCCTCCGGGCCTGCCGCTGGGCGAAGTGACCAAGGCCTCGATCGTCGATCAGGAGGCCAAGGAACAGGCCGACATCCGCCCCTTCGCCGACATTCGCAACCTCGACCTCGTCCAGGTGCTGACCGGGGGCTCGCGCGGGTGATCTTGACCCCGAAGATCGTCGCCCGCATCGCCGCAATCGGGCTGATCGGCGTGCTCCTGCAGCTCTCCTTCTTCTCCCGGGTCGAACTCTTCCACGTCAGTCCTGACATCCTGCCGGCCTTGGTGGTCTGCCTGGCCCTGCTCGGCGGCAGCCTCACCGGTGCCGTCGCCGGCTTCTCGATCGGCCTCTTCCTCGATTGCCTCCTGGTCGAGGCGCTGGGTGTCTCCTCGCTGGTGCTGCTCAGCATCGGCTACCTGGCCGGCCTCTTCCGCGAGCGCTTCGAGATCCACAACTCGCTCGTCCCGGCCCTGCTCTGCATGGGGCTGACGCTGGCCGCCGAGCTCGGCTTCGCCACGATCCAGCTCCTGCTCGGCATCGACGCCCCGGTCAGCCTGCTGATCGTCCGCGACATGCTGCTGAAGAGCGTCTACGCCTTTTTCCTCGGCTGGCCGATCTACCTGCTCGTGCGACGCCTGCTGCGGCCCGCCTTGGTCGAGGAGCAGAAGCTGCCTCGCCGTCGTCAGCCGAGGGTGCTGGGGGCCTGAGCGATGTATCTCCGCTCCGACGAGCGAGGCCCGGCGGTGAGCCGCCGGCTGGCCCTGCGCCTCGCCCTTTTCGGCGGTTTCGCCGTGGTCCTCTTCGGAGTCCTCTTCCTGCGCCTCTGGCAACTGCAGGTCGCCGACGGCGAAACCTACCTCGCCGAAGCAAAGAACAACCGCACCCGTTCCTTCCGGACGAGCGCCCCGCGGGGGAAAATCCTCGATCGCAACGGTGAGGTCCTGGTCGCCAACCGGACCAGCCTGGCGCTGCAGGTGAACCCGCGCAAGCTGCCGGCCGATCCGGTCGAGCGCCGGGCCGAGCTTTCGCGCCTCGCCAGCCTCACTCACAGCACCCTGAAACGCCTGCGCCGAACGATGCACGAAGAGCTGAAGTTGGCGCCTGCCGCTCCCGTCACCCTGCGCCGCGACGTCGGCCACTACCTCGTCTTCTACCTGCAGGAGAACCAGGAGCGCTTCCCCGGGGTCGAGGTCCAGCGCGTCTTCGTGCGTGCCTACCCCGACGGCACGCTCGCCGCCCACATCCTCGGCAACGTCGGTGAGATCTCCGAAGAAGAGCTGAAGGATCCCCGCTACAAGGGGCTCCTTGCCGGCGACGAGATCGGCCAGGACGGGGTCGAGGACACCTACGACCGCTTCCTGCGCGGCCAGCCCGGCCTGACCCGGATCCAGGTCGATGCGCTCGGCGAGCCGACGCCAAACGGTCGCCTCGTCGACAAGCCGCCGGTGCCCGGGGAGAGCCTCAAGCTGACGATCGATCAGGACGTGCAGGCGGCCGGAGAGGCGGGGTTGGCGGCGTATGGGTCGGGGGCCTTCGTGACGATGGACGTGCACACGGGGGAGATACTCGGCCTCGGTTCCTCGCCGACCTTTGAACCGTTCACCCCGCCGCTGAGCCAGGCCGAGGTCAACGAGACCTATCGCAACCCGGCGGCGCCACTGGCCGACCGCGCGATCGCCGGCCTCTACCCGACCGGCTCGACCTTCAAGTTGATCACCGCTCTGGCGGCCCTGGAAGAAGGCACGATCGGCCCGACGGATGTGATCGAAGATGGGGGCTCGATCACGGTCGGCGGTCAGCCCTTCCAGAACGCCGGCGGCGCCGCCCTCGGCCCGGTCGACATGGTGCGGGCCCTGGCCGTCTCCTCGGACGTTTACTTCTACCTGCTCGGCAACGAGATGTGGAATACCGGCGGCCTGCAGCGCTGGGCGCACAGGCTGGGAATCGGGCGACCCACCGGGATCGACCTGCCGGGAGCGGCGGACGGCCTGCTTCCCACGCAGAAATGGCGCAACGACCTCTACAAGGAAGGCGGCACGGACCGGCCCTGGTCAGCGGGCGACAACATCCAGCTGGCGACGGGGCAGGGCGACCTGCAGGCCAACCCGCTGCAGATGGCGGTTGCCTACGCCACGCTCGGCAACGACGGAACCGTCGTCACCCCGCACGTGGGCAAGGAAGTCACCGATGCTGCCGGCCGCGTGCTGCAGGAATTCGCGCCACCCTCGCGCCGTCAGGTGAAGATCGACCCCGAGAATCGGCGGATCATCCTGGAAGGACTGCACGAGGCAGCGCAGAGCCCAGAAGGAACCTCCTACGAAGTCTTCGGCAACTTCCCGATCCCGGTCGCCGGCAAGACCGGCACGGCGCAGCGCATTGGCCAGGCGGACCAGTCCTGGTACGTGGTCCTGGCGCCCTATCCCAACCCCAAAATCGTCACAGCCGTTACGATCGAGGAAGGAGGATTCGGCGCCGAAGCAGCCGCGCCCATCGCTCTCGACATTCTCGAAGCCTATTTTGACAAGCACGCGACCGGCTCCGCTGGTCCCAATGGAGGCAGCCCGGGCTGATGTACGCCACTCGCGCCCGTCAGGCCCGACCTGAGCCTTTTGCAGTCCGTCCCGGCATCGCCGAGCGCCTCGGCCTGCCCTATATGGATGGCGCCCTGGCCTTCTCCGCTGCGGCGCTCGTCGCCTTCAGCATCTTCACCCTGGCCGAGGCGACGAAGCAAGACGTCCCCGGCAGCCCGTATTACTTCGTTGACCGGCAGGCGATCTACGGCGTGCTCGGGATCGTCGCCATGTACCTATTGACCCGCATCGACTACTCACGCTTCCGCGAGCTGCGGGTCGGCATCTACACCTTCCTCTGCGTCAGCATCTCGCTCGTCTTCGTCTTCGGTTTCGCCGCGCGCGGCTCGCGGCGCTCCTTCGAACTTCCTTTTTTCAGCTTCCAGCCATCGGAGCTGGGCAAGGTGCTGCTCGTCTTGGCCCTTGCCGGTTTCGTCATTGATGGCGCCAGGAAAGGGTCGGAGTGGCAGCGCACTGTGCGCTACCTCTGCCTTGGCCTGGCACCGGCTGCGCTCGTTTTCCTGCAGCCGGACCTCGGCACCTCTTTGGTGTACGGGGCAATCACCCTCGCCGTGATGTACGTGGGGGGCGTCCGTTGGACGCACTTCGCGGTGATCGGCGCGGCCCTCGTTGCTTTGACAGCAACGGTCCTCGTGCTGGCCCCCACAGTTGGGGCGCCGGTTCTCAAGGGCTATCAGGAGCAGAGGCTGACCTCTTTCCTGCAGCCCAGCGCGGACCCCAGCGACGCGGGCTACCAGCAAAACCAGGCCAAGATCGCCATCGGTTCCGGGGAGAAGACCGGACGCGGCGATCGGGCCACCCAAACGCGGCTCGACTTTGTCCCTGAGCGGCACACCGATTTCATTTTCGCCGTGATCGGTGAGCGCTACGGATTCATCGGAGCCGCGTTGGTCCTATCCCTATACGCCCTGCTTCTCTGGCGGGCGCTGCGGATTGTGACGCTCTCGAAGAACTCCTACGGAACCCTGGTCGCAGGTGGCATCGCCGCCATGCTGCTGTTCCAGGTCTTCGTCAACGTGGGGATGAACCTGGGGATCATGCCGATCACCGGGATCCCCCTGCCGCTGATGAGCTACGGCGGGTCGTCTGTATTGGCGACCTTCGTGGCGGTGGGCATCCTTCAGAGCATTCACATGCAAGCGCGGCTCAGCCAGAAAGGCAGGTTCACCTGGTGATCCCCCGAAGGGATGCCCGGTGTGCGTACCTACTCTGAACTGAGCTAACTCAAATGAAAAAGACAATTCTGGTTTCCGCCGATCGTGGCGAGACCCGCGTCGCCGTCCTCGAGTCAAAAACGAAAGGCGGCAAACGCGACGTAGCGGAGCTCTACATCGAGCGCCGCGGCCGGCGCTCGATCGTCGGCAACATCTACAAGGGCAAGGTCGACAACGTCCTGCCCGGCATGGAGGCCGCTTTCGTCGACATCGGCCTCGAGCGCAACGGCTTTCTCCACGTCGACGAGATCGTCCTGCCCAACGGTGAACAGGCGCCCAAGCGCGGCCGCGGCACCGGTAAAGGCCGCCGCATCGACGAGCTGATCAAACCCGGTCAGGAGATTGTCGTGCAGGTAGTCAAGGATCCGCTCAAGACCAAGGGCGCCCGACTCTCGATGAACGTCTCGATCGCCGGTCGCTACCTGGTCTACGCGCCGCAGGGCAGCGGCGTCGGCGTCAGCCGGCGCTTGGCCGACTCCGAGCGCGATCGCCTGCGCAAGATGGTCGACCGCACCTACAAAGGGCCGGGCGGGCTGATCGTCCGCACCGCCGCCCACGGCGCCAAAAAGGCCGACTTCGTGCGTGAGATCGGCTACCTGCACAAGCTCAACGACGTGTTGCAGCGGCGCACCGAGCAGATCGTCGCCCCGGACCTCGTCTTCCAGGAGGCGGACCTGCCGGTGCGGGTGCTGCGCGACGTCTTCCTCAGCGACTTCGAAAAAGCGATCATCGACTCGCCCAAGCAGTTCGAACGGGTGACCAGCTTCTTCCAGCGCACCGCGCCGGAGCTGGTCGACGGGGTCGAGCTCTACGAGGAGCGCAAGCCGCTGTTCGAGAAGTGGGGCATCGACAAGGAGATCGAGTCGACGCTGGGCAAGCGGGTGGACCTCGCCTCCGGCGGTTACCTGATCATCGACTACGCCGAGGCGCTGACGGTGATGGACGTCAACAGCGGCAGCTTCACCGGCCGCGGCAAAGGCGGCCTCGAGGAGACGATCACCCGGGTCAACACCGAGGCGGCCGAGGAGGCGGTGCGGCAGCTGCGCCTGCGTGACATCGGCGGCATCATCGTGATCGACTTCATCGACATGGCGCGGGCCCGTAACCGCGACAAAGTGCTGAAAACGCTGCGCAAAGCGCTCGACGCCGACAAGTCGAAGAGCTACGTGGTCGAGGTCTCGCCGCTGGGCCTGGTCGAGATGACCCGCCAGAACGTCACCGACGGGGTGCGCGAGATCCTCACCGTGCCCTGCACTACCTGTAATGGCGAAGGCGTCGTGCTTTCGGGCGAGACGGTGGCGCTCGACGCGATGCGCCGCCTGCCGGACATTGCCGCCGGAGCCAAGGAGGCCGAGGCGCTGTTGCTGCGGGTCCATCCCAAGGTCGCGGCCGAGCTGATCGACCCGGAGAGCGGCCTCGCCGAGCTCGAGAAAGAGACCGGCAAGCAGTTCCACTTCGAGGGCGGCGACGCGCTGCCGATCGCCACCTTCGAGGTGGTCGAAACCGGCAGCCGGGCCGAGATCGAGGAGCGGGCGCTGCCCTTCAAGGTCGGCGAGGAGGTGCTGGTCAAAATCGACGAGCCGCACATGTACAACGCCGATGACGCCATCGCCCGCGTCGACTCCTACATCGTCAGCGTCACCGGTGGCGGTCGCTTCGTCGGCGAGCGCAAACTGGTGCGGATCGAGCGGGTCGAGCGAGCCGCCGCGGTGGCCTCGCTGCCGCCCGGCGAGGCGAGCAACGGCGCGAGCGAGGGCGCTGGCGGCGAGGAAAACGGCTCCCAGCTAGAATCCGCCGCCTCGCGCAGTCGCCGTCGTGGTCGCAGAGGTGGTCGCGGTCGGTCGCGCTCAACACAGAGCGGCAAGGACGAATGAACACGTACGCAGTCATAGAGACCGGTGGCAAGCAGTACAAGGTCGAGAAGGGCACTTCGCTGCTCGTCGATCGACTGAGCGCCAAAGAGGGCGACAAGGTCACGCTGCGCCCGGTGATGTTCCGCGACAAGGAAGTCGTCGCCGGCGGTAAAGAGCTGGAGAAAGTCAAGGTCGAGGCGACGGTCTCCGAGCACCTGCGCGGTCCCAAGATCAAGGTCTTCAAATACAAGCCGAAGAAGGGCTACCGGCGCCGTGCCGGCCACCGCTCCGAGCTGACCAAGCTCGAGGTGACCGAGATCAGCCTGGGGAGCCGCAAAGCGGCCGCGCCGAAGAAAGAAGAGCCGGCCACGAAAGAGGCAGCTCCGAAAGCGGCGAAAGCAGCCGAGAAAAAAGCGGCTGCGGCGAAAAAACCCGCCGAGGCCAAAAAACCGGCCGCCAAAAAAGAGACCGCCAAAGCATCATCAACAAAATCGGCGGCGAAAAAAGCTCCGGCCAAAAAAGCGGCTGAGAAAAAACCGGCCGCCAAAGCCAAAAAAGCGCCAGCTAAACCGGCATCATCAACAAAATCAGCTGCTAAAAAGGATTCTGACGATGGCTCATAAGAAGGGACTCGGCTCAAGCCGCAACGGACGCGAATCCAACCCCAACATGCTTGGGGTCAAGGTTTTCGCTGGCCAGAAGGTCACCGGCGGCGAGATCATCGTGCGGCAGCGCGGGACGCGGTTCTGGCCTGGCGATGGCACCGGACTCGGCCGCGATCACACGATCTTTGCTGCTAGGCCCGGGACGGTTGAGTTCAAGTCGTCGCGCAAGGGCCGCACGATCTCCGTCCTGCGGGACGACTAGAACCCGTCCGCCAAGGACTACAGAAAGGATTTAACGTGGGCTCGATTTCTGAGAGCAGCGTTTCGCGGTGGACTGTTGCGGTCATCGCCGCCACCTTTGCTGCTGTATTTGTCGCGGCGCTTTGGATGGCCCCCAGGTCAGAGGCGGCGGAAGTCATCTACTGGGACAACTACAGCGAAAACACCGTTTCCTTCGCTGGTATAGACGGCAACGGCGGGGGCCTGCTGAACATGGCCGGTGTCACGCTCAACAGCCCGGAAGGGATGGCGTACGACTCGGTTACGAACAGGCTCTTCGTCGCGAGCTCTTCCGGAGGGCCGACGGGGGACGGCGAGATCATCTACGTCAATCTCGACGGCAGCGGTGCAGGTGTGCTGAGCACGCCGGGTGCGCCCGTCGATGCTCCCGAGGGAATCGCCCTCGATCCCACCACGAGGATGATCTATTGGACCAACACCGGCGCCACCCCTCAATCGATCGGCTGGGCCAAGCTGGACGGTTCCGGCGGCGGGCCATTGAATACCTCTGGGGGGCCCGTGGAAAACATCTACAAGCTCGCCATCGATCCAGTTGGGGGTCGTGTCTACTGGACTTTCAACTCCGGATCGGAAAACCAATTCATCGCCTTCGCCAACGCCAACAACACCGGCGGCGGGGGCACTCTCAATCTCGCTGGAGCAACGCCGCCTGAAAACATCAGGGGCCTGGCCGTCGATCCCGCCGGAAATCGCATCTACTGGCTCGAGACCAAAGGCCAACGCGTCTCGTTCGCCAGCCTCGGTGGTGGCGGTGGTGGCGATGTCAACATGACCGGCGCCATCTTCAAAAGTCCCTACGGCCTAGCTTTTGATCCTTCGATCGGGCGTTTTTATTGGGCGAACTACGACAGTGCGACGAAAGAAAGAGCCGGGGCCATCGGCTTTATCGGCCTCTCAGGGGGAGGAGGCGGAATAAACATCGCCACCGCTCCGGTTTACGGCCCACAGGATCCGGTGATCCTGAAGAGTCCGAGCGGCACCGGTGCGCCGGCCGTGACGCGGTCGACGAAATCCCGGTCCTCGCTGTCGTGCTCTACGGGCAACTGGGCCGCGGACTACGCAGGTTCCTTCGTCTACCAGGCACCGCGTGCCTTCGCCTACCAGTGGACGCGTAACGGCGCTTCGATCACAGGCGCCACCGCGGCGACCCTTGAGGCGAAATCAGTCGGCCAGTACGCCTGCGCCGTGACCGCAACGAACCAGACTGGCTCCGCGAGCCAGGTCAGCGCGGTGATCAAAGTGAAGGCAGCCAAGGTCAAGCTGAACGTGAAGAAGAAGGTCACGGTCAAGCCTGGCGGGATCGCCAAGTTCAAGATCAAAGGGGTCAACCAGGGCGATGTTCCGTCCGGCAAGGCCCGTGTCTGCGCCAAGCTCCCGAAGAGCGCCAAAGGGGCTTTGAAAGCCTCGAAATGTAAGAAGCTCGGCAAGCTCAAAGGCCGCGGTAAACATGGCGCGACCCTGAAGATCAAGGTCGGCAAATTGGCCTCTGGCACTTACAAAGTGACGTTCTCGGTCAAGGGCAGTTCCGGAACTACGGCGAAAGCGAAGATCGTCGTTGCGCCGAAGAAATAGCTGAGCGCGGGAGGGGCCAGGCGCCCCTCCCAAACGAGCAGCCAAGGGGCTGCTCTTGAGTGTTTGGGAGGGGCGCCTGGCCCCTCCCAGGCAAGCGTTTCACCGGCGCGAACTACGCTGCTAGCTGATGTATGACAAGGCGAAGATCTGGGTTGAGGGCGGGGCCGGTGGCAATGGCTGCGTCAGCTTCAGACGAGAGGCGCACGTTCCTCGGGGTGGTCCGGATGGCGGGGATGGTGGGCACGGGGGAGATGTCGTGCTCGTTTGTGATTCGTCTAAGCGGGACTTGGCTGCGCTGAAGGGGAGTAAGCACTTCAGGGGTGGGCGGGGGAAGCATGGGGAAGGGTCGAACCGGCACGGCGGGCGCGGTGAGGATCGGGAGATTTTGGTTCCGGCGGGGACGCAGGCTGAGACCGTGGATGGCAGTCGGGTGGATCTGATTGAGGCGGGCCAGCGGGCCGTTGTTGCTCATTCGGGGCGGGGTGGGCATGGGAACAAGCGGTTTGCCACCTCGACTCGGCAGGCGCCGCGGTTTGCCGAGAACGGGACCAAGGGCGAGGAGGGATGGATCGAGCTGCGCTTGAAGCTGCTGGCCGACATCGGGTTGATCGGACTGCCCAATGCGGGGAAGTCTTCGCTGCTGGGGCGGCTGACCCGAGCGGCGCCGAAAGTCGCCGACTACCCGTTCACCACGCTGTCGCCGGTCCTGGGCACGATCGAGAGCGATGACCGCCAGGCGATCGTCGCCGACATTCCGGGGCTGATCGAAGGGGCCGCGGAGGGCGCCGGCCTGGGGCACGAGTTCCTCGCCCACGTCGAGCGCTGCGCGATGCTGGTCCACCTGGTTGAGCTGGATCCCCTGGAGGGCGAGCCCGAGGCAAACTACGACGCCGTTCGAGCGGAGCTCTCGTCCTATGGCGGTGGGCTCGACCGGCTACCGGAGCTGATCTTGCTCTCCAAGCGGGACCTGCTGCCCCCGAAAGAGGTGGAGGAGGCGGTTGAGGAATGGCGGCAGCGACTCGGCGAGGGTGCGTTGGCGGTACTGGCTGCTTCTTCAGCGACTGGCGAGGGCTTGGACGAGCTGCGCGAGCGGATCCTCGCCGCGCTGTCCGATCTGCCCAGCGCCCGCCCCGAGCGAGCCTCCGAGCAACCCGGCGAATTCGAGGCCGAGCACCGCGTCTACCGGCCGGTCGGCGAGGGCGGCTACGCGGTCGAGCGCGAAGACGACGGGGCCTACCGCGTCACCGGTCGCGGGGTCGAGCTGCTCTTCGAGCGCCACGACGTCCGCAACGAAGAGGCGCTTGCCTACTTGGAGCAGCGACTGAACGAGATCGGCGTCATCGCCGCCCTGCGCGCCGCCGGCTTCGAGCCCGGCGACGACGTCCGCGTCGGCGAGCACGAGTTCGAGCTTTATCCGTGAGGACCGAGCGCCCCCTCCCAAAACGCGCGGCAGGAGCCGCGCTTGAGTGTTTTGGGAGGGGGCGCTCGGTCCCCTCCGACGTGAGCTTTCGACAAGCGGCGGCTCATACACTTGGGCGGCCATGACCCTCGTCGTCAAGCTTGGATCCTCGATTGTCGCCGCCGATGACGGCTCGCTGCGCACGGACGTGCTCGATTCCGTCTGCGCGCAGGTTGCCGCTTTGGAGCAGGGTGGCGAGCGAGTCGCGATGGTCACCTCGGGGGCGATCGCCCGTGGCATGCGCCTGATGGACCTGCCGGTGCGCCCGCGCGCGATGGACGAGCTGCAGGCCGCCTCCGCCGTCGGCCAGGGCGATCTCTTCCGCGCCTACGAGAGCCGCCTCGCCGAGCACGGCACCCGTGCCGCCCAGGTGCTGCTCACCGCGGCTGACATCGCCGCCCGGACCAATTACCTCAACGCCCGCCAGACCCTGAGGCGGCTGATCGAGTGGGGGGTGGTGCCGGTAGTCAACGAGAACGACACCACGGCCACCGACGAGATCACCTTCGGCGACAACGACTTTCTCGCCGCCCAGGTGGCGATTCTGCTCGAGGCGCGCCTGCTTGTGCTGCTGACCAACACCGACGGGCTGCATACAGCCGACCCGGCGCTCGACGCCGACGCTCGGCGGATAGCCACGGTCAACGAACCGGCGGACCTGGCGAAGTTGGAGATCGGTGAGCGGACCTCAACCTTTGGCTCGGGTGGTATGCGAAGCAAGGTTGCCGCGGCCGAGATGGCCAGCGAGTCGGGCATCCCGGTGGCTATCTGTGACGGCACCAGCGCCGGAACTCTCACCACCGCCGCCGCGGGTGAAGAGGTTGGCACGCGTTTTGTTGCCCAGGCCAGCAAAACATCTAGCTTCAAGCTCTGGCTCAAGTACGCCAAGCCGATTCGTGGACGTGTCGTCGTTGATGACGGTGCGGCGCGCGTCTTGCGCGAGAAAGGATCGAGTTTGCTGCCGGTCGGCATCACGGATATTGAGGGAGAGTTCGAAGCAGGCGATGCTGTCGAGGTGGCGACGAACGGATCGGTCGTCGGCAAGGGGATCGTTGATTTCTCTTCGGTTGAGTTGGCGCAGGTCCGCGGGATGAAAAGTCCGCAGGTACGTGATCTGCTCCCGCACGCGGCGGATGAGGTGATCCATCGGGATTGCTTCGTATTGGTGTAGCTACCCTTAGCTCTGCATGGCGACCACGATCAGAAGCGTTGAGGAAAGCTGCATCGCCGCCAAGCGGGCTTCGCGGGAGCTTGCCGGGATGCCGAGCGCGGACAAGGATGCTGCGCTCGCCGCTGTTGTGCGGCTGCTGGGGGAGCGGGTGGAAGAGATCCTCGAGGCCAACGCGGCCGATCTGGCCGACGAGCGTGCGGCTGGATTGACCGAGGCGCTTCGGGACCGGTTGACGCTGACCGCGGATCGCGTTGCGGCGATGGCCGAGGGGGTGCGGGCCGTGGCTTCGCTTGACGACCCGATCGGCGAGGAGCTGGAACGCAAAACGCTCTCCGGGGGCCTCGATCTGCGCAAGGTCAGGGTGCCGTTGGGGGTCGTTGCCGTCGTCTATGAGGCGCGGCCCAACGTGACCATTGACTGCGCCGCGCTGACGATCAAGAGCGGTAACGCGATCGTCCTGCGCGGCTCGAGCTACGCGGAACGCTCCAACGGAGCGCTGGCCGCCGTGGTTCGCGAGGCGCTGGTCGAGGCGCGGCTTCCGGAGGACGCGGTCCTCCTCGTTGGCGGTGGCCGCGAGGGCTTGGCGGGGCTCGCCACGCAGGAGGGGAACGTGGACCTGCTGATACCCCGCGGCGGCGAAGGCTTGAAGAATGCCCTGAAGGACGTGGCAAAGGTGCCGGTGATCTACGCCGCGGCTGGCAACTGCCACGTGTACGTGCACGCCGAGGCCGACCTCGAGATGGCGAGGAAGATCGCCTACAACGCCAAGGTGCAGAGGCCGGGGGTCTGCAACGCGGCCGAGACGCTGTTGGTCGACGCTGCCGTTGCATCCGCCTTCTTGCCCGGTGTACTCGCTGATCTCCACGCGGCGGGCGTGGAGCTGGTTGGCGACGAGCGGGTGCGCGAGCTGGCCGATGGTGTCGAGGTCGGCGCGGCCACCGAGGCGGACTGGAGCACCGAGTACCTCGACCTGAAGATGGCGGTGGGCGTCGTTGACTCCCTCGAGGATGCAGTCGACCACGTCAATCACCACGGCACCACTCACTCCGAGGCGATCGTCACCTCGTCCCAAGAGGCCTCGGAGCGCTTCACGGCCGGTGTCGACGCCGCCGTCGTCTACACCAACGCCTCGACTCGCTTTACCGATGGCTTCGAGTTCGGCATGGGGGCCGAGATCGGTAACTCGACTCAGAAGCTCCACGCCCGCGGGCCGATCGGGCTGCGCGAGTTGACGACCTACAAGTACGTCGTCCGCGGCGACGGCCAAGTGCGTGAGTAGCGCCGCGCCGGCCGGCATCGGTGTCCTCGGTTCGGCCTTCAATCCGCCGCACCTCGGTCACCTCGCGCTTGCTCAGGAGGCGCTCTGGCAGCTCGGCCTCGAGGAAGTGATCCTGATGCCGACCGGCAGCGCTCCACACAAGCGGATCGCCGACGACCCGGGGCGCGAGCAGCGGCTGGCGATGACTCGGCTTGCCGCTGCCGATGACTCGCGCTTCTCGGTCTCGACCCTGGAGGTCGAGCGCGAGGGGCCGTCCTACACGTATGAGACCTTGGAGCTACTTGCAAAGGACAGCGGCGATAGAGAGCTCGTCTTCGTGATGGGGGCCGACGCGGCGGTGGGTCTGGAGAGCTGGCGCGAGCCGCAGCGGGTAACCGAGCTGGCGCGCCTCGCGGTGGCCCGTCGGGCGGGGATATCCGACGCTGACGTCGCGGCTGTATTGCGCAGTCTCGGTGCCGACGGCCGGGCGACGATGCTGGAGATGCCGCAGTTCGGGGTCTCCTCCTCGGCCGTCCGCGAGCGGGCCGCCCAGGAGCGGCCCTTGCGTTATCTGGTGCCCGAGCCGGTGGCACGCTTCATCGAAGAGAAGGGGATCTACCGATGAGTGAGAGTGAGAAGGCTGTACGCAGCGAGGCGCTGGCCCAGCGGCTGGCCGAGCTCGCCGATTCGAAAGCGGCAAGCGAGATCGTCGTGCTCAAGATGCGCGAGCTGGTCTCCTACACGGACTTCCTGACGATCTGCACGGCGCGAAACGAGCGCCAGGCGCGGGCGATCGCCGACGAGGTGAAGCTGCGTCTCAAGCAGGAGCAGGGGCTCCTGCCGGCCGGCTCGGAGGTGGCCGAGACAGCGGGCTGGATCGTGCTCGACTACCTCGACTGCGTCCTGCACGTGTTTACTGAGGAGGCGCGGCAGCGCTACGCGCTCGAGGACCTCTGGCGCGAGGCGCCACGGCTCGAGCTGCAGGCGCCGCAGGATGGCGTCCGGGGGCACCTTTACGGTGCCGCGCATGGGTAGCTTCAAGAGGGCGCTCTTCGGCTACCGCCGATCCGATGTGGAGGCGGCGCTTGCGGCGCGTGACGCTCGCAGTTGGGCACTGGAGCGCGACGCGGAGGAGGCGCTCAATCGCTGGCGCGACGCCGCCGATACGGCTGCCCGCGCCGAGGAGGAGCTCTCCTCGCTCTCGGCGATGGTGATCGAGCGCGAACGTGAGATTCGCGGCCTGCACGAGCGCTTGATCGAGGCCAACGAACGCCATGACCGCAGCATCGCCTCGCTGGAGACGGTCTCCTCGAAGCTGGGGGAGATTCAGGCCCAGGCCCGTGGTCAGGCAACCCGGATCAGGATGAAGGCGCTGCGTGAGGCGGTCGAGGTCGGTCGTCGCGCCCAGGAGCTGAACGAGGCAGAGGCTGACGTCGGTGCCGCGCCGGCGGTTTCTAGCCCAGTTGGTCCGATAGAGCAGGCCGCTCAGAACCTCTTCGAAGGCCTGGTCAAAGTCGAGATCGGCCCCCTTGACGACTTCTCCCAGCTGGTTGGCTTCGAGGACGCCGCCGGCCAGATCGACGCCACCACCGATATCTCGGTCGAGCGCTTCTCCGAGGGTCGGGCGACCCTCTCGATGCGACTCAACGAACCGGTTGAGCTGCTGCGCGAGCTCGAGCAGCGCTCGCCGCTCGAGTTCAAGGTGCGCCGCAGTGCCGACGACAACTTGATCCTCGACATCGACGACGATCCGGGCCCCGAGCAGCGCGCCGCGTAGCTCTCGCCCCGATTGAAACGCCGCTACGCTTCATCCCGCTTCGGCGCCTTGGCGGAGTGGCTACGCAGCGGCCTGCAAAGCCGTTTACACCAGTTCGATTCTGGTAGGCGCCTCTTTTCGCCCGGCCCTGCGAAGTTGCATGCAGAGGGCGTTTGATTGCTCGTAAGTAGACTGATCGGGATGAACGCATGTGGCCGGGGGGCGCATTGCGCGCTGGCGAGAAAGAGTGCTCTGGCCCTTCTTGTTGTTGCTTCGCTCGCGGTTGGTATGCCGAAGGCACCGTCCGCGGATGCCCACGCGGTGACGTCAACGCCGGCTGGCGAGACGGCTCGGTTCTGGACCGCGGCGCGGATGAAACAGGCGCAACCGCTTGACCTGAACCGACCCGGTCGAGGCCAGCTCACTCTCACTGGTCCGCCAAGCGCCGCCGGTGAAGTCCCGCATGTCCACCCGCCTTACGCCGCCGGTGAGGCAAGCACCAGCTCCAGCTTCGAAACGGTCCCGGACCCGACCGCCGAAATCACCCGCCAAAACGGAGCGATCTTCATCGAGACTCCCTTTGGGTTCGGCCGCTGCTCCGGGACCTCGGTCAACGCACCGAACCTCAGCGTCGTCTTCACCGCCGCCCATTGCATTCACAGCGGCGGTCGCCGGGGGCGCTGGGTCGACTTCCGCTGGGCCTTCGTGCCCGGCTATCGCTACGGCCAGCGGCCCTTTGGCGTCTTTCCCGCCAAGTGGATCGATACGACCCGGCAGTGGCGCGTCAGCGGCAGTGAGAACTACGACGTCGGCGCTGCGGTCGTCGGCCGCAACCAGGACGGCGAACTCCTGGCCAAAGCGGTTGGCGGCACCGGCATCGCCTGGGGGCTGAAAGCGCGGCAGGTCTTCGACGTCCACGGCTATCCGGCCGAAGAACCGTTCGACGGCGAAACCCAGCAGGTCTGCGCCCAGACGCCCTTCCTCGGCCACGACGCACGGTCGTTCCTGATGCCGGGGCCACTCAACCTCGCGGTCGATTGCGACGTGACCGGTGGCGCCTCGGGTGGCGGCTGGACGATCTCCGGCGATCGCATCCTCAACAGCGTCACCAACTACGGCTACGGCGACGATCCCGACACGGACTTCGGTGCTTACTTCGGTAAGGAAGTCGCTCGCCTCTTTCACCGGGCGGGGCGCGTCAAATGACTCGCCGGGCAGGGGTCTGCGCCGCGATCGCGGTGATCGGCATCCTCGTGCCGCCCGCCGGCGCTGCCGCAAACGTGCTCGACCTACCGACGGTCGTTCCGGCCCAGTTTCGAGCCCAGGTGCGAGCCCGGCTGCACATGCCGCCGCCGCCTCACGGCTTCGAAACCCACCTCGAGCTGAGGGCCAGGAACGGCTACGAGATCACCGTGATTGGCGAGGGGGGCGTCGTCGCCGTGGAAGTGAGCAAGCCAGCTCCGGGCGGCAAGGAAAGCGCGCTCGAAAGGCTGTTCGGCATCCGACGTGCGGTTACCGCTTACGTTGCCCGCGGAATCGTCACCCCGCGCCGGATTGCGGCTTCGTTCGGAGAATTCGGCAAGCTCGACCTGCGCCTCCGGCCTTCCGGCAGGGTGGTGAAATCGCCATCGCGAAAGCGCTGCCGGGGGGCCGACCACTTCACTAGCCAGCTCGGAGTGTTCGTCGGCGGCCTTCGCTTCAGCGGCGAGAAGAACTACGTGGCCGTTCGCTCCCACCGTGTCAAAGGGAGGATCCGCAGTCCCCTGCGCCTGCGCTGCGCCTCCTCTCGATTCCGCTTTCGCCCGGCGGCGAGCAGTGGCGCGCGGCCGGCGACCCAGCATCCGAGCTTCTTTCCGACCTTCCTCAGCGCGAGCAATCGCCACGGGGTCGCGGGGACCGAGCTGATTGCGATTGCCGGCCGCAAGGCGACACTCTTCCTCGCCGTTACCGAAGAAGGCCTGGGGTCGATGGCGAGGATCCGCTACGCGCTGGCCACCGAGCACTCGAAAAATGCGATCGCCCTGAACGACGCGCTGACCTTGGCCTCGATCGAGCCGCCGTCGCCGTTTCATGGCAAGGGCACCTATCGCGCCTTCCCTGACGGGACGACGAGTTGGTCGGGCCCGCTCTCGGTCTCGCTTCCGGGCGCGCCGCGCCTGCCTTTGACCGGCGCAGAATTCGAGACGATCCTGGAAACAAGTTTCTGAGCGCGGCCACCGAGCGGGCGTAGCGGTTCTGCAAGGCTGAAGCAATGGCAGTAGAAGTACTGGAGGCCCCAACCGCGGCCGCGTCACCGACTCCGCACGACCAGGTGATCGTGCTCTTCGGTGCCACCGGCGATCTGGCGCGGCGCAAGCTGCTGCCCGGGATCTTTCACCTCTTCGAGGCGGGGCTGATGCCGGAGCGGTTTGCCCTGATCGGCACTGCGCGGAGCGCACTCTCGCAGGAGGAGTTCGTCGAGCTGGCCCACGAGGCGGTCTGCAGCTCTGGCCGCAGGCCGGTCGCGGGCGATTCATGGCGACGCTTTGCCGCGATGCTCGACTTCGCCTCGACCAGCGATGGCTTCAATCGACTCGGCGGCGCCATCGACGGAGCTCGGCAGGCTCTCCGCGATGCCGAGCTCCTGCACTACCTCTCGCTGCCACCGGCCGCGACCAACGGCGTGATCGAACAATTGGGGCAGGCCGGGTTGGGTGAGGGGGCGCGGGTGATCATGGAGAAGCCCTTCGGTCGCGATCTCGCTTCGGCCAGGGAGCTCGACCGGCTCGTCCACTCGGTCTTCGAGGAGGAGCAGGTATTCCGCATCGACCACTACATCGGCCGCGAGGCGGTGCAGAACCTGCTGGCGCTGCGCTTCGCCAACGGCATGTTCGAGCCGGTCTGGAACCGCAATCACATCGACCACATCCAGATCGACGTGCCGGAGACGCTCTCGATCGAGATGCGCGGCGGGTTCTACGAGGAAACCGGGGCCTTCCGCGACATGATCGTCACCCACCTCTTTCAGCTGCTCAGCTTCGTCGCGATGGAGCCGCCGGTCTCGCTCAGCGCCAAATCACTGATGGTCGAGCGGGAGAAGGTCTTCGAAGCGATGAAGACGCTCGAGCCCGGGGACCTGGTCCGCGGCCAGTACGCCGGCTACCGCGAGGAGGATGGTGTCGCTTCCGATTCGGATACCGAGACCTTCGTCGCCCTGCGGGCATTCGTCGACAACTGGCGCTGGGAGGGGGTTCCCTTCTTCCTGCGCTCGGGAAAGCGGCTGGCCGACAACCATCACCTGCTCACCGTCGCCTTCTCGGAGCCGCCGCGGCGAATGTTCCCGCTCGACTGCAGCCAGGTCGCCGAGGAGTTCGGCCACGACCACCTGACTTTCGAGCTCGGCGACCCCGGCAGCATCTCCGCCTCATTCCTGGCCAAGGTGCCCGGTCCGAAGATGCAGCTCGGACAGGCCCACATGCGGTTCAGCTACGCCGATAGCTTCGGCGGTCCCGAGCGGGCGCTCGATGCCTACGAGCGGCTGATCCACGACGTGATGATCGGTGACCGCACCTTGTTCACGACCTCGGCTGCGATCGAGCGTCTCTGGGAAGTGGCGGACCCGATTGTGCGCGAACCGCCGCCGGTCGAGCTGTATGAGCCGGGTACCTGGGGGCCGCGAGCAACCGATGCGCTGCTTGCTCCGCACCGCTGGCACCTGCCCAACGACCATCCCTAGGCGCGGCGATTGGCTCCGTTAGGAGTCGGATACTTCCGGGGCCTGCCAGGGGTTGTTCATCGAGAGGCGGCGTTTTTGCGAGCGCTTGAAGAGGTAGCAGCCAACCGCACCGCCGCGGATCTCGGAATGGAGGAACTTGCCGGTGACCAGCTTCCAGCCCTCGACGGTGACCGCGTTGAGGATGTCGACCGGATCGGTGGTCTCGCGGGCGGGACCGCCGATCGGACCGGGGATCAGCGTGGGGCTGAGTTCGTTGATCTCGAGTTCGTACTGGAAGAGGCGATGGCCTCGTTTGTAGGCGAGGCGCGCGCGGCCTGCCGGAGTCTGGAAGAAGGCCTCCTTCGCCGCCTCGGCAGATCTCAACTGCTTTTCGCGCTGCTTCAGCTGCGCTCGCTCGTCTCGCGGGACAGTGCTCTCCGCGGTGCGACCGCGGAGCAATGGCAGGCGGAAGAGCTTCCGCTTGTCCGGGGCGTCGGTTTTGTCCGCCACCTCGCGAGCCGGTTCGGCCGGCGGGGTGGAGCGGAAGCCGACGAGAGGCTGCCCGTGTTCGCTCATTGCGCTCACAGTAGGGAAACGTGCCAATGGTCGAACCCTTTGCGCGCCGCGTCGTCCAACATTCGGCCAACGGGGTGACAGAACGGAAAAGGGCCCCTTTCGGGGCCCTTTCTTTCCGAAGGACGTGCCACCAGCGAGACTTTGTTTCCCTGGCTCGTCGGTCCTCAAGCCTTAATCGGTCGCTGCTGTCATAAACACCGAGTTAGCTGAAAAGTTGCACAGCTTGCATCGGCACTTGCAGCGACGGGCTTGAGGTAGCGGCGCGAGGCCTCATCGGCCCACGCGCCGCTGCTAGATTCAGGCATCCCGGGCGCATAGCTCAGTTGGGAGAGCGCCGCCTCGACAAGGCGGAGGTCGCTGGTTCGAGCCCAGCTGTGCCCATCCCGGTCCGCAGTCTTAAACCCCGGCCATCGTCACCTCGGCCAGGCGGATGCTGTTGCCGGAAGGGTCGCGGAAGCCGGAGTCGATCCGGTAGGGCCGCTCCTCCGGGGCTTCGGTGAACTCGACGCCACGCCCCTTCAGCTCTTCGTAGGAGGCCTGGCAGTCGTCGGCCATGTCATCGACCCCGAGCGGCTCGAAGTAGCGGGCGTCGGCGAGGTCCCTCGCGTGCAGCAGGTGCCGGGCCGGCGGAACGAACGCCATGTCAGCAGTCTAGGCTCGCGGGCCTCGTGGTCGGGACCTATGCAGCCGTGCTCAGCATTTGCGTCGCCTCGCTGGCGATCGGTCAGGCCGCGATCGCGCTCTGCGGGGTTCGGCGCTGGTCCTGGCTGGCGCCGGCGGTCGGACTGGCCCTGCTCTGCGCTGTCTGCTGGGGGACGGTGCGGTTGGGCGGCGACGGCGTGGTCTCGGCCGTTGCTGTCGCTCTCCTGGCCTTGGGCTCGGCGGTGTACCTGTGGGGCCGTCTGGAGGACGGGGTGGAGGCACTGCGGCAAGGAGTGCCAGTCGCGCTGCTGGCGCTGCTGGCGACCGCGCTGCCTTTTATCGCCGAAGGCCACTTCGGCATCCTCGGCACCAGCTTCAACCCGGACATGTCGCAGCACCTGCTGGCGACCGACCGCCTCGCCCACGGCGAGTCCTCGCAGCTTCTGCACCAGGGCTATCCGCTCGGTCCGCACGCAATAGTCGCCGCCCTCAACCACGGCCTCGGCATTGGCCTGGTCCAAGGCTTCAGCGGCCTGATGGTCGCCGTTGCGGTCCTCGCCTCGCTGACGGCCCTGACGGCGTTCAGAGATCAACCCTGGCCACTGCGCATCCCCGCCGCCCTGGTGGTCGGCCTCACTTACATGGTCGCCTCCTACTTCGCCCAAGGCTCCTTCAAGGAGACGATGCAGGCCCTCTTTTTCCTCGCCTTCGTCCTCGCCCTACGCGAGTCATCCCGCAACTCCGAGTGGCGCGAACTCCCCCTCCGCTTCGTCCCTACAGCTCTTGCAGCCGTGGGCTCGGTCTACACCTACAGCTTCCCGGGCCTCATCTGGCTGATCGGCGCCGCGGTGATCTGGCTGGCAATCGAAGCGGCGTCAGCTCGATTCCGCAGCTCGGCGGGTGGCGTGGATGTGGGGGGGCCGAGAACGGAGGCGCAGCCCCCGCCCGCAGGCCCCCCCACATCCGCGACAGGCCCCGCCGCTGTGAGATCGGTCTTCTGGGCGTCCCTTGTGTTCGCCGTGTTGATTGCCCCCGAGATCGGCCGCATGATCGACTTCAAGCAGTTCGAGACCTTCGACCCCAACGGCCCCGGCCTCGGCAACCTCTTCGGCCAGATCTCCCCCTTCGAGGGCTTCGGCATCTGGCCCTCCGGTGACTTCCGCCTCACCCCCGGCGCCGGTGCCGTGCCGGCCCTCGGCTACTACGCGGGCGCCGCCTTCGCCTCGATCCTGCTGCTCTACGGGCTGGTGCTCTGCTGGCGCCGACGCGAGTCGGCGTTGATCGCCGGCCTCGCCGCCGCCGCGCTTGCCTACGCCGCCGCCCGCCTCGGCGGCACGCCATACACCGCCGCCAAGGCGATCGAGGTCGGTGCGCCACTGGCGGCGCTCGTCATCGTGCTGCCGCTGCTGCGGCGGCCGGTAGCTTGGCTGTATCTGCTTGCGGCGGCTGGCTGCTCGCTGCTAGCGCTGGCCAACGCGCCGGTCGGTCCGAGCTCTTACTCGCCGGCGCTGACGAGCCTGCGCGATGAGGTCGGCGCAGGCCCGACCCTGGTCCTCGCCTCGCGGCAGCTGCTCGCTGACGAACACGGCACCCCGTACATCGCCTGGGAGCTGCGCGGCGGCCGGGTCTGCATCGCCGCCGAAGAAGAGGCGAGCGGACGCGCACCCGCAGGGGTTCGCTTCGTTGTCAGCTCACTGTCAGCCGGCCCCCCGTTCACGGGACTGCGCCCCAAGCTGATCGCACCGCCCTATGTCCTTTGGGAAAGCGCGCTGCCCACCGGGGGCCACAGCCCGTGCCCGCTGATCGCCGTCCGCCAGGCGCGCCAGGGCGCCCCGCGCTGAGGCGGTCGGCGGCGCCACCCTGGGTAGCATGGCCGGATCGAGGCGGCGACCCAAAAGATCACCGTAAGACTCCCCGACGGTAAAGCGCTGGAGCTCAGCGACGGTGCTTCCGGGGCCGATGCCGCGGCCGCGATCGGGCCGGGGCTGGCCAAGGCTGCGCTGGCGATCCGCGTCGACGGCGAGCTGCGTGACCTCTCCGCGCCGCTGCCCGATGGCGCCGAGATCGGGATCCTCACCGACCGCGACCCCGAGGCGCTCGAGCTGATCCGCCACGACGCCGCCCACGTGATGGCCGAGGCGGTGCAGGAGCTCTACCCGGGCACCAAGGTGACGATCGGGCCGGCGATCGAGAACGGCTTCTACTACGACTTCGACTTTCCTGACGATGTGAAGGTCAGCGACGCCGACCTGGAGAAGATCGAGGCGGCGATGCGCGCCCACATCAAGGCCGACGAGGCCTTCGAGCGTCGCGACGTCCCGGTCGGCGAGGCGATCGAGATCTTCGAGGGGCAGGGCGAGGACTACAAGGTCGAGCTGATCCGCGACCTGGTCTCCAACGAAGGGGTCGAGACCGTCTCGCTTTACCGCAACGGTCCCTTCGAGGACCTCTGCCGCGGTCCGCACGGGCCCTCGACCGGCCGGATCAAGGCGATCAAGCTGAGCTCGCTGGCCGGCGCCTACTGGCGCGGCGACGAGCAGCGCCAGATGCTGACCCGGATCTACGGCACCGCCTTCTTCTCGAAGAAGGACCTCGCCCAGCACCTGGAGCGGATCGAGGAGGCGAAGAAGCGCGACCACCGCCGCCTCGGCCCCCAGCTCGGCATCTTCATGCTGCGCGAGGAGGCGCCGGGAATGCCCTTCTGGCTGCCCAACGGAACGACCTTGCTGCACCTGATCGAGGGGGAGGTGCAGGCCCAGCTGCGCAAGCGCGGCTACAAGGAGATCGCCACGCCGCAGGTGCTCGACGAGGAGCTCTGGCACCGCTCCGGCCACTGGGACAACTACCGCGACGACATGTACTTCATGCAGTCCGACGAGAAGCGCCTGGCGCTGCGACCGATGAACTGCCCCGGCGCCTGCCTCGTCTTCGACTCCGAGCGCCACTCCTACCGTGAGCTGCCGCTGCGCCTGGCCGAGTTCGGCCGCGTTTCCCGCAACGAGCGCGAGGGCGTCCTGCACGGCCTGCTGCGGGTGCGCGCCTTCACCCAGGACGACGCCCATGTCTACTGCACCGAGGAGCAGATCGCCGACGAGGTCGCCGACATCTGTGCCGCGATCGACGAGCTCTACGCCCGCTTCGGCTTCGAGGACGTGCGGGTCGAGCTCTCGACCCGGCCGGAGAAGTCGATGGGCTCCGAGGAGCAGTGGGCAAAGGCGGAGGCGGCGCTGACCGAGGCGCTCGACCGTCAGGGCCGCGAGTACGAGCTCAATCCCGGCGACGGTGCCTTCTACGGGCCCAAGATCGACTTCCACGTCACCGACGCGCTCGGTCGCTCCTGGCAGTGCGGCACCTGCCAGCTCGACTTCCAGATGCCCGAGCGCTTCGACCTCTCCTACGTCGGCGCCGATGACGCCGCCCACCGCCCGGTGATGATTCACCGTGCCTTGCTCGGCTCGATGGAGCGCTTCGCCGGCATCCTGATCGAGCACTACGCCGGCCGCTTCCCGGTCTGGCTGGCGCCGGTGCAGGCAATCGTCCTACCCGTCTCCGACCGCCACAACGAGTACGCCGGCCGGATTCTGGCCGAGTTGCGCGAAGCCGGCGTGCGGGTCGAGGCCGACGATCGCTCGGAGTCGGTTGGCAAGAAGATCCGCGACGCCGAGCTCGGTCGCTACCCCTACATGCTGGTCGTCGGCGATCGCGAGGAAGAGGCCGGGGCGGTCGCCGTGCGCTCGCATGAGGACGGCGAGCTGGGCGCGATGCCGGCGGCCGAGTTCGCCGCCAGGGTGAGCGCTGAGAGCGCGCCCGCCTGAGCGCGCCTTGCCGATCGGCTACCTCTGTCTATACTCCGGACACTTGATTGCAGGCACGCCAAACACCCCGCGCCGCTGAGCGTCCCCGTGCCAGCCACCCAACCTCTCGTCCGCTTGAAGCTCCACCCCTCTCTTAGATAGTGCCGGTCCCGCGTAGGTTCGATCGGCGCCCACCAGAGCGCGACACAACTCGGATCAACGAGCGGATCCGCGTGCCGAAAGTGCGCCTGATCGGGGCGGACGGGGAGCAGCTTGGGGTGGTCGAGATCAACGAGGCGCTCAAACGCGCCCAGGACGCCGACCTCGATCTGGTCGAGGTGGCACCCAACTCAAAGCCGCCGGTCACCCGCCTGCTCGACTACTCGAAGTACAAGTACGAGCAGGAGCAGAAGCAGAAGCAGGCGCGCAAGCACCAGCAGCAGGTCAACATCCGCGAGATCAAGCTGCGGCCGAAGATCGCCCAGCACGACTACGAGACCAAGAAGGGCCACGTCGAGCGCTTCCTGCGCCACCAGGACAAGGTCAAGGTCACGATCATGTTCCGCGGCCGTGAGCAGGCTCATCCTGAGCGCGGCCGGGCGCTTCTGCAGCGCCTCTTCGAGGATCTTGGCGAGCTCGCCGTGATCGAGTCCCAGCCGCTGCAGGAAGGCCGCAACATGAGCATGCTGCTGGCGCCGGGCAAAGAGGCGGCGAAAGCGGATGCGGAGACCGAGGCGCCGACGGAGTCTGGCGAGGCTCCGGCCGATACCGAGGCACCCGCGGTTGAGGAGAAACCGGCTGCCGCAGAGGAGACGCCCGCGGCAGAGGAGGCTCCTGCAGCAGAAGAGACACCTGTCGCGGCGGATGAGCCCGCGGTAGAGGACGCTGACGCTGACGAGAAAGTCGCCGAGGAGACCCCCGGCGACGATGCGGCCGCGGCCTAGCTCCCCGCGACCACCGCTGCGATCCGCTCAGCTGCGTGGCCGTCCCAGAGGGGCGGTGGTACGGGTGGCTTCGCGGGACGCTGCGCTAGGGCCAGCGGGATCTGTGTGATCGCGGCGGGGTCCAGGCCGAGCAGGGTGTTGGTGCCGGCGCTGATCGTGATCGGGCGCTCGGTGTTGTCGCGCAGGGTGAAGCAGGGGATGCCGAGGTAGGTCGTCTCCTCCTGGATGCCGCCGGAATCTGTGAGGACGGCGCGGGAGTCGGCGAGTAGGGAGAGGAAGTCGAGGTAGCCGAGCGGCTCGCAGAGCAGCAGGCCTGGGTGCTCGGCAGCGATCGTCTCCATCATCGCCCGGGTGCGGGGGTGGACCGGGAAGACGACCGGTAGCTCGCGGGCCAGGGCGGCCAACTGTCGAATCGTCTCTTCAAGGAGCGGCCCGTCAACGAGGGCGGGGCGGTGCAGGGTGACGAGGACGAACTCAGCGGGCTCGACCCCGAGCTTGGCCGCGGCGCCCGCGGCGCGAAAGCGCGGCTCGAGGGCCACCAGCGTGTCGATCATCGTGTTGCCGACGAGGTGGATCCGTGCGGCGGGGATGCCCTCGGCGTGCAGGTTGTCGTTGGCCTCGGGGCTGTGGATGAAGAGCTGGTCGGAGAGCTGATCGGTGACGATTCGGTTGAGCTCCTCGGGCATCGTGCGATCGAAGCTGCGCAGGCCGGCCTCGATGTGGGCGACCGGGATCTGCAGCTTGGCCGCGGTCAGCGCTGCCGCCACGGTCGAGTTGACGTCGCCGGGTACCACGACCAGATCGGGACGCTCGTCGAGCAGTACCGGCTCCAGCCGCTCCATCACCCGTGCCGTCTGCTGGGCGTGGCTGCCCGAGCCGACCTCGAGCATGCTGTCGGGTGCGGGCACGCCCAACTGCTCGAGAAAGACCTCCGACATCAGCCGGTCGTAGTGCTGGCCGGTATGGACGAGCGTGTGGCGCCCGGCGGGAATCCGCGCCTGCAGAGCGGCGATCACCGGGGCGGTCTTGACGAAGTTGGGCCGGGTTCCGACCACATAGACGATGCGCATCGGGCGCCACAGTACCCTGCGCATCGCCTTCCACCTGCAATAGAGCGAGCGCTCGGTCGCGCTCGTCTGCTTCAATAGCGGACCCGATGCCCAAGATGAAAACTCATTCCGGCGCCAAGAAGCGCTTCCGCAAGACCGCGACGGGCAAGCTGCGCGGTCGGCGGGCCTACTCGAGCCACATCCTTGAGAAGAAGTCGCCGAAGCGCAAGCGGCGGATGGCGCGGCCGGTGGAGATCGCTCCCTCTGATACGAAGACGGTGCGGCACCTGTTGGGAGGCGGCAAGTGAGCCGGGTCAAGCGCTCAGTCCACGCGCGCAAGAAGCGCCGCAAAGTACTGAAGGAAGCGAAAGGCTATTTCGGCCGCAAGCACTCTTCCTATCGCTTCGCCAAAGAGCAGGTGCAGCGCTCGGGGATGTACGCCTACCGCGACCGCCGCAACCGCAAGCGCGAGTTCCGCCGGCTCTGGATTACCAGGATCAACGCCGCCGCACGGCTGGAGGGCATGAGCTACTCCGAACTTATTCACGGCCTTGGAAAGGCCGAAGTAGAGGTGAATCGCAAGATGCTGGCCGATATCGCGGTAAACGACCGCGAGGCCTTCCGCCGATTTGTGGAGCTAGCCCGGGAGGGTGCGGCCGCCTAGTCGCAGCCAGTCACTCCACTTTCCCGGGCGGGCCGTCTTTACGGCCCGCTTTTTCGTTCCAGGAGAAGAAACGCACGACCAGAAAGTCAAACCCGGATGATCGAAAGCCCCCACAACGAGAAGCTGAAGCTGGTTCGCAAGCTGCGCGAGCGCAAGCATCGCGAGCGCGAGGGCGCTTTCGTCAGTGAGGGCGAGGACCTGGTTGAGGCTGGGCGGGCCGCTGGGGTCGAGCCGCGCTTCGTGCTCACCGCTGCCGGTGGTGACCTCGGTGGCGAGGAGGTCGAGGCCGAGCTGCTGGCATCGGTCTCGGGCCTTGGCTCGGGGACGCGGGCGATCGCGGTCTGGCCACAGCGCTGGGCCGAGGTCGGCGGCTCACCCTGTCTTTATCTGCACGGCGTCGGCGACCCAGGCAACGTTGGCACGATCATCCGCACGGCGCACGCGCTGTTCGACGGCGTGGTCGTGTTGGGCCCGGATTGCGCCGACCCCTTCTCGCCGAAGGCGGTGCGGGCGAGCATGGGCTCGATCTTCGCTCAGCCGGTGTCCAAGGGGACGGTCGGCGCGACGCCGGCGCCGCGGGCCGCCCTCGTCGCCCACGGTGGCGCGGACCTCGCCTCGCTCGATGGTGCAGCAACACTTTGCCTCGGTGCCGAGCGCGAGGGTCTGCCTGCAGAGGTGCTGGCGGCCTGCGACTCGCAGGTGACTATCCCGCTGCGGCCGGGTGGCGCCGAGTCACTCAACGTTGCAGCGGTTGCCGCAATTTGCGCCGAGCGGATATCGTCGCCCGCCATGCCGGAGGTCGCTGACGATGCCTGAGGGAATCGATCGGATCGAGGAGATCGGGTCTGAGGCTGCGGCCGCGATCGAGGCCGCGCCCGGCACGGCCGAGCTGGAGGAGCTGCGGGTCCAGTACCTGGGTCGCAAGGCCGAGCTGACGGCGATCCTACGCGGGATCGCCGAGCTGCCGGCAGAGGAACGGGGCGCGATCGGCGCCGGCGCCAACAAGGCGCGCAAGCAGCTCGAGGCGCTGATCGAGGCGCGGGGGAAGGCCCTCGATGCCGGCGAGCTCGAGTCCCAGCTCACTGGCGACCGCATCGACGTGACCTTGCCCGGCGCACCGCCGCGGCCCGTCGGCCATCCTCACCTGATCACCCGCACCACGCGCCAGATCGAGGACGTGATGATCGGCCTTGGCTACCGGGTGATGGAGGGGCCCGAGGTCGAGCACGACTACTACAACTTCACCGCCCTCAACCATCCCCCGGGCCACCCGGCGCGGATGCTCCAGGACACCTTCTACGTGCAGTCCGATCCCGAGGTGCTCTTGCGCACGCACACCTCGCCGGTGCAGGTGCGCAGCATGGAGGCCCAGCCGCCGCCGATCTTCATGATCGCCCCCGGAAAGGTCTACCGGCGCGACTCCGACGCCACCCACAGCCCGATGTTCAATCAGGTCGAGGGCCTGGCGATCGGCGAGGGGATCACGCTTGCCGACCTGCAGGGCACGCTGACCGAGATGCTCAGATCGATCTTCGGCGGCAGCCGCGAGGCGCGCATGCGGCCGCACTTCTTCCCCTTCACCGAGCCCAGCGTCGAGTTCGACGTCTCCTGCTTCCAGTGCGAGGGCAGCGGCACCCTGGCCGGCGGTGAGCGCTGCAACCTCTGCAAGGGGATCGGCTGGGTCGAGGTCGGTGGCGCCGGCATGGTCGACCCCAACGTGCTCGGCTTCGTCGCGTCCAGCGGCTATGACCCCGAGCGGGTGCAGGGTTTTGCCTTCGGCATGGGGGTCGAGCGGATCGCGATGCTGCGCCACGGCGTGCCCGACCTGCGCCGCTTCTTCGACAACGACGTGCGGGTCTTGGAGCAGTTCTCATGAGGGTGCCCTACTCCTGGCTGCGCGAGTACTGCGACCCCGGCGTTGAGCCGGGGCAGCTCGCCGAGCGGCTGGCGATGACCGGTACCGAGGTCGAGCGGGTCGGCACCGTTGGCCCGCCCGCGGCTGACGGCTTTGTCGTCGGCAAGGTGCTGAGTGCCGAGCCACACCCCAACGCCGACCGGCTGCGCGTCTGCACCGTCGACACCGGCGACGGCGAGCGCACGATCGTCTGCGGCGCTCCCAACGTCGCGGCGGGGCAGGCCGTCCCCGTCGCCCTTCCCGGGGCGACGCTTCCCGGTGGCCACAAGATCGGCAAGGCGAAGCTGCGCGGCGTCGAGTCGGCCGGAATGATCTGTGCCTCCTCCGAGCTGGGACTGGGCGAGGGACCACCCGGCATCATGGTTTTCGACGAGGGCTCTGGCTCCGCTGTGCCTTCGCAGGCACATGCCGGGCAAAGGAACAGCGGAAGCCTTACGCCGGGAACACCGCTGGCCGAGGTGCTGCCGATCGCGGAGCCGGTACTGGAGCTGGAGGTGACGCCGAACCGGGTCGACTGCTTCGGCGTCTACGGCGTCGCCCGCGAGGTACACGCGATCAGCGCTGCGCCGCTGGCTGTCGAGCCCTGGGCCGAAGACGCTGAGGCCGAAGGCAACGGGGACGTAAGCGACTACGCCTCGGTCACGGTTGAGGTCCCCGACCTCTGCCCGCGTTTCACCGCGCGTGTCTTCACTGAAGTGACGATCGCTCCCTCGCCGGCCTGGCTGCAGGCGCGGCTGACGGCGGCCGGCCAGCGGCCAATCAACAACGTCGTCGACATCACCAATTACGTGATGCTGCTTACTGCGCAGCCGCTGCACGCCTTCGACCTCGACGAGGTGCCGGGCGGGGCGCTGACGATCCGGACCGCGGCGGATGGCGAGAAGATGACGACGCTCGATGACGTCGAGCGCGTCCTCGACGCCGAGACCGTCCTGGTCTGCGACGAGAACGGCCCCTCCGGGATAGCCGGGATCATGGGCGGTCAGTCCTCCGAGGTCTCCGAGGAGACGACGCGCGTCCTGCTCGAGGTGGCCAACTGGAACGGCACCAATATCCTGGGCAGCTCGCGGCTGCTCTCACTGCGCTCCGAGGCCTCTTCCCGCTTCGAGAAGCAGCTGCACCCCGGGCTCTGCATGCGGGCGCAGCGGATCGCCTCGCGGCTGATGGTCGAGCTCTGCGGCGCCAAGCTGGTGCCCGGCACGATCGACGTTGCCGCCGAGATCCCCGAGCCGCGCAAGCTGCTCCTGCGTGGCGAGCGGGTCGAGGGCCTGCTCGGAATGGCGATCGAGCAGGCGGATCAGATTGCCTACCTGGAGCGACTCGGCTTCGCTGTCGAGCCGTCGGGCGAGGATCTCGAGGTTGCGGTGCCGCCCGATCGCCACTACGACGTCACCCGCGAGGTCGACCTGATCGAGGAGGTCGGCCGGGTCCACGGCCTCGATCAGCATTTGCCGAGCACCTTGCCCGCGGTTGCCGGCCGGGTCGGGGGACTGACCCGTGCTCAGCGGCTGCGGCGGCGCGCCGAGGACGCGATGCGGGATCTCGGCTTCGACGAAGTGGTCGGCTGGAGCTTCACCGACCCGGGTGCGCCGGGCCGGCTGCGCATTGCGGCGGACGACCCGCGCGCCAACGGCGTCGTTCTCTCCAACCCCCTCTCCGAGGAGCAGTCGGTGATGCGGACGACGGTGCTCGGCTCCCTGCTCGACGTGGCGCAGCGCAACCTCGCCCGCGACAGCAGCGCCGTCGCCCTCTTCGAGTCCGGCCGTGTCTACCTGCCGAACGTCGCGGGTTCGCGAGAGCGTGCAGGCGAGGCAGCCAATCGCGATTTCGATGTGCTCTCCGGCGAGTTCGCCGGCGAGCGGCCGGCACCTGACCGCGAGCCGCACCGGATCGGCTGTTTGGTCGTGGGCCCGCTCGTCGCCAAGTCGTGGCGGAGTGGCGACGAGGCCGCTGATTTCTTTGCGCTCAAGGGCGTGCTTGAAGGATTGGCGGGCCAGCTTGGCTCTGCACTCTCCTTCGAGCCCGGCGAGCAGCCGTTTCTACATCCGGGCCGCTCCGCCCGGGTTGGCATCGGGGAAGAGGTGGCGGGCTGGATTGGCGAGCTGCATCCGCTTGTCTGCCGGTCCTGGGACCTCGATGCCGCCGTCGCTTTCGAACTCGACCTTGCGGCCCTGGTGAGGGCTGCCAACGCCGGCGAGGAGACCTTCGAAGACGTGACTACCTTCCCGGTCGTGCGCCAGGACATCGCCTTCGTCGTCGGCGAGGAGATTGCTGCGGAGGAGGTGCGCCGGGCCGTGCTCGACGCCGGCGGGGAGCTGCTGGAGGCGGCGAGCGTCTTCGACCTCTACGAAGGTGAGCAGGTGGGCGCGGGCCGTAAGAGCTTGGCGCTGCGGTTGGAGTTCCGCGCCGCCGACCGCACGCTCACCGACGACGAGGTCAGCGCCCAGCGCGCCGCGATCGAGTCGGCACTGGAGAAGATCGGAGGGTCGCTTCGTGCCTGACCGCTTCACACAACCACTTGATGGCGACCCCACAGCGAGGGTGCTGGTCGCCGGCGCCTCCGGCTTCACGGGGGCGCTGGCCGCGCAGATCGTCTGGCGCCACCCGAAGCTGGAGCTGGTCGCGGTCACCTCGCGCAGCGATGCCGGCAAGCGCCTCGACAGCCTCTACCCGCGCTACCGGGTGCCGCTCGAGCTGACCGAGCTCGACCTCGACGAGATCGAGGAGATCGACGCGGCGATCGTCGCCTATCCGCACGGTGCCTCGGCGCCCGCGGTCGCAGCGCTGCGCGGGCTCGGTGCCCTCGTCGTCGATCTCTCCGCTGACTTTCGCCTGCGCGACTTGCCGACCTATGAGCTTTGGTACGGCGAGCACGGCGCACCGGAGCTGCTCGAGGGGGCTGTCTACGGCCTCAGCGAGCTCTACCGCGAGCAGTTGCGCGACGCCGAACTGGTTGCGACGCCGGGCTGCTACCCGACCGCCAGCGTGCTGGCGCTTGCTCCCCTGGCCGAGCGCGGCCTGCTCGCCGACGTCGTGATCGACGCCAAGCAGGGCGTCTCCGGTGCCGGGCGGGGTGGGGGCGACGCGATGCACTACGCCGCGATGGACGAGAACGCCTTTGCCTACAAGACCGAGGGGCATCGCCACCGGCCCGAGATCGAACAGGAGCTGACCGCGCTGGGGTCACCGGCGCCGGTCACCTTCGTGCCGCACCTGCTGCCGCTCGACCAGGGCGAGCTGACCAGTTGCTACGCGCAGGTGAGCGAACCGATCTCGAAGGACGAGGTGCAGGCGCTTTATCGCGAGCGCTATGCCGGCGAGCCCTTCGTCCGCGTCGTCGACGGCCCGCCCGGCCTGCGCGACGTGCGCGACTCAAATGAGTGCCATGTTTACGTGACAGTCACGGACCGTGGTCGCGTGCTGGCCTTCTCGGCGATCGACAACCTCTGGAAGGGCGCATCCGGCCAGGGCGTGCAGAACCTCAACTTGATGCTGGGCCTCGACGAGACCATGGGGCTGCTGTGAGCGCGGGTTTCTTCAAATCGCGTTGGGTCGAGCCGCCCGCCGGGGTCGAGGAGCTCGACCCCGCCCAGCTCGCGCCGGGCTTTCGCGCCGGCGGTGCCCATTGCGGGCTCAAGGGCGGCGGCAAGACCGACATCGGCCTGCTCGTCTGCGACGCCGAGCAGGTCAGCTCGGCGATCCTGCTGACGCGGAACGCCTCGGCCGCCGCGCCCGTCCGGGTTTGTCGCAAACGCTGTGACCAAGCGGGGATCCGGGCCGCGGTAGTCAACGCCGGCAACGCCAACGCCGAGACCGGCGAGCAGGGTTACGCCGATGCGGTCGCGATGTGCGACACAGCCGCGGAGCATCTGGGCCTGGCGCCGGAGGCCGTTGCGGTCGCCGAGACCGGCGTGATCGGCGTGCCGTTGCCGGTCGAGGCGGTGCTCGGCGGCATTGGCGATGCGGCGAGCCAGCTCTCGCCGCAGGGCGCCGCGGCCTTCTCCGACGCGATCCTCACCACCGATCGCTGGCCCAAGCGCTGCACCGTGCGCGCCGGTGGGGTCACGCTCTCCGCCCAGGCCAAGGGCGGCGGCATGATCCAGCCGAACATGGCGACGATGCTCTGCTTCGTCCAGACCGATGCCGTGGTCGAGGATCCCGACGGCGCCCTGCGCGCCGCCTGCGATGCCTCCTTCGAGCGGATCACCGTCGACGGCCAGATGAGTACCAACGACACCCTGCTGCTGCAGGCGACCGGGGCCGCCGGCGCGCCGCTGCCGGAGGGTTTGCTCGAGGCGGTGCTGATGCAGCTGGCGCTGGAGGTCGTCGCTGACGGCGAGGGGTCGTCGCGGGTCGGGCGGATCCAGGTGGATGGCGCCGCATCGCAGGCCGAGGCCGAGCGGGTCGCCCGGGCGATTGCCAACTCGCCATTGGTCAAGACGGCCCTCTTCGGCCGGGATCAGAACTGGGGGCGGATCGCCCAGGCGGCGGGCATGGCGCTGGCTGGTGAGGACCTGGAAGAGATCGGCGGCGACTCGATCGACAACGCCGAGCTCGCGGCCGATGTCGCCGAGGCCGAGATCGGCCTGCGCCTCGACCGCGGTGAGCACAGCGCCCACGTCTGGTTCTCCGACCTCGGCTACGAGTACGTCCGCATCAACGCTGAGTACACAACCTAGGAAAGAGGCGATGACCGCCAACGTCGACACCCTGCTCGAGGCACTGCCCTACATCAAGGAGTTCCACGGTCGCACCGTGGTGATCAAGTACGGCGGCGCGGCGATGCGCGAGGAGGCGCTGCGCGAGGCTTTTGCCACCGACGTCGTCCTGCTCAAGTACGTAGGGCTCAATCCGATTGTCGTGCACGGTGGCGGGCCGGAGATCAGCGAGCACATGAAGCGGCTCGGCATGGAGGTGCGTTTCCACCACGGCCTGCGCGTTTCCGACGCCGAGACGGTCGAGGTGGCGAAGATGGTCCTGCTCGGCAAGCTCAACTCCGACATCGTGCAGCGGCTCAACCGCCACGGCCAGCCCGCGGTCGGGCTCTCCGGCGAGGACGGCTCGCTCTTCGAGGTCGCGCCGGTGGCAAACGCCGAGGAGGTCGGCTTTGTCGGCTCGATCGAGCGGGTCGACGTCGATGTGCTCAACCACATCGCCGTCGACTACATCCCGGTGATCGCCTCGGCTGCCTCTGACCGGGCGGGCCAGTCCTACAACGTCAACGCCGACGAGGCGGCCGGCAAGGTGGCTGCCGCCCTCGGTGCCTCCAAGGCGATCTTTCTCACCGATGTCGAGGGCTGGCGGGCCGATGCGGAGAAGCCGGACTCGCTGGTAAGCCGCGCCAGCGTCGACGAGGTCGCAGCGCAGCTCGAGACGATCGAGGGCGGTATGCGTCCCAAGCTGCAGGCCTGCCTCGACGCGATTCGCGGCGGCGCCCAGTCGGCCCACATCATCGATGGCCGCGTGCCGCATTCATTGCTGCTCGAGCTCTTCACCGACGCTGGCATTGGCACCATGGTGACCCCATGAACCTGACCGACCTGCAGGCGCTGGAGGAGCGCTACCTGATGCGCACCTACAAGCGGGCGCCGGTCGAGTTCGTGCGCGGCGAGGGGGCGTTGCTCTGGGACGCTGAAGGTAGGGAGTACCTCGATTTCCTCGGCGGCATCTCGGTCTGCTCGGTCGGCCACTGCAACCCCGAGGTGGTCGAGGCCGTGCGCGAGCAGGCCGGCCGCTTGATGCACACCTCGAACCTCTTCTACACCGAGCCGATGGTGCGGCTTGCCGAGCGGCTCTCAGAGTCCAGTTTGGGCGGCCGGGTCTTCTTCTCCAACTCGGGGACCGAGGCGAATGAGTGCGCGATCAAGATCGCCCGCAAGCACGCCCACCGGCGCGGGGTCGAGGCACCCGAGATCGTCAGCTTCGAGCGCGACTTCCACGGCCGCACCTACGGCTCCCTCGCGGCCACGCCCGCGCTTGCCACCAACCCGGCCCTGGGGCCGATGCTGGCTGGTTTCCGCTCTGTCCCCTTTGATGACCCTGACGCGCTGCGAGCGGCGGTGGGTGAGAACACGGCGGCGGTGCTGATCGAGCCGATCCAGGGCGAGGCGGGCATTTACCCGCTCGGCGAGGAGACGCTGCTCACTGCCCGCGAGGCCTGCGACAGGGCCGGGGCGCTGCTGATCTTCGACGAGATCCAGACCGGGATCGGTCGCACCGGCTCGCTCTGGGCCTATGAGCAGACGCCGGTCCGCCCCGACCTGCTGACCAGCGCCAAGGCGCTCGGCGGCGGCATGCCGATCGGCGCCTGCGTGACCAGCGCCGAGGCCGGCGAGGTGCTGGAGCCCGGCGACCATGGCTCGACCTTTGCCGGTGGCCCGCTCGCTTCCGTCGCGGCCCTGGCCGTGCTCGAGATCGTCGACGACGCGGCCCTGCTGCGCGGGGTGCGCGAGCAAGGGGCCAGGTTGCGCGAGGCACTGCTTGCTCTTGACGCTGTCGATCAAGTTCGCGGCCGCGGCCTGATGCTTGGCGTCGGCCTGGCAGAGGGCATCGACGCGGCAGCCGTTGGAGCTGACCTGCTCGAGCGGGGATTGATCGTCAACGTGCCAGAGGCCGGGACCCTGCGCCTGCTGCCGCCGCTGACGGTCGATTCGGACCAGGTCGAGCGGGCCGTCGCCCTGATTGGAGACGCCCTCGACGGGTGAGTCCCGGCGGTTGTTTTCGAAGCGCCGAGCGTTGGCTCGGCTTCTCACGAAATTCATCGATCGCTCGAATCGATGGCGCTACTGTCGCGCAACTGCCGATCAAGCGATCGGTCGAATGCGAAAGGGGGAGCGGTGGCAGAAGGTGAGATCACGGGCTCGCGGGTGAGGCGCGCCGCCTCGATGGCCGGTGTCGCCGCCGGTGTCGCCGCGCGAAAGGTCACTGCCAGGGCGGTATCGGGTGGCTCCGATGCCAGGCAGGCTGCCGCCGCGAACCAGCAACTCAAGGCGGCCGAAGCTCTGGTCAGGGTGCTGGGTGGGATGCGTGGAGCCGCGATGAAGGTCGGCCAGACGCTTTCGACGGTAGACATGGGCTTGGTCCCCGAGGAGGTCCGCCCCCGCTTCCAGGAAATCCTGGCGCGCTTGCAGCAGGACGCCGAGCCGGTCAGCTTCAAGACTCTTTCCAAGGTGGTTACGGACGACCTGGGTGGACGGCTCTCCGACCATTTCCGGGACTTTGCGGAAGAGCCGCTGGCATCTGCCTCGATCGGTCAGGTTCATCGTGCGACCACCCACGATGGTCGCGACGTTGCGGTCAAGGTCCAGTACCCCGGAATCGCCGAGGCGATCCACGCGGATCTCAAGAACATGCGCCTGATCCTGAGGCTCCTCGACGTGGTCGCTCCGGGAATCAACACGGGGGCGATCGCCGATGAGATTCGCGAGCGGATCTCCGAGGAGCTCGACTACGAGCTCGAGGCATCGAACCAGCGCGCGATGGCGCGCGCCTACCGGGATCACCCGTTCATCGTCGTGCCGGGGGTCGTCACCGAACTCTGCCGCGAGCGGGTGATAGTCAGCGACTTCATCGACGGCGAGCGCTTCGCCAAGGCCAGCAAGCGCAGCCAGCCCGAGCGCGACCGGCTCGGCGAGATACTCGTCCGCTTCTACATCAACGGGCCCTTGCGCCACCGGCTGCTGAACGGCGACCCCCATCCCGGCAACGCCCTGTTTCTCACCGACGGCCGGGTCGCTTTTCTCGACTTCGGCTTCTTCAAGCGACTTGCCAATCCGGAAGTCGAGAGCCTCGTCACCGCGCTCCGGGCAGTGCATGCCGGCGACGCCGAGGGGCTGCAGGAGGTAATGGTTGGAATCGGCGCTCTGGGGCCAAACCCAGCGTTGGCGAAACCGTTCTTCGAGGCGTACAAGGCGATCCTCGGCTGGACCCTTGCCGACAGGGAGTTGCGGGTAGACGGCAGGGCCACGGGAGAGATGATGCGCCGCTACAACGAGCTCAAGGACGATGACAATTTCGACTCGATGACGATGCCGGCCGAGCATCTCGTCCTGATGCGTTCGGTGATGCTCCTGACCGGGCTGCTCGGGATGCTCGAGGCGTCGAACAACTGGCTTTCGATTTCCCGCGAGTGGCTCCTCGACGATCCTGCCTCGACCGAGCTCGGCCTCCTGGAAGCGGAGTATCTGTCCCGTAGCGCTGGCGCGAGCATGGCCTGAGTTCGGCCGTCGCGGGAAGGGGTGGGCTTGCGCTTTCAGTCCGGCTTGGATCGATGCGGTCGGATCTCAGCGCGCCTTAAGCTACGCGACGATGAGTCCTGGGAAGCGACCGCCGGAGCCGCGCGCTCTGACCAACAGCACCGCCGAGCGCCTGGCGGCGATCGTCGAGGCAGCCGAGCAGGCCGCTTCAAAAGTCATCGACGACGCCGAGGAGCAGGCGCGGCGGCAGCTTCAGGAGGCTGGCGCCCGCGCCGATCGGATAGTCGCCGAGCGCCTGCGCGCCCTCGCCGACGAGCTCGACCCACAGGTTCAGGCCGGTCCGCGCCGCGAGCCCCACCTGCGACCGGTCGAGCCGGAAGCGGAGCGAACGCCGTCCGGTCCTCGCTCGACCGCGGCCGGCGCCCGCCTGCTGGCGACTCAGATGGCCGTGTCCGGCAGCAGTCGGAGCGAGATCGAACAGCGGCTGCGCAGCGGCTTCGAGATCGAGGACACCAGCGAGATACTCGACGCAATACTTGGACCGGAGGAGTAATCCATGCACGAGGACCCAACCCGGATGATGCGCCAGCCCGACGATGACGGCCACCGGCCGCACGGCAACACGCGCCTGCTCATAGCTGGCCTGATTGCAGTGATCGTCGGCTTGATCGTCGCCGTTGTGGTGATCGCCAGCAGCGGCGACAGCGGCACCTCGACCTCGACGGTGACGACGCTGCCCAGTGAAACGAGCTCGACCACCGAGACGACGACCGGCTCGACCACCGAGAGCACGACGACGACGCCGACCGAAACCACGACGACTTCGGAAACGACCACGACGCCGACCGAAACCACGACCACGACTCCGCCCGAAGAAGAAAACGGCAGCGGCGGCATCGGCGCTCCCTAGTGGCACCCGACTCGCCCGCAGACGTTCGCACGGCCTCCTACGAGGCCGATCCCGCCGAGGTGCGCCGCGTCCTGCTGCTCTACTCGGGCGGACTGGACACCAGCGTGATGCTGAAGTGGATCCAGGACTCCTACGAGGCGGAGGTCGTCTGCCTGACCGTCAACCTTGGTCAGCCGGGCGAGGACTACGCGGTGATCGAGGACAAGGCGAAGCGGCTCGGCGCGCTGGAATGCCACGTCGTCGACGCCCGCGAGGAGTTCGCTGCTGATTACGTCTTGCCGGCGATCAAGGCCAACGCGCTCTACGGTGGCGGCTATCCGCTCTTTACCGCCCTCGGCCGCCCGCTGATCGCCAAGCTGGCGGTCGATTACGCGCGGCGCAGCGGCTGCGACACGATCGCCCACGGCTGCACCGGCAAGGGCAACGACCAGGTGCGGATCGAGGCCACGGTGGCGACCCTGGCGCCGGAGCTGAAGACGATCGCCCCGGTGCGCTCCTGGCAAATGGGTCGCGAGGAGGAGATCGCCTACGCCCGTGAGCACGGCATCCCGGTCAAGGGCGGTACCGAGGTGGCGCCCTACTCGATCGACGACAACCTCTGGGGCCGCTCCTCGGAGGGGCGCTGGATCGAGGACCTCGACCACGCGCCCGAGGACGATGTCTTTCAGCTGGTCACCCGCCCGGAGGAGGCCCCCGATGAGGCCGAGACGGTGACGGTCGAGTTCGAGGCCGGGGTTCCGGTCGCCTTCAACGGCGAGCGCCTGGCGCCGGTGGCGCTGCTCGAACGCGTCGCCGAGGTCGGTTGCCGTCACGGCGTTGGCATCGTCGACCACATCGAGGACCGCATCGTCGGGCTCAAGGTGCGCGACATCTACGAGGTGCCGGCGGCGGCGATCCTGCTGCCGGCCCACCAGGAGCTGGAGAAGCTGGTCGGCACGATTCACCAGAACCAGTTCAAGCCGGGCTTGGACCAGAAGTGGGCCTACCTGGTCTACGCCGGGCTCTGGTGGGAGCCCTTGCGCAGCGATCTCGACGCTTACATGGACGCGGTCAACGCCCAGGTGACGGGCACGATCGGCCTCAAGCTCTTCAAGGGCAGCGTCCGGGTGGTCACCCGCTCCTCGCCGAACGCCGTCTACGACGCCGATCTCGCTTCTTTCACCCAGTCAGGCGGGCTTTTCTCGCAGACAGCCTCACCCGGTTTCATCGAGCTCTGGTCGCTGCAGTCGCGGATGGCGCACCGGATTCGCCAGCGCGGGGAGGAGGAGTAGCGATGGCCTACGACAAGCTCGGCAAGGCCGCGATCCGCTTCGCGGTCAAGTACGTGCGGCGCCGCTACCGGCGCCAAATTCGCATTGGCGCCGGCATGGCGGCGCTTGCATTGGCGATTGCGGCTTATGCCGCGAGTCGCAACGTGCCTGAGGGCTAGCTAGCCTCGATAGCTTCGTGGCGCGATCGCTCGCGACAAGGGCGGGAAGCCGTGCGCTTCTAGCTGCCTTCCTCTCCGTACTGCTGGCGCCGACCGCGCTCGCGGCTGCGCCTGCCTCCGCAGCCGATGTACCGGGCTTGCAGCAGAAGGTCGCCGCCGGTCGCGATGAAGCCGGTTCGCTTGCCGGCCAGCTGCAGGCTGCCCAAGGCGAACTTGCCGCGGCCGAAGAGGAAGCGGCGACAGCAAGCGCCCGCGAGCAGAAGCTGACCGATCTCTTGGCAACCGGCGAGGCGAAGGCCGCCCGCCTGGCCGGCGAAGTGCGCCAGACGCAACGCCGCCTGGCCGCCGAGAAGCGCCGCCTTCACCGCGCCCGCGATGCCCTGGCCACTCGTCTCGTAGCGATCTACGAGAGCGGCTCGCCCAGCACGGCCAGCGTCATCCTCGCCGCCGACAGCATCGATGAACTGGCGACCCGGACCGAATACCTGGAGCGAATCCAGCAATCCGATTCCGACCTGGCCAGCCGTGTGGCCCAGGTCCGCCGCACCGTGGCGGCGGCGCTCGACCGCGTCGCTGCCCTGAAAGCCCGCGTCGACACCTACAACGAACGCCTTGCCGCGGCTCGCTCCGAAGTGGCTGGCGTCCGCGAAGACGCGGAGGCCGCGGCATCGCACCTGAACTCGGTTGCGGCGGCTCGCTCGGCGGCGCTGGCGAGCCTGAAGAGCAAGATCGGCAACTGGGTCAGCGACATCCAAGCGGCGAAGGCGGCCGAAGCTGAACGCATCAGTGCGGCTGAAGCCGAAGACGAAGTCGAACGCTGGCTGGGCGGCCCCTACTCGATCCCCGCCTACATCGTTATGTGCGAGTCGGGCGGCAACTACAGCGCCCTCAACCCTTCCAGCGGAGCGGGCGGTGCGTACCAGATCCTCCCGTCCACCTGGGAGCTCTACGGCGGCCACGGTGAGCCCCAGAGCGCTCCGAAGGACGAACAGGACCGAATCGCGGCGGAAATTTGGGCCGACTCAGGCTCGAGTGCCTGGGTCTGCGGCTGAGCGCAGAGTCCGAAGCAAATAGTCGCGGAAGGTGCGCGGAAGATGCCCAAAAGCGCTCCGCTCCATCTGAAGTGATTGGCATGATCGGCCACCGATCGTGAGTAGTCCACCTGCCGTCCACCTGCACGCCCACAGCGAGTACTCGCTGCTCGACGGCGCCTGCAAGATCGACGCGATGGCGGCTCGGGCTGCCGAAATGGGCCAGCCCGCGCTTGGCTTGACCGACCACGGTGTGATGAACGGCGCCGTCGATCTCTACAAGGCCTGCAAGAAGCACGGAATAAAGCCGATCGCCGGGTTCGAGGCTTATTTCGTCGACGACGTCAAGACGATCAAGGAGAAACCGAAGTACGAGCGCAACCACCTGACGCTGCTGGCCGAAAACGACACCGGCCTGGCCAACCTGGTCAAACTCACCTCGGCCGGCTTCCTCGAAGGCTTCTCGCGCGGCAAGGCCAACGTCGACATGGAGATGCTGGCCGCGCATGCGGAGGGCGTGATCGTGCTCACCGGCTGCCTGCAGTCGCGCTTCTGTCGCCGCCTGATCGAGGAGCGCCCGGATGACGCCCGCGCTCACCTCGATGACCTGATCCAGGCCTTCGGTCCCGAGCAGGTCTACTTCGAGGTGCAGAAGAACGGCATTCCCGAGCAAGACAAGGCCAACGAGGGGATCGTCCGCTACGCCCGCGAGCTCGGCCGGCCGCTGGTCGGCACCGCCGACGTCCATTACCTGCGGCGCGAGGACTTCGAAGACCACGCGGCGCTGCTCTGCGTGCAGACGAAGTCGACCCTGGAAGCGCCGAAGATGAGCTTCGACACCAACGAGTTCTACCTCAAGGACTCCGAGGAAATGGCGGCTTCCTTCGCCGAGTGGCCGGAGGCGGTGCCGACCACGCTGGAGATCGCCGAGCGCTGCAATATCGATATCGAGCTGGGCAAGCTGCTGCTGCCGCGCTACCCGACGCCCGACGGCGAGGAGCCGGAGGCGATGCTGCGCCGCGTCGCCGAAGCGGGGATGCGGGCGCGCTACGGCGACCCGGTGCCGGCCGCGGCGGTCGAGCGGATGGAGTTCGAGCTCGGGGTAATCGAAGAGATGGGCTTCCCGTCCTACTTCCTGATCGTCTGGGATTTCGTCCGATACGCGAAGGACAACGGCATCGCGGTTGGCCCGGGCCGTGGCTCGGCGGCGGGTTCGATCGTTGCCTACGCGCTGACGATCACCGACATCGATCCGCTTGCCGAAGACCTGCTCTTCGAGCGCTTCCTCAACCCCGGGCGCAAGTCGATGCCCGATATCGACATCGACTTCTCGGTCCGCGGCCGCGAGCGGATGATCCGCTACGTCGCCGACAAGTACGGCCGTGAATCGGTCGCCCAGATCATCACCTTCGGCAAGATGGCGCCGCGCGCCGCTACCCGCGACGCCGCCCGCGTGCTCGGCTTCGATTACGGCACCGGCGACCGCCTGGCAAAGCAGATTCCGGAGCCGATCATGGGCCGCAGCCCCTCCTTCGAGGAATGCCTGAAGGCGGGCCAGGAGCTGAAGAAGACCTACGACGCCGAGCCCGACGCGAAGCGGATCATCGACGTCGCCCAGGGCCTCGAGGGGATCATCCGCAACAACTCGATCCACGCCGCCGCGGTGGTGATCGCCGACCGCCCGCTGCAGGAAGTGGTGCCGCTGCAGTTGGCCGAGGACAAGACCGCCCCGGCTCCCGCCAACGGCAGCGGCAAGGCCGAGCGCCAGTACAAGATCGTGACCCAGTACTCGATGGGGCCGATCGAGGAAATCGGCCTGCTGAAGATGGACTTCCTCGGCCTCCGCAACCTCGACGTGATCGAGGACGCAATCGACATCATCCGCCGCTCGCGCGGCGAGGAGGTCGACATGGAGGCGATCCCGATCGACGACGCCAAGACCTACGAAATGCTCGCCCGCGGCGACTCGACCGGCGTCTTCCAGTTCGAGTCGGAGGGGATGCGCGACGCCCTGCGCAAGGTCGGGCCGACCGAGTTCGCCGACCTGGTCGCGCTCGGCGCCCTCTACCGGCCCGGCGCGATGGCCTATATCCCCGCTTACGCCAAGGGCAAGAAGGACCCCTCGACCGTGCGCTACCCGGACCCGCGCTTGCGCGCGATCACCGAGGAGACCCACGGCTGCGTCGTCTACCAGGAGCAGTTGATGGCGATCGCCCGCGAGATGGCCGGTTTCTCCGGCGCCGAGGCGGATGACCTGCGCAAGGCGATCGGCAAGAAGAAGCGCGAGCTGATGGCGACGATGAAGGACAAATTCATGCAGGGGCTGGCCGAATCGAACACCGCCCCCAACGTCGCCAAGGACCTCTGGAAGCTGAACGAAGCCGCCGCCGACTACTCCTTCAACAAGTCCCACGCCGCCTGTTACGGGCTGATTTCCTACCGCACCGCCTACCTCAAGGCCAACTACCCGGCCGAGTACATGGCCGCGGTGATCTCCTCGGTGATGAACACCAAGGACAAGGTGCCGTTCTTCGTCAACCGCTGCGAGGAGATGGGAATTGACGTGCTGCCGCCCGACGTCAACTCCTCCGACCACAGCTTCGTCGTCTCCGAGAAGGCGATCCGCTTCGGGCTCGACGCGGTCAAGAACGTCGGCCACGCCGCGGTCGAGGCGATCCTGCGCGCGCGCGAGGACGCCCCGATCGCCTCGATTTGGGACTTCTGCGAGCGCGTCGATTCACGCGCGGTGAACAAACGGGCGATCGAATGCCTGATCAAGTGCGGTGCCCTCGATTCCACCGAGGCCACGCGCAGGGGCATGCTCGAGGCCCTGCCAGCCGCTCAGTCGGCCGGTCAGAAGGCGCAGGAGGATGCGCAGCTTGGCCAGGGCTCGATCTTCGACTTTGGCGAGGAGACGGGCGCCGGCGCTCACGCCACCCAGGCTCACCACCGCCCGCCGATCTCGGCCGCCGAGTTCGAGCGCGCCGAGCTGCTGGCGATGGAGAAGGAGACGCTGGGGACGTACCTCTCCGAGCACCCGTTGACCGAGGTGCGCGGCGCGCTGCGGGCCAGGGTCGATTGCAGCATCGCCGACCTCACCAACAAGCAGGACGGTTCCTGGGTGACCGTCGGCGGCATCGTCACCGACTGCAAGAAGATCCGCACCAAGAGCGGCAATCAGATGATGTTCGCCACCCTCGACGACGTCGAGGGTCAGGTCGAGATGCTGGTCTTCAAGGCCGATGAGTCCGCGAGCGCCGCCGTGATCGAACCCGACGCGATCGTCGTCGTCCGCGGCCGCCTCGACCACAAGGACCGGGGTGAGACCAAGCTCGTCGTCCAGGAAGCAGAGCGCTTCGAACCCGACGCGGCCGAAATCGCCGCCGCGCCGGCAGTGGCCAGTGCGCCGTCCGGCCCCTTCGAGGTCGAGATCGAGGCGGCCATGCTCACCCTCGCCATGGTCGATGAACTGAAGGCCGTGCTCGAACACCACAAGGGCGAGGCCGAGGTCCACCTCGCGATCCGCAACGGCACCGCCGAGCCGAGGCGTTTCCTGCTCGGCGAGGGATACCGAGTGCGCCCGACGGGCCGCCTTCGCAGCGAGCTCGACCACGTGCTGGGCACGGCCGCCCTGGCCGCCTAGCCAGCCCAGGCCTTGGTTTTCGGGGCCTTGCGTCCCTAGACTTCACATATGCCAGCTACTCGTGAGAAGACGGGTGAGTGCCGCCAATGCCGTTCCTTCTGCGACAAGATGGTCGAGCCGCGCGGTTGCGTCGAAATGCGTTGCCGCTTCCTCTACTCCTTCGTCGACATGCTGAGCGGCAGCCAGTACGTCGGCTGCATGCAGGACGTCTTCGCCGCCAAGGTCGAGCTCGATGCTGTGCTGCAGCCGGGTGGCTTCGGTGGGGTGAAGATGACCGGCGAGGCGCTACCGCACTGCCAGTTCTCGGTGGAGCAGGCCTATGAGGGCGAGGGCGATTCCTATGACTGCGTCAACCGCCGCTTTTTCGACTGCTCCGACAGCAGTCCGGAGGCGATCAAGGCCTTCGATCTGCGCGACGTCTGAGTGGCGCGGATCCGACACCGTTCCGTGTACGATCCCGCGCCATGAGCGATACAGCGGCAGTGGCAGAGGCAGAGAAAGAGAGCTTGATGACTGAGGCAGCAGGCGGTGACGGCAGTCCCAGCGAGGGGCCCCAGTTCACCCTCGAGCTGAACCAGGACCAGAAGGACATTCGCGAGTGGGTGCACGGCTTCGCCGAGGGCGTCGTCCGTCCCGCTGCGGAGGAATGGGACGAGCGCGAGGAGACCCCCTGGCCGGTGATCCAGGAGGCGGCCAAGATCGGTCTCTACAGCTTTGAAGCGCTGGGCCAGTTCTTCGCCGACCCCACCGGCCTGACGCTGCCGATCGCCAACGAGGAGCTCTTTTGGGGCGACGCCGGCATCGGCATGGCGATCATGGGCACCTCGCTTGCCGTCGCCGCGATCTTCGGACAGGGAACCGGCGAGCAGATCGGCGAGTGGATCCCGCAGTGTTTCGGCAGCCCCGAGGACCCCAAAGTCGCCGCTTTCTGCGCCTCTGAGCCGGACGCCGGCTCCGACGTCTCCGCGATCCGCACCACCGCCAAGTACGACGAGGCAAGCGACGAGTGGGTGATCAACGGCCAGAAGGCCTGGGCGACCAACGGCGGCATCGCCGACGTCCACGTCGTCATCGCCACGGTCGACCGCGAGCTCGGCTCACGCGGCCACGCCGCCTTCGTGATTCCGCCGGGAACCAAGGGTTGCGAGCAGGGTGCCAAGGTCAAGAAGCACGGCCTACGCGCCTCGCACACCGCCGATGTCCACCTCGACGACTGCCGCGTGCCGGGCTCCTGTCTGCTCGGTGGCAAAGAGAAGCTCGACGAGCGCCTGGCGCGGGTGCGCGAAGGCAAGAAGGGCAAGTCGCAGGCAGCGATGCAGACCTTCGAGGCGAGCCGCCCCACCGTCGGCGCCCAGGCTGTCGGCATCGCCCGCGCGGCCTACGAGTACGCGCTCGAGTACGCCAAAGAGCGCTCCCAGTTTGGCCGCGCGATCATCGAGAACCAGTCGATCGCCTTCACCCTCGCCGACATGAAGCTGGAGATCGACGCCGCCCGCCTGCTCGTCTGGCGCGCCGCCTGGATGGGCCGCACCGGGCAAAAATTCGAAAACGCCGAGGGCTCGATGTCGAAGCTGAAGGCCGGCGAGGTCGCCGTCTGGGCGACCGAGCGGGCGATCCAGATCCTCGGCGGCAATGGCTACACCCGCGAGTTCCCAGTTGAGCGGATGCACCGCGACGCGAAGATTTACACGATCTTCGAGGGGACCTCAGAGATCCAGCGCCTCGTCATCTCGCGCTCGATCTCGGGCGTTCACGTCAAATAGTCCGGGCCAAGCGCCTCAGCAAAAGAGAGCCCGGTCGGTCTCCGGGGGAATTGATGTCGCACGCGCCCGCTTTGCGGGCGCTTAGCTCCGGAGATTGAGCGCGGCTGACGCCGCGCGGTCTTCAGATTGCATATCGCTGCCTTCGGCAACATTCCCCCGGAGACCGACCGGGCTCTCTCTCGACAGGGGACTGGGACACGAACTTGAGCCGGGAGCACCGACGAACAGCGGGAAGCGGCGCTGGATTCGTATCGGTTGAGCTTGGTGATTCGGAGCGGATTGGAGAGGGACGGTGGTTGGTCCTCGCGGGAATGTTGCCGAAGGCAGCCGCCGCACTCGTGATTCGAAGCGCGGCGAAGCCGCGCTCTCAGATTGTCGCTAAGCGCCGCAGGCGTGTGCGATATCAATTCCCGCGAGGACCAACCACCGTCCCTACCGATTGCGCTTCTTGAGACCCGCTTTTCGCAGGCGCTTCGCCGCCAGGACTTCCTTGCGGTCTGCGCCTTTCTTTTCCGGCCCTGGTGTCTCAAGTGTTGCTGGCAGGCCCTCGAAGCGGGGCTCGGAGAGGAAGGCCGCCAGGCCCTGTTTGCCCATCTCGCCTTTGCCGAGGTTGGCGTGGCGGTCGCGGCAGGAGCCGAGGGGGGCGGCGGCGTCGTTGACGTGCAGGCACTGCAGGCGGTCGATGCCGACCTTGGCGTCGGCTTCGTCGACGACGGCGCTCAGGTGTTCTTCGTCGGTGATGTCGTAGCCCTGGACGAAGAGGTGGCAGGAGTCGAGGCAGAGGCCGAGGCGCTTGCCGCTGCCGGCGAGCTCGATCAGCTCGGCGGTCTGGTCGAAGTCGCGGCCGAGCAGGCCCTTGTGGCCGGCGGTCTGCTCGAGCAGGAGCGGGCAGCGGTCGCTGTCTTTGAGGGCAGCGGCGATTGTTTTCCCGGCGCGTTTCATCGAGGGCCCGAGCGGCTCTTTCACCTGCGCCCCCGGGTGCAGGACAACGCCGGCGGCGCCGATTTCGTCGCCGATCCTCAGGGCGTGGGTCAGCGAGGCCTGGGACTTCTTGCGCAGCTCTCTGTCCTTGCTGGCGCAGTTGATCAAGTAGACGGCGTGGATCACCACCGCTTCGATCGGTGAATTCGCCATCGCCTCTTTGAAGGCGGCGAAATCATCCGGGCCGTACTTGGTCGGCCGCCACATCCGCGGGCTCTGGTTGAAGATCTGAATCGATTCGCAACCGCGCTCGGTCCCGCGCTCGATCGCCTTCTCGAGGCCGCCAGAGGTGGAGACATGCGCGCCGATCAACATGAAGCGCGCATCCTATGGAGCCAATTGTGTGACGCGCCTTTGGGGTCTCGATATCCCGCATATCGTCGACCGCGTCCCCCCGTAGCTCAGTGGATAGAGCGCGCCTCTGACTAAGTGCGAGGTCGCGGGTTCGAGTCCCGCCGGGGGGATGCAAGAAGCCAGGTTGAGCTCATTTACTGCGCTACTCTGTGAGTCCTTAGTCAGAGGCGCTGCTGACGCTGAGGCGGGTTCGGCTCATGGCCGGGCTGCTTGTGGAGCAGCTTCTTACACGACAGGCCCGCTCCGGCGGGCCTGTCGTGTCTTCGCTCCCGACAGGGGTGCCGTTCATCTAGATTGCCTCCGTGCCTGAAGATTCCCCGCCTCGCTTCCGCTTCGCACCTTCGCCGACCGGCGCCCTGCATATAGGCGGGGCCCGCACCGCTCTCTACAACTGGCTTGCTGCCCGTCACGGTGGTGGTGAGCTGGTATTGCGGATAGAGGACACCGATAAGGAGCGCTCGACCGAGGAGAACGTGGCGCAGATCCTTGACGCGATGGAGTGGCTGGAGCTCGACTGGGACGTGGGGCCGGTCTCGCAGGCCTCACGGGCCGAGCGTCACGCGGAGGCCCTGCAGCAGCTGCTCGATTCCGGCGCCGCCTATCGCGACTCGGCCACGGCCAAGGACGTCGAGGCATGGAAGGCCGAGCACGGCGCCGACCGCGGCTACCGTGGCGAGCCCGCCGATGACGGCAATGGTGCGGTGCGGTTGCGGGTGCCCGACGACGGCGAGACGGTTGTCCACGACCTGATTCGTGGCCCGGTCAGCTTTCCCAACCGCAGCTACGACGACTTCGTCATCGCCCGGGGCGACGGCTCGGTTCTCTACAACTTTGCCGTCGCGGTCGACGACGCCGAGATGGGGATCACCGAGGTCGTGCGCGGCGACGATCACCTCTCCAACACGCCGAAGCAGTTGCTCGTCCTCACCGCGCTCGGCCACGAGGCACCGCGCTATGCCCACCTGCCCCTGCTGCACGGCCCGGACGGCAAGAAGCTCTCCAAGCGCCACGGCGCCGCCTCGGTGCAGGAGCTGCGCGACGCCGGTTACCTGCCGGCGGCTGTGCGCAACTACCTGGCGTTGCTCGGCTGGGGGACCGATGACGACACCACGGTGATGCCGACCGAGGAGCTGGTTGCGCGCTTCCGGGTCGAGGACGTCGGCAAGTCGGCGGCGATCTTCGACGAGAAGAAGCTGCGCTGGCTCAACGGTCGCTTCATGCGGGAGATGCCGCTGGACGACTACACCGCCGCGGTGGCAAAGCACCTTGGACGCGAGTCCGACGAGCGTCTGCTCGCCGCCTGCGCGATCGCCCAGGAGAAAGCTCAGACGCTGGCGGAGGTCTGGGGCCTGATCCGCTTCCTCTTCGAGCCACCGGTCGAGGATGAGAAGGCGTGGGGGAAGGTGATGAAGGACGGCGCGCTGCCAGCGCTGGAGGCAGTCCGCAGCGCCCTCGGTGACGCGCCTGCCTTCGATGCAGATGCCGTCGAGGCCGCTCTCAGTCCGCTTCCCGGGCAGCTCGACACCAAGCCGGGCAAGGTCTACCAGCCGATCCGGGTCGCGATCACCGGCACCACGGTCTCGCCGGGAATCTTCGAGTCACTGGCTGCCCTCGGGCGCGAGGACTCGCTACTCCGGATCGACGCAGCAGTCAAGCGTTTGCAGTCCTAACGGACAATCGCGAGCGCTGAAATCCACCTAATTGGACACATGGCGGCTTTATGCACCTTAATTTTGTGGATGGAGGGGCTAAACCGTGCGTCCTTTGCTGCCGATGAGGCAGTCGAGGAGTTTTCGCGCAATGCAGACCACCAAGCCCCAGATCAACGGCAAGACCAAGGCGGCCGCCACCGGCAAAGGCGCCGGCGGTAGGCCCGCCCCAGGCGCGCGCCTGGCCGCCGCCTTCGAGGCGGTGGAGAAATTCCCGGTCCTGCTGGAGTCACGGGCCCGGGTGATGCACGCGGCTACGGCCGAAAACGGGCGGCTGGGCGAGCTGGTCGAGGCAGTCGAGTCGGATGTCGGCCTGGCGATCGCGGTCTTGCGCTTCGCCAATCGCTCCAGCTCGCCAGCGGGGAGCATTGGCTCGGTTCCGGCGGCGATCGATGTCCTCAAGCCCTCCGGAGTTCTCGCCATCGCCGGCACGGCGCCGGTATTTGACTTCTTCGAGACCAACGGTGGCCGCGAGATGCGCCCCGAGCGCTTCCGCGTTCACGCCCTCGCCACCCAGCAGGCGGCCGATGAGATCGGCCGCGCAATCGGCTGGGAGGACCGCGACGAACTCGCTGTGGCCTCGCTTCTGCACGACGTCGGTCGCCTCGTCATCGCCAACCTTCACCCCGGCGACCGCGGTCACTTCGATGCGCTTGCAAAGACTCCCGAGCAGCGCTTGCGTGAGGAACGCGATCGGCTTGGCATTGATCACGCCCTGGTCGGCGGCGTCCTGGCGCGACGCTGGAGCCTGCCGCAGCGGATCGCCGTCTCGATCGAGCGCCATCATGCCGACGACGCCGACGGCCTGGCGGCTTTGGTTGCGACCGCTGACATGGTCGCCCACTACAGCCAGGGCGAGGCGGTCTCTCCCGAGCGCCTGCACGCCTCGGCCAAACGCTGTGGCCTCAGCCCCGACGCCCTGCGTGACCTGCTCTACCAGCTTCCCTACGCCCGCAGCGACGTATCGCGTGTATCGGAGCCCTGTCCGCTCTCGGCCCGTGAGCTCGACGTCCTGCGCCACCTCTCCGAGGGCATGGTCTACAAGCAGATCGCCAGCGAGATGCAGCTCTCCGTCTCGACCATTCGCACCCACCTGCACAACGTCTACGGCAAGATCGGCGCCGTCGATCGCGCCCAGGCAGTTCTCACCGCGCGCGACCGCGGCTGGATCTAGCTACTCGATCAGCGACTCGCGCAGGGCGATCGCCACGGCGTGGGTCCTGTTGCGGGCACCGAGCCGCGCCAGGGCGTTCTTGGTGTGGGTCTTGATCGTTTCTTCGCTGAGATCGAGCTCGCGCGCGGCGACCGTGGTCGATTCGCCGTTGGCGAGGAGCTGGAGGATTTCGCGCTGGCGCTTGGTCAGCTTGCCGCGGCTGCCGCGCGGCGGTACGGCCGGGTCGACAAAGCGTTCCTGGGCGAGCGCCGCCTGGGCGGCGTGCAGCAGCAGCTCGGTGCTGGCGGTGCGCGAGATGTAGGCGTTGGCGCCGGCCTGCAGCGCGGCGCTGGCGAGATGGCGCTCGGCGCGCTCGCCGTGGGCGACGATGCCAAGTCCGGGTTCGGATCTGAGCATCATCCGGATCGTCTCCGTGGCGCCGAGGGGACTTGGAGTGATGCGGTCGGGATGGCGCCGCATGTCGATGATCGCGACGTCGATGCTGCCGATGTCGCGGACCAGGTCGACCGCCTCCTCGCGGCTCGCCGCCTCCTGGCACTCGAAACGGTCTTGCAGGGCTCGGCGCACGCCGATCCGGACGATCGGGTGACCGTCGACGACAAGGCACTGTGGTCGCTCGCTCAGGACTGCTTCCGATATCTGGGGGTTCGGCGATGGCTCCATCGTCAGCCCTGGAGCCCGGTGCGACCGATCCTAACCCAGTCCGGGCGGTGCGGTAGAAAGTCCTTGTGATCTCGATCACCTCGAAGTCGCGCTATGCCGTGGTCGCGATGGCGGAGCTGGCGCGATCGGGCGAGCGGCCCGTCCCGATCAAGGAGCTGGCCGAGCGCCGCGACATCCCCGAGCAGTTCCTCGAGCAGCTCTTCTCGACCCTGCGCCGCGCCGGCCTGTTGACCAGTCATCGCGGCATGCGCGGCGGCTACACGCTCTCGCGCCCGGCCGAGGAGATCTCCGTGCTCGAGGTCGTGCAGGCACTCGACGGCAAGGTCGGCCAGGAGGCCGACGAGGCGGGCGGCATCTGGTCCGAGGGCGTCACCGCTCTGCGCAAGGTCTTCAGCCAGACCACGATCGCCGAAATCGCCCGCCGCGAGGCCGAGGCAGCCGGCAGCGGCATGTACTTCATCTAGAGCGGGCCGCACTCCAAGGCGATCAGGTCAAGATGACAAAGCCAGGGTGTCGCCCGATCACGCTTCCGCAGCACAGGGGACGCGACTACCAGGCAGGACTGGCTAGGGCGATTCTCAAGCAGGCGGGCCTACAATGAGAGGACTTCACCTATGGAGTTGACTGCTCGCATCCATATCGAGGAAGGCAGCTACTGGGCTGACGTGCCAGAGCTACCTGGCTGCTTTGCCTCCGGCGATACTCTGGACGAGTTGTTCGAGTCTCTGCAAGAGGGCGTTGCCCTCCGTCTGGCTGATGAGGACGACCAGGGCAGGCCGCTGCACGTTGCGACGGCGACGCTGACCGACCAACCGCTTTCGGCCGCCTAGAAACTTGCGGATCGGGCCAACTGCAGCTGCGGTTGTCGGCGAGACGCCCCTGGTCTCGCTCTCGCGTCTTGCGGAGGGACTGCCCGGCGAGGTCTGCGTCAAGCTCGAGCAGCTCAATCCGGGTGGCTCGGTCAAGGACCGGATCGGGGTGGCGATGATCGATGCGGCCGAGGCGGAGGGGCTGGTCGAGCCGGGTAAGTCGGTGATCGTCGAGCCGACCAGCGGCAATACCGGCATTGCTCTGGCGATGGTCTGTGCGGCGCGTGGCTACGAGCTGATCCTCACCCTGCCGGAGGGGATGAGCCGCGAGCGCAGCAAGCTGCTGCGCGCCTATGGCGCCGAAGTCAGGGAGACGCCCTCGCTCGGCGGCATGACCGAGGCGGTCGAGCTGGCCGAGGAAATCTGCAAGCAGCGCAAGGGCTTCATGCCGCAGCAGTTCTCAAACCCGGCCAACCCGGAGGCCCACCGGCGCACCACCGCGGAGGAGATCTGGCGCGACACCGAGGGGGAGATTGGCGCCTTCGTCGCCGGCGTCGGCACGGGGGGGACGATCACCGGTGTCGGCCAGGTGCTGCGCGAACGCAGCCCGGAGACCCTGATCGTCGCCGTCGAGCCCGCCGCCTCGCCCGTCCTCTCCGGCGGGGTACCCGGCCCCCACAAGATCCAGGGGATTGGCGCTGGCTTCGTGCCCTCGGTCCTGGACCGCAGCGTGATTGACGAGGTGATCTCGGTTGGCGACGAGGACGCCCTGGAGACCGCCCGCCTGGTTGCCCAGCGCGAGGGCGTCCTCGCCGGGATCTCGGCCGGCGCCAACGTCAAAGCGGCATTGGAGGTGGCGGCGCGGCCGGCGATGAAGGGCAAGCGCGTGGTGACGATCGTCTGCGACTCGGGCGAGCGCTACGTGTCCCTACCCTTCTTCTCACCATGAACCGCTGGAAGAGGCTGGTCGTCGAGGTGCGCGCCGATGTCGCTGCCGCGCGTGATCGCGATCCGGCTGCTCAGCAAGTCTCGAGCCTGGAGATCCTGCTCAGTTGGGGCGGTGTGCAAGCCCTGCTCGCCCACCGCCTCGCCCACGCGCTGCTCGAGGCGGGGGTGCCGATCGCGCCGCGGGTGCTCTCCTACCTGACCCGCTCGGTGACCGGGGTGGAGATCCATCCGGCGGCGAGGATCGGCCGCGAGTTCTTCATCGACCATGGCTCCGGCGTCGTGATCGGCGAGACGGCCGAGATCGGCGGGCGGGTCACTCTCTACCAGGGGGTAACACTCGGCGGCACCGGCTTTCAGCGCGGCAAGCGCCACCCGACCCTGGGCGACAATGTCACGGTCGGCTCCGGCGCCAAGCTGCTCGGCCCGATCGCGGTCGGCGATGGCGCCAAGATCGGTGCCAACACAGTGGTGATCGAGGACGTGCCGCCGGGCGCGACCGTGGTCGGCAACCCCGGCCACCCGGTCAAAGTCGACGGCAAACGGGTCGAGGGGCCGGACGCCGACTGGATCCACCTGCCCGATCCGATTGCCGAGGCGATCAAATCGCTCTCGCAGCGGATCGGCGAGCTGGAGCAGCGGCTGGCCGAGCTCGATGGCGGTAAGACCTCCGGCGAGGGAGCAACCGCCGAGCTGCGCGAGCGCACCGGCCGTTCGTCGGCCGGTGGCTGAAGTAGCCTGAGCCGCCCTCACCCACGCTCCTCGAAAGGACCTGTCTTGAGTAAGCGCCTTCTCCTGCTTCCCGTTCTCCTGATTTTCTCGGCTCTCGCACTCGCCGCCTGCGGCAGTAGCGGTGGCGACGAGGGCGAAATCGAGGAGGTGGTCGAGACCTCGGCGACGAGCACCGATCCGGCTGACTGCAAGAAGCTGAACACCCAGCAGTTCATCGAGCAGACCACGCAGGAAAGCGGCGCTGACGCCGTCGAGCGGTGCGAAGCGGAAGCAAAGGAAGAAGAAGGCGCCGAGTCGGTCAGCGTCTCCGCGGTCGAGGTCGACGGCTCAGACGCAACGGCCGAGGTGGCGATGAGCGGCGGCAACCTCGACGGGCAGGCGCTGGAAGTGGCGCTGGTCAAGGACGGCGACGGCTGGAAGCTGAACGAAGTCGTCAAGTTCACCGAGTTCGACCAGGCGAAGCTGGTCGAGATTCTCGAAGACGGGCTCACCGAACCCTCGTCCGAAGTCGACCCCAAGTTCGCCAGCTGCATGGTCGAAGGCTTCAAGCAGGGCTCCCAATCGGAAGTCGAAGAACTGCTCTTCGGCGATTCCCCGCAGGCGCTCGAAGACCTGTTCGAATCCTGCGCCTCTAAGTCCTCCGCATAGACACCGGGCCGGCCGCGGCCGGGGCTATTCTCGGAGCGATGCTGCAGATGGACTTCGAGAGCCCGCCCGAGGAGGGCGGGGCCCCGATCGAAGCCGGCGCGGACCGCGCCGAGCGCCTTCTCGCTGGGCTCAATGAGCCGCAGCGCCAAGCCGTAGTCCACGGCGAGGGCCCACTGCTGGTCCTCGCTGGCGCCGGTTCGGGCAAGACTCGGGTTCTCACCCACCGCATCGCCTACCTGCTGGCGACCGGCGCGGCGCGCCCCGGTGAGATCCTCGCGATCACCTTCACCAACAAGGCAGCGAGCGAGATGCGCGAGCGGGTTGGGGCGCTGATCGGGCGTTCAGTGAGGGCGATGTGGGTGACCACCTTCCACTCCGCTTGCGCGCGAATGCTGCGTGCCGACGCCGAGAAGCTCGGCTACGCCCGCACCTTCACGATCTACGACGAGTCGGACTCGCTGCGCATGCTCAAGCGCTGCATGACCGAGCTCGGTGTCGACCCCAAACGCTACCCGCCGCGCTCGATCCGTTCGCAGATCTCGGGCGCCAAGAACAAGCTGGTCGATTCGGACAGCTATGTGCCTGCCGAAAACAACCCATTTGAGGAAACGGTCGCGGACCTTTACCCGCTGTATGAGAAGCGCATGTTGGCGGCCAACGCGATGGACTTCGATGACCTGCTGGTCCGCACGGTCGACGTGCTGGAGCTCTCCGACGAAGCGCGCGAACGCTGGCGCCGCACCTTCCGCCACGTCCTCGTCGATGAGTACCAGGACACCAACCACGCCCAGTACCGGCTGCTGCAACTGCTCACCGAAGAGCACGGCAACCTGATGGTGGTCGGCGACGACGATCAGTCTGTCTACGGGTTCCGTCACGCGGACATCAGCAACATCCTCGACTTCGAGAAGGACTTCCCCGACGCCGAGGAAGTCAAGCTGGAGCAGAATTACCGCTCGACTCAAACCATCCTTTCGGCCGCCAACGCGGTGGTCGAGCGCAATCGCGAACGGCGGCCAAAGCAGCTTTGGACCGAAACCGTTGGCGGTGAGCCGGTGCGGCTCTCCGAGCTCTCCGACGAGCACGAGGAGGCGCGCTGGGTGGCGGGGGAGATTGGGCGCCTCGCCGAGGAGGACGGGGTCAAGCGTGAGGACGTCGCGGTCTTCTACCGGACCAACGCGATGAGCCGGGTGCTCGAGGACACGCTCAATCGCTTCGACCTGCCCTATCAGGTGATCGGCGGCACCAAGTTCTACGAACGGGCCGAGATCAAGGACGCGGTTGCCTACCTCAGCCTGCTTGCCAATCCCGCTGACCAGGTCTCCTTCGCCCGCATCGTCAACTCGCCCCGCCGCGGCATCGGCAACACCACCCAGGGCCGGATCGCGTCCCACGCCAACACCACCGGCAAGACGATCTGGGAGGTGATCGAGAGCGTCGAAGAGGTGCCGGCGCTGAACAGCGGCGCGATCAAGGCGGTCTCCCGCTTCTACGAGACGATGGCCGCGCTGCGCGAACGGGCGCAGGAGGAAGGACCCGTGGCCGGCCTGCTCGAGGCGGTGCTGAACGAGAGCGGCTACCTGGAAGCGCTCTCGGCCGAGCGTACGATCGAGGCCGAGGGTCGGGCGGAGAACCTCGAGGCCCTGATCGCGGGCGCCGCCGAGTTCGACATCGAGCGCGAGCAGGAGGGGGAGAGCGAGATACCGCCCCTGGAGGAGTACCTGCAGCAGATCTCGCTTTACACCCAGCAAGACGACCTGGTCGACGGCGAGCAGGAGTCGCTGGTGACGCTGATGACCCTGCACAACGCCAAGGGCCTCGAGTACGACACTGTATTCATCATCGGCTGCGAGGACGGCGCCTTCCCCCACATGCGGGCGCTGGAAGAGGGGGGCGAGGAGGAGGAGCGGCGGCTCTGTTACGTCGGTATCACCCGCGCTCGCCAGCGCCTCTACCTCACCTGGGCACGCCAACGCAGTCTCTTCGGCCGCTCCGAGCACAACCTGCCCTCGCGCTTCGTCGACGAGCTGCCGGCCGAGCTGACCGAGCGCCACTCCAGCGCCCCCGGCTCGGCCGCCGGCATCGGCTGGGACTCCGGTGAGGACACGGCGACACCGATCGATCCCGGCCCGGCCCTGGAGCTGCAGACCGGCGACGACGTCGTCCACGCCAGCTTCGGCGAAGGGGTGGTGACGGCGGTCGAGGCGGGCGGCGTCGTCGTCGTGCGCTTTGCCGGTGACGGCATGGAGCGCAAGCTGATGGCCGACTACGCGCCGATCCGGAGGCGTTAGTGGCGGCGCGGGTAATCGATGGCAAGGCGGTGGCGGCGGCCGTCCGCGGGCAGGTTGCGACGGAGGTCGCCAGCTTCGCCGCGGAGCGCGGTCGCACACCGCAGCTGACGACCGTGATCGTCGGCGATGACCCCGCCTCGGAGGTCTACGTGCGCAACAAGCACCGCGCCTGCGAGGAGGCCGGGATGCGCTCGGCTCACCACGGGCTTCCCGCCGAGACGAGCGAGGCAGAGCTGCTTCGGTTGGTCACCGAGCTTGGCGAGGACGACGACGTCGACGGCATCCTCGTCCAGCTTCCGGTTCCCGACCAGATCGATCCCGATCGTGTCGTCGCCGCGGTCGATCCGGCCAAGGACGTCGATGGCCTGACCCCGGTCAACGCCGGTCTGCTCGCCCACGGTATGCCGGGGCTCGTGCCTTGCACGCCGTCCGGGGTGATGGAGTTGCTTCGCCACGAGGGCGTGGGGCTGGAGGGGGCTGAGGCCGTCGTGGTCGGGCGCTCGAAGCTGGTCGGCGTGCCGGTGGCTCGCCTGCTGCTGGCGGCGAACGCGACGGTGACCGTCTGTCACTCTCGCACGCGGGATCTGGCAGCGACCTGCAGGCGCGCTGACGTCCTCGTCGCCGCGGTCGGCAGTCCCCGCTTGCTCGGCGCCGAGGCGATCAAGCCCGGTGCGGTCGTGATTGACGTCGGGGTCAATCGCACCGACGACGGCCTTGTCGGTGACGTCGACTTCGACGCTGCTGCGGAGGTTGCCGCCGCGATCACGCCAGTGCCCGGTGGGGTCGGCCCGATGACAATCGCGATGCTGCTCGTAAATACGTTGGCCGCTGCCAGGGCTCGGGTGTAATGTCGCCCCTCGACCCCTAAGTTCGACCGGAGGATGGATAGATGGAGCACCTAGACAAGCTCAGCCCCGGAGAGAAGATCGCCGGCGGCTCGGCGATCCTGCTCTTCATCTTCATGTTCTTCGAGTGGTTCGGAGTCGAAGTGACCGGGGTCGGTGGCTTCTCCGGCAGCGTGCCGGGTGGCGGCGGCAGCGCCTGGGACGCGCTCGACTTCATCCCCATCATCCTCTTGATCACTGTCGTCGCCGCGCTCGTGCTGGCGGGACTGCGCCTGACCGACTCCACATACGAGCCGCCGGTGCCGATGAGCACCATCGTCACCGTCCTCGGCGTGATCTCGGTAGTGCTGATCGTCTTCCGCATCATCTTTCCGCCCAGCTTCGGCGACTTCGGCGGCGTATCGGTAGATGCAACTCTCAGCCTTGGAATCTTTCTTGGCCTGATAGCGGCTGGGGGAATTGCCTTCGGTGGCTACAGCACGATGAAAGAAGAAGGGATCACATTCGGCGACGCAGCGGATCGGCTCTCGAGTGGGGGGCCCGGTGGCTCACCGCCACCTCAGCACTCCACGTCAACTCCTCCTCCACCGCCACCACCTTCGTCGACGCCGCCTCCGCCACCCAGTTCTCAGGGTCCGCCGCCGCCACCTCCGCCTTCCGGCAGCTGAGCAAGCGGAGGGAGCGCTGAGTAGGCCCTGCCAAAACGCGCGGCAGGAGCCGCGCTTGAGTGTTTTGGCAGGGCCTACTCAGCGCTCTTCGCGAGTTCAGCCGCGATTCGAGCGGCAAAAGCGATGACCGTCATCATTGGATTGACGCCGACCGAGGTGGGGAAGAGCGAGGCATCGGCCACGTAAAGGTTGTTGGCGCCATGGACTGAGCCGTCCGAGGCACAAACACCGTCTCCCGCCGATGCGATTCGGGCCGTGCCCATCGGGTGGAAGGCCTCTAGGCGAAGTTCCGAAGGCTTGAAGCGAGTCGATTCGAAGGCCGCGAGCTTCTCCTGGGTGAGCTTGCCGACACGAGCGATGTTGGGATAAACCTCGGTGGCGCCGGCGGCGAAGTGGATTTCGGCGGCGCGGGCTATACCGAAGGTGAGGCGGTCGGCGTCGTCTCTCGTGAGCATGTAGCGGGCACGGAGGGAGCCGTTGTTGGTTAGGTCGATGCGGCCGCTGGAAGTATCGGAGAGGTGGACGCCGATTGAGGCTACGTGGCCGAAATCGAGGATTGAGCGTTGGTGATCGCGGCCGGCGCCGGGGAGCCAGGCGCCGCCGAAGGCCAGGGGGGTGAAGGTGGCCTCGAGCAGGAGGCGCTGCGGCTCCCACTGATCGACGTAGTAGCTCTGCATGATGCCGTCCCAGCCGCGCACCTCCTCCGCGTAGCGGGCGCCGACCCAGCAGGCGGGGTGGATGTGGAGGTTGTGGCCCACCTGGCGCCCGCCCAGGCCGGAGCGCAGCAGCAGCTCAGGCGTGCCCAGTGCTCCGCCGGCGACAATCGTGGCCCGCCTCGCCCGCACCGTGTAGGGGCGGGACCTGGCTTCCGCTGTTCCTTTGCCCGGCAAGCCAGGGTTGGGGAACATCGGAGCGGTGAGGCAGCTCACCCCGACGGCTCGGCCGTCGTCGACCAGCACGCGCTGTGCTTCAACGCCCGTCCTCAGCCGGGCACCCGCGGCCACGGCTCGCGGCAGGTAGCTGACGTGCATGCCGCGCTTGGCGTCGATCTCGCAGCCGAAGGGACAGGAGCTGCACTGCACGCAGTTGCCGGCATTGCGGGCGATTGGGCCGCCGCTGGCCCCAACCGCGGCCGCACCCTCCATCGCCAGCTGGCCGTTGCGCCCCATCCGCTCGGGGTCGACCGGCGTTACGTGCAGAAACTGCTCGGCTGCGGAGAACTCCTGTCCGAGATCGGTGGCCCAGCCGATGCCGAAGCGCTCGCTCCAGTCCTCCAACACCGGATCGGGTGCCCGGAAGCAGGTTCCGGAGTTGACCACCGTGGTGCCACCGACGGTGCGGGCGACCGGTACCGGGATCGGTGGCCGCCCCTCGGCGATCGTCAGGCCGCCGTCGCGGTAGAGACGGGCGATCGCGTCCAGCGGTTCGTCCGGGTAGCTGTTGCGGTTGAAGCTCTCGCCGGCCTCGATCACGATCACGTCAAGTCCGGCCTCGGCCAGGGTCGCCGCGGCAACGGCGCCGCCGGCCCCGGAGCCGACGATGACCACGTCGCACTCCTCACCTTCGCCCACCGGCTCGGTCTCGCCAAGCAGGCCGGCCGGGTCGGGCAACGACCCGTCGTCGAGCCGGCAGCTCGTCGTGAAGCCAATCCGCTCCCTGACCTCGGGGGCGATCGCGCTGCCCAGCGTGGCGAAGACCTTGGCCATCAGCAGCAGCTCGTGGTGGAGGCCGAAGCGCGATGCCTCCATCCCGCGCAGGAAGTCCTCGCGCGCCGCCGGGTCGAGGCGACTGAAGCGCCAGGGGAAAGGCAGCCACTCAAAAGCGCGCAGCCCCAGCTTGATCCGCACCAGTGCCCGTGGCGAGACCGAGCGCAGGAACTCGGCCACCGGGCCGGAGACGTCCACATCGCGCTCAGCCGCGGGCAGGCCGTCGAGGCCGGGTGCCATCGCCGCGCAGATCGCGCTCAGGGTGCGCTGCTCGGCGGTCGAGAGCCCCGGCGGGCGCTGTCAGCCAGGCGCGGCGGGGCGGCCGATGCGGCCGGCGAGCGACCAGAGCCAGAGCGCGAGCAGGGCGAGGAAGCCGTCGACGAGGAAGTTGAGCAGGTAGATAAAGACCTGGTCCTGGATCACGAAGAAGAGGAGCGAGCCGAGCGAGGAGGCGGTCTTGCCGGCGGCGAGGACGAGCAGCAGCGGGCGGTAGCGGACGACGTCCATCTGCGCCACCAGGCAGATGCCGGTGATAACCACCATGTAGGCGAAGGAAAGGGCCAGCCAGAGGTACTCCTGCGTGTGCGGCGCTCGCGTCTCGTTGCCGAACCATTCGCCGAGGTCGGAGATCACATCGAGCACGCCGCTGGGGACCGCGATGAAGAGGATGCCGACGACGGCGAAGCTGACCGCGAGCAGGCGCAGGTTCGCCACCACGAACTTCTCTGCGCGCTCGCCTCTCATCCCGGCGCGGACTCTAACTGGCGGGGCGCCTAGAATCGGCCGCCGTGATCGAGCGCGAGCAGGTACTGCATGTGGCGAAGCTGGCCCGCCTTGGCCTCTCCGAGGGGGAGGTCGCGACGATGGCCGGGGAGCTTTCGGGGATCCTCGAGCACGTCGATCGGATCGCCGAGCTCGATCTCGACGAGGTCGAGCCGACCACGCACGTGGTCGCGCTGGAGAACGTGCTGCGGGCCGACGTGCCGCACCAGAGCCTGGCGCCCGAGGTTGCCCTGGCCCAGGCCCCGGACCCGGTTGATGACGCCTTCCGCGTCCCCTCGCCGCAGGCCGAGGAATAGATGACCGAGCTGCTGGCGCTGACGGCCCTCGAGGCCCATCAGGCGATGGTCGCGGGCGAGCTCGACGCGGGCGAGTACGCCGATGCCTGGCGCGAGGCGGCGGCCGGCGATGAGCTCAACGCCTATCTCTGGCGCGAGGGGGACGGCGATGGCGGGGCGATCGCGGTCGAGCGGCCCAGCATCGCCCCGGTCGCGGTCAAGGACATCTTCTGCACCGAGGGGGTGCCGACGACCGCCGGCTCTCGCATCCTCGGGGGCTACCGGCCGCCCTATACCTCGACCGCGGTGCGTCGACTGCTCGAGGCCGGCGCACCGATCCTCGGCAAGACAAATATGGACGAGTTCGCGATGGGCTCCTCGAACGAGAACTCGGCTTACGGCCCGGTGCTCAATCCGTGGGATCGCGGACGCGTCCCCGGCGGCTCCTCGGGCGGCTCGGCCGCGGTGGTCGCCGGCGGTCTCGCCCCCTGGGCGATCGGCACCGACACCGGCGGCTCGATCCGCCAGCCCGCTGCGCTCTGCGGCATCGTCGGGCTCAAGCCCACCTACGGCGCAATCTCGCGCTACGGGATGATCGCCTTCGCTTCCTCGCTGGACCAGTGCGGCCCGCTCACCCGCGACGTCAGCGATGCCGCGCTGATGCTGGCGATGCTGCAGGGCGGCGACCCCTGCGACTCGACCTCGGTCGGGCTGCCCGCCACTCCCGGCCTGCCTGATCGCGAGGACCTCTCCGGCCTGCGTTTCGGCGTCCCGCGTGAACTGGCCAGCGACGCGATCGAGCCCGGCGTGCGCGAGGTCTTCGAGGCGACCCTGGCGAAGATCGAGCGGCTCGGCGGCGAAGTCGCCGAGATCGCGCTGCCGCACGCCGAACACGGGATCTCCGCCTACTACGTGATCGCCCCCGCCGAGGCCTCCTCGAACCTGGCCCGCTATGACGGCGTCCGCTACGGGATGCGGGCCGAGTCGAGCGGTGACGTGATCGAGATGTACGAGCAGACCCGGGCGCGGGGGTTCGGCGCCGAGGTCAAGCGGCGGATCATGCTCGGCACCTACGCGCTCTCCTCCGGCTATTACGAGGCCTACTACGGGCAGGCGCAGAAGGTGCGGACCAAGATCGCCGGCGACTTCACCACCGCCTTCGCCGACGTCGACTTCGTCGTCACGCCGACCTCGCCCTCGGTCGCCTTCAAGCTGGGCGAGAAGACCGACGACCCGCTGGCGATGTACCTCAACGACTTCTTCACGGTGCCGATGAGCCTGGCCGGCATCCCGGCGATCTCGATCCCCGCCGGTCTGGCCGAGCCGGCCGGCGGCGGCCCGCAGCTGCCGGTCGGCTTCCAGATCGCTGCCCCCGCCTTCGCCGAGGGGAAGCTGCTCAACGCCGCCTTCGCCTTGGAGCAGGGAATCGGCTTCAATGCCCGTCCTTCCGGTGGTGGGGACGGTGGCTGAGCTGGAGGCGGTGATCGGGCTGGAGATTCACGTCCAGCTGGCTACGAAGACGAAGATGTTCTGCGGTTGCGAGCTCTCCTTCGGTGATGAGCCCAACATCCACACTTGCCCGGTCTGCCTCGCTCATCCGGGGGTGCTACCGGTGGTCAACGAGCAGGCCATTCACTACGCCCTCAAGATCGCCGCGGCGCTGGAGTGCGAGGTCGCCGAGCGCTCGATCTTTCACCGCAAGAACTACTTCTATCCCGACAGCCCCAAGGCCTACCAGATCAGCCAGTACGACATCCCGATTGCCGGCGCCGGCAAACTCGGTGATATTCGCATCCACCGTGCCCACCTCGAGGAGGACGCGGCGAAGATGATCCACGTCGGCGAGTCGGGGCGAATCCACGGCTCCGGCGCCTCGCTGGTCGACTTCAACCGTGGCGGCACGCCGTTGGTCGAGATCGTCACCGAGCCCGACCTGCGCAGCGCCGCCGAGGCGGCTGCCTGGGCGCGCCTGCTGCGTGAGACGGTGCGCCAGCTCGGCGTCTCCGACGTCAACATGGAGGAGGGCAGCCTGCGCGTCGACGGCAACATCTCGGTGCGGCCCGCCGGCAGCGAGGTGCTGGGGACCAAGACCGAGCTGAAGAACATGAACAGCTTCCGCTTCCTCGAGCGCGGGATCGAAGCCGAGCTGGCCCGCCAGCGCGAGCTGATCGAAGCGGGGGGGACGGTCGAGCAGGAGACGCTCCACTTCCACCCCGAGGACGGCAGCCTGCACCCGCTGCGCTCGAAGGAGGAAGCGCACGACTACCGCTACTTCCCCGAGCCCGACCTGGTCCCGATCGTGCCGACCGAGGCGATGCTGCGCGAGGCCCGCGAGTCGCTGCCCGAGCTGCCGGTCGCCCGGATCGAGCGCTACACAAGCGAGTTGGGTCTAGCGCACGACATCGCACTAACGCTGGCAACCGACCCCTTGAGGGCGGTCCTGTTCGAGGAGACGTTGAAATCCGGTGACGCCGGAGCGATACCTGTGGCGAATTGGGTGACAGGCGAGTTCACTGCCGCATTGCGCCAGGCTGAGATTGATACCGACGAAGCGGAGGTCACCGCTGTCTCTCTGGCTGCTCTCATTGATCTGGTCCAGGGCAAGAAGATTTCCCATGGAAGCGCCAAGACTGTTCTCGCCACCCTTGTCGCCGAGGGCGGGGAGCCGGCCGCGATCGTCGAGCGCGAGGGCCTCGCTCAGATCTCCGACAGCGGCGAGCTGGAGGCGATAGTCGCCGCGGCGGTCGACGCCAACCCGGAGGCCGCCGAGCAGATCCGCGCCGGCAACGGGAAGGCGATCGGCGCCATCGTCGGTGCGGTGATGAAGGAGACCAAGGGTCGCGCCGATGGCGGCGAGGTCAACCGCCTGATCCGGAAGAATCTCGACCAGTAGCTGGGGCGCATTGAGCCTGAGGAGGACTTAGGCCTAGGTGGATATCCCAGAAACGGCGGTTCTCCTTGGATTTGTGGGCGTCATGCGAGCGCTGATTGCACTCGCATCGAAGCTCGCGGATCGCTAAGAAGGTACCGCCAAATGAAAACGGCCCCGGGTATGCGCCCGGGGCCGTCTTCACATCGTGGACATCCAGAGGACCGAAATGTTAGCGATGCATTGGTCGGAGCGTGGTCCGCCCTCTCGCAAGTGCGATCCAACACTTTGTAACACGTTGTTACAAAGTGCTAAGTTGAACCTATGGCCTGGAACGTCGTCATCGCCGGTGGAGGGTTTGGCGGCGCGATGGCTGCGCGGGAGCTGGAGCGGATCATGCCGCGACAGTCGACCCGGTTGGTCTTGGTCAACGACGCCAACTTCATGCTCTACACGCCGTTCTTGCCGGAGGCCGCGGCGGGCACGCTGGAGCCGCGGCACGTGGTCACGCCACTGCGCGAGATCCTCAGCCGCACCTACCTGCGCCTCGGCTCGATCTCCGGCCACGATCCGGTCGCCAAGACGGTCGAGCTGCGCACCCGCGAGGGCGATCTCGAGCAGCTGCCCTATGACCAACTGCTGATCTCGCTCGGCTCGGTCTCGCGCGTGCTGCCGGTGCCGGGTCTCTCCGAGCACGCGATCGGGTTCAAGAGCCTGGCCGATGCGATCTGGCTGCGCAACCACGTGATCGAGACGCTCGAGGCCGCGAACGCGACCGAGGATGCGGCCCGGCGCGACGAGCTGCTCACCTACGTCTTCGTCGGCGGCGGCTACGCCGGTTTGGAGGCGCTCGCCGAGCTGCAGGACTTCGCCGCCGACGCGATCGAGAGCTACCCGCGGGCGCGCTTGCACGGAATGCGCTGGGTGCTGGTCGAGGCCAGCGACAGGGTGCTGCCGGAGATCGACGCCGAGCTCGCCGACTACGCCCTGCGCGAGTTGCGCGGCCGCGGCATCGACGTCCGCCTCGGCACCACCTTGGAGGAGGTGCGAGCCGACAGTGCCCGCATCGCCACCGGCGAGACGCTGCCCACCCGCACCGTCGTCTGGACCGCCGGCGTCGCTCCGCACCCAAGCTTGCGCCAGCTCTCGCTGCCACTGGACGAGCGCGGCCGCGTGCCCGTCGACGACCACCTTCGCGTCAAGGGCCTCGACTCGGTCTGGTCGATCGGCGACTGCGCCGCGGCGCCCGACCCGCGCGGCGGTCTCTGCCCACCAACCGCGCAGCACGCGGTGCGACAGGGCCCGGTTGCCGCGCGCAACATCGCCGCCGAGCTGGGCATCGGCAGTGCCAGGCCCTTCGACTACAAGGGCAGCGCCGCCTTCGTCAACCTCGGTCGCTACAAGGCGGTGGGCAAGGTCGGCGGCCGCACCTTCCGCGGCTTCCCGGCCTGGTGGATGGCCCGGACTTACCACATGAGCCAGATTCCCGGTGCGGCGCGCAAGGCCCGCGCGGTGATCGATTGGACCGCGAGCCTGCCCTTCCGGCGCGACACCTCCGAGGTCGGCTCGATCGGGCACCCGAAGCCGCTGGAGGCGACAATAGGGCCATGGGATTCGAGTACCTCTTCATCGCCTTCTCCTTCGGAGTAGCCACGGCGATCATCGGCAGGGCCAAGGGCAGCTCCTTCTGGCTCTGGCTCGCGATCGGCACCGTGCTGCCGCCGCTGGGCCTGATCGCGGTGATCCTCTACCGCAGTGAGAAGGACGAACCCGAACGCCAATGCCCGAACTGCGGCAAGGCGCTGAAGCTCTACGTCCAAGTCTGCCCGCGCTGCGGCACCGACCTTTACCTGCCCGATCCCGCTGCGGTGCGGCATCCGGGCGTTGATTAGCCGCGGTACGGGTATTGACCAGAAGTCAGCGACAAAGGGGTTGGGTGCGGCACTCGGTATGGATAGCGGTTCTGCTTGTCGGCATCGTCTCGTGCGGTGGTACGGCCACGGCCGCGACCCTGGAGCCGATCGGCACCTTTTCGCTGCCGGTCTACGTCACCTCCGACCCGCTTGATCCCGACCGACTGCTGGTCGGCGAGCGGCAAGGTCGGGTGATCGAGCGGGGCCCGACGGGGACCAGCCAGCTGCTCGATTTCAGCACCCTGGTGACCTGTTGCGAATCCGAGCGCGGACTGGGCTCAATCGCTCCCGCCCCGGACTTCGCCGCCTCGGGCCGGGTCTACGCCGCCTACACGGGCACGCCGGCGGCGGGCGGCGCTGAAGGCGATGTCCACATCGACTCGTTTCGACCCGGGCCGGAAGGAGCGACGATCCGCGAGCCGATCCTCAGTCTCGACCACGCACTGAGACCCAACCACAACGGTGGGCAGCTCCAGTTCGGGCCCGACGGGCATCTCTATATCGCGCTCGGTGACGGCGGCGGTGCCGGTGATCCGGACGGCAACGGCCAGAACACCGAGACGCTGCTCGGCAAGATCATCCGCATCGATCCCCGCCCCGGACAAACTCCCAGCTACACGATTCCGTCCGGAAATCCGTTTGTCGGCGGCCCCGGGCGCGACGAGATCTGGGCCTTCGGGCTGCGCAATCCCTGGCGCTTCTCCTTCGACCGGGCAAGCGGCGACATGGTCATCGCCGACGTCGGCCAGGAAAAACGCGAGGAGATCAACCTGGCTCCCAGCGCCGCGGCGGGGACGGTCTCCGGCGCCGGCGCAAATTACGGCTGGAGCTGCCGCGAGGGCTTCATCGCCTACCCGGGCGCCCCCAGCGGATGTGCCACCGCGGGCTTCACCGACCCGGTCTTCGACTACCCCCACGACGATCCGGGTGGAGGCGCCGCGCACGGCTGCTCAATCATCGGCGGCTATGTGGTCCGGGACCGCAGCCTCGACGATCTCTACGGGCGCTACCTGTACGCCGACTATTGCCAGGGCGAGATCCGCTCGCTCGTGCTGCCATCGAGCGCCCCCGGTCGCGCCAGCGACGATCGCGCCGAGGGGCTTTCGGTGGCAAACCCGACCTCGTTTGGAGAGGACTCCTGCGGCCGGGTCTACGTCACCGCCAGTGCGGGGACCGTCTACCGGCTTCAAGGCGCGGCCCCTGCCACCTGCCCGCGTCCGGCGCCGATCGGGGAGGAGCCGGGCGGGGTCGCACCCTCCGTTCGCAACCCCACTCGAACCCACCTTCGACTTGATGGCAAGAGAAAAGGGGCGTGGGTCAAGCTGACGGCTCGCGTCTCGCCGTGTGGCGAGCGGGCCGGCACGGCGCTGCAACTGAATCGCGGTGGCAAGCAGCTGATGACGAAGCGCCTCGACGGGGACTGCCGGGCCCGCTTCGCCCTGCGGCTTCCGGGTGGCGCGACCTTCAGGGCGCTCCTGCCCGATGAAATGGAGATCAGGTCGCGACGGCTTGCGGTGTCGGGGCGTCGCTAGCGCAGCCAGGTGCGGACGATCGCGTTGGCGAAGCCCATGCCGTAGCGGAAGACGGCGGGCTTCTTCGAGTGGCCGTGCAGGCGCTGCTCGACCGTGATCGGCACCTCGCGGGCCGGGATCCCGCGCTTGATCGCCTCGATCATGAACTCGGAGGTGTGGAACTGCTCCTGGCGCAGGACCAGCTGGGGCAGCACCGTGGTGCGCACCGCCCGGTAGCCGTTGGAGCAGTCGGTGACGTGGGTGCGGGTGATCGCCGAGACGAGGCGGTTGAAGAAGACGATGCCGAGCTCGCGGGCGAAGTGGTTGCGGTCGGCATGGCCGAGCACGCGTGAGCCGTGGGCGACGTCGACTTCGCCGTCGAGCACCGGCTTGACCAGGCGCTCCATCTCCGAGGGCAGGTGCTGGCCGTCGGCGTCGAGGGTGACGACGATCTCGGCTCCCGATTCGACCATCAATCGGTAGCCGGTGCGCAGCGCCGCACCGCCGCCGCGGTTGGTTACGTGGCGGGCAACGGCGGCACCGTGCTCGGCGGCGACGTCGCCGGTGCCGTCGCGAGAGCCGTCATCGACGACGAGCACCGAGGTTGACGTGCCGCAGACCTCGCTCGGCATCAGGTCGAGGACATGGCCGATGTTCTCGGCCTCGTTGTAGGCGGGGACGAGGATCGCGATCTTGCCCCGAAAGCGTTCCGGCAACTTCGCCTGGCGGAACTCCTCCCAGGCGAGGCCCTCGAGCGCCGCCGAGAGCTGACGCGCGTTGCGCGCGCCCTGAGAGAGAGCCCGCAGGATCAGCAGGAAGAGGATGAAGATCGCGAAGACGGCGAGGCCGAGGATGCGACCGCCGTTGCCCTTCTCGAAGGAGAAGGCGGAGAGCAGCTTGTCGGTGATTTCGGTGCCCGAGACCAGCGCCAGGCCAAGACCGGCGGCAAGCAGAATCAGCACGTCGGCGTTGCGCAGCGAGCGTCGCCGTGCCACGGCATAGATGACCAGCAGGATCCCGCCGATCAACCCGGCGCTGCGCAGCGCCGTCAGTTCGGCCGGAAAGATGCCTGCATAGGGAGCCATTACCGCTTGGACAATAGGGCGGCGGTCCCCCGTGAGAGCGCCGCCGCGGCGAGCGGGAAGATCAGCGTCATCAGCACCTCGTTGCGGCGGGGGGCGGCGAGCGAGATGACGCCGACCGCGGTGACAAGGACAAGTGGGGTCACCATCGAGATCAGCTCCCACCACCAGCGTCGCCAGGCAAGCACCGCCAGCCCGGCGAGCGCGAGGACGACGATCAACGTCTGGAGGATCCGCCCGGCCGTGCTTTCCATCGCTTCGCCGATTCCGGCGCTCCACATCCGCCAGGCCTTGCGCGCTGTCATCGCCAGGTATTCGACCGGGTCGTCGCCGAAGTAGTGGGAGAAGTTCTGCTTGCCGATCTTGCCCAGCGCCGAGTCGCGGGGCAGGTCGGGGTAGCGGGCCGCGACCCGGTCGAAGAGCGGGGTCGGGTCCACCTCTTCCAGCGCCCGCGAGTGCGGGTCGAGGTCCCGATCCAGGTAGCGCTGCGCGAGGAGCGCCTTGACCCGCTGGTATTCGCCGTCGGCCGGCAGGAAGGTGCCGACGTAGAGCGCCTTGCCGCCGCCGGTCGAGATCGGCACCGTGCGATCGAGGACCACCTGGTTGCGCACCGCCCAGGGCACGATCGGCAGCAGCAGGGCGGTGAGCAATGCCGCCGTCGCGGCAAGGCTCGGCTGCCAGCCGCGGGAGCGCCAGACCCGGATCAGGGCGAAGAGGGCGAAGGCGACGCCGACCAGGAGGTACTCGGGCCGGAACATCGCCGTCAGGCCGAAGAGCAGGCCGGGGAGGAGCCACCTGACCCAGGTTCGATCACGCGCGGGATCGCCAAGCCCGTCCGCGGCCCAGAGGAACGCCAAGACCGCCGCGGGAAGCGTGAACATGGCTGGGGGCTCGCTATAGAGCGCTCCGACCGAGTGGATGAACGGTGGGTAGACGGCGACGCCGAAGGCGGCGAGCAGGCCCGCCGGGCGGCAGGCGATGCGCTTGCCGAGCAAGTAGACGACCACGATCGTCGCCAGCCCGAGCAGCAGCTCGACTATGCGCGCTGTGCCTTCGCGGGCCCCCGCCGTGGCGTAGAAGCTGGCGGCGTAGAGCAACGGCGCCCCCGGCGACCAATCGCTCGAGTCTTCGAAGTTGGGCCCGCCGAAGCTGCCTTCGGTGTAGAGCGCCTTGGAGAGGGCGTAGTAGGCGTGGGCGTCGTCGCCGGGCACGGGCAGCGGCTCGACTACTCGGTAGGCGCGCAGGCCGAAGCCGAGCAGGAGGATCGCGGCGAGCAGGACCAGCGTCTTGCGCCCGTGGCGCTCGGGCAGCCCGCGCAGCCACTTCTTCAGGGAGCCCATGGCGGCAGGCTATCCGGGCCGTGCGCCGAATCTCGCTCCGACACTTACCCAGACGAAGGAGCACTTCATATGCGTCGCATCCCTCTTCTCCTTGCCGCGATTGCGGTGGTTGCCCTGGCCGCCGCTCCTGGCGCGTCCGCCAAGGTCAAACCGAAGACCTGCACCACGAACTCGAAAAACGTCATCGCCAATCCGGTCAAGGCGACCCTCATCGCCAGCAATGTCAACTCGATCCAAGCCCAGTACGCGACTTGCGCCCAGGCCAAGAAGGCGATGAACCAGCTCCTGGCCCTGCGTATCGAGGAGCCAAAGAGCGTCGCCGGCTACTACTGCACCCCGACCGTGCACTCGACCAGCCCGGACGTCGTTTCCTACAAGTGCCTATTCCGCGGCGCCGACACGCCGATGTTCGTCAAGGTCACCTTCAAGGTCACGTACGACCAAGACTGACGCGCAACTGCCGCCAGCAGGCAGTTGCTCCAACCCCGGCAAGGGCCGCGACCAGCGGCATCATCACCAGCACCCGCCGGGGCGAGGCGACGAGCAGGGCGCTGATCGCGGTGATCGCAAGGAAGATCGTCGCGATCAGCAACGCCTCCCAGCGGCGCTGGGCAGCCAGGACGGCGAGCCCGATCAGGCCGAACGCAACCAGGGCCCAGTGCAGCAGCTCCCAGCCGGGCTCGTGCATAACGTGGCGCGGCCCGTGCGACCAGATCCGCCCGATCTTGGTCGCGACGAAACCGGCGTAGTCGAGCGGCTCTTCGCTGACGTCGTCCCAAAGCTGTTCCTTGCCCATCTTCGCGAGCGCCTTGTCGGCTTCCATTCCCGGGTAGCGCTGCTCGGCTAGGCGGGCAAGAATCTGCTCGAGCCGCAGGCGCTGCACGGCGTCAGGTCCGAACAGTTCGGGATGCCGCTCGACCACCTCGGCCCCGACCTTTTCCGGATCGCCGTCCGAAGGCAGGTAGGTCCCGGCAAACAGGACCTGTCCGCCGCCGGTCGAGATCGGCACGAACCGATCGAGCGCGATCCCGTTGCGAACCGTCCACGGCGCCACGATGACCGTGACCCCAACGAGGACAAGTAGCGCTTGGGCCCACGTCACCCGCCAATCGCGCCGTCCCCGCCTCAGGAGCACCACCAAGCTCACGAGCAAGGCGACGCCCAGGTACTCGGGTCGGACTAGAGCCAGCGCTCCAAACAGGATGCCTGGGACAAGCCACCTGGCGCGTTGCCTTGGACGGTCAGCCCAGAGCACGGCAAGAACTGCCCCGGACAGGAGCGTCGCCGCCAGGGGCTCGCCCATCAGCATCCCTTGGTACTCGAGCAGGGCCGGGTAGATCGCGAGTGCGCCGGCCCCGATCAGGCCCGCTGCCGGTCCCGAAAGACGGCGCCCGATCAGGTAGGTGAAGAGCACCGCCAGCGTGCCGAGCAGGGCGAGGACGACGCGGGCGGTGCGTTCGTGCACCCCGCCGGTCAGCTTGTAGATCCCGGCGGCGAGAAGGGGCGGGCCGGGCGAGTAATTGCTCGCTGGCTGCGTCGCTGCCGGTCCGAGTGTGAAGCCCTCGCCGCGCTCGAGGTTGGCGGCGATCTTCGCGTAGGCGACCGCGTCGAAGACTGGCGCTCGACCGTCCCACGCCTCGTTCATGCGCAAGCCCAGCCCCAACAACAGGATCGCGACCAACGCGGCGAGTCCCGCCCATCCGCCGTTCCGCTGCGTCAAGCCATTCACCGCGCGGATGCTATGGCGACCCGAAAGAACGGTTGCTCGAAGTGAGTTGATTGCTCGTATGGACCTCACGGAGGTTACGGTCGGGGACTGGAGGCGCTCGACGGAAAGGCGCGCGTTGCTGCGCCTGGTTGGGGGCATCGCGATTCAGGTGGCGCGGGTCGCCTTCGCCCTGCTACTCGTGCTCCTCGCAGATCGCGTCGTGGTAGGGGCGGTGAAAACCGATCAAGCACTGGTCGTGGCGGGCTTGACGCTCGCCGCACTGGCGGCAATCGCACTTACCCCGAGTGTGGCCCGCGCCCTCGCTGCGCGGGTGTCGAAGATCAGTATCGGCCCGGTCGTCCTCGAGGTCTTCAAAGCCGCTGAGCGGGCGGCCGGCCCGGCCACCGTCGAGGACTTCGAGGGGGCCGAGGGACTATCTGGCGAGCTGGAGGGGGACCTCGAGACCGAACTGAGCGTCGAATCGGTGTTGGACCTGCGACTCATGATCGAGCGCAAGCTGACCTACCTGGCCAAGCACGTGCTTGATCAAGGCGGAACCCCGACGTTCCTTACCATCGGCAGTCTCAAGTACGACAAGCTGCTCCCCGAGCGCGACGCTGACCTGGTCAGCCGTCTGATGGCGCTGCGCGACGAGGATCTGGCCGAGCTCTCTCCGGTCGAAAGGGCGAAATTCCTCGTCGCCGCGGACGAGGTCGCGCGCAGTATCCGGGCCACCGTCCTGCACTGCCTGGTGCGCAAGATCCTGCTCGAACCCCGCGGAGGGGATAGGAAGAGGTTGAAGGGGTGGGAGGTGAGCGAGCTGCACCGTGAGCGCGGCCGGCGAACCGACTTCGTCGTCGAGATAAAGGGGAGCAAGTACCGCGTTGCTCCGGTCTTCGCCACCAATCGGAGCTCCCCATTGCTCGCCAGCGCGAAGAAGAGGCTCGCGCCTGGGGAGATAGGGGAAGACGACTATGCGCTGCGGATCATTGTCCTCCCCCACAACAGCCGTGGCGATAAGGAACCCGAGAGCGACCCGGCGGTGATCACGACCGACCAGTTGGTCGGGGTGCTCCGCGGCGACTGAACGCCCCCGCGCCATCGTCCTGGTTCGCTACGCTGCCGCGACTTATGCGCGTTCTCATTCTTGGGGGCGACGGCTACCTGGGCTGGCCGACGGCTATGAGGTTCTCGGCCCGCGGTCACGAGGTCTCAGTCGTCGACGACTTTTCTCGCCGCCGCTGGCACGAAGAGGCCGGCACCGGCTCGCTGACGCCGATCCTCGATCTCGACCAGCGCATCGCCGCCTGGAAGGGGCTCACCGGCGAGGAGATCCGCAGCTTCGTCGGCCCGGTCCAGGACGGCGACTTCCTCGACGGCGTCGTCGCCGAGACCCATCCCGAGGTGGTCGTCCACTACGGCCAGCAGGCCTCGGCGCCCTACTCGATGGCCTCGCGCGAGAAGGCGGTCGAGACCCAGTACGCGAACGTGATCGGCAACCTCAACCTGCTCTTCGCGATTCGCGACCACGTCCCCGACTGCCACTTGGTCAAGCTCGGCACGATGGGCGAGTACGGCCAGCCCGACATCGACATCGAGGAGGGCTACATCGAGATCGAGCACAAGGGCCGCAAGGACACTCTGCCCTTCCCGAAGCTGCCGGCCTCGCTATACCACTGCTCCAAGGTCCACGACTCGACCAATATCCACTTCGCCTGCCGCACCTGGGGCCTGCGCGCCACCGACCTCAACCAGGGCGTCGTCTACGGGATCGAGACCGAGGAGGGCAGCCGCGACGAGCGCTTGATCACCCGCTTCGATTACGACGAGATCTTCGGCACCGTGCTCAACCGCTTCTGCCTGCAGGCGGTGATCGGCCATCCGCTCACTGTCTACGGCGCCGGAACGCAGACCCGCGGCTTCCTCAACATCCGCGACACGCTCGCCTGCGTCGAACTGGCGGCGCTCAATCCCGCCGATCCCGGCGAGTTCCGTGTCTTCAACCAGTTCACCGAGCAGTTCTCGGTGATCGAGCTGGCGGGGCTGGTCAAGCAGGCGGGCGAGCACCTCGGTTACTCGGTCGAGATCCAGCACTACGAGAACCCACGGGTGGAGAAGGAAGTGCACTACTACAACGCGATCCACACCAAGCTGCTCGACCTTGGCCTCGAGCCGACGCTGCTCGGCGAGGAGCTGGTCGAGTCGATGATCCACGTGATCGAGCGCTACAAGGGGCACGTGATCGAGTCCTCGATCGACCCCAGGACTCGCTGGAATCCCGGCGAGCCCGTTCAGCTCTAAATCGCCTGCATGGCAGCCGCGAGACCGCTGGTACCATCGCGATTCCGATGAGAGCCGCTGACGCACTGATGCAGTCGTTGAAGGCCGAGGGCGTCGAGCACGTCTTCGGGATTCCCGGTGGGGCGAACCTGCCCACCTACGACGCGCTGGTCGATGCCGAGTTCCGCCACATCCAGGTGCGCCACGAGCAGGGGGGAGGTCACGCCGCGGAGGGCTACGCCAAGGCGTCCGGCAAAGTCGGCGTCGCCTTCGCCACCTCCGGCCCCGGCGCGACCAACCTCGTCACCGCGATCGCCGACGCGATGCTCGACTCGGTGCCGACCGTCTTCATCACCGGCCAGGTGCGCACCGAGCTGATCGGCACCGACGGCTTCCAGGAGGCAGACATCCTCGGGGCGACGCTGCCCTTCGTCAAGCACTCCTTCGCCGTCACCGATCCGCGCCAGATTCCCGAGTACGTCCACGAGGCCTTCCACGTCGCCTCGACCGGCCGCCCGGGCCCGGTCCTGCTCGACATCCCGCAGGACCTCTCGCGCGCCGATATCGACTACGCGCCGCGCACCGAGCCGGTCGAGTTGGCCGGCTACAAACCGCCGACCGCGCCCAACGTCAAGCAGGTCCGCATCGCCGCCAAGGCGATGGCGAACGCACGCCGGCCGATCCTCTACACGGGGGGCGGCGTGGTCAACGCAAACGCCTCCGAGGAGCTACGTGAGCTTGCCGCCGCCGACCGCTTCCCGGTCACCTCAACTCTTATGGGACTCGGCGCCTACCCGGCCTCCGGCGAGCAGTGGCTGGGGATGCTCGGCATGCACGGCACCCGCGCTGCCAACTACGCGATGGACGAGGCCGACCTGATCGTCGCGATCGGCTCCCGCTTCGACGACCGCATCACCGGCAAGCTGGCCGAGTTCGCGCCGCACGCCAAGTTCATCCACATCGACGTCGATCCGGCGGAGATCTCCAAGAACGTCCCCGCCCACATCCCGATCGTCGGCGACGCCAAGCTGGTCCTGCCCGCGCTGACCCGCGAGTACAAGGCGCTGCAGACCGATGCCTCGCGCCTCGACGGCTGGTGGAGCCAGATCAAGGCCTGGCAGGATGAGTACCCGCTGCGCTACGACGAGGGTAAGGACGGCGAGATCAAGCCCCAGTTCATGATCGAGGCGCTGCACCGGGCCACCGGCGGTGACGCGATCATCACCTCCGACGTCGGCCAGCACCAGATGTGGGCGGCGCAGTACTACGGCTTCGACAGGCCGCGCCGCTGGATCAACTCGGGTGGGCTCGGCACGATGGGCTTCGGCTTGCCTGCCGCGGTTGGCGCCAAGATCGCCTGCCCCGACGACACCGTTGTCTGCCTCGCCGGGGACGGCAGCCTGATCATGAACTGCCAGGAGCTGGCCACCTGCGTGGCTGAAGAGATCCCGGTCAAGGTATTCCTGATGAACAACGGCTACATGGGCATGGTCCGCCAGTGGCAGGAGCTTTTCTGGGACCGCCGCTACAGCTCGGTCGAGATGGGCCCGAGCCCGGACTGGGTCAAGCTGGCCGAGGCCTTCGGCGCCACCGGCTTGCGCTGCGAGAACTCCGCCGACCTGGAGCAGACGATGGCGACTGCGCTGGAAACGGACGGGCCGGTGCTGCTCGACGTGCGCGTTTCGCCCGAGGAGAACTGCTTCCCGATGATCCCGGCCGGCGCCGCCGCCCGGGACATGGTGGGCTGAGATGGCGCATGTGACACTGCTCATACCATCGGCGGGGTGGAGCTAATGGAGGCGGGGACCCCACAGGTGGTCAAGCTGGAGGAGCTGCGCGTCCCCGGTCAGCTCAGCGGCCGCAAACACATCCTCTCGATCCTGGTCGAGAACAAGCCCGGCGTGCTGGCCCGCGTGGCGGGGCTCTTCTCGCGGCGTGGCTTCAACATCGACACGCTCGCCGTCGGCCCGACCGACGATGAGAGCATCTCGCGCATCACCCTCACCCTCGACGGTGCGGTGCACCCGATCGACCAGGTGACCAAGCAGCTGCACAAGCTGGTCAACGTGCTGAAGATCCGCGACATGGAGCCGGAAGAGACCGTCGCCCGCGAGATGGCGATGTTCAAAGTCTCGGCCGCGGTCGAGAACCGGGCCGAGATCATCCAGTTCGCCGAGATCTTCCGCGCCAAGATCGTCGACGTCGCCCGCCGCACGATGACGATCGAGGTCACCGGCTCCGCCGACAAGATCGAGGCCTTCGAGCGGATGATCCGCCCGCACGGCCTCATAGAGATGGTCCGCACCGGCGAGATCGCCATTGCTCGCGGCGGCGACTGAGCCCCTCCTCAGCGGCCTGAACGAAGCCCTGGAGCGGGCTGCCAGGCGCGGCCGTCGCACCAAGGTCAGCGTCACCCGACGGATCGATGGGATCGATCCGTGCGCCGTGGCCTTCGGCTCGCGCCTCGCCTCGGACCGCTGGTTCTGCTGGGAGGAGGCGGACCGTGGCTTCGCCCTCGCCACGCTGGGCGTAGCCCAGGCCGCAACTTCGCGCGGGGCCAATCGCTTCCGCGACGTCGCTGGCGAGTGCCTGGGCGGCGAAGCGATCACCGACGAGCCGCGCGACCTGCCTGCCGGTGCGGGCGGGGTATGGGCGGGCGGCTTCGCCTTCGACCCCGAGGGCGGCGCTTCCTCGGCTTGGTCCTCACTACCGCCCGCCTCGCTCGTGCTGCCCGAGCTCTCGCTCTGTCGCAGCGGCGGGGAGACCTTCCTCACCGTCAACACGATCATCCATCCCGGCGATGATCCGGGCGAGAAGTCGGCGGCTCTGTCCGCCCGCTTGAGCGGTCTACGAGAGGCCCCGCTGCCGCTGCTTGATCCACACCAGACGTCGCGGATCGAGATCAGCAGCGCCCGACCACCCGGCGACTTCGAGCGGATGATCGCCAGCGCGACCGAGCGGATCGGCAGCGGCGAGATGTCGAAGATCGTGCTTGCCCGCGAGGTGCTCGTCGCGGCTGGCGCCGCTCACGACCCGGCCGCAGTCTTTGGCGCGATGCGAGAGCAGTTCCCGTCCTGCTTCTGCTTCTGCTGCGGCACCCCGGAGGCGGCGTTCATCGGCGCCAGCCCTGAGCTGTTGCTGCGCCGCTCGGGGGCGAGCGTCTCGACCGTGGCTTTGGCCGGCTCAACCCGGCGCAGCTCCGATCCGGCGGTCGACGATCACCTCGGCGAGCAGCTGCTGCGCAGCGACAAGGATCGGCGCGAGCATGCGATCGTCGCCGAGCGGATCGCCCGCTCGCTGCGCCAGCACGCCGTCTGGGTCGAGACCGAGCCCGAGCCGAAGCTGGTCAAGGTGGCCAACATCCAGCACCTGGCGACCCCGATCGTCGCCCAGCTCGCCGAGCCGCGCTCGGCGGTTGAGCTCGCCGGCATGCTGCATCCAACTCCCGCGGTTGGTGGCGAGCCCTGGCCCGGCACCTCGGCCGCAATCGCCGAGCTAGAGCAGATGGATCGCGGCTGGTACGCGGGGCCCGTCGGCTGGATGGACGCGACCGAAGACGGCGAGTTCTGCGTCGCCCTGCGCAGCGCCCTGCTGCGCGACCGCGAGGCGCATCTCTACGCCGGGGTTGGGGTGGTCGCCGGTTCGGATCCGGCAGCTGAGCTGGCCGAGACTGAGATCAAGCTGGGGGCGCTGTTGCCGTTGTTGGCTGAGTAAGTTCAATCGTCACAAATCGGTCAGAATGCCGGTCGTGATTCGGTACGTATTGGGATTGGGGGCGCTGTTGGCGCTGGTCTTTGTGGGCTCCGCGACGGCGGAGCCACCTCCTGAGGGGCCCCGTCTCGCCTACACACGAGAGGGCCTCCCGCTTTCCGGGGAACAGCTGCTGAGCAGCGATCAAACCGGAGAAAAGTGGGAAAAGCTCATAGGGGCGCCGGAAGCCTTGGGGGTTTTCGAAGGACTCACCTGGTCGCCGGACGGGAACAGGCTCGCCTTCAGCGACTACGTGGGCGAAGGTGTATTCGCGATCTCTGCCGGAGGCGCTTTTCCCAAGGCGGTTCGGGGCACGGAACAGGGCTTTGCCCCGGTCTTTTCGCCGGACGGCAAGACCCTTGCGTTCGCCCGGTGGAGCGACAGGCGGAATCCGAACGGAAGCCTTGTATCCAGCGCTTCGATTTGGCTGGTTGCCGCTCACGGTGGGCGCGCTCGTCAGCTCACACCGTGGAAAGACGAGATCCTCGTGCCGTACTCCTTCTCGCCGGATGGAACCGGGCTTGCCGTGGAACGAGTGCGAGACAAGCGGGAGTCCGAAGTCCTCTTCGTGCCACTGGCCGGCGGATCTCCGTCGGTGATCGTTCGCGATGGGACAGAACCGACCTACTCTCCGGATGGGTCTTCGCTGGTCGTAGTTCGACACACCTTTCGCCACGAGGTCGTGGGACCGATCGGGTACACATCGGGCGGCGATCTGTTCGTCGTCGCAAGCGATGGCTCGGGGGTGAGGAGACTTACCTTCACTCCCGCCCGCCTCGAGGAATCCCCCGATTGGGATCCGTCCGGCGAGCGCCTCGTCTACACCCAGTTCCCCCAGGAGCGCGCGGCCGAAGAAGAAGGCGCTCTCGCGCCCAGTTCGGTCGTGGAGATCAACGCGGACGGCACCTGCCGCAGGAGGCTTCTGTTCACATACGGACTCTCGTATCGCGAAGCCACCTGGCGACCCGGGGCAGGCCGCGGGTTGGGTCGGATCCAATGCTGAGGCGGGCTCTCCTCTTGGCGTCGCTCGTGATCGGCGCTTTCCTGTCGAGCCTGGCGGCGGCCGCCCCGTTGGAAGGGCCTCGATTGGCGGTATTGAGACTGTTGCAAGATCCTCCTCGACTGGAGATTGCGACCCTCGACCCTTCGGGAGGCAGCTACGACCGGGTGCTGACCCAGCGTTTGTCCAAGCGTTTCGGTGCCTTTGGCAGCCTGGCCTGGTCAGCGGACGGTTCGCTTTTGGCCTACAGCCGGCGCCAGAAGGACGGACACCGGGTGATCGCGGTCGTTTCGGCCAAGGGTGGACACCCGCGGGTTTTGCCCGGCACCCGAGGCGGTGAATGGCCGGTCTTCTCGCCGGACGGTCGGCAGCTGGCCTTCGCTCGCTATCGAACCAGGCGCAGCGAGGGCGGGAGGTTTCCACGCTACGAAAGCAGCTCGGTTTGGATCGTCAACCTGGAATCGGGGCAGCGTCGCCAATTGACGCGGTGGGCCAACTGGCTGTGGCAGTACCCGTCCTCCTTCTCTCCCGACGGGTCAACCCTGCTGCTGACTCGTCTGGGATACCGGCGCAGCGTCGAAAACGAAATCGTCGCCTTGCGCTTCGACGGGCGTACCTCGGGTCTATTGGTCGGTGAAGGCGACGAACCACAGTACTCGCCGGACGGCACAAAGATCGTCTTCACCGAGTGGCGCGAACGGCGAGTTTGGGTGTCGAAGCGGGCCAAGTGGGTGTTCCGGTCAACGACTGATCTCTACGTCGTCAACGCGGATGGCTCGCGCCGCCGCAACCTGACTCGGACTCCGGGCCGGATGGAGTTGTTGGGAGGCTGGGATCCCTCGGGCGAGCGAATCGTCTACTCACAGCTTCGGGATCAGTCGTTCAAGGCCGGAAGCACGATCGCGGTGATGGAGGTCAATGTCGACGGCACTTGCCCGCGCGAGATCTTGTCGACGCCGGAAATCGGCTATCTCAGCCCCGTGTGGCAGCCCGGGCCCGGCCGCGGGGCAGGCCACATCCGCTGCTAGGTCGGCAGGCGCTGGAGGTCACCAGCCGGTCTGGGCTGCGGCGTCCTTGCTCTCGGTCCGTGCAACACCCGGCCGACCGCCGTGTGCCGCACGAAGGCACCGTAAGCGGGGTAGATCACGGCAAGCGTAAGGACGACGAGGAGGACGACGCGGAGCACCTCCGGCATCGCTAGGCCCGCGAGGACCAGGGCGATCGCGGCCATCACCGGGAAGTGACTGAGGTAGATCCAGTAGGAGGCGTCGGTCCAGTAGCGGAGCCTGGGGTCTGGCTTCGAGCCGAAACGCCGGGCCAGTCCGAGCAGGCCGAGGATCAGTGACCAGGTCGCGACCGAGAAGAGCAACAGGGCCAGGACGTGGACCGAGGAACGGGCTCCTATGGATGGCTCGCTCTGCAGCAGGTAGAGCGCCAACGCCGACGGCGCCGCCAGGCCGGCGAACATCAGGTATCGCTTATGACGTCGCTCGATTTCCTCGCGCGAGCCGGGCGCCGCAAGCAGCAGCCAGCCGGCGGCAAAGAAGATCGCGTAGTAGCCGAGGAGGTCCAGCTGAGGGGTGAAGCTTTCTGCCGGGGCAGCGGGGATCCAGGTCGGCTGCCAGTAGAGGAAGAGAGCGGTTGGAGCCGCCAAGAGCAGCGGTGCGGCCCAGTGTCTGAGTAGCGATCCGCCGACACCGAGGAATGCCATTTGGAGTCTGGGCATGCTCAGCAGCGCGCGGCGGGCGACAAGGGCGGCGGCGTAGATCAGCGTCAGGTACCAGAGGAACCAGAGGAAGGCGGGGTGGGGGTCGGCGAACGCCGCCAAACCCTGTGCGTCCTCTCGATGTGGCAGTTCGGCGAGGGCCTGTACCTCCCAGGTGATCCACGGGACGACGGCGACGATGCCGACGAACAACGGGATGCCTATGCGAACGGCTCGGTTGCGCAGGAACTCATGGGTTCCACGGGCATCTATAACCAACGCTGCAAAGAAACCGGCAACGAGAAAGAAAAGGGGTAGGCGGAAGACATGGATCGTCCAGAGAACGGCATCCTCGAGTTCGTTCGTGCCACCGCGCAGTCCCACCAGTACGAGTGCGTGGAAGGGCAGGATCAGGACCATCGTCAGAGCCCGCAGGGCATCCAGGTGGTGCAGGCGTTCGCTCAACCGCGGATCGCCTCGCCGACCGCGGCGCTCGCACGGCGGTGCTGGTCGACGTTGGTCCCGCGATCTGTCTTGACCTCAATCAGACCCGTGCCGGCGGCCAGGGCATTGGGAAGCTCGGCAAGGGCCTCGACGCGGCGATGGGGCAAGTCGAAGAGGGCGGCGGCCTTGGCGACGTCGACCCCCTGCGGGGTGCCAAGCAGGGCCTCAAACTCCTCGCCGCCAAGCACCTCCGCCTGCGGCAGGAAGGAAAAGATCCCGCCGCCGTCATTGTCGATGACGACGATCCGGACCGGCGTCGAGACGTCGCGCAGGGCAGCCAGGCCGCCGAGGTCGTGCAGCAGCCCGAGGTCGCCGCTGACGATCGTGGTCGGGCGGCCGCTAGCGTGGGCCGCGCCGATGCCGGAGGAGATCAGGCCGTCGATGCCGTTGGCGCCGCGGTTGCAGAGGAAGCTGACGTCTACATCGCTCGCGGCGAGGAAGGCCTCCTGGTCGCGGATCGGCATGCTCGAGGCGGTGTAGACGAGGTCCCCATCCTGGTGGGCCTTGCCGAGGGCGAGATGCAGCGCGGGCTCGGAAATCTCGTCGGTAGCCAGGGCCGTCTCGACTGCCTCGCGGGCGCTGCGATCGGCGTCGAGCCACCGCTGCGGGGCCGGGCGTGCCTCCTTTTCGACTCGCACTGCCCAACCCGCTGCCAGCTCGCTTGGGTCGGCGCGCAGGATCGCGGCCGCCCGGTTGGTCGGCTCGTTCCAGTCGCCGTAGGGGTCAACGACGATTTGGTCGGCACCGCTCGCGGCCAGCCAGCTGCGCAGCGGCTTGCTGGTTGGCATCTCACCGAAGCGGAGCACCAGGTCGGGTACGACCGAGCGGGCGAAGTGCTCGTCTCGCAGCAACAGGTCGTAGCTACCGATCACGTTGGAGCGGTCGTGCGGCCCGCAGCGCAGCTGTGAGGTCGGCTCAGCCAGGATCGGGAAGCCCGAGGCACGCGCCAGGTGCGCGAGCGGCTCGCGCAGCTCTGGATCGAGCTGGCGACCGGCGATGATCACGCCGGCGATCGCGTCGCCGATGTGCCCGGCCACCTCGTCGAGCAGGAAGGCCGAGGGCTCGAGGTCGATTGAGGTGGCCGCCGTCAGCGGTCGGCCCTCGCGTCCCTCGAGCGCCAGCGGGTCGGTCGCCGTTACGGCGCCCTCAATGGGTAGCGGCGCCAGCGGCTCGCGCCAGGGCAGGTTGAGGTGCACCGGTCCCGGCCGCGAGGCGTTGCGCGCGGCTGCCAGTGCCCGGCAGGCGACCGAGCGGTAATGCAGCAGCCCGTCATCGTTGGCCTCGTGGGTGCCGACTTCGCAGAACCAGCGCACCGCCGAGCCGTAGAGCTTGACCTGGTCGATCGTCTGCCCGGTGCCGATCCCGCGCAGCTCGGGGGGTCGATCCGCGGTTAGGGCGATCAGCGATATTCCTGACTCGTCGGCCTCGCAGATCGCCGGGTGATAGTTAGCCGCGGCCGTCCCGGAGGTGCAGAGCAGGGCCACCGGTGCCTGGCTCACCTGTGCGGCGCCGAGCGCGAAGAAGGCAGCCGAGCGCTCATCGACGATCACACTGACCTCGATCTCCTTCTGCCGCCACAGCGCAACGGCAAGCGGTGTTGAGCGCGAACCGGGGGAGACCACGGCATGGCGCGAACCGCCCCGCGCCAGCTCCTCGGCAAAAGCTGAGGCGAGGGCCGTATTGCCATTGGTCGGATCCATGTCGGGAGCCTATTGGCGACTTATGCGTCTATATGACGCATAAGTCGCCAAGGGCTTAAATCCGGTGGCGTTCAAGCGCCGCCTCATCGATCTCGATGCCGAGGCCCGGCCCCGCGGGCAAGTGCAGCATCCCTTCGCGCAGCTCGCACTCGGTCGAAGCGACGGTCGCGGCGAAGAGGCGCTGCGTTGCGAGGCCGTGGGCCAACCGCGGCCCGCCCGTTGCCTGGTCCAGCGTCTGCGCGACTTGCGCTGCGGCAGCGATCCCAACCGGGCCGTCGAGCGCGCTGGAGACAAACGAAGGGAGGACCTCCGCGATTTCGATCGCCGCCTCCGGGCCGCCGACCTTCGAGAGCTTGAGCCCGGCGATCTGGCAGGCGCCAAGCTCCACGGCGCGCTCGGCATCGCGGCGACTCTCGACGCTCTCGTCTCCCGCGATCGGGATTGTTGTCGCATCTGCCACCTGCGCCAGCCCTTCGAGCGTGGCGACCGGTTGCTCTGCGAGCTCGACGTTGAACTGCTCCAACTCGGCGAGGACGCGCTTCGCCGTCTCCACCTGCCAGGCGGCGTTGGCGTCAACCCGTATCCGCGCCGCCGAGCCGACTGCCGCGCGCACGGCGCGCACCCGGCCGACGTCGTCACCGGCTCCTAGCTTCAGCTTGAAGGTGGCGTAGCCCTCCTCGGCCCAGCGCAAGGCGTCCTCGGTCACGGCGGCCGGGTCATCGGCGACGAGCGTCGCGTTGCACTCGACCGGCAGGGGCTCGCTCGCCCGGCTTCCGCCCTCGGCTGCTGCCCGCCTGCCGCGAAGATCGAGCAGCGCCGTAAGCGCGGCGCAGCGCGCTGGCGTCGAAAGGGCCAGAGCACCGCTGCTGAGCGTCGGCTCGTCGAGCGAGTCAAGGCGGCCAAGGCGCTCGAGCTCCGCGACGACCTGGGGCAGCCCGGTCCCGCCCCGCATCGCGAGTGGCACCGCTTCGCCCAATCCGGTCAACCCGTCATCCGAGCGCAGCCGCAGCAGCACCATCTCGCGCCGGTCGAGCCGGCCGCGGGCGGTGACGTACGGATCCTTGAAAGGAAGCGCGTAGGGGATGACCTCGACCGAGGCGAGGCGCATCAGCTCGCCAGCAGCAGCCCGGCCGAGACCAGCAGGCTGAAGACCGCCAGCAGGGCGCCGGTTGCGGCGAGGGCGCCGTTCAGCGCCGGGCCGTCGGTGCGGTTGGTCATCGCCCGCATCGGTCCCACGGCCATCGGCAAGGCCAGCAAGCCGATCAGCGGCAACCAGCTGCCGCCGCCGGCGAGCAGGGCCAGAGGCAGCACGACGAAGGCGCCGAGCACGAGCCCGCGGTAGAGGACGACGGCGTTGTGCCGTCCCATCCGCACCGCCAGGGTCATCTTGCCCGCCCGCCGGTCTGTTTCCAGATCGCGCACGTTGTTGACGACGAGGATCGCCGTGGCGATGAAGCCAACCGCGATCGAGAGCCCCAATGGCAGGGCGTCGAGCTGCTCCAGCTGCACGTAGTAGGAGCCGTTGACCGCGACCAGGCCGAAGAAGAGGAAGACGAAGACCTCGCCCAGGCCGGCGTAGCCATAGGGGCGTGGCCCACCGGTGTAGAGGACCCCGGCGGCAATCGAGAAGGCGCCGATCACCAGGATCACCGGCCCCGCGACCACTGCCAGGTAGATGCCGCAGACGATCGCCACGCCGAAGGCGATCCAGGTCGCGTTCAACACCCGTTGTGGCGTCACCAGTCCCGCCGAGGTGACCCGCACCGGCCCGAGCCGATCGGCGGTGTCGGCACCGCGCCTGGCGTCCGAGTAGTCGTTGGCGAGGTTGGTGCCGATCTGGATGAAGATCGAACCGACCAAGGCGGCGAGGAAGGCGCCGACCCGGGGCAACTTGCCGGCCAATTCGACCGCTGCCGCGGTTCCGACCAGCACCGGCGCGATCGCCGCCGGCAGCGTGCGTGGGCGCGCCGCCATCAGCCAGATCCTCATTGCTGGCCCCCTGTTGACATTGCGCTCATGCTCGCCGAGGGTACTTCGAGAAGTCGGGCTGCCGCTTCTCCTTAAAAGCCTCGCGGCCCTCACGCGCCTCCTCGTTGCCGTAGAAGAGCAAGTTGGTGTCGTGGGCCAGCTGCTGGATTCCGGCGTAGCCGTCCTCGTGGGCGTTGAAGCTGGCCTTGACCAGGCGCAGGGCGAAGGGCGAGAGCGCCAGCATCTCGCGGCACCAGGCAACCGTCTCCGACTCGAGGCGGTCGAGCGGGACGACCGTGTTGACCAGTCCCATCTCCAGGACCTCGGCGGCGTCGTACTGGCGACAGAGCAGCCAGAACTCCTTCGCCTTCTTGGTGCCGACCAGGTCCCGCAAGAGGGAGGCGCCGAAGCCGCCGTCCCAGGAGCCGACCCGCGGCCCGGTCTGGCCGAAGACGGCGTTGTCGGCGGCGATCGTGAGGTCGCAGCAGAGGTGAAGGATGTGGCCGCCGCCAATCGCGTAGCCCGCCACCATCGCCACCACCGGCTTCGGCAGTCGCCGCATCTGCACCTGCAGGTCGGTGACATGAAAGCGGCCGACGGAAGCGCCCTCGGCGACGTAGCCGGTGTCGCCGCGAACCTGCTGGTCGCCGCCCGAGCAGAACGCCTTCGTGCCCTTGCCGGTGAGGACCACGACGCCGACCTCGGGATCCTCGCGGGCCAGCTCCAGCGCGGCGGAGACCTCGATCAGCGTCTGCGGCCGGAAGGCGTTGAGGGTCTCGGGCCGGTCGATGCTGATCTTGGCGATTCCCTCGGCAAGCTCGTAGTGGATGTCGTCGTACTCGCCAGCGCTTTGCCACTCGATTGGCGCGTAGAGGGTCTCCTCGGGCAGGGCTTCCTTGTGACGTTTGGGCATGATGGGCACGATATCCCGCCGATGAAACTCGACGACTGGCTGGCCCAGAGATCGCAGAGCTGCCCCGAGCGAACCGCGCTGGTCGCTGACGGCAGCGAAGTCACCTACGCCGAGCTGGAGGCGGAGGCGACCTGGGTTGCTCGCCGCCTGATCGCCCACGGCGTGCGCCGCGGCTCGACTGTGGCGATGACGATGCACCCGCAGCGCGAGCAGGTGGTGATGGTGCACGCGCTGATGAAGGTGGGGGCGGTGCTGCTGCCACTCGGGCCCCGACTCTCCGCCGAGGAGCGGGCCGCAGTGGTCGCGGCCGAGGAACCGGCGGTCGATCTCGACGATGCCGGCGAGCTGACCCAGACCGAGGCCGACCTGCCGCTGCTTGGCGAGCACGACATGGAAGACATCGCCAGCCACGTGATGACCAGCGGCAGCACCGGCGCGCCCGACCCGGTTGGCCTCACCTACGGCAACTTTCTCTGGAGTGCCGTCGCCTCGGCCTTCAACATCGGGGTCGAGCCCGAGGACCGCTGGCTCTGCTGCTTGCCGCTCAGCCACATCTCCGGGCTCGGGATCGTGATGCGCTCGGTGATCTACGGAACCACGGCGGTGATCCACGACGGCTTCGACGTCGACCGGGTCGCCGCGGCGCTCGAGCGCGAAGAGATCACCGTGGTCTCGCTGGTGACGACGATGCTGACCCGACTGCTCGAGGCCGGCGCCGACCTCTCGGGCCCACGCGCGGTCCTTGTCGGCGGCGGGCCTGTGCCTGAGGACCCGCTCGAGGAGGCGCTCGGGCGCGGTGCCACGGTGGTGCAGACCTACGGCCTGACCGAGACCTGCTCGCAGGTGACGACCCTCGCACCCGCCGATGCTCGCCGCAAGCTCGGCTCCGCCGGCCGGCCCTTGCTCACCACCCACCTGCGGATCCAGGAGGGCGAGATCCTCGTCCAGGGCCCGACCGTTGCCCCAGGCCGCGCCGACGGCGACGGCTGGCTGCACACCGGGGACCTCGGCCGCATCGACGAGGAAGGCTTCCTCTACGTCGAGGACCGCATCGACGACATGATCGTCACCGGCGGCGAGAACGTGGTGCCGGCCGAAGTAGAGAAAGTCCTGCTGCGCCACCCCGAGGTTGCCGACGCCGCCGTCGTCGGCCGCGACGACCCCGAGTGGCAGCAGGCGGTAACCGCGATCGTCGTGCTCGAGGACGGCTCCGAGGTCAGCCCGGACGAGCTGCGCCGCCACTGTGCCGAGTCGCTGGCCGGCTTCAAGGTGCCGAAGCGGGTCGAGCTGGCGGCGGCATTGCCGCGCACCCCCTCGGGCAAGCTGATGAGGCGCGCCCTCCGCTAGCCTGCCGCCCATGCCCAAGGACATCTTTTACGACTCAGACGCCGACCTATCGCTGCTTCAAGGGAAGACCGTTGCCATCCTCGGTTACGGCTCCCAGGGGCACGCGCACGCCCTCAACCTGAAGGACTCGGGAGTCGACGTCGTCGTCGGCCTGCGCCCCGACTCCTCCAGTCGAGCGAAAGCCGAAGAGGCCGGCCTCGAGGTGCTCGACATCGCCGAAGCCGCCAGCCGTGGCGACGCGGTGATGATCCTGCTGCCCGACGAGAAGCAGGCCGAGATCTGGGAGTCCGAGATCGCCGACGGCATCGCGCCCGGCAACCTGCTGCTCTTCGCCCACGGCTTCGCCATCCACTTCGAGCAGATCGCACCTCCGGCCGGCGTCGACGTTGGCATGGTCGCGCCCAAGGGCCCGGGCCACCTGGTCCGCCGCCAGTACGAGGAAGGCCGCGGCGTCCCCTGCCTGATGGCGGTCCAGCAGGACGCCACCGGCAACGCCCACGACCTCGCCCTCGCCTACGCCTCCGGCATCGGCGGTGGCCGCGCCGCGGTGATCGAGACGACCTTCAAGGACGAGTGCGAGACCGACCTCTTCGGCGAGCAGGCCGTGCTCTGCGGCGGCGCCTCCGAGCTGGTCCGCGCCGGTTTCGAGACCCTGGTCGAGGCCGGCTACGACCCGCGCCTCGCCTACTTCGAGTGCTTGCACGAGCTCAAGCTGATCGCCGACCTGATGTATGAGAAGGGGATCCAGGGCATGCGCTACTCGATCTCCAACACCGCCGAGTACGGCGACATGACCCGCGGCAAGCGCGTCATCGGCGAGGAGTCACGCGCGGCGATGAAGCAGATCCTCGGCGAGATCCAGTCCGGCGAGTTCGCCCGCGAGTGGATCGCCGAGAACCGGGCCGGCGGCGAGAACCTTTCTCGTATGCGCGAGGAGGGTGCCGGGCACGAAGTCGAGAAGGTCGGCAAGGACCTTCGCGACACGATGCCCTGGATCGACCAAGAGTTCTAGGGTCGACTCCAAGCGGGGAAGAGGCACGGCAGCCCCTCTCCCTGAAGCCGTCGCGCAGCTGAAGCCGGGGCCTGACTCGCATCGTCATACCGGGAGCTTCATGGAGAGGGGCTGCCGTGCCTCTCCAAGCTCCGAGATCGCCCTTGAATGAGCTTGGGGGTGTCGGGTCCCCCTGACCCGGAGGCTCCCGGTCTAACGATCCGAATCGCTGCGAGCGATCTGCTGCGCGACGGTCTCTGGGGCAGGGGGACCCGACACCCCCTCGCTTGCTCAGCGGTGCGTCTCGCCCTCGGCGAGTTTGCCGTCGCGGCCGACGTAGCCGTCCTTGCCGCCGACTACTACGTAGACGGCCTCCTCCGTGTCGCTCAGGTTTTTGAGCTTGCGGACTGTGGAGGCGTCGACCCAGGCTAGGCCGCCCGGCTCGAGCTCGTGGCTGCTGCCGTCGCCGAACTCGATTGCCACGTGGCCCTGATGCAGGAAGTAGAGCTCCTCCTGCTCGTCGTGGTAGTGGCTGCCGGTGGCGTAGGAGGGGGGCAGCACGATCGCGTTGACACCGAAGGCGGTTACGCCCAGCTCTTTGCGGATCTTGCGAAATCCCGGCCCCTCGCCGAGGTCGCTGAGGTTGGCGACGGTGTAACCGTCACCCTTGCTGATGGCCTGCTCATTGGTCTCGCTCATGGCCCGCAGCCTATGCCGTTCCGGTGCGCCTTATGCGCCCCAGAGGTGTAAAAGGCGCACCGGAACGGGATAACGATGGCTGGTGGGGGTCCACCCGTCGCGGTCACTAACCTGTCGCCTCCGCCGTGACGACCGAGACCTCCGCCCAGATCCCCGCCGCGCTCAAGCCGACCGATGGCCGCTTCGGCTGCGGGCCCTCGAAGGTGCGCCCCGAGGCGCTCGAGCAGCTCGCCGGTCAGTCGGGGCTGATGGGGACCTCACACCGCCAGGCGCCGGTGCGTGACCTGGTCGGGCGCGTGCGCTCGGGCCTGACCGAGCTCTTCTCCTTGCCAGATGGCTACGAGATCGCCCTCGGCAACGGCGGCACCACCGCCTTCTGGGATGCCGCCTGCGCCTGGCTCGTGCGCGAGCGCGCTCTTCACCTCACTTACGGCGAGTTCTCGCAGAAGTTCGCCAAGGCGACAAAGGGTGCACCGTTTCTTCAGGACCCGATCGTGGTCGAGGCCGAGCCCGGGGATGCACCCGCTCCCGTCGCCGACGCCGCAGCCGACGCGATTGCCTGGGCCCATAACGAGACCTCGACTGGGGTCATGGTGCCAGTGCAGTGCCCCGATGGCGCCGGCGATGCGCTCGTCCTCATCGACGCCACCTCGGGTGCCGGCGGCCTGCCGCTGGAGGCGAGCCAGGTCGACGTCTATTACTTCGCTCCGCAGAAGGCTTTCGGTGCTGACGGAGGCCTCTGGCTGGCTGCGCTCAGCCCGGCCGCGATCGCGCGGATCGAGGAGCTCGATGGCGCCGAGGGTCGCTGGCAGCCGGGCTTCCTCTCGCTGCAGACCGCCTTGGAGAACTCCCGCAAGGAGCAGACCTACAACACCCCGGCCCTGGCCACGCTGCTGCTGCTCGCCGATCAGGTCGAGTGGATGCTGGCGCAGGGCGGGCTGGACGGCTGCGTCGAGCGCACCTCCGCATCCTCGGGCCATCTTTATGGCTGGGCCGAGGCCAGCGAGTTCGCCACTCCCTTCGTCGCCGACCCAGCCAAGCGCTCGTTGGTCGTCGGCACGATCGACTTCGCCGACTCGATCGACGCCGCTGTCATCGCCGCCACACTGCGCGCCAACGGCATCGTCGACACCGAGCCCTACCGCAAGTTGGGGCGCAACCAGCTGCGCATCGGCATGTTTCCGGCGGTCGAGCCGGCTGACGTAGAAGCCCTGACCGCCTGCATCGATTGGGTGGTCGAGAACGTGGGGGAGGCCCGCCGGTGAAAGTACTCGTCAAGGAGAAGATCGCCGACTCAGGCGTCGATCTGCTGCGCCAGAACTTCGACGTCGACCTCGGCCTGGAGATGTCCGACGAGGAGCTGGGCGAGGCGATCGGTGGCTACGACGCGATCCTGATCCGCTCGGCGACGAAGCTGACGCCGGAGCTGATCGAGAAGGCAACCAACCTCAAGGTGATCGGCCGCGCCGGCACCGGCGTCGACAACGTCGACATCCCCGCCGCCACCCGCCGCGGCATCGTCGTCGCCAACGCGCCCGAATCCAACTCCGTCGCCGCCGCCGAGCACACGCTCGCCCTCGCCCTGGCGCTCTTCCGCAACGTTCCTCAGGCCCACGGGGCGCTTGTCGACGGTCGCTGGGACCGGGCCAAGTTCAAGGGCGCCGAGCTTTACGGCAAGACGATCGGCATCGTCGGCTTCGGCCGCATCGGACAGCTCGTCGCCAAACGCGCGCAGGCCTTCGATATGGACGTCGTCGCCTTCGACAAGTTCGTCTCCGCCGAGCGCTTCCGCGAACTGGGCGTTGAGGGTGCCGAGAGCATCGACGAGCTCTTCGGCCGGGCCGACGTGGTCACCGTCCACGTGCCCAAGACCCCCGACACGATCAACCTGATCGACACCGAGGCGATCGCCGCGATGAAGGAGGGGGTGCGGATCGTCAACTGCGCCCGCGGCGAGCTGGTCGACCTCGACGCGCTCCTGTCCGGCTTGGAGTCGGGCAAGGTCGGCGGCGCCGCGCTCGACGTCTTTCCCGCCGAGCCCTTCACCGAGCACGCGATCTTCGCCCGCGGGGATGTCGTCGTCACTCCGCACCTGGGCGCCTCGACCGCCGAGGCCCAGGACCGCGCCGGCGTCGTCACCGCCGAACAGGTGACCGCCGCGCTGACCGGAGCAGTGGTGACCAACGCGGTCAACATCGCCGCGGTGCGCCCGGAGGAGATGGAAGCGCTCTCGCCCTTCGTGCCACTCTGCGAAAAGCTCGGTCGCCTCGCCGAGGGCCTTGGCGAGGCCCCCGTCGATCGGGTCTCGGTCGAGTTCCGCGGCAAACTCGCCCAGCACGACACGCGCCTGCTCGGCATCGCCGTCCTGGTTGGGATCCTCTCCGGCCACACCGAGGAGCCGGTCAACCTGGTCAACGCGCCGCAGATGGCCGAAGAACGCGGCGTCGACCTGGTTGAGACCAAGGAGTCGGGCTCGGAGGATTTCACCGAGCTGGTCACCGTGCGGCTGCGCTCCGGCGACGACGAAGTCGAGGTCGCCGGCACCGGCGTCGGGCCACGCAACGAGCCCTACCTGGTCTCGGTCTGGGGCGAGAGCTTCTACCTGCCTTTCGCCGAGCACATCGCGGTCTTCCGCTACGCCGATCGTCCCGGCATGATCGGCCGGGTCGGCACGATGTTCGGCGAGGAGGGGGTCAACATCGTCTCCGCCGCCGTCGGCGCCGAGGAGGACGGCGAGCGCGCCGTCATGGCACTCACCACCGACGCCGCGGTCAACGAAGCGACAATCGCCAAGATCCTCGAGGTCGACGGTTTCTCCATCGGCCGCTCGGTCGATCTTTAGGACAAGATCAGTCAAGTAGGCTTGCCCGGTGAAGGCGCTGGTGCAGACGGGGAACGGTGGGCCGCAGGTGCTGCAGGTCCTCGAGCGACCCGATCCGCCCGTCGGCCCCGGAGAGGTTCGGATCGCGGTCAAGGCCGCCGGAATCAACTTCGCCGACACGATGGCCCGGCTCGGCCTCTATCCGGATGCGCCCAAGACCCCTTGCGTAATGGGTTACGAGGTTGCGGGGACGATCGAGACCATCGGCGCGGGAGTGTCCGATTTCGCAATTGGTGACCGAGTCATGGCCGGCACTCGCTTCGGCGGTCAGGCCGAGCTGGTCACCGTGCCCGCCGACCAAGCGCTGCCCCTGCCCGAGTCGCTCAGCTTCGAGCAGGGCGCCGCCTTCCCGGTCAACTATGGCACTGCTTACGCGGCCCTGATCATCATGGGCAGCTTGCGCGAGGGCGATCGCGTGCTGATTCACGCCGCGGCCGGCGGCGTCGGCATCGCCGCCACCCAGATCGCCCGCAACGTCGGCGCTGAGATCTTCGGCACCTCCTCTCCCGCCAAGCACGACGCAATTCGTGCGCAGGGGGTCACCCACGCGATCGATTACCGCAACCAAGACTTCGAGGCCGAGGTGATGCGGATCACCGGCGGTGAGGGCGTTGACCTGGTCATCGACGCTCTTGGCCCGACCTCCTTCCGCAAGGACTACCGCCTGCTTCGCTCCGGTGGTCGCGTCGTCATGTACGGCCTCTCCGAGGTGACGAAGGAAAGCGGTCGTGACATTCCGGCGGCGCTGAAGAGCCTGGCCAAGATGCCCTTGGCGACGATCCCCTGGTGGAAGAGCCTGGCGCTGATGAACGAGAACAAGGGGGTCTTCGGCCTCAACATGCTCAAGTGGTGGGAACGCGAGGGCGGCCTCGACCGGGTCACCGAGCCGCTGATGGCGGACCTCGAAGCCGGGCGTCTCGAACCTGTCGTCGCCGAGGCATTCCCCTTCGAGCGCGCCGGCGAGGCACACGAATTCATCGCCCAGCGCCGCAACGTCGGCAAGGTTGTGCTGTTTCCTAGTTAGGCCTGCGGCGCGGCGCGGGGTATTCCTGATGAAGAGGGCGATTCTGATCATGCTGGCGATCCTGGCGGCGCAGGCCGCTCCGGTCGCGAACGCTGAAACGACCTACACGGTGGTCCTCGCAGGAGGGACCACGCAGAGCATGATTCATATCTGGCTGACCCCCGATGGGCGTAGCTACGTGATCGACTCGGTTGCCCCGCTCGAAGTCGGCGGCACGATCTGTGAAAACACGCCCGGAATGCCGAATGAGCTGGTCTGCAAGGCGCCCCTCGTCGCCGGCTTCGAAGTCAACGCCGGCGAAGGCGACGACACCGTCTCCGTTGCCAGCGTGGTCGAAGTGCCGGTGACGATGCGCGGCGGACCGGGCCGTGACGTCCTGATCGGCGGCGGCGGGCCCGACAAGTTGATCGGTGGCGACGGCAACGACAAGCTGGCCGGCCGCGGTGGCGACGATCTCCTCTTCGGCGGCAGCGGTAACGACGAACTTTTTGGTGGCAGCGGTAACGATGTCGTGCGCGGCGGCAGCGGCCAGGACACGCTGGTCGGCGGCAGCGGCGAAAACGTGATCCGCTCGTCGCTGCGTCCGCTGCTCTAAGGCGAAGGCGCAGTAGCTGAGCGTCGGCCCAACAGCCGGCCACCGACGAAGAAGAGCGCGACCAGGAAGCCGACGAGCGAGAGCGCAGCGTCGAGCCTGAAGGCCGCCTCGATGCCATCGGTGAAGGAGGACTGCGCCGAGAAGACCGTGGTGGTCAGCCCCAAGCCGATCGAGCCGCCGGCGATCTGGAACATGTAGACGATGCCGCCGGCGAGACTGGTCTGCGATTCGTCGACCGAGGTGACGCCGGCGGTGGTGGCCGTCGGGTAGAAGCTGCCGATCCCGATCCCGAGCACCACCATGCCGGGGATCAAGGACGCGTAGCTCGAGCGCGATGCAACCAAGGAGAAGATGAAGGGGGAGATCGTGATGCAGGCTGCCCCAACGGCCGCCAGCAGCTTTGCTCCCAGCCGCTCATAAAGCGGCCCGGCGACGAAGGAGACCGCAGCGAAGGTGGCGAGGAAAGGCAGTAGGCCGACTCCCGCCTCGAGCGGCGAGTAACCGAGCTGGTGTTGCATGAACTGCGGCAGGTAGAGCAGGGCGGCGAAGAAGGTCGCCGACATCAGCAGGATCGCCAGGCAGGAGGCACGGAAGCTCTCGTTGGCCATCACCTCGCGCGGAATCAGGGCGCTCTTGCCGGCGCGACGCTCAATTGGGACAAAGGCAATCAGCAGTACCGCCGAGAGAATCAGCAGGCCGAAGACCCGCGGGTCGCCGATGCCCCAGTCGTCGATCTGGTCGAGGGCGACGAGCAGTGAGACCAGCCCGACCGAGATCGCGGCGATCCCGGGGTAGTCGATTCGCTGGCGGCCCTCGTCGGGCTCGGCGACTTTGACCAGGCGGTAGGTGACGAGCACGGCGAAGATCGAAATCGGCACGTTGAGGAAGAAGATCCAGCGCCAGCTGAGCGCGTCGGTGAGCACGCCGCCGATCAGCGGGCCGACCGCGTTGCCCAGGCCCGCCGCGCCGATGATGATCCCGCCCGCCAGTCCCGCCTTGTCTTCGGGCAGCAGGGCATAGGTCATGCCGAGGATCGCCGGCCACATCAGCGCCCCCCCGATCCCCATCAAGGTCCGCGTCGCAATCAGCCAGGTCTCCGTCTGTGCCGCGCCGCCCAGCGCCGACATCGAGGCGAAGATCGCGGTGCCGAGGAAGAAGGCGTTGCGCCGCCCGAACATGTCTGCCAGCCGGCCGCCGGTGACGATCATTACGCCAAAGGTCAGCGCGTAGGCATTGACCACCCACTGGATCGTGTTGATGCTGGTGTCGAAGTCCTTCTCCATCGTCGGCAGGGCGACGTTGATCGCGGAGAAGTCGTTGGCGATCACGACCACGGCGATGCCCATCGCGAAGAGGGCAAACCAGGTCGAGCGGGGGATCGTGCTTGAGGAAACCTCGCTTGCGATGCGCGCAGCCTACGCTAAGCTGGGGCGACCGAATGACGCACCGGCCCGACAGCCTCGCGCTTCTCCTTCTCCTCCCCCTCCGGGGGGAATAGCGCTGGGCGGCGCGATAGCCGCGAGAGAAAAGGTCATTCGAGAGAAGCAGAGAAGGAGGAGGACCCAGTGGCACCAGTAGACGACGCAAACCGCGTCCACATCTTTGACACGACACTGCGCGACGGCGAGCAGTCGCCCGGAATTTCGCTGAACAAGGCGGAGAAGGTCGAGATCGCCCAGCAGCTCGCTCGCCTGGGGGTCGACGTGATCGAGGCCGGCTTCCCGATCACCTCGCCGGGCGATTTTGAGGCGGTTGAGGCAATCGCCCGTGGCGTCGAGGGACCCGTGATCTGCGGTCTGGCCCGCACCCACAAGGCGGACATCGACGCTGCCTGGGGGGCGATCAAGGACGCGGCGCGTCCCCGCATCCACACCTTCATCTCAACCTCCGACATTCACATCGAGCACCAGCTGCAGACCGATCGCGAGGATGTCAAGGGGCAGGCCCGGGCGGCCGTCACCCTGGCCAAGTCCTACTGCGAGGACGTCGAGTTCTCGCCGATGGACGCGACCCGCGCCGACATCGAGTTCACCGCCGAAGTCTGCGCGATCGCGGTCGAAGAGGGCGCCACCGTGGTCAACGTTCCGGATACGGTCGGCTACACGACGCCGGAGGAGTACGCCGAGTACTGGCGGCGCCTGTATGAGCTGGTGCCGGGGCTGACCGAGGTCGAGACCTCGGTGCATTGCCACGACGACCTGGGCCTGGCCGTCGCCAACTCCTACGCCGGTGTGCTGGCCGGGGCCCGGCAGGTCGAGTGTGCTGTCAACGGCATCGGCGAGCGCGCCGGCAACTGCTCGCTGGAGGAGATCGCGATGCTGGTCAAGGTTCGCGAGGACGTGCACCGCTTGACCACCGGCATCAACACCCGTGAGCTGGCCCGCACCAGCCGCATGGTCTCGCGCCTGACCGGCTACGCGATCCAGCCCAACAAGGCGATCGTCGGCCGCAACGCCTTCGCCCACGAGTCCGGCATCCACCAGGACGGCGTGCTGAAGGAGCGCACCACCTACGAGATCATGGACGCGACCGAGGTCGGCCTGGAGTCGAACTCGATCGTGCTGGGCAAGCACTCCGGCCGCCACGCCCTGCGCGACGCCCTGGACCAGCTGGGCTTCAAGGTCGAGGGCAACGCCCTCAACGCCGCCTTCAAGCGCTTCAAGGAGGTCGCCGACCGCAAGAAGCAGGTGACCGCGCTGGACCTGGAGGCGATCGTCTCCGATGAGATGCGCGAGAAGGCCGACGCTCATGACCTGGCCTGGTTCGAGGTCGAGGCCGGCTCACGCCGCGATCCGGTTGCCCGCGTCGCGGTGAAAATGCCCTCCGGCGAAGAGTCGGTCGGCGAGTCCGGCGGCGATGGCCCGGTCGACGCGATATTCCAGGCGATCCAGAAGGCCGCCGACACCGAGTGCGAGCTGCGCCAGTACACGGTCGAGGCCGTGACCGGGGGGGAGGACGCCCTCGGCCAGGTCACAGTGATGCTGCGCGCCGCCGGCCGCCTGGCCACCGGCCAAGGCGTCGCCACCGACATCCTCGAGGCATCAGCCCGCGCCTACGTCCGAGCCCTCTCGAACGCCCTGGAGGGCGCGGCAATCCGCGAGGCTGAGGCCGTGACATCAGAGGCCGCCGTGGAACGCACGCCGGGCCCCTGACGAGGCCGTCCTTTTCCGAGGTGCAACGTTTTTTGGTCCTCGCTGGGCCGAAAAGCGTTGCATCTCAGATGTTCCGTATGTGATAGCGTACGGTTGTAATGAAAGCCGTTGTCCAGACCCGCACAGCTGAGGCCCCCGTGGTCGGTGATCGCGTCAAGGCATTGCGGGAGGCGATGGGACTCTCTCTGCGTGACCTTGGCGAGCGCTCCGGGGTCAGCGCGCCGATGCTCTCGCAGGTCGAGCGAGGCGAGACCAGTCCAACCCTGGCCGTGGCGGCGAAGATCGCCGCCGGGCTGGAGCTGACGCTCTCGCAGCTACTGCGCCTCGACGAGGGCGAGCATGTCGCGGTCAGCCGCGCCGGCGAGAGGCGCTTGCTGGAGCGCGGCGGCCACCGTTTCGAGGAGCTGACCCCGCCACTGCCGGGGCAGCGCGCCGATGTCTCGCTGCACACGCTTGAGGCCGGCGCCACGACCGGCGGTCGCGACGATCCGCCGATGCACGAGCCCGGCAGCCGCGAGACCGCGGTTGTTCTCGCCGGCACGCTGGTGCTGGTCGTTGACGGCACTCGCCACGAGCTCAACGAGGGTGACAGCGTCACCTTCGATGCCGATCTGCCCCATCATTTTGAGAACGAAGGCGAGGGGCCGACGCGCTTCTTCGCCGTAATCGCCGCGGGCCTGAGGAGGGGCTAGCCAATGCCACAAACAATGTTCGACAAGCTCTGGGAGGCGCACGAGGTCTCCGACGGCCTGATCTACATCGACCTGCACCTGGTCCACGAGGTCACCTCGCCCCAGGCCTTTGATGGGCTGCGCCTGGCCAACCGGCCGGTGCGCCGCGCCGACAAGACCCTGGCTACCGCCGACCACAACACGCCAACCGACGGCACCATGGCGGCGCGCCTGATCGCCGATCAGCTCTCGCGGGTCCAGGTCGAAACGCTGGAGCGCAATTGCGAGGAGTTCGGTATCCCGATCTACTCGCTGGGCTCCGATCGGCAGGGGATCGTCCACGTAATCGGCCCCGAGCTCGGGGTCACCCAGCCGGGCATGACGATCGTCTGCGGTGACAGCCACACCTCGACCCACGGTGCCTTCGGCTCGCTGGCCTTCGGCATCGGCACCTCCGAGGTCGAGCACGTACTGGCGACCCAGTGCCTGGTGCAAAAGCGGCCAAAGACGATGCGGATCTCCTACTCCGGCGAGCTCGGCTCAGGGGTTACCCCCAAGGACCTGATCCTGGCGACGATCGGGCGCCTGGGCACCGGCGGCATGACCGGCTACGCGGTCGAGTACGCCGGGCCGGCGATCGAGGCTCTGGGGATGCCGGGCCGGATGACGATCTGCAACATGACGATCGAGGGTGGCGGCCGCGCCGGCATGATCGCCCCCGACGAGAAGACGATCGAGTGGGTCCGTGGCCGCCCGGCCGCTCCCACCGACTTCGACGCCGCAGCCGAGCGCTGGCGTCAGCTCCCGAGCGACGCTGGCGCCTCTTTCGACACCGAGGTGGATGTCGATGCCTCGGCGATCTCGCCGATGGTCACCTGGGGGACCAACCCCGGCATGGTCTGCGAGGTCACCGGCAGCGTCCCCGACCCGGCCGCGATGGAATCACCGGCTGAACGCGAGTCGGCCGAACGCGCCCTCGCCTATATGGGCTTGAGCGCCGGCACGCCGATGACCGAGGTGGCACCCGAACGCGTCTTCATCGGCTCCTGCACAAACTCGCGGATCGAGGACCTGCGCGAGGCCGCCGAGATCGTCGACGGCCGCAAGGTTGCCAGCTCGATACGGGCGATGGTGGTACCCGGCTCCCAGCAGGTAAAGACGGCCGCGGAGGCCGAGGGGCTGCACGACGTCTTTCGCGCCGCCGGCTTCGAATGGCGTGAGGCGGGCTGCTCGATGTGCCTGGGCATGAACCCCGACACCCTGATCGAGGGTGAGCGCTGCGCCTCGACCTCGAACCGCAACTTCGAGGGGCGCCAGGGCAAGGGCGGCCGCACCCATCTGGTCAGCCCGAAGATGGCCGCGGCGGCCGCCGTCGAGGGACATTTCGTCGACATCAGGGATTGGAGCTGAGCATGCGACCGATAGACGTGATCGAGGGCAGGGTCTCGGTGCTGGACCGCGCCGACATCGATACCGACCAGATCATCCCCAAGCAGTTCCTCAAGCGGGTCGAGCGGACCGGCTTCGGCGAGTTCCTCTTCTACGACTGGATCCGCGATGGCGAGATCGAGCTCGAGCCAAATCCGATCCTCGTCACCGGGGCGAACTTCGGTTGTGGCTCCTCGCGCGAGCACGCTCCCTGGGCGCTCGAGGACTTCGGCTTCCAGGCGATCGTCGCGCCATCCTTCGCCGACATCTTCTATTCCAACTGCACCAAGGTCGGGCTGCTACCGGCGATCCTCGCCGAGGAGCACTGCCGCGCCGTCGCCGAGGCCGGCGAGGCTCGCATCGACGTCGACGACGAGACCGTCACCTGCGCCGCCGGCGTCTTCAAATTCGAGGTCGAGCCCGACGTCAAGCACCGCCTGCTCAACGGGCTCGATGACATCGGCATAACGCTGGAGAACGCCGGCGCGATCGACGGCTTCGAGCAGGGCGGCGGCGCCGAGCGCGGACCGGTCACGACCTCACTCTGAGGAGGAAGCCATGCCTGGCGCGATGAACACCGGCCCGCGCGAGTGGGACGCCGAGACCTACGACGCGATCTCCGATCCCCAGTTCAGCTGGGAATGGAGGTGCTCGAGCGGCTCGAGTTGCGGGGCGATGAGGACGCGATCGACGCCGGTTGTGGCTCCGGGCGCGTGACCGAAGAGCTGCTGAAGCGACTGCCCGCTGGAAGCATGCTCGCCGTCGACGCCTCGGCGGCGATGGTCGAGAAGGCCCGCGAGCGCCTCGGCGATCGCGCCGGCTATCTCGTCGCTGATCTTGCCGAGCTGAAGGTAAAGGAGCCCGTCGACCTGGTCTTCTCGACCGCGACCTTTCACTGGGTCCTCGATCACGAGGCACTTTTCGCCCACCTGCGCGATGCGCTGAAGCCGGGCGGGCGCCTGGTCGCCCAGTGCGGCGGCCGCGGCAACGTCGCCGAGCACGCCCAAGCGATCGCCGCGGTGGCAACGCGCCAGGAGTACGCCCCTCACTTCGGAGGGATGACGATGATGTGGAACTTCGCCGGTCCGGAGGAGACCAAAGAACGCCTGCGCGCGGCCGGCTTCGTGGCGGCGAGCTGCTGGCTCGAGCCCAAGCCGGTCACCCCGGCCGACCCGCTGCGCTTCACCATGACCGTGACGCTCGGCCCGCATCTTGCCCGCCTGCCCGAGGAGAAGCGGCAGCCCTTCGCCGAAGCGGTACTGGCGCAGTCGCCCGAACCGCTGACGCTCGACTACGTGCGCCTCAACATCGAGGCCCAGGTATGACCTGCTCCGCTGTTCCTTTGCGTTGGATGGCAGGGACAACGAATAGCGGAACACTTAAAGTGCCGGCCCCATGAGCGCCGCGCCCCGCATAGTCCTGCTGCCCGGTGACGGGATCGGTCCCGAGATCGTCGGCGCCGCTCGTCGCCTCTTGGAGGCGCTCGGCGAGTTCGAGTTCGACCAGCGCCTGATGGGCGGCTGCTCGATCGACGCCCATGGCACGGCGCTCACGGAGGAGGTCCTCGCTGCCTGCCGTGGCGCCGACGCTGTCCTCCTCGGCGCCGTTGGCGGTCCCAAATGGGACACGACCGACCCAAATGCGCCGCGCCCCGAGCAGGGCCTGCTCGGCCTGCGCAAGGGCATGGGCCTCTACGCCAACCTGCGCCCGGTCCGCCCGAGCCCGGCCCTGGTCTCCGCCAGCCCACTGCGCGAGGACCGCATCGCCGGCACCGATCTGCTCGTCGTCCGCGAGCTCACGGGCGGCATCTACTTCGGCGACAGCGGTCGCGACGGCGATACGGCGCACGACACCTGCGAGTACTCGGCGAGCGAAATCGAGCGCATCGCCCGGGTCGGCTTCGAGGCCGCCCAGCGCCGCGCCGCCGGCTCCGAGCGCAAGCCCCGCCTCACCTCAGTCGACAAGGCCAACGTGCTCGAGACCTCGCGACTCTGGCGCGAGGTGGTCGGCCGCGTCGCCCCGGACTATCCCGACGTAACGCTCGATCACCTGCTGGTCGACAACGCGGCGATGCAGCTCGTCTCGCGCCCCGCCGACTTCGACGTGATCGTCACCGAGAACCTCTTCGGCGACATCCTCAGCGACGAGTCGGCGATGTTGACTGGATCGCTGGGCATGCTGCCCTCGGCAAGCCTCGGCGCCGACGGCGAGCCAGGCCTCTTCGAGCCGGTCCACGGCTCGGCGCCCGACATCGCCGGCCAGGGCGTAGCCAACCCGCTGGCCACCTTCCTCTCGGCGGCGATGATGCTGCGCCACGGCCTCGGCCGCGCGGATGAGGCGGCGCGGATCGAGTCGGCGGTAGACGCCGTACTCGACCGCGGCCTCCGCACCCCGGACCTGGCGGGCGAGGGGGAGACCGCGGTCGGCACCGACGAGGTGACCGAGGCCGTGCTGGCCGAGCTCTCTTAGCTTCCGGTGCGCTTTATGTGGCGCATGCCTACATAAAGCGCACCGGAACGGTGGACTAGGGCGCGGTTACCGCCCATATGCCGCTGACTTCGTTGCTTTCGGCCGCCGCCGTGAAGAAGGCAGCGAGGCCGAAGCCGAGGCGGTTGACGGTGTCGAGGGTGAGGGTGTTCAGGCCGTTTTCAGACCTGATGTAGACGCAAAGCCGACCGGGCGCGGCCTGCGGGGTTGCTTCGTCACTGCCCACGCCCGAGCAGTTCGCATTGGTTTCACCGAATTTGAGGATGTCCGTGGGCGAAATGCCCGGCGTTTTCTGCAGCGGGAACTGGAAGCTGGTCGCTCCCCGGGCTGATTTGCTTTCGGCGCCCATGTCGAAGACGCCGCGCAGGGTCTGACCGCTCTTCAGCGTCCCCAGTAGCGGCCCGACTTCGTCGCTCAGCTTCGCCGTCGTCACCGAGCCTTTGCCCAGCTTGGCGCTGGTCACCGCTTCGTTGTCGAGCTTGGCGCTCGTGACTGCTTCTTTGCCCAGCTTCGGGGCGGTCACTGCTTCGCTGTTCAGCTTGTTGGTGGTGACGACGCTGTTCTTGATCGTTTCCGCGATCACCGAGCCTTTGGCCAGCTTGGCGGTCGTTACGGCGCCGTTGCCGATGTTGCCGGGGCCGACTGAGTTGGCCGCAAGCTTGCCGTTGATCACCGACTGCGGCGCCAGCTTGGCGCTGGTCACGGCCTGCTTGCGGATCTTGGCCGCGGTGACCGCGCCGCGCTTGATCTGCTTCGGGCCGACGCTGTTCTTGGGTAGGCCGGCGGCGACGGCGACGCCGCCGAGGGCGATGAAGAGCGCCATCGTGGCGATCACGTTCGAATAGCTAAGTCTCTGGCGAACTGCGGTGAGCATTGTGGAGTCTCCTTTGCGGGTTGACCCGGTTCTCTTCTTGGCTTGGCTCGAATGACCTTGCGCTATCGGGCATACTTCCCCCAACATGGATACGGCCGAGTTGATTTGGCATAACGGCGAGTTCGTGCCTTGGGAGGACGCCAAAGTGCACGTCCTCACGCACGCGCTGCACTACGGGACTGGCGTCTTCGAGGGCGTCCGTTGCTATCAGACCGAGCGCGGTCCGGCTGTCTTCAGGCACGCCGACCACCTCGATCGGCTGGCCAAATCTGCCGAGCTCTACTACCTCGACATCCCCTACTCGACCGAGCAGATCGGTGAGGCGACGCGCGAGCTGATCCGCCGCAACGGCCTCAGCTCCTGCTACATCCGCCCGCTCGCCTTCCGCGGCTACGGCAGCCTCGGCCTCTATGCGACCGACGCCCCGGTCGACCTGATCATCGCCGCCTTCCCCTGGGGGGCCTACCTCGGCGAGGAGGGCCAGAAGCACGGCATCCGAGCCAAGGTCTCGAGCTGGCGCCGGATCGGCCCCGGCGGGCTGATCCCGCACGCCAAGGCCTCGGGCCAGTACCTCAACTCGATCCTGGCCAAGACCGAGTCGACCAACGCCGGCTACGAGGAGGCGATCCTGCTCGACGAGCGCGGCTTCGTCTGCGAGGGCTCCGGCGAGAACATCTTCCTCGTCCGCGACGGCCAGATCGTCACCCCGCCGCACGTCGCCTCGATCCTCGACGGAATCAACCGCAAGTCGGTGATCCAGATCGCCCGCGACCTCGGCTATACGGTGGTCGAACGCGACGTCGCCCGCGCTGAGCTCTACCTGGCCGAGGAGATCTTCCTCACCGGGACCGCCGCCGAGCTGGTGCCGGTGCGCGAGATCGACGACCACCCGATCGGCGAGCCGGGCGAGATAACCCGCCACGTGCAGGCAAAGTTCGTCGATGCCCTCTGCGGTCGCGCCGAGGAGTACCTGGAGTGGCTCGACTTCGTCGAGGTTCCCGCCGACGCGGACGAACCGAGTAAGGTCAGCTCCTGATGCACCTGCGTTTCGACTCGATCGGGCGAATTACCGCAGCCGCCTAGCGGCTGGCGCGGTTCACACCACTCGCGCGCTACGCGCCTCCTTGTGGCGCCCCCGATTTTCGATTCGAAAGGCATCAGATGGAACAGGTAAAGCTCTACGACACCACCTTGCGGGATGGCATGGGCGGGCAGGGCATGTCGCTCTCAGTGGGCGAGAAGCTCAAGGTCGTCCACGCCCTCGACGCCCTCGGCGTCCACTTCATCGAGGCGGGCTTCCCCAGCTCGAACCCAAAGGAGGCGGAGCTCTTCGAGCTGCTCGCCGAGCTCGAGCTGAGGCAGTCGACGATCGCCGCCTTCGGCATGACTCGGCGTCGCGACGTCGCCGCTGAGGACGACGCTGCCCTCGGCGTCCTCGCCACCTGCTTCGCACCGGTCGTCTGCCTGGTCGGCAAGAGCTGGCGCCTGCACGTCGACAAGGTGATCAAGGTCTCGGCCGAGGAGAACCTGGCGATGATCGCCGACTCGATAGGCTTCCTCCGCGCCGAGGGCAAGCGGCCGGTGTACGACGCCGAGCACTTCTTCGATGGCTACCGCGACGACGCTGCCTACGCGTTGGAATGCGTGCGCGCGGCGGCTGAGGCCGGCGCCGAGAACGTCACCCTCTGCGACACCAACGGCGGCAGCCTGCCCGCCTTCGTCGCCGCGACGACCGCCGCCGTTGCGGCTGAGGTCGGCGGCACGGTCGAGCTCGGCATCCACACCCACAACGACGCCGAGTGCGCAGTGGCCAACTCGCTGGCGGCGGTCGATGCCGGCGCCCGGCTAGTGCAGGGCTGCGTCAACGGCTACGGCGAGCGCTGCGGCAACGCCAACCTCGCCTCGATCCTGCCGGCGCTGCAGCTGAAGATGGGCTTCGACGTGGTCAGCGATGAGCAGCTGGCCGGCCTGACGCCGACCTCGCACTACCTCGACGACCTCTGCAACATGACGCCGAATCCCGACCGCGCTTACGTCGGCCGCAACGCCTTCGCCCACAAGGCCGGCATGCATGCGGCTGGCGTCGCTACCGATGCGAGCACCTTCGAGCACCTCGAGCCGGCCCGGGTCGGTAACGAGCGCGACATCCTCGCCTCCGAGCTCTCCGGCAAGGCGACGATCCGCAGCGCCGCCGAGCGGGCCGGGCTGGAACTCGACGACTCCGCCGCCAGCGGCGCGGTCGAGCAGCTCAAGCAGCGCGAGCACCGCGGCTACCACTACGAGGCCGCCCAGGCCTCCTTCGAGCTGCTGCTGCGCCGCGAGGCGGACGTCTACGAGCCGCTCTTCGAGCTCGAGAGCTTCCGCGTCACGACGGAGAAGCGCGAGGGCAGCCCGGTCGAAACCGAGGCGACGATCAAGGTCGTCGTCGACGGCGCGCGCTACGTCGAGGTGGCCGAGGGCAACGGGCCGGTCAACGCCTTGGACAAGGCGCTGCGCGCCGCGATCGGCGCCCGCCACCCGCACCTCGCCGACGTCGAGCTGACCAACTACAAGGTGCGCATCCTCGACGAGGCGCATGGCACCGGTGCGGTCACCCGGGTGCTGCTCGACTCGACCGACGGCCAGCGCGAGTGGGGCACGATCGGCGTCTCGGAGAACATCATCGAGGCCTCCTGGGAGGCCTTGGTCGACTCATTGGCCTACGCTTTCCAGCCGCGATGATCCCGCTTGCAAAGCCGGAAATCGGCGCGCGCGAGGAGGAACTCGTGCTCGAGGTGCTGCGCTCCGGGCAGCTCTCGCTGGGCCCGATGGGCGAGCGCTTCGAGCGCGCTTTCGCCGAGTGGCTCGGGGTCGAGGACGCGGTCGCGGTCTCCAGCGGCACGAGCGGACTCCACCTCGGGGTGAGGGCGCTCGGCTGGGGCGCCGGCGACGAGGTCCTGACCAGCCCCTTCAGCTTTGTCGCCTCGGCCAACTGCCTGCTCTACGAGGGGGCGAAGCCGATCTTCTGCGACGTCGATCCGCTCACGCTCAACCTCGACCCGGCGGCAGCCTCCGCGGTGGTCGGCGAGCGCACCGCCGGGATCCTGCCGGTCCACATCTTCGGCTACCCGGCGGCGATGCCGGAGCTGGGGGCCCTGGCCGCGAAGCATGACCTCGGCTTGCTCGAGGACGCCTGCGAGGCCCTCGGCGCGGTCGATTCCGAGGGCTGCAGGGTCGGCGCCCGCGGCAGCGTCGCCACCTTCGCCTTCTACGCCAACAAGCAGATGACCACGGGGGAGGGGGGCATGGTCGTCCCGGGCGGGCCAGCGGTGGCCGCGCGCCTGCGCAGCGAGCGCAATCAGGGCCGCGCCGCCGACATGGGCTGGCTCGACCACGGTGGGCTCGGCTTCAACTACCGCCTCTCCGACATCGCCGCCGCGCTCGGCGTCGCCCAGGTCGAGAAGCTGGGGGAGATGCTGGCCGCGCGCGAGCGGGTGGCGGCGATGTACGCCGAGCGGCTGGCGGGGGTCGAGGGTGTCGAGACGCCGATCGCCGCCCGCGACCGGGAGCGGCGCAGCTGGTTCGTCTACGTCGTCCGCCTCGGTGAGGAGATCGATCGCGACGCGACGATCGCCCGCTTGGCCGAGCGCGGCATCGCCAGCAAGGCCTACCTGCCCTGCATTCATCTCTTTCCCCACCTGCGTGAATTGGGCTGGCGGGAGGGCCAATTCCCCGTTGCCGAAGCGGCCTCCGCGCACTCGCTGGCACTGCCCTTCTTCCCGAGCCTGAGCGAGGATCAGGTGGACCGCGTCTGCCAGGAGCTCGCCAGCGCACTCGGCCAGGGCGCGATCAAGGAATAATCGCCCGCTCAATGGCTCGTTTCCGCAAAGACCCAGATCCGCGCTTCTGGCGCCTCAATCGCTCCCTGCCCTTCGATTGGCAGCTGGCGGCCTACGACCTCGACCAGTCGCGGGCGCACGCCCGGGGGCTTGAACGAATCGGCGTTCTCGATGCCGATGAGCTGGCGAAGATGGAGGCGGGCCTCGACCGGGTGCAGGCCCGGATGGCCGAGCACGGCTTTGAGTTCGAGGGAGCGGACGAGGACATCCACATGGCGATCGAGCGCCTGCTCGGCGAGGAGATCGGGCCGCTCGCCGGCAAGCTGCACACCGGCCGCTCGCGCAACGATCAGGTCGCAACCGACGTCGCTCTGGTGGTCCAGGCGCACTCGCTGCGGGCGATCGAGCTCTGCGGCGCGACGATGGAGCAACTGCTCGCCCTCGCCGAGGCGCACAAGGACTGGGCGATGCCCGGCTACACCCACCTGCAGCGCGCCCAGCCGGTCTACCTCGGTCACCACCTGCTCGCTTACTTCTGGATGCTCGCCCGCGATGTGCTGCGCTTCCAGTTCGCCCTCGACAGCGCCTCGGTGATGCCGCTCGGCTCGGGCGCCCTCGCCGGGGTCAACTGGGAGATCGACCGCGAGGCGGTCGCCGACGACCTCGGCTTCGAGCACGTCAGCCACAACTCGATCGACGGCGCCTCCAACCGCGACTTCGTGCTCGACTACCTCGCCGCCGCCGCGGCCTGCTCGATGCACCTCTCGCGGCTGGGCTCGGAAATCGTGATCTGGTCGAGCAGCGAGTTCGGCTTCTGCGAGCTCGACGAGTCGTTCTCCTCGGGCTCCTCGATCATGCCGCAGAAGGTCAACCCGGATTCGGCTGAGCTCTTGCGGGCGAAGAGCCCGCGGGTCGCCGCCGCCCACGCGACCCTGCTCGGCGTCATGCACGCATTGCCGCTGACCTACGGCAAGGACATGCAGGAGGACAAGGAGCCGCTCTTCGACGCGATCGACACGGTCGAGGCCTGCCTCGATGCGGCCGCGGGGATGCTCGCCGGGATCTCCTTCGACCGCGCCCGCATGGAGGAGGCCTCGGGCGATGAGATGCTGGCAGCGACCGAGGTCGCCGACCTGCTGGTCCGGCGCGGCGTGCCCTTCCGCGAGGCCCACGGGATCGTCGGCGGCCTCGTGCGCGACGCGGTCGAGCAGGGCAAGTCGCTCTCCGAGCTGAGCGAGGACGATCTGCGCCAGCGCTCCGAGCACCTCGATGGCTCCTACTACGAGGTGCTGAAGCGCAGCAGCTGGCTGGAGTCGAAGAAGATTGCCGGCGGCACCGGCTCGGTCCCGCTCGCCGCACAGCTCGGCGAGGCCGGCGAGACGCTTGCCGCGGTCAAGGCTCGGGTGCTCGAAGAGCGTCAGTGAGCGCTGGGGCAAAGGGTTCCTCGAGGTTGGCCGAGCAACGCCTCGGGGTTGATTTCTTCAACCGCTCGGTTCACCTCGTCGCCCGCGAGCTGATCGGTTGCCGCCTCTTCTTCGGCGGCTGCGGCGGCACGATCGTCGAGACCGAGAGCTACGAGCGCGACGATCCGGCCTGTCACGCCTACGTCGGCCTGACCGATCGCACCGAGGTCCTCTTCGGCCCCCCGGGACGGGCATACGTCTACCTCTCCTACGGCATCCACAGCCTGCTCAACTTCGTCGCCGAGCCGCAGGGCGAGGCGGCGGCGGTGCTGATCCGGGCGCTGCAGCCGACGGCCGGCCTCGAGCAGATGCGGGCGCGCCGCGGCGAGCGACCCGAGCGCGAGCTCTGCTCCGGGCCGGGCAAGCTGACCGAGGCGCTGGGAATCGGCCTCGAGCAAAATCAGGCTGACCTGAGCCGCGATCCGTTTCTGTTGCTGCCGCCCAAGCCCGGATCCGAGCTGGAGGTCCTCACGGGCCCTCGGATCGGCATCACCAAAGCCGTCGAGCGACCCTGGCGCTTCTGCGCCGCCGACAACCCCTACGCGTCGCGGCCGCTTATCCGGCGGTAACGCCGCCGCCGCTCGAGGGCGCGGCCGGTTCGCTGGGAGTGGGTTCTGCTGGTTCGGCAGGTTCGGCGGCTTCCGGGGTTTCTTCCGGTGTGGCCGGTTCGCTCGTTTCGCTTTCTTCGGGCGCTGCTTCGGTTTCCGTTTCGGTGGACGATTCGGGCGCTGTGTAGGAGGGGGAAGATGACGACGAGCCGGAGTCGCCCTCGTCGGCCTTCTTGTCCTTGTCTTCTTTTGCTTCCGCCGCCCGTTCGGCCTTGATCTCTTCCCAGGCCGAGATCACGCTGGCCCAGATCAGCGCGGGGAAGGTGCCGCCCATAACCGGGCCACCGTTGTAGAGGGTGCTCATCGAGGTCACGGTGTCGGCGTAGCCGACCCAGACGCAGGCGGTGACTTCTTCGGTGGCACCGCAGAACCAGGCGTCGCCGTTGTTCTCGGTGGTCCCGGTCTTTCCCCACTGGCCCGAGGCGCCGATGTTGGCGTTCGTGCCGGTGCCGTTGCTGACCACGGTTTCGAGGATGCCCTTGGCTTCTTGGGCGACGCCTTCGGAGATGACCTGTTTGTGGGTCGAGTCGTTGTCGCCGTCCTTGATCGTGTGGTCGTCCTGGTCGGTGACCTGGGTATAGGCGACCGGGCTGTCGCCGGGCCGCGCCGCCAGGGTGCCGCTGACCCGATCGCCATCGTTGGCGAGCGTCGTGTAGGCGTAGGTCCATCCCAACGGCGTCACGCCGGGGTCGATCCCGCCCAGGACCATCGCCGGGTTGGTCGAGATCGGGTCGGCGTAGCCCATCTTGTGGATGGTTGCCGCGATTGATTGAGTCCTGTCTTGGACCGTGTTGCCCTTCAGCCCTTCGAGTGCCAGCTGCGCGTAGACCGAGTTGTCGGAGTAGGTCGTCGCCGACGCTATGTCAGTGGTGCCGGCGTAGGCCCCCTCGTCGTTGGTGACGACGAAGGTTTCCTGGCCGTTCTTGCCGTAGCTGAATTCCTGTTCCGCCGATTCGTAGGTCGTGTACGGCGAGATTCCCTCTTCCAGCGCTGTCAGCAGGATGAAGGGCTTGATCGAGGAACCGGGCTGGCGCTGGCCCTGGGTGGCGAGGTTGAACGGCTTGATCGCGAAGTTGGGGCCGCCGACCATTGCCTTGACGCCTGCGTTCTTGTTGTCGATCACCACCACCGAGGCGGTTGCCGGCGAGTAGCCGAGGTAGGAGTTCACCGCTTCTTCGGCGGCGCCCTGCAGGCGCAGGTCAAGCGTTGACTTGACTTTCAGGCCACCGAAGAAGGCCTTGGCGGCGCCGTAGCGTTCGACCAGCTGCTGGCGCAGCCAGGCGGTGAAGTAGGGGGCCCTGGAATCGAGTGTGGGGGGTTCGATGTCGTCGGGCGAAGGGAGCGCCTGCTGGCTTCCTTCTTCGAGCTGTTCGCGGGTGATGTAGTCCTGTTCGTACATCCTTTCGAGCACGAGGTTGCGCCGCGAGAGCGAGTTTTCGGGATAGACCTTGGGGTCGTAGGCCGAGGGGGAGGCGATGATCGCCGCCAGGGTCGCCGCCTCCCAAGGCTCCAGCACCGAGGCGCAGGGCTCGTTCGGGGTGCCGCAGCCGGGATGCGCCTTGCCGAAGTAGGTGCGGGCGGCCGCCTCGATCCCGTAGGCGCCCTCGCCGAAGTAGATCGTGTTGAGGTACTCGGTGAGGATCTTGTCCTTGGACCAGTGGCGCTCGAGCCGGTAGGCGAGCGCCGCCTCGCGGAACTTGACGAAGAGGGTGCGCTGGCTCTGGGCTTCCAGCGCGTTCTTGACGAACTGCTCGGTGATCGTCGAGGCGCCCTGGGCGGCACTCTGGCTGAGGATGTCCTTGACCAGGGCCCTGCCGATGCCCTGGAAGTCGACCCCGCTGTGCTCGTAGAAGCGCGAGTCCTCGATCGAGACCACGGCGTTCTTGATGTTTGGCGAGATCTGGCCCGAGGTAAGCAGGATCTTGTTCTGGTCGCTGGTCAGCGTGCCGATCGGTTCGCCGGAGGCATCGAAGACCTCGCTGTTCTTCGCGGCCTTGTACTGGGCGAAGTCGTAAATCGCCGGCAGGTCTCGTGAGACAGCGGCCATCATCCCGAATACCATCGAGACAAGCCCCAGCACGCCTAGCCCCAGTACGACGAAGAGGATGCGTAGCTTCTTGAGGCGCGGCTTGCTGCGTTCGCCCGCCAAGAGAGTGCGGCAGTCTAGCATTGCGCCCATGGCGGACTTGACGCGTAACGCGGTCGACGTGCTGCCGGCGGGGATGCTGCAGGAGCAGCTGGCCGCTGGCAAGTCGCTACGCGTGAAGCTGGGGATCGATCCGACCACGCCCGACATCCACCTCGGCCACACCGTCGTGCTCGAGAAGCTGCGCGAGTTCCAAGAGGCCGGCCACCAGGTCGTGCTGATCGTCGGTGACTTCACCGCCCGGGTCGGCGATCCCAGCGGCCGCTCGGCCCAGCGGCCGATGCCGTCCCCGGAGGAGATCGAGACCAACGCCGCCACTTACCAGGAGCAGGCCTTCAAGCTGCTGGACCGCGAGCGCACCGAGGTCCGCTTCAACAGCGAGTGGCTGCGGATGGCGCCCGAGGAGCTGCTCGGGCTGCTTGCCCAGACCACGGTTGCGCGCCTGATCGAGCGCGATGACTTCCAGAAGCGCCTCGCCGCCGGGGCGCCGATCGCCGCGCTCGAGCTGCTCTACCCGCTGCTGCAGGGCTATGACTCGGTTGCGGTCGAGGCCGATGTCGAGCTGGGGGGGGCCGACCAGAAGTTCAACCTGCTCTTTGGCCGCGACATCCAGACCGCCTACGGCCAGAAGCCGCAATCGATCCTGACCATGCCGATCCTGGTCGGCACCGACGGCGAGCGCAAGATGAGCAAGTCGCTGGGCAACTACATCGGCGTCACCGAGGCGCCGGAGGAGATGTTCGGCAAGACGATGCGGGTTCCCGACGCGGCGATGCCTGAGTACTTCCGGCTGGTGCTCGGTACCGAGCAACCGGCTGCCCTGCCGCCGAACGAGGCCAAGCGCGCCCTTGCCCGCGGCATCGTCGAGCGCTTCCACGACGCGGCGGCCGGCGAGGCTGCCGAGCAGCACTTCAACCGCCTCTTCGTCGAGCGCGGCGCGCCCGACGACGTCGAGGAGCTCGATCTCGCTCCCTATGTCGGCGACAACGGAGGCGACGTGCACCTGCCCGCCCTGATGGCGGCGGCCTTCGAGATCAGCTCCAGCGAGGCCCGCCGCCTGATTGGCCAGGGTGGCGCAAAGCTGGACGGAGAGCCGATTCCAGCCGATACACTGGACCTGGCCGCCGGCGAACTCGAGGGCCGGGTTCTGCAGGCAGGCAAGCGCCGTTTCCGCCGGCTGCGCTAGGCGCTATGCAAAGCGCCGCCGCAGCGCTATACTGCTCGTCCCTCTGGGCAAGGCCCTGTGCCTGGCCCGTGCGTAATGAGCGGCGAGTCCCGCCGCAAAAGCGCAGCGGTCTTTGAAAACTGAGCAGCGTGCACCCCGCGGACATTCGTGTTCGTGGGATGTTTGAGCCCGATCCACTCGGTGCGCCAGCGCGCCGGGTGGTCTGATTTACCCGTCATGCCGGTCGCCGAGTATGTGTACCCGGCGATTTGCAATTTGCCAGGCATGACAGCTCTCTGTAAGAAGTACCTTTCACGGAGAGTTTGATCCTGGCTCAGGACGAACGCTGGCGGCGTGCTTAACACATGCAAGTGGTGCGACGAACCAGGGCTTGCCCTGGGGCAAAGCCGCGAACGGGTGAGTAACACGTGAGTAACCTGCCCCGATGACCGGGACAACCCGAGGAAACTCGGGCTAATACCGGATGTGGTGTACGGATTTAAGTCTGTGCACTAAAGGAAGCTTCGGCCTCCGCATTGGGAGGGGCTCGCGGCCCATTAGCTTGTTGGTGGGGTAACGGCCTACCAAGGCAACGATGGGTAGCTGGTCTGAGAGGACGATCAGCCACACTGGGACTGAGACACGGCCCAGACTCCTACGGGAGGCAGCAGTGGGGAATCTTGCGCAATGCGCGAAAGCGTGACGCAGCAACGCCGCGTGGGGGAAGACGGCCTTCGGGTTGTAAACCCCTTTCAGGAGGGACGAAGGTTCACCGGTGAATAGCCGTGTGGATTGACGGTACCTCCAGAAGAAGCTCCGGCTAACTACGTGCCAGCAGCCGCGGTAATACGTAGGGAGCAAGCGTTGTCCGGAATCATTGGGCGTAAAGCGCGCGTAGGCGGCCCTGTAAGTCCGTTGTGAAAGTCAAAGGCTCAACCTTTGAAAGCCGATGGATACTGCAGGGCTAGAGTCCGGAAGAGGCGAGTGGAATTCCTGGTGTAGCGGTGGAATGCGCAGATATCAGGAGGAACACCAATAGCGAAGGCAGCTCGCTGGGACGGTACTGACGCTAAGGCGCGAAAGCGTGGGGAGCGAACAGGATTAGATACCCTGGTAGTCCACGCCGTAAACGATGGGCACTAGGTGTGGGAGGTGTCGACTCCTCCCGTGCCGTCGCTAACGCACTAAGTGCCCCGCCTGGGGAGTACGGCCGCAAGGCTAAAACTCAAAGGAATTGACGGGGGCCCGCACAAGCAGCGGAGCATGTGGTTTAATTCGACGCAACGCGAAGAACCTTACCTGGGCTTGACATGTTGGTGACCACCGTGGAAACACGGTTTTCCTTCGGGACACCATCACAGGTGGTGCATGGCTGTCGTCAGCTCGTGTCGTGAGATGTTGGGTTAAGTCCCGCAACGAGCGCAACCCCTGTCCTATGTTGCCATCATTAAGTTGGGGACTCATAGGAGACTGCCGGTGACAAACCGGAGGAAGGTGGGGATGACGTCAAGTCATCATGCCCCTTATGTCCAGGGCTACACACGTGCTACATTGGCGCATACAAAGGGCAGCAATACCGCGAGGTGGAGCGAATCCCATAAAGTGCGTCTCGGTTCGGATTGGAGGCTGAAATTCGCCTCCATGAAGGTGGAGTTGCTAGTAATCGCGGATCAGCAATGCCGCGGTGAATACGTTCCCGGGCCTTGTACACACCGCCCGTCACACCACGAAAGCAGGTAACACCCGAAGCCGGTGGCCTAACCTTTTGGAGGGAGCCGTCGAAGGTGGGACTTGTGATTGGGGTGAAGTCGTAACAAGGTAGCCGTAGCGGAAGCTGCGGCTGGATCACCTCCTTTCTAGGGAGATTTCTCTAGAACGTCGACCGGGCTCCCCAGTGTCTCTATGGCACTGGGTACGCTGCTCAGTTTTGAGAGACCGCCAACGGCAGTCAGCCGTTGTGTGCGCCTCGGTGGACCTTGAAAACTGTACAAGGCCAATAAAGAGAATCCACTTGTAGTGGGTTCTCTGGGTAATTTAATTATGATCCGTACACACTTGTGTGTACGGGTTGCTCACCGTCAAGATAGTAAGAGCTTACGGTGGATGCCTTGGCACCAGGAGTCGATGAAGGACGTGGACGGCTGCGATAAGCCGCGGTGAGGCGCTGAACAGCCTTTGACCCGCGGATCTCCGAATGGGAAAACCCAGCACCGGTAATGCGGTGTTATCTCGCGGTGAATACATAGTCGCGAGAAGGGAACCGGGGGAACTGAAACATCTAAGTACCCCGAGGAAAAGAAATCAACCGAGACTCCCTTAGTAGTGGCGAGCGAAAAGGGATCAGCCCAAACCTGACAGATGTAAGCGGGCACGCGTTGTCTGTCGGGGGTTGTAGGACGTCATGCCCAAGCCGTGCCTGGCTTGGCAACAGTTACAAAATCAGGTGTTAGCCGAAGCGAGTGGAACCTCGCACCACAGAGGGCAATCGTCCCGTAGGTGAAAGCACACTGATCTGTTGATTGATGTTCCTGAGTAAGACCACACCCGTGAAACGTGGTCTGAACCTGGGGGGACCACCCTCCAAGGCTAAGTACTACCTGGTGACCGATAGTGAACTAGTACCGTGAGGGAAAGGTGAAAAGCACCCCTGAAGGGGAGTGAAATAGTACCTGAAACCGTAAGCTTACAAGTGGTCGGAGCACCTTCGGGTGTGACGGCGTGCTTTTTGCATCACGAGCCGGCGAGTTACTCGTCTGTGGCAAGGTTAAGCGATGAGCGGAGCCGTAGCGAAAGCGAGTCTGAATAGGGCGACACAGTCATAGGCGGTAGACCCGAAACTGAGCGAGCTATCCATGGGCAGGCTGAAGCGGGGGTAAGACCTCGTGGAGGGCCGAACCGACCTAGGTTGAAAACTGGGCGGATGACCTGTGGATCGGAGTGAAAGGCTAATCAAGCTCAGAGATATCTGGTTCTCTCCGAAATATATTTAGGTATAGCGTCGAGTATTTGCGTTTCGGCCGTAGAGCACTGTTTGGACTAGGGGCCCTACCAGGTTACCGACTTCAGGCAAACTCCGAAGACCGTTACGGTTAACTCGGCAGTCAGTGTGCGGGGGATAAACTTCGTACGCAAAAGGGAAACAACCCAGACCATCAGCTAAGGTCCCCAAGTACTAGCTAAGTGGTGAACGATGTCCGAGTGCATAGACAACCAAGAGGTTGGCTTAGAAGCAGCCATCCTTGAAAGAGTGCGTAACAGCTCACTGGTCAAGTGTTCGGGCGCGGAGAATTCAACGGGGCTCAAGCTAGTCACCGAAGCTATGGGTGTGCAGGCCTGCGGGCTCTGCACGCGGTAGGAGAGCGTTCCAGTTGCGAGAAGCGGATGCGTAAGCCTCCGTGGAGCGGCTGGAAGTGAGAATGCCGGCATGAGTAACGAAAGAGGGGTGAGACTCCCCTCCACCGTTTGTCCAAGGTTTCCTGAGTAAAGTTCGTCTGCTCAGGGTTAGTCGGGACCTAAGGCGAGGCCGAAAGGCGTAGCCGATGGCCAACAGGTTGATATTCCTGTACCACGTCGATTCCGTTATGACCGATGGGGGGACGGGGAAGGGTAAGGGAACCCAGGCGATGGTTGTCCTGGGGCAAGCACGTAGCTAGTCGCTGTAGGAAAATCCGCAGCGGCGTTTTGACGCGAGGTGCGATGCCAGCTGGCTTGACCGCCGGCAAGTCCCCGATCCCATGCCTCCGAGAAAATCCTCTAGGCAGGATTCGCGTGCCCGTACCGATAACCGACACAGGTGGACAAGTAGAACATACTAAGGTGAGCGAGCTAACTCTCGTTAAGGAACTCGGCAAAATCGTCCCGTAACTTCGGGAGAAGGGACGCCCCGTTAGGGTGAACTCCATACGGAGGGAGCCTGAGGGGGCCGCAGTGAATTGGTCCAACCGACTGTTTACCAAAAACACAGGCCTCTGCTAAGTCGCAAGACGACGTATAGGGGCTGACGCCTGCCCGGTGCCGGAAGGTTACGCGGACTTGTTAGCACTTCGGTGCGAAGCAATGAAGCTAAGCCCCGGTAAACGGCGGCCGTAACTATAACGGTCCTAAGGTAGCGAAATTCCTTGTCGGGTAAGTTCCGACCTGCACGAATGGCGTAACGAGTTGGACGCTGTCTCAACGAGAGGCTCGGTGAAATTAAAGTCTCGGTGAAGATGCCGAGTACCCGCAGCTAGACGGAAAGACCCCGTGAACCTTTACTGCAACTTGATATTGGAGTCTGGGGTATCTCGCTCAGGATAGGTGGGAGACTGTGAACCAGTGGCTTTGGCCGCTGGGGAGTCACCCTTGAGATACCACCCTTGGTGCTCTGGGCTTCTAACACCATGCCGTGATCCGGGTGGTGAACAGTGTCAGGTGGGCAGTTTGACTGGGGCGGTCGCCTCCTAAAATGTAACGGAGGCGCCCAAAGGTTCCCTCAGCACGGTTGGAAATCGTGCGTAGAGTGTAAAGGCAACAAGGGAGCTTGACTGCGAGACCGACGGGTCGAGCAGGAACGAAAGTTGGGCTTAGTGATCCGGCGGTAGCAAGTGGAAGCGCCGTCGCTCAACGGATAAAAGGTACTCCGGGGATAACAGGCTTATCGTTTCCAAGAGTCCACATCGACGAAACGGTTTGGCACCTCGATGTCGGCTCGTCGCATCCTGGGGCTGGAGTAGGTCCCAAGGGTTGGGCTGTTCGCCCATTAAAGCGGTACGCGAGCTGGGTTCAGAACGTCGTGAGACAGTTCGGTCCCTATCTGCTGTGGGCGTTGGAGAGTTGAGAGGAGTCATCCCTAGTACGAGAGGACCGGGATGAACGTGCCGCTGGTGTATCTGTTGTCCTGCCAAGGGCATTGCAGGTTAGCTACGCACGGAACGGATAACCGCTGAAGGCATCTAAGCGGGAAGCCGTCCTCGAGATGAGCTCTCCCATCCCTTTAAGGGAGTAAGACCCCTGGTAGACCACCAGGTTGATAGGCCAGCGGTGCAAGCGCAGTGATGTGCTCAGCCGACTGGTACTAATGGGTCGAGGGCTTGACGGATGTTTTATTACTTACCCTGGTCTTGTACGGTTTTCAAGCTCCACCGGGGCGGTTGTCTCGCAAATTTCCGGTGGTGCATAGCGAAAGGGAAACACCTCTTCCCATTCCGAACAGAGCAGTTAAGCCTTTCAGCGCCGATGGTACTTGGGGGGCAACCCCCTGGGAGAGTAGGTCGCCGCCGGTTTTTATTTAGTTCGAGCCCGACCCCGCCGGTCGGGCTCGTTCTGTTTGTGGGCCCAACGCCTGGTTCTTGGCGGCTTCTTTTGCGCCGATTTGCAGGAGAAAGCCGCTCAGGCGCCGCTCGTACAGCGCCGGGTTGACGTTCCACTCCTGGGTGTGATCCGCCTTCGGCACGCGGTAATAGGTGACCCGCTTACCAAGCTCTTCAGCGAACTCGTCGCTGTCGCCGATCGGCACAACGGTGTCGTCCATGCCGTGGAAGAGCAGTACTGGTATCTGGAAGGCATCGGCGTGCTGAAGGGCGTCGAGGCTGTCCCAGTCGGGATCGATGCGGGCATCGATCGCCCACTCGACCGGCAAGGAGAGGAAGCCGGGCAACCCCATCTGTTCGGAGTTGAAGGCGAAGATCGATTTCCAGTCCAGCGCCGGCGCATCGAGCACGACGCCGCTGACACGCTCCTTCAGCGCTGAGTGCTGCATGAACTGGGCGATCAGCGCGCCGCCCATCGAGTAGCCGATCAGGACCAGGCTGCGGGCTCCGTGGCCGACGGCGTAGCGGGCCGCTGCGTCCAGGTCCTCCCACTCGGTTTCGCCTAGGTGGTAGAGGCCATCCGGGCTGTCGGGTGCGCCGAGGTCCTTGCGGTAGGAGATCAGCAGGGACGTAAGTCCCGAATCGCGGAGGGTGGGGGCGATGCGGAGGCCGTTCTGGCGGTTGTCGGTATGCCCATGTACAACGATTGCCCAGGCGTGGGGAGGACGAGAGCCGGCGGAGTTCCGCACAGCGGGAACGAGCCAGGCGGGCATCGGGCCGAGTTGATCGGGAACGTCGATTGCTCTGTAGGGCAGGCCGCGGGTTTCACTCGGGTTGCCCGCGTAGACGTTGGTTTCAAGCCCCGCCTCGGTGGCGGAGACGAGGTAGCCACGGACGAGGCTGAGCTCGCGGGTCACGGTCTCAGCGTCTTCCGCCTCGATCGGTCCGACGATGGCGTGTCCGGCCTGCCAGGCCAAGCCGTAGTAGCCAGGCCGTTCGCTGGCCTCGGTGCGAGACAGGGTGATCCGGTCCTGGCCCACCGCCGAGATATCAACCTTGTCGGAGTAAGGCGACATATCGGGCGCGAGGGCAAAAGATGAGAAATGCCAGCTGATCGCAACCGCCAGGGCGATCCCTATAAGCAGCAGCACCAGGCTGGCCACAACGACACGGGTGTGCCGGTGCAGCCAGTCCAGAGCCGCCACGGCCTAGGGGCGCGTCGCGAAACTGCGGTCGACGGTGCGCCGCACAGCCGGACGGGCCGGATGTTGCCGCTGGCGAGACTCACAGGCGGAAGCGGGCCTCCCGGCCGGCTCCAGCCCGTACTCGCCGAGCGTGGCGAAGTCGATCAGCAGGTCGACGGCGTCGCTCAGCCGCGCTGCAAGGTTTGTCTTCGAATCGAACATAGGTTCGACTCTACGTTCCCCCGCGGACGGCATCTCGATTTTGCAGTTGGTCTTGCATTTCGTGCCTGGAAGTGGCCTTTCGGCGCTCTTTCGGAGGGGCGGCGAAGCTGAGCACAAGGGCCGCGGTCTGGGCCGGCTTCTCGACATTTGGCGAGTGGCCAGCGCCCGCGATCAGCTTTGTCTCTGCTTCAGGGTACGCCTTGCGGTAGGCCGCCAACGACTCGGCTGGATCGCTGGCTATCTGCTCCTCGGCGCCCATGATCGCCAGCAGCGGCTTGCCGATCGCCGCGGCGCGCTCGGGGAGGGACTTTTCGCCGGTGTAGTCGTCAAATCCATTGTGCGAGCCTGAGTAGGCGCTGTAGGTCATCCGCTTGACGTCCTCGACGAAGGCATCGGGAACCGGGAAGCCAGGCGCAAAGGCCACCTTCAGGCCGTCGCGAATGGTGAAGTCGGGCTTGATCCGCCAGAGCGCCTGGCCGATCAGCGACTTGAAGGGCAGTTCGCCGATGAAACCGACGTCGCCGTAGGAGGTGTCGGGAATGCTGTCGATAGCCACCAGCCGGTTGACGAGCTGCGGCGATTGTTCCGCCAGGGCGATTGCCACCGGCCCGCCGAGCGAGTGGCCGACGACCTCGGCGTCGCGCACGCCGAGCTTGGCGAGTACTTCGGCGACTGCCGTGGCCTGGTCGGGTACGGAGTAGCCCGAGCTGGGCTTTTCGGAGCCGCCGTGGCCAAGCAGGTCGACGGCGACTACCCGGTGGTCGCGCGCGAGTCGAGGAATCATCCCGTCCCAGTAGTTGATCGCGCAGGTGAAGCAGTGGATCAGGACGATCGGCGCGCCGCCCTTCGGCCCGCGTTCGACGACCTCGAGCTGCTTGCCACCGACGTCGATGATTCTGCCGCCCGCTTCCGTCACCGACGCGGACTTGGTTTCGTGGTCGATGGTCAGGGCGTTGAGAAAGAGCAGCACGACGAGCACAATCGCCGCCCCGATCAGGATCTTCCAGCCTCTCCGCATCGAGCGTTACCCTAGCCGCTACTTATGGAGAAATTCGTCATCCGCGGCGGCGTGCCGCTCTCGGGAGAACTCACCGTCGCCGGCAACAAGAACGCGGCACTGCCGATCCTGGCTGCCTGCCTGCTGACCGAGGAGGAGCTGGTGCTGCACCGCGTGCCGCGGATCCGCGACACCGAAGCCCAGCTCGCCATCCTCGAGCGCCTCGGGGTCGAGGTCGCCTGGGTGGCCGACAACAGCGTGCGGCTCTGTGCCCGTGCGGTCTCCGAGGTCTCCGTCGACGAGGAGCTCTCCAAACAGATTCGCGCCTCTTTCCTGCTTGCGGGCCCGCTGTTGGCGCGCTTCGGCGAGGCGCGGATGCCCCCTCCGGGCGGCGATTTCATCGGCCGGCGGCGCCTCGACGCCCACCTCGACGCTTTCAAGGACCTCGGCGCCCGCGTAGATGGCGATCGCTGGATCGAGCTCAGCGCCCCCGCCGATGGGCTCTGCCCCTGTCACATCTTCATGGACGAGCCTTCGGTGATGGGCACCGAGAACGCGCTGATGGCGGCGGCGCTGACCAGCGGGCCGACGACGATCTCCAATGCCGCCTCTGAGCCGCACGTCCAGGACCTTGCCCGTCTGCTCAGCGCGATGGGCGCCCAGGTCGACGGGATCGGCTCCAACGTGATGACCGTGCACGGGCGCGACCGCCTGGCCGGGGCCGAACACACAATCTCGGCCGATCACATCGAGGTCGGCAGCTTCATGGCGCTCGCGGCGGCGACCGGGGGGGACCTGCGCATCCGCGACGTCGAGCCACAGGATCTGCTGATGGTGCGACGCCAGTTTCGTCGTCTTGGCCTGCACTCGGAGATCGAAGGCAGGGACATGCTCGTTCCGCCCGGTCAGCAGCTGCGGATCCAGGCCGACCTCGGCGATGCGATCCCGAAGATCGAGGACGGCCCTTGGCCGGCCTTCCCGGCGGATCTGACCTCGATCGCGCTGGCACTGGCCACCCAGGCGGATGGGGAGATCCTGATCTTCGAGAAGATGTTCGAGAACCGCCTCTTCTTCGTCGACAAGCTCGTCGCGATGGGCGCTCGGATCACGCTCTGCGATCCCCACCGGGCGATCGTCAGCGGTCCGAGCCGGCTTCATGGCGAACGCGTCGAGAGCCCCGACATCCGTGCCGGCATGGCGATGCTCATCGCCGCCCTCGCCGCCGATGGCACTTCGGAGATCGGCAACATCCGCCAGATCGATCGCGGCTACGAGCAGATCGACGATCGCCTGCGCGGGCTCGGTGCCCAGATTGAACGGGTCTCCTCAGAGGTCCCTGCCTAGCAGGGCTTTCGGGTCCACTCTCGTAAGGTCCGGCGGATGATTCATCCGATTCCACCTGGAACGCGCGACGTGTTGCCCGATGAGATGCGGGAGCTGCGGCGCCTGCACCTGGCCCTGATCGAGGTCTTCGAAGCGCGTGGCTACGGCGAGGTCGCGACGCCGGCGATCGAGTACGACGAGGTGCTTGCTCGTGGCGACGGCCGCACCGCCGACACCGCCTATCGCTTCTTCGACGGCAGCGGGGAGCTCTTGGCGCTGCGCTCCGACATGACGGTGCCGATCGCACGGCTCGTCGCCAGTCGCTACGCCAGCGCCGAGATGCCCCTGCGGCTTTGCTATCTGGCGAACGCCTACCGGGCGGTGCGACCGCAGCGCGGCCAGATGCGCGAGTTCGCCCAGGCCGGCGTCGAGCTGATCGGCGCCCCGGCACCCGAGGGAACCGCCGAGGTGGTCGAGGTGCTCGAGGCAGCGCTCGAAGCTGCCGGTCTCGAGCGGGCGGTGATCGGACTCGGCGACGCCGACCTCTATCGTCAGCTGCTGGCCGAGTTCGGCATCGAGGGCGAGGCGCGCGACTCGATCCTCGCCCGGCTCGCCGCCCATGACCTCGTCGGCCTCGAGGTCGAGCTCTCCGAACTGGAGGGGATCGACGACCGGCAGATCGCGACCTGCGTTGCCCTTTCCCAGCTGCGCGGCGGCAAAGAGGTTCTGGAGGAAGCCCGTGCGCTTGGTGGCACCGCGGTCGAGCGGGCGACGGCACGGCTTGGCGAGACCGTGCAGGCGCTGGAGGCCCGCGGCGCAGCCCAGCGGGTGCAGATCGACCTCGGCCTGCTGCGCGACCTCGGCTACTACAGCGGCGCGATCCTTGAGGTCTACGACCCGGCACTCGGTCACGTCCTGGGTGGCGGTGGCCGCTACGACGGCCTGCTCAAGCGTTTCGGCATCGATCTGCCTGCCGCCGGGTTCGCTCTCTACATGGAGCGCGTCCACGTCGCCCAGATGGAGGAGGAGCCGCGCGAGGGTGGTGGCTCATGAGCGCCGGGGTCGCCGGCATGGGGCGAGCCAAGCCTGACGGGCCGCTGAAGATCGCGGTGCCCCGCGGTGCCCTGCTCGGCGAGACCCTCGACGTGCTCGACGCGGTCGGCATCGACACCAGCGAGGTGCGCGGCGAGTCACGCTCGTTGATCTTCCCCGGCGAGAGCATCACCCTCGTCACCATGCGTCCCTCCGACGTGCCGACCTACGTCGAGGCCGGCGCCGCCGACGTCGGCATCACCGGCAAGGACGTGCTGCTCGAGCAGGCCGATCGGGTCGTCTACGAGCTGCTCGACCTCGGCTTCGGCCGCTGCCGCATGGTCCTCGCCGGGCGCAAGGGCGACGAGCGCCTGGGCGAGGCTCAACGGCGCCTCGGCATGATGAGGATCGCGACCAAGTACCCGCGCATCGCCGAGCGCTACTTCGAGCGCACCGGCCGCCAGATCGAGGCGATCGAGGTCAAGGGCTCGGTCGAGCTCGCACCGCTAATCGGCCTCGCCGACGGCATCGTCGACCTGGTCGCTACCGGCCGCACCCTGGAGGAGAACGACCTCGAGGTACGCGAGGAGATCGTCGAGTGCACCGCCCGCTTCGTCGCCAACCGCGTCTCCCACAAGCTGCGCGCCCGCGAGGTCGACGGGCTGACGGCAAAACTGCGCCAGGCCCTGGGCCGATGAAGCGCCGCCAGTTTCACTGGGAGGGCGCCGAGGAGACCGCGGCGGCAATCCGGTCGTGGACGGCTGCGTCGGCACCCAATGTGGACGTCAGCGCGATCGAGCGCGAGGTGCGGGAGGGTGGTGACGGGGCGGTTCTCTGCATGACGGCGCGCTTCGATGCCACCGAGAAGGCGACGACCGCGCTGCGGGTCGATGCCGGCGCCGGCGCCGAGGCGCTGGCGGCGCTTGATCCGGGGCTGCGCCAATCGCTGGAGTTGGCAGCCGCCAACATTCGCACCGTGGCAGAAGCCCAGATCGCCGACGAGGCAAAGGCGATCGAACTTCCTCAAGGGCAAACCGTGATCCTGCGTGAAGTGCCCGTCTCCGCCGCCGGTCTCTACGCGCCCGGCGGTCGCGCCGCCTACCCGTCGAGCGTGCTGATGTGCGCAATCCCGGCCAGGGTCGCCGGGGTCGAGCGGATTGCGCTTGCCTCGCCGCCAAGCCCAGACGGCAGGGTCAATCCACTTGTCCTTGCTGCCGCTGAGCTCTGCGGCGTGGAGGAGATCTACGCAATGGGCGGTGCTCAGGCGATCTTCGCCCTGGCCTACGGCACCGAGACGATCGCAGCGGTCGACGTGATTGCCGGCCCCGGCAACGCCTGGGTGCGCGAGGCAAAGCGCGCCGTTTCGGGAACTGTCGGTATCGATTCTCTGGCCGGTCCTTCCGAGCTGATGCTGGTCGCCGGCGATGGCACCAATCCCGAGTGGGCGGCGCTTGACCTCTGCGCGCAGGCAGAGCACGGGCGCGAGGGGCCGCTGGTCGCGGTCGCGGTCGAGGAGGCGGTGCTCGAGGGCGTGGCTGCGGCGACCGAGAGGGCCGCGGCGGAGCGTGAGGGAATCGGCGAGGCGCCGCTGGCCCTGGTCCAGGTACCTGACCTCAGCGATGCGATTGACCTCGCCAATGCCTTTGCCCCGGAGCACCTCGAGCTCTTTGAGGAGGATGCCGCTCAGCTGGCCAACGGTGTGCGAACGGCAGGCTGTGTATTCGTCGGGCGCTACGGAGCGACCGCTTTTGGCGACTACGTGGCGGGCTCCAACCACGTGCTGCCGACCGGCGCCGCCGGTCGTTTCTCAGGACCGCTCGGTCCCGGTGTATTCCGCCGCCGCATCGCCGCCGTGCAGGTTCCAGCCGAGGCGGCGGCGAAGCTTGCGCCACACGTCGACCGTATCGCCCGCGCGGAGGGATTCCCCGTCCACGGCGAGTCCGCGATGATTAGGAGCGAATCATGAGCCGCACGGCCAGCAGAGAGCGCAGCACCGCGGAGACGCAGATCCGGCTCTCGCTCGACCTTGACGGGGGTGAGGCCAGCGCCAGTACGGGCGTCGGCTTCCTTGATCACATGCTTGACCTGCTCGCCCGCCACGGGCGACTCGGCCTGCAGGTCGAGGCCAAAGGCGATCTCGAGACCGGGGCCCACCACACGGTCGAGGACGTCGGCATCGTGCTCGGGCAGGCCCTCGACGAGGCACTTGGCGACCGCGCCGGGATTCGGCGCTACGGCTCCGCGCTGGTGCCGATGGATGAGTCGCTTGCGGAGTGCGCGATCGACATCTCGGGTCGGCCGCTCTGCGTTTTCGACGCCGACCTGCCGCCGACCACGATCGCCGGCTTCGACACCGAGCTGGCCGAGGAGTTCTTCCGCGCCGTCGCCAACAGCGCCAAGCTGACCCTGCACGTCAACGTGCGCTACGGCACCAACGCCCACCACATGATCGAGGGCTGCTTCAAGGCTTTCGCCCGCGCCCTGCGGGTCGCGGTCTCGATCGACCCGGACGAGAGTGGCGTGCCCTCGACCAAGGGGACCCTGAATGAATAAATGCCGCCTCCTCTGCTCTCGCGCGGACGCGCTAGTCACACCCGGCGATCTCGCGTCCGCGCTTCCGCGTCCGGGGGCGGCATGACCGTGCGAATCTGCATCCTCGATTACGGCATGGGCAACCTGCGCTCGGTCGAGAAGGCGCTCGAGCACGTCGGCGCCATTGCGACGATTGCCAACGACGCCGAGACGATCCGTGCCGCCGACGGGCTGATCCTGCCCGGCGTCGGCGCCTTCCCCAAGGCGATGGAGGGGATCCGCGAGCTGGGCCTCGACCAGCTGATCGAGGAGCGCCGCGACGCCGGCGTGCCGATCCTCGGCATTTGCCTCGGCCTGCAGCTGCTCTTCGACTCCAGCACCGAGCTCGGCGGGGCGGAGGGGCTGGGCCTGCTCCCGGGCGAGGTGGCCGAGCTCGATGCGCCCGGCCTGAAGATCCCCCACATCGGCTGGTCGCCGGTCCGCTGGGAGCGCCAGTCGCGGCTCACCGAGGGCATCGACTCCGAGACCCCGTTCTACCTTGTCCACTCTTTCGCGCCCCGGGCCGAGGGTGAGGATCTACTCGGCAGCGCCGCCTACGGCAGCCGCTTCGCCTGCGCGGCCGAGCGCGACAACGTCTTCGGCGTCCAGTTCCACCCCGAGAAGTCGAGCGCCGCGGGCCTGCGCCTGCTCTCGAACTTCGCCGGCATCTGCGCCTCCGTCCCGGCGTGATCCTCTATCCGGCGATCGACATCCGCGGCGGCAAGGCGGTGCGCCTGCTGCAGGGCGACTACGAGCGCGAGACCGCGTACGACTCCGACCCCGTCGATGCGGCAAAGCGCTGGGCCGAGGAAGGCGCCGAGTTCCTCCACGTGGTCGATCTCGATGGCGCGAAGGCGGGCGAGCCGCAGAATCTGGAGTCCGTGCGGCGTATCGCCGCGGCCGTCGATTGCCCAATCCAGGTCGGCGGAGGGCTGCGGGACCCAGGGTCCGTTGGATTGATGCTGGATGCCGGTGCGGAGCGCGTCGTGATCGGCACCGCGGCGCTGCGCGATCCGGAGTTTCTCGTTGGAATGCTGGAGCAGTACAGCTATCGCGTGGTGGTTTCGGTCGATGCCCGCGGCGGCAGCGTGTCCCTCTCGGGCTGGACCGAGGCGACGGAACAGGACGTCGCCGCGACGGTGGCCGAGCTGAGCGAACGCGGGGTGGAGCGGTTCCTCTGCACCGAGATAGACGTCGATGGCACGATGGAGGGACCTGCGATTTCAGAGCTCAGTCGCATCGCGGCGGCAACTGGGGCCCAGGTAATCGCCTCGGGCGGGGTTGGCGACCTCGCCGACCTGGAAGCCCTCGCCCGGATGGAAGCCCCTAACGTCGAGGGCGCCATCGTCGGCCGCGCCCTCTACGAGCGCCGCTTCACGGTCGCCCAGGGCATCGCTGCCCTAGGCTGATCCGATGGTGCTCAAGCGGGTCATTCCATGCCTCGACGTCGACTCGGGGCGAGTTGTGAAGGGCACGAACTTCGTTGGCTTGCGTGACGCCGGTGACCCGGTTGAGCTGGCCGAGCGCTACGACGCCGAGGGTGCTGACGAGCTGGTCTTCCTCGACATCACCGCCTCGCACGAAAAGCGCGACACGATCGTGGAGCTGGCCAGGCGGACGGCTGACAACGTCTTCATTCCCTTCACCATTGGTGGAGGCATTCGCTCGGTCGAGGACGCCCAGGCAGTACTGGATGCCGGAGCCGACAAGGTCTCAGTCAATTCGTCGGCGTTGGCGCGCCCCGAGCTGTTGACCGAGCTCGCTGACCACTTCGGCGCTCAGTGCGTCGTGATCGCGATCGACGCCAAACGCGAGGACGACAGCTGGGGTGTCTACGTCAACGGCGGCCGCAAGAAGGTCGAGAGGCGCGATGCGGTCGGCTGGGCCCGCGAGGCGGTCGAGCGCGGAGCGGGGGAGGTACTGCTGACCAGTATGGATCGTGACGGCACCAACGACGGCTACGACATCGAACTCACCCGGGCGGTCGCCGATGCCGTCTCAGTCCCCGTGATTGCCTCTGGTGGCGCAGGGAGACTCGAGCATCTGAGCGAGGCGGTCGCTGAGGGTCACGCAGACGCCGTCCTCTGCGCCTCGATCTTCCACTACGGCACCTTCACCGTCGACCAAGCGAAGGAGCAGATGGCCTCTGCCGGTATCCCGGTAAGACGCTGAGGCTGTAGCTAGTACGGATGCCCTCTCCCGGAGGCTTCCGGCCAAGCGCCCCAAATCGTTACAACGGACCTGCTGCGCAGCGGTCTCCGGGAGAGGGCATCCGTACTAGCCTCACCCCCATGCAGGCACCCCAGGACCACCCCAAAGGCCTCGCTGGATCCCTGAAGCAGATGTACCCCGAGCTGGCCCGGGTGCGCGATGCAAGCAGCGACCCGGTCTACCTGGTTGGCGGCGCTGTTCGAGACCTCCTGCTGGGGCGGGACCGTGCCGACATCGACCTCGTTGTCGAGGGTGACGCAGCGGGGCTGGCCGAGAAGTTGGGGGTCGAGGTCACCTCCCACGAGCGCTTTGGCACGGCGAAGGTGAAGCTCGACGGTCACGAGGTGGACATCGCCAGCGCCCGCTCGGAGAGCTATGCGCATCCCGGCGCGCTGCCGGAGGTCCTGGCGGGGGCCGACCTGGCCGCCGACCTGAAGCGGCGCGACTTCACGATCAACGCGATGGCGATCCCGCTGCTGGGTGAGCCGCGGCTGATCGACCCGCACGGCGGCCGGGCCGACCTGGCAGTGAGGCAGCTGCGCGTCCTGCACGATGGCTCGTTTGTCGATGACCCGACTCGGGCGATCCGCGCTGCCCGCTATGCGGCCCGTTTCGGCTTCGTGGTTGAGCAGCGCACCGCCGAGCTCTTGGTCAATACCGACCTGGGCGCAGTCTCGGCCGATCGGCGCGAGGCGGAGCTCTTGCGCCTCGCCGCTGAACCCAAGGCTGCGCGGGGTTTTGCCCTGCTTGCGGAGTGGGGCCTGCTTGAACCGCGGCCGGGAGGCATCGAGCTGGTGGGACGCGCCGCCACGTTGCTGGCCGATGCGTCCTGGCGAGACCTGGCGCCGCGCGATCGCACGCTGCACGCCGCCGCGCTCGGCCCTGCGCGCGGTGAGGACGCCTTGGCCCGGACGCGGCCCGAGCGCCCGTCGGAGGCGGTCTCCCTGACCGCCTCGTGTGACGGCATCGAACTCGTCCTCGCCCGCGCCCTCGGCGCCGAGTGGCTGGATCGCTATCTGAGTGAGTGGCGCCACGTCGGCTTGGAGATCGACGGCTCTGACCTGATTGGGGCCGGCCTCAAGGAGGGCCCGGCCCTTGGCCGGGGACTGGAAGAGGCGCTGCGCCGCAAGCTCGACGGCGAGATCGCTGGTAGGGACGAGGAGCTGGCCGTCGCCCTTGAGGTCGCGAAGGGCGACGATGGAGTGGCGTGAGGGGAACGGCTTGCGCTGGCTCGAGGCGGCGATGCCGGGAGCAACAGCGGCCTTTACGACCCGCCCCGGTGGTGTGAGCGAGGCGCCTTTCGACGCCCTCAACCTGGGCATCCTCACCGACGACGCTCGCGAGGCGGTGATCACGAATAGAAGGCAATTGGCCGCTGCGCTCGGCTTGGCGCCCGATCGCATCGCCGTTGCCCACCAGGTGCACGGTGCCGAGCTGATCAGTCACCCAGATCCAACCTCGCTCCGCTGTTCCTTTGCCTCGTATGAGCCGGACAGCGAACAGCGGAGGCCAGCAGAGGCTGAAGCGCCGGAGGCCGACGGGCATGTCATTGCGGCCACAGGTGCCGCAGCACTCGTCTTCGTTGCCGACTGCGTCCCGGTGGCGCTCTCCGGTCCCGGCGGGGTGGCGATGCTGCACTGTGGCTGGCGTGGCCTAGCAGCGGGGATCGTGGCTAAGGGGGTAGCGGCCGTTGGCGCCACCGACGCCGCCATTGGTCCTTCAATAGGCCCCTGTTGCTACGAGGTCGGCCCCGAGGTTCACATGGCCCTCCGGCCGCCGACGGGACTCAAAACGGCACATATGACGGTTTTGAGTCCCGTCGGCGGTGTGATTGACCTGAAGCAGGTGGCGCACGCACGGTTGGAGGTGGCCGGGGTTGAGCGCATCGAGATCAGCGGGCTCTGTACCAGCTGCGAGCCCGAGCTTTTCTTCTCGCACCGGCGTGATCGTGGCCGCACTGGACGCCAGGCCGGGCTCGTCTGGCGCGAGGCGGGGGAGAGCTGAACGTGCCCGGACTGATTCATGGGCTCGACCCCGAGAAGGTCGCCGACAATCTCGCCGAGGCGCGCGAGCTAGCCGGGCCCGGGGTCGAGATCCTCGCCGCCAGCAAGTACGTGCCGCTCGAGGAGATGGGTGCCCTGGCCGAGGCCGGCGTTCGCCTCGTGGGCGAGAACCGCCAGCAGGACCTGGTTGCCAAGCACGAGCGCTGGGGGGACGCTTTCGAGTGGGACTTCATCGGCAACCTGCAGAGCCGCAAGGTCAAGCAGCTGCTGCCACTCTGCCGCTTGATCCACTCGGTTGCCAGCGAGTCGGCGTTGGAGCAGCTTGCTCGCCACGGCAGCCCCGAGACGGAGGTCCTGGTCGAGGTCAACGTCGCCGGCGAGCAGGGCAAGGGTGGAGTCGCGCCCACTGATTTGGCCTCGTTCCTGGAGCGCTCTCCCGTCCGGGTCGGGGGCCTGATGACGATGCCGCCGTTCAGCCAGAACCCAGAGGACTCGCGCCGCCACTTTGCCCGCCTCGCCGAGCTCGCCGCGGAGCACGGTTTGGCCCGTCTCTCGATGGGAACGTCGCAGGATTGGCGGGTCGCGGTCGAGGAGGGAGCAACGATCGTCCGGCTCGGCACGGCCCTCTATGTGTAAATCCGCACTCGCATAGTCATAATTCCGTAGAGGAGTCGGCCTCCGAAGGCCGAATCACGCGATTAATCATGGCCCTACGCGATACATGGCATCGAGCGCTGGTCTACTTCGGCCTTGCTGAGGACCACGACTACGGTCCCGAGTACGAAGAAGACTTCGAACCGGAAACGAGCTCCGAAGAGGCTCACGAAGGTCGGCGCGAGTCGGCCCAGGTTCGTCGCCTGCCCAGCGCTCGCCGCGCGCGGCGCGACGAGATCGATGACATTTTTGCCGATGACGAGCCGATCTCAGCCTCGCGCACCCGCACGCTGCGGCCGGTCGGTAACGGCGACTCCGATGTCCAGGTCCACCTGGTCATCCCCCGCAACTTCAACGACGCCCAGCAGGTGGCCGATCAGTTCAAGCGTCAAGTTCCGGTCATTCTCAACCTGCAGACGACCGATCACGAGCTCTCGAAGCGGATGATCGACTTCTGCTCCGGTTTGACCTACTCGCTGGACGGCGGCATGCAGCGGATCGCCGAGAAGATCTTCCTGCTGACGCCGCGCAACGTCGAGGTGTCCGCCGAGGAGAAGGCGCGGCTGCTCGACAAAGGCTTCTTCAACCAGTCCTAGCCCTGGCGCCCCTAGCCCTGGCCCGGGGGACTAGTCTCCCCGGGCGATGGTCATCGGCTTCTGCGGGTCCGGAAATATGGCGGCGGCGATGGCCCGGGGGCTGCGCGGCCAGGCCGACGGCATGCTTTTCACCGATAGCGGCTCAGGACGCGCGGCGGAGCTCGCTGCCGAGCTCAAAGGCGAGGCCCTCGCCTCCAACGCCGAGCTGGCGGAACGGTCGGATGTCGTCGTGCTCGCGGTCAAGCCGGCAAAGCTCGACCAGGTCGCCGCCGAGCTTGCCGCTGCGAAGGTGCTTGTCTCGCTGCTCGGCGCCACCTCGCTGGAGCGCGTCGAGGGCGCTTTCCCCGATGCCGAGGTCGTGCGGTTGATGCCGAACGTTGGGGTCGAGGTGCGCAGGGGAGTGCTCTGTGTCGCGGGCTCGCGTCACGCCGGGGTGAGAGTCCTGCTCGAGAGCCTCGGGCACGTGGTCGATCTGGACGACGCTGAATTCGATGCGGCGACGGCGGTGATGGGCTGCGCACCGGCTTATGTTGCCCTGGCGGTGGAGGCGATCGCCGATGCCGGCGCGGCCAGCGGGCTGGATCAGGATCTCGCCCGCGACCTGGTCGTTGAGACGACCGCCGGCACCGCCGAGCTGCTGCGCCGCCGGCACCCGGCTGACGTGCGCAAGGCGGTGGCGTCGCCGGGCGGCAGCACCGAGGCAGGACTGGAGGCACTGGACCGCGAGGGTGCCCGCGAGGCGTTTGAAGCCGCGGTGCGAGCCTCGCTGGAGAGGATGCGGGGATGATCGCGTTGGCCCTGACCCGCTTCGACGTGGCCGACTACGTCAGCGCCCTCTTCCTCGTCTACATCATCCTCATCTTCCTCAACGTGCTCAGCTCCTGGATCCCCCGCATGCCTTACAACCGGGCGCTGCGAGCAACGCTCGACTTCATCAAAGAGACCACCGATCCCTACCTCAACTTCTTCCGGCGCTTCCTGCCGCCGATCGGTGGCGGTGGCTTCGCCCTCGACCTCAGCCCGATCCTCGGCGTGATCCTGCTCTTCATCTTGCGGGCGATCGTCGTCGGCCTGATCGAAGGGTGAGCGCCGCCCGCGCCCGCGCCTGGCGCCTTGCCGGCGCCCTGGCCGGGATCGTCGTCGTCCTCGACCAGGCGGCCAAGTCGCTGATCGAGGCGAACCTGACTGCGGGGGAGGACGTCGACGTCCTCGGCCCGATCGGCCTGACGCTCTCCCACAACAGCGGCGTCGCCTTCGGTCTCGCGGCGGGCGGCGGCACTCGTCTCGTCCTGGTCACCGCGCTTGCACTCGGGGTGGTCGCCTACCTCTTCTCGCGCGATCCCACCCGGCCCGGTATGTGGGTCGCAGCCGGCCTGCTGGCCGGCGGGGCGATCGGCAACCTCGCCGATCGGATCCGCGCTGACGCCGTCACCGACTACATCGCGATCGGCAACTGGCCCGCCTTCAACATCGCCGACGTCGCCGTCACCGCCGGCGTGCTGCTACTGGCCTACGCCTACATGCGGGAGCCCCAGTGACCTTCCGGTGCGCCTTTTGCACCCCACGGGCGCATAAAGCGCACCGGAACGGAGGTGGATGAGGGTGGATCTGCGGATCGTTCATGTGGACGACGACCTGGCGGTGGTCGACAAGCCCGCCGGCCTGGTGGTCCATCCGGCGCCCTCGCACACGGGCCCGACTCTGGTCAGCGAGCTGGGTGACATGCTCGGCGGAGGAGAGGAAGCTGAGCGGCCGGGGATCGTCCACCGCCTCGACAAGGACACCAGCGGTCTTCTGGTCGTCGCTCGCAACGATGCCACCCACAGCGCTCTGCAAGCACAGGTCCAGCGCCGCGAGGTCGAGCGGATCTACCTTGCCTTGGCCAAGGGTCACCTCGCTTCGCGAACGGGCACGATCGATGCCCCGATCGGCCGCGCCTCGCGCCAACGCCACCGCATGGCGGTCTCCGGTGCTGCCTCGCGGCAGGCCCGCACACACTTCGAAGTGCTCGAGCTCCTAACCGCCGAGACCTACCTCGAGGCCCGCCTGGAGACCGGTCGCACGCACCAGATCCGCGCCCACTTCGCCGCGATTGGACACCCACTGGTTGGCGACGCGACCTACGGCGGTGGCAAGAAGTACGGCTTGCAGCGTCAATTCCTCCACGCCCACCGGCTTGCCTTCAACCATCCCCAGAGCGGCGAGCGACTCAGCTTCAGCTCGGAGTTGCCGGCTGATCTGGCCGCCGTCCTGGCTGCGGCCCGCGGCGCCTGAAGGCTGCGTCCGCTCTACAATCCGTCGGCTCGGAAACCTACCCCCGTACGTACCGACCCGGATCCTGACCGGCATTGCGCCGGAACCCGGCTAGGGCGGCGGGACACACAGTCAAAACCAAGGAGCTTCACCTATGCCAGAGGCAGGCCTCAAAGAGCTGCTGGAGGCCGGAGTCCACTTCGGCCACCAGACCCGTCGCTGGAACCCGAACATGCGCCGCTACATCTTCGGCGAGCTGGACGGGATCCACATCATCGACCTCGTCCAAACCGAGGCGCTGCTGGAGAACGCGCGCCGCTTCGCCGGCGAGCTGGCCAGCGGCGGCGGCACGGTGCTCTTCGTCGGCACCAAGAAGCAGGCGCGCGGCCCGGTCGAAGAATGGGCCGATCGCTGCAAGATGCCCTACGTCAACCAACGTTGGCTCGGTGGCCTGCTGACCAACTTCAACACGATGTCGGCGCGGATCGCGCGCCTGCACGAGCTGACCGGCTGGCGCGATGAGGGCAAGCTCGAGCTGCTGCCGACGAAGGAGCGGATGGGCATGCTGGCCGAACTGGCCAAGCTCGAGTTCAACCTCGGCGGCGTCCGCGACATGGACCGCCTGCCCGACGCCGTCTTCGTCACCGACCTCAAAACCGAGGAGATCGCGGTGCGCGAGGCGGCCCGCCTGCGGATCCCGATCATCGGCCTGGTCGACACCAACTGCGACCCGAAGCCGATCGACTTCGTGATCCCCGGCAACGACGACGCGATCCGCTCCTGCCAGCTGGTGATCGGCACGATCGGCGGCGCGGTCGAGCAGGGCGCCGGCGCCTGGCGGGTCCAGGAGGAGAAGCGCATCGCGGTCGAAATGGAACGGCGCAAGAAGGAAGAGGAAGAGCGCAAGAAGCGCGAGGAGGAAGAGAAAGTGCGGGTTGCCGCGGAGGAAGCGGCTAAGAAGGCGGCGACTGAAGCGGAGGCTGCGAAGCAGGCTCAGGCGGCCCAGGCTCAGGCCAAGGCGCCTCAGGGTCAGGCCCCCCAGGGTCAGGGACAAAGCTCACCGGCTCAGGGTCAAGCCACCCAGCCCGCGGGTCCTGTCGCGGGGCAGGGCGCCTCGTCCTCGCAAGCTGCGGGCGAGGCACCCAGCCCCACACCACCCGCGGGAGGGGCGTCTAAAGCACCTGTGCCCGTGGCCAAGCAGGCTGAGCCCGCTGCCGCGGAGAAAGCTCCTGCCAAGCCGGCCGAGACTGAGAAAGCAGCGGAGCAGCCAGCTGCTGAGGGGAAAGCTCCAGCCAAAGCCGCTGCCGAGGAGAAAGCACCGAGTGAGCCCGCTGAGAAAGACGAGGCTGCGAAAGAGGGAGGGGAGTCGTGAGCGTTACGGCTGCTGATGTGAAGGCGCTGCGCGATCGGACCGGGGCGGCGATGATGGACTGCAAGTCGGCGCTGACCGAGTCCGACGGTGACGTTGACCGCGCGATCGAGATCCTGCGGGTGAAGGGGCAGGCCTCTGCCGCCAAGCGGGAAGGGCGCGGCACCAACGAGGGGGTCGTCGCCTCCTACATCCACGCCAACGACAAGGTTGGCGCGATGGTCGAAGTCCAGTGTGAGACCGACTTCGTCGCTCGCAACGAGGATTTCAAGGCGTTCGCCTACGAGGTCGCCCTGCACGTCGCCGCTACCTCGCCCCAGTACGTGACCACGGATGAGATCTCCGAGGAGGAGCGCGAGGCCGAAAAGCGGGTCTTCGAGGAGAAGGCGCGCGATGAAGGCAAGCCCGACAACGTGGTCGAGAAGATCGTCGCGGGCCAGCTGGCCAAGTGGGGCCAGGAAGTAGCCCTGCTCGACCAGGCGCACGTCAACGCCGAGAAGCACGACTCGAAGTCGATCGAGGAGCTGCGTCAGGAGCTCGCCGCCAAGACCGGCGAGAACATCCGCATCGCGCGCTTCGCCTACTTCCGCGTCGGCGACGAATAGGCTCGCGGGCCTAGATGGCCAACGACCCCAAGTTCAAACGGATCCTGCTCAAGCTCTCCGGCGAGGCGCTGATGGGGGACCTTCCCCACGGCACCGATGCGGTGGAGGTGCAGCGCATCGCCGAGCAGATCGCGGCGATCCGTGCGCGCGGCGTCGAGGTCGCGATCGTGGTCGGCGCCGGCAACATCTACCGCGGCCTCGCCGCGGCTGCCGAGGGCATGGACCGTGCGACTGGCGACTACATGGGCATGCTGGCGACGGTGCTCAACGCGCTGACCCTGCAGGACGCGCTGGAGAAGACGGGAGAGCACACCAGGGTGCTCTCGGCGATCGACGTCAAGGAGGTGGCGGAGCCCTACATCCGCCGCCGCGCCATGCGACACCTCGAGAAGGGCCGCGTGGTGATCTTCGCCGCCGGCACCGGCAACCCGTTCTTCACCACCGACACTGCAGCGGCGCTGCGGGCGCTCGAGATCCATGCCCAGGCGATCCTGATGGCCAAGAACGGGGTGGAGGGTGTCTACGACTCCGACCCCGCGACCAATCCGGACGCCAAGTTCATCGCCGCGATCGGCCACCGCGAGGCGATCGAGCGCGGGCTCAAGGTGATGGACTCGACCGCGCTTTCGCTCTGCATGGACAACGACCTGCCGATCTACGTCTTCAACATGGGGGACGCCAGCAACATAGATAGGATCGTCAGCGGCGAGAGGGTGGGCACGCTGGTCTCCAGCAGGCCCGCCGAGTGACGACAACGGGGGCCCAGTGGAGCTGATCGACGAACTGCTCAAGGACGCCGAAGGCCGCATGGCCAAGTCGGTCGAATCCAGCCGTGGCGAGCTGGCCACCGTGCGCACCGGTCGCGCCTCGCCGCATCTGCTCGACCGCATCAGCGTCGACTACTACGGGGCGCAGACACCGCTCAAGCAGCTGGCCAACATCGCCACCTCCGACGCCCGCCTGCTCACCGTGACGCCCTTCGACAAGGGCTCGATCGGGGCGATCGAGAAAGCGATCCAGGAGTCCGACGTCGGACTGACGCCGAGCAACGACGGCAACGTCGTTCGCCTGCAGATCCCCGAGCTGACCGAGGAGCGTCGCCGCGAGATGGTGAAGGTGGTGCACGGCGTCGCCGAGGAGGGCCGGATCGCGATCCGCAACATCCGCCGCGACGTGATGCAAGACCTGCGCGAGCTGAAAAACGAGGGCGAAGTCGGCGAGGACGACGAGCGCCGCGCCGAGGCCGCCCTGCAGAAGCAGACCGACGACTCGATCGCCGAGATCGACTCACTCCTCAAGGGGAAGGAAGAGGAGATCCTGGAGGTGTGAGTGCCTCCGCGCGGTACGTGGCGATCATCACCGACGGCAACGGGCGCTGGGCCCAGAACCAGGGCCTGCCGGTCGTAGAGGGGCACCGGGCCGGGGCCGACACGGTGAAGGCGCGGCTGCGCGACGCGGTCGAGCTGGGGATCGAGGAGCTGACCGTCTACTCGTTCTCGACCGAGAACTGGTCGCGGCCGGCGGCGGAGGTCGAGGGCCTGATGGCGATGTTCGGCGAACGGATTGAGTCCGAGACGCCCGAGCTCGACGAGGAGGGCGTGCGGATGCGTTTCATCGGCCGCCGCGAGGGGGTCTCAGAGGAGCTCGTCCGCCGCATGGACTGGGCCGAAGAGACGACCGCGGACAACCAGCGGATCACCCTCTTCGTCGCCTTCAACTACGGCGGCCGGGCGGAGATCATCGACGCCGCACAGCGCTTCGACGGGGGCTCCGAGGAGGAGTTCCGCCGCCACCTCTACGCGCCCGAGATGCACGACCCGGACCTCTTGATCCGCACCAGCGGCGAGCAGCGGACCTCCAACTACCTGCTCTGGCAGTGCGCCTACTCGGAGATGATCTTCCGCGACGAGCTCTGGCCCGACTTCGACCGCGCCGCGCTCGAAACCTGCCTGCGTGAGTTCGAGGCGCGGCAGCGGCGCTTTGGGGCGAGGACCTGATGCAGGACCTCTTCGACGACGACCTGCTCGACGACGAGCCGAAACCGAAACGGCAGCCGCGCCCACCGCGGCGGCGGCGCAGCGCGCGCCGGAGCGGGGAGACGGCAAAGCGGATCCTCTTCGCGATTCCGGCGATCGTCTTCGCAATCGCGATCACGGTTGCCGGTGGGCTGGTCTTCACGCTCGCGATGATCGGCGTCGGCGTGCTCTGCCTGCGCGAGTACCTGGCGATGACGGGCGAGGTGCGGCCGATCCAGCGCGCCGCCTACGTCGCCGTCCCGGCCCTGATCTTCGCCGCGCATTTCGGCACCGCCTTCAACGTGCTGCTGATCCTCGCCGCCTCCTTCCCGGTGCTCTTCTTCTTCGGCGCCGACCGCCACCACCGCGACGGGATCACGATGTCGATGGGGGTCACCCTGCTGGGCATCGTCTGGATCGGCATCCCGCTGGTCCACGCCGTGCTGCTGCGCGATCTGCCGGACCACGGCGCCGCCCTGCTAATCGACGTTTTGGTCGGCACCTTCGCCGCCGACACCGGCGCCTACGCGACCGGGCGCATGTTCGGCTCGCACAAGATCGCCCCCAGCCTCTCGCCTAACAAGACCCTCGAGGGCCTGCTCGGCGGCTTCCTGATCGGCACGATGGCCTTCTGGTTCGCCGGGCTATACCAGGACTGGCTCTCCGGAGTTGACGCGCTGATCATCGGCGCCGCGGTCGCCGCAATCGCCCCCGTCGGCGACCTCTTCGAGTCGATGCTGAAGCGCGATCTCGGCACCAAGGACACCGGCACCCTCTTCGGCCCCCACGGCGGCATCCTCGACCGTCTCGACGCCGTCTTCTTCACCGTCGTCGTCGGCTACTACCTCGCCGTCCAGCTGGTCTACTGAGCTACCTACACTGCCTTAGATGAAGAAGCTCGTCATTCTCGGCAGCACCGGCTCGATCGGCACGCAGGCGCTCGAAATCGTGGCGGCCTCGGATGAGCTCGAAGTCGTCGGGCTCGCTGCCGGCTCCAGCTGGGAGCGCGTGCTGGCGCAGGCGAACGCGTGCGGGGCACGATCGGTCGCCTTCGCTGATGCGGATTCCGCCCGCGCGGCCCGCGGCGCCTGGGACGGACAGGTGCTCGCCGGCGAGGACGGCATCCGCGAGCTGATCATCTCCTCCGAGCCCGACTTGGTCCTCAACGGCATCGTCGGAGCCGCCGGCCTTGCGCCGACGATCGTCGCCCTCGGCGAGGGCATCGACGTCGCCCTCGCCAACAAGGAGAGCCTCGTGATCGGCGGCGAGCTGACGATGGCGCTGGCCGAGGCGACCGGCGCCCGCCTGCTGCCGGTCGACTCCGAGCACTCGGCGCTCTTCCAGTTGATCGGGGCGGAGCGCTCACCGGGCACGATCGACCGCCTCATCCTCACGGCTTCCGGCGGGCCGTTCCGCGGCCGCACCGATCTCGAGGGAGTCAGCGTGGAAGAGGCGCTTGCGCACCCGACCTGGGCAATGGGTGGGCGGATCACGATCGACTCGGCGACCTTGATGAACAAGGGCTTCGAGGCAATCGAGGCGCACCACCTCTTTGGGGTCCCCTTCGACGCGATCGAGGTCGTCGTCCACCCGCAGTCGATCGTTCACTCGCTGATCGACCTCAACGACGGCGCGACCATGGCCCACCTCGGCCACCCGGATATGCGCGTGCCGATTTCCTACGCACTGCACTACCCCGAGCGCGCCGACGTCGACGTGCCGCGGCTCGACCTGGCGAGCGTCGGCCAGCTCGACTTTGAGGCGCCCGACCCCGAGACCTTCGCCTGTCTCCAGCTCGCCCTTGATGCCGGCAAAGCGGGGGGGACCGCACCCTGCGTGCTCAACGCCGCCGACGAGGTGGCTGTCGCCGCCTTTCTCGCGGGAAGGATCGGCTTCACCGCGATCGCGGCGCTGATCGAGCGGGTTCTCGCCGCGATGCCGCCAACCCAGCCGACCCACTTCGACGACCTCTTCGCGGTTGACGCCGAGGCGCGACGCCGCACCGAAGAGGAAGTAGCGGGGTTGGCGAGGGTATGAACTGGCTCTTCATCTTCCTCGGCTTCTCGGCGCTGGTGATCCTGCACGAGGCCGGGCATTTCTTCGCGGCCAAGGCAACGGGAATGCGGGTCGAGCGCTTCTTCCTCTTCTTCCCGCCGAAGCTGGTCTCGATCAAACGCGGCGAGACCGAGTACGGGATCGGCGCGATCCCGGCAGGCGGTTTCGTGAAGATCAGCGGCATGAACCCCGACGAGGTTCTGCCCGAGGGCGAAGAGCACCGCGGCTATTACCACCAGCCGGTCTGGAAGCGAATCGTCGTGATCGGGGCCGGGCCCGCGGTGAACATCGTGCTTGCCTTCGCGATCCTCTTCGTCCTGGCGCTCGGTGCCAGCGATCCGACCCAGAGCGTCGACGAAGTCGTTCCGGGCTCGCCCGCCGCCACCGTGCTCAAGTCCGGCGATCGCATCGTCGCGATCGACGGCAGGAGCTACGCCGGCCTCAGCACCGAAGGGCGGCTGGAAAAGTTCTACGAAGACGTCGGCTCGCACAAATGCGCCGGCAAGCCGCAAGACGGCTGCCGGGCCGCCACCCCGGTCGTGCTCAAGGTCGAACGCAATGGGCAAGTGCAAACGATCAGCGTCAAGCCCGAATACGAAAAGAGCGCCGGACGGACGCGGATCGGCTTCTCCTATGGCACCGAACCGGCCAATCTCGGCGTCGGCGGCGCGATCAGCCGGGCCGGCGATGCGATCTGGCTGGTGACGAGCAAGACCGTCACCGTCTTCGCCAACATCTTCGACTCCGAACAGCGCAAGGAAGTCTCCGGCGTGGTCGGGGTCAGCGACGTTGCCAACCAGACGATCGACGTCGGCACCCGCGAGTCGCTGACCCTGCTGGCGATCGTCAGCCTCTCGCTCGGCCTGATCAACCTCTTTCCCTTCCTGCCGCTCGACGGCGGCCACATCTTCTGGAGCCTGGTCGAGAAGGCGCGCGGCAAACCGGTTCCCTACCGGGTGATGGAGCGCGCCGGCGCGCTCGGCTTCGTGCTGGTGATCATGCTCTTCTTCCTCGGCCTCAGCAATGACATCGGCCGCCTTACAGGCGAAGGCTTCAACGTCCGTTAGGGCTTCAATCCGCTTGCGGAAGCCCTCTCGCTAGGCTTGACCCATGGCTTCGAAGCGACAGATCTTCGTCGGCGGCGTGCCGATTGGCGGCGGTGCGCCGGTCGCCGTGCAGACGATGACCAAGACCGAGACCGCCAACCTGGCGGCGACGATGGAGCAGATCCGCACGGTCGCCGACGCGGGGGCCGACATCGTGCGCGTGGCGGTGCCGCGCGATGAGGACGTCGAGGCGCTGAAGACGATCGTCGTCGACTCGCCGATCCCGGTGATCGCCGACATCCACTTCAACCACACCCTGGCGCTGAAGGCGATCGACGCCGGCGCCCACTGCATCCGGCTCAACCCGGGCAACATCGGCGGCCGCGACAAGGTCGCCGAGGTGGCCGAGCGGGCCAACGCGGCGAACGTGCCGATGCGGATCGGGGTCAACTCGGGCTCGCTGCCCAAGCACCTGCACGCGCTCGAGCGCGAGAGCCCGGTCGAGGCCTTGGTTGCCGCCGCAGTCGAGTTCGTCGAGTTGATGGAGGCCCTCGACTTCGAGAACTTCAAGGTCTCGATCAAGTCGACCAACGTGCCCAACACGATCGCCGCCAACCGACTGCTCTCCGAGAAGATCCCCTACCCGCTGCACCTTGGGATCACCGAGGCCGGCACCAAGTGGTCGGGCTCGCTCAAGTCCTCGGTCGGGCTCGGCACCCTGCTCGCCGACGGAATTGGCGACACGATCCGGATCAGCCTCTCGACCTTCCACGCCGAGGAGGAGGTCAAGGTCGCCTGGGAGATCCTCAAGGCGTTGCAGCTGCGCGAGCGCGGGCCGGTGCTGATCGCCTGCCCGACCTGCGGCCGCCTGCAGTTCGACATGGACTCGGTCGTGGCCGAAATCGAGCAGCGGCTGGAAAGCTACGCCGAGCCGATCGAGGTCGCGGTGCTCGGCTGCGCCGTCAACGGCATCGGTGAGGCCAGCCACGCCGACTTCGGCATCGCCGGGGCCAAGAACGAGGGTCTGATCTACGCCCACGGCAAGCCGCTGCGCAAGGTTCCCCAGGCCTCGCTGGTCGACGCTCTGTTCGAGGAGATCGACAAGTCGCTCGACCGCGGCACGGTCGAGTTCGATGAGAACGAGTCGCGCGAGGGCGCCGCCTGGCTGGCCAAGATCGAGGCCGAAAACGCCGGCGAACTGACCCCCGAGAAGATCGCCCGGATGGAGCACGAAGCGGCCGAAAAGGGCGAGTCGGACAAGGTCCTGCTCGACGAGGATGTGTCTCCGACCGCCGGAAGGCGCTTCACCAGGGCCTAACCGGTGCGGCGGGCGGGTCCTGTCGCGGCGGCCCTCCCCCATGTGCTCGGACGCCGCTTCGCGCCGCCCTGCGCTATGGGGGACCCCCGCCACCGCGCCACCCGCCCGACCAGCGGTTAGGTTTCCCCGGTGACTCGATTCAGTCAGGCGTTTATCCCCACGCTGAAGGAGGCCCCGGCGGACGCCGAGGCCCTTTCGCACAAGCTGATGGTGCGGGCCGGCCTAATCCGGCAGGTCGGCGCCGGATTGTGGTCGTATCTGCCGGCCGGCTGGCGGGCAGAGCGCAAGGTCGAGGCGGTGATCCGCGAGGAGATGGAGGCGATTGGCTGCCAGGAGATACTGATGCCCGTCCTGATGCCGGCGGAGCCGTGGGAAAAGACCGGCCGCTACGCGATCGACGAGCTTTTCAAGCTGGAGGACCGCAAGGGCGCCCCGATGGTGCTGGCGATGACTCACGAGGAGTGCGTCACCCAGCACGTGGCGCGCGATGTGCGCTCCTACCGCGACCTGCCGCTGATGCTGTTCCACATCCAGACCAAGGAGCGCGACGAGCCGCGACCGCGCGCGGGCATCCTGCGCACGCGCGAGTTCACGATGAAGGACGCCTACTCGTTCGACCGCGACGAGGAGGGGCTGGCGCTTGCCTACGAGGCGCAGGCCGGCGCCTACGAGCGCATCCTCGACCGCTGCGGGCTGCGCTGGTACAAGGTCGAGTCCGACGTCGGGATGATGGGCGGCTCGGGCGCTCACGAGTACATGGCACCCTGCCCGGCCGGCGAGAACGAGGTCGCGCTGGCGCCCGGCTACGCCGCCAACGTCGAGGTCGCCTCGGCGCAGGCCCAGCCGGTCGAGCTGCCGGCGCCGCTCGGCGCCCCGGAGGAGGTCCCGACCCCGGGTCTCGGCAAGGTCGAGGAGGTGGCCCCCCATCTCGGTCTTCCCGCCGGTGCCTTCATCAAGACGCTGCCCGTGATCGTCGAGGGGCGGGGGATGGTCGTCGTCCTGCTCCGGGGCGATCACCGCCTCAACGAGATCAAGTTGCGCAACGCGCTCGGCGCCGACTTTCGCCAGGCCCGGCCGGAGGAGATCGAGAGCGAGCTGGGCCCGGTCGGCTACATCGGTCCGGTCGGCGTCGCCCAGCCGATCGTCAAGGACGCCGCGATCGACGGCGACTCCTACATCAGCGGTGCCAACCGTCCCGACACCCACCTGCGGGGGATCAAGCCCGGCCGCGACTTCGAGTTCGAAGAGCTCGACGTGCGCACGGTCGAGGCGGGCGACACCGCCCCCGGCGGTGGCACGATCGAGATCGAGCCGGCGATCGAGGTCGGCAACATCTTCAAGCTCGGCACCCGTTACTCGGAGCCGCTCGGCGCCACCTTCCTCGACGACGCCGGCGTGGAGCGACCGATCGTGATGGGTTGTTACGGCATCGGCCCGGCGCGGATCCTCGCTGCAGCGATCGAGCAACGGGCCGACGAGCGCGGCATCGTCTGGCCGGCATCGATCGCTCCCTGGCAGGTGCACCTCGTCTCCCTGGCCAAGAAGGCCGGCGACGAGGAGAGGCTGAAGGCCGATCAGCTCTACGATGAGCTGCGAGCGGCCGGCCTCGAGGTGCTCTACGACGAGCGTGAAGCCGGGACGGGGGAGAAGCTGACCGACGCCGAGCTGATCGGTTGCCCGCTGCGAATCGTGGTTGGCCGCCGCGGCCTGGCCGAAGGCGTGGTCGAGGCCAGCGAGCGCGGCTCCGGCGCCGAGCACAAGCTGCCCGTGGAGGAGGCGACCGCACAGGCCCAGGCGCTCCTCCGGGCCAGCGATGGCTAGCAAGGCGCCCTTCGGCCGCGGCCGGGTCCGCCGGCTCTTCGGCCTCGACCGCAGCGACCCGCCGCCGCGCCAGGTGCAGAAGGGCGAACCGCTCAACCCCTGGACCATCCCCAACGCGGTCGGCTACCTGCGGCTTGCCGCCCTGCCGCTCTTCCTCTGGCTTGCCTTCGAATCCGGCGACGGCCGCAGCGCTGCGGCCGCGATCGTCTTCTGGCTAATCGCCGCCGGTGACTACCTCGACGGCTTCCTCGCCAGGGTCACCGGCCAGTACAGCCGCCTCGGCTCGATCCTCGACCCGCTGGTCGATCGCCTGACGATCCTCTCGGGCGCCGTCGTCTGCTGGCACTTCGAGCTGCTGCCGCGCTGGGCGCTGGCCCTGCTCGCCCTCCGCGAGGTGGCGATGCTCTTCCTCGCCCAGTACGGCCTGCGCCACGGGGTCGAGATCCGGGTCAACTGGCCGGGACGGATCTCAGTCTTCCCGATCATGGGCGGAATCTTCTTCGCCATGGTCTTCGCCGGCTGGGTGCCGGCAGCTTTGCTGATTGTCGGACTCGTCCTGGCGATCGTCGCCACTGTGCTCTACGCCCAGACCGGAGTGCGGGAAGTGCGCCGCAGAGGTTTGCAAGACGGCAGCCAAGGGAAGTAAACCTTCAACCTTCAGTTGAACCTTGGGCTGGCGGACCTATAATCCGTTCGGACCGGCCTCAGCAGGGGCCATACCCGTAAAGGAGCGAGATGGAGGACACTTTTCCCGATCTGGGTTCCCTCAGCGATGAGGAACTGAAGGATCTGATCGACAAGCTCACCGAGGAGGAGAACGAGATCTCCTACAAGCGGCGCGTCCTACACGGCAAGATCGACATCCTTCGGGCGGAGCTGGTCAATCGGCTGCGGCAGAAGCGCGAGCAGGGCGAGTCGCTCTTCTCCGGTGATGACGTCGCGCAGCTGACCGAGATTCTGGCCGGCAAACAGCCTTCCTCAGAGGACGAGCCCGCCGCCTGAGCGGAGCGAGCACGATGGCCGTCCACTGTCCCGAATGCGGGTTCGTCAACCCCGAGGGCGCCAACTACTGCCAGAAGTGCGGTGCCTTCGTCGGTGGCCCGGCGGAGGGCGAGGGCGGCGATGAACCGACGACGATGACCTACACCGTCGATGACACCGGTGAGATGCAGCCGGTCGACATCGACGAGACGGTCGAGCGCAGCGGCGCCGCCCTGGTGATTCGCGCCGGCGGCGGTCGGGCGGGGGAGAGCTTCCCGCTCAGCGAGGACCGGGTCAGCATCGGGCGTAGTCCCGACGCCGGCGTTTTTCTCGACGACGTCACCGTCTCCCGCAACCACGCCCTGCTCGTACGGCGCCGAGACGGCCTCTACATCGATGACCTCGGCTCACTCAACGGCACCTACGTCAACCGCCGCCGGATCGAGTCGCACCGCCTTGCCGACGGCGACGAGATCCAGGTCGGCAAGTACAAGCTCAGCTACCTGGAGAAGTAGGGATGGCGGTCTCCGAGCAAGCACAGACCCGCCAGCGCGACTCGCGCCCGCGCAAGGCGCTGACGATCGGCGCCGTCTGCAAGATCCTGCAGAGCGAGTTCGACGACGTCTCGATCTCGAAGATCCGCTACCTCGAGGACCAAAAGCTCTTGACGCCCCGGCGCACGGCCGGCGGCTACCGCCTCTACAGCCAGTCCGACGTCGAACGGCTGCGCACGATCCTGCGCCTGCAGCGCGACGAGTTCCTGCCGTTGCGGGTGATTCGCCAGGAGTTGGCGGCGGGCGGCGACTTCGCGCCGGCCGGTGGCAACTCGGACAAGCGACCCTCGAGTGGAGCCGTTCGGCGCGCGATCCTGGTCAACACCTCGCGCGCATACCTGACGCTCGACGAGGTGATCGAGGAGACCGGCGCCCGCGAGGAGCTGATCTCCGAGCTGGAGAACTTCGGCATCGTCGCGCCCGAGAAACGCGAGGGCAAGACCGTCTATGACGAGACCGACCGCGAAGTCGTGCGCGCTGCCAACGAGCTCTCGCGCTTTGGGGTCGGCGCTCGCAACCTGCGCGTCTTCCGCTCCTCGGCCGACCGCGAGGCAAATCTGCTCGAAGCTCTGCTCGGCCCCTCGCTGCGCTCGCGCAATCCCGATCGCCGTAAAGAGGCGCTGGAGAGCTTGGAGAGCTTGGCCGCGACCGTCAGCCACCTCAAGCACCTCCTGCTCGTCAGGGACCTCCGCCGCCTCGCCGGCGATTAGGGGCGCGAGGGCGCGGCGCCTGGCGGCGTCCTCGGTCGCTCGCGTGCGAGTGCACGCCGCGCTCCCTGCGTCCTTGCCAGACTTGGCCCTCGCGCCCCTAATCAATGCCTCGAATAACTAAAAAAAGAAAGATTTCCGCCGACACCACGGAGGTGTGGGACCTGATCTCGGATCCCTACAACTTGGCGCGCTGGTGGCCACGCACGATGCGGGTTGAGAGCGTCGAGGGGGAGGGTGTGGGCTCGCAGTGGACCAAGGTGCTGGGAACAGCGGAGGGCCGTGGGGTGCGGGCCGATTTCCGCTGCACCGAGTCGATCGGCGGCGAGCGCTTCGGCTGGGAGCAGCAGCTCGTCGGGACGCCGTTTGAGCGGCACCTGCGGCGCTACGCGATTGACGTGGTCTTGAACGATGGCGAGCCGGGAACCGAGGTGGCGATCAGCGCCGTGCAGTCGCTCCGTGGGCTCTCGCGGCTTGGCTCGCCGATGATGCGGCGCGGCCAGGGAGCGCTGCTCGACGAAGCGCTCGATGGACTAGAGCGGGCGCTGACGTGAACAGTCCGCGCCGCGACTCGAAGTGGTGGGGGTGGGGCGACCCCTCGATCGCGCCCGAGCTCGACGGCCCGGCGCTCGCGACCCTGCGCGGGCGGATCGGCGATCTGCAGGGCGCGCCCGCGCTTCCCGAGCTCGGCAACTTCGCCCTACCGCCGGCCCAGTCCCTGCCGCCGGCCCTGATCGAGGCAGTCGGCGAGGAGAGCGTCTTCGCCGGCGCTGAGGACCGGCTGCGCCACGCCACCGGCTGCGGTTACGTCGACCTCGCCCGCCTGCGCTCCGGAAAGCTCGATACCGCCCCCGACGCGGTTGTGCTCCCAGCCAACGCGGCCGAGGTGAAACGCGTTCTGGAGCTCTGCGCGACGGAAGGCGTTGCAGTTGTCCCGTTTGGCGGTGGGACAAGCGTCGTCGGTGGCGTTGAGCCGCTGCGGGGATCATGCGATCGGGTGATCAGCCTCGACCTGGCCCGCCTGCGAGACGTCGAGGTCGATTCCCACTCGCTCACGGCTCGCCTCGGTGCCGGCCTGCGCGGTCCCGAGGCCGAAGCAGAGCTCGGCAAGCACGGCTTGGTCCTCGGCCACTATCCGCAGTCCTTTGAGTACGCGACGATCGGCGGCTTCGCCGCCACCCGCTCGGCCGGGCAGGCCTCGAGTGGCTACGGCCGCTTCGACTCGCTGGTCAGCTCGGTGCGCCTGCTCGCGCCGGCTGGCGATTTGCGCACGCTGGAGACACCGCACACGGCGGCCGGGCCGGCCCTGCGTGAGCTGGTGATCGGCTCCGAGGGCGCCTTCGGAGTGATCCCGGACGTGACCGTGAGGGTGCGGCCCGCTCCCAAGCAGCGCCGCTACGAGGCCTGGATGACCGAGAGCTTCGAGGCGGGGGCGGAGATCGTCCGCGCGCTCGCCCAGGGACCCGGCCTGCCGGATGTGATCCGGGTTTCTGACGAGGAGGAGACCGAGGTCTCGCTGGCACTCTCCGGGCCGCGCGGTGTTGCCGGCACTCTTTTTGGCGGCTACCTCGGATTGCGCAAACGGCGCGGTGGCTGCCTGCTCATCGTCGGCCTCGAGGGGGAGGAAGAGTCAGTGGCGCGGCGCCGGGCGCTCAGCGTGCGCGAGCTGCGTCGCGGCGGCGCCGTCTACCTCGGGCAGTCAGCTGGCAACTCCTGGGAGCACGGCCGCTACCAGGGGCCCTACCTGCGCGACACGCTGATGGGCATGGGGGCGATGGTCGAGACACTGGAGACTTCGCACACCTGGAGCGAGCTGGCCAAGCTACACACGGCGGTCGGCGGCGCGATCCGCGACTCGCTTGCCGAACAGGGGACCCCGGGCCTGGTCTTCTGCCACCTCTCACATGCCTACCCAGACGGGGCATCGCTGTACTTCACCTTCATCTCCCGTTCGCGCCAAGGCGCCGAAGTCGAGCACTGGCGCGGGGTCAAGCGCGCCGCCTGCGAGGCGATCGTCACCAGCGGCGGCACGATCACCCACCATCACGCCGTCGGCCGCGACCACGCGCCATACATGGAGGCCGAGGTTGGGGCGACGGGCCTGGACGTGCTGCGCGCGGTCAAGGATCAACTTGACCCGGCCGGGATCATGAACCCCGGCAAGCTGCTCAGCTGAGCCGACCGGCGCATCTCTGCGTCCTTGATCTGCTTGGCCGGCTCAGCCGCGTGTTACTTACCGGCGCCGACCAGGGGGCCGGTGATCTTGCCGCTGAGCACCGGGGTGCCCTTGTAGGTCGATTCGCTTTCGGTTTTGCGCGCCTTGGCGATCGCTACGTTGAGCCGACTGTCGGAGGTGCGGGTGACTTCGATCTCGTCAAAGGCAGCACGGGCGACGAGGACCAGCACCGCCGCCGGTACTTCAAAGCGGGCGGCTAGCTGGCCGGAGTCATCGACCTTGGCGGTACCGACCGGCACCATCGCGTCGCCTGAGTGCGAGAGCCAGACCCCGTAGGACTCGCCGTCGGCCGAAGGATCGAGCCCTTCGCCGGTGACCTGCAGCAGGACCTTTTTCTTGAAGCGACCAAAGATCGCTTGGCCGCTGGCGTCGCTGCCATCGTCGGCGCTGAGCACGGCCTGGGTCAGATTCTTGTTTTCGGCTGGCGCGCTGGCGTTTTCAGCCAGGCTTTGTTCGCCCGAGGTGGCGGTCGAGTCAGAGCCGCCACCATCGCCACCGACGACCAGCACGATCACCAGCGCGAGGACGACGAGGACGCCGGCGCCGAGGCCAATCAGGGCGCCGCGGTCTTTGGGGACTTTGAGGTTGGGAATCTGGCCCGAGCGCTTGCCGACGGGCCGTTGCGGTGCAGGCTCGCTGCTCGGCTTCGCTGGCACCGGGGGGCTCGGGTCCGGCACGACGGGGGGCTCGGCGACGGGCTGGGGCGTCTCGGCCGCTGCCGGGGGCTCGGGAACCGGGGGGGGCGGCGGTGGCGCTGGCTCCTCCTCGGCGACTGGCGGCTCGTCAACCTCGGAGAGCGCCTCTTTTACCCGCTCGCGCACTTCCGCGACGCTGATGCCCATCAGCGCCGCCATATCGTCGTAGCCCTCCTCGCGCTGCGCGAGGAGGCGAAGCATCGCCTTCTGGTCGTCCGTCAACCCCACCGCCGGAAGCCTACGCGAGCCACCCCCCGGAGAGGCGTGGCTGAGGTTAAGCTGGCGCCGATGGCCGACGATCCACGCGGGCTGCTTTCGCACTTCGACGCCCTCCTCGGCACCGAATGGCTGGACGACGATCCGGACCATGCCCGGGTGCGGGTACCGATGCGCGACGAGCTGCGCCAGCCGGTCGGCCTCCTGCACGGCGGCGTGATGTCGGCCCTGGTCGAGAGCGTCTGCTCGCGCGCAACCGCTCTGGCGGTCATGGGCGACGGAATGATGGCGATGGGCCAGTCGATCAGCGTCAGCTTCATCCGACCGGTCACCGAGGGTCATGCCGAAGTTCAAGCCAACGCCCGCCACCGCGGCCGCACGACCTGGGTCTGGGACGCCGAGGTTCGCGACGCCGAGGATCGTCTCTGCGCTCTCGCCCAGATGACGATCGCGGTGCGGCCGATCCCGCAGCGTGACTAACCGCTGAAGCGGTTTGTTATCGGCAGCCGGCGGTCGCGGCCGAACGCCTTCGGCGTGATCCGGATCCCAGGGGCCGCCTGGCGGCGCTTGTACTCGGAGCGATCGACCATGCGCACGACCTCGTCGACCACCTCGGCGGGCATGCCGGCGGCGATCATCTCCTCGCGGCCATGGTCGCGCTCGACGTAGGACTCGAGAATGCGGTCAAGCAACTCGTAGGGCGGCAGCGAGTCGCTGTCGAGCTGGTCGGGGCGCAGCTCGGCCGAGGGGGCGCGCTCGATCACCGAGGCCGGGATCAACTCGCGGCCGGCGCTCTGGTTGCGGTGGCGCACCAGGTCGTAGACGAGCGTCTTCGGCACGTCCTTGATCGCCGCGAAGCCGCCGGCCATGTCGCCGTAGAGCGTCGCGTAGCCAACCGACATCTCGCTCTTGTTGCCCGTGGTGAGGATCAGCCAGCCGTGCTTGTTGGAGAGCGCCATCATCATGTTGCCGCGGATCCGCGCCTGGATGTTCTCGGCAGCCAGGTCGGGCTCCGAGGGCCGCGTCGGGTCGCGCGGCAGGGGCTCTTCGGCGTCAGCGCCACCGTTGGCGTTGTCGAACGAACCCGCCAGGGCGCTCTCGTACTCCGCCATCGCCGCCTCGATCGGGATCTCGAGCAGCTCGACCCCCAGATTGGAGCCGATATTCCGCGCGTCCTGCTGTGTTTCAGGACTCGAATGCGGCGAGGGCATGACTACGCAACTGACGTTCTCGGGCCCGAGCGCATCGACGGCGAGCAAGGCGACCAGGGCGGAGTCGATTCCGCCGGAGAGAGCGACTCCGACGTGGTGAAAACCGTTCTTGCCGACGTAGTCGCGCAGACCGAGCGTCAGCGCGGCGTAGACCTCGGCGATATCGGCGAGCGGCGCACGCAGATCGGCCGGCGCGGGGGAGGGCAGCTCGCAGACCAGCAGCTCCTCCTCGAACTGCGCGGCGCGAGCGAGGATGTTGCCCTCCGCGTCGACGATGAGGCTGTGCCCGTCGAAGACCAGCTCGTCTTGGCCACCGACGAGATTGCAAAAGGCAAAAGCGGCACCGTAAGCGCGGGCGCGCTCGGCGAACATCGCCTCGCGCTCGCGTCCCTTGCCGCGGTGGTACGGCGAGCCCGACGGGTTGGCGATCAGGGTCGCTCCCGCGGCCGCCTCGCTCGAAGCCGGCGGTCCCGGCGCCCAGACGTCCTCGCAGATCGTCAGGCCAACCCGGCTGCCGGCGAGCTCGATCGTCGCCGGCTGATCGCCAGGGACGAAATAGCGCTGCTCATCGAAGACGGAGTAGTTGGGCAGGCGGTTCTTGCGGTAGATCGCCTGCACGGCGCCGTCGGCGAGCACGGCGAGCGAGTTGTGAGCGTGGCGGAAGTCGCCGCCGCCGGCGACCGGCTCGGCGAAGCCGACGAGCGCGATTGTGCCGCGGACACCGGCGGCAAGCTCCTCGACCGCGCGCTGGTTCGCCGCGATGAAATGCCGCTTCAAATAGAGGTCCTCGGCGGGGTAGCCGGGGATGCAGAGCTCGGGGAAGATCGTCAGCGCGGCGCCCTCGCCTTCGCCGCGCGCGATCCACTCGGCGACCTTCGCCGCGTTGCCGTCGATGTCGCCGACGGTCGGGTCGATCTGGGCCAGGGCTACGCGCAAACCGGCATCCTCGGAGAGGTCACGGCTGAAGTATCGCCGCCGGGCACCGTCACAGGCGCCTGGGCTCGATGTAGATTGCTCGGAGTGCGCACGCGCTGGCGGTCGATAGGGGCTTCGCTGGCGTTTGTGGCCATCCTCGCTGCCGCACCCGCGAGCGCCAGTGCCGGCGATCAGTGGATATTTCGCGCTCCCGCCGCCCGACCCACCGACCGCCCCGACCCGAACCGCAACGCCTACGCAGTGCCAGAGGCGCCGCGCTCGCCTTCCTGCACGCGCCACTTCTGCGTCCACTGGGTGGCGGAGGGTATCGACGCTCCCTCCCTGGCCGACGCTGACGGCGATGGGATCCCCGACTACGTCACCCGGGTCGGGGAAGTCGCCGAACACGTCCACTCGGTCGAGAACGAGGAGCTCGGCTGGCGCGAGCCGAAGTCCGATGGCCGCAAGGGTGGGGGGCGCGGTAAGACCGATATCTACCTGGACCAGATCGGCGGCGCCCTCTTTGGCTACGCGGCGCCGGACCGCGGCCAGGGCACGAAGGCGCACCAGCTTCCCCGCCACCTGCACGGTTATTTGGTGCTCGACAACGACTACGACCCGCGCGAGTTTCCCGGCACCACGCCGGAGAACGACCTCGAGGTGACGCTCGCCCACGAGTACAGCCACATCCTCCAGTTCGGCTACGACGCCTACCAGGACGCCTGGTTCGCCGAGTCGAGCGCCGTCTGGATGGAGGACGAGGTCTACGACGACATCAACGATTACCGGCGCTACGTGCGCCGCTGGGTCAAGCGCTTCGAGACGCCGCTGACCGCGAACTCGATCAAGGAGTACGGCTCGGCGGTCTGGAACGAGTGGCTGGCGCACCGCTACGGGCGCGCGATCGTGCGACGGGCATGGGCGCGGGCGGCGCAAACAAAGCCCGGCGGGTTCTCGGTCTCCGCTTACAACTCAGCGATCGAGGCGGCCGGCGGCTCGAATTTCAGCCGCGACTTCGCCCGCTTCGCCAGCGACCTTCCCGAGTGGCGAACCGACTCCGTTTTCGGCGAGGCCGACAGCTACCCCGACGTCGCCCGCCAGGGCAGCTTGCCGCTGAGCGGCCGCGTGCTCGACCGCAGCCTCAACCACACGACCTTCCAGCTGTTGCACGTGCACGCTCGCGGCGGTCGCGCGATCGTCGTCAAGGCGAGCGCGCCCCTCGGGGTCGCGGCCGGCCTCGCCCTGGTCGGTCGCAGCGGCAGCGAGCGCCAAGGGGAGGTGGTCAGCAGGCTCGACTTCAAGCAGAGCGGCGGCGGGATGGTCGTCCGCCTGGCCGATCCTGGTCGCTTCAAGCGGCTGACGGCGGTGCTGGTCAATGCCGATACCAGCGCCTCGGGCTTCAGCGCCCGCCGGCTCGACTGGGCCTACTTGACCGACAGCGCGCCGTTCCGCGTCTCAGCACGGCTGCTGCCCTGAGACCCGGTGGCCGCAGCACCGGCGATCTCGGCGATCGCCCCCTCGAGGTCGAGGCCGAAGCTCTCGAGGTCGGCCATCGCGTCGTAGTCGCCGATCAAACCGAAGTCGACCTGGCCGTTGTAGGACATGATCCCGACGCAGAGCGCCTGGCGGCGGGCCAGCGGCACCATCGGGAAGATCGACTCCATCTGCCGTCCCAGCACGAAGAGCGGGAACTGGGGCCCGGGCACATTGGTGACGACGAGGTTGAAGAAGCGCTGTGCCGGCTGCAGGCGGGCGGCCTGCGAGGCAATCGTGGTCGGTGCGAAGTCGACGATGCGGGTGAGGATCTCCGCCCCGACCGCCTGACCGGAGCCCTTGAGGTCACCCATGATCTCGGTTACCAGGTGCAGTCGCTCGACCGGGTCCTCGCACCAGATCGGCAGCGGCGCCATCATCGCCGAGATGCGGTTGCCGAGCGCACCCCGCTCCTCCTCGGCGCGCACGCTGACCGGTACCAGCGCCCGCATCTCGAGGTCCTCGGTGTCGTGGCCGCGGGCGCGCAGGTAGTTGCCGATGGCGCCGGCGACGACCGAGAGGATGACGTCGTTGACCGTGCCGCCGTGCTGGTTCTTGATCTGCTTGAGAGCGCCGAGGTCACTGCGGACGAAGGCGACGCGACGATGTGGGCCGATCTCAACGTTGAAGGGCGTCGAAGGAGCCGCCATGCCGGCGCTGATCACCTTGCTGGTCGCCCCGACCCCACGCAGGACCTGACGCGGTCCGCGCAGCGCCGCGCGCACCCCGCGGACGAACTCCTGTGGGCTGGTGGCGCGCTCGCGCAGGGAATCGCTGAGCAGCTTGAAATCGGTCGGCTCGGGCCGGGGCGCCCACTTCGGCGGCAGCGCCGGTGGGTTGGCCGGTTCCTTCTCGACGTCGAAGAGCACGGTGGTGATGTCGACTCCGGAGACGCCGTCGACGAGCGCGTGATGGCTCTTGCCGACGATCGCAAAGCGGTCGCCGTCGAGCCCCTCGACCAGCCACAGCTCCCAGAGCGGCTTGCTGCGGTCGAGCTGCTGGGAGAAGATCCGCGCGGCGAGGTTGCGTAGCTGCTCCTCGGAGCCCGGCGCCGGCAATGCGGTCTGGCGCACGTGGTACTCGAGGTTGAGGTGGGGGTCATCGACCCAGACCGGCCGGCCCTGGCCGAAGGGGACGAAGCGCAGCTTCTGGCGGAAGCGCGGCACCAGGTGCAGCCGCGAGGAGATGTGGTCGCGGAACTCGCCGATACTCGGCGCCGACCCCTCGAAAATGCTGGTCGAGGCGACGTGCATGTGAGCGCCAGCGCGCTCCATGTGCAGAAAAGACGAATCCAGTCCAGTCAGCCGGTCGCTACTCATCGGGGGATCTTCGCACACGACATAAGGGCTCCTGCGAAGCAGCGAAGGTGAATGTCCTAGCCGGTGAGCCCGAGCTGCAGCTGGTCGCGCTCTTCGGCGACCTCAGCCTCGACGGTCTCACCGCTCTCGAAAGCGGCGACCCGGACGCCGAGCAGGCGCACCGGACGCGGTGGGTCGTAGGCGCGCAGCAGGTCGAGGGCGACGGGACGAACCACGGCGGGATCGTTGGTCGGTGCCTCGACCGTGTGTGAGCGGGTGACGTTGGTCCAGTCATCGAGCCGCACCTTGATCCCGATCGTGCGGCCCTGCAGCTCGCGCTTGCGCAGCCGCCGGCAAAGCTCCTCGGAGAGCCGGACCAGGTGGGCCTCGATCTCCGCGTGGTCGCTGACGTCAACATCAAAGGTCGTCTCCGCCGACTGCGACTTGGTCTCGCGCTCGACCGTGACCGGCGTCTCGTCTTCGAGGTGGGCGCGGCGATGCAGCCAGCGACCCTGGCGCGGGCCGAAGGATTGCTCGAGCGCCGCCGGGTCCTGCGCACGCAGGTCGGTCAGGGTGCGAATGCCCATCGCCTCGAGCTTGCTCACCGTCTTCGGCCCGATCCCGGGAATCAGGCCAGGGGATTCGGTCGCGAAGCGCTCCAGCGCTTCCTCCCGCGAGAGCACGACCAAACCTGCCGGCTTGCCGAGCTCACTGGTGACCTTGGCCAGCATCCGGCTCTCGGAGATGCCGACAGAGCAGGTCAACCCGGTCTGATCACAAATTTGGCTGGCGATTCTTCGCATTGTGGTCTTCGGCGAGAAGATCCCGGTGAGGTCGATGTAGGCCTCGTCGAGCCCGACCACCTCGACCGTCTCGGCGTTGCGGCGCAGCACCGCCATCACCTGGACCGAGGCCTCGCGGTAGGCGGTGAAGTCCGGCTGCAGATAGATCGCGTCCGGCAGCCGCCGCCGCGCCACCGCAGCCGGCATCGCCGAGTGAATGCCGGCCAGCTTGCGCGCCTCATAGCTGGCCGTGGTCACCACGGCCCGCGGCCCCGAGCCACAGACGACAACCGGCTTTCCCTTCAGCTCCGGCCGCCGCCGCAGCTCGACCGACGCGTAAAACGCGTCCATGTCGAGGTGCGCGACGGTCCGCTCGAAGGCCACGATCCGATGGTAGGAGGGAGGGGGGACGGCGATTTAACGCCCCGGCGGCGGGGTAGGTTGCTGGCATGGCCAATCTGACTCACCTCGGGATCGAGGACATCGAGGCAATTGAAGGCTTCGACCGCCTCTCGATGCGCCGCGTCGCGGCCGCCCTCGGCGTCAGCTCGTTCGGGATCTCGATCGAGGAGTTTGCGGCCGGTGCCGACGAATACCCCGAGCACGACCACGACGAAGACGGCATCGGCGGCCAGATGTTCACCAAGCGCCCAGAGCAGTTGGGCCAGGAGGAGGTCTACGTTGCTTTGCGCGGTTCCGGCACCTTGGTGGTGGACGGCGAGGAGTACCCGATCGACCCCGATCACATCGTTCGCGTTGGCCCCGGCGTCGCGCGCAAGATCCTCGCCGGCCCCGACGGCCTCCGCTTGCTCGCTCTGGGGGCCAAGCCGGGCGAGGCCTATGACAGCGGCGGCACCCTGTAGCCATCCCGCCCTCTTAGACTTCCGTCAATGGCTTCCCCAGAGGCGAAGAACCTCGAGGCGATCTCGAAGGCGATCGACCAGCACAACTCGAACTGCCCCTTTCCGGCGGCCGAGGTGCGAATGAACCCGTTTGAGGTCGAACGACTGGGCTGGGATCACATCCGCGGGCTGCCGGTCGTGCCGGACGCGGAGATCGGCACCGGCCGCTTCCGCATCGTCTGCTCACGCGACCTCGACGGCGAGGGCCTGGAGGAGGCCGAGGCGATCGGCCAGGAGATGGAGACGGTCGTCCCGGTCGTCAACAACTAGTCAGACCGAGTTCCAAAAATCCAAACCGAGGCCGCTGAGCCAACTCTGGGCGTCGGCGTTGAGCTGGGTCAGCTCGTTGGTCCAGATCAGGACGCCCATCGCGATCAGGATCACGCCACCAGTGGCGACGATCGCTTGGTAGTGGCGCTTGACTACGGTGAAGGCGGTTGTCATTCGCGAGAAGGCGATCGCCGTGAGCAGGAACGGGATCGCCAGCCCAGCGGAGTAGACGACCAGCAGCAGGGCGCCGTGGGCGGCCGAGCCGGAGAGCGAGGCGGCGGTGAGGATCGCGCCGAGCGTGGGGCCGATGCAGGGCGTCCAGGCGATCGCGAAGGCGGCGCCGGCGACGATCGGCCCCCCTTTACCAGCACGCTCCAGCAGCGCGTCGACGTGCCACTCGCGGTTGAGGCGGGTGATGAAGAGTGAAGAGACGAAAAGGACGCCCATGGCGATGATCAGCGCCGCGGCGACCTTGCTGAGCAGCTCTTCGTGATCCTGAAAGGCGGAGCCGAGCGCCGTGGCCGTCAGCCCCTCAGCAACGAAGATCGCCGAGAAGCTGGCGACGAAGAGGAGGCTGGGGCCGAGAATGCGACGCCAGCCCGCGGTCTCGAGCTCGTTGGCGGAGACACCGCTGACCGCGGATAGGTAACCCGGAACGAGCGGCAGCACGCAGGGTGAGAGGAAGGAGACGACCCCCGCCGCCAGGGCGGCGAAGATGCCGACACCCGCGGCCGGGTCGGAGCTCAGCTCGGCGAGGATCACGATCTTCCAGGGTACTTGGGCGATGGCCTCTCGAGGCTTGGCACTGACAGGCTGGCGCTGCCGCCGCGAGCAGGGCGAGACTGGACGGCCGTGGAACTGTTCAACGCCAGCGGCGCCAGGCAGAGCTTGCGCGCCGCACCACTGTTCGCGATCGGACCCAGCGAGCCGGGTCCGGCGTTGCGTCGCGGCTTCCTGGTCGCCCTGCCGGTCGGGCTGGCGCTGATCCTCGAGCTGGGACTGAACAGCCCGACCAAGGGCGCGATCGGCTTGGGGGCCTTGCTCGCCGGCTTCCCCGCGATGGATGCGCCGGCGCGGCCGCGGGCGGCCTGGCAGGCGGCGGTCGCGCCGCTGATCGGAATTGCCGCCGTCCTCGGCGTGCTCACCGGCTCCAATGCTTTCCTCGCCGTCGCCACGATGGCCGTGGTCGGCGCCTTGGCCGGCTATTGCTTCTCGGTCTCGCTGCGGTTCGCGATCTTTGGGCTCTCGATCGCGCTCTCGCTGCTAATCGCGCAGGACCTGCCGCTCGACCTCGGCGACGCGCTGCCGGCGCTGCTGCTCGCCACCGCGGGTGGCCTTCTACAGGCCGCTTTCTCGCTCTGCGTCTGGGTGGCCGGGGACCGCGAGGAGGAGGGAGGGGAGAGCGGATGGAACTGGCCGGCCGCGCGTCGCGCCCTGCGCGACAACCTCACCCTGCGCTCGGCCAGCTTCCGCCATGGCTTGCGTTTCGGCGCCGCGCTCGGTGTCGGCGTCGCCCTCTATTGGCTGCTGGGCATCCACGAACACGGCTTCTGGATCCCGCTGACGATCCTCTTCGTCCTCCGCCCGGAGGAGGACGAGACCTTTCGCCGCCTCGCCCTGCGGGCAATCGGAACCGCGCTCGGACTCGTCGTCGCCACCGCGCTCGCCGAGGGGCTGCGCGGCGACGAGATCGCGATCGCCATCTGTCTGACAGTCGCGACCGGCTTCGCCTACGGCCTGCTCACCGTGCAGTACGCGCTCTTCACCGCGGCGATCACCACCTACGCCGTGCTGCTCGCCGACTCGATCGGCGAGACCGCCTTCCACGCCGCCGGCGAGCGCGCGCTCGGCACCGCGCTCGGCATCCTCGTCGCCGGCCTCGCCTTCCTGCTCTGGCCGAACCGAAATCAGCAAGAGCCTGTGCCGCTGGCCCGATCCCGGTAGATTTCCTGGCTGACCAGCCAAACCGCGGCTCAGGTCCGCGGCGACACAGGAGCAGACTTTGAGCAACCGCACGTTCGTGATCGGGGTCGGGATGACCAAGTTCGAGAAGCCCGGCAGCAAGGAGGGCGACTACCCGGACTGGGCCAAGGAGGCGGGGGAGAAGGCACTCGCTGACGCTGGCATTCCCTATGAGGACGTGCAGCAGGCCTACGCCGGCTACTGCTACGGCGACTCGACCTACGGCCAGCGGGCGCTCTACCAGCTCGGCCTCACCGGGATCCCGGTGGTCAACGTCAACAACAACTGCTCGACCGGCTCCTCGGCGCTGTTCCTCGCTCGCCAGGCGGTCAAGGGCGGCCTCGTCGATTGCGCGATGGCGCTGGGCTTCGAGAAGATGGAGCCGGGTAGCCTCGGGGTCAAGTACACCGACCGCACCAACGCGCTCGACAAGCACGCGATGCGGATGTTCGAGATCCGCGACCCCGAGCAGTCGCCGCCGGCGCCGCAGATGTTCGGCAACGCCGGTCGCGACCACATGCAGAAGTACGGCTCCAACCCCGACCACTACGCCTGGATCGGCTGGAAGAACCACAAGCACTCGGTCAACAACCCTTATGCCCAGTTCCAGGACGAGTACTCGCTGGAGGACATCAAGGGCGCGCGGATGATCCACGACCCGCTGACCAAGCTGCAGTGCTCGCCGACCTCCGACGGCTCGGCCTGCGCGATCGTCGCCTCCGAGCGCTACGTCGAAGAGCACGGCCTCGGCGACCGGGCGATCGAGATCGCCGGCCAGTCGATGGTCACCGACCTCTCCTCGACCTTCGCCGAGGACACCGACTGCATGAAGATCGTCGGCTCCGACATGTCGAAGCAGGCGGCCGATGAGGCCTACGCCGAGGCCGGGGTCGCCGCCGCTGAAGTCGACGTCTGCGAGCTGCACGACTGCTTCAGCGCCAACGAGCTCATCACTTATGAAGCGCTCGGTTTTGCCGCCGAGGGCGAGGCCCACAAGCTGGTCGAGGAAGAAGCGACCACCTTCGGCGGCCAGGTAGTCGTCAACCCCTCCGGTGGGCTGATCTCCAAGGGCCACCCGCTGGGCGCGACCGGGCTGGCGCAGTGCTCGGAACTGACCTGGCAGCTGCGCGGCGACGCGGAAAAGCGGCAGGTCGAGGGCGCCAAGCTGGCCCTGCAGCACAACATCGGCCTCGGCGGCGCCGCCGTGGTCACCGTCTACAAGCCAGCGGCCTAAGGCCGCTGGAGGAGGAGGTACCCGATGGCGAAGGAGCGGCAGTCACTCAGCGGCAAGGTCGTGGCGATCACCGGCGGTGCGCGGGGGATCGGCAAGGCGACGGCCACGGCGCTGGTGCGCAAGGGCTGCCGCGTCGCCATCGGCGACCTCGACCTCGAGCTGGCGGAGAAGACGGCGGGCGAGCTGGGCGGTGGCACGGTCGCGCTGGCGCTCGACGTCACCGACCGCAGCTCCTTCGCCGGCTTCCTCGACGCCGCCGAGCGCGAGCTCGGCCCGCTCGACGTGGTCGTCAACAACGCCGGGATCATGCCGGTGACGCCCTTCGCCGAGGAGTCCGACGACTCGCTCAAGCGCCAGCTCGACATCAATATCTACGGCGTCATCGTCGGCATGCAGCTGGCGATTAAGCGCTTCCAGCCGCGCGGCCACGGCCACATCGTCAACCTCGCCTCGCAGGCCGGCAAGGGCGGCTTCCCGGGTATCGCCACCTACTCGGGCACCAAGCACGCCGTGGTCGGAATCAGCGAGGCCGCACGGGCCGAGCTGCGCGGCAGCGGGGTGGAGATCGCCTGCGTGATGCCGACCGTGGTCAACACCGAGCTCACGGCGGGCGTGGGGCAGAGGCTGATTCGCCCGGTTGAGGCCTCCGACGTCGCCAACGAGATCGTCGACGCGCTTGAAGTGCCGCGCTTCGATGTCTGGGTGCCGCGCATCAACGGCGCCTTCTTCAAGATCGTCTCCAACCTGCCGCGCGGCATGCGCGAGGGGCTCGGCCGCCTGATGAAGGTCGACAAGCTGATGACCGAAGTGGACCACGGCGCCCGTCACGCCTACGAGCAGCGGGCAGCGGGCAGTGAGCCCGGCGTTGACTCTGAGTCAGACGCCGTGCCGGCGCAGCGCGACGCCGCCTGAACCCAGGTCACGACGCCGCCGTACACCTTGACGATGGGAGCGCTCTATGACGCCACCTGGGGACGCGCCTTCGCAGCGCTCTACGACCGCGGCCTGAAGGCAACCGAGGAGGGAGGGCTGCGGGAGATGCGGCGCGAGCTGCTCTCCCGGGCGCTCGGCAGGACGATCGATCTGGGGGCCGGGACCGGCGTCAACCTCGACCTCTTTCCCGCGGCGGTGAGCGAGCTGGTCATGGTCGAGCCCGATCCCCACATGCTCAAACAGCTTCGAGTAAAAGTCGGGGACAGGGGAGGGGTCGAGGTCGTGCAGGCCTCCGCAGAGGAGCTTCCCTTCGCCGACAGCAGCTTTGACACCGCTGTCTTCGCATTGGTCCTCTGTACGGTTCCGGACCCGGATGCGGCGCTGCGCGAGGCAGCCCGGGTGCTCGAGCCGGGAGGCAGGCTGCTCTTCATCGAGCACGTGCGCGCCGGTGAGGCAGGCCTGGCCGCGTGGCAGGATCGATTCGAGAAGCCCTGGCGCTTCCTCGCCGACGGCTGCCACTGCAACCGTGACACCGTGGCGACGATCGAGTCCTCGTCGCTGAGGCTCGAGCAGGTGGAGCAAGGACGGCTGCCGAAGGCACCGCCGATCGTGCGCCCGCTGGTTTCCGGCAGCGCCGTTGCCGTTTAACGAGACTCGGCGGGTGGCACCGGAGCCGCGCCGGGCTCAGGCTCACTGAAGCGGCGGGCCAGCAGCGGTTGGGCGACAAGCGTGCCCGCCAGCACCGCGAGCGAGACGATGACGAAGGCAAGGCCGAGATCGTCGAGCGAGTTGGAATGGCCCGCCAGGCGGTGCTGGACGCCGAGCAGGGCGACGGCGATCGCGAGCAGGTCGGCGATCGCGGCGCCAACGATGAAGCCGAGCCATTCTTCGAGTTCTTCGCTGCGACCCATGCGCGGAACGAGCCAGATCACCTCGACGACGTAGGCCGGCAGGAGGATCGCGCCGATCAGGGCCAGGTTTTGCAGCAGGTCCGGCGAGGCCGGCGGAACCGCGCCGAGGAAGAACGCGGCGCCGATGCTTGCCACCGCCACCGAGAAAAGCGCCAGCAACACGCCCTTGGTGACCGGCTCATAGATGGGGAGTCGCATGCCGGCGGCAGTCTATGAGGGGAAGCGGGACCCTGCCAAATCGATCTAACGCACGATAATGGTGGTTATGTCAACTTGAGCGTAGATTTGCCCGGCAACGCTTGGCCCGCCTGCTTACTGGCGAGCACCGTCTATTGCCGATTCCAGCTCCTCAGCGGAGCCCGGAGTGCCGATCGCTTCAACCCCGGAGGTTGCCGGGCCCTCGAGCGCGAACGATGGCGTGCCGGTGAATCCCAGTTCCTGGGCTTCCGCGCTTGTCGCTTCGACCTTGGAGACAACGCGCTGGCTCTTGCGGTCGCGGTTCCACTTGGCGAGGTCGGACACGCCGGCGGCCTTGGCGATCGCGGTGAGGAATTCGTCGGTGACGTAGCCGGAGCGCTCGGCTCCCTGGTTGCGGTAGAAGACCTCGACGAAGTTCCAGCCCCGGCCCTGTTCACCGGCTGCGATCGCCGCGGCTCCCGCGGGCGTCGACTGGGCGTCGATGATCGTGAAGTTACGGAAGTCGATCTTTGCTTCCCCGCTCCGCACCTGGTTCTCGATCACCTGCGGCAGCACTTCTTCGGAGTAGCCCTTGCAGACCGGGCACTGCAGGTCGGCAAACTCGAGCAAGCGCACCTTGGCACTGGGCTTGCCGAGGATCATCCCCGTCTGCGGTATTCCCGCGAGTTCCTGGTCAACGACCTTGGCGTCGACGATGCTGCTTGCATCACCGCCGTCGCTTTCGCTTTGGCTGATCACGATCAGCACCGCGACTACAACCAGGACAAGAAAGGCGGCGGCGCTGGCGAGCTTGATTAGGCGCTGGCGGCGCTCCGAGGCGCCGGCCTGTTGTTCTTCTTGCAAGCGCTCTTCGCGCCGCGCCTCGCGGTCGCTGCGCCCGCTCACGGCTCGGTCCCAACGTAGGCCAGCATGCGAGCTGAATTGGTAACAAAAAGCAAGGTCATCAGCACCGCGCTGGCGACGCACCACTGGCAGATCGCGTCGATCGTGAAGAGCTCCAGGTAGGTCAGGTAGAGGCTGTAGCCGAAACCGACCAGGGCGACGAGGAAGCCGGCCATGCGGGCCCCGTCACCGCGCAGCAGCGCGCTGGCCAGGAGCACGACGTAGCCGAGGATGCCGAAGATCGCGATGTTGACGCCGAAGAGGTGCGAGTAAGAGCTTTCGGCGACCGTCTGGCAGCCGTGGCCGCCGGCGATGCAAACCGGCGAGCCACCGCCGGAGTCGGCGATCGCGATGTAGGTCGCCACGCCGATGCCAAAGGTGGCCAGAAAGGTGGCAACCCCCCGCAGCGTTCCCTCCGCCGGTGCCTTCATGACCGGCACGCTATTGGAAGGACCTTAGGGAGAGGCTAAGGAGCAGCCCGCAGCCGCTCCACTACCTCCGGTTCGGCGCAAAAGGCCTCGATCGCGCGGGAGAGCCGTCCACCCTGCCAGGCCAGCGGCGACTGTCCCTGCGCCTCGCTGACCAAGCGAGCGCCGGGGATTCGCTCCGCGTACTCCCGGGCGATCGCATACGGATGACCGGGGTCGGCGGCATCGTGGCTGGCGACGACCAGCGTCGGCACAGCGAGGGTCTCGAGCTCGTTCACCGCTTCGAACGGACTCGATCGCGGCACCTCGCGCAGCGCCGTGACCAGGGCATCGAGATGACGGTGGCGTTCCATCCGTTCGCGGGTGAAGCGGAGGACGGAGTCCCGCCAACCGGGATCGATCTCCTGGAAGCGGTCGATGTAGGAGACGAACCCGTCGATGCCACCGTCATCGAGAGCGGCGGAGAGCCCGTCCCAGTAACGCAGCGAGTCGGCCTCGATCGTGCCCAGATAGGTCGGCCCGATCAGGACCAGGCCCGCCACACGATCCGGATTCTCCAGGGCAAAGCCTACGGCCGTGTGAGCGCCCATCGAGTGGCCCACCAGCACCACGCGCCCCTCGCCCACTTGCCCATCGATCACGCTGGCCAGGTCTCCCCTCAGCTGCGGGTATCCATAACCACCGCCCGGCGAGGCGGGATCGGACTCACCGTGGCCGCGCGCGTCGTAGCCGATCACGGTGTAGCCGCCGCGCTGCAGCCGCCGCGAGCCATGAATCACCGACTGGCGCGTGGCCGTAATCCCGTGGCAGAGAACGATCGGCGGACCCTCCCCCACCGTCTCACCGCAGATCACCACCTCGCCGTCGGTGGCGAACTGGCGCAACTCAGCGCCGCTCGACATCAAGCCAGGCTGGCGAGTGCCCGTTCGATGTCCCCGACCGACTGGAAGCGAGCGCCCGTACGGGAGACGTGCCGGTGACGGATGGTGCCCTCACCGTCGATGATGAAGATGGCCCGCATGATGTAGCGCCCTCCCGGCGTGTCCTTGAGCTCCGTAAGACGAGCCAACGGCCCGAGCCAAGCGGTGACGCCGTAGTTCTTGCTCACCGCGAGGTCCTCGTCGGCGAGCAGCGGCACGTTTAGTTCCTGCTCTTCGACCCAGCGCTCGTGCGAGTCGACCGATTGCGGGGAGATGCCGATCACTTCGGCGTCGAGCGCGTCGAGCTTGTCGGCGTTGTCGCGGTAGGAGCAGAACTGCGCCGTGCAGACGGTGGTCGCGTCGCCCGGGTAAAAGGCCAGCACGACGTTGCGACCGCGGTGCTCGGAGAGCTTGAAGTTCTTGCCGTCGCTGCCCGGCAGCTCGAAGTCGGGCGCTGCGTCTCCTACGTCGACCTTGGCCATCGACGTGAGCCTAGTGCAGTCAGCCTTTTTCGATGGTGATCTTTTCGATCAACACCGGCTGCTTGGGTTTTTCGGCCGGCGTGCCGAGCTTGTTGATCCGTTCGACCACGTCGTAGCCCTCATCGACCTTGCCGACCAGGGCGTATTCGGGTGGCAGGCCGGCGTCTGCCGCGGTGACCACGTAGAACTGGCTGCCGGAGGTGCCTGGGGGCTCGGCCGAGCTCTTTGCCATCGCCACCACCCCTTTGGTGTAGACGAGGTTTGCCGGCGGCTTCTCGGTGAGGCTGTAGCCGGGGCCACCGGTGCCGGTTCCGAGCGGGTCGCCGCCCTGGATCACGAAGTCGGGGGCGATCCGATGGAAGCTGAGGCCGTCGTAGAAGCCTTCGTCGCTGAGGTAGACGAAGGAGTTGACGGTCTTCGGCGCCCTGTCCGAGTCGAGCGCGATGTCAAAGGTTCCGCAGCTCGTTTCGACCACGGCGGTGAGTTGTTCGCCCTTCTTCACCGTCTGCGACGGCGCCTTGAGGCTGACTTTCTTTGGCGCCGGCGCTTCGACTTCCTTGCAGCCATCGGCGCTCGCCGTTGTCGAAGAATCGTCGCTGCCACCGCTGCGACTGATCAGGATCGCCGCAACGACGCCGACCGCGACCACGGCAAAGACGGCAAGGATGATCAAACGGTGGTCGGTCCCCTCCTTCATCGGTGCGAAGCCTAAACATTTTAGATCGCTTGCGGAGTTGCGATCATCGCGGCGTGCGCGCGCCACCACTGACACCGCTTGCCGCCGCCGTTCTCCATGTGCCGGTCCCCGAGCGCGTCCTGCTGATCGGCTTTGGCGACGGTGAGGCAGCGCTCTTTCTGGCCCGTGAGTTCCCCGCGGCGCGAGTACGTGCGGTCGACTCCTCTGCCGCTGCCGTGCGAGCCGCCCGGGCCAGAGTGGGGCTAGACCCCGAGGGCAGGATCGTCTTCAAGCAGGCAAAGCCTGCCGATCTCCCCTACCCGGATCACTTCTTCGATCTCGTTGCCCAAATCGATGGTCGCGTGGTCGGGACTGAGGTTGCCCGGGTGCTGCGGCCGGGAGGGCATTTTCTGCTGGCGCCGCCCCGGCCACCCAAGCTCGCCGCTGGTGCGCGCGAGAAGTTGCTTCAGGCGCGTCTCTCGCGACACCAAATCCTCATTGTGCGTGCCGAAGCGGCCGGCGACGGCAAGTTCTTCGTCGCCCGCGCCGAGGAAGCCCGCTGAGCGCAGCCGGCCATTTAGGCTGGCGCAACGATGGGCATAGAGGGAATGCCACTGACTTTGCTGGTCAATCCTGCCTCCGCGCACGGGCGGACGCTGAAGCTGCTGCCGGCGATCGAGCAGGAGCTCGACGCGCGGCGAATCCCCTTCCGCGTGGCCCGCACACGCGGGCTCGAGGACGGCGTTGATCGGGCCCTGGGGGCAATCGAGGCCGGCGAGGTACCGGTCGTGATCAGCGGAGATGGCCTGGTCGGCGCGATCGGCGGTGCGATGGCGGGCTCGGAGACGCCGCTCGGAATCGTCCCCGGCGGCCGCGGCAACGACCTCGCCCGCGTGCTCGGCATCCCCGATGACCCAGTCGCCGCCGTGGCGGTGCTCGCGGCCGGTCAGAGCCGCCGCATCGACGTCGGCGAGGCCAACGGCAAGCGCTTCCTCGGCATCGTCAGCGTCGGCTTTGACTCCGAATGCAACCGCTTGGCGAACGAAGTCACGATCGTTCGCAGCAACCTGGTTTACGTGTATTCACTTTTTCGGACCCTGCTTACCTGGAAGCCCGCGCGGTTCACGATCCGCAGTGAGAGCCAGCGGATTCGAACCAGCGGCTACTCGATCTCCGTCGCCAACAACAGCACTTTTGGCGGTGGCATGCGGATCGCGCCGGATGCGGAGCTGGACGACGGGCTTCTCGACGTGATCACGGTTGGCGAGGTCGGCAAGCTGCGCTTCGTGGCTAACCTGCGCAAGGTGTTCAACGGCACCCACATCGACGACGAGCAGGTGAGCACCTTCCGCGCCTCCCGGGTGGAGATCACGGCGAGCCGGCCCTTCCCGGTCTATGCCGACGGCGAGCATTTGACCGAGCTTCCGGTGTCGGTTCGCGTCCTGCCTCGTGCGCTCAGCGTGCTCGCACCGCCCGCTGTCACCGAGGCCTGAGTGCTGTTCGGGGCGAAGCTAACCGCGGCGCGCGCGGTCGGCGCTGCCAGCAGGGCAAGCGGCCGCGGGGGCGGCACGACGCTGCCCGGTCGAATGCTGCTTCGACTTGCCCCCGATGCCCTCGGCCGTCTCGGCGGCCGGCTCGACCCGACCACGATCGTCAGCGCGACCAACGGCAAGACGACAACGGCGGGAATGATCGCCGCCGCGCTCGAAGCCGCTGGGCGCCACCCCGTCCACAACCGAGCTGGGTCAAACATGACCTGGGGCGTTGCCACCGCGCTGCTCGATCAGCGCGGTGAGGAAGGGCTCTTTGAGGTCGACGAGGCCTGGTTGCCCAAGGTCGCGGCCCAGCTCAACCCCAACTTGTTGGTGCTCGGCAACCTCTTCCGCGACCAGCTCGACCGCTACGGCGAGATGGAGGTGCTCGCCAGCGGTTGGAGTGAAACCGTCGCCGCGCGAGCCGGGCGCACGCGCTTCGCCCTCAACGCCGATGACCCGGCGATCGCCGACCTCGGTCGCGACGGCTACGGTGAGCCCCGCGAGGGGGTCGTTTACTTCGGCATCGAGGACGCCTCGCAGGCACTGCCCGAGCTCCAGCACGCCTTCGACGCCAAGCACTGCCGTCGCTGCGGCCATCCCTACTCCTACGAGCGGGCCTTCGTCGGCCATCTGGGCCATTACTCCTGTCCCAACTGCGGCGCCACCCGACCGCAGCCGCAGGTCGCCGCAACGGCGATCAAGCTGCACGGGATGTCGGGCTCTGACGTCACCCTGCGTACGCCGCAGGGCGAGATGCGCTTGCAGCTCCCCCTGCCCGGGCTCTACAACGTCTACAACGCGCTCGCAGCGGTCACCGCGGCGCTCGAGCTCGGGGTGCCGGCGGCGACGGTCTCCACCGCCCTGGGGACGCTGCGGGCCGCCTTCGGCCGGGTGGAGACGATCAGCATCGACTCCACCCAGCTCTCGATCCTGCTGATCAAGAATCCCGCCGGCGCCAATGAGATCCTGCGCACGCTGCTGCTCGAGGCGGGCAGCGAGAAGCTCGATCTCTGGATCGGCCTCAACGACAAGATTGCCGACGGCCGCGACGTCTCCTGGGTTTGGGACGCCGACTTCGAGCTGCTGGCTGAGGGCGTCCGGCGCGTCACCTGCGCCGGCACCCGGGCGGCGGAGATGGCCCTGCGCCTCAAGTACGCCGGCTGGCCCGAGCAGGCGATCGAGGTCGTGCCCGCGATCGAGGGCTCACTGGACCGGGCCCTCGCCGCCGCACCCGGTCGCCTCTTCGCGCTTCCCACCTACACGGCCTTGCTGGAACTGCGCAAGCTGCTCTCCGCACGCGGCCTCGCCGAGGAGTTCTGGCGATGAACAACCTCGTCTGGCACGAAGTCGAGTGCGGCAGCTACACCGCTGATCTGGCGCTCTGGGAGGAGCTTGCCGACCAGACCGACAAGCCGATCATGGAGCTGGGCTGCGGCGCCGGCCGCGTCACCCTGCACCTCGCGCGGCGCGCGCCGTACTTGGTCATTGGCGTCGACTGCGACTACGACCTGGTCGCCGCGGTCTGGGAACGCTCCGGCAAGCTCCCCGGCGACGCCGAGGTCGGCGACGTGCGCTGCTTCGAGTTCGCGACCAAGTTCAGCCTCGTGATCGCCCCGATGCAGCTGATTCAGCTGCTCGGCGACAGCCACGAGCGGATCGCCTGCCTCAGCTGCGCCGTCGACAACATGCTGCCGGGCGGCCGCGCCGCCTTCGCGATCGTCGAGGACCTGCCGGTGCTCCCCCCCGGCACGAGCGCGCCACCGCTGCCCGACGTCCGCCAGATCGAAGGGTGGATCTACTCCAGCCTGCCGCTCGAGCCGATCGCCCAGTCCGACTCGATCCTGCTGCGCCGCCTGCGACAGACGGTCGACCCCGACGGCAATATGAGCGAGGAGCTGAACGAGATCGAGCTCTCGACGCTCACCGCCAAGACGCTCGAAGAAGAGGGCCAGACCGTCGGCCTGCGCCCGGCCGGGCGGCGTGAGATCCCGGCGACCGAAGCCCACGTCGGCTCCACCGTCGTCCTCTTCGAGAAGGAGGACTGATGGAGCTTCGCTTTCTCGCGCTCTACCCCGAGCAGATGAACATCTACGCCGATCGCGGCAACATCCTCTTCTTGCAGCGGCGCTGCGAGTGGCGCGGGATCGGTTTCGCCCAGGCCAGCGCCGGCCCCGGCGAGGCCTTCGACCCCGCCGCGCACGACTTCATCTACCTCGGCGGCGGCCAGGACCGCGACCAGCGCGCCGTCGCCGCCGACATGGTCGAGAGCAAGCGCGAGGCGCTCGCCAGCGCAACCGCTGACGGCGCCGTGATGCTCGCTGTCTGCGGCGGCTATCAACTGCTTGGCAGCAGCTACCAGCTCGACAGCGAGAGCCTGCCCGGTCTCGGTCTCGTCGATCTCGAGACCGTGCGCAGCGCGGGGCCGCGCCTGATCGGCAACGTGGCGATCGAGGTCGACCTCGGCAGAGGCCCGCAGACTTTGGCCGGCTTTGAGAACCACGGCGGGCGCACTCACCTCGGTCCCCGTGCAACACCCCTGGGCAAGGTGATCAAGGGTTTTGGCAACAACGGCGAGGACGGCTTCGAGGGTGTCCATCACAACAACCTGATCGGCACCTACCTGCACGGCCCGCTGTTGCCGAAGAACGCCTGGCTCGCCGACCACCTGATCGCGCTCGCGCTCGAGCGGCGCTATGGCAGCCCCCCCCAGCTCGAACCGCTTGACGACAGCCTGGAGCGTGCCGCGCATGAGTCCGCCCGCCGGGCGGCGCTGTCCTAGCGCCCGCTGGAGCCAAAGCCGCCGTCGCCGCGGGCGGAATCGGCGAGTGCCTCCGCCTCGACCGGCTCGGCGAGGGCGATCGGGCTGATCACCAGCTGGGCGATGCGGTCGCCCGGCGCGACCCGGAAGACCTCGGCCGGATCGGTGTTGAGCAGCAGCACGCGAATCTCACCGCGGTAGCCGGAGTCGATCAGACCGGGACTGTTGACCAGGGTGATCCCGTGTCGCTTTGCCAGCCCAGAGCGCGGCAGAACCAGGCCGGCGTGGCCGACCGGGATCTCGACCGCGACCCCGGTGCCAATGCTCCATCGCTCACCTGGCCCGATGTGCGCCGCCTCGCAGGCATAGAGATCGAGGCCGGCATCGCCCTCGTGGGCGCGGCTGGGCAACACGGCCCCCTCGTTCAATCGCGCGATCGGCAGCTTCACGGAGCGGAACCCTAGACCACAGCGAGATCGTCGAAGCGGTGCAGCTCGGCGACCGGCACCTTGGCGCGGACCAGAACCCCGTCCTCGCGCTCGGTGCGCTCCAGGTCGCCGGCGAGCTCGTGCAGCTCGTGCAGGCGCCCGCCCTGGGAATACGGGATCAGCAGCTCGACCTCGGCGAGGGTGTCCTCGAAGGCGAGCTCGACTCGCTGGCGCAGGTCGTCCAGGCCACTGTCAGCAAGAGCAGAGACGAGCGCGGCTCCGGGATGCTGCAGCAGCACCTCGGCTCGCTGGTCCTCGTCCAGCAGATCAGCCTTGTTGAGGACGAGTAGGCGCGGCTTCTCGCCGGCGCCGATCTCCTCCAGCACCTCATCGACTGCCTTGATGTCGACCAGGCGCCGCTCCTCGGACGCCGCTGCATCGACGACGTGGAGAACCAGATCGGCGAGCACCGTCTCCTCGAGGGTCGCCTTGAACGCCTCGACCAACTGGTGGGGCAGCTTCTCGATGAAGCCGACGGTGTCGGTCAGGAGGTAGTCGCGGCCGGAGAGCTCGAGGCTGCGCGTGGTTGGGTCGAGGGTGTGAAAGAGGCGGTCGCCGACGCCGACCTCGGCACCGGTCAGCGCGTTGAGCAGGGTCGACTTGCCGGCGTTGGTGTAGCCGGCGAGGGCGACGCGAGGCAGCGAGGAGCCTTCGCGGCGAGCGCGCATTACGCCGCGGTTGCGCTCGAGCCTGGTGAGGCGACGGCGCAGGGCGGCGATGCGGTCGCGGGCAAGGCGGCGGTCGGTCTCGATCTGGCTCTCGCCCGGGCCCCTGGTGCCGATCCCGCCACCCAGTCGCTCGAGGTGGGTCCAGAGACCGCGCATTCGCGCCAGGTTGTACTCGAGCTGGGCAAGCTCAACTTGCAGCTTGCCCTCGGCGGAGTGGGCATGGTCGGCGAAGATGTCGAGGATGACCGCGGTTCGATCGATCACCGGCACCCCGAGCGCCTCCTCCAGGTTGCGCTCCTGGCGCGGCGCCAGCTCGTCGTCGCAGGCAACCAGGTTGGCGTCACAAGCCTTGACTTGGGCCTTCAACTCGTCGAGCTTGCCGCGCCCGACGTAGCGGTCTGGATCGGGCTTCTCGCGCTGCTGCACCGCCTCGCCCGCGGTCGCGACGCCCGCGGTGCGCAGTAGTTCCTTCAGCTCGGCGAGCGGATCGCCATCCTCGTCACCGCTAGTGATGCCGATCGCCAGCGCCCGCTGGCGGGCACGCGGATTGGAGACGCCGGCGCCCCCGATGCCGTTGCGCGTCTCGCTGTTGCGTCCATTTCTCGACCGCTGCACTTCTCTTGATTGTAGGTGGGTAGGCTTCCACCCCGTGAAGGTCTTCGTAACGGGAGGGACGGGCTTCATCGGCGGCGAGGTCGCGCGGCAGCTGCGTGCCCGCGGCGATGACGTGACCTGCCTCGTCCGCACTCCCGAGAAAGCGGCGAAGCTGACCGCGCTCGGCTGCACGCTCGCCAGCGGTGACCTCAGTGACACCGAGGCCCTGCGCAGCGCAATGCAGGGTTGCGACGCCCTCGTCCACGCCGCCGCCATGTACGAGGTCGGCATCCCGGCCAAGCAGCACCCGGCGATGTACGAGGCCAACGTCACCGGCAGCGAGCGCGTGCTGAAGGCGGCGCAGGAGGCGAAGGTAGGCAAGATCGTCTACGTCTCCACGGTCGGCACCTTCGGCAACACGCACGGCGAGGTCGTCGACGAGAGCTACGAGCATCCGGGCAAAGATTTCACCTCCTATTACGAGGAGACCAAGCTCGAGGGACAGCGAATCGCCGAGCGGATGATCGCCGAGGAGGGCCTGCCCTGCGTGATCGTCCAACCGGGCGGCGTCTATGGCCCCGGCGACGAATCGCAGGTCGCCGACCTGCTGAAGGAATTCTTCGCCGGGCGCCTCTTCCTGCTGCCCTTCCCCGAGCTTGGCATCTGCCTCAGCCACGTCGAAGACATCGCCGGCGGCATCCTCCTGGGCCTCGACAAAGGCGTGGCCGGCGAGACCTACGTGATCAGCGGGCCGGCGACGACGATGCGCGAGGCGATCGAGACGATCGCGGCCGTCAGCGGCCGCAAGTCGCCGAAGCGCGACATGCCGACATCGATGATGAAGGCGCTGACCCCGATCGGCCCCCTGGTCGGCAAGCTGATCGGACAGCCGCCAAACCTGCGCGAGCTGATCTCCACCGCCGACGGCGTCACGTTCTGGGCCAGCTATGAGAAGGCCGGACGCGAACTGGGGTACGCACCCCGCGGACTTGAGGAGGGCATCCGCCAGACGCTCGAAGCGGACGATCGCTTCCCCAATCCAGTTGCGTGAGGGTGTCGGGGGAGGACTCGCCGGAGCAACAGCGGGGAGGCTCCGTCGAGCCCTCCCCCGACACCCATAGGCGAACTCGATGCGTGTAATCGACGTTATGCATTTGGGGCGACCGCATGTCATCGGTTGCTGGGAGGTCGATGGGGCGCTGGTTGACCCGGGTCCGCAGTCCTCGATGGACACGCTGCTGGAGGCGCTCGGGGACGAGCAGCCACGGGCAATCCTGCTCACTCATATCCACCTCGACCACGCCGCGGCGACCGGGGCGCTGGTGCGGCGCTGGCCCGAGCTCGAGGTCTACGTGCACGAGCGCGGCGCCCGCCACCTGATCGATCCCTCGAAGTTGCTGGCCAGCGCTGAGCGGCTCTATGGCGACCAGATGGAGTACCTCTGGGGTGAGATCGTGCCCGTCCCCGAGGCCAACGTGAAGCCCCTCGCCGGCGGCGAGGACGTGCTCGGCATGCGCGTCGCCTACACGCCCGGCCACGCCTCCCACCACGTCTGTTACTTCCACCAGGACTCCGGCACGGCCTTCGTCGGCGATGTGGCAGCGGTCCGCATCCCGCCCTCGAACCTCGTCGTCCCCCCCACGCCACCGCCGGACATCGACGTCGAGACCTGGCTCGACTCGATCGCCACGGTCGAATCGTGGCGTCCCGAGCGCCTCGCCCTCACCCACTTCGGCCAGGTCGACGATCCGCTCGAACACCTCCAGGTAGTCAGGACCCGCCTGCGGGAAGAGGCCGACCTCGCCCGCGAATTCTCAGAGGCCGATTACGAGGCCCACCATCGCGCTCTGGTGACCGAGAGCGTCGGGCCCGAGACGGCCGAGGAGCTGATCCAGTGCGTCCCGCCCCAGTACCAGTGGCGCGGCCTCAATCGCTACTGGGAAAAGCGCGACGAGAGGGCGACCGCATAAGCGGATAGCGTGTTCTCGTCCGGGGGTACGGATGTCTCGTCAGTCAATCAAGGGGAGTTTGAAATGAGACCGAGCGCCAGTCGATCGTCATTCCGCATTGCAGCCTGCCTTGCCCTCGCCGTTCTAGCCGCGTTCGGCCTTACCGCCTGCGGCGACTCGGAGGAGACGCAAAGTCTCACCTTCACCCTGAGCGGAGACGGCAAGAGCGCCAAGATCAGCGCCCCCTCGGAAGCCGAGACAGGCCTGGCCGAGATCACCCTGAAAAACGACCGCAAAGGCGAAGGCGACCTGCAGTTGATCAGGATCGAGGGCGATCACTCGGCCGAGGAAGTGGTGAAGGGGCTGGAAGCCGCGACGCAGGGCAAAGCCTTCCCCGAGTGGTTCTTCGCCGCGGGTGGCGTCGGCACGACGGCTTCGGGCGAGAGCCGGACCGTGACCCAGGTACTGGAGCCGGGCACCTACTACGCGTTCAACACCGAAGGCAGCCAGGACCAGTCGGATCCCGCCTCGGTCCCGGCCGTGGAGGTCAGCGGCGATGCCTCCGAGGAGACGGTGGAAGCCGACGAGACGGTCGACGCCTTCGAGTACGGCTTCAAGGCCGACCAGCTTGCCTCGGGCAAGACCGAGGTCGCATTCGAGAACACCGGCACCCAGCCACACCACCTGCTCGCCGCACCGCTATCCGGTGACAGCACGGCGGACGACGTGGAGCAGTTCTTCAAAAGCGAACAAGGCAAACCGCCCTTCGACGAAAAAGGCTTCCAGTCCACGGCCGTACTCGAAGGTGGCGAAGGGCAGCTGGTGACGCTGGACCTGAAGCCGGGCCGCTACGTTCTCTTCTGCTTCATCACCGATCGCCAGGGTGGCCCGCCGCACGCCCTCAAGGGAATGGTCGACGAAGTCGAGGTCGAGTAGCTAGGACAGGTACTGGCGCATGCGCTCGACGGCCTCAGTGATGCGGTCGTCGGGCGTGGTCAGCGAGATGCGGAAGAAGCCCTCGCCACTGGGCCCGTACATCGAGCCGGGTGAGATCACCACCGCCGCCTCTTCGAGCACCAGCTCGCAGAAGGAGGTCGAGGTGTGGCCCTCCGGTACCGGCGCCCAGACGTAGATCGTGCCCTTCGGCGCGTTCACCTCGACGCCGATCTCGCGCAGGGCGCTGACCACCAGGTCGCGGCGGCGGACGTAGGTTTCGTTCATGCGCTCGAGCGGACCGCTGGGGCCCTGCAGGGCGGCAACGCCGGCCATCTGGACCGCCTCGAAGAGACCGGAGTCGACGTTGGTCTTCAGTCGCCAGTAGGTCTGCACCGCCTCGGCGTTGCCGAGGATCGCGGCGCAGCGCCAGCCGGTCATGTTGAAGCCCTTGGAGAGCGAGAAGACCTCGACCCCGACCTCCTTGGCCCCGGGAGTGGCGAGGAAACTGGGCGCCACGTAGCCGTCGTAGGTGGTCTCCGAGTAGGCGTTGTCGTGGACGACGAGGATCTCGTGCTCGCGGGCGAAGGAGACGACCATCTCGAAGAAGCCCTCGGGAACGACCGCCCCGGTCGGGTTGTTGGGGAAGTTGATGAACATCAGGCGCGCCTTGGCGGCGACCTCGGCGGGAACGGCGCTGAGGTCCGGAGCAAAGCCCAGCTCGGGCACCAACGGCAAGAGCTCGGGGGTGGCGCCGGCGAGGATCGGGCCGCCGGTGTAGACCGGGTAGCCAGGGTCGGAGGCGAGCGCCACTCCGCCCGGGTCGAGGAAGGCGAAGCAGAGGTTGTAGATGCACTCCTTGGCGCCAATCGCCGGGATCACCTCGCTCTCGGGATCGATCTCGACCCCGAAGCGCCGGTCGTAGAAGTCAGCGAAGGCTTGGCGGAACTCCTCACGACCGCGGTTGCTCGGGTACTGCTGGTTGCCGGGGTCGGCCACCGCCTCCTGCATCGCCGAGACGACGTGCGGGTAGGTCGGCTGGTCGGGGTCGCCGATGCCGAGGCTGATCACGTCGATGCCGGCGGCACGCTTGTCGGCAATGCGCCGCTCCAGCTCCTGGAACATGTAGGGAGGCATCGCCTCCAGCCGCTTGGACGGGTCCGAGATTCCCATGGGCGCGGAAATCTAGCCGTCCAGCTCGGACAGCGCGGCGAGCAGCTCCGGCGAGAGCTCTCCCGAGCAGATCGCCTCGGCCCAGCCGCTCAAGGTGACGTCGAGCTCTGGCGAGATCTCGACCTCGAGCTCACCGCCTTCGAGCTCGACCGTGATCGGGCTCGCCGCGCCGCGCAGGAAGGCCGTTACCGCCGCCCCGCTGGCACCGGTCCCCGAGGAGAGCGTCTCCCCCACACCGCGCTCGAAGATCCGCGCCCGCACCCGGCTGCCGTCGATTTGCAGAAAGGAGACGTTGGTGCGGTTGGGGAAGAGCTCGTTGCCTTCGATCCCGGGACCAATTGCGGACAGGTCGAGTTGGTCAAGCTCATCGCCAGCCACGATCGCGCACTGCGGGTTGCCGATCGAGACGTGCTGGAAGTCCCACTCGCGCCCCCCGCTGCTCACCGCGCCCCGGCCATCCGCTCCGCCGGAGGGGAAGTCCCTTGAGCTCGTAGCCGCCCGCCCCATCGCGACCGAGCAGGTCCGCTCCGAGGTAATCGTCGGCGTCACCGGCCCGGCAGCCGTGAGGATCGAGAAAGTGTCCTCCTGGGTCCAGCCGTGCCGCCGTAGGTAGAGGATCGCCTCCCGCGCCCCGTTCCCCGAGAGCTCGGCCTCCGATCCATCCGGATTGAAGATTCGCAGCGAGGCGACGTACTCGGGATTCTCGCTGCGCGAAAGCAGCAGCACTCCGTCCGAGCCAAGCCCAAAATGCGGATCGCAGATCAGCCTCACCCGTGCGGGCGTCAGCTCCCAGGGAAGCCCATCGGCCTCGACGATCAGGTAGTCGTTGCCCAGCGCCTGCCACTTCTCGAATCTCACAGGCGCAGACTATTCGGCAAGCGCGTCGGCGATCTCGGCGGCAACGATTGCGTCGTCGCGACCGGCGCGATCGATCCAGCGCAGGTTCGGAACCTTGCGCATCCAGGTCAGCTGCCGCCGCGCGTAATTGCGCGAGCGCTGCTGCATCCGCTCGAGGTCGCCGCTGAGTACCTCGTCGAAGCCAAGGGCCTTGCGGGCTGTGCGCGAGGGACCCGCCGCCTCGGCCCGCTCGACCTCCTCTCGCGCCCCTGCGGCAACGATCGCCTCGGTCCGCGCGTCGATCCGCTCGTACAGCTTTTCTCGATCCATATCGAGCCCGAATATCGCCGTCGGATGCCGAGTCTGCGGCGACCACAGCTCCGAGTCCTCAGATTCCGGCGGCGCCTTGACCAAGGACAGCTCCCCCAGCGCAGCCCGGAGGTAGAGGCCGGTCCCCCCAACCACGATCGGCCTTTGCCCCGCGTCCAGCGCCCGATCGATCTCCGCGTGCGCCAGCGGCATGTAGTCCCCGACCGAGAACGGCTGGGTGACGGGGACGAAACCGACGAGCCTGTGCTCCAGGCGCGCCTGCTCCTCTGCCGTGGCGACCCCCGTGAGCACCGACAGCCCCTCGTAGACCTGCAGCGCATCGCAGGAGATCGCTAGCGGGTCCTCGCCGCGCTTTCGCAGCTGCTCGGCAAGCGCGATCGCCACCCCGGTCTTGCCGACGCCGGTCGGTCCAAATATCGCGACTACGTCCATGCCGACAGCAACTGGGTGGTTCCGTGGAGGGTTGCCCTACCACCCACTTAACCGACCCGGCTAAGCAGCCTCTCCGTCCCCATCAAAGTCTGCGAGGTGGCCGACTCGACCTCGACCATCACGAACTCCCCGGGCTGTGCCGTCCCCTCGAAGTTGACCGCCTTGTTATGTCGAGACCGCCCGCGCAGCCGCGTCTCATCGGTGCGACTGGTTCCTTCGACCAGGACCTCGATTTCCCGCCCGACGAACCGCTGCGCTCGCTCCGCGGCCCGCCGTTGCACCACCTCCACCAGCCGTTCCATCCGCTCGACCTTGGCCGGATGCGGAATTTGATCCCCAAGCTCCGCTGCCTCAGTTTCCCGCCGTGGCGAGAAGATGAAGGTGAAGGCGCTGTCGTAGCCGACCTCCTCAGCCACTTCCAGCGTCTGCTCGAAGTCGGCCTCGCTCTCACCCGGGAAGCCGACGATGATGTCGGTGGTGATCGCGCAGTCGGGAACGTGCTCGCGGATCAGCGAGACGCGGTCCATGTAGCGCTGGCGATCGTAGGTACGGCGCATCCGCTTCAAGATCGCGCTCGAGCCCGATTGCAGCGGCAGGTGGATGTGCTCGCAGACCGAGGGCAGATCGGCGTGGGCGCGGATCACGTCCTCCTTCATGTCCTTGGGGTGCGGGCTGGTGTAGCGGATCCGCTCGATCCCATCGATCGCATCGACCAGGCCGAGCAGCTCGGCGAAGCCGATCCGCGACTCGACGGGCAGGTCGCGGCCATAGCTGTTGACGTTCTGTCCGAGCAGCGTCACCTCTTTGACGCCGTCGGCGGCCAGCGCCCGGGCCTCGATCACGAGCTCGGCCGGATCGCGACTGACCTCGCGCCCCCGGGTCGAGGGGACGATGCAGTAGGCGCACTTGCAATTGCAGCCCTGGGAGACCTGCAGCCAACCCTGGAACTCGCGCACGCGGCGCGTCGGCAGATGGCCGGAGAAGTCCTCAAACTCGAAGTAGCCCTGGGCGCTGAGCGAGTCGGAGTTGAGGAACTCGGCGAGCTTGTGGATCTGCCCGGGCCCGAAGGCGACGTCGACGAAGGGGAAGCGCTGGAAGACCTCGTCCTTGACCGATTGCGCCCAGCAACCGCCCACCCCCACGATCCGGTCCGGATGTTCGGACTTGAGCCGCTTCGCCTCGCCCAGGCGGGCGACGAAGCGGTTATCGGCCGACTCGCGGATCGAGCAGGTGTTGAAAAGGATCAGGTCGGCGTCATCGTGGCTCTCGGCCTCTTCATAGCCGAGCGACTCGAGCATCCCCCGCATCCGCTCGGAGTCATGCACGTTCATCTGACAACCGAACGTGGTGACGTGGTACCGCTTCCCCATGTCCCCCAGGGTACTGACGGTGTGAGAGGCAAGCAGATCGGGGGAAGCAGGGAGCGCCGCGTACTCTGCACGCAAGCGACTTATGACCCCGAGATGCGCCGCCTATCGCACCGTCAGGGTGCCTTGCATGCCGGCTTCGGCATGCCCCGGAACAGTGCAGAGGAAGGTGTAGGTGCCGGGGGCAAGGTCGGCTGTGACCGAGGTTTTGCCTTCGGTGATGGTTGCGGAGCTGGCAATCTCTTTGCCGTCCTGATCGATCGCGACGTTGTGTTCAAGCGCCGCCGGGTTGTCGAAGTCGATCGTCACTTTGCCCGGCTTGCTGGTCAAGCTCGTCGTGTCGAAGGCGAGATCACTGGGCGAGGCGGCAAGCTGCAGGGTTCCGCCAGGGCCCTCGGTGGCCGGCTCGGGCTTCGTCGCCGGCGCCTTGTCACTTTCGGGCTCCGGAGACGCCTCCTCTTTGATGATCTCCTCGTTCGCGCTCTCGAACTCCGCCGCCTTCGCCGTCTCCTCGTCCTGGGCGTGCAGCACAGAAAAAGTCGCGCTGGCGCCGACGAGGACCGCGAACCAGAGCACGACGAGCGGCGCGGCTTTACCCGGGAAGCCCTTGACCCGCAGGCCGATGAAGCTGAATACGACCGCGGAAACCGCGAGCGCGATCCCGCAGACGTAGAAAAGGTCGCCGTTGCTCATGCGGCGGGCATCCTATCCACTGAAGCGCAGGCGCCGTCAGGCAGCCTGCGCCTCCGCAACCGGTGGTACCTCCGCCGCGGCCTCAGCTGGTGCGCCCTCGTCGCCGATGCCGAGCGCGGTGCGAACCTTGGCCTCGATCTCGCTGGCGATCTCAGGGTTCTCGGCGAGGAACTGCTTGGCGTTGTTGCGCCCCTGGCCGAGCCGCGTCTCGCCGTAGGAGAAGAAGGCCCCCGACTTGCGGACGATGTCGTGCTCGATGCCGAAATCGAGCAGCTCGCCTTCGCGCGAAATGCCCTGGCCGTACTCGATCTCGAACTCGGCCTGGCGGAAGGGCGCCGCGCACTTGTTCTTGACGACTTTGACCCGGACCCGGTTGCCAACCGCCTCGGTGCCGTCCTTGAGCGTCTCGATGCGGCGGATGTCGAGCCGTTGCGAGGAGTAGAACTTCAGCGCCCGGCCGCCCGGCTGGGTCTCCGGCGAGCCGAACTGGACGCCGACCTTTTCGCGGATCTGGTTGGTGAAGACGCAGACCGTGTTGGTGCGGTTGAGGTTGCCGGCCAGCTTGCGCATCGCCTGCGACATCAGCCGCGCCTGCAGGCCAACGGTCTGGTCACCGATCTGGCCGTCCAGCTCGGCCTTCGGCGTAAGCGCCGCGACCGAATCGATCGCAACGACGTCGACCGCGGCTGAGGCGATCAGCCGGTCGGCGATCTGCAGCGCCTGCTCACCGTAGTCGGGCTGAGAGACGAGCAGCTCGTCGGTGTCGACGCCGATCGCCCGCGCGTAAATCGGATCCATCGCGTGCTCGGTGTCGATGAAGACACAGACGCCGCCCCTGGCCTGGGCCTCGGCGATGATGTGGTAGATCAGCGTCGTCTTGCCCGAGGACTCCGGGCCGAAGATCTCGACGATGCGCCCGCGCGGCACGCCGCCGATGCCGAGCGCCAGATCGAGCGCCACGGCGCCGGTCGGAATCGCTTCGACCGGCAGCTTGCTGTCGGCGCCGAGCCGCATCAGGGAGCCCGCCCCGAAGTCCCGCTCGATCTGGGTCACCGCGGCCTCGAGGGCCGCGTCCTTTGCCTTGGCCTCCTTGGCCGAGACATCGTTCAAAGCCACCTTTTTGTCTGCCATCTCTTCTTTCACCTCACTGCCGCCCGTCTCGGGACAGCTCGACTTGCGCCAGCGGGGCGTATCGCGAACCCTGCGGCTGGAGTACAGAACGGTAGAGCGTCACCCGGACGCAAAGAGCGGGTTCTAAGAGCCTTTTGGGCAGCGCGCGGGGAGGTCTCTCGACCGTCGCCGGACGCCTCGTTCCCCGCCCCGTGGACTTGACCCTGGCCACGGTCACATGTGGCCAAAACGATCGCTTCTCCGGCCTGTAGAGCTGTTTGGCGACGAGCGCGTCCTCCAATTCCAATTGCAGGGCCACAGCGCCGGAGGACGTCGCTGGGAGCGCGAAGAGGTGGGCCCGCCTCAGCGATGGCTTTGCCACCGGCCTGCCGAGCTCGATCGATGGGGCCGCCGCCTCGAGGCCCTCGACGACCTCGGCCAGCGGCTCGATCTCCTGCTCGGGCAGATAGCCAAGGAAGGCAAGCGTGATGTGCAACGACTCGGGCACCACCGCCCGCAGCGCCGGGTCGCGCAGCTCCTCGCGCCCCCAGGCGGCGATCCCCCCGCGCAGGGCATCCGGCAGGTCCAGGGCCACAAAGAGGCGTGCTCGCGGGCTCTTCAATCTCTCCTTCGTCACCGCCGCCACGCTACGCCGCGCCGACGCGCGTGACAACGCGCCAATGTCACGGTTGCGTGCCGACTCGCCCTACAGGGGCGCGTCTTCGCCGTTGAGCAGGAGGCGAAGCAGGTGCATGCCGACCAGTGCCGAGCGTTCGCGGATGTCGGCGCGACCGCCGGGAATGACCGGATCGCGGGCCAGGGCCGTACCGTCGGCGAGGCGGGCGTGGAAGCAGACGTAGCCGACCGGCTTCTCCTCCGTGCCGCCATCGGGACCAGCGATCCCGGTGATCGAGACGGCGACGTCGGCTCCGAAGCGATCGATGGCGCCGATCGCCATCTGCTCGGCCACCTCGAGCGAGACCGCACCCTTCTGTTCGATCAGCGCCGGATCGACGCCGAGCAGCTTGACCTTTGCCTCATTTGAGTAGGAGACGACGCTGCCGGCCATGTAGGCCGAGGCGCCGGGCAGGTTGGTGATCCGCGCCGCCAGCAGGCCACCGCTGCAGGACTCGGCCAGGCCGAGCCGGTGACCCGCCAACAAGGTCGCGACCTGGGAATCGATCGTCTCTCCCTCGAGGCTGAAGAGATGGCGTGGATGACGCACCTGTAGGCCGCTCCTCACCGCCTCAGCCGTGGCCTGGGCGGCGTCGCGGTAACGCACGTCGATCTCAATCTCGCCGCGGCGCAGGCAGGTCGTGATCTCAACCTCCGGCAGGGCGACGCCCCCCTCCTCGATCTCACGCAGGCTCTTCGCGATCTCCGACTCGGGAACGCCGAACATCCGCAGCGTGTAGCCGTGCAGCGGCGTCGCGCGCCCCAGTACCGCTGCCACCGGCTCGGCCGCGACAGCCACCGGCCACATCGGCTGCAGCTCGCGCGGCGGCCCGGGCAGGACGACGACGACGCGACCGTTCGCCGGCACGACCAGCCCCGGCGCCGTCCCAACCGGGTCGAGCGCGATCGACCCCTCGGGCACGATCGCCTGCTTGCGGTTGGCCTCACGCACCGCCTCGGGATCGAATTTGAAGCTGCGGGCGAAGTTGCGCAGGATCGTCTCGATCTTCTCCTCCACCTCCTCGTCGAGGACCATCTCGCGCCCGGCGAACTTGCCAACTACCTCCGCCGTGAGGTCGTCCGCGGTCGGACCGAGCCCACCCGAGGTGACGATCAGGTTCATGTCCTCGGCCGCCATGAAGTGCAGCGCCGCCTCGAGGTCGTCCGGCCGATCGCCGACGACGAGGATGTGAGCGACGTCGACGCCAAGCGCGGCCAGCTGTTCCGAGAGCCAGGGCCCGTTGCGGTCGCTGATCCGCCCGGTCAGGACCTCGGTCCCGGTAACCACTATCCCCGCCCTTACATCGCTCATGCGCAGGTGGGCCGTTCCGCTTCGTCGAGCTCGGTCAGCTTGCCCGAGGAGTCGATCGCGTAGCCGATCGGGCTGGACGTCTCCGGTATTTCCGCTTCCCTGCCGTCGATGAGCATCGTGACCTCGCCGTTGCCGAAGGAGACCGTGAAGCTACCGGAGTGAAAGGGCCCCTCTTCCCCACCCGCTTCAAGTATCAGGCCGTCGACCAGTTCCCTGCCGCCTCCGTTCAGCATGCAGATCCAGACTTCGGCGTTGGCCGCAAGCTCCACCGAGACGCCCGGTCGCGGCGCCGGCGATGGGCTCGACCCGGCTTTCCCCGCCGCCGCGTTGCCCTTGTTCGCGGGCGTGGGAGCCCTATTCCCGCCTTCGCCCTCGTCCCCGCCGCCGCTGGGAATGGCGACGATCGCAACCACCGCTACCGCGACCACCGCGACAACGACCAGGGCGGCGAGTGGAATACCCGAGCGCTCGCGAGGCGCGCCGTCGCTGTCCCGCTGCGTCTGCTCGGCCGGGGCGCGGTGCCAGCGTTCGACGCTGCCGCGGTAATCATCAGCCAGGCGCTCGCCGTCGAGGCCGAGGAACGCCGCGTAGGTACGAATGAAGCCCCGGGTGTAGAAGCCGCCGGGCAGGACGTCCCATTCTTCGTCCTCGATCGCGCGCAGGTAGCGCAGGCGGATCCTCGTCGCCGCCTCAACCTCGGAAAGTTCGACTTTGCGGCGATTCCGCGCTTGGCGCAGGATCGTGCCGACACCGCTGTCCATGCGGACATTGTCCTACCGGAACTACTCCGGTGCGACCGGTGAAGCCTCGGGCTCAGCTACTTGAGCGTCGCCACCGCCTGTGAGGCGGCCCAAGTCAGCCTGGGTGACGAGCACCTGACGCGGTTTGGAGCCTTCGTAACCGGAGATCACGCCGCGGCGCTCGAGCATGTCGATCAGGCGGCCGGCGCGGGTGTAGCCGACCCGCAGGCGCCGCTGGATCATCGAGACCGAAGCGGTTTCGGTCTCGACCACGACGCGGATCGCGTCGTCGAGCAGATCGTCGCTGTCTGGATCGAAGTCGCCCTCGGTTTCGACGCCCTTCTCCTCATGCACCTCGAGCAGCTCGGCCTCGAATTCGGGTTCGCCCTGCTTGGCCCAGTGGTTGGTGATGCGGGCGGTCTCCTCCTCGGTGACGAAGGCGCCCTGGATCCGCTGCAGCTTCGAGGTACCGGCGCCGCGGAAGAGCATGTCGCCCTGCCCGAGCAGGGCCTCGGCGCCGCCTTGGTCGAGGATCACGCGGGAATCGGTCTGCGAGGAGACGGCGAAGGCGATGCGGGCCGGGATGTTGACCTTGATCGTGCCGGTGATGATGTCGGTCGAGGGGCGCTGCGTCGCCAGCACCAGGTGGATGCCGGTGGCGCGCGACTTCTGGGCGAGGCGGATGATCGAGTCCTCGACCTCGGCCGGGGAGACCATCATCAGGTCCGCGAGCTCGTCGATCACGCAGAGGATGTGCGGCAAGGGCGGTTCGCCGGCCTTGGCGCGGGCGCGGTTGAGCTCGGCCAGGTTGCGGCAGCGAGCCTGGCCCATGATCCCGTAGCGGCTCTCCATCTCGCCGATCAGGTTGGCCAGCACGTTGGCGGCCAGGCGCGGCGAGGTGACCACGGGCGTGAGCAGGTGAGGGACGTTCTCGTAATGGTTGAGCTCGACCTGCTTGGGGTCGACCAGGACCAGGCGCACGTCGTTGGGCGAGGCCTGCATCAGGATCGAGGAGAGGATCGCGTTGACGCAGCCGGACTTGCCCGAGCCGGTGGTGCCGGCGACCAGCACGTGCGGCATCTTCGCCAGATCCGTCCAGACGGGGTTGCCGTCGATTCCCTTGCCAAGCCAGGCGACCAGCGGCGAGGTCTTCTCGGGGCGAGGGGAGTAGATGTCGCCGAGGCGGACGATGCGGCGGCGCGCGTTCGGCACCTCGACCCCGACCGCCTGCTTGCCGGGGATCGGCGCGAGGATGCGGATATCGGTCGACGCCAGGGCGTAAGCGAGGTCGTTGGAGAGCTCGGTCACCTTCTTCACCTTGGTGCCCGGCGCCAGGCGCAGTTCGTAGCGGGAGACGTGCGGCCCGCTGACGATGCCGACGATCTTCGCCTCGACCTTGAAGTGCGCGAGCGTCTCGACCAGCTTGCGGCCGACGATCTCGTGATCGCGCGGGTCGACGCCCTTATCGCCTTTACCCCGTTCCAGGGATTTGGCCGGCGGCGGCTTGTAGTCAATGCCCTCCGAGATCGTGACCCCGCGCTTGTTGCCTTGCGGGGTCAGTGCGACTTGCTCCGGCTCGGGGATCGGATCGACGGCCACGGCATCTTCCTCGGCCTCGATCGCGGCCAGCTCGGCGTCGAAGCTCTCGGTGACGGCCTCCTCGGCCACGTCCTCCGGCTCCTCGACCAGGGCAACCGTGGGCTCGACGTCGTCCTCCTCCGGATAGGCGCTCATCACGTCCGTGGGCCCAGCTTGGGTCTCAAAGGAGAAGGTCTTTTCCTCCTGGCGGTCCCGCCTGGTCTGGATCGCCGTCTGTGCCACCCCGCGACTGCCCATGAAGATCCGGCGCAGGGCGCGACCGATTCCGCGGAAGAGCGTCGAGATCGAAGTCCCGGTGACCAGTAGCCCACCAACGATCAGCATCAGGACCGTCGCGATCCGCGCGCCAACCGTGCCGAACAGGTAGACGAGCCCGGTTTCGATCCCATAACCGACCTTGCCCCCCTCCCAGCCGAAGAACAGAACGAAGCTCAGGTAGACGCCGAAGGCGATCAGGAACAAGCCAATGAGATCCAGGTGCCGCTGCTCCAGGGCCCGCGGCAAATGCAGCCTCCCCTTGGCGGCAGCTTTGGATTTCGCTTGCGGCTTGCGGCGCGCGGCTTTACCGCGCTTCTTGTTACGCACGAACATGGGCAGCCCCTTCGACACTCGGCCGCCTACCCCTGCGCGCCGAGTGCCCTGCACACGGCCTAAACCAGAGGTAAATCTCCGCCGCATTCGCGCTTTGCCCGTCTAACATCGACCGAGATGCTGACCAGCGACCCAGAAGTGACCACCGGCCGCGTGCTCGTCGTCGAGGACGATGCGGAGATTGCCGACGTCCTGCGCCGCTCGCTGAGGCAGGAGGGCTACGAGGTGAAGACCTCGGCCGACGGCGTCGACGCGCTCGACGTAGCCACCGGCTTCGTTCCAGATCTCGTCGTCCTCGACCTCGGCCTCCCCCGCCTCGATGGGGTCGAGGTCTGCCGGCGCCTGCGCGCCGAAGGCGATGTGCCGATCCTGATGCTGACCGCGCGGGCCGAGACCGAGGACCGGGTCAGCGGCCTCGACAGCGGCGCCGATGACTACCTGGTCAAGCCCTTTGAGCGCCAGGAGCTGCTGGCGCGGATCCGCGCCCTGCTGCGCCGCCGGCCGCCGCGGGGCGCCGCCTCGATCGAGGTCGGCGACCTCGCCCTCAACCCCGACACGCGCGAGGTCAAGCGCGGCGAACGCGAGCTGGAGCTGACCAACCGCGAGTTCGAGCTGCTCGAGTACCTGATGCGCAACGAGCGCCTCGTCGTCTCCCGCGAGCGCCTGCTCGATGACGTCTGGGGCTACGACCCGACCGCGGCGACGAACACGATCGATGTCTTCATCTCCAACCTGCGCCGCAAGCTGGAGGAAGGTGGCGAGACGCGCCTCCTGCACACGAAACGCGGCGCCGGCTACGTCCTCAAGGAGTAAGTCGTGACGGGGTTCAGGCGTCGCCAGACAAAGACCCAGGGACGGCGACCGAGCGCGCCACGGGGCGGTCGCCTGAGGCCCTCCTCGTGGCCGGTTCGCTGGCGATTGGCAGGAGTTTCGGCGGGATTGACCCTAGTTATCCTGCTCGTCTTCGGCGCCGTGATCGGCCAGGTGGCGACGAGCCGGATCCGCGACGACTTCAACCGCGAGGTGAGCGACGCCGCCCAAACGCTGGCGCGCGAATTCCGCATCGTCTACACCCCGCTGGGCACGATCTCGGTCAAGCGAGGGCCACAGCTCGACGATTTCGTCCGTCCGGACAGCGCCTCCGCACGGGTTCTCGACGTCAACGGCAACCTGATCAAGGAAAGCGAAGGCGCCGCGCCGATGGGACCGCCAAGCGGCGGCCTCTCGAGCCAGGGAGAGCTGCGAGTCGCTACCGCCCTGATCACGAACGAAGCCGGCGAAGTAACCGGCTATGTCCAGTACGGGCGCAGCATCGCCCACGTCGATTCGACGATCGACCGCCTCTGGCTCTTCATCGCCGCCGGCATCCTCGGCGGCACCCTGCTCGCCAGCCTCGCCGGCCTGGCAATCGCCGCGCGAGCGATGCGACCGATCTCCGCCCTGACCGCTACAGCACGGCAGATCACGGCCACCGGCGACCCCTCCGGCCACATGCCGGACCCGAAGGTCACCGACGAGGTCGGCGAGCTCGCCCGCACACTCGAGCAGATGCTGCGCTCACTCGACGCCGCCCGCACCGAGCGCGAGGCGGCGCTGAAGAAGCAGCGCGAGTTCGTTGCCGACGCCTCACACGAGCTGCGCACGCCGCTGACCAGCGTGCTCGCCAACCTCGAGTTGCTGCAGGCCTCGCTGCAGGCACCGAGCCAGGATGAAGACCGGGCGATGGTCGAGTCCGCCTTGCGCTCTTCAAAACGAATGAGTCGCCTGGTCGCCGACCTGCTTCTGCTGGCCCGCGCCGATGCCGGGCGGGCGGGCAAACACCGACCTTGCGATCTCGCCGAGATCGCCGGCAACGCCGCCGCCGAGCTGGCCCCCGTCCTCGGCGATCGCTTGCTCGAAATCGACAACGAGCGCGCCATGCCGGTCGAGGGCAACCCGGACGAGCTGCACCGCATGGTCTTGAACCTGCTCGACAACGCCGCCCGCCATACGCAAGCGGGCGCGCGGATCGAGCTGAGCGTGCATGAGAGTGGCGCCGACGCCGTGGTCGAAGTGGGTGACGACGGGCCCGGCATCTCGCCAGGGCTGCGCGGGCAGATATTCGATCGCTTCGTCCGCGGAGAGGGTCCGGCCGATACCGCCGTTGGCCCCGGCAGCGGGCTCGGCCTGGCCATCGTTCGCTCGGTTGCGACCTCCCACGGCGGCACGGTCGAGGTCGCAGAGTCAGCGAGCGGCGGCGCGCTCTTCCGCGTGCGGCTGCCCCTCCAGCGTGCCCAACGGCCCGCACCGATCTTTTAGGACCGCTTTAGCGGGCGGTCGTACTTTTCTTCGTGGACGAGACACAGGGCCCGCCGGAACTCTCCCCAACGTCTTCCGGTGGGCCCCTTTTATTGACGCGGGTAGCTCAGACCTCGACGACGACCGGGACGATCATCGGACGGCGGCGCAGCTTCTCGTAGACCAGCTTGGCGACCGCGTCGTGCAGGTCTTCCTGGACCAGGTGCAGCTCGCGGGTACCGGCGTTGGCCGCATCCTCGAGCGAGTCCTCGACCAAGTCGCGCAAATCCTCGACCAGGGCATCGGCCTCCTCGAGGAAGGCGACGCCGCGGAAAAGCACCTCGGGGTCGGCGACCACGTGGCCGTCCTCGGAAGAGATCGTGGCAACGACGATGAAGAGGCCGTCGGCCGAGATCTCGCGGCGGTCGCGCAGGGCGACGTCATCGGGCTCGCCGACATTGACGCCATCGACGTAGATCACGCCGACGTGGATCTCCTCACCGAAACGAGCTCCGTCCCGATCGATCTCCAAAGGCAGGCCGTTGCGCCCCTGGAAGATGTCCTCGGGCTCGACGCCGACCGATTCTGCCAACCCGGCATGCAGGCGCAGGCGCTGATGATCGCCGTGCACGGGCAGGACGTAGCGCGGTTTGGTCAGGTTGAGCATCAGTTTCAGCTCCTCCTGCCAGCCATGCCCGGAGGCGTGGATCGGAGCGTCCTTGGCGGTCACCACTTTGGCGCCAATCTCGTAGATGCGGTCGATCGTCTCGTTGACCGCGCGCTCGTTGCCGGGCACCGGGGTCGCCGAGAAGACGACGGTGTCACCGGAGTGCAGCTCGACGTCGCGGTGGTCGTTGTTGGCCATCCGGCGCAGGGCCGAGAGCGGCTCGCCCTGGCTGCCGGTCGAGATCACGATCACCTTCTCGTCGGGAAAGTTCTCGATCTCCCGCGGCTGGATGAAGAGACCGGACGGCGCCTTGGCGATGCCGAGGTTGGAGGCGATGTTGAAGTTTTTCCGCATCGAGCGCCCGACCAGCGCCACCCGGCGATCGAGCTGCACGGCGGCGTCGATCACCTGCTGGACGCGGTGGATGTTGGAGGCGAAGGAGGTGACGATGATCCGCCCCTCGCAGGAGGCGAAGGTCTCGAGCAGCGCCGGGCCCACGCTCGACTCCGAGGGCGCCACCCCGGGCCGGTCGGCATTGGTCGAGTCGCCGCAGAGCAGCGTCAACCCGTCACGCCCCAGTTCTGCCAGCCGCGAGATGTCGGCGGGACGGCCATCGACCGGGGTCTGGTCGAACTTGTAGTCGCCGGTCATCAACACGTTGCCGACCTCGGTCGTGAGCAGGACGCCGCGGGCGTCCGGGATCGAGTGCGAGAGATGGATCATCTCCAGCTCGAAGGGCCCGGCCTGGACCTTCTCCCCCGCGGGCAGCTCCTGCAGCGGCGCATTGCCGAGCTTGTGCTCATCGAGCTTGGCGCGAACCATGCCGACCGTCAGCAGGCCGCTGTAGATCACCGGCGGCAAGCCAAGCTCACGCAGGACGTAGGGCAGGGCGCCAACGTGGTCCTCGTGGCCGTGGGTGAGCACGATCGCCTCGATGTCGTCGACACGGTCACGCAGGTAGGAGAAGTCGGGCAGGACGAGGTCGATGCCCAGCATCTCGGCGGTCGGGAACATCAGCCCGGTGTCGACGACGACGATGCGGTCTTCGTACTCGACCACGGTCATGTTCTTGCCGATCTCGCCCAGTCCCCCGAGCGGCAGCACGCGCAGCTTGCCGGCCGGCACTAGGGAGTCACCGAGGTGAGGCCGACGCCCTCGAGCGCGGCTCGCACAGTCGCCCTCTGAGCCGCGTTCGCGGGTACGAGGGGAAGTCGAAGTGTTCCGGACGGGATCAGGCCCGTCATCTCCAAGGCGGCCTTGACCGGGATCGGGTTGGTGGTCACGCCCATCGCGGCGTAGACCTCGCGCAGGCCCGAGTCGATCTCCCGCGCTCGCTCCAGATCGCCGGCCTGCGCGGCGTCCCACACTTCCCGCATCTGCGGGCCAACCAGGTGCGAGGCGACGCAGATGCCGCCGGCGCCACCGATCTCGAGCGTCTTGAAAAAGATGTCGTCGTTGCCGGCGAGGATGTCCAGCCCCTCGATCGGCTGCAGATCGTCGTTGTTGGCTTGCTTGACCGCGACGACCGTGTCGATCTTGGCCAGCTCGGCGAGGTCCTCCGGCGGCACGTTGACCACCACCCGTGAGGGGATGTTGTAGGCGATCAGCGGCAGGCCAGGGACCGCAGCGGCGATCGCTTCGAAGTGCGCCTGGATGCCCGCCGGGTTGGGCTTGTTGTAGTAGGGCGTGACGATCAAGGCGGCGTCGGCGCCAGCCTCGGCGGCGCCAGTGGTCAACTCGATCGAGTGCTCGGTGTAGTTGGTGCCGGTACCGCAGACCATCGGGACCTCGTCGCCGACCTCGCGACGCACGGCCCGCAGGAGGACCAGCGCCTCCTCGTCGGTGAGCGTCGGCGCCTCGCCGGTCGTGGCCGAGATGACCAGCCCGTGCGACCCGTGTTCGAGCAGGTGTGTGGCAAGTTTGAGCGCGGCGTTCTCGTCGACCCCGCCGTTCTCGGTGAACGGTGTGGCCATCGCCGTCATCACTCCGCGAATCTCCTTCATCGCGCCAGGGTATCGCGGAGGGTCATGCGGCGATCCTCAAAGGAGCTTTTCCAGACCGACGGTGAAGCGATCGGTCAAATCGCCAACCTTGCGCACGGCAAGCAGCACGCCGGGCATGAAGGAGCGCCGATCGATCGAGTCGTGGCGCAGGCTGAGGGTCTGCCCCTCGCCGCCGAAGATGACTTCTTGGTGGGCGACCAGCCCGGGCAGGCGGACCGAGTGGATTGGCTGGTGGACGTTGCCGCCGGCGGCGGCGATCAGCTCGGCGGTGAGCTTGGCGGTGCCGGAGGGGGCGTCGAGCTTGCGGTCATGGTGCAGCTCGACGATCTCGCACTCGGGCATGTGACGGGCAATCGTCTGCGCGACCTCCATCAACAGCACCGCGCCGATCGCGAAGTTGGGTGCGACGAAGGCATTTGCCTGCGCAGCCTCGGCAGCGGCTCGAAGCGGCTCGAGGTCGAAGCCGGTCGTGCCGACGACGACGTGGACGCCGGCGGCCAAGCAGGCTTCGGCATTGGCGAGAGCCGTGTCGGGCCTGGTGAAGTCGACGACGACATCGGCGTCGGAGAGGACATCGGCCAGGTCCGTGCCGAGGGCTGGGTCGGCCTTGCCGACCGAACTCGGCGTCGCCGGCAGCTTCGACCGCCTCGCAGACCGCCTGGCCCATCCGCCCCGCAGCGCCCGAGACCGCGACCTTGATCATGCCGCGACCAGGGTCTCGCTGACCGGGCCCAGCGCTGCGCGGAAGCGGTTCTCATCGCGACCGACGCAGGCTGCGGAGAGCCGCTCGGGGCCGTAGAGCTCCTCGGCCAGCGCGGTCAGGTCATCGACGCTGACCACATCTACCTTGGCCAGCATCTCGTCGAGGCTGTCGATCGGCAGGCCGAAGAGCGTCGCTCGCGAAATTCGCGACATCCGCGCCGCGGTCGACTCCGAGGAGAGCACGAGCCGGCCCTTGACGTTCTCCTTGCCGCGCGAGAGCTCCTCGGCCGAAACCGGCTCGCTGCGCAAGCGCGCCATCTCGGCGCCGATGATCGAGCAGGCCTCCTCGACGTTGTCCTCGCGGGTGCCGACGTAGCTGGCGATCAGCCCGGAGTCGGTGTACTGCTCGTTGTAGGAGCCGACCGCGTAGGCGAGCCCGCGCTTCTCGCGCACCTCGCGGAAGAGGCGGGACGAGCTCGAGCCACCGAAGATCGAGTCGAGCACGGCAAGCGCGTAGCGGCGCTCGTCCTCGCGGCTGATGCCGGGAGCGCCAAAGCAGATGTGGTATTGCTCGGTGTCCTTCTCGTAGAAGCAGAGGCGGGCGAGCTCGTCGGCCCCTGCGGCCGGCTCCGCTTTGGGAGCAGCGCTTGACGGCTGTACCAGCCGCTGCGAGAGCTCGGCAATGTGGGCGTGGTCGACGTTGCCGGCGGCGCCGACGACGATCGTCTCCCCCGTGTAGCGAGCGCTGCGGTAAGCCTCGATATCGGGCACCGGTACCGAGCTGATCACCTCGGCCTCACCGAGCACGCGGCGACCGAGCGGGTGCTGGCCGAAGACCGCCTCGGCGAGGATGTCGTGGACCCGGTCCTGCGGCTCGTCCTCGTACATCGCGATCTCCTCGAGCACGACCTCGCGCTCGGAGTCGACTTCGGGGTAGGTCGGCGCCAGCAGCATCTCGGCCAGCAGGTCGAAGACCTCCTCGGTGTGCTCGTCGAGGAAGCGGGCGTGCAGGTGGGTCGTCTCCTTGCCCGTCGCCGCGTTGACCGAGGCGCCGAGACCGTCGAGCTTCTCGGCAATCTCGATCGCCGAGAAGCGCGCGGTGCCCTTGAAGAGCAGGTGCTCGAGGAAATGCGAGACGCCGGCCTGGGCCGGGGTCTCGTTGCGCGAGCCGGTGCGCACCCAGAGCCCGAGCGCCACGGATCGCACCGAGGGAACCTCCTCGGTGACGACCCGGACGCCCGAGTCCTGCGTGCTCAGAACAGCGCTCAACGTCTAGTCGCGCCGCTCGCGCTCGCGCCGGGGACGACGCTCGCGACCGCCGCGGTCTCCCCCGTTGCGACTGCCGCCACCGCCACCGCCGGAACCGACCGCAGCCAGTTCCTCGGCGCTCTTGCCGGCGATCGAGGGGTCGTCGGAGAGACGCAAGCCAATGCGGCCACGCTCGCGGTCTACCTCGACCACGGTGACGTCGATCTCCTCACCGGAGGTCAGCACGTCGTCGACGGAGTCGACTCGCTCGCCCGGCTTGACGTTGGAGATGTGCAGCAGGCCGTCGGTGCCCTTGACCAGCTCGACGAAGGCGCCGAAGGTGGTCGTCTTGACCACCTTGGCGGCCTCGTAGCGATCGCCGACTTCCGCCTCCTTGGTCATCGACTGGATGCGGCCGACGCAGGCTTCGACCAGCGAGCCGGTCGGGGCGTAGATCCGGATCGTGCCGTCGTCTTCGACGTCGATTTCGGCTTCGAACTCCTCGCAGAGGGCGCGGATGGTTTCGCCACCCTTGCCGATCACGGCGCCGATCTTCTCCTGATCGATCTTGATCGATTCGATCCGCGGCGCGTGCTGTGAGAGCTGCTCGCGCGGGCCGTCGATCGCCTCCGCCATCTTGCCGAGGATGAACTGGCGGCCCTTGTTGGCCTGCTCCAGCGCGTCGGTGAGGATCTCGAAGGTGACGCCGGTGATCTTGATGTCCATCTGCAGAGCGGTGATCCCGTCCGCGGTGCCGGCGACCTTGAAGTCCATGTCGCCGAGGTGATCCTCGACGCCGGCGATGTCGGTGAGGACGATGTAGTCGTCGCCCTCCTTGATCAGGCCCATCGCCACGCCGGCGACGGGAGCCGTGACCGGCACGCCCGCGGCCTGCAGCGCCATCGAGGAGGCACAGACAGAGCCCATCGAGGAGGAGCCGTTGGACTCCAGGGTCTCGGAGACGACCCGGATCACGTAGGGGAAGTCCTCTTCGTTGGGGATCGTCGCCACCAGGGCGCGCTCGGCGAGCGCACCGTGGCCGATGTCGCGGCGCTTGGGGCCGCGCATGAAGCCCGCCTCCCCGACCGAGAAGGGCGGGAAGTTGTAGTGGTGCCAGAATTTCTTCGAGGTCTCCAGCCCGAGCGTGTCGATGCGCATGTCCATGCGCGTCGTGCCCAGCGCGGCGTTGGAGAGGATCTGGGTCTCGCCGCGGGTGAAGAGGGCCGAGCCGTGCACGCGGGGCGATATGTCGACCTCGCACTCGATCGGCCGGATCTCGTCCTGGGCGCGACCGTCGGGGCGCTTCTTCTCGACGGCGATCGCCTTGCGGATCGTGTCCTTCTCGATCGCGCCGAAGGCTGCCTTGACTTCACCCGCCTTCTCGTTGGCCTCGCCGTCGGCGGACTCGGGCGCGTACTTGGCGACCACCTCGTCCTTGACCTTGTCGATCGCCTCGTAGCGCTCGAGCTTGCCCTCTGTGGCGATCGCGTCGACCAGCGCCTGGCCGTGGGAGGCGCGGATGTCGCTGAGCAGGCCCTCGTCGATCGAAGGTGCCTCGACCTCGATCTTGTCCTTGCCCGCCTTCTGCTGCAGCTCCTCCATCGCGGCAACGAGCTTCTTGATCTCCGAGTGGGCGATGTCGAGCGCGTCGAGGATCTCCTGCTCGGTGACGCCGTTGGCGCCGGCCTCGACCATCAGGATCGCCTCGTCGGTACCGGCGACGATCAGGTCCAGGTCGAGCTCAGCCAGATCCTCCTCAGAGGGGTTGACGACGAAGTCGCCGTCGAGCTTGCCGATCCGCACCGCGCCGACGTGGGCCGCGACCGGAACCGGCGAGATCGCCAGCGCCGCGGAGGCGCCATTCATGGCGAGGATGTCGTAGGGGTTGACCTGGTCAACCGACATCGGGATCGCGACCAGCTGGGTCTCGTAGTGCCAGCCCTTGGGGAAGAGCGGCCGGATCGGCCGGTCGATCATGCGCGCGGTCAGCGTCGCCTTCTCGCCGGAGCGACCCTCGCGACGGAAGAACGAGCCCGGGATCTTGCCCGCGGCGTACATCCGCTCCTCGACGTCGACGGTGAGGGGAAGGAAGTCCACGTCGCGAAGGTTCCCGACGGTTGCGGTGCAGAGCACCATCGTGTCGCCGGCCTGAACCACGACCGCGCCACCCGCCTGCTTCGCGAGTTTTCCGGTCTCGAAGGAAATCTGGCTATCGCCGATGTCCGCCGAAACGCGGGTTACGTCAAACATGCTCATTTAGTTGTCCTACCTCCGGCCACCCGGATGGTGGCCATCTGCTTTCAGAACTCTCGTTCTCTTTCGCCTAGGAGAGTACACAGCCCTGCGCTGTTCCTTCCCCCTGCTATGCGGTGCAAAGGAACAGCGGAGCGATCAGTCGAAGATCGCGGGGGTGCCGGTGACGCCGGCGCGGATGCCGGACTCGAAGTCACGGCGGATGCGGGCGGCGACGGCTTCGGAGCGGCGGTCGGCCTCGAAGCGGTCGAGGTCGAGACCGAGGCGCTCGGCGCGCTGCCAGAGGTGCGGGTCGTCGACGTGGCCGCGGTCACCGTAGAGCGCGTCTACCATCTCGAAGAAGCGGCCCTGCAGGCCGGCGGCCTCGGCGGCTGCGTGCAGGGCCGGCGAGCGCGGGTGCTTGCTGGCGACCGGGAAGTGGCGGAAGACGATCGTCGCCTCGCGCCCGCTGATCTCCAGCCAGGCGGAGGCGCAGTGCGGACAGCCGAGGTCGGCGTAAACGATCAGCTCTGGCCCGCCGCCGCGACGATGATCGTCCGGTCCGGCCGGCGGGACCGCGGCGCTGGTCAGCTCGGGCGTCAGGAGAGCGCGTCGAAGATCAGGTTGGCGCCGGGGATCTCGAGCGGCGTCGGCGACTCGTGCACCCACTCCACCGTGCCCTGCTCGTCGACGAGGACGAGCGAGCGGTTGGCGTGGCCGACCTTCTCGATGTAGGCGCCGTAAGCGCGCGCGACCGCGCCCTTGGGCTCGAAGTCGGCGAGCAGCGTCGTGTCGAGGCCGAGCTTCTCCTGGAAGGCCTTGTGGGCGAAGCCGCTGTCGACGCTGATCCCGACCATGGTCACGCCCTTGGCCTCGATCTCGGGCTTGACCTCCTGGTAGATCGAGAGCTGGTCGGTGCAGACCGGGCTGAAGTCGAGCGGGTAGAAGACCAGCAGGAGCTTCTTGCCGCGGAAGTCAGAGAGCGAGACCTTCTCGCCGTCCTGATTGCGGAGAGTGAAATCGGGCGCCGGTTCCCCGGCGGCGATCATCGCCGCAAGCCGAGTTCAGCGACCAGGGAGCGGTAGCGCTCGAGGTCGTGACGCTCTAGGTAACGCAGCATGCGGCGGCGCTTGCCGACCAGCATCAGCAGGCCGCGGCGCGAGTGGTGATCCTTGGGATGCGTGCGGAGATGCTCGGTGAGTTCGTTGATCCGCTCAGTGAGCAGGGCGACCTGGACCTCGGCAGAGCCGGTGTCGCCGTCGGCGTGACCGAATTTGCCGATCAGCTCGCTTTTTTTCTCCTTGGTCAGGCTCATGGTGCGCCGGTGAAGCTAGCACAGACGCGCTTCGCGTCCTCGACATCGATCCGCATCTGGGCGATCAGCTCCTCGACGCTGGCGAAGCGCTTCTCACCGCGCAGGCGCTCGACGAAGGCGACCCGCAGCTCGCTGCCATACAGGTCCCCTTCGAAGTCGATCAGGTAGGTCTCGATCAGCACCCCGCGGCCGCTCTCGAAGGTTGGCCGCACGCCGACGTTGACCGCGGCCGGGACGCCGTTGGCAAAGGCCGCGTAGACGCCGTGCCCGGGAATCGCCAGGCGGTCGTCGGGGACCAGATTCGCAGTCGGGAAGCCAAGCTCGCGGCCCCGCTGGTCGCCGCTGACTACTTCGCCCTCGACCATGAAGGGGGCGCCGAGGCAGTGCCGGGCGCCCTCCATGTCACCCGCAGCGACCAGGGCCCGAACCCGGGTCGAGGAGATCGTCTCGCCGTCGGTTTCGACCAGCGGCACCACCCGCGTCTCGAACTCCTCGCGGGCGGCCAACATCGCCGGGTCACCTTTCGCCTTGGCGCCGAAGCGAAAGTTCTCACCGACCGAGACCTGCTCGGCACCGAGCTTGGCGATCAGCACATCCTCGATGAACTCCTCGGCGCTGCGCTGGGCGAACTCCTTGTCGAAGGGAATCACGACCAGCTCGCGCACGCCGAGTCCCTCGATCACGTCGCGCTTGACGCCGAAGGGCATGATCAGCTTCGGCAGCGCCGAGGGGTGAATGATCTCCAGCGGGTGCGGATCGAAGGTGAGAACCGTGTCGGCGCCCTTGATCACGGCCTGGTGGCCGCGGTGGACGCCGTCGAAGGTGCCGATCGCGACGTGGCGCGGCCGCGGCTCGGCGTCGGGCAGGGATGTGACTTGGATGCTCAGAGCAGGCCCTTCCGGTGCGCTTTATGTACCTCAGGGGAGCAAAAGGAACACCGGAAGCTCATCGTAGGGCCTCGGCCGTGGCCGGGACCAGCTCGGCGACTTGGTCCAGGGTGAACTCGCGACCTGCGTCGTCGACCTTGAAAGGTCCGATCGCGGTGCGGCGCAGCTGCTCGCAGTAGGCGTCGTCGAGGGTCTCGACCAGAGTGCGGATGTAGGTGCCGGCGGAGCATTCGATCTCGTAGTCGGCATTTTTAGCGTCGCTGCCGAGCAGCTCGGCACGGTAGACCTCGACCTCCCGTTCGGGGGTCTCGACGACCTCGCCACGGTGGGCCTTGCGGTAAAGGCGCTCGCCACCGACGCGAACGGCGGAAGTCATCGGCACCCGCTGGCGCACGCGGCCGGACGGCAGCTCGAGTGAGCTCGGGATGCGACCGGTCTCACGTAGCTCGCCGTCCGAATCCCCGGTGCTCGAGCGCCAGCCGAGCCGGGCCCGCGCCACGTAGGTCTTCGGTAGCTCAACCAGAAAACGCTGCAGCCGCGTTGCCCGGCCGATCAGAACCAGCAGAAGGCCGGTTGCAAAGGGATCGAGGGTGCCGGCGTGGCCGACTTTCTCACCACGGTGCTCGCGACGGACGGCGAGGACGATGTCATGCGAGGTTTTGCCGGCTGGCTTGTCGCAAAGCAGCACCGAGCCCGCCCCTGCTGCGGACATGCTCAGGGACCGAGCTGGGCTTTTACTTCGCCACAGAGGAAGCTGACGAGGTCGTCGAGCTCGAGGTCGGTGGAGAACCCCGCCGCCCGCTTGTGACCCCCTCCCCCGTGCGCACGAGCCATCGCCGAGACGTCGATCTCACCGCCGCTCGAGCGCAGGCTGACCTTGCGCGCGGCGCGGTCAGGATCGCCCTTGTCGCGGACCATCGCCGCCACCTTGCAACCCTCGATCGAGCGCAGGTGGTCGATGATCCCCTCCGTCATCTCCTCGCCCCCTCCACTCGCCTCGTAGTCGGCCGCAGTGATGTAGGAGACGATCAGCCGCTCGCCGCAATAGCGCTGAATGCCCTCGAGAGCGCGCGAGAGCAGGCGCAGCTTCTCAATCGGCACGTGCTCGTAGAGGCGGCGGTAGGTGTCGTCGACGGCGACGCCGGCATCGATCAGCTCGGCGGCAATCCGGTGCGTGTGAGCGTTGGTGTTCTCGTACATGAACTTGCCGGTATCGGTGATCAGCCCAACGTAAAGCGCCGCGGCGATCTCGGGCGTAATTTCGGCCCCGAGCGCGATCGCCAGCTCGTAGACGATCTCGGCGGTCGAGGAAGCGCCGACTTCGACCAGGTTGACGTCGCCGAAGCGGGTGTTGTCGTGGTGGTGGTCGATGTTGATGCGGAAGTTGTCGCCCTCGCTGAGGAAGTCGACCGGCATGCGGTCGATGTTGCCGCAGTCGAGGAAGATCACGGTGCGATCGGCCATGTCGGCCGGCGGCTCGTGGAAGACCTCCTCCAGCGGCAGGAAGCGGTACTCGATCGGCAGCGGGAACTCCTTCGCCGCCATGAACATCACCGAGTCCTTGCCAAGCTGGCCGAGCAGGTGGTGCATGCCGAGCAGCGAGCCGAGGGCGTCGCCGTCGGGGCCCTCGTGGGCGGTGAGCAGGAAGCGGTCGCGCGAGCGCAGCTCGGTAAGACCTGCTCGATGCCGGCCGTGGTCGCCACGCCGCCCTCGCTCAAGGCTCTTCCCCCTCGAGCAATTCGGAGATCCGCATCCCCTGCTCGACGGTCTCGTCGTAGTGAAAGGTCAAAGTCGGGGTGCGCTTCATCCGCGTCTCGGCCGCGATCTTTGACTGCAGGACGCCGTGCGAGGAGGCCAGGCCGGCCATCGTCGCCTCTTTCTCCTCCTCGGAGCCGAGCACGCTGACGTACACCTTGGCGGCGCGCAGGTCCGGGCTTGTCTCCACAGAGGTCACGGTTACGAAGCCGATGCGCGGGTCACTCAAATCGGCGATGGCAGCACCAATTACCTCGCGAAGCACCTCGTTGATGCGGCGCATGCGAGGAGTGGCCATCTTAGTCCAGCGTCTGCTCGACCTGCTTTGTCTCGTAGAACTCGAGCATGTCCCCCTCCTTGACGTCAGCGTAGCCGTCGAGGACGACGCCGCACTCCTGGCCCTCCTCGACTTCCTGCACGTTGTCTTTGAAGCGGCGCAGGGAGCCAAGTTTGCCGTCCCAGATGACGGTGCCCTCGCGAACCAGGCGGACGCTGGCGGTGCGTGTGACCTTGCCCTCGTTGACGATGCAGCCGGCGATGCGGCCGACCTTGGAGGCCTTGAAGGTCTGCTTGACCTCGGCCTCGCCGAGCGTCTCCTCGACCTCGATCGCCTCCAGCATGCCCTCCATCGCGTTGCGCAGGTCTTCGGTGATTTTGTAAATCACCGAGTAGGTGCGGACGTCGACGCCCTCGCGCTCGGCAGCGCGGCGCGCATCGGCCAGCGGCCGCACGTTGAAGCCGATGATGATCGCTTCCGAGGCCGCCGCCAGCATCACGTCGGACTCGTTGATGCCCCCGGTCTGGGAGTGGATGATGTTGATCCCGACCTGCTCCTGGGGCACCTTGGCGATCTCGTCCTGCAGCGCCTCCAGCGAGCCGGCCACATCGGCCTTGAGCACGATGTTGAGCTCCTTGATCTCGCCCTCCTGGACCCGCGAGAAGACCTCCTCGAGGCTGACCTTGCGGGCCTGGCGACGGGCGAGCTGCTCGGTCTTCAGCCGGTTGGCGCGCTCCTGGGCCTCCTGGCGGGCGCGGCGGTCGTTCTCGACCGCGTGCACGAACTCGCCCGCATCGGCGACGCCGTCGAAGCCGAGCACCTCGACCGGCATCCCCGGCCCCGCGCTCTGTACCCGGGTGCCGGTGAAGTCGTGCATCGCCCGCACCCGGCCCCACTGCGGCCCGGCGACGAGCGAGTCGCCGACCTCGAGCGTGCCACGCTGGACCAGGATCGTGACCACGGGGCCGCGTCCCGGATCGAGCTGGGACTCGACCACCGTGCCCGAAGCGGGGGCATCGGGGTTGGCGCCAAGTTCCTCCAGCTCGGTGACGAGCAGGATCATCTCGAGCAGTTTGTCGAGCCCTTCGCGGGTCTTGGCGGACACGTCAACGTAGACCGTGTCGCCACCCCAGTCCTCGGGGGTGAGGCCGTCGGCGGCGAGCTCGTTGCGGACGCGATCGGGCTGGGCGCCCTCCTTGTCGATCTTGTTGACCGCGATCAGGATCGGCACGTCGGCAGCACGGGCGTGGTCGATCGCCTCTTTGGTCTGCGGCATCACGCCGTCGTCAGCGGCGACGACGACGACGGCGATGTCGGTGACCTTGGCGCCGCGGGCGCGCATCGCGGTGAAGGCGGCGTGGCCGGGCGTGTCGAGGAAGGTGATCGTCTTCTCCTCGTGGTGGACCTGGTAGGCACCGATGTGCTGGGTGATGCCGCCGGCCTCGCCGGCGGCGACCTCGGTCTCGCGGATCGCGTCCAGCAGCGAGGTCTTGCCGTGATCGACGTGGCCCATGATCGTGACCACGGGTGGCCGGTCGGCGAGCTCCTCGTCTGAGTCCTCGAAGGCAGGTTCCTCCGGCTCCTCGTCGGCGGCGGTGACGATCTCAATTTTGCGGTCGTACTCGTCGGCAATCGCCGAGATCGACTCGTCGGTGAGGGTCTGGGTGAGGGTGGCCATCTCCCCCATCGTCATCAACTTCTTGATCACCTCGGAGCTGCCCAGGCCGAGCAGCTCGGCAACCTCGCGGACCGTCGCCCCGGCTGGGACCTTGGTCGCCTCGGGCTCGGCGGCCTCGACTTTGGGCGGCGGCTCCTCGAGCAGCGGCCGGCGGCGGCGGCCACCACGGCGGCGCGGTGGCCGCTGCGGTGGGGGGCCACCCATCTGATCACGACGAGCGGCCTGGGAGTCGATCACGACGCGGCGCTTTTTGCCGCTGGCGCCGCCTCCACCGCCGGCGGCGGTTTTGCCGGCGGGACGAACGGGACCTTTCGACGCCCCGGCGGGCTTTGGCGCCGGTTTAGCAGCGGATTTTTGAGCCGGTGCAGGCTGCGCGGGCGCCTCTTTCGGCGGTGCGGGCTTGGTCTCGGCGGCAGCGGCGGCTCCGCCATTGCCTTTAGCCGCCTGGATCGCCTTCAGCGCATCGGCCTCCTCAACGCTGGAGGCAGCAGCTTTCGCCTCAATACCAGCGCTTTTCAGCGCGGCAAGAACATCCTTGCTCTCCAGCCCCTGCGCTTTCGCAATCTCATGTACCCGCTTTTTTGCCACTACGCTTGCTCTGCCTCCTCAGCAACTGGCTCAACCTCGGACTGCTCAGTCTCTTCGGCGGCCTCGGGCTCTGCCTCAGCGGCCCCGTCCTGGACCTGCTCAGTGGCGGGCTCGTCTCCGGATTCATCTGGGGCTTCGTCCTGAGGCTGCTCAGCCTCAGACGATTCTCCCGCGGGTGGTGCGGGGGTGGGCTCCTCGCCCGCAGCTTGCGAGGACGAGGTGTCCTCCCCCGCGACAGGACCCGCGGGCGACTCCGTCTCATCCTGAGGAGCCTCTTCCTCCGCAACCTCCTCGACGAATTCGGACTCAGCCTTGGCCACGATCTCGTCAACCTGACCCTGATCGGCGTCGGGATCGGCGAGGATTTCGACTTCGGCCTCGGGGATCGGCGCCAATACGGCGATCTGATTGGTGTCGAAGCGGCTCAGGGCCTGATGTGACGGCAAGCCGCAGTAAGTCGACCCCTCGATCGCCGCGTTGGGGCAGCGGCGGCCGTTGGAGAGCACCGCCATGCAGCGCCCATCAAAGGTTTCTTCGCCCTCGTACTCGACGTCCTGGTCCTCCTGGGAGAACTCGGTCTCCGACTTGATGTCGACCCGCCAGCCGGTGAGGCGAGCAGCGAGACGGGCGTTCTGACCGTCGCGGCCGATCGCCAGCGAGAGCTGGTCGTCGGGAACGATCACGGTCGCCTGGCGCTCGTCGTCGTCGACGATCACCTCGCGCACCCGCGCCGGTGAGAGCGCCTTGGCGACAAAGCGGGCGGGCTCGTCGTTGTGGGGGATGATGTCGATCTTCTCGCCGCGCAGCTCGGAGACGACCATCCGCACCCGCGAGCCGCGCGGGCCGACGCAGGCGCCGACCGGGTCGACGCCGTCGGCGTGGGAGATCACGGCGATCTTCGAGCGGTAGCCGGGCTCACGGGCGACGCCGACGATCTCGACCAGTTTGTCGGCGATCTCCGGCACCTCCATTTCGAAGAGCTTCTTGATCAGCTCGGAGCTGCGCCGGGATACGACGATCGCCGGGCCTTTGGTCGAGTCGGAGACGTCGGTGATCACGGCCTTGACCCGCATGCCGTGGTCGTAGCGCTCGTTGTAGACCTGCTCGGACTTGGGCAGCAGCGCCTCGACTCGCTCACGCAGCTGAACCAGCGTGTAGCGCTTGTCGGACTGCTGGATGATCCCCGTGATCAGCTCGCCGACCCGGTCCTGGTACTCCTCGAACATCATCATCCGTTCGGCCTCGCGGATCCGTTGCAGGATCACCTGCTTGGCCGTCTGGGCGGCGATGCGGCCGAAGTCTTCGGGGGTGACGTCGCGGGTCTCGATCTGGTCCTCGTAGGGAGCGATCATCTCCGGGTCGAGCTCGGGGTCCTCGGGCTCGCGCAGTTCGCCCGTCTCTGGGTCGACTTCGCGCTCTTCCTCCTCCTGCGCCTCGGCAGCCTCGGCCAGCAGCTTCTCCTCCAGCTCGGGCGGCAGGATCAGTTCGAAGACGAGGAAGTCGCCGGTTTCGTGATCGAGGTCGACGCGGGCGTATTTGGCCGCTCCGGGCGTCTTCTTGTAGGCGGAGAGGAGCGCGTCGGCGAGCGCGTCCATCAGCTTGTCGGCGGAGATCCCCTTCTCCTGCTCCAGTGCCTTGACTGCTTCGACGATCTCCTTGCTCACTGGATCTCCTTGTGATTGCTGTACTTGGGGCCGGGCGAGGAAACCTCCAGCGCGTACTCGGCCCGCAGGTGGTTGAGGTGATTGGTGACCCGTTCGCAGAGGGCGAGGTCAACGCCACCGGGATGGTCGATGAAGAGCCGCAGGGCTTCCTTGCTCGGCTGCTCGAGCGCGACAAGATCGAGCTCTGAGTCGAGCTCGCGGAGCTGCTGCTGAATGTCTTGCTGGAGGTCTTCCATCGGTTGAGGCCGTAAAAAAAGTGGGCCAGGCCCACTTCGGGTACATCGGGTGAGACAAAAGCTTGGGGCGAGTATAGCTCGGTCGAACCGCTAAGCCAGCGGGTCCTGTCGCGGCGGCCCTCCCCCATGTGCTCGGACGCCTGCGGCGTCCTCCGCTATGGGGGACCCCCGCCACCGCGCCACCCGCTGGATCAACGGTTGGGCTGAGCTTGCTTGCTTCGAAGCTGGTCGACTCGCTCGAGGATTGCGTCCGCGATTTGGTCCTTGGACGCTTGTGGGACGGGTTCGGCACTCGCTGAGTCGATCAGGGTTACTGCGTTTTCTTGGCTCTCGAAGCCGATGGCGGGGTTCGAGATGTCGTTGAGGACGATTAGGTCGGCGTTCTTGCGGGTCAGCTTCTCGCGGGCGCGGTCGATGTTGTCGCTGGCTTCGGCGGCGAAGGCGACGATGGTTTGGGCCTCGGTGCGGGTGGCGGTAAGGCTGGCGAGGATGTCCTCGGTGGGCTCGAGGTGGAGGTCGAGGGAGGCGTCGCGGGTCAGCTTGCCGTCGGCAACGTCACTTGCCTTGAAGTCGGCGGGTGCGGCGGCCATGAGGAGGACCTGGGAGTCGGGGAACTCGGCACGGGCCGCCGCGGCGAGCTGCGCCGTCGTCTCGACGTCGATGCGGTGGACGCCGGGGGGCTCGGGGAGCGAGACGTTGGCGGCGATCAGGGTCACGTCGGCGCCGCGGCGGGCGGCGGCAGCAGCGAGGGCGATGCCCATGCGGCCGCTGGAGCGGTTGCCGAGGAAGCGGACCGAGTCGATCGGCTCGCGGGTGCCGCCGGCGGTGACGAGTACGCGCAGGCCGTCCCAAGGGCGCTCACCGGTGGGCAGCTCGGCTTCGATCCTGGCCAGCAGCTGGGCGGGATCGGGGAGCCGGCCCTTGCCGTGCTCGCCGCGCGAAGCGAGAGCACCCTCGTCGGGCTCGATCACAACCACACTCCGCTGGCGCAGGGTCGTCAGGTTGGCCTGCGTCGCCGGGTCGGCGTACATGCGGTTGTTCATTGCCGGCGCGAGCAGGCGCGGTGCCGTGCAGGCGAGGAAGGAGGTGGTGAGCATCGAGTCCGCCTGGCCGCTGGCGAGCTTGGCGATCGTGTTGGCCGAGGCCGGAGCGACGAGGTAGGCGTCGCAGTTGGTGGCCAGCTCGAGGTGACCGATCGGGTCGTGGGTGGGCGCCGAGTCGCCGGGAAAAGCACCGCGCAGCGGATCGCGTTCGAACTCGGAGAGCAAGACCGGCGCACCGACGATGCCCTCGAAGGAGGCGGAACCGACGAAGCGAGTCGCCCCCTCGGTCATCAGCACGCGGACGCCATGGCCAGCAGTCGTCGCCAGGCGCGCTAGCTCGAGCGCCTTATAGGCGGCAATCCCTCCGCTTACGCCGAGCAGGATTCTGGCCATGGCTGTTCCTTAGATCCGGCCGTGCCGGAACGCGCTTAGGAGCGGTACTCGTATTTGAGCTTGCCGGCAGCGACCTCTTCAAGTGCAACCGAGAGGTAGTTCCTGTCGCCGGGAATATCGACCATCGGCGGCGGGTACTCACCAAAGCTGCCCTCGCCGAGGCTGTGGTAGTAGCTGTTGATCTGACGGGCCCGCTTGGCGGCGACTACTACTGCCGCGTAGTGGGAGTCAGTGTGGTCAAGGAGCTTGTCAACGCGTGGTTTGATCATTCGGCTCCGGAGTCTAGAGGTATCCCCAACTCGGCGCGCACGATTCCCTCCAGCTCAGCGGCGGCGCGGTCGAGATCATCGTTGACGAGGGTGTGGGCGAACTCGCCCTGGGCGGCCAGCTCCTGCTCGGCGACTTCGAGCCGGGCGTCGATCGCCTCGAGGCTGTCGGTGCCGCGCGACTCGAGCCGGCGCCGCAGTGAAGCGGGGTCCGGCGGAGCGATGAAGACCTGGACCGACTCGCGCATCGCGGCGCGTACCTGGCGCGCACCCTGTACCTCGATCTCGAGCACGACCGAGTGGCCCTCGTCGAGGCGCTGGCGAACCTCCGAGCGCAGGGTTCCGTAACGGTGGCCGCTGTAGGTGGCGAACTCGATGAAGTCTTCGGCCGTGATCCGCTGGTCGAATTCCTCGGGGGTGAGGAAGTGGTAATCGCGACCGTTCACCTCGCCCTTGCGAGGCCCGCGAGTCGTGGCAGAAATCGAGAGCTCGAGGTCGGGAACGCGCTCGAGCAGCGTCGCGATCAGAGTGCCCTTGCCGACCCCCGAGGGACCGGTGATGACGAAGACCTTGGCCATGCGGCCGGGAATACTGACTGAGCTATCGGCGGAGCTGGGAGACGAGCTCAGCTCGCTGCCGCTCTGAGAGGCCGCCGATCGTCTTCGACGGCGAGATCCGACACTGATTGAGGATCCGATTCGTCTTCACCCGGCCGTACTTCGGCACCGCCAAGAGCATGTCGAAGACCTTTGCGGTGAGTACGTAATCGGGGGGGTCGAGCAGCAGCGTGTGGATGTTTGCCTTGCCGGCTTTGAGGTCCTTCTTCAGCTTCGCGCGAGCGGTGCGGATGTCGTTGGCGCGTTTGAGAGCGTCCATCCGCTGGTCCAGCGAGCGCTCGGGAGCGGCGGCGGAGGTCTTGACTGGGGCAGGCATGTGGGCGGCGAGTATAGCCGCGGGTCGCGGGCGTGCAAGGCCATGCGAGCCAATTACGCCGAAATTCACCTAAACCTCCAGTCGAGGTTCAGGCGGCGTTGCCGATTGGAGTGCTACTTCGACCGCTTTGGAGCGCTCCGGCGATCTCGCCTGCTATCCGGTTGCCGGCCCTTGGATCACGGAAGTTCTCTGTTCCAACCGCCACCAGGGCTGCTCCCGCGGCAAGCATTTCGACCGCGTCGGCGCCACTGGAGACACCACCCATGCCGACGATCGGGATGCCGACGACGGCAGCCACAGCGCGCACCTGGGCGACAGCCACCGGCCTCACCGCCGGACCGGAGAGGCCGCCGTGGCCAGCTGCGATTCCGGGCCCGCCGGTGGCGGGGTCGATCGCGCTCGCCTTCAGCGTGTTGATCAGGGAGACCGCGTCAGCCCCGCCCTGCTCGGCCGCCGCGGCGACGTCGGCGGGGCCCGCGACGTTGGGTGTCAACTTGACGATCAGCGGCTTCTCGGTCAGCGGCCGCAGCGCCTCCAGCAAAGACTCGGTCTCCTGCGGCTGCTCGCCGACGATCAGGCCGGAGTGGACGTTGGGACAGGAGACGTTGAGCTCGATCGCCGCTACCTCGTCCCTCCCCCCTACGGCCCTCACCAGCCGCGCGAACTCCTCGTGGCCAGTGGCCATGACGGAAACGATCAGCGGCACCGGCAGTCGTGCCAGCTGCGGCAAGTCCTCGGCGAGGAAGCCGTCCAAACCCTTGTTTGGCAGGCCGATCGAGTTGATCATCCCCGCCGGCGTCTCCCAGATCCGCTGCGGCTCGTTGCCGCTCCGCGGCTCGGGGGTGATCGTCTTGGAGACGAAGGCCGAGAAGGGGAAGTCCTCGAAGAGTGCGTCGCCGTAGACACCTTGTGCGGCAATCGCATCGAAGGTGCCGGAGGCGTTGACCACGGGGTGCTTCAGCTCGATGCCGCAGAACTCAAGCATGGGCCAGCTCGACCTGATCGGGCCGCACCACCGGGCCGTCGACGCAGAGGCGGAGATAGCCACCGCCGGGCTTCGGCACGGCGCAGCCGAAGCAGGCCCCGTAGCCGCAGGCCATCGGTGACTCCATCGCCAGCTCACTGGGCACGCCAGCCTCTGTGCAGAGCGCAGCAACGGCATCGAGCATCTGCGGCGGGCCGCAGGAGTAGACGGCGGCGCTACCCGCATCGTCGCCTTCCAGCATGGCGGCGAGCAGGTCGGTGACGTAGCCGTGGTGGCCGATGTGGCCGTCGTCGCTGGCGAGGCGGATCTCGCAACAAGCGAAGAGGTCGTCGAGGCCGCCCGAGTGGGCCTTGTCGCGGAAGCCGAGCAGGACACGAGTGGGGACGTTCTTCGCCGCAAAGGTGCGGCGCAGCAGTGCCAGCGGGGCGATGCCGATGCCGCCGCCCACCAGGATCGCCCCCGCCGCCCCGGCGGAGAGCTCGCGCGGGGTCGAGAACGAGTTGCCGAGCGGGCCGTTGACCCAGACGTTCTCGCCGGGCTCCAGCTCGCAGAGGCGGTCGGTGCCGGGGCCAATGCCCTCGATCAGGAAGTCGAGGCGGACGCCGTCGGCGGCCGGGCCGGTCTCGGCGACCGAGAGGGCCCTGGGCAGGAAGGGGCGCTGGCCGCTCTGCTCCCAGTGAGACTCGGTAGCGAGCATGTAGAACTGACCAGGCAACGGCTCGGGACCCTCCGGGTCAATCAGGGAGAAGAGCCTGTAGCCACCGGAGGCACGGCTCTCGGAGACCTTGCAGAGGCGGCGCCCGAAGGGGGCTGTCATCGCGGCTGCTTGGCCCGCTCCAGGCCGTGGATCTCCTGCAGGGAGCGGACGTCGGAGTCGCCTTCGATCTTGGCCGCAATCGCGCGCACCGCGGCGGTGGCACCGGTCATCGTCGTCACGCAGGGGACGTTGTGGCGTACCGCGGCGGTGCGGATCTCGTAACCGTCGGCGCGGGCACCGGAGCCGGTTGGGGTGTTGATCACGAGGTCGCAGCGGCGCTCGCGGATCAAGTCGACGACGTTCGGCGAGCCCTCGGCGATCTTGTTGATCGGCGTGACCGGGACACCCATCGTCGAGAGCGCCTGGGCGGTGCCACCGGTGGCGATCAGCTCGAAGCCGAGGTCGTGGAGCTGGGTGGCGATCTGGGTCGCCGCCGGCTTGTCGGTGTCGGTGACCGTGATGAAGACGGCGCCCTCCGTCGGCAGCGAAACACCCGCTGCCGCCTGGGCCTTGCCGAAAGCGGTGGGGAAATCACCGGCGATGCCCATCACCTCGCCGGTGCTCTTCATCTCCGGCCCGAGGACCGAGTCGGCGCCGGCAAAGCGGGCAAAGGGCAGCACGGCCTCCTTGACGCTGACCATGCCCGCGGGCGGATCGCGCAGCTCCTGATCGGCCAGCTTCTCGCCCAGCATCAGCCGCGCCGCCAGCTTGGCGAGCGGCACGCCGGTCGCCTTGGAGACGAAGGGCACCGTGCGCGAGGCGCGGGGGTTGGCCTCGATCACGTAGAGCTCACCACCGGCGACGGCGTACTGGATGTTGATCAAGCCGATCACGCCGAGCTCGATCGCGATCCGTTTGGTCGTCGCGCGGATCTCCGCCAGCATCTCGGCGCCGAGGCTCATCGGTGGAATCACGCAGGCCGAGTCGCCCGAGTGCACACCGGCCTCCTCGACGTGCTGCATGATCCCGGCGACGTGGGCGTCGCTGCCGTCGGCCAGCGCATCCACATCCACCTCGATCGCGTTCTCGAGGAAGCGGTCGAGCAGCAGCGGGTGCTCCTGGTCCGCCTTGACGTGAGCCTTGAGATAAGCACTGAGGTCGTCGGTCGAATAACAGATCTCCATCGCCCGGCCGCCGAGCACGTAGGACGGGCGGACCAGCAGCGGAAAGCCGACTTTCTCGGCGATCTCGGTGGCCTCCTCGGCCGAGAGCGCGGTGCCGTAGGGCGGGTGCTTGATCCCGAGCTTGCGCAACAGGGCGCCGAAGCGACCGCGATCCTCGGCGAGGTCGATCGCGTCGACTGGCGTGCCGAGCAGCGGTACGCCGGCCTCCTCCAAGGCGCGGGCCAGCTTCAGCGGTGTCTGGCCGCCGAACTGGACGATCACGCCCTCGGGTTGCTCCTGCTCGCAGACGGCGAGCACGTCCTCCGCCGTCAGCGGCTCGAAGTAGAGGCGGTCGGAGGTGTCGTAATCGGTTGAGACCGTCTCCGGGTTGCAGTTGATCATCACCGCGTCGCGGTCGAGCTCGCGCGCGGTCATCGCGGCGTGCACGCAGCAGTAGTCGAACTCGATCCCCTGGCCGATCCGGTTCGGGCCGGCGCCGAGGATGACGACTGAGTCGCGCTCGCCGCGGCGAACCTCCGAGGCGGCGATGCCGGCCGAGGGGCGCTCGTGGGCGGAGTAGTAATACGGCGTCGCCGCCTCGAACTCGGCGGCGCAGGTGTCGACCGACTTGTAGACGCGGGAGAGCCCCTCGGTGCCGTCGCCGTCGACGGCCAGGGCCTGCAGCTCGCGCAGGAACCAGGGGTCGACCAGGCAGCGCTCGTGCACGGCCTCGACGCCGAGGCCGCGGCGGAAGGCGGCGAGGATCAGGTCGAAGCGCTCGGCACAGGGCTTCCCCAGCGCCGTCAGCAGCGCCTCGTCGCTCGCGGGGATCTCGGCGTCGGCGTCGAGCTCGCGCGAGCGCATCGCCTTGGCGAAGGACTCGCGGAAGGTGCGGCCGATCGCCATCGCCTCGCCGACGCTCTGCATGTAGGTCGAGAGCTTGCCCTCGGTGCCGGGGAACTTCTCGAAGGCGAAGCGCGGGATCTTCGTCACCACGTAGTCGATCGTCGGCTCGAAGCTGGCCGGGGTGGCGCGGGTGATGTCGTTGGGGATCTCCTCCAGCGCGTAGCCGACGGCGAGCTTGGCCGCCATCTTGGCGATCGGGAAGCCGGTCGCCTTCGAGGCCAGGGCCGAGGAGCGCGAGACCCGTGGGTTCATCTCGATCACGGCAATCTCGCCGTTCTCGGGGTTGACGGCGAACTGCACGTTGGAGCCGCCGGTCTCGACCCCGACGGCGCGGATCACCTTGATCGCCTGGTCGCGCAGGTCCTGGTAGAGCGCGTCGGTGAGGGTTTGCGCTGGCGCGACCGTGACCGAGTCGCCGGTGTGGACGCCCATCGGGTCGACGTTCTCGATCGAGCAGATGATCACCACGTTGTCGTTGTGATCGCGCATCACCTCGAGCTCGAACTCGCCCCAGCCGATCACCGACTCCTCGACCAGCACCTGGTTGATCGGGCTGGCGGCGAGGCCCTCGGAGACGACCTGGCGCAGCTCGGTCTCGGTCTCCCCCACGCCGCCGCCCTGGCCGCCCATGGTGAAGGCCGGCCGGACGATCGCCGGCAGGGTGATGCGGCCGTCGGCCAGCGCTGCCTCGACCTCGCCGAGGCCCTCCACGGTCATCGACCAGGGAATGCGCACGTCTGCCTCGTTCATCGTGCGGCGGAACTCCTCGCGGTCCTCGGCGCGGCGGATCGCGGCGTGGTCGGCGCCGATCAGCTCGACCCCGAACTTCTCCAGCGTGCCGTCCTCGTGCAGCGTCATCGCCAGGTTGAGCGCGGTCTGGCCGCCGAGGGTCGGCAGCAGCGCGTCTGGCCGCTCCTTTTCGATGATCCGCGTCACCGGACCGGGCAGCAGCGGCTCGATGTAGGTCGAGCTGGCGAACTCGGGGTCGGTCATGATCGTCGCCGGGTTGGAGTTGACGAGGACGACCTCGTAGCCCTCCTCGAGCAGGACCTTGCAGGCCTGCACGCCGGAGTAGTCGAACTCGGCCGCCTGGCCGATCACGATCGGCCCAGAGCCGATCAGCAGGATCTTCTCGATGTCGGTGCGCTTAGGCATTGGCAAGCTCCAGGAACGAGTCGAAGAGGTGGCGGGCATCGTGCGGTCCCGGCCCGGCCTCCGGGTGGTACTGAACGGTCGCCGCGGCGACCTCCTTCAGCACGAGGCCCTCGACCGTGCGGTCGTAGAGGTTGAGGTGGGAGAGCTCGGCGGCGCCGAAGTCGGTCTGCCAGCGCACCGGCTCGTCGGCCTCGATCCGCGGCTCGCCGCCGGGGCCCTGCACGGCGAAGCCGTGGTTCTGCGAGGTGATGTCGATCCGCCCCGTCGCCAGCTCCTTGACCGGGTGGTTGGCGCCGCGGTGGCCGAAGGGCAGCTTGAAGGTCTCGAGACCGACGGCGCGGCAGAGCAGCTGATGGCCGAGGCAGATGCCGAAGAGGGGCTTTTGGCCGACCAGCTCGCGCACCGTGTCGACGACGTATCCGAGCGCCGCCGGGTCACCGGGGCCGTTGGCGAGGAAGACGACATCGGGGTTCTCGGCGAGAACCTGCTCGGGCGTTGAGTCGCAGGGCAGCAGGGTGAGCTGGCAGCCACGCTCGCGCAGCTGCCGGACGATGTTGAGCTTGATCCCGGTGTCGATGCCGACCACGTGCGGGCCACCCTCGCCCTCGAAGCGAACCGGCTCGGCGGGAGTAACGGTGCGGGCGAAGTCGGCGCCGTCCATCGAGGGCTCGGCGGCAACGCGTTCGCGGGCCCCGTTCTCCGGCGTGCCGGCAGGGAAGATGCCGCCGCGCATTGCGCCGCGGTCGCGGATGTGGCGGACGACGGCGCGGGTGTCGACGCCGCCGATCGCGGGCACGCCGCAATCGGCGAGCCAGTCGAGCCAGCCACCCTCGGCGGTGGCGACGTCCTCGCCGTTCTTTGGATCGCGCATGACGACGCCGCGGGCGTGGGCGCGGTCGGACTCCATCGCCGCGGCGGAGACGCCGTAGTTGCCAATCAGCGGATAGGTGAAGACGATGATCTGTCCCGCGTATGAAGGGTCGGTGACGGACTCCTGGTAGCCGGTCATCGCCGTGTTGAAGACGACCTCGCCGGTGACCGGCCCCTCGGCCCCGCAGGGCACCCCGTCGAAACGCGCCCCATCCTCGAGCAGCAGAAAGCCCTCGCTCATGCCGCCACCCCCATGCTGAAGCTGCGCAGGCGATAGGCGATCCGGCCGCCGGCCAGGGTCATCAGGACGCGGCCGGTGAGCTCCTTGCCGGCGCACCAAGAGTTTGAGGAGCGGCTCTCGTAGCCCTCCTCGCCGACCGTCCAACGCGCCGAGAGGTCGCAGAGGGCGATGTTGGCCTCGCTGCCCGGGGCTAGCGACGGGCGCTTGACCTCGAACAGCTCGGCCCCACCGGCGAGGCGCTCGATCAACAGGCCGAGCTCGATCGTGCCCGGCAGGACCAACTCCGTGTGCAGAGCGGCAAAGGCGGTCTCGAGGCCGGTCACACCCATCGCGGCCTGCTCGAAGGGCACTTCCTTTTCCTCGGCCGCATGCGGCGCGTGGTCGGTCGCGATGCACTCGATCGTGCCGTCGCGCAGCCCCTCGATCAGGGCCTGGCGGTCGGCCTCGCTGCGCAGGGGCGGGTTCATCTTGAAGCGCTGCGGGTCAAGGCTGCGCACCTCCTCGTCGGTGAGGCAGAGGTGATGTGGCGAGGCCTCACAGCTGATCTGCACCCCGGCGGCCTTGGCCGCGCGCACCGCCTCGACCGACTCGGTTGCGGAGAGATGCTGGACGTGGATCTGCCCGCCCTCATAGCCGGCGATCGCCGCGTCGCGGGCAATCATCGTCGACTCCGAGATTGACGGGACCCCCTCCAGTCCGAGGGTCGCCGAGACCGGGCCCTCGTGCATGACGCCGGCGCCGGAGAGCTCCGGATCCTCCTCGTGGAGGGCGATCGTGCCGCCGCAGAGGCGCTGGTACTGCAGCGCCCGGCGCAGAATCCGAGCGCTGCGGATCGGCAGGCCGTCGTCGCTGAAACCGGCAGCGCCGGCGTCGCGCAACGAGGCCATCTCGGTCAGCTCCTCCCCCTCCATCCCGCGCGTCACCGTGGCCAGAAAGCCAACCCGTACGGAGGCAGACGAGCGGGCGGCCCCCAGCAGCGCCTCGACGTCGGCGGGCGTCGAGACCGGCGGCTCGGTATTGGCCATCGCGATCACGCCGCAGTAACCGCCCGCGGCCGCCGAGCGAGAGCCCGTCTCGATGTCCTCCTTGTGCTCTTGCCCCGGCGTGCGCAGGTGCACGTGCGGGTCAAAGAAGGCGGGGAAGGCGTGCAGCCCCTCGGCGTCGATCTCCTCGAGCCCGGCGGCGTCAGCCTCACCGGGGGCGGTCAGCTCGGCGACCTTGCCAGCGCGGACGAGAACGTCGTGCGGGGCATCGATGCCGGCGACGGGGTCGAGCACAGTGGCACGGCGCAGGAGCAGGTCCGCGCTCTCGCCAGCGCGCATCTCGAGCTGGGGGGCGCTCACGCCGGTTGCCCGATCGGTGTGGCGTGGCCGTTGCCGGTGACGGGCGCCGGCTCTTCGTGACCCGCGGCGAGCAGCTCGTAGAGGATCGCCATGCGGACGACCAGGCCCGAGGCCACCTGCTCATTGATCAGCGACTGCGGCGAGTCGATCACCTCGCCGGAGAGCTCAACCCCGCGGTTGACCGGGCCGGGATGCATCAGCAGCTGGCGCGGGCCAAGGCGGCGGGAGTCGATCTGGAAGTGCGCCGCGTACTCGCGGAGCGAGGGCACGAAACTCTCCGCCATGCGCTCGTGCTGCAGGCGCAAGGCGTAGATCACGTCGGCCTCGCCGACGCCGGCCAGCGAGTGCTCGACCGCACAGCCGAGCTGCTCGAGGCCGCGCGGGATCAAGGCTGGTGGGCCGCAAACCGTCAGCTCGGCACCCATCGCCTTGAAAGCGATCAAGTTGGAGCGGGCGACGCGGCTGTGCAGGACGTCGCCGACGATCCAGATCCGCTTGCCCTCGAGCGAGCCGAGACGGCGGCGCAGCGTGTAGACGTCGAGCAGCGCCTGGCTGGGGTGCTCGTGCTTGCCGTCGCCAGCGTTGACGACGGCAACATCGGCCCACTCGGCGACCATCTGGGCGGCGCCGGCGTAGGGATGGCGCAGGACGATCGCCGCCGGGTCGTAGGCGGAGAGGGTGGCGATCGTGTCCTTCAGCGACTCGCCCTTGTCGACTGAGGAGCCCGCCGCTTTGACCGAGACGAGATCGGCGGAGAGGCGCTTGGCGGCCAGCTCGAAGGAGGAGCTGGTGCGGGTGCTCGACTCGTAGAAGAGGGTGACGATGGTGCGGCCGCGCAGGGTCGGCACCTTCTTGATGTCGCGGCGGCCGACCTCGGCGAAGCTCTCGGCCCGATCGAGGATCGCCTCGATCTCGGCTTTGGAGAGCTGCTCGATCGAGAGCAGGTGCCTCATCCGCCCACCTCGGCAGGCTGCGGATCGGCGATCGCGACCTCGTCGCTGCCATCGAGCTCAGAGAGGTGGACGTTGACGCGCTGCTCGCGGCCGGTCGGCAGGTTCTTGCCGACGTAGTCGGGCCGGATCGGCAGCTCGCGGTGGCCGCGATCGCAGAGCACCGCGAGCTGGATGCGCTGCGGCCGACCGTAGTCAAAGAGGGCATCGATCGCGGCCCGCACCGTGCGGCCGGTAAAGAGGACGTCGTCGACCAAGACGACGGTGCGACCACTGAGGTCGAAGTCGATGTGGGAAGCGTGGACGACCGGCTGCGTGGCGGGCGACTTGGCACCGACGTCGTCGCGGTAGAAGGAGATGTCGATGTCGCCGATCGGCACCTCGACGCCGGTCAGCTCGGCGAGCGACGCGTGCAGGCGACGGGCCAGCAGGGCACCCCGCGTGTGGATGCCGACGATCGCCAGCGAGTCCGGATCGGGGTTCTTCTCGGCGATCTCGTGGGCGATCCGCCGCAGCGTTCGCCTCAAATCGTCGCGCTCAAGCACGACCGTCTCGTTCACTTCTCTTGCTCCTTCTCGGCCTCACAGGGCCGTAGTTAAAGGACGGCGCCAATGTAGCAGCAGCGGCGGCGAGTCCGGATAGGCCCTCGCCCTCGCAACAGATGGGGAGGCTCGGTTGAGGACCTACCCGGACTCGCCGTTCTCCCGGGCTCCATTGGCGATCAGCTTGGGTAGGCCCTTCTCTGGGAAAGGGATGTCGATCAGGTCGAAGTCTTTGGGCGCGACGCAGTCCTCGAAGACGTCGCGGGCCTCCTCGAGGACGGTGCCGACGTGGTAGCGGGAGGAGATGTGGACGAGGGCGAGCATCTTGACGTGGGCCTCGCGGGCGACCGCCGCGGCTTGGCCGACGGTCGAGTGGCCGGTGTCGGCAGCGCGCTGGACCTCCTCCTCGGAGAAGCTGGCGTCATGGACCAGCAGGTCGGCGTCGGCGGCCGCCGCAACCGTTGAGTGGCAAGGGGCCGTGTCGCCCGTGATCGCGACGATGCGACCTTGGCGTGACTCGCCCATCACGTCCTGCGGCCGGACCGGTCCCTCGCTGCCCGCCACCTCCTCCCCCCTCTGCAGCGCCGCAAACGCCGGCCCTTCGGGCACTCCGAGACGCTTCGCCTGCTCGGGGTCGAAGCGCCCGGGGCGCTCTTGCTCGATCAGCACGTAGCCGTTGGCGCGCACGCTGTGCTCGACCGCGAAGGCCTGGACCTCGGCGCCGTCGTGGCGCACCGCTTCGCCGGGGTCGATTTCGATCAGGTCGATGCTGTAGTCGGTGCGACCAATCAGGCGGCCGAGTGTCTTGAAGAGGTCGCGCAGGCCGCGCGGTCCGTAGATCGTCAGCGGCTCCTCACGGGCGGTGAGGTCATAGGTCTTGAGCAGGCCCGGCAGGCCGAGGATGTGGTCGGCGTGGAAGTGAGTGAGGAAGATCTCGTCGACCTGGGCCAGCCCCAACGAGCGCTGCAGCTGTCGCTGCGTCCCTTCGCCGCAATCGAACATCAAGCGCCGGCCGCCGCGAACCAGCATCACGCTCGCGGTCGAACGCCGCGCCGAGGGCACCGACCCACCGGTGCCGAGGAAGATCGCCGAGAGATCCATGCGAGCCTGCGAGCCTACGCGACGGAGCCGGTCCGTTACCCGAAGCTAGACTGGCCCTTGAGCGCCCGTAGCTCAGCTGGATAGAGCGCCGCCCTCCGGAGGCGGAGGCCACAGGTTCGAATCCTGTCGGGCGCGTCTCGTGGCACATCTGACATCGATGCCGCCGATCGCTCTCACCAAGAGTGAGCTCGCCAAGTTCGGAGCCCAGTGGCGCAAAAGGGGCAACCGACTCAGTCGCTCGGCACCGTATTCGTCGCTTCAGCTGGGACGGTTCGTGGACGAAAGGGTTGCCCAACCGCTCGCTCAGATGCTTGGTGGCATCCCGATCGAAACAGTGGGCGCGAGGGGCAAGACCCCCCTCTACCCTCCGCAAGCCGACTGCGTAGAGCGGGGAGACGTCGCAATCGTCGGAGGAATTCGAAAGCAGCAATTCGACGTCGCCTACCGACCGGATGGAGTCCGCTTCGCATTCGACAGCAAGACCCTGAACGACGCCAAAAGCATCGGCAAGAACTGGCAAAACATGGTCAATGACTTGGCCACCGAGGCAGCCACTGTGCATACCCGTTTCCCGCTGGCGGTGGTCGGGTTCGTCGTCCTACTCCCGTTACCCGCCGTGGGAAAAGCGTTGGAGCGGATAACTTGGGCGCTTGACGGCCTGGGAGGGCGAGTTGACGAACACGGACCCAGTCACATCGCGGAGGCGATGTGCTTTGCCCTCTGGGACCCAAAAACCGGCAAGGTCTCGCCTTCCCTCCCAGACCCCCATCTGCACCCCAAGCTGCGAATCGAGCAATTCTCGACCCAGGTCGAAGAGGCCTATCTGACCCGCTACGCGGGAGCGCCCCCGCACTAGGAGTCGTCTGTCAGGAGGCGACCTTGAAGCGGGCTCGCCACTGCTCGCGATCGAAGCGGGCCGGCTCGGTCTCCTCGAGGAAGCGTTCGAGCGCGCTGATGAAGCGCACCGGCTGCTCGAGCTGGGGCATGTGCCCCGTCTCCTCGAAGATCTCCAATCTGCTGCCGGGAAGCGCATCGTGAGCTTCTTCACCATGGCGCACGGGAATGATCGGGTCGCGGGCGCCCCAGAGGATCAGCACTGGCACTTCCTCCGCCAGGTAGAAACGGTCCGTCGCAGAGACACTCTGACCCCCGGTGCCGACCACCGAGCGCAGCGTCGCCAGGAAAGCCTTGCGGTGGCCCGGCTCAGCGAGCGAGCCGTAGCCGCGGGCGACCTCGGCCACATCGGCGGCGGGCCTCATCCCCGCCCTCGAGAGACCGCGACCGATCGCGCTGCCGATCTTCTGACCGGTGCTGGCGGTGATCGAGATGAAGAGGTCGGCGCCGGGCAGGGCGGCCGCCCGCAGGACCGGGCTCACCTCGAGGCCGAGACCGCCACTGGAGACGAGCACGAGCCGTTCGACCATCTCGGGGAATTGGTAGGCGAACTGCATCGCGATGCCCCCACCGAGCGAGTGGCCGACGAGGGTCGCGCGCTCGTGGCCGAGAACGAGCAGGAGGTCCCGCAGCCCTGAGGCGAGGTTGCCCAACGAGTAGTCACCCGAGCCGCAGGCCGAGAGACCGTGCCCCGGCAGGTCGGGCGCGATCACCGTGTAGTGCCGGGCCAGCGGCTCGATCACCTCGCGCCAGTTCTCGCAGGTGCCGGCCATGCCGTGGACCAGCAGCAAGACCGGTCCTTCGCCGGCGCCGAGGTAGCCGACCTCACGACCGTGCAGCGTCACCGTCTTGAAGCTGACCTCAACCGGAGGAGACGGCGTTGCGCGCTTGGCCACGCCTACACGGTAGCTTGCGGCCCAGCCGTGGCCGACGAACGCAAAATCCGCCCGCCTCGCGGCGCCCTGATCGTGATCGCGATCGGTCTGCTGGCGACCGTAGCCGCGGCTCTGCTGAGCACCGACAAGCTGATCGGGGCGGCGACGCTGGAATGGGTGGAAGAAGCGCCGATGTCGGACTCCAAGAAGGTCCAGATCCCCGGCGGTGGCGAGATGCAGCTGACCGACGCGGAGATCCGCTCGACCGAAGCAAACGTCAGCGAATACACCCTCTACCGCAGCTCCGCCGTGCTGACGATCTCCGCCGGCGCGGCGATCGGCCACGGGCGCCTGCGCTGTTCGATCCGAGCTAAACGGGCGATCATCGCCAAGACCTACGAGAGCCGCGCCTCCTATCCGCGCTCCAGCGAAGAGCTGTCCGAACAGGGAACGCCGGAGAACTCGGCGGTCGAGTTCAGCTCGCACAGCACCGACTATGCCCTGGTCGAGATGAGCGACCTGCTTGGCGAGCGCTACACGAGAGAAAAAGGCATCGTGGTCGAATGGGCGCCCTACCGGATCGGCCAGCAGGTCTGGAAGTACGGCCTGCCCGCCGGCCAGCCGAAGCAGGACCTGGTCCTGCCCTTTGCCACGATCTGGCGGACGACTGCCACCCCAGCGGCGGCGATCGCCTGCACGGTCGAAAACTCCGCCGGCGCGGCCACGGTCAAGACCGCCGGCACGCTTTAGAGCTAGGGCGCAACCAGCAGCTCGGGGCCTTCCTCGCTGCCTTTGCCGACCTTGTTCAGCTTCGGGTTGGCGGGGGCGCTTTCCATCCGTGAGGCCGGCAGCGGCCCGCACATCGCCACCGCGTCCTCGAGCTCGAGGTCGGGGCGCAGCCAGGCGGCCTCGGCCTCGGGGCTCGGCAGGATCGCCGGCATGCGGTCGTGGACCTTGGCGACCAGCTCGTTGGGCGTCGTGGTGACGATCGTGCAGCTGTAGAGCCAGCCGTCGTCGAAGCCGCGATCCTCGGGGTCCTCCCACTCCTTGCGCGTGCAAAGACCGGCGAAGGCAAAGGTCTCGCCGCCGTCGACGGTAAAACGCCAGGGCTGGCGCGGCTGCTTGGGGTCCTCCGCCTTCATCCACTCGTAAAAGCCGTCGGCAACGATCAGGCAGCGGTGGCGGAACTTGCCGACCAGCGGCGAGTAGGCGCGACTCGATTCGAGGTTCTCGGCCTTGGCGTTGATCATCCGGTAGCCGACTTTGAGGTCCTTGGCCCAGCGCGGCACCAGGCCCCAGCGCATCAGCCGCGCCTCGCGCTCGCCGTCGGCGGCCTCCTCGGGATCGGGAGAGGAGCGCACGGTCAGCACCTCTTGGCTGGGCGCGACGTTGAAGCGCCCCAGCCCCGATTCGATCTTCTTCACTCGCTCGGCCGTCGGCGGCGGGGCGTTGCCTTCCGAGTTGCGCTCCAGCGCCTTCTCCAGCTCGACCTGGAACTTGTCGGCGATCTGCTTGGCGTTTTTGGCCGTGACCGTGAAGCGTCCGCACATGGGGAGCAGACTAGCCGTGGCGTCGTGGCTACTCGGGTGCGATCAACTCGACCGTAGGAAAGTAGCTGCGGTAGCGAGTCGGATCGCGGGTCAGCAGGCGCAAGCTCGCAACGGCGGCATGAGCGCCAATAAAGAAGTCGGGAAGGGGCGATCGCCGCTTGCCACCGCGACGGCGGTAATCGACGAATGCCTTTCCGGCTAGAAAAGCGGCCGGCCAGGGAATCTGCTCGCGCTGGAAATAGTCCATTGGCAGATCCAGGTCCAGCTCGTCGGTATCGGCGTAGCGAACCGACACCTCCGTGTAGATCACTTGGTTGATTACTACTGGACCCGCGGAACCGGCCGCTTCCAAAGCGTCCACCGACCAGTCCGACCATGCGAGCGTTCCCTCGATTACGTCGATGAGGACATTGGAGTCAACTAGGGTCGCCACCACCCTCCTCCAAGTGACCGGTGCCCCAATCCTCTCCCCGGGTCAACCTCATCACTTCCTCGGTGGTCATCCGGTATTTGCCCCCACCCGCTCTGCGCAGGTGCTCGACGATCTCTCTGCCGCGCCCGTGTCCACCCGGCGTCTTGCGGATTCGGATCTCACTGCCGTCTTCGGAGAATTGGACCTCAGTCCCGGGCAAGAACCCCAAGTGGTCACGCAACTCCTTCGGAATAGTGACCTGTCCCTTGCTCGTAATTCGCATCAGGTAAGAGTAGCACTGGTATTACTCTTACTTTGAGGCTGGGACTTCGGATGCCGGTCGGGCCTCCGGGTGTTTCCGGTACCACTCCAGCGTGCGTTGGAGGCCATCGGCAAGCTCGACCTGCGGGCGCCAGCCGATCAGCTCGCGCAGCTTGGTCGAGTCGACGTACTGGCGGTCGATCTCACCGTCGGGGGTGCCCGAACCCAGGTATTCGGGCTCGACACCGGTTTCGGCAACCGCGGCAATTAGGTCGACTACCTCGCGCACCGAATGCGGGCGCTCGCCGCCGGCGTTGAAGGCCTCTCCCCTGGCTTCACCTTGGCCAAGCGCGGCCTCGATCGCCAGGTAGGCGCCGACGGCGTCATCGACGTGGAGGAAGTCGCGCTCAGGGCTGCCGTCGGAGCGGATCACGGGCGGACGACCGTCGAGGACGGCGATCGTCGTCTCCGGGATCAGCCGTGAGAAGTTGAGATCGCCGCCGCCGTAGATGTTGGCGAAGCGGGTGACGGCCAGGGGCAGGCTGTAGGTGCTGGCGTAGCTGCGGGCGACGATGTCGGCGGCGGCCTTGCTGGCGTCGTAGGTGTTGGCGGCGCGCAGGGGGAAATCCTCGCGGTAGGGCAGCTCGGGGCTGGATCCGTAGGCCTTGTCGGAAGAAGCGAAAACGACCCGTGAAGCGTCGTGCTCGCGGCAGGCCTCGAAGACGTTCCAGGCACCGCGCACGTTGACCTCCAGCGTCTCCAGCGGCGAGCGGCGGGCGACGCCGACGATCGTCTGCGCCGCAAGATGGAAGACCGAGTCGCAGCCGGCGACCGCCGCAGCGACCGAGTCAGCATCGCGCAGGTCCCCCTCCGCCAGCTCGACCTGATCGCGCAGACCGAGCAGGTCGAGGCCGGAGCGTCGCGGCCCGCCGACGTCGGCAAGGCGAGGGTCGGGTCGGTCAAGCACGCGAACGGTGTCGCCGCGCTCCAGCAGCGCCTTCACCAAGTGCGAAGCGACGAAGCCATGTGCGCCAGTCACCAAAGCGCGGTTGCTCATCGCCAGGCCCCCTTCCGGTGCGCTTTATGTGGGCGTAGGCCATAAAAGGCGCACCGGAAGCTCATCGGGCTGCCGCCTTCGCCCAGACGGTCCAGGGGGTGTCGCCGCTGGACCAGAGGTCGTTGAGCTCGACCGCGTCCTTGTAGGTGTCCATGCAGTCCCAGAAGCCCTCGTGGCGGTACGCACTCAGCTGGCCGTCGGCGGCGAGCTGTTCCAGCGGCTCGCGCTCGAGCACGCTGTCCTCGCCGATGAAGCCCAGCGCACCGGGCTCGAAGCAGAAGAAACCGCCGTTGATCCAGTGCTCGCTGCGAGGCTTCTCGACAAAGCCCTCAACCTTGTGATCGGCTCCGAGCTCAGCCACGCCCCATTGCAGCCGGGGCTGCACGACGGTCACCGTGCCGAGCGCACCCTGGGCTCGATGGAACCCGAGCAGCGCCTCGAGATCGATGTCGGCGACGCCGTCGGCGTAAGTGGCACAGAAACTCTCGCCGTCAAGCCGCTCGCCCAGCAGCTTGATCCGCCCGCCGGTGGGAGTGTCGAGCCCGGTGTCGACGCAATCGACCTCCACGCCGTCCGGCCAGCTCTCCGCGGCAGCGAATTCCTCCACCATCTCCCCGAGGTAGCCGGTTGCGAGAACGAAGCGCTCGAAGCCCTGCGCCGCGTAGATCCCGATCACGTGCCAGAGGATCGGCCGGCCGCCGATCTCGACCAACGCCTTCGGCACCGACTCCGTGCGCTCGCGCAGCCGCGTGCCGCGGCCGCCGCAGAGGATGACGACGGGCGGCTTAGCCACCTGCAACGGCGGGCAAGATCGTTACCTCGGCGCCGTCGTCGATCTGGGTCTCGAGGCCCTGCTGGAAGCGGATGTCCTCGCCGCTGACGTAGACGTTGACGAAGCGGCGCAGGTCGCCGTCCTGGGTGATCCGCTCGCGCAGGGTGCCGTGCGCCTCGAAGACCGCGTCGAGCACCTCGCCGACGGTGGATCCGGCAACCTCGAGCTCGGCTTCTCCCCCGGTCGCCGCGCGCAGCTGGGTCGGGATCTTCACGGTGACTGACATCAGGCGCTTACCTCCTGGGCGAACTCGGACTCGAAGCTCTCGAGCTGGGGGTCGATTTCGTGCATGCGGAACCTATCGCGGGTCGCGTCGAGGGTCTTCAAACCCTCGCCGGTGATGTAGACGACGACGCGCTCGCCGGCGCCGAGCTCACCGCGGTCGGCCAGCTTCTTCAGCACGCCGATGGTGACGCCGCCGGCGGTCTCGGTGAAGATGCCCGTGGTCTCGGCCAGCAAGCTGATTCCATCGCGGATTTCGGCGTCGTTGACCGAGTCGACCCCACCGCCCGTGCGGCGGGCCTGCTCGACCGCGTAGGGGCCGTCGGCGGGATCGCCGATCGCCAGGCTCTTGGCGATCGTGTCCGGGCGCTGCGGCTTGCAGACGTCCCAGCCTTCGGAGAAGGCGGTGGCGACGGGACTGCAGCCCTCGGCCTGGGCGCCGTTGAAGACCGGCTGCTCCCCCTCGACCAGGCCGATGTCGAGCCACTCCTGGAAGCCGCGGCCGACCTTGGTGAAGAGCGAGCCCGAGGCAATCGGGCAGACGACGCGGTCCGGCAGTTTCCAGCCGAGCTGCTCGGCCGTCTCATAAGCGAGCGTCTTCGAGCCCTCGGCGTAGTAGGGACGCAGGTTGACGTTGACGAAGGCCCAGGGCCGCGTTTCGGCCAGCTGGGTGCAGAGGCGGTTGACGTCGTCGTAGTTGCCGCGCACGCCGACCAGGTTGGTGCCGTAGATGCCGGTGGCGAGCAGCTTCTGCTCCTCGAGGTTGGCGGGCACGAAAACGTAGGAGCGCAGGCCGGCAGCGGCGGCGTGGGCGGCGACGGCGTTGGCGAGGTTGCCGGTCGAGGCGCAAGCGACGGTCTCGAAGCCGAGCTCCTGCGCCTTGGCGACGGCGACGGCGACGACACGGTCCTTGAAGGAGTGGGTCGGGTTGGCGGCGTCGTTCTTGATCCAGATCTCGGCGTCGACGCCGAGCCGTTCGGCCAGGCGGTCGGCGCGCAGCAGCGGCGTCAGGCCGGGCTCGAGCGGATCCCCCGGACGCCCCTCGAAGGGCAGGAAGTCGGCGTAGCGCCAGATGCCCTGCGAGCCGGCCTGGATCTTGCGCTTTGTCTCCGCCGGGTCGAGCGCCGAGTAGTCGTAGGCCACTTCCAGTGGCCCGAAGCAGTTTTCACAGGCGAAGTGGGCGCCGAGGTCATAGGTCGCGCCGCACTCCTTGCATTTCAGATTCTCGATGGACATCCGATCTTTCCCTCTCGTTGCGTTACCGCCAACAAAAAAACCTCCGCCTTTTGTGGGGCAGAGGTCCGATCGGACTTTCCCCACATCTTCCAGGCCTTTGACTTGACCTGCTGGAGTTGGCACCTCCCTCGAATCTGACGACTCGAGCCGGTTGCCGGGGTTTCATCGGGCCAGTCCCTCCACCCCTCTAGATGTGGCGCTTATGTAGGCATGAACCTTACCAGGGGGTTTCCTGTCAACCCAATGCGGGGATCGGCGGGCTAACCTTGTCGCCGATGCCCGACGAGACGATGAGCGTGAACGATGCCGAACCTTCCGAAGCCGAGGCTGCGACGCGTCGGCCGGCGCGACGAGCTCATCTCCGCGGCGCCACAGGCTGAACCGCAGGTCCCCAACGTCGAGCAGATCGACTCCGCCGGCCTGCGCTGGGTCAATATCGAGCGCCCGGGAGCGCTGGAGCGCACCTGGCTGGAGGAGAACTTCGACTTCCATGCTCTCGACCTCGAGGACGTGCTCTCGCGCAACCAGCGGCCGAAGATCGACGTCTACGATGAGTACCTCTTCATCGTCCTCCACTTCCCGATCTTCGACCCCGCCGCCGGGCGCCTGGGCACGGGCGAGCTCGACCTCTTCGTCGGCCCCGGCTACGTGGTGACGATTCCCAATCAGCCGCTGCAGCCGGTCGAGTACCTCTTCGAGCGCTGCCGGGCCAAGGAGGAGATGCGCGAGCAGCTCTTCTCGCGCGGCTCCGGCTACCTGCTCTACCGCCTGGTCGACGACAGCTTCGACTACTGCTTCCCGATGCTGCGCAAGATCGGCAACAAGCTCGACGCGCTTGAGGACGACATCTTCGAGGGCCGCTCGGAGGAGGTCGTGCGCGACATCTCCAACGTCAAGCAGGAGATCATCAACTTCCGCAAGGTGATCCGCCCGCAGCGACCGGTACTGCGCGACCTGGAGAAGGTCAAGCAGCGCTACCTCGCCACCGACCTCGACCTCGAGATCTACTTCGACGACATCGTCGATGCCCACGAGCGGATCTGGGACATGCTGGAGAACTACAAGGAGGTGGTCGACTCGCTGGCCGAGACCAACGAGTCGGTGATCTCCCACCGCGTCAACGACATCCTCCGCGTGCTCACCTCGATCAGCGTCATCGTCCTGCCGCTGACGCTGCTGGCCAGCATCTGGGGAATGAACGTCGCCGTTCCCGGCGAGGAGGACATGACCGCCTTCTGGATCGTGGTCGGGATGATGGTCGTGCTGCTGCTCGGGATGGTCGGCTACTTCCGCAAGCGCGGTTGGCTCTAAGCGCTCCGCTGCGCCTTTGCACGACATACCGAGGGAAAGGAACAGCGGAGGGCTGAATAGGATGGTGCGCCCGTGGCAAATTTCCGCATCTGGGCGCCCTGGCGCCTCGCCTACGTGAAGGACGCAGCCAAGGACAACGAGGAGCAGTGCATCTTCTGCGCCAAGCCGGCCGCGGATGCCGATGAGGAGAACTTGATCGTCCACCGCGGCGAGAGCTGCTTCGTGATCCTCAACCTCTTCCCCTACACCAACGGGCACCTGATGGTGGCCCCTTATGAGCACATCGGCCGCATACAGGACCTTCCCGCGACGACCGTCGCCGAGATGATGGAGCTGGCCCAGCGGGCGATGAGCCGCCTGGAAGCGATCTATGAGCCGCACGGCTACAACGTCGGCTTCAACCAGGGCCGCGTCGCCGGTGCCGGGGTCGAGCACCACATACATATGCACGTCGTCCCCCGCTGGGGCGGCGACACCAACTTCATGCCGGTCATCGCCGACACCAAAGTGATGCCGCAAACCCTCGAGCAGAGCTACGCAGCGCTGAAGGGAGCATTTTGAGCGAGCAGCCGATCCTGGCGCCCCCTGGAATCTTCAAGGCCTACGACATACGGGGCCTCTATGGCGATGAAATGGATGAGACGACCGCGCACGCGATCGGCCGTGCCTTCGCCCGCGTGCTGGGCAAGCTGCGCGAGAAGCCGACGAGTGAGCTGCGGATCGGGCTAGGCCGCGATATGCGGCTGACCGCGCCGGCGATGGCGGCGGAGCTACGCGACGGCCTGATCTTCGAGGGCGCCACCGTGCTCGACGCCGGCATGGTCGCGACCGAGATGCTCTACCACCTGGTTGGCTCGCGTGAGCTCGACGGCGGCGCGATGGTCACCGCCTCGCACAACCCGAAGGCCTACACCGGGGTGAAGCTGGTGCGCGAGGGCGCATTGCCGCTCTCCGGCGACGCCGGGATCGGCGACGTCAAGGCTGAGATAGAAGCTGGCCTCGGGCACGCGCCCGGCGGTGGCTCATTCGAGGAGGTCGACATCTGGGACGAGTTCCGCGCCTATGTCCTCTCCTTCATCGATCCCGCCAAGGTGAAGCCGATGAAGGTGGTCGTCGACGGCGGCAACGGCATGGCGGGACCGATGGTCGGCCCGACTCTGCACGGTCTCGGCCTCGATCTGGAGGAGATGTACTTCGAGCCCAACGGCGAGTTCCCCGACCACGAGCCCAACCCGCTGCTGGAGGAGAACCGGCGGATGATCATCGACCGCGTGCGCGCTTCGGGCGCGGACCTCGGCATCGCCTGGGACGGCGACGCCGACCGCTGCTTCTTCATCGACGGCGGTGGCGAGTTTTGCGACGGCGACTTCATCTGCGCCCTGCTTGCGCGGGCGGCGCTGGCCAAGAACCCCGGCGCGACGATCCTCTATGACCCGCGCTCGAGTCGGGCCGTCCCCGACCTCGTCGCCGCCGAGGGCGGCCGCTCCGACCTCTCGCGCGTCGGCCACGCCTTCTTCAAGGCGCGGATGCGCGAGGAGGGCGCGGCCTTCGGCGGCGAGGTCTCCGGCCACTACTACTTCCGCGATTTCTGGAACGCCGACTCGGGCACGATTCCGGCCCTGCTGGTGCTGGAGCTGCTCTCGGTCGACGGCCGCTCGCTGGGCGAGCTGATGGCCGAGTTCCGCTCGCGCTACTTCATCTCCGGTGAGATCAATTCCGAGGTTGCCGACCCGGCGGCCAAGATCGCCGAGATCACCGAGCGCTACAGCGACGGCGAGCAGACCACCCTCGACGGGATCTCGGTCGACTACCCCGAGTGGCACTTCAACGTGCGCCCCTCCAACACCGAGCCGCTGCTGCGCCTCAACCTCGAGTCGCTCGTATCGCGCGAGGACATGGAGGCCAAGCGCGACGAGGTGCTCGGGCTGATCCGCGCGTGACGCTGACGCCCGAGCAGGCGCTGGAGCAGGCGGCGCTGGCCGGCATTCACTGTCTGCGCATCCCCACCCCTTTCGCCGTCGGGCGGGTCAACTGCTACCTGATCGAGGACGACCCGCTGACCCTGGTCGACACCGGGCCCAACTCGGGCAAGGCGCTCGATGAGCTGCAATCGCAATTGGCCGCGCGCGGCTACTCGATCGACGACCTCGAGCTGCTCGTCATCACCCACCAGCACATCGATCACCTCGGCCTGGCCGAGATCGTGGTGCAGCGCTCCGGCGCCGAGGTAGCGGCGCTCGGTGCCGCCACCGAGCGGCTCGCCAACTTCGACGAGGACGCCGAGGCCGAGGACAGCTTTGCGGTCGAGCTGATGATCCGCAACGGCATCCCCGAGGAGGTGACGGTGGCGCTGCGCAGCGTCTCGCGCAGCTTCCGCGGCTGGGGCTCGCACGTCGAGGTCACCCAACCCCTTGCGGACGGTCAGGATCTGCCCTTCCGCGACCGCACCCTGCAGGCGATCCACCGCCCCGGCCACAGCCCCTCCGACACGGTCTTCTGGGACGAGGAGCGCAAGATCCTGATCGCCGCCGACCACCTGATCGCCCACATCTCCTCCAACCCGCTGATCAGCCGCCCGCTCGACGGCTCGAGCGGGCGCCCGCAGGCGCTCGTCACCTACATCGAGTCGATGCGCAAGACGCGCGAGATGCCGGCCGAGATCGTCCTCTCCGGCCACGGCGAGCCGATCACAGACCACGTCGCCCTGATCGACGACCGCATCGCCAAGCACGATCGCCGCAAGGAGAAGATCTACAAGCTGATCGCCGAGCAGCCGCGCAGCGGCTTCGAGCTGGCCCAGGCGATCTGGGGCAACGTCGCCGTCACCCAGGCCTTCCTCACCCTCTCCGAGGTGATCGGCCACGCCGACCTGCTGGTCAACGAGGGGCGGGTGCGCGAAGCCGGCGACGGGGAGGTGATCCACTATGAGGCGACCGAGCAGGCAGCCGCTCACCTAAGTAAGCGCCCCTAGGCCGCGGCCCCCTGATCACTTACGGGGGTCGGCAACATGGCGAGCACCTCGGGGGGCAAGCGCTTGCTTGCGGACCAGACCTCGATCGCGACGACTTTGTCACTTGCAGAGTCGTGATCGACCAGGCCCCACTCCACCTCCTCACTCACGACCTCGTTGGAATTCCCCGTGGGGAACCAGGCAATGTCGGCCTCGCGGTCGTAGTAGGCAAATTTCCCGCTCATTGGCTGAGAATAAACGGTGGCCATGGCCTTCACTGGCGTTGCTCACCTTCCCTCAGCAACCATGCGCTCACGACGCGCACCGCATAGATCGACCCCGTCACCGGGCCGTCATAGATCACAACGAAACCGCGGCCGTCCGCTCGAACGCCATAGATCCGCCAATCGGCATCGCCCCTGTTGACCTCACGACTCCGATGCCCTTCGCGAACGGCCTCCTCGACCTCGGAACGGGTCAAGCCCCGTTGTCCGAGGCGCAGCTCGGCGTGCTCCGTCCAAGGAAGTGCTCGATCCCCACAGAGCGCGAGCGTAGATGCCAAACAGATAACGTTCGCGCGGCTCTGAGCCTTGATTCAAAGCCGTCGCGGAATCGTCGCTATTCGTGCGGATGATGTGCGTTATCCGCCAGCAAACCGTCCCGCATGACCAGCCGAATCCGTTCTAGAAAGCCGAGGCGCTCCGCCAAGAAGCGGATGCTGATCATCGTCAATCCCTACGCGACGACGGTTTCGGATCGGCTCAAGAACCTCGTGGTCTACGCGCTGCAGGGGCGCTTCGAGGTCGAAACGATCCTGACCGAGGCGCAGAACCACGCGACCGAGATCGGGCGCGAGGTGCGCGATCACGGCTATGACGTGGTCGTCGCCTTTGGCGGCGACGGGACGCTGAACGAGGTGGTCAACGGGCTGGCCGGGACCGACGTACCGGTCTCGGTGCTGCCGGGCGGCTCGACCAACGTCGTCTGCCGCACGCTCGGCATTCCCAACGACGTCGTCGACGCCACCGAGCACCTGCTGGCCCTGGTCGACGACTGGCAGCCGCGGCGGATCGACCTCGGCAAGGCCGACCACCGCCACTTCGTCTTCTCCTGCGGGGCCGGCATCGACGCCACGGTGGTGAAGCGGGTCGACGCCCACCCGCGGCTGAAGTCGGCCGCCGGCCCCTACTACTTCAGCTGGGCGGCGATCTCCGCCTTCTATCGCTCCTATCTGGTCAACCCGGTCCGCCTGCAAGCCGAGACCGGCGGCGGTGAGTCGGCGCAGGGCGTCACCGCCCTGGCCCAGAACTCAGACCCCTTCACCTACTTCGCCAGCCGTCCGGTGCGGGTCTGCGAGGGGGTCACGATCGACGACGGCTCGCTCGCCCTGGGCGTGCTCAAGCGGGCCACCCAGCGCGATATGCCGACCCTGATGTCGCGCCTCTTCAGCGAGGATCGGCCGGCTGGCCGCCACCGCCAGATCGAACAATTCAGCACCATCACCGAGGCCACGGTCACCTCGATATCGGAGACCAAGGACGGGATCCTCCGCCCCTTCCCGGTCCAGGTCGACGGCGACTACATCGGCGAGAAGACGCGGCTCGAGCTGCGGGCCGAGCCCGGTGCGCTGACCGTAATCGCCTGAGGCGCAGGGCGCCCGCGGCTACAGCCGGACCAGGTTCTGCGCCTCGATGCCACGGGTGACCCCGCGGAAGTCGACGACGAGCGGAGCCCGGGCGACGACTTCTTTGTAATCAACCTCGGGGTGAGCGGTGACGATCGCGACGATGTCGGTTGAGGCCAGCGCCTCGTCCAGGTCGACCGAGCTGAGGCCGAGGTCGTTCAGGGTGGGCACGTGAGGATCGTGGTAGCTGACGTCGCCGCCCAGCTCGACCAGGCGCTTGGTGATCTTCAGCGACGGCGACTCGCGAATGTCACCGACGCCGGCCTTGTAGCTGATCCCGAGGATCAGGATCTTGGAGCCGTTGACCGGCTTGCTGACCTGGTTGAGGGCACGCTCGACCCGTTCGATGCAGAAGGCGGGCTGGGTCTGGTTGATCTTGCCGGCGAGCTCGATGAACTCGGGGTAGAAGTCGTGCTCGCGGGCCTTGAAGGCGAGGTAGAAGGGATCTACCGGGAGGCAGTGCCCCCCCATCCCGGGACCGGGATCGAAGCGCATGAAGCCGAAGGGCTTGGTCGCGGCCGCGTCGACCACCTCCCAGATGTCGATCCCGAGGCGATCGCAGAGCTGCGCCATCTCGTTGACGAGGGCGATGTTGACCGAGCGGAAGATGTTCTCGAGAAGCTTGGAGAGCTCGGCCGTCTCGGGGCTGGAGAGGACGACGACCTGGTCGCAGATCAGCGAGTAGAGCTCGTTGGCGCGCTCGGTGCAGGCGGGAGTGAGGCCGCCGACGAGCTTGGGGGTGGTCTTGACCGTGTAGTCGGTGCGGCCGGGGTCGATCCGCTCCGGCGAGAAGGCGAGGTGGAAGTCGGTGCCGGCGGAGAGGCCGGACTCCTCGAGGATCGGCTGCAGGCGCTCGCGGGTGGTCCCCGGGTAGGTGGTCGACTCGAGCACGACGAGCTGGCCGGGCTGGAGAACCTGCGAGAGCGCGGTCGCCGAGTCGAGCAGATAGGTGAGGTCGGGCTCGCGCGAGCCGGTCAGCGGGGTCGGCACACAGATGATCACCGCTTCGCAGGAGGCGAGGTCAGCCTGGTTCGAGGTGGCCCGCAGGCGCTCGCCAAGCGGCGCCAGCACCTCGTCGGTGATGTCCTCGATGTGGCTGCGGCCCGAGTTCAGCCCCTCGATCTTGCGCTGGTCGGAGTCGAGCCCGACGACCTCGTGCCCCGCCTCGGCGAAGGCGACGGCCAGCGGCAGGCCGACGTATCCCAGTCCCACGATGCCGATCTTCATTGCGCCAGTGTAGGCAGGCCGGGGCGCGCCTTGAGCGTTATTCATACCTCGACAACGGTTGATCCAGGCCGTAGCTCGCGTCCCCCGCTGAGCGCTAGCATGCCGCCAATCATCGCCAGGTCGAGAGATTTCCGGACATCCACACGGTGAGCGGCGCAGCCCTTCAAGCCTCTGATTTGGCGCCCGGACTGCTGCTCGGCGCCGACGTCAAGATCGGTCCCGGCGTGCTGATCGGCGGCAACGTCGTCATCCACGCCGGGGTGGAGATCGGCGCCGGGGCGCGGGTGGGCGATCACGCCCAGATTCGCGACGGGGCGAAGGTCGGGCCCGGCGCCACCGTCGGCAGCCTCAGCTCGGTCGATCCCGGGGTCTTGATCGGCGCCCGGGCGAGCGTGCAGGCGCGCTGCTACCTCTCGGCCGGCACCGTGGTCGAGGACGACGCCTTCATCGGCCCCGGCGTGACCCTCGCCAACGACAACACGATGGATCGCCACGGGCCGAAGCTGGAGCTGCAGGGCCCATTGCTGCGCCGGGCCTGCCGGGTCGGCGCCGGAGTCGTCGTCTGTCCCGCGATCGAGATCGGCGAGGAGGCCTTCATCGCCGCCGGCGCGGTGGTCGTCGCCGACGTCGCCCCGCGCAGCGTCGTCATGGGTGTGCCCGGGCGGGCCGTGCGGCAGGTGCCGGACGAGGATCTGCTCGAGCACTGGCGCTGAGCCGCCGCGCAAGCTCTCGCGCCCCTGTTTCGTTTCCTGGGTGTGATCGTTCTAGGCATCAATCCCGGCTGGGATTCCACGGCCGCGCTCGCAGTCGACGGCAAGATCGTCGCCGCGGTCGAGGAGGAGCGGCTGAGCCGGGTCAAGATGCACCTCGGCTTCCCGCGCCGCGCGATCCCCGAGGTCCTGCGCATCGCCGGCGTCGACCCCGCCGACGTCGACCAGGTGGCCTTCTCCTTCGTCGACTACCTGGCGGCGCACCCGGCGATCACCCAGCTCCTGCTGCGCGATACCGGCTTCCCCTTCGACCCCGAGAACCAGCTCGAACCGGGCAAGGTGCTGCGCTCGCTGCTCAGCGTCGTCGGCGAGCCCGGCGTCGTCACCTCCGGCTTCGGCAAGGCCTCAAACCGCTTCGTCGAGCAGAACTCGGCCACCTACCTGCGCGTGCTCGCCGAGCTCGGCATTCAGGTCGATGAGCTGACCCCGGTCGACCACCACCTCTCGCACGCCGCCAGCGCCTATTACACCTCACGCTTCGACGACTGCCTCGTCGTCACCGCCGATGGCTGCGGCGACGGGCACAGCGCCACGGTCAGCCTCGGCCGCGATGGTGAGATCACGCGGCTGGCCGGCAGCGAGGAGGACCACTCGCCGGGCTTCCTCTACTCCAGCGTCACCTCCTTCCTCGGCTTCCGCGCCCACCGGCACGAGGGCAAGATCACCGGCCTGGCGGCCTTCGGCGACCCCGAGGCCTGCGATGAGCATTTCCGCTCCTGCCTGGAGATCAGCCCCGACGGGCGCTCCTTCGTCTCGGCCCTGGCCGAGACCAGCTGGACCGACAACGTCCGCTACCTGACCAAGCTTCCCGGCCGCCGCTATTACCGCAAGCCCGTGCTCAACGCCTACGAAGAGCACTACCGGCGCAACCTCGCGGACTACTCGCGCGAGGACGTCGCCGCCGGCGTCCAGGCGCGGCTCGAGCGCTTGATGACCGAGTACCTGCAGCCGATCCTGCGTGAGACGGGCACCCGCAAGCTGGCCCTGGCCGGCGGTGTCTTCGCCAACGTGAAGCTGAACCAGCGCCTCTACGAACTCGACCAGGTCGACGAGATCTACGTCCACCCGAACATGGGCGACGGCGGCAACGCGGTCGGCAGCGCCCTGCAGCTGAGCCACCAGCTCGGTTGCAACGGTTCGACCGCGGCGATGGACGACGTCTACCTCGGCCCCTCTTTCAGCGACCGCGAGATCGAGGCGGAGCTGCGCCGCCGCGGCCTGCCGTTCTCACACCACGACGACGTCGAGGCCGAGATCGCCGAGCGCCTCGCCAAGAGCCGCATAGTCGGGCGCTTCAACGGGCGGATGGAGTATGGGCCGCGGGCACTGGGCAACCGCAGCATCCTCGCCAGCCCAATCGACCCCAGCGTCAACGACACGCTCAACAAGCGGCTCAGCCGCACCGAGTTCATGCCCTTCGCACCCAGCGTGCTGGCCGAGGACGCGGATGAGTACTTCGGCATCTCCAACGGCAGCAGCCGCACAGCGGAGAACATGACGATCACCTGCGACGTCGATGCCGAGCAGCGCGCTCGGATCCCAGCGGTGACCCACGTCGACGGCACCGCGCGCCCGCAGCTGGTGCGCAAGGAGGTCAACCCCTCCTACCACGCGATCCTCTCCGAGTACAAGAAGCGGACCGGCCTCAGCGCCTTCGTCAACACCAGCTTCAACATCCACGAGCAACCGATCGTCTGCACGCCGGGCGACGCCTGCACCGCCTACGAGCAGGGTTCCGTCGACACGCTCGCGATCGGCCCCTTCCTCGTCGAGAAGGACTGAGCCGGCTCAGGCGGCGGGGCGCCGCCCGTGCCCCCGCCAGGAGTTGCCGTTGCGGTCTTCGATCTCGATCGCCTCGAGACCGGCCCCGTGCAGCCAGCCGCGCAGCTCGCCGGCGCCGACGTAGCGCGTCTGCGGAGCAACCAGCTGATCGGCGATCACCGCGCGCTTGCGCCGGAAGGAGAAATCAGCCAGCGGCATGAAGTGTCCGCGCGCCGGCAGCCACCGCTCCAGCCGAGTGCCGCGAGCGGGTCCGTACACACCGCCCACGAGCGCCTGCAGAACCGCGGCGGCCGGCAGCGTGAGGAAGCCGAGCGCCCGTGGCGAGAGGCGCGTGCTGAGGCGGCGCAGGGGCTCGATCGCGTAGCGGGCGAGCGCATTGCCCTCGTCCGCGTAGACCCAGACGAAGAGCTCGCCACCGGGGCGCAGCAGGCGCGCCAGCGAGGCGACGGCAGCGGCCGGGTCGTCGAGGTGATGGATGACGCCGAGCGAGAAGATGAAGTCAAAGCCGCGCTCCGCCGAGCCGGGCCGGAAAGGCGGCTGCATCAAGTCGGCCTGCAGAACGCGCGCGGCTGGCTCCCCGGCAACCATCTGCTGGGCGGTCTCGACCGCGTCGCCAAGGTCGACCGCCCAGACCTCGCGCGCCCCGTAGCGAGCGGCGAAAAGGGCGTGGCGCCCGGGGCCGCAACCGGCATCGAGCACGGCCTTGCCGGCGAAGAAGTCCGGCCCGCGGGGCGCGATCACGTCGCGGAAATGCTGCTCGTGCTCAGCCGAGAGGTCGGTGAACTCGCGCCCGTGCCAGGCGAAGGCCTCGGCCGTGCGGACCTCCTCGCTGCCACTGGTGCCGGGCAGCAGCCGCGGCACCCCCGCGCGGACGGGGTAGCGCTCGGCGCAGGACTCGCAGTCCAGGGCGCTCTCCCCGGCGACAAGCGAGCCGCCGCAACGCGGACAGACGAGCTCGATCGCGGCGGTGCTCATGCCCTCACCGGCAGCGGCGTCGCCGGGCCACCCTGCAGCCCACGGCTCGCCGCGGCTATCGCGCTCGCCCGGGCGCGCCAGTGCTCGGCGACCCGGCGCGGCGTCTCGATCCAGAAGTCGCCGCGTTGGGCGATCTCGCGCAGCAGCGCCTCGTAGGTATCGCTCCAGCCGGGGAAGAGCTCGCGGTCGAAGGTGTACTCGTGGATGTTGGCGACGAGGCAGCCACCCTGCCCCGCCGCCGTCGAGACCAGGTCGCGGAGGCGGTCCTCGGCCTCGCCGGAATCGGCGGAGCCGTAGAGCAGCAGCTGCTGGTCCATCCAGGCAAAGGGCAGTTGCAGCGTGTCCAGCTGCCGGCGCAGCCGGGCGTGGAAGGGAAAGAACGGGTGGGAGAGGCCGTTGCGCCAGCCGAGCTGCTGATCGTGGCCGAGGGTCGTGTCGTACTCGAAGCCCAGCTGCTCGTGCAGCAGCAGCGTCTCCTCGGGGTGGCTTGGATCGAGGTGGAGGTAGTGGTGCCTGTTGCCCACAACCTCGACCCCGGCCGCGCGCTCGAGCCGCTCCTTCTCGCGCTGAAAGCGCTCGGCACTGGCGTGGGCGTGATAGCTCGCGTGCAGGCCGATCTCCGTGTCGTCGCCGTCGAGGCGCCGGAAGAGCTCGCGGAAGCGCGGTGTGGTCACGTCGTAGAAGGGGTCGGGCGTCCCCGTTGCGTACTCGCGCAGCGAGCCCTTGCGGGGAACGAAGTAGAAGGCGGAGTTGCCGCCCCAGCGCTGCTCCATGCGGGTCCAGGACTCGAAGTGCCAGGTCGAGCGCCGGCCCGCCAGGATGCCGAGGGCTGGCCTGACGCCGCGCAGACGGCGGCGGGCGAGGACGCGGATCGGCTCCAGCCAACGCACCGCTTCGGGGTAATCGACGTCGTGGGTGAGGCAGGCTGCTGCGCGCTTTCCGCCGGGCCAGCGCGGAATGCCCTCGGCCAACCCCACTCCGAGCAGCTCGCGCTCGAGGCGGGCGGCGATGCGCGAAGCCAGCGCCTGTGGAAAGAGGCCCTGCTCGAGCAGGGCGCCCTGCGGCTGGGGATGACCATGCTCGTTGCGTGGCCAGCCCCGCTCGGCGCAGGCGGTGCCGAGCCAGAAGACATCGAAGGCAAGGTCATGGTCGATGACGAGGCCACCGTCACTCCTGACTACTCCCCCACCTGACTCCCCCACGTCGGCGAAGCTGAGCATGCTCCAGCCCTCGCTCTCCTCAACGCTGCGCAGAGTGAGCTGGTCGCGCCGGCGCCAGAGCTCTGGATCGGCGCGCACCTCGATCGCCGCCTGCGGCAGCGTGGCGGCGCCCGGCGCCAGGTAGGCGATGTCGCACTCCTCGCCTGCCGAGACCTCGACCCAGGTACGGCCCAAGGTGGTGAGCAGGAGCCGCCAGGTCCAGGCCAGCTCCGGGCCGTAGGCAGCCCTCAGGCCCGGATCGAGAGCGATCCGAAGCGGGGCCGCCGGAGCGCACGCAGGCGAGGGCTCAGCCATGGCTGAGATGCCGATCTATATAGACGCAAACCCCCATGCCACCGATAAACGGACCACGGGCGAGGTTATTTTCGAAGCGGCCCGCGCAAGCTGCCGTGCTCCTGCGCCGTTTCTTGCACATGACGGTCGTGAGCCAGCCAACCTCGGACGCCCCTGCTTTCCTCGATTCGCTGCGCGTCGTGGTCAGCGCCGAAGAGACGACGATCCGCGCCAGGATCGCCGCCGCCCTCGGCGTGATCGGGGTAGAGCCTTCAGACGTCGCCACCGAAGACCTCTTCGGCCTCGAGGCCGGTCCGGCGGTGATCGTCGTGCTCACCTGCGACCTCGACGCTCCCAGCGAGATGGCGCTGCTGCGCCGCCTGCAGCGCGAGCTGCCAGGCCCGTCGATCGTCGCCGTCTCGCCCCAGACCACCGGCGCCGGTGTCCGGCGGGCGCTGGAAGCGGGGGCCGACGCAGTCGTCTTCGAGTCCGAGCTGGAGTCGACGCTCGCGGTCGCGGTCAGCGCCGTCGCCAGCGGCCAGTCGGTCGTCCCGCGCAAGGTGCGCGCCAGCGTCGAGCGACCGGCACTCTCACACCGCGAGCGCCAGGTGCTCTCTTTCGTCTCCGCGGGCATGACCAACGCCGAGATCGCCGAGCAGCTCTTCCTTTCCGAGAGCACGATCAAGAGCCACCTCTCCTCCGTCTTCACCAAGCTCAGCGTGCGTTCGCGGCGCGAGGCCGCGGCACTGTTCCGCGAGCTCGAGCGCGCCACCGGTGACACCATCAACGGTGGCGCAGCAGCCGAGGGGGCGACGGCATGAGCGCCAACGGCCCCAGCGCGACGCTGCCCGCGGCGGCGACCTCCGCCTCCCGCGTGCCCTTCGTTCGCCTCGACGACGCCAACCCGGAGCTGCTCGCCGAGCTGCTCGGGGTGGTCGAGAGGGTCGCTCGCGAGGGTGCCTTCACGCTTGGCAGCGTGGTCGAGGACTTCGAGCGCAACTTCGCCGAGTTCTGCGCGACCGAGCACGCGATCGGCATCTCCTCCGGGACGGCGGCGCTGGAACTGGCGCTGCGTGGCCTCGGCATCGGCCCGGGCGACGAGGTCATCGTCCCCACCTACAGCTTCTTCGCCAGCGCCGAGGCGGTGACCGAGGTCGGCGCCGACGTGCGACTCGTCGACGTCGATCCCGAGACGGCGCTGCTCACCGCCGAGATCGTCGAGCAGGCGATCACGCCCCGCACCCGCTGCGTCATCCCGGTCCACCTATTCGGCCGCCCGGTCGAGATGGATCCGCTGCTGGCGCTCTGCCGCGAGCGCGGGATCGCGGTCGTCGAGGACGCCTGCCAGGCCCACGGGGCGCTCTACCGCGGCCAGCCCGTCGGTTCGCTCGGCGACGCCGGCTGCTTCAGCTTCTACCCCACCAAGAACCTCGGCGGCTGGGGCGACGGCGGTGCCGTCACCACCAACGACAGCGAGCTGGCGAAGCGGATCGGACTGCTGCGCTCCCACGGCGAGTCGCCGCGGCACAACCACCAGCTGGTCTCCGGCACCCATCGCCTCGACGGGCTGCAGGCGGCGATCCTCGACGTCAAGCTCAGGCACCTTCCTGACTGGAATCAGAGGCGGCGCGATGCCGCGGCAAGGCTGCGCTCGCTGCTCGCCGAGTCCGAGCTGGTGCTGCCGACGCCCGCTGCCGAGCACAGCGACCACGTCTACCACCTCTTCGTCATCCGCTCGTCGCGCCGCGAGGAGCTGCGCCAGCACCTCGACGCCCACGGGGTGGCGAGCGCGATCCACTACCCCACGCCGATCCACCTGCAGCCGGCGTACGAGCACCTTGGGCTTGGCCGCGGCGCCCTCCCGGTGGCCGAGCGACTCGCCGCGGAAAACTGCTCGCTGCCGATCTTCCCGGCCATCGAGGACTGGCAAATAGCCGAGATCGCGAGCGCCGTTGAGACCTTTGGCCCCGCAACCTAGTCCTGAGCCCGGGACAAGCGAGGGCCGGCGGAGCCTGCGGATCTGCATGGTCCACTACTCCGACTACTCGGTCGACTCCCGGATCCAACGCCAGGCGCGAGCGCTGGCAGAACGCGGCGACGAAGTCGACTGCATCTGCCTCACCGACGAGGGCAGCGAGCAGGTCGGCGCGGGGGTCATCCGCACTCACCGCGCTGCCGCGGCCAAGCCCCGCGGCGGAGCCCGCGCCTACCTCGAAGGCAACGCGCGCTTCTTCGCCGGTGCCGCGCGCAAGGTCAGCACCCTCGACCGCGAGGACCGCTTCGACATCATCGAGATCCACAACATGCCCGACGCCCTGGTCTTCGCGGCCTGGCGGCCGAAGCTGCGCGGAACGCCGATCGTGCTCAACTTCCACGACACCTTCCCGGAGCTGTTCGCCACGCTCTTCGAACGGCAGGCTGGCCACCCGCTCGTACGTCTGATTCGTGCCGAGGAGAAACTCAGCGCCTCGCTCGCCGACGCGCACATATTCGTCACCGACGAGGCCCGCGACCTCTTGCGCGAGCGCGGGATCGAAGCGTCGCGCTCGGAGGTCGTGATGAACACACCCGACGAGAGCGTCTTCGGCGAGCGGCGCCCACCGCTTACGCCGCCGGCCGAGGATGAGCTGCGCGTCGTCTACCACGGCGGCCTCGCCGATCGCTTCGGCGTCGAGACGCTCGTGCGCGCGGTTGGCACATTGGAAAGTCGCGGCGCCCCGGTCACGCTTGACGTCTACGGCTCCGACGCCGAGGCGGCCAGGGTGCTCGCCGGGAAGGCGGCGACGCTGGCGCCCGCCAACGTGCGGATCGCGCCCCAGCCGACGCCGGTGGAGGAGATCCCCGCTCGTCTTGAACAGGCCCACCTCGGCGTGGTGCCAACGCTGCGCGACGGCTTCACCGAGATGCTGCTGCCGGTCAAGCTGCTCGAGTACGTCCACATGGGGCTGCCGGCGATCGCCTCGCGGCTGCCGGTGATCGAGCGCTACTTCGGCCCCGACGACCTGCTCTTCGCCGAGCCCGGCGACCCGGCTTCGATCGCCGCGGCAATCGAAGGGGTGCGGGCCAATCCCGAGGCCGCGCGCGAACGGGCCAAGCGGGCCTCGCAACAGCTTTCGACGATGGAGTGGCGCTGCCAGCGGCAGCGCTACCTGGCCTTGATCGACGAGCTGGTCGGCAGCCGCCGGCCGAGCGCCGAGGTAGCAGGTGTCGCGTAGCTCACTGAGAGAGGCGGCCTTCGAGGGCGTGCGCTGGTTCGCCGTCGCCCGTGTTGCCGCCGAGATCGCCGCCTTCGGCTGCGGGGTGGTCCTTGCCCACCTCGTCCCCCCCGCCGCCTTCGGCACGCTGGCGGTGACCGTGATCGTCAGCGAGCTCGCGCTCTCGCTCGCCGCCGAGAGCATCGGCAGCCCGCTGGTCCAGCGCGAGAACGTCAGCCGTGCCCACTTCGAGAGCGCCACCCTGATCGGCCTCGTCCTTGGCACGATCCTGACGCTGCTCACCTTCTTCCTCGCCGTGCCGGTCGGCGGCGCCCTCTTCGGTGCCGACGCCGCCAGTCTCTTCCAGCTGCTCTCGCCGATCTGGATCCTCGCCGGCTTGCGCATCGTTCCCCAGGCCGCCCTGCAGCGCGAGCTCGACTTCCGCCGCCTCGGCGTAATCGAGATCGCCAGCGTGCTGACGGCCTCCGCCGTCTCCGTCGTCGCCGCGGCGGCGTTTGGGCTCGACGCCTCGGCCTACATCGTCGGCATGCTCGTCGGCGCGGTCCTGGCGCTCGTCCTGCTGACCGCGGCAACCTCGCTGACCCTGCCCCGCTGGCACCCGCGCGAGCTGCGCGAGGTGCTCTCCTTCGGCGCCCCCGCCGGCCTCGCGGGCGCTGCCTGGGTCGGCTTTCGCAACATCGACTACGCGATCCTCGGCGCGGTGATGAGCCCGCGCCAGGTCGGGTTCTACTATCGCGCCTACACCCTCGGCGTCGAAAGCGAGCAGCGGATCAGCGGCATCGTCTCCCGCATCGCCTTCCCGGTCTACTCGCGAACCGACGACCACGAGCACATGCGCGCCGTGCGCGCGCGGGTGATCCGCGTCAACGCCACCGCGGTCTTCCCGGCCCTGGCGCTCTTCGCCGCGCTGGCGCCGGTCCTCGTGCCCTGGCTCTTCGGGGCGCGCTGGGAGCCGGCCGTCGTGCCGGCGCAGATCCTCGCCTTCGCCGGCATGGCGATGACGATCAACAACGGCACCGGGCCCTTGCTGCTCGCCGCCGGCCGGCCGCGCACGCTGGCGATCTTCAACGTCGCCCTCTTTGCCAGCTACGCGGGAACGATCCTCGCCACCGCCTCGCTCGGCCTGACCACGGTCTGCGTCGCGGTCGCCTGTTTCCAGGTCGTCGCCCTGCTGATCGCCTACGGCCTCGTGCTCGGGCCGCTGGTCGGCGTCGGACTGCGGCAGCTGACCCATGACCTCGGCCCCGCGCTGGTCTCCAGCGCCGTCCTGCTTGCCGTCTCCGCACCGGCGATAAACGCGCTCGACAACGCCGGGGTCCCCTCCGTTGCGGCGCTGGCGCTGGCCGGGCTTGCCGGCGGGGTCGCCTATCTGCTCGTCCTGCGCCAGTTCTTCCCCGGCGCCTGGTCCGACGTGCGCCTGGTCGCTTCGCACCTGATCCCTGACCGCTTCCAGCGCGGTCGCCCAGCAACGCCAGCCGCAACTGTCGCGGCGGTGCCCTCGCCGCAACCACAGCCGCTGCGGATCAGCGTCGCGATCCCGGCCCGCAACGCCGCACCGTGGATCGGCGAGACGCTCGACTCGGTCCTCGGTCAGACCCGCCCACCCGACGAGGTGGTCGTGGTCGAGAACGGCTCGACCGACGGCACCGACAAAGTGCTGGAGCGCTACGCCGGCCGGATCAAGGTCGTGCAGATGCAACCGCGGGGCGCCGCCGCCGCCTACAACCGCGGCTTCATCGAGGCCAGCGGCGATTACGTCGCGATGTGCCCCGCCGACGACGTCTGGCGACCCGAGAAGCTCGAGCGCCAGGTCGCCGCGCTCACCGCCAACCCCGAAGTCGACGTGATCTTCGGCCACGCCCGCCACTTCGGCGCCGACACCAGCGAGTACAAGCGCCCGCCCGGCGAGGGCCTCCTCGACCACGAGGAGCTGCTGCACGCGATGTACGTCGAGAACATCATCGCGGCGCCGACCTCGCTGATCCGCCGCTCGCTTTTCGAGCGGCTGGGACGCTTTCGCGAGGACATGCTGGTCGAGGACTACGAGTTCTGGATGCGCGCCCTGCGCGACGGCGCAACCTTTTTCTACGACCCCCACCTGCTCGTCGACTACCGCCGTCACGGCGACAACCTCTCCTCGCAGCTGCTCGACATGCGCCTGCGCGTCGACCACCCGGTGCACCGGGAATACGCCGGCGACGTCGGCAAACGGTTCGCGCGCCGGGTGCTCTCCAGCGACATGCGCCAGGTCGGTCGCTACTACCTCGACAGCGGCCGCCTCGAGGAGGCGCAGCGCGCCTATCGCGCCTCGCTGCGCTACCGCCTCTCCGCCAAAGCGGTACTGGCAGTCCTCGCCCTCAAGCTGCCGGGGTCAAACCGGCTCTGTGAGCTGGAGCAGCGCTACCGCGGGCGCTGGTCCGTCGCCTAGCCGATGGCCGCCGCCGCCCGCATCGCCTCGCTGCGCGCCACGTCCGCCAAGGACAAGGCAAGCGAGGGGGACGCCGAGCCCTCCGTCGTCGCCCGCCTGGGAGGTGGCGATCGCCTGGCTATGGTCGGGCTCGCGGTCCTCTTCGTCGCCTTCGCGGCGCTGAGCTGGAAGACCTGGGGCAATCCGCAGGCCGATTTCGGCGTCGAGCTGACGACGGCCGACCGGCTCGCCCACGGCGCCGTCCTCTACGACGACATCCGCTACTTCTACGGGCCGCTCGGCGTCTACCCGCTGGCCGGGGCGTTCGCGCTCTTCGGCTCCAGCTTCACCGTCGCCTTCGCCTTCGGCCTGGCCACGGCGCTGGCGATCTTCGCCGCCTTCTACGCCCTCGCCCGCACCTGGTTGACGCCGCTCTTCGCCACCGCGGCAACGGCGATCGCGATGGCGATCGGGTTCTCGGGCACGCTCTTCAACTACGTCGCCCCGCACACGACCTCGGCGACCTTCGGCATCCTGGCGATCCTGCTGCAACTGCTGGCCCTGACCCGCGGCCGGACCGTCCTGGCGGGGGTGGCGGCGGGCGCCGTGGTGTTGACGCGGCCCGAGCTCGCCGCCGTCGCCTTCGCGATCGGCGCCGGTTTCGTCCTCGGCCGCGCAATGGAAAGCGGCCGGCGCGCCGCGCTGGGCGACCTCGCCCGGCTGCTGGTCCCGGCGGCGCTCGTGCCACTGCTCGTCTTCGCCCCGTTTCTCATCGACAGGGGCCCCGGAGACCTCGTCTTCGACCAGCTGATCCCGCTCGACATGACGCGGATCTCCGGCCTCCGCTTCCAGGCCGACTGGGCGCCCTTCGACCTGACCAGCGTCTTCGCCCTTGGCATGCGCGGCCTCGTCTACGTCGTCCTCCTCGCCGCCCTCGCCGCCGCCTCCTGGCGCTGGCACAAGCGCCACGGCGCCTGGGCGCTGCTACCGCTGCTGGCGGGCGTCGGCGGCCTGCTCGCGCTCGACGCAGCCGCCCACGTCCTCGGCGCCTTCTCCGGCACCACGGGCCTCGTCCAGACCGAGGCCAAGCGCATGCTGCTGGGAATGAGCTGGCTGCCCTTCGTCGTCGTCGGGGTGGGGATCTGGGCGCTGGTGCGGGCGCGCCAGGCCCGCCTCGCCCCGATCACCGGTTCCTGGGCGCTCGACCTCGCCCTGATCGGCGGCTCGCTGATCCTCGCCGGGCGCGCCTACAACCGCTTCACCACCGACACCTACGCCGCCTACTACGCCCCCTTGCTGGTGCTGCTGGCGGTGATCCTGCACCAGAAGATCGCGACCCGCTGGCCGGGCGCCCGGGCGGGCGTGCTGCTCGCCCTCGGCGCCGTCTTCGTCGGGCTCTCCTGGAGCGCACTGACCAAGGGCTCGGCGGCAAGCGACGAATACACGCTCTGCACCCCGCGCGGCTGCTACATGGCCCCGGCCAACTCCGGCGCGGCTTACGGTCAGGCGCTGGAGATCGTCCGCCAGCGCAGCACGCCCGGCGATCCAATCCTCGCCCTGCCGCTAGAGGGCGGGCTGCCCTTCGCCGCCGACCGCCCGCCGGCACTGCGCGAGCTGCAGCTCCTGCCCGGCGTGGTCGACTCCCGCGCCGACGAACGCGAAGCGATCGAGACCCTAAAGCGCCGCGACGTCCGCATCGTCGTCCTCGGCAACACCCGCTTCGACGCCTGGGGCTACCCGGTGATCGGCACCGACTACAACCGCCTACTGGTCGACTACATCCGCGGCAACTACTCCCAGGTCGCCGAGCTGGGCGACTTCGCCGACGCCCCCGAAGGCCAGATCTTCTCCACTGCGTACCGGGTGTACGAACTGCGGCGTTAACAGCGTCCTGTGACCTTCGGTTTCGTAGCCCGAGCCCGTGGATCGGCTGGGCTACGTGGAGCTAGGTTTTCAGCGAATCGAGTCCCGCTGGGGTCGGCTGGAATCTGTGGGGCATCTTGCCCAAGGAGCAACTCAGTAGTCGTTCCAGTGGGGCGACTCATCGCCTCCGACATTCGCCTCAATAGCCCGCATCTCAGCTTCAGCCTCCGCTAGGAAATCCATACAGCCGAAAGCTGCCCAGTAGAGCTTGTTGGCGTGGTGATTCAAGGCCTTCAGGTCGATGAAAGCGGGGCGATCAACCTGTGCTCCTTCGCGATCCACCGGAAATCTGAAAGCCGCCGCCCCGTCATCCACGGCGATGAGAGATTCAATGAATTCGCCGTTCTCGCCCTGAAACTCATTCCACTTCAGGTCAGAGCTTTCGAAGCCTTCTTGGCAGAGTTGCCACAGCCGCCGCAGAGAATGCGTGGGCGGGAACTCCACGCCAAGGAACCCGAGAAGATCCTTGAGGATCAACTCAACTCGATGACGCTGAAGGAAAAAGACCGCTAGGCCGGCTTGGTCGATCGTCGCGCCGAAGGAGCGAGCATTTTTCGTCAGGAACTCAGCCGCGTACCCGAAGCCTGCTGCTCCAGCCGTCCAGCCTTCAGCCCACTCGGTCTGGACATACTCCAACCGGCGCTCTGCCGGGAAAATTTCCTCGCGAACACTCACGCTCGACAGTCTGGCAAAGCAGCATTGAGCCGTGGGGCAGGGAACGCGGCTGAGCCGCTACCGAGCTGCCGCTTCAGGCATCAAAACCTGAGAGCTGCCGTCGACAGCAACGAGAACGACGGGCAGCCCTTCGTCGGCAGCGCGCTTGATCTCATGGCCGGCCGATGCGGTGTCGGCGTCGATGAAGGCGGCGCGTTCGGGATAGGGCGAGCGGCCCTCGATTGCGAGGTCGATCGCTTCGTCCATGACCTTGGCGGCCGGGGAGCGTCCGTTGTCGATGGTGGTCATTGCTTTTTCCATCCTTCGATCATCTCGCCATAGCCGCGCTCGATCTCAGCGATCGCGGCACGCATTCCTTCTCCAAGAGTACCGGCATGAAACGGCTCTCCCGGCCGCTTCCCCTCACTCAGCGTGTATCGGTGCATCTCGTTGTGCCCGTGAGCCCCGTCGTAGACGCGAATCGTCTCTGTCGAACCGTTGAGCGCCAGCAGCAAGACGACCGCGTAGTCGATGATCTCGCGCCCGTCCGTCGTGAACTCGACGCGGAGCATGGCCCCGAGTACGTGGTCAAGGATCCGTAGGTAGTAGGCGCTCACAGACGCGTGACAGTAGCGCAGACAACAGACCTCAACGAGCGAAGGGGCGGGCGGACCCCAGACAGCCGCTTAAGCGACCTGTGGTGCCCGCGACGCAGATGCCTGCGTCGAGGCGGCGGCTTTCTTGCGCCGCAGGGCGGCGATCGCCACTGAGCTCTCGTGGGGGGCGACCAGTGGCAGCAGGGCCAGGTAGGCGATCGAGCCGCCGATGCCGGCGATCAGGGCGGCGGCGGTGCCGCCGGTCACAGTGAAGCCGATCAGGCCGGCGAGGCCGAAGGTGGTGGTTGCGAGGCCGCCGAAGCGGAGCGTCTCGCGGCCGAGGGAGGCGGCCAGGGAGCCCGCGGCTCCCCTGGCGCCGGAGAAGGCCAGGGCCGTCGCCAGGCATGCCGGTGCGATGAAGAAGGCGCCGACGGCGCCGCCCGCACCGAAGAGGGCCGAGCCGATCGCCGTGGCGGCCACCTGGAGGACGACCAGGGGGACGGCGAGGGCGTTGACGAAGCGTGCCTTGCCCAGCGCCAGCAGCGCCGGCAGGAGGAGGTTCACGGCCACCGCGGCGACGGTCCAGGGGACGAGTAGGGCGCCGAAGAGGCGCAGTTGCTCAACGTCGGTCGCTTCCAGGCTGGACGGCAGCAGGTTGCCGGCCAAGGTGGGCACGCAGAGCACGAGGACCATCAGCGCCGGCGCCACCACGAGCATCGAGTAGCGGAAGCCCGGAACGACCGTCTCGGCCAGCGCTTGGGCGCGATCGGCGATCGTCGCCCGCCGCATCTCGGCGATCCGCCCCATCCCCAGTGCGAAGGCCGTTCCCGAGACGAGGTAGCTGGCGAAGAGGTAGGTGTAGGAGAGCACCGTGGCGTCGCCCGCCTGAGAGCGGCTGACGAAGGCGATCGTGATCACGTAGAGGCCGTTGAAGGCGAGGTAGATCGCCGTGCGGCCGAGCACCAGCGGTGCCTTGGCGACCGCCTCGCCGATCCGCAGCTGCCCCGGGGCTCGCTCGGGCCCGGCCGGCCGCGAGCGAGCGGCGGAGAAGAGTGAACAGGCGCAGGTGACCACCGCCATCGCCAGCATCGACCAGGCGAGCGAGAGCTCGGCGGCGGGCCCGCGGGCAAACAGGAAGACGACCAGGCCGGCGGCTGAGCCGAGCGCATAGGCGAAGGCGACCGCGCCGAAGCGGTTACGCACGGCGAGCAGCGTCGCCGCGCCCGCCGCCCAGAGCTGCAGCACCATCGCCCCTCCGAGCAGCGGCAGGGCGCTCTCGGTAACTGCCCGGTTGGCGTCCGAGAGGCCGGGCGCAAGCAGCGCCGCGAGCGGCCCTGCCAGCGGGATCGTCGCGATCGCCACGGGCAGGCCGATCGCCGCCATCACGACGGCGAACTCGCGGGGACCGAGGCGGGCCCGGTAGCCGACCAGCAGGGGCACCGAGGTGACCCGGATGCTCTGGCTGAATACGCCGAAGGTGGCGTAGAGGCCGAAGGCGATGAAGAAGCCGTCGGTGCGGCCGCCGACGCCGAAGGAGTCGAGGTAGAGGATCGCCTGGATCCCCGAGGCGGCGGCCATCGCGAACGTCGCCAGCGACATCGCCAGGCCTGCGCTGGCGGCAGACGTTGGCGCGGCGGGGGTATTGGCGGCCGCGCCCTTCATCAGGGTCCGACCCCGGCTTCGTAGTGCGCTTCGATCTCCCCCGCGCTCAGCTTGCGGTCATAGATCGCCAGCTCGTCGAGGTCGCCGGCGCCGAAGAGGGCGGCGCCGTTGCGCGACATGAAGTGCAGTAGCGCTTTGGCGAATTTGCCGCCGCCGGAGCCACTGACCGTCTTCGTGTAGGAGACGGGGACGCCGTCGACGTAGGGGATGATCTCTTCAGAGCCAGTGGCGCTGGTGTCCAACAGGAAGGCGTAGTGGTGGTATTTGCCGGCGCTGGGGCGGGCAAAGAAGGTGGTGTTGCGCGATTCGCCGCGGCCGATGCCGACGCCGAACTTGCCGCCTTCTTCGGGGGCGTTGGGATCGACCAGGAAGCCGCCGTCGTTGGCGTTGAAGTTGTTGGTCAGCTCCAGCGCCAGGTCGTCGTCGTTGGCGTATTCGTCCCACTTGAGCCAGAACTCGAGCGTCAGCTGTTCGGTGCTCGAGAGGTCGAGTGAGGCGACCGCGGAGTCGTTGGTGCCGTCGAAGCTAGCGGCGGTGTCTTCGTCTTCGATCAGGGCACCGGTGGCGCCGAGGGTGGCTCCGGAGGAGGTCGCGGTGGCACCGCCGGCAATGTCGGCGAGGCTCGTGCCCGAGCTCTCACCGAGGCGCCAGTAGTGGGCCAAGCCTTCGGTGGCGAGGACCGCTTCGGCGTAGGGGCCGGGGACGGGCGGTTCTTCTTCGGCTTCTTTTTCTTCTTTTTCTTTCTGTTCTTTTTCTTCTAGTTCTTTCGCTTCTTTTTCAGCTTTTTCTTTGGCTTCTTTTTCTTCCTGGGCTTTTTTGCTCCCGGAGCCCGCGTCGAAGTGATCGGCGACCTCTTTCGCGCTCAGCTTGCGGTCATAGATCGCCAGCTCGTCGAGGTCGCCGGCGCCGAAGAGGGCGGCGCCGTTGCGCGACATGAAGTGCAGTAGCGCTTTGGCGAATTTGCCGCCGCCGGAGCCACTGACCGTCTTCGTGTAGGAGACGGGGACGCCGTCGACGTAGGGGATGATCTCTTCAGAGCCAGTGGCGCTGGTGTCCAACAGGAAGGCGTAGTGGTGGTATTTGCCGGCGCTGGGGCGGGCAAAGAAGGTGGTGTTGCGCGATTCGCCGCGGCCGATGCCGACGCCGAACTTGCCGCCTTCTTCGGGGGCGTTGGGATCGACCAGGAAGCCGCCGTCGTTGGCGTTGAAGTTGTTGGTCAGCTCCAGCGCCAGGTCGTCGTCGTTGGCGTATTCGTCCCACTTGAGCCAGAACTCGAGCGTCAGCTGTTCGGTGCTCGAGAGGTCGAGTGAGGCGACCGCGGAGTCGTTGGTGCCGTCGAAGCTAGCGGCGGTGTCTTCGTCTTCGATCAGGGCACCGGTGGCGCCGAGGGTGGCTCCGGAGGAGGTCGCGGTGGCACCGCCGGCAATGTCGGCGAGGCTCGTGCCCGAGCTCTCACCGAGGCGCCAGTAGTGGGCCAAGCCTTCGGTGGCGAGGACCGCTTCGGCGTAGGGGCCTTTGGGCGGTGCGGCGACGGTCAGCGAGTGGGTGACCGTGTCGGTACCACCGTCCTCGTCGGTGACGCGCAGTTTCACCGCGTAGGTGCCGGCTTTTTCGTAGGTGTGGCTGGCGCTGGGCGTTTTGCCCGTTTCGGTCTCGTATTCGCCGTCGCCGTCGAGGTCCCATTTGTAGCTGACGATTTCGCCGTCGGGGTCATTGGAGGCCGAGCCGTCGAAGCTCACTTTTTCGCCCACGGATGCCGGTGAGGGCGAGGCTTTGAAGGCGGCGCTGGGGGGTGTGTTGGGTTCCGGTCCGACCCCGGCTTCGTAGTGCGCTTCTATCTCCCCCGCGCTCAGCTTGCGGTCATAGATCGCCAGCTCGTCGAGGTCGCCGGCGCCGAAGAGGGCGGCGCCGTTGCGCGACATGAAGTGCAGTAGCGCTTTGGCGAATTTGCCGCCGCCGGAGCCACTGACCGTCTTCGTGTAGGAGACGGGGACGCCGTCGACGTAGGGGATGATCTCTTCAGAGCCAGTGGCGCTGGTGTCCAACAGGAAGGCGTAGTGGTGGTATTTGCCGGCGCTGGGGCGGGCAAAGAAGGTGGTGTTGCGCGATTCGCCGCGGCCGATGCCGACGCCGAACTTGCCGCCTTCTTCGGGGGCGTTGGGATCGACCAGGAAGCCGCCGTCGTTGGCGTTGAAGTTGTTGGTCAGCTCCAGCGCCAGGTCGTCGTCGTTGGCGTATTCGTCCCACTTGAGCCAGAACTCGAGCGTCAGCTGTTCGGTGCTCGAGAGGTCGAGTGAGGCGACCGCGGAGTCGTTGGTGCCGTCGAAGCTAGCGGCGGTGTCTTCGTCTTCGATCAGGGCACCGGTGGCGCCGAGGGTGGCTCCGGAGGAGGTCGCGGTGGCACCGCCGGCAATGTCGGCGAGGCTCGTGCCCGAGCTCTCACCGAGGCGCCAGTAGTGGGCCAAGCCTTCGGTGGCGAGGACCGCTTCGGCGTAGGGGCCTTTGGGCGGTGCGGCGACGGTCAGCGAGTGGGTGACCGTGTCGGTACCACCGTCCTCGTCGGTGACGCGCAGTTTCACCGCGTAGGTGCCGGCTTTTTCGTAGGTGTGGCTGGCGCTGGGCGTTTTGCCCGTTTCGGTCTCGTATTCGCCGTCGCCGTCGAGGTCCCATTTGTAGCTGACAATTTCGCCGTCGGGATCGTTGGAGGCCGAGCCGTCGAAGCTCACTTTTTCGCCCACGGATGCCGGTGAGGGCGAGGCTTTGAAGGCGGCGCTGGGGGGTGTGTTGGAGCCGTCGAGGATGATCCCGTGCGGGGTGTTCGGGTCGACTTCCATGTCGGCGAACACGTTCGCCGACACCTGTTCGATGCGCGGGTCGCTGATGTCAACCGGTTCGCCGCCAAAGGCGCCGGCAGGGTTGTGCGGACCCAGTCCCCAGGCCCACTGATCGGTCCCCGCCGCAAAGACTAGGGCACCGCTTTCGGCCGTGTACTTGACCGCGCTGGCAACATCCGACTGCCCGGGGGGCGCGGAGGACGAGTAGGCCCTGCCCTCGTCCTGAAGCCAGTTGCCGCCTTCGGGGAAGGATTCGGTCAAGCGCACAACGCCCGCGGGCTGCTGTTCGAGGTACTGGGCCTGGGTCGGCACCGCGTCCCACTCCCAGCCGACGAATTTAGAACCGATCGTGGCGCCTGCTTCCGTTTCGACGCCGGTGTGCCGCCAAAGCGGGTCAGCTGCAAATTCCCCGCCTTCGCCTTCACCCGGCGGGACCTCGAGTGAGAACGAGGCGCCGTCGCGGTCGCCGAAGTACATCGAGCCGAAGAGCGAGTTCTCGGGGGAGTCGGGGCCGACCCGACCGCCTTCGGGGGCGTTCGGGTCTTCCGGCGCCGTCCCGTCGTCGCGGAAGGTCGTCGTCGCGTTCTCGGGGTTGTCGTCTTCGGTCCCGGCCAGGCCGTCTTCGCCGAGCGCGTCGTCTGCAGTGCCGACTTTGCCGTCAGGACCCCAGTCGTTGGCGCCGGCGCTGCCGTCGCCGCCAGCCCCCTGCACGGTCTTGAAGCAGACCAGCGTCCTGCCGCTGTCCTGGTAGCGCACCTTCCAGAAAGCCGCGTCGGCGCCGAAAGAGGCGACGCTGACGCCTTCGTCGCGCGCCGCCTTGGTTGCCGCGAACTGCTCTCCCGACCAGTACTCGTCGTGGGCGCCGAGCACGATCGCGCGGTGCCCGAGCAAGGATTCGGGTTCAGAGTGGGCGTGCAGGTCGTCGCTGTAGGCGACGTCATAGCCCTGCCGCTCGAGCCAGTAGGCGAGCGCGAAATCACCGTTGAGGAACCAGTCGTTGAAGTAGCCGGTGGTGTTGGCGAAGGGGCGATCGAAGGAGACCTCGACCGCCCGCGGGCTGCCCGAGATCGTCGTCGCGCCGGCCGAGTTGAAGTCATAGAGCGACTTGCCGCCCCAGTTGTTGTAGGCCTCATAGGTCGTCATCGGGACCTGGAAGACCACTTCGGCCGCCGGGGTGCGCTCGTCATCGCGGACGACGAAGACGATCTGGTTGTCCCAGCCGGTGTCGGTGGCGGTCAGGTGGGCGACGTAGATGCCCGATGCGCGCAGGTCTTCACCCGGAATCGTGTAGGTCGTTTTCCAGCCAGCGCAGCTGAGCAGCCCGGTGGTTTCGTCGGGCACGCCGCAGTCCTGGTCGTTATTGACGACGACTTCGTCTTCGGAGGCGGCCGGAACATAGAGACCGCCGGCACCGCCGTAATAGCCGATGCGGAAGACGTGGACGTCGACTTTGGTTGTGCTCGGTTCCTCGCCAGCACGGCCGATCTTCAGTTCGACGTCTTCGCCACGGTCGACGCTGGTGCGGGTGGCAAAGCCCGCGATCTCGGAATTGGGATCGGTGAGGCGCCAGGCGTCCGAGGTGGAGCCACCCGCGCACTGGTTCTCCTCGACCACCGGGATCGGGTTCGGGCACGTCACTTCAGCCGCGGCGTGGCCCGGGAGGGCGAAGGCAAACGCGGCCGCGAGACCCGCGGCAAGGGCTGTCCTCAATTTCATCGTCAAGAGATGAACGTCGCGCTTCTTGCAGTCCTTGCACGGCCGGGTGCATCCGCATCGACCCACTGGCGCAGCCAGCGCTCAAGCAAGAAGAGGCAGAAGAGGCGCTGAGATGCCTTCTTGCCCTCGCCGCCGGCGCCGGCAAGCAGTCGCTCGAGCTCGTCGCTGCGGAAAAGCCCCCGTGCGCGGGTCCGCTCGTCGCGCAACGTCTCGCTGAGCAGGTCCTCGCGCTGGACTTCGAGCCAGGTGCCGAGTGCCGAGTGAAAGAAGCCGCGCTTGGGGCGGTCGATGATCTCGTCGTCAACGAGGCCGCGCGCGGCCAGCTTCAGCAGCGCCTTGCGGTTGCCGAGCCGCACCCGGTGGGAGTCCGGCAGCGAGCTGCAGAAGCTGACCACGTCCTGGTCGAGGAAGGGAACGCGGACCTCGAGCGACGCGGCCATCGAGGCCTTGTCGAAATAGAGCAGCATGTTGTCGACCAGGGCGAGGCGGCTGTCGAGCTGCAGCGTCTCGGCCAGCGGGGTCATCTCCCGCTCGGGCAAACCGCGGCGGGCGGCAGCGGCTATCTCCTCCTCGGCGCCGGCCTGAAGGAAGTCGGGGGTGAAGGTGATCTCGCGCTCGCTTGCCTGCACGACGCGGCTCATCGCCAGCATCCGCTCGGCCGGGTCCGCGGCGCTGAGCGCGGCCAAGCCGCGGGCCGCGGTCGACTCCGGCGGGCGCAGCCCAGCCGTCGCCGCAAGCAGGCGCCGGGCGCCGGGCGTGCGGGCGGCAATTCCGGCGGCCCAGGCGATCTGGTGCTTGCGGTAGCCGCCGAGCAGCTCGTCGGCGCCCTGGCCCGAGAGGGCCACGGTCACCGACTCGCGGGCGAGCTCGCTGAGCAGCATGAAGCCAAGGCCCGAAAGGTCGGCGATCGGCTCCTCGACGTGTTCGAGGGTCCGGTTGAGCAGCTCAGGGTGGTCGAGCGCACTCGTTTCCAGCTCGTGGTGCTCGGTGCCGAGGCGAGCCGCCACCCGCCTCGCCTCGCCCAGCTCATTGGCATCAGCGTCCTCGGTGAAACCGATCGAGAAGGTCTTGACCCGGCCCTCGCCGCTCTCCGTCATCAGCGCCGCCAGCAGGCTCGAGTCGAGACCGCCGCTCAGCATCACGCCGAGCGGCACGTCGCTGACCATCTCGGCGCTGACCGACTCCCGCAGCAGCTCGAGCAGGCGGTCGCGATTCTCCCTGAGGCTGCCGCCGGCGGTGGCGCCACCCGACCACGGGTCCCAGTACTGATGCTGGTCGGCGATGCGGCCGTCCTCGAAGACGAGCGTCGTCGCCGGCGGCAGCTTGCGCACGCCGGCGAAGAGGGTCGCCGGGCCGGGGACGAAGCCCCAGGCCATGAACTGCTCAGCTGCGAGCGGATCGAGCGCGGGCTCGACCAGGCCCGCCGCGATCAGCGACTTGACCTCGGAGGCAAACGCCAGCCCGTCGGGCAGCTCGGCGACGTAGAGGGGCTTGACCCCCATCCGGTCACGGGCGAGCACCAGGCGCCGGCGCGAGCGGTCCCAGAGCGCGATCGCGAACATCCCGCGCAGGCGCTCGACGAAGCGCGGCCCCAGCTCCTCATATAGATGGACGATCGTCTCGCCGTCGCCGCCGGTGGCCAGCCGGTGGCCGCGAGCGCGCAGCTCCTCGCGCAGCGCGGCGAAGTTGTAGATCTCGCCGTTGAAGACCGCCTGCACGTCGCCGCTCTCGTTGACGATCGGCTGGGGACTGCCGGCGACGTCGATAATCGAGAGTCGGCGCATGCCGAGGGCGACCCCCGGCTCGAGCAGGGCCCCGGCGTCGTCGGGCCCGCGATGGACGATCGCGTCGGTCATCGCCAGCAGCGACTCCTCGCTCAGCGGCAGCCGGCGCGGGTCGGTAGCGGCGATGCCGGCGATGCCGCACATCAGGTAGCCAGCCGCCGCTCGAGGTGCAGGCCGGCGGCGACGCGGGCGCGAAGCTCGCGCCGCACCTGCTGGCGGAAGCCGGGGTCTTCGACCCGCGGTGTGCGCCGTAGCGCGGCGTTGAGGTAACCGGCGAGGAAGTTGATGCCGGAGATCCCGTAGGGACGCGACGTCGCCACCTTGAGCGAGCGCAGCGCCACCCACCAGAGGGGGAAGTGGGCGATGTAGGCGCAGGCACCGTGACGGCGGCGCCCCCGCAGGGTCCCGTCGGCGCTGGCGTGTGGCCGGTGGTGGCGGGCGACCAGCTCGGTCGGGCTGTGGGTGCGGTAGCCGCGCATGCGGGCGCAGGTCTCGTCGATCGTGTCCCAGCCCAGGCACTCGCGCACGCCGCCGATCGCCTCATAGCAATCGCGGCTGTAGAGCTTGACGGCGCCATGGACGTGGTGGCGCGGAATCGGCAGCACCTGCCAGTCCTCGCCGCTGGGCTCGATCAGGTCGCCGCCGGCGATCCCCAGCGAGGGGTCGGCGTCCATCCGCGCCAGCAGCTCCGCGTACCACTCGGGCGGCAGCTCGATGTCGCCGTCGAGCTTGGCGATGTGGGTGAAGTCGTTAAAGGGTGCGCTGCCGAGGCCGGTCAGGAAAGCGCGCGGCGCGGCCGCCCGGGCGAGGCGGTCGGGAACCGGCGGCTGCGGCGGCACCGTCACTACCTCGAGGAAGTCGATCTCCCGCTCGAGCCGGCGCAGGAGCTCGAGCGTGCCGTCCTCAGAACCGTCGTCGACCACGACCCAGGCGTCGGGCGAACGCTGCTGGGCGACCAGCGAGCGCGCCGTGCACTCCAGGTGCGCGGCCTCGTTGCGCACGGGCGATATGACGAGCAAGCGGTGATCGGCCATCGCTGAATGAAACGCCGCCGAGAACTTGTTGCTTGCGTGGAAGAAGACTCGCCGAACCCCCGTTTGTCACCCAGATGGATCTAGTTCACGTCCTCCGAGCTCTCTGGAACGACCGCCGTTGGGTCGCCGTTGGCGCCGCCGTTGCGCTGGTCGCAGCGCTGATCTCGATGTTCAAGATCTCGCCGCTCTCCTTCGAGATGACGCCGCGCTCGAGCCAGATCGCCGCCGCGACCACCGAGGTCCTGGTCGACTCGGAAGAGACCTTCCTCGGCGACCTGCACCGGGAAATCGAACCGCTGACCCTGCGGGCCGGCGCCTACGCGCACTTCGTCGAGAGCGAGGCAATGGTCAACGCCCTCTCCCGCGCGAGCAAGATCCCGGCCGAGCAGATCGCCGTGCACGGCCCAGTCGCCAACGCCAGCGAGGCCGCCGACCCGACTTCCGAGCAGCGCGCCAACGATCTGCGCCAGGACAGCGAGCCCTACCGGGTCCAGGTCAACTTCAGCGGCGAACTGCCGGTGCTCTCTATCTACACGCAGGCGCCGACCGTGGAGGGCGCCCGTCGCCTCGCCAACGGCATGGCCACCGCGCTGCGCTCGGTCGTCAGCAACATCCAGGACCAGAGCGACAGCGGCCTGACCAACGTCGACAGCGTCAAGATCCGCCAGCTCGGCACCGCCCAGGCCGGCGTGGTCAGCGAAAGCGCCAGCTACGTACTCGGCTTCCTCGTCTTCCTCGGCGTCTTCGGCGCCGCCTGCATCCTGATCCTCGTCAGCCGCAACGTCGGCGACGCCTGGCGCGAAAGCGACGAAGCCGATGCCACTCGCGTCGACCTCAACCATGTCTCCAACCATCCACCGGCACCCGAGCATCCCCCCGTCACCCTGGCGGGCCCGACGGGCCACCAAGCTGCCGACGAGATCCCCTGGGACGACGACGTCCGGCAGCGACACCACGCGACCACGGAACACTAGGCGGGCGCCGCCATGTCGCAGCATGCCCAGCCCAGCGATGACTGGCCGCGGACCAGTCGAGTGCTGCCCTGGATGCTGGCCGGGTTCCTGGCGATGGTCTTCCTCGTCCCCTTCGACTCGATCGAAGCCCCGTTCTCGATCGGCGTCGACGCCAAGCTCGATCGGGCGGCGATCTTCCTCATCGTCGCCTGCTGGCTGGCGACCTTCGCGGCGGGCCGCTCCAGCGGCGCGCGGCTGCGCCCCAACGGCGTCTACGCCGGCGTCTCCCTCTTCTTCACCATCGCCCTGCTCAGCGTCGTCGCCAACGTCGGCATCCTCGGCAGCCTTGGCGAGCTCAGCCTCGCGGTCAAGAAGCTCGTCCTGCTCTTCTCCTACGTCGCCTTCTTCTTCGTCGTGGCGACGACGCTGCGCCCCGCCGAGCTGAGGGCGTTCACGAAGTACGTGGTGATCCTTGCCTGCATCACCTCGGTCGGGGTGATCTACGAGTACCGCAGCGGCGTCAACCTCTTCTACGAATGGAGCGAAAAGCTGCTGCCGGGCTTCACCGTCCTGCCCGAGCCCCCCGACCCCGATGTGGGGGCCTCGACCATCGTCGGGCCGACCCAGCACGGCCTCGCTGTTACAGCCCTGCTGGCGATGTCGATCCCCTTCGCCCTGACCAACATCCTCAGCGCGGAGAGAGGCAAACGCGTCAGGTGGATGCTGGCGACCGGGGTGATCCTGATCGCCACCGCAGCGACCCAGAAGAAGGCAGCGATGGCGGTGCCGCCCTTTGCGATCCTGGCGATGGCGCTCTACCGACCGCGGCAGATCGCCCGCCTGGCGCCGCTGGCGCTGGTCGCGGTGCTGGCGATGCTGGCGGTTACTCCGGGGGCGCTGGGCACGATCAAGTCCCGCGTTTCCGGCGCGGAGGAAACCGATGCCTCGACCCTCGGCCGCACCCGCGACTACGACGCGATCCAGCCGGACGTGAGGACCCATCCGCTGATCGGGCGCGGCTACGGCAGCTATGACCCGGGCAAATACCGCATCCTCGACAACGACTACCTGGGGATGATGATCGAGATCGGCGCCCTCGGGCTGCTCGCCTTCTTCGGCATGCTGGGAACGGTCCTCTTCGCCGCCCACCGGCCGATCCGCGACCACGATCCGGTGCGCGGCCCGCCCGCGCTGGCGGCCGTCGGCGCGACGGTGGCCTTTGCCGTCGTCACCGTGATGTTCGACAGTCTCTCCTTTGCTCAGGCCCCGTACATGTTCTTCTTCGTCGCCGGGGTGGCGGCGGTCTGCGCCGTGCCCGCCTTGCAGCGCCAGCCCTTCCTCGCCCTGCGCCCGGCAAAGGCAGCCGCATCGTGAGCGAGATCGACCTCAGCGTCGTCGTCGTCACCTACAACGGCCGCGAACGGGCCCTGGAGACGCTGCGCTCGGCCCGGGCGGCGAGCGCCGGCATCGCGGTCGAGTGGCTGGTCGTCGACAACGGCTCCAGCGACGGCACCGCGGACGCGATCGCCGCCGAGATGCCAGACGTGCGCATCTTCCGCCAGGGCAACGTCGGCTTCGCCGCCGGCAACAACGTCGCGCTCGAGCACGTTCGCGGTCGCTACTCGCTGCTGCTCAACCCCGACGTGCTGGTTCGCCGTGGCGACTTTGCGACGCTCCTGCGCGAGCTCGACCAGCGCCCCGCGATCGGCGTCGCGAGCGTGGTCCAGCGCGATCCCGAGGGCGCCCTGCAACCCTCGGTGCGCCGTTTCCCCACCGCCACGCGGCAGCTCGGCGAGGCGCTCTTCAGCGGCCGCTGGGCGGGGGAATCCCGGCTCGACGAGGCCGCCTACTGCGGCGAGATCGAGGCCGACTGGCTCGTCGGCGCCTTCCTGATCGTGCGGCGCGAGGCGCTCGCGGCCGCCGGCCCACTCGACGAGCGCTTCTTCCTCTACTCCGAGGAGAAGGACTGGTGCATGCGGATCGGCCGCGCCGGCTACGAGGTCCGCCACCTGCCGACGATGGAGATCACCCACTACACCGGCGACTACGAGCGCCCCACCCTCGCCGCCCAGCTGGCCTGGTCGAAGCTGCTCTTCGCCCGCAAGCACTTCGGCTGGGGAAGGCGGCTCGGAATCCACGCGGCGCTGGCGCTCGGCTACGCGCTGCGGGCCGCCTGCCTCGGCGTCGCCTCCACCCTGCGCCCCCGGCTTCGCCGTCGCTTCGACGCGGAACGGGCGGCGCTTGCGGTCACGCTTGGCCTCACCCCTCCCCCGTTCGGACGATGAGCGGCAAGCGCCCGAAGGTACTGCTCTGCGTTCACAGCGCCATCGCCGGTGGCGCCCAGGCAATGGCGCTGGCCGAGGCCGAGCACCTCGCGCAGCGCTTCGACCTGCTGATTGCCGTGCCGCGCGGGCCGCTGCGGGCTCGCTTCGCCCAGCACGGCGAGCTCGTCCGCACCACGCCCTGGCTGCCGGGCTGGCGCGCCTCCCCCGCCCGCTGGGCGATCCAATCCGTCCGCACCGGCTTCGACGCGATGCGGCTCGCCTTCTTGATCAGGCGCCGCGGCGTCTCCGCCGTGCTCACCAGCAGCACCGTCCTCGTCGCCCCGGTCCTGGCCGCCAAGCTGGTCCGGGTGCCGGCGCTGGTGCACGTGCGCGAGTGGCCGGCGCTACGAACCCACTCCCTGCTCTTCGGAATTCAGGGAGCGCTCGCGGACACGATCGTCGCGATCTCGGCCGGGCTCGAGCGACGCTTCGACGGCTCGCGCGCGCGCGTCGTGCGGATCGCCGACGGGATCGTTGCCGAGCCCTCGCCGCCGGCGCCGGCGGCGTTCGGGCGGCCGCTGCGGCTCTGCGTGATCGGCAGTGTCAACGCCAACCGCGGCAAGGGCCAGGACCTGGCGCTCGCCGCGCTCGCCCAGCTGCGCGAGCGCGGCATCGAGGCCACCCTCGACATCGTCGGGCCGATCAACGACCAGGCCTTTGCCGACTTCCTCGAGCAGGAGGCAGGGCGACTCGGCCTAGCCGGGCAAGTGCGAGTCGTGGGCCCGGTGGACGGGGTCGACGCGACCTTGCGCGCGGCCGACATGCTGCTCTTCTGCTCCCGCCAGGGCGCCGATGTGACGCCGCTGGTGCTGATGGAGGCGCTGACCCGCCGCCGGCCGGTGGTGGCCACCCGGGTCGGCAGCGTCGATGAGGTCGTGGTCGACGGCGAGACCGGGACGCTGGTCCCGCCCGAAGACGCCGGCGCCATCGCCGACGCGGTCGCCGCCCTGGCCTCAGATCCTGAAATGGCCCGCGCCCTGGCCGAGCGCGGGCGGAGCATGTGCTCCACCCGCCTCGACCGGGACCGGGGCCTGCGCCTGCTCGAGAGCGAGCTGGGCGAGCGAATCGCCGCTTACGGAGAACCGAGCGTGGTTCCGGCGGCGAACGAGATCGCCCCCGACGAGAGCCTGTAGTCCAGGTTCGCCTGGTCGACGAATTTCGCCGGCCCGGAGACGTCCTGGGCACCGTATTTGGGCCCGCTCGCGATCAGGTTCCAGTTCTCGCTGGCGCCGATTGCCGACGGGACCATGTTCAGCGCCTGCAGGACGTTGTTCTGGATCGTTCCGGAGGCGAACGTCTTCTGCACGTAGATGCCGCCGAAGCCGTTGTCCCAGAGCGTGTTGCCGCGCAGCGTCACGCCGCCCGGTACGTTGCCCTGGAAGTTCATCGCGTAGTTGTCGGAGTGGGCGATCACGTTGTTTTCGAAGCTGACGCTCTGCACCCCGGGGAAGACCATGACCGCCTGCTGGTTGTGATGGATGAAGTTGTCCTTGACCAGGATGCCGCTGCCACCGCCAAGCTCGATCGGATCGGCGTGCCGTTCGGAGTCGGCGCGCACGTTCTTGATCTCGTTGCCGACGATCTGCGAGTCGACGACGCCGTCGATCTCCAGGGCGCCCCCCTTGGTGCGGTCGAAGGTGCTGCCGACGATGCGCAGGCGGGTGATCGGGGCGCTGTAGCCGCTCGCCCTGACGCCGACGCCGTTGGGGTTGCCGGTGCCGGTCTCCTGGAGGTCGTGGAAGTAGTCGTTTTCAAGGGTGACGTCGGTGGCGCCGGGGCCAACCGAGACGCCGACGTTGGTGAAGTTGCCGAACTCGCTGTTGGCGACCTCGAACTTGCTCACCGTGCCCGGCCAGATGTCGACCGGCCCGGTGAACTTGAAGCCGTCGAGGCGCAGGCCGCGGGCGCTCTGCTTGACCACCGTGTAGCCGGTGACCGGCTTCTCCCCGGACTTGGCCTTGAGCGTCACCTTGGTCGCGTGGTTGACGGTGGAATCGAACGTGGCGGCGGGATAGGTGCCGCCGCGAACGATCACGGTGCTGCCATCGGGCGCCGCCTGCGCGGCCTTCAACAATGAGCACCACGGCTTGTTGGACGCCACCTGCGAGGCCGTGCGCGAGTCACTGCAGGCGCCGCCGAGCGAGTTGACGTCGACGTACAGATTGGTCTCTGGCGTCGGTTCAGGCGTGGGCGTCGGAGTTGGGGTCGGTTCTGGCGTTGGGGTGGGTGTCGGGGTTGGTTCGGGCGTTGGAGTGGGCGTGGGCTCCGGCGTGGGCGTGGGCGTCGGGGTCGGGGTCGGGGTTGGAGCAGGCTGGGGCGCCGGTGCCGGCGTGGGCGTCGGCGTTGAGCTCGTCACCTTGCCGGGGCTGCGAGGGTCAAGCGGGTTGGACCCTCGCAGGACCTCCTGGCCGTCACTGAGGCCGTCGCCGTCGGTGTCGCTGCGCTTCGGGTTGGTCTTCGAGACCCTGATCTCGTACTCATCGCTGAGACCGTCGCGATCGCTGTCGCGCAGGACCCGGACCTTGCCCTGGGTGACGGCGACGCCGCCGAGCAGGCGACCGGGGCCCTTGCGGGGCTTGCCCTTGCCCTGGGAGGAGTGCTTGTGCACGATCCCGAAGAGGGGGCTTCCGAGGGCGGCGGGAACGACGACTGCCGTGGAGAGAATGGCGAGGAGGAGAACTGCCAGGCGAGGGAGGCGTTGCGCAGAGAAGTTCATGCGGTCGGGGTCGGGCACAAAGCCGACCGCCTGTAGCGTGAGATATCCCACTGGACGCATGGCGGACTGCGCAGCTGAAGCCCGATGTCGCCGTCCGTGCCCGTAAGCAAGCACCCCACTGAGGCGTTTTTCACCTATGGAGCGGATTCAAATCGGCGTCGCGCCCCGTGGCGAGCTGCAAAATCGTGCAAGCCTTCTTGCAGCGCTGGAAGGGCTCCTACCGGTTCGCTTCGTTGCCCTGGATGACGGCGACCCGGTCGCCTGCATCGGCTTCGGCGGGATCGAGCTCCCCGATCGACTGCCGTCGCTCGGGCTTGCCGCAGACGAGCCGGCTGGCGGGCACGGCGCGACGGTCGAGCTGGCGAGCACCGGCGTCGACCCTTGCCTGCGCGGCCGCGCGCTGCTCGACGACCGGGTCGGCGGCGCCGACCTTGGCGGCGAGGGCGGCAGCGAGATCCTCGCCCGCGCCGGCGACGCCGTCCTCTGGGAGAGGCAGGGAGAGCGCGAACGCTCCGCCCTCGCCCCGCTCGAGCTCGAGCCGGAGGAGCCTTTGCGCGATCGACTCCACCCCGGCCGCTGGTTCGCCCTGGTGCCGCTGGTCCAGTTCCTGCGCCGGATCACGGCCGAGATTGCCTGGGAGCCCCCCGCCCCTCGCGCGGCCTTCCTCTTCGACGACCCCAACCTGCACTGGACCAGCTACGGCTACCTGCGCTTCGACGAGATCGCCGCGGCGGCCCACAGGCACGACTACCACGCCGCCTTCGCCACCGTCCCGATCGACGCCTGGTTCACTCGCTCAGCGGCGGCGCGGAGCTTCCGCCAGAACCCCGCCCGGCTCTCGTTGCTGGTCCACGGCAACGACCACCTTGCCCGCGAGCTGGCACGGCCGCTCTCCACCCGCGACCGCCACGCGCTCGTCGGCCAGGCCCTGCGGCGCATCGAGGCGCTGGAACGGCGCTCGGGCGTGCCGGTATCCAGGGTGATGGCGGCGCCACACGGTGTCTGCTCGGAGGAGATGGCGCGGGCGATGCTGGCCTTCGAGTTCGAGGCGGTGACGATCTCGCGGCCCTATCCGTGGCTCGCCCGGCCCCCCGCCCACTGGCTCGCGGCGCCCGCCGGCAGCGGGCCGCTGGTCGGCATGCGACCGACCGAGACGGTCGCCGGGGGCCTGCCTGTACTGCTGCGAACCACCCTCCAGCACGGCGAGGACGACCTCGTGCTGCGCGCCTTCCTCGATCAGCCGGTGATCGTCTCGGGGCACCACGACGACCTGCCCGATGGCCTCGAGCCGCTGGCGGAGATCGCCGCCAGCCTCAACCGCATCGACGGGATGAGCTGGGGATCGCTCGCCGACATCTCCCGCGCGAGCTTTTCCACGCGGCGACGGGAGGGCGTCCTTCAGGTCCGGCCCCACGCCCTCCTCCTCTCGCTCGACGTCCCGGCCGGAACCGAGGCGATCGCCGTGGAGCGGATGGCAAAAGAGGCGAGCCTGACGATCGACGGCGTGCCGGCACCCTTTGACCAACCGGTGGAAGTCGACCGCGGGCGCCATCAGCTGAAGATCGCCCCCTGCGACCCACTCGATCCCCACGCAGCCCCGCGGGCCCGGAGACGACCCTGGGCGGTCGGCCGCCGCATCGCCGCCGAGAGCAGGGATCGCCTGCGCCCCGTGCTCTCCGCTCGCAAGCGCCCCGGGGGCTCAGTCGGTTAGCTGGTACTCCTCGGCGCCGAGGTCGTAGTAGGGCCGGGCGCCGGCGCCGCGGTCGCGCACGTCGGGATCGTCAACCCGGGAACGGCCGAGGCGGTCTCTGCGCGGGACGCCTTCGCTGGTCCCGGCGTCGATGCCACGGCTTCCCCGGGCGAGGGAATAGTCGAGGGTCGCCGGCGCCTCAAAACGGGGCGAACCGACAAAGTCGTGGCGGCCGGCGCGCGGTCCGCGCGCGATCAGGTTGAAGTCCTCCCCGCCCCCAACCGTGCCGTCGCCATCGATCGACTGCAGGATGTTGTTGCGGATCAAAGCTCCGGGCCCCAGTGCCCCCTGGACGAGGATGCCGCCGAAGGCGTTGTCCCACAGCGTGTTGGCGAGGAAGCGCAGGCCGGGGGCGCTGCCCTGGAAATTGACCGCGTAGTTCCGCCCACCGACGAGGGTGTTGTTCTCGAAGTGGAGCCCGCTGACGCCGTCGAAGACGACGACCGCCTGTTCGTTGTCGTAGAAGAGATTGCGGCGGACGGTGAGGCGATCCGCGCCCTGGATCAGCAGGGGATCGGCGTGGATCGGCGAGCCCGGCGCCGGCGCCACCGCGGAGATCTCGTTGCCTTCGATCAGGCCATTCCGGACCCCGGCGATCGCGATTCCGCCGCCGTGAGTGCGGACGAACCTGTTGCCGACGATGCGCAGGTTGGTGATTTCCGGCCCGTAGCCGCTGGCGTTGACGCCCTTGCCGGGTGCCCCTTCGCCGCTCTCGCGCAGGTCGGCAAAGCGGTTTTCGGCGATCAGGACGTCGCGCGCTCCCGGGCCGACGTTGACGCCGACGTTGCGGAAGCCGGCGAAGACGCTGTCGAGGATCGCGATCCGCCGGTTCTGGCCCGGGAAGATGTCAACCGGCTCAGCGAAGGAGAAACCGGCGAGCCGGATGCCCGAGGCGCCATCGAAGACCGTGTAACCGAGACGGGGTCGCCCTCCGACCGCAGCACGCAAGGTGACGGGCCGGTGCCGATGCGAGACCCCGGAGAAAGTGATGTCGCCGTAGCTTCCGGCCGCAACCTCCACGACCGCGCCGTCGGGCGCCGCCGCCGCCGCGGCTTCGAGCGTGCACCAGGGGCTGAGCCTGCCGACGCGGGGAGCCGGCCGCGAGTCCGAACAAGAAGCCCGGCCCCCGTCGACCCAGAGCGCATCCGCTCTTGCCGGGCGAAGTTCGACCGAGGCGGGGCGTTCAGCCGAGAGCGCGATCGCCACGCCAACGGCGATTGCAATCAAGCTCAGGGTCAGGATCGTCCCGGCGCGCACCACTCCAATAAAACGAGGGTGCGCTACCGGGGCTTGCGGCCTACCAGCTGACGCCGGAAGGCTTGCGGTAGCCCGCTTCTTTGCAGGCCGCCGAGGTGCAGTTCATGTTGGCGTCGAAGCTCAGTTTGGTCGGCCCGACGTCACCGCTGCCAATCGGCGATTGGTCGGTGAAGACGTTGCCGCTGAAGGCGACGACGCTCGAGGAGAGGCTGCCGTCGGCGGCGATCGAGCCGATCACGTTGCCTTCGAAGCGGTTGCCCGTGCCGCCCGCCGGCGCCCAGCGCATATCGGGCGACGATTCGCCGCCGAACGCCGTGCCGCCACGAATGATCGTGTTGCGCCTGAGGATCACGTTGCGCAGGCTCGACGGGCAGCCGCCGCAGCCGCTGCCGAGGTTGAGCGCGTAGTTGCGGCTGTCGACGAAGAGGTTGTTTTCGATCAACGCCCCACCGCCGTTGTTGTGGTAGATCAGCTGCCCGGCGGGGGCACCGGCGTCCGGCGTTTCCCCCTCCTGGTAGTAGCCGATGTGGTGGATGTAGTTGTTGGTGATCCGCGCCCCGTCGCCGCTGAAACCGAGGTTCTGCAGCGAGTCGGCGTGGCAGGTGTAGCCGGGCTCGGGCGCGACGTAGCCGATCTCGGTCCGGTCCAGGGTGAAGTCCGAGACGCCGGCGACCTGGATCGCGTCGCAGGAGGTGTGGTGGATGCGGGAGTTGCGAATCGTCAGCCGCGCGATCGGGCCCGCGTCCCCGTTGACCGCGCGAATGCCGTTGCCGTTGTCCTCGGCACCGTTCATGCGGGTCCAGCCGATGCTGCAACCATCGAACAGGATGTCTTCGCTGTAGGCGAGGATGCCGACGACCGCGAGCGGGTTGATCCGTTCGGAGGCGGTGCCGCCGAGCGTGCAGTTGGCGAACTGGAGCTGCCGGTTGGGCGCCGAGGAGCTGCCCTGTTCGATGCTCACGGTCCGCGCCTTGAAGCCGTCGAAGCGCAAGTCCTGCGAGTGACCGAAGGTGAGGGCGCTGAAGCTCGGCGTCTCACCCGGGTAGGCCACGAAGGTGACCAGCGAGCCGCGTCGCACGTTGCTGAGATTGACGTTGCCGTAGTTGCCGCCGCGCATGTAGAAGGTCTTGCCGTCCGCGCTCGACGAGCCTGCCGTTGCCAGCAGGTCGGCGGCTGTGGCGACTTCTCCGTCAGCGGTCGCCGGTGGCGTCGGTTCTTCCACTGGGGGAGTGGGTTCTTCGACCGGAGGGGTCGGTTCTTCCACCGGGGGCACAGGTTCTTCGACCGGGGGGGTCGGTTCTTCCACCGGGGGCACAGGTTCTTCGACCGGAGGGGTCGGTTCTTCCACGGGAGGAGTTGGTTCTTCGACCGGTGGCGTCGGTTCTTCCACCGGTGGTGTGGGTTCTTCCACGGGCGGCGTAGGTTCTTCGACCGGAGGGGTCGGTTCTTCCACCGGGGGAACGGGTTCTTCAGGCTGGGGCAGTTCTCTTTCCGGCCCGCCGGAAGCACCGGGCGAAGATGGGGAGTTCAGCGGAGGCAGCTTGACGCCGCCCGGCGATGAGGGGCCGGTAACAACCGGAGCAGCGGGAACGACCCCGATGCCGTTGGGCCGGAGCGGATTCGTGTGCAGGACGTGGATCTCGAATCCGTCGCTGAAGCCATCGCCATCGGTATCGCGGTTCTGGGGGCTGGTCAGCGAGTGCCGCCGCTCGTAGCGATTGCGCAGGCCGTCGTGATCGCGGTCGAACTTGCTCGCCCGCGGGGCGTGAAGATTTTGTGCGAGTTTGGTCGAGCCGAGCGGGTTCCAGTGGTTGCTGAGGTGCGACTGGACGACCGCGGCGCCGGCAGCCGGCACGAGGACGAGCAGCAGAAACGGCAACCAACCGCCCCGGCGCATCACCCTGCCGGCGAGGCCCTCTCTCTTCCCTTTGACTGGCATCTCGCTCTCCCTCTGCATCGGTGAAGGTATCGACCCGCTGCGACGTCTCGCGAAGCATGCAAGGTCTCGTACGTTCGTCCGTACCCATTTTTCGGAAAATGCAACGGATTCCTCTTCCTTAGAGGGCGAAAGAATGGCTTGGTGGCGCGAGTTTCTTTAGGTAGATGCCAGATCGCGGCCACGGAAAGCGAGTCCTGGCCTTGGTTCAGGGCAAGCTCAGCGCAACGATGAGCGGCCCGGAAATTCGCGGGGTCGAAATCGCCAAGGCTCTTTCCGCTCGCCACCGGGTGACGGTCGCGGTTCGGGGCGCCGACGTCACCGAGCTCGACGGCGTGGCGGTCATTCCCTTCACCCGGCGTCGGGTGATGCGCGAGGCCTTGCGGCACGACGTCGTCCTCGCACCCTGCATCCCCCCCTTTCTCTTTGCCCTGAAGACGGCTCGCCAGCTCCGGTTCATCTCCGACCTCTACGACCCGGTCGAGATCGAGATGGCGACGATGGACGGCTTCGATCGCGAGGCGCGGGCCGCGCGCGCGGCCCAACGGATCCAACTGCGCTTTGCCGACCTGATCCTCTGCGCGGGAAGCCGCCAGCGCGAGCGGCTCGAAGGCGAGCTGGCGGAGATCGGCACGGGACCGAAGCCCGTGCTGGAGCTGCCCTTTGGCCTCCCCCCCGCGCCCCGGTCCAGCGGGCGCAAGCCACTGCGAGAGCGCTTTGCGGCGATCGGTGCCGACGACAAGGTCCTGCTCTGGTGGGGGTCGATCTGGCCCTGGCTCGATGCCGAGGGTGCGATCGAGGCATTCGAGCCGCTCGCCCGAGCCCGCCCCGACGTGAAGCTGGTATTCGCCGCCGGGCGGCGGGCCGATGCGCGCGGCGACCGTCTCAGCGCCCACGAGTCGGCCCTGCGGCTGGCCGCCGAGCGCGGCCTGCTCGACCGCAGCGTCTTCTTCATCGACGACTGGATTCCCTACGACGAGCGCCACGAGTACCTGCAGGAGGCGGACCTTGGCCTGGTCCTCCACCGCGATACCCCGGAGGCGAAGCTCGCCGCCCGGGCCCGCTACATGGACTACCTCTGGGCCGGGCTCCCCTGCGTCCTCGCCCGCGGCGACGAGACAGCGGAGCGCTTCGAGCGCGAGGGCTGCGCCAGGCTCGTGGCACCCAACGAGCCGGTCGCCGCAGCGGAGGCGCTACAAGTCACGGTCGGCGACACGGCCTGGCTCGATGACGCTCGCCAGCGTGCCAGGCAACTGGCCAGCCAGTTCGAATGGCCGGTCCTGGCGGAGCCGCTCGCCGCCGAACTCGAAGCGGGCAGCGCCCCGGCTCGCTTTTCCGGACAGGAGCTGGCGGCCCTCTCGGGCAGGGCCGGCGCCTACTACGCGCGCCGGCTCACCGACGCCCTCGCCTAGTCCGATTCGATCGGGGCCCGCAGGGCAACCGGCGAGGTGGCGTCGCGCAGCACGCGGTGCGGCGCCCCACTGCCGTCGGCCGCGACCGTGAAGACGTCGACGCCGTCGGAGTAGACCAGCGTGCGCGCGTCCAGCCACTCGGCCTGGTCGTCGATCGAGCGGCGCTCGGCGACAGCGTGGTCGGCCAGCGTCGCCACGTCCAGCACCCGCAGGCGCCAGCGGTTCGAGTCACCGATGCGGCTCTTGTAGGCGATCCGCGTCCCGTCGGGCGAGAGCGACGGGCACTCGACGCCGTCGCGCAGCACCCGCACGCTGCGCGAGCGCAGATCGCCTTCGACCAGGTAGTGGTGCCCGCCGCTGGCAAGCGTGGCGTAGAAGCGGTTCGAGTCGCCGGGGTCGAAGGTGACGCCCCAGAAGTTGAAGTCGACGGCATCGAACGGCTTGCCTTCCTTGCTCACGGCGAACTGCTCCAGCTGCCCCAGTTGCTCGCCGCTGGCCATCTCGACGATCGTCGTGCGGGTGGAGAAGGCGGCGCTCGAGCCGAGGTAGGAATCGCCGCTGACGAAGACCGTCATCGCGCCGTAGCGGCCGTCGCTCGAGACCCGCGCGCGGGAGGGCAGACCGGTCAGGGCCATCGTCTGCAGCGGCCGCATCTCGGCGTCGAAGATCGTCGCCGTGTAGTCGACCCCGGAGGCGGCGACCCCCATGCAGATGCCGCGGCCGGCGGCGAAGTACACCCGCTCGCAGGCGAGCTGATCGCCGGCGGGGCGGCGGACGCCATCGCGGTCGGCGACGAAGACCCGGCCGTTGAGCTGGGGGTTCTCGGGGTCGACGGCCCGCACCATCAACGAGCCGCGCGAGAAGACCGGCCCCGCTTGCGGGCGGGCGTCGGTCGTCGTCTCGCTGGGGCCGAGGACCGCCACCACCAGGTAGCCGCCGCCGACGAGCAGGCAGAGGGCGACGAGGCCGGCGAGGATCTTGCCGTTGCGGCTACCCATGCAGCGGCGTCCGCTGCGAGCGAAGCAGCAGCGGCACGGCCAGGGCAATCGCGAGGACCAGTCCGCCGCCGAAGACAAGCACCGCGCCGCTCAGGCCGAGCACCAGCCAGAGGGCGCCGAAGGCCAACGAGGAGAGCAGGTTGCCGATGCTGACCACGGTGGTCAGCATGCCAAGTCCGCTCGCCTGCAGGTCCTCCGGCAGGATCGCCCCGGCAAGCGCCGCGAAGACGCCTTCGCTGGCGGCGAAGTAGCCGCCGAGGCCGATAAGGCAGACGACGAGCAGTCCGTATCCGAGCGATCCCACCAGCAGCGCACCGTAGACGACGAAGAGGAGGGCGTAGCCGGCGAGCAGGACCGGCACCCGGCCGACCCGATCGGCGAGCTGTCCGACGGGGATCGCCAGCCCCATGAAAGCGACCGCGGTGATCACGTAGAGCAGCGGGAAGACGGCCGGCTCGAACTCGATCTTGCGCTGCAGGCCGACGTAGATCAGGGCGTCGGAGACGCTGGTCAGCGAGAGCACCGCGGCGGCGAGCAGCAGCGGGGCAAGGCGCGGGTCGCGCACGAGGCCGACGGCGGCGCGCAGCGAGGGCGCGTTGCCCTCGCGCACGGCTCGTTTCGGCTTGCCCTGCACTGTCAGCACCAAAACCGCGAGACCGAGGAAGGCAAAGAGCGTGCTGATCACGAAGACGGCGTCGAAGCGGGCCGGGGCGGCGAGCAGGATGCCGAAGGCGATCAAGGGACCGAGCATGGCACCGGCCGAGTCCATCGCCCGGTGCACGCCGAAGGCGGTCGCGAGGCCGGCCTTGCTGCTCGAGAGCGAGATCAGCGCGTCGCGCGGCGCCGTGCGGATCCCCTTGCCGACCCGGTCGAAGGCGACGATCGCACCGATCCCGCCGATCGTGCTGCCGGCACCCACCAGGGCGATCTTGCCGAGCGCGGAGAGCCCGTAGCCCACACCCGCCACCTCCTTGGGTCGGCGCCAGCGATCGGCGGCGAAACCGCTCGCCACCTGCACGAGCGCGGCGGCGCCGCGGTAGGTGCCGTCGATCGCGCCCAGCGCCAGCGGGCTGGCGCCCAGGGTGAAGACCAGATAGAGGGGCAGCACCGTCGCGACCATCTCCGAGGAGACGTCGGTGAGCATGCTGACCATGCCCAACATGACCACATTGCGGGGCACCCGCAGGGTCGCCGGGCGGCGGGCCCAGAGCTTTGGCCTCAGCAGCGCCTTGGATGCTTCGACTTGGTACATCGCTAGGCGACCGGGACGGCGGGGGTGTGATTGAGGGCGAGGCGCTCGGAGACCTCGGCGGCGACGGTTTCGGCAAAGCCCATCACCGACTCGCCGTTGAGCAGCTCCGGATAGATCTGGGCGTTGGAGGCAAGCGCCAGCCCCTCGACCCCGGGCCAGACCGGCGCGATCTCGCGCTCGCCGCCGGCGAGGACCTGGTGGACGGGCTCGACCAGCTTGGCGCGCTGGACCGTCCACTCGACGACCTCCTCGCGGCTGAAGCCGGGTGACATCCGGGTGAGGAAATCGGTGAAGCGCCGGTAGACCGACTCGTCATCCTCGGATTGCTCGGGCGCGTCGGGGGCGCAGTACTTCGGCAGGTAGAGCAGGCGCATGCCGTCGGTGTGGTCGGTGCCGAGCGCGTGCGAGGTCTCGACCGCGCTCGTGATCGGCGTCTCATCGACGATGTTGACCGCGTAGTAGGGGATCAGCGAGCGCCGCAGCTTGAGGATCACGCAGACCACGCCCTGCCAGCGACCGGGATAGGGCGCGAGCAGCCCCTGGTGGCGCTCGGGCAGGAGGAATTTGAGCGCGGGCGGCTGCAGGGTGGGGATCGTCAGGTCGAACTCGAGCGTCTCACCGTCCACCTCCACCCCCTTCACCGCGCCGTCCGCATCGAGGGCGAGGCCGCTGACGGCGACGCCGGTACGCGCCTCCACCCCCAGCTCCACGGCGCGAGCGACCATTGCCTCGACCAGGCGCTGGTGGCCGCCGACCACGTGCCCCATCTGCTCGCCGCCGCCCTCGCCCTTGTTGCGAGCCCCGGACATGCGGCGGGTCCGCGCCCACAGGTAGGTGGCGGGCAAGCCCGACGGATCGCCGTCGAAGCGGGAGTCGAGCAGCGGCTTCCAGACCCGCTCGTACCCGCGTCGACCGCAGTGCCGTCGCAGCCAGGTCTCCAACGGCAGGTCCTCGAGGCCGGCGTAGGAGCTGCGCAGCTGACACTGGGCGACGAACCAGCCGAAGCGCAGGCGCGAGACCGGGTCGAGCGGGGAGAACCGCAGCAGGTCCGCGACGCCGTTGAAGTCGTGCATCTCGCCGTCGGCGAAGAAGCCCGCGCCGACCGGGCGAAAGCGGATCTGGTCACCAAGGCCCAGCTCCTTGGCCATCGCGATCATCTTCACGTCGGCCGGCGTGATCACGTGGTAGAAGCGGTCGACCCTGTGGCCACCGAGGTCGATCGTGCCGGCGAGGCCACCGAGCTCCGGGCCGCGCTCGAGCAGCGTCACTTTGAAACCTCGCTGAGCGAGGCGCAACGCCAAGGTGACGCCAAGGATGCCGGCGCCGACGACGCCGACCCGTGGCGGGGAGGCGGTCATCCCACCTGGGTAAGGGGGGAATCGATCGCCGGCTGCGGCTCGGCGGCGGTCGCCTGGGACCGCGGCGGCTCAATCACCTCCGCCAGCGGCGAGAGTGGCGGCGGCTGGATGCGGCCGGCCAGGTGGGCCGCCATCAAACGCAGGTAGGCGAGCACGGTCGGTTTGAGCTGCATCTTCGATTCGCCCATCCGCGTCGTCCAGTCGTTGACCGTCGGCACCTCGGCAACGGTGGCGCCGGCGTTGTAGAGCTTCAGCAGCAGCTCGACGTTGGCGGCGAAGCCCGGCTCGCGCACGAGCAGGTAGCCGTAGGTGTCCGCCGCCCGGCGCAGGGTGCCGGCGCGGTAGACGCGGTAAAGCGAAGAGAGGGTGTGCATTTCGCGCAGCCCGCCGAGGTAGCGGAAGGTGTTGGAGACCGAGCGGCTGGCCAGCAGGCGCCAGCCGGAGACGCCGACGATCTTGCCGCCCGGCGCGTAGACCGAGGCGAGGACGATGTCGGTCCCCTGCTCGAACAGCTCCAGCATTCGCGGCAGGTCGGAGAGGTCGGAGGTGCTGTCGGCCTCGAGGGTGACGATCGCGTCGTCGTCGGAGGACTCGCCCAGCGCCGCCCGCAGGCCGGTGTTGATCGCCGTGCCGAGGCCGCGGTTGACCGTATGCGTGACGATCGCCAGGTGCATGTCGCGGGCGTGCTCGCGGATCACGTCCGCGGTGCCGTCGGTGGAGCCGTCGTCGACGATGATCACGCGCGCGCCGAGGTCGCGCGCGACCGGAGCCAGGTCGGCGAGCAGGCGGGGAATGTTTTCGGCCTCGTTGTAGGCCGGGATCACGAAGCGGATCACGCCAGGACCTCCATCGGTCGGGGAGCGGGAATGTCGAGTAGCTCGACCGGGCGGCGGACGGCGGCGGACTCGCGCACGGCGAGTGCCGCGGCCAGGGCCTTGACGCCGTCGTGGGCGCTGACCGGCTCCGGCGTGTCGTCGAGGACGCAGCGACAGAAGGCCTCCAGCTCGGCCTGCAGCGGCTCGGCCTTGGCCAGCGAGAACCGCACCGCTGCCCCCTCGCCGTCGCCGCGCAGCATCGAGAGGCCGTCCCACTGCAGCGGCGCCGTCGCCGATTCGACGAACCAGACGTCCTGGGTGATGTAGCTCGCGCGCAGCAGCCCGTTCTCGCCGATCAGCATGATCTCCCGCTTCTTCTCCGGGGTCAGCCAGTTGACGTCGAGCAGCCCCAGCGTCGCCGCCTCGCCCTCGCCGCCAAAGCGGGCCAGGCAGGTCAGCAGGTCCTCTTGGGAGCTGTGCTGGAAGCGGCCGCCGTCGGCGTAGATCTCATGGATCGAGCGGTCGAGGACGTGCTGCATGATGTCGAGGTCGTGGGTGGCGAGGTCGATCGCGACGCCGGTGTCTTGGATCCGCGTCGGCAGCGGCCCGACCCGGGTCGCGTGCGCCCGGTAGACCTTGCCGAGGCGGCCGTCGGCGACCAGCTCGCGCAGCTTCGCGACCGCCGGGTTGAAGCGCTCGACGTGGCCGACCATCAGCTTGCGGTCGGCCTCGTAGGCGGCGCTGCGCATCCGCAGGGCGTCGGGCAGGGTGGTCGCGATCGGCTTCTCGACCAGCACGTGCAGACCGGCGGCGAGCGCTTCCAGCGTCACCTCGGCGTGGTGCTCAGAGGGAGAAGCGACGGAGATCGCGTCCAGCTCGTCGACCCCGAACTCGATCAGGTCGCGCCAGTCGGAGAACTCGAGGACCTGCTGATTCCCACCAAGCGCCCGCCGGCGTGACTCTTCGCTGGGGTCAGCGACGGCGACCAGCTCGGCGCAGTCGAGCTGCGCGTAGTTGCGGACGTGGAACGCCCCCATGCGCCCACAGCCGACGACGCCGATTCTCAGTTGCTCAGACATGGGAACCCTCCAGGGCGTGCTCGAAGTGGGCAACGGTCAACTCGGCAATGCGTTTCGCCGCGTTGCCGGTGCCGAAGATTGGCGGGCGAGTCGCCGGCTTTGGCTTGGCCAGGGCAGCCCGGAATTGCTCGACGTCGGCGCCGACCAGGGTGTTCCAGCCGGTTGAGACCGTCTCGATCCACTCGGTCTCCTCGCGCATCGTGATGCAGGGGACCCCCCAGAGGTAGGCCTCGCGCTGAACGCCGCCGGAGTCGGTCGCGATCGCAACGGCGTCGCGCTCGAGGACCAGCATCTCGGTGTAGGTGACGGCGTCGCGCACCTCGACGTTGGCCGGGATCGTCAGGCCCCAGGTCTCGAGGCTCTTGCGGGTACGTGGGTGCAGCGGGAAGATCACGCGCATCTCGGTCGCCTCCAAGCAGGCGAGGACGGCGCCGAGGCGCTCGGGCGAGTCGGTGTTGTAGTTGCGGTGGGCGGTGGCGAGCACGTACTCGCCCTGCTCGCCACCCTCGGGAAGGCGATCGCGGGTCGAGAGCAGGACGTCGGCAAGCACGTCGCCGGTGACCTGCACAGTCCCGGGCACTCCCTCTTTGAGGAGTGTCTCGCGGGCGTGCTCGCAAGGTGCAAAGAGAAGCTCTGAGAGCCGGTCGGTCTCAATCCGGTTGTGCTCCTCGGGCATGTCGTCGCGGTAGCTGCGCAGGCCGGCCTCTACATGGAGCAGCGGCACGCCGGCGGCAACGGCCGCCCGGGCGCCGGCGATCGTCGCGTTGGTATCACCGCGAACCAGCACCGCATCGGGGCGCTCGCTTTCGATCACGCGGCCGATGCGCTCCTGCGCCACCGCAACGCTCTCGGCGTTGGGCAGGGAGCCGACGCCGAGGTTGTACTCCGGCAGCGGCAGTTTGAGGTCGGCGATCTGCAAGTCCGACAGCGTCGGGTCGTAGTGCTGGCCGGTGTGGACCAGGATCTCCTCGACGCAGCTCGTGTAGGCGAGCGACAGCGGAGCCGCCTGCACGATCTCGGGCCGGGAACCGATGATTGAGACGATCTTCGGAGTCACTGCCTAGTCAACGCATGGAACCCGCCGCTCTTTTCGCGGCAATTGGAATTCCTGCTGCAGAGCGGTCAGCCCTTTTTTCAGCCTCGACTCCCTGGCCCGGCGCAAGTGTTTCCCGGGCGGCACCGTTTGTCCTGTACGAGGATGGAGGCACACGGACTAACACGCAAGCAGCCGCTCGACCGCACCGCCGGCGAACCGCTCTGGCAGGCCATTGCCCGCCGCCTGCTCGACCTCGTCCTCGCGGGCACGGTCATCGTCTTGCTCTCGCCGCTGCTGCTCGCCCTGATGATCGCGATCCGCCTCGACAGTCCCGGAACTGCCCTCTTCCGCCAGCGCCGGGTCGGTTACCGCCAGCGCGAGTTCACGATCTTCAAGTTCCGCAGCATGCGCACCAACGCCGACCCCGGCGGTCATCGCGACTACGTAACCGCACTTATTAAGGGCCGGGCCACGAACGGCGGCCGCAAGGACCTCTACAAGCTTGCGGTCGACGACCGGATCACCCCGGTCGGCCGCTGGATCAGGCGCTGGAGCCTCGACGAGCTGCCGCAGCTCTTCAACGTCGTTGCCGGCGACATGTCCCTGGTTGGACCGCGACCGGCAATTCCATATGAGGTCGCCGAGTACCCCAACTGGTACATGGACCGCTTCGGGGTCAAGCCGGGCCTGACCGGGCTTTGGCAGGTCAGCGGCCGCAACGAGCGCACCTACGAGGAAATGGTCCGCCTCGACATCGAATACGCGGAGCGGCGCTCACTGCGCCTCGATCTTTCAATCCTCGCCCGCACTCCCCACACCGTGCTGGCCAGAAGGGGGGCAGCATGAATCCAGCAGGTGCAATCGGAACCATGGTCGTCGGCTACGGCTACTGGGGCCCAAACATCGTCCGCAACGTGGTCGAGCGACCCGAGTTCCGCCTGATGGGCCTCTGCGAGCTCGACGAGAGCCGCATCAATGACTTCCGCCGCCGCCACCCCGGCGTCTGGATCGAGCGCGACCTCGATACCGCGCTGGCCGATCCACGGGTCGAGGCGGTTGCGATCGCGACCCCGCCCCACACTCACTTCCCGCTCGTCAGCCGCGCCCTGGAAGCCGGCAAGCACGTCCTGGTCGAGAAGCCGCTGGCGCGGCGCTCCGAGGAGGCGGCGCAGCTGGTCGCGATGGCCGAGGAGCGCGACCTGGTGCTGATGCCCGGCCACACCTTCCTCTACAGCCCCGCGGTCAACAAGGTCCGCGACCTGATCCAGGAAGACGAGCTCGGCGAGATCTACTTCGTCACCTCTTCGCGCATGAACCTCGGCCTCTACCAGCCCGATGGCGTCGTCCTCGACCTCGCCCCGCACGATCTCTCGATCCTCCTGCACTGGCTCGGCAAGCCGCTGGTCGAGGTCTCGGCCAACGGCCGCAGCGTCTTTCGCGAGAGCATCCACGAGACCGCCTTCCTCACCCTGCGCTTCGAGGGCGGGACGCAGGCCAACGTGCAGCTTTCCTGGCTGGCCCCGCGCAAGCTGCGCCAGATGAACGTGGTCGGCAGCAAGCGCATGGTCCAGTACGAGGACACCGCCGCCGACGACTCGGTCCGTATCTACGACCGCGGGCTCGACTTCGACGCCCCGCCGGCCAACTTCGGCGAGTACCGGCTCACCTACCGCACCGGCGACATGATCGCCCCCCGCCTGCAGGCATTGGAGCCGCTCGGCCAGGAGCTGAGCGACTTCGCCTCCGCTATCCGCGAGGGCACCACGCCGGTCTCCAACGGCCGCCTCGGGGTCGAGATCGTGCTCGGCCTGGAAGCGCTCGAGCAGTCGCTGCACGCCCAGGGCGAACCGGTCCCGGTCGCCTCTGTCGACAGCGTGCTGAGCAGCGCCCGCGGCGAAGTCGCGACTGCCTAAGAGCCTGTCCCGAGAGGGGTTCCACTTAACTTTTTTGCGATGTCGCGGCCTAGCGGCCGCGCCTGAAACACGCAAAAAAGTGCAAGACGTTCCACCCCTCTCGGGACAGGCTCTTGATCCCTCGCGCAGCTGGGGCTAAACCCGTCGCGCGCAGTCAGGCCCTAAGCCGTTGCGGCGTCGGGGGGCGTGAGGCGGTCTAGTTCGGCCAGGTAGACCAGGACCGAGTGGGCGGCCAGTTGGCCCACCGTGGTGCCCTGCCTGCGCGCCTCGCGTCGTAGGAGCAGCCAGGTGCGCTCGTCAAGGCGCAGATCGACCGCCCTCGCCGGTTCGGCGGAAACGGCTTCCAGCGGGGGGCCTGGGACGTCTAGAGGGGGGCTTCCCGATTCGAGGCGCTCGGTGAAGTCGTTGAGCGCTGCGCGCACGCCGGCAGCGATGTCGGAATCGAGATAAGCCTCGATTCCGTTGCAAGCGAATGTGCCGAGATCGACTTTCACGGTGCGCACCACCTATAACAACTCCCGGGGGATGCCCAAGATTTTCACTCCTACCCCGCGAATCCTCCTAACTTCAGCCCCTCATACCTGTGCATTTGCAGCGACTTGAGCCCCGAGGCTGAAATTTAGACGAATATTGGGCATTGACTTTCGGACGAAGGGCCACTATTTCTTCGGGCCGCGCATTTACGAAGGTTCCTCACATTTTTCGGTAGTTGCGAGTAAATCGCGAAAGAAGTCTTTGCTAATTGGGAGAAATTCCCATTCGCCCAAAACAAAGCCCAAGGCTCAAGAAATGCAGACAAAAGATAAATCAACGCGTCGGGAGGACGCCGTGACCAGTAGCGATACGGAGTTGCGCCCCAATAACCTCATGCGCTTCGCCCCAAGCTCGTCGGACCCAGGCAACAGCCGTCTGGTTCGGCAGGCGATCGAGCACGCCCAGGCAGGCGACACGGAGGGGCTTCACTTCCTCTACGTCCGCTACGCCGCCGACGTGCAGCGCTTCGTCAACAGCCTGGTCAAGGACCAGCACGAGGCTGAAGACATCACTCAGAACATCTTCGCCAAGCTGATGAAGGCGATCAAGAAGTACGAGCCCCGCGAGGTCCCCTTCGCTGCCTGGATCATGCGGGTCGCGCGAAACGCGGCGCTGGACCACCTGCGCGCACGGCGAGCCGTGCCGACCGAGGAGGTGCGACTCACCGATAGCGGTCAGGCCCAGATGGGCCAGGAGCGCAGTCGCGACCTACGGCACGCACTCGAAGAGCTGCCCGAGGATCAGCGCGAGGTGCTCATTCTCAGGCACATCGCCGGTCTCTCGCCGGTTGAAATCGCCTCGACCCTGAAGAAGTCGGAGAGCTCGGTGCACGGCCTGCATCACCGCGGCCGCCGCACCCTGCAAGCCAAGCTCACCGAATTGGGTGCCGCGCCGGTGGTGGCGAGCGCCTAGCCCCTCGCTCAGCCCTCGCCGAGAATGCGCTCGGTGAGGCGCCCCGCGTCAAGCTCGGCTGCGTAGTAGAGGGCTGCGTGCTCGAGCAACTGCGTGACGCTGACCTGCTGCCTCGCCGCCTCTGCCCTCATCTCACGCCAGAGTGTGTCCTCGATATCGAGCTCGACCTCTACCTCCTCCTCGGGACTTCCCTGACGAAGCAGGTCCGGGTAGAACCAGCCCGTCCCTCCGCTCCCTTTTTCCTTCAGATAGAAGCGGATGACCCTGAGGATGTCATCGGAGCTCGGCTCGGCGCCGTTCTCACCCGAGCCAGCGCTGCGCTGGTGCTTCCAGGCGAGCATTCCGCCAGCAAACGCGCCCAACTTAACCCTGACCGTCGTCACCACGATCCTTCCCTCCGCATTGCCATGCCTAAAACCTGGCCCGCTGGCCAATCCTATCCTCTCGTTACCCCGGATCAACAAGCTTTAGACAAGAACGCCGATCCATAATCAGGTTGCTGGCCAGTTTGGCCAACCACCGCGGTTCGCTTAGGCCGCGGGCGTAATCCGGTAGGCGTCGAAGACCGACTCGACGTTGCGCAAGCGGGCGATGCACTGCTTCAGTTGCTCGGTATCGCCGACCTCGATCACGAACGTGTTTTTCACCATCGGGTGGTTGGTCGTACAGCTGGCGCCGATGATGTTGATGCCGGCCTCGGAGAAGGTGCGCGAGAGATCCTCGAGCAGGCGAGTGCGATCGTAGGCGTCGATCTGCAGCTCGACCCGGTAGGAAGACTCGTTCTCGCCATCCCAGCTGACGTCGACGAACCGTTCCGGCGCCCGCTTCAGCGCCTTCATGTTCTTGCAGTCGGTGCGGTGGATGGTGATGCCACGGCCGAGCGAGACGTAACCGGCAATCTCGTCGCCGGGCACCGGCCGACAGCACTTGGCCAGCCGCACGGCGATGTTCTCGGCACCCTTGACGCTGATCCCGTAGTTGGAGGCGTCCTTGGTGCGGCGCGCCTTGTCCTCACGATGGCCGCCGGCAAGGCCGAGCGGGTCGGTGTCCTCGACCGCCTCCCCCGCCTTCAGCCGCTGCATCAGCTTGTTGGCAACCGCCTTGGTCGAGACTTTGCCCTGGCCGAGGGCGATGTAAAACTCGGTCGCCTTGCGGAAGCCCATCTCGCGGATCACGTCGACTAGCAGCGGCGAGGAGGCGACTTTCTGCATCGGCAGCCCGCGCGTGCGCAGCGCTTCCTCGAGCCCTTCGCGGCCCTTGCGCTCGGCGTCCTCGCGGCTCTCCTCCTTGAAGAAGGCGCGGATCTTGTTGCGGGCGCGGCTCGTCCGCACCAGCTTCAGCCAGTCGCGCGAGGGGCCGCGCTTCTGCTTCGCGGTCAGCACCTCGACGATGTCGCCCGAGCGCAGTTGGTAGTGCAGCGGCACGATCGAGCCGTTGACCTTGGCCCCGACGCAGGCGTGGCCGACGTCGGTGTGCACCGCGTAGGCGAAATCGAGCGGGGTCGAGCCCGCCGAGAGGTTCTTCACTTCCCCCTTGGGCGTGAAGACGAAGACTTCGTCCTCGAAGAGGTCGACCTTCAGCGACTCGAGGAACTCGGCCGGGTCCTGCTCGCCCTCGGCCTCGACCAGCTGGCGCAGCCAGGTCATCTTCTCTTTGCGCGGGTCGGTGACGTCGCCCTCCTTGTAGGCGACGTGGGCGGCGATCCCGTACTCGGCGAGGTTGTGCATCTCATCGGTGCGGATCTGGATCTCCAGCGGCTTGCCTTCGGGCCCGATCACCGTCGTGTGCAGCGCCTGGTACATGTTCGCCTTCGGCATCGCGACGAAGTCCTTGAAGCGACCGGGCAGCGGCTTCCAGAGCGAGTGGATGACGCCGATCGCGCCGTAGCAGTCCTTGACCGAGCCGACGATCACCCGCATCGCCGTCAGGTCGAAGATCTCGTTGAACTCGCGGCCCTTCTTGGTCATCTTCGTGTAGATCGAGTAGAAGTGCTTGGCGCGGCCGGAAATATCGGCCTCGATGCCGACCTGGCGCAGCTCGCCGGAGAGGAATTTGCCCGCCTCGGTGACGTAGACCTCGCGCTCGTTGCGCTGCTGGGAGACGAGCTGCTTGATCTCGGCGTACTTGCGCGGGTGCAGGGTGGCGAAGGCGAGGTCCTCCAGCTCCCACTTGATCGCGTGGATTCCCAGGCGGTGCGCGAGCGGCGCGTAGATTTCCAGCGTCTCGCGCGACTTCGACATCTGCTTCTGCTTGGGCAGGGCGCCAAGCGTGCGCATGTTGTGCAGGCGGTCGGCCAGCTTGATCAGGATCACCCTGACGTCAGTGGCCATCGCCACCATCATCTTGCGGTAGTTCTCGGCCTGCCTCTCATCGCGGCTCTCGAAGGCGATCCCGGTCAGCTTGGTGACACCGTCAACGAGCTGGGCGATCTCTTCGCCGAACTCGGCCCGGATCTCCTCCAGGCTGGCGCTGGTGTCCTCGACCGTGTCATGCAAGAGGGCGGCGCAGAGCGTCTCGGTGTCAAGCCGCATGCCGGCGCAAATCTGGGCCACGCCCACCGGGTGGGTGATGAACTCATCGCCGGAATGCCGCAGCTGATCGGCGTGGCGGTCGCAGGCGAAGTCGAAGGCGTGCTTGATCGCGATGCGATCGATCGCGGCAACCGAGACGGCGACGTTGCCGCCGCCGCCATTGGCAGCACCGTTTCCGCCGGTCGAGGAGTCGAACTCCTCAACGACGGCAAAGAGATCAGCCAGGAGCTCCTGGCTGGCTACGGCTGTCGGTGTGCTTCGAGGTATTGGCGGGCCTCCTCGTGGCGAGCGCTGTAGGCGCGAAACGACGCCGAGCGCTCGAGGTCTGTCCCTTCTGAGGATACGACCCCCACCGACCCGCCGCCAGCAGCGGGCTCACCCTGGGCCAAGCCAAGCTCGGCGAGAACGCGGAAGCAGCGGGCGGCCGTCTCCGGGCTACGCGCTTGCGGCGCGCTGCCGACCAGGGCTTCGCGCAATTCCTCGCCACTGGCCTCACCCGCGTCGCGCAGGTCGCGGAAGGCCGCAATCAAGGTCGAGCGCTGAGCCAGCTGCGCCGCCGCCGCGCTGAGCGCAAAGCGCCACTCCGCCTCACCCCAGACGCGGTGCAGGTAGCCGCCCTCCACCTCACAGCGTGAGGCGAGCGCGAGCAGATCTGCCCGCGGCGGAGGGTCGACGAGGACGACGTGATCGAACTCACCGGCGAGACCGGGGTCGCGCTCCAGCTCGGCGTAGTCGGCGAGCCTGGCGCCGTCGCGAGCCATCGCAACCCGCAAGGCCGCGTCCGCGGTCAGGGCGAGGACCTCGCCACCGCAGGAAACGAGCTCGCTGATGACCGCGGCGGGCGCGTTGGCACTTACGCAGATACGGCGCTCGTACTCGCCGGCTGCCGATGGATCCAACACCTTCCACTCGCCAGGGTCGCGCGCCAACTCCGCCTCGAAGCGTTGCCACCACTGCGCCGACTCAGGGGCACCCTCGCCCACGACCCAGGGGTAGACCTCGCGCAGCACCACCTGCGGCTCGACCGCGCCATTCCACTGATTCACCTCGAGCCGCACGGCCACGTCGACCGGATCGTCCTCGCCCACCCCGAGCGAGGGACGGCCAAAGGCCACGCCGAGCGCCTTGTGCGAGCCACTGTGCAGGCTGAAGCGAGCGTGCTTGCCTTCGCCGATCGCCCGTACGTCCCGCACCCGCGCCGACGGCACCAACAGTCGCACGCCAGGATTCCCCATCCCAAAGGGGGCCAGCTGCTTCAGCTCCTCGGCCAAATCAAGCCCCAGCGAAGCCCCACCGACAATCGCATCGATCCGCTCCGTCCGCTTCAGATCCTCAGGCCCCAACACGCTCGCCGCATGAGCGGCAAAGGCCTCGCGGAATCCAGTCAACTCCCCCGGCTTGATCTCCAAACCCGCCGCAGCCTTGTGGCCCCCAAAGGCGCCCAAATGATCGGAGCAAGCCTCCAGCCCGGCAAGCAGGTCAAAGCCCGGAATGCTCCGCCCCGACCCTCGTCCCGATCCATCGGCCTCCAGCGAAATCACAACCACGGGTCGGTGATGCCGCTCGACCAGCCGCGAAGCAACGATCCCGATCACACCGGGGTGCCAACCCTCACCGGCAACGACAAGCCCGGGCGCCTCACGCAAGCGCTCGGGCAACTCCCGCACCGCCGCCTCCGCCGCCGTCGTCACCTCCCGCTCAGTCGCCCGCCGCTCCCCATTCGCCCGACTCAACTCATTGGCGATCTCAGCCGCCCGCCCCTCGTCATCGGTCAGGAACAACTCGACCCCAGCATCCGCCCGATAGAGCCTGCCGGCCGCGTTGATCCGCGGCGCCAACTTGAACGCCAGGTCCCCCTCATCAAGCTGGGTCGGCTCGACCTTCGCCGCCTCGATCAGCGCCCTTAGCCCCAGCCGCTGAGCCCGCCGAACCTCTTCGAGCCCCCGCTTGACCAGCGTGCGGTTCTCCCCGACCAGCGGCACCAAATCGGCAACCGTCGCCAGCGCGACGAGGTCGAGATCGTCGTGAGAGGCCGTCGGGCCGGGGTCTTCAAAACACTCCAGCGAGGCTCCTGCCGAGCGTTTTGAAGACCCCGGCCCGACGGCCCCCCGCAACGCTGTCGCCAGCTTCCACGCAACCGCCGTTCCGCACAACTCAGCAAACGGATAGCCCTCATCGAGCCCGGGATGAAGAATCGGGCAGTCCGGCAACTCGTCCCCTGGCTGATGGTGGTCGGTAACGACAACCTCCATGCCCAGCTCAACCGCGAGAGCCGTCTCGGCAACCGCCGTGATCCCGCAATCCGCCGTCAGAATCAACGACGTCCCCCGCTCGGCCAACTTCCGCACGTTGTCCGCGCTCAGCCCGTAGCCGTCAGTCAGCCGATCCGGGATCAGCCAATCGCAGTCGGCACCAAGCCCACGCAGCGTGCTGATCAGGATCGTCGTCGCGCAGACCCCGTCGACGTCGAAATCACCGTGCACGGTGATCCGCCGCTGATCTTTCACGGCCGCAAGAACCCGCTCGACAACCGCCGCCATCGCGGCGAACTCCTCCGGCTCGTGCCACTCATCAGCAGCGAGGAAAACCCGCGCCTCCTCCGGCGTGCGGTAGCCGCGCCGGACAAGGGCAATCGCCACCGGCTCGCTCAGCTCGAGCTCGGCCGAAAGCGCCCGCGCCTCCTCATAGGAGTAGGTCTCGGCTTTGTATGCGTGCAGGGTCTCGGCCACGCAAGCAGGCTAGGAATCTCATCGGACCGCTTTCCAGCCCAAAAAAGCTGCAAAAAGCAGGGCCTTTTTGTGCGGCTTACTCAGCTACGGCTTGTTCCTGGCGCACGCCGATGAACCAGACCACGGCGAGCCCGATCGCTACACCGGGGATCGCGGTCAAGACCGTTCCCAGATCCGTCTCGCCGAGGCCTTTGCCGCTGGCGATCTCGATCACCCCACCGAAGAGGACCGCGCCGATCGTCGCACCGAGGAAGGCACCGACGATGCCCTGCCAGAAGCGGTCAGGCAGGAAGACGGTGAAGTGCCAGAGGGCGATGCCGGTGGTGAACCAGACGAGCAGAGCCACTAGCGCTTCCTCCCGTGTTTGCGGCGTTGCTGGCGGCGAGCGCGGCGCTTCTCGTCGCGCTCGTGCCGTGCCTTCTCCGCCGGATCGGTCGAGGGGGGCTCGCCATTGTTCGACGGCTCCCCACCATCGCCCTCGGCCGGTGGCTCGACGGTCGCCACCGCGCTGGCCTTCGGTTGCGCCTCGCGCTGCTCCGCAACCTCTTCCTCCAGTTCGACGTCGGTCTCGCCATCGTCGCTGAGCATCGCCAAATCACCGTCTTCGGCAAAGGCGGGCACGCTGCCGTCGATCGCGGCGATGCGCTCGCGGCGACGGATGAAGCCCGGCTCGCGTTCCTTCCATGCCGTCAGCACCGGCGAGGCGATGAAGATCGAGGAATAGGTTCCGGAAAGGATCCCGACCATCATCGCGAAGGCAAAGTCCTGCAGCGTGGCGCCGCCGAAGATCAGCAGTGCGACCACCGAGAGCAGGGTGGTGAAGCTGGTCGCCAGCGAACGGGTCAGCACCTCGCTCATCGAGCGGTTGACGATCTGCGAGAACGCAGCTCGCGGCATCCGCGGCATGTTCTCGCGTATTCGGTCGAAGACGATGATCGTGTCGTAGAGGGAGTAACCAAGGATGGTTAGGAAAGCGGCGACCGTTCCGCTACTCACCTCCCGGCCGGTGAGCGAGTAGATACCCGCGGTGATCAGGATGTCGTGGAAGATCGCGATTAGCACCGGCACCGCGAATTTCGGATCGAAACGGAAGGCGATGTAGGCGCAGATGATCAGCAGCGAGAAGATCAGCGCGTTGCGGGCGCTGTTGGCGACAGTGGCGCCGAAGGTCGGCCCGACGCTGGTGCTGTCGAAGCCGTTGGCCTCGATCCCGTACTCGCGCTCGAGTTCCTTCTGCATTTCGTTGATCTGACTCGGTTCCAGCGTGTTGGACTGGATCAGGAAGGCGTTATCGCCGAGGCCCGGGTTGCTCTCGCGCTGCACCTCGGCGGCGGAGATGTCCGCCGCCTCCAGGGCTTCGCGCACGCCCTCCTCGTCGGTTGGCTTGACCAGCGCCACCTCGACCCTGGTGCCGGACTCGAAATCGATGCCGAGGTTGAGCTGCTTGGTCGCCAGCGCCAGCGCTCCGACCAGCAGGATCACGCCCGAGATCGAGAAGAACCAGCGGCTGGCGCCCATGAAGTCGAAGTGCCAGCGGATTCCCTCTTTTGCCCCGCCGAGGGCGCTGGGCGAGCGCAACAAGCGCGAGCGACTCATCGTGCCCAGCAGCGCCTGGGTGAAGACGACCGCGGTCAGCAGCGAGACGATCGTGCCGACGCCGAGGACGAAGGCGAAGCCCTTGACCCCGGCCGTGGCGAGCACGAAGAGGACGAAGGCGGTGAGCAGGGTGACGACGTTGGCGTCGATGATCGTGGCGATGCCGCGCCTGTAGCCAGCCGAGATCGCGCTCGACATCGAGCGCCCTGCCCGCACCTCCTCCTTTATTCGCTCGAAGATGACGATGTTGGAGTCAGCGGTGACGCCGATCGTCAGCACCAGACCCGCGATCCCCGGCAGGGTCAGGGTGATCGGGATCAGTTTGATCAGGGCAAAGAAGATCACCCCGTAGGCGATCAGCGCCATTACCGCGACCAGGCCGAGGAAGCGGTAGAAGATCAAGAGGAAGAGGACCGTCAGCGCGAGGCCGATCAGGCCGGCCTTGATGCCGGCGTCCAGCGCTTCTGAGCCCAGCGTCGCCGAGACCTGCGACTGACTGATTAGGTTGAGGTTGATCGGCAGCGCACCGCGCTGCAGGAAGCTGGCCAGGTCCTGAGCGTCTTCGATGCCGTTGAAGCCGCCGGAGATCTGGGCGCCGGTGCGGCCGTCGATCCCGTCCGGGTTCTGAGCGTAGTTGATGATCGGCCGCGTCTTGACTTCGTTGTCGAGCACGACCGCGAAGTGGCCCGAGGTCGCTTCGGCCGTTTCTTCGCTGCTCGGACCGATCGCCGAAGCGGCGCCGCGCTGGGCGATCTGGCGGGTGACGTCCTGGAACGCCTGGCGACCGCTGTCGGTGAATTTGAAGGTGACGTTGGGGGCGCCAAATTCGTCGACTTCCTGCTTCGGACTGGTGATTTCGGTCCCCGAGAGAGCCGGGTTGTCCTTCAGCGCGAACCAACCGGGTTCGGCCTCTTCGATCACCTGCCCTTTGGTGTCACTGGGCTTTTCGGAGACGACGATCGTGCCCTGCGGAACTTTGAGCACGATGCCCGACTCGGCGGAGCGTTTTTTGCCGCTGGGCGAGATGAAGAGGTCTTCCCTGGTGAACTCAGGGCCGTCGATCAGCTTGTGCGGATCCTTCTTCTCGAAGAGGTAAAAGGTGGTCGGCTGGCTGCATTTTTCGCAGTCAGGTTGCAGTTTCTGTTCCGAGGCCAGCTTGGCGGCGGCGTACTCGGTCGGGTAGGCGCCGGCGGCGATCAGCTGCTGGTTTTCGCGCTTGGTCGGCAGGCGACCGGCTTTCTGCCATTCCTTGGTCGCTTCCCGCACGGGGCCCGGCGGCGGTTCCCTGCCCGGACGGCCGCCGATCAGGTACTCGCGGCCGATCAGGTTGGGTTCCCAGTCGAAGAAGAAGAGGCGGGCCGGCTTGGTCGCGCATTCGGTTGCCTTGCCGACGCTGGTCGCGCCGGGAATGCCGACCTGGATCTGGTCGCTGCCGACCCGGGAGACCTCGATCTCGGCGACGCCAAGTTCGTCGCAGCCGGAGCGGATGATGTCGACGGCCCGTTCCATCGAGCCGTTGTCGAGCGTCGGCTGCTGCGGCGTCGGCCGACCCTGCAGGACGAGCTGCACGCCGCCCTTGAGGTCAAGGCCGAGCTTCGTTTCCTTGTTGGCGATGACGACGCCGGAGACGAGGATCAGGCCGAAGACGAAGAGCAGGACGAAGAAATTTCTGCGCTTTTTGCCCATCTCTTCGTCAGTTCTCCGGGGTGAGGACTATCAGCAGTCCCCCATCGTCGTCATAGGCCGGGAAGACATCGGCCACCGCCTCGGCCGGCAGGTCGCCCTCGGCGTTGACCGAGACGCGCTTGCCGAGCGAGCGGACTCCCCACTCCAACGAGGTCGCAATCGGGTCGGTGGCAGTGCCGCCGTTCCCTTCGCGCTGTTCGCCGCCACTGCCCTCGGCACGCCATTCGAGGCCGAGGACCTCTTGGACCGGCCGACCGATCACGTCCTCGTCGGTGAGACCGGTGAGCTCAAAGCTGCCGCGCCCGGCGTCGATCACGCGGGCTTGCTGGTCGCAGACGAAAAAGGCCGCGTTGGGCGCTGGGTAGTAGTCGTCGAGGAGCTCGAAGACGAAGCCGAAGCCGCATTTGGAGCAGCCCTTCGGGCGCGCGCTGAAACCCGCGGTTCGCTCCGCGCTGACCTCCCTGTGGCCGCAGTTGGGGCAGATGAAGAACGGCATCCCACCGGCAGGTTACTGAGAGTCGCGCCGAAGGCTCCTCGCGCACGCCTGGCGGCGGCGGAATCGGCGCGGCACTGCGTCCTCAGTCGGTTGAATAGTGCAGGACTATTCAACCTCCTTGCGTCCTTGTTCCGCTTGTTCCGGCGCTCGCCAGGCGCACACGCGGAGCCTTCGGCGCGACCCTAGAAGAGGCTGTTCGCTCTTTCGGGCACGGGCAGCCCGAGGTGCTCGTAGGCCCGCGGAGTGATCACGCGACCCCGCGGAGTGCGCTTCAGCAAGCCCTGTTGGAGCAGGTAGGGCTCCAGTACGTCCTCGATCGTGTCGGCCTCCTCGCCGATCGCGACGGCGAGGGTCGAGAGGCCGACCGGGCCGCCGGCGAACTTGCTCGCGACGACGTCGAGCAGGGCGCGATCGCTGCGATCGAGACCGCCAGCGTCGACCTCGAGCATCGCCAAAGCCGCGTCGGCGACCACGGCGTCGATCGTGCCGCGCTCTTTGACCTGGGCGAAGTCCCGCACCCGCTTGAGCAGCCGGTTGGCGACGCGGGGCGTGCCGCGCGAGCGCTCGGCAATCGTTTGCGCTCCCTCGGCGTCGATCTCGACCCCGAGGATGCCGGCCGAGCGCACGATGATCTGGGCCAGGTGCTCGGGCCGGTAGTGCTCGAGGCGGTGGGAGAGGCCGAAGCGATCGCGCAGCGGCGTGGTCAGCAACCCGGCCCGGGTGGTGGCACCGATCAGGGTGAAGGCGGGCAAAGGCAGGGTGACGGTGCGGGCGCCTGCCCCCTGCCCGAGCACGACCGGCAGCTCGCCGTCCTCCATCGCCGGGTAAAGGGTCTCCTCGACCGCGCGCCCGAGGCGGTGGATCTCGTCGACGAAGAAGACGCTGCCGGGCTCCAAGGCGGTGAGGAAGGAGGCGACGTCGGCCTTGCGCTCGAGCGCCGGGCCGGCGGTCTGCACCAGCGGCACGCCCATCTCCTCGGCGACGATGTGGGCGAGCGAGGTCTTGCCGAGGCCGGGCGGCCCGGCGAGCAGCACATGGTCGAGCGGCTCGTTGCGCCCCCGCGCCGCCTCGATGAAGATCGCCAGCTGGTCGGTGACCTGCTCCTGGTTGACGAAGTCGGCCAGAGTGCGTGGCCGCAGCGAGCGATCGAGGTCCTCATCCGGGGCGTCGGCGCGCGCGTCGTGGAGGCGAACCTCATCATCCTCCAGGTCGACCGCGAAACGGTTGTCAGGACCGGGGTCGCTCCCGGGGGGCTGGGGCCCGTCGATCCCGGGTGTGCGGATCCGCTTCTCGCTCACGCGCTGCTCCGCGAGGTACCGGCTTTACGCAGGGCGGCGGCAAGCAGTTGCTCGGCATCCTCGCCATCGGTGCCTTCCAAAAGCTGCTCCGCCTCCAGCGGCGCGTAGCCGAGGTTGACCAGGCCGTCGCGGGCGAGCGCGCGGGGGTCGGCTCCGTCAGTCCCCAGCGCAGCGACCTCCTGCTCGAGCGAGCCGGCGACCTTCTCGCGCAGCTCGACGATGATCCGCTCCGAAGTCCGTTTGCCGATACCCGGCACAGCTTGAAAGCGTTTGGCGTCGCCGGCGGCAATCGCCCGCAGCAGTTCACGGGTAGGGCCGCCCGAGAGCGCTGCCATCGCCACCTTCGGGCCGACGCCGCTGACCGAGATCAACTCGCCGAAGAGGTCGCGCTCCTCCTCGGAGGCGAAGCCGAAGAGGGCCAGCGAGTCCTCGCGCGAGATCAGCTCGGCGTGCAGGAAGACCTCGCGGCCCGTCGCCGGCACCGCCTTCAGCGTCTCGGCCGAGACGGCAAGGCGGTAGCCGACGCCGCCGGCATCGACGACCACGTGGTCGGGGCGCCGCACCATCACCTCGCCTCGCACCGCGGCGATCATCCGACCAGCCTCTGCGAGACGGCTTCTTCCGCCGCCAGCGTCGCCGCTTCCCGCCCAGTCGCGCCGCCATGGCAGATCGCCACCGCGAGCGCATCGGCGGCGTGGTCGGGCGTCGGCGGCTCGGGCAGGCCGAGCAGCGTCCCCACCATCCGCTGCACCTGCTCCTTGCCGGCGCCACCGGAACCGCAGACGGCCTTCTTGATCGCCTGTGGCGTGTAGGTGAAGCAGCTGACTCCGCGCTGGGCGGCGGCCAGCATCGCCGCACCGCTGGCGCGGCCGACGGCCATCGCCGAGTGCACGTTCTTGCCGAAGTAGAGGTCCTCGAGCGCCATCGCCGCCGGTTGGTGCCACTCGATCAGCTCGGCCAGGGCGCCGTGGATCCGCTCGAGGCGCTGCTCCATCGGCACCTCAGGCGTGGTTTCGACCACACCGCCGTCGAGGGCGACCATGCGGCTGCCCTCGATCCTGACCACACCGAAGCCGAGATTGGCCGCGCCGGGATCGATTCCCATCACGACTTGCATGGGAAGTGATTCTGGGTGCCGGCCCGGATGCCTTCGTCAGGCCGCTTCGGCTGCGAGTTTCTCGATGATCTCGGCAGGCACGTCGAAGTTGGCGTGGACCTCGTTGACGTCGTCGTGCTCCTCCAGCGTGTCGACCAGTTTGAGTAGCCACTCGGCGTCGGTGCCCTTGACCATCACGGTGTTCTTCGGCTCCATCGTCAACTCGGCCGATTGCAGCTCCACCCCAGCCCCCTCGAGCGCCTCGCGCACGGCGCTGAGGTCGGCGGGCTCGCAGATCACGCGCAGCTGCTCGCCGTCCTCGCGCACGTCCTCGGCACCGGCGTCGATCGCGACGATCAGGTCGTCCTCGCCGTAACGCTCGCCGTCAACCACGATGACGCCGCGTTTCTCGAAGATCCAGGCGACTGAACCCGGCTCGCCGAGATTTCCGTGGTGCTTGGTGAAGGCGTGGCGCACGTCGGCGCTGGTGCGGTTGCGGTTGTCGGTCAGGGCATCGACCAGGATCGCCGCCCCGCCGGGCCCATAGCCCTCGAAGAGGATCTGCTCGATCGCGGCGGCATCGGTGCCCACGCCGCCGCCACGGTCGATCGCCCGCTGGATGTTTTCCTTCGGCATCGAGGCATCGCGGGCCTTTTGCACCGCGGTGGCGAGGGGTGCGTTGGCCTCGGGATCGGGGCCGCCGTCGCGGGCGGCGACGGTGATCGCGCGGGCCAGCTTGGTGAAGAGCTTGCCGCGCTTGGCGTCGGCTGCACCCTTCTTATGCTTAATAGAAGACCACTTCGAGTGTCCAGACATAGCTGGCATTCTATGAATGTGGAAATGGTCAACGAGCCGCAGAGGGGTGGCGTGGCCAGGGGACTGGCCGCCAGCCTGATTTTCGTCGCGATGCTGCTGACCGCGCTCTCGATCTGGACGGCGATCCCGCTGGGCTGGGTCTACATCGGCTCGAAGGTCTCCCACACCCAGTTCCCCAGCGGCGGGCCGTACCTGGTAGTCGCCGCCGGCATCCTCGTCACGATCATCTTCGTGGCCTGGCTGATCGGCCGCCTAAACCGCCTCTACATCCAGGTCACCGGCACAAACCGCCTCGGGCCGATGCGTCCAGCCTGGCTCAAAAGCATGCGCGACACCTCCGAAGCCGGCACGACGACCGTCGTCGAGGCCGTCCTGATGGGCTCGGTGATCCTCGCCGCCCTGACCCTCACCTTCTGGTTCTTCCTGCTGGCGGGATCGCCGATTCCGAACCAGTAGTTCCGCTGTTCCCTTCCCAGGTCACGCCGGGCAAAGGAACAGCGGAGCGCGTCATACGACGAATTTGCCGTCTTCCTGCATCACGACACCGTCGACTTCGAGCTTGCCCCCGAGCCGCAGATCGCAGACCAGGTCGGTATGGACCGCGGAGTCGTTGACCCCGCCGGACTCCGGATACGACTTGCCCACAGCCATGTGGACGGTGCCCCCAATCTTCTCGTCGAGCAAAACCTCGAGCGTGCCGCGGTCGATCGCGTAGTTGGTGCCGATCCCGAGCTCGCCGAGGCGGCGGGCGCCCTCATCGGTGTCGAGCAGTTGGATCAGGAACTCCTCGCCGCGCTCGGCGCTGGCGTCGACGACCTTGCCGGCCTCGAAGCGCAGCCGCACGCCGGAGACCTCGCGGCCGGCGATCACCGCCGGCAGGTGGAAGGTCACCTCGCCCTCGACCGAGTCCTCGACTGGGCCGGTGAAGAACTCGCCGTCGGGCATGTTGTGGTCACCAACGCAGGGAATGAATGTGCGACCGGCGATGCCGAGCTTGATGTCGGTGCCCGGCGCGGTGATCCGCACCTCCTCGTGGCCCTGGATCCAGTCGGCGAGGCGTTCGCACTCGCTCGAGGCCCGCTTCCAGGCGGTGAGCGGGTCCGGGTCATCGGCCAGGCAAGCGCCGAAGTAGAAGTCCTCGTAGCCGGCGAGGCTCATCTCCGCCTCGGAGGCGTAGGCGTTGGTCGGGAAGAGCGTGTAGCACCAGCGGAAATCGCCGGCGGCACTGCGCTCCATCATCCGGTTGAGCACCGGGCCGGTGGCGGTCTGGCGGCGGGTCTGGCGCTCCGGCGGGATTTTCGAGAGCTCCCGGGTGTTGGCGCTGGCCCCAATGCCGATCCGCACGTCGGCGTTGTCGACCGTCCACTCCATCAAGGGCGAGATCCACTCCAGCTGCTCGTCGCTGGCGTGTTCGTAGTAGATCGCCGCCAGGCCGTCGAGGCCGACGTTGAGAATCGGGTGGGCGTCCGCCTTCAGCACCTCCTCGTAGACCGCGCGCAGCAGCGGCTCGGCGCCGACCTCACCGTCGATCGAGACCACCTCGCCCGCTTTCACCTTGGTCGAGTAGCCGACCAGGATCTTCGCCAGGTTCTCCACTCTGGGGTCTCTCAAGTCTCCGCCTCCTCCTGAGCGCGACTCTCTTGCGCGCTCGTAGTCATCGCCATGAACAATGCGTGCAATCTCGGGTCATCGGTCAGCTCGGGGTGAAAGGCGCTGGCCAGCACGCCGCCTTCCCGGATCGCCACCGGGTGCCCCTCGTATGAGGCGAGCACCTCGACGCCGGCGCCGTGGGACTCCACCCAGGGGGCGCGAATGAAGATGGCACGCAGTGGCTCGTCGCCGATTCCGTCGATCTCGACGTCCGCCTCGAAGCTCTGCAGCTGCCGTCCGAAGGCATTGCGGGCGGTGCTGGCGTCGATCAAGCCCAGGTGATCGCGGTCGCAGACGATCATCCCGGCACAGGTGCCAAAGACCGTCGCGCCCGAGTCGCGCAGGGCGCGAATCGGCTCTTCAAGCCCAGCCGACTCGATTCCCATCGTGATCGTCGTGCTCTCACCGCCGGGTACGACTAGACCGTCGAGCTGCTCCAGATCGCCCGGCAGGCGCACTTCGCTGACCTCGGCGCCCAACTCGCGCAGCACTTCGCAGTGCGCTTCGAAGCCTCCCTGGATGGCGAGCACGCCGAGGCGCAGCTCAGGCACCGCGGTCTTGTAGGAGTGCGTCGGCCGCCGCGAGGTCAGCGATCTCGAGCCCCGGCATCGCCTCGCCGAGCCCGATCGACGCCGCAGCCACCCGCTCGGGATCGTTGAAATGAGTGGTCGCCTCAACGATCGCCTTGGCCCGCCGCTCCGGGCCAGCGCTCTTGAAGATGCCCGAGCCGACGAAGTTGCCCTCGGCGCCGAGCTGCATCATCAGCGCCGCGTCGGCGGGCGTGGCGATGCCGCCGGCGCAGAAGAGCGGCACCGGCAGGCGACCGCGCTCGGCCACCTCGTGGACGACTTCGAGCGGCGCCTGGTGCTCCTTGGCGGCGCCGGCAAGCTCCTCGGGCCCGAGCTGGGCCAGCCGCTTGATGCCGGAAGTGATTTCGCGCATGTGGCGGACCGCCTCGACCACGTTGCCGGTGCCGGCCTCGCCCTTGGAGCGGATCATCGCCGCCCCCTCGCCGACCCGCCGCAGCGCCTCGCCGAGGTTGGTGGCGCCGCAGACAAAGGGCACCTCGAAGGCGAGCTTGTCGATGTGGTGGCGCTCGTCCGCCGGAGTAAGGACCTCGGACTCGTCGATGTAGTCGACCTCGAGCGCCTGCAGGACCTGGGCCTCGGCGAAATGGCCGATGCGGGCCTTGGCCATCACCGGGATCGTCACCTCTTCCTGGATGCCCTTGATCATCGCCGGATCCGACATCCGCGCAACGCCGCCGTCCTTGCGGATGTCCGAAGGGACCCGCTCCAGCGCCATCACCGCGCAGGCACCGGCATCCTCGGCAATCCGCGCCTGCTCGGGGGTGACCACGTCCATGATCACGCCGCCCTTGAGCATCTCGGCCAGGCCGGTCTTGACTCTGAAGGTCGCTCGCTCGCTCACGAGCCGCATATTACGGGGAGGCGCGACCGGACCGCTGCGCCTGGCGCTACTTCAGCTTGTAAGCGCGAATGCGATCTTTGTGGGTGTCTTCGTCGCGGGCGTAGAGGCCGTGGGCCAATGCCTGGACGAGAGCCATCAGCGCGGTGTTCGATCGCGCGAACGACGGGCTGTTCGACGAGTAGTAGAGCGTCAGCTCGGCGTGCTCGCCGACCTCCGACATCGAGGCGTCGGAGACGGCAAGCGTGCGGGCGCCGCGGTGCAGGGCGAGCTTCATCGCCCGCAGCAAGAGTGGATGAGCACGACCGGAGGAAAGGACGATGACCAGCGTTTCCTCGTCGATCCGGCCCAGCCGCTGCAACGACTCGCCGCCAGTGCTGGCGACGATCTCGGCGCGGATGTCGAGCAGGCTGAGGGTGTGGCGCAGGTAACTTGCAAAGAAGGCCATCTGGTCGACGCCGACGATGACCACGCGCTGAGATTCGGCGAGCGCGGCGACGGCACCGTCGACCTGCTCCCGGGTCAGCTTGCGCGCGGTTTCCTCGAGGTTTGCGTAGTCCGCCCCCAACGAGCCCTCGAGCTCGGAGTGATCGAAAGAGAAGAGAGCGCCGGAGCTGGCCGCGCTGGCGGCTGCCGCGCCCGCCGTTCGGTACTCCTCGATCGCCGCCTGCTGAAGCTCGGGGTATCCCTCGAAGCCGAGGGCCTGGGAGAAGCGCACCACCGTCGATGACGAGGTGCTCGCTCTCCGGGCCAACTCCTCGGCGGTGAGGAAGGCTGCCTCGTCGAGGTGATCGACGATGTAGCGGGCGACGTCTTTCTGTGAGCGCGAGAACTCTTCGAAGCGCTCCTGGATGTACTCGGAGAGGCTCTTGAGGCTGGGGACAGTGCTGGCGGGGGTCTTGGTCGCAGTCTTGGTCACGGCGTCCAATTCGTCGGACCCCGTGCTTTCCCTTCCGGCAATCTGGTTGGATGGGTACTGCGATGACCCTCGAGCAGGCGCTGCGCCTCACCAACCGCAACATGATCGCCTTCGACCTCGCGCTCGGCAGCGGCGCCCTCTTCGCCCCCGCCGCAACCCTCAAGGTGCTCGGTCACGAGCACCCCTCGCCCGATGCGGAACACCTCTTTCGTCGCTGCGCGCCGATCTGGCTCACCTTCGCTGCCGCGCACGCGGTCGCCGAGCTGCGCGGCGAGCAGCGCGACTGGTGGGCGCTGGCCTGGTTGCGCGGCACCGAGATCGCCACCGATGCAGTTTGGGCCGAGTCCCCCGCTGTCAGCCGGCCAGGAGCCAAGCTCGGTCTTCGTCTCGCGGGTGTCGCCAACGTGGCGATGGCCGCTGGCTTCGCCTGGCTATCGAGGCGGTAAGCCTTGGCCGACCTGTCCGGGTTGCCAGACAAACGCTGGAGCCTGCGCGGCATCACCGAAGAGGGCGACGAGGCCTGGCTGATCCGCGGCATCTCGCGCAAGCTCTACCGCTGCCCGGCCTGCCATGGTGAGATCGAGATCGGCAGCGAGCACGTCGTCGTCCAGTACGTCTTCCGGCTCGGTGGCACCGAACACCACCACTGGCACCGCCGCTGCGCCGAAGAGCTGTTGATCGGCGAGCTCAGCGACGTGCGGCGGGTGCCCACCTCGGAATCGGCGCAGTCCAAGCTCGAACGGCGCGGCAAGTACCCCTCCGGCCGCCGCCGCCATCGTTGACGTGAGCAAGCTCAAAGAATTGATCGCGGTCTACGCGCGGATCGGGCGCACCTACTGGCGCTGGGCTCCTTCGCTGCTACTGCTGGCGGTGGTCGTGTTCGTGCCGCTGGGCCTGGTCCACGCGCTGACGCTCAGCGCCGAACTCCACTCGCTCGATTTCGACGGCGCGCTGCGCTTCGTTGCAATCCTCGGCGCGGTCTTCGTACTGGCAGTTACCGGCCTCATGGGCGAGGTCTTCTACACCGGATCGGTGGCGATCTCGCTGACCCATCCGCGCGACGGCAGGCCGCCGTCGCTGCGCGAAATCGCCGGCATGGTCAACTTCCGCCGGCTGATCGCGATCGACCTGATCTACGGGGCGCTGGTCGCCGTCGGCCTCGTCTTCCTCTTCGTCCCCGGGATGCTCGCCTTCGTCTGGTTCGGCCTCGCCGCTCCCGTGGTCGAGATCGAGCACCAGGGCATCCGCGCCGCCTTCGCCCGCAGCGTGCGCCTGGTGCGGGGCAAGTTCTGGACCGTCGCCCTGGTTTTGATCCCGATCGAGCTGGCCGGCGATGCGCTGACCAACATCGCGACAAACCTCACTCACAACCTCTTCGGCAGCGAGTTCATCTGCGAGTGGATCGCCGACGTCCTCTCCAATATTGCCTTCACCCCCTTCTACGCGGTGGCGGCGGTACTGCTCACGGTCGACCTGATTCGCGAAAAGGGCGGCGGCGCCCAGCTGCACTCCAAGCCGCTGCCCTAGCGCGGAGCTACTCCCCCATCGCCTTGATCACGAGGCGCTTCGGCCGGCCGCCGTCGAACTCGCAATAGAAGACCTGCTGCCAGGGCCCGAGGTCGAGGCGGCCGGCGGTCACCGGCACGATTGCCTGGTGGTGGACGAGCAGGTTCTTCAGGTGGGCGTCGCCGTTGTCCTCGCCGCCACGGTGGTGGCGGTAGTCGCCCTCGTCGGGCGAGAGCTCCGCCGCAACCACGTTCGCGGCCGGCTTCCAGCTTGGCGGCGCGACCTTGTCGAGCCATTCGAGTACGTCCTCGTGCAGGCCCGGCTCGTCGTCGTTGACCCAGACCCCGGCGGTGATGTGCATCGCCGAGACCAGCACCATGCCCTCCTCGATCCCGGCCTCGTCGACCGCCGCCTGCACCTCCTCGGTGATGCGGATCAGCTCACGCCGCTGCGTGGTGTTGAAGGTCATGTAGGCGGTGTGGGATTTCATCGTCTCGCTTTCAGTCGCCGGCGTACAGCGCCAGATCATCGATCGCCGGCTGGATTCGCTCAAAGTCGGAATCGAAGCTCCAAAGGACATACCCAGCGTGTCCGGCGGCAACGGCAATCGCCAGGTCAGTCAATGGCACGGTTTTACCCGCCTTTCTCAAGCGCCTCGCGGCACGACCGACCTCGCGCCACGCCTCGGGACTCAGATCGGCCCACGGCAGCGAGGCGAGCGTCGCGGAAATTCGCTCCGCGACTTCACCTTCCGCGCCGGCAAGAAGCTCCGCCGCCACCGGTCCGCAAGTAGCCACATCGCCCCTGTCTAGAAGATCGTGCAAACGGGCAGCGCGACCAGCCGCACCGCGGCGGGCGAAATCGACCCAGACTGAGGTATCGGGCAGAACCACCTAGATCTGCCGGTCTTCCGAGCGCATCTGGCTCGAAACGTCCTCGATCTCTATCTCACCGGCGTTGGCGAGAAGCCAGTCCACCGCGCCGCGCCGCACGTAGCTCTCAATTGCGGCCTCGACGGCCTTGGTCTTGGTCTCGCCTGGGTGGCGAATCATCAGGGCCTCCATAAGCCGGTCGTCAATGTCGAGCGTAGTTCGCATGGCATCAATATGCCATAGACGTTCACTCAAGCCGACCGATCGCTTGCGTCCCGCGTTCAAGGCCGCAGTAAGACGAACTCTCCCCGGCAAGCGGATTCGTAAGCGACCTTTAGCTGGGATTAGCGCTGCACACTTGAAGACCGACCGCGCGTGCCGCGCGGTAGCGCTCGTCGGCTTCGGAGTCGCGGCGTTCGCGGGCCGCCACGTAGTCCTCGGTGTCGTTTCCTTCGGCCGCCGCCAACGCTTGGCGATCGTTGAGCGCCACCAACCTCTGAGCTTCGACGTAGCTTTTGAACTCATCCGCGAGGTTCGCCGGTGGGTCGAGTGCCCTGAGCCGACGGAGCGCGCGTTCTGAGATGCCGACCAAGGTGGCGGCATAGCCCACATCCGGGCTTTCTTCCATCGCCTGGGACCTGACGCTCTTGTAGACGGTCTGACTGTCTTCGCAGATCGCGTCGGCCTTATCGATCAACTCGGACCGGGTCAGGGTCTTCGGCTCGGGTTTTGACGCCGGCTTGTTTTTCGCCGTCGTCGAAATCGTCGCGTTGGCGTCTGTCTCACCGGAGTCTCCCGAGCTCGATCCCCCGCTCCCGCTGATTAGGACAATCACGATGACCAGGGCGGCGGCGAGCGCGGCGACACCGCCGGCCAAGGCCCAGCGACGGCGATTGGGCTCCGAGGCGGATCTGGATGAGGTGGACGAGTCGTCGGCGAGCCGGCGCGTCGGCTCCGTCGCTCGGGGCGGGGCCTGCGTCGGGCCGGTCTCCGCGGCGATTGTTTCCGCGGTCCGCGTCGCCGCGGCGCCAGTGGCGACGGTGCGCTCCGGCACCACCGGTGTCTCGCCCCGCAGGGCTGCCTGCGCCGCGCGGCCGAGGTCGCCCGCGGACGGGTAGCGATCGTCGGGGCTCTTCGACATCGCTCGGATCACGACGTCGTCGAGCGCCATCGAGGCCTCCGTTACGTAGAGCGAGGGCGCCGGGGGTGGGTCGTTCAGATGCGCGTAGAGCCGGGCCGCCTCACCGTCCTTGGGGAAGGGCACCTCGCCGGTGAGCAGCTTGAAGAGCAGGCAGCCGAGGGCGTAGACGTCAACGCGCGCATCGACCGTGCCGCCGGAGATCTGCTCGGGTGCGACGTAGTCGAGGGTGCCGACGAAGCGGCCGGTCTGGGTCAGGCCCGACTCGGTGGCGACGTTGCGGGCGACGCCGAAATCGGTGATGTAGGCGTGGTCGGGGCCGTCGCCGCCGCTGAGCAGGACGTTGGCCGGCTTGACGTCGCGGTGGACCAGGCCGGCGGCGTGGATCGCGTCCAGCCCGTTGCCGATCTGGGCGATCAGCTCAACCGCGACAGGCGGCGAGAGGCGGCCCTCGCGGGCGAGCCGGCGGGCGAGGTCGGCGCCGGCGACGTAGCGCATCGCGATGTAGGGCACGCCCGCCTCTTCACCCGCAGCGTAGATCGGCACCACGTTTGGGTGCTCGATCGAGGCCGCGATCCTCGACTCCTCGGCGAAACGCCGAGTGAAGACCTCGTCGACGGCGGCCTCCGGTGCGATCAACTTCAGCGCCACCCGGCGCTCCAGGCCCGGCTCGACCGCGAGGTAGAGGATCCCCATGCCGCCGCGGCCAAGGCGGCGCTCTATGCGGTAACCAGCGAACTGATCGCCGTCGGAGAGCTCGATTCCGTGGTCCGGCTCAGCCATTGGCGAACCCTAGCCCGCCTCCGCCTATTGGGCCGGTTAACTCGGACGCAATCTGGACGGACCTAGACTTGGAGGTCGATCATGCGTCGCCTCGCCGTTGTAGCCGTCCTGCTCGCCTGCCTCCCTGCCGGGGCCGCAGCTGCGCGCCAGTTCGTCCAGGAGGGCACCCTGCGCGTGGCCTTCGATGCTCAGCTCCTTCCCCACGCTCTTCCCCGCGAACGCGATGCGCCGGCAACCGTGCAACTGGCCGGTGCCATACGCACGACGGACGGCAGCACGCCGCCGCAGCTGCGGCGGATCTCGATCGCGATGAACCGGGCCGGCATCGTCTCGGTCGCCGGTTTGCCGACCTGCCCGGCCGCGGAGCTGCAGCAAACGAGCTCCGAAGCTGCGCTGGCGCAGTGTCGCGATGCCCTTGTCGGCCGCGGCCACTTTGCCGCCAACGTCAATTTCGACGGCTCCCCCGTGTTCCCGGCCCGTGGCACCGCGCTCCTCTTCAATAACTCGACTAAGAAACGGACCGGGCTACTGCTGCATCTCTATGGCTCAAGCCCAGTGCGCGCCGCCTTCGTTCTGCCCTTCAAGATCAGCCGCAACAGCAAAGGGAAGTTCGGCACCGTGTTCTCTACCCGCATCCCCAGGCTCGCCTCGGACCGGGGCTACGTGACCGACATCGACCTGACGATCGGCCGCAACTACCGCTACCAGGGAAAGCAGCGCAGCTTCATCAGCGCCAGCTGCGCCGCGCCGGCTGGCTTTACCGGCGCGTTCTTCGAACTGGCCAAGGCAACCTTCTCCTTTGCCGGCGGTAAGCAACTGACCAGCAGGCTGCCGGGCGACTGCAAGGTCCGCTAGTCGCCCGGCCGGCAAGGGCTAGTTGCCGTATTCGTTCACCCGCTGTTCGGCTTCCTTGATCGCGCCTTCGGCTTCTTCCTTGCCCTTTTCGATGCCTTCTTCGGCTTCCTTCTTGGCCTTTTCGATCGTCTTGTTGGCCTGCCCCTTGCCGTTTTCGACGCCCTGCTTGGCGGCGTCTTCGGCTTCGTCGAAGCCCTTCTTCACTTCATCTTTGGCCTTTTCGATGCCCTTCTTCGCTTCTTCGGTGCCCTGTTCGATCCGCTCCTGTGCTTCGGAGGAAGCGCTGTCGGTGTCGCTGTCGCTACCGCAGCCGCCGGCGAAGGCCGCGGCGATACCCAGCACCAACACAATCGGCAGCAAGCGCGCGATTCGCGCGCCCTTCCGGCTCAAGCTCTCTGCTGACACATCAGCTCCTCTCAGTCGTGTGAATGCGGCGATCTTTGCATCGTCGGCGGCGCTCGGCCAGCCGGCATGGTTTGACTAGGGTGCCGCCGGTGAGGGGCCGGCTCGCGCGCATCGCACTTTGGCTTGGCGCGGTTGCGCTCCTGCTTGGCCTGCTCGAGCTGCTCGGCGTGCCGGCCTTCGAGTGGATCGACGATCTCCTCGACAAGGTCGCTGAGGTGCCGCCCTGGGCGATCGTCGCCGGCGTTGCACTGGAGAGCGCGCAGACGAGCCTCGCCGCGCTCGCCTGGTACGGCATCCTGCGCGCCGCGCTTCCGTCCGCGGTTATGCCGTTCCGGCTCATCCTCGCTTGCTACGCGGCGGCCGTAGCGCTCAACGGCTTCCTGCCGGCCAACCTCGGCACCTTCGTGATGCTGGTGATGTTCACCACCCTGATCGCCGGGGCGACTTTCCCCCTCGTCTTCTCCGGCCTGATCGTCGAGAAGATCCCCTTCTCGGTCCTCAACGTCGCCCTCTACCTCTACCTCTTCCTCACCATCAGCGGCTCGTTCTCGATCAAGCTCGGCTTCCTCGCCGACCACACCGGGCTGGTGGTCATGCTCCTGATCGGCGCGATCGTCCTCCTCGTCCTGCTTGCCCGCATCTTCTGGGAGCGCCTGGAGAAACTCCGGCAGCAGTTGGTCAACGGTGGGGCGATCCTGCGCTCCCCGCGTCGCACCCTCACCCGCCTCTTCCTGCCGGTGCTCGGCAGCTACGCGGCCCGGCTCGCCATCGTCGCCGTCTTCCTCGGCGCCTACTCGATCCCGGTCACCTTCGAGAACGTCGCCACCGTGACCGCATCGAACTCGGTCTCCAACAGCGTCTCCGCCACCCCGGGTGGGGTCGGCGTCACCCAGGCGATGAACTCGGCCGCGCTCTCCGGCTCGACCTCGGCCAAGACCGCCACCGCCTACTCGATCGGCCAGCAGCTGATCATCTCCGCCTGGGACGTGATCTTCGCGATCGCCCTCGTCTCCTGGGTCTTCGGCTGGTCCGGCGGCAAGCAGCTGGTCGAGTCCTCCTACGGCGAGGCGAAGGAGCGCAGCCGCGAGCTCAGGAAACGGCGCTCGGGCTCAGAGCCCTAGGCCTCCAACGCCCTCCTCGTCCCAGCCGAGGTGATGGGCCAGCTCGTGGCGCAGGGTCTGCTCGACCTGACGGGCAAGCAGACCCCTGTCGTGTCCGAAGTCGCGTTCCAGCGTGTCGCGGTAGATGACGATCCGGTCCTCGTAGCGTTCATGCGCCAGGCCATCGCCGAAGTACTGACCGTAGGCGTGGACCTCGGTCCCCAGGTCGGAGATCACCACGGCGACCTTCTCCAGCACTTTCTGGAATTGCTCCGGCAGCCCGTCGATCGCATCGGCGACCAACGACTCGAACTCCTCTGACTCGGGGGCATCGGGCACCCCCCAAACGCTAAGCCACCGCGCCCGCCAGCTCCTGATCGATCTCGAGCAGGTAGGGCGCGACCAGACCCTCGTAGTCGGCTTTGCGCTCGGCGGAGAGGTCCTTCCAGCCGGTCACCGAGCCGCGGCAGATATCCGCCCCGCAAAGGCAGCCACCGGGAAAATGCTCGACCGAGTAGTTGCGCATCGCGTAGTCGAAGGTGATCTCTTCGCCGCTGGCAATCGGCTGCCGGGCGACGAAATCACAGGCGCCCGTCTCGTTCAGCTCGACCCCACAGTTAGGGCTGCAGGAATGGTTGACCTTGGGCCCCAGGCCACCGTGCCGGGCCCACTTGGTGCGGCTCACCTGAGTCGCGTGCGAGTCGTTGCGGGCGACCTCGCCTTCGAGGAATCCAACCATCACCGTCTCACCGGCCTCGAAGCCACGCGTCGCGCGAACACCACCGCCCTTGCCGCCTTCGGGAGTACAAAGCTCATATCCGACAGGATCCAAGGGACCGCCTCTCAATTGTTTAGGCGCAACGACGCTGCGCCTGCGACGAGCCTAGCCCATCGACCACATAACGCCGGAGGCCCAGATGGCAACCCAACGCACTCTTCCCCACGTCGACCCCGCGACACCCCAGAAGCCGCTTCGCCGAGCGATGCTGCGCCTGATGAGCACTCGGCCGATGGTGGCCCTGGAGGGAGGCCTCCCCCTTCCAGCTCACCCCACGCTGATTTAGACTCGGTGGGCGATGCCATCACGAGGAATCCATCACCTCGATCTGGCAGTTGCCGACGTTGCACGGTCCCTCGCCTTCTATCTCGACCTGCTCGGCCCGCTCGGCTGGGAAGAAAGCGTTCGGTATCCGAGCTACCGAGGAACCGAGGAGGTCGTGTACCTCAAGGATGCCGCGACAGGGTCCCAAGAGCCCGGGACGGACTCCTCGATGCTCGGGATCCGCCAGGCAGATGGCGCCGCGCATCGCTACTACGGGGTTGGAATCGAGCACTTCGCCTTCGAGGTTGACCGACGGGAGGAGGTCGATGAGGCGCACGCACGCTGTCTAGCGAGCGGCGCAAATGTTCACTTCCCGCCGGAGGAAGATCGCGACGAGCCCGGCTACTACGCGTTCTTCGTCTTCGATCCCGATGGAATCCGAGTCGAGATTTTCTGCTGGACCCGCTGACCCGGTCCTAAGTGAGTAGAGGCCAAAATCACGACATCTCACGCTGTCATCTTCACGCGAGAGGAGCAGTTCGACGGCTATGAATCTGGCGGCTCCTCATCGGTCCAATAGTCCGTCGCCTGCTCTCGCCGGTAGGCCTCCTGGAATCCCTCGTCTGAGGCTCCGGGAGCCCGAGTCGCCGCCACCAACTTGCCAGTATCCGGATAGAGATTCACCTCGGGAGCGATCATCGTGCTGACCACCAGCACGCGAGCGGGTTGAGCGCCTCGATTCTGGAGCTGGTGCGCGCCGCCTTCGCCGACCCGAAACGCGACGACCTCCCCCTCGGCCAGCTCGCGCCACCCATCCGGCGTGCGCAGGTGCGGCTGGCCGCTGAGCACGATGAGCATCTCCTCGTTGGCGCTGTGGGCGTGGTACGGAAAGGTCGCCTGGCCAGGCGGGATCTCATAGAGACTTGCTCCAAGCTTCTCGGACTTGGCCTGCTGGCCCAGTTTGGCGCGCCGGTAGGTGAAGCCCTCACGGTCCTGATCCGCATCGAAGTCCGGCTGGTATGCATTTGCCATGCGCGGATTATCTCCCCTCCACCCGGATTCGTCCCTGGGGCTTCGGCGACATGGCGCTCGCACCCGTTCCGCGCGAAAAGCGACATCGGTTCGTCCTCCTATGGGGCGGGCAGGACTCGAACCTGCGCTCCACGGATTGTGAGTCGGGCCGGAAGTTGTCTATAGAGGCGAATCTGGCCTGATAGAGCGAACTACATCCAAGGAGTTCGGCTGAGTTCGGTGGAGTCGGGGACCAATTTCGGGACCAAAGATCGCCGACTTCAAGTCCTCTCTCCTTCAACGGCATCTCGCATATGGCTATCCGCAGTCATTCGGGCTACCTCTTAGATACGGGATCGTGATTCTCAACGGTCGGCCGGGTCACCGAGCCAAACTGATTCAGACAAGGAACGCCCAATCCGACTGGGTCGATTGCGCTGAACAAGCGCGGACACGAGCCGTGACTCGCCGCATCCGCCGCCTCACTTCGCTCAGAGCCTCGCGAATTTCCGAACGGCTGCCGCGCCGAATAGATCGTAATGTTTCGAATTTGAATCTGGATCGTCTCGGCTGGCGTGGTGAGGAGTTGCCCCGAAAGGACAAGCGCAATCTGCACGACCGGAAAGAAGACTGCGATCCAATCCCGAGCCACCTCGGGCAGTGGCTTCAAGAGCCAAATACGCGCGCCGCCGTGCTCGCCTTCCCCCGACTGCGCTCCCATATTTTCGGCGGAATGGCTTTCAGCCCGTCCTTGCGATCTGGCCTCAGGGCCCTCCGCAGGGATGGACTGCACTCCCTTTCGATCTGATGTCCCGCCGGCCATCTCAAACGCTTCCACGGCACCAAGCCCGTAGCGACGACACCGACCAAGCTCAACACAAGGAAGCCGACCTTCGCGAGTGAGGTTGTAGACATGGGCTGTCGACACCTGCCAGCGAGTAGCCACCTCGTTGGCAGTCAGCAGTTGGCTCCCGCCAAAGCCGGTCATCGGCCGGCTCCTGCCGACGCGAGGACGCCTACATAGGGATGGAGCTCGCGCCCCCCGCCAGGGGGCTCGTCAGAGCCTCCAGGGTCGTCACCGGAGGATCCACCTCCGGCGCAGCGACTTGTGGCCCGACGGGAGCCACGCGAGCGCACTGCCGAACCACGGGAGGCGCGGCTGCGACCCCTGGTCCTCTGAGAAACCAACAGCACGGAGGACGGACCACGTCGCGACCGCGACTTGAGCCTGGATGCATGCCTCTGATCCATAATGATCCGGAGTTCCCCGTTCGCCATGCGACGCAATTCGTACGCATCGAAACTGTCGTGGCGATGCTTGAGGGCGGCTCGTTCACTGTGCCGGGCGACGCGGGCAATGCAACTCGTAGCTGCGGAGATGTTCCCGTCAAGAAGAGCCCGCAACAGTGACAACATTTCTTCATCGTCGAGAGTTTCTGCGATGCGGGGGCCAAGGTTGTCGGCGAGCCAGGCGTCGTGCGGGTCGTACGCATCTGCGCTGCGCTCAAGGATGTGGAAAGCGACGCCTGACCACCAATCGTGGTAATCGCTCACGGCCTGATATCTGTCGTCGGCGAACCGCCGGGGGTCATCGAAGAGTGCCTCTGCCATCGAGCGCGACTCTGGCTGAAGCTGCCGAAATCTAGATTCCGGAGCCGGCTTGAAGGGACGCAGTGAGGGGTACAGGAAGTCCTCCCCGCGAGTTTCAGAGGACTTCACTATGGCACCGTCCAAGGTGGAGGGGGACGCAATGCTGACGGGTGCGCTGCAGACCGCGCCGAGCGTCGCCAGTGCAATAAGGACGAGGCCGATCCGGTCAAGGATCGGCCTCGATCGTGGTGGTGGGTCGCCCCCTGCATCGGGGGGATCACCTCCCCCACCGGACGGCTGGCTTGCCACGCGCCGGGAACCCCGATGACGAGCACATCGGCTTCTCGCGGCCCTAGGTCTCGCGATCCGATGGCATGACCCTCGTCGCTCCTGGGGCGGAAAGGAGTAAAGCTCACGGAAGAGAGGGGCGACGGCGTTGTCGTGTCTGTCTCTCGCCCATTTGCGCCGATGGCAAGCCTCCCGCTCGAATTGATCCGCCTCAGTCGTCCGACCCGCTCGGCGCTCCTGGCCTGCCCGCTGCTCAGCGAGGATGGCGCCGAGGGTGTCGCCCTCAACCGCAAGTGAATCGGACCAATAGAGGTGCACATCGTCGGTTGGGAGATCGTCCTCGGTCACGATCACTCGATAGCACTTCCCGGTCTTCCGGCGGAGCCAGGCGCGAATCGCCGTAGCCCTACGCGCATAGACACCCGCAAGCCCGTGATCAAAGTCCATTCGATAGGCGGCGGCCATCACTTCGTAACGAACGAGCCGCAGAACGTCGCCGTCACACGTTACGCCAGGGAACGCTAGACCCCATACCGCGTCGTCGGCTGGCCAGCACTGCTCCGCGTAGACGACGCGGACCGGAGCCCCGTCCTCGACCTCTTCGGCACCAGCTTCATGGTCATAGCCCGAGCCAAAGGACCACTCGAAGCAGAGCCGGCGAACCGCGGACGCCTTTGGCTTGAAAGTCGATGAGGCGAATCCCGAGCCCGTCGCTTCATAGTCGGCGAGCAGAGCCTCATCTACCTCGAAGGGTTCAGTCCTAGCAGGCATCAGCAATTGGCAATGACGTCGACATACCCCCTTCGATTATCTCATCTACCCCGGCGTCCCTTCCGGAGATATTCGCATGAGCACCCTGCGATATTTGGCTCTACTAGTGGGGCCGGCAGGATTCGAACCTGCGCTCCCCTACGCCTCGGGTTTCGTTTGTGCCCGTAGTTGCGCTCAGTTGCGTCTGCTTCTTGGCAGTTCGCGACACCGTCGGCAACACGGTTTCGCCATCTGCGTCCGGTGAGTAGTCGCCGCGAGCCGGGCGCGGCCAGCGAGCCGCCCGACTAATCTGATCAGCCTGACGGCTGAAATATCCCCGCTGAAGCTGTGTGACATTTTCGATCCCGATGATCGGGTCGACCGCTTCGTGTTCCTGCTCTCCGAGACGGTCGCCGACCTCGGCTCAATGGAAAGCCGCCTCAAGGCCAATCTGTTCGGCGAGGGAAACTCGGTGGCGCACAGCCTCTACCTCCAGCGACAACTGATCGCCCGCCTAGTCGACTCCTGGCGCGTCCTGGCAGCGATCCGCGACTACCCGGAGGTTCGGCAATGTGTAGCCGAGGCCGACGCTGAGGACGATGCCAACTGGCTCATTGAGAAGCTAGCCAAGAAACCTGGGAGCAAGGACAAAACGCCGGTCGAGACGCTTTTTGGGGCTGAGCGCCATCGGACCGTCCACCTCGCGTCGGTTGACGACGACAAACTGCGCGAGACCATTGAAGGCGGCGCCGAGGAAGTAGCGCAGATCGGGCTTTTCCCGGGCGGAAAGCTGGTAATTGAGTTTCCCGAGGCGGCGCTCACTCGAACGGTTTTCGGCGATCCCAGCAACCCCGAGGGAGAACAGACGCTCGAACGACGCTCGGCCTTAATCGAAGAAATCATCAGATGCTTTGGGCGGCTCTGGGGCAAGTGCCTTGCCCTGCAAATGACCAGGCGCGGCTTCCACCCCACGCGACTTCACGTCACGCGGCAAGAGCCGCCGCGGCGGCGACTCCCCCGGCTACTGCGCGCAGCGGCCGACCGGCTTGAAGCTCCACGCTAATTCCCTGGGACCGCTATGCAACCTGGCGCAATTTCTTATCCATTGGCCTCCACGCCAGCGGACGTCAAGCGCTCTTCGCGACGTAGATCGCCTTCAGGTGCCTCAGTTCGTCCAACGGCTGTTCAAAGATTGCATCCTCGACGTGGCCGAATACGTCCAGGCATTCCAAACCACTCTCTGTGAGAGCGCCTAGCGCAACCTCCTCTGGGAAGTGCCGTTGCCGGTGGACGCTGGCTGACTCGTCGGACTCGTATCCAAGCCGGGCCTCACAAAGCGAGCCCGGCCCAACATCGCGGGCCGTGCGTCCTTCCCAGACCAAACGACCCTTCTCGCTCTCGGTCACCTCAGTTTCGGCGAACTCGGTCCTGTACAGGCGGAGCGTGTTCAGGTCGAAGACGACCAGACCCCCAGGAGCAAGATTTCGCCGCATGCCCTCAAAAGCCATCGCCAGTTCGTCTGCGTCGAGCAGGTAGTTGAGCGGATCGGTCAGCGCCCAGACCAAATCGAACCTGCCGAAGGTCGGTAGCTCGCGCATGTCAGCGGCCTCAAGACGCACAGAATCATCCGCCTTTCTCCTCGCCAACTCGATCATCGCTGGCGATACGTCGCAGCCGACGACCTTCCATCCTCGGGCGGCCATCTCCCGGAAGCTGTTGCCGGTGCCGCAGGCAACATCGAGCAACCGGTTTCCCTCAAGGCCGTGGCGCTCCAACTCCGGCATAAGGCTGCCGAGCCACAGGCCGAAGTCATGGTGGGCCGTCAGGTCGTCATAGGCGACCGCGCAACTCTCATAGGCATCCAGGGCATCGCTGCTCAACCTTCCCCGGTTCGCCATGTCTAAGAGACCGAAGGGCGACGGGGCCAAGTTCCGTCGCTAGCTCCGAACGATTTGCGAGACCCGCTGGTGGCTCATCTTCAGCACCCGCGCGATCTCGGTCATCGGCATGCCGCCTTTGTAGGCGGTCCGGATTGCTTTATCTCGGTCGGCCCTCAGCTCGTCGGCTTTCTTCTCAAGCGCTTGGTCGCGCCGCGCATGCTTCTCGGCAAATGCCGCTAGCTCAGCCTTAGCCTCGGGCGCGTCCCGCTTCCTCCTCGCGATTCCTTGATCGTCGGCAGTTTTCCTGCGAGTCGGTTAGCAGAAACCGACCAAACGATTTTCGTGCTTGCTCGGACAAGAAGCAAGGCGGGGCAGAGTGCCTTGGCTCTGTGGCTGCATCGCCCTCACGAGAGGGAGATGAATGCGGCCGGGGCGGTGCGCCCTCCCTGGCAGTCTGCTGGCGGCTCAAAGGAGCCCGCGCTCGCGGCGGGCTACTTCTCGACCTCCCCGATGCGATCCGCTTCGTGACTTTCGGCCGCTCGCTCGGCGGGCTCGGGTTTGTCGTATGTCCGCCGGTCACCCGCAGGAGCAAGAGATGGCGTAGCCGTGGCTCATCGGAATAACGAGGGTTGTGCCGCTCCGATGTCTCGGTCGTTGACGGTTTTCCCTGCGTCATCGAAACTCGATTCAGCCGTTTCAAGGGAGGACGGCCTTAGCCGTGGAGACGGAGTCAAGCCGCCCTCCCAGTCCATCGAGCAAGCATCGAGCGCCAAACCAGGAGCCTCATGCTGACGACCTAGCGGGCGTACCCGACACACTGGGCAGAGTAGGACGCTTCGAAACGTTTTAGCTCCGAAACAGTTGCGGTAAAAAGCGGGGCGACGAACCGGGTGGGCTCGTCGCCCCAACGGCTGATGGGATCAGCTCGCCATCAACTCAGCGAGCTACCCAACCTCGCCTAGCCCAGCTTGCGCGTTGAGAGCAGCGGAGCTACGGGATCGACAGGAATCACCTTCATCTCACTCACCTCCCTTCTCAACCGGCCGCGCCGCTTCCGGCGACGGGCCCTGGTCGTCAGCAGGGATGAGTGTCCACCACTCGACTTTCGTAGAGGTACTCGGAAAGTCTGCGAAAAACGCTTCTAATCAATTAGCAGGATTGCGTTTGGACCGCTAGTCTTGCGCGCTCTGAAATGTCGTACCAATACGCGATCTAGAGGGGTGTCCAATGCCGAGGAAGCCAGCCACAGAGAAAGGCAAAGCGCAAGCAGCCAAAACCGCGACGAAGAAGAAGCGGAAAGCCTCGAGGGACGTAGTTGACCACGCGCTGATGCGCGGGCTGTCCCACCCGCTCCGCACTCGCATTCTGGCCATCCTCAACGAACGGGTCTCTAGCCCGAACCAGCTTTCCAAGGAGCTGCACGAAGGGCTAAGCCAAGTCAGCTACCACGTCGAGAAGCTGACGAAATTGGGGCTGATCGAAATGGTTAGAACGGAGCCTCGCCGAGGCGCGGTCGAGCACTTCTACCGGGGAGTTCGACAGATCCTCGTTCCCAGGAGCGCTTGGAAAGACCTCCCCTCAAGCATCCTCTCCGGCATTTCGGCGCAGATTCTCGAAAACTTTTTCGATGATGCCCAGGGATCAATCGAGGCCGGAATCTTCGATGACCCGGACAGCTACGCGGGCTGGTCCCCGCTGATCTTGGACCGAGAGGGCTTCAAACGAATTGACGAACTGGCAAACGAGTTCCTTGAGGCCATCTTCGACGTGCAAGCTGAAGCCAGCGGGCGGCTGGCCGAGAGCGGCAAGGAGGGCTTTTCGGCAACCATTCTGCTCGCGTCCTTCTTGTCCACCCGAAGCCCAGAGGACAGCAAGCGGGCAACCTCGACCATGCAGCGCTAAGCGCGCGACTGCGCTTCAAATCGATGCTGCCTGGCGTAGACCTTGATGCGACCTGAATGCGACCCCGACCTCTCGAACACCCGGTATCTAGGGGTATCTGGAGGGTAAAGTGCGGTCCGTTGTTCCCGCAAATTCCGCTCTGAACGAACCACAGGTATCACCGAGTGTCCTGAGGTGTATGGGGCGGGAAGGACTCGAACCTTCGACCGACGGATTATGAGTCCGCTGCTCTAACCAACTGAGCTACCGCCCCGTTGGCTGAGGAGGGTAGCTCCTAAGCGCTGAAGAGCTGCGCCAGGGAGCGGCCTACGTCGGGGGGCTCTTCCTCGCCCTTGGCGGCGGCTGCGGCGCCCTCGGAGATGGCTTTGGCGGCGTCGGCGATCTGGTGGGTGCGGCCGCCGCGGATCGAGCCCGTTTTCTTTGCTTCGGCGAGGTCGGATTCCATCAGGCCGGCCAGCTCGGCGAGGCGGCGCAAGCCGACTACGCCGGCGGCACCGCGCAGGGCGTGCGCCTCGATCCGCATCGTCTCGAAGTCGGTGGTCTCGGTCGCCAGACCGGCGGCGATCACGTCGCAGCGGCGCCTTGCCTCCTCGGCGAAGGAGTTCAGCAACTCGGCATCGGGGCTCGTCTTCTCACTCATTCTGCGGTCAGTCCCTTCACCACGCGGGTCAGTTCTTCGACGCCGAAGGCGCCCTCGATCGTCGTCGAGATCCTTCCATTTCGGTCGATTGCGAACAACCATGGCTCGGTCGGCAGGTGGAAAGCGCTGACTTGCGACCGCACCGGGTTGCTCGGATCGTTGTCTTTGTAAATCTCCATGTGGATGAACGCGGCCTTGTCGCCGTCGATCTGCTTGACCTGCTCAGCCACATCGACGACGGGTCCGCACACGCGACTCTCGCAGAACTGGGGCGTGGCGAACAGCAGGACGATCGGTTCCACGCCCAGCGCATCCGCGTAGTCGACCTGGTTCTGCGTATCCGGCGGGATGCGGGTGGTGATCTTCGAGAGGTCCCCACCCACGTCGTCGGGGGTCGGCGTGTGAATCATTGGCGCCTTCTGGCCCGGCTGCGGGATCTTGGCGAAGGTGCCGACCACCGCGCTTGGCAGCAGCGTGGCCGTGAGTTCTCCGTCCTGCTTGATCAGGGCGGCGATGCGCCACTCGCCGTCCTTGGGAAAGTTGACGTGAGTTACGTAGACGACGTTGGCGGCATCGGGATCGCTGGTCGTGGTCTGCGCCCGGAAGGCCGGCTGGGTCTGCAGCGATTCGACCGCGGCCGGGAAGGGGCCCACGGCGGGCTGGTCGAGGGCCCGTTCCTGTTCCTTTTTGGCGCTGCTCGGATCGGTCGCGGAGCTGAATTTGTCCCCGCTCCTTGGCTCCTGACCCGGCACCCGAGCGAAGTAGAGCGCCACCTCGGCGTCGCTGACCTGGCTGCGGTCGCGTTCGAAGACGCCAAATGGGTAGCGGTTCTCGCCCTTGTAGAAGACCCGCGCCGCCGGCGAGATGACGAGGGTGGACGGATTGTCGGCCGCTTCCAGCACCTCCGCGAGCGTCTTGCCATCGGCGCTGGGAAAGTCGCTCTTCGGCGGCGCAGGACGGCTCTCTGCCGAGGTCGAGGAGGAACCGGTCATATCGTCAGAGTCGCTGCCACAGCCGGTCAGCGCAATCGCGGCGAGCGAGAGCAGGCAGGCGAGGACAGCGAAGGCTCGGCGAGAGAGCATCGGCGGCATGTTATTCACGGCGATGCCGCGGCCGTAGCGCGATCCCACGCGCCGCGCGAGGCGAGATAGGGTCCGCGACGAAAGCGGTCGAGCAAAAGGAGAGGGTCTTGGCGGAGCGAGCGGCGTTGATCACCGGAGCATCGAGCGGCATCGGGCTGGCGGTTGCCCGGGTGCTCGGCGAGGAGGGCTACGCCCTGACGGTCTCGGCACGGCGCCCCGACAAGCTCGAGAGCGCCGCCGAGAGCCTCCGCGCCGACGGGCTGGAGGTGCAGAGCGTCGCCGCCAACATGACCGACGAGGAGGACGTGGTCGGCGTCTTCGCCAAGCACCGCGAGACCTACGGCCGGCTCGACATGCTGATGAACAACGCCGGCGTCGGCATCGGCGCGCCGATGGAGGAGATCCAGACCAAGCACCTCGACATGCAGCTCGGCGTCAACCTGCGGGCCCTGATCATCGGCACCCGCGAGGGGCTGCCGATGCTGAAAGAGGCCGGCGCCGAGCACGGCAAGGCACTGCTCGTCAACACCGCCTCGATCGCCGGCAAGGGCGGCCAGGCCTGGCTCTCGATCTACGCCGCGACCAAGGCCGCGGTGATCAACTTCACCCAGTCGACCCATCGCGAGGTCGGCGCCGCCGGCATCCAGTGCACGGCGCTGGCCCCCGGCTTCGTCGACACGCCGATGACCGAGTTCGCCAAGGGACAGGTTCCCGGCGAGGAAATGATCCGCCCCGAGGACCTCGGCGAGGCGGTCCGCTTCCTGCTGCGTACCTCGCGCAACTGCCACGTCCCCGAGATCGTCTTCACGCGCCCGGGAGAGGGACTCGATACCCCCTAACGGGACCAGGAGCGCCACGGGCGGAGACCAGAGCCTCCGCTTCCTAGTCGCTGCCTTTGGCGATCCCGGGCACGTCTTCCCGGCGATCTCGCTGGGGCGGGCGCTGCGCGCGCGTGGGCACGAAGTAACGATCGAGACCTGGGAGGAGCGGCGGGCCGCGGTCGAGGGCGCCGGGCTTGGCTTTGCCGCGGCGGAGGAATACCGCATGTTCCCGCCGCCGGATCCGAACTCAGCCGACGGAGAACATGCGGCGGAGGCAGCGCGGGCGCTGTTGCCGCTGCTCGAGGAGATGCAGCCGCACGTGGTCGTCAGCGACATCCTCACTCTGGCCCCGTCGTTGGCGGCCGAGAAGGCCGGGGTGCCGCTGGCGACGTTGATTCCCCACATCTATCCCGTGGTCGAGCCCGGCCTGCCCTTCTTCGCCGTCGGCCTGCAGCCGCCGCGAACACCGCTCGGGCGAGCGGTGTGGCGCACCGGGCAACGCGCCCTCGACATCGGGCTCGAGCACGGAAGACGTGATCTCAACCGCCAGCGCCAGCGCCTCGACCTGCCGCCAGTGGAGCGCTTCCACGGCGGCATCAGCTCCGAGCTGGCGCTGGTCGGAACCTTCCCGCAGCTGGAGTACCGGCGCCAGTGGCCGGCGGGCGTCGAGATCACCGGCCCACTGAGCTTCGAGGTGCCGCACCCGGACATCGAGCTGCCGCCCGGCGAGGAGCCGCTCGTGCTCGTCGCGCCGAGCACGGCGCATGACTCGGGCAACCACCTGGTCCGTACAGCCCTGGCGGCGCTTGCAGACGAGCCGGTGCGCGTGGCCGCAACCACCAATCGCGTCGTCCCGCAGAGCCCGATCGAGGTCCCCGCCAACGCCGTGCTGGTCGATTGGCTCAGCTACAGCCAGCTGATGCCGCTGGCCTCGCTGGTGATCTCGCACGGCGGACACGGCACCGTTGCGCGGGCCCTCAGCGCCGGTACGCCAGTGCTGATCTGCCCGATCATCGGCGATATGAGCGAGACCGCGATGCGCGTCGCCTGGGCCAAGTGCGGCCTCTCACTCCCCTGGCGCCTCTGCCAACCGACCCCGCTGCGCTGGGCCGCCCGCCAACTGCTGCAGGACGACTCGTTTGCCAGTCGCGCGCAGGAGCTAGCGCAGTGGGCCGGCGACCACGACGGCGCCGAGCGCGGCGCCGAGCTGGTCGAACAGCTGGCCCGCACTCGCGCGCCCGCCTAGAGAGCGAACTCCGGGGGTGGGACTCGAACCCACAACCCCGCGATTAACAGTCGCGTGCTCTACCAATTGAGCTACCCCGGAATAACCGGTGAGGAATGTACCGATTAGCCGCCTACACGCTCGGTGTGGGCGATGCGCTGAACCAGGGCGGCGCGCTCCATGCTCAGCGCAGCGCGGCGCTGGGGGTCTTCGGCTTCGCCCGCAGCGGCGATCTCGGCCTCGATGCGGCGCTGCTCGAGCAGCAGGAAGTTGAGCTCCATCGCCTCCGGCGAGGCGGGCTCGTCGTGGGCGGTGATGATCAGTTCGGCGACCAGGCCGGAGAGCTCGGCGTCCTCGCGCGGCAGGTTGGAGGCGGGGTCTTGCGGGTTCTCGCGCAGCCAGGCCACGGCGCGGCGGCCGAGCTGGGAGAGATGGGCGTCGGTCAACCGCTCGAGGTAGCCCTTGCCCTCATCCGGCAGGGCGATGCACATCGCCAGCAGAGCACGCTCGCGGCGCTCGCGCGAGGTCAGCTCCGCCGTCCGGCGCGGGGCCGGCGCCGGACTGTCGCTGCGCGGTGAATCGGACTCGGCCGAGCCGCCGCTGAGCGGCTGCGCCGCAACCACCCGCCCCATCACCATCGCCGGCTCCAGGTCGAGCCGCTCCGCCACCCGGCGCACCAGGTCGTCGCGGCTGGCGCTCTCCCCCAGCCCGGCCATGATCGGCGCCACCTCGGCCAGGGCGCGATCGCGCTCGGCCGGCGAGGAGACGTCGGTGCGGGCGAGGACGAGGTCGACCTGGAAGGCGGTCAGCTCAACGGCGCCGTCGAGCAGGGCGCGGAAGCGGTCGGCCCCGCCCTCGGCGGCCATCATCTCGGCCGGGTCTTCGCCCGCCGGCATCGCCGCCACTCGCAGGCGCATCTTGCGCCCTGCGGCGACGCGCTGGGCCCGCAGCATCGCCTCCTGCCCGGCGGAGTCGGCATCAAGCGCCAGGATCACCTCGTCGACCATGCCCGAGAGCGAAGCGACCTGCTCGTCGGTGATCGCGGTGCCCATCACCCCCACCGCCTCCTCGATCCCGGCCTGGTGCAGGGCGAGCACGTCGGTATAGCCCTCGACCACGACCGCCCTGCCCTCCTTGGCGATCGCGCTCTTGGCCAGGTCGATGCCGTAGAGCATGTGGCTCTTGTGGAAGAAGTCGGTCTCCGCCGTGTTGACGTACTTCGCCCCCTGGTCGGAGCGCATCGCCCGGCCGCCGTAGCCGAGCGTGCGGCCGCGGCGGTCGCGGATCGGGAACATGATCCGGGAGCGGAAGCGGTCGTACTCGCCCCCACCCCGCCCCTTCTGCACTAGGCCGACGCCGCGCAGCTCGTCGACCTTGAAGCCGGCGCGCTGGCCGCGCAGCAGCACTTTGTCCCAGGCGCTCGGCGCGTAGCCAACCGCGAACGCTTTCAGCACCTCCTCGCCGAGACCACGCTCGGCGAGGTACTCGCGCGCCTTACCCGCCTCGTCGGAGTCCCAGAGGTAGGCGGCGTAGAAGCCCGCGGTGCGGTCGAGCAACTCGCCCAGGCGCCGGCGCTGCTGTCGCTTCGCCTCCGCCCGCGGGTCCTCCTTCTCGCGCTCCAGCTCGACCCCGTAGCGGTCGGCAAGCAGCTCCACCGCCTCGGCGAAGCCAAGACCCTCCTTCTCCTCGATGAACTTGATCGTGTCGCCGCCGACCCCGCAGCCGAAGCAGTGGTAGAGCTTTTCGCCGGCGTCGACCGAGAAAGAGGGCGTGCGCTCCTCGTGGAAGGGGCAGAGCCCGACCCAGCGGGCGCCTTGACGCCGCAGGTCGGTGTGGGCTGAGATCACCTCGACGATGTCGACCGCCTGCTTGACCCGCTCCAGGCTCTCGCTCGAGATCAGTGCCACGGTGCTTCCTCGGGAATCGTCAACTCGGCGTACTTGGCGATGCAGAAGCGATCGGTCATCCCGGCCAGGTAATCGGTGGCGCGCTGGCAGTCGCTTGCCCCGGGTTCGATCTCGGGGACCTCGTTGGGATTGGCCATGTAGTGATCGAAGAGCGCCCGCATCGCCCGGTGGACGCGCTCGTGCTCGCTGCGCGCCAGAGGGCCGAGGTAGACGCGGTCGAACATGAACTTGCGCAGGCGCAGCATCGCGCCGCCGATCTCATCGCTCTGGACGATGTCGCCCTCAGCGCGAGAGCGCTCGACGATGTCGCGCACCAGGGTGTCGATGCGGGCCGAGCCGGTCGCGCCGAGCAGCTCGATCTCGGCCACCGGCAGGTCATCCGGCTGCAGGACGCCGGCCCGCAGGGCGTCATCGATGTCGTGGTTGATGTAGGCGACGCGGTCGACCAGCTTGACGATCCGCCCCTCCAGGGTTGCCGGCTTGCGCGAGCCGGTGTGGTTGAGGATGCCGTCGCGCACCTGCTCGGTCAGGTTGAGGCCGCGGCCGTCGCGCTCCAGCACCTCGACCACGCGCAATGAGTGCTCGTTGTGCTTGAAGCCGCTGTCGCAGCGCTCGCGCAGGGCCCCGTCCAAGGCCTCCTCACCGGCGTGGCCGAAGGGCGGGTGACCGAGGTCGTGCCCGAGCCCGATCGCCTCGGTTAGGTCCTCATTGAGACCGAGCGCGCGGGCGACGGTACGAGCGATCCCACAGGCCTCCAGCGTGTGGGTGAGCCGGGTCCGGTAATGGTCGCCCTCGGGGGCGACGAAGACCTGCGTCTTGTGCTTCAGCCGGCGAAACGCCTTGCTGTGGACGATCCGATCGCGATCGCGCTGGAACGGAGTGCGGACCGGGCTGTCGGGCTCATCAATCTCCCGCTTCGCCGGATAGGAGCGGGTGGCTCTCTCCACCAAGAACTCGCCCTCCCAGGCAGAGACGCGGTCCTCGAAGCTTGCAGTTGCGGGCACCCGTCGATCATAAGGAGACGGGGAGGGAGTCGCCGGAGCCTCCCCGCTGTTGCTCCGCCGACTCCCTCCCCGTCTCCTCCGACTAGGCGGCTGCGCGGAGCTGTACATGCGCGTGGTGCTCGAGCGTCTCCCGCACGGCCCGCTCGACCTGTCGCAGCGCCTGCTCCTCGGCCGCGGGCGCCTCGGCGAGCGGGCTGCCGATCGCGCCGACCATGAAGCGGTGCGCGTCCTCGGAGAGCGGGAAGCCGCCGCCTTCGCAGCTGACGCAGACGACGCCGCCGGCAGCGCCGGAGAAGCCGCTCAGGTGCTCGGCCTCGCCGCAGTGGGCGCAGGAGGCGAGCTCGGGGGCGAAACCGGCGGCCAGAGCCAGCTTGAGCCGGAAGGAGAGCGCCGTCTCCAGGCTCGCCGCTCCTTCCTCCTCGGGATCGTCGAGCATCGCCAGATAGCGGCAGAGCAGGTTGTAGGCGGGCGGGTTGGGCTCGGCCGAGTCGAGCAGGCGCAGGACTGCGTCACAGGCGCGGGCAGCGGCATTCAGCCCCGGTCCGGAGGAGCGCAGGCGCGGATAACCGTCAACGGTGGAGGCGTTGGTGACCGTGAGCAGCTCGCCGCGGCCTTCGTGCAGGAGCAGGTCGAGGCGGAAGAAGGGCTCGAGGCGGCCACCGAAGCGCGACTTCGGTTTGCGCGCGCCCTTGGCGATCGCGCCGATCCTCCCCTTCGTCTTCGAGTAGAGGTGAAGAATGCGGTCGGCCTCGCCGTAGCGGATGCTGCGCAGCACCACCGCCTCGGTCTTCAGCGTCTTTCCGGCCATAGCCGGTTTAAGTTGAACGACGAACCGGACGGCGCCGTTTGGGCCGGCGCCGCAAGCGCACCTGGCAGCTCGGGCAGTAGTAGGTCGAGCGACCGGAAACCACGATGCGGACGATCTCGGTCTCGCAGCGTGGACAGGGCTCGCCCTCGCGGGTGTGAACGAGGAACTCGTCCTGCATCGTGCCCTTCTCGCCGCGGGCATCGCGGTAGTCGTCGATCGATGCCCCGCCGCCGTCGATCCCGGCTTCAAGCGCCGCGACCACGGCGTCACGCAGCGCCTCCAGGTGCTCGGGCTTCATCGAGCCGGCTGGCGAAAGCGGGTGCAGGCGGGCGCGGAAGAGCGCCTCGTCGGCGTAGATGTTGCCGACGCCGGCGACGCCCGACTGGTCAAGCAGGAAGGACTTCAGCGGCGCCGTGCGGCCTGCCGCCATCTCCCCCAGCGCCGCCGGGGTGAAGTCGGCCGAGAACGGCTCGACCCCGAGCTTGGCGAAGCGCTCGTCGAGATTCGCGTTATCGATCAGGAAGGCCTCGCCGAAGCGGCGCGGGTCGGTGAACCAGGCCTCGCGGCCATCGTCAAGCGTGAAGCGCGCGCGCAGGTGCCGTTCGGAAGTCGAGCGCTCGGCCTCGTACAGCCGCCGTCCCTCAGAGGGATCGAGCTTGCTCTCGCCCTCGACCAGAACCAGGTTGCCGGTCATCCGCAGGTGCATGACCAGGGTGCGCTCGCCCTCCAGGGCCAGCAGCAGGTACTTGCCACGCCGACCGAGCCCTTCGATCATCGCCCCTTTGACGGTACGTTCGAGCGCCTTCGGCGCCATCGGCCGGCACCAGCGCGCATCCAGCACCTCCAACCGCTCGATCCGCCGACCTTCGAGCTCCGGCTCGAGCTGGCGACAGACGGTCTCGACCTCGGGCAGCTCGGGCATCGCCCGGTTCTATCAACCGGTGGCGCGCGGGTGACTCTTGAAGTAGACGTCCTTGAGCTGTTCGCCGGAGAGGTGGGTGTACATCTGCGTGGTCGAGATGTCGGCGTGGCCGAGCATCTCCTGCACCGCGCGCAGGTCACAGCCACCGGCCAGCAGGTGCGTGGCGAAACTGTGGCGCAGGGTGTGCGGGCTCATCTGGCCGGCGAGGCCGGCTGCCCGGCCGTTGCGCTGGACGATCTTGTAGAGGCCCTGGCGGCTCAGCGGGCCGCCGCGGAAGTTGACGAAAAGCCTTACCTCGTGGCGCTCGCCGATCAGTTTTGGCCGGCCGCCGCGCAGGTAGGAGGAAATCGCCGCGATCGCCTTGCGGCCGAGCGGCACCAGTCGTTCCTTGCTGCCCTTGCCACGGGCGCGCAGGAAACCCTCGTGCAGGTCGACGTCGGCCAGCTCTAGCCCGATCGTCTCCGAGGCGCGCAGCCCGCAGGCATACATCACCTCCAGCAGGGCCCGGTCCCGCAACGCGGTCGGCTCGTCACCACTCGGTGCAGCCAGCAGCTTCTGGACCTCGGCGTAGTTGAGTACCTGGGGCAGCTTTTTTGCCCGGCGCGGCGCGCTCAGGGCGGCGGTTGGGTCATCGCCGATCAGCTCGTCGCGACGCAACTGCTTGTAGAAGGAGCGCAGGCAGGCGGCCTTGCGGTGCACCGTCGCCGAGGAGCAGGCCGGCCGGTTCTCGCCGGTCGCCAGCTCGGCAAGGAACTCGCCGATCTCGGCCGGGCCGGCGGTCAGGGCGTCGATGTGATGGGCGGTGAGGTACTCGCCGTACTGGTGCAGGTCGGTGCGGTAGGCGTCGAGGGTGTTGCGCGAGAGGCCGCGCTCCAGCTCCAGGTAGGAGAGGAAATCGAGCACCAGCCCCTCGAAGCGGGACTCGGTGCGCGGTGGATCGGCGACGACCATGGCGGGGGTGTTCTCCCCGCCGCCCCTCAACCCTTGCGGCGCAAGGCGACGCCCGCGGCGAGGGCGGCGGCAAAGAAGAGCGGGTCCTGCTCGAGACTGCGCCCCATCGTCTTCGCCGGCAGGCCGGTCGCCGCGTAGCCGGCGAGGTCGACCGGGGCTTCGCGCAGGTGGTGGCGCCAACCGGCGGCAGTGGCGAGGATCGCGATCGGCACCGGCTCGTTGCTCGGCACCGGGATCTCCACCGCCCCCAGAAGGAGCTGCAAGACGGTGAGGGTGTGATGGCTGACCGGCTTGTGGCGCTCGCGCGGGTCGGCGCTGGAGAGCCGCGGGGAAAGCAGGGTCGGCAGGCCGAGGGCGAGCGAGGCGTGCGCCGTGTCGAGGGCGGCGATGCCACCGTGGCCGAGGCGGGTCTCGGAGCCGATGATCCCCGGTCCCGGTCCGGCAATCGCTGCGTCCCAGCCGAGCCCGTTCGCGGCGGCGTCGAGGGCGCCGGCGACGGAGATCGCCTCGTGCTCGCCGCCGTAAGCGGGCGCGGCGGTGATGTGTCCGCAGAGCAGCCCGCGCTCGCGCAACTCGGCGACGTCGCGGCTGAGCGAGCCCGGCAGCGCCCCTCCCCCGGTCTGTACGTAGCCGACCTTCAACTCAGGCGAGCCCTGCGCCACCGCCCAGGCAGCTGGAGCCAGGTGCCCGTGCAGCGGCAAGACCAAGACCGGCATTCGATCCCCCGCCGGTTGGTTCCCTCCTTCCGCTGTGCCTTTGCCCTGCTCTTCGTGGATAGGGAACACCGGAAGCTCGATCGGGGCGACCGGGTGCTGGATCGAGGTGTAGTTGAGCTTGATTACGTGGTCATCGCCCGCGGCCCCGCCACCCTCCAGTCCTCGCGTGAGGTTGACGTGGACGACGTCGAAGCCGCCCGAGCCGAGCTTCAGGTCCAATGCCGCGACGTTGACGACGACCTCGTCGCCCTCGCGCATCTCGCCGAGCAGGGCCGTGTCGGCCCAGGCCGGGCGCCGCTCGCCGTCGACCTCGACCGTCAGTGGCTCCTCGGCGACGACGACGCCGCGGCGCAGCTTCAGCCGACCGCTCACTCGGCGTCCGCGGCCGCGGCGACCTCGGCGACGATCCCTTCGCAGACCTCGAGCATGGCGTCGAGGTTGCGGGCGCTGACCGCCTCGTCGGGCGTGTGGTTCGCCTCGGTGCCGTTGGCGAGCAGGATGCAATCGAAGCCATCGACGATCAGCGCGTTGGCATCGCTACCGCCGCCCGTGGCGGTGCGCTCGGGCTCGAAGCCGGCCCGCCGCAGCCCGGCCTCGGCAAGTGCCAGCGCCGGCGAAGCGGGCGGGATCCTGTAGCCGCGGAAGAGCTCTTCGACCCGCACATCGGCGTCGCAACCATGCTCGCTTGCGCCCCAAGCGCAGGCGTCGCTGAGCAAACCGGCGACCTCGGCGGCCCGCTCCGAATCGAGGCTGCGCGCCTCGGCGACGATCTCGCAGTGGCCGGCGACGACGTTGCCCGAGGTGCCGCCGGCGATGACGCCGACGTTCGCGGTCGTCTCCTCGTCGAGCCGCCCCAGCTCCATGCGGGAGATCGCCTCGGCGGCCGCGGCGATCGCGCTGTTGCCGTCCTCGGGGCGGATGCCGGCGTGTGCCTCGACCCCGACGAAGTCCGCACGCACGCTCTGCTGGGTCGGCGAGGTGACGATCACCTCGCCGATCGCGCTGGCGTGGTCGAGGACGAAGCCGCAGCGCGAGCGCAGCACGCTGGCGTCGAATGCCTTGGCCCCGCGCAGTCCCTGCTCCTCGGCCACAGTCAGCACCAACTCGATCCCCACCGGGCCGGGATTGGCCGCTTGGCGCGCGACCAGCTCCATGAAGACCGCCACCGCGGCCTTGTTGTCGGCGCCGAGGATCGTCTCTCCGGCACTGCGGAAGACACCGTCGGCTTCGACCACCTCGATCTGGCCCTTGTGCGGGACCGTGTCGATGTGGGCGCAGAACATCACCCACTCATCGCTTTCGCCCGGCAAGCGGGCGAGCAGGTTGCCGGCGCCGGCTTCGGCCGGTCCGGCAGCGTCGTCCTCGCTCACCTCGAGCCCGAGCGCGCGCAGCTCGGCGGCGATCGTGTCGGCCACCTCGCGCTCCTCACCCGTGGGGCTGCGGATCTCACACAAACGAACGAACGTCTCGTGCAGTCGGTCCACGGCGGACAGGCTAACCGGGAACTAGAGCGGCGTCAGTGCGACTGGCGAACGCTTGCTTCGCTGCCCTGGGCTTCTTCAGCAGCGGGAAGCTCAGCACCGCCGGCGGGCTGCTCACCAGCATGGTGGGCCGCGGCGCCGACGAAGTCGCGGAAGAGCGGCTCGGGGCGGTTGGGCCGCGAGTTGAACTCGGGGTGGAACTGCGAGGCGACGAAGAAGGGGTGATCGGGCAGCTCGACCATCTCGACCAAGCGCTCGTCGGGCGAGGTGCCGCCGCAGACCAGACCCTCGTCCTCGAGCCGGCGCCGCAGCTGGTTATTGACCTCGAAGCGGTGGCGGTGGCGCTTGTAGATAACGGCCTCGCCGAAGATCTCGCGTGCCTTGGTGCCCTCGTGCAGCTTCACCGGGTCGGCGCCGAGCCGCATCGTGCCGCCCATCTCGGAGACCTCCTTCTGCTCGGGCAGCAGGTCGACCACCGGGAACGGCGTCTCGGGATCGAACTCGGCCGAGTTGGCCCCGTCCATGCCGGCCACCGTGCGGGCGAACTCGACCACGGCAATCTGCATGCCGAGGCAGATCCCCAGGTAGGGGATCTGGCGCTCGCGGGCGATCCGCGCCGCCGAGACCTTGCCCTCGATGCCGCGCTCGCCAAAGCCGCCGGGAATCAGGATGCCGTCGACGCCCTCGAGCCGTTCCGGATCGAAGTTCTCGGAGTCGACCAGCTCGACCTCGACGTTGACGCCGTGGTGGATGCCGCCGTGCTCGAGCGCCTCGATCACCGACTTGTAAGCGTCGGCAAGCTGGATGTACTTGCCGACCAGGGCGATCCGCACCTTGCCCTCGGCCTCATCAGCGCGTTTGACCATCGCCTCCCATTCGGAGAGGTCGGAGGAGGGCGCTTCCATCTCGAAGTGGTCGAGCACCAGGTCGTCGACGCCCTCGGCGCGGAAGACCAGCGGCACCTTGTAGATGTTGTCGACGTCGTTGGCGGAGATCACCGCGTCAACGGGAAGGCTGGCGAAGAGGGCGATCTTCTCGCGGATCTCACGGTCGAGGCGACCCTCGGAGCGACAGACCAGCGCGTGGGGCTGGATCCCGATCCGGCGCAGCTCGTTGACCGAGTGCTGGGTCGGCTTCGTCTTCAGCTCACCGGCGTGGCCGACGTAGGGCACCAGGGTCAGGTGCACGAACATCGAGCGCTTCGGCCCGAGGTCGGTGTAGAGCTGGCGGATCGACTCGAGGAAGGGCAGCGACTCGATGTCGCCGACCGTGCCGCCAATCTCGGTGATGACGAAATCGACGGCCTGCGACTCGGCGACGATGCGAATCCGGTTCTTGATCTCATTGGTGATGTGGGGAATCACCTGCACCGTGGCGCCGAGGTAGTCGCCGCGGCGCTCGCGATTGATTACCGAGTTGTAGACGGCGCCAGCGGTGACGTTGGAGGCACGCGAGGTGTTCTCGTCGGTGAAGCGCTCGTAGTGACCAAGGTCGAGGTCGGTCTCGGCGCCATCCTCGGTGACAAAGACCTCACCGTGCTGGAACGGGCTCATCGTCCCCGGGTCGACGTTGATGTAGGGGTCAAACTTCTGCAGCTGGACCCGGTAGCCGCGGGAGCGCAGCAGGCGGCCGATCGAGGCCGCGGCGATTCCCTTGCCGAGAGCTGAGACCACGCCGCCGGTGACGAAAATGAAGCGGGTATCTCCTTGGGAAGGTCTGCTCATGCTCTGCCGAGCGAGTCTAGCCATCGCAATGGCGGAACCGATTCGATCGTCGCCGAGATCGAACGCAACTCTCCGTAAATGGTCAATCCCGCGACCACAGCGAGGGCGATGAGGCGCGCATCGGGCGTCAAAGTCGTCAACAGCCAGACCCCGCCGACGGCGCCGAGCAGGTTGGAGCCGGTGTCGCCCAGCATCGCCCGCTCGCGCAAAGTGAAGGCGGCGCCGACCAGCACCGGGCCGGCGAAGATGCCGAGCAGCTCCAGCGGGGCGAAGGTCCAGGCGCCGAGGCAGAGCCCGATCGCGAGCAGCGCCAACCCCTTCTCCGCCCGTCCCGGCCGCAGGTCGAGCAGGTTGAAGAGGTTGGTGGCGAGGATCAGCAGCGCCACGTCGGCGATGTAGTGCCACGATTCGAGCCCGCGGCCGGAGACCACGTAGGCGGCAAGCGCCAGCGCCCCCAGCGCCTTCACCGCGCCGGTCGAGAGGCTGCCGGAGCGCAGGGCGCGAGCGTGGCCGCGCCAGCCGCGGGGTGCACCCGCCGCCTCACCCTGCCCCAGCGAGTCGTCGAGAAAGCCAAGGAAGGCGACCCCGAGCAGGTAGGGCATCCACTGGCGCAACTCGGGGCTGAGCAGGTCGAGGTCGGCGCGGTCGTTGAGGAAGGCCAGCGGCGCCAGCGCAACCAGGGCCGCGGTCGCCAGCACGGCGCCGAGTGGAAAGGCGAGGTCGGCGCCCCGGTAGTTGGTCCGCACCAAGCCGGCATCGAGCAGCCCGCGCACCCCCGCTGGTACGACCAGCAGGGCAATGGCGATCGCGACCGGGAAGCCGAGCCAGGTCATTCCGCCGGCGGCAAGAGGTCGGGCAGCAGGCGGTCGGCCGAGCCCTTGACGCCGAAGCTGCCCTCGGCGCCGAGCAGGGCGAAGACGGTCGCCACCCTCCCTGCCGCGGTCTCGACGTCATCGACGCTGGAGAGGTCGTTGCCGGCGAAGAAGGAGACCGCGGACGGTTCGGCGGTCGAGGTCTCGACCCCGACCGCGGGGGTGCGGGTTCCGGTGATGCCTGCCATCAGCGCCGATTCGAGCGTCGAGGCCTTGGCCCGCTGCACCGCTCCCATCTCTTCCGGCGTCTGGCGCACGACGATGACCCCGTCGAGGGCGCCGAAGTTGCCGCTGGCGCGGGAGAAGAGGTGGCTGCGCACGCGGTCGAGCAGGGTGCCGCCGCGGACCAGCTGGCGGCCAACCCCGGTGCCAAATTCCGCCAGCGCTTCTTCGTTGCGGCGGATGTTGGCGAAGCGGGTTTTCGCCAGCTCGCCACCGAGGCCGCTGAGGTCGACCGGCTCGCGCACCACGCCGATCCCGACCAGGCGGGCGCCGGTCGGACCGAGCGCGTCCTCGATCGCCGTGATCGTGTCGCCGGGCAGATCGCCGAGCGCGACCACGCCGATCCTCCGCCCCTCGAGCCGGTCCCGCACCAGCGCCGGGTAGACGCGGCTGGCAAATTCGTCGGAGCGGGCCAGTTTCCCGTTCAGCTCATCGGCCCGTTCCTGAGCGTCCTGCAGGTTGCCGGTCAGACTCTGCTCGAGGTTCTTGCGGGTGTTGTTCAGTGCGTCGCCGCCGAACTCGGCGCCGATCAGGATCCCGATCGCGAGGGCGAGGAAAACGGCGATCAGGGAGACCGCGTGGTATCGGGCGCTGTAACCCATGAAGAGCGGACAGGCTAGATGCTGGCGCTACAGGCCGAGCCAGATCTTGATCTTCAGCCAGACCAGCTGGACCAGGTCGTTGAGCGCCGGCGAGGTGATCACGACGATCGCCAGCAGGACCATGAAGGCGGCAAGGAAGAGCGCCATCGGGCCGAAGGGCGAGCTCGGGTTGTAGAGCCGGCTCACTCCCTTGGCGTCGACCAGCTTCTCGCCGATCCGCAGGCGGGTGAGGAAGGTCGACGACATACCGCCGCGCTTGCGGTCGAGGAACTCGATCAGGTTGAAGTGGGCGCCGACGCTGACGATCAGCGTCGCCCCCTTCTCGTAGGCCATCAGCATCGCCACGTCCTCGCTGGTCCCCGCAGCCGGCAGCAAAGTGTGGTCGAGACCCAGGTCGAGCAGGCGCTGGCGCCCGGGCGCGCGGCCGTCGGGATAGGCGTGGACGATCAGCTCGGCGCCGCAGCGCAGCGCCTCGTCGCCGGCCGAGTCCATGTCGCCGAGGATCAGGTCCGGCTTGAGCCCGGCCTCGAGCACGCCGTCGGCTCCGCCGTCGACCGCGACGACGAGCGGGCGGACGTCGCGGATGTAGGCGCGCAGGGCCTTGAGGTCACGCCGGTGGCGGTCGCCGCGGACGACGATCAGCACGTGGCGATCGCGGAAGGAGGCCCGCGTCGGGGGGAACTCGACGCTGCCGGTGAGCAGGTCGGTCTCCTGGCGCACGTGCGCCACGGTGTTCTCGGCGAATTCGGCCAGCGCCTCGTCGACCCGCTCGAGCTGCTCGCTGCGCTGGCGCTCGAGTTCCTCGACACCGAGGACCCTCCCCTGCAGCAGTTCGGCCCCACCGCTCAGCACCGCCCCGCCGGAGACCGTGACGCGATTGCCGTCGGTGAGCAGCTCGAACGGGTCGGCGCCCTCGACGTCGATCAGCCGCACCCCCGCCTGGGCCAGCAAGAGCGGCCCGGCGTTGGGATAGCGACCGTTGGAGGAGGGCGAGGCGTTGATCACGACCCCGACGCCGGTGGCGATCAGCTCCTCTGCCGCGATGCGGTCGATGTTGACGTGGTCGATCACGGCGACGTCACCGGGAACGAGTTTTTTGACCAGGTGCTTGGTGCGGCGACCCAGCCGCACGCGGCCTTCGATCGCCTCAACCGGCGCAGCCCCGTTGCGACGCGAGAGCAGGGCGGGAAAGCGACGGCGACTGGCGGTTGCCACCGAATCAGGTTATCCGGCTACGCAAGCGCTCAGAAACGGTTACGAAAACTAGGCGGCAGCGAGAAGCTCGCGGGCGTGCCGCGTCGCCGCCTCGTCACTGTGCTCGCCGCCAAGCATGCGTCGAATCTCCTCGACCGCACCATCCCCATCCAGGCAACGCACGGTAGCGCTGGCGCGCTCGCCCGAGATGTCCTTCTCCAGAGTGAAGTGGGTGTCGGCCAGCGAGGCGACCTGGGGCAGATGGGTGATGCAGAGCACCTGGCGATCCCTGCCCAGGGCGCGCAGCTGCTCGCCGACGGCGCGCGCCGTCTTGCCGCCGACACCGGCATCGATCTCGTCGAAGACCAGCGTCCCGGCGCCGACCGCGCCGGCGAGGCTGCTCAGCGCCAGCATCACCCGCGAGAGCTCGCCCCCCGAGGCCGCATCGCGCAGCGGCGCCGGTTCGATGCCCGGGTTGGGTGCCAGGCGGAACTCGACCGTCTCCATGCCGCTTGCTCCAAACCCGTCCGGGTGCGGCTCCAGGACCACCTCGAGGCGAGCACCGGACATCGCCAAGCGCTCCAGCTCTGCGGCGACCTTGCTCTGCAGCGGCGCGGCGGCCTTTGCGCGGGCCTTGCCGAGCTTCTCGCCCAGCTTGGCCCGGCGCGCTTCCGCCTCGGCCAGCGCCGCCTCGGCCTCCGCCCCGCGCTCCTCGGCGCCCTCGAGACGAGCGATCTCCGCCCGACAGTGCTCGGCGTGAGCAAGGACCGATTCGACGCTGCCGCCGTGCTTGCGCTGCAGCCGGTCGAGCGCGTCCAGCCGTTCCTCGACCGCAGCCAGACGGCCAGGGTCAGCAGCGAGTCCATCGACGTAGTCGCGCAGCTCGGCCGCAACGTCGCCCAGCTCAATCGCCAGCGAGCTGACGCGAGCGGCGAGCGCGTCGAGGTTCGAATCGAGCCCGGCGACGCCTTGCAGCAGAGCCTCGGCCTGGGCCAGAGCCGCCGCGGCGCCGCCATCCTCCTCGGCACCAAGCGCAGCCGCGTGAGCGCCCGCCGCCGCTTCGCGCAAGCCCTCGGCATGGCCGAGGCGTTCGCGCTCGCCACCCAGATCAGCTTCCTCGGCAGGGTCGGGAGCAACCTCCTCGATCTCAACAAGCTCGTAGCGGTAGAGGTCCAGATCGCGCTCGCGCGATCCGTCGAGCTCGCGCAGCTCGGTTAGCTCAGCGGCAAGCCGCAAGCACTCGCGGTGGGCATCGCGGTAGCGCTCGCGCAGCTCCAGCTGCGCTGGGCCGGCAAAGCCGTCGAGCACGTCCATCTGCGCCGAGGAGATCGTCAGCTTGCGGTGCTCGTGCTGGCCGTAGAAAGCCAGCAGTCGGCCGCCGAGGGCTTTCAGGTCCGAAGCCGAGGCAGCACGGCCAGCGAGAAAAGCACTGGTCCGGCCGCTCGCCGAGACCCGCCGACCGAGCACCACCTCATCCGCGCCCTCCGGCAGCCGCTCGGCGATCTCCGCCATCTCGGGCTCATCGAGCAGGCCGGCCGGAAGGTCGAAGACCCCCTCGACCCAGGCCTCCCCGGCCCCGGGGCGAACGATCTGCGGTCGCGCCTTGCCGCCCATCAAGAGGTCGAGCGAGTGGGCCAGGACCGTCTTTCCCGCCCCGGTCTCCCCCGTGATCGCGTTCAGTCCTTCGCCGAGCCGCAGTTCGGCCCGCTCGATCAGCAGCAAGTTCTCGATCCGCAGCTCTCGCAGCACAGTCTCTGTCTAGCACTCCCGGCGGCGGGTCCTGTCGCGGCGGCCCTCCCCCATGTGCTCAGACGCGCTACGCGCGTCCTCCGCTATGGGGGACCCCCGCCACCGCGCCACCCGCCGCAGAGGCGTTAGGCAGGGACGGGCTCGGTTGCGGTCTCGTCCTCAGATGAGGTTGCCTGGACGAAGTCCCTCGATCGCACGAGCGCGAAGCCCAGCGCCGCGCCGACGAAGGAGAGGATGGCGGCGATCATGATGATCTCGTTGAAGGCGCCGACGAAGGCTACGTCGGAGGCGTGGACGACCTCGGGGCGAATCCGGGCCGGAGTCACCGCGGCGGCTGCTCGCGAGCCACCCGAGGCGATGATTTCGCCGAGGCCGTTCGGCGCGTGCGGCAGCAATTCGGAGATCTTCGAGTTGACGCTCGACTGGAAGACCGCCCCCAGCCCCGCCACCCCGGTCGCGATCCCGACCTGGCGGAAGGTGGTGTTGATCCCCGACCCCATGCCGGACTTCTCGACCGGGACGACCGCGATCGCCACCTGGCCGATACTGGGATTGGTGATGCCGATGCCGATGCCGGCGACGAGGAAGCCGGCGAGCAGCGTCGTCCAGGTCGAGCCCGGCGAGACGCCGTGCATCAGCAGCAGCCCGACGCCGACCGTGGCGAGGCCGACGCCGAGCAGGACCCGGATCGGGATCTTGTTCGAGAGCGCGCCGGAGATCGGCGCGACGATGAAGCCGAGCACGGTCAACGGCAGGAAGCGCAACCCCGCCTCGAGCGGCGAGAAGTCGAGCACCCCCTGCATGTAGATGGTCAGGTAGAGGAACATCGCGAACATCCCCGCCGAGAGGCCGAAGGCGACGGCCGAGACGCCGTTGAAGGCCCCCTTGCGGAAGAGCGAGAGATCGAGCATCGGGTATTTGGTGCGGAGCTCGATCGCGACAAAGGCAGCGAGCAGGGCCGCGGCGCCGATCAGGCAGGAGAGGATCAAGGGACTGCCCCAACCCTCCGGGTTGCCGCGGATCAAGCCGAAGATCAACAGGAAGAGGGCGAGCGAGAAGGTGACGAGTCCGGGCACGTCAACCGGTTCGGGATCTTTGACGAAGACGTTGACGATCCGGCGCTCGGTCAGGACCATCGCCGTGATCCCGATCGGCACGTTGAGGAAGAAGATCCACTCCCAACCAAGGGTTTCGGTGACCAGCCCGCCGACCAGCGGCCCGACCGCGACCGCGCCGCCCACCGTCGCCCCCCAGACGCCGAACGCCGTTGCCCGGTCCTTGCCGTGGAACTCCTGGCCGATCAGGGCCAGCGAGGTGGCGAACATCCCCGCCCCGCCGATGCCCTGCAGGCCACGGGCCAGGTTGAGCAGGGTCGGATCCTCGGCGATACCGCAGAGGAACGAGGCAAAGGTGAAGATCCCGAAGCCGATCGTGAAGACCCGCCGCCGCCCCAGCCGATCTCCCAGCGAGCCGGCCGTGAGCAGGAAGGCGGCAAGCATCAGCGAGTAGGCATCGACCACCCACTGCAGGCTGGAGAGGCTGGCGTGGAGTTCACGCTGGATGTCCGGCAAGGCGACGTTGACGACCGTCACGTCGAGCAGCAGCATGAACGTCGCGACCGAGACGAGCAGGAGGGTCCACCACTTGCGCTCCATGGGGCGAAACCCTAGAGAACAGCTGACCTCGGCTTACAGAGGTTTTAGACCGCGAGGTGACCGAACTTCTCCCTGATTCGGTGATAGAAGCTCGTGCCCGGGAGCTGGGCCAGGCAAGCGACCGAATCGGCGAAGCGCACATCGAGGGCGGCGCCCGGGGCGAGGGCGGTGGGCTGTGTGCCGTCGATGGAGACATCGACGGGCTCGCGGCCGGCGGCGTTGCCCACCGTGAGCACGTCGGCCGGGGCAACGACCAGGGCGCGGGCGGTGAGCGAGTGCGGGGCGATGTAGCTGACCACGTAGCCCTTCACGCCCCAGGCCAGGATCGGGCCCTGGTTGGCGAGGTTGTAGCCGGTCGAGCCGGCAGGGGTGGCGGCGACGAGGCCGTCGCAGCGGACGTTGCCGACCTCCTCGGCGCCGATCCGATAGCTCAGCTCGGCGACGCGGTCGCGCGGCCGGCGGCTGAAGCTGACGTCATTGAGGGCGAAGCGCTGCTCGCCGTCGATCTCGATCGCCAGCGCGGGCAGGTCGATCGTCTCGGTCTCCCCCGCCAGTGCCCGGCGGATGCCCTCGGCGGCATCGTCACGCTCGACCGCGGCGAGGAAGCCGACGGTGCCGAAGTTGACGCCGAAGACCGGCACTTTGGTGCCGGCGAAGCTGCGCAGCGCGTGCAGAATCGAGCCATCGCCGCCGAGCACGAGGCAAAGGTCAGGATCGGCGGGCAGCGAGGCGACTTGCTCGACGCCGTCCGCAGCGTGGCTGTGCTTCTCGATCTCGGTCGCAGTTGCAACGAGGCGCCAGCCCTCGTCGCGGGCGACAGCCGTGGCCACCGCAACCGCTTCCGTCGCGGCGGGCGGGTGCGAGTGGGTGATCAGCGCTGCTGTCTTCACGCGTCCGACTCCACAGCCGCGGAGACGGCGGCCTCGAGGTCTGAGATCTCCTCGCCCTCTCCTCCGCACCAGACGAAAGTCTCGCGGTTGCCCTTCGGGCCCGGCAGTCCGGAGGAGGCAAAGCCCCGGATCGGCAGCCCGAGCTCACCGGCGGCATGGGCGACGGTGAGGATCGCCTCGCGCCGGTCGGCAGCGTCGCGGACCACACCCCTACCGACCCGCTCGCGACCCAACTCGAATTGCGGCTTGACCATCGCCAGCACCTCTCCCTGCACGGCAAGACAACCGGCCACCGCGGGCAGGATCTTGGTCAAGGAGATGAAGGAGACGTCGACCGTCGCCAGTTCGGGCACGAAGGGCAGATCGGTCAGCTCGAGCTCGCGGGCGTTGAGGCGCTCGATCACGCTCACCCGCGGGTCCTCGCGAAGCCTGAGGTCGAGCTGTCCGTAGGCAACGTCAACCGCCGCCACGCGTGCGGCGCCGCGCTGCAGCATGCAGTCGCTGAAACCACCTGTGGAGGCGCCAACGTCAAGGCAGTCGCGGCCGGAGACGTCGATCCCCAGTGTGTCCAGGGCATTTTCGAGCTTGGTCCCGCCACGGGAGACGTAGCGCGGCCCCTCGTCGACGATCAGCGCCGCTTCGGGCTCGACCAGCTGACTGGGACGCAAGGCGATCGGGCCGTCGCGGCCGACGCGCACCGATCCGGCCCGCACCGCGCCGGCAGCAGCCGTGCGCGAGGGGAACAGCCCCTGTTCGGCCAGCACCGCGTCTATCCGCACCTTCTTCATCGCCGCAACGGTAGCGCCGGCCCGGGCGCCCGGGCGCCGATCAGGCCGAGCACAGGTTTTTAACCACGCTTTGCCTGGGCCTGATTCCATGCCTGAGAGCCGGGTAAGAGCCAGTCAGCGAGGCGCTCGGCAGGCGTGGCGGGAGTCTGTGATCGCACTCACACACATACCGCACATACGTTCGTATGCTGTTCAAGGATTCGCAGAGGACAACCGATAAGGGGCAGATAGAAAAAGACTTTTTGGCTGGGTTCAGCGTCGCCCATACGGCTTCATCGCTTCCCACGATGATCAGCCCGCGACACATCAAAGGGCCCACCTACCTCCCACGGATCCACATATATAGAGATACATATCTCTCCTCCCTGTAGTAACCCCAGAACTCGCCTCGGCTCCCCGCCGGGGCGTTTTCTGTTGTGGGCTCTGGCAAGCCGAAAACAGGCCATCGGTCCGCCAACTAATGGGTTTCTCGAAACGACAGTAAGCCGCCGTGCCACAGTCGGTGCCACAGTCAAACGGTGGTCACACGTACCATCGGAGCATGGCTCGAGCCACCAAGCTCACCGATTCCGAGATAGAGCGACGCCGTGAGGCGGCCTCGCGGCTTCGCGGCCTGTTTGCCGACGTGGGCCCCAGGTGAGAGCTTGGTTGACGAGCTGATCGCAGGCCGGCGCGCGGAAGCGCGGGCTGAAGGTCAGAAGGGGAGGACCGACCGAAGCTAGACACGCAGGTTCTGTCCGTCGCCACGATGACGATTCGGTCGTGGACATTGACGTGACCTCAACTCGCTTTCGGCTTTTCTGTCACCAGTCTTCGGCTAATCGGCGTCGTGCTCGGCGTTTATCTCAATCGCAGGTCGGCGCTATCCGCCGCGCGCGAGGAGCGCGAGCACGCCTCCAGCCAGGAAGTCCAGCGACGCAAGGAGGAGGCGGCAGCCCGCCTCGACGAGGCCGTCCTTGAGTCGCAAAACGAACTGCCTAATAAGGTGAAGGCAAGCGAGGCAGCCGAGCAGCTGGTCCCAATTCAGACGCGGCTCATGCATGCTTCGTCTCGCAACGCGATCCTTGACGATCCAGACATTGAACACCGATTCATTGCCCTTCTGATGACCCTCGGAATGGCAACCCGGGCTAAAAACTGGCGGCGAGGCCAATATCCTGATCCGACCCTCAGCCTGTGGCCCGCGAGCGTTGCGATGCGCGAGCTTCGGGAAGCGCTGACCTATTACCAACGCCGTGAGGACTCACCGGCCGCGAAGTACCCAACCTCCAAAGAGCTCATCTAGATAGTCCGCAAAGACGGCGGAAACGACTTCGAAGCGATCAACGACTGGCTAGCGGACCACGATGTTTGCTAGCGCCTATCTGTCGTCGCTCCGCTCGGGACCGGGCGCTACCCTTTGAGGCATGACGACCCGTGAGAAGGCCCATCGCCTACTTGATGAGCTTCCGGACTCCGAGGTGGAGCCGGTGCTTGACTTCCTCGTCTCTCGGCGTGAGCACGAGGAGAAGCACGATGCAACTGCACGAGCGGCTTCCCCTCGATTGGGATTGGGTCGCTCGACCGATGGCTTGAGCGCAGCGAAGACCGCGACCGAGCCGATTGCCCGGCCGCCCGCGTAGGTGGCGCTGGTCCTCGATACGAGCGCGCTCTTGGCGGCGCTCGATGCCGCCGATCCCGATCACGAGCGATGCGCGACTCTAATCGCGGGCTCAAGCGAGGAACTCGTGGTCCCGGTGCTCGTTCTCGGCGAGCTTGACTACTGGTGCCACGAACGGCTCGCCCCAGCAGTCTGGCTCGACTTTCTGCAAGACGTGCTCGACGGCGCATACAGCGTCGAGCACCCTACGCGCGCCGACTTGGAGCGCTGCCGCGAGCTTCAGAGCACTTATGCCGACCTGAAGGTGGGAGTCGTGGACGCGAGCGTTATGGCGGCTGTCGAACGACTGGACGAGTCGAAGCTCGCCACGCTTGATTATCGCCACTTCGGCACGATGCGACCCCAGCACGTCGAGGCGCTGGAATTGCTGCCGGAAGGCTCCTGACCCCGGCGGTGCCACAGTTGTGCCACAGTCGGGCACCGATTCAGCCGGTTACAACCGGACCCAGCCGGATCGAGTTTGACTCTGCGAGCCGCTTACCGTTTTGTCATGCGGCCAGTCGCAGTTCTCTCCTCCCTGTAGTAACCCCAGAACTCGCCTCGGCTCCCCGCCGGGGCGTTTTCTGTTGTGGGCTTTGCCTTCATATGAATCCGCGTATCCTCGATGTCTCGTCCAACGGAACCTGAGAAATACCAGGGGAGAGCAGTGAAGAAAACTTTGAAAAAGGGCAGAGGGCTAATCGCAGAGAGCCGTAACGAGATCACCGGGGCTATCGTCGGCGGCCTCACTGTCGCAATCCTCATCGTCGCCGCCCCCAAGCTGATCGACGCCCTCGCCGGCGTCTCCATCAACATTCCGCTGATTGCACTGCCGATCACACTCGGTGTCATGTTTGCTGCCCTCCTCCTGTTCCGTGCGATTCATTGGGCTCGGGCGATCGGCTCCCGGCTTCGCGTCCTCGAAGCTGAAGCCGCCGCGCACGCCGACTCACTTGAGCTTCTCGAGCAAACAACCTCGCTCCCCGACGCGATCAGGGCCGCAGAGGCTCGCGGTTGGAAGGTGGAGGTGACGAAGAACGACCATGGAGTCCACCATGAGATGGTCCGCGCCTACGGCGATTCGCCGGGCGAGATGCGGATCGGCGGCGGCATCGACTTCAGCGGCGACGAGACCGACGAGCGGCGACCCGAGGACAACGAGCAGCTGTTGGCGGCGATGATCCTTTCAACCGCCCGCCGGCACGTCGATCTTCCGAGCTCCGCGGGCATCCAGAACGACACCGAGCTCGATCAAACGGTGCGCGCTCTCCCCCGCCGCAACGGCTGAGCCACCACGCCTTGGGCTGCGAGCATTGACTACGGGCGGAAAGGCCATGGCTTCGTCGAAGCGACTCTTTGATCTCTTGGAGGAAGTGAAGCTGCTCGCACGCGAGTACTACGAGCTGACCGAAAAGCCGCTGGGGGTGACCGGAGAGATTGCAGAGTACGAGGCCGCCCAAGCCCTAAAGGTCAAGCTGTCCCCCGCGCGGCAGTCCGGATTTGACGCAATTCGCAAGACCCCGAATGGAGATCAGCGTCTGCAGATCAAGGGACGTCGCCTCACCAATACCTCCAAGCCCGGTCAGCGCATTGGCAGCATCGACTTAAAGAAGGAGTGGGACGCCGTGGTTCTTGTTCTGCTGGACGAGGATTACGAACGTACGGCTATTTACGAAGCCGATCGCCCGGCCGTCGTGAAGGCCCTCGCGAAACCCGGATCAAAGGCGCGAAATGAACGGGGTCAGCTCTCTGTCCGCGAATTCAAGCTGATTGGGCGTAGGGTCTGGCCGTGACGCGCGGGCAGGGACTGATCGCATCGGGGATTGCGTCCGTGGTCCTGCTCCTGGCGATGTCTCCGGCCGAGGACCGGATGCAGGAGCACGGGCCGGGAATGGTGACATTCGAGCTGACCGGTGGTCAGGAGCGGGCGGACGAGATCCTTGCCGAATGGGGCGAGGACGGGCAGGACGCCGCTCGCGAGCAGCTCTGGATCGACTTCGGCTTCCTACTCGCCTACGGGTCCTTTCTCACCTTCGCGCTCGCTGCGATCCGCGATCTCGCCAGGAGCCGAGGCTGGCTTCGCCTCGTCGCGATCGGCGGAGTCGTCGCCTACTTCGGCGCACTCGGCGCCGGCTTCGACGCGCTCGAGAACATCTGCCTGCTGCTTACCCTCGACGGCGCCGGCGCAGCTCTTCCCCTCCTGGCGACGATCTTCGCCACCTGCAAGTTCATCCTCCTCGCGGTGGCGATCGCCTATCTGGTCGCCGGCCTGACGATGCGGCTGCTTGGCCGCGGTCCGGCCGAGCAGGCGTCGTAGCGGTCCGCCAGCAAGCACCGCGGCGCGGTGCCCTTGGCACCGGCGCGGTCAACGTTGTAGATCCACGAGGCTCCCTACCTGCGGATCCACATACATAGAGATGTCCCTCCTCCCTCAAGTAACCCCAGAAGAGACGACGGCAGGCTAACCGATTGAGCGATTTGACGCAAGCCCCAATTTCTCGCCGGAGCCCAGGGCGGCGAGGACCCGCTCGGCGACCGCGTCACCGGTAAGGCCGACCTCCTCGTGCAGCAGCGCCGGCTTGCCATGAGTCACATAGCGATCGGGCAAGCCGATGCGCAGGACACGAGCCCGCTCCCCCGAGCGCTCCGCGAAGGCGTCCTCGAGGTGCTCGAGCACCGCCGAGCCGAAGCCGCCGGGCAGGACGTTCTCCTCGATCGCCACCACCAGGTCGTGGCCAAGTGCAAGCCGCTCGAGCAGCTCGCTGTCGAGCGGCTTGGCGAAGCGCGCGTCGGCGACGGTTACGTTGAGGTCGCGACCGGCGAGGACCTTGGCCGCGTCAAGCGCCACCGAGACCCCGTAGCCATAGCCGAGCAATGCCACCCGCTCGCCACTGGCAAGCAGCTCGCCGCTGCCGATCGGCAGCTCAGCCGGTTCCACCGGCAGCTCCACCCCCTCGGCCGCACCACGCGGGTAGCGCAGCGCCGCGGGTCCGTCGTGGGCGATCGCGGTGCGCAGCATGTGCGCCAGCATCGCCTCGTCACGCGGCGCCATCAGCACTACGTTGGGGATCGGGCGGAAGTAGGAGACGTCGAAGGCGCCGTGGTGGGTCGGCCCGTCGTCGCCGACCAGGCCGGCGCGGTCCATCGCGAAAGTGACGTCGAGCTCCTGCAGGCAGACGTCGTGGACGATCTGGTCGAAGGCGCGCTGGAGGAAGGTCGAGTAGATCGCGCAGACCGGCTTCGCCCCCTGGATCGCCAGGCCGGAGGCGAGCAGGACAGCGTTCTGCTCGGCGATGCCAACGTCGTAGTACTGCTCCGGCACCTCGTCGGCGAGCTTCTGCAGGCCGGTCCCCCCCGCCATCGCCGCCGTGATCCCAACCACGCGCTTGTCGCGGCGCGCCTCGGCAACGATCGCGTCGGCGAAGACCTGCGTGTACTGCGGCGGCGCCCCGGCCACGGGCGGCTTCTCCAGCCGCTCGGGGGCGATTGCGGCAGGCGCGTCGGACTCCTGCACCGCCACCGGCTTCTTGCCCGCGGGTTTGCCGTCGACGATTGAGTTGGGCTTGGCTGCGTGCCATTTCTCCATCCCCTCGAGCCCGCCCTCCTCCGCCGGGGAGAAGCCCTTGCCCTTGACCGTATGGATGTGGACAACGACGGGACGGTCGGCCTCGAAGGCCTCGCGCAGGGCCTCGCGCAGGGCGTGCACGTCATGGCCATCGATCACCCCCATGTAGGCGAGGTCGAGCTCCTCGAAGAAGAGCCCCGGTGCCCAGTAGGCCTTGATCGCCGACTTGACCTCCGGCCCCAGCCGTTCGATCCGCTTGCCCAGCCCGAGTGGCAGCTTGGTCAGCCGGTCCTCGACCCCCTCGCGGGCGTGGAAGAGACGCGGGTTGAGCCGCACCCGGTTGAAGTAACGCGAGAGCGCGCCGACGTTGGGTGAGATCGACATGCCGTTGTCGTTGAGCACGATCACCATCGGCGTCTGCAGGCCACCTGCGGCATGCAGCGCCTCGTAGGCGACGCCGCCGGTCAGCGCGCCGTCACCGATCACAGCAGCGACGCGACCGTCCGCGCCGATCCCGTGGCGCATCGCCTCCTTCAGTCCAACCCCGTAGCCAATCGAGGTCGAGGCGTGGCCGGCGCCCATGATGTCGTGCTCGGACTCGAAGACCGAGCAGAAGGGAGCGAGGCCGTCGTACTGGCGGATGGTCGGCAGGCCCTCGCGGCGCCCGGTGAGGATCTTGTGGGGATAGGCCTGGTGGCCGACGTCCCAGAGGATCTTGTCGCGGGGCGAGTCGAGCAGGCTGTGCAGGGCGACGGCGAGCTCGCAAGTCCCAAGGTTGGCGCCGAAGTGACCGCCGATCTCGCCGATCGTGTCGATGATGTAGGTGCGCATCTCCTGCGCAACCTGCTGCAGCTGCTCGTCGCCCAGATCGTGCAGGTCGGCCGGTTCGTGGATGCCGTCGAGCAAGGGGGTCCCCCCCGTCGGTTTCGTTCCGTGTCCGTTCTCGCTCATTCGTCTCTGGTGAAGATGTAGTCGGCCACTCGGCTCAGATCACCCGTTTCGCCCGCCGCCTCGCCAAGAGCCGCAACCGCATTTGCATGCGACTCCGCCGCGAGCTCGCGGGCGCGCTCGAGGCCGAAGAGGCTGACGTACGTGAGTTTTCCATGTCGCTCGTCGCTTCCATGGGGCTTACCGAGCCGCTCGGCGCTTCCGGTCACGTCGAGGATGTCGTCGACGATCTGGAAGAGCACGCCCAACTCGCTGGCAAATCGGCGAAAGGGCATTGTCTCAGGTTCGGGTAGCGCTTCGAGTGTCAGCACGACGCCGACGCTGGCGGCGATCAGGCGGCCGGTCTTCAGCGTGTGCAGCGAGCGCAGCCCCTCGGCATCGCGCTCGGAGACGGCAACATCGACGTACTGGCCACCGACCATGCCGTCGACCCCGGTCGCCGCGCTCAGCTCGCGCAGCGCCGCGAGCACGCGGGCCGGCTCACCCGGCTGCTCGCAGGCGAGGCGCACCGCCTCGGCGAAGAGGCCGTCGCCGGCGAGGATCGCCACGTCCTCGCCGTACTTGACGTGGGACGTTGGCTGGCCGCGGCGCAGCTCGTCGTCGTCCATTGCCGGCAGGTCATCGTGGATCAGCGAGTAGGTATGGATCAGCTCGATCGCGCAGGCGATCGGGAGAAAGCGCTCGGGCTCGGCGCCGAGCGCACGGGCCGTCGCCAGGGCGAGCACGGGGCGCACTCGCTTTCCCCCCGCCAGCAGCGAGTAGCGCATCGCCTCCTGCAAGCCAGCGGTCGGCTCAGGCGCAGGAAAGCGCAGCAGCTCCAACTCGACGTCAACGAGCTCGCGTAGCTCCTCCGGGTAGCTCATCGCTTCCGGTGCGCCTTATGCACGGTCTGGGTGCAAAAAGCGCACCGGAACGAGGACGTCACTGCGAGGCGGCCTCGCCCTCGCGGATACGGCGGTTGGCTTCCTCGACCGCCTCGGCCGAGAGCTCGGCGGCCTCCTGGGCAAGTGCCGCGGCACGAGCGTCATCGACCTCTTCGCCCTCGAGCTCGCGGGCGATCGCGGCCAGTCGCTCGGAGATCTCGCGCAGCCGGTTCATCGCACGCCCTCGCGCTCGCGGGCGATCGCGCCGAGGACGCCGTTGACGAAGCCCGGGGCGTCGGCACCGCAATACTCCTTGGCGATCTCGATCGCCTCGTCGATCGCGACCTCGGTCGGCACATCGGCGCTGTGCTCGATCTCGTAGAGAGCGACGCGCATCACGTTGCGCTCCAGCGGTGCGATCCGCTCCAGCTCCCAGCCCTTGGCATGGTTGGTGATCGCCACATCAAGCTCATCGCGATGGGCCTCGACGCCGGCGGCAAGCTCACGCGTGAATGGGCGAGACTCGGCGACCAACTCCTCGAGCGGCCGGCCGGTGACGTCGCGTTGGTAGCAGGCGAAAACCGCGTCGCGGCGCTGGTCGGATCTGCGCATGCGGCCATTCTCGCGCTTCGGGCGGCTGGACGATGCGAGCGGCGTCAGCCGCGTGAGTAGCCGAGGGCCAAAATGCCGGCGTTGCCGGCGATCTCAAGCGCGTCCTTGCGAAAGGTGAGTGGCTCGAAGCCCTGCTTGGGCGAGAGCCTCTCCGGCAGCGCGAAGAGGGCAAACATGTACGTTTCGCTGCTGCCTTCGGGGCAGATTCCGTAGCCCGTCTTGCCGAAGCTGTTGCGGCCGAGGATGGCGCCCTTGGGCAGCTTGCCGGCTTCGATTTCTTCCAGGTCGGGACTCAGCCCGGCCACCGCCCAATCGAAGAAAAGTTCCCCTTTGACCGGCTGGATGTTCATCGTGAAGAGAGCCAGTTCGGCAGTTCCCTGCGGGACTCCCTGCCAGCGCAGTGCCGGTGAGGTGTTCTTGCCGTCGCAGGTGTACTCGGCCGAGAGCGCCGTTGGGCCACCGCTGGGCGGTTTGCTCGAGGGACTCTGCAGGGTCATGCTGGCCACCGTTGCCTCCCTGCGCTGCTCGGGAGTGATCCCCGGCTCCTGTTCACCCGTGGGCAGCGGAACAGACGAGCCCTGCTTGGCATCCGGGGACGATTGCTGGCCTCCGCCTCCGGTAGCCGGGTCGTCCCCGGTCGGGTCCTTGGCCGAAGGGGCACCGCTGTCGTCAGTGGCGCCGCCGGCGCCGTTCGAACCAGCGACCTTCGCATCGCTCTGGGTGTTCGGAGCGCTCGCAGTGCTCGAGCTCGAGCTGGTCGAGTTCGAGTCCTCCGACGACCCACCCCCGCAACCGGCGAGCACGAACGCCGCGACGGCGAGCACCAGGGAGATCCTGGCGCTCGCCGTTTTCGCGGACTTCTTCACGAAACGCTCACGGGCTTCGTCACGAAACGCTTAGCGTCTGTTCCCTGCGCGTCCGGAATGCTTCGGCCGGGAAGAAACCGTTCCATTCGACTCCGGCGCCAAGCGCTTCCAGTTTGGTGCCAGTCGCCGAGAAGCTCGACGAGCTGAACGTGGCGCTTTCGGTGGCGTTGCTGAGCAAACCGCCAGCTGAACCGGTGACGTGGGCCCAGACTCCCCAGAGCGGGCAGAACCAGCCGCCGTAGAGGATCCAGACGTCGACCCCTTTGACCTTCATGTAGTTATTGCCGCCGGTCGTGACCAGTTCGGCAGGCCAGGGGAACGATTCGGCTTCGATCGCTTCCACCGTGCAGAAGCTATCCGTGTAGCAGTTGAACAGAGGCAGTTCGGTGACGTTCCCTTTGCCCGTCCCGCCGCTGTTCCAGATTTCCACTTTGTAGAGGAAGTTGTCGCAGGTGGTCGTGAATCCCCACGCGGTGAGGCCGCTTTTTTGGGCCCCGCCGAGGATCGTTTCCGTGCTTTTCAATTCTTCGCCGTTGAATCTCCAGGCTGGAGCGGCCCCGGCGCTGGAGGCGAATACAGCACTCAGCATCAGCGCCGCAAGCAACCCCCCCAAGGCGACCCGTGATTTCGCAAGGAGCGCCGAGCGCTTCTGCTTTTGCATGACTGGTATCTCCTGTCTATTTGCTCGATGGACTGGAAACCGCTACTACCGATAAAGATTTTGAGAAGGGGTCAGCGCCGCCGGCATTCCTCCCCGCCACGGCTATCGCAAGACCCTGCTGCACCCCCTACCGCCCGCAAGTCGTCCTCCTCGATGGATCCAAGCGTACCCTGAAACCCTCCAACAAGTACCACATCTGGGCGCGCCTCGCCACCCCTTGGGGCAATCGGGTCGCGCCAAGGAAGCCCTCAGGCGCGGGAGACGTACTCAGCGCTGCGGGTGTCGACGCGGATCGTCTCGCCCTCCTCGATGAAGAGCGGCACCTGCACGATGACACCGGACTCGAGGGTCGCCGGCTTGTTGCCGCCGCCGGAGGCGGTGTCGCCCTTCACGCCGGGCTCGGTCTGCGTCACCTTCATGTCGATCGCGCTGGCGACCTGCACGTCGCTGGCCTTCTCGTCGACAAAGAGGACGTCGACCTCGGCGTTGGGGAGAAGCCACTGCATCGCCTCCCCGGCCAGCTCGCGCGGGATCTCGATCTGCTCGTAGTCGCGCGTGTCCATGAAGACCGCCGCGTCGCCGGAGTCGTAGAGGTACTGCATCTTGCGCGACTCGGTGCGCACCGGGCGGAACTTCTCGCCGGCGCGGAAAGTCTTGTCCTGGACCGAGCCGTCCTCGATCCGGCGCAGCTTTGTGCGCACGAAGGCCCCGCCCTTGCCGGGCTTGACGTGCTGGAACTCGATGATCCGGAAGATCTTGCCGTCGATCTCGATGTGCGAGCCATTGCGAAATTCGTTGGTGCTGATCACGGCGGCGAATCCTAGAGAAGCGGCGGCTCGGTGCGATTTCTCCGGAACTCAACACGGCTCCGGGGGGGCCATCGTCTAACGTGATGGCAGGGAATGAAGGGGGTCCTCACAGCTGCCATGTCCGTCGCCGTGCTGGCGCTGATGCCTGCGGCAGCTGCCGCGGCAGAGGAAGGCCCGCCGACGCGCGAACAGTACGTCGGACAGGTCGAGCCGATCTGTCAGGCCAACACCGAAGCCAACAAGCGCATCCTCAAGAACGTCAAAACGAAGGCGAAGAGCAAAGTGCCGGCGAAGCTGAAGGAGGCCGGCGCCCAGTTCATCCACGCCTCAGCCGTCTTCGGCAAGACGGTGGGGAAGCTCAGCGCGGTGCCACGCCCAGCTGCCGATGACGCGCGACTGCTGAAGTGGTTCGCGCAGCTCGAAGTCGTGCAGGCCAAGCTGCGCGCGCTGGGTGTCGCCCTGAAGGCAAACGAAGAAATCAAGGCCGCGCACGAACAGATCAGGGTCGAACGGGCCAGCAACGCCGCCAACAACTTCAGCTTCGTCTTCGGCTTCCACTACTGCCACCTGACCCCGTCGCGCTTCACCTGAGCCGGCGAGGGCAAGGCACCGCAGCGAGCGGCGGCCCCGGACTACTCGTCTTCGGCGGCCGTGCTCGTCGTCAGCGCACCCGCTGGGCCGCCGGAGAGGACGCGGCGCGTCAAGCTCGGCATCAGGATCCGCGCCACGGCGGCGAGCGCGTAGGGGCGCGGCACGTAGCGCTCCGCCTTGCCCCCCGGCCCGGCCTCGACGATCGCCTCGGCGACCTTCTCCGGTTTCGAGACGACCCAGCGGGTCAGCGCTTTCTCGCGCAGCTCGGTTGCCGGAAAGCCCTCGGTGACGATGAACCCCGGCAGGACCATGCCGACGTGAACGCCGTGGGCGCGCTCCTCCGCGTAGAGCGCGTCGGTCCAGCCGATCAGGGCGAACTTGCTGGCGGAGTAGGAGCCGGTGCGGGCCCGCGCGACCCGGCCCGCGGTGCTGGCCACGTTGACGATCGCGCTCGGCGTCGAAGCCCTCAGGGTCGGCAGCAACGCCTCGGTGAGGCGGACGACGGCGTCGAAGTTGAGCTGCATGTGGCGCTGGACGTTGGCGTAGCCAACCTCGGCAAAACTGCCCCGCCAAGCCCCGCCGGCGTTGTTGACCAGCAGCGTCAACCGGTCGCCGTGCTCACCGATGTGGGCGCGGACCCGCTCGGGCGCCTCGTCATCCGTCAGGTCAACGGCAACGTAGGTGGCGGCGCAGGGCAGCTCCTCGACCAGAGTGCGCAGGCGGTCCTCGCGGCGCGCCACGAGGATCAACTCAGCGCCGGGCTCGCGCGCAAGCCGGCGCGCCGTCGCCTCGCCGATGCCGCTCGATGCTCCGGTGATCAATGCGGTGATTGGCCTGGAAGTCACGCTCACAACGCTATTCGGTTTGCCGGAATGCGGACGCTCCTATGAATCGACATACTGCCGCTCCTGTGAGCAGCAAAACCCCCGGACTACTCGACAAGCTCCTCCGCGCTCCGGGCCCCTCCGGCTACGAGGCGCAAGCGGCGGCGGTCTGGCGTGAGGCAGCTTCCTTCGCCTCCCTATCCACCGATGGGATCGGCTCCTCGATCGCCCGCATCGGCGACGCGACGCCGCTGCTAACGGTCGTCGGCCACATCGACGAGATCGGTCTGGTGGTCCGTCACATCGACGAGAAGGGCTTCCTCTGGTTCGCGCCGATCGGTGGTTGGGACCCGCAGATCCTGGTTGGCCAGCGAGTCGAGGTGCAGGGCCCGGGCGGGCCGGTGCTTGGCGTGGTCGGCCGCAAACCCCTCCACCTGCTCGACGCCGACCAGCGCAAGAAGGTCGTCGAAATCAAGTCGCTCCACATCGACGTCGGCGCCGCCGATCGCGACGAGGCCGAGCAGCTGATGCGGGTCGGTGACCCGGTCGTGATCGCCAGCGAGCCCCTGAGCCTGGCCGGCGATCGCATGGTCTCGCGCTCGATGGACAACCGGCTCGGTGCCTACGTCGCGCTCGAGGCCCTGCGGCGCTGTCACGAGGGGAACGCGCTCAAATCAAGCTTGGCCGCGATCGCCGCGGTGCAGGAGGAGATCGGCCTCTTTGGCGCTCGCACCTCCGCCTTTGCCGTGCAGCCGGACCTGGCGATCGTCGTCGACGTGACCCACGCCACCGATGCTCCCGGCATCGACGAGAAGGAGCTCGGCAGCCACGCTCTCGGCTCAGGCCCGGTGATCTACCGCGGCGCGACCCTCTCGCCCAAGCTCTTCGAGCTGCTGGTCGAGACCGCCAAGGAGGCCGGGATCGAGCACACGGTCGGCGCCACCGGCAACTCGACCAGCACCGATGCCGACGGGGTCCAGTTCGCCCGTTCAGGCATCCCCACCGGCCTGGTCTCGATTCCCCTGCGCTACATGCACTCACCGGTTGAGATGGTCGACCTCGCCGACGTCGAGGCCACCGTCGCCCTGATCACTGCCTTCGCTGAGCGGCTTGACGACAAAGTCGATCTCAGCCGCTAACTGAGGCACAGGCGTCGCCAGACAAGGACGCAGGGAGCGTGGCGTGCTCCGCACGCGAGCGACCGAGGACGCCGTATGGCGACGCCTGTGCCTCAGTTAGCCACGAAGACGGCGTCGCGGCCGTTCGCCTTCGCCATGTAGAGCGCGGCATCGGCACGGGCGACGAGGTCGTCGGTGTTGACGGTGCTGGGCTTGGTCACGGCGGCGCCGATGCTGATCGTCACCCCCACTCCAACAGGTCGGCGCTCGCGCACCGCCCGGCGCAGGCGCTCGGCGATCGCCACGGCATCCATCTCACTCGCTCCCGGCAGGACGACGAGGATCTCCTCACCGCCGATCCGGTAGATCGAGTCGCCGGCGCGCAGCACCGAGCGCATCGTGTTGGCGACGTCTTGCAGAACGGCGTCGCCGGCAGCATGGCCGAGCTGGTCGTTGACGCGCTTGAAGTGGTCGAGGTCGCAGAGCAGCAGCGCGTGCGACTGGCCCTTCTTGGTGTCACAGGGGGCACCGTCGAGCTCGGCAAGGCGCTGCTCGAGCGCGTTGCGGTTGAAGAGGCCGGTGAGCGGGTCGAGGGTCGAGCGCCGGCGGTGGGCGCGGTCGGACTCGACCAGGGCCCCGGAGAGGATCACGGTGCTGAGGACCAGGGCGACGGTGGCGACCAGGGCCTGGCTGTGGGCGGAGGCGCTGGCCGGGTCAACGGCGACCGTGCTGGCCAGGAAGACGGCGACGAGGTAGACCGTGCCGACGACCATGCCCCAGGGGTCAAAGCGAGCGCCCAGGGTGACGGCGGGGAGCGCGAACCACATCAGGATCGGGCTGGTGGGACCGCCAGAGGCGATCACGGCACCACCCAGCAAGAGCGGCAGCGCGCCCCAGGCAGCCGCGACCCAGAGCCAGGGCCGCTCACTGGCCTGCATGAAGCGGTCGGCGATCGCGAAGCCGGCGAAGCCCGCCGTCAGTGGCACCAACCAGAGCCAACCGATCTCCGGCCCGGCGGAGGCGAGCGCCAGGGCGAGGATCGCGAAGCAGGCGGCGCGGTAGCGGCGCACCCGCTGCTCCATGTCGAGCAAGCGCTCGCGGCGGGCGTCCTTGCGGGCGGCCGCCAGCGACTCCGGTCTTGGCATCGCGATCGCGTTCACCTTGCGCTGATCGACCGTCGCGGCCGGCGCAATGAGCGTTGCAGCAGACCTGCCGTTCTATTCGACCAGCTGCATCTGCTTGGGCAGGCCGCTGAGATTGCGGTAGCCCTCGGCGGTGACGACGACCAGATCCTCGATCCGCACGCCCAGTTCTCCGGGCAGGTAGATCCCTGGCTCGATCGTCACCACTTCGCCCGGCTCCAGAACGTCCTCCGAGCGCGGCGAGACCCGCGGCTCCTCGTGCACCTCGAGGCCGACGCCGTGCCCGAGCCCGTGGCCGAAGCGCTCGCCGTGCCCGGCGGCCGCAATCAGCTCGCGGGCGACGCCGTCGACGTTTTCGGCCTTGACGCCAGCCTTGACGGCAGCGAGCGCCGCCTCCTGCGCCTCGCGCACGGTCTCGTAGACAGCGCGGGCTGCTTCGCCGGGCTCGCCGGTGGCAAAGGTGCGGGTGCCGTCCGAGCAGTAGCCGTCGAGCTTGGCGCCCATGTCGAAGACGACCAGCTCACCGCGCCCGATCTCGCGCTCGCCAGGCTCGGCGTGCGGCAAGGCGCCGTTGGGGCCGGCGGCGACGATGGTCGGAAAGGAAGGCTCGGCGCCCTGCTCGCGCATCCGCGCCTCGGCAGCGCGGGCGACGTCGAGCTCGCTGCGCCCGGCGAGGCCGCGCTCCAACGACCAGCGCCAGATCTCGTCGGCGAGCTCGGCGGCGGCGGCGATCGCCGCCAGCTCGGCCTCGTCCTTGACCCGGCGCAGCTTCTCCACCGTTCCGGCCGCTCCCTCGAGCGAAACTCCGTCCGGCAGTTTCTCCTCCAGGCGTTTCAGTGTCCGTACTGCCATGTGGTGGTCCTCGAAGCCGGTCTTGCCACTGAGGCGACTGGCGACCCCCCCCAGCCAATCGTCGGCGACCGTGACGATGTCCCAGCCCTCGACCTCGGCTTCGGCGCGCTCGGTGTAGCGAAAGTCGGTGAGGAAGACGCGCTGCTCGGCGCCGCAGATGCAGGCCCCGTTGGTGCCGCCGAAGCCGGTCAGGTAGCCGACGTTGACCAGGTCGGTGACGAGCAGGCAGTCGAGCTCACGGGCGGCGACCAGCGCCGCGAGGCGATCGGCGCGGCTTGACATCAACTCGGCCCGGCGCCGAGCTCACCGGCGAGCAGCTGCAACGCCTCGCGATAGCCGTCGGGCCCCTTGCCGAAGATCTTGGCCAGGACCAGGCCGTCGAAGACCGAGAGCTTGCGCCACTCATCGCGGGCCTCGACGTTCGAGAGGTGCACCTCGACCGACGGCAGCTGGGCGACATCGAGCGCATCGGCGATCGCGCGGCTGTAGTGCGACCAGGCGCCGGCATTGACCAGCGAGGCGTCGGCCATCTCCGGCAGCCGGTGCAGGTACTCGACGAACTCGCTCTCGGAGTTGGTCTGGAAGCAGATCGTCTCCAACCCCAGCTCACGCGCCCAGCGTTCGACCTTGGTCTCGAGGTCACGCAGGGATAGACCCCCGTAAACCTCGGGGTCGCGGCGATCAAGGATGTCGAAGTTGACGCCATGCAGAACGGCGACGCGATTGTGCGAAGTGGTCATGCGTAGAGCTCCTTCACGGCGGCCTCGACCTTAGCCGGATCGGCCAGCTGACCGATTCGGGGTTCGCCCGGCTTGGAGAGCAGGACGAAGCCGACGCCCTCGGCGGTGCGCTTCTTGTCGCGCTGCAGCGCTGCAAGCGTCTCGTCCAAATCAACCGAGGGGTCAAGGTTGGTCGGCAGCCCGTGCCGCCCGAGGATCACCTCGACCTCGTCGCGCAGCCCCGGCGCATCGGAGAGGCGGAGCGCCGCCAGCAGGCCAAGCCCGACCGCCTCGCCGTGGCGATAGCGCGAGTAGTCGCTCGCTGCCTCGATCGCGTGCCCGACCGTGTGGCCAAGGTTGAGCACGGCGCGCAGGCCGGCGTCGCGCTCGTCGGCGGCGACCACCTCGCACTTGTAGAGAGCGCAGGCGAAGACCAGGTCAGCGAGCTGCTCGGGGACGAGCGCCTCGAGCGCACGCGTTCGCTCCCAAAGGTCACCGCCGGCGAGCAGGCCGGTCTTGAGCAGCTCGACGAATCCGGCCGCCAGCTCCTCCTGCGGCAAGCTGTCCAGCGTCGCGGTATCGGCGATAACCGCGGCCGGCAGCTGATAGGCCCCGGCGTAGTTCTTGCCCTCCGGCAGATCGACCCCGGTCTTGCCGCCGTAGGCGGAGTCGACCTGGGCAACGAGCGTGGTCGGAACTTGCACGACTGGCACTCCGCGCTGGTAGAGGTGGGCGCAGAAGCCGGCCAAGTCGCCGACGACACCGCCGCCGAGAGCGACCACGTGATCCTCCCGCGTCATCCCCAGCCGGGCCAGCTCGCGCAGCACCCGCTCGGCCTCCGCCATCGTCTTGGCCTGCTCGCCTGGGTGCACCTCGACCCGGCCGGCGAGTGGTCCGAGCTGCTCGGCGTAGAGCGGGCCGACAGCGGAGTCGGTGATGCAGAAGCGCTCCCCAGGCAATGGCCACGGGCCGGTGCCGAGAAGCCCGGGACCAACGAACACTGGGTACTCACCGGAGGAACTTGTCGCCCAGAGCATCTTCGTGCTGTCGGGGAGCTCGGTCAGCGCGATGAGCGAGGACATCGCGCGCGAGACAAGGCCCCGATCACCGCTGGGCAGGATCGCGTCGGCCAGCGACTCGTAAAAGGGGAGGCGCTCCTGCAGCAAGCGCTCGACGTCCTCGGCGTTGCTGGCAAGCGGCCGGTCGCTGCGGGCGATGCGGCGCCAGGCCTCGCGCGCATCAACCTGCAGCCAGACGACGAAGTGGCGGCCGAGGGCCGCACGCACCCGGTCGGAGAGAACGCTGCCGCCGCCAAGCGCGATCGCGCCGCCGTCGGCCCCCTCGAGCAGCGAGCCAACCACCTCGGCCTCGCGCGCCCGGAAGGCGTCCTCGCCGTCCTCTTCGAAGGCCTGCCGGATCGGCTTGCCGAACGCCTCTTCCATCAGCGCGTCGATCTCGACCGTCGCCAAGCCGGCGTCACGAGCCGCCGCCAGCGCCGTCGACTTCCCAGCCCCCATGAAGCCAATGAAGACGAGTGCGGGCTTCATCACACTCGCCCCCCCCTTGACCACCTCTGAGGGGGTAAAGGGAGGGCTCATCCGCGGAAGTCGATGCGCTTCTTGTAGGCGTCGACCGCGGCGAGCACGTCGTTGATGTGGTCGCCGCCGAACTTCTCGCGGTAGGTGCGGGCGAGGACGAGGCAGACCATCGCCTCGGCGACCACGGCCGCGGCTGGCACCACGGTCGAGTCGGTGCGCTCGCGCAGCGCCTGGGCGGGTTCCTTGGTCTCGGTGTCGACCGAGCGCAGTGGCTTGGTCAAGGTCGAGATCGGCTTGATCGCGGCGCGAACCGAGAGCGGTAGGCCGTTGGTCATGCCTCCCTCCAGCCCACCGGCGTGGTTGGTCTCGCGGAAGTAGCCCCGCTCTTGCGACCAGAAGATCTCATCGTGGGCCTCCGAGCCGGGCCGGCCGGCGACGTCCCAGGCTTCGCCGATCGCGACGCCCTTGACCGACTGGATCGAGGCGACGGCACCGGCGAGCCGGCCGTCGAGGCGGTCTTCCCAGGAGATGTGCGAGCCGAGGCCAGGGACGAGGCCGAAGGCGCGTACCTCGAAGGTGCCGCCGAGGCTCTCGTTCGCCTTGCGCAGGCGGTTGATCTCGGCAACCATCGCGGCGCTCGCCTCGGCGTCGAGGCAGCGCACCGGATCGTCATCGACGGAGGCGAAGTCGTCGGGGCCGAGATCCTCGCGCTCGGGAGCGACCACGGAGGCGATCTGGGTGACGTGGCTGTGCACGCTCACACCGAGCGCGGTGAGGAAGCCGCGAGCGACCGAGCCGGCGGCGACGCGGGCGGCGGTCTCACGCGCGCTGGCCCGCTCGAGCACGTTGCGGATGTCGTCGTGGCCGTACTTCTGGGCGCCGACGAGGTCGGCGTGACCGGGGCGCGGCAGGTGGACTTCGTCGACCGTCGCATCGACCGGCCACGGGTTCATCCGCTCCTCCCAGTTGGCGTAGTCGCGGTTGGCGACGAGGACGGCGATCGGGCTGCCAAGTGTGCGGCCGTGGCGCAGCCCGGAGCGAACCTCGACCGTGTCAGTCTCGATTTTCATCCGTCCGCCGCGCCCGTGGCCGAGCTGGCGCCGCGCCATGTCGGCATCGAGCGCCTCGCGGTCGAGCTCGAGCCCCGCTGGCATTCCCTCGACGATCGCAACGAGACCCGGCCCGTGCGACTCGCCCGCTGTGGTGAACCTAAACCCGCTCATCGGCCCGCAAGGCTATCGGCGGATCGCTCAGGCGCGAGCGGCGGCGCGCATCGTGTCGAGGGGAGCGGGGCGAGTGGTCCAGGTTTCCAGCGAGAGAGCGCCTTGCTGGACGAGGATCTCGATGCCGTCGACGGTGACGGCGCCAGCCGCATCCGCGGCACGGAGCAAGGCGGTGGGCTCACCGCCGTAGACCATGTCGACCACGGTTTGATCGGTCGTGAAGGCGGCGGCGAGGAGCGGCAACTCGGCAAACGGGTCCTCTCCACCGAGGCCCACCGCCGTCGTGTTGACGATCAGCTCATAGGTCCCCTGCTCGGGCGCACCAACGGTGCTGCCACCAAGTTCCTCGCATAGATGCTGCGAGCGCAGCTCGGTGCGGTTCCAGACGTCCACCTCCGCACCCTCGCGCAGCAAGGCCCAGACAATTGCGCGGGCGGCGCCACCCGCGCCGAGGACCAGTGAGCGCTTATCGCTTGGGGAGCCAGGCAGGGAACGCAGGAATCCCTCGGCGTCCGTGTTCTCGGCCCGCACCTCGCCATCGGCGAAGACGAGCGTGTTGGCGGCACCGATCTCGCGGGCGGTCTCGGAGAGCTCGTCGGCCAGCGAAAGGGCCGCGCCCTTGTGCGGGACCGTGACGTTGGCCCCGGCGAAGCCTTCGCCCGGCATCGCCCGCACCCGCGCCTCGAAGCCGTCGGGAGCGACCTCGATCGCCTCGTAGCTCCACTCGTCGCCCAGCCCCAACTCGGCCAGGGCCGCGCTCTGCATCGCCGGCGAACGCGAGTGGCCAACCGGATAGCCGAGGACGGCGAGCCGTGGCACCGCTATTCCCCGCAGCTGTCGGGCGAGTTACCCCCGGCTGCTTCACGGGCCGAGTTGTAGCGTTCGACGTCGGCGTTGAATTCGGCTTCGGTGGTGGAGAAGGCGAGCTTGTTGCAGGCGCCGGGCTCAGCCACGTAAAAGAGGTAGTCGACCTTGGCCGGGCGCGCGGCGGCCTCGATCGATGCGAGGCCGGGGCTATTGATCGGCCCCGGCGGCAGACCCGTATTCGTGCGCGTGTTGTAGGGAGAGTCGACCGCCAGTTCGGATTCGGTCAGCGGCTCGGTGTAGTTGCCGGTGGCGAAGCGGGTGGTCGCGTCGATGCCCAGCGGCATCCCTTCGTGCAAGCGGTTGTAGATCACCGCGGCAACGAGCTTGCGCTGGCTTTCCAGCCCGGCCTCGTCCTCGATCATCGAGGCGATTGTCAGCACGTCGTAGACCGTCAGGTTCTTCGAGCGGGCGTAGCTCATGTCGACGCCGGCGATCCGGCGCTTGAAGTCTTCGAGCTGCAGCTGCACCAGGTTGGCGGCGCTGGCGTGCTTGACCAGTTCGAAGGTGTCGGGAAAGAGGAAGCCCTCGAGATCCACGGCGCTCTTGCCGCCGTACTTGGCCGGGTCGAGGTACTTGGAGCTCACGCTGGCCTGCTCGTAGCTGCCGCGCAGGCCTTCCTGCTTGGCGAGTTCAGCGGTCTGGGCGCGGCTGTAGCCCTCGGGGACCGTCACCGTGATCGTCCGCACGACCACGGGTGGCGGCGGGTCGCTGTGGTGGAAGTGCTTGTAGGCGAGCGCCGCGATGACGACGACGCCGAGCAGGACCGCGGCCAGCGCACCGGTGATGCCGAGGCGGCGCCGATTCGAGGGCGGTCGCTTGGGCGGCTTTGGGCCCTTCGGGGCCTCCGCAGTCGGTGGCCGCGCCGCGGGTGGCGAGGCTGCAGCCGCGGGTGGTGGAGCTGGAGCTGCCGCGGCCGCTACTGGCTCCGAGGCGGCCTCCCTGCCGCCACGCTTCTGCTCTCGCTTGGCGCGGCGCTGCTCGCGTTCGCGGCGACGCTGCTCCCGCTCCAGCGCCTGCGGGTCATCGTCGTCGACGAAGAAATCGTCACTCATCGTCGCCTTCCTCGATCGCCGCGCGGCCGGCGAGGTAGGCCTGCAACAGGTGCGCGGCGGCCAGTGAGTCGGGCGCCGCGGCAGCGCCTTCGCGCTTGCTCACCTCGGCCATGCGGGTGGTCAGCCGCTCGTCGTAGGTCTCCACCGGGATGTCGAGGACGGCTTCCAGTTCGGTGCAGAAGGTTCGCGTCAGCGCCGCCTGGCTGCCTTCCTCGCCGCTGAGATGCAGGGGCAGGCCGACGACGACCCGCTCGACCTCGTACTTGCTGACGAGGTCGGCGACCGAGCGCGCCTCGGACGGCTCGATCACCGGCAGCGGCGTCGCCAGGGTGCCGCTCGGGTCGGAGATCGCACAGCCGGTGCGGGCGGTGCCGTAGTCGAGGGCGAGGACCCGCATCGCCTAGCCGGCCGCGCGTTCGAGCGCTGAACGGGCAACTACCAGCGCCTCATCGAGCTTGCCGGCGTCCTTGCCGCCGGCCTGGGCCATGTCGTCGCGACCGCCGCCGCCACCACCGACGATCGGCGCCGCCTCGCGCACGACCGCGGCCGCGGAGAGACCGCGCTCGACCGCGCCCTTGGAAACGAGGACGACGAGTGCGACCTTGCTGCCCTCGGCCCCACCGAGGGCGACGGCGGCGTCGCCGCCGAGCTTCGATTGGACTCGATTGGCGAGCTCGAGCAGCTGCTTTTGATCGGCCAGTGGCGCCCGCGAGACGGCGAGCTTGACGCCGTTCACATCGACGGCCTCGGCGACCAGGCGCTCGGCCTCCTCGCCGAGTAGCTGCTTCTGCGCCTGCTCGGCGCCCTTGCCGGCCTCGCGCAGGCCCTCGGCGGCGCGCCGGGCACCGGCAATCGGGTCCTGGGGCGAGCCGAGCAACTCGCCCACCTCGTCCAGCCGCTGCTCGCGCTGGCGGAACCAATCGATCGCCGCCGGGCCGCTGAGCGCCTCGATCCGGCGCACGTTGGCGGCGCTGGAGCCCTCCGAGGAGATCTTGAAGATGCCGACCTCGGCGGTGTTGGCGACGTGGGTGCCGCCGCAGAGCTCGCGCGAGACGCCGTCGACCTCGACCACGCGGACCCACTCGCCGTACTTCTCGCCGAAAAGCGCCATTGCGCCGAGGCGCTCCGCCTCGGCGCGCTCCATCTCGATCCAGCGCACCGGCCGGCTCGCCTTGATCCACTCGTTGACGCGGTCCTCGACCTGGCGCAGCTCCTCGCCGCTGAGGCCCTGGCCGTGGGTGAAGTCGAAGCGCAGCTTGTCGGGGCGCACCGCCGAACCCGCCTGGCGCACGTGCGTGCCGAGCTGCTCACGCAGCGCCGCGTGCAGCAGGTGGGTGGCAGTGTGGTTGCGCATCGTCGCGTGGCGGACCTCGTGGTCGACCTCGGCTTCGACCGCGGCGCTCTCGTCGATGGCGGCCGACAGCTCCACCTCCAGCGCTTGATCGTCACCAACCCGGTAAACGTCGACCACGCGGGCCTCACCGCCGGGCCAGCGCAGCAGGCCCGAGTCGGCGACCTGGCCGCCACCCTCGGCGTAGAAAGGGCTCTGCTCGAGCTTGACCAGCGCCCGACCGTCCTCGCGCTCGACCGCGGCGAGGCCGGTGGTCGAGCGCAGCATCTCGTAGCCGACGAAACGGGTCGGCGCGACCGAGCCGGCGAAGGCGATCACCCGCTCGTGGCGATCCTCGGATCCGTGCGCGGTCGCCGAGCCGACCCGCGAGCGCTGGCGCTGCTCCTCCATCAGCTCCTCGAAGCCGCCGTCATCGACCGAGAGACCCTGCTCGCTGAGCAACTCCTTGGTCAGGTCATAAGGGAAGCCGTAGGTGTCATGAAGCTCGAAGGCGGCGGCGGCCTCGATCCAGGAAGTCTCCGATTCCTTCGCCTCGGCGACCAGGCGCTCGAGCAACTCCGTGCCCCGCTCCAGGGTGCGGCCGAAGCTCTCCTCCTCGTCACCAACCCAGCGGGCGATCGTCTCCCGCTCGGCAGCCAGCTCCGGGTAGGCCTCCCCCATCACCTCGATCGTGCGCTCGGCGAAGCGCCCCAGCCATGGCGCCTCGAGCCCAAGCGTGCGGCCCTGCTGGATCGCCCGCCGCATGATCCGGCGCAGGATGTAGCCACGGTCCTCATTGGAGGGCACGACGCCATCGGCGATCAGGAAGCTGGCGCCGCGCGAGTGGTCGGCGACGATCCGCATCGCCCGCGTCACCGCGCCACCCTCAGCGTAGGCATGCCCCGACATCTCCTCGGCGAGGTCGATCAGCGGCCTGACCAGATCTGTCTCGTAGACCGAGGGCACGTCCTGTAGGACCGCCGCCATCCGGTCCAGCCCCATACCCGTATCGATGTTGCGCATCGGCAACGGCGTCAACGAGCCGTCAGCGCCGAGGTCGTAGCTCATGAAGACGTGGTTCCAGAACTCGAGGAAGCGGTCGGTATCGTCGCCCGGCCGCTCGCCCTCGGCACCGAACTCCGGGCCGCGGTCGAGATAGAGCTCGGAACAGGGGCCGCAGGGGCCGGTCGGCCCGCCCTGCCAGAAGTTGTCCTCGCGGCCGAGGCGGACGATGCGCTCGTCGGGCACCCCAACCCCCCGCCAGATCTCGATCGCCTCCTCGTCCGGGCCCGAGCCCGAGCTCCTCGTCGCCGCCGAAGACGGTGACCCAGATCCGCTCCGGATCCATGCCGAAGCCCTGGGTGGAGAGCTCCCAGCCCCAGGGGATCGACTCCTCCTTGAAGTAATCGCCGAAACTCCAGTTACCGAGCATCTCGAAAAAGGTGAGGTGGCGGGCGGTGTTGCCGACCTCCTCGATGTCGGTCGTGCGAAAGCACTTCTGCACGTCGGCGAGGCGCGGCGCCGGCGGCTTTTCGCGGCCGAGGAAGTAGGGCTTGAACGGCTGCATGCCGGCAGTTGTCAGCAGTACCGAGGGATCGTGCGCTGAGGGCACCAGCGATGCCGACGGCACGATCTTGTGCCCGCGCTCCTCGAAAAAGGAGAGGTAGGTCTGGCGGATCTCAGTGGCCTTCATCAGCGGCAGAGCCTAAGTGCTCAGGCGACGATCGTGCCGTGGCCGACGATCGCCTCGCCGCGCAGCAGGACCGCGGTCTGTCCGGGCGACACGCCGGCGAAGTCCTCGCCCAGCTCGACCTGAACCTCGGCGTGTCTGCCGGTCTCGGTCACGGCCACGACGGCGGGTACGGGTTGTGAGCGGTAACGCAGCCGGACCGCGTCGATCGAGCCGCCCTCGCGGTGCAGAACGGCGTTGCGAAGGCGGACGGTGCGAGCCATCAGATCGCTGCGGGGTCCGACCGTGACCGTGTTCGCCGCCGCATCGGTGGCGAGAACGTAGAGCGGCTCCTCAGCCGAGATCCGCAAGCCGCGGCGCTGCCCGACGGTGAAGTTGTGGTGACCGCGGTGGCGCCCGATGGCGCGGCCGGAACGATCAATCAGGTCTCCCTCGCGCTCGCGCAAGCCGCCGTGACGGCGCAGGAAGTCAGCCTTGCCCTGCCCGGAGAGGAAGCAGAGATCCTGGCTCTCGGGCTTCTTCGCCACCGCCAGGTCGTGGCGGGCGGCGATCTCGCGCACCTCGGGCTTGGTCAGCTCGACGAGTGGGAAGCGGACGCGCCCGAGCAGGGCGGGCGGCAGGGCGGCGAGCATGTAGCTCTGGTCCTTGTTGGAGTCCGAGGCGGCAGCGAGCAGCGGCCCCTCGGCGTCCTCGACGATGCGGGCGTAGTGGCCGGTGACGAGGTAGGAGGCGCCGAGGCGCCCGGCGAGATCGACCATCGCCGCGATCCGCACCTCGCCGTTGCAAGCGATGCAGGGGTTCGGCGTGCTCCCCTCCGCGTACCCGGAGACGAACTCGGCGACGACGCGGCGGCGAAACTCCTCCTCGAGGTCGAGCGTCAGGTGGGGGATGCCGAGCGAGTGGGCAAGCGAGCGCGCGCCGAGCACCGCCTCGGGTGAGCAACAGGCCTTGGCGCCGTCCGTCTGCGGGTCGGCCCAGAGCTTCAAGGTCACGCCGACGACATCCGCCCCCCGCTCTTGCTCCAGTAGCGCCGCAACGGCACTGTCGACGCCACCGGACATGGCTACCAGGACTCGCTCGCCGGCCCCACCGCGCGCACCTGCCGCTCCGTCAACCCGGGTCGCCGACGACGGGTCATCAGCGGCAGCGGGCACCAGGGCCTGCGCTGAGGCGGCTGCTTGGGCCAGAGCCCGGTGCAGCGCATCGGCCGCAAGCTGCGCCGCGTGGCGCTTGGCCGGCGTCAAACCGCCTATCGCCTCGTCGACCTCGTCGGTGCCGATCCGGGCCGCGGCCAATACGGGTGAACCCTCGACCATCTCCGCAACCGCGGCGGTCGCCGCCCGGGTCGCGCCACAGCCCTCTGCGTCGAAGCTAACCCGGGCAACCATGCCGCGCTCGAGCACGAGGGAGACCCGCGACAAATCGCCACAGGCCGCACCGCCAGCGGCACCGGTGAAAGCGCCGTCCTCAACCGGGCCGAGGCGACTGCGGTCATGAAGGTAGGCGTCGAAGAGCTCCCGGTCCATCGCTACAGGGTAGGAGTCCGGGCCTACTGGCGCAGCAGCCTGCGCAGATCGGCCACCACGGCCGGCGCATCGTCACGCAACTGACGCCAGGTGATCCGGACCGCACGCCAGCCTTCAGCCTGCAGCAACCGATCTCGTTCGCGGTCCTTCTCGAAGGCCATCCCTGTGCCGTGAGTGGCCCGTCCATCAAGCTCAACAGCCAACCGCTGCTCGCGCCAGAGGCAGTCGATCTCGAAGAAGCGATCAGCCACAGCGAGATCGACGTTTCGCTGCGGCCGCGGCAGATCGGTGGTGGCAAGGATGGCGGCGAACCGCGCCTCGAGCTCGCGGCGTGTAATTCCCCGCAGTGAGTCCTCATCCCTCAATAGACGTCGCAGCAATGCCGTCCCGCGCCGCCTTGGATAACGCTCCAGGAGGGTTCGAATCGAGATGCGATCGGTGAGCCCAAGCACTGCCGCCTCGTTCAACGCCCGTTCTAGCTGCGCCCGAGAGAGCACGGCCGCGAGATCGAGAAGCGTTCGTGAGAGTCCCGTCACGGGTATCCCGCCAATCACATCGACCTCATCAACAGGGAGCAGCGAGCGATGTTGGACGATTCCCGGCTGCGACTTCCAGCCGGTGGGTCGTGTCACCTCCGGCAAGCCATCCCCGGGTGGCACGATTGCCCATAGGCGACCCGCTGCACGGTGGCTCAATACCGCCCCCTCGCCACAAGCCATCACGGCCGCCATCCACCGCCCTCTCTTGCTCAGCAGCCGGTGGCCAACCGCATAGACACCTCTGTGAACCAGATGCAATTGGCCTCGTTGCAATCTCCCGTCAATTGACCGCTTTGTCAGTCCGAGTGCCTTCAGCTGCCTCCGCCCAACGACGCCGTGCTGTTCCTCCGACAGGCGAGCGATCAGCCGATCCGCAGGCTCGTCTCTTGTCTCCGAAGCGTCGCCCTGCACCTGGCGGCGATCACGCGCCCTCCCTTGACCACCTGTGAGGGGGTCAAGGGAGGGCGCTTGCGACATGCGGGCGATACTGGCGGCGCCGGGTGCGCGCGTGGCACGCAGAACGTCGCGAAGGGCGCACGTAAAAGAGACTCCAGCCCGCCGGTACCGCCTCTGGCTTTGATCCCTTGAAGTGAAGGGTGGGCGCCTCCTCGCAGTCCCACAGGACCGAGAGAGATCAGCTCCCGCGCCGTTTGTGTTGGGTCAAACGGTGAGGCGGCTCTCGCACGGGCTCGAGCCTCTGGGCGAACCGTAGCACCGCGTAGGCGTGCTGGCGAGGGTTAATCGTCCAGATTGGAGAGCAGCAACTCGGCCTCGCTCCAGTCTTCCGGCCGGACCCGCAGGGCGATGTCGCCACGACCGAAGCGGTCAAGCGGCCAGTCGACCGTCAGCACGGCGTCGATCTCGGCGTCTTCGAGCGCCTGGTGCCAAGCGCGCGCGGTCTTCACATCGGCGAAATCGCGCACTACCTCCCAGCTGTCGAAGCGGGGGTCGTCGACGTGGACGGGGGTTACTCCGGGGCCGGGCGAGCGAGGCCCGAACAGCGCGCGGATCCGCCCGAAGAAACTCATCCAGCGGCGGGCGGCAGTTTGGCGCGGAGCTGAAGCCCGACCTCGCGCAGCTGCGGCTCGTCGACCGGCGCCGGAGCGCCGGTGAGGGCGTCGGCGCCGGAGGCGGTCTTGGGGAAAGCGATCACGTCGCGGATCGAGTCGGCATCGGCGAGGCGCTGGACGAGGCGGTCGAGGCCGTAGGCGATGCCGCCGTGCGGGGGCGCGCCATAGCGCAGGGCCTCGAGCAAGAAGCCGAAGCGGGCCTCTGCTTCGGCCTGGTCGATCCCCAGCGCGGCGAAGACCTCTCCCTGCAGTGAGGCGTCGCTGATACGGATCGAGCCACCGCCCATCTCCTGGCCGTTCCAGACCAGGTCGTACGCCTGGGCTCGTGCGGCGCCTGGATCGGCGGGGTCGAAGCCGGCGGCAGGAGCCGTGAAGGGATGGTGCAGCGGATCCCAGCCGCTCTCCTCGTTTGCCTCCATCAATGGCCAGTCGACGATCCAGAGCAGGTCATCGCTGCCCTCCGGGATGAGATCGAACTCGGCGGCCAGGTCGAGGCGGAGCTGGGCGAGCACCGCGTTGGCGACCTTGGGCTTGTCGGCGACGACGAGCAGCAGGTCGCCCTCCTCGGCACCAAGCCGCTCGTTCAGCGCGCTCAGCTCCGCGGCGGAGAGGAACTTCGCCGTCGGCGAGCGCCAGCCGTCGCCCTCGCGAAAGGCCCAGACCAAGCCCTTGGCGCCGAGCTCCTGGGCGCGGGAGATGAGACCGTCCAGGGCCGAGCGCGGCATCTCGCGGCGGCCGGCGTTGATGCCCCGCACCGTTCCCCCGCCGCCGATTACGGAGGCGAAGACCTTGAACTCCGTGCTGGCGAGAATGTCGTCGAGATCGACCAGCTCGATGCCGAAACGGGTGTCGGGACGATCGGTGCCGAAGCGCGAGATCGCCTCGTCGTAGGGCAGGCGGCGCAGCGGCAGCTGCAGCGAGGGGCCGCCGACGCGTCCAAAGATATGTGTCAGCAGCCGCTCGTTTACCTCGATCACGTCATCGATCTCGACGAAGGACATCTCGATATCTAGCTGGGTGAAGTCGGGCTGGCGGTCGGCGCGCAGATCCTCGTCGCGGAAGCAGCGGGCCACCTGGTAGTAGCGCTCGAAGCCGGCGACCATCAGCAACTGCTTGAACAGCTGCGGGGACTGGGGCAACGCATAGAAGGAGCCCTGCTGGGTGCGGCTCGGGACGAGGAAGTCGCGAGCGCCCTCAGGTGTGGAGCGGGTCAGCACCGGCGTCTCGATGTCAAGGAAGCCCTCGGCGTCGAGGAACTCGCGCATCGCCGCGGTAACGCGGTGGCGGAGGACGAGCGCCTCGCGCATCTGCTCGCGGCGCAAGTCGAGGTAGCGGTGGCGCAGTCGCGCGTCCTCGCCAACCTCGCCGGCGAAGCCCTCGATCTGGAAGGGCGGCGTCTCGGCATCTGCGAGAAGCTCGGCGCTGCCCACCTTCAGCTCCACCGCGCCCGTGGGCAGGTCAGGATTGACCGTCTCCGGCGAGCGCTCGACGACGCTGCCGCCGACGCTGAGCACGTCCTCAGCGCGGAGCTTGTGACCGAGCTCAAAAGCCCCGCCCGCGTCCTCCGGGTGGAAGACGAGCTGGACGATGCCGGTGCGGTCGCGCAGGTCGATGAAGATCAGCCCGCCGTGGTCGCGGCGGCGGTGGACCCAGCCGGCGACGCGCGCCTCACTGCCAACGCGGTCGCCGAGCACCTGCCCGCACCAGGTGTCGCGAAAGCCGTTTGCCTTCAGGGCCGGAAACTCACTCGTGCTCTCTGCTCCTGCGCTCATGCCCCTCCCCCTGTTATCTCGGTGATCAGGCTGCCGGCCGCGACCGGGCGCTGCTCACCGCTCGACATGTCACGCAATTGGGCGCCATCGGCCTCGAGGATGACGACTCGGCGGGCGCCGATCCGGTCGGCGTGCTTGAGCTGACCCTTGAGTCCGCGCCCACCGAGGTCGAGCTCAGCCGAGAGCCCGGCCTTGCGCAGCTCGCCGGCCAAGACCATCGCCCGGGCCCGCTGCTCGTGCTCCTCCTCGGCCACGGCGATGAAGACGTCGCGGCCCGCGGGCGCCTCCTCTTCGTCGAGCGCCAGCATGATCCGCTCGATCCCCGCCGCCCAGCCCACCGCCGGCGTCGGCCGGCCGCCGAGCTGCTCGACCAGGCCGTCGTAGCGGCCGCCGCCACCGATCTCCGACTGGGCACCGAGGCGGTCGCAGACGAAGGAGAAGATCGTGCGCGTGTAGTAGTCGAGGCCGCGGACCAGGGTCGGGTCGATCGTGTAGGTGACCCCGGCGGCGTCGAGCAGCGAGCGCACCGTCGCGAAGTGCTCGGCATCCTCGCCCTCCAAACGCTCGACCAGCTTCGGCGCCGCCGCCATCACCGTGCGCGTGCCCTCGTCGTCGGAATCGAAGGCGCGCAGCGGGTTGGCGTCGATGCGCTCCCGCACCTCTTTAGTGAGCTCGGCCTCGTGCGAACGCAGGTGGGCCTCCAGTTCCGCCAGGTAGGCCTGACGCGTATCGAGCGAGCCGAGGCTGCCGAGCCGCAACTCAACCCCGGGCACGCCCAGCTCAGCCAGCAGCCCCGCCAGCAGCCCGATCAGCTCGGCGTCGGCGAGTGGCGAGTCGGTGCCGATCGCCTCGGCGCCGAGCTGGTGAAACTGGCGGTAACGGCCGGCCTGCGGGCGCTCGTGGCGGAAGAAGGGACCGGCGTAGGAGAGCTTGACCGGCTGCGCCAGCGCCTGCATGCCGTGCTCGACGTAGGCGCGGCAGATCGGCGCCGTGCCCTCAGGCCGCAGGGTGAGGCTGCGCCCGCCCTTGTCCTCGAAGGTGAACATCTCCTTGCGGACGATGTCGGTCGAGTGGCCGACGCCGCGCTCGAACAGCTCGGTGTCCTCGAAGCTGGGCGTGGCGATCGGCTCATAGCCGGCGCGGGCGAAGATCGCCGCCGCGGTGCGCTCGACGCGGCCGCGTAGTCGCGCCGCCTCAGGGAGCACGTCGAAGGTCCCGCGTGGAGCTTGGTACTTGTGTCCCGCCACAGTGCCGCGACCTTACCTGCGCCGGCTGCCCTGGCGCCTAGCGCGCGAGCTCGGCGAGGAAGGGATTGGTCGCGCGCTCGGCACCCAGGGTCGTCACGCCCATGTGGCCGGGGTAGACCGTCGTCTCCGCCGACTGCGAATTGAGCAGGGCCTGGATCGACTGAATAAGGGTTGGGCCGTCGCCACCGGGCAGGTCAACTCGGCCAACCGAGCCCTGAAAGAGCACGTCGCCGGAGAAGATCGCCTCCTCGTCGCGGACCGCGTAGGTGACGTGGCCGGGGCTGTGGCCGGGGGTGAAAAGCACGTCGAGGGTGAGCCCGGCGAGCTCGAGCGTCTCGCCCCCCTTGACGACCTCATCGGCCTCGTAGCTCTCGTAGGGACCAAAGCCGGGCATGGTGAAAGACATCAGGTCCGCCAGGATCGGGACCTCGATCTCGGGGACGTAGACCGGCGCGCCGGTGGCGCGTGCAAGCGGAGCAACCGCGCCAACGTGGTCGAAATGGCAGTGGGTGATCAGGATCGCCTCGACCGCGGCGCCGGTCTGCTGGATCTCAGCGACGATTCGATCCGGCTCCTCGCCAGGGTCGACGAGGAGGGCCTTGTCCGCGCCCTCCCGGCGGACGATGAAGCAATTCTCAGCAATCGGACCGACGGTGAGCTGGCGTACCTCGAGGCTCACGGTGAGCCCGTCACTTGCCGTCCGACGACCGCATCTTCGAGCGCTCCCGCTTTCGCCACATCATCAGGTCGATGTAGTAGCCGGCGGGGATGTAGAAGACCAGCATGAAGGCGCCGAGGCCCAGCGCCGCGCCCGGCGAGCGTTTGAAGATCAGCAGGAGAAGGACGGTGAAGATCGCGGCAGCGACGAGGCCACGGACGATCGAGCTGCGCCAGGTCGGCGGCTGGTCGCCACGCGGGGCGCGTTTGGCGGTGGAGCGAGCGCGGGATTTCGCCTCGGCGCGGCTGCGCGGGCGGGACGGCTTGCGGTTGGCATCGACGCGGCCACCCTGGGTGCCGCGGTGCTTGCGTTGGCGCTTCTTCTTGGTCTGGGCCATGGAGTGAATCTAGCGAGCGCCGTCAGGAGAGGGCCGAGAGACGGGCCTCGATCGTCTGCTTGGCAAGGTCGAAGTCGCGGATTGGCAGATCGCCCGGATAGCCAACGAGGGAGGCCTCCGGCACGAGGCCGACGACCTCGGCCTCGAGCGGACGCGCTCCCAGCGGCTGGGCGAGGGCGCGGACTCGCTCGACCACCTCCCCCAGCGGCACCGCAAACGGGTCGTGGACGTTGGTCGAGATCTGGGTGCGCCCGCTCGACAGCGACAGCCCCATCGCCCGCACGCCGGGCAGGCCGCCACCGGACTCGCGCAGGCCGGCGGCAACGGCGCGAGCGAGCTCAACGTCCTCGCTGTCGAGCTCGACGTTGAAGGCGGCGAGGGGCGGGCGTGCCGTGATCAGCGTTGCGCCAGCGGTGCGGTGGGGTAGCGCCGGGCCGAAGTCGGGGCGCAATCCTCCTCCCTCCATGCGCAGCCAGAGCTCGGCCAGGCCGCCGTTGCGAAAATAGGCGCGCTCGGCGTGCTCGGGGCGGGTAGCAAGCTCGCCGTAGAGGAAGACCGGGACGCCGAGGCCGCCAACCTGTGCCGCGAGCTCAACCGCCTCGCTGCGGGCCGCCTCACGCTGGTCGGAGCCGAGCCAGACCAGCGGGCAAACATCAAGCGCACCAATCGCCGGGTGCAGGCCGTCGTAGGCAGTCATCTCGATCATCTCGATCGCCTGCTCGGCCCCAGTCAGCAGGGCGTCGCGCAGGGGCGCTCCTGTACCGACGAGGGTGAAGACGGTGCGGTCGTGATCGGCGTCGGAGTGGCGGTCGAGCAGGCCCGCGCCGTGGGTGAAGGCGTGCTGCAAAGCCTCGACGCGCGAGGCGTCGCGACCCTCGGAGACGTTGGGAACGGCGAGCAGCGGCGGCGGCACCGTCAAACGAGCAGCTCGCCGGCGCGGACGATCTCCTTGCCGTCGATTTCCACCGTTGGTTCGAGCACGACGACGTCGAGGTGAATCGGAACCTGGACTTTGCCGCCAATCGCAGCCGAGGCGCCGAAGGCGACGTGGGCAGTGCCGAGGATCTTCTCGTCCTCGAGGATGTTGCCGGTAAGAGTGGCCTCTTCGTTGGTGCCGATTCCGAGCTCGGCGATGTTGGTGCCGTCCTCGCCGTGCGCGGTCAGCAATTCCATCAGCGTCGCCCCCTCGGGCCCGGTCGCATCGGTCAGGTGGCCGTCGCGCACGGTCACCTCGACCGGCGTCTCGACCTTCCCAACGCCGGCGATCGAGCCGTCGACCACGAGCGTGCCCTCGCCGCTGCTGGGCGCGACGAAAGCCTCGCCGCAGGGCAGGTTGCCGAAAGCACCGGGCGCGTCGAGCACGCCGGCGTCGGCAATGGGGATGCGCTCCTCGAGCCCAAGCCGCAGGTCGCTGCCGTGCGGGCAGGTGATCTGCGCCTCCGCCCCGCGGTGCAAGGCGGCGGCGAGCGCTGCGCCGCGCCGCCTCAGCTCGCCCATATCAGCGTTCATCAGCCGCGCCAGCATGTCGGAGGTGACGCCGGGCAGAGTGGCGATCCGAGCCCCAGCCTGATTGGCGGCACGCCGCGCGTAGGTATGGGAGAGCGACTGGATCGTCGGCGCCAGCACCACGTGCGCGGCGATCATTGCCGCGGCCACCGGCGTCGGCGGCTCGGCCCCGTTGGAGTCGAGCTCCGAGATCACCGCCAGGGTCGCGTAGGCGCCATCGCCCTCGGCCTCGATCCGCATCAGCGCACCGATGTCCTCGGTAACCGGGTTGCAGATCACCAGCACCTCTTCGGCCGGTTCAACCCGAAGGCAATCCCGAAGCACCGTGCGCACCGCCCTGTCCAGTTCCTGCATCACCACAACAAGGCTAAGCCCTATCGCGCCAAGACGAGCAGAGCCCCGCCATCGCTACGATCCCGGCTCCCCGCCGGAGTAGCTCAGCTGGTTAGAGCAGCGGAATCATAATCCGCGTGTCGGGGGTTCGAGTCCCTCCTCCGGCATCGCAGCGCAATGGGGAATGCGCCGTCTCCCGAGGTCGAGAGGGTCCGATTTGGCAGGGGGGTGGCAAGGGAAGTGGCAAGGAGGCTGACACGGGGAGGTGCCGCCGCCTACTGAGATTCCTACAACTTCGGCATGCGTTCGGCTAGCTGTTCTCGAAGCTCTTTTAGCTCCTTCACGCCGTGATGCACGCCATACATAGTGACGCTGAGACGGTCCACATGCATCGCCCAATCGAGTGCATACCCGAACTCGAAGCTTTCGCCATGGCCGTCCTTAAATCGGACCTTGACATCGTGCCGATCCGGAAGACCGGCTGAGTGTCGGTCAGGAAAGAAGTCCCAAAGAACGCGCCACTCCTGCCCCGGGACCAAAGTGGGGATCAGAGGCAGCGGCACCTTCTGAGAATCGCCCTTCCACTCTCGGACGATCTCTGGCTCGCTCTCAACCTGGACGTTGTACGCAGCCGTCGCACCAAAGTTCTTGATGACCAACTCCTGAAACTTTGGTCCACTGCCCATAGAGGCTCCATGAATACGGCGACATACGGTTGCGCCTTTTCTCGCCGGATCGAGAGAGCTTCCCGTTCTTGTTGAAGGCGTAGCGCCTGCGCCTCACGGAGTTGCCAGAGACCGACGAACGCCGCGCCTAGTGCCACGATTGCCGTGACGACCGCAGCGGTGGCTGACCACTGCTCGGGGGTCCATGAGCCGAAGTGATCCCAAAGGACCAAGCCAGCGACCGCGATGGGACCCATAAAGGCGAGCCCTTTCCCTCTTTTACTGAGACCTAAGAGCCCGTTGGACTCCTCCCCCTCCGCTGCTTTTTTGGGCTGCATTGCGGCCAGTATGGCCACTGGCGCTGGAGATGGCCAACTACGAATCGAATGAACGAATGTCAGAGCTGTGAAACGTGTTCGGCTAGGCTCGCTTGATGGCGAATGACCCACCTAAGAGGGCATCAACGGTCATAAGCGAGAAGTTGCGCGATCCAAAGATCCTCGGACAGATGCGCGAAATCACCGAAATCGGCCTCGCGCGTGGCGAATTGACCCAAGAGGCGTACGACAACATGATCGGGGTCGTCGAGCGGATCGAACGCGAGATGGCCGAGGACAAGGATTCAGATTGAAGTACCAGATGCCCGAATTCGCTGGAGAACCGCTCGACTCGTTTGATCGGCGAGAACTATCCATGCTCGCGGACAGCATGAGGGTCGATCCACCGAAGATCCGCGAACTGATCGACTGGATGGACGAAAAGAAGATCAGCAAGCTGGCCGACGCCGACCGTGGCGAGTTGATCGAGAAGGCGCGTGAGATTGGGTTCTCCGTGTACGCCGACACCGCTGAGGCAATCAAGCGAAGCGGCTTGCGCGACCCCGGCGAGTCTCAGTCTTGAAGAAGCTCGGCTAGCGTCGGCCTGCGCGGAACACCGCGAATCCGCCTAGCTTTCCTCAGCGGACGTTTCCGCGCCTTCACAACTCGTTTCCGCAGCGCTGCGGTGCAAGCCGCTTGACGGCGTTTTGCCATCTCCCATTCGGCCGGAGTTCTACCGCCCTTCGAGCGGTTGCACCGCTGGCATGCCGCGACGAGATTTGAGGCGATGGTCGGCCCGCCTTGTATCCAGGGCTGCACATGGTCGATCTCGGTCGCTCTCGCCACTTTGCAGTACTGGCAGGTATAGGAGTCCCGCCGCATGATTCCCACTGCAAGGCTTGGCGATGGGTCGCGCGTGAGCGCTGCCAGCAAGGGACTGTTGTACAAGGTCGGCCTCATAGCTCGTTCGAGAGTAGCGGCCCAGAAGGCGGCAACTTGCGCCTACGGATGGTGGCAAGGGGGTGGCAAGGAGGCACCCGGAAATGGCCGAAAATGCCGAGCGGCCCGAACTTGGCGATTTGGCTTTCTAGCGCCGAAAACCTCTAACAGCCGCAAGACTCAGCAACTCTCGCTGCAGCATCATAATCCGCGTGTCGGGGGTTCGAATCCTCCTCCGGCATCGCAGCAGCCACAGCCGCCCTGACCTAGACCTCCAGGTTGGCGAAGCCCTCCTGTACCGACTTGGGCGCTCTGCCGGCAACGGACAGGTGGGTGGTGCCGCTCTCGTCCCTATTGACGGTCGCGGTGATCTGGGCTTCCTCGGCATAGATCAACGCCAGCAAACCCAGTGGGAAGAGGAGCACGCAGGGAAACACCAACCACCATGGCCGGTACTTGCACAAGTACGTTAGGCCGAACTCGCTCTGGGTGGTCAGGTTGTAGCCGTGTCCGGAGAGCTTTCCGTTCCACTCGGCCAGACATTCACGCAGAACCTCGGCCGGGGCCTTTGACGTCTCGAATCGGTAGTTGAAGTCCTTCACAACTTCGACCCTAACGTGAGCCGAGGCTACCCCGTTGTCGCAAACTTCCCGGCTCTCGCTCAGGTGTTCTGGTAGAGCGGGCCGTCGCCGCCCTCGGGGGTGGTGAGGCGGCCGCCCTTGGCGGTGATTGCGCCGCACTGGACGCAGTTGGTGTAGTTGACGATCACGTCGACGTCGCCGCTCTCGGGGGCGTCGTCGGGGATCTCGTAGACGCCGGCGGGGCACATCCACTGCCAGGTCTCGGCGACCTCGCGGGGGACGCGCTTTTGCACGCGGATGTGGTTGGGGGCGTCGTCGCGGGTGGCGTTGCCGCTGATGAAGACGCTGGAGAGCTTGTCGAAGGTGAGCTCGCCGTCGGGCTGGGGGTAGTCGTCCTTGCTGTTGCCGATGAACATCGGCTGGGCGTCGTTGCGGTGGAGCTTCCAGCGCCCGCCGGGGAAGCGGCCCTTGGTGAAGACCATCGAGGTCACGGCGGGGCCGCCTTTGAAGAGGCCCTTCTGGAAGGGCTGGCGAGTGTTGCGCTGTTCGTAGAGATCCTTCTTGATGATCGAGTCCTCGACCGCGGCCTCGTAGCCGCTGAAGTCATTGCTGCCGTCCTTGAGCGCGGCGTAAATCTGCTCCGCCGCCAGCATCCCGGCCTTGATCGCGTAGTGGACTCCCTTCAGCGCCGCCAGGTTGACCATCCCGGCTGCGTCGCCGGCGAGCACCGCGCCCGGCATCGAGAGTTTCGGCATCGCCCAGTAGCCGCCGGCTGGGATCGCCTTGGCGCCCCAGCTGATCCGCTCGCCGCCGGCGAGGATCTTGCGCACCATCGGGTGGGTCTTGAACTGCTGCAGGAAGTCATGGGCCGAGCTGGTCGCGTCGGCGTAGTCGAGGTCGAGCACGAGGCCGATCGAGACCAGGTCCTCGCCGGTCTTCTCGTCGACCATCGGGTAAATCCAGGTGCCCCCGATCTGGTGGTACTTGGCGGAGATCTTCAGCGGCCAGCCGGCGATCGTGTGGATAACGCGGTCAAGCGGCTTATCGACCTTCCAGACCTCCTTGACGCCGAGCTCCCAGACCTGCGGCTCGCGGCCCTCGTCGAGGTCAAACTCGCGCACGGCGGCGTCGGTCAGGTGGCCCCAGCAACCCTCAGCCAACACCGTTGCCTTGGCGGCGATGTCGGTGCCCGGCTCGAAGTTGCCGAGCTCCTCGCCCTCTTTGCCACGACCCTTGTCGCCCGAGCGCACACCGAGCACGGCGCCGTCGGAGACGATCAGCTGCGTCGCCGCGGTCTCGGTCAGCAGGTAAGCGCCCGCCTCCTCGGCCTGCGCCTGCATATAGCGGCAAAGGGCGGAGACCGAGATCACCTCGTTGCCGTGGTTGCGCTGCGGCGGCGGTGGCGGGATGCGGATCTTCGACTTGCCGTTGGGCAGGGCGTAGATCGCCTCCTTCTTCACCTCGCCGAAGGCAAAGCCCTCTTGGCGCCACTGCTCGCGACTGAGGTCGGGGAAGAGCTCACCCAGAGGGCCGGGACGCATCACGGCGCCGGAGAGGTTGTGGCCGCCGCAGGTCTTCGCCTTCTCGATTACCGCGACCGGAACCTCGCCGAGCTTCTCCATCGTCTCGGGGTCCTCGCCGAGCAGCTGCAGCAGGCGGTTGGCGCAGGCAAGCCCAGCGGTACCGCCGCCGACGATCGCGACGCCGATCTCGATCCGCTCGTCCTCGCCGTCGAGGCCGCGCTTGACGAACTCCTTGGTCGCGTCGACCGGGGGCGGGAAGTCCGCCGGAACAACCTTGCCGTTGGCGCCTGCCATCACGGCCATTCTATCCACTGACTGACTAGTCAATCAGTGGCCCATCGCACACAGGTGCAACGCGTTTCGGTCCCAGGGGGACCAGAAAACGTTGCAGTGCCAGGACCGTCAGCTGAGCGTGGCGCCGACGCCGTGCTGGCGAAGCTCGTTGAGCACCTCGCTCATCGCCTCGACCTCCGGAGCCACCATTTCGGGCCAGGACTTCTCGGGGTGCTCGTCGAGCGTCTTGTAGCCGTTGCCGCTGATGATTGCGACGACGGTGTCGTCGGGGCCGAGCTTGCCTTCGTTGGCGAGCTTCGCCGTGCAGGCGACCGTGGTGCCACCGGCGGGCTCGGTGAGGATGCCCTCCGTGGCGCCGAGCAGGTCGATCCCCTCGAAGATCTCCTGATCCGTCACCGAGGCGGCCGAACCGCCACGCGATTTCACCGCATCGACGACCAGCGCCCCATCCCCGGGCGCACCGATCGCGATCGAGTGAGCGGCGGTGCTTGGCGTCTGTGGCTCGATCTCGTCCGCGTTCTCGAGGATCGCGGTCGCGATCGGGTCACAGCCCCCTGCCTGGGCGACGTTGATCTTGGTAGCCGAGGTCTCGGCCAGGCCGACCAGCTCGAGCTCGTTGAGGCCCTTGTGCACGCGCGAGGAGAGCGTGCCACCGGCAGCCGGGATGACGAAGTGGTCAGGTGAGACCCACTCGAGCTGCTCAACTACCTCGTAGGCCTCGGTCTTCGCCCCCTCGGCGTAGAACGGGCGCAGGGTGATGTTGGTGAACTGCATGCCACTGGCCAGGGCCAGCTCGCGACAGGCGCGGTTGGCCTGGTCGTAGTTGCCGTCGAGCTGGATCACGGCGGCGCCCAACGCCCGGCAGGCGCGGGCCTTGCCGCGCTCCATGTTCGATGGGTAGAAGACGTAGGCGGCAACGCCCGCCTTGGCGGCGAGCGAGGAGACAGAGGTGCCGACGTTGCCGGTCGAGACACAGCCGATCTCGTCCTTGCCCAGCTCAAGCAGGCGGGCGACGGCCATCGAGACGACCCGGTCCTTGTAGGAGAGGCTGGGCCGCTGGGTGCTGTCGTCCTTGAGGTAGAGCTTCTTGAGGCCGAGCTCGGCGCCGAGCCGGTCGGCGTGGATCAGCGGCGTGCGGCCGCTGTAGCGGCCGACCCGGGCCTGGGCGCGGGCATCCGTGATCGGCAACAGCTCCTCGAAGCGCCAGATGTTGATCTCGCGCTCGGCCGGCGGGATCTCGCCAAGGCGCTTTTTAGCCAGCTCGTAGTCGTAGTCGATGTCCAAGCCGTTGCCACAGCCGTGACACCTGAAGGCCGTGTCGAGCAGCGGGTAGGTGCGACCACAGTCGCGGCAGACCAGTTCGGTCGCGCAGGAGCGGGTGCGGTCCTCGGCGTTCAGCATCGAATCTCCTCCGAGCAGGGTACTGGGCGCCCTACGCCACCGTCGCTCGACCCTCCTCCAACTACGTCTCCCATAAGCAGGTGGGTATAGCAGGCAGCCGAGCATCGATCAAGCTTCTTTGTGCATTGACCTCTCGCCCACTTGGAGCGGGCTCCACAAAAAGAGTGGGCCCGCCCCGGCGGTGTCAGCTTCCGCGGGGCGGGCCCAACCTCCGACCAGCGCTGTTCTGGGCTCTGGCCTGAGCTACGGCTGCGTCGGGGCCTTTGACTGCGCTCCCCGGCGCGACTGTCCGGCGTGACCGGTTTCCCAACGTCACGCCTCACGAGCGCCATGGCCCATTACATGGCCGCCCCCCCTCTCCGGGGGCCAGGCTGCCAGAGGTGGGAGGGCGATGTGGCCGTGGCACCGGGCAGCGTCGCGAGCTGGAGGTGGGGCAATGCCCACGACACCGTCGCCTCCCTGATGCTCCTTGTCCGGCCAACAACTCGACTCATGACTGGTCACTCCTTTAGCCATCGCAAGGCGAGTCGCCCGACTGGGTCCCCACCTCTCCACTTGGCGCTTTGGTCGTCAGCGGAAATACGTATAACAGATTTACTATGCACTGGTCAAGTCTTTTTGGTCCAAAAGTCCAAGAACGATGCAAATCCCCTGCATTCACATCGGCACGCGGGCGCGGGGCTGCCAGACGAAGGTTCGAGCGGCGTCCTCGAAACCGGCCCGAGCCAGGCTCTCGCGATCACCTACGGCGGGTGCACAGCCCGCCTCGGCGACCGCCATCGTCTGACATCCGGCGGCCGCGGCGTCGCTGATGCAGCGGTGCAGGGCGGCGCGCTGGCCGAGGCCGTCGTGCTCCGCCACCAAGCGCGAGGCAAGCGCCAGCACGGCGATACCGCCGTGCACGTACATCGCAACGTAGGCCAAGGGCTCGTCGCCATCAACCGCGCAGTAGCAGCGCCAATCGGGCGTCCCGGGAAGGTCGAGGAAGAAGGTCGCCGCCCAGCTGGCAAAGCCCAGGCTCTCGGCCAGCGGATCACCGAAGCCTTCGTCTTCCCAGGGATCGACCCGCTCGTAGATATCTATCCCGGAGGGCGCCTCGAAGCGCGGTGGCGAGCCATCTCGCAATAGCTTCATCGGCCCGTCGAGAAGGCGGTAGCGGTGGCCCTGCAACCACTTTTCGGCGGCCTCGTACTCCGGCAGGCCGGGGGTCAACGAGACCCGAAAGTCAACATCGTGGCGCTCCATCCACCTCACCGCGGCCGGCAGATAGCCGTCCTCCATTGCGCCAGGGCCGCCCGCGCCAAGGACGAAGTTGAGCGCCGGCTCGGCCGCTTCCTCGGCAACGACGGCAGCAGCAACTGGACCGAATCGCACCATGTCGATCCCCAGATCGACTACGGCATCCTCGCAGGCCGTGTCCCAAAGTCCCCTCCAGAACTGCTTCTCGGCCTCGTCGAGGGCGACCGCGTCAAACGGCAAGCTCCCTTCGACTGACACATCGAAACTATATGGGTCCTAGACTGGAACAGTCAAGTTTTCCTGGATAATTTTGAGTATCCAGGAAGGTCAGCCGCTTGCCGGCGCCTCGGCAGGCAGGTCGGCGAGGATCAGCCGCTCCGGCCAGGGGCCCGGCAGAGCCTCGCCATCCTCACTCCCGCTCGCTAGTAGCAGCGCCTCGGCCACGTGCGGGGCGAACGGAGCCAGCGTCTGCGTGAGCAGCCTCAAGGCGGCAATCTGAGCCTCGGCATCGGCGCGGGAGAGCTGGCCGCGGCGCTGGACCACGCGCTTCTCGAAATCCTGAATGCGCTCGAAGAGCCGGGTCACGTTGCGCACTGCCTTGTGCATCTGCAGCTCCTCCAGATCCGCCGTGATGCGGCTTAGACCGTTGTCGCACCACTTGCAGAGGCGCTCGCGCATGAACGCGGTGTCCGCTGCCGCCTCGGGATCCTCAGCGGCTGCCTCGAGGCGGCCGAGGCGATCCTGGGTGTAGACCCAGACGTTGTGGAGGAAGCGCGAGGCAAAGCGCAGGGCGCCGTCGTTCCAGTTGAGCGTCTTGGCCGGGCCGGCGGCGTAGAGGACGGCGAGGCGGACGGTGTCGGCGCCGTACTGCTCGACCAGCGCATCGGGATCAACCACGTTGCCCAGGTGCTTGCTCATCTTGCGGCCGTCGGCGATCACCATCTCGTGGAAGAGGCAGCCGCTGAAGGGCTCGCCGTGCTCCAAGAATGAGAAGGGGCCGATGTCGCGCAGCGCCTTGGTGACGACGCGCTGGTCGAAGACAAAGCCGCCGGAGTCGGCACCGGCGACGAGGCGCTCCGATGGCAGCCAGCGCTGCAGGTCGGCGTGGGTGAACATCTCCTCGGCGCGCGCCTCGGGCGGCACCGCCGAGGGCACCCAGAGCCAGAGCGCGTCGAAATGGCAGTCGAGCGTGTCGGTCTCGCGCTTGGCCGGCTCGCCGCAACGGGGACAGGCGACGTCGACGAACTCGGCCCGCTCCGCCAGCGGGTTGCCCTCCCCCGTCGGCTCGATGTCACGCGGGAGCACGACCGGCAGGTCCTGCTCGGGGACCGGCACCGGGCCGCAGCTCTCGCAGTTGATGACCGGGATCGGCGTTCCCCAGAAGCGCTGCCGCGAGATCGAGAAGTCGGCGGCGCGGTAGCGGACGGCCTCGCGCGCCTCGGCCCACGGCCCAGCACCCGCTCGGTCGGCACCGACGCCCGGCACGCGCTCCAAGCGCTCGGCGAGAGCAAAGTCGGCCTCATCCACCGCTGGAATTCCAAGCGCTGCGGTGGGCCCGAAACGGGCATCCACCAGCGGGGAGACGACTAGGGGCAGACGCTCTGTGGTCCAGGGTGCGCTCGCCGTCAAGCCCGTATCGACAAGCGGAACCGACTTGGCGTCGCGGGCACTGCGCTCCCAACCGCCAGAGCGGAGCTCGTCGAGCTGCTTAGCGACATCGGCCTCGATCGGCCACCCCTCGAGATCCGGGACTCGCGGGGACAGCAGGACGAAAGTCGACGCCGTCACCAGGTCCCCGTAAGGCGTAAAGACCGTCAAAGTCTTCCCGTCCGGGCCCTCGAGGTCCACCTCCACCCCGTCGCTGCGGCCGAGGATGTAGCGCTGGGTGGAAAGCGAGATCTCGTCCCAGTCGGGCTCCAGCTCGGGCAGGCGGGCGTCGTTCTCCTCGAGGTAAGGCGTGATGCGCAGGAACCAGGTCGGGCGGCGAATCAACCGCACCTCGTTGTGGCAGCGCCAGCAGCGGCCGTCCTCGACCTGCAGCGCGGCAAGGGTCGTGCGGCAGTGATCGCACCAGTCGACGGTGGTGTCGTCGCGGTAGATCAGGCCAGCCTCGAGCAGGGTGACGAAGAGCCACTGCGACCAGCGGTACTGGGCCTCGTCGGAGCTGTAGAAGACGCGCTCGTAGTCGAAGGAGAAGCCGAGTTGCCGCATCTGCTCGAGCATCCGCTCGCCGCAGCTCTCGACCCAGTCCGCCGGCGGGATCTTGCGCTCGATCGCCGCCATCTCAGCCGGCAGTCCGAAGGCATCGAAGCCGAAGCCGAAGAGGACGTCATCGCCGCGGGCGCGGCGGAAGCGCGCGTAGGCGTCGCCGATCGAGTAGTCGCGAACGTGGCCCATGTGCAGTTTTCCCGAGGTAAAGGGACTGGAGGGCTTGATGTAGATCGACCGCGCTCCGGGGGTCGCCTCCGGGGTCGCAAAGGCATCACGCTCGGCCCAGGCTGCCCGCCGCGCGGCCTCGATTTGGGCCGCCTCGTATTTCGCTCTTGTCGCACTCATCTGGCTTGCCTCATCCCTGGCCGATTGAGCCTACCCACGCCTCGCACGGAATTATTTGACCAATGAAGAGCTGGGGATTATGGTCTCATCGAACGTCTACACTGATATCTGTAACGCTTGTTCTCGGTCGCTGACACGAGAACTGGGGGCAGGCAGACCCGAAGAGGGAGGTCCCAGTGACAGAGGGTAGAGAACTCGCCGCAGTCCTCGACGGTGGATTGGATCACCGACTCGTGGGCGAGGTGGTCGATGCAGCCACCGATGCGCCGGCCGGTGACGCAGTACATAACGCGGTGATGAGGGTCATCGAGATTGCGGAGCAGGACCCAGCGGCAACCCGGGAAGCACTCTGGGCGCTACGCGGGGATACGGGGGCGCTGGAAGGGTTGGAGAACGGCTTGCCCCTCGCCCAGCCCAAGGCAACGCTGGCGCTCGGCGGCGCAATCCAGCTTGCCAGCGCGGAGCTGGCCTCGGAACAGCCTGACCTGCGGGCGCGGATGCCGGAGCTGATCCGCTGGCTGGAAGGCGACTGGTAGGACCAGCTAGGCGGGCTTGCGACCCGAGAAGAAGACCTCGAACTGGCTGTCCTTCGGCGGTCGTGGCTTACCGGTGCCGCGGAAGACACCGGTGAATTCCATGCCCACGGAACCGTAGATCTCCGTCAGCTCGTCCACCGAGTAGAGCCGCTGGCGAAACGGGATTGGCGCGACCCCCTCGAAGACCTCGCCGACGAGGATCGGCATCGTCGAGCCTTCTAAGTAGCGCGTGCGAGGGTCCCAGCGGTGGTCGATCAGTTCGACCATGCCCTCGCCGGCGATCCAGGTCGTCTGCGGAAGGTGCGTTTCCGCGTAGAGGACGTTGGGGAGCTGCAGCAGGTTGCCGCCGCCCGGGCGCAACGCTGCGGCGATTACCTCGAAGGTGCGGTGGTTCTCCTCCTCCGTCTCGAAATACCCGATCGCGCCATCGTTGAGATTGAGGACAAGGTCGAACTCCTGGTCGAAGTCGAGCTCGCGCAGGTCGACGGCGAGGAAGCTGGCCGAGAGCGACTCGGCCTCCGCGTCGGCTTCGGCGATGGCCAGTAGGTCGGGTGAGATGTCAATCCCGACTACCTCAAAGCCACGGCGAGCAAGCTCGTGCGAGTGGCGGCCGGTGCCACAGGCCATGTCGAGCACGCGCTCTCCCCCCTGTGCCCCAAGCATCGCCAGCGCCCGGTCCACTTCGGCACCGGTGCGGTCCGCCCATGGGCGCTTCAGCGTCTCCTCGGGCGGAAATGCCGAGCGGTACCAGTCCTGCGGAATCTCGGTGACGCCGGAATCTCCCATTGCTCAGGAATCTTAGCGAGCCGGAGACTGCCTGGTACCGGTTTAGAGCTAGGCGAAGGTCCAGAGCTTGTTGCCGAGGAAGTTGAACGGCATCGCTACGGCGACGGCGATCGCCTGGGCGGCGAGCTCACCCATCGACGTCCCCCCGATCAGGGCCTCGAGCACGATGAGGTTGATCAGCAGGGCGGCGACGCTGACGGCAAAGAAGCGCGCGGCCTGGAAACCGGCGTGGCCGTGACCGGCGGCGAAGGTCCAGTGCCGGTTCCAGAAGAAGTTGCTGGAGACGGCGACGACGAAGGCGCCGACCGCGGCGACCAGGTGATGGATGCCGAGGTTGGCGCTGAGGAAGGCGAAGACGCCGAGGTTGATCAGGTAGCCGGAGCCGCCGACCAGGCCGAACTTGAGCAGCTGCCACCAGCTCGCCGGGCGGCGGGCGGCGGCACTCGAGGCGATCGGCGAACTCGGCGGCGCTCATCGCTGCTTTCGCGCCCCACCGTCGACGACCACGGCGTTGAAGCCGAAGCCGGTGTGGACGCGCTTGAGCATGTAGAAGGGGATCTCTTGGGTGCGGTTAGCCATGTATCTGGTCAGCGTGAGGCGCTCGAACCTTACCCGCGCCACAGGGTGGAAAACACGCGGCACCCCCGTGACGTTGCGGCCTTCGAGCGACTTGCTGATTACGTCGATCGTGCGCAGACCCCAATCGCCACTGTAAATACGCTGCGATCGATCGCGTAGATAGAGGCGCACCGGGTCGGCAGCGAGCTTCCAGGTGATGATCGCACGCGGGCCTCGCGCGGGGCCGAGCTCTTCGGTGATGCCGCGGAAGTCGGGGCGCTGGAGGTTGGGCGTCTGGGTGACGTACACGCCGAAGGCGGTCCAGTAGGCGCAGAGGGCAACGGCAAGCAGCAGGCCGAGGCGGCGCGCACGATCAGCGCCGAAACCGATCGCGGCGGCAAGGGCGAGCGGCAGCAGCGCCGGCAGCAGGTTGCGCTCGACCACGTAGTCCTTGCCCGCCAGCGCGGCGAGCAGGGTGAGGACGGCGACCCCGGAGCCCAGGAGCACGCCGAGCAGGGCTCCACGGCGCTCACGCCGCGTGCCGCGGACGGCGACCAGCAGTAGGGCGATACCGAGGAGGATCCCCGGCAGTAGGGCATAGCGCTCGCGCGGCGGCTCGGCGATCACGTGACCGGTCTCGCCGACGAGGAAGCTGACCCCGGTCTCGAGGAAGCGGGTCGAGAGCAGGCTTTCTTCGATCCAGCCGATGTGGGTCGGGTTGACCTGGGCGGAGATCAGCGGGACCAGGGCAAGGCCGGCCGCGGTGACGGCGGCGACCGCCGGCAGGACCACGCGCCAGCGGGCGCGCAGGGCGACCAGCAGCCAGAGCGCCTCGATGGCGACGGCGAAGGCGGCGAAGTAGTGGCTGCATAGCGCCAGCGCCGAGGCGAGCGCCCAGAGGGCGAGGTCGCGGCCGCTGCGAGTGCGCAGCGCGCGGGCGAAGAAGAGCAGTGAGGCGGCGCAGAAGAAGACGAGCAGCGCGTAGGAGCGCGCCTCCTGCGAGTACCAGATCAGCATTGGGCTGACCGCAACCAGGGCGGCGGCGATCAAACCGGCGCGCCGATGGGCCAGCTCAGTGCCGATGCAGTAGGCGAGCGGCACCGTGGCGGTGCCGAAAAGTGCAGTGAGCGAGCGCAAGCCGACCTCGTCGCTGCCGAATGCCTTCACCCAGCCCCAGGCCAGCACGTAGTAGAGCGGCGGATTCGACTCGCTGCTCTTGACCGCGTGCATCACGTCCCCGAGGCTGCCCGGGAGCACCCGCATCGCCGTGATCACCTCGTCGTGGTGAAAGCTCTGCACGTCGAGGCTGGCGAAGCGCATCGCGGCACCGAGGGCGGTGAGAAACGCGAGCACCCAGAGGGCGCCGGTGCGGGTCGGAGTGAGGGTCAAGGCGTGCAGGCGTCCTGCGGCATCGGCCGGCCGGGGGCGAAGGAGGGCGGCGCCGCGGCTGCGGAACTACCCCAACCGCGGTTTGGGCGGGGCGCGAGCTGGAAGCCCAGGCGGGCGCCTTTCGAGAGCGCGCACCAAGCGGCCCAGGGCTGACCGTAGGGACGGCCGTCGAGCTTGAGGCCCTCTATATAAGGACCGTTTCCGCTGGTGGAGATGGTCAGATGGCGGCGGTGGGCAAGCGCCACCGAGGCGTGCGGGAACAGTGGGCTACCGATCGCGAGCAGGCCAACGCCGGGAACCTCCGGGTAGAGGCCGAGGGCAGCGAAGACGTACCAGGAAGAGAGCGTGCCGAGGTCATCGTTGCCGGGATATCCGGCGGGTGCGGGGCTGTAGAGGCGCAGGGCGCGGCGCACGGCCGCCTGGGTGCGATAGGGCTGGCGCAGCCAGTTGTAGAGCCAGGGTGTGTGCAGCGTCGGCTCGTTGCCGAGCAGGGCGTGGTCGGCATGGGTGCCGCCGGCGCCGGCGTTGAGCTTGCGCAGGAAATGCGCCAGCCGTCCAGTCGCCTTTGCCCGGCCGCCCATCGCGCGGAAGAGGCCAGCTGGATCGTGGGGCACCATCCAGCTGTACTGGACCGAGTTGCCCTCGACGAAGCCGCCACCGCGCTGGTTGTCGTAGCCGTCCGGGAAAGCACCGTTTTCATAGCGCGGCTCGACCATGCGGCTGCGCTGGTTGAAGAGCTTGCGCCAGTTGCCTGAGCGCTGCATGAAGCGCTGGTAGGTGGCGCGGTCGCCAAGCTCGCGGGCGGCGAACTGGGCGATCGAGAAGTCGTCGACCGTGTACTCGAGCGAGGTCGCCGCCGAGCCCCAAACGTCATCCGGGCTGCCGTAGATCGAGTTGCTGTTGCGGACGTTGGTGTCGAGGTCGAAGGGGACGTAGCCGTGAGCGAGGTAGGGCGTCAAGCCCTGGCGCTCGAGGTATTCGCCGTTGGCGCTGCGGCACTCGGAGTCGGCGCCACGAAGCATCGCGGCGAGCGCGGCCTGGCGGTCGAAGGCGCGGGCACCGAAGGCCGCGGCGGAGGCGATCAGGGGATCGGCCGAGTCGCCGACCATGGTCATGCTCTGGCCGTTGGCGTAGGACCAGCGCGGCAGGCAGCCGCTCTCGGCGGCATCGGCGAGCAGCGAGCGCACCATCTCACTGGCTCGCTTGGGCGCGAGGATCGCCAGCAGCTGCATCTGAGTGCGGTAGGTGTCCCAGGCGGAGAAGTCGGCGTACTGGGTGCGGCCCACAGCCTGGTGCAGGAGGCCGTCCATGCCTATGTAGGAGCCGCCAACGTCGCTGAAAGTGCGCGGCGCCAAACCGACGTGGTAGAGCGCCGTGTAGAAGGTGTCGAGCAGGCGTGGCGCCCCACCGCGCAGGCGAATGCGGCCGAGCCAGCTGTTCCAGCGCTGCTCGGCCTGCCTGGCGACATCGTCGAAGCCACCGCCCGGGTTTTCGGCGGCGAGGTTGGCGCGGGCGGCCTCGACGCTGACGAAGGAGACGCCGACGCGGGCGGTGACGGTGCGATTGCGGCGGGTGTCGAAGCTCGCGTAGGCACCCGCGTCGGCGCTGGTCTTCGGGTTGGCCGGCGGCGCCTGGCTGGCGCTCGCGGTCGTCGCCCCGGCTAGTGCCCTACTGCCTTCCCAGGTCCCGTAGGCATCGAAGGGCCGGTCGAAGACCGCGGCGATGTAGACGCGGTAGCGCGGCCGCTGGCCGCAGAAGAGGCCGCTGGAGGCGGTGCCATCGATCTCCTGCCGCGCCGGGTCGATGTTGACGGCGGCGAAGTCGTTGGGCTGAGCGCTGCCGCCGGCGTTGATCAAGACGCTGGCGCGGGGGCTGCGGGGAAAGCTGAAGCGCGCCATCCCGGTGCGGGTGGTCGCGGTCAGCTCGGTGTCGATGGCGCCACCGTGGACGGGGTTGAGGCGGACCGAGTAGTAGCCGGGGCGACCGCTCTCGCGCTGGTGCGAGAACCCGGGCTGAAACTGGCCCTTCAGCGCCGAGTCGCCCGCGGCTGGCGAGGCGTCGAGCGGTTCCGTCGTCGGCAGGAAGGGAAAGTCCCCGTAGAGCGAACAGCCGGCCCCCGAGAGATGGGTGAGGCTGAAGCCCTTGAGGTGGGAGTCGCGATAGTCGTAGCCGCCGCGGCCGTTGCGGTCGGCCGGCGTGGTGTCGGGACTCCACTGGACCATGCCGAAGGGCGTGCTCGCGCCGGGGAAGTTGTGGCCACCGCCGAAGGTGTCGTGGCCCGGCCTGGTGCCGGCGAAGACCTGCACGCGGTCGGCCAGACCGGCGCCGGTGGCGGTCTGAGCCAATGGCGCGAGCGAGGCGAGCGCTGCGACGATGGTGATCCCTGCGCGTGCGAGCAAGCCCTCTACGTTACGGCGCTCGCTTAAGGTTCCCGCCAGTCGTGAAGATGCGAAACGCCATTCTCATCGTTGTCGCCCTCGCTGCGCTCGTCGTCGCGGCGGTGCTGGCGCTGGAAGGCGGCAAGGACAGCACGCGGGCGCAGGCTGCGCAGCCCGCCGTGCCGGGGAGGCCGACGGTGAGCGTGATCTCACCCCGCAGCGGCGCCCGCCAGACCAGCCACGCCGTCGTCGTCAAGGTCGAGGTGGAAAATTTCCAGCTCGCACCGCACCACTTCGGCGGCGAACCGCAGCTGCACGAGGGCTTCATCCGCTTCGGCCTCAACCGCGTGCCCGACTGCGTCGACCCGGTCAAGCTGCAGCGCGCGATTGACAGTCCCTTCGGCAAGGGCCGCCTGGTCGGGCGCTCCTTCGACTTCCCGGAATATTCCGGCCCCAATGGCGTTCTCGCCGAGCGCATCGGCTCCGAGGGCAGCTACTCCCCCGCGACCCGCCCGGAGATCTACTACCACGACCTCCCCCCCGGCTTCTACCGCCTCGTCATCACGTTGGCCCAGAACGACGGCTCGACCACCCCGTTCCACGCCGTGACCAACTTCCAGATCCTGCCCAAGCCGGGCCACGGCCCGAAGTGCATCAACGGCAAGGTGCCTAGCGCGAAGGCCGCGGCTTTCGACTGAGGAGCCCCAGAGGTGGGGGCACCCTCTCCCGGAGACCGTCGCGCAGCTGGTCCGGGGTCGGGGTTCAAGCGTCATACCGGGAGCCTCCGGGAGAGGGTGCCCCCACCTCTCGCGCGTCCGGCAAGCGCCACCGCCGTCTAGGGCTTCAGCGGAAGGTAGTCGGGTGCCACTCCCGCGGAGGCTCCCGGTCTTACAAGTCGAAGTGATGCAAGCGACCAGCTGCGCGACGGTCTCCGCGGGAGTGGCACCCGACTACCTGGCTCTCATGCCCTGACCAAGGCGCCGCCTGCCGGGCCGCCAATACTTCACTTTGTATAGTGGAGTGCCGTGGCCACTTACCGTCGTTTGATGGGCTTTTTGCGGCCCTACCGCCGCCAGCTCTGGGGTTCCCTGGCATTTGCCTGGGCGGCGATGGGGATGACGGTGCTGATCCCGTGGCTGATCGGGCGGGCCGTCAACGCGATCCAGGACGGCGACAAGCCCGATCTGCTGCCGCTGGCGCTGGCGATCGTCGGTGCCGGGATCCTGCGCCTGGGGCTGACCGTGGTGCGGCGCCTGGTCGCCGGCCGGGTCTCGCTCGCGGTCGAATTCGACCTGCGCCAGCTCTTCTACGCCCACCTGCAGCGGCTCGAGCTCGGCTTCTTCGACGGCCAGCAGACCGGGCAGCTGATGTCGCGGGCGACGGTCGACCTGCAGGCGATCCGCTTCTTCCTCGGCTACGGCCTGATCTTCATCACCCAGAACCTGCTGACGATCACCCTCGTCACCGTGGTGATGGTGGCGATCAACCCGCTGCTGGCGCTGATCGCGCTGGCGCCGGCGCCGCTGATCGTCTTCACCGCCTCGCGCTACAACCGGGTCTCGCGGCCGGCCCAGCAGGAGGTGCAGCAGCGGATCGCCGAGCTGACCGCGGAGGCCGAGGAGAACATCTCCGGGATCCGCATCGTCAAGGCCTTCGCGCGGGAGGAATACCAACTGCACCGTTTCCAGCGCGCGGTCGGCCGGGTCTTCGACCAGAGCATCTACTCGACCAAGCTGCAGGCCTTTTTCTCGCCGCTGATCGGGCTGCTGCCGCAGATCGGGATCGCGCTGGTGCTGCTGGTCGGCGGCCGCCAGGTGATCAACGGCAGCCTCAGCCTCGGCGATTTCACCGCCTTCTACACCTACCTGGTGATCCTGGCCGGGCCGATGCGAATGCTCGGCGTGGCGATGGGGATGGCGCAGCGGGCGATCGCCTCGGGCAACCGCCTCTTCGAGATCCTCGACCGCGAGCCGTCGATCGAGAGCCCGCCGGAGGCGCCGCCTCTTCCCGCCGGCGGGGGTAGCGTGCGGATGGAGGGTGTGACGCTGCGCTACGACGGCTCTCCCGCGAGCGACGCTGACGTCCCAGGCGTGGCACCTGACGCCGACCCAGCTGGGATGAGGATGAAGTCCGGCGCGGCACTGAGCGAGGTCGACTTCGAGGTCGTGGCGGGTAGCACTGTGGCGCTGGTCGGGCCCTCGGGGTCGGGCAAGACCAGCCTCGTCGCGCTGATCGCGCGGCTCTATGACCCGAGCGAGGGCTCGGTGCTGGTCGACGGCGTCGACGTGCGCTCGGTCGAGGTCGAGTCGCTGCGCGCGGAGATCGCCTTCGTCGGCGACGAGAGCTTCCTCTTCAGCGCCAGCGTCGCCGAGAACATCGCCTACCCGCGCTCCGACGCGAGCCGCGAAGAGATCGAAGCGGCGGCACGGCGGGCCCAGGCCGCCGATTTCATCGAGGATCTACCCGGCGGCTACGACACGGTGGTCGGTGAGCGCGGTCTGACCCTCTCCGGCGGGCAGCGCCAGCGGGTGGCGATCGCCCGAGCGCTGCTGGCCGATCCCCGCATCCTGATCCTCGACGACGCCACCTCCTCGGTCGACGCAACCACCGAGGCGGCGATCAAGGGTGGGCTGCGGGAGGTGATGGACGGGCGGACGACCTTCATCATCGCCCACCGCCTCTCGACCGTCTCGCTGGCCGACGAGGTGATCGTGATGGACGGCGGTCGCATCGTCGACCGCGGCACCCACGCCGAGCTGCTCGAAGGTTGCAGCTTCTACCGCGAGATCGCCGAGCACGGCCTCGCCGACTCGGTCTTCCTGCAGCGCGACCTCGAGCAGCGCGAGGAGGTGGCGCGACTATGAGCTTCCGGTGCGCCTTTTATGGCGCATGGCCACATAAAGCGCACCGGAACGATGGGAGTTATCGGGCATGAGTCGACTGCGAGACATTTGGTTGCTTTTCCGGGACGTTTGGCGGCTGTTGCGGGGCCAGGACCAGCGGGCGCGCAAGGTGCGCTGGATGATCGGGCTGCTGCGGCCCTACCGCGGCAAGGTGGCGCTGATGTTCGGGGCGCTGCTGGTCGCGACCGGGGCGGCGCTCGCTCCTCCCTACCTCGCCGGCCAGGCGGTCGACTCCGGCATCGTTACCGGTGACGTCTCCGCCCTGGACCGGATCGTCGCCGCCTTCGTCGTCGTCGCCACGCTCTACGCGGCCGCGACCTACCTGCAGACCTACCTGGTCGGCTGGGTCGGCACGCGCGCCCTGCAGGACCTGCGCGAGCGGGTCTTCTCGCACCTGCAGACGATGTCGATCGGCTTCTTCACCCGGCGTAGCCCCGGCGTGCTGATCAGCCGCATGACCAACGACATCGAGGCGCTCAACCAGCTCGTCACCGACGGCGTGGTGACGATGTTCTCCAGCGTGCTGACGCTGGTCGGCGTGGTTGTGATTCTGCTCGTGCTCGACGCCGACCTTGCCCTGGTCACCTTCATCACTTTTCCCCTGGTCGCGGCGGCGAGCATCGTCTTCCGCATCGTCTCGCACGGCGCTTACCGCGAAACGCGGGAGCGGATCGGCGCGATCACCGGCTACCTGCAGGAGACCCTGAGCGGCGTGCGGGTGGTGCGCAGCTTCGGCCAGGAGCCGCGGCACACGGCGGCGATGACCGAGCTGAACGAGGCCAACCGGGCGGCGAACATGCGCACGGTTTTCCTCAACGCCTCCTACTTCCCCGGGGTCGAACTGCTGGCCGCGGTCGGCACCGCGGCGATCCTGCTCTACGGCGGCAGCCAGGCGATTGACCACGCGATCCAGATCGGCACGATCATCGCTTTCGTCGGCTACCTGACCGTCTTCTTCGAACCGATCCAGCAGCTCTCCCAGCTCTACACGACTTACCAGCAGGGGATGGCGGCGCTGGACAAGATCTTCGACCTGCTCGATACGGCGCCGGACATGGTCGACGCGCCGGGGGCAATCGATCCCGGAACCCTAAAAGGGGAAATCGAGATGGACGGCGTCTGGTTCTCCTACGCCGACGATGCTGAGTTCGCACTTAACCGCCCTACGCGCGGAGAAGCACGAACTCAGCCCGCAGAGGACGGGGTTGAGTGGGCGATGCGAGACATCGGCCTGCACGTGCCGGCGGGGCAGACGCTGGCGCTCGTGGGGACGACCGGCGCTGGCAAGTCGACTTTCGCCAAGCTTGTGGCGCGCTTCTATGACCCGCAGCGGGGCCGGGTCCTCGTCGACGGGCACGACCTGACCGGCGTACAGCAGCAAGCACTGCGGCGCCAGCTCGGGATCGTGCCGCAGGAGGGCTTTCTCTTCTCCGGCAGCGTGCGCGAGAACATCGCCTTCGGCCGGCCCGAGGCGACGCTGGAGGAGATCGAAGACGCGGCGGCCGCGGTCGGCGCGACCGAGTTCATCGCCGCCCTGCCGGAAGGAATCGAGACCGAGGTCGGCGAGCGCGGCGTGCAGCTCTCGGCCGGCCAGCGCCAGCTCGTCGCCTTCGCCCGCGCGCTGCTCGCCGAGCCGCGGATTCTGATCCTTGATGAGGCGACCTCGAACGTCGATGTGCGCACCGAGAAGACGATCGAGAAAGGCCTCGAGCGCCTACTCGCCGGCCGCACGGCGATCGTGATCGCCCACCGCCTCTCGACGATCCGCCGTGCCGGCAAGATCGTCGTGCTCGAACACGGCCGCATCGCCGAGGCCGGCACGCACGATGAGCTGATCGAGGCGGGTGGACCGTACTCGCGGCTATACGGGGCGTGGGAAGAGTCCTCAGCAGCCTGAGCGGGCCGAGAGCCAAGCAGTTCGGCGGACGCAGGGAAGGGCGGTGAGGGGAGCGCACATAAGTGCGTGACCCGAGCCGCCCGACCGAGGACTCCGAAATGCGCCGGCTATCGGCCCGCTCAGCCGGGGCCGATGCCGCCGGAGCTGCCACCCGTTGTACCGCCGCCGCCTTCACTGCCGCCGCCGGTCCCACCGCCTTCGATCGCACCACCGGCGCCGCCCGTTTCGGGGGCGACTTCCGGTGCCACTTCTTCTTCGACTTCCGGTTCGACCGCTTCCGGTTCGAGCGATTCGGCTTCTTCCCCAGCCCCCGCTTCGCCAGTTTCGCCCGGCGCGGTGGTCACCGGTGCGCTCGGACCTTCGCTGCAGTCCTCGAAGCCGTATTCGCTGGCGGCGTTCTGGAAGGAGGTGAGTGCCGAGGAGGCATTCGATTCGGCGGTTTCGAGGCCAGGCGTGTCGCCGCGCTCTGAGGCCAGTTTGACTTCGTCCTCGGCCGTGGCCAGTTCGTCTGCCGCAGTCGAGAATTCGTCGTAGCCATCGGTTTCCTGAGGCGTGCCGAGGTTCTGCAGGCTGGCGACCATGCCGCTATAGAGGTCGGCGGCCTGAGCGGCGGGGCTGCCGGTTTCGGCGCTGCTGGCGCCGACCGTGCCAACCGCGGCGTTGACCTCGCCGCAGATCGCGTCACCCTGTTCGGTCAACTCCGCCTTGGTCAGCGCCACCGGGGCTGCCGTAGTCACCGCGGTCGATTCGGTCGAATCGTCGTCGCCACCGCCGCCGCAGCCGGCGATCAACAGCGCAGCCAGCGGCAGCAGGACGATCGATGTGCGGCGAAGGCTCAAGATCAGGGCGAAACTAGCAGAGCGATTAGACGCCCCAGCAGGGATTTGCGGGCATCCAAGCGGACTTCACTGCGCCCCAGGGACTCGAACCCCGAAATCCAGCTCCAGAGGCTGGCGTGTTGCCAATTACACCAGGGCGCAACGCGAAAGCTAAGAATACCGACGGGCCGCTCGGCCGCGGATCAGGCGCCGATTGCCGAAAGATCGCTGTCGGGGTCGGCGATCTGGGCCTTGGCGTCAGAGACGTCGACCCCATCGGCGAGCATGCGTCGCGCCTCGGCCAGGTCTTCGGAACGCTCGACGCTGAGGGCACCGGCGACCTTGCCGTCCTTCAGGTACCAGACGGAGAACTCGCCCTTGTCGCGATCGCCGCGCCAAATCTCCTCGTCCCAATCCATGGCCGGGCCGACGTACTCGAGGCCGGCCCAGTCGGCGAGGTCGCTGAAGAAGTAGGGGACGACTTCGTAGTCGGCGTCCTCGCCGAGCATGTTGCGGGCAACGTGGATGCCTTGCTGCATCGCCACGTCCCAGTGCTCGACCCGCAGGCGACGGCCGTGGATGACGCTGTCGTAGGAGCAGCAGTCGCCAGCGGCGTAGATGCCCTCCGCAGAGGTCTGCAGCTTCGAGTCGCAGGCGATCCCGTCGTCGACCTCGAGGCCAGCGCGCTGGGCGAGCATCGCGTCGGGGCGGACCCCGGCGCCGACGACTACCGCGTCACACTCGATCGCCAGGCCGCTCTTGGTGACCACGCCCTTGATCCGGCCATCGCCCTCGTAAGCCTCGAGCTCCTCGCCGCCGTGAATGGTCACGCCCTTGGACTCGAGCAGCTGGTGGAACCAGCGGCCGGCGTCCTCGCCGAAGGTGCGCGACAGGGCCACGTCCTCCATCGTCACGATCGTGCACTTGGTGCCGTTGGCAGTCAGCGATGCTGCGACCTCGGCGCCGATGTAGCTGCCGCCGACCAGGACCACGTGCTCGGCCTTTTTGGCGTCGGCGCGGATCGCGTCGGAGTTGCCAAAGGCGCGCAGGTAGTGGATGCCCTCGTTCTCGGCGCCCTCGACACGGAGGATGTTGACCATCGCGCCGGTGGCGATCAGAGCTTTGCCGAAGCGGACCTCGTCGCCACCCTGAAGCTTCGCCGTGCGCGCCTTGGGGTCGAGCGACATCACGTTGGTGCTGCTGAGCAGCTTGACGTCGTTCTCCTCGTACCAAGAGGGCGGGTTGACGTAGGCGTCGCTGCGCTCGGCCTCGCCGCGCAGGTACTCCTTGGAGAGCGGCGGGCGTTCGTAGGGCGGCTCGGGCTCGCGGCCGACCAGCAGAACCGAGCCTTCGGCACCGCGCTTGCGCAGCTCGGCGGCACAGCTGGCGGCCGCCAGGCCGCCGCCGATGAGCAGGAAGTCGACCTCGCGCTCAGTCACTGCCGTTGCCCGAGCCGTTGCCACCCGAGGGGCCGAACATGTCCTTCAGCAGCTCCTCGTGGCCCGGATCGAGCACCGCCAGCACCTCGTCGCCGACCTCGAGCACCGTGTCAGCGACGGGCACGAAGCCCTTGCCGTCGCGCAGCACCGAGATCAAGAGGCTGCCTTCGGGCATTTCGAGGTCACCGACACGCTTGCCGGTTACCCCGGAATCCTTGCCCAGCAACATCTCGATGATCTCCAGCTGCTCCTCCTGCAGGTCGAGCAGGTGGACGAGGCCGTACTCGGGCACCTCGTGCTCGAGCAGGCGCAGGATCAGGTCAGTGGCCGAGACCGAGGGCTTGATCCCAAGCAGGTCGAAGTGGGGCTTGTTGCGCGGGTTGTTGACGCGGGCGATGATCCGCTCGACCTCGTACTTCTGGCGGGCGACCTGGCAGATCAGCATGTTGTCCTCGTCGTCGCCGGTAACCGCGATCACCATGTCGGCGCGTTCGATTCCGGCCCGCTCCAGCACCCAGAGCTCGGAGGCGTCGCCGTAGGAGACGTTGTGCTCGAGCTCCTGCTCGACGGTCAGGTAGCGGCGCCGGTTGTTCTCGATCACCGTCACCTCGTGTTCCTTTTCGAGCAGCTCGCGAGCGAGGTTCCAGCCCACCTTGCCCGCGCCGACGACGATGATGTACATGCGCCCCGCTCCTTCCTACGCGGCTTCCGCCGCGCCGTCCGAGGGGCCCTGGCCGCGGGGCGCGCCTTCGCGGACGGCGCCCTCCAGCATGTCGATCGCGACCCGGGTCGGGCAGACGGTGTGCATGCCCTGGCGCTCGTACCATTCGGCCCGCAGCGGGTCGAGGATGCGGGCGATCACGGTCGGCACGCTGTAGCGCTGCTGGGCGATCTGGGCGATGATGATGTTCGTGTTGTCGCCGTCGGTGGAGGCGATGAAGGCATCGGCGCGCTCGATCCCGGCGGCGACCAGCGCGTCTGTCTCGAGGCCGGCCCCGACCGTGAACTGGCCGCCGAGATCCTCCCAGCCCTTGTCCAGCCCAACCTCGAGCCGCGCGTGCGACTCGGGGTCCTCGTCGAGGCAGGAGACTTCGTGCCCCTCGCTCAGCATTGAGCGGGCGACCGAGGAGCCGACTCGGCCGCAGCCGACGATCAGGATGAACATGGCGGGGAGTCTAGATCAAGGGTTTTCGAAGGCTCACGTCAAGATGCTCATCTAATCGATATTCTTCAACCGGTATGGGGGGTCTTGAGCCAAGGAGGCGATTGCTGACCGCGGTCCTAGCGGCGCTCGCCTGTGTCCTCGTCGCCGCCGGCTGTGGGAGCTCCTCATCGGATTCGGATGGCTCTTCGTCGTCCGATGCGCCTCCGATCACCCAGGCCCTCTTCGTCGCCAAGGGCGACACCATCTGCACGGATGGCAGGAAAGAAGTTGAAGCCGACTTCACCGCCTACCTCAAAAAGGAAAAACTCAAAGGGATTGGCGAAAGTGGCGAATCGGCGGCTGAGACCAAGAAGCACGAAACTGCCCTGGTCAAGACGATCGCATTGCCCGCACTGCGCGAACAAGTCGAGAAGATAAAGGCGCTCGGTCTCCCGGAAGGGGCCGAAGACGAAGCCGAAGAATTCCTCGAGGCTGTCGAAGAGGACATCACCATCGGCGAACAAGACCCCCAGGCGCTTTTCAAGAATGCGAAGAAAACGTTCGCCAAGTCCGACAAGATCGCGCAGGAAATCGGCTTCGAAGTCTGCGGTAACCGCTAGCTCGTCGCTTCCGGCGGCGCGGTGAGCAGCACCCGGCAGGGCGCCTTCTTCAACACGTACTCGGTGGCGGCGCCGATCTCGGCCGGCTTGGCGGCACCAATACCGCCGAGCCTGGCGCCGCCCTTGATCTTGGTCGGGGGCTCGCCGCCAATCACTATCGCCTCGGAGTCGGAGCGGCGGGCGGCTTCGACGATGCCGGCGCCAACGCCGCGGGCGCGCACCACCTCGGCGGTCACCTTGACGTCCTCGTACTCCTCGGCGACGTCGCTGGCGCGCCTCAGGGCCCGCTGGGCGTCCTCCTCGATCCCATCCGGCAACTCGGCGTCGAGCGGCAGGGTTAGCGGAACCTCGATCACGTAGACGAGGTCGACCTTGGTTTCCTCGTCCCTCCCCCCCTCCTCCTGCTCAGCCGCGGCAAGCCTGCCGGCGGTGGCGACGATGTCGTCGTCGAGCTTGGTGCCGAAGACGGGCACGAGGATGTTGCGGAAGGCGACTTCGGCGACCTGCTTGGTCAGCGCCTTCTCGCTGACGGAAACGCGCTTGGTCAGCGTCGTCCCCTCGAAGACCTTGCGGTAGACGACGTAGAAGAGCAGGCCGAAGGTCATCCAGCCAAGGCCGACCCAGCGGGCGGTGTCGTGGTAGGCGAGCACGCTGAGGAAGGCGAGGGCGCTGACCACCGCGGCGAGGAGGGCCGGCAGCGGCAGCTGGGCGCCGCGCCACTCGAGGTCGAGGGGGACGCGAAAGGGGCGCGGGCGGTCGGGCTGGGTGACGCGCAGGCGCAGGATCGAGAGCTGGGCGATGGTGATCGCCAGCATCGCCCCAAAGGCGTAGAGGCCGGCGAGCATCTTGACGTCGGTCGGCAGCACCAGGCCGATCGCGATCACGCCGGAGATCGCGATCGCCACTTGTGGGGTCGCGTGGCGGCGGTTGAGCTTGCCCAGCCAGCTGGGGATCTGGCGGTTGATCGCCAGCGTGTAGATGTGACGGGAGACGCCGAGAAGCGCCGTCGTCGCGGCCCAGAAGAGGACCGGTGTGGCGACCAGGGCGACCAGCCAGCGCATCGCGTCGGAGACCCAGAGCGGGTGGTAGGCCGAAACGATGCCGAGCACCGGCGCCTCGACGAATTCGCTGCCCAGCGCCGTCTCGGGTCCGTTCGGACCGACCACCACCGGCACGGCCATCAGCGCGATCGCGGCCATGCCGGCGTAGACGAGCGGCACCGCCAGCGCACCGACCGAGACGATGCGTTTGAGGTCGCGCCGGGAGACGTTGATGTCCGGGGCCAGATCCGAGGCCGCCTCGATGCCCGCGTAGGCGAGCATCGCCACCACCGCCGCGTAGACGATGTCGTGGAAGTCGGGGCTGGTGAAGAGGTCGAGCTGGTCGGTGAGGCGGTCGGGGTGGAAGACGGCGAGGACGCCGACGAGGATCACGGCCAGCTGCAGGGCGATATCGGCGAGGGCGAGGATCGCCAGCGGCCGCTCGCGGCTGCGGCCGGTGATGTTGAGCGAGTTGAGCACGCAGGCGGCGACAATCACGGCGCCGGCGATGCCAATCTCCCAACCCGCCTTCGAGAAATCGGATGAGATCGGCTCCAGGTAGTGCGGGACCGAGATCGCCGCCAGGGCGGCGACGATCAGGTAGTCGATCAGGATCGCCCAACCGGCGATGAAGGCGATCAGCTCGTTGAAGGCGTGACGGGCGAAGCTCGAGGAGCCGCCGCGCTCGCGCAGCATCGCCCCGCCCTCGACGTAGCTGAGTGTGGTGACGACGAAGAGCAGGCCGGCGGCGAGGAAAATCAGCGGGGTCAGGCCGAGGCCGCGGTCGGCGACGACACCGAGCGAGAAGTAGATCGAGAAGCCGACCGCCGAGTAGACGGCGACGAAGAGTCCCGGCACGCCGGTGGCGCGCTGCAGGAGCGGCTCCAGCCGCGGTTTCGAAGGCTGCTCTGCTTGCTCGGGATCGCTCACGTACGAGACGCTATCCAGAGCCGCCCCGCACCGACGGCCAGGAAGGCGACGCCGAGCAGGGTGCCGACAGAGAGAGGCCCGCCGCCGTTGGCGAGGGTGCTGATAAGGAGCGCCAGGCCGAGGACGAGGAAGACGAGTGAGAAAGCGCGGACGGAGCCCTGATAGATCCGCTCGGGAGAGGCCACTGGGAGTGGATTCTAGGTGCGTGGGGGCGCTGGGCGAGGTCGTGTTCGTCGCGGGCGAGATATCTCAGGAATTCGATCGATGAAGTAGGCGATTGCCAAGCCGACTGAGACACAAAGCAAAGCAAGTGCCGTAACCGACACCGCGGGCCCAGCATCAAGGGCGTTCAGCAGAAGCACCAAGCCGGCGGTCGCCGCCAAAACCGCAATGTATGCAAGAGCCACGCGAAACATGTTGTCTACATCCTAGCTCACGTCGTGGATTCGAACAGAATGGCGAGACAGCCGACACCGAGCCCCCAAAAGAAGCCGAACGCTGTCGCACGGTCGATTTCGCCAGGAGTTGCACCGAGCAGGACCGCTCCATAGCGTCCGGTACCGCCCACGAGGCCAGTACAGCCAATCAAAGTGGCAATAACGCCCGAAAATCCTCCCGCGAGGATCTCGCCCGCGACAAGCTGTGGTGCCATCGCACGACCCTGACAGCCGAATCCATACTCGTGGCACGCAGATCGACAAGGAATTGCCACAGCTATGTCAACGCAGGCGTTAGTTCGCCGCCCCGTTGAGCGCCCTGTTCGGAGACGACGATGACGCGGCAGGGGCGCTCGCCGAGCACGGTCTGCAGGGTCTTGTCGTAGAGCGGACGCCCGTTGCGGTAGCGCAGGCCAACGATTACCGCGGCGGCGTTGATCAGCTTGGCCTCATCGGAGATGTCGTAGCCCGACTGGCCGGGGCGGACGCGCTCGACGTGGCCGGTGACGCGCTGGCCGCCGATCAACTTTGCCTGCTCGATCTTGCCCTGAGCCTCTTCTTCTTGGTCTGGCAGCTCGGCGTCGAGCGGCAGGTGGGTCGGCACGGTCAGCATCGAGTGCACGTGGATGCCACGGCGGCGCTTGGAGGCGAGCTTGACCGCGGTCGCGACCATCTCCTCGGAGAAAGGCTGGTCGTCCTCGAAGGCGACCAGGACGGAGCGGTACTCGATCTCTTCGACGCCCAGCGGCTCTGGCGTCAGAACCTTGACCGTCTCGGTAAGAGGCAGACGCTGGTTGCGGCGGTAGAGCACGTAGACGATGATCCCCAGCGCCATCCAGCCCACTCCGACAGCGAGCGTGCGCGGGTTAAGCGCCATGACGACGATCCAGGCGGCAAAGGTGCCGAGGCCGCCGAGGACCGCCGTGAGAGGTATCTCGGTGCCGAAGGCGCGGAAGTTGAGTGGCGGCTTCCAGGGCCGCTCGACCCCGGATTGACCGCGGCGCAGCTGGATCACCGCGATGTGGGCGATCGTGAAGGAGAGCATCGCCCCGAAGGAGTACATCGTCGCCAGGAAGTCGGTCTGACCAGGGATCAGGGTGACGATCGCGATCGCAGCGAAGATCAGGATCGCGATATATGGCGTGCGGTACTTGGGGTGGACCTGGCGCAGGCTCTCGGGCAGCTGGCGGTGCTGGCCCATCGAGTAGGTGAGGCGGGAGACGCCGATCAGACCGGCGTTGGTGGCGATCAAAAGGATCACCGCCGCCAGTACACCTACGTAGTAGCGCAGGATTTCCGTCGGGCCCGAGGAGAGGCCGAGATTCTCGACGATGCCGAGGATTGGGTCGTCGGCGAAAGTCGAGCCGAGCTCAGTCGCGTAGTGCCCCGCGGAGTCCTGGACGACCGGCATCGCTGAGAGCGCGACGATCGGGATCAGCAAGTAGAGAGCGAGGACCGCGATCACCACCAGGCCGACGCTGCGCGGGATGGTCTTGGCCGCATCCTTGGCCTCCTCCGCCATGTTGGAGATCGTCTCGATCCCGGTGTAGGCGATCATGCCGACCGCGATGCCGAGGGCAAAGTCGCTCCAGGTCGGAGCGACGCCGAGGTGGATGTTGTCGACAAGGACCTGAGGGCTGAAGACAAGGACCATGCCAATCCCGACCAGCACCACCTGAGTCGCTAGGTCGGCCACCGCGAGGATCAAGTTGAGTTTCGCCGACTCCTCGGTCCCGCGGATGTTGATTAGGGCAAGGACGAGAATCAGGGCCGCGCCACCGACGATGTCGCCCGGGCTACTGCCGAGCCAGGGCCAAAACACGGCAAGGTAGTGCGGCACGAAGAAGGCCGAGATCGCAACCGTGATCGTGTAATTGAGCATCTGACCCCAGGCCGCAATGAAGCTGACCAGCTCGTTGAAGGCGTGGCGGGCGAAGCTCGAGGAGCCACCTGCCTCGGGGAACATCACCGTCGCCTCGGCATAGGTCGCCGCAGTGGCGGCGAAGATCAGACCCGAGATAACGAAGGCGATCGGCGTCAGGCCAAGCGCGAAGGCGGCGGTGACGCCAAGTGCGTAATAGATCGAGGAGCCGACGTTGCCGTAGGCGGCGGCAAACAATGCGCCGACGCCGTGGACGCGGCTCAGCGATTCGTCGCGCGGTATCCGCTGGGCCATCTGGCTATTGCACGGGAGTCCGACATTGAGCCCGAATATACGGACACGCCGATACCCAGGCGGAGAAAGCGAGAGCGCCGGGCGAACCCGGCGCTCTCTCCTGCAATCCAGGCGCTATTGGATCAGCGCCCAATCCTCGTACTGGCTAAGGATTGTCTTCGTTGTTTTTGTTCACCGAGAAGCGGGGCGCCTCGTAGATCGTATTTTTCAGCCTCGCGGTGTTGACACCCGCAGCTGACGGCACTCCAACTGACAGATTGATGATCGGATCGAGAATGAAGGAGAAGATTCCTCCGCAACCCGACGCTCCGGGCGCCGACCATGCATTGTCGACCAGTTCCACGTTGAACAGCTTCAGAATTCGGCCACCTTCGAGGAATTCAACTTCGCCAGGATTACCGGTAATCGGTTTGTTCGGCGGCGGGGGACTCGTGGTGTCGGTCCGCAGTTCCCATTTGATTGGGGACGTGCTCGAGCCGATGTAGCAGGATTCGCCAAGCAGCGGATTTTCCAGGCGCGTCTTCACTGGAAGTTTCAGGGCAACTCCCTGACCTTCGGCGAGGTGGTTTTCATTCACCCGGATCTCGCTTGCCGGCCTGGCCAGCTCCAGCGTCGAGTTGACGCCTGTAAGGCCGTTTTCAAAGGTCCATTCGCAAGAAGTCCTCAAAATGAAGTTGCTGATTTCTTTGCAGTTGACAAGACCGGCCAAGCCGCCCGGGACTGGCTGCGGCGCTTTTGTCAACGTCTGGCCGTTGGTGGCTGCTACGAATTTCGAGTAGCCGGCTTCAGGACCTTCTTCTGGGGCTTCTTCGTAACCACCCTGAAGGATTGCTTCTTTGACAATCGGGACTTTCTTTTTCCCGAGCACCACTTCGCCGCCGATGGTCGGCGAGTAAAGGCACCTGTACACCGCCAAATTTTTGTATGGGCAGTTCTGAAACTTTGTGAATTCCCCTGTCAGTTTTGCCGAGGCACTCCCGGCAAGCATGAGGGAGGTGAGCAGTGCGGCAAGCATAGCCACGCACAGAGCCCCTCCCATCTTGTGCTTTTTCATATTAAAATACTCCTGTCTTTCACTCGATTGGATTCAATATTCTGATCATGAAAGACCGAGAGCCCAAACTTTGGCTGGGGCTCCCGGTCGAGACTTAAGCCCTAGTAACCACTAGGTCTCGGCACTACTCCTCTTACGGCCTATGGATTGTCTTCGTCATTTTTGTTCACCGAAAAGCGAGGCGCCTCATAAATCGTGGTTTTCAGCCTTGCAGTGTTACGACCAGCCGCAGCGGGCACTCCTACTGACGTGTTGATGATCGGATCAAGGATGAAGGAGAAGATTCCCCCGCAACCCGACGCTCCCGGTGCCGACCAGGAATTGTCGACCAGTTCCACGTTGAACAGCTTTGCGATTGTTCCACCGCCGAGAAATTCGGTTTCTCCCGGGTTACCTGTAATTGGGGTATTCGGCGGCGGCGGACTCGTCGTATCGGGTCTCAGTTCCCAAATAATCGGAGTAGTACTCGAGCCGATGTAGCAAGATCCGCCGAGAAGCGGGTTTTCCAGATGCACCTTCAACGGCAGCACCAGTGCCACGCCCTGGCCTTCGGCGAGATGGTATTCGTTAACACGAATCTCACTAGCCGGCCTGGCGAGTTCCAGGGTAGAGCTTGCGCCAGTAAGGCCATTTTCGAAAGTCGCTTCACAAGTCGCTCGGAAAATGAAGTTGCTGATTTCTTTGCAGTTGACAAGACCGGCCAGGCCGCCCGGGACTGGCTGCGGCGCTTTTGTCAGCGTCTGACCATTGGTGGCTGCTACGAATTCGGAAGAGCCGACTTCAGGACCTTCTTCGGCTGGTTCCGTATAGCCTCCCTGAACCACCGCTTCATTGACTATCGGTACTTTCTTATTACCAAGTACCGCTTCGCCACCAATAGTTTGCGAGTAGAGGCATCTATACACCCCGGCAGTTTTGTACGGGCAGTTCTGAAACCTGGTGAACTCTCCCGTCAGCTGCGCCGAGGCACTTCCGGCAAGCATGAGGGAGGTAAGCACCGCGGCGAGCAGTACCACGCACACAGCTCCACCCATCTTGTGCTTTTTCATAATCCGATCGCTCCTGTCTTTGCTCGATTGGGCTGGGAAGCCACTTTGCATTACTCAAGCTGATTGAGAGAACATCTCTCCCAGAGCACAACTCCCATGCGCATTGCACCCTGGCCGCCGATATCGGAGCAACCGTCGACGACCAACCTCACTCATCCGAATATCCGCTTCAACCTGCTCCCTCTCGCGACCGCTCCAAATAGGTAGCCACGACAAACCCCGCTCTCTGCAAGGATGCCCCTGCTCGCCTGTTCAGTCAAGTTTTTCGGTTCGATGTTTTATATCTCGATGATTGCCTCCGGTCTGTGCTCTTAAGAGACCACGGATTGACCGGACTTCTGGAGTCTCGGGAAGCTCAGAAGCAAAAGAGCAGCGATGCTCGCCCTTTAACCGCCTGACATTCGGATTAGCCAAATGGACTTGGACTAGAACTTCCATAGAGCCAGGACAGAGCCTCAGGCTCTGTCCTGGCCGGTGAGGGCAGGCCGATCATCGAGTTGATGATGGGATTGACGAGGAAGGAGAGAATGCCTCCACAACCACTGGCGGCCGGTGCCGATCGGGCGTTGTCGACCAGTTCCACGTTGAACAATTTGAGGATTCGACCTTCTCCGAGGAATTCGACTTCGCCGGGGTTGCCGGTGATCGGTTCATTTGGTTTAGGCGGGCTGGTCGTGTCGGTGCGCAGTTCGAAATTGATCGGCGAACTTGAGGAGCCGACTTAGCAGAATTTACTCGGTGCCTTTGCCCCGCTTACGATCCTGTTTCATCTCGTTTCCCAGTCCTGTCTTCCTGTTCCCGTTATTCATGGAAACCAGAGGCCGCACCTAAAGGCGCGGCCTCTGGTTGCTTGTTGCCTACAGGGTACTGTTACTACTTCTTACTGTGAGCTGCCTGTGCCGATGGTGCTAGCAGACGCCGAGGGTCTGACCAGCATGTGACACGGTGGTAATTTTTGATCTTGCATGTGCGTCGATGTACGCCTCAAATGCCCCGAACTTCAGGTGGTCGCCCAGGGTAAAGCTGGTCTGAAATAATTTCTGGATTTCGTGGTTGAATAAAAGTAATGGTTCCGGCGCATCGTTGTTGTCGACCTGCAGGACAAGACTCCCGGTTACTTTGTTTTCTTTCGTTAGCGGGCATTCCGGACCTTCGAGGAAAATAGTGGTGAAGATCGGTGAACCTGATATTTGCTCAAGTAAGATATATAAGACGCTGTTGTGTTTCTTTGGTAACGCTATTCCTTCCGCGACGATTGGCTCTTTGACGGTGCAAATTGCTTTGGTTACATGTTCAGCGCCTAATTCGGTGACGGGTTGCCAGGTCGTGCATCCGGTGAATGTGGCAACGGCTGATGCATTTGTTTCAGTATTAATTATACCGGTAGTTGTACCTGTTGTGCATAAGATGTCGACGCGGCCCGGCACTAAGAGGGTTCCCGTGCCCACCTGCGTTGCACTAAAGGTCTTGCCTACTGCTAACGCAGCATTTTTTCCAACTAAGAATTTGGCGGCTTTGCCACCGTCGGATAAGTTTTCCGCCTGAGCGGCTAAGGCCGTGAAGGCCATCAGGCTGAGAGCTGCTGACACTGACAGGAAAAGGGTTCTCGCTATGCGCGATTGCATCTGAGCTCCTCTCCGAGCGTTGCAATTGGACGAGATGCGAGCGTTGGGGCTCGCTAGAGGAGTTTCTCTCAGAGACATTAATCGGTCAAGTAATATTGCGCAATGTTTTGTAACGTCTTTCCGTTGTTCGCAAACTTCTCCCACAGTCCAAACCCCCTACCCCCTGTACGCCGCCGCCATGAACCCCACGTTCCCTGACTGCGCCAGGATCTCTTCACGCAGATGGTGGGGGTCGAAGCTCCTCGAGGCCCCCAGCGGCTCAGGCACCGCATAGAGGGCGAAGATGTAGGTTTTAGAGTGACTTGCTGCGCCGACGTTTGTCGTCTGGGCTCCTCTCCCGGTACTTCTGGAACCCAGGACCGCGCCCTAAGGTGCGGCCCTGGGTTGTTGTTACTTCTTCTGTACTTTTGCTACAAACTGCGTGGTGCTAGCAGATGCCTAGCGTCCTACCGACATGTGATGCAGAGGTGATTTTCGCTTTTGCATCTGTGTCGATGTATGCCTCGAATGCTCCATACTTCAGGTGGTCACCCACCGTGGCACTGGTCTGGAATAATTTCTGGATTTCATGGCTAAATAACAGTAACGGTTCGACCGTGTTGTTGTTGTCGACCTGAGCAACGATACTCCCGGTTACTTTGTTGTCTTTCGTCAGCGGGCATTCCACGCCTAAGAGTAAGATTAAGGTGAGAAATTCTCTCTGTGGCTCAAGTAAGAGGTAACTGCCGCCATTGTGGAGCTTTGGTAAAGCTAATGCTGTCGCAACCACTGGTTCATCGACGATGCAATTTACTTTTGTCACATGCGAAGCGCCTAATACGGTGACGGGCTGCCAGGTCGTGCATTCGGTAAATGTGGAGGTGACTGATGCATCTGTTTCGCTGTTAAATGTGCCTGTGGTGGTGCCTTTTTGGCATAAGATGTCGACGCGACCCGGCACTAAGAGGGTTCCCGTGCCCACCTGCGTTGCACTAAAGGTCTTGCCTACCGATAACGCCATATTATTTTCAACTAAGAATAAGGCAGATTTGCCACCGTCGGATAAGTTTTCCGCCTGAGCGGCTACGGCCGTGAAGGCCATCAGGCTGAGAGCTGCTGCTACTGACAGGAAAAGGGTTCTTGCTATGCGCTGATGCATCTGAGCTCCTCTCCGAACAATACGAAAGGACAAGATGTGAGCGTTTGTTAGCTCGCGAGAGGAGCTTCCTTCGGAAAGGCTAGGTAGTCAAGAAATATTGCGCAAAGTTTTCTAATGCGGGATCACGTTCGCAAACAACCCCCCACCGTCCCCAAACCCCTACCCCCCATAAGCCGCAGCCATCAAGTCCCACGCTCCCCGCTTGCGCCAGGATCTCTTCGCGCAGCTGGTGGGGGTCGAAGCTCCTCGAGGTCCCCAGCGGCTCAGGCACCGCATAGAGGGCGAAGATGTAGGTTTCGGCGCTTCCTTTAGGCGGGCAGATCTCATAGGCGTCTTTGCCGAAGCTGTTTTGGCCGAGCACGACACCGGCGGGCAGGCGGCCGGTTTCCAGGCTGGTGACGTTGGGAGCTAGGCCCGCGACCGCCCAATCTAAAAAGAGCGCCTCAACGGGTTGGGAGTTTCCCCACTAGCAGGGCCAGCTCAGCTATTTCGAGAGGAACCTCCTGCTAGATAAAGACGCATTGTCGAACGGACTTCCCAGTCCTGTTCTCCTTCGTACTTCTGGAAACCAGGACCGCACCCTAAGGCATGGTCCTGGTTGATGTACCTTCTACTATTTAACGTACTGTTTACAGCGAACCGCTTGGTGACGATGAGGCTAGCAGACTCCTACGGTTTGGCCGATGTGTGATGCGGTGGTGATTCTTGCGTGTACTTCTGCGTCGATGTACGCCTCGAACGCGCCGAACTTCAGGTGGTCACCCAGAGTAGTACTGGTCTGGAATAATTTCTGGATTGTATGGTTGAATAACAGTAACGGTTCAACCGTATCGTTTTTATCGACTTGCCCGACAAAGCTCCCGGTGAATTTGTTTTCTTTCGTTAGCGGGCATTCGGGGCCTTCGAGGAAGTACGTAGTGAAGGGCACTACAGCTTCTTTTTGCTCAATTAAGACATATGAGGCGCCTTCGTGTTTCTTTGGTAATGCTAATCCGCTCGCGACAATCGGTTCTTTGACGGTGCAGTTTATTTTGGTCACATGCGAAGCACCTAATACAGTGACAGGCTGCCAGGTCGAGCATTCGGTGAATGTGGCCGTGCCAGATGCATCGGTTTCATTATTTATTATGCCCGTAGCAACCCCTTTTTTGCATAAAATGTCGAGGCGTCCTGGCACTAAGAGGGTTCCCGCGCCAAGCTGAATGGCTTCGAAGGTCTTGCCTACTGCTAACGCAGCACTTTTCCCGACTAAGAATTTGGCGGCTTTACCCCCGTCTTCTAAGTTGGCCGCTTGAGCGGCGACGGCCGTGAAGGCCATTAGGCCGAGGCATGCTGCTACCGACAGGAAAAGAGTTTTCGCTATGCGCTGTTGCATCTGAGCTCCTCTCCGAGCATTGCAAATGGACGATCATGCGAACGATGGTGAACTCGAGAGGATCTTCCCTTAGAGGGACTATTTAGTCAAGGAATACTGAGCAAAGTTTTCTAATGTGCGCGTGGTGTTCTGGGATGTCCCCGACCCCTTACCTCCCATAAGCCACAGCCATCTACCCCGCGTTCCCCGACTGCGCCAGGATCGCTTCGCGCAGCTGGCGCGGATCGAAGCCCTTTGTGGCTCCAAGGCGCTGCGGCAACGCATAGAGCGTGAAGACGTAGGTTTCCGAGCTTCCCCGGGGTGGGCAAACCTCGTAGGCGCTTTTGCCGAAGCTGTTTTGGCCGAGGATCGCCCCCTGGGGCAGGCGGGCGGTCTTGAGGCTTGTGAGGTCTGGGTCCAGGCCCCGCCACGGCCCAGTCGAAGAAGAGCCCTCGACCGGTTGGCGTTGACCACGAAGAGGCCATGCCGGACGGGACTCCCTGCCAAATCAGGGACGGGGACTCGTTCTTGCCGTCGCAGGTGTTGGCGGCGCTGAGGGTGGCCGCGGTGCCCGGAGACGATTGCAAGTCAGGGCAATGTCGGCGACGGTGGCCTGTGCCTTTTCGGCGGGAGTGGGAGCCGATTCGGGTTCGCCCTTGGGAACTTGATGTGTTGGGCCTGCTTACCTGAGCCCTTGCTCGAGGGAGCCGGAGAGCCTTTGACCTTGGCTACCGGGCTTGGAGTCGGGAGCTTGCCCGGACGTGAAGGCGAAGAGGATCGAGGGGGATCAGCGCCCCCTCCTTGACTTGCGGCTACCGGGCTCCCCGGCCGGCCTTTGTTGACTCGTGCTGACTGCGCAAGGTCCGGTGCCTTTGCCCCGTTTGGATCCCTGTTTCATCCCGTTCCCAATTCCCTGTCTTCTTGTCCCCGTTACTTCTGGAAACCAGGACCGCACCCCAAGGTGCGGTCCTGGTTTTATCGCTTACTGCGACCTCATGTGTTCTTACTGCTGGCTACTTGGTGCTGGCGGTGCTAGCAGACACCTACTGTTTGACCAATGTGTGACGCGATGATGATTTTGACGTGTGCTTCTGCGTCGATGTATGCCTCGAACGCACCGAACTTCAGGTGGTCACCCAGAGTGGCGCTGGTCTGGAATAATTTCTGGATTGTATGGTTGAATAACAGTAACGGTTCAACCGTATCGTTTTTGTCGATTTGCCCGACAACACTCCCGGTGAGTTTGTTTTCTTTCGTCAGGGGACATTCAGGGCCTTCGAGGAAAATAGTGGTGAAGGACGCTGAACCTTCTTTTGGCTCAAGTAAAATGTATGGTGCGCCTTCGTGTAGCTTCGGTAACGCTAATCCGCCCGCGACGATCGGTTCTTTGACCGTGCATGCCACTTTTGTCACATGCGGATTGCCTAATATGGTGACGGGCGACCAGGCCGTGCATCCGGTGAATGTGGCGGTGCCTGATGCATCTGTTTCACTATTAATTGCACCCGTAATAGCAGTGCCATTTTGGCATAAAATGTCTACGCGGCCTGGTATTAAGAGGGTGCCCGTGCCCACCTGGTTCCCTTCAAAGGTCTTGCCTACCGCTAACGCTGCACTTTTTCCAACTAAGAATTTGGCGGCTTTACCACCATCGGATAAGTTTTCCGCCTGAGCGGCGACAGCCGAGAAGGCCATCAGGCTGAGGGCCGCCATGAGGGCGAGCCCAAAAGCCCTGAGTCCAAACTTGCTGTTCTTCATTGCTTCCTTCCCATTGAGTTACGGTTGTACGAGGCGAGAATCGTCCGTACGTTGATAAGTTCGCATACGTCTCTCAACTGATCAAGAAACGCTGAGCAAGAGTTTCTGACCTGCGGGTCGTTCGCAAACAACCCCCCACCGTCCCCAAACCCCCTACCCCCCGTACGCCGCCGCCATCAACCCCACGTTGCCCGACTGCGCCAGGATCTCTTCGCGCAGCTGGTGGGGATCGAAGCCCTTTGAGGCCCCCAGCCGCTCGGGAACGGCGTAGAGGGCGAAGATGTAGGTTTCGGCACTTCCCTTGGGCGGGCAGATCTCATAGGCGCTTTTGCCGAAGCTGTTTTGTCCCACCACGGCGCCGGCGGGCAGGCGACCGGTCTCGAGGCTGGTGAGGCCGGGGTCCAGCCCCGCCACCGCCCAGTCAAAGAAGAGTTTTCCTTGAACTGGCTGGGAGTTCATCGCCAGCAGGACCAGCTCGGCGGTGCCGGACGGGACTCCCTGCCAGACGAAGGAGGGAGAGATATTCCCGCCGTCACAGGTGTTGGCGGCCGAGAGCGTGCCCGCCGCACCTGGGGCAGATTGCAGGTCGGGGCTGGCGAGGGCGATGTCGGCAACGGTCGCTTGCTCCTTTTCGGCAGGGGTGGGGGCCGACTCGGGTGCGCCCTTGGGAATGGTTATCGGCTTGCCGGTCTTTGCACCTTGGCCTTGGGTGCCTGAGGCCTTCGAGGCTTGGCTGGGTGTCTGGCCCGTTGCCTTTGAGTCTTGTGACTTCTCAGAGGAAGGCGAGGAGGCAGACGGCGAGGCGCCGTTCTTGCTCGCCGGGACATCCGCACTCGCGCTCGAGCCGGCTGTGGCCGTGGTGGAAGCGGTACCTGAGCCTCCCCCACCGCAACCCGCCAAGGCGAGAACGGCCGCGGCCGCGAGCGCCAGGGTGATCCTGGCGCTCGCGGTCTTGGCCTTTGCGGCTAGGAAACCGTCAGCGGCTGGTTTCGATGCCACTGGAACGCTTCCGTGGGGAAGACGCCGCCCCATTCGGCTTTACCGCTGAGAGCTTTCAGTTCGGTTTTGGTCGCACTGAAGCTCGCCGAGTTAAACGTTGCCGTTTCGGCGACGTTGTCGAGCAGGCCTCCGGCGGTGCCGGTGACCCGCACCAGCAGCCCGCCCAGGGCGCATTCCACGCCGCTGTAGACGATGCCCACTTTGACTTTTTCGATCACGATGTAATTGCTGGTACTAACCGTGGTGAGTTTGGACGGCCAGGGCAGGGTTTCGGCCCCGATCGTTTTCACCCCGCACGCCGCGCTGTTGGTCGTGCAGTTGTAGAGCGGCATTTCGGTGAGTTCACCTTTGCCGGTCCCGGCTTCGTTTTTGATCGTCAGTTTGTAGAGGAAATTTTCACATTTGGTCGTCAGTCCCGGAAGCGTTAGGGCGCTTTCATATGCAGCACCGAGAACCACTTCGGATCCTTCCAGTGCTTTGCCTTCGAACTTCCAGGCGGGAGCGGCACCGGCGCTGGCGCTGAACACTGCACCCAGTGCCAGGATTGCAACGAACCCCCTGAGGAATTTTGTCTTGCGTTTCATCTTCTCATCATCTCCTTTCGCAGGATCGACCTAGGGGTTGTCGTTGTTGTTTTTGTTCACCGAGAAGGCCGGGGCCTGGTAGATCGTGTTTTTCAGCCTCGCGGTGTTTTTGCCGGCCGCCGAGGGCAGGCCGATCATCGAGTTGATGATGGGATTGACGAGGAAGGAGAGAATGCCTCCACAACCACTGGCGGCAGGTGCCGACCAGGCGTTGTCGACCAGTTCCACGTTGAACAGCTTGAGGATCCGGCCTTCCTCGAGGAATTCAACTTCGCCGGGGTTGCCGGTGATCGGTTCATTGGGTTTGGGCGGGCTGGTCGTATCCGGGCGCAGTTCGAATTTGATCGGCGAGCTCGAGGAGCCCACGTAGCAGGATTTACCCAGGAAGGGGTTTTCCAGGTGCACCATGACCGGCAGTTTCAGCGCCACGCCGAGGCCTTCGGCGAGGTGGATTTCACTGACGCGGATTTCGCTCGCGGGTTTGGCCAGTTCCAGGGTCGAGGTGACGCCGGTCAGGCCATTTTCAAAGAAGAAGGCCGAGAGCAGTTTGACCAGGGCGGGGGATTTTTCCGGAGGCACGATGCCGAGCAGCCCGCCGGGGACGTTCTGGGGGACTTTGGTCAGCGTCTGCCCGTTGGTGGCGGCGACGAATTTGGAGTATTCGGCTTCGGCGCCTTCTGTGGCCGCTTCGGTGAAGCCGCCCTGCAGGATGACCGGTTTTTCGATCGTCACTTTCTTGGTGCCGAGGATTACTTCACCGCCCGAGTTGGACGAGTAGATGCAGCGATAGACACCGGCCGTTTTGTAGGGGCAGAATTCGAACTTTTTGAATTCGCCCGTCAGTTTCGCCGAGGCCATGCCGGCGGTTCCGAGCGAGGCAAGCGCCACGGCGAGCAGCGCCGCGCACACCATCCTCGTTCTGTTGATCTTCTTGCGCATGAGTCATGACTCCTGTTCTTGGTTGCTCGATGGACTGGGGTATCTGTGTGGCGAAGGCTTGTGAGCCAGGGAGAAGTGGGTCTCAGCGGCGGGCGGAGCCGCGCTTTTTCTTGGACTTCCCCCCCTTGCAGTCGGCCTTGAGGGTCGGGCTGGACTGCAAGAACTTGCCGCTTTGGGCGCTCAGCTTGAGGCTGGCCCGGTGGGTGCCCTTGCAAATGTTGGTGGAGTTTTGGAAAAGGCCCTTCTTGCCGCCCTGCATCGAGACGATCGCCTTGCTCACCGGGGCATCGGGGACCGATTCGAAGGTGACGCGGATGCCGCCGTTGACCGAGTCCACGCGACCGGCGAGGTCGACCTCGATCGGCTGGGAGGGCGGGCCGCGCAGGGCCATCACGACGTCGGGCAGCTTGTGTACGGAGGAGCGCAGGTAGATCGGCCCTTCCAAGGGGTAATCGACGAGGGGGCTGATCGCTTTGACGTGGCCGTAGACCGAGCCCGCCGGGCACTGGTTAACGGCGAACTGCACGCGGGTGCAGATCGTGCGGAAGTGGGCCTGGTCGATGAACTCCGAGCGTGGCAGGGCAAAGACGATGCGGGCGGTGTTTGCTTCGCCGGGCTTTGCCTGGAAGACCGCTCGCAGGCGCGGGTGCCCGCCGCGGTGGATCGGGCCGAAGAGGCGGGTGTTGAGCTTGGGCTTGTAGGGGAGCGGTTTGCAGCCGCCGACCTGGAAGGGGCTGGTGAGGGCGGCGGGCAGGCCAAAGATCGAGGTCGCGGTGGCGAGCACCGACTTCGGTTCACAAGAGGTCGGGTTGAGGGAGAAGTTGGGCCGCCCCAGCCTCACCGTCGCCGAGCGCAGGTCAAGCGGGATGCCCTCGAGGATCTGCGGCAGGGGGTCTGAGACCGTGCGCACCAGGGCGGTGTCGCGGTCGAGGTAGATCGCCGCTCTGACGACCACGGTGCCGAGGTCAAAGGGACCGGCGATCGCCGGGGTGATGATCACCGCGCTCAGCGGGGCGCCCTTGTAGGGGCCGGCTAGGTAGACGTGACCGCCGACGTGAAGCGGGGTCGGCCCGGCGCCGGCGGCGACGTCGAGGCTGCCGATCTCTGAGGCCGCGGGGCAGCTCGGGGAGGCCTGCTCCAGGGCGCCCTGTTCGGGGTGTTCGCGCGCCTTTGCCGCGGCGATCTGAGCCTCTGAGCAGGCCGGAACGCCGGCGAGCTTGGCGGTCAGCCCCTGCGGCAGGGTCGCCTCGAAGCCAGCCAGGGGCTGGGTTCCGTCGGGGCGGGAGACGCGCAGGACGAAGGGGCTGTAGGCGCCGGCCTGGGGGGTGATCGTGCCGGCTTCAAAGCTCGGTGCGTTGGGGGCGGCGGCGGCGCTGGCGGGACAGGCGCCGCCATTGGGCGCGGTGGTGAGCGCGAAGGGGTCGCTGAGTGAGACGTCGGGGACGTCGGGGGCACTCCAGGGAGTCAGCTCGGCCTTGGTGGGATAACTGGCGCAGGCAGGCGGGGTGCGAAGCGCCGCACGCGGGCCCTTGAAGATGTGGGCACTGAACGTTTCGACCGGCAGCTGCGGGGATTCGCGGAAGGTGGTGCTCAGCTGCCCTGTCTTGGGATCGGCGTGGATCTCTCCCGCCAGCTTGGCGACGATGCCCGTTTTCGGATCATCGACGGTGAGGTAGACCGCCAGCAGTGAACCGAAGGGGTTGGCGAAGGGCTTTGCCAGGTAGAGGGAGCCGCCCAGGGGTTCGGGGATGACGCTGCCGTCGGGGTTACGCTGGATTTCGTTGTCGGCGTTTAGCTGGCCCAGTAGCGGCGTGCTGACCTGCGCGCTGCCGATCTTGGCGGCATCGGGACAGTTGGCGGCGGGCTTGGTGAAGCGGATCGGGGTTGCCCCCACCGCGCTCGCCATGCCGATCTGCTCGGGTGTGCAGGCCGCCAGGCCGTCAGCCTGAGCGGGGTTTGCCACCAACCCCTCGGGAAGGGTCAGGGTGATGTCTTTGAGCACCGATTCCGCCCGCCCTTCGAATTTGAAGTTCTGCGGCTGGCGCAGCTCGACGTCGAGGCCCGAGGGGCTGTCGATGAGGTTGGTCGTCGGCTTCGCCGTCATCGTCGGTTTGAATTTGAGCTCCTCGCATTTGCCCAGCGGCGGGTTTTCATAGCTCGCTTCCTTGAAGGCGCCCGTTTCCTCCCAGCTGTCGGCCCGGGCCCTGCTTTGCCGAGCGTCGCCCGGGCAATCCAGCGCCGTCGCCAGCATGTCGGTGTGGGTTTCGGTTACCGGACAGGGGACGCTTGGGGTTTCGCTGAAGGCGTTATTAAAGGCGCAGTTGCCCCGCACTTCGTCGTGGGCTTTGCTCGTCGGGTCCCCCCACAGCTCCACCCGCACCCCGAAGATCGGGTGCAGGGTTAGGGCCAGCGCGTCCTTTGAGCCGCCTGTAAGGCCGTAGTTGCCGTCGTTTCTGACTTCGCCACCGACGTGGATGAAGACGCCGAGCCCGAAGGCGTCAAAGCCCAGCGAGGCCGCCTGCCCCGGTGGCGGGACCATGTTGTAGAGGGGGGAGGTGCGGGCGCGGGGGGCAACCTCGAGGCCCAAGAGTGTGATCGTGCCGACCGCCGAGGCGGTAGGGCAACTGGGAGTGACCTGCGTGATCAGCTCCGCCTCGGTGCAGAGCACCGGCGTCGCCGACGGGTTGACCACCACCCCGCGCGGGAAGTCGACGCTGAAGTCGCGCAGGTGCCCGGCGGCGATCAGCGCCCCGCCGGGGAGCCTTTTGGTGGGGAAGCCGGCGTTGACGGTGAGCGCGTAGGGGTGGGCGCCGCCTGCGGGAGTGGTGGTGCCGTCGGCTTCTGTGAGCCGGGTCTCAAAGCCCGGCAGGAAATCGAAGGGCGGCGGGGTCGAGGCGATCTGGATCTGGGTCGTTGTCGTGATCGGCGCCGCGCCGCCACCTTCGATTTTCGCCGTGTTGGAGACGATGCCCGTGGCGGTGGGGCTGACTTTGACGAAGATCCTGATCGCCAGCTGGCGCCCGGGGCTGATCCCCGCTTCCTCGGTGCAGGTGACGGTCTGTCCCAAATCCGTGACCAGGCATTTGGGATTCGGTGCGTCGGGGTCGTTGCTTTCGGGATCCGTGCAGCTGCTTTTGGGGTCGCTGCAGGGAAGTGCGTTGGCGCTAGTGACCGTGAGCTCGGGGGGAAGAGTGTCGGTGATCGTGATCGTTCCCGTGGTTTCTTTGGCGCCGATGTTGTTGGCGACGAGGAAGATTTCTTCGGTGTCGGATCCCGGGCTGAAGTTCGTCGGCAGCGGGGTCGTCGTGAACTGCCAGGCGGGTGAGTCTGCCGCCATCGCCTGGCAGGCCGAGCCGTTCAGGCCGAGGCAGGTCAAGAGCAAGCTGATCGAGCTGATGAAAATTCTCTTTGCGCTCATCGGCTCGCCCCCCCGCTCTTGCCGGCTTTCTTTTTGCCTTTGCCGTGTTTTTTGCCTTTGCAGTTTTTCTTGGCTTTCGCTTTGGCTTTTTTGCCCTTCGCTTTCGCGCAGGTGCCTTTGCCTTTTTCTTTGACGTTGCCGGGCCCCGAGAAGCGCGGTGTCTGCGGCGATTCGAAGGCCGGCGGCGGCGTTGCGCCTCCTCGGCAGTCCTCAGGAGTCGTGCAGATCTCCGCCGGCGGCGGGTTTTGTGCGCTGAGGCCACCCCCCACCCTCACGTCAAAGACGTCATAGAGCTCGTCTTTGTCCTGTTTCACCAAGCCCGCAGAGCGGGTGATCAAGAAGACGTCATCGCCGCTTGCCGAGGCATCGACGATGAAAGAAGGGTTGGGGCTTTTGCCGCTCGAGAGCAGATAGAGACAGCCTCCCCCCTGTTCGTCTTTTGTGCAGCTGCCCTTGCCCTGCGCCTCCCACTCATAGACGTCGAGGCAGGTGGGGAATTTAAAGTGGGGCGAGCCTTACCCTCGGACAACCGTCCTCGCCGTTGGTGTCTTGGGCCACCAGCGAGTCGGTCGTCTCAAAGAAGACCCGCTTGCCGTCGGCCGAGAGGTTGCGGGTAAGCGTGGCCGCCGGGTTGGGTGGGACTACGGGACCGGGCAGGTTAACGCTGCCAAAGCCCGGCCCCCCGCTCGGCGCCTCCCCGCTCGGGTCACAGGAGACGCAGCTGAACCCCGCGCCCCCGACCCGGTAGAGGTAGAGCTCCGGCACCCCTTCGTTGTCATAGGCGCTCAGCTGCCGCTTGCGAGCGAAGAGCAGCGTCTGCCCGTCCGAGCTGACCCGTGCGGTCTTTCTCGCCTGAGAGCAGATTGCCCCGCGGCATCCAGTTGCTCGCATCGCTGCTTGCATCGAGTCGCGCGATGAACCTCGTCGCCTGCCCCTCCCGCGCCAGGTAGAGGTTGCAAGTGCCGCTGAAGTGGAAGTCGTTGATCGCGTCGCCGCTGCAATCCCCCGCTTCGGCCTCTTCGCCGTTGGCGTTGGGGCTGCCGGTGACACCGTCGAGTACCCCGTTTGCCGCGAAGTAGACGTGCGAGCCGTCTTCTGATGCTGCCCAGCACCCCTTTCACTTCGGCCCCATTGAGATCGCTGGTGTCGACGGTCAGGTCCTCGAGCTCCCCCGTCGCCGTCTCGTAGCGGTAGAGGTCGCTGGCGGAGGTCAAGGGCGGTTCGCCGTTCAGCGACCAGAAGAGGTTCGAGCCCGCCAGCGCCAGGCCGATCGGGCTGCCTCCGGTTTCTGTGACATCGATGAATTCGGGTTCGAGGCTCCCCAGGTCGAGGTCTGAGCGCCCGATCGTGCCGCCGCTCTGATCAGCCCAGTAGACGTGGGAGGCGTCGATCGCGATCCCGCCCAGCTTGAAGTTGGGGCCTTCGTCGAAGGCTTTGAATTTTTCGTTCGAGCCGTCGAGGTCGATCCGGATCAGATCGACAACCGACCGCTTCGCCCACCGTCGGCCGGTTCAGCGTCCAGTAGACGTGGCTGGCGTCGACCGCGATGCCCCTGCGGAATTTCGTCGGGGCCAAGGTGACGCCAGCCCTGCTGCACCCCGTCGCCCGCGATCCCCGCCCGCCCGATCGACCTCGTGTTTTTTGCGGAGGTGCCTTCATTCGCCCAATAGATGTTGCTCGCGCTGACCGCGATCCCCTGTGGCCTGTTGGCCCCGGTGATGAATTCCGGTTTGAAATCAGATATGCCGTCCAGTTCCACCCGCCCGATCGTGCCTTCGCCTTCGTTTCCTTCGTGCATGTCGGTCCAGTAGAGGTATTTGGAGTCGGCGGCGAGCCAGCGCGGCGAATCCAGGCCGCTGATGAATTCTTTGTTCGCGTCGGTGCCGTCGAGTTTTGCCCGCCCGATCGTGCCCTGGATCGGGTCGGCCCAGTAGAGGAATTCGCCTTGCGTGACCAGGCCCGTCGCGCGAGCAGGAGCGGGGATCAATTCGGTGTCGATCCCTTCGGCTTCACTTGCGCCCAGTTTCGCCCCCGCGATCGAGGCCGGTCCCGGTTCGGGGCCGGTGGTGGCGTCGTCGGTCAGCTTCTCCGCCGAGGCGAGTAGCACCCGGGAGCCGTCGGCGCTTGCGCCCATGAAGGCCGCCGGGCGCTCGCCGCCCGCATCGCTGCCGTCCGGTTCCCCGCCGTTGCTCTTCTGGGAGGCCGATACCTGCACGGTGCAGGCCAGGGCGGCGTTGGTGCACTCTCCGTCTACGTCGAGTGGGCTTTGCGCTTTGGTCGGGTTGCGCCGCAAATACAGCTGCCCACTGGCCGCCGCGGTGAAGTAGAGGTCGCCGGAAGCGCTGATCGCGTGGTTGTCTTGGGTGTAGTAGAAGCTGGCTGAGCCGCCCCGCAGCGTGCCTTCGCCTATCCAGTCGTAGGCGCCGGCGAAGGCGCCTTTGGGTGCTGCTTGGCCTTCGGGTCCTGCGCTGTTGAGGGCGCTCGCCAGGCGCAGTGTGTTCGTGGCGCGGTCCCAGACGTAGACGTTTGGCTTGCCGGCCAGGCCCGCCGGAGCCTGGGTCAGTTTGCTTTTGTTTTCGAAGAAGACCTTTGCGATCCGTCGGCGCTGGTGCCGGCCAATTTGGCTACTTCACCTAGGATTCCTCCCAGGCCGCTGCCGTAGGGGGCGACCGCGGTCAGGTCGCCATCGTCACTCGAGCGCGAGAGGAAGGTCGAGTCGAAGCCGCTGCCGACCGGTTTCTCGCCGAGTCGAAGACTTGGGCGAAGTCAGGCGTCCAGCCCAAGACGTTGGCGTTGGTGCCCGCACTCTCGGGCGGCAAGAGGCCCTGCGTTGACCAGTTGCCCGCCCCGCGGCCGGCCAGGTAGACCGGCAGTTCCTGGCCGCCTTTACCGCCTGGCACCGAGCTGGTCGAGACGAATACGACAGCGTCGCCGTCGCCGAGGCACGGGCGTAGCTCTCGCGGCCCAGCGCATCCATCCCGTTCTTCTCCACCGGGCTGGCCTGCTCATAGGCGCGACAGTCGGGAAGCATACCCGAGGGCTGGGGTTCGACTGCGGAAGACGTCGTTGGCGCAGCTGGGGATGACCTGCTGGCGGGGAGTAGGTGATGAAGGTGACTTCCGCCCCGTCGGCTTTTTCGCCGTTGTTGGCGATGATTCGCAGGTGATAGAGCGTGTTGGGGCTGAGGCCCGAGACCGAAACCGAGACCGGCTGGGGGCCAGTGGCGGTCAGGGCCACGCCGGTTGCGGTGGCGGTGATCTGTTTGGAGAGCTTCAGCGTTTTGGCGCCGAGGTCGATCCCGATGATTTTCGTTTCGGCCGGGATGCCGGCGCCTGTGATCACGTCGCCGATGGCGAATGCCCCTCCGGAGACGACGACGTTGGTGATCGTTTCATCGCCCGCTTTCAGATCTCCCGTGGCACTCACTACCGCGGGGATTTTGCCTTCTGGCACCGGTGCCCTGGTGCAAGCGCTCGAGGCACAGGCGCCGGTGCCGTACTCGAAGCGGTATTTGGTCTGGGCGCCTTTAGGGTCGATCAGCGCTTCGAAACGCGCCGAGTCGGTGCTGACATGTGAGAAGCCGGTCTTGACCACCACCGAGGGTGCGGCAAAGGCATTGCTCGCGGATAGAGAAAGGCAGAGCACGATCGCGGTTGCGATGGTTGTTGTGAGGCGTCTCATTGGCGATTTACTCTCTTTCTCGGTGCGATTCGAAGCTGGTCTACTCAGTTGGGGCTGGGCTGCCTTGGCCGCCCAGCCCCAACGCTGCCCTGTCAAGTCCTAGGTTGAACTAGCCGGTCACCGCCCAGCTGCCGAGCCCGACTGGCTCTTCATCCGTAACGGTGAAGTAGAGAATGGCGCCTGATTTATTGGCTTGGCTGCTGAAGCTAAATCCGAGGGAGGTGATGCCGCCGAAGGTCATGTTTTGCACAAGACCGTTGAAAACGCAGAGGTGGCCACTGGCCGCCTGCGGGTTTTCGGCGTTTCCCGGACAATTGGTCGCGAAGCCCGCTTCGCCTTGAAAATGAACATGGGCTTCATCCAATTCCGCTGCGAGCGGAATCGTGAAAGAGATCGGCGCAAGTAGGTACTGGTCAAAGAGCGCGCTTTCTTCGGTGCCGTTTATAGACCAGGCGCCGGTCTCGGTACTGCCGACCGGAAGCGTGCCACCCGCCGGCCAGGGCGATCCTGGCGGACCTTTCTCGCCTTCGCAGACTTCAACTACACCTGCGGTGTTTTTGACCGATACTTCGGCCCCGGCACGTTCGTCGCATTTGCCTGTTTCTGACTGGATCGGCGTGACGACGGCTGAGTTGCCGTCTTTGCCAGGTGCTCCGGCGCCCCCGGTGGCTCCCTGGGCGCCTGCATCACCCTTGGGGCCAGTGGGACCGGCTGGGCCTGCAGGGCCCGCCTTACCCGGCTTACCCTTTGGTCCCGGAGGGCCTTTGACGACTTTTGTCTTAGAAGTTTGTGCTTGAGACGCCGCGTAGGCGCCACCTGAAAGCGCGAATACCAAAGCTACGATCGAGAGGATCAGTGCCGTGGTGCTGAATTGCTCGCGTATGCGTGAGTACATCAACTCCCCCTCCTTGACTTGCGGCTACCGGACTCCCCGGCCGGCCTTTGTTGACTCGTGCTGACTTCGCAAGGTCCGGTGCCTGTGCCCCGTTTGGATCCCTGTTTCATCCCGTTTCCCAGTCCCTGCCTTCTTGTCCCCGTTACTTCTGGAAACCAGGACCGCACCCTAAGGTGCGGTCCTGGTGGATGCTACCTTCTACTACGTAACATACTGTTTACAGCGAACTGCTTGGTGCTGATGGTGCTAGCAGACTCCGAGCGGCAATTCTTTATGCGATACGGTGGTGACTTTTCCTGTTGCTTCGGCATCGAGATATGCCTCGAACGCACCGAATTTCAGATGGTCACCCGCGGCGCCCACTTGGAATAATTTCTGAATCGTATGGCTGAATAATAGTTTCGGTGTTTTGGTATCGTTGCCATCGACCTGCCCGACAACACTTCCGGTTACTTTGTTTTCTTTGGTCAGCGGGCATTCTGCGCCTTCGAGGAAGACAGTGGCGAAGGGCACTGCAGCTTCTTTTTGCTCAAGTAAGACATATTGACCACTGTTGTGTAGCTTCGGTAACGCTAATCCGCCCGCGACGATTGGTTCTTTGACGGTGCAGTTCACTTTGGTCACATGTGAAGCGCCTAATACGGTGACGGGCGACCAAGCCGAACATCCGGTGAATGAGGCAGTGCCTGATGCATCTGTTTCATTATTAACTGTACCGGTAGTTGTGCCTGTTGTGCATAAAATGTCGACGCGGCCCGGCACTAAGAGGGTTCCTGTGCCCACTTGGTTCGCTTCAAAGGTCTTGCCTACTGCTAACGCAGCACTTTTTTCGACTAAGAATTTGGCGGCTTTACCACCATCGGATAATTCTTCCGCCTGAGCGGCGACGGCCGAGAAGGCCATCAGGCTGAGGGCCGCCACGAGGGCGAGCCCAAAAGCCCTGAGTCCAAACTTGCTGTTCTTCATTGCTTCCTTCCCATTTGAGTTACGGTTGTACGAGGCAAGAACCACCTCGTACGTCGATAGGCTCGCATACGTCCCTCAACTGGTCAAGAAAACAGGAGCGATGTTTTTTAACCCGAGGAAAGGCACGAGGGGGGCCTAGTCCCGGCTTCCGGCCACTTGCAGGGCCGCGCAAGACCCGATTGTGGGTGCCAGCATGATGTAGGAGGACCACGAGATGATGCGTGGGATCTGTCGCGGCCTCTGCGGGGCATCGCGCAGGAGAAGTCCCCAAACTGCTCCCACTGAGGCTTCAGCGACTGCTTGCTTCGGACGCTCGAAGGGCGACGGGGCACTTGCACGGAGGCGCTCGGCGGCAAATGTTTTCATCCTGTTTTGACTGCGAGACCCGCCAGGCCCTTCCGTGAAAAGGCTCTGAGAACCTGGCGAGGCAAGCATCGGATCCCCTGCCATCTGCCAACAGAGTGAACTGATTGTGAGGTGGGCATCTTCGGCCCAACTACGTCCCGGCGCTTGCTGAATTGCGTACTCGAACGCATCTACTATCCGAGCTTCAAGTGCTGCGCGGAAACAATCCCCGGCGCTATCGAAGTGTGAATCGAAACTTCGACGTGACACTCCGGCCGCAGCGCGAATATCCACTGTCGTCAGCTGTTGATAGTTCCGACTGGTGGCGAGTCGAGCCGCCGCCGCGAGAAGCAGCCGACGACCGTCTTCATTTTCGCCTTCAGAATTCCACCCTTTCACTGTGGGGCGGTCAAGTCCCTGGGGCTGCTGCGCCGGCTTCGATTGACGGTCCAACGTGGCGAGCTCCGCCACACTCAAGTCACTCAAAGAAAGAGCCCATGTGACGAGTTCGTCCACGAGATCGGGTAGCTCGTGCTCTTCACCCGCGAGCAGCCGAGCCTGCACCACACTCAGGACACCGGACGTGATACCCCTGAGCAGCATGGGTGGCATACGGGAATCAGAGAAGCAATCGCTCAGAACTACTTCGCAGATTCCCTCTATGCGATGTGCCTGCCCAAGCCCTGCGGCGGGTGCCTCTATGAGGATGAGTCGAGCCGCGAGTGCTTGGGCGGCCACCCCGTCGGCGAGCTCGGCAATGACCCGTCGCAGTCGCTCCCTCCAGTCGGGCTCGCTCTGCAGGGTGGTGAGGCGGCCGACCGCGCACTCGACGATCAGATCGCAAGTCGAGAGGAGGCACTCGTCCTTCCCCTGGAAGTGCTCGTAAAAGGTCCGAGTCGAAACGCCGGCGATCTGGGAGAGCCGCCGAACGGTGACGGCTTCGTAGCCCTCGCTGCCGGCCAGCTCGACCATTCCGGCCTGCAGGCGAGCCCGCTGGTGCGCCTCGACTTCGACGGCCGGCATCCCCGGCCCGGGACTTAGTTTTCCGTAGCGAGCGGGGGTAGCAACCGCGCTCGCCGACCGCTCCTTCTCACGCGTGGCGGCCAAAAACGCTCCCTGCTCCCACCCATCGCTGCGCCAATCCCTTGATTCCCCCTAGGTAAGACCTCAGCCGTATCTAAACGTTTTCTAATTGGTACCAGATCTCAGCGAGGGGCGCAAGCCAAGCGGGAGCAGGGCGGAACTTCGCTCAGTCTCGCCAGCCGTAGATCAGGGCGTAGAAGAGGCCGATGACGGCGGCCCAGAGCAAGACCTTGCGCTTGCGGCGGAGGAAATCCTCATCGAGCTCACGGGCCCTGCGCTTGCTCCGGCGGTCCTTCAGCCTCTCTCGCTCCAACTCGTCCTTGAAGTCTCTCTCGCCCACTTTTGCTTCTCCTTCCGGCAGTCGATTTCCCTCATCAGCCATCGGCACAACCGTCCCAGCGAGACCGCTGAAATCAAGACGTTCCCAGCTCAGGTTTTCCAATTCGTGGTCTGGGGCGGATAAGCCCCTTGGGCATGCGCAAAACGCCCACCAAGGACTTGGAAAGTTAGAAAACCGTCTCGGGCCAGTGCCCCAACAACGGCTCTGGGTCGACCGGCCACCCATGCACGTGGATCTCGAAGTGGAGGTGGCAACCCACGCTAACCGCGTTTCCGGTCTCCCCCACCGCACCTACTCGCTCGCCCGTGTATACACGCTCACCCTCATGAACCAGCGCCACCCGCGGCATGTGAGCGTAGAAGTAGCTGCGCCCCTCCCCTTCGCCGTGGATCAGCAAGTAGTTGCCGTAGAGCACCGGGTCGTAGCCGACGCGCCGTACTCGACCGCCGCGAACGGCCACCAGCGGCGTGCCGCAGGCGGCGACGATGTCGAAGCCGTCGTGGGTACGGCCGCCGCTGCGGGGGGCGCCGAACTCACCGATGTAGCCGCGGGTGCCGTGCGGGCCCTGGACGGGAAAGACGTGCTCGTAATAGGTGAGGCCGCCGCTGGGTGAGGCGATGCTGGCGGAGGCCGGTGCGGCAAGGGCCGCGAGAAGGAGAAGTGCTAGAGCGAGCGGGCGCTTCAGTGGTGTTCGATGACGCGGTCGACGAGGTTGTACTCCTTGGCCTCCTCGGCGCTCATGAAGTAGTCGCGATCGGTGTCGTTGGTGACCTTCTCGAAGGGCTGGCCAGTGTGTTTGGCGAGGATCTCGTCGAGGCGGCGGCGGACATCGATGATCTCCTTGGCGTGGATCTCGATGTCGGTCGCCTGGCCTTCGAAGCCGGATGACACCTGGTGGATCAAGATCTTCGAGTTGGGCAGCGACATGCGCTTGCCGGCGGCGCCGCCGGCCAACAAGAGTGCGCCCATGCTCATCGCGATGCCGACGCAGATCGTCTGCACGTCGGGCTTGATGAACTGCATCGTGTCGTAGATCGCCAGGCCGGCATATACCGAGCCGCCGGGCGAGTTGACGTAGAGGCTGATGTCCTTGTCGGGGTCCTCGCTCTCGAGGTGCAGGAGCTGGGCCACGATCAGGTTGGCGATGTCCTCCGTCACCGGGGTGCCGAGAAAGACGATCCGCTCGCCAAGCAGGCGTGAGTAGATGTCGAAGGCGCGCTCGCCGCGCGAGGTCTGCTCGACAACCATTGGAACCAGAGGACTCATGAGCGGGACTCTATAGAAGCGCCACCGCCGCCTGCCGCCTTGACCACGTACATCGCACGATCGGCTGCAGCAAGGAGCTCCTCGGCCGAGGGAAAGTCGCCCTCGCCGAAGGCGCTGGCCCCGACGCTGATTCCGATCTGCACCCGCTTGCCGCCGATCTCCAACGGCTCTGCGGCAAGCGCGTCGACCAGCCGCCCCGCCACCGCTTCCGCCCCAGTGGCGTCCACCTCGGGCAGCAAAAGGGCGAACTCGTCGCCCCCCAGGCGAGCGACCAGCCCACCCGCATCGCGGGCGAGCACATCGGTCTGGCGCAGATTTGCGGCCAGGAGACGTGCCACGGCACGCAGAGCTTCGTCCCCGGCGGCGTGGCCGAACTCATCGTTGATCTGCTTGAAGCGATCCAGGTCGACGATCAGCAGCGCCCCGCAACGGCCATACCGCCGCGCATGGGTGAGCTGTGCCTCCAGCGCCTCGTCGAAACGGCGGCGATTGAAGACACCGGTGAGCGGGTCACTGAGCGAGAGCAGCTCCAGCTCCTGCTCGAGCATCTTGCGGTCGGTGATGTCGCGAGCGACGGCGTAGATCACGTCTTCGTCGGGAATCCCGACCGAGGTCCACTCGATCCAGTGGACGTCGCCGTCCTTGTCGAGGTAGCGGTTCTGGAACTGCACCGTTCCACCACCCTTCGCCAGATGACCCGCCTCCTCACCGGTGGTCTCGCGGTCGTCAGGATGGACGAACTCAACGAACGGGCGCTCGAGCAGTTCCTTGTGGCTGTAGCCGAGCGTCCGCTCGAAAGCGGGGTTGACTCGCTTGAAGTAACCGTCGAAGCCGGCAATGCAGATCATGTCGCGGGAGAGGTCGAAGAAGCGGTTGCTTTCGGCCTCCAGCGAGCGCAACTCATCGGCGAAACGTCCGACCAGGGCGCCGATGAAGAGGAAGACGATGGCGCGATTGAAGTAGCCAAGAGCGCTGGTTGCCTGGTCGGCGATCAGTGCCGAGGCTGAGGCGAGCCCGAAGGCAACCGCGCCGGCGAGCAACCCGGCGCGCATGCCGAGCGCGATCGCAACGACGACGACTGGGATCACATAGAGGAAGCTGATCGCATCGGCGAGCGTGCCGACCGTCGTGCGCAGGACGAAGATCGCGACGAACAGGGCCGCCGCCGCGGCAATCGCCTCGCGACGCCTTCCGTCTATCAACCCAGCGAACACCTAACCGGGCTTCAACGCCTGCAGATCGCCTCCTGCCACTACAAGGCGGTCAGGATTTCCGCTCTATGCAGCGCCTGCCGCGGAATTCGGGGTCGGCAGGGCGTCGAGGAGCTCGGGCGGCAAGCGACCACTGGCATCCCAAATCTCAAATCCGATTAGGTGGCCATCGACAGGATCACGATCAATCAGCCCCCAGTCGTACTCCTGGCTTACCGCCTCTCCGCGTTGAAGCACGATCAAGGCAATATCGACATCCGGATCGTAGTGCGCATGCATCGCCTCACGAGAGTAGCGGCCGAAGCGTTCTCGATTCATTTTGGCCATACGCTCACAATCCGGGCTGCAAATCGGTCTTTGCCATGGGGGTAGTCGTAGACGACAACAATTCCTCGGCCGCCGGGCACGGATCCAATCACTCGCCATTGAGCTGGGCCTCGATTGATCGCCCGCCTCGGGTGCCCAGCTTCGAGCACCTTCTCGACCTCTGTCTGGGTGAGATTCCGTTCATTGGCTCGAGTGGAAGCGTGAACTGTCCATGCGAAACGCCGGAGTCCGGCAGTCCGGCTTGAATCGGATCGATCGCCTGAAGGGCACTTGGCCCCAAGGCGTCTGAGGAAATAACTCTCCCCCTACGAGTCGTCGCCCGGGGTCCAGAGCTCGGAGGGTTTCTCCTCTTCCTCTTTCTCCGGCGTCCAGATTTTCTCGCGGGCCTCGGCCTGCTCGAGCGGAATTGGCTTGGCTGACTCGGCGACGAGGTCGATCGCCTTGCGCACGGCGATGTCCTCGCGGACCATCTTGTCGCGGCCGTTCTCGCGCAGGCGCTCCAGCAGCTTCTCCGGCGTGGTTCGCTCGTGCTCGGCGGTGTGGGCCAGGGCCTCGACCATTTCCTCCTCGGAGACCTCGATCGCCTCGGCCTCGGCGATCGCCGCCAGCACCGACTCGCGCTTGAGCTCACGCAGTGCATCCGGTTTTGATTCTTCGAGCAGTTCCTCGCGCGTTTTGCCCTGCATCTGGAGGTATGTGTTGGGGTCCATGCCCCTGGACGCGAGCTGGCGCTCAACCCGGTCCCAGCGCTCCTGCGCGCGGGCCTCAACCAAGGCGTCGGGCATCTCGACCGTGGCGGCGTCAACCGCGGCATCGACCGCGGCGACGCGGAAGTCCTGCTCGGCGCGCTCGTCAACCGCCTCGCTGACCCGTTTGGCGATGTCGGCGCGGAGCTCCTCCATCGTCTCGAACTCAGAAGCCTCCGAAGCGAAGTCGTCATCGAGGTCGGGAAGGATCTTCTCCCGCACCTCCTTCACATCGACCATGAAGACGGCGTCTTCGCCCGCCAGCTCCTCGGTCTGGTAGTCCTCGGGGAAGGTGACCTCGACCTTGCGCTCTTCGCCCGCTTCGGCTCCGGTCAGCTGCTCCTCGAAGCCCTCGATCAGCTGCCCCCCACCCAACTCCAGTCAGGTAATCAGCCGCCTTGCCGCCCTCGAAGGCTTTGCCGTCGCGCAGGCCCTCGAAATCGACCAGCAGCACGTCACCCCCAGCAGCGGCGCGCTCGACCGGCTCTAGCTTGGTGAAACCGGTGCGGATGCGCTCGACCTCGCGGTCGACGATCTCATCGGTCGGCTCCGCCTCGGCCTTGCCGACCTCGAGCCCCTTGTACTCCCCCAGCTTCGCCGGCGGCCGCACGCCGATCTCAAATTTGAAGCTGAGCGGCTCGTCCTCGGCCTCGGGCGCGGAGACGATCTCGATGTTGGGATCGCCGACCGGGCTGATGCCCGAGCTGAGCAACCCCTGCTCGTACCACTCGGGGAGTGACTCACGGATCGCCTCCTGCAGCACGGTGCCGAGGCCAAGCCGCTGGATCACCAGCGAGGGCGGCGCTTTGCCCTTGCGGAAGCCGGGCATTTTCATCTCCCGCGCCAAGCTGCGAGCGGAACGTTGCAGGCCGCGACCAACCAGGTCGGCGGGAACCTCCACCTCAACCCGCACGCGCGAGTCGGGCAGCTCTGTGACTACGGTCTTCAAGAACGTCGGACCCTAGAGGATCGGCTTCCGCTGTTCGTTGTCACCGATAGGCAAGGAGAAGGAACAGCGGAGCGGTATCACCGGCGGCGCTGGGCAAGTCCCGTGCGCACTGCGATCACGAAGTCGATCGCGAAGGCCAGGCCGCGGCCCGGCGGGCCGGTGACGAGCCAGGCTCGCGCCCGAACCAAAGGCCCAGGGCCTCGACGGCTCCTCATCAGCGGTTACTCCTCATTCGCGTATTCCAGCAGGGAGGAGTCGACGAGCCACTCGACCGGGGCGCGATCGTCGGTGTAGACCTCGCCGCCGGCAAGCCGCGGCTCGATCTCAACCGCCGCTTCGCGGGCGAGCGGGCGCAGCGCGAGGGGCAGCGTGGCCGCGCTGCGAGCGAGGTGCGCGGCGGAGAGCGGCGCCTCGCTGGCCAGCAGCAGGGTGTTGGTCGACTCGATCGGGTAGCGCGCAACGGCGGGGAAAGCCGCCGCCATCGTCCGCCCCAGGACCCGCTCCAATTCATCGCTCCCCTCCGGGTGCCCGACGTTGACGACCACCACGCCGCTTGGCGCCAGACGGTCGCGGGCGAGCTCAAAGAACTCATGCGTCGCCAGGTAGAAAGGGATGTAGGGCTGGCGGTAGGCGTCGACCATGATCGCGTCGTAGTCCCCCGCTGCCCGCCGCAGCCAGGGCCGGGCATCCTCGGCGAAGGTCCGCATGCGCGGGTTGTGCAGGTCGAAGAAGCGGCGGCCGAGCTCGGTCAGCTCGCCGTCGATCTCGACGGCGTCAACCGCGGTGCCCGGAAAGAAGTGACCGTAGGCCCGGGCCACCGTGCCGGCGCCGTTGCCGAGGATGGCAATCCGCTCCGGCGCTCGGCTACTTGCAGCAAACGGCAGGACCAGCTGCCCGTCCCAGTAATCACCGGTCAGGTAGCTCCCCGGCCGGTAGAGCGAGTGCACGGCCTGCCCCTCGTTCAGCTCCAACACCCGGCTGCCGTCGGCCCGTTCGACCACTCGCGCGTACTCCTGCGTCGTCTCCGCCTCGTAGAGGACGCGACCGGTGTCGGCAGCCTTGATCGTGCCCACCGGCAAGGAGAAGACCAGGGCGAGCAGGGCGGGAACGGCGAGAAAGCGCCAGCCCAACCCGACCACCGCGACCAGCGCCAGGGCCAGGGCGAAGACGAGGAAGGTGCGCTGGGTGCCGAGCAGCGGGATCAGCAGCAGCGCCGCCAGCATCGTGCCGAGCAGCGAGCCGGCGGTCGAGGTCGCGTACAGCCTCCCCACCACCTCGCCGGAGCGGTCGACGTCGGCGACCGCAAGCCGCACCGCCCACGGCGCCGCCGCCCCGAGCAGCGTCACCGGCACCGCGACCAGGACCAGCACGCCGAAGAGCGAGCCGGCGAAGCCGCCGACCGAGACGCTGTCGAAGGCGTCAACCGAGAAGCTGAGGAAGGGCCGGGCGGCAAAGGGCACGACGGCGATCAGCAACGCCGCCGCAAGGACCAGCAAACAGAGCCCGCGCATATGCGGATGGCGATCGGCGAAGCGGCCGCCGAACCAGTAGCCGACCGAGAGGGCGACGAGGACGACGCCGATCGTGTTCGCCCAGACCACGGTCGAGGCGCCGAAGTAGGGCGCGAGCAGGCGTGCCGCAGCGATCTCGGCACCGAGGCTGGCGGCGCCGACGACGAAGACGAGCAGCGCCAGCAGGCGCCGCTCGCCGGGCTCAGGCGGGCTCGCGCTCGGGCTCATCGGAAGCGGCGACTATCCGCTGTTCGAGCAGGTCGGCGTGGCCGGCCGCAACTGCGCGCTGCGCCCGCCGCTCGTCGAGGGCGAACCCCCGCTCCTCGGCCAGCTCGAGCAGGCGCTGGCGCTCGCTGCCTTCGCGCGCCACCTCGAAGAAGATCCAGGCGAGCACGCCGAGGGCGAGGAAGGTGCCCTCGACCATCATGATCGCCCCGGCCGTGCTCTGGTCGCCGATCGGCGAGATCCCCCAGAACTGCTCGCCTTTGCCGTAGACGTCGTAGAGAACGGAGCCCGACCACATCAGCACGTTGCCGAGTACGGCCCCGGTGAAGCGAACCGCGATCACGTAAGCGACCTTCCAGCCGGCGGTAAACCACTCCGGCTTCGGCAGCGGGCCGAAGATCGGCATCCACATCAAGCAGCCGAAGAAGAGGAAGCAGCTGTGCTCGAGCGCGTGCATCGGGGCGGTGCCGTAGGCGGCGTCATAGAGGGCCGGGATGTGCCAGAGGTAGAAGTTGAGCCCCCAGAGCGGCAGCGCAACCAGCGGGTGGGCGAGGATCTGCAGGCGGTTGAAGAGCCGGATCGAGAGGATCGGCTGCAGCAGGCCTTTGGTCAGACCAAGGACGATCAGCAGCGTCGCCAGTCGCCGATCAAGAGGTGCTCGGCCATGTGGGCGATGACCAGCTCCTCGGCGATGTGGCCGATCGGGCTGAAGAGCGCGACCGAGATCAGCAGCAGGCCACTGCCGAAGCAGAGCTGGCGCCAGAGCGGCACCGGCCGGCCGTCCCAGGAGAGGGTCCGCGCCCGGGCCCAGTAGGCGACCGCGCCGATCGTGATCGGGAAGACCTCGACCGGGGCGAATGCCCCGGCCACGTGGGCAAAGAGAACGCTGCTCACGGTGGTAGCTTGGCACCTCCGTGAGCCCCGCAGACGAGCGCTTCCCACCGATCGGCGGCTACGGCTTCCTCTCCGACTGCCACACCAGCGCCCTGGTCTCCTACGACGGCGCGATCGAGTGGCTCTGCCTGCCCCGCTTCGACTCCCCCAGCGCCTTCGGCGCCCTGCTCGACCGCGGCGCCGGCCACTTCAAGCTCGCCCCGAAGGGTGTGATCGTGCCGATCAGCCGCCGCTACGAGCCGGGCACGCTGGTGATCGAGACGACCTGGGTGACCGACACGGGCTGGCTCGTCACCCACGACATGCTCTCGATCGCCGAGTGGGTGCCGGGCGGCGACGGCTCTGACGGCCGGCCGCAGACCGGGCACGAGTCCGATCGCTCGCTGCTGCGCCTCTTCACCTGCATCGACGGCGAGGTCGAGGTTGAGATGGAGTGCCTGCCGCGCTTCGGCTACGGCGCCGATGCCGCCGCCTGGAGCGGTGGCGAGCTGGGCGAAGCGATGGCCCGCGGCAGCGACGGCACCGAGCTCTGCCTGACCAGCGACATGGAGCTGACCCTCGATGATGGCGCCGCCCGCGGCGCCCTGCGCCTGCGCGAGGACGAGAGCGGCTTCTGCGCAGTCACCTGGGGCGATGGCGACCTCGGCGGCCCGCGCAGCGCGCCGGAGGCGCTGGAGCGGCTCGACTCGACCGAAGAGTTCTGGCGCGAGTGGCTGCGCGCGGGCGACTTCCCCGACCATCCATGGCGGGTCCACCTGCAGCGCTCCGCCCTGGTGCTGAAGGGCCTCACCTACACGCCGAGCGGCGCGATCGTCGCCGCCCCCACCACCTCGCTGCCCGAGACCCCCGGCGGCGAACGCAACTGGGACTACCGCTACAGCTGGATCCGCGACTCGACCTTCACCCTCTGGGCCCTGCACACGCTCGGCTTCGACCAGGAGGCGCGCGACTTCATGCGCTTCATCCTCGGCGTCTGCAAGGACGACCCCGACCTGCAGATCATGTACGGGATCGGCGGCGAGCGCGACCTCACCGAGAGCACGCTCGACCACCTCAGCGGCTACGGCGGCGCCCGCCCGGTGCGGATCGGCAACGGCGCCTACAACCAGCGCCAGAACGACGTCTGGGGCGCCCTGCTCGACTCGATCTACCTGCACTTCAAGGCGCTGCGGGGCAGTGGCACACAGGCGGACCGGCAGCTGATTCGCCACCAGGTCGAAGCGGCGATCGAGGCTTGGCCGAATCCCGACCAGGGGATCTGGGAGTCGCGCGGCGAGCCCAAGCACTACGTCTCCTCGAAGTTGATGATCTGGGTTGCGGTCGACCGCGGTGCCCGCCTCGCCGGCGAGATCGGCATCGACGACCTCGCCGGCGAGTGGCGGCAGAAGGCGGATGAGATGAAGGCGGAGATCCTCGAGCGCGGCTGCCGCGACGGCGTCTTCCGCCAGCACTACGGGACCGACGCGCTCGACGCCTCCACCCTGCTGATCCCGCTGCTGCGCTTCCTCCCCCCCAACGATCCGCGCGTGCGGGCCACGGTCGAGGCGATCGCCGACGACCTGACCGAACACGGCCTCGTCCTCCGCTACAAGGTCGAGGAGACCGACGACGGGCTGCACGGCGAGGAGGGCACGTTCCTGATCTGCTCCTTCTGGCTGGTCTCGGCGCTCTCGGAGATCGGCGAGGCGGCGCAGGCACGGGCGCTCTGCGAGCGCCTGCTCGAGGCGGCGGGCTGGCTCGACCTCTTCGCCGAGGAGCTGGAGCCACAGAGCGGCCGCCACCTCGGCAACTTCCCCCAGGCCTTCACCCACCTGGCGTTGATCAACGCCGTCTCCCACGTCATCGCCGACGAGCAGCGCGAGGACGGTGGCCCCACCGCGGTCTTCACCGAGATGGGCGGCGTCCGCGAGGACGCTTGATCCTTCGCAGACAAAGAGTCGTCAGACAAAAGACTTCGTTTGTTCGGTATTCTCCGCAGATGGCGGGGAGCAAGCGGAAAGGGAACGACCTCTTCAATGCCCTCGGGCACCCGATGCGGCGCAGGATCCTGCGCGAGATGCTCGACAGCGGCGAGGAAGCCAGCCCGCGGGAGCTCGCCGAGACGCTCGACGAGCAACTCAGCGCCCTCAGCTACCACGTTCGGGTGCTGGCCGAATGCAACGCGGTCGAGCTCGTGGACACCGAGCAGATCCGCGGCTCGACCCAGCATTTCTACCGCGCGATAGTCAAAGCAAACTGGGCGCTTTCGGCGCTGGAAGCGGATGACACGCCTCCGGGCCGGGGTCGCTCGCGGGGGGAAGAGAAGGGCTGAGCGCCCGCCTTATGGGGGCAATCGTGAAAGGCGAGGAGCAGATCCGCACGACGCGCGAGGAAGACAAAGTCTTCGAAGCGGCGGCGCTGCAGCAGGTTCTCGCCCTCCACCCGGTCCCGGTGACGTTGGCTGAGCTGGTCGACGAGATCGCCGGCGAGGGCGAAGATTTTGCCCAGCGCGATGCGGTCGAGCGAGCGGTGCGCGACCTTGCCGGCTGCGGCCTCCTGCATCGCAACGAGGCACTCGTGCTGCCCAGCCGCGCGGCGATTCGCTTCGACGAACTGCTGGGCGAGTAGTTCAGTAGCATCGCTGCGAAGTTGAGCCCCGCGCCGTTCAAAGTACGCAGCGAGCAGCAAGACGGGGTGTTCGTGATCGCAGTCGAGGGCGAGCTGGACATGAACACCGCAACGGATCTGGAGCGAGAGCTCGAGGGACCGCTCGGCGCTGCTCAGTCGCCGCTGCTGATCGACCTCAGCCGCTGCGAGTTCATCGACTCCACCGGCATCGCCCTGATCGTGCGCTCCTGGCAGGCACTCGACGGTGACGGTGACGGCCGGTTTGCCCTCTGCGGGATCGGACAGCAAGTCAAGCGGGTGCTCGACATCACCGGCCTCGAGCAGACAATCCCAAGCCATCCAAGCCGCGAGCAGGCGCTCGATCGGCTGCGCTCCTGAACTTGCGCCGAGCTCTGGCAAGCCTCGCCGCCGCGGCCCTGCTCCTTTTGATCGTCGCGAGCTCCGCCACGCCCGAGGAGCGGATCGTGATCCGCGGCGCCGAGTCGGGGACGCACCTACAGCTCAGCCTCAGCGGCTCCAACCTGATCGTCAGCGGGCCGATGGGCGACGCCACCGAAGGCTGTCGCTTCATCCGCGGCCACAACGAAGCAAGCTGCCCACTGGCCGACGTGGGCTCGATCGAAATCGACACCGGGCCGGCCAATGACAGGGTCACGGTCCTCGACCGCCTGCCCGTTCCCCTCACCGCCTACCTGGGGTACGGCTCAGACAAACTGATCGGCAGCGGCGAGCCGGACACCTGCTATCCGCAGGGGACGCCGCGCAACCGCTGCATCGGCGAAGGCGGCAACGACATCTGCATCTCCGCCCCGATCAACACCGACTGCGTGGGCGGCCCGGGTGACGACTACTGCAAAACCAGCGCCGGCAGCGACGGTTGCTGGGGCGGGCCCGGCGACGATATTTGCCTGATGGGCGATGGCCAGGACGGCTGTCACGGCGAAGGCGGCAACGATCGCCTCTACGGCGGACCCGGCGCGGATCAGCTCTACGGCGGCGACGGTATCGACCGCTGCGACCTGGAACCGCACGGCGGGCGCTCGCGCGAATGCGAGCCTTGGCGACGACGGAGTCGCTAGCCCGCGGACCCGCGGTGTCCGCAATGGGGACAAACGGCCCCGTCGCCGCCCTGCGCGTCCTCCGCGCCTACTTCGGCGTCCGGCCTCCCTCGATCGCCCTGGCGATGGGCGCGCAGCTCTAGTTTCAAAGCCGCCACCGTGAGCTTCTCCTGCTCGGCGCGCTCGAGCCAGTGCTTCTGTTCCTCGGGCGCCAGCGAGGAGACGATCACGTGGTGGTCCCAGCTCAGCTTCTCGCTGCGCACCGACTTGTCGACGCGGTCTGCGATCCAGGCCATGTTGCGCAGGGTCGCCCGGTCATAGCCGGTCGCCCGTGCCGCCTCGCTGTAGCGGTCGCCCCACTGGGAGGCGCCGTGGCGAACCCAATCGCCGATCCACCACTGGCTGCCGCGGCCGATCGCGCCCAGCCGGCGCCCGGTCGCGAGCCACTCCTCCTCGCCGAGGGCACCCTGCGGGATCCAAGCAACACCGGAGACAGCGTTGGCGGCGCGACGGGCCGATTGCGCCCGCTCAGCGCGTTCGGCCGCGAGATCGGCCCCGCCTGACGAGGTGACCGACTGCACGACTTCGGGGGACCGCGGCATGGGCGGCAATGTCTATCGTGGCTCCCCCACTTCCGCTGCACCAATGTGGCGCGCGGCTAGGAGCCAAGTTCGCCAAATTGTCCCAACGGCAAACTATTTGGCTCCTCATCTAGCTCCTCCAGCAGGAGGGCGACCTCGATCTCAGCGTGGCTCGCCTGCAACATCCGGCCAAGGGCCTCCTCGACCTTGCGCAGGCGCCGTTGCACGGTGTGCCGGTCGACCTGCAGCGCCGCGGCGGCGGTGGCGGCGTTGAAGCCGGCCTCGAAATAGGCGCGCAGCGTCCCGCGCAGGATTCCACCCGGATCGCCCATCTCGTCGAGCGGCGCCAGGTAGGTCTCACGCAGGGATCGCGCCAGCAGGTCGTCGCGCAGCACCGCCGCCAGCAGGACGACGTCGCTTGCCTGAATCAGGGGTCGCGGCCGGCGCAGCATCACCTGCTGGGCAGCCTTCGCTTCATGGTGGGTGAGGCGCCAGCCCTCCAGCCCCTGACGGGGCTCGCCGACCGCGAGCGAGACCTGGCCCAGCACTCCCGCCGCTAGGTAGCGCTCCAGATCGGCCACGGCCAGCGGCTCCAAGCCACCCAGCCACCCCCAGGCCGTTTCGTCGCCGCGGGCAACCACCAGGGGTCGGCGACCGAGGCCCGCGGCCAGGGTGCGCGCGGCGACATCCGGCCGGGGGCCGGTGACGATCAGGCCCAGGTGCCAGGCCTCGAGCTCGTAGTCCAGCCAGCCGATCTCGGTCGGGGCGTTGCCGGCCAGGAGCCTCTGCACGCGTTCGGCTCGGCGCTGCGAGGGCGAGCGTCGCAACAGCTCCAGCTCCTCGACGTACTCGGCCGCGACCGCGGCCATCAGGCGATCGACGTGCGGGCCCTGGCTGCGCAGGATCTGCCTGGTCTGCTCGTGGGACATCCCCGCCGCCTCGTCGATGATGAACTCGCCGACCAGGCGGTCGCCCGCCGCGTAGCGGCGCAAGACCGTCTCCAGCGGAACGCCGCTGCGCGCTGCCCGTCGCGCCTGGGCAGCCGCCGCCGGCGGCATCGGTCCCTCCCACGCGTCGCCCCGCTCAATCCCCTGCAGTGCGTAGTCGAGGGACTCGGCGACCGTGGCGCGAAGGCCCGCGCGGTAATCCGGATCGTCGCCTTCGGCGTCTTCGGAGAGCGCCTGAACATGAGCAACGAGGGCGTCTTCAATCTCACCCGAACGGGTCCGAAGTTTCTGGACCAGCTCGGCCCGAATCTCGTCCAGCACCTCCAACCGCATCCCCCTCTCCCTATAGACAAGCTAGTACGCCATCTCCAAAAGTGTCAACTCGCCCGGCCGATCGTCCCTTTAGGGTGGCGGCAATGAGCGTGATCGACAAACTGCTGGCGAGCAACGAGAGCTTCGCCGCCTCGCTCCCGGCCAAGCATCTGGACGTGCGGCCGAGCCGCGGCCTGGCGATCGTCACCTGCATGGACTCGCGCCTCGACGTCTTTGCCGCGCTCGGGCTGGGCGACGGCGAGGCGCACGTGCTGCGCAACGCCGGCGGCGTGATCACCGACGACGTGATTCGCTCGCTGGCGATCTCGCAGCGGCTACTGGGGACGCGCGAGGTGATGCTGATCCACCACACCGACTGCGGCATGGAGAAGATCAGCGACGACAGTTTTCGCGCCGAGCTGCAGGAGCAGACCGGGGTCGCCCCCGCCTTCGCGATCGAGTCGTTCGCCGACGTCGACGCCGACGTGCGCCAGTCGATCCTGCGCGTGCGCCGCTCCGTCTTCCTCCCCGAGCGAGGCTCGGTGCGCGGCTTCGTCTACGACGTCGACACCCACCGCCTGCGCGAGGTCGCGGCGGAGGCCTGATCGGTCGCCTAGCCGCCGGCGCGGAAGGCGACGATCTGCGGCGTCTGGCCGGCCACGGAGGCAACGCCAGCGGGGGCGATCAGCGTGTCACCCTCGAGCATCACCCCGGAATTGGTCCCGGCCGGCAGTCTTTCGCGCCAGACGACCTGGCCGGTTTTGGCGTCGAAGGCCGAGAGCGAACCTTCGAAGGACGTGGCGAAGACCAAATCGTTTGCCGCCGTCGTTGCACCGAAAGCCGCGCTGCCGAGTTCTTCTTTCCACTTGACCTTGCCGGTCGCCGCGTCGAGGGCAACGACTTCACCGCTGAGTTCCCCCGATTCCTGCTTTTCGGCGCCCGAGACGATCGTCACCGAGCCGTTGACCACCGGCACGAAGAGCAGGGAGCCATTGGTTGACATCGGCGCGATGACGCCGCCCAGCGAGCCCGGGTAGACGGTGGAGGGAGCGTCGATCTTCGACTCTTCCCCGCGCATCGCCAGCAGCCCGTCGTCGTCGTGCCCGTTGTGTTTGCCAACGGTGGTCTGCCAGAGCACTTTGCCGCTCTTTGGGTCGGCGGCGAGGACGATCCCCGACTTGCCGGCGGCGGCGACGATTTCCTTGCCGTCCACCTTGATCAGGATCGGCGGGCCCTGGAAGTCCCAGTCGTAGATGTCGTGCGGGGTGACCTGGTGGAACCAGTCGAGCTTGCCGGTCTTGGCGTTGAGCTTGACCAACGAGTTGGTGTAGAGGTTCGGGCCTGGGCGACTGGAGCCGTAGGGGTACTGGCTCGTGCCGGGGAACGGGGCCGGGTTACCGACGCCGAAGTACATCGAGCCCTTGCCATCGAACGCCGGCGGGTACCAGACGCCGCCGCCGGAGTTCACCTTGGGATTGCCCCAGAGGCTCGTCGGCACGGTGTCGAAGTGCCACTTTTTCTTGCCGGTCTTGGCGTCGAGCGCCCAGAGGATGCCAGCGCCGCCGCCTTCGTAGACCTCGTTGACGTTGAGTGGCACGGTCGAGACGTAGACCATGCCGTGGTCATAGCCGGGCGCCATGTCGATGCCCTCGTGTTTATTGCGAGTAAGCGGCACCGACCAGAGCTGTTCACCTGTTTTCTGGTCGAGCGCGAAAGCTTCGGTGGGGGTGGCACCGAAGACCTTGCCCTCGGCGACGACGATCCCGTTCGGCCCCTCGCTGGGCTGTTCAAATGTTGCCGTCCAGTGCACTTTGCCCGAATCGAGGTCGAGCGCCTGCACGTTGGAGGCGAGGTCCTGCGAGTAGATCACGCCCTCGTCGATCACTGGGGTCGAGGCGTAGCTACCGAAGTTGCTGGTGCCGGAAATCGGCGTTTTCCAAGCCACGGCGAGGTCGCCGACGTTGGAGCTGTCGATCGTGCTCTCGGCGTTGCGGGTGTTGGCCGCGTCGACGCCAGGGAAACCGGAGCCGGTGAAGCTCGCCTTCTCACCGCCGTCACCGGAGGACGAGGAGCCACACCCGGCGAGTGCCAAGGCGACAAGCGCAACCGCCAGCGATCCCACTACCGCGCGCGGTATCCCAGCGCTCCTGCTCAGCTGCTCCATGTACCCCTGCCTCCCTCGTCGTCGGCCGCGACCCTATGCGACCGGTTTATAAGTGTCAAGTAGTTCGCTATTTGCGATCACTAGGGGCCGCAGCACCCGGTTGGAAAGCAGGCCGAGGGCGCCGAGATTGGCGAAGCCCGGGCCCTGGCTGAGGCCGGCGAGGCCCGGGATATGCAGTCGTGGCTGCATGTCCACCAACTCCAAGCTGCGCCCGATCGGCACCTCGCTGCCTGCTGGCTGGTCCCAGATCGGGCCGCTGCGGCGCTCGATCTCCTCGCGCACCGTGGCCGGGAAGAGCGTGCGCAGCTGCGCCAGCAGGTCGAAGCCGGTGCAGTTGGCTACAAAGTCGTGCTCTTTGCTCGTCTCCCCTTCCGGTGACTCGTACTCGAGCCGCACGCCCTCACCGTTAGCGGCGGCGCCGACATCGGTGACGCGGCCGGTGACGAAGCGGCAGCGCTCGTCGTAGGCGATTGCCGCCAGGCTGGGTGGGTCGAAGACGCCGCGGTCGGAGTGCTTGACGAAGTCGCGCCTGGTCTGCTGGTCGAGCGACTCCCATTCGACCGTATCGGGGTTGGAGAAGACCCGGTTCTCGAGGAAGCTCTCGCCGCGGCTCATCGGCAGCATCGGCGTGTAGATCGTGAAGCGGCAGTCGGGCCGCATCCCGCGCAGGAACATCGTCGCGCTGAGGGCGCTCTCGCCGCCGCCGACGATGGCGACGTCGCAGCGACTCTCCTCGGGGATACGGGCGAACTCATCGCGCCTGCTGTCGCAGTGGAAGACGCGGTCGGCCACGGCCGGCTCATGTGGAAAGGCGCGGTGGATGCCGGGACCGGTCAGCACCAGGGCGCCGCCGGCGTGGCGCGACTGGCCGCCGTCCGCCTCAGCATCGACCAACCAGCGCTCGCCCGTCTCGTCGAGCGATACCTCGGTGACGCGAGCGGAAAGGTGCTCGACTCCCTCCGTCGCCCGCGAGAGCACCCAGGTGAGGTACTCGCCGTAGTCGCGGTGGCGCACCTGCGGCGAGCCGGCGTCGACCCAGCGGGCGTAGCGGCGCGTGCTGATCATGTACTGCTGCCAGGTGAACTGGGCGAGGGCGGCGTCGATCGCCTCCCCCGCCTCCCCAAACTCGACGTGGCTGCGGTAGGGGAAGCCGACGTCCTTGATCGGGGTCACCGCGAGTGGCTCCTCGCCCGAGGTCATTCCGTTGCGTCCCTTCCAGGAGGCAGCGACCTCGGTTCCCTCGATCACCAGGATCGAGAGCTGGGTGAGGCCGAGGCTGTTGAGGATGTGGACCTTGGTCGAGATCCCGGCGGCCTTGGCGCCGGCGCCGACGACTATGAGGTCATAGCTAGCCACGGCACCTCCAGGTGCAACGTTTTGTAGCCCTCCCAGGGGGGCACCGCGTTGCACCTCTCATGCGAGGACAGTGCTCCGGGGCCGGGCGAGGACGAGGCCGTGCTGGGCGGGGCTGAAGGCGATCGCGCCGCGGGTGACGCGCTCGGAGCGCGACTCGACCGGCTCCAGCTCGACCTCCTCGAGCACGGTGCGCAGCACGCGCTTCATCTCCTGTTCGGCGTAGCTGGCGGCGAGGCAGCGGCGGGCGCCGCCGCCGAAGGGGATCCAGGTCGGTACTGCCGCGCGCTGGGTGAGGAAGCGCTCGGGGATGAACTCGCCGGGGTTCTCATAGACGTCGGCGCGGTGGTGGATCAGGTAGACGCAGGGCGCGATCAGCGTCTCGGCGGGCAGGTTGTAGCCGCCGAGCGTTGCCGGCTTGAGCAGGCGGCGGACGACGACCGAGACCGGCGGCCGCAGGCGCAGGGTCTCCTTGATCACCGCGTCGAGGTAGGCATCCCCCTCCCCCGCCAGCAGTTCCTCCTGCAGTCGCGCCAGCTTCTCGGGGTGGCGCAGCAGGCGCTCGAAGACCCACGCCAGCGAGCTCGAGGTCGGGCCGTCGGTGAGCAGGGTCAGCAGTTCGTCGCGCAGGTCTTTCTCGCTCAGCGGCGAGCCATCCTCGTTGCGCGCCTCGATCAGGATCGAGACCGCGTCGCGGCGGCCGTTCTCCCCTTCCTCGCGGCGGCGTCGAACCTCGGCCAGGACCTCCTCTTCCACCGGCGCCATCGCTTCGCGCCAGCCGGCGCTCTTTTCGAGCCAGTCCGGGCCATGCTCGGCGAGTTCGCGCAAGCGATCTTCGTCGTTGACCGCGTCGGTGAGGTTGGTGAGCAGGGCGCGCAGCCGATCCAACTGCCCGCCGTCATCGCCGAAGACCGCTCGCATCACGACCTCCTGGGTCAGCGCCTGCATCCGCGGCCAGAGCGCGAACGGCTCGCCGGCCGGCCAGGCCCGCACTTCGCGCCGCGCCAGCGCGGTCATCATCTCGGCGTCCTCGCGCATCCGCTCGCCGTGGAAGCGCGGCAACATCAGCTTGCGGCGCGCCATGTGCTCGGGCTCCTCGCTCAGCATCACCGAGTGGGCGCCGAGCACCGGCCGCAGGGCCAGGTTCGGCACGCCGACGCCGAGGTCGTTGCTGTCGGTGGAGAAGACCCGTTTGACGTCCTCGGGGTCAGAAAGGACGACCCAGGTGCCGAGGTGGCGCAGGCGCAGGGTGAAGGTGTCGCCGTAGCGCTCCCTGCACTCCTCCAGGAAAGGCAGCGGCTCGCTCGACCAGCGCGCCGATTGCTCCTCGACTGAGACCGAGGGCCCGGGCGGCAGCTCTGCGCTCACTGTTCCTGCCCCTCGCTCGCGGCCGCTCCCTCCATCAACTCGTCCTCGAGCTTGCAGGTGGCGCCGATCAGCAGCTCGAAAAGCGCCGCGGTGAAATCTTCCGGCAGGTTGACCGCAGCCCCGCGGGCCAGGTAGCGGGCGCGCACCTCGGCGACTCGGTCGGGCTGCATCATCGGGATCCCGCGCTCGCTCTTGTACGCGGCGACTTCACGGCAGATCTCGAAGCGCTCGCCCAGCAAGCGGGCGATCTCCTCATCGATCGGGTCGAGCCGGTCGCGAAACCCCGTGAGCCCGTTCTCGCTCATTCCCCATCTCCGTTCCGGTGTGCCTTTGCGGCGCATATCCGGGGAAAGGAACAGCGGAGGCTGGTGGGTCTGTTCCGCTGTGCCTTCTCGGCACATATCGTGGGAAAGGAACAGCGGAGGCTCATACGGGTACGGCTCCGAGTAGGCCGGTGGCGAAGGCCTCGCTGCATTCGGCCAGGGAGTCGAGGGCGTAGCCGCCCTCCTGAATCACGCAGACGGGCTTGCCGCAGGTGGCCAGCAGAGCACCGATCTCAGTGAAGATCTCGGGCTCGAAGGTCCAGGAGCCGTGCGGGTCACCGGCGACGATGTCGTAGCCGAGCGAGACGACGAGAGCGGCAGAATCCGGAGCGAGCTCGAGCAGGGATTCGGTGACGACGTGCAAGTAGCGCTCGGCATCGGGAACGACCGGAAACTCAACCGCCACCTCGCGGTCGGTGGCCGGTTCGACCGCGCCGTTGGCGACGTTGGTCACCGGTGCGGCGTGCAGCGAGTGCAGGCTCGTGTCCCCCATCGTCGCCACGATCGCCGCAGTGCCGTTGGGGTAATGCAGGTCGATATCGAGGATGCCGACCGGGCTCATGCCGGCCTGGCGCAGCACCTGCACCGCAGCCGCCGCGGTGTTGAGATAGCAGTAGCCGGCGAACCAGGCCGGGCCGGCGTGGTGGCCGGGGGGCCGGCAAAGCGCATAGGTGAAGCGCTCGCCGCCGACCAGGCGCTCAGCCGCGGTCATCGCCGTGCGAACACCCTCCCGCGCCGCCTCGACCAAGCCAGAGCAGACCGGGATGTCGGGCGGCAGGCCAGGTGGGGTCAGCTCCGGGATCACAACCGGCTCGGCCGCGACCTCGGCGAGCGCTTCCAGGTAGGTGGGCTCGTGCAGGACGCTCAGCGTCTGCTCGACGTCTTCGCTGTCGGCATCGGCGGTGACAGCGTGGACACCCGAGTGACGCAAGAGACCGCGCCGCAGCTCCTCCATGCGCCGGTTGTCATCGACGCCCGGGAGGATCTGTCCGCCTTCGAGGATCCAGTGGGCGCCGTCGTCCTCGCCACTGCCCACGCGCTGCTCGACCAAGAGCATCTCAGCCATCGCACAACCCATCCGACATTGACCCACTCTGAGGTGGGTCAATGTCCGAAGCGCGGGTCATCAGAGCTTCCTCCGCATCCGTGGTCCCAGATGCTCGAAGCCGTTGGCGCTGTAGAAGGCGGTGGTGGCCTCGATGCGCTCGAAGTCCTCTCGCGGCAGGCCGACTTCGATTCGCTTCGCCCCCTGCTCCCGGGCAAGTGCGCAGAACGCCTCGACCAGCTCGTGGCCGACCGCGCGGCTGCGCCAATTGGGGTGCACCCAGAGGTCCTGGATCGTGCCGTAGCGGCCGGGAACGTGGATCGCGTGCTGCCAGCTGGCGGCGAGGACACCCACTAGCCCATCCTCGCCCCCTGCCTCCGCCACCAGCAGGGCACCCATCCCCCTATCCCTGACCAGGTCCATGGTCGCTTGCTCGAGCTCGTTCGCGGGCGGCCCGCCGCCGCTCAGCTCGACCAGCAGCTGCCCGAGCGCGGCCGCCACCGCTGGCGCGTCGGCCTCGGTCGCCTCGCGCACCCGGCACTTCGGTTCGGCCGCGGCCTCCATCAGGCTGCCTCGGTCGCCCGCGCCCGCGCCGGCTCCAGCTCGACGCTCCAGGAGTCGGAGGAGTCGCTGCCGGTGAGCGTGCGGGCGATCGCCGCCATCGGCGCTTTCGCCTTGAGCAGGATCTCGTCGAACTCGTCGACCGGGTCGGACTGCATCACGATCGCGCCGCCGGCGCCGATCGTCGTCCGCCCCTCGCGCATCACCACGGTGCGGATGACGATGCTCAGGTCCATCACCCCATCGAGCCCGAAGTAGCCGATCGCGCCCGAGTAGACCCCGCGCGCCTCGGCCTCGATGTCGTCGATGATCTCCATCGTGCGCAGCTTCGGCGCGCCGGTCATCGAGCCGCCCGGGAAGCAGGCGCGGGCGCACTCGACGGCGCTGCGGTCGGCCGGCAGCCTGCCCTCGACGGTCGAGATCAGCTGGTGCACGGTGGCGTAGTCCTCGACCACCATCAGCTCGGGGACGGCGACGCTGCCGACCTCGCAGACGATGCCGAGGTCGTTGCGCAGCAGGTCGACGATCATCAGGTGCTCGGCGTAGGTCTTTTCGTCGTTGGTCAGCTCCGCCTTCAGCGCCGCGTCCTCGGCCGGGTCGGCGGAGCGCGAAGTGGTCCCCTTGATCGGCCGCGCCTCGACCCGGCGCTCGCGGTCGACCGAGAGGAAGCGCTCCGGCGAGGAGCTGACCACGGCGACGTCGCCGAGCTTGAGGAAGGCGGCAAATGGCGCCGGGTTGCTGCGGCGCAGGTTGCGGTAGAGATCGAAGGGGTCGGGGCTGGCGCTGGTTGAGATCTGATCGGTGAGGCAGACCTCGTAGGACTCGCCGGCGGCCATTTCCGCCTGCGAGCGGGCGATGTCGGCGAGGTACTGCTCGCGGCCACGGCCGCAATCGAAGCGCACGTGCGCCTCGCTGGGCTCGCCGAAGGGCGGGTCGGCGGGGCTGGTTTGCGGCGGCGGGTCGGCGAGCAGGTCACGGACCACGGACTCGGCGTCGTCCAGCCAGGCCGTCACGTCCTCCACCTCGTCATCGGCACAGACCGCCAGCACGTGGGTGCGGTTGTGGACGTGGTCGACAGCGACGACCCGGTTGGCCAGCATCATCACCGCGTCGGGCACGTCGGAGCTGTGCACGTTGGTGGCGCCGGTATCGGCCTTGCACTCGTAGCCGAGGTAGCCGACGAAGCCACCGAGCAGGTTTGGCGCCGCCTCACCCGGCCGCTCGATCGCGCGCGCGGCGACTTCGCGGTCGAGGACGTCGAAGATCGAGCCGTGCTCGATCGCGGTGGCGTCGCCGCGGTGGGCTCGCACGATCCCCTCCTCGACGTCGTACTCGAAGACGCAGCGATCGCGGCCGGCGCTGGTGCCGAGGTAGGAGCTCTGCGCCAGCCGCGTCGGCGCATCGGTGCTGTCGAGCCAGAAGGCGTGCTCCTCGGCGGCGAAGAGCCGTTCGAAGAGCGCCTCGGTCGGGGCCTCGCTGGGAATCGAGCGCAGCAGGAGGCGGGTGTCGGTGGGACCCGCCTTGGCCACGGGGGTATTGCGCGGGCGGGCGCCCTCGGGGCGCTTCGTCGCCCGCACCGGCGTCTCTTTGCGTTTGCGGGCGAGGTCGAAGAAGTTCTCGACCAGCCGGGCGCCGTGGTCGGTGGCGATCGACTCGGGGTGGAACTGGACGCCCCACAGCGGCCGTTTGCGATGTTCGATCCCCATCACGACGCCGTCGTCGGCCCAGGCGCAGACGTTGCCGTCGGGGCCCATGCCGGTGATCGCCAGCGAGTGGTAGCGGACGACCGGGAAGCCCTGCGGGATGCCGTCGAAGAGGCCGTCGCCTTCGTGGAAGATCTTGCTGAGGCGCCCGTGCATCGCCTCGGGAGCGCTGCGCACGTCGCCGTCGAGCATTTTGCCCAGGCCCTGATGGCCGAGACAGATGCCGAGCACCGGGATCTCGCTGAAGCGGAGGATGTCGTCGCAGACGCAAAAGTCGTGCCAGCGCCCGGGCGTGCCGGGGCCCGGCGAGAGCACGATCGCGTCGAAGTCCCAGCGCTCCAGGGCCCGCCAGGAGACGGCGTCGTTGTCGACCACGATCGGCTCCTCGCCCGAGACGCCAGCCAGCAGGTGGAAGACGTTGTAGGTGTAGGAGTCGTGGTTGTCGACCAGCAGCGTCCTCATCGCCAACCCTTCCGGTGTTCCTTTGCCGCGGATATCGGGGCAAACGCACAGCGGAGCATCATCGGACCTTTCCGATGTTCCTTTGCCGCGCATGTCGGTGCAAACGCACAGCGGAGCCTCATCGCGCCGCCTCCAGTCCGAGTCCGCGGGCGCCCTGGGCCAGCGCCGCCTGGATCGCCTCCTGCACGTGCGGGTCGCGGTCCTCCTCGACGTACCAGCGCGAGAGGTGGGCGACGTATTTGGCCAGCGGGCTGACGTCGAGCCGCTCGACCGCCTGCTGCAGGTGACGGCGATACATCTCCGACTGCACGACCGCGAAGCGGTAGTCAGGGTCCTGGGCCGGCTCGACGGCGCGGCCATTGGGCCCGTTGCCGTTGTGGGCGCGGGCCCGGGCCAGGTCCCAGCCGAGGCTCTGCTCCTCGCGCAGCAACTTCTCCGGTTCGAAGTCGAGCGGTTTGGTGTTGGCGTGCATGAGGAAGTAGCCGAGCGCCACCTGCGGCACGATCGCTTCGGCGGCTGGATGCCGCTCGCGCACCCCGGCGCGCTCCTCCTCGGCGCCCATCGCCGTGTCGATCCACTCGGCCAGCTCGTCGATCAGCAGCGCGTTCTTCTTGCTCGAGGAGACCGACTCGCTCTGTTTGGAGACCATCCCGTGGAAGACGTCGTGGGCGGGGTGGTTGATGTCTGCACCAGCCCCCTTGGCCATCATCTCGTCCATCAGCTGGCGCCGGCAGGTGACGTGGGCGACCCACTCGAGCCCGCAGACCTGGATCGAGGTCGTGCCCTCGAGGTCCGGCGCCGTCATCCAGTAGGCGAGCGCCCGCATGTGCTGAGTGGGCAGGCCGTCGGCGCGCAGCAGCGGCATTTCCTCCAGCTCCTCGCGATCGGTGAGGTAGATCACGGCGCCGTCGGGGCGGCGCTGCAGCATCCCGTGCTCGAGCCCGAGGTTGGAGAGCTCGGCGACCTCGGGCAGGAAGTCGGACTCGAAGAAGACGCGGTCGAAGGAGATGCCGAGGCGGGCCAGCGTCTTGCGCTGACCCGAGATCACCCAGGCGCGCGTCTTCGACCAGAGCTCGATCGCTTCCTGGTCGCCGTCGAGGACGCGCTGCAGCAGGTCGTCGGCGCTGTCGTGGTGGACGTCGACCTCGCGGGTCAGCGAGCTGGCCGGGTTGTCGTCGCGCCCGGTCAGCGAGGGCCCGGTCTTGACGTACTCGGCGTAGCAGGCACCGACGAAGTGGTCGCTCTTCTCGCCGCCGCCCGGCGAGGACTGCGCGTGGCGACCGCTCGCCACCACGCCGGCCATCGCCTCGCCCATGCTGCGGCCGACGTCGCAGATGATGCTGCGCCGCTCGACCTTGCCGCCGGCCTCGGTCAGCGCCGAGCCGAGCGCGTTGCCGAGCGCCAGGTTGCGCAGGTGGCCGATGTGCAGGGCCTTGGTCGAGTTGGCGTCCCAGAAGTTGAGCGCGAAGCGCCGGCCCGCGGCCAGGTCGGCGTGGGCCGAGCCGTTGGCTTCGCCCGAGGTGAGCGCCGCTCCCGTCGTCTCGACCCAGTCGCTGGAGAGGACGGCGTGGACCTGCTTGCCGTCGCGGTCGATGCGCTCGACCCAGGGCTCGGCCTCGATCCGCTCCAGCGCCGCGATCGCGTCGGCGTCCTCCTGCCAGCCCTTGACCCGCGGCACCAGCATCAGGTCGTGGTCGTCCTGCGGCTGGTAGGGGGCGCGCGCCGCCCAGAGCGGGCGCTGCTGCTCGCCGCCCGTTGAGATCTCGTCTAGTTGGTCAAAGAGGTTGTTCGCCATAGCCGGTCACCGGTTTCGTTTGGTTCCGATGCACCAGCCGGGGCTCGAACCCGGATCTCCGGCTTTTAAGGCCGGCCCTTTGACCGATTAAGGCACTGGTGCGCTATGGGTGGGGCTCCTCCCTTTGAAGCTCCCTGAGGTCCCTCTCCCGGGGTCCCCCTCTCAATCTCTCTGATCGCTCCAGATTTCTCGGGCATCCTAGCACCCCATGCGTACCAAAGGACGGACATTGGGACTTCTTTTCAGGCGCTCAGATATTTTTTGATCGATCAGCAGGGTTTTATGCATAGATTCGCCCCGATGCCGGCCTTTCCGAAGCCCCGCACCAGCTACGACTACGACCTCGACGCGCAGCTGAAAGCGCTGCGCGACTACCCCAAGCAGGAAGGCAAGGAGGACCGGGCGATCCCGCCGGCCACTCGCAACCGCCTGCGCTTGGCGACCTGGAACATCGCCAACCTCGGCGTTCAGCAACGACGCGAGAAGGACTACAGGCTGATCGCCGAGATCATCGGCTGGTTCGACGTGATCGCGATCCAGGAGACCAACGATGACCTCAGCGGCCTCAACGGGATCATGGCCCAGCTGCCCAAGCGCTACCGCGCGATCTTCTCCGACCCCGGCGGCAACCGGGAGCGCTACGCCGTCCTCTTCGACAGCGAGAAGGCGACGCTGCTGGACGAGATCGGCCGCATCACCGTGCCGCCGAAGGACCTCGCCAGCGTCAAATTGCCGGACGTCAAACAGAAATTCGAAGGCTTTGACCGCAATCCGTACTTGGTCTCACTGCGGGTCGGCAAGCTCGAGTTCGTCGTCGCCGACGTCCACCTCTACTTCGGCAAGGAGGACAAAAAATCGATCGACCGGCGCTGCCTCGAGGCTTACGCGATCGGGCGCTGGGCCGACCTGCGCCGGCGCAGCAAGAATGCCTACACGCCGAACGTGATCGCCCTCGGTGACTTCAACCTGCCGGTGCGCGACGAGAGCGACCCGATCTTCCGGGCACTGACCAGCAAAGGCCTGCACCTGCCACCGCACTCGACCAAGGTCGGCGGCTCAAACCTCAATGACGACGCCCAGTACGACCAGATGGCCGTCTTTCCCGGCCCGATCGAGGAAGCGATCGAGCGCAGCGGCGTCTTCGATTTCGACGGCGCCCTCTTCCGCGAGCTCTGGGGAGAAACCAAAGCGGAGCAGAGCCGCTTCCGCGCCTACGTCAAGTACTACCTATCCGACCACCGACCGCTCTGGACCTCGCTGAAGATCTGAGAGCTCGGCGAGGAAGGCGGCCAGCTCGGCGGTGAGGCGCTGCGGCTTCAGCCGCCACTCGAAGATCGAGTTGGCCTCGACCAGGCGGGCGTTGGCGAGCTCTTCGGCCAGCATGCCGGCGTCGCTGAAGGGGTGCAGCGGGTCGCGGGGGTGGCCGACGATCAGGGTCGGCTGCTCGATCCCGAGTCGTTTTTCGCGGTGGGGCGCTGTCTCGCCGAGCAGCAGGCCCTCGAGCACCGCGCCGGAGGGCCCGGGACGCTGGCGCACCCAATCGAGCCCGATATCGAGCAGGAAGTTGGTCCGCGGCAGCAGGGAGGTAACGCGCGAGGTCAGCTCGAAGGCGGGCTTGCCGTAGCGGAGGCCGAGCAGCACCGGCGTGAAGGCCCCGGCGACGGCGGGCAGGGCGTTGTCGAGTACCGGCATCTCGACGAAGAGGCCGCGAGCGCGCTCCGGGTAGCGCACCGCCAGCTCGAGGCCGACGTTGGCGCCGAGCGAGGTCCCACCCACCACCGCCGAGTCGAGCTCGAGGTGGTCGAGCAGGCCCACCACCTGGCGAGCGAAGAGCGGCATCGAGTAGAGCCGCAGGTCCTCGGGCCGGTCCGAGCGACCGTGGCCGAGCAGGTCGACGCAGACCACGCGGTTGCCAGCAGCTGCCAGCTCCGGGCCGAGGCGCTCAAACATGCGCCGGTTCATCAGCAGCCCGTGGACGAGCACCAGTACCCGCTCGCCCTCCCCGTAGGAGTCGTAGGAGATCCGGTGTCCCTCGTAGCGGAAGGCGCCCATCCCGGAATCTGTACAGGACTTAGCCCGGCGAGGGCGCCGCTGTGGTGCTGCGAGCGGCCAGCCACCCCGCCACGGCACCGAAAATGCCACCGACGGCAAGCAGAGTGGTGGCTCGAATCGGGTTGCGCTTCAGCTTCGAGGCGGCGCCGTGGGCCGTGTGCTTGGCGGTGACCTTGGCGGCCTTGCGGGCAACGGTGCTTTTCAGTGATGAATTAGCCATGGGGCTCCTATACCCGCAGCAATCGAATGCAGACCTGATCCGCCAGCTAACGCAGAAGCACCCGGCAGCGTTTCAGCAGCTCGTCCAGTGTCGCCGGGCGCAGGTTCCCGAGTCGGCGACTGAGTCGCTCGTGCGAGATCGCCCGCATCTGCTCGGGCATCGCGAATCCGTTCTCCTTCAGCCCACCCTCCGGCGAAGCAATTGGCAAGTGGAGGGCGCTGCCGAAATCGGTTCGGGTCAGCGGAACGGCCAGCGACAAGCCAAGGCCCGCCTGATTCAGCTGATCAACCGAAACTATTGCGAAAGGTCGTGGCTTGGCTTGCTCCCTCCCACGCGTGGGATCGGGGTCGGCCCAATACACATCACCCTGCTGGGGTGGGGCGCCTACCACGCAGGTGTCGAAGCGTCAAAGGCGGACTCGATCTCGCGGCTCTCGGCGTGGTAGGCGGCGAGAGCCGCGGGAGTGCGAGCCAGCTTCTCGAAGTCGCTTGCCATGTCGGCCAGCATCGACTCCTCATCGGCGGCGCTGACGAGCTTCGCCACGACCTCACCGGCGGACTCTCCACGCCGCGCCGCCAGGATCTTCAACCGATCCCGAGTGCCGGCGGGTACCCGAATCGTGGTGGTGTCATTGACGGCCATGTAGATCAGCAGTCTACATCTTAAATCCGCGACTTGCGAACCACGCCCGGCCACCAGGCGCGCTCCCCACATAGGTATGTGATCGCCGGGATCAGCAGCGAACGGACGACGAAGGTGTCGAGCAGGACGCCGATCGCGACCGTGGCGCCAATCTGGACCAGCTGCTCGAGCGGCAGCAGGATCAGCGTGGCGAAGGTGCCGGCGAGGATCAGGCCGGCGCCGGTGACCACGGTCCCGGTGCTCTGCAGGGCAATCAACATCCCCTCGCAGGTGCCGTGCGCGACCGCCTCCTCGCGGGCGCGGGTCATCAGGAAGATGTTGTAGTCAACGCCGAGGGCGACGAGGAAGATGAAGGCCAGCAGGACGAGGTTGAAGCTGATCCCGTCGGAGCCGAGCAGCTCGGTGAAGGCGAAGGTGACGAGCCCCAGCGTCGCCGCGAACGAGGCGACGACGGTGAAGATCAGGTAGCCGGGCGCGACCAGGGCGCGCAGGACCGCGACCAGGATCAGGCCGACCACGAGCAGGACGATCGGCACGATCAACCGCGTGTCGCGCTCGTTGGTCTGCTCGACGTCGTAGTTCTCGGCCGGGATGCCGCCGACGAGGGCGCCCGGGGCGACCTGCGCCAGCCGCTCGCGGACGCCCTCGACCAGGTCCGCCGCCTCGCTCGAGTAAGGGTTGCCGCGCAGCACGATCGCCAGCGCCGCCTCGTCGGAGAGCGAGGACGGCGGCACCGGCACGGCGAGCTTGACCGAGCCAAGGTCCTCCAGCCCGTGCAGCGCCGCCTCGACTTCGCCGATCCCCAGCACCGCCGTCAGCGGTGAGCCGAGCCCGGGCGGAAAGTGTTCGTCGAGGACTTCGCTGCCGCGTCCCGATTCGGTCGAGCGGGTTTCGCCTTCGCCAAAGCCGATCGTGCCGTGCTGGACGAAGTTGCCGAGGGCGAGGACCGCCAGCGCCGCGAAGACGGTGGCGACGATCGCCCGGGGGCGGCGCCGCACGAAGCCGGCGATCCGCGCCCAGCGCTGGGAGTCCGCGCGCTTGCCAGCAGCGTCCCCGGGCCAGAAGGCGCGGGGGCCGAGAATCGCGAGCAGGGCCGGCAGCAGCGTCAGCGCGGCGGCGAGCATCACGGCGATCCCGATCGCCAGCACCGGCCCCAGCCAGTGGGTCGACTCGAGCTCGGCGAGCAGCAGCACCAGCATCGCCGCGATCACCGTCGCCGCTGAGGCGGCGATCGGCCGCAGGCTCTCGGCGAGCGCCGCGCGCAGCGCCACCAAGGGCTCGGCGCCGGCTGCCAGCTCCTCGCGATAGCGGTGGATCAAGAGCAGCGAGTAGTCGGTGCCGGCGCCGAAGATCAAGACCAGCAGCAAGAAGGTCCCCTCGGTGTTGACGGTGATCGCGCCGGCATCGATCAGCAGGTAGGTGACCCCGATCGCGATCAGGTAGGCGGTGCCGACCACCAGCAGCGGCAGCAGGGCCAGCGGCGGCGCCCGGTAGACGAGCAGGAGCAAGAGCAGGACGAGGCTGAGCGTCGCGATCAGCAGCGTCTGCCCGGCGTCTTCGGCGACCTGCTCGAGGTCGGCGGCGAGCCCGCCCGGCCCGGTTACGTAGGAGTGCAGGCCCGGATGGCGATGGGCGGCGAGGTAGGCGCGGATCTTCTTGACGCCGCCGACGATTGCGCCGCGATCTTCGGAGTCGATCGCCAGCGCCACCAGGGCCGCTTCGCCGTCGCGTGAGATCGGCCCCACTCCGCGCGCTATCCGCGCCACTCCGCCCAGCGGCTGCTTGGTCTGCTCGGAGAAAGGAGCGAAGACCGGCGTCGACCCTGAGAGGCCAAGTCGTTCGAGCCCTTCACCGAGCTTGCCGATCGTGTCGAGGTCGGCGGCACTGAGCCCGCCGTTGCGCTCGAAGACGACCAGCACCGGCACGTCGTTGCCGCCCTTGAAGTCGCGCTGCAGGAGGTTGACCACCTGGGTCGACTCGGCATGTGCGGGCAGGTAACTGCTCTGCCCCGCCGCCGTCACGTCATTGATGTGTGCCCGCGCGAACAACCCGGCGAGGCCGAGCGCGACCCAGACAGCGACGGTGATCCAGCGGCCGCGAGGGCCGGTGACACTCGCGGCAAGGCGTTGGAGGCGCACGGCGGCACCCTAGCCGCGCGAGGAGTAGGAAAAACGTAGGAGCCCTTTCCGGCAGTCGCTCTGCCAGCGTTGACGACGCCTTTCTCGACCGATAGCGTCGCGCCGGCTGTGGTGAGAGCGTCGTCCGGCCCCACAGCCCAATTTGTTGGGGAAACAATCGAGAGGGAGTCCGTTGAGAGGCAAGTCGATCGTCGTTCGAGTGGTCATGCTGGCAGTCCTTACGGGGGTGCTGGCGACGTTTGCGCCAGCCTCCGCCTCGGCGGCGCCATGCGCCGGCGGCGAAACCACCAGCTGGCTCGCCTCCGCTGCCGACAACAACTTCAGCAACGACGCCAACTGGGATAACGGGGGCCCGTCGGCGGCCTGTGACGCGGTGATCAGCGCCGCCACAGCCCCAGTGATCGTCTCTGGTAGTCCAACAGTCAAAAACCTCACGGTCGGTGCGGGCAAGACGCTGAAGCTTCAGGACAGCGCCGTTCCCGCCCTCACCGCAGTGACGATCCAGAACAACGGCACGATCCAGCTCGACTGCCCCGATCACGTCTCCTGCGGGCAGCCCCAGGCGATGTTGACGGTGACCAGCGCGGCGGCCGACGCGTTCGCAAACGCCGGCACCTTCATCAGCGACGGCCCCGGCGACAAAGCCAACAGCTCGCTGAGGGGAAACGTGACCAACACCGGCACGTTCCAGATCAACGACTTCCTCAACTGGTGGGCGGACACGGCGACAAACGACACCTTCACCAACAAAGGCACGATCAGCATCTCGACCACCTGCACGGGCGGGGTTTGCATGTATTCGTCGACGCTCGAAAACACCTTCATAAACGGCGCGGGCGGCAACATCACCAACCACGGGGGCAGCAAGTACCTCCAGATCGATCGGGGGAACTTCATCCAAGGCGCCGGCAATACGAGCACCGGTGGCCCCGTGGCCCCGGTGGTGATCCGCGGCAACCTGTCCATGACCGGCGCGGCGTCCACCGCAGAGATCCAGCCCTACAGCGACGGGGTGAACGTCAGCGGCACCATTGGCCCGGGCCAGACGATCCTCGCCGGCAGCCCCGTGAAGGCGACGGGCACGCTGATCAACCAGGGGACGATTCGCAGCATCGGCTCGGGTGCCTCGCTGACCGGCAACATCACGACAGCGACTGGCGGCCTGCTCGACATCGCGGTGCAGACGAGCCACAGCGGCGGTTCCCTTGACGCCACCGGCGGCAACATCCTGGTCAACGCCCCGCTCAGCACCGGAAAACTGATGAACCACGGCGGCCAGATCACCGGCTCGGGACCGCTGCTCGCCAACGTCGAAAACATCTCGGGCACCCTCAACCCGGCGGTCGGGATCGGCAGCATGAATATCGCCGGGAGCTACGTGCAGGGCGCAGGGGCGACGCTGGCAATCGAGGCGCAGGGTGTGGCTGGCCCCCAGCATGACCTGCTCAACGTCGGTGGCAGCCCAACGCTGGACGGGACCCTGCGGATCGTTCCCGAGCTGGGCTTCTTCTCGCCCGCTGAGGGCGACGTGCTGAAGGTTCTCGACTACAACGGCGTCCGTACCGGCACGTTCTCCAGCTCGACCGCAGACCCATCCTTTACCAACGCCAACCCGGTCAACGCCGGCTATGACGACAGTGACACCTCCGTCGTAGCCCTGATCGGGCCGCCATCCCTCTCTAAAGGGTCACCCAACGCGCTGCTCAACAGCCCGCTCTACCGGACGATCCTCGAATCGCTGCAGCCAAACGGATCCTTCAAGTTCACCAGGAAGCCGGTGGTCTTCCCCGGCGGCAAACTCGGCCTCGAAGTCGACACCAGCGGCTCCTGCAGGTTGACCGCGGTGGAGAAAGCGGTCGCCGGCTCGGCCGGGGGCAGCGCCCTCGCCTCGAAGAAGCCGAGGAAGAAGAGGAAAGGCCTGATCAAGAAGGTGACGATCTACGCCAGCGGCTCGGGCACGCACATCATCCCGCTCAATCTCACCGCCAAAGCCAAGAAGCTGCTGAAAAAGAAGCCGAAGAAGGGCAAAAAGGCGAGCAGCTCGGCGGCACAGGTGGTCAAGGACCCGCTGGTAATCACCTGCACGCCGATCGTCTACCCGGTCGCGGGCTTCACCGACGGCACCCAGATCACCGGCATCGGCCAGGCGCCGGTCGGCAGCCCCCCCGCGGGCCAGCCTTCGATCCCCTCCGGCCCACCGACGGTTCAGCCGGGTGGCATCCCGGTCGTGAAAAAACCGGTCGTGCCGCTGACCCCGCCGCCAGCGCAACCGGCCTCGCCGCCGACGAAGCTCTACAAAGCAACCGAAGACCTCGACAAGACGGTCGGGGCCGGTGTCTCGTTCTACTCGAACGGCAAGGTCGTCACCGGGTTCGACGCCCGCTTCAGGGTCGTCTGCGGCTTCCCCTTCCCCGAAAGCGCGCCGCTGGAGACCATCCACTTCGACGAGATCCCGGCGCTGACGATCATCAACGGTGGCCCCGTGATCCAGGGCAGCTTCGAAATCGCCCAACAGAACACGAGCTCGCCGCCGACCTGGATCACCGCCAGCGTCCAGGGCGACAGCTCCAACGGCTACACCGTGCGGGTCTACGAGCGCCGCGCCGGCTGTGAGGGCGGCACGATCTTCAGCGCCCGCAAGACATCCTGACGACCAGGGTCGATTAGCTCAGGCCCGGGCGGCCCCCGGCACCCTGCCGGGGGCGCCGCTCGATCCGGAGCCGCGGCCGGCCGAGCCGAGCGTCCGCGGCACCAGCAGGCCGGCGCCGAAGCAGAGGACGAGGAAGCCGGTTGCCATCAGGAAGGTGTCGGTGAAGCCGGTGACCGTCGGCAGGTCGTTAGCCATGTGGCCGGCGATGAAGGTGGCGGAGAGCTGACCGCCGAGGGCGCCGCCGAGGGTCCGCATCACGTTGTTCATGCCGCTGGCGACGCCGGTCTGCTCGGCCGGGACCGCCTGCACGATCAGGTTGCCGAGGGCGGTGAAGGCGAGGCCGATGCCAACGCCGAGGAAGGCGGCGGCGATCAGCAGGTCATAGGGATGGTCGTGAGCGAAGGCCAGCATCGCGAAGGAGGCGGTGGCGAAGAGCGTTCCGGCAAGCAGCGCGTTGCGCGAGCCAAAGCGGGCGGAGATCGCCCCCGCGTTGAGGCCGAGGACCGTCATCCCGATCGTCGCCGGCAGCAGGTACAGCCCGGAGACGACGACCGAGGCGCCGAAGCCGAAACCGGTGCTGGTCGGCAGCTGGGCGAACTGGGGGAAGACGACGAAGGAGGCGTAGAGGCCGGCGCCGAGCAGGAAGGCAGCCGCGTTGGTGGTCCAGACGCCGCGCACCCGCATCATCGTCATGTCGATCAGCGGTTCGCGACTGCGCACCTCGACCGCGATCCAGACCAGTGAGACGGCGAGGCCGAAGGCGGCGAGCCCGAGGGTCTTGGCGGAGACCCAGCCCCAGGTGCTCGTCTGGCTGATCGCCAGCAGCACCGCCGAGAGGCCGACCGTCATCAGAGCCGCGGCAAGCCAGTTGACCTTGCCGGGCGTGCGCACCGGCGACTCGGGCACGAAGCGCCAGGTGGCGATGGCGGCGAGCACGACCGCGACCAGGGGGATCCAGAAGAGCCAGTGGTAGTCGAGCCGCTCGAGGATCACCCCGGAGAGGACGATCCCGAGCCCGCCGCCGATGCCGAGGATCGCCGAGAGCATGCCGATCCCGCCGGCGACCTTCTCGGCCGGGAACTCGTCACGGACGATGCCGTAGGCGAGCGGGAAGATGCCGCCGCCGGCACCCTGGATGAAGCGAGCGGCAATCAGCAGCGGCAGCGAGTTGGAGACCGCCGCCAGCAGGGTGCCGGCGGCGAGGATGACCAGGGTCCAGAGCAGCAACCGCTCCTTGCCGTACATATCGCCGAGGCGGCCGAGGATCGAGGTGCCGACCGAGGCGGCCAGCAGGTAGCCGGTGAGCAGCCAGGTGATCCCGGTCTCGCTGGCGCCGAGGTCCTCCTGCATCGTCGGCAGCGCCGGCACCACGGCGGAGCTGAGCAGCGCGTAGGCAAGCCCGCCGAGGGCGAGCACGGCCAGGGTCAGATTGGGGTGCGTCCGGTCCCGGGGGGACGAGGTCATGCGATCTCCTGCTCGGGCGAGGCACTTACGCCGGGTAAGTGCGCCACGCTATCGAAAGTGCTCACTCGGCTGATTCTTTTTGCCGCCGATCGCTATGCGAACATACGTTCCCATTCGATCAGAGGAGCAACGATGCCGCAATTCGACGCATATGAAGACCTGGTTGGGAAGTGGCGCTGGCGCCTGCTCGGCGCCGATGGCCGCACGGTCGCCACGGCCGGCGAGTCGTTTGACTCGCACTGGCACGCTTTGAGGGCCGCCGAAAACGTGCGCGGCGCGGCTTCGAGTGCCCAGATTTCAGGTACTCCGGCCGATGGCGTCAGCGATGCCCTGAGCGCGATCATCGACCGCGAGCTCGCCCACAACTAGCCGATTTACGGGACTTTTGCAGCTCAAAAAGTCGTTATACGAAGTGGACAAGGCCAAAAAAACCTGTCTGCCCTTGCAGGCTTAAGGCGCCTACGTCATCCGTCGATGCCCCCCTGCGGAGTCAAGGCTCCGATTTGTCAATCAAATAATTAGGGGGAAGAAATGCGCTGGACCACCAAGAAGAGGGCGCTTGTCGCACTCGGCTGTGCCTGCGCTCTTGCGGTGACCGGCGCCGCGATTGCGTACTTCACGTCAAGCGGGTCGGGCACCGGCACCGCAACCGTCGGTTCTAGTTCCGCAGTGACGCTGCACGCGACGATCTCCTCGAGCCTCTACCCGGGCTCGTCCTCACCGGTCTCCTTCACCGTCGACAACCCGTCATCGGGCGTTCAGCGGGTCGGCACCGTCAGCCTCACCAGCATCTCGGTTGATTCCGGTCACTCGACCTGCAGCACCACGATCTCCGGCGGCAACCCGGACTTCACGATGGCGGCCGTTCCGGTCAACCAGGTGATCAACCCGGGCAACGGCCAGAGCGTGGCCGCCACCGGAACGCTGACGATGAACGAAACGGGCACCAACCAGGATGCCTGCCAGGGTGCGACGTTGACGCTGCACCTGACCAACAACTAAGTCCCAAAGGGTCGGACGGCCATGCGCACCACTCACGGCGTGCTCGCCGTGCTGGCCACCATCGCCGGCCTCGGCGCCGTCGCCTACGCCGCTTCCCCCAGAAGCCCGATCCCTGGCTCCGCTCCCACCCGAGAGCGGAGCCAGGCAAGCGGGTCACTGCCCAAGCCCAAAATCACCATGCATCCCGACAAACTGGCCACCTCGAACAACGCCAAGTTCAGCTTCACGGTCCGCGGTGGCAGGCCGCGCTTCCAGTGCCGCCTCGACGCCCGGGTCTGGACCGCCTGCCAGGCACCGGCCAGCTACAGCAAGCTCGCGGTCGGCAGCCACAGCTTCTCGGTCCGTGCCCTCGGCACGCGGGGACGGCGCAGCAAAGCCGCTCGCTTCCGCTGGCGGGTGCTGGAACCAATGAACTTCTCGATCCAGCCCCAGCTCGCCGGCCTCGGTGCTCTTTATCCGGGCGCTCCCGCGCAACCGCTACCGCTGCTGATCACCAATCCCAACCCGGTGCCGATCCTCGTCACCAGTCTGCAAGTCAAGGCAACGGCCGATCCGGCCGGCTGCGCCAGCGCGGAGAACCTCATCCTCTCCGGCTCCAGCGCCTCGAGCGCGGCCCCGATCAAGGTGCCCGCCAGCGGTTCGGTCAGCCTGCCGGCGCCGGGCGCCTCCGCCCCGTCGATCGCCTTGCGTGACCTGCCCGTGAACCAGGACGCTTGCCAGCGGACCCAGTTCCCGCTGGCCTTCTCCGGGACGGCCCGAGGATGAGACGGCTGCTCCCGAACGGCGTCGCCGGGATCGTCACCTTCGCCCTGCTGGCCCTGACGGCGGCCGGCACCGCCGTCGCCTACTTCACCACGACCGGTTCCGGCGCCAGCACCCCAACGGGCATCTCGCAGATCGCCAAACCCACGCTCGCCGCCACGGCGCAGGCGGGTGGGGCCGTCGTCTTGAGCTGGGACGCCGTCACGGCCCCGGGCCCAGGCACGGTCACCTACTCCGTCTCGCGCAACGGCGGTGGCGCCGACGGTGGCTGCTCCCCGACCCTGATCGTGACGACTTGCACCGACATCGGGCTCGAACCCGGCACCTACACCTACGTCGTCACCGCCAAGTGGCGCTCCTGGACAGCGAGCAGCTCGGCCAAAGCAGCGACGGTAACGGTCGGCCCGGCCGATCACTTCGTCCTCGGCGCCGCCTCGCTGACGCCGACCGCCGGCGCCGCCGACAACCTGACGATCACGGCGAAGGATGCAAAAGGGAGCACCGTCACCTCCTACATCGACTCGCACGGCCTCACCTTCAGCGGCGCCTCAGCCAGTCCCAATGGGACCGCGCCGACCGTTGCCGACAGCGCTGGCACCCCGATCGCCTTTGGGGCCGCCACCGCACTGACCTTCAGCGCCGGCGTTGCAACGGTCTCCTCGTCCAAAAATGGCGCGATGAAGCTCTACTCGAGCGGTAAAACGAACCTGGAGGTGAGCGACGGCACGATCTCCACCGAAACGCCATTGGCGGTGACGGTTGCGCCCGCCACAGCGGCGAAATTCTCGCTCGCGGCGGCGACCACCACGCCCACGGCGGGCGAAGCCGACAACCTCACGATCACCGCCATCGATGTCTACGGCAACCTCGCGACCGCCTACACCGGCTCGCACAACCTCACCTTCTCCGGAGCGGCCGTCATCGGCGTCAACAAACCGACCGTCACCAACAGCTCTGGCAGCGCGATCGCCTTCGGCACTGCCACCGCCCTCACCTTCAGCGCCGGCGTGGCCACCGTCACTTCCGGCAAAAACGGCGCGATGACCCTCTACAAAGCGGAGTCGCCGAGCATCTCCGTCAGCGAGAGCTCGATCACGAGCCTGGCGCCGCTGGCAGCGACGGTTTCGCCGGCGGCCGCGGCCAAGTTCGTGCTCACGGCAGCCACCGCCACGCCCGCGGCGGGCGCAGCCGACAACCTCACCATCACCGCCCAGGACGCCTACGGGAACACGGCGACCACGTACACCGGCTCGCACAACCTCATCTTCTCCGAAGCCTTCGCCAGCCCCGATGGAACCGCGCCCACGGTCTCGAACTCTGCCGGGACCGAGGTGGCGTTCGGCAGCCCCACGGCGATCGACTTCAGCGCCGGTGTGTCGTCAGTCACCGCCGGCAAAAACGGCGCGATGGAGCTCTACAAGGGCGGCACGACCAACCTCAAAGCCAGCGACGGCACCCTCCTCACCCCCACCGCGCTGGTCGTCACCGTCGGCACCACCGCCACGCGACTCCTGCTTGCCGCCTCGACGACGACTCCAACGGCGGGAGCTTCCGTCAACCTCACGATCACCGCCCTCGACGCCTACGAAAACACGGCCACCTCCTACACCGGCACCAAGAACCTCACCTTCTCCGGTGCCTCGGCGAGTCCCAACAGCACCAAACCGACCGTGACCAACAGCAGCTCCACCACGGGCGTCGCCTTTGGCACGGCAACCGCGATCACCTTCAGCGCCGGAGTCGCCACTGTCTCCTCCTCCAAAAACGGTGTAATGAAACTCTACGACGCCGAGGAAGCGAGCATCGTCGTCAGCGACGGCACGATCTCCAACGGATCTGGCTTGAGTGTGAACGTAACTGCCGCGGCGGCCTCGAAACTCACGCTCACGGCCGCCACCCCCACTCCCGCGGCGGGCGCGGCGGACAACCTCACCACCACCGCCCAGGACACCTACGGCAACGTCGCGACTTCCTACACCGGCGCCAAAAGCCTCACCTTCGCCGGGGCCGCAGCCAGCCCCAACGAAACCAAGCCCACGGTCTCGGACTCTTCCGGGACCGACGTCGCCTTCGGCACCGCGACGACGATCACCTTCAGCGCCGGCGTCGCCACTGTCTCATCCGGCAAAAACGGCGCGATGAAGCTCTACAAAGGCGGCTCCACCAGCATCAATGTCAGCGACGGCGTCTTCACCACCGCGAACGTCACGCTGACGGTGGCGACGACGGCCTCGAAGTTCCTGCTCGCCGCCGCCACGACCACGCCGGTCGCCGCCGCCGCCAACATCCTCACGATCACCGCCAAGGACCCCTACGAAAACACGGTCACCGCCTACACGGGCGCCAAGAACCTCACCTTCTCCGGCGCCGCAGCGAGCCCCAGCGGCGCCCTGCCGACGATCGCCAATACCTCCGGCACCGCCGTCAACTTCGGCACCGCCACTTCAATCACCTTCACCGCCGGTGTAGCCACTGCCACCTCGACCAAAAACGGCACGATGAAGCTCAACCTGGCCGGCCCGGCCAACATCACCGTCAGCGACGGCACGATCTCCAATGCCACCCCGCTGGCGGTAACCGTCTCCGTCGGCACCGCGGCGCGCTGGGGCATCACCAACATCAACATCAGCGCCGGCGCCCTCGGCTCCAACTGCCTCTTCACCTGCACGCTGACCGGCCTTGGCAACAGCGGCACGGTGAAAGCGAGGGTCGCCGTCACCGACAGCGTCGGCAACACCGTCAACGCGGTCGGCACCGGCCACTCGGCCAAAGTCACCGTCACCACCGGCAGCGGCACGATCAGCGGCAGCCCGCTGGCGATCCCCGCCACCGGCGCCGCCGAATCGGCGACCAGCTTCACCTTCACCTCCAAATCTTCGGGCAACTTCACCGAAACGATCACCGCAGCAGCCCAAGAAGGCACCGCCTACACCACGGCGACGCTGACCGCGACCAAATAGCGACTAGGCAGCGAAGCGCTGTTCGGAGCGCGCGCGGCGCTTGGCCGCCTCGACCTCGCGGTCCTTCGGCGCTGCCGCGGTGACCAGGCGGTCCAGCAATCGCGCCGATACCTCGGCGACTTCCTCGACCGCCTGCTCGAAGGCCTCGGCGTTCGCCTGCGACGGTTTCGTAAAGCCGCTGATCTTGCGCACGTACTGCAGCGCCGCGGCGTTGACCTCGTCCTCTTTGGCGGGCGGATCGAAGTTGTAGAGAGTTTTGATGTTTCTGCACATACTTGGATCTTAAGCCGATTGGCTCCCTTGCTCCTCGGGCGCCTGGCGCGGCTCGAGCTGGATCTCCTGCTCGGCCCGCGGCGTGCCCTCCTCGATCTCGGCACTGCGCTCGCGCTCGGCATTCAGCTGGTGGCCGAAGAGGATCGCCAGGTTGCTGATCCAGAGCCAGACCAGCAGCGCGACCAGGCCGCCGAGCGTGCCGTAGGTCTTGTCGTAGGAGCCGAAGTTGGCGACGTAGGTGGCGAAGGCAGCCGAGGCGACCGCCCAGGCGACCATCGCCACCAGGCAGCCCGGCGTCACCCAGCGAAAGCCGCGCAGCTTCGCGTTCGGCGCGGCGTAGTAGAGGAGGTCGACCATGAGCACGAAGACCGCCACCATCACCGGCCACTTGGCGATGCTCCAGACATCGACCGCGGTGCCGCTGAGGCCGACCGGATCGGCCACCGCTTCGACGATCGGTCCGGTGAGCACGAGGCCGAGCGCGAGCAATGCCATCGCCACGACCATCGCCAGCGTCACCGCCAGCTGCAGCGGGCGCAGCTTCCAGAATGGCCGCCCCTCCGCGGTCTCGTAGATCACGTTGGAGGCACGGATGAAGGCGCCGATGTAGCCGGAGGCCGACCACAGCGCCACCGCAAGGCCGATAACGAAGGCAAAGCCGGCGGCGCCCTGGTTGGAGACGACCGAGTCGATCGGCCCTTCGAAGGTCTGCGCCGCCGATTCCGGGCCGATCGAGGTGATGATCTCGGTCAAGCTCGAGGTCGTCGTCCGCGGGTCGCCGAACAGTCCCAGCAAGGAGACGATCGCGATCAGCGCCGGAAACAGCGAGAGCAGCCCGTAGTAGGTGAGCGCCGCCGCCCAGTCGGTGAGGTTGTCCTCGCGGAACTCGCTGGCGGTCCGCTTCAGCGTCGCCCAAGCACCGGGCGCTTGCGCGCTTCCGTCGGACTCGTGTGAGTGCTCGCTGACCACTGCAGGAACGAGTACCCCGATTTCTGAGTCCCTACCGAGCGCAGCAGCCGATGAGCTCAGCCTCTGTGGCCGCGCACCGAGAGGTAGCGCGTCGCCACGATCCGCCCTCCCACTCGCCACCTCACCCTGTGCGATCCCAGCACGCCACTGGTGATCTTGTTGACATAGGTGACACCCGCTTCGGCCTGCTGGTTGCGCGCGCAGATTTCTTTGCCGGTGGGGTAGCGCACGCAGAGCGAGTAGCGAACCGCCTGGGAAGCGCGGAAGAACGCACCCTTCTTTTGACGCCGCGCACAACTGCTTGCCGGCGCGGCCCGGGCGCTCACCGAGCAGGCCAAGTAGGTGCGAAAGGTCGGCACAGGGGGCGCCGGCGCCGGGCTCGTCAACAGGGGCCGTCGGGGCAGTTCCTCGCAGGCGATCCCGTCGTTGTCTCCGTCAAGCCTTGACGGGTCAGTGGGCCACTTCTGCAGATAGGCCTGGGCATCATCCTGGTAGGTGAAGTTGGCGCAGTTGTAGATATTGGCCGGGATTTCCCCCTGGGTGTGCGTGATCGCCGTGTCCGCGGCGACGAGGAACTGCCCGGACACCAAATCCCATCGCTCGATCTGAGCGCAGAGCTGCACATCACCTTCGGGTCCGTGCGGCAGAAACGTGATCGTGCGGGCGCCCGTCCCACCGGAGCTCGACAGCGATTCGAAGGCGACGAGGGGTTCGCCCCCCTGTACGCACGTGCTTCCTGGAGCGGTGAGGTAGGCGTGCAGGAATTCGCCGAAGCAGCTGCCGCTGCATGAGTCCCACGAGTAGTTGATCCCGGCGGTCATCGACACGCCCGGCTGCTCGCTGAAGCTCGTGATCTCAATCGAAGCCGCGCGCGCCGCGCTGGCGGGCAGCGCGATCGCCGTCAGCACGATGAGAAACGCACCGATTAATTTCTTGGTACTGCTCAGGATGATCGCGGAAGCCTAACGCCCTTCCCGGAGTGAGGCCGCTAAGCCCCCGCCGGCTCCGGCTCGGCCTCCAACGGGGCCCCTTCGACGACCTCCTCGCGCTCGATGTCGCCCTCGCGGACCATCCACAGCGCCGCGGCCGCGCCGGCAAAGGAGAGCAGGGCACCGAGCAGGAGGATCTCGTTGAGGCCGTGGAGGAAGCCCTGTTCGGCCGCTGCCTGAACCTTGGCCTGCGCCTGCTGGGGCACGTTGGCGATCGCCTGCGGCAGCGCTCCCGAGGAAGTCGCTTCGACCAGCCCGCGCGCTTCCTCCTCGCTGACCGCGTTGCCGGCCAGCTCCTCGGTCTTGGCGGCGCCGGCGCCGAGGAAGATCGCGCCCCAGGCGGCGATGCCGACCGCGATCCCGACCTGGCGGAAGGTGTCGTTGATCCCGGCCGCCATGCCGCTGCGCTCTTTGGGCACGACGCTGAGCGCGACGTCGGCGATCACCGGGTTGAGCAGGCCGACGCCGATGCCGCTGATCACGAAGCCGGCCAGCAGCGCCGTCCACTCGGAGTCGACACCGAGGCCACCCATCAGCAGCAGGCCGAGGCCGGTCAGGGCCAAACCGGCGCTCATCAGCCAGCGGGCCTGCACCTTGGCCAGCGCCAGGCCGGCCAGCGGCGCGACGATGAAGGAGGCGATCGTGATCGGCAGGTAGCGCAGGCCGGCGTCGATCGGCGAGTAACCGAGGAAGCTCTGCAGGTAGAGCGTCAGGTAGAGGAAGAGCGCGAACATCGAGCCGGAGACCGCAAACGCAGCCAGCTGCACGCCGGTGAAGGCGCGGCGGCGGAAGAGCGAGAGCGGCAGCATCGGCTCGCGCACCCGCTGCTCGATCACGGCGAAGGCGGCAAGCAGCACACCGGCGCCAACCAGGAGCGAGACGATCGTCGGGCTTCCCCAGCCCGCATCGTTGCCGCGCACCAGTCCCAAGACGAGCAGGAAGAGCGCGCTCGAGAAGGTGAGCAGACCACCCCAGTCGATCCGGGTCGCGTTGGGATCGCGCGACTCGGCCAGCTTCCAGTAGGTGACCGCGATCGCCGCGATCCCGATCGGCACGTTGATCAGGAAGACCCACTCCCAGCCGAGGCCATCGGTGAGCAGGCCGCCGACCAGCGGGCCGATCGCCACGGCGATGCCGATCGTGGCGCCGTAGATGCCCATCGCCATGCCGCGTTCAGGCCCCGCCGGGAACTCCTGGGCGACCAGGGCGAGCGAGACGGCGAACATGATCGCGCCGCCGACGCCCTGCAGGGCGCGCGAGAGGTTGAGGAAGGTCGGATCCGGAGACAGCGCGCAAAGCAGCGAGGCAACCGAGAAGACGGCGAGGCCGATCGCAAAGACGCGGCGGCGGCCGAGGCGGTCGGCCAGCGAGCCGGCGGTGAGGACGAGCGCGGCGAGCGAGAGCGCGTAGGCATCGATCACCCACTGAAGATCGGAGAAGCTGCCGCCGAGGTCCTTCTGGATCGCCGGCAACGCCGTGTTGACGACGGTGATGTCGAGCAACAGCATGAACGTCGCCACGCAGACGGCGCCGAGGGTCCACCACTTGCGTTCCATTTTGAGTCTCCTAAGTGCCGTGTACAATTTCGTCAGGAGCCCTTGTAAGGTGACCTGACCAGACGACCTTATCAGGCACCCTGACGATATGCGTGACGCCAACCACACAGCTCAAATTGCGCCGGGACAAATTGCCCCTGGAACGATCCCGCTTCCCGGCCTGCTCGAGATCGCCGGCGAGGCGATGCTGGCCGAGTTCAGGGAGGAGCTGACCAAGAACGGCTACGAGGACCTCCGGCCCACCCACGGTTGCGTCTTCCGCTTCGTCCGCGAGGACGGCATGCGCCTGACCGAGCTGGCAAGCCACGCCGGCATCACCAAGCAGTCGGCCGGCGAGCTGGTCGACGACCTGGTCGGGCTCGGCTACGTCGAACGCATCGCCGACCCCGCCGACAAACGAGCCAAGCTGATCTGCCTCACCGAGCGCGGCCAGGAGGCGCAGCGGGTTGGCTTCAACCTCTTCACCAAAATCGAGCAGCGCTGGGCCGAGCACTTCGGCGAGCAGCGCTTCGAGCTGCTGCGCGAGCTGCTCGAGGAGATCGCCGCCGACCGCGCCCCCGCCGCCGTGCCCGAGCTCTCGCAGGCGGCACTCGCCGGCACGCGGGGGCGATAAGGGCTCCCGAATTCCCCGAGCCGCCTGGATTACCAGTTCCACCAAACCGTGTAGGTCTCGCGCAGCTTCGGCTTCGTCACCCGCGCCTCTATCCGCTGCCTGCCGTCGGAGCTTCCCTCGATCCGCAGCTTCGAACGCTTGTGGTCGGGGTCCGCGCTGCAGCGCGCCATGCCCCGGATGGCGGCCGGTCGGCCGGGAAGCGAACGATGATCGCCATCGATTGCGTTGGCAGCACAATCTCGGTCGCCACCCACTCCGACTCAGCGGGGAACATGTCCCTCATCCGCCGCGTGATTACGTAGGTCTCTGTGTCGCCGCGCTCCTTGGTCTCACGCAGCGAGATCACGATGTTCTTTTTGCCGGCGGCGCCGTAAGTGTCAACCCGAACCCCGGGCGAGCATTGGTAATCGGCGAGTACGTCCCCATCTCCCCAGGCGTAATCCCTAATCGCGAAGACCCCGTTCTGCAAGAAGTGAAGCTTCCGCGTCCTCGTCAGAACCGCCTCGGTCCCGCTTGCATCATGGATGTCCCACTCCGAGTCATCGCTAATTGACTCATAGAGGCCGCCGAACCGATCGCGCAGTATCAACGCGTAGACGCCAAGCGTGCTGAAAGAGATGAGTAGGGCCGCCGAAACGATCGCGCCGGCCAGCGGACTGGCGAAGAAAGCCACCGCGGCGATACCGACGCCCGCGAGCGCAAGACCAAAGGAGACAACCTGGCTGCGTGCGACGGTAAGAAAGGCCTCGCTCGCCCCCTGCACGAGCGGCCATTCGCTCGGTTTCAACACTTCACTCCGGTTGTTCTCGCCGATTCGCCCCGCAGCGGCTCAGGCCTGGCAACCAGTCCTGCTATCCGCCGCCGGCTCCTCCACCGGGCATTCTCAACCGATCTCTCATCGCCACCGACAATAGCATTGGTCTTCCCGGCCAAAATCCCCTCGCCTTCCCTGCGATGAGTGCATCTCAGCCCGCGCCCAAAGGGAGCCTATCGATGTGCCCAGCTCAGCAGACAGGCACCCGAGGAGTCGGCTCACGTCAGACAATAAGCTTCAGGCGGGCAGCGGGCTGAAGCGGTAGTCGTCGAGGTCGAAGTGGGCGCTGTGCCAGGCGACCTCGAGCGTGGTCGCCGAGCGGAAGGGTGCGTCGCCGCGGGAATCGAAGTAGTAGCTGTTCGCCCCGGCGCAGTTGTTGGTGAAGAAGACCTGGCGGCCGCGGCGCGAGAGCATCGTCTCGAAATAGCGCTGGTTTGCCTCGCGACTGACCTCGACCGCGGTCGCGCCGCTCTGGCGCGCCCGGCGCAGGCAACGGACGATGTGGCGCGCCTGGTTCTCGATCAGGGTGAAGTAGCTGGCGCCGTTGAAACCGTAGGGGCCGAGGATCAGGAACATGTTGGGGAAGCCGGGGACGCTGACCCCCTCGTAGGCCTGGAAGCGGTTGGCGTCCCACCACTGCGCGAGTTCGACCCCGTCGCCGCCGTGGACCGGGAACGGCGGCAGGTTGCCGCTCTCGAAGACCTGGAAGCCGGTGGCGAGGATGAGGACGTCGATCTCGTGCTCGCTCCCGTCCACGGTGCGGATCGAGTTCGGCGTGATCGTCTCGATCGAGGCCGTCTCGAGCTCGACGTTGGGGCGGTTGAAGGTCGGCAGGTACTGGTTGGAGAAGCTCGGCCGCTTGCAGCCGAGCCCGTAGCGCGGGGTCAGCTTCTCGCGCACGGCCGGGTCGCGGACCTGGCGGCGCAGGTGCCTGTGCCCGAGCCGTTCGGCACCGCTGGCGAGCGGCAGGACGCCGTGGAAGTGCGCCGGCAGGGGAAAGTTGACCTCGACGTAGGCCTGGCTCAGGGCACGGGCAGCGGCCTGCGCGCCGGGGACGCGTTCGAGCGCCCTTCGCATCCCCGGGCCGAGCCGCGCGTCGGGCTTGGGCAGGCACCAGATCGGCGTCCGCTGCAGCACGACGAGCTTCTCGACCGCCGGCGCGATCGAGGGGATCACCTGGACCGCCGAGGCACCGGTGCCGATGATCGCCACGCGGCGACCGCGCAGGTCCTGCGAGTGGTCCCAGCGGGCGGTGTGCATCACCGTGCCCTCGAACGAGTCGAGCCCGGCGATCGCCGGCGGCTTGGGCTGGGTGAAGACCCCGGTCGCGCCGACCAGGAAACGCGCCGTCAGCTCGGGGCCGTCTTCAGTACCCAGGCGCCAGAGGTGCTGCTCGGAATCGAACGTCGCTGAGGTGACTTTGGCCTTGAAGCGGATCCGCGAGCGCAGGCCGTAGCTGTCGACGCAGTGCTCGGCGTAGGCCTTGAGCTCGTTCCCCGGCGCGTAGACCCGCGACCAGTCGGCCCGCTGCTCGAAGGAGAACTGGTAGCTGAAGGAGGGGATGTCGACGCCGATGCCGGGATAGGTGTTCCAGTGCCAGGCACCGCCCACCCCGTCGCCGGCCTCGAGCAGGACCCAGTCCCGCATCCCCGCCCGGTCGAGCTTGATCGCGGTGCCGATGCCGGAGAAGCCGGCGCCGATCACCGCCACCTCGTGATCGGGCTGCGGGTCACTCCGGCGATCCATCGGCTGATGTTCCCACGCTTCCCGCGACGGCGACCATCTAGGCTGAGCGCAGATGGCCACCGGCCGGGTCCTCTCCCACTCCCAGCTCGCCACCCTCGCCGCGCTCGGCGAGGAGCGCAGCGCGGAGGTCGGCGAGAAGCTCTTCGAGGTTGGCGACGCGAGCTATCCCTTCATCGCCATCCAGGAGGGCGAAGTTGCGATCACCGACGCCTCCGGGCGGGAGATCGTCCGCCACTGCGCCTCCGGCTTCCTCGGCGAGATGAACCTGCTCTCCGGCCAGACCGTCTTCCTCACCGCCGTCGTCACCCAGCCGCTGCGCTACATCGCGGTCGATCGCGAAGTGCTGCGCAAGCTGCTCTTCGAGGACGGCTCACTCTCCGACCTGCTGCTCTCCGCCTTCATCGAACGGCGCGAGCTGCTGCAGCGCGAGCAGGGAGTCGGGATCGAGATCGTCGGGCCGCACGAGTCGAGCGAGACCCGGCGGCTGCTCGACTTCGCCAGGCGCCAGCGGCTCCCCCACTTCTGGCTCTCGCCGGACGAGAACGCCGAGGCGGCGGCGCTGCTCGAGCCACTCGGCCCCGAGGAGGTCCCACTGGTTCGGCTGCCGGGAGGCACCGACCTGCGCAACCCGAGCAACGGCCAGCTCTCCCGCGCCCTCGGCATCGGCCTGGAGCTGGCCGAGCGCGAAGAGGTCGACCTGCTGATCCTCGGCGGCGGCCCGGCCGGGCTCGGCGCCGCTGTCTACGGCGCCTCCGAGGGCCTCGACACGTTGGTTATAGAGAGCACCGTGCTCGGCGGCCAGGCCGGCACCTCGCGCCGGATCGAGAACTACCTCGGCTTCCCGGCCGGCATCAGCGGCAGCGAACTGACCAGCCGCGCGGTCAGCCAGGCGCGCAAGTTCGGCGCCCGCACGGCGACCCCCTATCGCGCCAAGGCGCTGGAGCCCGGCGGCGAGCGCCACCTGGTCCGGCTCGAGGAAGGCAACGAGATCCTCGCCCGCACCGTGCTGCTCTCGACCGGGGCCGAATACCGGCGCCTGCCGGTCGACGACCTCGACGACTACGAGGGGCTCAGCGTCTTCTACGCCGCCGGCCCGCCCGAGGGGCAGCTCTGCGGCGGCCAGCGGGTGGGCGTGATCGGCGGCGGCAACTCGGCCGCGCAGGCGGCGATCTGGCTCGCCCGCGGCGGCGCCCTGGTCACCCTCCTGCACCGCCGCGCCGACCTCGGCGAGACGATGTCCCAGTACCTGATCGAGGAGATCGACCGCTACGGCGTCGCCGTCCGCGACCGCAGCGAAGTCAGCGCTCTGCACGGCGAGGGCGGGCAGCTCGAGGCGGTGACGCTGACCGACGGCGAGCAGCTGCCCTTCTCCTTCCTCTTCCTCTTTCTCGGGGCGACGCCCTGCACCGATTGGCTCGGCGAGGCGATCGCCCGCGACGCCAAGGGGTTCGTCCTCACCGGCGCCGATGCCGGCGCCGAGGGGCTGCTCGAAACCAGCGTGCCCGGCGTCTACGCCGCCGGCGACGTGCGCTCCGGCTCGATCAAGCGCTGCGCGACGGCGGTCGGCGAGGGCGCCACCGTCGTCCGCTTCGTCCACGAGCACCTCAGCGCCAGCGTGCCCGCACCCTCTAGATAAAGATCGCCCGCCGAGTGATCCGGAAGCAGGGGCACCCCGTTACTGGGACCAAACCCCTTCAAAGGAGCGCGCTATGGAACCGGATGCAACCCTCAAACAGACCAACGTCGACAACGTTGTCCGCCAGGCGGCCGACGACGCGTCCGAATCTCTCAGCGAGGGTGACACCCGGCTCGGCTTCCTGAAGAAGGCCGGCCTGGCCGGCGGTGCGGTCGTCGGCAGCGGCGCCCTGCTCGGCGCGCTCACCCCCGCCGCCGCGATGGCCAAGGGCAAGGGACGCCCGCCCGCCTCGTTCGGCAAAGGCGACATCGGCGTCCTCAACTTCGCCCTCACGCTCGAGTACCTCGAGGCCGCCTTCTACAACGAGGCGACCGCCAATCAAGCGAAGAGCAAATTCATCAAGGACGGACAAACCCAGGTCTTCCTCAAGACGGTGACGGTCGACGAGAACGCCCACGTCGCCTTCCTCAAGAAGGCCCTCGGCTCGAAGGCGATCGCCGCGCCGAAAGTCGATTTCGGCAGCACCACCTCGAGCGAGGCGTCGTTCATCAAGACCGCCGTCGCCCTGGAGAACACCGGCGTCCACGCCTACTCCGGCCAGGCGCTCAACATCGCCAGCCCGGCCTACATCGCCGCGGCGCTCTCGATCTGGTCGATCGAGGCCCGCCACGCCTCCGTCGCCGGCCTGCTGTTGACCGGCAAGCCCTCCGGGATCGCTCCCGACGGCCCCTTCGATACCCCGTTTACGGCGGCCGAAGTGCTGAAGGCAGTCAAAAAGACAGGCTTCCTCCAATAACGCACCCAACCCCGGCATCCCACTGGGCTTGGCGACTTATCCGTCCATTTCACCGATAAGTCGCCAAGCCCCCTAACGATTCCGCCGAAACAACCCCTCCCACCACCTGAACTGGAGGCACACCGTGCCAAACATCGGACCAATGGAGATCATCATCGTCCTCGTCATCGCCCTCGTCGTCTTCGGGCCCAAACGCCTGCCCGAGCTGGGCAAGTCGGTCGGCAAAGGGATTCGCGAGTTCCGCGGCTCGGTGAGCGGCGATCACTCGGACTCAGACGAGGAGACCCCGATCGCCGTCGACCAGCCGCCCGTCGTGGTCGCCGCTCCGGCGACGAAGGCCGACGCCGCCGCCAACACACACGGCTGAGCCAGAGACGATGCGCCGCGTGAAAGCGATCTCATACGAGGACGAGGTGAGTCTGGTCGAGCACCTCGACGAGCTGCGCGCGCGCGTCGTCGTCTCACTCACCGTTTTCGGCGTTGCCCTGGCGCTCTGCTTCTGGCAGAACGAGCTGCTGATCGAACTGGCCAACGCGCCGCTGCCCGCGGGTCACAGCCAGCTGCTGACGCTGGGGGTAAGCGAGCCGTTCACGACGACGATGACGGTCGCCGCCTACGGCGCCTTCGTGCTCTCGCTGCCGATCATCCTCTACCAGGTCTACGCCTACGTCCTGCCGGCCTTCAGCCGCCAGCAGCGGCGCAGCGTCGGCCCGCTGCTGCTCCTGGTCCCGGTCCTCTTCATCGCCGGGATCGCCTTCGGCTACTTCGTCGTGCTGCCGGCGGCGACCCAGTTCCTGCTCAACTTCAACGACTCGCAGTTCAACATCCAAGTCCGCGCCCGCGAGTACTACAGCTTCTTCGGCACCACCCTGCTCGCCTGCGGAATCGTCTTCCAGGTGCCGGTCGGCGTTCTCGCCGTGACCCGCCTCGGCATCGTCAAGGTGCGCCAGCTGCAGCAGAACCGCCGCTACGCCTACCTCGGCTGCGCGGTCGTCGCCGCTGCCCTGCCGGGAGTCGACCCGATCTCGATGCTGCTCGAGACCGCGCCGCTGATCGCCCTCTACGAGCTCAGCATCGTCCTCGCCCGCGCCTTCGGCGAGCCGGGCGCGACGCCGCTCAGCGAGCCCGCGGCCGAGAAGCCCTAAGTCGGCACCGCCCGCCGAGGGGGGCGTTCATTCCACATCCGTTCGGTCTGCTTCATCAGCGCCGGGTAGACGATCAGGTGGCGGAACGGCTTGATCAGCAACATGTACGCCTCCCCGAAGCGACCGTGCGTCTTGACGTAGACCGCCATCTGGGCTTGATAGCGACCATCGTCCTGCTCGACCCAGGCAGCGTGCATCACGCCGTGCATGGTCCGGTTCGAGACCTCCGCGGCGAACTCGTCGTCGGTCAGGTAAAGCGGCACGAAAGGGAGCGAGCCAAAATCCACGTCCGCCACTGTCCCGCGCAGGTCCTCCGGCAGCCGGGCGCGCAGCGAGGTCTCCTCCGTTCCCGGAATCGGCAGCCTGTCCGCGGCGCCTTCCGCCTCGGCAGGGGCCGAGATCTCACCGAGGTCGAACCAGCGGCCGAGGCGATCCCGGAGGCGCCAGAGGAAGCGGGTCGGCAGCGAGTCCGCGTTGGCGGGATCGGCGGAAGCCATCAGCTCGAGCAACTGCGGGAAGTCCTCCGCACCGCCGTGTACGGGCAGCGCCCAGACGTCCTCCAGCTTGAAGTCCGGGACGATCTCGCGGATGCGCCAGGGGCGATTTTCGTGCGCCGCGTTCGGAAGCCTCATGTCGGTCTCCTCTCTCGATCCATACGATGTCGTATGGATCTTTAACAGCGCCGCTTGCATCTGTCAATACGGTGCCGTATAGATAGGCCGTGGCCCACGTCAGAACCCCACGCAGCGCCTGGATCGAGGCAGCCCAGCAGGCGCTTGGCGCCGGCGGTCCGGAGGCGGTACGAGTCGAGGCCCTGGCCGCCTCCCTCGGGGTCTCCAAGGGCGGCTTCTACTGGCACTTCAAAGACCGCCAAGCGCTGCTCGACGAGATGCTCGACAGCTGGGAGAAGGCCGTCGTCGGGGACGTCATCGCCAAGCTCGAGAGCACGCCGGCCGAGCCGAGGGCAAAGCTGCAGCAGCTCTTCGAACTGGCGCCGCAGGTCGACTTCGCGGTCGAGCTGGCGCTGCGGGACTGGGCCCGCCGCGATCGCGAGGTCGCCAAGCGCCTGCGCCGGATCGACAGCCGGCGGATGGAGTACCTGCGCTCGCTGTTCGGGGGGTTCTGCGCCGAGGAGAATGAGGTCGAGGCCCGCAGCATGCTGGCCTTCTCACTATTCATCGGCAGCTTCTTCATCACTGCGAAACACGGCGACAAGTCGCGGGTCGAAGTGCTGCAGCTGGCGATCGACCGCCTGCTCAGCGAGTCGTGGGACTGAGATGGTCGCCCGAGCGCATCCGGTGCTCGTCTACGACGGCGACTGCGCCTTCTGCACCACGAGCGTGCGCGCCCTGGAAAGGATCGGCCCGGAGGCGGAGATCGTCGCCTGGCAGCTGACCGACCTGACCGGGTTGGGACTGACCGAGGAGCGGGCGTCCGCCGCCGTGCAGTGGGTCGAGATCGACGGCACCGTTCGCTCTGGCCACGAGGCAATCGCGGCGGCGCTGAGTACAGCCGGCGGGATCTGGGCGCTTGCCGGCCAGGCGCTCCTCTCCCCCGGCATATCGCCATTCGCCGCATCCACCTACCGGCTGGTCGCAGACAACCGTCACCGCCTGCCCGGCGGCACGCCCGCCTGCGCCGTCGGCCCTCAGGAGACCAAGCGCAGGACTTCGCGCTCGATCTTCGCCCGGCGCTTGGCGCTGAGCTTGCTGTTGGCGTTTGCCGTCGCTCGGATCTGCTCGCCGTCACGGAAGCGGTCGAGCACCCGCGGATCGATGTAGGAGCGGCGGCAGACGGCCGGGGTGTTGCCGAGCGCCTCGGCAACGCGGCCGACCGCGGCGGCGATCGAGCGCTTGGCGGCAGCTTCGGAATCGGGCAGCGGCTCGCCGGCAAGCTCGACCGCGGCGAGCACGGTGCCGTGCCAGGTACGGAAGTCCTTGGCCGAGAAGCGCTCGCCGATCTTCGCCTGGATGTAGGCGTTGACGTCGTCGGAGTGGACGTCGCGCCACTCCTTGCCCTCGCGCCAAGCGAGCAGGTCGTCGGGGCCGCCGCGGCGGCGGCGCATCGCCTCGATCGCGCGGATCGCGGCCGGGTCGCGGATCGACTGCACGCGGCGCTGGCCGCTCTTGGCGGGAAAGTCGAAGACCGCCTCACCGTCGCTGACCGTGACGTGCTCGCGGCGGATCGTCGCCAGCCCGTAGCTCTCGTTTTCCTCGGCGTAGGTCTCACCGCCAACCCGGAAGAAGCCGAGATCAAGCAAGCGCACGGCGCAGGCCAGGGCCCGCTCGCGCGGCATTCCCCGGCGCTTCAGGTCGGCGGTGACGGCGCGCCGCAGGCGCGGCAGGGCGGCGGCGAACTCGCGCACCGCCTCGAACTTGCGCTCGGCCTGGCGCTGCTGCCAGCGCGAGTGGTAGAGGTACTGCTTGCGGCCGGCGACGTCGATCCCGGTTGCCTGGATATGTCCGTACGGGTCGGGGCAGATCCACACCTCCCGCCAGGCGGGCGGAATTGCCAGCTCGGCGATCCGCTCCAGGGTCTCGGCGTCCTCGACCCGCTCGCCATCGGCGTCGATAAAAGAGAAACCGCGGCCATGGCGGCGGCGCAGGATGCCCTCGCCAGCACAATCTGAGCGCCGCAAGCGGCGCGATCGAACCGCCTCGCCCATGCTCGTCAGGAGCCGAGCGCCCGCTGCAGGAAGTCAGCCTGGCGTTGCTTGCGCATGATCTGGTGCTCGAGCATGTGCTCCAAGGCCTCGGAGCGACCCTCGCGACCGGTTGGCTCAATCGCTTCCTGCAGCGCCTCGATCGCCTCTTCCTCACAGCGCACCAGCCAGCCGAGGGCGTCTTCGGGCTGGCGGGTGTAGCGCAACTCGGCGACCGTGGTCGTCGGCTCGCCGCCAAAGGAGACGATCTTCTCGACCAGCTTGCGGGCGTCGCTCAGCTCCTCATCGCCGTAGGCCGTGAGCACCTTCGCCAGCCCCTGAACCTCGAGTCCGACAAGACTGGAGGCGACTATCGAGTACTGCAGGGCAGAGCGGTACTGGCGGCTCAGCGCCTCGTTCAAACGCTCCACCGCGGTCGCTTGATCAAGCTTCTCTTCATTCTCTGGCATTGCCTCTCGGTACCCGATTCGTCCCTTGGCGAACGTGTTTCCACGATTGGCTCGCGGGTACCCCTGAGCCGGTTGGAGGAATTGATCCAAGCCCAATGAGGAGGGATTTGATGTCCACCGTTCTGATTGTCGTGATCGTCGTCGTTGCTCTGGTCGTGATCGCCGCATTGGTCGCGGCTGCCTCACGGCGCAAACGTGAGCAGCAGCTTGGCCACGTGCAAAACCAGGCCCTGCGCGACGACGTCGGACACCATCGCGAGCAGGCCGAGAATCGCCGCGAGCAGGCCGACAGCGCCCGTCACGAGGCCGAGCTGGCCGAGGAGCGGGCCCGTAGGACGGCCGCCGAGGCCGAGCTCAACGAGCGCCAGGCCGAGGAGCGCGAGCGCGAGCTGGAGCAGCGCGACTAGACCAGCCGACGTTCGAAGACGCAGTCCAAGCGCCGCTCTTCCTCCTCGCCGGGGACCGTCTTGTCCAGCTGCATCAGCGCCTCGCGCCCGTCCAAGCGCAGGGTCGCGACCTGGTTGTCGAAGTACGGGCCCTCGGCGAGGCGCCAGCGCAGGCCGGGGTCCGGCGCTCCGGCGGAGTTGGCGAGGGCTTTCATCGCAGCGATGAACGGCCGGGTGAAGCCGACTTTGATCGCCCGTCGCTCGTGGGCATCGAGTGGGTTGCGGTAGGGCGAGCAGACGGCCTGGTAGACGGCGCTCTGCATCTCGGCCTCGGGCCGGAAAGCCATCTCCGCCAAGTAGGCGTGGTGGACGTCGCCGGAGAGGACGACGATCGAGGCCGGCGCCTTACCGCGCTTGCCGGCGCCGACCTCTTCGAGCAGGCCGCGCAGCAGCTGGAAGGACTTGTCGAAGGAGGCCCAGTGGTCGAAGTCGACGGCGCGCCGGATCTGCTCGGCACCGCGCGCCGCCAGCCCGCCCCAGGCACCGTCGCCGACCCGCTCGCTCCAGGCCTCGAGATGGTGGAAGCCGGGCGAGAGCAGGAAGGGGACCGTGGTCGAGATCAGCAGGTGGTCGAAGTCGCCAGTGGCGTGCTCGACGATCCAGTCCCACTCGTCATCGTCGAAGATCGAGCGCTCCCCCTCCTGCAACACCCGACCGGCTCGCGAGTCCATGAAGATCGCCCGCGTGTTGCCGAGGTCGCGGCAGTAGCTCCAGCGGCTGCCGGCCCCGGTCGAGTCGATCTCGCAGGCAAACTCGCGCAGCGCACTGGTCGCGTGGACGTTGCCGCGGACCCGGCGATAGAGGTCGTTCTCGTCCAGCTCCCGCGGCGAGAGGTTGCCGAGGTGCTGGTAGACCCAGTAGCTCATGATTCCCGAGGCGGCGCGGCCGTGCCACCAGGACTTCTCTTCCATCTCCTCGAGCCAGGAGCGGGAGATGTTCCAGTCGTCGCTCATGTCGTGGTCGTCCCAGAGCATCGAGACGGAGACGGTCGAGAACAGCCAGCGGATCATCGGGTCGCTCCAGGACTCGACGTAGAGCCAGGAGTACTCCTCGAAGTCGGTGACCTCGTCGCCGGGCGGGGTTCCGGTGCCGCGCCGTTCGCGGATCCGCTCGCGGGTTTGCGGCGAGCCCTCGTCGACGTAGACCTGGTCGCCGAGCAGGAAGAGCAGCTCCGGCCACTTGTCGCGCTCAGTGCGGCTCATTTCCAGCGCCAGCACGCGCAGGGCGTCGTACTCCTTGCCGTCTTCGTGGCGGTCGGCGCTGTGCACGTAGGGCTCGGTGTGCGGCAGGGCGACCCGGCAGGAGCCGAAGCAGATGTCGAGCGGGCGGTCGCGGCCGAGGGTGCGGATCGCGCTCGGCGGCAGGTCGGAGCCGGGCTCCGGCCAGCGGCGCTCGCCGTCGAGCTTGACCTCGTACTCGTTGAAGCTGCCCGGCTCGAGGTCCTCGATCCGGACCAGGGCGTAGAAGTGCTCCTCGACCGCGAAGGTCGGCTCGCGCTGGCCGAGCACCTCGACCTCGCAGGGGCCGTCGGTCTCGACCCAGACCGTCGCCTCGGTCTCGCCGACGTAGCGCAGCAGGGGGCCGAGCACGAGGTCCGCCATCAGTCGCTCCAGGCTCGGACGCAGCGCTAGCCGCGAATTGCCTTTCCGGCGATGTTCTTCAGCCGGGTGCGGTCGCGCTGCGGCAGGTTGCCGGGACGGCCCTTCGACTTCTTGACCAGCCGCCAGAACTCACGCTGTTCTTTCTGCGTCAGGTTGTGCTCGACGCGCTCGCGCCCTTTCGCACCGAGCCACAACACGACCGCCCAGACCATCCGCCAGGGAATCCGCTTCCAAACGGCGGGCATTGCGCGGCTGGCGATCCAGAAGGGCATTCGTGCCTAACGCAGCTGGGACGCTAGTCGCGTCCCAGCACGCCTTTGATCTTGTCGGCCACCTTCTCGACCCCGTCCTTCGCCGCGCCGGTCGCCTTGTCGACCTTGCCCTCGCGCTTGAGATCGTCGTCGCCGGTGAGGCTGCCGGCAGCCTCCTTGACGCGCCCCTTGGCATCGTCCTTGTTCCTGATCTCGTCAGTCATATGAGTCCTCTCTCTAGTGTGGTTTTAACGTCGCGAGGTCAGGCCGCTGAGCAGGACCTCGATTGGCGAACTCTGTTTGCCCTCGCCGTTGGCGAGGCCCTCACGCGCATGCTTCAGCTCGGTCGTCAGCTCGCCGACGTTCTCGCCGAAGCGGCCGACTTCCTTTGCCACCTTGGAGAGGTCTTTGGACCTGAGCTTGACCCGTTTGGGCTTGGGCAACTTGACTCCCAGCACTTTGTCGCCGGAGCGACTGGCACCGAGGGCAATTCCGCCAACCGTGCCGACTACGGCCGCGCCACCGGCAAGCAGCGGAATCTTGGCCTTGCCGACCGCATGGCCCGCATCTTTGCCGGCTTTGCTGACCGCGTGGCCCGCGCCTTTGCCGGCATTGCCCACGGCGTCGCGGACAGCCTTGGCGCCGTCGCCGACAACATGTGAACTGCCGTTGCCGTTGCTGTGGGCCGGTTTGGCTGTGCTGCTCGCGCTTTTCGGTCGCGAACTCGATTTCCTCGCGTTCGCTTTGCGAGCGGTTTTCGCTTTCGCTTTGCTCGTTTTCGCGCTGCTCGAAGCTTTCGCTTTTTTGGCAGGTTTCGCTCTTTTTGTTTTCGTCTGGGCCATCTTTCCCTCCTCTTTCAGGCAGTGCCCCGACCGGGGCCAGGGCTACCTGTTTCCCGCAATTTGCCTGCCTAATCCTTCTCTACAACTTCAACCGTGCCGTGCATGTCAGGGTGGATCTCGCAGATGTAGGCGTAGGTACCCGCCTGCTTGAAGGTCTCCGACTTGAGCTTGCCTTGCTCCAGCGTGCCGGTATCGAAGCTGCTGTCTTCGGCGGTTGCCGTGTGCGGCGCCGAGTCCTGGTTGAGCCAGGTCACCTTGCCGCCGACCTGGACCGTGACCGGGTCGGGGTCGTAGGCGAAGTCGACGATCTCGACCTTTTCCGCCCGCGCTGCCTCGCCACTGGGAGTGGGAGCGCTGCCACTCGGTTCACTCGACTCGGACTCGGTAGAACCCGTAGCGGACTCGGTGACGGTCGACGTATCGCTGTCGTCCCCACCCCCGCAGGCCGAGAGGCCGAAGGCCAAGGCGATCAGGGCAGGGGCGAACATCGTTTTGAAATTCATTCCATCGAGCTACCCCAAGCTGGCATCCGCAATCTCGCTCGGGCTGGTGAGAGACAGCTAACGACCGGCTACGTGCAGCTCCAGGGCGTGGATCTGGCTCTGCCCGTAAGAACCCTTCTGCACCGGCCCGGCAGCGCTGATCAGATCACCGGGCCCCGGGAGTGGACGGGGCCGCAGCCCCTTGCGCACGTCGATCGCGGTCAGCTCCGGCAGGGTGATGCTCTGGGGGTCGACGATGACGAAGTGGGCGTCGCCATCGCCATCCGGGTCGACCCTCTCCACGTAGGCGATTCGGCCTTCGGTGCGGCGACAGCTGGGCAGGTCGGCTGGGCAGTGAGAAGGGGTGACCTTCTGCGCCGGCGACTCGGGCCGGCTGTCGGTCGCCGGGCGCTCGATCACCCGAGCTTCGGAGCCGGCGTCCGTTGCCTCGCCGACACGGCCGCAACCGCTGACCGTCAAAAGCATCGTCGCGACCGTCCCAACGAGCAGAGCCCGACGACAACGCTGTGAGCCGGTCGCTTTCATCCTTGAATCAACTCAGCTCTGGAGGCAGCGCTTTCGGTCCGTCCGGGTAGAGCGAGGCGAGCTGCTCGGCCGACATCTCCAGTGTGTTCGCGAGCTCGGGCGGAGCGCCGGCGACGAACCAGAGCTGGTCCGCGGCGGTGTCGTTGAAGAGCTGTCGCGCCGAGTCGGGCTCGACCAGGACGGTGTCCAGCGGCTCCAGGGTCAGCAGGTCATCGTCGACCCGCATCCGTCCCGACCCCTCCAGCAGTAGGTAGAGCTCCTCCTGCTCGAAGTGCCGGTGCCGGGTCGAGGCCTGTCCGGGCTTCAGTCGCCAGAGCCTGGCGCCGAGCTTCTCTGCCCCGAGCTGACTGCCGAGATCGGTGTTGTCGATCCCCATCTGGTTCGAGGGTCGCCAGAACGCATCGGCGGCCGGGAGCAGGCGGTAGCTCACCGGCCCAACTTAGCCGCTAGGCGAACTCGATCACGCTGCGAATCCCGTCCTGGGCCTCCATCAGCTCGAAGCCGCGGTTGACCTCGTCGAGGCCGATGCGGTGGGAGACGAAGGGCGTCAGGTCGATCTCGCCGGCGAGGTAGCGATCGATCAGCAGCGGCACCTGCTCGCGGCCCTTGACGCCGCCGAAAGACGAGCCGGCGATGCGGCGCCCGGTGATCAGGAAGCGGGGGACCACATCCAGGGTCTCCCCCTTGCCGGCCACGCCAGCGACGGTGCAAAGACCCCAGCCCATGCGCGCCGCTTCGACCGCCTGGCGCATCACCGCGACGCTGCCGGTCGCCTCGAAGGTGTAGTCGGCGCCAAAGCCGTCGGTCATCGCGAGGATCTCCTCGACCGTGTCCTCGCCGCCCAGCAGCAGGTCGGTGGCGCCCTGGCCGCGGGCCAGCTCGAGCCGCTCGGGCGAGAGGTCGACGCAGACGATCCGCTCGGCGCCCTGCAAGCGGCAGCCGGCGACCGCCCCCAGTCCGACCATGCCGGCACCGAAGACGACGCAGGTGCTGCCGGGCTGCACGGCGGCGGTGTTGATCGCCGCGCCGAGCCCGGTCGAGAGACCGCAGGCGAAGAGGCAGGCGTGCTCGAACGGCGCCTCCGGGCTGACCTTGGCCAGGGCGATCTGCGGCATCACCGTGTACTCGGCGAAGGTCGAGCAGCCCATGAAGTGGCGGATCCCCTCACCGTCACGGGAGATGCGGGTGCTGCCGTCGGGCAGGAAGCCCTTGTTCTGCTGCTCGCGGATCGCCAGGCAGAGGTTGGTGCGCGGGTCGATGCAGTGGACGCACTCGCCGCACTGGGGCGAGAAGAGGGTGACGACGTGGTCGCCCGGCGCCAGCAGGGTGACGTCGGGGCCGACCCGCTCGATCACTCCCGCACCCTCGTGCCCGAGCACGGTCGGCGCGTAGCCGGAGGGGTCGGCGCCGGAGGCGGTGTAGAGGTCGGTGTGGCAGACGCCACAGGCGGCGAGGCGAACCAGCACCTCGCCGGCGCGCGGCTCGGCCAGATCGACCTCCTGCACGCTCAGCGGCTCAGCGAACTGCTCGAGCACTGCGGCTCGCATCTTCATCACCACCATCCTAAGCTGAGTTAGTGAGCTCGTCGTGGCCATCCGTCTCCCATGAAGACTGGAGCGAGACCTGCGACACCCTGCACGCGCACACCCAGCTGCTGGGCAAGCTGGCGGCGCAGTTGGCCCCGCCCGAGCCGCAGCTCCAACACGCGGCGCTGCGACTGACCGCGCGGGGCTGGGAGACAGCACCGCTGCCGGCGCCGGACGGCTCGGGGGCGCTGGTGGTGGCGCTTGACCTGCACGCCCACGAAGCGGTTGCCGAACACAGTGGCGGACAGGCCCGTCGCGTTGCCCTCACGCCGGACAGGTCGGTAGGAGCCGTGACCCGCGACGTGCTCGCTGCGATCGCCGAGCTCGCCGGCCCCTTCGAGGTCGACCTCACTCCGCAGGAGGTGGCCTGGGAGACGCCGCTCGACCAGGACGAGGAGCACGCTCGCTACGACCCCGCCCGGGTCGCCTCTTACTTCGACGCCGCGACGCGCGCCGCCCTCGTTCTGGCTGACTTCCGCGCGCCCGACCGCGGGCGCAACACCCCGGTCAACGCCTGGTGGGGCTCCTTCGACCTCGCGGTCAGCCTCTTCTCGGGCCAACCCGCCGAGCCGCCATCGGACGACTTCATCATGCGCAACTCGATGGACGCGCAGGACGTCGCCGTCGGCTGGTGGCCGGGTGACGCCAAATACGGCAAGGCCGCCTTCTACGCCTACGCCCACCCCGCTCCCGACTCTTTCTCCGACGGCAAGGTCTCGCCGGCCGCAGCCCGTTGGGACGCCGAGCTGGGCCTCTATGTCCTCGACTGGGACGACGTGCGGGCAAGCGCCGACCCGCACGCCACCGCGCTCGAGTTCGCCCGCTCGGTCTTCGCCCACGCCTGCACGGTCTGCGAGTGGGACCCGGAGCTGGCGGCAAGCGTGGATGGGACGCCGCCGCCCGTCGTCTAGCCGGAAGCGGTGCCACCCGCACTAGCCTTGGGGCGTGGATCAGGTCATCCAGATCGTCGGCGCGGCGCTAATTCTCGTCGCCTACGTCGCCGCCCAGATGGAGCGACTCGATCCCCAGTCCCGCCTCTACCTCGTGCTCAACCTGGTCGGCTCCGTCATCCTCGCCGTGCTCGCGGCAAGCGGCTCGCAGTGGGGGTTCCTGATGCTCGAGTTCGCTTGGGCGGTCGTCTCGGCCTGGGGGTTGATCGCCCTGGCTAGGAGAGGCTCGACAGCGCCGTAGCGACGGCGAAGCCGAGCGTAGTGACGAGGCCGGCGACGCGGCCGGACTCCTTGCTCGCCTCCGGGATCATCGAGTCGATCAGCATCACCAGCAGTGCCCCGGCGGCGAAGCCGTCGATGCCGGCGCGCAGCTCGCCCGAAGCGGCATCGGCGATCGCGTAGCCGGCGACGCTGGCGAGGGTGCAGATCGCCGCCACCCCGCACCAGAGGCGGAGGATCTTGGCGCGATCAGTGCCGGCCTCGCGCATCTCGCTGGCCGAGCCGATCGCCTCCGGCAGGTTGGAGACGAAGATCGCAACCAACAGCCCGATCCCGACCCCCTCGCCCGCGGCCAGGCCGATCCCGAGCACGAGCTGCTCGGGGATCCCGTCGAGGAAGGCGCCGAGCGCCAGCGCCGTTCCCGGGTCGGAGCCGCTCTTGCGCCCCGCCCGGCCGCGGCCGGAGGACGAGCGGGCGGCAATCAGCCCGTCGAGGCTGAAGTAGGTGAGCGCGCCGGCGCCGAGGCCGAGCGCGGTGGCGCCGAGACTGCCGACCCGCAATCCCTCCGCCGCCAGCTCGAAGCTGACCGCGCTGATCAGGGCGCCGGCGCCAAAGGCGAGAACCAAGCCGACCTGCCGCGCCGGCCAGCGCCGGTAGAGCGCCAGCAGGGCGCCGATGACCAGGGACGAGGCTGCCAGCGCTCCCCAACCCGACGCGGCGGCCACGCTTACCTGACCTCGGGTGTGACGGGGGCGAGCACGCTGGCGATTCTTCCATCCACAGCAGCCGCCGCGGTGAGACTTCGGGCTGTGTAAAGCTGCCTCCATGGACCTGTCGGTGTCCAGCGGCGAGGGAACCTTCAGCTACCACCAAGCCGGCTAAGCAGTGTTCGGACGGCTCAACTTCGACGTTCCCGTCGTGCAGGCGGGAATGGGCGGCGGGCTGAGCCGGCACGAGCTCGCCGCCGCCGTCTCGGAGGCCGGCGGGCTGGGGACGATCGCCGTCGGCGGCGCCGCGGCGATCCGCCATGAGCTGGCCGCGGCCCGGCAGCTGACCGCGCGGCCGCTGGCGGTCAACATCCTGTTGCCGTTCGCCCGTCGCGACTGGTTCGAGGCGGCGGCGGAGGCGGATGCGGTGGTCACCTTCTGGGGCAAGCCGCGTCGCCGCACCCCGGGTGTCTGGCTGCACCAGTGCGGCTCGCTCGCCGAGGCGCAAGCGGCGCACGCCGCCGGCGCCGACGCGCTCATCGTCCAGGGGGTCGAGGCCGGCGGCCACGTGCGCGGCACGACCCCGGCGCTGGAGCTGTTCGAGCGGGTAGCCAGCACCCTCCCCAACGGTTATCCACTCTTGCTCGCGGGCGGGATCGCGGCGCGTGAGGACGTTGCCCGCGCGCTTGATGCCGGCGCCGTCGCCGCGGTGGCCGGCACGCGGTTCCTGCTCTCGGAGGAGAGCCGCGCCCATCCTGAGTACCTCAAGCGCCTGCTCGCCGCCGAGCGCACACTCCTGACCGAGCTTTTCGGCGCCAGCTGGCCGGCCCGCCATCGCGTTCTCGCCAACGCCGCCACCGAACGCTGGCTCGGCGACGACCCGCGCGGTCCGCGCTTGAACCGCGTGCTGAACCGGCTGCTGGCGCCGGGCGCCCGCTACGTCCCGGCGAGCCTGCAGGGCCGCATGGCCCGCGCCCAGACTCCCGACAGCCGCCTGCTGACACCGCTCGGCCCAACCGACGACGGCCCGGCCAACCTGCTCGACGCCGGCGCCCTCTACGCCGGCGAGACCGTCGCCCGAATCGACGCGGTGAGGCCGGCGGCCGAGCTGGTGCGAGCGCTCACCCCGTAGCTAGACAGAACCAGTCACTTTGCTCAGTCTCCCTTCAGCTGAGAGCATGAACGCAATGAGCGACTTCCTGGTCAAGCGTGACGATCTGCGCGAGTGCCGTGTCGCCGAGTCCGAGCCACCCGCGGTCGGACCGGGTGAGGCGCTGCTGCGAGTCGACCGCTTTGGGCTGACCGCGAACAACGTGACCTACGCGGTGATGGGCGAGGCGATGTCCTACTGGGACTTCTTTCCGGCCGTGGACGGCTGGGGACGGGTGCCGATGTGGGGGTTCGCCGAGGTCGCGCAAAGCGAGGCCGATGGCGTCGAGGTGGGCGCGCGCGTCTACGGCTACCTGCCTCCCTCCTCTCACCTGCTGATCACCCCCACCAGCGTCAACGAGAAGGGCTTCACCGACGGGTCGCCACACCGTGCGGTGCTTCCATCCGCGTACCACCGCCTTCTGGTGACGAGCGAGGACTCGTTCTACAAAGCGGACACCGAGGACGTCCAGATGCTGCTGCGGCCGCTCTTCTACACCTCCTTCCTGATCGACGACCAGCTCGACGACGAGGGCCTGACCGCGCGCGGGCCGATCGTGATCTCCAGCGCCTCGAGCAAGACCGCGCTCGCCGCCGCCTTCCTGTTGGCACGCCGCGAGGGGGTCGATCTGGTTGGCCTGACCTCGGCGCGGAACAGGGACTTCGTCGAGGGCCTCGGCATCTACGGACGTACGGTCACATACGAAGAGATCGGCTCACTCGGCGACGGCCCCGCCACCTACGTCGACATCGCCGGCGACGGCGCGGTGCGCCAGGCGGTCCACACGCACTTCGGCGACCAGCTCGCCTACAGCATGACCGTGGGCGTCACCCACTGGGAGGACCTCGACTCGGGAGAGGGCGACCTTCCCGGCCCGGCCCCGGCCTTCTTCTTCGCCCCAGCCCGGGTCGAGAAGCGCTCAGCCGATTGGGCCCCAGCCGAGCTCGATCGCCGCGTCGCCGAGGCCTGGCACCCCTTCTGCGAGTGGACCGCCAGCTGGCTGGAGACGATCCCCGGCCAAGGCTTCGACGGCCTGCAGAGCGCCTACCTCGACGTGCTCGAGGGCCGCGTAGCCCCCCAGAGCGCCCACATAGTCAACCTCAACAGTCCCACCTAACCCAACCGTGCCTGCTCCGGTGCGCTTTATGTGGCTCTGGGCCACATAAAGCGCACCGGAAGGGGTCATGTGACTTTGAGCATGCGAGCGATGCGGTTGATCACTGCGGCTGGTTCGTCCCTGACCTGGCTCCATGTGACCCGCGCAGTGCGGTAGCCGGCGGAGACGAGGACTTGGTCACGCAGGCGATCGCGCTCGAAAGCCACCGGCGTTCCATGCGTCTGTTCGCCGTCGGTCTCGATTGCCAGGCGCTGCTCCTCCCAAAGCAGATCCACTTCGAGGCGGTGCCCATCGATGCGCATCCTTACGTTGCATCGCGGAGCCGGAAGACCCTCTTCGATCAGTCGAGGTAGTAGTCGTGCCTCGAGGCGACTTCTCAGCACCGGACGTCGCTCTCCCGTGTTGCGCCAGGGAGCAAGGATCGTGCGCAGGCGGGGGGCTCCCCGCCTGCGCCCGCGCGCGAGAATGCGGTCGATCTCTTCGACATCGAGCACTCGCAGGATTGCCGCTTGCTCGACGAGGTTTCGCATCGAGCTCCAACCCGTCCTTGCAGCCATGTCCACCAGGGTTCGGGAAGCGGTCGTGCATGGAATCCCGCCCCGGATCTCGACCTCATCCGTCTGAGGCAAGCGCACACGGTGCCAACGAATGTGTTCAATCTTGCGGCCGGACCAGGACGGGGGGATGACATCGATAATGGGCAATTGCTTGTCCCATAGGCCAAGCAACTCGGCAGCGCTTGCATGGGATAGAACCGTGCCCTCACCACAAGCGAGCACCGCAGCAAGTAGGCGACCCTGCCTGGTGATCGCCCTATGACCGACCGCGAACGTCCCTCGGAAGAGCGGCTGCAAGGAGCCGAACGACGTCCGGTCGGTTATTTCGGCGTCGCTGAGCCCGAGCGCGCGCAACTGACTGCGCGAAACAACCCCGTGCTGCCGCGTAGCCACCGCCGCAATCCTGTGGTCGAAGCTTCCGGTGCGCTTTATGTGGTCCACGGCCACATAAAGCGCACCGGAGCCTGAGTTCGCCCCCCGAGGCTCCGGACCCGCGCTTGGTTAGGAGGCTCGGGCTAGGACGAGCACGCCGAAGCCGAAGGGTGGGTCGTGGAGGGTGCCCTCGGAGCGTCTGAGGTAGGCGTTGTGTGCTTCCTCTTGATCGAGGGCTCGCTCGGCGCGGAGGCCGAAGCGCGCGAGCGTCTCATCTGCCTGGCCCTCGGGGATTCCCCAGCGAAACGGCTCACCCGCGTCCGCGGCGCCCTTGCGCGCTGCGGCCGCGTAGGGATAGTCGCGCGAGCCGTCGACCACCTCGGCCCAGATCGCGTCGAAGACGATCGAGGCCGGCGGGTCGCGGTGCTCGCCGACCCATGAGAGCACCTCGGCCACGGCCTCTTCCGGAAGGTAGAGGCTGACGCCCGACCAGACGAACAGGGTGCGGCCGGAGCGATCGTGCCCGGCCGCGGCCAGGGTCGCGTCGAGGTCGTCGCGGTTGAAATCGATCGGCACGTAGGTGACACCGGCGGGCTCGTCTCCCAGTATGCGGCGGATGCGCTCGCGCTTCGATGCCTGGCTGGCGGGATGATCGACCTCCATCACCCGCACGCCTTTCAGCTGCTCGGCGAGGCGGTAGGGACGGGAGTCGAGCCCGGCGCCGAGCAGGATCAGCTCGTCCAGGCCGGCAGCGACCGCATCGAGCACGACCTCGTCGATGAACTTGGTGCGCCCGATCTCGTAGGTGTAGGCGCCGGGGATCCTCCGCTTCGCCATCCACAGCATCAGCGGCCGGGTGGCTCGGTACTTGGCCAGCGTCGTGACGTTGAAGCCGCCGAGGAAGCCGGCCGCCATCTGATCCGGGCAGCGGACCGCAGGGTCCTTCTCGAGCGCACCCATCGCCCTCAGCGCGCAGACGGCCTCGGCGGTACTGCGGGGAGCCAGTGGATTTCGACTGCGCTCGCCCAGTGCCATCTTCGTGGCGCTACGCGGGTGGCTTCAGCCGGGTCTTTTCGACCTGGGCCAGCTTGCGCTTGAGGCGGAGGAATTCCCGCTCCTCCTCTTTGCTGCGTTTGTAGCCGCTGTAGGCGAGGTTCTTTCGCTCCTGGGGATCGGTCTTGAGGTCGTACATCTCCCACTGGGTCGGCGCCCGGCCCTTGACGTCGTAGTAGCGGGCGAGCTTCCAGCGACCTTCGCGGATGCTGACGATGTGGTTGGGCGGTTTCGGATAGGGGCGGTTTTTCTGGCCCGACTGGTAGTCGTCGTAGGTGAAGACGACGTAGTCCTGCACCGAGTTCTTGGTCGAGGGGTGCAGGACCAGCTTCGAGTAGTCGACCCCCTGCCAGTTGGCGCGGGCGCTCTTCGGCGCCGCCGCCAGGCTGGCCAGCGTCGGCAGGAAGTCGACGTGGGAGACCAGCGCTTCGGTCTGCGCGGGCTTGGGAAAGAGCTTCGGGTTCGAGTAGACGAGCGGCACCCGCGTCGCCTCCTCGTAGAAGTTGAAGTTCTTCTGCCGCATGCCGCCGTGGGCGAGGCCCATCTCACCGTGATCGGCCGTGCGCACGATCAGCGTGTCCTCGAAGAGGCCGGTCTCTTCGAGCTTGTCGAGCACGTTGACCAGGTAGCTGTCGGAAGAGCGCATCAGGTTGCCGTAGAAGTTGAGGTAGTTGCGCATCTGTTCTTTGTTTTTCGGCTTCCCGGTCAGGTTGAAGATGTTGCGGAACTGTTCCTGGACGGTGGGCTTGGTCGAGAGGTCTTCTTCGGCCGTCGCGGGAGCGTGGATGTTCCCCTCCAGCCAGGTCCCGTCATAGCCGGCTTCGCCGAACGATTTGCTCGGGTAGAAGAGGACGTCGTGGGGGTTGACGACTGAGATCACCATGAAGAAGGGTTGCTGTTGAGCCGCGGTCGAGCCGAGGTACTGCAGCGCGCCCTCGGTGCCGTCGGCGACGTTGCCGACCTGATTGATGAAGCGGCCGTCATTGTCGATGTTGCCCCCGCCGGCCTCGGGAACGCTCTGGTTGGCGCCGGCGTCGGGCGGATCCCAGCGCAGGAAACCGTACTTTTCGAGATCAGACGGCTGGGCGTTTTCCTTTTCGGCCGGTTTCGAACAGTGCCACTTGCCCTTGTAGACGACGTTGTAGCCCGCCGCCTTCATCACCGTCGCCAGGTTCTTCAGGTCCGTCGGCAAGCTCACCTGCGGGTTCTTCGGCGGTTCCATGTCTTCCTCGAGCGTGTACTTGACCCCGTGCTGGGCAGGGAAGTAACCGCTCATCAGGGTCGAACGCGCCGGCGAGCACATGCAGGCGTTGGTGAAGGCGCGTTCGAAGCTGAGGCCGTGCTGGCGCAGCCGCCGCATCCCCGGCAGGTTCTGGCGCAACCAGTTCTGTGGGAAGTGCTGGATTGCCCGCTCCTGGTCAGTCAGGAAGAGGATGATGTTCATCCCGGCGACGTCCTTGCGCTTTCCCTTTTTCGCCGCAGCGAGCGCCTGCTCGACACCAGCGCCCTGGGCCAAGAGAGCAGCGGCCGCGACACTGGCGCCGGACCCGAGCAGTTCCTTGCGAGTCAGCCCACTCTCCTGCTGATCGGGAGTGCGCTTGTCCTTATCGCTCACTTGTTCCTCCGGAAGATGTTGACGGCGTTGCTGCCGAACGAGGTCGAGTAGAGAAAGCGGCCGTCGGGACTGAGCGCGATCGAGCTGACGCCGCGCAGCGCTCGGGCGCGCGTGCAGCCGGCGACCGAGCGCGGCGCCAGGCAGCCGCGTCGGCCCGCCTTCTGGGTCACCTTGCCGAAGCGCTTGCCGCGATCGAGGACATCGATCGCGCTGTTCGCAAATGCAGCCACGTAGACGTTCTTGCCGTCGGGCGAAATCGCGAGGCCCTCCGGCGCCCGCAGGGCGCGGCCAAACGAGCAGCCAACCGCACGCAGCCAGACGAGGCAGCCCGCCGTGCCCTGCTTCTGGGCGAGGCCGCCCGTCGTTCGCGAGCGGGTGAAGGCGGTGACGCTGTTGCTGACCAGCGAGGTGACGTAGACGTCGCCACCGGGGTTGAATGCGACCGCGTTGGCGCCTTCCAGTTGAACGCCCGTGGTGCAGTCGGTGAGCGCACTGTTGGCGATGCAACCGCTGCCGTCGCTCGCCTGGGTGAGGTTGCCGGTGGCCTGATCCCTGGCCAGGGTGGTGACGGCATTGGAGAGAGCGCTGGCGACGTAGAGGCTGGCTCCGTCGCCGCTGATTGCCATTCCCTCGGGCGCACCCAGTGCAATACCGAGCGCACAGCCACTGATTGCTTCGGCGATGCAGCCGCTGCTGTCGCCGGGCTGGGTGAGGGCGCCGCTGACCGGATCACGGTCGAAGACCGCGACCGCGTTGCCGAAGAACGAGCCGACGTAGACGTTCTCCCCCTTGGGGCTGATCACGACCACGTCGGGACCAACCAGCGCCCGGCCGACGGCGCAGACCGGGATCGGCACCCCGGCGATGCAGCCGGCGCTCGCCGGCAGCTGGGTCAGCGCGCCGGTCTTCTGGTCGCGCTGGAAGACGCTGATCGAGTTGCTCGCCCGCGAAGTCGCGTAGACGTTGCGGCCGTCGGGGCTGACTGCGATCGAGTTCGGCCCGTCGAGGCCGATCGCGGTCGCGCACCCGTAGGCACCCTTGGCGGCGATGCATCCTCCCGCCCCTGTCGGCTGTGCCAGCCCACCGCTGCTGCGAGGCCTGAAGACGGCTATCGCATCGCTTTTCGAAGCTGCGACGTAGACGTTGCGGCCGTCGGGGCTGACCGCGATCGCGCGTGAGCCCATGAAGGGCCCGGGACCCGCAAGGGCGCGCACGACTTCGCAGCCACTGCCTCGAGCAGAACGGTCCACCAGGCAGCCAGCCTTGCCCGCGAGCTGCGTGAGCGTCCCCCGCAGCTCCTGCGCAGACTGCTGCTTGGATGCCGGCGCAGCGAAGGCACTGAGGGGAAGCAAAAGCGTGACGAGGGCCGCGGCAGTAGCCGGGACCCAACAGGTAAATCGTCGCTTCAAAGCAGAGGGGTGCACGCGGGGCGAGCCTATTCCGCCCCGCGGACACGCCCTGCCTGCTTATTAGCGCTTGCTTACTTTGAGGTTGCCGAGCACACCGATGCGAATCCCCAGCCAGGGATAGGTGGCGGTGTAGAAGGTGTTGTCCTGCGGTTGCAGGCCAACCGCCGAGAGCCACAGCTGGTAGACGGGGGCGTTGGAGATGCCGCCGTGCAGCCGTCGCCAGACCCGGCCGTGGGCACCGCTGCGACCGGAGGGCGGCGCCGTAATCGTGTCCGTCCACTCGACCGCGTTGCCGCCCTGGTCAAGGGTGCCCCAGGGTGAAGTGGTCTTTGCTTGAGCGACCGAGCCGAGGCTGCCCTGGTAGGCCTTTTCATAGGTCGACGGCTTGATCCCCAGGGGATTCTCCGTAGAGCAGGCTTCGCTGCTGAAAGCGGCCGGGCACCAGCTCGGCGCCGGCGTCGCTTCGGGGGTGTGGAAGATCGCCAGCGGCTGCGCCGAGGCATTGGTGACATCGCCGGTCTTCGGATCCAGCGTCGCTTCGTGGGGAGCGTTGGCCCCTTCGTCGCCGAACTTGCCGGGGTTGGTCGGGTACTGCCAGTAGGAGTACGTACCCCCACCGTTGGGGTCGTAGTAGGCGGCCTTGATCCACTCGTCTTGGCTCGGAATCACGAAACCGGACTTGTGGCCCCGGGTCGTCGCCCGCTTGCTCATCTCGTACATCCCTTTCTCGGTCTGGCGCGAGAGGCGCACCCGATAGGTGACGTACTGGAGGTTGCCGGCGGAGCTGGCCTTGCGGGAAAGGACCTGGCCGTTGTAGAGGGAGTTGGCAAAGCGGGCGGAGCGCAGGAAGTTGGCGAAGCCGTAGGGCTTGTCGGCCCACTCAGGCGAGGCCACGGTGTAGTGATGCCCGGCGGGGGAATCGGCCGAGAAGTCGATCTGACCGTACTTGGGCCATTCCGCCGAGCTCTCGGTGTCGCTGTAGAGCTTGTGAGGGTTGCGTCCCGCCGGGTCGGCGGTGTTGAGGAACGCCACGTACTGCGGAACCGTGACCTCGAGCTGGCCGATGCCGTAGCGGTAGTCGACACTGCCCACCTGCTGACAGGGAGGCTGTTTTTCGGCCGGTACGACTGCGGCGCAGGAGGAGTAGACGGCGTCTGTGAACGGAACGATCCCCACCGAAGGGTTCCCCGGGGCGCCGATCTCGACCGTCTTGAAGGTGAGGACGGAGGGCGCCGGAGCGGCCACCGATGCCGCCGGCCCGACCAGCGCCAGCGCGATCACGAGGGCCAGCGCAGGCAGCAGGCGGTTTTGCAGGGCACCGGAAATAGCTTCGCGAGTTCGCATCGTGTCTCATCGACCCCTCACCCCAATGCTTGAGGCGGGCAAAACTCGGGGAGTAGTTTGAGAGCCGCAGCGGCTGACCGTGAAACGAGCGAAAGGACGTCGATGACAACCCCACTTAACGGCACCGTCGCACTGATCACCGGGGCCAGCAGCGGCATCGGCGAGGCAACCGCGCGGGCGCTCGCCGCCCAGGGAGCAAAGGTAGCCGTGGCGGCCCGCCGGCTGGAACGGCTCGAGCACCTGGCCAGCGAGATCGGCGGCGCCGGGCATACGGCGCTGGCGATCCAGTCCGACATCACCGACCAGGAGCAGGCGATCGTCGCCGTCGAGCGCACCGTCGACGAGCTGGGCCGGCTCGACATCGTCGTCAACAACGCCGGCCAGATGCTGCTGGGGCCGATCGAGAACGCGCCGACGGAGGAGTGGGACCGGATGATCGACCTCAACCTCAAGGGCCTGATCAACACCACCCACGCCGCCCTCCCCCACCTGCTCGCCGCCGCCGAGAACTCGGATCGCGGCTGTGCCGACGTGGTCAACATCAGCTCGGTCGCCGGCCGCATCGCCCGCTCCGGCTCGGGCGTCTACAACCTGACCAAGCACGGGGTCGGCGCCTTCAGCGAGTCCTTCCGCCAGGAGTTCGCCAAGCGCAAAGTCCGCTCGACGATCATCGAGCCCGGCGCTGTTGACACCGAGCTCACCGACCACCTCCGCGACGGAGTGCGGGAGCAAGTGCGCGAGCGCTTCGTCGATATGAAGACGCTCGAGGCCACCGACATCGCCGACGCGATCGCCTACGCCGTTACCCGTCCCTGGCACGTCTCGCTCAACGAGGTCCTGATCCGCCCGACCGAGCAGGTGGGCTGAGCGGGAGGGACGAGCGAGGTGGCAGCGATCGCGACGATCGGCGTCTACGGCTTCGACCGCGAGGCATTCCTGGCGACCCTCACCGACGCGGGGGTTGAGCTGGTGCTCGACGTGCGGCAGCGACGCGGCGTGCGCGGCAGCGAGTACGCCTGGGCCAACGCCCGGCGCCTTCAGGACTCCTTGGACGCAGCGGGAATCGGCTACTCGCACCTGAGGGAGCTGGCGCCGACGACAGAGCTGCGACAGGCCCAGTACCGCGCTGACGCGGAGCGCGGCGAGGGCAAGCGCTCGCGCACGGTGCTCGCGCCCGAGTACACCAGCGGCTACACCGAGCAGATCCTCGACCGGGTGGATCTGGCCCCGATCGTGAAGTGGATCGGCGGCTCCAGCGCGGCGCTGCTCTGCGTCGAGCGCGACCCGGAAGCCTGCCACCGCTCGCTGATCGCGGCGCGGTTGCAGAGCGACTGGGGCTTTACCGTCAAGGACCTGCGTCCGCCAGCCGCTGAGGGCTGAGCGGCGGCGTGATCAACGCCACCGGCAGCGAGAGGCCGGCGGCGCGGCGCAGGGTGGCGATACGGCGGCCGGGCTGGACGGCGGCGCGCGCCTCGCTGACCCGATCGCCGAGCGTGGCGACGGTGGAGTCGAGGTCGGGGGCAACGAAGGCGAGGCCCCAGAAGAAGGCGGGGCGATCTCCCCCGGTTCGCTCGATCGCCTCGGCCGGCGCCTGCACGACCTCGAGGATCGGCTCGCCGAGCCGGAAAAAGGCCTGGCGGGGCGCTCCGGCGGGAGTCGGCTCCTCGCGGATGCGGCGCAGGTCCAGGCCAGCAGCCTGCAGGGCGGCGACGGTGCGATCGAGGTCCGAGCTGATCGCGACCACGTGGTCGAGCGCGGTGACGCCGTTGGGATGAACCGGGCGCGCGCTTGGCGAAGGGCGCTCCGACTGCGCGGTCGCCAGGCCGTCGAGCTCGGTCGTCTCGAGATCGCGGAGCGACCACCCCGTCAGCCCCTTCCCGGCATCGCTCGGCGCCAGCCGGATCCGAACGTCGCCGACGAGGCACACGTCACCGTCGACCTCGAACCCACAGGCCCGCCAAGCCGCGGGCGCATCGGCGACGGTGAGCTCGTCGAGGGTGGGAGCCATGCCGGGACGGTAGCCCTCGGGGCCACGAGTTGTTCGCCGCAGCCCGATCGGGGTAGCCATTAGCTCGTGCCCCATCTCGAGATCTACCTCAACGACCATCTCGCCGGCGCCACCGGCGGGGTCGAGCTGGCGCGGCGGCTGCGCGCGAGCAACGAGGGGAACCCCACCTACGGCGCACCGCTGCGCCAGGTCTGCGAGGAAATCGAAGCGGACCGCGCCACCCTCGAGCAGATCATCAAGCGGCTCGGGTACTCGCGGAGCCAGGTCAAGCCGGCCGGCGCCTGGGTGATGGAGAAGCTGGGACGCCTCAAGCTGAACGGCCAGCTGCGGGGCTACTCCCCCCTGAGTCGATTGATCGAGCTGGAGGGCCTGCTGATCGGCATCACCGGCAAGATCGGCCTCTGGCAGGTCCTCGCCGAGCTCAAGCTGGGACAGGACCTCGGAATCGACCTCGAGCAACTGAGCGCACGCGCGGCGGAGCAACGAGCCGCGGTCGATGACCTGCACCGACTCGCGGCCGCCGCCCTCGAGCGCTAGCGGCTTTTCGCCGCCGGCCGTTTACGTTTGCGCGTTGCCGCTTTGCGCTGGGCAGCCGGCACCTCCGCGCTGACCACAGCTCCGGTCAGCGATTTGATCTGACCCTCGAGGAACTTTGCCATCCGTTCCTCCTCGCGCCGGATCCCCTTCGCCAACTTGGCCGTATCGCGATCGCCGACCCGTTCGGCGAGGACCTCGATCGCCAGGTAGGTGGCGATCTCCTCATGCTCGTTGAAGTACTCGGTCTTGGCGTTCTTCAGCATCTTCTCCTGCTCGCCACTGCCGCGGATCATGTGCAGTGGGCCCTTGGCCGCAGCCATCGCCTTGCCGACCGCCGTTTGTTTCAGCTGCCCGCCGCCGCCAAGTTTTTTGATCCGTCGTTCGACTCCCTTGGCGTGCGCTTTGGTCTCGCGCAGGTGCTGTTTGAGGCGTTTTTTGTACGGCGCCTTGGTCGTCATTGCAATGTGGGCCTCCAAAGCCGTTTCCAGCTCGCGCTCCTTACCGTAAGCCTCACTCAAGTACTGGATCAGCTTCGCGTCTCGCTCGTTCAGATCTGCCATTGCGCTCCTCTAGTCGTTTTCGCTCGTCCGCACCGCTTACCCGGGCGATCGCTTGTTCGAACTCTCACCTACCTCGCACTTCGCTCCGAATACTGGGTTAAATCGAAGTATCCTCAGGGGGCTCATGGTCAAACCCTCATCACCCGGCCAGGGTCGACCGAAGCGATTCTCTGACGTCCCCCTGGCCAGCAGCCGCCGGCTTGACCGCAACAGTGATGTACCCCTTTATTTCCAGCTGGCGGCGGCGATAAAGGTCATGCTCGAGGTTGGCGACTGGGAGGCCGGCACGCGCTTTGCCTCCGAGCGCGAGATCGAAGAAGAGTTCGGCGTCTCCCGCGCCGTGATCCGGCCGGCGCTTGATCTCCTCGTCGGCGATGGGGCGATCTACCGGATCAAGGGCTCGGGTGCCTTCGTCGCGCCGCCGCGGCGCGAGATCGAGGTGGCGGGACTGGTCCGGCTCTGGCTGGAAGGCCATCACGACCGACCGATCGCCGTTCGCAACGCCGGCGAACACCTGCCCGATCACATCGTTTCGCACTTCCTCGAGATCGAGGATCAGGAAACCCAGATCGCCCACGTGACCGCGATCGTCGACGTTGGCGAGCCCTCGGTCTGCCTGGTCGACTCCTACTCGAGGGTCGCCCACGTGCCCTGGTTCCTGCCGATCGCCCGAGCGCTGGCGGCCGGCGAGGAGCCACCCCCTCCTGACGGGCTGAACCTCACCCGCGCCACCGTCTCGATCGAGCACACCTTCTTCGGCGAGTGGGGCTCCACCCAGGTTGGCGCCACCGCCGGGGAGCCAGCGCTGATGGGCCGCTTCGTCCAGTTCGGCCGCATCGAGGCATCCGAACCAGAGCGCCCGCTGGAGTTCGCTCGCCTGATCTACCGCGCCGACAGCGCCCAGCTTGCCTTTGACCTCAGCTAGTGACCGAGCTGGGCCAGAACCTGATCGATGCCCTCGCTCTCGGCAGCCTCTACGCGCTGATCGCGCTCGGCATCACCCTCGTCTACACCGTGATGGGGATGATGAACTTCGCCCACGGCGAGTTCATCATGCTCGCCGCCTACGCCCTCTTCGCCTTCGCCGGGCTGCCCTTCGCCGCGGCGGTGGCGGCCGCCCTGCTGACCGGGATCGCGATCGCGCTGCTCGCCGAGCGCGTGGCTTTCCGGCCGGTCCGTAACGCCGACCTCTCGGCCCAGCTCGTCACCTCGCTGGCGGTTGCGGCAATCCTGCAGAACATCGTCACCGTGGCGGTGGACGCCCGCGCCCAATCGGTCGAGACCCCGGCCGCGCTCAGCGAATCGACCAGCATCGGCAGCATCTCGGTCCCGAACCTGGAGTTCCTCACCCTCGGGCTCACGGCGTTCGTTCTCGCCAGCCTTGGCTGGCTGCTCTACCGAACTCGCACCGGCCTGGCGATGCGGGCGGCGGCGGAGAACTTCGAGATGGCGCGCCTGCTCGGCGTCCGCGCCAACCGGGTGATCGCGATCGCCTTCGCGATCAGCGGCGCACTCGCCGCCGCGGTCGGCGTGCTGCTGGTGATGCAGACCGGCCAGGTATCGCCAACGATGGGCCTCACCCCAGTCCTGGTCGGCTTCGTCGCGGTTGTAATCGGCGGCTTCGGCAGGATGTTCGGTGCGGTGATCGGTGGCCTGCTGCTCGGGGCCCTCTCCTCCCTGCTCGGCGTTTACCTGCCCGAGGACCTGGTGCCGTTCCGCGATGCGATCGTCTTCACCTTCCCGGTGCTGATCCTGATCTTCCGCCCACACGGCCTGCTTGGCGGAGAGATCGGCAGGGCGCGGGTGTGAGCCGTCCCCGCTTTCGCACACCTCAGTCCACAGCGGCTTCGCTGCTGGTGCCCCTGACCCTGATCGCGATCACCGTCATAGTCGGCGCCAACGGCACGCCCTCCCTGCAGGGCACCGTCACCCTGATCCTCTGCAACCTGATCGTCGTCATCGGTCTGCAGGTCTTCGTCGGCAACAGCGGCGTTTACTCGTTCGGACAGCTGGGCTTCGCCACGGCCGGCGCCTATATCGCGGCATTCCTCACCCTGCCGGCGGCCTTCGCCCTGCTGCAGACGCCCGGCCTGCCGGACACCATCGCCGACGCCCACCTCAGCCCGCTGCTCTCAACCCTGATCGCCGCCGCGTTCTCCGGCCTGCTCGCGATCGTGATCGGCCTGCCCTTGATGCGCACTTCCACCCTGGCGATCCCGATCTCCACCTTCGCCTTCCTGATCGTCGCCTACAACGTCGTCGCCAACTGGGACCGCGTCACCGGAGGCAGCAGCGGCCTGGTCAGCATCCCGACCACGACCAGCGTCGAGTCGGCGGGGCTCTGGGCGACCGCTGCGGTGGTCGCGGCGCTGGTGTTCAAGTGGTCGGCCAGTGGCTATCGCCTGCAGGCGACCCGCGAGGACGAGGTCGCCGCGCGCTCGATCGGGATCGGCGTGATCAGGGAGCGACTGATCGCCTTCGGCATCAGCGGCGCACTGTGTGGAATCGGCGGTGCGCTTGCGGTGCACCAATCCGGCGTGCTCAATCCCACCACCTTTTATTTCGGCGCGACCGTAACGACGATGACGATGCTGGTAGTCGGCGGCGCCCGCAGCGTCCTCGGGGCGGTGGTCGGGGCGATCACGATCGCGCTGGTCAACGAGCTGCTGCGGGGCTTCGAGGACGGCGCCAGCCTCTTTGGGGTGATCCCTATCGGCGAAGCCCCCGGCCTTGCCGCGATCGGCCTCGGCCTGATCCTGCTGGGGACGATGATCGCGATGCCGAACGGGTTGAGCGGCGGTCGGGAGGCCGGTGAGCTGCCCTGGCTGCACCGACTTGGCATCAGCGCACCCGCGCCGCCGCCAGAACCGGGCCCAGCCGATTCAGGCACGGCGGCGCTCGACCGAACGCCAGCTGGCGCCCTGCGTGCCGAGGGCGTATCGCTTGCCTTCGCCGGCCTGCAGGTGCTCGAGGACGTCGACCTCGTGCTCGAGCCCGGAGAGGCGCTCGGCTTGATCGGCCCGAACGGGGCTGGCAAGACGACGCTCGTCAACGTCCTCAGCGGCTTCCAGGCTCCCGACTCAGGGACCGTCTCGCTGGACGGTGTCGAAGTCAGCGGGCGCTCGCCGGCGCGCCTCGCCCGCGACGGCCTGGGGCGCACTTTCCAGGCCGCCCTCCCCTTCCCCGAGCTGAGCGGCCTCGAGAGCGTGGCCGTCGGCGCGATGGGCATGGGCGCAAGTAGGCGAGAGGCGGTCGCGGTCGCAGCCGATGTGCTCCGCCGCCTCAACCTGCTCGAGCAGGCGACCCGACCCGCCGGCTCGCTGCCGCCGGGCAGCCAGCGCCTGCTCGGGATCGCCCGCGCGCTCGCGATCCGGCCCCGCTACCTCCTGCTCGACGAGCCGGCCGCCGGACTGAACGAAGCCGAATGCGACGAGCTGGTCGGGATCCTGCGCGGCGTCCTGGCCGACTTCGGCTGCGGAATCCTGCTGATCGAGCACGACATGAGCATCGTCATGCCGCTCTGCTCGCGGGTGCAGGTGCTCGACGACGGCAAGACGCTGCGACTCGGAACCCCGAACGAGGTCCAGGCCGACCGCGCCGTGGTCGAGTCCTACCTCGGCAGCTCTTTCCTCGAGTCGGTCGATGCTTGAGCTGCGCGACCTCAGGCTCGGCTACGGGCCGATCGAGGTGGTCCACGGAGTCGACCTCAGCGTCGGCGAGGGCGAAGCGATCGGGATGATCGGGCCAAACGGCGCCGGCAAGAGCTCGATCCTGCGCTCGATCTGCGGCCTGCTGCGCCCGGCCTCGGGCGAGGTCGTGTTCGAGGGGCGGGCCGTGACCGGCATGGCGCCGGAGCAGATCGTGCGGCTGGGGCTGGCGCTGGTGCCCGAGGGCCGGCACATCTTCAAGACCCTGACGGTGGCGGAGAACCTGCGGCTCAGCGCTCGCAGCGACGCCGAGAGCAAGGCCTGGATGGAGCGCACGCTGGAGCGCTTCCCGATCCTCGCTGAACGGGCCGGCCAGCGCGCCGACCGGCTCTCCGGCGGAGAGCAGCAGCAGCTTGCGATCGCCCGCGCCCTGCTGGGACGACCGCGGCTGCTGATTCTCGACGAGCCCTCGCTCGGCCTGGCGCCAAAGATGATCGACGTCATCTACAAGCTGCTCGCGGGCCTGCGCGAGGAAGGGGTGACGATGCTGCTGGTCGAGCAGAACGCCGCCCGCACGATCGACTTCTGCGACCGCTGCGCCGTGCTCAGCACCGGCAGGATCCGGGCCCAGGGCTCGCGCAGCGAGCTGCAGCGCAACCCCGATGTCCTGCGTGCCTATCTGGGAAAGCAGCCGTGACTAGAATGAAACTTCGCATTAATACGAGGAGCGGTGATGTTTGACGAGCGCCCACGTCGAGCCCCGAGCAGCGAGGAGGTCGCCCTCGCGCTGCGCCACTGCTGGCAGCCGGTCGCGCGACTCCAGGATCTGCAGGACGGCCCGCAGCGGGCCGTACTTCTGGGTGAAGCGCTTGCGGTCTTTCTCACCGAGAGTGGAAAACCGGCCGTGGTCGCCGATCGCTGCGCCCACCGTGGCGCCTCGCTCTCGATGGGCAAGGTCGAGGGCGACTCGATTCAGTGTCCGTACCACGGTTGGGAGTGGGGCGGGAACGGTGCCTGCACCCGCATCCCGTCGCTGCCCGACCAGAGCCAGATCCCTCCCCGCGCTCGCATCCGGGCTTTCCCGGCTCGGGAACAGTGGGGCATGGTCTGGACCGTCCTCGAGGAGCCGCTTGGTGATCTACCCACCCTGCCGTGGTTCGACGCCGAGACCTGGACATGGGGCCACGGCACGCCGTTTGAGCTGCCGGTCGGCTTCGGGATCATGATCGAGAACTTCCGCGACGTCTCACACTTCGCCTTCGTCCACCAAGCGACGCTGGGTGCGATGCCCGAGGTGATCGAGCCACTCGAACCCGAAAGCGATGGCCTCAGGGTGACGTTGCGCCGGAAAGTGGAATGGGGCGATGGCGCGGCGGCGGTCTGGGGCGCGTTGCAGGAAATGCACTACCACGCGATCGCGCCCAACTTCACCTCGGCTCGGATCCTCACCGTGGATGGCGAGCGCTGCCTGCTCCATGCCGCCCGTGCGATCAGCGCAACCGAGTCGGCTCACTACTGGATCGAGGGAGGCCTGGAGAATTTCGACGCGGAGAGCGTCGAGAACGCAATCGCCTACGACTGGCGCGTCTACTCGGAGGACCTGCCGATCATCTCGGCAATCCAACCCCCTGAGTTGCCCCTGGACCCGAATGCCGACGTGAACACGCTCGCCGATCGGTTCACACTTGCCTACCGCGCGGCGTTCCGGGAGTTCGTCGACCGCGCCCTCAGCGCCCGCTCGGTCGCCTAGCCGCCGTACTCGGGGATGAACGGCGGCTTGACCTTCGCCACCAGCCTCGGCTCGCCGCTCGAGTACACGTAGATCGGCCAGGTTCGGCTCGGCTGGTGATTGTCCCGCGTGTAGGCCAGCCTGCCGACAACCGTGTCGTGGGGCTTGGCTTCGAGCGCATCGGCCAGAGTGTCGCCATCGACGCTGCCGGTTTCCCTGATCGCGTCGAGGATCAGCTGCCCGCCGGCGTAGGCCCCCAGCAGGGTGCCCGAGACGTCGGTATCGACGCCGGCGCGTTCGAGGCGCTTGAAGAGCCTTGCCGTTTCCTCGTTGGGCGGATCGTAGGCCGAGCCGTTGGTGGTGGCATAGATGTCCTTGGTGCTGGGGATGCCCTTGAGCCAGAAAGTGCCGTCGAAGCCTCCGGGGCCGAGGATCGGGACATCGATGCCGGCGGACCGGATCTGCTTGATTGCCGAGGCACCGCCGGGCGGATAGGAGCACATCACCACGGCGTCGGCATCGGAGCCGCGCAGCTCGCTGACCTGGCCGGCAACCGACTCGTCGCTGTTCTCGAAATCGGCTGAGCCGGCGATCGTGCCGCCGAGGTGTTCCCAGGTCTGCTCGAAGCCCGAGCAATACGCCCTGCCGTAGATGATCGAGGTGTCGCGGAACAGGAACGGATGCTTGACGCCGCGGTCGCGCAAGAACTGGGCGCCGGCGCTTGCCTCGCTGAGCAGGCTGGGAAAGGAGGTGAAGGAGAGGCGGCCGGTCGTCGGCGGTCCAAAGCCGGGTTCGTTGGCGTTGGACATGTTCAGCTTGCCGTGTTCCTCGGCCAGTGGCGCGCCCGCCGCCGCGTTCAGCGCCTCACCACTGAAGACGAGGACGTCGGCGCCGTCTTCGATCACCTTCTGCACCGCCAGCACGGCCTGCTGAGGATCCGAGCGGGTGTCGGCACGGATCACCCTCACCTTGTGACCGTCGATCCCGCCGCGGGCGTTGGTTTCCTCGATCAGCTGTTCGACCGCGGCGAAGGTGGAGTCGTAAGGCGCCATGTAGCCGGTCTTGGCCAGGGCGGCGCCGATCACGATTTCCTTCGGCAGGCCCTTGGTCGGCGTTTCGGCAGTGTCGCCATTACTGCCGCAGCCGGCCAGGACGATCATCGCCAACGCGGACAGGGCAAAGAGCGACGCCGCGAGGTGACGCCGGGCTTTTAGCTGACAGAACCGCTCTAGAACAATGCCAAAAGATTACCTGAGCAATGCTTGTCTGTCGCGGTCGAGGTCGCCGATTGCCGCCATCTCCCGGTCGGAGAAAGCGAAGTCGAAGAGATCGATGTTCTCGCGCATCCGCTGCGCCGTCACCGACCTGGGGATGACGATGTTGCCGCGTTGCAGGTGCCAACGCAGAATCACCTGGGCCGGCGTCTTGTCGCGGCGCTCGGCCAGGCGAACGATCGTCGCATCATCGAACAGCGCTCCCTGCACGAGCGGGCTCCCGGCCTCGGTGGCTATTCCGTGCGCCGCATGCCAGGTGCGCAGGTCGACCTGCTGGAAACGGGGGTGTAACTCGATCTGATTGACCGTCGGCCGGGTCTCCGCCTCTCGCTCCAATAGCTCGAGATCCTCGACGCCGAAGTTGGAGGCGCCGATCGTGCGCGCCGCCTCCTCGCCGTGGATCGATTCCAGCATCCGCCAAATATCGAGCAACCCATCCGCGGCCGGGCCCGGCCGCTGGACCAGGCAGAGATCGACGTGGTCGAGGCCAAGCCGCCCAAGGCTCGCCTCGAAATCCGACAGCATCGACTCGGGGCCCCGCCGCGAGTCCCACAGCTTGGTGGTGACGAAGTATTCCTCGCGGGGCAGGCCCGAGGCGAGCAGCGCCGCACCCACATCCTTCTCGTTGCCGTGGACAGCGGCGGTGTCGAAATGCCTATAGCCGACCTCGAGCGCCAGCTCGACGGCTCCCCGGGTCTCCTTCGCCGGCAAGCGGGAGACCCCGAAGCCGAGTTGCGGTATTCCGATGCCGTCGTGGAGCCTGAGAGTGGGCACTTCCGCCCGATGAGCCGCGTCCATTAGCTGTCATGATAGCTCTCCGCTCAGGCGACTTGGATCGCTCCGAGCGAATCTCAGTAACCCGGGCTCTGCTTCATCTTCTTGCGCTCGGAGGGGTGCGCCCCACCCTTCTTCTCCAGCGTCGTGCAGGCGAGGTCGATGTCGGCGGCAAGCCGGTCGATCTGCTCGCGGCTGAGGGTCTGCTTGACCAGCGCCCGCAGCACCTTCACGTCTTCGGCGTTGGGCGGCATCGTGTAGGCGGGCAGCATCCAGCCGCGCTCGGCCGAGAGCTGCCAGGAGACGTCGAACTCGTCGTAGTTCTTCTCGCCGTCGAGCCGGAAGGCGACCAGCGGCAGCTGCTCCTCGCCATCGCCGATCAGTTCGAAGTTGCCGTTCTCCCTCAGCTTCTCCGCCAGCGAGCGGGCGTTCTGCTGCATCGCTTTCATGATGTAGGCGTAGCCCTCGCGCCCGTAGCGGACGAAGTTGTAGTACTGGGCCAGCACCATCGAGGCACCGGTGGAGAAGTTGAGGGTGAACGTCGCGTCGGTTTTGCCCAGGTAGTTCTCGTAGAAGACGAGGTCCTCGGCCAGGTCGCTTTTCTCCCTGAAGACGAGCCAGCCCACGCCCGGGTAGACCAGCCCGAACTTGTGCCCGGAGACGTTGATCGAGCGCACCTGCTCGAGCCGGAAGTCCCACTCGGAGTCGGGGTAGAGGAAGGGCCAGACGAAGCCGCCGCTGGCGCCGTCGATGTGCAGCGGCACGTCGAGGCCTTTCTCGCCCTTGAGGTCGACCAGGAGCTTGTTGATGCCGACGATGTCGTCGGCGTGGCCGGTGAAGGTGGTGCCGAGCACGGCGGCGACGCCGATCGTGTTCTCGTCGACGTGCGGCTGCACGTCCTCGGGCCCGATCACGTATTTGCCGTCCTGCAGCGGCACGATCCGCGGCTCGACGTCGAAGTAGCGGCAGAACTTCTCCCAGACCACGTGCACGTCGCCACCGAAGATCAGGTTCGGCTTGTCGACCGGCTTCGATGCGGCTTCGCGCCGCTCCTTCCACTTCCACTTGAGCGAGAGCGCGCCGAGCATGATCGCCTCCGAGGAGCCCTGGGTGCGGGCGCCCGTGGTCTCGCCGGGAGCGTGGTAGAGGTCGGCGAGCATGCGGATGCAGCGCTGCTCGACCTCGGCCGAGATCGGGTACTCGGCGTGGTCGATGAAGTTGCGGTAGAGGTTCTCGCCGATCAGCCGCTGCGCCTCGGGCTCCATCCAGGTGGTGACGAAGGTGGCCAGGTTGCGGTTGGGGTCGCCCTCCAGCGCCAGTTCCTCGTCAACCAGCCGCATCGCGTCGAGCGCGGACATGCCGCTGTCGGGAAAGGGCCCGTCGGGGGCGTCCTCGGTGAGGAAGCGGTTTCCGTAGAGCTTGGCGGCCTCTTCGGCGCTGAGTGGCTTGTTCATGGAGCTCCAGTCCTAGTCGCGGGGAAGCGCGAGCGTATCCAACAACCGCGAGCCCGACTCGTCGGTCTCGACTGGTAGATAAAGGCCATGGCAGGGGAGCCTGACGGGACGCTCCTTGACTGGAGGGACATCGCCACTTTGCACGAGTGGGACACGCTGCTGCTCGGCAACGGCATGAGCATCAACATCTGGGAGCCGTTCGGCTATCGCAAGCTCTATGACCGGGCGAAATCAGACGGCCTCTCACCCCGTGATCGCACCCTGTTTGCCTCGACGCCGAACTTCGAGCGCGTGCTCGCTGACCTGCTGACCGCAATCCGGGTCAATGACGCCGTGGGAATCGCGACCGGCCCGCTGCTCGAGCGGTATCGAAACATCCAGCAGGCCCTGGTCAAAGCCGTACGCGAGGTTCACATCAAAGGCAGTCGCGTTCCCCCTTCAACCCGCAAAACGATCCGCGACACGATGGAGCAGTTCGAGTGGGTCTTCACGACGAGCTACGACCTACTCGCCTACTGGGCAATGGCAACCGACGGCTTCGCGCCCTTCATGGACCATTTTCGCTTTGGGGGCAGATGCGAGTTCGACCCCCTCAGGGCGACGGTGCCGCCGAAAAAAGTACCGGTCTACTTCCTCCACGGAGCGCTTCATCTCGTCGTCGGCGGCACTGGCGCGACTTGGAAGCTCACACAGAAGGACCTCGACACGATCCTCGATCAATTTGGCAAGCCGATCGAAGGAGACGCGAGGGCAAGGCCATTGCTCGTTACCGAGGGCTCGGCCAAAGACAAGCTCGTCGCTATTGAGGACAACGTCTATCTCTCCCACGCCTTGGAACGCCTGATGGAACGAGACCTTCCGCTGATCGTCTTCGGCAGCAGCTTGAGCGAACACGATTCCCATCTCGCCGCAGCCTTGAGCGAGAACTCCAAAAGACCGGTCGCGGTCTCGATGCTCCCCGCGGCAAAAAAAGATCTTCTGGCACGGCAGGTGGATATCTCAGGACGCCTCGAAGCGAGTCCCCTGCTCTTCTTCGACGCGACCACACACCCGCTGGGCGATCCGGCGCTGACCGTCCGTGCAAATCCCTGAGCTAGGCCGCGAGCCGTTTCCTCGGCCGCGAAACCTTGCTTGCATCGACGACCTTGCCGGTGCGATTGAGGATCCGAATCTCACCGCCGCCTTCCTGGCGGGTCAATTCGCGAGCGGTCTTGACCGCAGCCGCCTTGGTGGCGCCGTGCGCCGTCGCGCGTCGATGACCCTCCTTGACCACGTCCCAGCCCTTGCCGCTGGTGGCTTTCTTCACATAGCGCGTATTTCTCATCTGGGTCTCTCGTGCGGCCATCGCTTGCCTTGACATTACGTTAGCCAGCGGCGGATCCCGACCCGCAGCCGGCGCGCACGATTGCCTCAGTCGGTGCCCAGGAGCTCGTCGAGCGTGCCGCCGCTCGCCACCGACTCGGGGCGTTCGGCGACCACCTCGGAGCCCGGCTGCGCCTCGTCGTCGCGACGCTTGATCAGCAGCCACTGCGGCTTCTCGCCGGGGCGGGTGCGCTGCAGGGCGAAGCCGCCGCGCAGCTTCTCGCCGTGGAGGACGAAGACGGCGTGGCCGCGCTCGAGCGCCTCGGGCCAGGGCACACGGCCGCCCTGCTCGTATCGGCCGCGGTCCCAGACGATCACGCCGCCGCCCTCGGTCGCTCCCTCGAAGTCGTTGTGGGAGAGCGCGTGATCCTCGACCTGTACAGCGAGTCGTTTCACGGCCGGATCCAACGTCGGCCCCTTGGGCACAGCCCAGGAGCGCATCACCCCGTCGACCTCGAGGCGCAGGTCGAAGTGACGGGCGGTGGCGGCGTGCTCCTGGACGACAAAGACGCCGGCGCTGACGCCGCGGACCGCGAACTGCTCGTGGCCCTCGGATTTGACCCGCTCGACTTCAACCTCAGCGACCTTTGCGGCGGGCGGGCCCTCGCGCAGGAAGGCAAGCATCTCCTCAACCGCGGGCTCGGGCCCCTCGGCGTGGACGAGCACCACGCCGTCCTCCCCATTGCGCACCCAGCCCATCGCGTTCAGCTCCCCGGCTCGCCGTACGGTCATTTCGCGAAAGCCAACCCCCTGCACCTCGCCGCGCACGCTCGCGCGCACCGCCACCACGCCGTCTTTCGCTTTCTTCGCCATGCCGCCATTGTCGCGCGCCCGAACCAAAGCCGTTCCGGTGCGCTTTATGTGGCCCAGGGACACATAAAGCGCACCGGAAGCCCGAGCGGCAACAATTGCGGCTGCCCCAGTCGACTCGCCCGGGAGGGAGCCATGCCGTTTCTCGTCTTCGCCGCAATCGCGCTGATCGGTGCCGCGATCCACCGTCACCGCGACAGCCAGCCGCGCAGCGCCGCCCGCACGTTGGAAATCTTCCTGATCTGGTGGATGGTGGTGGCCGTGGGAATCGCCGCGATCTTCGGCGCGATGTTCCACTTCTTCGACGGCCCCGACACGGCCCGCGAAATCGGCTTCAGCAACGGCGACGGCGGCTTTCAGACCGAGGTCGGCTTCGCTGACCTGGCGATCGGGGTGCTCGGCGTCCTCTGCGCTCGCTTCCGCGACGGCTTCCTGCTCGCCGCTGTCGTCGCCGTCTCCATCTGTTACCTCGGCGACGCCTACGGTCACCTGCACCAGGCGGCGATCCACGACAACCACGCTCCCGACAACACCGGCCTGACTCTCTGGGCGGACTTCATTGCCCCGCTGGTCGCGATCAGCCTCTACGGGCTGTGGCGGCGCGAGTTAAGTGAAGTCCCGGGGACGTCGAACTAGGCCATGGCCGAGCAGGTGCCAGCAGTCTGCGATGTGCTTGCCACGATCGAAAGTCGTGACTGGTCACACCTGGAACGCCTGCTTGACCCTGACGTTCACTGGACGACCGCGATCGAGGAGCATCTGCACGGGCCTGGCGAGGTGATTGCTCTGCTCGCAAATGACCCTCCCCCGGCCCCACCGGCGTTTCACGAAGTGCGCGATGGCCTGATCGTGCGCTGGATCGACACGCCCGGCTAGCTGCTCAAACTCCCTGCCCCTTCGTCCCTTCTTCCAGCAAGCCGGAGACCGCACGGGCGAGCTGCTCGCCGTGCCGGGTGAGGACGTACTCGGTGTGGGGCGGGCGGCCGGGGACGAGGTGGCGCTCGACGATGCGGGCGGCCTCCAGCTGCTCCAGTCGCTCGGAGAGGGTCGTCGGCGAGACGCCTGGCAGGGACTGGCGGAACTCGTTGAAGCGGGCGGCGCCGCTGGCGCAGGCGTAGATCGTCGCCAGCGTCCAGCGGCGCTCCAGCAGGGTCGCCGTCGCCCGCATCTCGGCGGGGACGGGGGTGCAGCTACGACATCGCGGTGACATTGGCGCCCTTCTCGGCCGGCTCGAGCGCGTGGGTGAGCACCTCGCCGACGCTCATCACCGGGTGGAAGCTCATCTGCTCGCGCACCTCCTCGGGTACCTCGTCGAGGTCGCCGCGGTTGCGCTCGGGCAGGATCACCTCGGTCAGCCCGGCCGCGTGGGCGGCGAGCACCTTCTGCTTGAGCCCGCCGATCGGCAGCACCCGGCCCTGCAGGGTGACCTCTCCGGTCATGCCGACGGTGTGCTTGACCGGCCGCCCGGAGAGCAGCGAGACCAGCGCCGTGGTCATCGCCGTGCCGGCGCTGGGGCCGTCCTTGGGGATCGCCCCGGCGGGGACGTGCAGGTGGAACTCGCGCTGGAAGCCAGCCGCGTCGATGCCCAGCTCCTCACTGTGCGAGCGCGCGTAGGAGAGCGCGATCCGCGCCGACTCCTTCATCACGTCGCCGAGCTGGCCGGTCAGGACCAAACCCTTGTCGCCCTCCATCGCGGTCGCCTCGATGAAGAGCACGTCGCCGCCGGTTCCGGTGACGGCCAGTCCGGTCGAGACACCGGGGATCGCCGTCCTTTCCACCGACTCCTGGAAGAAGCGCTGGCGGCCGAGCGAATCGTGGACCGCGTCGCCGTCGAGCACGATCGGCGTCTCCGCCTCGCCACCGGCGATCTTGGTCGCCGCCCCGCGCAGCAGCTTGCCCAGCTCGCGCTCGAGCTGGCGCACGCCGGCCTCGCGGGTGTACTCGGTGATCACGCTGCGCAGGATCTCCTCGCCCGCCTCGACCTCCTCAGGCTCGAGCCCATTGCGCTTCAACTGCCGCGGCAAGAGGTAGCCGCGGGCGATCGCCAGCTTCTCGGCGGTCGTGTAGCCGTCGAAGGCGATGATCTCCATGCGGTCGAGCAGCGGTGCCGGGATCGTGTCGGTCATGTTCGCCGTGGCGATGAAGACGACCTCGGAGAGGTCGACCTCGACGTCGAGGTAGTGGTCGCGGAAGGAGTGGTTCTGCGCCGGGTCGAGCACCTCGAGCAGGGCCGCCGAGGGGTCGCCGCGCCAGTCGGCGCCGACCTTGTCGACCTCGTCGAGCAGGATCACCGGGTTCATCGTCTCGGCGTCGCGCAGGGCGCGGACGATCCGGCCCGGCAGGGCCCCTATGTATGTGCGGCGGTGGCCGCGGATCTCGGCCTCGTCGTGCAAACCGCCGAGCGAGATGCGAACGAACTCGCGCCCGAGGGCGCGGGCGATCGACTCGCCGATCGAGGTCTTACCCGTACCGGGCGGCCCGACCAGGGTGAGGATCGCGCCGTTGGCGCGGCTCTCGTCCTCCACCCCGCGCTCCTGGCGCAGCTTGCGCACGGCGATGAACTCTGTGATCCGCTTCTTCACGTCCTCGAGCCCGGCGTGGTCGGCGTCGAGCACCTCGCGCGTGTGCGCGGGGTCGAGCCGCTCCTCGGAGCGCTTCGCCCAGGGCACCGCGATCAGCCAGTCGAGGTAGCTGCGGATCATCGAGGACTCGGGCGACTGCTCGCCCTGGCGCTCGAGCCGGCGCAGCTCCTTCCCGGCCTGCTCGGCGACCGCCTCCGGCATCCCGGCCTCGGCGATCTTGCGCTCGTACTCCTCGATCAGGCTGCCCTCGTCCTCGCCCAGCTCCTTGCGGATCGACTCCATCTGTTTGCGCAGGAAGTAGTCGCGCTGCTGCTTCTGGGCACCGGACTCGACGTCCTCGCGGATGCGGCTGCGCACCTGCAGCTCGGCCAGGCGCTCGCGCTGCAGCTCCACCGCCAGCTGCAGCCGGGCACTGACGTCGATCGCCTCCAGCAGGCGCAGCTTTTGCTCGTTCGAGATGTCGGGACTGAGGCCGGTCGTGTCGGCCAGCGCCCCGGGCTCCTCGACCGACCGCAGGAAAGCGGCGATCCGGTCATCGGCGCCGCGCAGCTCGAGGATCTCTTCGACCACGGCGCGGTATTCGCGCGCCAGCTCCTGGGTGTGCTCGTCCTCGGGGTGGCCATCATGGACCTCCTGCACGTCGATGCGCAGGCCCTCGCCCTCCCCCTCCTCGCTCGGAACGGCGGCGCCGGCGAGGCCGCGATGCAGGCCAACCACGGTCGCCGCCGGAGCGCCCCCACGCGAGTGCCCACGCTCGATCACCTCGGCCACAACGCCGACGCGCCCGTACTCACCATCACTGCGAGGCAAGAGGAAGACCTGCTCCTCCTCGCCGGTGTCGATCGGCAGGGTCGCGGAAACACCGGGGAAAACGAGTGCGTCATCAAGCGGGATCAGGAGATAGGCCATATCTAAGTCCAATTTCTGTAGTTAGTCTTTCTACAGGATAGCGGACCCGATCTACCCGCTAGGAGAGCTCGATGCCGACCTCCTCGGCCGGCTTGTCCTCGCGCAATCCCTTGAAGGAGCCGTGGCGCACCATCCCCTCCGCGGTCAGCTCGCGGAACTCGATCTCGGCGACCAGCTGCGGCTCGACGAAGTTGGCCCCTCGCGGGCCGCGTCTGCCAAAGGGATTCGTCTCGCGCGCCAGCGGCAGCAGCCGCTCCACCATCTCGTCCAGGTCGCGGTCGGAGAAACCGGTGCCGACCTTGCCCGCGTAGCGCAGCTCCCCGTCCTCGAAGTAGCCGAGCAGGAGGGCGCCGAGCCGGTTGCGCCGCCGACCTTCGCCCGGCAGCCAGCCCCCGATCACGAACTCCTGCCGGCCGAGGTTCTTCACCTTGAGCCAGGCGCCGCTGCGCTTACCCGGCGCGTAGCCGCTGTCGAGGCGCTTGAGCACGATCCCCTCCAGCTTGCGCGCGGCGCTCGCCGCCAGCAGCTCCTCGGCGTGGCCGACCGAGTAGGCGGGCGTCTGCCAGCTCTGGCCCGACAGCTCCAAACCCTCGAGCAGCTCGCGGCGGCGCACGTAGGGCTCGCCGCTCAGGTCGTGGCCATCGAGGTAGAGCAGGTCGAAGATCACGTAGGTGACCGGGTGGGATTGCATCCGCCGCCGCACGACGCTCTCCTCGGTCTGGTGGATGCGCTGCTGCAGGCGCTCGAAGCTGGGCAGGCCGTTCTCGTCAAAGGCGACCAGCTCGCCATCGAGGACGGCGTCGCGGGCGCCGAGCTGGCGCGAGAGCCGCCGCACCTCGGGGTACTGGGCGCTGATGTCCCTCAAATTGCGGCTCTGCAGAGTCAGCCGGCCGGGTCGGCAGTAGGCGATCGCCCGCACCCCGTCCCACTTCACCTCGCTCGCCCAGCCCGCGTCGGAGGCTGGCAGCTTCGAGAGCTTTGCCAGCATCGGCACCACTGATTCCGGGAAGGGCTCGCGCTCTTCCTGCGCAGGGTCGATCCGGTGAATCATCCAGTCCTTCTCTTCCTTTCCCGCACGGAACAGCGCGTAGCGACCGTTCAGCCGCTCGCCTGAGAAGCTGAAGACGACCTTCCCCTCCTCCCACTTCTCGAGCTCGTAGGTGCCGCGGTCCCAGATCCGCATCGTCCCCGCGCCGTACTCGCCCGCCGGGATCTCGCCCTCGAACTCGAGGTACTCGAGCGGGTGGTCCTCGGTGTGGACGGCCTTGCGGTTTTCGGCTGGGTCGAGCGGCACGCCGTTGGGAATCGCCCAGGAAGCCGCCACCCCATCGTGCTCGAGGCGCAGGTCCCAGTGCAGGCGGCGGGCGCTGTGCTCCTGCACGACGAAGCGCGGCGCCCCACGCTTTGCCCGTTTGCGCTTGGCCCTCGGCTCGGGGGTCGAGTCGAAGTCGCGCTTGCGCTCGTACTCGCCGAGCTTGCCGCTGTTCATCTCACTCACTCAAGCAGTTGCATGGAGCGGAATCTGCAACGTCAGCTCGGTGCCCCCACCCCGCCTGCTGCGCAGCTGGAAGCAGGAGGAGATCGCTCCCGCCAAGAGGAGACCCATGCGTAGCCCGGGCGGCCTGTCGCCGCCCGTGGACTGAACGCCTTCACCTTCGTCGCGGACGACGAGCCGCAGCCCTCCCTCTTCGCGGCGCAGGCTGACTTCGAGGGGTCGCTGCTTGGCCTCCTCGGGGTAGGCATGCAAAACCACGTTGGTGCAAGCCTCCGAGACCACGGTCCGAAGGTCATCGACAACGCGGCGGTTCGCGCCGAGCTCGTGAGCGCGTTTGCCCACAGCAGCGCGGATGACGGCGATGTTGTCGGGCTGCGCGGGCAACTTGATCAAAAAGTCACCGCCGGTATCCATGCCCTTCCTTTCTGCCGAGGTCGTCTTCCTGGCAGTACCCGTCGAGGTCGATTCGCCTAACTGGCAATGTGTCGAACGCTTGCCCTCTCCCGGTTACGGGTAGCAGGAAGCTTCTAAACGCGCCCTGCCAGGAGAGAAACATGATCATGCGTCTCGATCGGCTGATAGCCGAAATTCCTCCCCCATCCGACCCCGATCCAACCGGCGAAGTCGCGAACTGAAGTGGCGGACTCCCCGACCAAGATCACCCCTTACCGCAACGGGCCGTATCTCATCCGCGGCCCGTTCACGATCGTCGACCAGGAGGGCAACGAGATCGAGGCCAGGCGGCGGGTGGTGGCGCTGTGCCGCTGTGGGCGCTCTCAGATCCGCCCCTTCTGCGATGGCACCCATAAGGCGATCGGATTCCGGGCGGACAGCGCCGGCCCAGAGGATCCGGGTGCGGATGCCGACGATGTTTCGTCGCTCCCCGCAACTGGGTAATTCTCAGCCATGCTCAAAGAGCTGAGGACCGGAAACGCGACCCGAAGGCAGCGCTCGGCGCCATCTCTCACCCGCACCGTGCAGGCTCTGCGAGCAATCCGCGGCCAGGCGTCGCGCAACGCACCGGAGGCGCGGGTCATTGCGCTGCGGGGCGGCAGGCAGCTGACGTAGATGGATAGGACCGGAGGCGAGAGTCCGACCGGCGAGGTCGCCTCCTCGCCGATAAAGCGCGCGCTCGTCGTGGTCAACGAGCAGGTCGCCGGAAGCGAGCTTCGCGACGTACTTCTCGCCCATCTCAGCCAGGGGGTTTCCGAGGTCTTCGTCGTCGCCCCCGCCCTTGCCGATTCAGGGCTCAAGCACACGATGGGCGACATCGACGAGGCGATCGGGCCAGCCCGTGAGCGACTGCAGGGAACGCTTGAAGAACTTCGTGCCGCGGGGTTGAACGCCGACGGGGAGGTCGGCGATTCCGACCCGGTGCAGGCGATCAGCGACGAGATCGTCAAGTTCAACCCCGAGCAGATCCTCGTCGTTGCCCACCGCGATGAGGAAGGTGCTTTCGCGGAGAAGGGCCTGCTCGAGCAGGCCGAGCGCGACTTCGACCTGCCCGTCACCGAGCTGGTCGTCAACCGCGCGGTGGAGCCCGAAGTGCTCGACGTGAAGAGATCGGAGCCCGAAGCCGGCCGCAAGAAGGGATGGCGGCCCTCGCCCAACTTTCCGCCCCTCTCGCGAGGTGACCTGCTCGGCATCTTCGTCGCCGTCGTCGGCACCCTGGTTCTTGGCGTCCTTGCCGCCGAGTGCGTCGGTGACGCAACGGGTGTGAACGACCTCGAGGAAGGCCGCCTCGGCGCCGCCTGCGCCGCGACGATCCTGATTGCCCTTGCGATGGCGCTGATCAACCTCGCCCACGTGGTCGGGCTCTTCCTCTTCCAGAGCGTTGGCTACGAGGGCATCTTCAGCCGTTTCTTCGCCCGCCTCAGCCTCTTCGGGACTCCCGCAGCTATCGCCGTCGTGCTCGTACTGCAGCTGACGAAGTGAGGGAGCCGGCATGGCGATGGCGCAAGCGACGCATCGAGGTCGCGGAAAGCTGGAGGCGCTGCTCCCCGTAGGGGACGCCGCCCCGTAGCTTCGCCGCCAGCGCCAGCCACGAACAGACTGAGCGCTCGGCGACCCAGACTGGCGCCAGCACCGAGCCGCTAGAGGGGAAGTACCTTGTCCCTCCGGACCGCCTGCGGCCGATCTCGGCGACGAGGATCGCGGTCAGTGCACCGCCGACCAGGCGGTGATGGCGGCCTGGTCGCGCGGAGTGGACGACGAGCGGCGCCAGGGCGAGAAAGGCGCCGATGCGCAGCGGGATCGCGAAGTCATCGTAGGCCTGGCGCACCCGCTGCGAGCGAAAGTGAGCCGCGCTCGGCGGCAGCCTCGGGACGTAGAGGTCGAGCGGGGTCGCCACCCTGCCGCCGGCGGCGTGGATCGTCCGCATCAGCTCCAGGTTCTCGAAGAGGGCATCGCCGTCATAGCCGCCGACGGCCAGAAGGGCGCTGCGGCGAAGCACCAGCGTGCCGGGAAAGTCCCCGACCGGGAAGGTCGGGTCGCCGGTGAAGACGCGGTTCAGCAACGAGCGGGCGGTATCCCAGCGAGCGTGCCAGGGCAGTTCCTCGAAGTAGTTCTGCGGGCGCACGAGATCGGCCTCCCCCAGCAGTGCGACCGCACGGCGCAGCGTCGACGGCGGGTAGCGAACGTCGTCGTCAGCCAGCACGACCAACTCGTTTGCGCACTCGCGCACTCCGCTGAGGACGCCGTTCACCTTGCCCATCCGAAAGTCGAGATCGGGATCCGGGGCCAGGTGGCGGGCGATGCCCGCCAAGGCCGCGGCATGTTCGGCGAAGACACCTGGTGGTGAACCGTCCACCACCAAGATCTCGTCGGCCACCTCGCCGATCGAGCGCAGGTAGGAGCTCAACTCCTCGATCGGACCAGCCTCGCCCCAACGCAGGGGCAGGACGTAGGAAATCCCGAGCTCCGCCTGGGCCACGGCTTCAGGTCTCGGATCCGACCAGGGCCTGCCGCAGCGAGGTCCTGCCCTCTCCCCACGCCTCGAGCAGGTGCCTGGCGAGGCGATCTTCGAGCAAGAGCAAGGCGCGGGCGCCGAAGAGGATGTCGCCGGCCAGCTCGGGCTCCTGGCGGGCCAAGCCGCCGGCGAGATCGTAGGCGGCGATGTTCTCGTGCACCGCGTCGGCCTCGACGTGCTCGTCGTAGAAGTCGGTCGCCTCAGCGTCAAAGCCGAGGCGCCGCAGGGCGTTGCCATAGCGGCGGTTCGGCAGGGCCGAGGTCATCTCGAACATCGCCAGGTGACCGACGATCGCCCCGCGCCAACTACGGCGCAGGCCGGTGGCTGACATCAGGTTGACGGTTGCCAGCGTCTCGCCCGGCGCATGCCGGAGGTAGGCGTTCTCGCGGTCATCGAGACCGAGCGCCCGCATTGTCTTCGCAAAGAGCCGTGAGTGCATGCGCTCCGGCCGGCCGCCGCCGTACTCGTCGGTCTGCACCTCGAGCAGCGCCGTCTTCGCCGGGCCGTCGAGGCGCGGGATCGCCCAGCTGTGCGGATCGGACTCCTTCAGCTGGTAGAAGGAGCGATGGACGACGAACTCGCGGAATTCCTCGATCCCCGCTTGGGCCTCGAGGTGACGGGAGAGCGAGACGCCGTCGTCTTCGGACTCGAGGCGAAAGAGCAGCTCGCCGACCAGGGCAGGGTCGACCGGCTCCTGCGGGGCAAGCTCCGCCCGCAGGGCGTCGAAGAACGTCTCCTCGAGCACCGCCCGCAGCGCCAGGAGGGTCGGGTCCCACTCCCAGGCAGGATCGACCGGCGGAAACGAGCGGTAGTGGAGCTCGAAGCAGAGATAGAGCGCGAGCTGCAGGTCATCGTCGCCGAGTGGGTCCCCGACGAGGGCGGCGAGCCGAGCGGCCTCTTCGGCGGGTTCGGCGGACGGGGCCGATTCGCTGCGCGGCACCGAGAGCATGCCGATGACCAAGTCGCAGATCGGCCCGGCCGACGGCAGCGCAGAGCGCCCGCCCAGCTGCTTTTCCGCTATTCCGGCCACCGTGGTCAGCTTCCCGATTGGGACCTTCCGAAAACGGCCTCGGTCGATCACTCCCCCAGCGGCCCCGCAACCGAACCGCCAGAATCGCTCCCTTGATCGCCGTCCTCGCCGACACCCACATGCCGAGGGGGAGCCGTCGCCTGCCGGAGCGCTGCGTCGAGGCAATCGGCGCGGCCGAGGCAGTGGTTCACGCGGGTGATTTCTTCGCTGTCTCGGCGCTGGAGCAAGTGCGGGCGCTCTGCCCGGTCGTCCACGCCGTGCACGGCAACGTCGACGAGGCCCAACTGCAGCGCTCGCTCCCGGCGGTGCTCGAAATCGAGCTCAACGGCCGGATCGTCGCGGTAACCCACGACGCCGGCCCCGCCAAGGGCCGCCTGGCCCGCTTGCGCCGGCGCTTCCCAGCCGCGTCCGCCGTCGTCTTCGGCCACAGCCACCTGCCCCTGCACGAAGTCGACGGCGACTTCCAGATCTTCAATCCCGGCAGCCCGACCGAGCGGCGACGGGCCCCGCGAGCTTCGATGGGCCTGCTCGAGGCCCGCGAGAGCGGTCTGGTTTTCGAGCACGTTTGGCTTTGACCGTGAGCAACAGCGCGTTTTTGCCCGCGGCAGCCTGGGTATCCCGGTAGCCCTGATGCTTCCCGATCGTCCAGCACCCCAAAGCGGCGGGGCGGCCGACGAGCACCGCTTCGGCGCCTCGTCGCCGCTCTCGCTCGGCGTCGAGGAGGAGCTGCTGCTGGTCGACGAGGAGGGCGAGCTGGTCGCTGCCGCCGAGGCGGTGCTCGACAGCGTCCCCGCCCCCTTTGCCGGCCGGGTCTCCTCGGAGATCTTTGCCGAGCAGATCGAGCTGAAGACCGGCATCTGCCACGACGCCGGCGAGGTTCACGCCCAGCTCGGCGAGATCAGGCGGGCGATCAACGAGACCGGTTACGGCCTGCTCGCCTCCGGCCTGCACCCGGCCGCCGATGCCGGTGAAGCGAAGCTCGTCTCCAAGCCGCGCTACGAGGTCGTCCGCCGCGACTTCGGCGACCTACTGCGAACGCCGCCCTGCGGCCTGCACGTGCACGTCGGCGCGCCGGATCCGGAGACCGCGGTGCGCCTCGCCAACGCCTTTCGCCTCTACCTGCCGCTGCTGCAGGCGCTGAGCGCCAACTCCCCTTTCCGCGAGGGAGTCGACTCGGGCAACGCCAGCTCCCGCTCCTCGGTCGTGCGCAGCTACCCCCGCTTTCAGCTGCCGCGCCAGTTCCGCGACTACGAAGAGTTTCGCCAGGTCGCCGACCAGCTGATCGCCGCCGCCGGAGTCGACGACTACACCTATATCTGGTGGGACGTCCGTCCCCATCCCCAGCTCGGCACGGTCGAGGTCAGGGCCGTCGACGTGCAGACCGGGGTGCTGGCCTCGAGCGCGATCGCCGCCTTGATCCAGGCGATCGCCGCCAAGGAGCTCGACCGGCCGAGCGCGCCCAGCGTCTACCGCGAGGCACTGGAGGAGTCCTACTTCCAGGCAGCCAGCCACGGGCTGGAGGCGAGCATCCTCTTTGACGAGGACGACCCGGCACCGGCCCGCGAGGTCGGCCGCAGGGTGCTCGACTCAGTCCACCCCTACGCCCGTGAGCTCGGCGGCGACGCGGCGCTCGAGGAGGTGGAGCGGATCCTGCGCGAGGGCAACGGGGCTGACGACCAGCGCCGGGTCCAGCGCGAAGGCGGCATGGCGGGCCTGATCGAGTACCTGACTACTCGTCGCTGAGCAGCGAGCCACTGGCCATCGTCGCCAGCGCGCTGATTTCAATCCTCAGCTAGCAGCGGTCCGGGCTTCCGGTGCGCTTTATGCGTCTCCCAGCCACATAAAGCGCACCGGAGAAGACGCTTACAGCCCGTGCGGGTGCAGGTGGTCTTCGGCCATCTGCTTCAGGCCGACGCGGTCGATCTTGCCGGTCGGGTTGAGCGGCATCTCATCGAGAAAAACGATCTCCTCGGGAGCCTTGTAGCCGACGCGCTCGCGGCAGAAGACGATCAGGTCGGCGCTCGAGGGGCGCTCGGCTCCCTCGCGCAGGGTGACGTAGGCGCGCACGTTCTCGCCGTGGACGGTGTCGTGGATGCCGACGACGCCGGCAACGCCGATCGCCGGGTGTTCATCCAGCGCAGCCTCGACCTCGAGCGGGCTGATGTTGGAGCCGTCGTGGACGATCACCTGCTTCTTGCGGCCGAAGAACCAGAGGTAGCCGTCCTCGTCGGCGCGCGCCAGGTCGCCGGAGTCCAGCCACTCATCGGCGAGCACCTCGGCGGTTGCCTCCGGCGCCTGCCAGTAGCCGGCCATGCGGCTGCGGGTGCGGATCCAGATCCGGCCGACCTCTTCGCCCTCGATCGGCTCCCCGTCCTCATTGCGCAGGGCGACGCTGTAGCCGCCAATCGGCGGCCCGATCGAGCCCTGCTTGACCACGCCGGAGGGCGGGTTGAGCGTCGCCAGGCCGACCTCGGTCATGCCGTAGCCCTCGACGATCGGGAAGCCGGCGGCAGCGGCGAACTCGCTCAGCAGCTCGGTCGAGACCTTGTCCGAGCCCGAGCGGCAGATCCGCAGGCAGGAGAGGTCGCCGGGCTGCAGGTCGTGGTCGCGGATCAGGGCCAGCAATGCCGCCGGGATCATCGCCATCACGCTCGGCTGCTGCGCGCGCAGCAGCGGCAGCAGCTCGTGGCTGTCGGTGGTGCGGGCAACGACGACCCGGCCGCCAACCGAGAGCATGCTGAGCGCCCAGAGGAAGGAGCCGATGTGGGACATCGAGGAGCCGGGTAGGAAGACGTCAGCGGCGTCGAGCTCAAAAGCGGTGGCGGCGCTGGCGATCATCCAGCGCAGCGATTCGCGCGTGTGGGTTACGCCCTTGGCCGGGCCGGTGCTGCCCGAGGTGAAGAAGATCGCGGCCGGCTCACTCGGGTCCAGCGGTGAATCTGCCGGCAGCGGATCGTGCTCGAGCAGCCCCGTGAAGCTGTGGCCCCACTCCCCCGTCCCGCTTCCATTGCCGTCGTCGTAGGCGATCGTCCCCAGCTCGAGCTCAGCGGCGAGCTTGCTCTCCGCCACGTCGCCCGCCCGCTCGACGTGGACAAGGAGCGCCCGGGCGCCGCTGACCTCCAGCGCGTGGTCGATCTCACGCGCCGTGTAGCGGTAGTTGAGCGGAGTGGCGACCAGTCCGGCCCGGAAACAGGCGAGGTAGTGGACGACAAGGTCGATCCGGTTCGGCATCAGCGAGGCCAGCCGGTCCCCGACTGCCAGTCCCAGCCCGCGATAGCCAGCGGCCAGCCGCGTGCTCTCCTCGTCGAGCTGGCGCCAGCTGAGCGAGCGCTCGGCCGAGATCAGCGCGACCTCGTCGGGGCGCGCCTCCACGCCGGCGCTCAGCAGCTCGCCGAGCGGTGGCGCCGGCCGCTCGAGTGCGGTTCCGTCGATCTGCACCGGCGGATCGTAGGCTGAGGCCGTGACAGATGCGCCAAAGGAGTCAGCCGCAAAGCGCTTCGCCGCCGCCGCGCGACGGTTCAACCGGCACCCGAAGCTGGTCGCCTCCGCCCGACAGGCGCGCGAGCAGGCCATGGGCGACGACGAGTTCGTCGACCGGCTCTCCACCGCCCGTGGCCGGCCGGCCGATCTGGCGGCCCGGCAGCTGGTCGCCGCCAGGGCCGCCGAGCCGGGCGTCCTCGGCGAGCTTGGCCTAACCGCGCTGCAGGCCTGGCAGCGACTGTCGGAGCGACAGGATCGCGGCCGCGGCAAGGTCGACGTGGCGATCCTCTTCACCGACCTGGTCGGCTTCTCCAGCTGGGCACTGGAGGCCGGCGACCGGCAGGCGGTCAAGCTGCTGCGCGAATTCGGCGAGGCGGTCGAGCCACCGATTCTGGACCGGCGTGGCGAGGTGGTGAAGCGCCTCGGCGACGGGCTGATGGGCGCGTTCTGGGACGCCGGTAGCGCCGTCGATGCGGCTTTCGCCGCCCATCGGCAGACGGCGTTGATCGAGCTCGAGGGGTACCGGCCGCAGCTGCGGACCGGGATCCACCTCGGCCGCCCGCGCAAGCTCGGCGGCGACTACTTCGGCGTCGACGTCAACATCGCCGCCCGGCTCGCCAAGGCGGCCAAGCCGGGCGAGATCCTCGTCTCCGAGCCGACCCTCGCGGCCCTCGACCCCGCCACCGTCAGCGCCAGGAACCGGCGCTTCCGCGCCAAGGGCGCGCCCGCTGACCTAGCCGCGCACGTGATCAAGCCGCGCTAGTCGGCCGCAACCGTCAGCCCGAGAGCGACAACTGCTGCTGATCCCCGGCCAGTCGCTCACCGACACCCTCCAGCTCGAGCAGGAACCGCTTGCGCTCGAGGCCGCCGGCGTAGCCGGTGAGCTTGCCGTCCTTGCCGACGACCCGGTGACAGGGAGTGACGATTGAGAGCGGATTGCGGCCGACGGCGCCGCCGACCTTGCGCGCCAGGGTCGGGTCCCCCAACTCCGCCGCCATCTCGCCGTAGGTAGTGGTCTGCCCGTAGGGAATCCGGTCGATCAGCTCCCAGACGCGGCGCTGGAACCCGTCGCCGGCGATCGTCGTCGCCAGCTCGAACTCGGTTCGCTCGCCGGCGAAGTACTCGCCCAGCTGCCGCTCGGCCTGCTCGAAGCCGCGCCCGGACCGCACGCCAAAGACGTCGGGAGCAGGCATGTACCAGTGCCCCGGAAAGTAGAGCCCGCTCAGAACGCCGTCCCTGGCGACGAGCGTCAGATCGCCAAGCGACGAGTCGATGGTCTTATGCGTTGCGGTCATCAGCTGGCTCCCCTCGCGTTTCTTGCCGTCATCCATATAAACGCCCCGAGCGGCGCCGCCGTGAGATCGACACCTGCGCAGCGCCGATGGAGGGCAAAGACCCGGCCTAGTCGAGTTCGATCACGCCGAGCGCGAGGAGGAGGATCAGCGTCACGACTGCCGAGACCAGCAGGGAGCCGGCGCAGCCAAGCCTGTTCGAGAAGAAGATGAACAAGTGATCGCTTTACCCGTTCTCCCCATTCGCTATCTCGTTTTGGGGACTGCCCAGCCGGGTACTTGACCGTCCATGCTGATTGCAGCCGTGATCGGAATCTGTGTCCTCCTGGCGATCTTGGGCTTTCTGTTGCCGCGCTTTTCCGACCACGCGCGCCGCGCGACCGACAAGGGCTTCTCCACTGGCCAGCGCGCCGGCGCCAAGGCGCCCGGCCCGATCGGCCGCCTGCTATCCAAATCGTTCGGAACCTCGCAGCGAGCCGCCGACAAGAGCCACTCGAAGGGCAAGAAGGCCCGCTCCAAGTCCCCGCTCTAACCGGCCGACGCCCTACACCACCGCCGGGCACACTGTTGTCATGAGCGAGAGCCCGGTTCTGGTCACGATTCCGATCAGTCACTACTGCGAGAAGGCTCGCTGGGCGCTCGACCGGGCGGGCATCGCTTATGAGGAGCGAGCTCACCTTCAGATCCTCCACTGGATCCCAGTTCGACGAGCGGGCGGCGGAAAAACCGCGCCCGTGCTCGTTTGGGGAGACCGGGTCTTTGCCGACTCGGCCGAGATCGTCGAGGAGGCCAGCGCCAAGGCGCCGCCGGGCCGCGGCCTCTTCGGTGAGGACCCCACCGTCGCGGCGGAAGCGCGGGCACTGCAAAGCGACTTCGACGCGCGCCTCGGTCCGGAGGGACGCAGGTGGATGTACAACGCCCTGCGCGGGCATCGTGACATCGCAGTTGCCTACGGTTGCACGGGAGTGCCCGCCTGGCAGCGCCGCGGGCTGCCATTCGCCTACGCCGCCGTATCCCGGATCATCGACCGCTACCTCGACGTCACCCCGGCCACCGCGGCGCAGTCCGAAGCGCAGGTGCGCGCGACCTTCGACGAAGTTGCCACCAGGCTGGGTGACGGGCGTCCCTACCTCTGCGGCGAACACTTCAGCGCCGCAGACCTGACCTTTGCCGCGCTGGCGGCGGCGGTGCTGATGCCACCCGAGTACGGCGTGCCGCTCCCCCAGCCCGAGGAGCTGCCACCGGCCATGGGGGCGACGGTTCGCGAGCTGCGGACGCATCCGGCCGGCGCCTACGCGCTGAAGATGTTCCGTGAGGAGCGGCACCTGTGAGGGATCACCTGTCCGGCGAGCACGGCCGGATCCACTACCGACTCGGCCTAGTAGACCATCTGCAACGGCACAGACGAAAAGGAGATCACTGTGAATGACATCCCAGAGAAAACGAAGGACGCAAACAGCGAGCTCAAGGCCCGCCACCGGGCGATGTGGGCGTCCGGCGATTACCCATCGATGGTCGAGACCTTCCTGCTGCCCCTTGGACCACGCCTGGTCGAGGCCTGCGAGATCGAGGCCGGAGTGCGCGTCCTCGACGTCGCCGCGGGGACCGGCAACGCGGCAATTCCCGCAGCCGCCAGCGGGGCAACGGTCATCGCCAGCGACCTGACGCCGGAGCTGTTCGACGCCGGCCGCGCCCGGGCCGAGGCCGAGGGCGTGGAGCTCGAGTGGGCCGAGGCCGACGCCGAGGACCTTCCCTTCGAGGAGGCCAGCTTCGACGTCGTCATCTCCTCGATCGGGGTGATGTTCGCGCCCCACCACCAGGCGGCCGCCGACGAGCTCGTGCGGGTCTGCCGCCCGGGCGGCACGATCGGGCTGCTGAGCTGGACGCCCGAGGGCATGATCGGCGGCCTCTTCCGCACGATTGGGCCGTTCGCCCCCACGCCGCCACCCGGTGCCCAGCCGCCACCGCTCTGGGGTGGCGAGGACCACCTGCGGGAGCTGTTCGGAGAGCGGGTCGAGTTCGGCCGGCTGGAGCGTGATGTGCTCGAGGTGACCGCCTTCGATCGTCCGATCGACTACGCCGAGCACTTCAAGCAGCGCTACGGCCCGACGATCGCCGCGCAGGCAAACGCCCGCAGCAACGAGCGCGAGGCGGAGTTCGAGCAGGCGCTGGACGGCTACTTCGAGGAGCAGAACCTGGGCAGCGCCGACGACGCCCGCTTCGAGATGGAGTACCTGCTCGCGGTCGGGCGAACAAAGGCGTGACGAACCGGCGACCGGCGAGCTAGGCCAACAGGCCGAGCTCGCCGGCGCGGTGGCTGGCCTCGACCCGGGAGCGGCAGTCGAGCTTGCCGAGCAGGTTGCGGACGTGCATGTCGACCGTGCGCTGGCTGATGAAGAGCTCGCCGGCGATCTCGCGGTTGGTGCGGCCGATCGAGACCAGGCGCAGGACCTCGAGCTCGCGACGGGTCAGCTGGACACCGTCGGCTTTGGTCGCGGCGCGGCCGCCGAGGCGCTGGGCGACCGACTCGCCGAGCGCCGCCACCTCGCGCGCAGCCGCCGAGGCAAGCGGCCGGGCGCCGAGCTTGCTGGCGGTCCGGTAGGCGTCGCACAGCCACTCCAGCCCCTGCTCGCGCTCCCCGGCCGCCGCCAGCACGACCCCGGCGCGGAGTTCGATCTGGGCGCGCTCGAAGGGAACGGCGAGCGTGCGGTGAAGCTCGACGGCCCGCGAGAAGTGCTCGGCGGCCGCTGCCTCGTCGCCGTCGAGCACGGCCATCTCGCCGATCGCCTGCGCCAGCGCCGCCATCGCGTCGCCGTGACCGGCCTCGGACGCCATCTTCGCCAAGGCCTCGGTGCAGGCGTGCACCTTGCCGCGGTCGCCCTGGCGGGCGAAGAACGTCGCCGCCCAGCGGATCCCCCAGATCGCGTAATGGTGGTCCTCGCTCTCTTCCCAGCGGGCGAGCAGGGTCCGGCAGTGCTCGGCCGCTTCCTCCTCCGCCCCCTCGGCCGCGGCGACGTAGGCGAGGCCCGTCGTCGCGTCCATGAACATGTTGTAGTGACCGACCGCGGATGAGACCGAGCGCGAGGCCGAGAGCATCCGCCGCGCCGAGGACAGCTTCCCCTGGAAGGCGTGGATCGCCCCGACCAGGCCCTCAGCCACCCAAACGGCCGTGTCGGAGTCGATCAGTTCGCGGCCCAGCTCGCCGGCGCGCGCCCACTCGCCGCGCTCGCGCAACACGTAGACGAGGCAGGTGACGCAGGCGAGCTCGGTGCGGACGTCCTCGCCGGTGCGGCAGAGGCCGAGCGCGGTGTCCAGCGCTTCCTCGGCGCGGCGGTAGTCCGAGGCGTCGTAGAGGACCATGCTGAGGCGCTGGTAGAGCTCGGCGGCGACCGGCGTCAGGTCGTGCTCGAGGGCCAGGGCAAGCGCACCGCGGACGGTCTCCAGCCCGGTCTCGAACTCGCCGCCCTTGGCCTGGGCGACGCCGAGCAGGCCGCGAGCGCGAACGCCGAGGTCGAGCCGCTCCGCCGCCGTCGCGTCCGCGAGCGCCGCCCGCGAGAGCTCGATCGCCTCGCCGTAGCCGGCCCGGGCGCGCTGATAGTCGGCCATCGCCAGCCGCTCGAGCGCGGCATCGACGAGCATCTCGTTGGCGGCGAAGGCCTCGGCAGCCAGCCGCCGGGCGGCGAAGGCGGTGTCGCGCTCTCCTTTCAGGTCGTAAACCGCCGCCAGCCGATGCTGGGCGTGGGCAAAGCCGAGCCTGTCTTCGCCCGCGGAACGAATCGCGGCCAGCTCGCGCAGCGCTTTCACCGCCTCGGTCAGCTCACCGGACAGCTCCGCGCAGCGGGCGTAGCGCTCCAGCGTCTCGACCCGCAGCTCGTCCTCTTCCCCCTCCGACCACAACTCCAGCGCCTCGCTGGCGGCCTTGGTCGCGTCGCGGTAGGCGTGCAGGCCTTCGGACTGGCGCACGGCCTCGACATAGGCCGCGCGGGCACGGCCGGCGTCGCCGGCACCGCTCCAGTGGGTGGCGATCTCCATGCTCGTGCCGCTCCCCCGTTCGAGCGCCTCGGCGAGCAGGCGGTGGATCTCCCGGCGACGCAGCCAGGGCACCTCGGCGTAGATCGCGTCGCGCACCAGCGCGTGCCTGAAGGCGGCGCGCCCGGGATCGTCCTCGACCAGGTGGCCTTTGTCGGTCAGCTCGACCAGCCCCGCCCTGCTCGCCAGCTCCGCCGCGAGCGCGAGCTCGAAGGGCTGATCGGCGACGGCGGCCACCTCGGCGGCCTCGCGGGCCTGCTCGCTCAGCTCAGAAGCGCCGATCACGACCGCGTCGCGAACCGTGTCGGGCACCGGGACCTCGCTCTCCTCGGCCAGCTCGAGGCCGGTCGAGCCGGCGTGGAGTCGGTCCCTCACCCGCAGGGCGCCGACCAGCTCCTCGACGAAGAAGGGCGATCCCTGAGTGCGGTCGTGGACCGTGCCAAGCAACGACTCCGAGGCGGGCTCGTCGAGCAGCGCCCCCAAGAGCGCTCCCGTCTGCTCGCGATCGAGCGGCTCGAGCGTCAGCTCCTCGAGGTTGCCGCCGCGGCGCAGCTCGTTGCGCAGCCAGCGCAGGGTGTGGTCGCGGGGGAGCCCGTCCGATCGGTAGGCGGCGACGACCACGATCGGCATCTCCCGGATCGGCGCGGCCAGGGCCGCGAGCAGCTCCAGGCTCGCTTGGTCGGACCACTGCAGGTCGTCGAGGATGACCAGCGCCTGCCCTTCACCGGCGAGGTGGGCAAAAGCGCAGCGGACGGCCTCGAAGATCGTCGAGCGGTCGCTCTCGCCGGCCGGCTCGCCGAGCTCGGGCAGGAGCAGGGCGAGGTGGGAGCGCAGCGGCCCGCAATCGGCGAGGCCATCCGGCTCGACGCGCAGGTAGGAGCGCAGCGCCGCCACGATCGGCCCGTACGGCGGCGTGACGCTGTTGGTCGCGGCGCCGCGCAGGACGAGCGCCGAAGCGCCGGCGGCCAGCTCGTCGGCGAGCCTGGTCTTGCCAACGCCCGCATCGCCACTGAGCAGCAGCAGCGTGCCGTTGCCTTGCCGGGCGCGATCGAGCGCCTCGCTGAGAACAGCGCTCTCGGCCTCGCGGCCGACGAGCGGGGTCCGGTTGCCCATCGTCCGAGTTTAGGCCGCGACCGGCGCTCCGGCCATTACTGGCGAAGCGCCGATCGCGAGTCCGAATCAGTCGGAGACCGGTGCCGGGTCGGGCCGCACGACGACCGTGTCGAGGATCGGGATCACCTCGTCGGCGGGCAGGCCCGATGTCTTCGCGTGCTCCCGGATCGCCTCGGGGCTGTCCCCTTCGTAGACGCAGAAGGTGCCGACCTCGCCGCTCTCCTCACCCAGCACGTAGCTGCGGATCCAGCGCACTCCGGAGTCAGGCTTGTCGCCGACTTCCGCCGAGCGCTCACCGGCTACCTGCAGCTCCTCCGTGGAGGCCCAGCCGTTACGACGAAGAATTCCGTAGAGATCCATTCCATTGCTCCTTTCCGGGCCGGGCGGGCGACTTCTCTGGCCACATCCAGCCTCGTGATTTCCATTGGAACCGAGGCTAGGCCTGGGGAGCCAGCGTCGCATCAGTGAAAGTGCCGTATTTTCGGCTCGGCATGCCGTATTGCCGCCTGGGAAGCCGTTTTTAGGCGTCAGCAGAGGCGATGCGGCCGATCAGACCGGGCAGCTCACGGTGGCTGTCGATGACGAAGTCGGCCTCTACCCCACCGTTCTCACCGCGGTCGTCGTGCAGGCCGCGGTAACGGACGGCGACCATCCCGATCGCGCTGGCGCCGGCGACGTCAGTGCGGCGCAGGTCGCCGACGTGCACCGCCTCGCCGGGCTCCGCGCCGAGCGCGCCCAGGGCGGCTTCGAAGATCCGCGGGGAGGGCTTGTAGTGACCGATCTCGTCGGAGAAGGCCCAGCCCGAGAAGTGGCCGAGGAGGCCCTCGCGGCCGAGGAGGTCACGCAGCAACTCGCCGCCGGAGAAACCGACGTCGCAGACGATCCCGAGGCTGAGCCCGCGCTCGCTCAGCGCCTCGAGGCAAGGGCGGATATCGGGCGAGAGCTCGAGCTTGGTGCCGCGGCCCGCGGTCAGGAACGCCTCCGCCACCGTCTGCCGCGCGGCGCCCTCGACGCCGAGCGCGCGAACGAGCATCTCGGCCCCCTCGTTTGGATGGAAGTGGGTGCCGGCCGACCAGGACTGCTCGTAGCTCGCCGTGACCTCCGTCAGCGCCGTCGCCAAAAGCTCGGCCTCGACCTCAACATCGCAGGCGTTGCAAGCCGCGACCACAGCCTCGTGCCGGGCCTTCACCATCGTCGTGCCCAAACGCGCAGAGGCGATCGTGTTCCAGAAGTCGAAGGTGACGGCTTTGACCGGCTGCGTCACGTCGGTCGGTCGGTGCAGCCGCGGTGGCGCCTACCGCCGCCGCGGATCCATCGCGCGGGAGATGACCACGCGCTGGATCTCGTTGGTGCCCTCGTAGATCTGGGTGATCTTGGCGTCGCGCATCATCCGCTCGACCGGGTACTCCTTGACGTAGCCGTAGCCGCCGAGCACCTGGATCGCCTCGACCGTGACCCGCATCGCGTTGTCGGAAGCGAAGAGCTTCGCCATCGATGTGTACTTGGCGAGGCCGGGATCGTTCTGGTCGGCCATCGCGCAGGCCTTGTAGAGCAGCTCGCGGGCGGCGGCCGTTCCGGTCTCCATCTCGGCCAGCTTGAACTGAATCGCCTGCAGGTCGAGGATCGGCTTGCCGAAGGCGACCCGCTCGGAGGCGTAGGTGGTCGCGTAGTCGGTCGCCCCCTGGGCGATCCCGACCGCCTGCGCGGCGGCGCCGAGCCGCGTCCTTTCCAGCGTGCCGAGGGCGACGCCGAGCCCGCGCCCGACCTCGCCGATCACGTTCTCGGCCGGCACCCGCACGTCGTCGAAGACGGGCGAGCCGGTCGGCGAGCCGCGGATGCCGAGCTTGTGCTCGAGCTTGCCGATCGAGAAACCGGGCCGGTCGGCCTCGATCATGAAGGCGGTGATCCGTCGCTTTTCGCGATCGGTGACGGCGAAGACGACGTAGAAGTCGGCAACCCCGGCGTTGCTGATCCAGTTCTTCGAGCCGTTGATCACCCATTCGTCGCCGTCGAGCTCGGCATGGGTGCGCATCGCGGCGGGGTCCGAACCGGCCTCCGGCTCAGAGAGCGCGAAGGCGGGCGTCCACTCGCCACTGGCGCAGCGCGGCAGCACCCGCTGCTTCAGCTCATCGCTGCCGAAGAGGCGAATCGGCAGCGAGCCGAGCTCCTGCACCATCAGGATCAGAGCGCTTGAAGCGCAGGACTTGGCGATCTCCTCGACCCCCATCTGCAGCATCAGCGTCCCGGTCCCGGTCCCCCCGTAGCGCTCCTCGAAGGGCAGGGCAAGGATGTCGTGCTCAGCCAGCAACTCCCGCACGTCCCGCGGATATTCCGACTTCTCATCGATCTCAGCCGCCCGCGGCGCAATCCGCTCCCGGGCGATCTGCCCAATCGTCTCGCGAAAGTCGAGCAGGTCCTGGGGGATCGAGTAGATGTCGGCGCCGGTGTCACTCATTCGGGTCGGGACCGTACTTCAGGACCTAATTCCCTTGCCTCGTGCCAGCCGCCTGTCGCGGAGCCGCTCCCAGCTGGACCTGAGCCCGGCAACAAGATCGGCGTCAAGGCCTGCGCCTCGGATCAGCAGCCGCTCGTCGACGTAGTCGAGCGCCGCCTCCAGGTCGCCTGCCCTGAGCAAGCGGTCGACTGCGTCGACGTCCCCGTCGCCGAGGCCGCTGGGGTCCGGCAACGGCAGCGCCTCGGCCTCGCTCGGCTCCAGCTCGAGGACGCCACCCCCGTAGGAGCGACCCATCACCTCGGAGAAAGCGAACGTCGCGGAGTTGATCGAAGCGGCGGCGAGCGCTGCCGGGGGGGTCCCGTTCAACATCCGCACGCGGTGCACCGTGTCGGTCGAGGTTGCCTTCGTGGCGTTGGAGATGACCCTCGGGTGGTCGTAGATCTGGCGCAGCATGAAGGCGTCCGGCTTCCAGGTCGACGGCACCGACCACCACTTCTTCCTGATCGAGCACTTGTAGCCGAGATGGACGTCGGCGGCTTCCCCTTCGACGAGGTAGTCCCAAAGCGGATCGCCCTCGGCAACCCTCGACGTCGGTTGCAAGGCGAGCAGCCGGCACCGAGAGTCGGCCTTGGTCAGGCCGGCGAGGTCGCTGGGCTTGAATTGGATTCCGCGAACGTGCGCCGACTTGCTGACCAGGGGGACCACGTGCGAATCGAGCCCGAGCCTGGCGGCGTCGGACGGACTGAGGACGAAGAACTGATTCCTGCCCGTTACCACGCCGACGTCGACATCTGCGAGCGCGCCGAGGCGACCCAGCGCCTCAGACCCGTTCTTCACTCCCCGCAGCGCCTCTATCTCGTCGGGCGGGAGGAAGTACTTCGTCCACTTCTCGGACTCGTGCAGGAGCGCCGGGGCTCCGGGCAACCGGCGCAAGCTCGGCACGCTCGGCAGATCGGAGGCGCTCTCCCGCTCCGCGACCCGGACGGTAGCCGGCCCGCGGCCCTTCGTCCCGAGCAGGAGGACGACCTCCTGCAGGATGCCGTCGAAGACGAGCCGACGAAAGGTGACGACCTTCAGCGACTTGTAATTGTCGATCAGGAAGGCGCGCAACTCGGCCGCGTAGGTGACCTGCAGCAGCTCGGCCGGCAGCACCATCGCCAGACGCCCCCCGGCGCGCAGCATCAAAGTCGAGGCGACGACGAACGGGACCCACGCGTTGGTCAGCTTGGTCGGCTTCATCCCGACCGAGCGCATCAGGTCGAAGGCACGGGTTCGAGTCGGCTCGGTCCAGTGCTGGAAGCGGATGAACGGCGGGTTGCCGACGACCGCGTCCCAGGAACCCGCCTCGGAGTCCGCGGCCCAGTCGAAGAAATCGGCAGTGACGACATCCGCCGCCGGAGCTGCCCGCTGCGCCGTCGCCGCCTCGGCGGCGAAGTACTCGACCCCGGTGGCGTCGGCTTCTTCTGGGACGAAGCGCAGGATCGCGCCGTCGCCGCAGCTCGGCTCGAGGACTCTGGGGCCCGCAGCGCAGGCCCACTCGGTGACGAACCCCGCGATCTCGGGGGGCGTGTAGTAACCGCCCCGGAGCTTCTGGGCGGTCGGTGCGGCGGCGACCGGAAACGCGCTCATGCCCCCACGACTTCCCGCACCTCGTCGGCCGTCAAGCCGAGCAGGTCGGAGACCTGCTCCTCGATCCGAGCTCGTTGCTGCGCCCGATCGCGCTCCAGGGCAATACGAAGGTCCGGATCGGTCTCGTTGCGAAATCTCATCGTCGAATCGACGAGCCCGCGGGTAGCCGTAGCGACTTCGGCGATCCGGTCGGGCTCCCCCAGCGGCACTGGCACATCTTCCAGGAAGGCCTTGCGGTGTGGAAAATACCCGCCGCGATAGACCTTCTCGCTGGCGTCCCAAACCATCGCATCGATGCTGGGGTGGGACAGCAGCGCGATCAGGAACATCGCCGGAAGGTCGCTGTCCGGGCGCGGACGGAGGAGGTAGTAGGGCCCGCCGTCACCGCCCCCTGGTACGAGCAAGCCATCAGGATCCCAGTTGTACTGCGGGACCAGGGAAAGCACCCGAATGATGATCTTCTCCTCGTCGAGCTTGGTCAGGCTCTGCGAGCGGCCGTATCGGTACCACGTCTCCGGCGTGCTGGGAGAGACATTCCGCTCTTCGAGCTTCCCCCGATGGGCGGTCAGGTATCGCCAGGCAAGCGGAAAGTCCGTTTCCATCCGCTCAGGCGGGATTACCTTCGCCTGTGGCCGCTTGCCGCTGTCATCGATCTCGTAGGGAAAGATCGCCCAGGCATCGGGCTCCGGCTTGCCGTCGTAGGGAAGCAGTGTGCGGTCACGCAGCGCAGGACGGCAGATCGCCCGCTCGACCTCCCACTCGGCACCGCCTTCAGCGATCCGAATGGTCTCCTCGCCGGCGGCTTCCGGGACGGGGAGGAAAAAGATGTCGTCGGCGCTGGTCTGAACGCCAACGAAGATTTCCGCAACCTCGGCGAGGCGATTCTCGTGGCGGTCGCGCAGGCACTGAAACACCGCGCCCGCCTCTTCGCTCCCGAAACTCCAGTTGGCGGTCGTGAGCTTGCCGGCGGAGACCGTCCGCGTGCCCGCGCTGGGGTCGGCGCGCCAGCTCGTCAGCTCGTCGACTCGCGTGAAGAGGAACTCCTCAGAGCCCGACTTGACCGCGGCGAGAATGCAGACGTAGGTCGTCGCCCCCGGGAACACCTGCTCCTGACCGAAGTGAACGATCTCGGTGACGTGCCTGCCCTCACTCAAGAGCTCGCGCACCGCCTGTCCCGGAAGCGTCGACATGAAGCGATGCGGGACGACGAAACCGAAGCGCCCCTCGGTCTTGAGGAGGTCGACCGCCCGCTCGATGAACAGGAGGTACTTGTCGAAGTTGTACGAGCGAGCGCTCCGAAACGGCGAGTGCTCCTGCAAGTAGGCGACCTGCAGCGGCTCGTACTCGGCCTGGGTTTGGATCCGCACGTACGGCGGATTGCCGACGACGACGTCAAAACCACCTTCGCCCATCGCTAACGGAAACGCTCGCTCGAAGTCGAAGGCGTTGACGGAGAGAAGCTCGGAGCGATCGAGACGGGCCTCGGGGAAGACCTCGAAGAAGTGGGGAGTGATCAGCGAGTTCCCGCTGACGATCTGCTCGTCGAGGCTGGGCAGGACCGCGGCGCCGAAGCGGGAGATGCTGTCGCGGTCCTCGCCGTCGAGAACCGCGATCAGGAGATTGAAGGTCGTGACTTCAACCGCTTCCCTGTCGATGTCCACGCCGAAAACGTTGCTGCGAAGGATCTGGTGCTTGAGCGCGAGATCGGGAGCGAGCCCCAACTCCTCCAAGCGCGTGAGCAGTCGCCGGAACGAGTGGAGGAGGAAAACGCCCGAGCCGCAGGCGAGGTCGATCAGGCGAAAGCTCGGCAGCGTTTCCACCGAGAGCGAGGCGAGTGCCGGGGCGAGGGTGCGATCGAGGATCGCTTCGACGACGTAGCTCGGTGTCGGCACGATCCCCCCGGCGTGAGCCAGCTCCGGTTTGCGCTTGAACTCGACCGAGCGATCGGACCCCAACTCGAGGCGCTCAGCCAGAAACTGTTCGTAGATCGCCGCGAGGATCGGCGCATCGACGACCGAGAACGCATAAGGGCTCTGCGGGTAGTACAGCTCACCGATGATGCGATGCAAGAGTTCGTCGTCGATCTCCACCTCGTCGATCGCGTCGAACAGGCCGGCGTTGTAGGTCCGATCCGCTTCTCGAAAACGGGCGTTGAGGCCGGCTCGATCATCAATCCCAAGCAGCTGCCCGTACTCCTCGAGGTTGCGGTCTTCGCAAACGCGAAGGAACACGAGCCGGTTGATCAGCCGCTGCGTGGCACGGGCGATGGCGCGGGCGTCGAGGATCGCGTTGCGCGCCGCGATGTCGCTCGCGAGGTCGAGTCGCCAGCTCCTGATCTGACCGAGGAAGACGTCGTCGAAGCCATCTTCGCCCCGCAGCTCGCGGTCGACTTCGAATTCCTCGTCGAAGCGGCCGTCGAGCACGGATTCCTTGGAGAGCGCGGCCCAAAGCTCATCGAACCGCTCGACGTATTCCTCACACGCATAGAGGCGGTTCGGCAGCCGCGCCACCGCGGCGCCATCGGCCACAAGAGGGCGGACCCGGCAGTCATAAACAGCAAGCTGCTCGAAGTTGGTCAGCACCGAGATGGCCAAGCCGGCGCTCCACCCATATCGGCGCGCCTGATAAGCCGCAGCCCTGGCCGACTCGATGCGCACCGAGGGCTTCTTTGCCTCGACGAAGAAGCGCCGGCGACTTTCGAGCTGAAAGGTGTAATCGGGCTTACCGGCGACGCTGACATTTGCAATGTCCTCGCCGTCGGCAAGGTCGACCGACTCCTCGATCCGCACCTCGCGCGAGAACTGAGAAAGCCCCTTGCTGTTGCCGAGGTCCCAGCCCAACGCCTCGAAGAAGGGGTCGATGAAATCGAGTCGGACCTGGGCCTCGTTCGAGGCGTACTGATCGCGATCCTCCAGGTATCGCGCGACGAGGCGAGCCACGGCATCGCGGCCTTCCTCAAGCGACATACGCGCGATGGCCCCACTGCGCGGTCGAGGTCCCGACCGAAATTCCGAGCATCAGCATCGACCGGTCCTCCATAGACGCGAACTTCGACGAACGGGAAAGCCGAGGATAGGCGCGCCCGCGGACGTCGACGAGCGAAAGGAGTCACGCCAACGGCGCTGCAAGACAACTAGGAGAAGGAGGGTGGCTGACCGGATTCGAACCGGCGACCGCCTGGACCACAACCAGGAGCTCTACCAACTGAGCTACAGCCACCACGCGGCTTCCAATCTAGCGGGCCGGCGGGCGAGGCGGAGGCTTAGCTGGGGCGGTGGGATTCGACCAAGAAGGCGAAGGCTTCCAGGCCGGGGGCCGTGCGGGCCAGGAGGTCGGCTTCTGCGGCTTCGGCTGCGGCCGGCAGGGCGGCGGCTCCGTCGTCTCCCAGGGCCACGCAGGCCTCGTGGACCATCTCGGGCACGGCCAGCCACGCCTCCAGCAGGGCGAAGTCGGACTCGGGGTGGAAGAGCACGCCCCAGGCGTTGCCTCGGCGAAAGGCCTGGACCTCGGTACGCTCCGAGCGGGCCAGGCAGGTCGCCCCTTCGGGCAGGTCGAAGACGTCGCCATGCCAGTGCAGCACCGTCGTGCTTGGCGCCAACGCACCGAGGATCGGGTCGTCGGGGCTGAGGATCTCGACCGGGGCGTAGCCGAGCTCCGGGCCCTCCCCCGCTCGCACCTCGGCTCCGAGCGCTCGCGCCAGCAGCTGAGCGCCGAGGCAGATGCCGAGCACGGGAAGATCCCGGCGCACGGCATCGGCGAGCCACTCGCGCTCGCTCGCCAGCTCGGGATGAACGTCGACTTCGTCGGCGTTCATCGGACCGCCCATCACCACGGCGCCGGCAACCTCGTCGTGCTCGGGCAGAGCCTGGCCCGCCAATGGTTTAACCGTGCGCACGTCGAGGCCGCCGCAGGTATCGAGGATCCGGTGCGGCCCCTCCCATGGCACGTGCTGGATCGCCAGCAGGATCGGTCTCTCGTCCGCGCTCATCAGCGCCCCAGGCTAGCCGCGCTACGGTTTCGGCGATGCCGCAGCGATTCGGAATCTCCTTCTTCCGGCCCGAGGTTCGGTCGATTGCCGCGACCGGCATGCAGGCTCGTGGCGCGATGGCGATCGGGGCGCTCGCGGTTGGCGCCGCCGCGGTTGGCGGCTTCGCGATCGGGCGGCTCAGCGTCGGGCGCCTGAAGATCGAGCGGGCAACCATCGAGGAGCTCGAGATCGGTCGACTCGACATCCGCGAGCACACAGATGCCAGCCGGGACGCGTAAGCGGAATTGACCACACCAGGGTGGGGAAAATTCCGGTCGGGCGGGCTCGCGGGGGCGGCAGCGCTTCTCGCGCTGGTAGTCGCCGCGGCGCTTGGCGTCACTTCCGCCGGCGCCGTCGGCCCCTACCCCGACCTCGGCAGCTGCTCCGTCTTCCCCGACCCACCGCCCGGCACCCCAGCCAGCGCTCCGTCCCTTGCCACCGAGGCCGCCTGGAACCAGGACGTCTCCAAGGCGCCGGTCGCCCGCAAATCGGCAGCGACGATCGCCTACATCAACGCCCACGGCGGCAACCTCCTCCATCCCGACTTCGGCTCGCCACGCGCCTACGGCTTCCCCTACGCAGTCGTCAGCACCGGCCAGCGCAAGCTGCCGATCCACTACACCGCCTACGGCGATGAGAGCGACCCCGGACCGTTCCCGATCCCCAAAGGCGCGCCGGTCGAGGGCGGCAACGGCAGCGACGGCGACCGCCACGTGCTCGTCGTCGATCGCTCCAGCTGCACGCTCTACGAGCTCTACCGCGCCTTCTTCAAGGGCGGTGGCGGAGCCCACTGGAACGCCGACTCGGGCACCCGCTGGGACCTGCGCTCGGGCGAGCGCCGTGCCGACTCCTGGACCTCGGCGGACGCCGCCGGACTGCCGATCTTCCCCGGCCTCGTCCGCTACGACGAGGTCGCCGCCGGCCGGCTCGAACACGCGATCCGGATCACCTTTGACAGCACCCGCAACGCTTGGGTCCACCCCGCCTCGCACTGTGCCGGCGACACATCGGACCTCAACGCCCCGGCGATGGGCACACGGCTGCGGCTCAAGGCCGGCTACGGCCTCAGCGGCTTCAGCGGCGGCGCCAAGGTGATCGCCGAAGCGATGAAGCGCTACGGAATGATCGTCGCCGACAACGGCTCCAACTGGTACTTCAGCGGCAGCAGCGATCGCCGCTGGGATGACGAGAGCCTGAACCAGCTGAAGCGCATTCCCGGCAGCGCCTTCCAGGTCATTAAGAGCGCTGCTCGTCCTCATCTCTGCTGACGGTCCGTTCCGGTGTGACTACCCCCCCGAGCTGTACGTGGTGGAACTCGGCCCGCAGCCGTGAGCGCAGCACCTCGGCCGCTTCACATCCATCCTCGTCTCCGTCGCCGCCGCTGACCAGCACCACCTCGGTCGCCGGGTAGCTCTGCAACTGGTCCTCGACCGCTTGCACGATGTCCTCGTCACCGACCCGGGCCTCCGCCGCCACGCCGGCCTTGGCCAGCGCCGCCACGGTCACCACGAGACGTTGCTGGGCGTGATGCCGGGCGCCCTCGACGTCGGAGGCCCAACGATCGAGGAAGCCGATCCGCGCCGGCACCAGCACGCGCACCTCGTCCTCCGCCCCATCACCTCCCCGAATCCCGGCGAGGCGGACGATCCGCGCCACGTCGGCCGGAGCCTCCACGCCGTCAGCGGCGACGATCAGCAGATGCTGCCTCGCGTCCTCAACGCCCACCGAGGCAATCGGCCCTTCGGGCCGCTGCCGCACCGCTACAGCGAGGATCGCCACCGTCACCAACGCACCAACTGCGACCCCCACACCCGGTCCACCGAGCATGAAGGCCGCAGCGATTGGCACCACAACCCCGGCAACTATGAGAGGAAGCTTCCAGGGATCCATCGAGCAAGCTTTACATCAGGCTCGTCGCGTACCACCCCTCATGCGGGGCAGCAAGAGCATCGCCAACCCGATCAGGATCACGATGATCCCGAGGATGTAATTGACAAAGATCGCCAAGACGATCCCGATGATGATCAGCAGTATTGATAGCTCCATGCCGCCAGATGTACCCGACGGTTTAGAGCGTCAAACCAACTCAACCGCGGGTGCCGCCGCCGCTTCCATCCGGTGACCAGCCCGGCCCGTGGAAGACGTAGCCGACCTTGTCGCGCCAGCTTTTCGCCGCCCGCACGTCGCGGGCCAAGTCGGCGAACTCGTGGAAGGCGACTCGCGTCGGCCGAAAGCTGCGGATGTTCTTGGTCAGCCCGTAGCGCGGCCGCTCGGTCTCACCCTGGAAGGTGCCGAAGATGCGGTCCCAGATGATCAGGATGCCGCCGTAGTTGCGGTCGAGGTAGACCTCGTTGGCGCCGTGGTGGACGCGGTGGTGAGAGGGCGTGTTGAAGAAGAACTCGACCGGCGCCGGCAGCTTCTTCACCCGCTCGGTGTGGATCCAGAACTGGTAGATCAGCGAGATCGCCAGCTGGGTGAGGATCATCCAGGGCGCGAAGCCGAGCAGCGCCAGCGGCGCCCAGAAGGGCAGCGCCGTCATCGGCGTCCAGGTCTGGCGCAGCGCGGTCGAGAGGTTGTAGTGCTGGGAGGAGTGATGGACGACGTGGCTCGCCCAGAAGACCCGCACCTCATGGTGCACGCGGTGGAACCAGTAATAGGCGAGGTCATCGGCGAAGAAGAGCAGCACGTAGGTCCACCACTCGTCAGCCGGCATCCGCAGCGGCGTCAGCTCGTAGAGCCCGGCGTAGGCGACGAGGACGACCAGCTTCCAGACCGCGTTGATGATGACGTTGCCGCCACCCATGGTCAGGCTCGTGCGCGTGTCGCGCTCCTCGTAGCCGACCAAGTCGTCGTCGCGCAGGTACTTGAACGAGAGCAGCTCCATGACGAGCAGCAGCACGAACGCGGGAATCGCGTAGTAGAGGACCTCGGCCACGGCCCAAATCTAACGCCGCCCCGGCCGGACTCGGCTCTAGGCTGCCCTGCGATGAGGGTTCGACTGGCGGTCTACCTCAGCCTCGCGGCCCTCCTCGTCGCCTGCGGACAGAGCTCGGCGCAGCCGTTCCGAGCCCAAGTCCACATCGCTGCGGTCGCCAACACAAAGATCGCCTGGTACGAGCGTGGCAATGGGCCACCGCTGGTGATGCTGATCGGCACCGGCTCGACGATGGCGGAATGGGACCCGGCTCTGTTGCGCCTACTGGCTCATAAGTACCGGCTGATCCTCGTCGACTACCCGGGCGTCGGATTCTCGGGACCGTGGCACGGGCGCAGCTTCGACTCGCTCGCCGATGCCACTGCCGGCCTGATGGAGGCGATCCACCTGCCACGAGCTGACGTCCTCGGCTGGTCGATGGGCGGTTTTGTCGCCCAGCGCCTCGCGATCGAACATCCGGGGCGGGTCTCACACCTAGTCCTCGCCGGCACCAACCCCGGCGGCAGGCACACCGCGCTAGGAACGCCGAAGGCCCAGGCAATCGACAGCAAGCCCGACCCGACCGAGGCGGAGATCCTGCGCGAGCTCTACCCGCCCGACCGCCAGGCCGAGGGGCGGCACTTTCTACGCCGCCTCGAATCCGCCAGCCAGAGCGGTGAGATCCCCGACGACTTCGACGTCCCCGCGGCAACCACCCGCGCCCAGGTCGCGGCCGAGGATCCCTGGCTGCGCAGCAACCGCAACTACCGCCAGCTGACAACCATCACCGCACCAACCCTGGCCGCGGCCGGCGGCCGAGACCCGGTGACGCAGCCCGTCAACCTGCGGCGGATCGCGTCGCAGATCCCGCATGCCGAATTCGTCGCCTTCCCCGGCGCCCACGCCTTCCTCTTTCAGGAGCGCCGCCCGTTCACCCGGACGGTCAACCGCTTCCTGACCGGCTAGCGCCCCCGGTTGGATTCGAACCAACGACCATCGGCTTAGAAGGCCGGTGCTCTGTCCACTGAGCTACGGGGGCGGGCGGGGCAAGATTAGCCCTGGAGCCAGCCCTTGGCGTAGGATCGCTGACCATGCCGAGCGTCGATGCAGCGGGAACGGAACTGCACTACCTGCGTGCCGGCGAGGGTGAGCCGCTGCTGCTGATCCAGGGGATGAGCGCCACCCACCTCGCCTGGGGCCGGCCCCTCCTCGACGAGCTCGAGCGCAGCTTCGACACGATCGTCTTCGACAATCGCGGCATGGGTCTCTCCGGCGAGGCCGAGCTTCCCTTCACGATCGCCGACCTCGCCGCCGACACCGCCGGCCTGCTCGATGCGCTCGAACTCGAGACCGTTCACGTCGCCGGCATCTCGATGGGCGGCATGGTCGCCCAGGAGCTGGCCCTCGCCCATCCCGAGCGGATCCGCACGCTGACGATCGGCGCCAGCTACTGCGGCGGGCCCAACGGCACGCTGATGTCGCCGGAGGACCTGCAGATGCTCGGCGAAGCCTACGTCTCGGGTGAGCGCGAGCGTGTCTTCCGGGCGATGTGGGAGATCAACCTCTCCCCCGACTTCCGCGCCGATGACTCGCGCTTCGCCGCCTTCACCGAGATGGGCTCGGCGCTGCCGGCGCCGCAGCCGGTGGTCCTGCAGCAGATGCGCGCCTGCGGCCTCCACGACTCCCACGAGCGCCTCGGCCAGATCGACCTGCCGACGCTGATCGTCCACGGCGACACCGACCGCCTGCTCGGCTACGCCAACGGACGCGAGATCGCGGCGCTGATCCCCGGCGCCCGGCTCGAGACGCTCGAGGGAGTCGGCCACATGTTTTGGTGGGAGCAGCCGCAGCGCTCGGCGGAGCTGATCCGCGAACACGCTCTCGCTGCTGTCTAAGCTGGACCGATGAGCACGGTAGGCGGTTCCGCAAGCACCGAGATCGAGGCCCCGATCGCCGCGGTCTACGAGGTCGCCGCCGACGTCGAGGGCTCGCCCCGCTGGCAGCCGGAGATCAAGCTCGCCGAGTGCGTAGAGCGCGACGGCGAAGGCAACCAGGTGCTGGTCCACATGGAGACCGACGCCAAGGTGCGCCGGCTCGGTTCGGAGATCCGCTTCAGCTACGCGCAGCCAACCCGGATCTCATGGGTGCAGGAGGACGGCGACCTGAAGGCGGTCGAAGGCAGCTGGGAGCTCGAGGACCTCGGCGACGACCGAACCCGGGCGACCTACCAGCTCGAGGTCGACCTGGGCCGCAGGCTGGGCCTGCTGATTCGCGGCCCCCTGGTCGGCGTCCTGCGCGGCCAGTTGGTCGACACCATGCCCGACAAGCTCAAGCGCTTCATGGAGAGCGGCTCGGCCTAAAGGCCGCTCGCCGTGCTCAGCCTTTGCCGCCGGCGCAACCGGCCGGATTCAGCTTGCCCTTGACCCGGAAGACCCAATCGTGCTGGGGCGTGATGTCGGGCTCTTCGATCACCTGTTCCAGCGCCGGGTCGTTTTTGACCCAGGCGTAGATCGGCTCCCAGTAAGGCGAGTCGGCGGCGTCCTCGGTGAACTGGCTGAGGATCAGGTAGTCGTAGTTGCCGGCGTTGATCCGCTGGCGGAACTGACGGCAGCTGGTCGCCAGACGGTAGGTCCCGTCCGCTCCCGGCACGCCGATGTACTGGACGTCGTTGTCGAGATTGGCGCCGTAGAAGCCGTACTGACCGAAGAAGATCTCCCCGGAGCCGGCGATGCCAATCCGCTTGTCGTGCTGGTTGTGGGCGAATTCAAAGGCTTTCTGCGGGCCGCCGTCCTGGAGGAAGAGGGTCGTCCGCGTGTAGTGGTGCTTGTAGTACTGGACCTCCTGGGCCCGGCCGAGCACCACCGCCAGCAGCACCACCAGTGCCGCCGCAGCGGTGACGGCGGCGCGGCTGATCAGTCGCCGCGAACGGGCCAGGCCCAATCCGGCCGGAGCCCAGACCAGCGCCAGGGTGAGGAACACCGTGCCGACGATGAAGCCTGGGTACCAGCGCGGCGTCGTCAGCACCGTGATCGCGTAGACGGCGCTGAGGAAGAGCAGCGTCTGCCAGGCGCGCCGGTCGGGCGCGCGCAACGGCCGCGCCAGCGGCAGCAGCACCATCGCCAGGACCAAGCCCGGGACCAGGTAGCGCGTGTTGGTGAAGAAGCCGGTCGGCGAGCCCTCCTGGCCGGCCGCGGTCAGCGGCGTGAAGACGTAGACGAAGGCCGTCGCCAGTGCCGCCACCGCGATCACCCGCAAGATGATGTTGCGCGAGCGCCAGGCGATGTAGAGGGCCGCCGCCACGGCGATGATCAGGATCAGCGGCCAGAGCGGCCCGAAGGCGTTGTCGAGCTGGGGGAAGAACCACTTGCGATAGATCGTCGGCTCGGTCAGGTAGTGGGCGACGGCGAAGCGCGGCCGTGGGTCAAGTGGCATCTGATCCGGCGTCGGCAGGTGCAACGGGCCGAAGCCAACCTGCGGGATCGGGTTACCCCCGGTCTTGATCGCCGCCCGCACGTACCAGTAGCCGCCGACTAGGAAGGTCGAGAGGCCGAGCACCCAAGCCGTGGTCAGGCGCCGCCCGCGGCCGCTGAAGACGATCACGCCGAGCCCGATCGCGACGACCGGGATCAGGAAGGTGAGCTTGACCGAGGCGGCGAGGCCGGCGGCGATCCCAGCGATCACCAGTGGCCCCTTGTCGAGCAGCGGCGCGCCCAGCTCGGGCGCGTCCTGCACCGCCCCCTCCTTCGGCGCCCGGCGCTGGTGGGCGTTGATCAGGAAGGCGGCGAAGGCGAGCAGGAAGGCCAGCCCCATGATGTCGTTGCGGCCCTCGCCCGGCTGCGTCTCGATCATCACCCCGGCGTCGAGCACGATCGCCCCGGCGACCAGCGTCGCGGGACCGACCTTGTAAGGGCGCCCGACGCAGAAGGCGGCAAGCAGCGCGATCGCCAGCCAGAAGAGGTTGATCAGAGGCGAGAGCCAGTCGCTCTTGAAGATCGCGATCGCGGCGCCGTGGACCAGCTCCGAGCTCTGCGGGTAGAACCAGGCGGCGAGCCGCAGCGGGTCGGTGAAGTGCAGGTGGACGGTCGAGTGCTCCTGCGCGAACCCAGCCGCGAAGGGCATGTGGTACCAGGTGGTGTCGCCGCCGAACATGCCCTGGTCGAGGCTGAGCTGCGAGGGGAAGGTCCACTCGGCGACGGTGAAGGAGGCGACGGCAAGCGCGATCAGCAGGGCGATGTTCTGCACCTGCGGGGCGCTTATTTCGCGGCCGTCGGCCGGCGCTTTGGACCAGCCCAGCAGAGCCGCAAGCAGGCCGACGGCGATGCAGACGACGACGATCCAGCCGGTGTAGAGGATGCTCAGGGTGCCGAGCAGCTCCAGCGAGAGGACCAGCAGGCCGACCGCGATCGTGGCGTCGGCAAGCCGCGCCAGGGCGCCGGAGAATTCCGGCACGATCCAGCGCCGCAGCCAGTAGCCGCCGAGGCCGAGCGCGCTGACGATGCCGATGACGGCAAAGCAGCCGCCGATGTAGGAGCCGAGGGAGGGGGTCACCGGCGCGGGATGCTATTCGCAGCGCCGGGCGCGCGACGCCACTGTGGGTGCAACGCTTTATCCGGGCAGTGGGTGGATAAAGCGTTACGCCGCGGCCGGAATCCGGCAGGAGACCCCGGTGCCGGCGAGGCCGCAATAGCCGTTCGGCACCTTGTGCAGGTACTGCTGGTGGTAGTCCTCGGCGTAGTAGAAGGGCCCGGCAGGCTCCACTTCGGTCGTCACCGGCTCGTGACCGGCGGCGCGCAGGTCCTCGTCATAGGCCCGCCGCGCCATCTCCGCCGTCGCCTTCTGGGCATCGTTGGCGAAGTAGATCCCAGAGCGGTACTGGGTGCCGACGTCATTGCCCTGGCGCATCCCCTGGGTCGGGTCGTGCTCCTCGAAGAAGACCTTGAGCAGGTCGGCGTAGGAGACCTTGGCCGGGTCGAAGGCAACCAGTACGGCCTCGGCGTGCCCAGTCGCCCCGCTGCAGACCTCGTCGTAGGTCGGATTCGGCGTGGTCCCGTTCATGTAGCCGACCGCAGTGGTGTAGACGCCGTCGATTCCCCAAAAGAGCCGCTCCGCACCCCAGAAGCAGCCAAGGGCAAAGTAAGCGACCTCGATCCCGTCCGGGAAGGGCGGCTGCAGCGGCGCATCGAGCACGGCGTGGCGCGCGGGAACATCGAAGGCGGGCTGACCGCGCCCCGGCAGCGCATCCTCGGCCGCAGGCATCCGGGGCTTCTTGAATCCCAGCATTCAAACAGGGTAGCTTGCGTCCATCGGCTGCTTCGTAATCCTCTTCGCGCTGATCTCGCCCCGCCTGGCGCTGTTCGCGATCTGGCTCTTCAGCGACATGCTCAGCCGCGCTTTCGAGAGCTGGTTCGTGCCCTTCCTCGGTTTCTTCCTGCTGCCCTGGACGACACTCGCCTACGCGGTGATGTGGAGCTCGGGCTCAAACGGGGTCAAGGGCTTCGAGTGGTTCATCGTCATCCTCGCCTTCGTCATCGACCTCGGCTCCTACGCTCGCGGCAGCCGCGAGCGACGCGCACGCGGCTGATTTCTCGACCGGCGATCAGTCCCGCCGCTGCTGCTGCCCGGAGTCGATCGGGTAGGCGATGCGAACGTGGGACTTGCAGAGCACGATGAAGGGCAAATGCTCGACGTCGCCGCCCATCAGCGATGACACTTCGGCGTTGACCAGGGGGATGAAAGTAACCTCGGGCCGGTTGAGCGAGTCCGAGAAACGGCTCTGGTAGCCCTCCGGCGGCAGCGTCACGTCACCGACGACCCGCTGCCGATCGGTTTCGAACTGCACCCGTTCGACCCGCCGATCCTGCTGTCCGACTTCGGCGTGATTCACATCGCCACTATCGGCACGTTCCTGTTATCCCCTGAGCGATACCCGTCCAGGGGACATAACGCCGTAACCCACCGGCGACCGTTCGAGCTCTAATCGGGGCGCCCGGATTCGAACCGGGGACCTCCGCCACCCAAAGGCGGCGCGCTACCAGGCTGCGCCACGCCCCGAAGCGTCCAGTGTAGTTTTCGCAAGCGATGGCCGAGGTGCTGCCCCTCAACGCCCTGCACTACGACCTCGACGCAGTCGGGTCGCTGCAGGACGTGGTCGCGCCGCCCTATGACGTGATCGACGCGGCGATGCGGCAGGAGCTGCTCGCGCAGTCGCCCTACAACGCGGTCGCGATCGACCTGCCCAAGCCCTACGGCGAGACCGGGCCCCAGGCGGAGGGTCAGGGCGATCCCTACGCCGCCGCGGCTGACTCGATCGAGGCCTGGCAGAAGGCCGGTGCGCTGGTCAAGGACACCGAGCCGGCGATCTGGGCGATGGAGCAGGAATACACCGGGCCCGACGGCGGCTCCCACATCCGCCACGGCATCCTCGTCCGCGTCCGGGTTGAGGACTTCGACAGCGGCACGATCCTGCCCCACGAGCGCACCCTGCCCGGCCCCAAGCAGGACCGGCTCGAACTGATGCGGGCGACGCGCTGCAACCTCTCGCCGATCTTCTCGCTGAGCACAATCGACCCCTGGCCGGTGGTTTCCAAGGAGACCTCGGTCGAAGAGCCCTGGGGGGAAGCAACCGACGCTGCCGGCACGGTGACCCGGATCTGGCGCCTGCCGCAGCTGAACGAAGAAATTCCCGCGCTGCTTGCCGATGCGCAGCTGCTGATCGCCGACGGTCACCATCGCTACGAGACCGCGATCGCCTACCGCGACGAGATCGGCGGCGAGGGCGATCACAACTACACGCTGATGGCGCTGACCGGCCTCGACGACCCCGGCCTCTCGGTCTACCCCACCCACCGCCTGCTCTCCGGCTTCGCCGACGACCCGGAGCGCCAGCAACGCCTCGGCGAGGGTCTGCGCGAGCTCTTCGAGGTCAGCGAGGTCGAGACCGATCGCCTCGACCCCGCTCGGCGAGGACGGCGTCGGCGTCTTCGGCCTCTACGACTCCCACCACAAGAAGGCCTTCCGCCTGCGCCTCAAGGACACCGAGGAGCTCGACCGCGTGCTCGCGGGCGAGCCCGAGGCCTACCGCCGCCTCGACGCGGCGATCCTCGAGACCCTGGTGCTGAAGAAGCTGGCCGGCCTCAGCGAAGACGACATCCTCGCCAAGCGCGGCCTCGGCTACGCCAAGAGCGTCGAGGACTCGCTGCGCCTGCTCGACGAGGGCGCCTATGACGTCGCCTTCATCCTGCGCCCGATCCCGGTCCAGCAGACCAAGGAAATCTGCGAGAGCGACGCCAACATGCCGCCCAAGTCGACCTACTTCTACCCCAAGGTGCTGACCGGCCTGGTCTTCAACCCGCTCGCCTGACGTGGTCAAGATCTACACCAAGAAGGGCGACGACGGCACCACCTCGCTCTGGTACGGCGGCCGCGTTCCCAAGCACCACGGCCGCACCGAGGCCTACGGCGCGCTCGACGAGGCCTGCTCCCAGCTCGGCCTCGCGCGAGCTCTCTGCGATTCCGGCCAGACCGAGCTCGCCGCCGACATCCTGCGCCTGCAGGACGACCTCTTCGTCGCCGGCGCCGAGCTTGCCACCGCGCCGGAGGCAGCCGAGCGGCTCGAAGACGGGATCAGCCGCACGACCGAGGAGATGGTGGTCGAGCTGGAGCAGCTGATCGACCGCTACATGAGCGAGGTCGAGCTGCCACCCCAGTTCGTCATCCCCGGCGGCAACCAGCTTTCCGCCCAGCTCGACGTCGCCCGCACCGTGATCCGCCGCGCCGAGCGCCGTATCGCCGCCCTTGCCGAGGAAGGCGAGCTGGCCAGCGAGACGGTGATCCACTTCGTCAACCGCGCCTCCGACTACGCCTACGCGATGGCCCGCTTCGTCGACGTCGATGATCCGGCGCTCTTCGAGGGCCGGCGCAAGGCCGGCTGAACTGAATGGCGACTTTGTTTCGCTATGCGGTACTAGCTCGCCAACGATGAAGGTCGTCGCCCGCCGCCGGGATGGCTACGCACACGACGTCGAGATCGAGGGCGGCCACACGCTGCGCATCGACGAGCCGACCGCGGCGGGCGGCACCGACACCGGTCCCTCCCCCACCCGCCTAGTCGCCGCCAGCCTCGCCAGCTGCACCGCGATCACGATGGAGATGTACGCCGAGCGCAAGGGCTGGGACATCGGCTCGGTCGAGGTCGACGTGGACGTCGACCTCGATGCCTCGCCGCTCTCCTTCGACCGTCACGCTGCGACTGCCAGGCGGGCTGAGTGACGAACAGCGCGAGCGCCTGCTGGTCGTCGCCGGCAAATGCCCAGTCCACAAGGTCCTGGCCGGCGAAACCAAGGTCACGATCGCCGACCGGGTCGAGGCGCTCTAGATGGACCTCGGCCTGAAGGGGCGCGCCTGCGTCGTCACCGGCGCCAGCCGGGGCATCGGCGCCGAGACCGCGCGGCTGCTCTGCGCCGAGGGCGCCAACGTCCTGCTGGTGGCGCGCAACGAGGAGCGGCTGCGCGCCGCCGCCGATGCGGCTCGCCAGGCCGGGGCAAACGCGGCCGAAGACGAGTCGGCCGGGCGGGCCGAGACCCTCATCCTCGACGTCACCGACGCGGACGCCGGCGAGCGCATGCTCGCGGCTGCCGTCGAGCACTTCGGCCATCTCGACGTGCTCGTCAACAACGCCGGCACGGCCCAGTGGCGCGACCTCGACGACGTGCCCGACGAGGACTGGCGCGCCCAGTACGAGCTCAACGTGATGGCGCCGCTGCGGGCGATCCGCGCCGCCGCGCCGCCGATGGCCGAGCGTGGCTGGGGCCGCATCGTCAACGTCTGCTCGACCGCCGGCAAGCGCCCCTCGGCGGCGATGCCCGAGTACTCGGTGGCGAAGGCGGCCGAGCTCTCGCTCTCGCGCCTCTTCGCCGATCGCTACGCCAAGAGCGGCGTGCTCGTCAACGCGATCTGCCCCGGCCCGGTCGAATCGGAGATGTGGATGGAGCCCGGCGGCCTGCTCGACCAGTCGCAGGCAGATGTCGGGCGATGCGAGCCGCGAGGATGCCCTCGCTACGGCGGGCTCCAAGCGCCCGATCGGCCGCCTCGCCGAGTCGGCCGAGATCGCCGGCGCGATCGTCTTCCTCTGCTCCGAGCGCGCCTCCTACGTCAGCGGCGCGGCGTGGTCGGTCGACGGCGGCACCGTCCAGGTCATCATCTGAGCGGGGCTTGGCGACTTATGCGTCCATATGACGGATAACTCGCCAAGCCCAATCGACGCCGCGGTCCTGCTTCCGCTCTACGGCTGGCCTGACGACGAGCCCGGCCTCGTCTTCACCGAGCGCCGCGCCGACATGCGGCGCCACGCGGGTGAGATCTCTTTCCCCGGCGGTCGCCATGACGCCGAAGACGCCGACCTCAGCGCGACGGCGTTGCGCGAGGCGGAGGAGGAGATCGGTCTCGACCCCGCCAAGGTCGAGCTCGGCGAGGAGCTGCCGGCGACCAACACCTTCGTCACCAACTACCGGATCCACCCCTTCGTCGGCCGCATCCCTCACCCGCGGGAGCTCGACCTACGGCCGAACCCGGCCGAGGTCGAGACCGTCCTCACCTTCTCGCTCGAGGTGCTGCGCGAGAGCTACGAGATCCGTCGCCTGGTCCGCCGCGGCGTCCCCATCCACACGCCGACCTACGAGGTCGAAGGCCAGCTGATCTGGGGGGCCACGGCGCGGATCCTCGGCGACCTGCTCAGCCGCCTGCAAACCGGCGCCTGACGGCGCTTCAACTAGGCCTTCTCGGCCTCGGACTGGGGAACGATGCGGATGTACGGACGCGGGGACTCCCAACCGTTCGGGTAGGCCTCTTTCGCTTCGTCGTTGGAGACCGAGCCGGCGATGATCACGTCGTCGCCCTGCTGCCACTGGGCAGGGGTGGCGACTTTGTGATTGGCGGTCAGCTGCAGCGAGTCGATCACCCGCAGCACCTCGTCGAAGTTGCGGCCGGTGGTCATCGGGTAGACGAGGATCAGTTTGATCTTCTTGTCGGGACCGACGACGAAGACGTTGCGCACGGTCTGGTTGTCGGCGGGGGTGCGGTCCTCGGCGCTGCCGGAGACGTTGGCCGGCAGCATTCCGTAGAGGCGCGCGACGTTGAAGTCGGCATCGCTGATGATCGGGTAGTTGGGCGCCGTCCCCTGCGTGTCCGCGATGTCCTTGGCCCACTCCTCGTGGCGGTCGAGCGGGTCGATCGAGAGGCCGATGATTTTGACGTTGCGCTTGGCGAACTCGGGCTCGATGCTGGCCATGTAGCCGAGCTCGGTCGTGCAGACCGGCGTGAAGTCCTTCGGGTGCGAGAACAGGACGGCCCACGAATCGCCGATCCAGTCGTGGAACTTGATCCGGCCCTCGGTCGTCTCGGCCTCGAAATCGGGTGCTACGTCACCAAGCTGCAGCGCCATCAGACTGCTCCTTCACTCGCTGTGTGGACATTTACCTAAATCCCTATCCGAGTTTAGTCATATGCAGTTGCCGCCCTGCAACGCGTTGTGGTCGCAGGAGGACTCCAACGCGTTACACGACGGGCGAGCGCAGGACCTCGACCGGGATCCGCCAGGTCTCCGCTGCCCGCTCGACCAGGGCCGCGCCGCCCGCGAGGACCTCCGGGCCGACCGACCCCGTCGCCTCGTAGATGAAGCGCCGCACCGGGGTTTCAACCAAGCGCTCGAGGAAGCGCTCGAGTCGGGGCCCGTGAATCGCCTCGATGCTCTCGGGATCTCCGGCAGCCGAACCGAGCAGCCAGTAGACGGCGGCGACGTCGCCGACCAGGTCCAGCAGCGTCGCCGGGCGCTCGGGGTCGGCGAGAGCGGGCTCGATCCCGGCTGCCTCGATCGCGGCGAGCCCATCCTCTCGCCGGCTCGTCCCCCGCACCGCCCAACCGTCCGCGAGCAGCCCGCCTCCCAGCTCCCGGCCCCGGCAGCCGCAGCCGACGATCAGCGCCCGGGCCAACTCAGGTCGCCTCGAAGCGGCTGCGGCGGCGCAACCGCTCGACGCTCCTCGGCGGCGACCTCGTCGCGCAGCTCCTGCTCGCTGCGCTCGGCGGCGCCGCGGCGGCGGCGCATCTCGTTCTGCGCCTCGAGCATCTGCTGCACATCGTCGACCTCGTTCTGCACCTCGAGTCCGGGTGAGCGGGTCGGCTTCCAATCGAGAAGTTCGGCGTTGTTGCCGGTGTAGAAGTGCTCCATCAGAAAGAGCACGCCGACGACGAGCAGCACCATCGCAACGGTTCCGAGGACGAAGTACACGCGGCAAGGATACGCCGACCCCAGCGGTCCCCTTTAATTCCGCGGGTGAGCGAGGCCTACCTAGTCGATGCGGTGAGAACCCCGATGGGCGCCTACCGCGGCGCGCTCTCGACGCGTACGTCCCGACGACATGGCCGCGCACACGATCGCCGCCGTGGTCGAGCGCACCGGCGTCGACCCCGAGCGGATCACCGACGTCTACCTCGGCGCCGCCAACCAGTCGGGCGAGGACAACCGCGACGTGGCGCGGATGGCGGCGCTGCTCGCCGGCCTGCCCAACAGCGTCCCCGGCGCCACCGTCAATCGCCTCTGCGCCTCCGGCCTGGAGGCGATCAACTGCGCCGCCCGCGCGGTCAAGCTCGGCGAGGGCGACTTCTACCTCGGCGGCGGGGTCGAGTCGATGAGCCGGGCGCCCTGGGTGGTCGGCAAGCCCGAGCGCGGCCTGCCCCGCGGCCCGCAGACGATGCACGACACGACGCTGGGCTGGCGCTTCGTCAACCCGCGCATGGCCGAGCTCGGCCATCTCGACCGAATCGATGGGCGAGACCGGCGAGAACGTCGCCGAGCGCTACGGGATCAGCCGCGAGGACCAGGACGCCTGGGGCCTGCGCAGCCACCAGCGCGCCGTCGCCGCCCAGGAGGCCGGGATCTTCGCCGAGGAGATCGTCCCGATCGAGGTCCCCAAGGGGCGCCGCGAGACGGTCGCCGTCGACACCGACGAGGGCCCGCGCGCCGACGCCTCGCTGGAGACGATGGCGAAGCTGCGCCCCGCCTTCCGCGAGGGCGGCACGGTCACCGCCGGCAACGCCTCGACCCTCAACGACGGCGCCGCCTGCACCCTGATCGCCTCCGAGGCGGGAGCCAAGCAGCTCGACGCCGAGCCGCTCGCCCGCATCGTCGCCTTCGGCGTCGCCGGTGTCGACCCCGCTTACATGGGCATCGGCCCCGCGCTTGCCATCCCCCGCGCGCTCGACGCCGCCGGCCTCACTCTCGACGAGATCGACCTGATCGAGCTCAACGAGGCCTTCGCCTCCCAGGTGCTCGCCAGCGCCCGCGAGCTCGGCATCGACGAGGAGAAGCTCAACGTCAACGGCGGCGCGATCGCCCTCGGCCACCCCCTCGGCTGCACCGGCGCCCGCCTCGCCGGCACCCTCGTCCGCGAGCTGCGCCGCCGCAAAGCCAAGTACGGCATCGCCACCATGTGCGTCGGCGTCGGCCAGGGCCTGGCAACGGTCTTCGAAGCGACCTGACGCTTCCGGTGCGCTTTATGTGGCCATGGGCCACATAAAGCGCACCGGAAGGGGTGGCTTAGTAGCCTCGCCAGCCGATGGCGACTGTGCTGCGAGAGCTCGCAAGCGTCGATGGGCGGATCACCGCAACCGCGGAGGCGGTCGTACCCGCTGAAGGACGACGGGCTCTACCGCGGCGACGGCGCCTTCGAGGTGATCCGGCTCTACGACGGGAAGCCTTTCGCCCTGGTCGATCACCTCGATCGCCTCGGGCGCTCGGCCGCAGCGATCGAGCTCGAGTTCGACCGCGCCGCGCTGGAGAGCGAGATCGAGGCACTGCTCACTGAGCTCGGTGATGCCGACGGGCAGTTGCGGCTGATCGTCACCCGCGGCGGCCGCCGCCTGGCGATGACCGAGCCGATTCCCGCCCACGCCGAGACGGTCAGCGTTGCCACGGTCACCTACAGCCCGACGATCATCCTCAACGGGGTCAAGTCGCTCTCCTACGCCGCCAACATGCAGTCGACCCGGTTGGCCAAGGCCCAGGGCGCCGACGAGGCGGTGCTGGTCCAGCCCGACGGCATCGTGCTCGAGCCGCCGACCTCGGCGATCTTCTGGGTCTCACCCCAGGGCGGCCTGCGCACCCCGGCGCTCGACAACGGCGTGCTCGAGTCGATCACCCGCGATCGCCTGGTCAAAGCGCTCGACGTCGAGGAGGGAGCCTGGCCGGCGGCCGACCTGCGCGCCGCCAAAGAGGCCTTCCTCGCCTCGACCACGCGCGAGATCCAGGCCGTCTCGGCGAGTCGACGGCACCGAGCTGGCCGAAACGCCCGGCCCTCGCACACGCGAGGCCCAAGAAGCGTTCAAGGCCACCCTGGGTCGGGAACTTCAATGAGCAGAGACCAGAGAAAGCAAGGGGTGAGATGGACTTCCAGTTGACCGACGAGCAGCGTTTGATCTCCGAAACCGCACGCGAATTCGCCGACGGCGTGATCGCGCCCCGCGTCAAAGAGAACGATCGCGCCGCCCGCTTCGACCGCGAGCTGGCCAGCAAGCTGGGCGAGGTCGGCTACCTCGGCGCGCCGGTTTCCGAGCAGTACGGCGGCCGCGGCCTCGACTACCTCGGCTACGGCCTGATCGTCGAGCAGGTCGGCCGCGCCGACTCCTCCGCCCGCACCGTCGTCTCCGTGCAGACCTCGCTGGTCGCCGGCTCGATCGAGAAGTGGGGCACCGAGGAGCAGAAGCAGAAGTGGCTGCCCCGCCTCTGCTCGGGCGAGGCACTCGGCTGCTTCGGCCTGACCGAGCCCGATACCGGCTCCGACGCCGCCAACCTGCGCACCCGGGCGACCAAGACCGACTCCGGCTGGTCGATCAGCGGCCAGAAGATGTGGATCTCGCTCGCCAACTTCTCCGAGGTGGCGCTGATCTTCGCCCAGACCGACCCCGAGAAGAAGCACAAGGGCCTCGCCTGCTTCCTCGTTCCCTGCGACAGCGAGGGCTTCACCACGCAGGAGATCCACGGCAAGCTCGGCCTGCGCTCCTCCGACACCGGCGAGATCGCGCTCGACTCGGTCGAGGTCGGCGAGGACGCGATGCTCGGTGAGATCGGCGACGGCTTCAAGGTCGCGATGAGCGCCCTCGACAACGGCCGCTACAGCGTCGCCGCCGGCTGCGTCGGCATCTGCGAAGGCTGCGTCGAAGCTTCGGTTGCCTACGCCAAGGAGCGCAAACAGTTCGGCGTCCCGCTGGCCCGCTTCCAGCTGGTCCAGGAGATGATCGCCGACATGATCCTCAAGCGCGACGCCTCGCGGATGCTGGTCTACCGCGCCGGCGTGCTCAAGGACGAAGGCAAGCCGAACACGACCGAGACCTCGGTGGCGAAGCTGTACGCGACCGAGTCGGCGGTCGAGTGCGCCAACCTGGCGATCCAGGTCCACGGCGGCTCCGGCTACGTCGACGACTACCCGGTCGAGCGCTACCTGCGCGACGCCCGCGTCACCACCCTCTACGAGGGCACCTCGCAGATCCAGAAGATGATCATCGGCCGCGCTGCGACCGGGATCAACGCGATGACACCGATGGTGGCCGAGTAGCCCTTGGCCGAGCTGGTCGAGAGCTCGCGCGACGGCCACGTCGTCCTGCTGCGGATCAACCGGCCGGAGGCGCGCAACGCGCTCTCACCCGAGGTGATGGAGCTACTGACAGGCGAGCTCGAGCGCCTCGACCCCGACCCCGAGGTCCGCTGCGTCGTCATCGCCGGCTCCGACAAGGTCTTCGCCGCTGGCGCCGACATCAAGGCGATGAGCGAGCGCAGCTTCGCCGAGGCGCTGCGCCACCCGGCGGCAAGCTTCTGGCGACGGCTGGCGGCGATCAAGACGCCGATGATCGCCGCGGTCTCCGGCTACGCCTTGGGCGGCGGCTGCGAGCTGGCGCTCGCCTGCGACATGATCGTCGCCGCCGAGAACGCCACCTTCGGCCAGCCCGAGATCACGCTCGGGATCATCCCCGGCGGTGGTGGCACCCAGCGCTTGGCACGAGTGCTGGGCAAGCAGCTGGCGATGGAGTACGTGCTCACCGGTCGGCGCTTCGACGCCGAGACGGCGCACACGATGGGCCTGGTCAACAAGGTCGCGAAGAAGGGCAAGTGGCTGGAGGAGGCGATGGCGCTGGCCCAGACCGTCGCCGAGCGGCCGCCGATCGCGGCCCGCCTTGCCAAGCAGGCCGTGATCGCCGCCGAGGAGACCGCGCTCTCCGCCGGCCTCGAGAACGAGCGGCGGCTCTACGAGCTGGCGATGGCGACCGAGGACCGGGTCGAGGGCATGGAGGCGTTCCTGGAGAAGCGCGAGCCAAGGTTCGAGGGCAAGTGAACGAAGGCGGCGTGGAGCGGATCGGCGTGGTCGGCGCCGGCACGATGGGGGCCGGGATCGCCCAGGTCGCTGCCCTCGGCGGCTACGAGACGCGCCTGCACGACCCGATCGGGACGGCGCTGGAGACCGGCATGCGCCGTTTGCACCAATCGCTCGCCAAGGGAGCTACCAAGGGCATGTGGAGCGACGCCGAAGCGAATGACGCCAGCACCCGCGTCGGCGCCACCACGAGCCTCGGCGATCTCGGCGAATGCGACCTGGTGATCGAGGCGGCGCCAGAGGACCTGGAGCTGAAGCGCGAGCTCTTCGCCGCCCTCGCCGACGCCTGCGGGCCGGAGGCGATCCTCGCCAGCAACACCTCCTCGCTGCCGATCACCCCGATCGCCGCCGCCGTGCCGCGCCGCGAGCGGGTCGTCGGCATGCACTTCTTCAACCCGCCGGCGCTGATGAAGCTGGTCGAGGTCGTCGCCACGGCGGACTCCGCGGCAGCGGCACTGGAGGCGACGACTGCGGTCGGTAGGCGCATGGGCCGCACGCCGATCCAGGCCAAGGACAGTCCCGGCTTCATCGCCAACCGCCTCGCCCGTCCCTTCACCCTGGAGTCGCTGCGCATGCTTGGCGACGGCGTCGCCGACGCGGCGACGATCGACCGCGTCTGCCGGCTCGGCGGCGGCTTCCGCATGGGCCCCTTCGAGCTGATCGACCTGATCGGCCTCGACGTCAACCTCAGCGTCGCCCGCTCCTTCTACGCCCAGGGCGGCGAGCCCGAGCGCTGGCGCCCCAGCCCGATCCAAGAGGGGCTGGTCGCCGAGGGCCGCCTCGGCCGCAAGAGCGGCCAGGGCTTCTACGACTACAGCGACCCTCCCAACCCCGCTTCCGCTGTTCCTTCGCACAAACTGTCGCGGCAAGAGAACAGCGGAGCAGGCGAGTTGACGCTGGACCCCGAGGCGCTCGCCCAGATTGACCCAGCCGCTCCGACCATCCTCCCCCGGCTCTTCGCCCAGATCGCCAACGAGGCGGCCTTCGCGCTCGAAGAGCAGATCGGCTCCCCGGCCGACATGGACACGGCGATGCGACTTGGCTTCAACTGGCCGCGCGGGCCGCTGGAGCTGACCGAGCTGCTCGGCGCCGACCGGGCCGTCGCTTTGCTCGAAGAGCTCCGCGCCGAGCACGGCGAGGCCTACCGGCCAGCGCCCGGACTGCTCGCCGCCGCCAGGGGCTAGCCGTGACCGAGAGCCGCGACGACTTCGAGCAAGCGCGCCGCGGCCTGATCGCCCCCTTCGATCCGCCTCGGGTCGAAGACGAGAATGGCCGCGTTGTCTGGGAGCTCGAGTCCTACGACTTCCTCGACTCCGAGCCACCGCCGACGGCGAACCCGAGCCTCTGGCGCCAGTCGCAGCTCTGCCGCATCGCCGGCCTCTTCGAGCTCGCCCCCGGCTTCTTCCAGCTGCGCGGCTTCGACCTCTCCAACATGCACGTGGTCGAGGGCCGCGAGGGCATCGTCGTGATCGACCCGCTGGTCTCGGCCGAGACCGCGGCCGCGGCCCTCGCGCTCTACCGCGAGCACCGCGGCGATCGCCCCGTCACCGGGCTGATCTACACCCACAGCCACGTCGACCACTTCGGCGGCGCCAAAGGCGTCCTCTCACCCGAGGAGATCGAGGCCCGCCACATCCCGATCCTCGCTCCGGCCGGCTTCCTCCACCACGCGGTCAGCGAGAACGTCTTCGCCGGCACGGCGATGGCCCGGCGGGCCGGCTACATGTACGGGGCACTGCTCGAGCGCGGGCCCGACGGGCAGATCGGCTCCGGCCTCGGCCAGACCACCTCACTGGGCACGATCACGCTGATCCCGCCCAACCTCGACATCGTCGAGACCGGCCAGGAGGAGCTCGTCGACGGCGTGCGGATGCGCTTCCAGCTGACCCCGGGGACCGAGGCGCCGGCCGAGATGAACATCCACTTCCCCGACGCCCGCGTGCTCTGCATCGCCGACAACGCCGCCCGCTCGATGCACAACATCCTCACCCCGCGTGGCGCCCTGGTCCGCGACCCACGTGTCTGGGCCCACTACCTCGACGAGGCGATCGAGCTCTTCGGCGCGGACTCCGATGTCCTCTTCGCCGGCCATCACTGGCCGCTCTGGGGCGGCGAGCAGATCGTCGACTACCTCGAAAAGCAGCGCGACCTCTACACCTACCTGCACGACCAGACCCTGCGCCTGCTCAACCAGGGCCACACCGGGCCGGAGATCGCCGAGCTGATCGAGCTGCCGCCGAGCCTCGCCGAGGAGTGGCACTGCCGCGAGTACTACGGCTCGATCAGCCACAACACCAAGGCGATCTACCAGCGCTACATGGGCTGGTTCGACGGCAACCCCGCCCACCTCTGGGAGCACCCGCCGGTCGAGCAGGCGAAGCGCTACGTCGAGTTCATCGGCGGCGCCGAGGCGGTGCTGGAGAAGGCTCGCGCCAGCTTCGATGAAGGCGACTACCGCTGGGTCGCCGAGGTGGTCAACCACCTCGTCTTCGCCGAGCCGGAGAACCAAGCGGCGCGCGAGCTGCAGGCCGACGCGCTCACGCGGCTCGGCCACGGCGCTGAGAACGCCAGCTGGCGCAACTTCTTCCTGATGGGAGCGAAGGAGCTGCGCGAGGGCACCTCCGGCACGCCGACCAGCGCCGCCCCGCCCGACGTCATCGCCCACCTCACGGTCAGCCAGCTGCTCGATGCGATGGCGATCCGCCTCAACGGCCCGCGCGCCGCCGAGCAGCACCTGCGGATCGACTGGCAGGTCAGCGACCCCGACGAGCAGCACGCGATCACCGTCCGCAACGGCGTCCTGCGCCACAAGCCAGGCAGCCACGGTGACGAGGCCGACGCGACCCTCCTGGTCGAGCGCGGGGCCCTCAACCAACTACTGCTCAAAACGGCGGACATCGGCGAGCTGGCCGAGAGCGGGCGCCTCCGCATCGAGGGCGACGGGATCAAGTTGGGCGAGCTGCTCGGCCTGCTCGACGAGCCCGACCCGGGCTTCGCCATCGTCACCCCGGACTAGAGTCCCCCCTCCGCTGCACAACCCGCAGGAGGAGAAATGCCCGAAGCAACGACTCGACCGGTGCGCAAGACAGGCATTGCCATGGTCACAGCGGCTTTGCTCTGCCTCTTCCTCGCTGCTGCCGCACACGCCGCCAACAGCGTCTACTGGGTCAACATCGACGGCAACAAGATCTCCCATGCCAACACAGATGGAAGCGGCGCAGGAGACGTTCCGATCACCGGGGCGCCCGTTGGTCGGCCGAGTGGCTTGGCCATCGATGCCGCGGCCGGCAGGCTCTACTGGGCCAACCGCGACGACAACGCGATCCACTATGCCAATCTGAACGGCAGCGGCGGCGCCTTGCTCAACACGGCCGGCGCGACAGCGGGTTCGATCACCGGCCTCGCCATCGATCCCACCGGCGGCAGGCTCTACTGGGCCAACACGAGTGCGGGAAAGATCTCCTTCGCCAACCTCAACGGCTCGGGCGGAGGTGACCTCAATACGACGGGTGCCACCGTGGATGAACCCGCGGGCCTCGCGCTCAATCCGACCGCGGGACGGGTCTATTGGAGCAACTACGGAGGCAACACGATCTCCTTCACCAACCTCAACGGCACAGGCGGAGGCGGTGACCTCGATACCACCGGGGCAATCGTTGACAACCCTGAAGGCGTCGCGGTCGACCTTCCGCGCAGCCGGATCTACTGGACCAACTTCGGCAACAGCACGATCGCCTACGCCAACCTCAGCGGCGGCGGCGGAGGGCAGCTCAATACCGCTGGAGCGCCCGTCAATGGTCCGTTCGGTCTCGCCATCAACTTTTCCGGCACGATCATCTGGGCCAACTACAGCAACAACTCGCTCGCCTATGTCAACCCCGCTGGCGGCCCGGGCGAACAGATCAACACAAGCGGGGCGACCCTGGAAGGCACCGGCTTGCCGGTCGTGCTCGAACGACCCCACAACGCGGAGTCCCCAGCGGTGCTGGGAGCGCACAAACCGGGATCGACTCTCACCTGCTCCCAGGGGAAATGGTTTGCCGACCGAACCGAATCGTTCCTGGCCCTCGCCCCGCAGACCTTCTCTTACCAATGGTTCCGGAACGGCAAAGCCGAAGCCGGTGCCACGTCCCCGACCTTCACGGCGAACAAGGTGGGCACCTACAGCTGCGTCGTTACGGCCACCAACTTCGCCGGCTCGGAAAACGCCGTGAGCGCGATCGACTTCTCCGTCAATGCGACGGTCGGCTTCAAGAAGGTCACCTACAACCGCAAGAAGGGCACGGCAGCCCTGCGAGTTGCCGTGACAGGCGCGGGTCGCATTGACCTCTACGGCAAGGGCGTCACCAACGTGCCGAGAAGGAAGGCAACGGGCACCGTCAAGCTCATCGTTCGCGCCAGCGGCAAAGCGAAGATCAAGCTGGCCAACAGCGGCAAGGCAAAGGTCAAGGCTCGGATCTCCTACACACCTGAAGGCGGCAAGGCAATCAAGCGTTTCAAGACCGTCGTGCTGAAGAAGAAGCTGAGTCGTTAGAGCGAGCGCTCAGCGGGCGAGGCGGAACATCAGCTCGTCCTCGTAGCACCAGCTCCAGTCCTCGCCGGGCTCGACCGAGCGGATGACGGGATGACCGGTCGCGGCATGGTGCGCGGTCGCGTGCTTACCCTCCGAGTTGTCGCAGCAGCCGATGTGCCCACAGCTCTGGCACATGCGCAGATGGACCCACTGCATACCGAGCTCCAAGCACACCTCACAGCCGGCGACCTCCGCCGGCGGGTCGAAGATCTCGATTGTGCGGATGTGGGAGCAGGAGGCCGTACGTTGACGATAGCGCGCTCGGATCGCGCCACGGGCACGCACATCTGAAAGGCTGAGGCAATGGATGACACCGAAACGACAGGCGGGGAGCCAATAACCGAGGAGGGCATGACTGCCCTGCGCGAGGAAATCGAGCAGCTCGAAGGAGATGCCCGAACCAAAATGGCGGCGAGGATCAAAGTCGCCCGCGAGGAAGGCGACCTCAAGGAGAACGCCGAGTACCACATCGCCAAGGAAGACCAGGCCCACCTCGAGACCAAAATCAAGCGCCTGCGCGAGCGCCTGCGCACCGCCGTCGTGGTCGAGGTGGACGCCACCGCCGCAGACACCTTCGCCTTCGGCCGCACCGCCGAGGTCCTCGACGAGGCAAAAGGCGAGGCCAACACCTGGACCCTGGTCGGCTCAACCGAAGCCAACCTGGCCGAAGGCCGCCTCTCCGCCGAGTCTCCAATCGGCCGCGCCCTGCTCAACGCCAAAGTCGGCAAGCCAATCAAGATCGAAACGCCCAAAGGCGCCCGCACCTTCGTCGTACAGAAGCTCGTCGGCTAAGCGATCTTGAGCGCGTAGACATCCTCCCGCACGAGCTTGCCATCGGGCTCGGCGAAGGACACTTCTCCGGCTCTCTCGAGCGGCTGACCCAGGGAGGTCGCAAACCCCGAAAACGCGCGAAAGCTCGCCTCGTTGCCGGGCGCAATAGAGACCTGCAGCTCGCGAAATCCGCGGCGTCTGCCGGCGTCTGCAACCGACTCGATCAGCCGTCGTCCGAGTCCGGTCGACCGCAGCTCGTCGGCAACTCCAACCTGCCATAGGTAAAGGACCTCGCCGTCGCGCCCAGATCCGATCGCCGACGCGTATCCCACGATCCGCCCGCCCAACCGAGCGGCAAAACACAGGTCCCCCCAATACTCGAAGGTCACCCAGTAAGTGAATGACGTATGCAGGTCCAGCGGCGGACAGGAGGCGATAAACCGAGCAATTCCCTCAACGTCGGCGGGCGTGCAGTTGCGCAGCTGCACGTTCTGTCTCTCGTCCACGCTCATTCCTTCCCGTCGAAGTCAACCCATGATCCAGAGGGAATTTGGACGAGGTCTTGCTCGGAGGAATTCCAGACGTAGGTCCATGCGTCCCTGCCGCTTGGCTCTATGAGACGAACGCAACGCCGGCGATACATCGAGCCCTCCGGATCGGCGGCCTCGTAGTGCTCGAGCTCGTCGATGATCTTAAATACCGCCGGATCGCGAACCACAAAGAGCTCTCCGCGTACGCTTCCGTCGCCGGGAACGATGCACGGAAATCGGCCCCGGCTGAAGAGGTGCCCTTCGATCGAACAAGGACCGACGAGCTCGAGCATCTCGCGAATGCCCAATTTGTCCTGGGTCGGATACTCGCTCATCAGGGATCCATATACCGCTATGCACTCCGATGACTCAGCTTCGAGCCACTCAGCGCATCGCTCGTAGCCGCAGCGGGCGAGATATCGTCGCAGCGCAGCCCGGTTGGGCTCGCGCATCAGCTCAAACCAGTACTGGAAGAAGACCTCCCGGTCGTGCTTGGCGATCAGTCCCTGGCTCTCCAGATATAGAAGCTGCTCGAAGTAATTGAGGACCAGGTCGACCTGTCTGAGCGTGTCCCGATCCTCCGCGCCAAGTGGGATATCGCGGTCGGTCACACGCCACTCGAGAAGCTGTGCGGCCTCCTTCTCGAAGTCGTACTCGAGAACCTCGCGAGCGCTGACAATCGTGGGATCGGTATAGAAGTCCCGGAACAGCCCCTGCAGCCATCGGGCGGCCTCGGCTCTCTTGGCGCGGCGATAGGTGAAAATCGCCCACCCAGCCGCGACGATCGCGCCGACAGCCAAGATCACCTGTCCGGCGGCATTCCAGGAATTCGCGCTCCACGCAGCGAGCAAGATCAACGCCAGCGGCATCGCTGGCTACGGTAGCCGCTTGCCCAGCGGCTTGCTGTCCTTACCGCGTCCTCCCTAAGTACTCGGCGTCGGTGCGACCTCGACGGGCTCGCCGCCGGGCAACCAGTGCGCCTCAGGCGAGGGCGGCGTGTCGCGTAGGTACCACTCGGCGTCGAGGGCGCCCTTGCAGCCGCTGCCGGCGGCGGTGACCGCCTGGCGGTAGATGTGGTCGACGACGTCGCCGACGGCGAAGACGCCCGCCAGGTTGGTGCGGGTCGAGCCACCCTCGGTGAGGATGTAGCCGTTCTCGTCGGTGTTGACCTGGCCGGTGACGACCTCGGAGCGGGGTATGTGGCCGATCGCGATGAAGGCGCCGTCGGTCTTGACGTCCTCGCTCTCACCGGTCTCGGTATTGCGCAGGCGCACGTGGTCGAGCCGGCCCTTGTCGCTGGCGACGAACTCCTCCGCCACGTAGGGAGTCTTAAAGTTGATGTTGCCCTGCTCCTTGGCCCGGTCGAACATGATCTTCGAGGCGCGGAACTCATCGCGACGGTTGACCACCGTCAGCTCGCTGGCGTACTTGGAGATGAAGATCGAGTCCTCCATTGCCGAGTCGCCGCCGCCGATCACGAGCACTTTCTGGTCTTTGAAGAAGGCGCCGTCGCAGACACCGCAGGTCGACACGCCGCAACCGCTGAGCTCCAGCTCGCCGGGGATGCCGAGCCGCTGCGGCTCCGCCCCCATCGCCAGGATCACCGCTTTGGCCTGGTACTCCTCGTCGCCGAGGAAGACCTTCTGCACGCCGCCGTCGGAGAGCTCGACCCGGTCGACGTCATCGGTGACGAAGCGGGTGCCAAAGCGCTCCGCCTGAGCGCGAAACTGGTTCATCATCTCCGGCCCCATGATCCCCTCGGGGTAACCGGGATAGTTCTCGACGTCGGTCGTGTTCTGCAGCTGACCACCCCACTGGAAGCCCTCGAAGACGAGCGGCTCGAGGTTGGCACGCGCGGTGTAGAGCGCCGCGGTGTAGCCGGCGGGCCCACCGCCGACGATGATCACGTTCTCGACCTTCTTAGTCTCTGTCATGTCCGTCCCGAGTCTAGTGGCGTTGCCATTACTTCACTTTGTATAGTACCGCCCCGGTCAATCGGCAAACCCTCTGTTTCCCAGTGCTGGACCCGCGTTCGCAGCTGGAAGAAAGCGACGACGCCAAACGGGATCGGCATCCAGAAAGCGACCAGGCGGTAGATCAGGATCGCCGGGAAGACGGTGTCCTCGGGCAGGCCGAAGAGGACAAAGGCGCCGATCAGCCCCGCGTCCACCGCCCCCACTCCCGCCGGGGCGAAGGGGATCAGGTTGGCGACCATGCCGAGGAAGAAGCCCTGGACGACGACGGCAAGCGGCACGTGGACGCCGAAAGCGTGGAAGGAGGCCCAGAGGATGCCGACGTTGGCGGCCCAGAAGCCGGCCGCGCCGAGCACCGCGAGGCCACCCTTGGAGGGATGGGTGAAGAGGCTGATCGCGAAGCGGAAGCCCTCGGCGAACGTCGCCGGCACCTTGGCGATGCTGGCGGCGATCTCCTGGCCGCGCTCACCGTGGACGTGGCGGTTGATCCGATCGCCGAGGTCGGGTGGGACCAGGGCGAACAGCAGGGCCCCGATCAGCAGCACCCCGGCCACGCCCGCCGGCACGATCGTCAGCTCGACCGAGTCCTTGCCGTTGAGCACACCGGTGCGCAGCAGCACGCCGAAGAGGATCAGCGCCAGCGGGTAGAAGGCGTAGTGCAGGGTGAGGAAGGCGACCATCCGCCGCGCCACTTCGTGCCGGCGCATCCCGGCCTTGCGCAGCGCCCAGAAGGTGAGCACGATCCCGCCCGCGCCGCCGGCCGAGAAGAGCAGCGTCGCCGCCAGCCCGGCCATGTTGATCTCGTAGGTCTCCGACCACTTCAGCCGCAGCGCCTCGCCGCCGACCACCGCCTTGAAGAGGGCGACGTAGGTGCCGAAGGCGACCACGTTGAAGCCGATCGCGATCGTGATCCAGACCGGATCGGCGTCGCTGAGCTTGCCCAGCGCGTTGCCCAACCCGACCAACCGCGGGAAGAGGAAGTAGATGCCGATCAGCAGCGCGAATACCAGGACACCCGTCTGGATCAGCCGGCGTCGCGTGAAGATCGGCAGTTCGACGGAGCCTCCGTCGTTCTCCGAATCCTCCGGGGACACCTTGGGGAAGCTACCCGCTGGCGAGGCGCTCCAAGCGGCGCAGCCCCTGATTCACCTTCAGCACGGCTGGCTCGGCAAGCGGCTCGCCGCGGCGCACCGCGGCGACCAGGCCGGCGCCGGCGAGCAGGTCGGTGACGTAGTGCTCGCCGAGGTAGACGAGGGCGAAGCCGAGCGTCAGCGCGTAGGTCCAGCCCACCGCGCCCTCGACCCGGCCGACCTCCGAGAGCTTGATCGCCGCCATCGTCGAGGTGGCGAAGTGCAGCGAAGGCATCGCCGCCCAGGGGTTGCCGCCCAGGGCGCTGTACATCTTCGGCCAGGCCGAGCCCCAGGTGTCTTCGCCGACCCCGATCATGAGCCGCTCGACCTTCTCGTCGGTCAGCCCCTGCTCGGAGGCCCACCAGGGCGGCGAGGTCGGAACCGCGAAGTAGACGACGCAGCCGATGTCGAAGACGGCGGCCATCTGGCGGGCGACGCTCGGGAACTGCTCCGGGTGGCGCCAGAGGATCCAGGCCAGGGCGAGGTAGGGCTCGAAGAACCAGAGCCAGTGCGTCCAGGTGAGGACACGGTTGACGGTGCCGACCCGTGGCAGCCGCGCCAAGGTGCGTTGGAGCCGAGCGTTCGGCAAGCGGCCGAGTCCAATGACCCGGTCGGCGACGATCGGGTAACGACTGCGCAGCCGCGACTCCAGTCGCTCCGGATCGTCGTAGGGGAGCTCGTGAACCATGATGAAGGCCCACATCTGCATCGCGTAGAGCGCCACGTCGCGCTTGCGCGAGCGCGGGTAGAGAACGGCGATCGCCAGCGGGCCCGCGGCGCAGGCAGTAACCGTCACCGGAGTCGGCACTCGCAAACGCTTGCGCAGGAGCGGAACGGCGAACGCGGAAGCGACGACAGCCGTGGCTCCCGTGCGCAATGCCACGCGAAGCGCCGGAGATGGCCGGGATCGGCGTCGCATCAGGTCGGCGAGTATAGGAGGCCGCCGACAGGCGGCGGCAGGAACGCGGGCACCGCGCCGCGCCGACCAGCGTGATTAGAATGGCCGCGCTTTGGCGCCCCACTCTCCTGGCACTGACCAGATCGACACCCTGCTCACGATCGGCACCGTCGCCGCGGCGATCTTCATCGTCGCGATCAACGTTGCGCTGATCTACGCCGTGCGCCGCTACCGCAGCGATCGCGGCGCCGAGCCGCGCCAGATCCGCGGCGGCCGCGGCACCCAGCTCCGCGTCGGCGCCGTGCTCACCGGCTTCGCCGTCCTGATCCTCGTAGTCAGCTTCGTCTTCACCGACAAGGCGCGCGAGGTCCCGACCACCGGCTCCGCCGGCCTCGCCTCGGCCCAGTCCAAGCCGCTGAAGATCGAAGCGACCGGCCAGCAGTGGCTGTGGCGCTACGACTACCCCAACTCGGCCTTCTCCTATTACAAGCTGGTGGTCCCGGTTGACACCACGGTCGAACTCGACCTCGTCTCGACCGACGTGATCCACACCTGGGACGTGCCGGAGCTCGCCGCCAAGCGCGATGCGGTGCCCGGCAAGACCAACCACGTCGTCTTCCGCGCCGACGAGGAGGGGACCTTCGAGGGTCAGTCGGCCACCTTCTCGGGCCAGGCCTACGCGGCGATGCGGACCGAGGTTGACGTCGTCTCAGCGCAGGCTTACGAAGACTTCGTCAAGAAGCAGAAGGCCGATATCCAGGCTGCCCAGGACCGCGTCGTGGGCCTGATCGAAGAGGGAGAAGTGCCATGAGCGCCCGTCCCGAGGTCGTCGCCGACGGCTTTTCCCGCCGCCGCCCCCGCTGGATCGAGATCGTCACCAGCGCCGATCACAAGGACGTCGGCCGGGTGATGATCTGCACCGCCCTCGGCTTCCTCTTCATCGCCCTGGTCGAGTTCCTGCTGATGCGGCTGCAGCTGGCGGTGCCGGAGAACACCCTGCTGACGCCGGTGACCTTCAACCGCATGCTCTCGCTCTACGGCGCCACCGCGATCTTCCTCTTCGCCGTGCCCCTGGCCCTCGGCCTCTTCTACTACGTCGCCCCCCTGCAGGTCGGCGCCCGCGGCACCGCCCTGCCGCGCCTCGGCCAGGTCGGCCTCTGGCTCTATCTGGCCGGCGCCACCGTGCTCTACGCGGGCTTCCTCTTCACGCCCTCAGAGGCCGGCGTCAACCCGCTGGCGCCGCTCTCCGAGCTGGCCTTCCTCGCCAACAACGGCGTCGACGCCTGGGCCGCGGCCAGCGGGCTGGCGACCCTGGGCTTCGTCCTGATCGCGATCAACCTGGTCACGACCCTGCGCCGCATGCGCGCGCCCGGCATGGCCTGGCGGCGAGTGCCGGTGTTTGCCTGGGCCGCAGCCGTCGGCTCCTGGCTGCTATTGGTGATCGGCCCGGTGATGCTGGCGGCGATCACGATGCTGCTGATCGATCGCAACTTCGACGGCATCTTCTTCGCCGACGGCGGCGCGCCGCTGCTCTGGGCCCACATGAGCTGGATCTTCTACACCGGCGCCTACATGCTGATCCTGATCACGGCGCTGGCGGCGATCGCCGAGATCGTCCCCGTCTTCGCCCGTAAGCCGCTCTTCAACCGCAACGCGGTGACCGGCTCGCTGCTGGCAATCGCCGTGATCGGCACCCTCGCCTGGATGCAGAACATGATGACCGCGCCGATCGGGATCGGCTGGATGTACTTCGCGATGATCCTCTCGCTGGCGCTGATCGTGCCCTTCGGCCTGATCCTCTTCAACCTGATCGCGACGATGATCGGCGGCACGCTGCGGATGCGGGCGCCGCTGCTCTTCGCCCTCGGCGCGATCTCAATGATCTCGATCGGCGTCGCCTGCGAGATGGTGCACTCGATGGTGGCCGTCGCCTGGCGCCTGCACAACACGACTGACGCCACCGCCTCGACCCACTTCGCCCTGATCGGCGGCAGCGTCTTCGGCGGCTTCGCCGCCCTCCACTACTGGTTCCCGAAGCTGACCGGCCGGACGATGGGAGAGACCCTCGCCCGCGCCTCCTTCTGGACCTTGGTGGCCGGCACTCTGCTCACCTTCGTGCCGCTCTTCCTCGCCGGTGGTGAGCATGGCCAGGTCGTCGACGCCTACAAGTTCTTCGACGGCACCGGCGTCAGCACCGACAATCTGATCGCCTCGATCGGCGCCTTCGTGCTCGCGATCGGCATCGTCCTGACGCTGGCCAACGCGATCGCCAGTCGCAGCAACGGCGGCCGTGCCGGCCACGACCACTGGGGCGGCAACTCGCTCGAGTGGTTCGCCCTCTCGCCGCCGGAGCCGCACAACTTCGACCTGCTGCCCGACGTGCGCAGCGATCGGCCGATGCGCGACATCCGCGAGGCGATCGCCCACCAGAGTCGCCGCACCGAGCAGCCGGCACGCGAGTCTCAACCAGTAGCCTGAGCACCGTGAGCGGCGCCGAATCGGCTGTCGTCGCGCAACGCCCCGCTGCTTTCGGCGTTCTGCGCGACTACCTGACCCTGACCAAGCCCAAGGTGCAGTCGCTGCTGCTCCTGACCACGGTGACGACGATGTACGTGGCCGGGGACCCCTCGATCGGGCTGGTCTTGCTTACTTGCCTCGGCGGCGCGCTCTCCGCCGGAGGTGCCGGCGCGATCAACCACGCGATCGATCGCGACATCGACCGGCTCATGGCCCGTACCGCCGACCGTCCGGTGGCCAGCGGACGGATCTCACCGCAGGCCGCGATCGCCTTCGGCACGCTGCTCGGCTGCGCCTCCTTCCTGCTGCTCTCGCTCACCGTCAACCCGCTGGCGGCAGCGCTCTCGATCTCCGGCCTCTTCGGCTACGTCTTCGTCTACACGCTCTGGCTCAAGCGCTCGACGCCGCAGAACATCGTGATCGGCGGCGCCGCCGGCGCCGTGCCTCCCCTCGTCGCCTGGGCGGCCGTGACCGGCGGCCTCAGCGGCACCGCCTTCTACCTCTTCGCGATCGTCTTCTTCTGGACCCCACCCCACTTCTGGGCTCTCTCGCTGCTGATGAAGGACGAGTACGCCAAGGTCGGCGTGCCGATGCTGCCGGTCGTGCGCGGCGAGGCCGAGACCCGCCGCCAGATCCTGCTCTACACCGTGCTGCTCTACGCGGTCACGCAGCTGCCCTTCTGCGCCGGCGGCTTCGGCATCGAGTACCTCGTCGCCTCGATGGCGCTCGGGGCGGGCTTCATCTACTGCGCCGTGCGCCTGCTGCGCAGCGCCGACCGCCGCTGGGCCCTGCGCACCTACCTCTACTCGCTCGCCTACCTCGCATTGCTCTTCATCGCGATGCCGCTCGACCGGGTCTTCTAGTAAAAATCCCGCTGTGGATCGCGAGACCGCAAGAGCGAACATGAGCGCCGGCTTGGTGGCCGGTGGCATCGCCACCGCAGTCTTCGCCCTCTGCTTCGTGGCAGCGATGCTCTACATCGCCTCGTGAGCCCTGAGCGTCGCCACATCCCCGAGCCCGGTGAGGTCGTCTACCAGCCGAGTTCCTCCTGGGCACCGGCGGTCTTCGCCTTCGCCCTCGCACTCACCGTCTGCGGCATCTTCGCCGAGGGCTTCATGGTGCGCGGCTGGATCTACTCGATCATCGGCGCCGTCATCGCCCTCTTCGCCTTCCGCACCATGGTCCGCGACGCGATCCGCAGCTACTACCGCCTGCCGCGCAAGCAGCACGTGCGCGGCGCCGTACTGCCGGTAGAAACCATCTCGCCGCCGCGCTCCTAGCGCCGCTTAGTCGGGCGTCATGCCCGAGGTAGCGCCCTCGGAGGTCCAGACGCGAACGATGTCGCGCATCGAGAGCACGCCTGCCAACTCCGGGCCGTCGTAGACGACGAGATGGCGGATGCCGCGGCTTGACATCTCCGAGGCGGCGCGCTCGAGGCTCCAGTCCGGCGAGGCGGCGATGACGCTGTCGCTCATGTGGTCGCCGACCCGCTCTGCGTCGGGATCCTCACCGGCGCCGAGCGAGAGCAAGATGTCGCGCTCGGTGAGGATGCGGGGCACCGGAGTCTCGTCATCGCTGACCAGAGCAGCGCCGATTTGCTTCTCGGCCATCATCGACGCCGCCTCGCGCAACGTGTGAGTCGGACCGACCGTCAGAACCACTTCCGACATCCCATCCCGTACCTGCATCTGCCGCCATACCTCCGCTCTCGTGAGTTAGTGAGGATCGCCTCAAGCCTACCCGACCCCAGGCAGGGATAAGCCTGCTTTCAGCCGGGCCGGGCATATAGACTCCGGCCCGCCTCGCGCCGTATGTCCAAGCTCGCCAACCCCATCCGCCCGCTGCTCGTCCTCGCCGCCTTGGCGGCGGTTGCGCTGCCCGCCTCCGGCTGCGGAACCACCAGCGCCGACCCCGAGCGCGGCCGCATCCTCTTCGTGCAGAAGTGCGGTGTCTGTCACGCGATGGCCCAGGCGGGAACCTCAGCGCAGATCGGCCCCGACCTCGACGACGCCTTCGCGGCGGCCCGCGCCGCCGGCGAGAGCGGCGACACGGTCGAAGGGGTGGTCAAGGCCCAGGTCGAGTTCCCGCGGCCAAGCAACGACGACCCGGCGGTCTCGATGCCGGCTGACATCGTCGGCGGGCAGGACCTCGAGGACGTCGCCGCCTACGTCGGCCTCTACGCCGGCGTCCCCGGCGCCGCCCCACCAAAGGTCCCCGGCGGTCCCGGCGCCCAGGTCTTCGCCAACAACGGCTGCGGTGGTTGCCACACCTTCGCCGCTGCCAAATCCGGCGGCGTCACCGGCCCGGACTTGGATGAAGTCCTGCCCGGCCAGAGCGACGCGATGGTCGAAGAGTCGATCGTCGACCCCAACAAGGTGATCGCCAAAGGCTACCCGCCCAACGTAATGCCCGCCAACTTCGGTCAGACGCTCTCGCCGAAAGAACTCGAAGACCTGGTCAAGTACCTGCTCGAATCGGGCACCGGCGGCGGCAAGGGCAAAGGCTCCGCGCCGCCCCCTGGGAGCGCGCCAGCTCACCCCTCCGGCGGCTGAGCCCCCAAGCGCGGCCCCGGGTTGGCCGACTGGCATCATCCGCTGCGGCTCCTCTCATGCGCGCCCGCCTCCGGATCACTCCTCAGCTCTACGCCAAGGTCACCGCCGTCGCGCTCTTCGCGCTGGCGCTGATCGTGCTCACCGGCGCCGGCGTGCGCCTGACCGGTTCCGGCCTCGGCTGCCCGGACTGGCCCAAGTGCTACGGCGGCACCGTTCCCCCGCTCGACACCCACGCGGTGATCGAGTACGGCAACAGGCTGCTCACCGGCTTCGTCGGCTTCGCCGTGATCGCCGCCAGTGCGCTCGCCTGGTTCAGGGTCCCCTTCCGTGGCCACCTGGCCTTCTTCGGCGCCCTGCTGCCCCTGGGCGTGATCGGCCAGGCGATCCTCGGCGCCCTCGTGGTCAAGTACCACCTCGCCCCCGGCCTGGTGATGAGCCACTTCATCCTCTCGATGCTGCTGCTCGACGCCTCCTTCGCGCTCGCCTGGTGCTCGCGCTATGAGCCCTGGGAGCGCCGGCGCTCAAACGATCGCCTCGGCGTCTGGTCGGTGCGGGCGCTGATCCCGCTCGGCCAGCTGACGATCCTCGCCGGCACGATCGCCACCGCCTCCGGGCCGCACGCCGGCGCCCATGACAACCAGCTCGTCCACCGCTTCGACTTCGAGGGCACCGGCACCCTGGAGTGGGTCGTGCAACGCCACTCGGCGATCGCCGCCGTCTTTGGCCTCGCCGCGATCGCCGTCTGGTTCCTCCTACGCCGCCCAGGAGGCGACAGGAGGGCGCTCAAGCCGCTCGGCGTCGTCCTCGGTCTCCTCGCCCTCCAGGGCCTCGTAGGAGGCGTCCAGTGGGCCCTGAAGCTCCCCGGCGAGCTCGTCTGGGTCCACGTCGCCCTGGCGACGACTACCTGGCTGGCGATGCTTTGGACGGTCGGGGCGGCGGGTCGGCTCGAACCATCCGGCGGAACACGCCCGGCCGAGCGGAGGGGAAGCGAGACCGGCTCGCAGGTTCCGACTCCGGCCTAACTCAGATCTGGGTCAGGATCAAGCCGGCCTGCGCCGCGACCAGGCTCATCAGCGCAGCGACGAAGGCGATCGAGACCCTGGTGAGGTTGCCGTGCAGGCCGATGACCATTTCCTGCGTGCGGAGGATGCTCTCGTCGACCTTCTCAAATCGGGCGTCCACTTTTTCAAACCGGGCGTCCACTTTCTCAAACCGCGCATCGATCTTCTCGAACCGCTGATCCAGCCTCTCTTCGAATTTCGCAAACCGTGCATCCATTTCCCTGCGATGCTCGCGGAGCTCGGTACGGAGCCCCGCGAACCCGTCGTCCATCCGCCAGCCCAGCTCATCGACCTGGTGCTTGAGGTCATCCATTCGCTCGTCGGTCCAGTCCGAGGTCATCATCTCCATTCTGACAGGCTAGAAGACAGAACGTTTCGGGCGGTGCGCTAAATGTGCCGTGACCGCTACGAGTCGATCACAGCATCGCGCGATCGCTGACGAGGTCGACAACGACGTGGGTGATCGGCAGGTCGATCCGCTCGCGAGCCTTGTCGACGACGCCGTGCTCGAGCCAGCGGGAGCGATCGGGTGGGTGGGTCGAGATCACGATCTCATCGGCGGGGAAGACGCGCAGGGCATCCTCGATCGCCATGTTGGGGTCGGAGTCGCCGATCTCGCCCTTCGCCTTCAGGCCCAATTGCCGGATCTCGATCAGCGAGAGCTCCATGCGCTGCCGCGCCAGCTCGATCGCTTCGTCGATGTCCGAGGCCCAGTGCGAGGCGCGAGAGGTGGCCAGAGCCGGCGTCACGACCATGACCTCGGACTTGCGGTCATTGCAGCGGTCCCGGATCTCGTTGAGCAGCGCATCACCCTGAACCGTCTCGTTGGCGACGACGAGCAGCCGGAACTTGCCATCCCCGCCCTTGGTCAGCGCGACATCACGTGGCAACGAACCGCGCGCAGCGCGATAGCCGAAGCCAACCCCGAAGCCGACCAGCAGCGCCGCCCAGATCACGCCGATCACGGGGCGCGTCAACAGCGTCAGCGCAATAACCGAAGCCGCGGCAACCCCAATGACAACAACCCACCTGAACGCATCGGCCTCTGACCTAAGCGGATTGTGCATACCTTATTTGTACCCCCAAACGGCCGTGAAAACCAAGCAGGTCGGGGGACGCAGGGAGGCCGACAAGGGGAGCGCACTCTTGTGCGTGACCCGCCGACGGCCGACCGAGGACCCCGAGATGCGCCGGTTTGCAGCGGCCGCGCTAGAGGATATAGACCGTCGTGTAGACGACGATCCACATTACGTCGACGAAGTGCCAGTAGATACCGGGCACCTCGACGCCGAGGTGGTCCTTCTCCTCGGGCCCGAAATGGCCGCGGAAGGCGCGGATCGTGGCGAAGCTGAGCAGGCAAAGCCCGACGAAGACGTGGGCACCGTGGAGGCCGGTGAGGCTGTAGAAGATCGAGCCGAAACCGAGGTCACGAGCGCTGAAACCGAGGTGGACGTACTCGTTGACCTGGATGAAGAGGAAGGTCATGCCGAGCATCCAGGTCAGCACCAGGCCCAGCTTCAATCCCTTGCGGTTGCCGCGCCGGATCGACTCCAGCGCGTAGTGGATCGTGAAGCTGGAAGAAACCAGGATCGCGGTGTTGATCCCCGCCACCGCCACCGGCAGCTCGTAGGGATGCGGCGGCCAGCTCGGCGGATCAACGACGACGCGGAGGAAGAAGTAGGAGGCGAAGAAAGCCCCGAAGAGCATGACCTCGGAGACGATGAAGAGCAGGATGCCGAGAGTCTGACGATCGATCCGCGAGCTCTGGTTCGCCTCGGGCGGCCCGTGATGCTCCTCGTGTGCGTCGTGCCCCAGGGCAACCGTTGCGCTCTCCATCAGGCCTCCTCTCCCTCGGCCACGGCGGCAGCCACGGCGGCGGCGGGACGGCCGACCTCGAGGTGCTCGACCGGCTTGTCGGTGATCTCGCGGACGCGGCCGATCAGATCGTCCTCGAGCCAGCGCGAAGTCTCGCCGGCAAAGGTCGAGATCAGCACCTCGTCGACGCTGTAGTGCTCGATCGCGTTCTGCACCGCGTGAAAGGGGTCGGGGCTCATCGGCTGGCCGGTGGCGTCGATGTCGGCGCGGTAGAGCTCGGCGAGGGTCGAGGCCAGGTCGCGAACGATCTCCGGCTCGGTCACGTCCTCGGCCCGGGGGCAGATGATCGTGTAGCGGTGCGGGTGCCCGGCAGCGCGCTCCTTGAGCCGGCCGACCAGGTCGGGTGCGGCCACGGTCTGCGTCGCCACCACCAGGGTGTGGCTCTTCTCCCAGCTGACCGAGTCAGCGGAGATCCGCACCGGGATGTGCGTGAGCTGAATCTCCGGTTCGAAGCGGGTTTCAGCCCAGGCGACGAGGTCCTTGCGGGTCAACCCGAAGCGCGTTCCGGCGGCGCAGGAAAGCAGCACCTCGCCCGGTTCATGGGCGCGCACCGCGTCGTCGAGCGCCAGCAGGGGATCCGGATCCATCACCTCGCCGACCGATTCGACGCCGTACTCGGAGAGGATCGACATCGTCACCTCGACCCGGGCGCGAGCCGCGTCGCGCAGCTCACCGGCGTCGATCAGCTGGCCAACGGCCGGTTGGTTCTGCGGCGCCGCAACGGCGACAAAGGGAACCTTGTCGGCCCGCTCCTGCACTGCCTGCAGCAGCTTGCGCCCGCCGGCGACCTCGTTGAGGAAGACGAGCAGGGGCTTCGCCTCGGAAGCGTCGGTCATGCCGAGCCCACCACCGTCGGCTCCGCAGTCGCCGGCTTCTCCTCGACCCCTTCGCCGGGCATGATCGCGTGGCGGGCACCGGGGACGCCGAACTCGTAGGGACCGCCGACGACGCGCGGGATCTCGGGGAAATTGAAGATCGGCGGCGGCGAGGAGACCTGCCACTCGATCGAGTTGGCGCGCCAGGGGTTGGCCGGGGCGCGGGGGCCGAAGCGCCAGCTGACGATCATGTTGTAGAGGAAGACGAGCTGAACGGCGCCGAGGATGAAGGCACCGCAGCTGATCAACAGGTTCCACTCACTGAACTGGGTGGCGTAGTCGGCGACGCGGCGGGGCATCCCGTCCATCCCCACCCAGTGCATCGGGATGAAGGTGATCCAGGTGCCGAGCAGCGTGCCCCAGAAGTGGACGCGGCCGAGTTTCTCGTCGTACATCCGCCCCGTCATCTTCGGGAACCAGTGGTAGATGCCGGAGAAGATCGTGAAGACGGAGCCGCCGAAGAGGACGAAGTGGATGTGGGCGACGATGAAGTAGGTGTCGGAGACGTGGATGTCGATCGGCACCATGCCCAGCATCACGCCACTGATCCCACCGATGGTGAAGGTGACGATGAAGGCGAGCGCGAACAGCATCGCCGTCGAATAGGTGTGGATCTTGCCGAAATAGAGCGTTCCCAGCCAGGAGAAGATCTTGATCCCGGTCGGCACGGCGATCAGCAGGGTGGTGATCATCATCGGCACGCGCAGCCAGCTGAACATGCCGGCGACGAACATGTGGTGAGCCCAGACGGAGTAGCTGAGCACGACGATGCCAATCAGCGCCAGTGCCATCAAGCGGTAGCCGAAGATCGGCTTGCGGGCATGGGTCGAGATGACCTCGCTGATGATCCCGAAGCCGGGCAGCATCATGATGTAGACGGCTGGGTGCGAGTAGAACCAGAAGATGTGCTGATAGCTGACCACGTCGCCGCCGCCGGCGAACTCGAAGAACTGCGTGTGCATGGCGCGGTCGAAGAGGACCATGAACTGAACGCCGGCGATGAACGGCGTCGCGGCGACGACCAGCAGCGAGGTCGAGAGGTTCGCCCAGACCAGCAGCGGCATGCGCCAGAAGGTCATTCCGGGCGCACGCATAGTGATGATCGTGACCAAGAAATTGAGCGCGGTGGCGATCGAGGACGCACCGGCGAACTGCACCCCGAGGTTGAAGAACGACTGACCCAGCGGTGCCCCGGTCGAGAGCGGCGCGTAACCGGTCCAGCCGGCGTCGAAAGCGCCGCCCGGAGCGAGGAAGCTGCCGATGAAGAGCAGGCCGGCCAGCGGCAGCATCCAGAAGCTGAGCGCGTTGAGGCGCGGGAAGGCCATGTCCGGGGCGCCGATCATCAGCGGCAGGACGTAGTTGGCGATACCGGCGAAGACCGGGATCACGAAGACGAAGATCATCAACACCGCGTGGGTGGAGAAGAGGCTGTTGTAGGTGGCCGCGTCGACGATCTGGGTGCCGGGCTGGGCCAGCTCGGCCCGGATCAGCATCGCCATCAGGCCGCCGATGAAGAAGAAGAAGAAGGTGGTGCAGATGTACTGGATGCCGATCACCTTGTGATCGGTGTTGAAGCGGAAGTAGTCCTTCCAGCTCTTGGCGCCGTGCTGGGAGTGGTCCTCGGGGATCGTCGGCATGCCGGCGGCCCAGCGCAGCCAGTAATCGAAGCAGCCAAAGCCCATCAGGAAGCCAAGCGGCCCGGTGATCAGCGGCACGATCACATGCGGGTAGCCGGTCTGCTCGGTCTGGTAGGCGGGCAGGCCCGACGCCTTGCGCAGGGCGATGACGAGCGCGAAGCCAAAAGCGGCACCCAGAATTGCGCCGAGCAGGCCTCGAATCCAACCCGGTTGCTTGATTGCAGCCACCATCAGCAGGCCTCCATTATGCCCCTCCGGCGTCGATCGGAGTCGGGTTGGTCTCGGTGTCTTGAGCTATCGAGTCGGCCAGCGAAGCCGGGACTTTGTCGGGCAGGGCGGCGACCCATTTGCGGAAATCAGGCGCGGTTTCGACCACGACCTTGGCCCGCATCGAGGCGTGGCCGAAACCACAGAGCTCGGTGCAGATCAGCTGGTAGGTGCCGAGCTTGTCCGGGGTGACGATCGCGGTCGTGGTGATGCCGGGGACGTTGTCCTTCTTGATCCGCCACTCCGGCACCCAGAAGGAGTGGATCACGTCCTGGGCGTGCATCTTGAAATGGACCTGGCGATCGAGCGGCACGTGCAGCTCGCCCTCGGACCAGACGTTGTCCTTGCCCGGGTAGCCGAAGCTCCAGGCGTACTGCTGGGAGAAGACGTCGACCGTGATCGGATTGTCGGCCGGCTTTTCGATGTCGCTGAGCACGGACCAGCTGTAGGCACCACCAAAGAGCACGATGATCGTCGGGATCACGGTCCAGGCCACCTCGAGCCGGGTGTTGCCGTGGATCGGCTCGCCGTCGGATTCGTCGCCCGGCTTGGCTTTGAATTTCCAGAGGGCGTAGAAGAGCATCACGACCACCAGCGAGAAGACGAAAGCCGAGAGGACGATCATCACGCTGAGCAGGTTGTCGATCTGCGGCGCCGCCGTCGAGGCCTGTTGGCCGTCCCAGTTGATCGGCAGCATCACGGCAGAGATCGCCGCGGTCAGCGCAACTGTTGCAGCGAGCATCTTCGCTATCGGGAGGCGGCCGTACATGAGGCGGCGGGCATTCTATTGAAGCGACGGCGGGAAGCTTTCAGGCTCTGGTGACGCTCGGCACTAGCTACTCGGGCGCAGGCAGCTCAGCCAGCTGTCCGGCGGCCGCAGCCAGCACTCCCCGGGCAACGCCCTCCCAGCTCCAGAGCCGTCGCGCGGTCTCGACCAGCGCCTCGCGAGCGGCGACCCGCTCGGGCTCGGACAGGGCCAGCCAGGCGTTGAGGCGAGCGGCCATCGCTTCCACCGCACCCGCCTCAACGGGGAAGGAAGTCAACGACCCAACCCGCGGCGGCAGCGCCTCCATCAGCTGGCGCGAGACCTCGAGCATCCCCGAGTGCCCCGCCGAGACCGGCAGAGCGCCGCAGGCGGCGGCCTCGGCAGCGACCATCCCAAACGCCTCGGGAAAGGTGCTCGGCATCACCAGCGCCTCCGCTCCCGGCAGCAGCTCGGCCACTTGGTCGTGCTCGAGACGACCGATGAACTCGACCGATCCAGCGGCGTCCTCGGCCGCCTGGAGATAGCCGGCCGGGGGGTCCGCCAGAAAGGCCGAGAGGATCGGCAACGGCCTCTCCTCCCCGCCCTCGATGCCCCACCCGGACAGCGCCACCTCTCGCGCATCGTTGATGTCCCCACGTTCCAACGCAGCCGACAGCCTTTTCAGGCCTGCTTCGTACTCACCGAATCCCGCGACTTCCAGCTTGACGTCAGGGTGCTCGGCCCGAACCAGCGGCCACGCGGCGAGCAGCAAATCAACGCCCTTCGAAACGATCAGCTTCCCGACGAAGACGATCCTCCGGCGGGAGTCGGGGCTGGGTTCACCGGGAACTCCTCGCGAACGCGAGCCCGGTGAACCCAACCCCGACTCCCGCGGCCGAAACGCCTCCGTATCAACCCCCGGCGGCCCAAGCCGCGTCTTCTCCTTTAGCCCGGAGACTTCGGGCAACGCCGCCCAGAGCGACTCCGCGGTGTGGCGGGAGCCGACGAGCACTCCTTGGGCCGCTTCCATGCCCTCGCGGGCATAGGGAAGAAAGCGCGGGTGCGGCTTGACGGTGTACTCCAGCGCCGAGCCGTGGATCTTGGCGGCGAAGGGAGCGACATCGGCGCGGGCGAGGATCGCGGGACCCATCACTAGGTGGTTGGCAAGCGCTACATCAATGCCGCCGACGCGCTGCGCCACCTCACGGACCGCGGCCACGTTGGCCTCGATGTAGCGATCGAGCTCCTCCTCACTGAGCTCCGGGAACGCCTTGACCTCGAAGCCCTCGTAGGGATCCTTGACGTAGACCGGCAACAGGCCGTGGATGTCGGGGTTGTGGACTTCGACCCCCTCGATCCTGGTCTCGCGGTCCTGGCAGAGCAGGTGCACCTCGTGACCGAGCAGGGCCAGCGCGCGAGCGAGATTGGCGTTGTAGATGTTGCTGCCCGTACCGCGCAGCATGTAGCCATGGAAGATGAGTATCCGCATTGGTTCCGCAGAAGCTATTAGTCTTCGCCGCCGTGAACTCGAAGCAGCTCTACCGCATGCGCGCCCCAGCCTCCGGCCGCGAGGCCCTAGCCGAGGCCGAACCGGGCCAGGTCTACCTCGACCGCGAGACCGGCGAGGAGATGGAGCCCGTAGCCATGGTCCTCCCCCTCGCCCCTTCAGCATCCGCCCTGCCGCGCACCCCAGAGAACCTGCGGGCGTGCCGCCGCTGCGACCAACTCATTGGTCTAGACGTAAGCGACTGCCAGTACTGCGGCCTGCGCCAAGAAGCGCTCTAACCCGACGCGGCGGGCGTCGGTAGGGCCTCCTCACTCGCCTAACTGGCTGGGTCCGCAGTTGCCGTCCGAGGAGCGCTTTCGGCCAGCGGCGCAAAACGTTCGGAGGCCCTACCGACGCCCGTCCCGAGGGGACCTTGAGCTTCTGTAATCGAGGTCGTGGGGTTGGTCCGGAGCGTCGGGTGCCCCTGCGAACGTTTTGCGCCGCTGGCCGGCAGAGATTCTCGGAGGCGGCTAGCGATTCAGCCAGTCAGGCGAGTGAGCAGGGGTACCCGACGCTCCGGACCCGCCTGATGCTTCGACTTACGGTTTCTTGACCAGCGTGGCTGTGTAGAGCAGCCGGGCGTTCGAGTAGAAGCAGCCGTAGGTCTTGATCTTGTTCACGCCTTGCTGCGGGTGGCCACCTTGGATGTCCTCCTTGGAGGCGCAATGGTCCTCGAGCCGGCTGCCGCGCCAGGTGTCTTCTTCGGAGACGTTGAAGGCGAACATCGGCGCCCAGGTGGGGACGGTGAGGGCGACGATCTGACCGCGCAGGACCGAGAGCGGGTGCTCGAGGGCGAAGATCGGGGTGCTGCCGAAGTAGGGATTGAGCACCTCGAGCGGACTTTGGCGCACGAGGGTGAATTTCGGCGGCTTCGATTCCTCGACCGGGCGCAAGATGCCGATCCGCGCCTGCGAGGGCTTGCCGAGGAATTCGTCGAAGAAGCCGACCTCGTTGGTCGTCGTTTTGGTGTCGGCGCGCGAAGGCTTGGCGAGGGTGATCGACCAGGCGACGATCTTGCCGTCGAAGGGAACTTCGTAGGGCTGATCGACTCCACCGGCTTTGGTCTGGTAGCCGCTGACGTGGCCCTCGACCCGGCAGGGGATGACCTCGACGTTGTTGACGATCTTGCCCGGACAGGAGGGCGGCGGAGTGGCGGTCGTCTTGCCCAGCACGACGACGCCCAGCGGCGCCGAGTCCGCGGAGCCGGGCCAAGCGGCGACGACAAGCGCGATCAGCGCGCAGGCAAAGGCCGCCACCATTGCGGCGGGCGAACGGACGAGTCGGTTTTTCGCTGCTCCTTGCACGATCTCACGCTGCAAACCCGGCCACGCGGCAAGGGTTGCGGGCTCGATTCTGCCTTCCAGGTCGGAGCAATGCCGCGACAGCGTGCGCTTTGCACGATCCCGGCCAAGTCGTCTCGCTAGGGTTGCTCGCCGATGCCGGCAATCGTCGTAGAGGGTTTGCAGCGCAGTTTCGACGAGGTTTTTGCCGTACAGGGCGTCGATCTGACGGTCGAGGAGGGCGAAATCTTCGGCTTCCTCGGGCCCAACGGCGCCGGCAAGACGACCACCGTGCGAATGCTGACGACGCTGCTGTTGCCGACCGGTGGACACGCCACCGTCGCCGGCCACGACATTGTCAAGCAGGCTCGCGCCGTGCGCGCGACGATCGGCGTCGCCCTGCAGGAGGCAGCACTGGACCCGCTGATGACCGGCCGCGAGCTGATCCGCCTGCAGGCCACGCTGCAGGGCCTGCCCGGCGCCGCGGGCAAGCAGCGCGCCGACGACCTGCTCGAGCGGGTCGATTTGGCCGCCGCCGCTGACCGCCGTGTCGGGGGCTACTCGGGCGGGATGAAGCGTCGGCTCGACCTCGCCGCTGCGCTTGTCCACGAGCCGAAGGTTCTCTTCCTCGACGAGCCGACCACCGGCCTCGACCCGGTCAGCCGCAAGACGATCTGGGAGGAGGTGCGGGCGCTCAACGACGAGGGCACGACCGTCTTCCTCACCACCCAGTACCTCGAGGAGGCCGACCAGCTCGCCGACAACGTCGCGATCATCGACAGCGGCAGGATCGTCGCCGAAGGCACCCCGGACACACTCAAGACCGAGATCGGCAACCCGCACATCCAGCTGCAACTCGCCAAGGGCTCGATCGCCGAGGCCGAGGAAGTCTGCGCCCGGGTGGGCAAGTTGCTGCCGCCAGTCGACGGCCGCACGGTGCTGGTCGAAGCCGCTAACGGCGCCGCTGACATCCCCAAGGTGGTGCGGGCGCTCGACGACGCCGGCATCGCGGTCGAGTCGCTGGAGCTGGTCCGCCCGACCCTCGACGACGTCTTCGTCGCCAAGACCGGCCATCACCTGGAGAAAGACGAGCAGGACGACGCCGAGCCCGAGCCGGTCGAGGCGTGAGCGAGCTCGCCGTCAACGCGCGGGTCGTGCGGGCGCTGGGCATGCGCTCGATCCGCCAGACCTTTCGCCGGCCGCAGTTGATGGCGCCGATCGTCGTCTTCCCCACTCTGCTGCTGGCGATCCAGACCGGCGGCGCCGGCGGCGCGGTCAACCTGCCGGGCTTCCCGCCGGTGCAGAGCTTTCTCCAGTTCATGCTCGCCGGGGCGATGATGCAGTCGCTGATGCTGGCTGGCAACAGCGGTGGCATCGCGCTCGCCGTCGACATTGAGATGGGCTTCACCGACCGCCTCTTCTCGGCGCCGATCCCGCGCTACACGATCGTGCTCGGGCGCCTGGCCGGGACCGCGGCGCTGGGCCTCTTCTCCTCGCTTTGGTTCCTCGCGATCGGGCTGATCTTCGGCGCCCATATCGAGAGCGGCGTCGCCGGCGCGCTGATCGCGATCGCCCTCGTCACCGCCACGGCGATGGCCGTCGGCGGCATCGGCGCCGCGATCGCCCTGCGCACCGGCAGCGCCAGCGTCGTCCAAGGCCTCTTCCCGCTGGTCCTCGTCGTCCTCTTCCTCTCCTCCGCCTTCTTCCCCAACGAACTGATGATTCAACCGGCCAAGGCGATCGCCGAATACAACCCGCTCAGCTTCGTCGTCGAAGGAATCCGCGGCCCGATCATCTCGGGGATCGATGCCACCGAACTGGCCGAGGCAGTGCTGGCGATCGCCGGGATCGTCGTGCTCGGACTGGTGCTCAGCGCCCGCGCCCTGCGCCATCGGCTGAGGGTGGGCTGATGGAAGCGGTAGCGACACAGCCCCAGTGGCGGGCGAACCTGGCGACGATCGCGGCGCTGATGGCGCGGGCCAAGAACGAGCTGCTGCGGGTGCCGGGCGCGGCGATCCCGGGCGTGCTGGCGCCGACGATCTTCTTCCTCGGCCTCAACGGCGTCTTCGGCGCCCTGACCCAGCTCAATGGCTTCACCGCCGGCACCTACGAGAGCTTCATCGTGCCGGTCAGCATGCTGCAGGGCGCCGGCTTCACCGGGGCCGCGGCCGGGGTCAACCTGGCTCGTGACATCGAGGCTGGCTGGGTCGACCGGCTGCTCGTCTCCCCCGCCCCGCGCTGGGTGCTGCTGGCGGGAACCGTGCTCTCGGCCAGCGCCCGGGCGCTGATCCCGGCCACCTCGGTGTTCATCATCGCGCTGGTGCTCGGGGCGGGCTGGCCCGGCGTTGACGGGCTGCTGGTCACCTACACGATGGTCGCCGCGATGGCCGCCGTCGCCGCCTGCTGGGGCTCAGGGCTGGCACTGCGTTTCAAGAGCCAGTCGGCGGCGCCGCTGATGCAAGCCGGGATGATGGGGCTGATCCTCACCACCACCGCCTACGCGCCGCTGGCGCTGCTGCAGCCCTGGATGAGGAGCGTCGCTGAAGTCAACCCGGTGACCCAGGTCATGGACGCCGCGCGCCAGGGCTTCATCGGCAGCGTCACCTGGGCGGAAACCTGGCCCGGCCTGCTCGCCCTGGCGGGCCTGCTCCTCGTGCTCGGCGCCTGGGCGCTGCGAGAAATGCGCCGCACGGCAGTGTGAGCGCCGCGGCGACAGGCATCGCCGAGCGCGTCCTGAGAGGGAGCTGGCTCGAGGGTGAGCGCGACGGAACCCGCTTCGCCTACACCCGGCCGAGCCCGAGCCGCTACCCCTGGCAGTGGTACTGGGACTCCTGCTTCGCCGCGACTGTCTGGCGGCGCTTCGACCCGGCGCGGGCGCGCACCGAGCTGGAGACCCTGCTGGCGGCGCAGCGCGACGACGGCTTCATCGGCCACACGATCTTCTGGGACCGGCCGGTCACGCTGAGTCGCCTGCCCTTCTACAACGTCGCCTCGCGCAGCTCGTTCCAGACCGAGACGATCCAGCCACCGCTGCTGGCCTGGGCCTGGAAGATCGCCGTCGGCGACCCGGCCGAAGAACCGCGAATCGGTGCCCAGGCCGACTGGCTCAGCGCCGAGCGCGATTTGGAGCGCGACGGGCTGCTCTGGATCGTCCAGCCCGACGAGTCGGGTCTTGATGCCTCACCCGCCTTCGACCCCGTCTGGGGCTGGCGGGCCAACGCCCGCATCGGCTTCCCCTTGCTCGTTCACCGCAACCGCCGGCTCGGCTTCGAGGCGCGACGCATTCGCCAGCGCGGCGGCCCGGTCCTCTGCGAGACGCTGGTCAACACGCTCTGGTCGCTCTCGCTGCAGGCCCTGGGCCGCTCCTCGGTGACGCCCGCCCTGGTCGATCGCCTTTGGGACGAGCGGCGCGGCCTCTTCATCGATTGGGCAGAGCCGGGCGGGATCAGGCCCAGCGCCCTCACCTGGACCGCCCTTGCCCCGCTCGCCTTGCCCGACCTGCCGGAGCAGATCGGGCGTCGCCTGGTCGAGGAGCACTTGCTCAACGAGAGCGAGTTCCTCACCGCGGTCGCGCCGCCCTCCGTCGCCGCCTCCGAGCCGAGCTATGAACCCGGCGGCCACCGCGGGCCGCTGCGGCGCTACTGGCGCGGGCCGACCTGGGTCAACTCGGCCTGGCTCGTCTGGCTCGGCCTGCGCCGGCTCGGCTATGAGCAGGCGGCGTCGCGACTGGCCGACGGCGTTATCGGCGCGGTCGAGCGGGAAGGGCTGCGCGAGTACTACGACCCGCGCACGGGCGCCGGCCTCGGTGCCACCGAGTTCGCCTGGTCGGCCCTGGTCGCCGAGTTGGCCGAGCCCAACCCGGCTGCGGCGCGCAGTCACCTCTAGGAGACAATTGGACCGTGTCCAGGCCGCTGGTCAGCGTCGTCATCCCCGCCTTCAACGCCGAGCGCTTCCTCGGCGAGGCGATCGAGAGCGTGCTGGCCCAGACCTACGCGCCAGTGGAGACGATCGTGGTCGACGACGGGTCCAGCGACGGCACTGCGGCGACGGCCCGCTCCTACCCCGAGGTGAAGCTGATCGTCCAGGAGAACGCCGGGCCCGCGGCGGCACGAAACCGCGGCTTCACCGCCTCGCGCGGCGAGTTCGTCGCCTTCCACGACGCCGACGACACGCTGCCGCCAGAGAAGCTCTCGGTCCAGGTCGACGAGATGCTCGCGGACGCCGCGGTCGGCTGCGTGCTCGCCGAACAGGAGCTGCTGATCGAGGAGGGCGCCGAGCTGCCGTTCTGGGCGGAGGGCTCAAACGTGCCGACGGTGATGCCGGCCAAGCCGGAAGAGCTCGCGGACGAGCCCGACGTCCACACGATGACGATGGTCGTGCGCCGCGAGGCCTTCGAGCAGGTCGGCGGCTTCGACGAGGAGATGCGGGCGGCCGAGGACATCGACTGGCTGCTGCGCGCCGCCGAGCAGGGAATCGAGATCCGCCGCCTGCCGCGGGTTCTGTTGCACCGGCGCGTCCACCCGGCGAGCCTCACCCAGGACGCGGCCGCCGGCCGCGCCGGGCATTTCCTCGCGCTCAAGAAGCGGATCGAACGCCACCGCGCTCGCGCCGACGACTGAACGCCCGCACCGCGTGCGGGGGCAGCTGCCAAGCGCTGTCGACGCCCCAGAAGCGGCAAGCGAAGCCGGGAAAGCCGTCGGGTCGCGGCGCGCCTGTGTCGAGGTCGCGCAGGCGTCGATAGCGGTCCCAGGCCATGCGCAGGGTACGCAGCGGCGAGTCGGGGCGGCAGGCGGCCCGAAAGGCGGCGCGCTCGTGGCGTGAGGCGGGCGCCGCCCGCAGCTGCCCCAGCACAGCGTCCGGGATCTCCGCGCCGAACTCCTCGCGCAGGTAGGCGAGCGCCGCGGCGGTGGCGACGGTGAGCCGGCGGCGCTCGGCCTCGGCGGTGAGCCGGTTCCAGTCGAGCTGCTCGCCCCCGGCGCGGATTACGGTGACCGCGTCGGCGATCCAGCGAAAGGGCGGGAGGGGGCTCCAGGGAGTCCCGTGCACGCAGGCGAGCAGGAGCTGGTCGGCGGCGCTCGGCGCCCGCGTGCCGGTGCCGGCGAGCTCCATCGGCACCGAGGCGGCCCAGAGCTCGCGGTCGCTGGCGGGCTGCCAGAGGGCGAACCAGTGCAGGTCGACCTCGCCCTCACGCGGCCCGGCGAAGCCGAGCGAGTGGTGGACCTGGATCCAGGTCGCGGGATCGTCTTTGTCGGGCGACCAACCGGCGGCGGTTAGGACTGAGATCGCCTCGCCGGTTCGCTCGATCGGCACGAGGACATCGACGTCGTCCATCGGCCGCACGCCAACGTCCCCGTAGGAAAGCAGGGCGAGCGAGGCGCCCTTGATCACCAGCGTCTCGATCCCGGCCGCCCCGAGCAGCTCGACCGCCTCCGCGGCGCGCTTGAAGAGCAGCTGGTTGCGGCTCCAGGAGCGCCGGTAGAGCCCCTTGAGGCGGCCCACCACCTCAGCGTCGAAGGCATCGGGACCGAGCCTGCGGTAGACCAGCGGCAGCAGGCGGGTCGAGCCGTGGTCGACCTCGTCGAAATCGACCCCGCGGCGCCAGCGCCGCCAGGCGGCGTGCGCCTGCTCGCGATCCCGGTCCAGTGCCGCGTGCAGGACGAGCAGCTGGGCCGGCGTCGGCTTGTTGGCGAGGACCTCGCTCATGCCGACCCCCCGCGGCGGCGGTCGAGCGAGCGCTTGAGGTGAAGCGCGAACTCGCGGCGCTCGTCACGGTTGCTGAGCGAGTGGTTGCCGCCGTGGACTCGGCGCCGCATGACCGTCTCGGTCAGCATCGCCTGCTCGAGGCCGAGCTCGCGAGCGCGCAGGAAGAAGGTGAGGCCGTCGCTGATGCGCACGTCCTCTGACCAAGGCCCGATCGCCTCGATTGCCTCCCGCCGTGCCAGCAGCGCACCGATGTGCTGGCCTGGCTGAGGCTCGGCCGGGACCCGAAGACCCTCAACCTCCTCCGCGGCGAGATCGGGGCTGACGAACTGGCGCACGTGGCCGAAGACGAGTTGCAACCCCGGCTCAGCCTCGAAGGCCGCAAGCTGCCGCGCGGTCTTCTCCGGATCCCAAAGGTCATCCGCGTCGAGGAAAGCGACGAGGTCACCGTGGGCAGCGCGCAGGGCTGCATTGCGGGCGGCGCCGATGCCAGGCCGGGGCTCGTGCACCAGCTCCACCGCGGGAGCGAAACCAGCGGCGATCTCGGCGCTGCGATCGCTTGAGCCGTTGTCGACGACGATGACCTGATCGCAGGGCCGGCTCTGGGCGAGCACGCTCTCGATCGCCTCGGCCAGGTAGGCCTCGCCATCGCGCACCGGGATCGCCGCGGTGATGGTCGGCTCAGCCAAGGTCGCCCACCAGGCGCTCGACGGCGGCCGCATTTGCCGCGTGGTTCGGGCTGAGCTCGAGCGCGTAGCTGGGCACGCGGCGCACGAGGTCGGCGAGCGTCGCCAGCGAGTCCCCGCCGCCAAAGCCCGCTTGCACGATCGTGCTCGGCGCCACCGCCCGCAGCGCCTCGGCCGCCGAAGTCGCATGAACGGCCGGCTCGATCTCACCGAGTCCGTCTCCACCCCCGATATACGCGGGTTGAGACGAACTCAGCGTCGGGGCGACGATGGCCGTCACCTGCAACTGTCGCTTGAGCCGGCCCGGCGCGAGGTCGGGGATCCGCACCAGGGCCTTGGCCGGCCCCTCGAGGGTCGGCTCGAAGCCCGCCGGGTCGATTGCCTCGCCGGGGATGCCGAGGCGCGAGGCGCTGTCTTCGGTCAGCTTTGCCGTCGACTGCATCGCGTGCGCAGCGAGAGTGGCGGGGTCGAGCAGGACGTAGTCATCGGCGACGATCTCCATCCCGGCGAGCGCACAGGAGAGCGCCAGCGTCGACTTGCCCGACCCCCCGCGGCCGACGAGGAGCACGCCGCGCCCGCCGCTGCCAACCGCACCCGCGTGCGTCATCAGTCGTCCCCTCGCGGCCATCAGCAGCTGCAGCGCCTCGCGAATCGGGGCCGCTCGCTCCATCGCGGGAATCGCGGTCGCATCGGGCAGGTGGAAGACGGCGACTCCCTGCGCCGGCAGCGCGGCGGTGAGCGCCCTGCTGCCGGCAGCGGCGAGGACGCAGGCCCGCTCGGAGCGCAGCCGGGCGACCGGGTTGGTGCCCGGCGCGGCCGCGATCGGCTCCCACAGGGGAGCTGGTGGCTCGACGCCGGTCGAGGCCGTGTCGAAGAGCGAGATCGTCAGGACGGGATCTCCCTCCTCGTGGCAAGCGAGGTGGTCGAAGGGCGCCAACAGCGCCTCGCGCAGCGGCTCCCCCGCAAAACGCAACCGCAGCCGCAATCCGGCCATCTCCAGATCCAGAGTGCCGGCGCCCCCCGTCATCGCTGCTGCTCGCTCGCAGCGCTCTCGCAGCCGCTCGAAGTACTCGCTGGCGAGGTCGGGTGGCGCCGCTTGCACAGCCGGCTGCCCCGGCACGCCTAGGCCGCCGGCCGCGGCCAACCGGCGGTGTCGACCTCGTGGATCGGGTCGAGCAGGAAGTAGTCCTTCATATCGGTGTAGCGCTCCAGCCGCGGCGCCTCGAACGGGATCTTCTCCCCCGTGCTGCCGGCTACCGGCGGCGCCTCGCCCGGCTGCTCATCGCTGACAATCAGTTTGCTCTCCTGCAGCTCGGCTAGCAGCGCCGAGACGGCCGCGACAATCGTCTCGCCGTCGGCCTCGAAACGGCTCGCCAGCGCAGCTCTGATCTCGGCCTCGCTGGCACCGCCGCCAAGCACTTCCCAGGCCACGGGCCCGCTGCCGGCCAGGCTGTAGTAGCTACCGCTGACCAAGTCGATCGCGATCACCTCTCCGTCGACCGTCTCGTGGACGATCTCGGGGTCGATGCGGAAACGCAGGCTCACTGCCGAGGCCTATTTGTAGCGGTAGGTGATGCGACCCCGGTCGAGGTCATACGGCGAAAGCTCGATCTTGACCCGGTCGCCGGGCAGGATCCGGATGTAGTGGCGGCGCATCTTGCCGGAGATATGCCCAAGCACGTCGTGGTCGTTGTCCAGTTTGACCCGAAACATCGTGTTGGGGAGGGCCTCGGTGATCTCGCCCTCCATCTCGATCTTCTCCTCTTTCGCCATGCGGCAGGGAGCGTACCGGACCGCCGGTTCAGCCGCGCAGGGCTCTGGCCCGGTCGATTGCCTGCTCGCGGCTACTAACCTCGCCTGCGTACTGAGCGGCCTCCAGCTCGGCCAACAGCTCGCCAAGCTCCGGCCCCTCCGCTAGGCCGAGCGCGGTGGCGAGCTCATCGCCGCGAAGCAGCGGCCGTGGCGGGCCCTCGCGTCGCCAATCGAGGGCATCGGCAAGCATCTGCCTGGCCAGGGCGAGGTGGGCTTCGATCGCCTCCTCGGTCGCGAAGGGGCCCGAACCCCGTGCCGAGAGCCGATCGGCGATCGTCAACAGGGTCACGTCGGCGCTGACCGGCTCGGTCGCCCGCAGGTACTCATGAACCCGCCGCGGCGGCAGCGGCGCCTCGTGGACGAGGAAGCCCAGGCGCAGGTGGTGCAGGGTGAGGTCCTGCAGATGGCGGGTGAGGGTGCGGCTCGCCCGCAACCGCCCGCAGAGCCCGCCGACGATCTCGACCCCGTCGCGGTCGTGGCCGATGAAGGTGACGAAGCCGTCCCGTTCGGAGCGAGTGACTGGCTTGCCGATGTCGTGAACGAGAGCGCCAAAGCGCAGCGCGGTGCCACGACTCATCTCGTCGGCAAGCGGCTCGGCGAGCAGGGCGCGCAGCTGATCGGCGCGCTCGCCGCCGAAGCGCTCCAGGTCACCCTCGACCTGGAGCGTGCGCTCCAGCACGGCCATCGTGTGCCCGTGCACGTCGAGGTGATGGTTGGGCCCCTGTTCGACCCCGTGCAGGGCGTCCAACTCCGGCAGAACGACGGCGGTGAGGCCGAGCTCGTCGAGCAGCTGCATGCCCCGCAGCGGATCGGGACCGCCGATCAGCTTGCGCAGCTCGACCAACTGTCGCTCTCCGGCCGGCTCGCCGGCACGGGCGGCTTCGGCCTGTGCCAGAGCCACCGTCCCCGGGTCGATCTGCAAGCTCGAGGCCGGCGGCAAAGCGGGCCGCACGCAGCAGGCGCAGGGGATCAGCGGCGAAGCTGCGCTCGCCGACCACCCGCAGCAATCCCCGCTCGAGGTCGGCGAGGCCACCGAACGGGTCGAGCGGCTCGCCACCCGCCAGCGGGACGGCCACGGCGCCAATCGTGAAGTCGCGCTCGGCCAGGTCGGCCTCGATCGTCGCACCGCGCAGTGCCGTGACGTCGATCTGCCAGCTGTGATCGGCGGCGACCGCCCGCCAGGTCGCGAACTCGGCGGAGAGCTCGAAGGAGTGCCCTTCCCCCACCCGGGCGATCGCCTTGGCGACCGGCGCCGGGTCAGCCGGCGACGGCGAGGTCGAGGTCGACCACGTCGCGCCCCAGGGCCGCGTCGCGGACCGCCCCGCCGGCGATCCAGACCTCCCCACGCTCGCCCACTCCCCCTCGCGCCAGGGCAACGAGCGGGGCCGCATCGAGTCGCTCAGCGGCATTCATGCCGGCGCTCGCGGCACCCGGGCCGAGATCCCGCAGGTGACCTCGTAGTTGATCGTCCCCAGGCGCTTGGCCACCTCCTCGCTGCGGATCGACTCAGCGCCCTGGCTGCCAATCAGCACGGCCTCGTCGCCGGCCTCGACCTCGGTCTCGGAGCCGAGGTCGACCGTGATGTTGTCCATCGAGACGGTGCCGACGAGCGGGATGGCGGCGGCCGCGGATCAGCACCTCGGCATTGTTCGAGAGACCGCGCCGCACCCCGTCGCCGTAGCCAAGCGGGAGCACGCCGACCCAGGTATCGGCCGGGGCCCGCCAGGCCTGCCCGTAGCCAGCACTTGCCCCAGCTGAGAAGCGCTTGACGTCGGCAACGTAGGAGTGCAACGAGAGCGCCGGCTCGAGGCCCCGCTCAGCCGGATCCCCCTGAAACGGATCGAGCCCGTAGACAGCGACGCCGCAGCGGGCCATGTCGAAATGCGCTCGCGGCTCGCGGAAGACCGCGGCGCTGTTGGCGGCGTGGGCGACCACGTCGGGGAACTCGGCCTTGACCGCGGCAGCAACCGCGGTGAAGCGCTGCGAGCTGCTGATCGAAGAACTCGGAGTCCGGTTCGTCGGCGGTGGCGAAGTGGGTCCAGACCCCGACCAGATCGAGCATCGGGTCCTCGGCGCAGGCACGGGCCAGCGCCAGCACCTCGTCCGCATCGGGGTTGCCGAGGCGGCCCATGCCGCTGTCGAACTTGACGTGGACCCGGACGCGCCGCCCCTGGGCGCGGCCTCGGGCGCTGGCGAAGGCGCGGAATCCCTCCCGCCAGACGGCAACCTCGGCGCCGGCAGCGAGGGCGTCCTCGAGGTCCTCGGCGGTGAGCGCTCCCATCGCCAGCAGCGGGACCTGCGGAAAGCGGCGACCGATCAGCGCCGCCTCGGCGCCCGTTGCCACCGCGAGTCGCGTCGCCCCACCGGCTAGCGCGGCGTTCGCACAAGCGTCGGCACCGTGGCCGTAACCGTCGGCCTTGACCACCGCGCAGAGCTCGCTGTCGGGGCCCAGCTCGGCCTTCAGCCGTGCGCAGTTGCGCTCGACGGCGCCAAGGTCGATCCGGGCGAGGGCCCGCGCCATCGGGCTACTCGTTGGCGACGAGCGCAGCCAGCGCGTCGGCCCGCGTGACCAGCCCGGCGAGGCGGCCCTCGTCGTCGACGACGGGCAGGTGGTTGTGGTGCTTCTCGGCGATCATGCGCGCCACCGCCTCGGCATCGTCGTCGACGTGAGCGACGATCGGATCGGCCGTCATCAGCTCGGCGACGCTGGTGGCGAAGGCCTTGTCGAGGCGCTTCTCGAAGCCCTTCATCGAGCCGACGAAGACGATGCCACCCATGATGTTGAGGTAGTGAGGCAGGTGCAGGTCGGCTTCCTCATCGCTGAGGATCAGGTCTGACTCGCTGACGATGCCGACCACCTTGCGGTCCCGATCGGTCACCGGCAGGGCGCCGATCTCGGTCTTTGCCAAGAGCTCGATCGCCGCCCGCGCATCCGCGTCGGGCGAGACGGTCGGCACGTCGGCATCCATGATCTCCGCGGCGGTCTTCATGGCGCGAGGTTATTCGACCGGCCCGCCGGCACGCATTGCCGCTGGAATCGCGCCGATTACGTCGCTGGCGATCACCGACTCGGCGGCACCGATCCGCTGCGCCGCCGCCCGACCGGCGCGAGCGTGGGCGAGCACCGCGGCGCAGGCGGCGGCAAAGGGGTCGAGGCCGCGAGCGAGCATCGCCGCGGTGATGCCCGAGAGAACGTCGCCGGTGCCAGCGGTTGCCAGCGCCGGTGCCGAGACTGCGTTGACCGCGACCCGCTCGCCGTCGGTGACGATCGTGTCGTCGCCCTTGAGCACGACGACGGCCGCAGCCGCGCACGGCAGCCTCCCGTGCGGCGCTGAGCCTCGCGCTGGCAATCTGCTCCGAGGAACGGCCGAGCAGCCGCCCCAGCTCGCCGGCGTGAGGGGTGAGGACGGTGGCGCCGCCGCGCTCGACCGATCCGGCCGATCTCACCGGCAAAGGCGTTGAGCCCGTCGGCGTCGATCACCAGCGGCGCCTCGATCGCGGCAGCCGCTTCGCGGGCCAGCTCGACCGAGCCGGGATCACGGCCCAGGCCGGGACCGAGCACGCCGGCGGCCGCCCGCTCGAAGGTCTTCAGGATCGGTTTCAGCGAAGCGGGCGCCAAACAGCCATCGCCGCCCGGGCAGCCGACCGACATCACCTCTGGCTGCGCAGCCTCGAAGATCGGCTCGAGGTCGGCCGGGACGGCGACGGTGGCGTAGCCGGCGCCGGCACGGATCGCGGCCAGCGAGGACATCTGCACGGCCCCGGTGAGCCCCCTGCGATCCGCCGGCGATCACGACCTGCCCGGAGCTGAACTTGGTCGACTGGGGCCCACGGCGCGGGAAGCAGGCTGAGAATGTCAGGCGTGATCGTCCCGGCTACGGGCTTGCCCGGAGCGCCGTCGGGAACGCCGATCGGGGCGACCTGCAGCTCGCCCGTATGCCACTTGCCCGGTGCGACGCGGTGACCGACCTTGGCAGCGTGGAAGCTGATCGTGAGATCGGCTTCCACGGCAAGACCCTCGATCTCGCCGCTCGAGGCATCAACCCCGGAGGCGATGTCACAGGCAACCACGGGCGCGCCGCAGCGGTTGATCGCTTCGATCGCCGCAGCGGCGGGCTCCCTCGGCTCGCCCTTGAAGCCCGTGCCGAAGATCGCATCGACGACGGCCCCGGCACCCTGCAGCCAAGCGTCGAGATCCTCTGCTCCGTCCCTGCTCGAGCTCGAGAACCTCGAGCTCGAAGCCCAGCCCGCGCAGATGCCGCGCGGCGACCAGCCCGTCGCCGCCGTTGTTGCCCTTGCCGCAGACGATCCGCAGCGGACCCTGCGGCGCCAGGCCGGCCACTGCCTCCGCCAGCGCAGTACCGGCCGCCTCCATCAAGTCCGCCTCGGGGATGCCCTGCTCCTCGATCGCCCAGCGATCGACGGCGCGAATCCCGTCGGCGTCAAAAAGAGGGCTGAGCCAGGGCTCCATTCATGCAGTCTCGACGATGGCGACCGCGGCCGCAAAGTCGCGCGAGTGGGTCAGCGAGATCTCGACCCGCCGGCCCGCAGCTGCCTCCGCGACGGCGCCAGAAAGCGCAACCGTCGGCGGCTCACCAGCACGCACCTCGATCCGCCGCAGGCCGAAGCCACCGCTGAGGCCAAGTGCCTTGACCACAGCCTCCTTGGCCGCGAAGCGGGCGGCGAGGTGGCGGGCAGGGCGCGCCCGCGCCCCGGCGTATTCACGCTCACCCTCGCTGAAGATCCGCTCGGCGAGGCGCGGGTATCGCCGCAGCGCTCGCTCCAAGCGGTCGATCTCGAGCAGGTCGATCCCGACGCCCGAGCTCATCCGCGAATTATTTACCGATGCCCGCGATCAGCTTCGCGGTCGCCAGCTCATCGCTGCTGCCGGCGCCAATACCGATGTAGCTGATCTTCTTCAGGTAGGGAACGGCTTCCCAGAAGTCCGTTTTCGAGCGCGGCACGAGCGCTTCGGCGAGGCCCAGCGCCGCGGCGCCGTCGACGTAGGCGCTGATCGGCGTCTCGCCCAGTGCCGAGACCGCTGCCTTGTAGCCGGCCGTGCTCGAGAGAGTGGCCCCCGAGCCGGCATTGAGGCCGGCAAGGGCCGGAGCAAGGCCATAACCGGCGGCGATCCGGTCGCCCTTGGCGATCACGACCGCCGGCTTGCTGCCCAGTTCGTCGCTACGGATAGAGAAGCCGCTTGCCTTGCCACTGACCGCGGTCACGCCTGGAACACGGGCACCGCGCAGAAGCGCGCCCAAGCTAGTGATCGCGTCCGCCGCTTCGCTGGAGCTGGCCGTCACAACCATCGCCCCACCAAGGCTGCTCTGATCGTTGCCTTCGACGAAGACGGCGCCGTCTTCGAGTGAAGCAGCGATCTTGTTGAGGTCGAGCCCCGCCTGTTCCGCGGTGCTCTTCAGTTCGTTTGGCTTCAAGTCCGGAGGGGAGCCCTTTTCGTCGAGGCTGTCAATTGCTTCTTCCAGCTGGTCGCTGAATTCCGAGAAGGAGAAGGCCGCCAGTGAGTCGGCGGGCATCGAGCCCAGCAGCTCCGAGGCGTCGCCCGACGGCGCCTTCTCACCGCCAAGGTCGCTGCTCAGCTCGACCTCGATCTGGTCGGACCGCGGTATCAAGCTGGCGACCGCGGTCGCTTCGCTCGGATCGATGCCGGCGCCCTGCAGCACTTCCTGGGTCTGTTCGTCGATTCCGTCTTCGGACTGCTTGATGATCCCGCCGACGTCGACGTAGACGTCGGCGAAGCTTCCATCGGACGCCGCGTCGACCGCCTCCTGGAAGCGATCTTCGCCGCCGAGCGAGTCGCCCTGGGAGGCATCGACGGCGGCTTTGAATTCCTTTTCGCTGTCGGCGAGGACAAGCGCGTCACCGATAACGCCCACCGCGTTGTCTTCGGAGCCGCCGACCTTGAAGTCGACCCCTTCGTAAGAGGCGTCTTTGGACGGGTCTTTGCTCTGCTTGGTGCGTTTGTCGACGAAGCTCTGCGTCGCCGCCGCGTCCTTGGTCTCGATCGCGATCAGCGGTTCGGATAGTTCTCCATCAACAAGGCGTTCGAAGGCTACGCCGCCACGTTCGCCCAGCCACGGTTCGACTTCGCTGACGAAGTCGAACGATTCGCCGTCCTCCCGGGCGGAGCTTTCCAGTTCGGAGATGACGAAGTCGCCGAGGCTGGCTTCGCCGGTAAACCGCTTGGCGATCGCGTCGACGTTCTGCTTCAGCGCGCCCTTCGGTTGCAGCTGGCCTTCGACGAAAACGAGCGAGCCCGGCGAGGCCAGCTCGGCCAGGTCGGAGCCATTGGAAGAGCCGTCGCTGCTGCTGCCACAGCCGGCGGCGAAGAGCGCCGCGATCAGGGCAAAGACTGGAATGGCGTAACGGATCTTGACCATACTGGCGAGAAAGAGTAGCGGGCTCGGCCTTACTCGACAGTCACGGTCTTCGCGAGGTTGCGTGGCTGGTCGACGTTGAGGCCCCGTGCGCGGGCGATTTCGTAGGCCAGCAGCTGCAGCGGCAGGATCGCGACGATCGGCTGCAGGATCCAGTCGGTGCGGGCGACCACGATCGTCTGGTCGGCCACCGCGGCGACCTGATCGTTGCCCTCGGTGGCGATTGCGATCGTTTCGGCGCCGCGAGCGCGCACCTCTTCGACGTTGGAGAGGACCTTGTCGAGGACGGGGCTGTCCGTGGCCACGCAGATCACCGGGGTCGACTCGTCGAGCAGGGCGATCGGACCGTGCTTCATCTCGCCCGCGGCGTAGGCGTCGGTCGGGATGTAGGAGATCTCCTTCAGCTTCAGCGCCCCCTCGAGGCAGACCGGCAGGCCGATGTGGCGGCCGAGGTAGAGGAAGAAGTCGTGATCGGACTGGGCGGCGGAGACCTCGCGGGCGCGCACCTCGCTGGTGGCGAGCGTGGCCTCGATCTTCGAGGGGATCGTCTTCAGCTCGACGACCAGCTCGGCCAGGCGCTGCGCCGGCATCGTGCCGCGCAGCTCGGCCAGGCGCAGTCCCAGCAGGTACATCGAAGCGACCTGGGCGACGAAGGTCTTGGTCGCGGCGACGCTGACCTCGGGGCCGGCGCGGGTGTAGAGAACGGTGTCGGCGTCGCGGGTGGCCTGGCTGCCCATCACGTTGGTGATCGCCAGCACCTTGGCGCCGTTCTCGCGAGCGAGGCGCATCGCCGCCAGGGTGTCGGCCGTCTCGCCCGACTGGGTGATGCCGATCACCAGGTCCTGCTTGCCGATCACCGGGTTGCGGTAGCGGTACTCGGAGGCGATGTCCATCTCGACCGGCACTCGCGCCCACTCCTCGATCGCGTAACGACCGACCAGGCCGGCATGGTAGGAGGTGCCGCAGGCGACGATGACGATGCGCTGGACCCCGCGCAGGTACTCGTCGTCGAGATCGAGTTCGGAGAGATCGACGCCGTCGTCATTGGGGAGGCGATCGGCGATCGTCTCGGCGACCGCGTCGGCCTGTTCGTGAATCTCCTTCAGCATGAAGGTCTCGTAGCCGTCCTTCTCGGCGGCGGCCTCGTCCCAGGAGATCTCTTCGGAACCGCGCTCGACCGGGTTGCCCTCGGCGTCGGTGATGCTCACCCCGGAGGCATCGAGGCTGACGATCTCGTCGTTTTCGATCGCCACCGCCTCGCGCGTCTCGGCGAGGAAGGCGGGGATCGCCGAGGCGAGGAAGGCCTCCCCCTCGCCGACGCCGGCGACCAGCGGGCACTCCTTGCGGGCGCCGACCAGGTGCCCCGGCTCGTCGGCGTGCATGGCGACGAAGGCGTAGTGGCCGCGCAGTTCGGCGAAGGAAGTCCGCACCGCCGCGGTGAGGTCGCCGTCGTAGTTGCGCTCGATCAGGTGGGAGACGATCTCGGCGTCGGTCTCGGAGCTGAAGTGGTGGCCCTGCTCGCCGAGCTCGCGGCGCAACTCGGCGTGGTTCTCGACGATCCCGTTGAGGACGATGTGGATGCGATCGGTGCAGTCGCCGTGGGGGTGGGCGTTCTCCTCGGTGACGCGCCCGTGCGTTGCCCAGCGGGTGTGAGCGACGCCGGTCGTCGCCGCCGAGGCCGCGACCGCGACCCCGCCACCGTTCTCGGCCTGCTCGGCCACCGCGGCGCGCAGGTTGTCGAGATTGCCGACCGCGCGCACGCTGTCGATCCGGCCATCGTCGATGACCGAGATCCCGGCCGAGTCATAGCCGCGGTACTCGAGCTTCTCGAGCCCGGCGACCAGCAGGTCGAGGCAGGGTCGAGCGCCCACATATCCAACGATTCCGCACATAGGGAGGCGATGAAGGGTAGAGACCGGGGCGCTAGGCGAGCTCTTGGCGGACCAAGCTGACAAGACGCTCGCAAACGGCGTCCGCCTCATCGGCGCTCGGCGCCTCGACCATCACCCGCACCAGCGGCTCGGTGCCGGAGGGGCGCAGGAGCACGCGACCGCGACCCTCCAGTCCCTCCTCCTCGCGCTCGACCGCTTCCCAGACCGGCTTCGCGCCGGCGATTGCCTCGCGGTCGGCCACCTCGACGTTGACCAGGGTCTGCGGCAGCTTCTGCATCGCCTCCACCTCGGCGAGAGATCGCCCCGGCAAGCTCGCGCATCGTCGCCAGCGCCGCGGCGGTGCCATCGCCGGTGGCGACGATGCGGGTGTCGATGATGTGGCCGGACTGCTCGCCGCCGAGCGCCCAACCCCGCTCGCGCAGCTCGTCGAGCACGTAGCGGTCGCCGACCTGGGTGACCGCAACCTCGATGCCGGCCTCCTCCATCGCCTGGTGGAAGCCGTAGTTGCTCATCACGGTCACGGCAACCCCGCCGGCGAGCTCGTTGCGACTCGCCATTCCCCGCGCCGCCAGGGCGATCAGCTCGTCACCGTCGTGGGTGCGGCCGGAACCGTCGACGGCGAGCACGCGGTCGCCGTCGCCGTCGAAGGCAAAGCCGATCGTCGCCTCGGAGCCGACGATCGCCGCGGCGATGCGCTCGAGGTGGGTGGAGCCGCAGCCGGCGTTGATGTTGCGCCCGTCCGGCTCGGCGCCGATCGTCTCGACCGTGGCGCCGAGCCGCTCGAAGATCGCCGGCGCGGCGCGGAAGGTGGCGCCGTTGGCGCAGTCGAGCATCACGTGCTGGCCGGAGAGGTCGAGTGGGAAGGCGGCCTGCAGCGCTCGCAGGTAATCCTCGAGGCCACCGTTTAGCTCGCGCACGTGCCCGGGCTCGGCGGCGCCGTGCTCGGCATCGACCAAGGCCTCGATCCGCGCCTCGGCCCCATCGTCGAGCTTGGTCCCCAACCCGGAGAAGAACTTGATCCCGTTGTCGCGATAGGGGTTGTGCGAGGCAGACACCACCGCCGCCAGGTCGAGGCCCAGGCGCTTGACCAGAATCGCCGCCGCCGGTGTCGGCAGGACGCCGCCAAGCAGAGCGTCACCACCCGCAGCCGCGATCCCCGCCGCCAGCGCGGACTCCAGCATCGGCCCGGACTCGCGTGTATCGCGAACGATCAGGACCTGCGGGCGCTCCGCCTCCAGCGATGCCACAGCGGCTCTGCCCAGCAATGTGGCCAACTCGGCCGTGAGAAAGCTGCCCGCCTCACCGCGGACGCCATCGGTTCCGAAGAGCTGTCGCTCGGTGGTCATTCGGAGTGCTGAGGCGAGCGAAAATCAAGCATGGGTAGGACGCAGGGAGGCCGGTGAAGGGAGCGCACAAGTTAGTGCGTGACCGAACCGGCCGACCGAGGACGCCCCCAGGCGCAGATTTGCAGCCGCCTCAGCGCTTCGAGAATTGCGGGCGCTTGCGGGCCTTCTTAAGTCCGGCCTTCTTGCGCTCCTTGGCCCGCGCGTCGCGGGTCAGGAAGCCACGGCGCTTGAGCTCGCCGCGCAGCTCCGGATCGACCTCGGTGAGCGCCCTGGCAATGCCGTGGCGGACAGCGCCGGCCTGGCCGCTGATGCCACCGCCGTGGACGCGGACGCGGACGTCGACGCTGCCCTCGTAGCCGGTGATCGTCAGCGGCTGCATCGCCGTCGTCTGGTGCAGGGGCCGCGGGAAGAACTCCTCCAGCGCCCGCTTGTTGATCTCCACCTTGCCGCTGCCGGGCAGCAGGGTTACGCGGGCGATTGAAGTCTTGCGCTTGCCGGTAGCCAGGTAGCGGGCGTCGCCCTCCATTTTGGCCGGCGCACGGCTGGCGGCGCTCGGCTCCTCCTCGCCCTCGCCGGTTAGAGCGGCCTCGCGCTTGGCCCGCTCCTCCTCTTCGGCTTCCTTGCGCGCCTGCTCCTCAGCACTGAGCGGCCGCTCCTTCGTCTCAACCGCAATCGGCTCCAGGTCAGCCCCGGGAATGACGTCCTTCTTCTTCTCCTCAGCCGCGGGCTTCTCCGCCTCGGGCTCGGGCGCAGCCTCTGCCTCGGGCGCAGCCTCCTCAGCTTGGGGCTCCTCAGTCTGGGACTCCTCCGCCACGGGCTCCTCGGCGGCCTCAGCGTCAGCCGTGGGTGCCTGGTCAACCGGCTGCTCGGCGACAACCTCCTCGGCGGCCTCGGGCTCAGCCGACGGCGCCTCGTCCTGGGTCTCAGACGCATCTCCAGCGGGTGGTGTGGGGGTGGGCTCCTCGCCCGCAGCTTGCGAGGACGAGGAGTCCTCCCCCGCGACAGGACCCGCTGGCGGTGTGTCCGAACCCTCGGCCACGGTGCCCTCGTCCTGCTCCGGAGTCGCCTCGTCCTTCTGGTTCTCGTCGTCGATCAAGTCTGTATCTCCATCGGTTTGGGCTGTTGCGCCTCATGCGGATGCTCAGGACCCGCGTACACCTTCAGCTTGGTCAGCTGCTGACGGGCGAGGCGGTTGCGCGGCAGCATTCCCTTCACCGCCTTGCGGATGACCTCCTCGGGGCGGCGATCGAGCATCTCGGCCAAGGTCCGCGACTTGATTCCCCCGGGGTAGCCGCTGTGGCGCCAGTAGCGCTTCTGGTTCAGCTTGTCCCCGGTGACGCGAATCTTCTCGGCGTTGATTACGACGATGAAGTCACCGGTGTCGCAGTGCGGCGTGTACTCGGGCTTGCGCTTGCCACGCAGCGCATCGGCGATGCGGGTCGCCAGTCGGCCCAGGGTCTGGCCCTCGGCATCGACGACGTACCAGTCACGCTGGCGGTTGGCGGGTGTGGCGACATAGGTCTTCATCAGAGAAAAACCGCGGGCAGCGCCCAGCGGCTCCGGCATGATAGCCACCGAGCGGCATCCGCGTTAAGCGACTACATCCGTGTCTATACTGCGCGGCCACATAAGTGCCTAATTCCGGTGGCACAGGCAACCGGGAGCGGAGGAACCGCAGGAACCGTTGCAGGTTCCAGGGGCGAATCGGCCGAAAAGGTCGTAGCGCATCTCTTTCAGCGCGAGCCCGACAGCTAACTCCGTAGGCAAACGAAAGAGAGGGACGTGGCAAGCAACAGGCCCCGGCCTTGGTTGGCGGGAGTGACATTCACATTCGCAGCGATCGCGCTGCTGCTCTGCCATGCCGCGAGCGCGGCGGCATCGACCGGTGGCGCGCCGACGGCCGCGGGTGCTCCGGCCGCCAGCGGCAGCCCGACCGGTACGCCGGCCAGCGAAGCCCCCAGCGCCGGCACGCTGAGCCTGATCTCGGCCCAGACAGCGCCGCGCAAATCCTTCTTCTACGGCTTTCGCTATCCGAACGTGCGCTTCGCGATCGCCAGCACCCAACAGCAGAATGACCTGCAGATCGACGTCGTCAACTCGGCCGGCGAAGTCGCGCGCAGCTTCTACCGCAACGACGTTGAACCAAGCGCCGAGGTGCGGATCCGCTGGGACGGCACGACGAGCGAAGGGCGCCCCGCCCGCAACGGCCGCTACAGCTTCCGCATCGGGCCCCAGGGCGGCAGCGAAGTCGCCGCTCGGGCGAACACCTCGAGCGAGCCGCTCAACCTTGGCTTCGCCCTCTACGGCTATGCCTTCCCGATCCTCGGCGCGCACGAATTCGGTAGTTCCGCCGGCCGCTTCGGCGCCGGTCGCTCCGGTCACACCCATCAGGGTCAGGACACGATGGCCGACTGCGGCATCCCGCTGGTCGCCGCCCGCGGCGGCACCGTGCAGTACGCCGGCTACCAGTACGCCGCCGGCAACTACGTCGTCATCGACGGCAAGGGCACCACGCTCGACTTCATGTACGCGCACCTGGCCGAACCCTCGCCGCTGAAAACCGGCGAGGGGGTTCGCACCGGGCAGCCGATCGGCATCGTCGGCGACACCGGCGACGCGAGCGCCTGCCACCTTCACTTCGAGATCTGGGAAGCACCGGGTTGGTATGAGGGCGGCAGCCCGATCGACCCCCTGCCCTACCTCGAAAAGTGGGACGCCTACAGCTGACCGGCGCGCTCGACCGGACTGTGCGATGAGGGTCGAGATGCTGAACCTCGGCTGGATGACCGCCCCGGCGGGCCTCTGGCGCCAGGGCGACGAGGAGCCCGAAAGACCGCTGCGCCTGCCCGTTCCCGCCTACCTGATCGAGACCGAGAGCGAGCGCATCCTCGTCGACACCGGCCTGCACCCAGAAGCCGTCACCGACCCGGACCGCCGCTACGGAGAGGGCAACCCACTGGCCTACTTCGGCCTGGAACAAGAAGTGGGGCTCGCCGAGCAGGTCGACCTCGAGACGATCACGCGGGTGGTGCTCACCCACCTCCATTTCGACCACGCCGGGGGCCTCTCGTTGATCCCAAAGTCGGTGCCGGTCGTCCTCCAACGCGCCGAGTGGGAAGCGGGGCAGGATCGTGCCGGGATCGAGCGCAACTTCTTCCAGCCACGCGACTACGCCGACGTCCCGCCGGACCTCACCCTGCTCGACGGCGACCACGACCTGCTCGGCGACGGCTCGATCGAGCTGCTCAGCACACCAGGGCACACCGCCGGGCACCAATCAGTTCGAATCGGCGAGCTCGTCCTCGGTGCCGACGTCGCGCTCTTCGCCAGCGGTCTCGACGACCACCGCTTTCCCGCCTTCGGCTACAGCCAGGAAGAGGCGGTCCGCTCGGCCGAGCGCCTGCGCAAACTGCGCGACACCGGCCTGAGGATCCAGCCCGGCCACGACCCCAACGTGCTTCAGCCCGGCCGCCTGGCTGTCTGACGTCGCCGCTCAGGCCTGCCGGGCGCCCGCCAGGTCACCAGGGCCAGAGCGACCGCGACCGGAACCGTGGCAGGCAACTGATCCACCACAAAAAAGAGCAAATCGAACCCAAGCGCCAACACCACCACCAACCCAGCCCCCAACAACTGCCGACGGGACTGAAAACGATCTATATCTCTGCTTTCAGTCCCGTCGGCGGGCATTTGGGCGAGCAGGCAGCCGACCAGGGCGGCGACGAAGAGGTCACCGAAGCCCATCAGGGCGGAGCCGAAGTGGACCGCCTGCAGGCGCGGCAGGTCGGCGGCCGGGGCGGCGGCGCTGAGTACGGCGTTCGGGCCCTGTAGCAAGTTGGAGGCGACGAACCAGGTGTCGATCGCGGCCATCGCGTAAACGCCGAACCGCAGCCAACTTGCCGGCACGCCGCAGACGAGCAGCCAGCCCAGGGTCACGCAGCCGAGCCCCGAAAGCGCGGTCGCCGCCGCCTCCCCGGCGAGCGAGTGCGGCGAGACCCAGGCAAGCACGAAGAGTGCCACCACAACCGCGACCGGCCCCCGCCAATCCGGGTGGCCGCTTCGCGAGTCCGTCTCAACCCGCGTATATGACGGGCTGAGACGGACTCGCGTCAGAGCCGCGAGGGCGTAGGCGGCGAGCGGCGGCACGGCGACAAGGGCGATGTAGGTCAGTGCATCGGCGGAGCCGGGGAGGACTTCGATCGCGCCGATCACGATGACGATCGAGAGTGCCGGGACCAGCGCCCACCAGGGACTGCCCAACCGGTCAATCCACTCCGGTCGCCGGCGCGAAGCGGGCAAGGCCACCAGCGCCGCCTGGACCAAGCCGAGAATCGAGATCGAAACCGCGAAGGAGGGCATCGGCGTCCGTTCCGGTGCGCCTTTTGTGGCCTATGGCCACATAAAGCGCACCGGAAGCGTTACTCCCACTCGATCGTGGCCGGCGGCTTCGAAGAAATGTCTAGCGCCACACGGTTGACTTCGGTGATCTCGTTGATGATGCGGTTGGAGACTTTCTCCAGCAAGTCGTAGGGCAGGCGCGCCCAGTCGGCGGTCATCGCGTCGTCGGAGGTGACCGCGCGGATCACGATCGGGTAGGCGTAGGTGCGGCCGTCTCCCTGCACGCCAACCGAGCGGACGACGGGCAGGACGCAGAAGGATTGCCAGAGCTGGCGGTAGAGGTCGGCGGCACGGATCTCTTCCTGCAGGATCGCGTCGGCGGCGCGGAGGATGTCGAGCCGCTCTTTGTTGACCTCGCCGCCGACGATGCGGATCGCCAGGCCGGGGCCCGGGAAGGGCTGGCGCCAGACCATTCGCTCGGGCAGGCCGAGCTCGGCGCCGACGGCGCGAACCTCGTCCTTGAACAGCATCCGCAGCGGCTCGACCAGCTCGAACTCGAGGTCGTCGGGCAGGCCGCCGACGTTGTGGTGGGACTTGATCGTCGCCGCGTTGTCGCTGCCGCCGGACTCGATCACGTCGGAGTAGAGCGTGCCCTGGACCAGGTAGGCGGCGTCCTCGAGCTTGGCCGCCTCCTCCTCGAAGACGCGGATGAACTCGCCGCCGATGATCTTGCGCTTGCGCTCGGGCTCGTCCTGCCCGGCCAGCTTGTCGAGGAAGCGCTGCTCGGCCTCGACGTGGACCAGCGGGATGCCGAACTGCTCGAAGGCGGCAACGACCTGCTCGGCCTCGTTCAGCCGCATCAGGCCGTGGTCGACGAAGACGCAGGTCAGCTGCTCGCCGATCGCCTTGTGGACGAGCAGCGCCGCGACCGAGGAATCGACGCCGCCGGAGAGGCCGCAGATCACCCGCCCCTCCCCCACCTGCGCCTGGATCTTCGTCACCTGTTCGGCGATTACCGACTGCGGTGACCACTGCTCGACGCAGCCGGCGACGTCGCGCAGGAAGCGGGTGAGGATCTCGGTGCCGTAAGGGGTGTGGACAACCTCGGGGTGGAACTGGATGCCGTAGAGACCGCGGTCGGGGTACTCGCAGGCGGCCACCGGCGAGCCGGGGCTCGAAGCCAGGGCGGTGAAGCCCTCCGGTGGCTCGAAGACCGCATCGCGGTGGCTCATCCAACAGTGCTGCTCCTCCGGCAGGCCGGCGAGCAGCCGCCCACCACCGTCGCGGAGGACGAGATCGGTGCGGCCGAACTCGCCCGCCTCGGCCGCCTCGACCCGGCCACCGAGAGCCTGGACCATCGCCTGCATCCCGTAACAGATGCCCAGCATCGGGATCTCGAGATCGAGCAGCTCGGTCGGGAAGGCCGGGGCGCCGGCCTCGTAGACCGAGGCCGGCCCGCCGGAGAGCACCAGCCCCTTGGGCCGGCGCTCGCGGATCTTCTCCACCGAGGTGGTCGAGGGCAGCAGCTCGGCGAAAACGCCGCACTCGCGTATCCGCCGCGCGATCAGCTGCGAGTACTGCCCCCCGAAGTCGAGGACGAGAACCTCCTCGGAGGCCTGGGCCGGTACCTCGGAGGCACCGGCCTCAGTCGTCGGCGACTCCAACACCAGCGGAGACCGCTGCGCGCCCGTTGGACCCCATGCCGACCGACTGCTCGTTCTGGAGCTTCTTGCCCTCGCTCATCAGCGCCGGAGCGACCATCACCTCGGCCCGCTGGAAGGAGCGAATGTCCTCGTAGCCGCAGGTGGCCATCGAGGTCTTCAGCGCTCCCATCAGGTTGAAGGTGCCATCGTTCTCCTGGGCTGGGCCGAGGAGGATTTCCTCCAGCGTCCCGTCCTGCCTGGTAGTCACGCGGGTGCCGCGCGGCAGCGAGGGATGGAAAGTCGCCATCCCCCAGTGATAGCCGCGACCCGGCGCCTCCTTGGCGCGGGCCAGCGGCGAGCCGACCATCACCGAGTCCGCCCCGCAGGCGATCGCCTTGGAGACGTCGCCGCCGGTGCGCATGCCGCCGTCGGCAATCACGTTGACGTACTCGCCGGTCTCGAGCATGTGCTGCGAGCGAGCTGCCGCCACGTCGGCGATCGCGGTCGCCTGCGGCACGCCGATGCCGAGCACGCCGCGGGTGGTGCAAGCGGCGCCGGGACCGACCCCGACCAGGACCCCGACTGCGCCGGTGCGCATCAGGTGCAGGCCGGTCGAGTAGGAGGCGCAGCCGCCGACCACTGTCGGCACCGGCACCTCGGCGATGAACTCCTTGAGGTTGAGTGGCTCGACCGTGGTCGAGACGTGTTCGGCCGAAATCACTGTGCCCTGGATGACGAGGATGTCGATCCCGGCCTCGACCGCGACCTCGTAGTGCTCGCGCACTTTCTGCGGCGTCAGCGAGCCGCAGGCGACGGCCCCGCGCGCCTTGATCTCGGCGATCCGCTGACCGATCAGCTCCGACTTGACCGGCTCGGCGTAGATCTCCTGCATCAGCCGGGTCGCTTCGTGCTTGGGCGCCGCGGCGATCTGCTCCAGCCGTTCCTCGGCGTCCTCGAAGCGGGTCCAGATCCCCTCCAGGTTGAGCACTCCGAGGCCACCCAGCTCGTTGACGAGCACGGCGGTGTCGGGGCTGACCACGCCGTCCATCGCCGACGCGACCAGCGGCAGCTCAAAACGGTAGGGGCCAAGGGTCCAGCTGATGTCAATGTCGTCGGGGTCGCGGGTGCGGCGCGACGGAACGATCGCGATGTCATCGAATCCGTAGGCGCGCCGCCCCTTCTTGCCTCGACCTATGTCGATCTCCAATTAGGTCCTCCAGGGTGGCGTTGAGACCCCAGCCTACACTTCGGCGGGGACCTCCAAATCCTGGACGTGGACCTCACCGAGGAGGCGCTCGACCTGATTTCGGTCGACGGTGCCGGCGCCGAAATGCTGGGTCGACTCGGCGCCGCAGGCAACTCCGTAGGCGAGGCACTCGTCGGCCGGCTTGCCGTCGTAGCGGGCGGCAACGTAGCCGGCGAGGAAAGCGTCGCCGGAGCCAACCGTGGAGACCGGGTCCAGCGGCTCGGTCCGCACCTCGAGGAAGCGCCGCTCGGAGCCTTCGCCGATCGCCGCGACGCAGCCATCGGGGCGAGTGATCGCCGCCTCGCCGGCGCCGAGGCGGACCAGCTCCGAGAGGCCCTGGACGAGGTCGTCGCGATCGGCGAACTCCTGGCCGACCAGCTCCTCGGCCTCGCGCTCGTTCGGGGTGACGATCGAGGCGCCGGCGCGCAGGCCGGCCAGCATCGCGCTGCCCTCGGCGTCGAGCACTACCGGCACGCCGCGATCGGCGAGGTCCTTGACCAGGCGCGCGTAGAGATCGTCGCCGGCACCGGGCGGCAGGGTGCCGGCAAGGACGCAGAGTCTGGCGCCATCGGCGAGATAGCGCAGGCGGGCGACGAAGGACTCGACCTCCTCCGGGCTGACCGCCGGGCCGCGCTCGTTGATCTCGGTCTGCTCGCCGGAGGTCGGATCGATCACCGCGAGGTTGATCCGGGTCTCGGCGGCGATCCGGGTGAAGTCGGTCAGCACCGCTTCCAGGCGCAGCTGTTCGAGCAGCCTGTTGCCGGTGGGGCCGCCGGAGAAGCCGGTGGCGATCACGGGACGACCGAGCAGCTTTAGCGCCCGCGCCACGTTGATCCCCTTGCCGCCGGCAACGGTGCGGCTCTCGACCGCCCGGTGGCGGTGGCCGAGACGGAAGTTGGGTACCGCGACAGTGCGGTCGATCGCGGCGTTGAGCGTGACGGTGAGGATCATCGTGAGAAGCGCCTCAGGAGCACTGCTCCGAGCAGTATCACGCAAAGCGCGATGCCGACGGGAATCTTGTCGTCGCCGAGGAAGCTGGCCGCGCGCTCGAGCAGGCTCGCCTCCTCCACCGCGCGCCCGGCTCGCAGCGGCACCGAGGCCGCCCGCTTGCCATCTACATAGACCGTCGCCCTGCCCAGCGAGGCACCCCGCTTGATCGGTCCCTCGACCTCGCTCGGCGCCCGTGTGGTGACGCTCAGGCGCTGATCGGGGCGCAGGCCGACGGTGATCGAGCGGGCGGCGCGCAGCGGCAGCTCGCCGCCGCTGTAGCGAATCGAGGCCGAGGCCAGCGACTTTCCTCTGACAACCGGCGTTCGCTCTCGGTAGAGCGAGAAGCCGTATTCGAGCAGGCGCAGGCTGGCGAGATCGCGTTCGGTCTCGGTCGGAGCGCCGATCACGACCGAGATCAGATCGGTTCCCCGACGCTGGCCCGCGCCGACGAGGACGTAGGCGGCGCCGAAGGTGTGGCCGGTCTTCACCCCCGTCGTCCAGGGCGCGTCGTAGAGAAGGTCGTTGAGGGTTTCGATCGTCCGCGCTGGACGCAGACTGCGCAGCCGCGCGCTGCGCGAGTCGGCGATGCGGGCAAAGGCACGATTGCGCAGCAGCCGTTGGGCCAGAGTTGCCAGGTCCCGCGCGCTCGAGTAGTTGCCACGCTGGTCGAGCCCGATCGGGTTGGCGTAGTGGGTGTCGGCGAGGCCGATCGCGGCGGCATAGCGGTTCATCTCGGCGACGAAGCGCTGCTCCGTGCCGGCCGCAGCGAGCGCAAGGTCATAGGCGGCGTCGTTGCCGCTGCGCAAGATCAGCCCGTAGAGCAGGTCGCGCACGCTGATCTGCTGCCCGGGGCGCAGTTCCAGCAACGACTCGCCGTATTCGGCTTCGTACGGGGCTGCGCGAACTATGCGGTCGAGCGGCAGCTCACGCAGCGCCACGTAGGCGGTCATCAACTTGGTCGTGCTGGCGATCAGGAGGTGACGCGCGCCGGCGTGGGAGACGAGGACGTCGCCGCTGCGGGCATCGATCAGCGCCCAGGCGTGTGCATCCACCGGCGGGCCCTTGGCGGTAGTCCCGGCCGGGAAGACCAGCGCAACAAGGGTCGCTACAAGCAGGACGGCACGGCGTCGGCCGAACGTCGGAGGGGTTCGCGCAAACATCATGGGGCTTCGCGCAAAATCACCACGGATTCGAATACCCGGCTGCCACCGTGGTGATTTTGCGCTCGCCTCAGCGCAGCTTCAACTGCTCGCCGGCAACGAGGATCTGCGGATCGACTTCCGGGTTGAGTGCTTCGATCTGCCTGACCGAGATGCCCATTCGGTGTGCGATCGCGATCAAGGTGTCGCCGCTCTTCACTTCGTAGGTGGCGGGAACCTGTTTGGGATGTGTCTTGTGGGTGGCCTTGCCGCCGTGTTTGCCCGTGCCCGAGTCGCTCGAGTCGTCTCCACCCAGGGCAGCGCCGATCGCGATGACCGCGATCACGAAGGCGATGACCAGGGCGGTCACCGCGAGAACCCGGGCGGAGGCTGAGGAGCGCTTGTTCATTGAACGTGAGTGGGGAACGGATGGGGGCAGCAGATCGTATATACGGTCAGAGCGGTTTTAAGCGGTCGAAACGTCCCAAACCGCACTGCGTAGGTTCTCCGCCGCTACCCCCGGATCCTCCGCCGCGGCAATACCCCGTGAAGCGGCGACCAGCGCCGAGGCGGGCCCCGCGCTGAACGCCGGGCCCAGCGCCTGCGGCCGGCCACCCTGGGCGCCGACCCCCGGGATCAGGAAGATCGATCGCGGCATCAGCGAGCGCAGGCGCTCGATGTGCTCGGGAGCGGTAGCGCCGACGACAGCGCCCATGCCGCTCAGGCCCGCCGAGCCAAGCAGTCGCGACGAGAGGCCGTCGACCAGTTCCGCGAGGCGCTCGTGCAGGGGCTGCTCGGGCGTGGGTTGGTCCTGGATGTCGGCCGCACCGGGATTGCTCGTTCGCACCAGCGCGAAGACCCCGGCACCGGCCAACGCGGCGGCCTCGACCAGTGGCTCCAGCGCGTCTGAGCCGAGCAGCGGATTGGTGGTGAAGGCGTCGGCACCCAGCCCGGCGACCGGTCCCCAGGGGGTCGGCGTCTCGCCGACCAGGGCCTGGGCGTAGGCGGCGGCGGTAACCGGTACGTCGCCGCGCTTGCCGTCGGCGATGACCAGCAGGCCAGCGTCGCGGGCGGCCTCGCAAACCTCGGCGAGGGCGCTCCACCCCGGCGCGCCCAGGCGCTCGAAGCAGGCGAGCTGCGGCTTGATCGCCACACAGGCTGGCCCTGCTCGCTCGATCAGCAGGCGGCAGTGCGCGACCACAGCCATGGCCGCCCGCTCGGCGGCCGTGGCTGTGGGAACGTCCGGCGCGGACCCGGAGAGCTTCGACGGATCCGGGTCGAGGCCGAGGCAGACCTGGCTACGGCGCTCTTCGACGAGCGCCGCCAGCCGATCCGCAAAGGGCTGCTGGCTCAGCCTTTGACCTTGGACTTAAGCGCCGAGCCGGCGGAGAAGCGCGGGACTTTGCCGCCCGGGATGGTGATCCGCTCACCGGTGCGTGGGTTGACGCCCTGGCGCGGGCCGCGCTCGGCGACGTGGAATTTGCCGAAACCGGTGAAGCTGACTTCGCCGCCGCCACTCAGCGTGTCGGTGATCGCGTCGAGCACGGCGTCGACCGCGTCACTGGCCGCTTTCTTGCTGCCAAGCCGCTCGTCGCCTGCAAGTTGGTCCAGAAACTCAGCCTTAGTCACGTCGAAGCTCCTCCGTCGATGGGTGGTTTGAAATCGGCGGCAATCTAACAGTGGGCACGGCGTCAGACGCCGCCGGGTGCGCTCTCAAGCGCTTTGCGACTCAGGATCCCGCGACCGTCATCTCGCTGACGAGCAGCGATGGCGTCCTCACCGAGCCGCCGAAAGGCACCCAGCGGGAATCGGAACCGACCGCTCGCACAGCGCGCAGCATCGAAACCAGATCGCTGGCGATCGTGAACTCGCGCAGCGGCTCGGCGAGCTCGCCATCGCGAATCACGCGGCCGGATGCACCGACCGAGAAGACGCCGGAAACTGGATTTACGCCGGAGTGCAGCCCGGCGACATCGGTGACGAGAACGCCATCTCCGGCCTCGCCCAAAAGCTCGGCAAAGCCCAGCTCACCGGGCGCGACGATCAGGTTCGAGGTCGCGACCGAGGGCTGCGAGCGATAGCCGCTGCGACTGGCGTTGCCAGTTGAGACCGCCTCGCCTCGGTTGGCCGTGTAAGTGTCGTAGAGGAAGGTGCGCAGGGTGCTGGCCTCAATCAGAGCACTGCTGCGGCGCGGCACCCCCTCGGCATCGAACGGGGCCGAGGCAAAGCCCTCGGGATCAAGACCGTCGTCGCGGAGCGAGAGCGCCTCGTTGGCCACCTCCTCGCCGAGTCGCTCAGCAAACGGAGAACGACCGCGTTGCACCGCACTGGCAGCGAGTCCTTTGCCAATCAGGGCGATGAAGCTGGCCGCGACGGTGGGGTCGAGCACCACCGGACAAGAGCGGGATTTTGGCTTGCCAGCCCCGATCATCGCCGCTGCGCGCTCGGCACCCTCGCGTCCGATCGCAGCGGGCTCGAGGGCCGCCGGCCCGCGGCCGAGGTCAAAGCCAAGACCCGTCTCACGGCCGTCGTCGCCGGCGGCGAGTGCCTGCACGTAGCCGTAACAACTGGAACTCGAGTACTCGCCCTCGATGCCAACCGAAGAGACGATCGCGATGCTCTCGGCGGAGTCGGCGTAGACCGCCTGCTCGACCCCCGCAATGCGCGAGTCGGCGCCCAGCGCCGCCGCCTCGATCGCAAGGGTGAGCTCGGCGAGCTGATCGGGTGTCCACTCGGTCATCGTCGGATCGCTGAGCGCAATCTCCGGTTCCGGTGTGCCTTTTCCGGACATATCACCGATAGGGCGCACCGGAGTGCCCGTGGGAGAGGGAGGCACCGCGAACTCGTCCTCGTCGGCAGCGCGCGCCGCTTCCGCGGCTCGCCCGGCGAGCGCCGTCACCCCCGCCTGCGAGAGGTCGGTGCCGTAGGCATAGCCGACCCGCTTGCCGATCCAGGCGCGAATCCCGACCCCGCGCTGGGTCGCGGCGCTGAGGCTCTCGATCTCGCCGCCGTGAGCGCGCACCTCACGGCCCTGATCCTCCGCGGCATAAGCCTCGGCATCGCTCGCGCCGGCGGCGGTCGCCGCTTCGACGGCGCGGCGGGCAACCTCGATCAAACCTCGGTCCCCCCCACCGTCATCGCCTGGATGCGGACGTGGCCCTGCCCAGTTCCCACCGGCACCCGCTGCCCGGCCTTGCCGCAGATGCCGGTCTTCATCTCGAAGTCGTTGCCGACCGCGTCGATCGCCGCCAGCGCCTCGAGGCAGTTGCCGATCAAAGTCGCACCGCGGCAGGGTCGCGTCACCCGCCCGCCCTCGATCAGGTAGCCCTCGGAGACGCCGAAGACGAAATCCCCTGTGGCCGGATCGACCTGGCCGCCGGCAAAGGAGACGGCGTAGAAGCCTCGCTCGACCTCGGCGATCATCGCCTCGGGCTCGGCCTCGCCGGGAGCGATGTAGGTATTGGTCATGCGCGGCACCGGCAGGTGGCGGAAGCTCTCGCGGCGACCGTTGCCGGTCGAGGCGACGCCGTCGCGGCGGGCGGTGACGCCGTCATAGAGAAAGGCAACGAGGCGCCCGTCCTCGATCACCCGCGTCTTCTGGGTCGGCACCCCCTCGTCGTCGATCGCATCGCTGCCCCATTCGCCCGGCAGGCGGCCATCGTCGTAGGCGGTGAGCAGCGGCTGGGCGACCTGCTCGCCGAGCTTGCCGACGTAGACGCTGGCGCCCTTCTGAATGTGGTCGGCCTCGAGCCCGTGGCCGGTCATCTCGTGGAAGAGGACACCGCCGAAGCCGCCGCCGACGACCACGGGCATCGAGCCGGCGGGGGCCGGGCCGGCGTCGAGCAGGGTCAGCGCCTTGCGGGCGGCGTCGTCGGCGATCGCGCCCGGGTCATCGTCGAAGAGCTCGAAGCCACGATGTCCGCCGAGCGTCTCCGCCCCGGTCTCGACCAGACCGTCGCGACGCGCCACTGCCTGGGCGCCGATGCGAACGCGGGTGCGGTCGTCGCCTGTAAAGAGACCCTCGGAGTTGGCGACGCTGACCTCGCGGCGCACCTCCGCGTAGGAGGCCGTGAACTGGGCGATCTCGGCACCGGCGCCACGGCCGCGCTCGTCCAGTTCGCGCAGCAAGGTGGCCTTGCGCTCAGCGGGCACCTCGGCCGGCGCCGTCTCAATCGGCTGCGGCGTGCTCTTGGTCGGGCTCAGCGGTCGCTGCTCCGCCCGCTCAGCGCGCAGCGCCGCGGCCGCCTCGCCAGCAGCCCGCTCCATATCGGCCGGGTCGAGCCCGTCGACGTGGGAGAAATAGGTCGTGGCGCCGCTGATCACCCGCACCCCGGCGCCGCTGGCAGCGCCTGCCTGCACCGCTTCGACCCGGGACTCGTCGATCGCCATCGTCAGCCCGGCGCTGCGTTCGGCGAAGACCTCGGCGAAATCGCCGCCGTTGGCCAGCGCCGCCGCCAGAACGCGCTCGGCCACCTCGGCGTCGATCAGCTCGCTCACGGCTTCGGCCGCTTTCCGGCGACCTCGATCAACCGGCCCGCCGCAACGAAGAGCTCGGCCCCCGCAAGCGAATCGCCGGCGTGGTCGCTGGCCCGACCCTCGGGGTAGTAGAGCCGCGCGAACGGTTGGCGGGAGACGCGGCGGCGGCGCATGTAGGCAGCGGCCTCGTCGGCGTAGCCGGAAACACGATCGAGCAGGATGCGGTGCGGCTTAGGCGGCATCGAGCCCCTTTCCGTCGCCGCCCCCGGCGAGATCGCGGAGCACCGAGCGCATGTCGAAGAAGAGCAGCGAGGAGAGCGCGAAGCGATCGGTCACCGCGATCGCCGCCAGGCCAGCGTGGCGCACGGCAAAGACCTCACCCTGCTCAGTGGCGATGTGGGCCTGCTCGACCGGCTCATCGCCAGCCCTGTCAGCGATCCCGAGCAGGCCGGCCGCGTCCTCGCGCCAGCGCTCCGGTTGGCTGCTGGCGGCAAGAACCGCGCCGTCCGCCGCGAGGATCGCTCCGCCCCGCAGGTCGGGTGACATCTCGGTCAGATAGGCCAGCGCGCTCGCCGCCGCATCGGCCGATACAGCCTCGCTCGTCTCACCGTCGGGCATCTCGGCCAAAATAGCGACCCGTGTCCCTGGCCCGAGCTTCCTGGATCACCGTCGTCTCAATCTGCGCGATCGCCGTGGTCCTATTCGCGATCAGTGGCTACACCGGTTACTCGATCACCGTGGGGGCCGTGGGACTTGCCGCAGCGGTGAATCTGCTGCCAAGTCCCTAGCCGGCGCGGAACGGCCCCGAGCGAGCCCGCTCAGGGTCGCGCAGCGAGGTCTCTGGCTCTGCGTGAATCAGCACTTCGGCGCGCGGAATCTTCGCCTCGATCGAGTCCCGCATCGCGTGGGCGAGCTCGTGGGCGCGCTCGAGGCTGGTGCCCGAGCGGTACTGCACGTGCAGGTCGATGTAGCGGCGACTGCCGGCGCGGCGGGCACGAAGCTTGTGGTAGCCGGCGACCTCCTCGGTGCGGGCAGCGGCGATCGCCGCCTCGATCTGATCCATCTCCTCGTCGGGCAGGGCTTCGTCGACGAGCACGCCGGAAGAGCGCCTGACGATGCGGATGCCGGCGACGACGATCGCGGCAGCCACCGCCAGTGCGGTGATCGAGTCGAAGGCGGCGTTGCCGGTTATCTCGACCAGCGCCAGGCCGAGCAGCACGCCGGCCGAGGTGAGGGCGTCAGCGCGCAGGTGGGAGGCGTCGCCTTCCAGGGCCGGCGATTCGTGCAGCTTCGCCTGCCGCGCCAGCACGGTCGAGACGATCAAGTTGGCGACGACGGAGAAGCCCATCACGGCGATGCCGACGCCGAGCGACTCCACCTCGGCACCGGCGACGAGTCGATGGGTCGCCTCGTAGATGATGATCCCGGCGCCGACCAAGATCAGCAGCCCCTCGATCGTCGCCGCCAGGCTCTCGACCTTCTCGTGGCCGTAGGGGTGATCGGCGTCAGCGGGCTCGTCGGCCTTGCGGACCGAGACGAAGGCGACGACCGAGGCGACGAGATCGATCAGCGAGTGAACGGCCTCGGTGAGGATCGCAATCGAGCCGGTGATCGCCCCGGCGGCCAGCTTGATCGCGATCAGCAGCGCGTTGGAGGCGATCGAGAGCGCCGCCGCGCCGCTCTTCGTGCGGATCATCGCGCCTCTTGCGTGGCCCGGTCGCTGCCCAGGTGCGCGGCAAGCAAGCGCGCTGCGCGGCCGCGGTGACTGATCTCGTTCTTCTCCGGCTGGCTCAGCTCGGACATCGTGCGCTCATCGTCAGGGCCAGTGTCGTCGGGGACGAAGGCGGGGTCATAGCCAAAGCCGCCCTCACCCCGCGGACGCTCGATCAGCCGGCCCTCGCAGCGGGCCTCGAAGACTCGCTCGGACCCATCGGCTTCGATCAGTGCCAACGCGCAGTGGTAGGCAGCCCGCCGGTCATCCCCGGCCGCCGCGACCTCGCGCAGCAGCTTCTCGAGGTTCTCCTCGTCACTTGCCCCCGGACCGCCGTAGCGGGCGGAGTGAATTCCGGGCCGGCCGCCGAGCCCCGTCGCCTCGATCCCCGAGTCGTCGCCGATCGCAGCCTCGCCGCTGGCGGCATGGGCGGCGCGAGCCTTGTCGAGGGCGATCCCCGCGAACGAGTCACCCTCCTCCGGCGGCAGCTCAACCCCGTCGGGCAACGCCTTCAGCTCGAGCGCGGGTAGCAGTTCGCGCATCTCGCGGAGCTTGTGCTTGTTCGCCGTGGCGAAGATCAACGATCGCTACCCACCGCCAACTACCCGCTCCTGCACCTGGCGCAAGCGCGAGATCCCCATCTCGGCGAGACCGAGCAGCTCGTCGAGGGAGGCGCGGGAGAGCGGCGTGCGCTCGGCGGTCGCCTGCACCTCGACCAGCCCGCCCTCGCCGGTCATGACGACGTTGGCGTCGACCTCAGCGGTCGAGTCCTCCGAGTAGTCGAGGTCGCAGAGCGGGCGGCCATCAACCACGCCAACGCTGATCGCAGCTACCGACCCGGTCAGCGGCATCGTCTCCAGCTCGCCCGCGTCAACCAGCTTCTGCAGCGCCAACCTGAGGGCGACGTAGCCGCCGGTGATCGCCGCGCAACGGGTTCCCCCATCCGCTTCCAGGACGTCGCAATCGACGTAGATGCTGCGCTCGCCGAGCGCTTTGGGATCGAGGACGACCCGCAGCGAACGCCCGATCAAGCGCTGGATCTCGACCCCGCGCCCATCCTGTTTGCCCTTGGAGATGTCGCGTACCTTGCGGTCCCCGGTCGAGGCCGGCAGCATCGCGTACTCGGCGGTGACCCAGCCCTTGCCGCGGCCCTGCATCCAGCGCGGCACCGAGGGGCTGATCGAGGCAGTGCAGATCACCCTGGTGCGGCCAAGCGTGATCAGGGCGGAGCCGTCGGCCGAATCGACAAACCCAGCGTCGATCGAGATCGGCCGGATATCGGCGGGGGCGCGGTCGTAGCTTCGGGAGGCTGGCATGGGGCGCGAGTCTAATCAGCGACACCCGAATGGCTGAAACTGGCGGAAGGGCCGCGACATGGCGCGGCCCTTCCTTTCCCACTGGGGTAGGCCTTCGGCGTCTCCACGGACTCGATGAACCCCGCGGCGCCTCACAAGCCTGGCGAGAGCATAGGCTGGTACGCCCTGATCAGTCAATAAAAACTATTTCGGTACTACCTGTAGCCCGCGCTGCGAGAAGTGGGCATCGAAGGCAAAGGCATCGCTCTCCCCGCCGCGCTCGAGCAGAGCGAAGGAAGTTGCATCGACGTAGCTCCAATGCTTGTCGTGGTAGCGCTTGAGGATCTCCCAGGCGCGATCCTCGGTGACGCGATCGATGTGGACGAGGTCGATCGCGCCACCGGCCCGGAAACGACGACCCCACTCGATGGCCTCGTTGCGACCAACCCGCACCATCAGGGCCGTGTAGGTCTCGGCGAAGACGTAATTGGAGGTAAAAAGCGCCGCGCCATCGCTGATCAACTCCGCCAGGGTTGCCCGCGCTCTCTCGTGCTCGGCCTCGGAGCGGTTGCGCAGCGCGACGAAGGCGCTGGTGTCGACGAAAACCGATCTCATCGGCCGTAGAGGTCTCGATCGAGGGTGCTGACGCTGGTGCCCTCCGGGCCACGAGCCGGCGCCTCCTCGACGAGATAGCTGAGCAAGGGATCAGCAACCGGATCCATTCGGCGAGCCCGCTCGGCGTCGATCAGGTCGCGAACGACGGCGGCAATGCTTCCCGACTCCCCGGCCCGCTGACGCAGCCAGCGGTACTGGGCCTCGTCTAGATATAGCTGTGTCCTGTGCTTCATGCTGTAATACAGCATAGGACTACCGCCGGACGGGATTCGACCCAGTGGCGCTTGCACCGAATCCACCGCGCGGCCGACGAGGGGCGGCGGGGCAGCCCGACCGGGCCGCCCCTCCACCGCGCTCATTTGAAGGCCACCTTGTCGACCGCCTCCTTGATCTTGTTGACGATCACGTCCGCCAACTCGGTGCCCTGTTTGCCGTTGAACCCCTTCATCGCTGCCACCATCCCCACCATCAGCAGCGAGACAAGCAGGATCAAACCGACGTACTCGACCGTCCCCTGACCCCGCTCACCGGCCAGCAGATGACGGATCGCCCGCAGCCGCCACTCGACTGCCGTATGCACGTAGCCCAGCGCCGCATAGATCATCGAAGCCTCCGTTCATTGATTTGAGGCTGATGCTGCAGGGCCGGTCCACACCGAACAAGACGCGAATGTCACACCTTCGTGCCTACCCTCGCGCCACGCACCTAGAGCTCAGCACCGAGCTGAGCTTCGTCCCGCCGGCGAACTCGAAGGAGGTCCGCGCCAGGGGGAATTCCACCTGGCTGAAGCCTTTGGGGGCGGGACATCCTGCCGAGATGTAGCTACGGGACTCGCCTGCTGCCTTGTAGCGGCGCGAGAGGGTCATCTCAAGGCCGGTGAGCCTGCCCCAGGCCTTCATCGCCTTGGGCAGCTTTGCCGTTAGGACGGTGCCGTAGGTGCCGCCCTCGTGCTTGGAGAGCTCGAAGACGATCACAAATGAGGTAGCGAAGGGCTTGGGCGAGTAGATGTGGCCATAGAGAACGGGCTTTCGGTTGCGCTCGCCGTTGAAGACGACGAGCCTGCCCTGGGTCGGGTAGGGCTCCTGCCCTGCCAAGGTGATGTCGGCCGAGAATGAGCCTTTGCCCACGAGAGCGCTCCTGCAGCCCGTCAGGGCTCGCGAGGTGGAGGCTGGCTGGATCTTGGCGTAGGGGCAGACCGGCAGGCCGGAGGCATCGAGCACTCCCTCCCGATCCAGCTCGATGCGAAGCTTGGTCAGCTGCGGCGCCAGAGTTTCGTCGGTGGTAGAGATCTCTCCGCCAACAGTGACTGAGATTGGCGCCTCGCCCACCCTGGGAAGCTTCTTGGGCTTCAGCTTGCCGTCAACACTGACCCGCAGGTTGCCCTTCTGGGTTATGACGGCGTGAGCGAGGGAGGCGAGCAGGAGCGTTCCCACAATCGTCAGGGCGATTGCCTTGGTCATCTTGCTCATTGGTCGCTCCCTTGCTCTTCTGTTTGGGGGAAGGAGGTCGGTTCGAGCGTGTTGACCTTCCAGACCCCCTCGTCGTTTGCCATTGCGATGAACTTGGCCGCGCCTTCGCTCTTGAAGATCAGGTAGGCGTAGCCGTCGTCCCTGATGCGAAAGCTGAGGACCTCCTCTATCTGGACGGCTTTGAGAGCCGCCTTCGGCGAGGAGCCGAAAACGAGCTCGAGAATCGCAGCACAACCTTGAGGCTTTTGGGCGGCTTCCTTTGCCTTTGCCCGTTCGAACAGCTCTTCGAGCTGGCGCTCGAGTTCGGCCGAGGCGGCTTCGCAGGCAGCTGCCCAGTCTCCTCGCGCCCTAGCGTCCAGGTAGTCCCCGAGCATCTGAGCAGCTTGCTCGGCTTGGTCTTCATCGCCCTCTAGGCCGAAAGCCTGGATGCTGTTGTCCCCGCCCTCGGCGATCGGCACTTCCGGAGCGACGGCCTTGGAGCCCGGGGTGCGCTCTTGCGCGATCGGCGGGTTGAGCGCCGGAGGGGTCCGTGGGGACGCCTTCGCGCTCTGGCCCTCACCGGCCTCTTCTTCCCCTTGCCCCTGGCCCTGGATCGTGCTGGTGGACTGGGCCGGAGCGCTAGTGGCAGCCGTCGTCTCCGGGTCCCTCCCTCCCCCGCAGCCACCGACCAGAAGGGCCGCGAGAGCGAGGATGAGCAGCCCTCGACCCCTCACCCCCGTCCCTTCTTCGGCTTCTTCGGTTTCTCGCCCCCGCACTGCCCCCTGAGCACCGAGGAGAAACGGGCGCCGACGTTGTTCTGCCCCAAGGCGCTGACCGTCGCCAGCGGCGGGTTGGCGCAGATGTTCACCGAGTTCTGCAGCAGGCCGTGCTTGCCGCCCCCCAGGGTCATCGTGAAGCTGTCGAGTGGGGCGTCTGGGAGCTCGTCGAAGAAGGTGAGGATGCCGCCGTGTTTGCCGGGGCCGATCCTTCCCTCGGCGACGATGCGGATAGCGCCGGAGCGAAGGTCTGCGACCAGGTCGGGGAGCTTTCGATCGGAGGAGCGCAGGTAGACGTTGCCGCGCAGGGGCTCGTCGAAGAGCAGCGTCCTTGCCACCGCCTTGCCGTAAATCGATCCCTTCGGGCAGCGCTCGGCCTGAAACTGCGGCTTGGTGCAGACGGTGCGGATGTGGTTTTGGGCGAGGAAGAGAGAGTGGGGCATCTCGACTTCGATCTTTTTCAGGTTCGAATCCCTCGCGCCTCTCGAGGCAAAGGTCGCCCTGAGCGATGGGAAGCCGCCTCGCCGCGAAGGTCCGCGCAGGCGCAGCCCCAGCTTCGGTTTAAAGCCCAGGGTGAGGCAGTTCAAGAGCTGGAAGTGTTTGGAGACGCTTGCGACCGAGTCGTCTGCCTTGTTGGAGAAGGTCGCTCCCGATCCCGTCAGCCTCGAGACCAATTGCGAGGGCTCGCAGCTGGAGGGGTTATGGGTGAACTGGAAGCGGTCCATGTGGATGCGGACCTCCCTGAGGTGCAGGGGGATGCCATCGAGGATGTGGGGGATCGGGTCCGATGCCGTTGAGTCGATCTCCAGCTGCGCCGTTCTCTGATCGACGTCGAAGGCCGATCTGATCACGATCGCTCCCAGGTCGAAGGGGCCCACCGTGGCGGCGTTGATTGTGACCAGGGAGAGCGGCGAGCCGCGGTAGGGGCCGGCCAGGTAGATGCGACCGGGGGCATAGGTCAATGCCTGACCCACTCCGTAGCCGGTGTCTGTGTGCCCGACTTGGGATGCAGCCGGGCAAGAGGGATTGGCGGTCTCGGCGAAGCCCCGTCTCTGCCTGGCCGCGGCGATCGCAGCCTCGGGGCAGAAGGGGACGCCGGCCAGCTTGCCGGTGATCCCCTTGGGCATGACCAGCGAGTAAGAGGTGATCTCTTGTTCCGTGTCGCGGCGGGAGAGCTTGACGTAGTAAGGGGTGTAGGAGCCGACGTTGGAGTTGACGCCGCCGGCCAGGGCACCGGGTGAGAAGGGCGGCGTGCCAGCGGGGCAGGGGGCGTCTTCGGCGCCTGCCCCGATCGGGGAGCCGATCTCGGAGATGTCCTGCGGCGCTCCCTCGGCCCAGGAGGTCATCGTCGCCTTGGTCACCGCGAGTCCGCAACGCGGCGGGGAGACGAGCGCTGCTCTCTGGCCCGAGCGGAAGTTCACTTCAAGGTCCGAGTAAGGCAGTTGGGGAAGCCGGTCGAAGGTCGCCGTGAGCGTGCCGTCACCAGGATCTGGAGTCAGCTCTCCGGGGATCCTGATCAGGATGCCGCGATCGGCTGACTTGACGATGAGGTAGACCGCCAAGAGCGAGTCGAAGGGGTTCTCCGCACCATGGGCCTGGGTGGCCGGGTCATCGGGCTGAGCCAGGTAAATCGAGCCCCGCAGAGTGTCTCGGTAGAAGGGCAGGGACACTCGGAAGACGCCGATCTTGGAGGAATTGGGGCAGCCGGCGCCCTGTCCGTTGAAGGCCGACTCAGCGGCGAGCTGAGAGGGAGCGCAGGTGCCGAGGCCCGCTCCCAGGGAGGGGTTGATCGTCACTCCGTCCGGCAGCTCGATCGCGAACTGCTTCACCGGCGCCCGGGTCCTTGCCCTGGGGTCGGTAAGCCCCGGGTCTTCGTTTTGGAAGCGGAAGACGTAGCCCGACCCCGAGGAGGCCTTGCTCGTCGAGAGCAAGCTTTCTGGTTCGAAATCGAATTTGAGCTGGGCGCAACCGGTGAGCGCCACTGGGTCTCCGCCGGAGTCGCGGTTCAAAGCGATCGCGCTCTCAGTCGAGCCTTGCCATGAAGACACCGCTGCTTCGAAGGAGAGTGAATCGTCGCAGCGGGCCGGCAAAGAGACGAAGGCAAGGGGCTTGGTGTTGAGCGGATCGCCGACCGAGCACTTGGACCAGCCGAACTCCGGCGCCGCCTCGTTCAGGCAGTCGCCGCGCTCTGCGTTGTGGGTCTCATCCCAGGGGGAGCCCCAGAGCGAGACATTCAGCTCCTCCAGCCCGAGGCCCTGGGGGATCTCGTCGGCAACGAGCGAGAAGTAGGCGCCGCTCTGATCGGAGCGAAGCTCGGCGTCGAAGGCGACGGGCTCGCCCCAGGGGGCGGCACCGAAGCGCGCCAGCTTGCCCGCTTTGGGCGGCAGGCTGAAGAAGCCGAAGCGGCGCAGCTCGGAACCGCCGGGCTCGACCGCCTCCACCGTGCCCACCTGGGACTGATTCGGGCAGCTCTCCCCCGACTCCCTCGATGAACCGAAGGCAGGGGTGCGGGGGGTGGCGAAGAGCGAGTCCGGGCAGAGCGCGCCAACCGCGTTGGCGGGGTTGAGCAGCAAGCCCGGTGGCAAGTCGAGGCGCAGGTCGCGCAGCTCTTCGCCCGGGTCGAGGCTGACCTCGAAGTCGAGCGCATAGGGATGGGATCCGGCCAAGGTCGAAGGGGCTCCCCCGTCGGCGACCGCGGCTACGGCAAAGCCTTCGGCGCCGGGAAGCAGGCCCGCGGCGCCTGGATTCGAGATGCCCACCGGCGAAGCCGCCACTGCGGCGTTCGCGTTCTCCGTGGACGAAGTCGGGGCCGAGGCAGCGCCCCCCTGCTGCGGCAAGGATGCCGGCGCCAGCGACGCCCCTCCGATCGCCGCCGCCGAGGCAGAAGCCGCCCGAGCCCGCTTCCCCTTGTCCTGCTTCTCCTTCTTTGCCCCTCGTCGGTAGTACTGGCGATAGCGCGGCTTGGGGTTGCCACGACCGCTCAGGAGCGTGGTCAGGGTCGGGTCCGTCGGTTCGGGGGGAAGAACCTGACAGGCGTCTCCCTCGCAACCTCCTGCGCCACCGGCCGGATCGCCGATCGTGACGGTGGGAAAGACCTCGCCGCCGCCGAGGGGCGGTGGCGGCACGGTGGGAGCAAGCGCCGTGCCGCCCAGTGCCGCGCCCGGCGGATAGGCGTAGACCCCGCCGCGGTGGGTGTTGCCCGTGGTGACGTAGACGCGGCCCTGGGTGCCGGCGGGATGACGGGGAGAGGGCGAGTTGTCGACTGCCAGCCCGGTCGGCGAGGAGCCGATCACGTTGTGCTTGAGGTGACCGAGGTAGAAGTTTGCGGCGCTGAAGACCTGGATCGTGCTTTGCGGGCTCTCGGCGTGCTCCGGTTGCTGGTCGTCGGTGACGTAGACGTCACCGTTGAAGTCATCCACGGCGACAGAGGCATCCCTGAGAGAGGCAAAACCGCCGGATGGCCCAGTGATCGTTGCCACCGGGTCGTCGGTGTCGGTCGCCGGGTCATAGACCTTGACGGTGTTGGAGGCCGCGTCGGGGACGTAGAGGTAACCGAGCGTGCCGGCGAAGCCGGAGACGGCGATGTCGTAGCCCTCGCCAAGCGAAGTGGCGCCGATGTCCTGAACCGGCGCGCCGCTCCCGTCGTACTCGGCGACGCGGTCGCGCAGGTTGACGTAGACGTGATCGTCGCTGGAATCGACTGCGACCCCGGTGGCGCCTGCAGAGCCGGCCAGCGCCGTGCCCGTGCCGATCGAGATCGGCGCCGGGAAGCGCACGACGTTGCGATGGAAGTTGTTGAGGTAGAGGTCGCCGGAGGAATCGAGCGCCAGGGCGCAGGGGTCGTCGACGGGGCCCGAGTGGCTGCCGAAAGCGGTTTTGCTGACCAGCGGCTGCGCTTCGAACTGCACGGTGGAGCTGTAGACGTCGACCGCGCGGTGGTAGTGATCGGAGACCCAGAAGCGCCCGGAATCGTCGACCGTGAGCCCGCAGGGGCCGTTGAAATAGCCGGTCGGGGGCGGCGTGATCGAGGTTGGGGGTGGCGGGGGTTTGGGCGAGAAGATGAAGAGCGGGTCGCCGGGGGCCGCCTGGACGGAAGCGGCTATGAGCGCCAACGCCGCGACCGCGCTCAGCAGCGCCGCACCGGCGCCGCACCGGCGCCGGTGCTTGCGTCGGATGCCGCCCATCGTCTACCTGACCGCTGATTGCATCGCGAGCCGCTGCTTGGCGCCCCTGCCCTTGCCGTTGCGCTTCTTCGCCGGGCCGCACTTGGGGTTCCTCAGCGCCGGTCGCCCGGTCCGGACCTTGCCGTTGTGAGCGGTGTACGCGACGGCGGCGCGGAAGACCCGCGAGCAGATGTCGCGGGAATTCTGCAGAAGGCCCTTCTTGCCGCCCCGCAGCTCCATCACCAGCTTGGTGAAAGGGGCGTCGGGGACGAAGTCGAAGGTGTTGCGCAGTCCTCCGTTGATCGAGTCGGTTCTTCCCGCTGCCTCGATTTTGATCGGCATCTCTGCCGGACCCCTCAGGTCGGGAACCAGGTCGGGCAGTTCGTTATCGGAAGAGCGCAGGTAGACGTTGCCGGTGAGCGGGAAGTCGAACAGCGGCGTGGTCACCGTGGCCTTGCCGTAGATCGATGCTTTCGGGCACTGATCGGCTGCGAACTGGACTCTGGTGCAGACGGTGCCTATGTGACCCTGATCGAGGAACTCGGACCTGGGCAGCGCCACTGAGATCGCCGCCAGGTTGGCGTCGCCGGGCCTTGGGGTGAGGATCGCGGTCATCGCCGGGTGCTTGCCCCGTTTCGTTCCTCCTCTTAGGCGCAGAGTCAGCCTCGGCTTAAAGCCCAGGCTCGAGCACTCCGCCAGCTGGAAGCGGGAGGAGATACTCGCCACCTGTCCCAGGGTGGAGGTCAGCTGCCCGTCCACAGAGCTCGGATCGCAGCTCGTCCCCGTCCGGGTGAATTGATCGCGGTCGATGGAGAGGTCAACCGTTCGAACATCGAGCGGAATGCCCTGCAGGATCGAGGGGATCTCATCGGAGACCGCGGTGATCCGCGCGGTCTTCGGATCGACGTGCAGGGCCACCCTGACCACGATCGTTCCCAGGTCGAAGGGACCTGCCGTCGCGGGAGTAATGATCGCCATGCCCAGGGGGGCTCCCATATAAGGGCCGGTGAGGTAGGCGTTTCCCTCGGCGTAGTAGGGGCTTGGGCCCGCGCCTGCTCCCGCCACTACCCCTCCCAAACGAGAGGAGGCGGGACAGCTTGGGCTTGCTTTCTCCTCGGCGCCTGTCTTGCTTGCCGCTACGGCGAGGTCCGCCTCCGAGCAGCGGCCCACTCCCGCCAGCTTTGCCACAAGGCCAGGCGGGGGGCTGACGTTGACGGCCTTGAAGTTCTGGCTGCCGTCGTTGCGTCGCAGGTGCATGACGAAGGGAGTGGCGGAACCTGCGCTGGGACTGACCGTGCCGGCATCGAGACTCGGTGCGTTTGGCAGCGTCTCGGCGCTTGAGGCGCAGCTCCCGCTCGGCGCCTGGGTGATCTGCCACTCAGCGGTGGTGCTGACGAGAGAGGCCGGGTCCGAGTAGGGCGTTATCTCCGCCTTCGTCTCATAAGTCCCGCAGACCGCGGGAGTGCGAAGCGGCGCGTGCGGCCCCTGCTTGAAGTGCAGGAAGAAGTGCTCGAAGGGGAGCTGGGGGCTCTCGGGGAACCTCGCCGTCAGCTGGCCCGTACTTGGATCTGCTTTCACTTCGCCCGCCAACGTGGCCACGATGCCGCTGCTCGGATCGTTGACCGAGACATAGAGGGCGAGGAAGGATTTGAAGGGGTTGTCGTAGGGATCGGCGATGTCGACTGTGCCGACCAACGGCACGTCCAGAAGCGGCGTGTCGACTTCCACCTCGCCGATCTTCGATGCGTCAGGGCAGTTCGCCGGCTCGCCGTTGAACTGGACCGGGATCGCTCCCAGCGGGCTGGTCAAACCCGCCTCGGAGGGAGAGCAGCCGTCGAGGCCGTTGGCGCCGGCAGGGTTGATCGCGAGGCCCTCGGGCAGAGTTACCGTGGTGTCCCTCAGGTGCGAGGTGGCAAGGCCACAGTCATAGAAGGGGTCCGGTTCTTTGTCGCTCGGTTCGTTGACCGGCGCCGGGACGATCTCCTCGCACTCTTCGTTCTGCGGAGTGTGCAGGTCGACCTCGAGGCCCGAGGGGGAGTCCGCGACCGTGGTGCTCGGCGTCGCTTTGAAAGTCGGCTCGAACTCGATCTGATCGCAGCCGGTCGGCTCAGCCGCCGTGCTGGTCGATTCGATCCAGGTGTCGGGGTTCTCCCAGGTGCGGGCTTTGACCCCGGTGTCGAGTGGTCCGGCGCTGCAGTTGGTCGGCGCCGAGAGGAAGGGCTTGGGCGTGCCGTCGATGTGGCCGCCCAGGTTTCCGTTGCTGTCGACCCGGCGCGGGTCGTGGACGGGATCGTGTGGAACCCCCCAGAGCGTGACCGTGCTGCCGGTGTAGTCGAAGGACGGAATCGGAATTTCGTTGCCCGCGACCCGCAGCCCGTAGTCCCCGTCGCTGCGCACTTCGGGGTTGAGGACGACGGGCACTACGAGGGCCTTGAAGGCGATCGTGGCGGCGATTCCCGGCGACGGAACGAGGCTGGAGACGGGACTGAGGGCGACAAATGGGCTCACGTTGGTGACCGCCTCGCCGACCTGACTGGCCGAAGGGCACGCCCCATACTGCGTCAGGTTGAAATCGGCCGCACTGCACCTCGGAACCGCACGGGGATTGCCCACCGCACCGGCGGGCGTGTCGACGATGACGGACCTGGGGTGGCCATCGAGGAGTGGGTGTCCCCCCAACGGGCCTGTGGCGAATTCATAACGCGTCGTGAAATCCGGATGCCCACCGGCCTGAGTCAGCTCCGGAGCGTCGGCGACCTGCTGGTTCCATTCAGGCAGCTGTGCTTCGGAGAGAACCTGCTGGTAGGGCCCCGCGAACAAGGGGTCGAGGAACTTCTGCGGCGCATGCGCCTTGACCAGTGGGGGAGTTTTGAATTCGAACTCGGCCGAGGCCGCCGGGGCCAGCGTCGCCGCCGCGGCCACGAGCACCACCAGGCAGGTCAGGAATCGTGAATGGATCGCCCTCATCGGTTGGCCCTCCGGTCGTTCTTGGCGTCTCGCTTGTGCTTGCGGGTGTTGGCGGGGGCGCAGCGCGCCTTGCCTTTGCGCCGCACCTTGCGCTTGCTCTTGGGGCAGCGCTTGGCCGCCTTCTTGGGCTTCGGGTCACCCGCGCCTTCGAAGGCGGCGCTGCCCGCGCCCGGCTGCTGCGGGGCTTTGCTCCCAGCGCCCTCGCAGGCGCCGGCGCCGAGATCGCAGGGCGCCGGTTTCGGCACGAACGGGAAGCCGCCGCCGACCCTGGCCGCGTAGAGCTTGGGTACGCCCGGCTCTTCGTCCTTCGGGACGAGCGCATCGAGTGTGTTGAAGATCACCGTGTTTCCGTCGCGGCTGATGTCTTCGAGCACCGAAGTCGTTCCCGTTCCGGAAGAGACGAGGCGCAGTTGACCGGAGCGATACTCGTAGACGTCGCTGACGAGGTTGGTGTCGTCATCGACCAGCTGCGTGGCAGTGTGGAAGAAGACCGTGCCGTCGGTGCTGATCCAGCGCTTGTAGGAGTGCCGGCCCTGCCAGGCGACCGGAAATCCGAGCGTGGAGACCAGCGGGTTCACCTCACCAGCCGGCAGCGAGCCGTCGCCGGGGCAGGAGGCACACTCCAGCGTGTCCGCCTCGGCGTCGTAGACGAAGAGCTGCCTGGCGCCGCCCAGGGCCTGCCCGGTAAGCGGCTCGGTCGAGCCGAAACCGAGCACCGAGCCGTCGGGCGAGGCAGAGGAGGTCTTCTCTTCCAAGGCAACCAACTGCGCTTGCCAGACGGAGGCGTCGCCGGCGCCAAGCGCCGCGACGAAACGCAGTTTGATCGGGTCGTCGATCCCGTCGAGTTCGGCCAGGTAGAGGTTGCGGCCTTCGGGTGAGGGCAACTGGCCTTCGGGATTCGGCGCTACGTCATACCGGGCGTCGGCGACGAAGTAGGCGCGCTTGCCGTCCTCGGAGTTGGCGACCAGGCCCAGCGCCCCACCTTGATCAGCCGTGGCGGGATCGATGGTCGAATCGTCGATCCCGTCCAGGCGTGGCGTGAGGTCGCGCACCTTGTCGGCGTCGATGTCGTAGACGTAGAGATCGGCGCTGCCGCCGCTCGTTGCTGCGGCGCCCGAATTCGACGTCAACCGCGAACTGGTGGTGAAGAAGGCGCGGGACAGATCGGCCGAGGCACCACGGTAGGTGACATCAAACGGCTGGGCCTCCGGCAGCGCCGGTACGCCGGTCTCCTTGACGGCCTCGGCCGTGGGCTCGCCGTCGGTTTGGATGTAGAGGGTGCGGTTGGTGCCGAACGGGCCACTGTCAGTGCGCTGTGCGCCGAAGAGCACCCGGCTTCCGTCGCGCGAGACCGTTTGCTGCAGGGCTGAATCTTCGACATCGTCACCGAGGAACGAGCCGCGCTCCGGCACGCTGCCGTCCGGACGCACGCCGATGAAGTGGAGTTGCCCGCCACTCCACTTGTAGGTGGATCCCGCGAGAAGTCCGACTTGCGAGAAGTCCGTGGTGTCGGCATCGTCGAGCTGGCGCTGGGAGCGGAAGACCACGGTGCTGCCATCGACCGACATGTGCGCCATCCCCAGCGAGTTGAGGCCGAAGAGGGAGGCGCCGCCAGGATCGGCCTGGGGCGTGCCGACGGGAATGCGCGGGTCCCTCGAGATCCAGACGAGCGAGCCATCAGGCTGGCGCTCGTAGACCTCCGTATTGTCCGGATGGCCCCCCGGGGTCCCGACGCCGCCATGGTCATCGGGGTCAAGCCGCGAGTCGAACTCACCAGCCTCCGTCGTGAACAGGTACCTCGTGCCGTCGGCCGATACACCGGCTCCTGGAGCTCCCTGCGCCAAGCCGTACTCTTCCGTCTGCCAGCCATTGGGGCCGCGCACGGAGCCATATCGCCAAAAGGCTCGGTCGTAGTGCAGTTGGTCCGGCGGCGGCGCCAGCTTGCTGCCGCGAAACGGCTTGAGCAGGTTGCCGAAGTGAACGCGATCGCCGTCCTCGCTGACGGATACGAAGGAGCCCTGCAGGAGGACCGGATCGCCCCCCGTCGGGTAGGGGCTGACCAGCTCGTAGGCGCGATCGGGGAACTGAGGGGGCCCAAACAAGGTGGTGAAGGTCCCGTCCGGTCCCGGCGTCGTGCCGGTCCCGTTGGTGGCGACGAGCCGGTAGTGGTAAGTCGCGCCGGGGACTAGGCCGTTGAGAACGGCCGAGACGGCGACGGGGCCTTTGCCCGTCGGCAGGTTGCCTGCGCCCGTCGTGTCGCCGTAAGCGGAGGTCGGTCCCCACTCAAAGTGGTAGTCGCTAACCGCTTCGTTCTCGGGATCGATCGTGCCGCGCAAGGTCGCTTCGTCGGTGCCGACGGTGGCCGCGCTGCCATCGATGCTCGGCGCGGAGTCCTCAGTGGTGAAAGTCACCGGCCCGGCGATCGTCGTCGCGGCGTCGAACTGAGGCTTGGCGACAAGTCGGACGTGGTAGAGCGTGCCCGCGATCAGCCCCGTGGCGATCTGCTGCTGGACGGCGACGGGCGCATCGCCTTTGCCGACCGCGACATCGGAGATGGGAACCCGCGAAGCGTTGGCGAAGTCATTGGCCTGGAACTCGGCGTCGTCGACGTACTCGAAGCGGTACGTGGTGAGAGCGCCGTTGGGATCGACCGAGCCGCTGAAGGTGGCCGAGTGGGCGTCGAAGGTCGCGACTGGGTCGATGCTCGCTGCGGGAGCGACCGGGTCATCGAGGACGTAGACGCGGTGGGGGAAACCGGTGGCCCCGGGGATGTTGCTGTTCGAGGAGATAAAGAGGCGACCGCCCGTGTCGTCGAGGCCAAGGCCCTGAGTGGCGAAGGTTTCGAAGCCCGCACCCGCACCATGCGTGTCGTCGGTTGCCGTCGGCGCCGCGCTCAGGCCCGGGTCGTTGACGGGGCCGAACTGCTGCACCACTGAGCCGCTGGACCATGAGCCGCGCAGGACGTAAAGCACGTCCTCATCGGTTCCGCCGCCGTCGGAGTCGGGATCGACGGCAAGTCCTGAGGTGGCGCTTTCCGAAGGACCTTCCAGCAGCGGCGGCATCGCGATCGGAGCGAGGAAGCCGACGCCAGCGCCGTTGGCGTCTTCGCTGTCGTAGCGATCGATCTCAGCCCCGTTGTTCGAGTCGGAGGCGTAGACGATGCCGCGCGAGTCGACCGCGAGCCGGCGCGGCTGGCTTTCCCCGAACTCCACTTCGGAACCGAAGGAGGCGGGGCTCTGGCCGTCGAGGTCATAGGTGTTGACGCGGCGGTTCTGGGAGTCGGCGAGGAAAAGGGTGCCGCTGGAGGCGTTGCCGTCGGCGGGCGACACGGCGATGCCGAGGCCGTCCGAGAAGGTTTCGCCGATCTGTCCGGCCCCGGCTCCGGCAATGCCGGTCTTGCAGATGTTGGCCGCCGGGCAGACCTCGTAGCCCGTCGCCGCTTCGGTCGCGTCGACGTCGAAGCCGAAGGCGCGAATGAAGGTGCCGTCTCCCGTGTACTCGTTGATGCGGAAGTTGTCGCGGTCGGAGACGTAGACGTTGCCGGTGTCGCCATCGACCGCAACCGACTGTGGATTGTCGAAGGAGCCGTTGCCGCTGGTGGCGCCGTTGCCCCCGCTGCCGGCACCCTCCTTGCAGTCGGCGGCCACGGTGCAGACCTCAAACGGGTTGGTGCCCGCCTGGTCTCCCGATTTGCCCGCCTGGATCACGTCGGCGCCCCAGGCGGAGATGAAGCTGCCGTCCTCGTCGAAGCGCTGAATGCGGTTGTTGAACTCGTCGACGACGTAGATGTCGCCGGCGTCGGCAGGGCCAGCCCCGCTGGTGTTGACGGCGATTGAACGCGGGCCCGAGAATTCGCCGCCAAGGCTGCCCGAGCCAGAGGAGTTGCCGAAGTAGTCAACTACCTGCTTAGCGGCGGAGGCCGAGGCAACGAAGAGAGCAAGCGTCGCGAACATGCTCACTGCGAGGACGAGAATGGCGCGCCCCTTGCTCTCGCGCATGCTCGACCCCATGAACGATGCCTTCTTCGCGTGATTTCTCACGTAGCCCCCCTGTCCCGTGAGCCCCCTGCCCGCCGCATCCCTTTGCAGCTTCCGCGAGGCTCGGTTATGTCCCTGATGCTGTTGTCCCGCGCTACAACCCGTAGCGCCACTATAAATAATACAATGTTTTTTGTTGTCAAGACAGTATTTTCGTTGTGAAGGATAGGGTTTTCGTTATCAAGACCAAAGTTGTCTCTTTTGCTTAGAGGGTGTAGCGCCGGGGCTATCCCGCAATGCCATTAGCCTGCTGGCGCATGCGCGTGCTGGTGGTGACCAACTTCATGCCCGATGCCGAGGCCCCGCAGCGGGGGCGGTGGGTGCGCGACCAGGTAGTGGCGATGCGCGAGCAGAGGCTCGACGTCGACGTCTTCGAGTTCCCCCCGGCCGCTCCGAGTACAGGCCGGCAACGCAACGGCTGCGCAGGCTTTTGCGCCGCGAGCGCTTCGACTTGGTCCACGCTCACTACGGACTCGCCGGCTGGGTGGCGAGGCGAGCCGGCGCAAGACCGCTCCTCGTCAGCTTCCACGGCACCGACGTGCGGCACTGGCTGGTCGGGGCGATGTCGCGGCGGCTCGCCTGGCGGGCCGACCTCGCCGCCGGCGTCTCACACGCGCTCTTTGCCCCTGAGCACGGCCGGCCCGGCCTCCCCCCCGTTCCCGGCGCGGCGGTCCTGCCCTGCGGCCCCGACCTTTCCCGTTTCCGCCCCCTTCCCCGGGACGAGGCTCGCGGGCAGCTCGGCCTTGCCGGCGACGGGCGCTACCTCCTCTTTCCCGCCAACCCGAGCCGCCCGGAGAAGCGCCACGATCGCGCCGCGATCCTCGCCGCCGCCTGCGATGCCGAGCTCCTCACTGGCGGCGCGATCGACCCCGCCCAGATGCCGCTCTGGGTCAACGCCGCCAACGCGGTCCTCGTCACCTCCGACTACGAGGGTTTCGGCATGGTCGCGGTCGAGGCGCTGGCCTGCGACGTGCCGGTCCTCTCCACCCCGGTCGGCATCGCTCCCTACGCGCTCAGGGGAATCGCCGGCACACTCTGCGCCGACTTCGACCTGGACACCTGGGCGGCCGCCGCCCGACCGCTGCTCGACTCCCGCGACCGGCGCGTCTCCGGCGCTACCCGCGCCGCCTCACTCTCCGCGAAACGCATGGCGGAACGGACGATCGTGGCCTACCACGACGTCCTCGCTCGTCCCAGCAGCTCGTAGTAATAGATTGAGCGCCCATGGGTGAGCCAAGCGAGAGGCGGAGTGGCGAGGACCTCAGCGCGCAGGTCGAGATGGCGAAGAAGCGCCTCGAGGAGGCCGCGGCTGCCGCCAGCACCGCCGAGAAGCGGGTCGCAACCGAGATCGAAGCGCTGGAGACCGACCTCGAGAAGGAGCGAGCTCGCGCCTCCGAGGCGCTGGAGGCACTGCGCGCCGCCCACGCCGAGGAGCTGAAGCGCGAGCGCGAAGCAAAGGACCGGGTCGTCGCCGAGGCCGAGAGCCGTTTGGCCGAGATCGAGGCCCAGGCCGAGACCGCCGAGCAGCGCATCGCCGACGCCGAGAAACGTGCCGCTGCCGCCGAGGGGTCGATTGACGACGAGCGCGCCCGCGCCCGCGAGGCCGCGGCCGCCTGGCTGCGCGGTCAGGTCGAGGCGATCCGGCGAGAGGCCGGGCAGCGATAGCCGCCAAAGCCGAGTTCGACGTCGTCGTCGTCGGCGGCGGCGCGGCGGGTCTCTGGACGGCGCTGAAAGCCGCTGAGCACGACGCCCGCGTCTGCCTCGTTTCGCGCACCCCCCTTTCCCAAAGCGCCAGCTATTGGGCTCAGGGCGGCCTGGCGGCAGCGCTCGAGCCGGGTGACTCGCCGGAGCAGCACGCGACCGACACGCTCGCCGCCGGCCGCGGACTCTGCCGGCCCTCGGCCGTGCGGACCCTCGTCGACGAGGCGCCCGCGGCCGTGCGAGAGCTGCGCTCACGCGGCGTCGTCTTTGACTTAGACCCCGACGGTGAGCTCTCGCTCGGCCTCGAGGGCGGCCACACCCGCCGCCGCATCGTCCACTCGGGCGGCAGCGCGACGGGGCACGAGATCACCTCGAAGCTCGCTGCGATGGTGGCGCGCGAGCAACGCATCGAGGTACGCGAGCGCGCCTCGATGACGACCCTTTGGAGCGACGGGGAGCGCTGCCACGGCGTGCTCACCGAGGACGGCCGAATCGGCGCTGTGGCCACGGTCCTCGCCACAGGAGGAGCGGCAGCGCTGTGGCGGCGCACGTCGAACCCCTGGGGCGCGATCGGCGCCGGCCCAACCATGGCTGCAGCCGCGGGCGCCGACCTCGCCGACCTCGAGTTCTGTCAGTTCCACCCGACCGCGCTCTTCCTGCCCGGCACCCGCTTCGACGGGCTGCTGATCACCGAGGCGGTGCGGGGCGAGGGAGCGACCCTGCTCGATGCCGCCGGCCGTCGCTTCACCGACGAGCTCTCGCCGCGCGACGCGGTCACCGCGGCGCTGCTCGACCGGCTCGAGACCGACGGCACCGAGGCGGTTGGCCTCGACCTGCGCGAGCTCGCGCCCGAGCGCTTCCCCAACGTCTTCGCCTCGCTGCGGGAGGCGGGGCTCGAACCGGCGACCGAACTGATCCCGGTCGCCCCGGCGGCGCACTACACAATGGGCGGCATCGCCGTGGACCTCGAGGGACGCTCATCGCTGGCCGGGCTCTACGCGGTTGGCGAGTGCTCCTGCACCGGCCTGCACGGCGCCAACCGCCTTGCCTCCAACTCGCTGAGCGAGTGCTTCGTCTTCGGTGCCCGCGCGGCGCGGGCGGCGCTCGATGAGACCGCCACTAGCCAAGCGCCAGAGCCATCGGAGTGGCGCTTTGAGCCGCCGAGCGAAGCTACCCGCGACGCGGTCTGGGCCCTGGCCGGCCCGCGCCGGGACCCCGAGCGCCTGCGCCAACTCCAAGCCGATCCATTTCCACTCGCCCGCTTGATCGCGACCTCGGCGCTGGCACGCTGCGAGTCGCGCGGCGGCCACCTGCGCAGCGACTTCCCCGCCACCGATCCGGAGCTCGACGGCGTCCACTTCGTGCTTGGCCCCGACGGGCAGTTGCGCCGCGCAAGCTGGCGCTGAGCTAGCTTCGGGGCGTGCTGCTCGGTGTCGACGTAGGCGGAACCTTCACTGACGCCGTCCTCTTCGACGGCGAGCGACTCCACACGGCCAAGCTGCCGACCACGCCGGATGACCAGTCGCGGGCGGTGATCGCCGTCGTCGAGGCGGTCCTCGAGCGGGCCGGCGCCACGACCTCCGACGTCGACGCCTTCGCTCACGGGATGACGGTGGGAACGAACGCCCTGCTGGAGGAACGCGGGGCTCGCACCGCTTTGATCGCAACCCGTGGCTTCGGCGACGTGCTCGAGATCGCCCGTCAAGACCGGCCCGAGCTCTACCGGCTCTGCGCCCCGAAGCCGACAGCGCTCGTCGACGAGGAGCTGCGCTTCGAGGCGGTCGAGCGCACAGGACCCGAGGGTGTAGTTGAGCCGCTGGCCGCTGCGGAGCCGGATCGCCTCGCCGAGCTCGTGCGCAACAGCGACGCTGAAACCGTCGCCATCTGCCTGCTCTTCTCCTACCTCGACCCGACCCACGAGCAGCGCATCGCCGAGCACCTGCGCAGCGCGCTCCCTGGCGTGCACGTCTCCGCCTCGAACGAGGTCCTGCCCCGCTTCCGCGAGTACGAGCGCAGCTCGACGACCGTGATCGACGCTTACCTCTCGCCGCTGCTCGGGCGTTACCTGGGACGACTCGGCGAGGCAGCCGTCAGCGCCGGCCTGCCGCGGCCAGTGGTGATGCAGTCCTCGGGCGGTGTTGCCAGCGCGGAGGAGGCAGGCCGCGCGGGCGCCTGGAGCGTGCTCTCCGGCCCTGCCGGGGGCGCCGTCGGGGCCGGTCTCCTGGCCCAGATCTCCGGTGACGGCAACGCCCTGGGCTTCGACATGGGCGGCACTTCTTGCGACGTCTGCGTAGTCGAGGGAGGCGAGGTGAAGCGAACCGACTCGCGCACGATTGCCGGCCGCGTGATCCAGCTGCCGATGGTCGACGTCCACACCGTCGGTGCGGGTGGTGGCTCGATCGGCTGGCAGGACAGCGGTGGCGCCCTCCGCGTCGGCCCGCAATCAGCCGGGGCCGAGCCGGGGCCCGCCTGTTACGGCCGCGGCGGCAGCGAGCCCACCGTCACCGACGCCAACCTGCTGCTCGGCCGGCTCGCCGCTGACTCGAAGCTGGCCGGCGACGTGGCCCTGGACGCAAGCGCCGCGGCCGCCGCCGTCGGCAGACTGGCCGCTGCGCTGGGACTTGGCGAGCTGGAGACCGCCGAAGGCATCCTGCGGATCGCCAACCAGGAGATGGTCCGGGCCCTGCGCGTCGTCACCGTCGAGCGCGGCATCGACCCCCGCCGCTTCGCCCTGCTGCCCTTTGGCGGCGCCGGGCCGATGCACGCCGCCGCGATCGCCGCCGAGCTCGAGATCGACCGCATCCTCTGCCCGCGCGCCGGCGGGGTGCTTTCGGCCCTCGGCCTCTGCGCCTCCGACCGTCGCCGTGACACCGCCCGCACGGTGATGCTCTCCGGCGAGGACTTCACCGAGGAGCGGGTCGCCGCCGCGGCCGATGAGCTGATCGCTGGCCTGGCCGGCGACGACACAGAGGCAAAGCCCGAAGTCATCTATGAGATGCGCTACGCCGGTCAGGCATTTGAGCTCCCCATCAGCGGCTCGACCCGTCCCGACCCCGCCGACCTTGCCGAGCGCTTCGCCGCCGCCCACGAGCAGCTCTACGGCCATCGCGACCCCGAGGCCGAGGTCGTGCTTGTCCATATCCGCCTGGCGATGGTCACTCCCGGGTCCCGTCCCCGTCCCAGCGCCGCGGCCGGCGAGGTCGAACACGGATCGCGGCAGGTCCGCTTCGATGGCGAGTGGGTCGAGACGCCGGTCCTGCGCGGTGAGCCGGGCGCTGATCTCGCGCTCGATGGCCCAATTGTCTTCGAGCTTCCGGAGAGCACCTACGTCGTCCCTCCGGCCTGGAGCGTCAGGGTCGACGACTCCGGCACGATCCACGCCACGAGCACAGGTGCAACGCGTTGAGCACCCCATACGACCACAAAACGTTGCACCTGGAGCGGCCATGGACCCGGTGACGCTGCAGGTGATGATCGGCGGCCTGCGCGCCGCTTGCGACGAGATGGGCGCGGCGCTGATCCGCTCGGCTTACTCGGCCAATATCAAGGAGCGTCATGACTGTTCGACGGCGATCTTCGATGCCGCCGGAGAGCTGGTGATGCAGGCCGAGCACATCCCCGTCCACCTCGGCTCGATGCCGGACGCCGTCGCCGCGATAGTCGACCTCGAGCAGGTCCCCGACCAGTCCTGGATCCTCAATGACCCCTACCGGGGCGGCACCCACTTGCCCGACATCACGCTGATCTCCCCCGTCTTTGCGGAGGCTGAGCCGATCGGCTTCGCCGCCTGCCGAGCCCATCACGCCGATGTCGGCGGCCCAACCCCGGGCAGCATGCCGGCCAATTCCACGCGCCTCGAGGACGAGGGGGTCGTGATTCCCCCAACGCCCGCGAGCGGTGAAGCCCTGCGAGAGCTCGCCGCGCAAATGCGCTTCCCCCAACAGCGGCTCGCCGACCTGCGCGCCCAGGAAGCCGCCAACCGGATCGGCGTTCACCGCCTCGGTGAGCTCGTCGAGCGACACGGCCGCCCCCACCTCCGCGCCGCGATGGAGGAGATCCTCGCCTACGCGGAGCGGCGCACCCGGCAGGCGCTGGCGGCCCTTCCCGACGGCACCTACGCGGCCACCGATGTGCTCGAGGACGACGCCGGGGAAGGCGGGCGCGAGGTGCGCCTACGCGTCGAGGCGACGATCAGCGGCGAAGAGCTCGTGCTCGATTTCGCCGGCAGCGACCCGCAGGTGGCCGGCAACCTCAACTGCCCGCTCTCGGTGACCAAGTCCGCTGCCTTCTTCGCGGCCCGCGCCTTGACCGACCCCGATGCTCCTCCCTCGGCCGGGGCCTATCGGCCAATCACGGTCAACGCGCCCGAGGGCTGCCTGCTCAATGCCCGCCCGCCGGCCGCCGTCGCCGCCGGCAACGTCGAGACGTCCAGCCGTGTCGCCGATCTCGTGATCGCTGCCCTCGGCGGCGCGCGTTCGGTGCCGGCCCAAGGCCAGGGGACGATGAACAACCTGACCCTCGCCAACGATGAGTTCACCTACTACGAGACGCTCGGCGGCGGCCAGGGCGCCTGCCCCGATGCCGATGGCCCGAGCGCGATCCACGTGGCGATGTCGAACACCCTCAATACCCCGGTCGAGGCGCTGGAGAGCGAATTCCCCCTGCGCGTGCGCGAGCTCTCGCTGCGGCGAGACAGCGGCGGCGACGGCCAGCACCACGGTGGCGACGGGCTCGTGCGCGAGATCGAAGCCCTGGCCCCAATGCGCTACTCCCTGATCAGCGAGCGCCGCCAGCACCCACCGCGTGGCCGCGACGGCGGCGAAGACGGCGCCACCGGCCGCAACCTCCGCAACGGCGAGCCGCTGCCGAGCAAGTGCGAAGGTGACCTGGCCCCCGGAGACGTCCTCAGGATCGAAACACCCGGTGGCGGCGGCCACCGCGACCCTTCTACAGAGAAGGGATAGACGTGACGTTCATCACAAATTTTGCAATCCGGGCGGGCTCGTCTAGAATGCGCGATCCGGGCGGGCTTCTTAGCCATGGAATGGGATCAAAGGGGTCCCCCTCCCAGTCACAGCGCTTCAAACCACCTTCTTCTAGGTACGACTTCAAATGCCAATCGCTTTCAAGGAATGGGCCGTAACGGTCCGCGCACTCGCCGAGGGCGAGCAGTTGCTGACCCTGCGCAAGGGCGGGATTCGCGAGGAGAACAAGCACTTCGAGCTCGAGCACGAACGCTTCTTCCTCTACCCCACCTTCGATCACCAGCAGAACAACCTGGTGCGGGAGTCGCATCACCCTGAGCTCGGTCGCGCGCTCGAGGAGGGCGTCTGGCCCGACGAGGAACCGCCCGCTCGCGCGCTGCTCCAAGACGGCGGCATCTCACAGCCTGAGCGAGTTCGACTGCGCGCCTGGGCCGAGGTCACCGACCACATCACGGTTACCGACCCGCGCATGGTCGACGGTCTCTCCCCTTATTACGTCTGGACTCCCGACTACGCGGAGAAGCGGCTCAACTGGAAGCGCCGTCACCCCCTGCACGTGCTGCTGCTGCGGGTCCATCGCATCCCCCGTCCGGTAACGGTACGGGTCCGCGAGGAGTACCACGGCTGCCGCTCCTGGGTCGAGGTCGACCGCGAACTGCCCTTCGAGGGCACTCCGGTGATGGCCGACGAAGAGTTCGACCGCGCTCGCGCCGAGATCCTGGGCGTTTGCGGCGCCGCAGAGCCCGCCCTGGTCTAGGGCTGGCTGAGCGGCGCATATCGGCGTCCTCGGTCGCTCACGTGCAGAGCACGCTTCGCTCCCTGCGTCCTTGATCTGCTTGCCCAGACAGCCCTAGTAGGGTCGCGCAATGCCGTGGGTCGAGACAGAATCTTTGAGTTTTACCGCGCGCCACGACAGCGGCGACGCTGCGTTCGCCGAGCGGACCCTGGACCGGATGGAGGAACTGCGGCTGCGCCTGGAGGACCGCTTCGAGGTGGTCCCCGGCGACATCACCGTAGTCGTCCACACCAACCCGGTTTGGCTCTCGCTGGCGCATCCGTTTTTGCCCGCCGCGCGCTGGTCGGCGGCGCCGGCGGGCCGTCGTTACCTCGCCGGCTGGCCGATGTCGACCGAGCTGCACGTGCTCAACGACCCGCACATGGAGCGGCGTGCCGGCGGTGAGGACTCACGCGAGGCACTGCGCGGCACGGCCGAGCGGCTCTACGCCCAGCTCGTCATCGCCGCCAATAACCGCGAGCTGCCACCGTCGTGGACGCCGCGCCGCTTTGCCCGCTACCTGCGCTGGGCCTGGCTGGTCGAAGGCGGCGCCCAGTACTTCTCGCGCCAGGTCGGCTTTTACCGGCCGGCCGTGATCCGCCGCCTGCGCGAGAGCGCCCGGCCCTCGTTCCCCCCCTCCCGCCGCGACGCGGTGATCCTCGGCGGCACGATCTTCGACCTGCTGGAAATGGAACGCGGCTCCGAGGCCTGCGAGCGGCTCGCCCTGCACTTGCTGCCCGGCGGGGCCGTGCCGACGATCGAGGCCGCCTTCGACGCCCGCTTCCGCGAGGTCGAGGACGCCTGGCGCGGCTACCTGCGCGAAATCGCCCGGCCCAACGCCGGCTAGCTCTCGCCGGGCGTGTTCTTGAGGACTTCCTGCGCCTGCTCGGCGGTGGCCTCGGTGACGAAAACCTGATGGGGACCGGCGCCGAGGAAGTCGGGGTTGTCGAAGCCCGGGGCCCGCTTGAGCATGCTGGGAATGCCGTGCTCGCCGAGCAGGCCCTGGATCATCTCGGCCTCCATCTGAGTCTGGGCGTAAGCGACCTTGACCAGGCGGCCGCTACTCGACGACGAGCTCGACATCGGCGATCGTCAGGTCTTTCAGCCAGTAGCCTTTGACCTCTGGCGCGTTTTCATCCTGCAGCGAGACGATCAGGTAGATCGCGTCGGGCCAGTTGACCGCCTGGTTGACGTCGGTCTGCGACGGATAGGCAGCACTCTTGGTGTGCGAGTGGTAGATCGCCAGCATCTCCTTGCCGTCGTCTTCGATCGCCTTCAGCGCGTTGTACTGGCCCTGCGGGTCCATCTCAAAGCGCAGCGGACTTGCCGCCGAGTTGACCACCGGGATCACCACATTGGCCTCGCCGTCAGCGCCGCCGACCATCCCGCAGCACTCGTTGGGCAAGTCCTCGCGCGCGTGCGCGACCATCTCGTCGATCAGGGACTGGGCAATCCGCATCGTGCGGCGAGGCTAGCGAACGGTCTCTCTTCTCGCCCCGGCGGCAAGCTGGGCGAAGGCACGCCAAGCGGGCTTGGGACGGCCGGCCGAGTCGAACAGGCCGGCGCCCTGGCAGAACACGCAGTGGGGATCGGCAACCGCCATGTCTCGCCAGGCGTACCAATCGACGCCGGCGATGTGCCAGCGATCGCGAGCGCCGAGCAGCATCCGGTAGGCCCGCCGCAGGAACTTCGCCTGTCCCTTGACCCCCCAGTCGAAAGCGGTCGGCAGGGGGCTCGCCGAGGCCACGCCGAGCTCGCTGACCAGCAGCGGCTTGCGACCGTCTCCCGCGGCGGACATCACCTGCCTTGCCTTGCGGACCTGGTAGGCCACGCCGCCCAGCCAGGAGGAATACGGGTGCACGGCGGCAACGTCGAAGCTGCTGCGCACCCCGGGCACGGCGTAGAGCTTGCGCAGAAAGGTCCAGGGCAGCATGCCGCCCTCGACCGGCGCCAGCCCGGCGGCAACGATCTCCGCGCCGCGGTCGACGCCGCGAATCGCTCGCGCCGAGATCCGCAGCATGCGGGCGTAGCCCGAGGGCGAGGGCCGCGGTCGCCAGAAGAGGAGGAAGTTGGGCTCGTTCCAGATCTGCCAGCTGCGGATCGGCATCGCCCTCGCGGCACCGTCCCAGATCGTCCCGCCGGGGCCATAGCGGCGCACCAGGGCAGCCAGAAATCCAGTCCAGCCCTTCTGCGCGCGGGAGCTGAGCGGCGGCCGGGCCGGGTCCTTTGCCAACCAAGCAGGCGTGCCGTAGACAAAGGGCAAGACGCGTACGCCAGCGCCGGCCGCCGCGGAGATGGTGGCGTCGAGGCCGGCGAAGTCGAGCTCTCCCGGCTGCCGCTCGACCTGCGACCAGGCAATTGGAATCCGCAGGGTCCCCACCACACCCCGCATCCGGCCGAAGTCGGCGGCCGTGAGCGTCCCCTGCGGGACTACGCCAATGAAGTCCCGCGGCACCGCCGGCCGGGCCGCCGCCGATGGCGGCCCGGCTAGCAATGAAGCGAGGGTCGCGGCGACAAGTGCCGCCAGCACGATCCGTCGCACGGGACTTGTCCCTACTGGTTAAGGCGGTTGTGACCCGCTCCACCGCGGAGCACGTCGCGGCCTTTGCCGCCGATGAGGCGATCATCGCCGCGGCCGCCGCAGATCAGGTCGTTGCCGCCACGACCGAAGACCCGGTCGTTGCCGGCGAGCGACGCGATCACGTCACGACCGGGCGTGCCGACCAGCTTCTCGCCATGGCGCGTACCGACGATCGTCGCCCGGTGACCCTGGCAGCGCGAGCCGCTGGTGCCGCCGAGGAAGCGAATCAACAGTGCGGTGGGCGATTCGCAGGTGCGGATGCACTGCCCGCCCGAGGTCAACGCCACGAGGCTTCGCCCTTGCTGCAAGCCGATGGCTACAGCGCGGTTGGCCTCCAGCGAATCCAGTCGAATCATCGAACCGCCGGCAAAGGTGGGATCGCGGCGGCCGCTCGAGCGCAGCCGCAGCAGGGCGAACCTTCTGGGTCCGAAGCCCGGCCCGCGATCGGTTCCCAGCGGGGCGCTGCCGGCGATCAGCAGCCTGCCCGCTCGATCGACCTTGGCACCGCTGACGTCGAGGAAGGTGTGCCTCAGGTAGGCGATGCCGCGACGGCCGAATTTCGAGTCGAGGCTGCCGCCCGCTCGCAGCTTCATGACGAAGGCGTCGCCCTTGTCGTTGCGGCCCGAGCCGACCACGTAGATGCCGCCTTTCGGCAGCACGATCAGGGCACCGACGCCGGTCCGATCGGAGACGTCGTCGATGAAGCTCTCCCCCTGGCGACCGAAGCTGTTGTCGAAGGCGCCGGTCTCGTCGATGCGCGCCAGGTGGACGGCGCGGCCGATCGGGCAGCAGCGCGGCCCGGCGATGATCGTCTTGGTGCCGCTCAGCGCCATGCCTCCGAGGCCGGAGCCGAGGCTGGTGATCAGTGGGCTGCCGTCGCGAAAGCTCGGGTCCGGATTGCCCTCCGCGGTGTAGCGGGCGATCAGCACAGCGTCTCCGCCGTAGCCCGACTGGGGCTCGGCGCCGACGACGATGCGACCGTCCGCCTGGATCGCGAGGCGAACGCGGTCGACCGGCGCGCTCAGGTGGATCTTGGCCACGCCGCCTTTGCCGAAGCTGGTGTCCGGATTTCCGTCGGTGTTGAGCCGGGTGAGGACGAGGTCGCCTTCGTCGGTTGAGCCGACGACGACGCGACCGTCCGGAGCCACCGCCAGCGATCCGTTGCGGCTGGGGTGAAAGCCGTCGGCCGAGCTGAAGACGGCGCGCACCCCGGCGAACCCGAACGTGCTGTCGAGCAGGCCGCCCGGAGTGAAGCGACTGACCAGCAGTTCGCCCGCGCAGGGTGAGACCGAGCAGCGCTGCGCCGAGCGCAGGACGTAGATCTCCCCGCCCGGAGCCACCGCCATGTCGATCGGAGAGACGTAGACGCCTTTCTCGCTTTGGACCCGGGCAACGCCTTCCTGTCCAAAGGTGCGATCAATGTCCGCGGGTGCAGCGCCGGCGGCGCTCACCACGCTCGCGAAAAGGCAGCTGCACAGCAAGAACATCCGGACGATCCGTGACGGCATCAAGAACATCTCCCCCCTGCTCTAGTTCGATTGACCAAACTCTCTTGGCCGCTCAAACACGACGAGCGAGGCGAGTTGCGGTCCGGCTAGCGGAAGCGCGCTACCACCAGACCGTGGAATCGAGGTTTTCGATCTCCTCGATCGGCTTGGTGTAGACGCCGGAGGAGAGGTACTTCCAGCCGTCGTCGGGAATCAGGAAGACGACGTTGCCGCCGTCGAGCTCGCCGGCGATGCGATTGGCGATGCGGGCGATCGCGCCCGAGGAGACGCCGGCGAAGACGCCCTCCTCCTCGAGCAATTTGCGCGTCCAGACGATCGCGTCGCGGTTGGAGACCATGATCTTGCGATCGAGCAGGGTGATGTCGATGATCGGCGGGATGAAGCCATCGTCGAGCGAGCGCAGGCCGTCGACCAGCTCGCCCTGCATCGGCTCGGCAGCAACGATCAGCGTCTCGGGGTTCTCCTCCTTGAGCCGGCGGCCGTTGCCCATCAGGGTGCCACCGGTGCCGAGACCGCCGACGAAGGCGGTCACCTCGTCGAGCTCTTCGAGGATCTCGACCGCGGTGCCGTAGTAGTGGGCGTTGGGATTGGCCTCGTTGCCGTACTGGTAGGGCATGTAGTACTGGGGGTCTTGGGACATCTCCAGTGCCACCTCGACTGCACCGTTGGAGCCCTTGGGGCCCTCGGAGTAGACGATCTCCGCCCCGTACATCGAGAGCAACTGGGCGCGCTCCGCGGTGACGTTGTCGGGCATCACCACCTTCAGCTTGTAGCCCTTGCGGCGGCAGATCATCGCCAGGGCGATGCCGGTGTTGCCGGAGGTCGGCTCGAGGATCGTCTGGCCGGGCAGGATCAACCCCTCTGCCTCGGCCGCCTCGATCATCGACTTGGCGACGCGATCCTTGACCGAGCCGGTCGGATTGTGGCCCTCGAGCTTGGCGTAGATGCGGACGTCGGGATTGGGCGAGAGCCGCGGCAGCTCGACCAGCGGCGTGTTGCCGATCGACTCGACGATATTGCCGAAGCGGCCCCCGCAGGGTCGGTTGAGAAGTTCAGACATCGCTCGCCAGTCCCTTACTTCAAAAAGTATAGCGTCGGGCGTTCGGCCCGTGGGGAATTACGAAGGCTTTTTCAACCGCCGGCCATCGCCGGCAGGATCACAACCGTGTCGCCCTCTTTGACGGCTGTGCCCAGGCCATCCAAGACCCGAACGTCCTCGTCGTTGAGGTAGACGTTGACATAGCGGTTGAGGTCGCCGTCCTCGCCGAAGAGTTGCTCGGCGGTGCCGGGGTGCTCGGCGGTGAGGGCGCGCAGAACCTCCCCCACGTCGGAGCCGGCGGCCTCGACTTCAGGCGCCCCGCCGGTGTGGGGACGCAGGACGGGAGGTATGCGAATGGTCGCCATGAAGGCGGTGATCCTAGCCTAGGAGGCCAGAGTCTGGCGATCGCCGCCGGCGCCGGCGCAGAAGGCGTCGTAGTCGGGGAACTTCCCCATCTCCGACTCCGGGATCTCCTCGGCCTGCTCGCCGCAGATCGGGCAGTCGGGGTCGCGGCGGACCTTCAGCTCGGTGAAGCGGGTCCCCAACGCGTCGTAGAGCAAGAGACGCCCGATCAGCGGTTCGCCCTTGCCGAGGATCAGCTTGATCACCTCGTTGGCCTGCAGGGTGCCCATCGTCCCCGCCATCACTCCGAGCACCCCGTTTGCCGAGCAGCTCGGTGCCAGCTCGGCCGGCGGCGGCGTCGGGTAGAGGCAGCGGTAGCAGGGGCCCTCATAGGGGGCGAAGGTCGAGATCTGGCCGTCGAAGCCGAGGATCGAGGCGGAGACGACCGGCTTGCGCAGCCGCACCGAGGCATCGTTCAGCAGGTAGCGGGTGGGGAAGTTATCGGCGCCGTCGACGATGATGTCGTAGTCGGAGATCACGTCGAGGATGTTGCTCGCGTCGAGCCGGCCGTTGTGCTCGACGACGTTGACGTCGGGGTTCAGCCCTTCGATGAAGATGCGGGCCGACGCGGTCTTCGCCATCCCGATCCGTTCGGTGTTGTGGATCACCTGGCGCTGCAGGTTGGAAGCGTCGACCACGTCGTCGTCGACGAGGCCGATCGTGCCGATCCCGGCGGCGGCGAGGTAGAGCGCCGTCGGCGCCCCGAGCCCGCCGGCGCCGAGCAGCAGCACCTTCGCGTTCAGCATCTTCAGCTGACCATCGACGCCGACCTCGGGCAGCAGCGTGTGGCGCGAGTAGCGGTCGCGCTGCTCGGCGGTCATCCCCTCGGCGGCGCGCACGGGCAGCCCCTGCTCCTGCCAGGCGAGAATGCCGCCGGCCATCGAGGCGACGTCGGTGTAGCCCAGTGCTTCCAGCTGCTCGGCCGCCTTGTATGAGCGGTTGCCACTGCGGCAGTAGAGGATCGTGCGGGCAGACTTGTTGGGCGCCGCCGCGGCAATCTCGTCGGCGAGCAGCCCGGGCGGCACCAGCTTGCCGCCGTCGAGGTGGGCCTCCTGATACTCGTGAGGCTCGCGCGTGTCGATCAGGACGACATCGCCGCCCTCGATCTCCTGCTGTGCCTCGAACGGCTCGATCTCCTCGACAACCGCCGCCACCTTCGTCTCCGCACCGTTCGCCACAGGCAAATCTCCTAAATCCGGATCAGCTTTACTTCAAAAAGTATAGCGAGGGCCTATAGCTGCGTGGCCAACAATCCGAAGAAGCCGGCGAGGATCGTCGCCACCGTGCCCGCCGCGGTCTGAATCATCAGGCGCTGCATCGTGTCGAAGCGGCGTTCCATGGCGTCGAAACGAATGTTCATTTCTGTACGTAGTTCGCGGAAATCGGTGCGCAGCTCACGGGCGTCGGCATCGAATCGATCATGCTGCACGTCGATTCGATCGAATCGCTCTTTGAGCCTCTCATCGGTCCAGCTTCTTGCCATCGCCTCCATGATTGCACCGTAATGATCTGTCTGCGACGCGTGGCGCGCGTATTGCACAAATGCGAGACGAAACAGGCACCGCCTGCGTCGACCTCAGACGGGTGGGCCTCCGTCACGCCGCTTCTTCAGAGATGCGGCTTGTCTCCTCGCTGCCCAGGTAAGGGATGAGCAGGTACTGGACCAGCTCGACGGTTGCCTCGGGCAGGTGCTCAGTCCGACCCGCGTCGACGTAGCGACCGATGGTGACGAGAACGCCGCCGAGCAGCATCTCCTCCAGCTCGACCGGCAGGCCCTCCTCGCGCGGGCGGCCGGCCCGCAGTGCCTCGGCAAACTTGCCCATGACGAGTTGTTGGCGCTCGCGGGCCGCCGGACCGGCTTGGGTCACCTCGACCGCGAAGAGGTGGGCGAGATCAGGGTTCTCGGCGAGCAGGCGGAGTACCGCGGTGACCCCGCCGCGCACACGAGCCGGCCACTCGGCGCTGGCGTCGACGGTGCGCTCGAGGTGCTGGCAGATCCAGTATGCGGCGGCGTCATAGGTCGCCAGGAAGCAATCCTCCTTGCCCTCGAACTGGGAGTAGAAGGCGCTGCGCGAAACGCTGGCCTCACGCGTTATGTGGGCGATCGTGGTGCCGGAGTAGCGATGTTGCGGCAGCACCCGCAGCGTCGCGGCGACGATGCGAAGGCGTTGGTTGCCGGCAACGAATGAGCGCGGTAGGCCGTGCCGCCCGGGAGGAAGGCGCGTGTTGAAGTGCCCGGAGGGCGGGTCACCTCGGGCCATACCGCGTTATGCCCGTGCGACCCGCTGCTCGACCAGGGAAGGCGAGACATCGGCGAGCCCGGCGGCGCGCAGGTAGCCGAGAAGCAGGTCGTGGTCCTCCGGCAGGCGCTCGGCTTCGCCGGCGAGCAGCCGGCCGGAGATGTGTGAGGCGAGCCCGCCGGCGAGCAGGCGCGCGGTCTCATCGGAGGTTTGGCCATCGACAGCGCGCAAGGCGTCCGCCAGGCGGCCCAGCGAACGCTCGTACTCGTCCCTGGCGGACCGCGACGCGGCGAGCGCCTCGACAAAGAGCAAACGGGCGGTCGCCGGCTCGACGGCGAGAAGATCGAGGGCCGCTGCCAGGCCCACTGAGAGCGGGGCGTCCCAACCGCCCTCCTCGGCGACCGCCGCCTCGATCGCGGCCACAAGCCGCCCCACCCCGTCTTCGAAAGCCGCGGCGAAGCAAGCCTCCTTGCTCTCGAAGCGCTCGTAGAAGGTCGCCCGCGAAACGCCAGCAAATTCGAGCACGTCGGTGACCTTCGTGTCCTCGTAGCCGTGGTAGACGAGGGCGGCGGCGAAGCCATCGAAGATGCGCCGTCGCTGGTTGGCTACCACCTGCTCCCGCGAAAGCGAGCGAGGTCGGATCTTCTCCACCTCGGGCAGCGGGGCGCCTGGTCGGCGCCGCTCCGCCCGTGACGAGCGACTCGTGCCGCGGATCTCTTGCTCAGGGCTCATACCAGCGCAGTTCTCAAGTGAAGATGCCGAGCTATACAAACACGTCAGTTCGCGTTTGTCAAGATACGCACGTGGTTTTTATGACTGCAGACTGCTCCAGAGACAACCAACTGCGACCCATCCGAGCGGCGGTGCCGCCCGAATGGGTCGCAACTAAATGCGGCTCCCGGCGAGAGCCCTACGCACGACTATTCGTAAGCCGTGAACAGCGTACTGCCGGTGAAAGTACCATCTGAGTAAGTACCTTCAGCCACTCCACAACCTGTGGTGATGTGGTATTTGATGGCAGACATATTTGCAATAGCTTCAACCTGCCGGGATTTTCCCGATCCCACGTTTTTGAACGTGTAGTTTTCTCCGGCTGGGGTGTAACTAGGAATTGTGACCGTGCATCTCGTGGTCCCATCGAAATTCAAGACCCGGTAGGTGAGTTCATTTCCTGCGGAGCAGCTAATGCCGCCGTTGCCTTCACCCGAAGATCCCAGGAGTTTGAAGGTCAAAGAGCATCCAGTTACGGTTGGAGTAACCACATATGACCCCGCGAGAGTGCAAGTACCGTATTCCGGTGTCGCGACCAGTTCGCTGGCTGCAGCTGACAGCTCCGTGTTGAGCTTGGACGTTTTACACTGAATTGGGCCTGCCGCAGGCATTTTGAATTTATGCTGCGAAACCTGCGTACCGGTGATCAAGGCAGGATAGATTTCGGCGGCGAAGTTGGGTCCGGCCCCGAAGTAAAGCCCCTGAACAGGTGCACCAGTGGCTCCTGAAATATGGATTGGCCCCGTACTAGCCGAGAGGTTCCAAGTGGTTTTGTAGATGCCGTCGGTGTGCGTTTTCCCTTTTTCACAGGTCATTTCATATTTCAGTCCAGTTAGGACTTCTGCCTTGACAATGACCGTCTGGCCGCTCCCACTGCCGTTGTTGGTAAAACTTGCCGGCAAGCCGGTCTGGGACGTTATTAGGGCCGTGCAGGAACCAACGATCGTTACTTCGATTGCTTTACCTGCGGGACAGGAAATGTCAAACGTGCCTTTGACACTGATCTGCTGTTCAGCAGTGCCGGTATTAAAGGTAAATTGACAGCCATTTGTTTTCATGCCACAGCTCGAATCGCTCGCCACTTCCGTTGGGAGAGTCGCTGTTTGGCTGCTTATGTATGACCCGAGCGTGGGACTGGTGCATAGTTTGGCTCCCCAACTGGTGGTCAATTTGCCGGTTTCGCCTGTGGCTTTTCCGGTGAGGAAGGTGCTGTATTTTTCAGCTCTGAGGTAGGCCGGAGAGGCCGACGCCAAGCTCGCTACCGTCGATAGAGCGACGATGGCGAGTGTGGCGAGGCCCAAGAATTTCAAACTTCTCACTGTGCCTTCTTTCTTCCTGCGGCTTGCCGCCGGATGATTTGGGTAACTGGGTATCGCGGTGAGCTTCCCAACCCCAAATCGGTTGGTGGTGATCCACTTTGGGAAAATGTCGCCTAAGCCACTTCCCGCTTCGGGATAGAATTTCCAAGCTCTTCCAAGCTCAGTGCTACCTCAATCTGAATGGCGCACTCGCTCAGCGGGGAGTTCAACCGTTCCTCAACCAGACGTAAACGGTTGAACACAGTGCGACGAGTGACACCTAGCGACGCAGCAGCCGAGGAGACCTTGCGTTCGGCGGCAAAGTAGGCGCGGAGCGTTTCGCGAAGAGTAAAGCCTCCATTTCGCTCATTTGAGAGCGGGGAGAGGTAAAGGGAGTGGAGCGAAGTAGTTAGCAGGTCGTCATGAAGCGTCGAAGCGAGCAGAGCAACGTCGGCGTAGCGCACAACGGACTTTCCCATACGGTGGGCAAGGGGCATCGCAGCACCGGCCTGCCGATGAGTAAGCCTCCAGCCTGATAAGCCCTCTCCCGGCTCGCCAATGGCTACGAAAGTCCCCTCGGGCCACTCTGAGGAGAGGACGCGCACCAGCTCGATGGGATCGATCCTGCGCCGTCCGGCAAGCCAAACCCAAACCGTACCCTCACCGCGGTGGATCGTCAGCATACGGCGGTTGAAAAGAGTGGGCAGCTCACGGATCGGTGCTTTGGATTCAGGGTCCGAAATAACCATCCCAATGTGCCAAGGATCGAAGTCATAGTTCAGCTCGGACGTCTCCAGCATCTCGCCGGCAAGCAACCGTTCGACCCGCTCGGCGCGGCGTTCTTCAGCGGTTGGCGTCGATTGGCGGTCAGTGGCCTTGGTGTACTCGTCGCTGACATCCGCCAGCAGGCGATCGAGAAGGGCTGCCTGGGCACGAAGCAACAACTTGAGCTCAGAGTCGCCGAGGAGACGGTCCTCGGCTACCTCCTGAACCAGGAAGTCCCCCAGCACCGTGTAGCCGGCGAGATAGCGACGCAGAACCGTGTCGAGGCTGACACGATTCTGGGCGGCGAGGCGCGCTTGGGCAAGCAGGGCACTGGGGACCGAGGAAGTGTGCGCCTCTCCGTGCTCGATGCCCGCAAGCCCATAGTCGACGGCGGCGGAGACCGCTGCGCGCAGTCCCTCGGCGTAGCTGGGATCAGCACGCTGCGTAGGGTCCGAGATGGCATAGACCCGGGTCAACACCTCCTGCTCGATCTCACCACGGCGCGCCTGGAGGCGGGCGACTAGATCAGTTCGGGCCTGGACGGCGGAGGTCAGCGGCATCTTGACCAGGCGAACCCCAAACCCCTACTGCCCTTGCGCCACAAAGGACAGTGCCCCCACAGCCTCACCGGCCCTGAAGACCTCCTCGCGCTCAGCGAACGCTTCGTTCAGCGTCGCGGCGGTCTGTGCCTGCAGGCTCAACGGGGCGCCGGCCACCGAGATCGTGCGGGCCTTGGCATCGGAGGAGACGCCCGCCGCGGCGATGCTTGCGTCGAGGAGTCCGATCCGTCCGAGCTTGCCGGGGAAAGCCGGTGTCGGCTCGACGTCGACTTCGGCGCTCTGGCCCTGCACCCCGAGGTCGAGCCAGGATTCCTGCCAGAAAACCTGGCCGGCACCGAGCTGCAGCAGTTCAACGCTCCCCCCCATGCGAAGCGTCCCTGCCGATCCGTCTGGTGCTATCGCCCCGCCGAGAACGATCGGGAAGGTGAGGCTTGCCCCGGAGCGTTCGGCGGGGAAGATCGGGTTGACAGAGACGAAGCGGCTGGCCAGCTTGGCGAGAAAAGCCGGGTCAAAGGCGAGGGTCGCCCGGCCCGATTCCAGAATCGTGATCAGCTGCGGTTGGGCGTTGCTGGTGAGCGAGCCAAGCGGCTGGCCCGCGGTGAAAGGAACCCGGGGGCGCAGCTTCTTGTTGAGCCGGGTGGCCACCTTGGCACTGAGCTCCAGGGCCTTGGCCGAGAAAGCGGTGCCGAAGCCCTTGCGTTTGGAGGAGAGCTTTGAGGAGGTGGCGATCTTGAGCTGGCTGCCGCCGACCTTGGCGATCAGGGGCGAGTGCTTGGTTTTGACCGTGAGGCTTCTGAGGGGGACGCGCTTTCGCCCTCCCTCGAAGACGATCGTGCCTTCCTGCTCGATCTCCCCCTTGCCGGTGGTCGGATCGATGTTGCCCCCTGAGACCGGCAAGGAGATCGCATTGCCTTTGCGCTTAGCCCCGGCCGAGGCGGTGAGCACCACGCCATCCTTGGCGAGAAAGGAGGCAAAACGCTTGTCCAAGACGAGCTTCGTGGTGCCGGCGCCGACCGGGTCGTAGGCCGCCTGGGCGGCCTGAGCCATGGCGAAGAGGGCCACGAGCACGAGGATGACCGCGGCCCTTCTCATTCGGCCACCCCGCAGGTCTTGTTCACGCTGGCTCCCAAAGACGGCCGCCCGGCGAACTCAAAGCTCGCGTAGGCGAGCGGAAAGGAGGCCCGCCTTGCCGCCTTGGGGGCCGGGCAGGCGGCGTTGAAGTACGAGAGTTGCTTGCCGCCGAAGCGATATTTGCGCCGCAAGGTCAGCTTGATTCGGTCCAGGTAACCCCAGGAGCCCAAGGCCTGGGGAAGCGATGCCTGCAACTCGGTTCCATAGGGCCCTTTGGAGATGTGTTTGATCGAGAACGGGATGACGAAGGAGGTGGCAAAGGGGTGGGTGGTGTAGATGTGGGCCAAGATCACGGAGTGGCCCCGTTCAGTGCCGTTGAAGATCAGGAGGCGGCCCTGAGTTCGGTATGCGCCCTGGTCGGGCAAGACGATGTTTGCCCAAAACTGCCCGGAGCCGATCAGCGCGTCGCCGCAGCGCTCGAGCGCTCGTTGGGTCGAGGCAGGCTGCACTTCGGGGGTGCGACAGGCGGGCAGGCCCCTTGACTGCAGCAGGCCGTGGCGGTTGACGTTGATCGTCAGCTTCTGCAGCTGCGGCGGGATGCCGCCCTTGGCGCTTTGCAGGTGCCCGGCGACGAAGACCGCGATCGGCGCCGGCTTGGCGCGGGGAAGCTTGTAGGGCTTGATCTGGGAGAGGACGGTAATGCGCAGACCTCCCTGCTGGACCGTCGCCGCGGTTGCGATCACCGCGCTCGCCAAGAGCATCGTCAGGCCGAGGGCCCCCACCCCCCTGCGCATCACTTAGCCGGCGCGGCGCGTTGCCGCCCGCTTTTGTCGTTTGGCCTTCTTGCCCTTGGTGCCGCACTTCACCTTCAGCGCCGGGCGGGTGTTGTAAGTCTTGCCGTTTTGCCCGGTGAAGTCGGCTTTGGCGCGGTGGGTGCCTTTGCAGAGGTTGGTCGAGTTGACGAAGAGGCCCTTCTTGCCACCCTGCATCTCCAAGACGAAGGAGGAGACCGGGGCGTCGGGCGCTGCTTCGAAGGTGTTGCGGATGCCGCCACCCTTGACCGAGTCCACCTTGCCGACCAGGTCGAAGTCGACCTGGGCGTTGTGCAGGGCGACGACGAGATCGGGTAGCTGGTGCTCGGAGGAGCGCAGAAAGACCGGGCCGGTGAGCGGTTCTCCCAAGATCGGGGTCACTGCTTTTGCCTTGCCGTAGACCGAGCCCGCCGGGCACTGGGCACCGTTGCCGGCACCGGCTTTGAACTGCGCCCTGGTGCAGATCGTGTTGAAGTGGGCGTTCTCGATGAACTCCGACTTGGGCAGGGTGACCTGAGCGCGGGCGATCCCAGCTTCGCCAATCCCGTTCATCTTCAGGGTCGCCCGGAAGGCGGGATGGGCGCCGCGATTGGTCTTGCCGATCAGCTTCAAGTTGAGTTTTGGCTTGAAGGGCAGCGCGGCGCAGTCAGCTGCCTGAAAGGGAGTGGAGACCGTGATCGGGCGGTCGTCTGCTTCAGAGCCGAAGTCAAGCCCTGAACCCAGAAGCGTCGAGGCGGTAGAGGTCCGGGTGCAGTCGGTCGGGTTCAAGACGAAGTTCGGCCTATCGACGTAGGCCCTGATGTCGCGCAGGTGGACCGGGATGCCATGGATGATGTGGGGGATCGGGTCCGAGCCGGTGGCGTCGATGAAGACTTCGGCGGTCTCGGGGTTGATCCGGAGCGCTTGGCGCACCACGACTGTGCCGAGGTCGAAGGGACCGACACGAGCGGCGGTGATCGCCGCGATCGAGAGGTTGGAGCCGTTGTAGGGGCCGGCGAGGTAAATCTTGCCGGGGGCATAGGCCAGCGAGGGGCCTACCCCTGCTCCCGCCAAGGAGCGCCCGACCTGGGAGGCAGCAGGACATGAAGGGTTATCGAGCTCTTCCTGTCCGCCATGGGGGCCGGTGCGTGCTTTCGCTGCGGCGATCGCTGCATCGGAGCAGTAAGGGACTCCGGCCAGCTTGCCGGTGATCCCCGGCGGCAGCTTGATCGAGAAGTGGGTGATCTCCTGTTCGGAGTCGTTCCTGAACAACCTGACGTTGAAGGGGCTGAATTTGCCGGCGGCGTTGTTGAGCGAACCGGCGATCAGGCCCGGCTTGAAGGACGGCAACCCGCCCGAAGGGCAGGGACCACTTTCAGAGCCGCTGATGATCTGGAAGGCCGATGTCGTGGTAACCGGCGCGCCGCCGGCATAGGGGTAGAGGGTGGCCTCGGCGTTGTAGGTGCCGCATTTGGATGGAGAAGCCAAGGGGCTGCGGGTGCCCTCGCGGAAGTGCAGCCTGAAGTGGGAGAAGGGCAATTGCGGCATGTCTTCTGCGACCGTGGTCAGCCTCCCGGTAACCGGGTCCGGAATCACGTTCAGCGCCTGAACCGCCTTTATCCCCAAGTTTGCGTTCTTGATCACTATGTACATGGCGGTCAGGGAGTCAAAGGGGTTGTCGTAGGGCTTGGCAATGAACAGCGAGCCGTTTACGTTTTCCTCCAGCAAGGGCGTTTCGACTTCGACCGTGCCGATCTTCGACGCGTTGGGGCAGCCCGCGCCGGCTTCGGAGAAGGCGGTCTCCCTTGCCAGGTCCGCTTGCGAGCAGACCTCGAGGCCTTCGGCGATGGAGGGGTTGATCGAGAAGCCCTCGGGCAGGGTGACTACGGTCTTGCGGATGTCGGAGTTTGCCAAGCCCGTAGGGTTGGTCAGGCCTTCGTCGGCGACGTCGAGGGAGAAGTCCAGGCCGGTGGGGCTTTGGGCAGCCCTGGTGGTCGGTTGGGCCGAGATCGTCGGCTTGAAGCCGAGTTTGTCGCAGCCTGTCAGGCCCTGTGGATTGGGCGGGACGGCGTCGTCGTGGCTCAGAGAGCTCCCCGAATCGACCGCTTCTTCCTGCCATGAGATCGCTTCGTAGCTCGAGACCAGCGGGCCCTCGCAAGCGCGGGGCAGCGTCAGGAAGGGTTTGGGGGACCCGTCGAAAGGACACCCTTGACAGTCGCCTCGCTGGAAGTCGTGGGCCGGATCGGAGGGATTGCCCCAGAGCGTGAAGTCGACGCTGTAGACGGGCACCGGCTGGGGGGTGTTGACCACCATCGCGTCGATCTCGTGGGGCTCCTCTTCGCTGACCAGGATCTCGATCAGAATCGGGATGTTGAACGCATAGAAGCCGAGTTTCGCCGCGACATGAGGGGGCGGGACGAGGTTGAAGACCGCCGCGTTCTCAGGAGCGTTGTTCGCTTTGGTGTGAACTACCGAGATCCGGCCCACCGCCGTGTTGTCGTCGCAGAAGTCCCCACCTAGTTCGTGAGAGAGGAACTCTGCGGTCGAGCAACGCGGGGTTGCGGTCGGCTCGCCGACCAGACCGGGAATCTGCTCGAACCTCAGCGTCCTCATTTCCCCGTCGGGGACGATGCCGAAGTGGGGGTCGACATGAGTGTTGAGCTTGAAGCTCGTGGTCATCGCGAAGGGATGCGATCCCGCCTGGATCGCGGGCGATCCGTCCTCGTTGGTGAAGGTGACATCGAAGTCGTGAAAGCCGAACTCGGCCTGAGCCGCCAGCGGCAGGCAGAGCATGCCCGCCACGCTGAGAATGACTGCTGCTAGAAGGCGCCTCATCGTCCAGTCCTCCGGTTGCGGTGGGCTTGCTTTTTGTGCTTTCGCTTGGCGGGCACGCAGCGCCCGTTACGGCGGGCCTTGCCTTTGGTGCAGCGGGGGCTCGGAGCGCCCTCCCGGACGTTGCCCGAGCCTTCGAAGGCCGAGGAGGCCGGCGTCGGATCGTTGGGGGGCCGGTAAGGCCCCTGACAGGCTTCGCCTTCGCAGGCGGCGGGTAGGCCCGGCGGCGGCGGCAGGCCGCCCCCGGCCCTGGCGTCGTAGGCGTCGACCAGACCGTAGTCCTGGGGCACGAGGCCCTGCTCGGTGGTGAAGAAGACATCCTCGCCCGAGGCGCTGGCGTCGAGGAATTCGGAGTCGACCGGGCTTTCCCCCGAGGAGATCAGCGACAGGCAGCCGCCGTTGGGCGGGCTGTAAGCGGGGGCGGATTCCGAGCAACTTCCCTTACCTGCGGCCTCCCACTGATAGACGTCCTCCTTGCCGTTGGTGTCGGAGAGGACCAGGGCGTCGTAGGAGTTGAAGAAGACCCGGCGGCCGTCGTCGGAGATAGCGCGCGGGGTGTAGAGCTGGGTCTGGGGCAGGGGAATCGTGGCCGCTGCCGGCACTTCCTGGCCGCTGCCGGCCAGAACCCGGATTCTCCTGCCGACCGGACGCGCGCCGCTCGGATTGCACGAAACGCAGCGCAGCAGCCCCTGGCCGCCGTCTCCTGTCGCGTCGTAGAGGAAGACCTCCATATTGGCCTCGCCGCTGCGCACGTCGTGGTTGTCGTAGCCCGTCAGCGAAGCGGTCGAGGTGAAGAGCAGCTGTTCGCCGTTGGGCGCCACCCGCGGGATGTGGTAGATCGGCCACCGCGCCAGATTGGACGGCGTGCCATCGGCGACGACCGCATCCGCTGCGGAGAGGGTGACGACGAAGCGGTAGCGCTCATCGCCTTCCTCGTTGGCGTCGTAGAGGTAGACGTTCGCCTCGCCGGCGCTGGGCGACTGCCCCTGGGCGTTGGCGCCGCTGGTCAGAACTTCCTCGGAGGCGAAGTAGACGCGGGAGGCGTCCTCGCTCGCTCCCAGGATCCTGCCCTGCACTTTGTGGGCGATAAGAGTCGCTTTGCGTTTGGGGACGCTGAATTCGTAGAGGTCGCTCGCTCCCGAGGGGGATTCGTTGATGCTGAACACGGCCCTCGTCCCTTCCGGGTCAGCGGTATGGAAGCGGGCCGGTTTGGAGGAGACCGCCTGGGAGACCGAGATCGTGCAGGCCAACTGCGGTTCGCTGCATTTGCCCGATCCGTCGAGGGCGCTTTGCGGCTGGGTGGCGTTCAGGCGTAGGTAGATCTTGCCCGGGCCCTGGCCTTCGCTGCCTTTGGTTGGCGAAGCGGTCCAGAAGACCCGCGAGCCGTCGCTGGAGACGGCGTTCTCGACGTTTTGGAAGCGGCTGGTGGCTTCCTCGTTGGCGGTACCCGCCGAGGCGTCTTCGTCGGGGACCTGGCCGTTGGGGAGAACGTTGACCGAGCGCAGCTCGCCGTCGCCGTAGGCGACGTAGAGCTGGTATATCGGCAGTCCCACTCCGGAGAGCTCCCCCGAGGCATCCGGTGTCAGCGCATCGTTCGCGCGGAACACCGCCACGCTGCCGTCGGCCGAGAACCCCTGCAGTTCCGGATAGAAGGGCTGCGCCGCATCTTTGTAGGCCGTTTGAAAGGCAGGCGTCGCGCAAGAGAGCGCGTGGTAGAAAGCATCGCCCGAGCTCGAGCGGTAGAGACCGGCAAAGCCCTCCGGCGCGCAGGGATCGAGGATCGGTTCGCCGTCCTGCATAAACCAAGCGTTTTGAAGGTCGGCCGAGAAAGCCCTGAATTGGCTCTCTATCGAGAGCCTGGTCTCGAAGAAGCTGTGCCCGCGCGGTGGCGAGAGATTGAGGTTCGCCCAGCCGTCGGGCCCGCGCCGGGCCACGTACTGGCTGGCGAAGGGGCCCCCTTTGACGTCGCCGAAGCCACGGTAGGAGGTGTAGGTCAGGGCGCTTCCGTCCGCCGCGCCCTGGTCGACCGCCGTCGTGTAGCCGGTGACCTGATTCAGGGCCCTGATGTCGCCGTTGTTTTTGTCAAGCGGCGAGACCATCTCGTAGGCGCGGCAGTCGGGCAGCCGGCTCGAGTCGCCGCTGCGGAAGGCCTGGTTGGGGCAGTTTTCCTCGTTCGGGGAAGGTGCGGCGAAGGTGACGAAGGTCCGGTCGGGGCCGAAGACCGGACCGCCGCCGCCGCTCTGCGCGACGAAGCGATAGTGGTATTCGGTCTCGGCCTGCAGACCCTCGAGCAACAGCCCGCGGGTCGCCACTGGGCTGTTGCTCGCTTTCGAGGTCAGGTCGATCGGCGCGGCCGAGGGGATCTCGGTGCATCCCCCGTTCGCGCAAGGCTCGAGTCCGTACTGAACGCGATAGGTGGCATCGGTCCAGTAGTAGGGATTGATTTCGGCCTTGACTATCGCTGTGTCGGTGCCGACCGAGGTTGCGAACTGACTCGCGATCTCCGGAGGAACTGCCGACGGTGCCCACTTCAGCGGCGGCGGACCGTACACATTGATGTGGTAAGCGCGATCGTTGCTGTATTGCGTCTCAGCCAGGTACACATCGATTTCGCCGGCATTGTTTACAACGTTGGTAGCCAGACCGAACGATTCCGCTACATCTCCTTTGGCAAACGCACCGAGCAAGGCTCCGTCGGGACCGTACTGAAGAATCTTCAGCGGTGCCGATTGGTCGTAGACGTAAACGTTGGACTGAGAGTCGACAGCCAACGCAGTGGGTCGCCGCTGCCCTTCGAGAATGTCAAGTACGTCGCCCGTCGTTGAATCGAGCCTGTACACGTCTGGCTGTATGGCTTCTTCGGTTCCCGACACCGTCATCCTGGCGAAGCTGAAATAGAGATCGCCGGAGGTGGGATCGGCTGCCAGTGCCCCGGGGGGACCGGCTTCAGGGGTGGAAAATTGTGCTTTAAATACTCCAGACGGCTCAAATGCCTGGATGCGGTTTTTGTCCCCTACGAAAACGGTTCCAGCCGGACCGATGGCGAGCAGGCTCCCTCGAGTGCTGCCTTCTAGTGGAAGGTCAAATGCACTCGGTCCAGAGCCTTTTACGCCGATGCCGCATGTATCTCCTCCCTGGACCTGAGCGGCCGTGCAGACGGATTCACCCGTGCTCTTGTTTACTTCGCCGCCGAACATAAGCGAGAACTGCCCGGTTGAGGTGAACTTCTGAACCCGGGCGTTTGCCACTTCGAAGACGTACACATTCCCGTTTGAGTCGACTCCTATGCCATTCGGCGTATCGAGCTGGCCGACGCCGGCCCCTGGCAGCCCCTTCAAGCATCCGGTCGCATCGGTGCAAACCTGGAGTTCATTGGCCCCGTTCAGGACGCCCCAGCCCCAGGCCTGGACAAAGTCTCCCCAAGCAGTGAACTCGTCGATCCGGCTATTGCCGTCAGAGCCACCGAAGCCACCGTCCGCAATATAGATATGCCCGGTCGTTGCATTCGTGGCTATGCCATTAGGAGCGTCGACCTCCCCCGCCGCTGAACCGCCACTGCCAATCCGCGTGAAGAATTCTGGCGGCGCCGCGCTCGCCGTTGACGGGGGCCAGACCGAGAGGACCAAGACGAGCACGAAGGAGAGCACATAAAGACCCCGCTGAACGACTGACTGGGGTTCAGAGTATCCAGGCAGCATCTTTTTCATATGTGTCACTTCTTTCTTGGTTCTCGGTCGGGCTCGCACGTCAACGTGTCGGTATGGACGGGGGTCCTTACGAGTACTGCGGACCCCCTGCGCCTACGCGAGTTATTCTTCGGCCGTAACCGCCCAGGTGCCCATGATGGTTTCGCCTTCTACTTCAATGATCTTGAACCTCACTGTGGCCCCTGCCGTTGCTGTGCCAGGAAGTGGGGGATAGGAACTTGGTCTGAGGATTTCGTCGTTTGCTGATTGAGCAGGGTTAATCTGGTTGGCGAATCCCGCATAGACGCACAGGTTGCCGGGGGCCGCTGTTGGTTCTGCCGCGGTACCAGGACAAGCTGGATGATCAGCTTTTTCTTGGGGGCCTCCGACTAGCGATGTGACTTCCATGCCTGTTTCGTTGATGTAGTGGACTTGGCTTGCACCCAGTCCATCAGCCAGCGGTATGGGGAAGGAGATCGGGATGTCGACACGACTGGTATTGGGAGGCGTAGAGCCCGCGGTCAACTCACCAATCACCCAGGCTCCGGTCTCGGTTGCGCCAGGAGGAAGCGTGCCGCCAACGGCCCAGAGGTCTCCGGGTTCGCCTTCGACACCGTTGCAAGCGTAGGTTTTCGTCGCGCCGGCAGTGAACTTGGAGCCGCCATCGGTGCAGTGGCCTTCTTTGCTGCCGGTGAATTCTTCGCTGGTAACGCTTGCGCCTGCGGGCCCCGGGCTGCCGTTGGCGCCATTTGCGCCGGTATCACCCTTGGCGCCCGCGGGTCCCGCGGGGCCGCTTGGTCCCGCGGGACCCGCGGGACCGGTCTTGCCGGTCTTGCCGCGTGGACCTTGCTTGGCCTTGGCGCTGGCGGTGGCCTTGCCACCGCCGTCTGAAGAATTGGAGGCGGCGTAAGCGCCGCCGAACATTGCAAAGACCAGGGCCATCACCGAGATGACTCCGGGGATGCCAAAGCGCGTGCGTAGCGTCGAGAACATCTAGATCTCTCTCCTTGTCCCGTGAGCCCCTCTGCCCACCGCTTCCCTTAGCGGCTTCCTCGAGGCTCGGTTATGTCCCTGTGGTGCTGCTAGGCGTTAGCCATACCGTCTTCGTACCTATGAGAAGACGGACGGGATATAAACACGATAGTCCGCTCTTGTCAAGATACGCACACGGTATTAATGGGAAAGATGCTTATTTGCAGGCTTTTCAGGCCTGAAGGAAATCGACGCCTTCTCGTCGAGCTAGGCGCCGGCTTGCTTGCGGCGTGCTTCGGAAGCCTCGACCGCCTGGCTCTGCTCGGGCTCGAACGGGAGAACCTGGCCCTCCTTGGGACCGGGCTCACCGAGGCGGTAGAAGGTGAGGACGTACTCGAGGAAGGGGGTAGCGAGCTCTTGCAGCTTCTCCCCCCTTCCCCTCAGCGCCTCGCTGGCGACCCGGGAAGCGATGCCGCCCACGATCACTTGCTCAACCTCGGGTACAGGTAGAGACTTTGCCGGCAGATTCGGGGCGGCGGAGCGCAGAAGGGTGCCGTAGCGCTGCAGCCACTCGTGGTAGCGGAGCGCAATCTCGTTCCCCGCCGACGGCGCCTCGACGAAGAGCAGACGGGCCAGGGCCGGTTCGGCGGCAAGCACCTCGAGCGCGGCTTCGAGCGAGCTCCCCACCCGCTGCTCGATCGTCGCGCCCTCGTAGCAAGAGGCGGAGAGCAGGTCGAAGAGGCGCTCGTGGCCGAGCTCGTGGGCAGTGGCAACGCACTCCTGCTTGTCGCGGAAGTTCTTGTAGAAAGCGTTGCGGGAGACGGCTGCCGCCTTGACGATGTCGGCGACCGACATCGCTTCATACCCGTGCTGCGCCGCGACAGCCGGCACGGCAGCCAACAGGCGCTCGCGCTGGTCACGCAGCACCTCATCGGGCGCAAGCGCGTGGCGGCCGCGCGGGAGGCGGCGGGGCGGGTCGGATTTGGAGCGGGCGCTGGCCTTGGCCATGGTTCGCGATACGGACTATCCGTTACGCGTACAGTCTAGTTCTTAAATAGGGCCTGGGTCAATAGGACGCCGCCGTATCCATAGAAAAGGCCCGCTCTCGCGGGCCTTTCCCAACGTTCCCGAAGGAGACCTCAGCTGAAGCTGGGGCGCATCTGGCGCAGCCTTTTGACCCGCTCCTCGATCGGGGGGTGGGTCGAGAAGAGGCCGGCCATGCCCTTGCTGGAGAAGGGCTTGACGATGTAGAGCGGCTCGGCCGCCTGGTTGACCTGCATCGGCATCGCCGCCGCTCCTTGCTCGAGGCGCAGCAGGGCGCTGGCCAGCGACTCGGGGTTGCCGCAGATTTCGGCACCGCCGGCGTCGGCTGCGTACTCGCGCTGGCGCGAGATCGAGAGCTGGATGATGCTCGCCGCAATCGGCGCCAGCAGGACCATCGCCAGCGAGGCGACGAGGCTGAGTGGCGACTCGTCGTCATTGCCGAACCACATGAACATGTAGGCGAGGTAGGTGATCGCCGCGCCGATCGCCGAGGCGACCGACTGGATCAGGATGTCGCGGTGCTTGACGTGCGCGAGCTCGTGCGCGAGCACGCCGCGCAGCTCGTCCTCGGAGAGCAGTTTGGTGATCCCGCGGGTGACGGCAACCGCGGCGTGCTGCGGGTTGCGGCCGGTGGCGAAAGCGTTTGGCTGGTCCTGGGGGATCATGTAGAGGCGCGGCATCGGCAGGTCCGCGCGCGTCGTCAGTTCGCGCATGATCTGGTAGAGCCGCGGCGCCTCGGACTCCTCGATCGGCTGCGCGCGGCTCATCTTCAGCGCCAGCTTGTCGCTGAAGAAGTAGGAGCCCAGGTTGATCAGCAGGGCGATGCCGAGGAAGATCGCGGCGGTGCTCGGGCCGCCGATAAGCGCGCCAATGACGACCAGCAGCCCGGAGAGGGAAGCCAGCAGGATCGTCGTGCGCAGGGTGGCGCCCCAGGTGGATTGCTTGGTGGTGGACATGCGTCAGCTCCTCGGTTGAGTGGTCACGCAAAGTATGGCCGCGCCGGGCGACGCTGGCCATAGGTGCCACCCCCCATAACCGGCCCCCCGACCACCTAGGCTTGGCCAATCCGATCGATGGAGCCGAGATGACAACCGCGGTGATCGCCCTGCTCGCGGCGGCGGCAATTGGCCTCACCGTCAACCTGGTGATGACTCGCCGCCGCCTCGCCCCCCTGGAGCGGCTGATCGAGGAAATGGAGAAGGTCGACCTGAGCCGGCCGGGCCCGGTCCTCCCCCGTTCCATCGACGGCGTTGGCGAGACCGAAGAGGTGGCGCGGATCGAGCTCGCCTTCCTGCGGATGATGGAGCGTCTGGAAGCCGAGCGGCGGCGCGCGGGAAGCGCGGCGCTGGCGGCCCAGGAGGAGGAGCGCGCGCGGGTGGCACGCGACCTGCACGACGAGGTCAACCAGTCGCTGACCGGCCTGCTGCTGCGACTCGAGGCAGCGCGCGCGGCCGCACCCCCCGAGCTGGAGGCAGAGCTTGACGAGACCAAGGCGCTGGCCAACCAAGCGATGCGCGAGTTGCTCTCGCTGGCCCGCCAGCTCCGCCCCACCGCGCTCGATGACCTCGGTCTGGCGGCGGCGATCGCCGGCCAGGTGGAGCAGATCGGCCGCGGTGAGATCGAGGCTGAGTTCAAAGCCGAGGGCCAACTAGCCGACCTCGGTGGTGATGCGCAGCTGGTCGTCTATCGAGTCGCGCAGGAGGCGCTCTCCAACGCCGCGCGCCACAGCGAGGCCAGCCGCATATCGGTGGCGCTTCGCCGCCGCGAGGACGGCGGCGTCTCCCTCGATGTGACCGACGACGGCCGTGGCTTCGCCTTCGACGAGTCCGAGGGCGGCCTCGGCATCGCCGGCATGCGCGAGCGCGCCCTGCTGATCGGGGGCGAACTGACGATTGAGTCGCGGCCAAGCCACGGCACCGCCGTCCACCTCACGGTTCCAGCCATGCCGCGCGAGCCGACTCAACCCCACGCCACTTAGCCTCGTTTGACCGCGTTAGCGGCCAGCGCAAGCCTCGCGGCCAAAACCTGCGCCACGTGAGCAGGCTCCTCATCGAGCTGTAGTTCGGAGAGTCGCAGCACCTCGAAGCCACGACCCATCAACTCCAGGTCACGAGCGTGATCGTCCTGGAACGCCACTTCGCCACGGTGATAGAGGTAGCTGTCGGTTTCGACCACGAGCCGCCGCTCTCTCCACAGGAAGTCGACCAGGTAAGGGCCGATGCGAACGTTGACCTCGGGTGGCGGCAGCCGGTGACGGCGGCAAAGCCGCAGGAAGTCTGCCTCCAGGTCACTGCGGGTTCGAACCTTGGCGTCCTTGGGACCGACCGGAAGACCGATCACATTCGCCTGGCGGATTGCCTTGCGCAGTTCGTGGCCAGAGATCGCGCCGCTGCGTCGAGCCAAGTTCGCTTCTCGTAGATCCGCGATCGTCCGCGTCGGGGTAGTAATCGGGATCCCGCGATGAAGCGTCACGTCTCGGGACATGAGAGTGAGTGAGCGGTGGACGTGGATCCCAGCTCGCCGTGCCCTGCCTCCTGTACCACCGACGATGACATCGCACGAAGCTCGGTTATCCGGAAGTAGGCCCCATAGCGAGAGCGCGCTGCGATGACTCACAGCCGCTCCCCAGTGCTCGAGCACCGAGCCACCGCTGCGCGGTCCGCCGCCAAGAGCGAGAACGGCTGCCATCAAGCGGCCCTCGAGCGACAACGCCCGATGCCCCAACGCGTAGACACCCCGGTGCATGCGGTGGAGCTGACCCAGGGCGACCCTCGCCTTGACCGCATCACTGCTGATCCCGCAGCTACGCAACTGTCCGATCGAGACCACCCCGTGCTGCCGCTCCGCGACCCTCGCGAGCAAAACACCGGGCTTGGCGACTTTTCGGTCCATTTCACCCATAAGTCGCCAAGCTCCCGAATCCCCCGGGGCCGACCGCGCGCTTCCCGCACCACCCCGATTGTCAGACTGAGCGCATGCTGCGCGTGCTGATCGCTGACGACCATGGGATCGTGCGCTCGGGGATACGGCTGCTGCTCGAGCGCCAGCCAGACCTCGAGGTGGTCGCCGAGGCCGCGGACGGGGCCGAGGCGCGGGACCTGGCGGTGCGCGAGCGGCCCGACCTGGCGATCCTCGACGTGAAGATGCCGAAGCTGACCGGGTTGCAGGCAACGCGGGAGATCAAGCGGCAGGCGCCCGAGGTCTCGGTACTGATCCTCTCCATGCACGACGACGAGCGCTACCTCTTCGAGGCGCTCAAGGCGGGCGCCTCGGGTTACGTGCTCAAGGCCCAGGCGGACACCGACCTGCTGGCGGCGATCCGCGCGGTCGAGCGCGGCGAGCCGTTCCTCACCCCCGAGGCACAGCGCACCCTGATTAAGGACGTGCTCGAGCGGGGATCAAGCGGTGAAGAGGAGCTGACGCCACGCGAGGAGGAAGTGGTCAAGCTGGTCGCCGAGGCGCACACGACAAAGCAGATCGCCGAGGTCCTCCACCTCTCCGAGAAGACGGTGGAGAACCACCGTGCCAACGCGATGCGCAAGCTCGGCATGCGCGATCGGGTCGAGCTGGTTCGCTACGCAATCCGCCGCGGGCTGATCGAGCCGTGAACGAATTCAGGGAGAAGCGCTGGCTTGCCCTGATCCTGCTCTGCTCGGCGCAGTTCGTCGTCGTTCTCGACGCATCGATCGTCAACGTGGCGCTGCCCTCGATCGGCAAAGCGCTCGACTTCTCGCAGGAGAACCTGCCCTGGGTGGTCAACGCCTACGTGCTCACCTTCGGCGGCTTCCTCCTGCTCGGTGGCCGCACCGCCGACCTGGTGGGACGGCGCAAGGTCTTCATGGCCGGACTGATGCTGGTCGCGGTCGCCTCCCTTGCCGCCGGCTTCGCCGCCACCGAGGGGCAGCTGATCGCCGCCCGCGCCGCCCAGGGCCTCGGCGCCGCGATCATCTCCCCCGCCGCGCTCTCGATCGTCACCACCACCTTCAGCGACGGCGCGGAGCGCAACAAGGCGCTTGGGGTCTGGGGCGCCGTCGCCGGCTCGGGTGGCGCCGCCGGCGTCCTGCTCGGCGGCATCCTCACCGACGGCCTCGGCTGGGAGTGGGTGCTCTGGGTCAACGTGCCGGTCAGCCTCGTCGCCTTCGCGCTCTCGCCGCGGCTGATCGCCGAGAGTCGCATGGAGGGCGAGAAGCGCGTCTTCGACGTCGCCGGCGCGGTCACAGTCACCGCGGCGCTCTCGATCCTGGTCTACGCGCTGGTCGATGCCAACGACGTCGGCTGGGGATCGACGCAGACGATCGGCCTGATCCTGCTCGCAGTGGCCCTGATGGCCGCCTTTGTCGCGATCGAGCTGCGCACGCCCAAGCCGCTGGTGCCGTTCTCGATCTTCCGCATCCGCACCCTGACCGGGGCCAACGTGGTCGGACTGCTGGTCGGCGCCTCGCTCTTCTCGATGTTCTTCTTCATCTCCCTATATATGCAGCAGGTGCTCGGCTACAGCGCGATCCACGCCGGCCTCTCCTACCTGCCGCTAGCGCTGGTGATCATGGCCTCGGCCGGGATCGCCTCCCAGCTCGTCACCAAACTCGGCTACAAGCCGGTGCTCGCCGCCGGCCTGCTCTTCATCGTCATCGGCCTGGCCTGGTTCAGCCGCGTCTCGGTCGGTGGCAGCTTCACCGCCGACATCCTCGGCCCCTCGCTCTTCGCCGCGGCCGGGCTCGGCTTCGCCTTCGTGACGACGACGATCGCCGCCGTCTCCGGGGTCGAGGAGAACGAGGCGGGACTGGCCAGTGGCTTGATCAATACCTCGCAGCAGATCGGCGGTGCGCTTGGCCTCGCCGTGCTCTCTGCGGTGGCGATCTCGCGCACCGACGACGTGCTCTCAAGCGGCGGCTCGTCGCTCGACAACGGACTGACCGAGGGCTTCCAGGCCGCCTTCCTCGGCGGCGCCGTGATCGCGGCGCTCGGCTTTGTCCTCACCTTGGTCCTGATCCGCGGCAGCGACAGTCGCGCCCACGTGGAGCTGGGCAAGGACGCGGCGACGGAATCCGCATAACCGACCGCTTCAGTAGGATTTATTCCGTGCTGTTCTCGACCAAAGCCGAGTACGGAGTACGCCTGATGGTTGAGCTGGGCCGCCAGCCCAGTACCTCGCCGATCTCGCTGAGCGCTGTCGCCGAGGCGGAGCGCCTGCCGCTCTCCTACCTCGAGCATCTGGTCGCGAAGCTGCGCAAGGCCGGCCTGGTCACCTCGACCCGGGGCGCGCACGGCGGCTACCGCCTGGCCAAACCGGCGGAGGAGATCACGATGGACGCCGTGGTCGAGGCGCTCGAAGGGCAGATCGCGCCGATGGAGTGCTTCCACGACACGCCCGACGGCAAAGTGCTCTGCTCGCATGAGGACGACGGCGACCACGCCTGTTCGACCAAGCTGCTGTGGATGCGCGTGCAGGGCGGCGTGACCAAAGCCCTCTCGGGCACCACGCTGGCCGAGCTGGTTGCCTTTGGCAACGCCAGCGCCGAGACCCAGGCACCGGTCGGCACGGCCGCCTGAGCAAGACCTTCCAAATACAGAAACAGGAGTGAAATTGGCTGAGCTGGAGATACGCAACCTGCACGTGAGCGTCGAGGACAAGGAGATCCTCCGCGGCCTCGATCTCGACGTGGAGAAGGGCAAGGTCCACGCGCTGATGGGGCCGAACGGCTCCGGCAAGTCGACCCTGGCCAACGTGATCATGGGGCACCCCGCGCTCGAGGTCACCGAGGGCACGATCAGCTTCAAGGGCGAGGACATCACCGAGGCCGATCCCGACGAGCGCTCGCGCGCCGGCCTCTTCATGGCCTTCCAGTACCCGGTCTCGATCCCCGGCGTCTCGGTCAGCAAGTACCTGCGGATGGTGATCAACGCCCACCGCGAAGCGCGAGGCGAAGAGCAGATCAAGATCAAAGACTTCGCCAAGACCGCCCAAGAGGCGATGGCGTTGGCCAACATCCCCAAAGACTTCTCCAGCCGCTACCTCAACGACGGTTTCTCCGGCGGCGAGAAGAAGCGGATGGAGCTGCTGCAGTTGGCCCTGCTGCGGCCGGAGATCGCGGTCCTCGACGAGACCGACTCGGGACTCGACATCGACGCCCTGCGCACGGTCGCCGAGGGCGTCAACCAGTTCGCCGGTCCCGACATGGGCGTGCTGATCATCACCCACTACCAGCGCATCCTGCACATGGTCAAGCCCGACTTCGTCCACGTCATGTTCGAGGGCCGGATCGTCAAGGAAGGCGGCCCGGAGCTGGTCGGCGTGCTCGAGGAGAAGGGCTACGGCTGGATCCGCGAGGAGGTTGCGGCAAGCGCATGACCGTGACGACCTTCCCGCTCGAGAAGGTGCGGGCGGCGTTTCCCGCGCTCGAGCGGGAGGTGCACGGCAAGCCGGTCGCCTACCTCGACAGCGGCGCCAGCGCCCAGCGGGTGCTGGCCTCGATCCAGGCGGTGGACCGCTACGAGCGGACCAGCCACTCCAACGTCCACCGCGGCTCGCACACGCTCTCGGCCGAGGCGACCGCGGCGTATGAGGGGGCGCGGGCGACGGTTGCCGACCACCTCGGCGCCGCCGACCGGCGCGAGGTCATCTTCGTCCGCAACGCGACCGAGGCGATCAACCTGGTGGCGCGGGCCTGGGGCGACGCCAACGTCGGCGCCGGCGACCGGATCGTGCTCACTGAGATGGAGCACCACTCCAACATCGTCCCCTGGCAGCAGCTGGCCGAGCGGGTCGGGGCGGAGATCGACTGGGTCCCGGTCGGCGACGATGGCCTGCTCGACATGGACGCCTACGCGGCGCTGCTCGAGCGCGGGCCGAAGCTCGTCGCCGTCACCCACGTCTCGAACGTGCTCGGGACCGAGGCGCCCCTGGCGGAGATCTCGCGCCTCGCACACGAGGCCGGTGCCCTGGTCCTCGCCGACGGCGCCCAGGGAGCGCCGAAGATGGCGATCGACGTCGCCGAGCTCGGCGTCGACTTCTACGCGCTGACCGGACACAAGCTCTACGCGCCGACCGGGATCGGCGCGCTCTGGACCAAGCTCGACCTGCTGCGGGCGATGCCGCCCTTCCTCGGTGGCGGCTCGATGATCCGCAAGGTGACCAAGGAAGGCACGACTTACGCCGATCCCCCCGCCCGCTTCGAGGCCGGCACGCCGGCGATCGCCCAGGCGATCGGCATGGCCTCGGCGCTGCGCTGGCTCGACGGCGTCGGCATGGACGCGGTGCTGGAGCACGAGCGCGAGATCACCGACTACACATTGGAGCGCCTCACCGAGGTGCCGGGCCTGCGCCTGTTCGGCCCCGAGCGCGGACCCGAGCGCATCGGCCCGGTCTCCTTCGAGCTCGACGGCGTCCACGCCCACGACGTCTCCGAGATCCTCGACCGCCACGGCGTCGCCGTCCGCGCCGGCCATCACTGCGCCCAACCACTGATGGAGCGCCTCGGCGTTCCCGCCACGGCCCGCGCCAGCTTCGGCGTCTACACCACCCCCGAGGAGATCGACCGCCTGGTCGAGGGCCTCCACGACGCCCGCAAGGTCTTCGGGCTCTAGGAGCGTCCCGGGGAGCCGGCCGGGGGAGTTCCGGATGGCGGTGGCGGTCCCCAACTGACGCGACCGTCGTCGCCGCTGATCGGGATCTTCTCGCCACCCACGGCCGGTGTGTCCAGCGCCGTGTCGGCGATCGCCTTGACCCGAGAGAGGACCTCGCGAATCTCGCTCCTGCGGCCTTGGTAGCCCCACTGGTGCAGATCTGCAGTTAGACCCGTCGCATCGATGCCGGCCGCATCGGCAAGGTAGAGCGCCCGTGGCATGTGGAAGCCCTGGGTGACGACGACCGCGTCGTGGACGGCGAAGATGCTGCGCGCCCTGACCATCGTCGCCCAGGTGTCGAAGCCGGCGTGGTCCTCGAAGATCACGCGTCCCGGCACTCCCGCGGCCACCAGGGCCCTGCGCATCGTGTCCGGCTCGTCGTAGGCCCAGGTGTGGTGATCGCCGGAGACCAGAATGCGATCGACCTTGCCCGCCTTCCAGAGGGCGTCGGCCTGGCGCACCCGGTCGGCCAGCATCGCGCTCATCTTGCCGTTGGGCTTGACCAAGGCGCCAGGGACGATCGCCACCTCGGCGTGGGGCACGTCGGCCACGCTGGCAGTCGCTTCGCCCTCGGCAGTGAGCAGGATGTAGGCGTTGGCGCCGCCGATCGCGAGGACGATCGCCGCTCCTCCCGCCCCCGCGGCCCTAGCAAGCCGCGGCCAGCGCCGAGCCGGATATGTCAGCTTGCGCAAGGGCCGTCGCATTGCGGCTCAAGGTAGCAACGACCGGAGAGGTGCAACGCGTTGTGGCCCTACGGGATGAACAGCGCGTTGCACCGCTTCGCTAGCGTCCCTGGCATGGACGAGCTCTACCGCGACCAGATCCTCGAGCACTACAAGCGGCCGCACAACTTCGGGCGGCTCGACCAGCCGGACCTCGAGTTCGAGGACACCAACCCGTTCTGCGGCGACGAGCAGCACGTGACGATCAAGCTCGACGACGAGGGCCGGGTGGCGGAGATCGCCTTCGAGGGCAAGGGCTGCGCGATCTCGACCGCGGCGACCTCGCTGCTGACCGACGAGCTGGCCGGCAAGACGCGCGAGGAGCTGCTGCACCTGCCCAAGGAGTACGTGCTCGAGCTGCTCGGGATCGAGATCTCAGCGACGCGGATGAAGTGCGCGATGCTGGGATTGAAGGTGGTGAAGAGCGCCAGCCTCGGCGAGCCGGCCGAATGGGAGGACGAGGGCGAGGTCGGCAGCCCGGCGGAAGCGGCCACCGACCTCGGGTAGTCCCCACGCAGAAACCTCGTTTTACCGGCTATGACCCGTAAGCGAGGTTCGTCGCCGCTACGCCTGTTCGCTGAGGGCAATGACCGCGAAGCTGGCGCCGTGAGGGTCGATGAGGATCGAGAAGCGACCCGCGGGGACTTCCATCGGCGGCACCATGACGCTGCCGCCAAGCTGCGTCGACTGAGCGACGGTCGCATCTGTGTCCTCGACCGCGAAGTAGACCTGCCAGTGAGCTGGGATCTGCTCAGGCACGCCCCGCTCGGTCATGTTGAGGATGCCGCCGACCATGTCCTCGCCAAGGCTGATCGTCGTGTACGTACCCGCCTCGCCCATGTCGTTGTCTTCGAATGTCCAGCCGAAGACCGCGCCGTAGAACTCCTTGGCGCCCGCCAGATCACGCGTGTTGAGCTCGTTCCAGGAGAGCGCGCCGGGCTCGTTGACGATGCCGGCGCCCGGGAACGTGCCCGGCTGCCAGATTCCGAAGACGGCGCCGGTGGGGTCGGCGAAGATCGCCATCGTGCCCAGGCCCAGCACGTCCATCGGCTCGGCGATCACGCTGCCACCGGCCTCCGCGACAGCCGCCGCCGTGGCCTTCGCGTCGGCAACCGAGACGTAGCTGCTCCAGGCGGGCGGTTGGCCCTCCTGCATCAGCGGCATCATCCCGGCGACGTCCGCGCCGTTCTTGGTCGCCCGGCGGTAACCGCCGGTCTGCTCCAAGTTTTCGCTCTCGGGGACCTCCCAGCCGAACAGCGCTGAGTAGAAGGCAATGGAGGCGTCCAGGTCGGGGGAACCGAGGTCGACCCAGCAGGGAGTTCCTGGCTCGTAGCTACTTCTCTCGCTCATGCCGCTCTCCAATCGTCGAAGTTCGTCCGTCGATCCTTTCATCCCAACCTGAGCCTGGGTCAAAGGCTTGTTACGGTGCCCGGGCCCGACGGGGCCAATCGCTAAAATCCGACCTTAGAAGTAGGATTAAGTCTCAACCCGCACTAGCTAGCTACCGCGGGAGCCTCGATTCCCTTGCCAGATACCGCTGGAACATCCATCTCCGTATGCCCTGCCGCCGAGCTGCCGGACGGCTCTATGCGCCTGGTCGAGCACGACGGGCGCAAGATCGGCGTTTTCAACTGCGAGGGAACGCTCTACGCGATCGAGGATCGCTGCTCGCACGACGACGGGCCGCTCGCCGAGGGCGAGTTCGACCCAGCTGCATGCACCGTCGAGTGCCCGCGTCACGGCTCCCTCTTCGACCTGACCACCGGCAGGCCGAAGACTCTCCCAGCTTTCGCCCCGGTGCAGACGTTCACGGCGGCCGTCGTGGACGACACGATCACCCTGGAGGTCGACTGACCATGGCAACACCCGAGGTCGTAGCGGAGAAACGCTCGCTCGCCGGCATCAACTCCGACTACAAGGAGAAGTTCGGCTTCCACGATTCCGAGTCGGGCTACGCCTACAAGGCGCCGAAGGGGCTCTCGCGCGAGGTGGTCGAATCGATCTCCGACTACAAGAACGAGCCGCAGTGGATGCGGGACTTCCGGCTCAAGTCGCTCGAACACTTCTACTCGCGCCCGACCCCGAAATGGGGCGGCGACCTCGATCAGATCGACTTCGACGACATCCACTACTTCGTCCGCGCTTCTGAGAAGAACAGCCGCGACTGGAGCGAGGTCCCGGAGGACATCAAGAACACCTTCGACCGGCTCGGCATTCCCGAGGCGGAGCGCAAATTCCTCTCCGGAGTGGGCGCCCAGTACGAGTCCGAGGTCGTCTACCACCAGGTAAACGAGAAGCTCGAGGCTCAAGGCGTGATCTTCACCGACATGGACACGGCGCTGCGCGAGCACGAGGACCTGGTCCGCGAGTACTGGGCAACGATCATCCCAGCCAACGACAACAAGCTGGCGGCGCTCAACTCCGCGGTCTGGTCGGGCGGCTCCTTCGTCTACGTGCCCGCCGGGGTCAAGGTCGAGATGCCGCTGCAGGCCTACTTCCGGATCAACACCGAGAACATGGGCCAGTTCGAGCGGACGCTGATCATCTGCGAGGAGGGCGCCGACGTTCACTACATCGAGGGCTGCACGGCGCCGGTCTACTCCAGCGACTCGCTGCACTCCGCCGTGGTCGAGATCTGCGCCAAGAAGAGCTCGCGGGTTCGCTACACGACCGTGCAGAACTGGTCGCAGAACGTCTTCAACCTCGTCACCAAGCGCGCCGTTGCGCACGAGAAGGCGACGATGGAGTGGGTCGACTGCAACCTCGGCTCGAAGCTGACGATGAAGTACCCCTCGATCTACCTGCTCGGGCCCGAAGCCCACGGCGAGATCCTCTCGATCGCCTTCGCCGGCGACGGCCAGCACCAGGACGCCGGCGGCAAGATCATCCACGCCGCCCCGCGCACCTCGTCCTCGATCTTCTCCAAGTCGATCTCCAAGGACGGCGGGCGGGCGACCTACCGCGGCCTGCTCGAAATTGCCGACGGGGCGACCGAGTCGCGTTCGAAGGTCGTCTGCGACGCGCTCCTGCTCGACGAGGACTCGCGCTCGGACACCTACCCGACGATCCGCATCGACGAGAACGACGCCAACGTCGGCCACGAGGCGACCGTCTCCAAGATCGGCGACGAGCAGCTCTTCTACCTGCAGAGCCGCGGCCTCGACGAGGAGGAGGCCTCGAAGATGATCGTCAACGGCTTCATCGAGCCCGTGACCAAAGAGCTGCCGATGGAGTACGCGGTCGAGCTCAACCGGCTGATCGAGCTGCAGATGGAGGGCTCGATTGGCTGAGGTAGCGACGCTGCCCCCCCTCCCCGACGCGAAGACGAAGGGGTGGGAATTCACCGACCTCTCCGGCCTCGATCTCGATTCGTATGAGCCCGGCTCCGCCGCGGCCTCAATCGGGTCGGCGGATGGCGCCCTGGTGCTGCCGCTGAAGGAGGCGAGCGAGTCCCATCCGGAGCTGGTCGAGGGACGGCTTGGCTCGCTGGCGCCCGCCGACGACCCCTTCGTGGCGCGCAACGACGCGGCCTGGAGCGATGGCGTGCTGGTCCACGTGCCCGCGGGAGTGAGGGTCGAGGAGCCGATCCGGATCGAGGTTCCGCTCAGCGACGACGGCAGTGCGCTCAACTGGCGCACCCTGGTCGTGCTCGAGGAGGGTGCGGAAGCAGAGATCTGGGAGCACTGGTCCTCGCCGAGCGACGAGGTAGACGCGCTGCTCAATTCAGTGGTCGAGCTCAACGTCGGCCAGGCGGCGACGCTGCGCTACGTCAATACCCAGGACATCTCCGAGCAAGCCTGGATCTTCGCCACGCAGCGCGCCCAGATCGAGCGCGACGCTCGACTTGACTGGACCGCGCTCGGCTTTGGCTCGGCCAACGGCAAGGTACGGATGGAGACCAACTTGGCGGGCCCGGGCTCCGAGGCACGGGTCACTGGCGGATACGCCGGGGGGCCCGGGCAACACCTCGATTACGACACTACCCAGGAGCACGCGGCGCCGAACACCAACTCCGACCTCGCTTTCCGCGGGGTTCTCGCCGGCGGCGCGACCGCGGTCTGGCGCGGCATGATCCGGGTCGATCCGGGCGCCCAGCAGACCGACGCCTTCCAGGAGAGCCGCAACCTGCTGCTCTCTACCGACGCGCATGCCGATGCGATCCCGGGCCTGGAGATCGAAGCCGACGACGTCCGCTGCACCCACGCTGCCGCCGTGGCGCAGGTTGATCGTGACCAGCTCTTCTACCTCACTTCGCGCGGCCTCGGCGAGGCCGAGGCAAAGTCGCTGATCATCGAAGGCTTCCTCGAGTCGCTGGTCGAACGCCTTGCCGAGGGCCCGGTTCGCGACGAGATCTCAGCCGCGCTCGAGCGCCGGCTCGCAGAGATCCTCTAGGCGCTTCCTAGCCTCTAGTCCTCGCGCTTCTTACGCCGCTCCGAGAGCGTCGTCCGCAAGAGCGATCCGAGCACGATCAGCAACGGCGGCAGGTAGAGGACCCAGAGCCAGTGGCCAGTGTGGGCCAGTGGTACCAAGACGGCCATCTCGCCAGTATGACCTGCTTAAAGCACCGGGACCGCCGGCCTTGCGAGCGACGGTCCCGGACAATATGGGAGAGGGAGAGTCAAGTGATTGGACTCGTCCTTAGTAAACCAGATGTAAACCAGTAGACATCGGTAGAAAACCGCGTTTTAGCAGGACACTCATCCGTGTTTTTTCGCAAACAGCGGGGGCATCAGCCATTGCTCCCGGACAGTAGGTAAAGCCCGAAGCAGGTAAAAGCAACCATGACAGCAAGCATCCAGTATTGGGAGCGCGCGGCCTGGCGGTAGTCACCCCAGTAGCTGACGGCGCGGTCGTGCGCGAGGGTGAGGCCAACCACGTGGCCAATCACCAGCGCGCCCACCTGGACGTACCAAATCGCATTGGCACTGAGCAGCTTGAAATCGATGCCCCCCGATGCCGTGCCAAAGAGGTCAGTGGTGGCGGTGCCCAGTGGGTCGGAGAGCAAGTAGGTGAACTGGGCTTGCTCCTGAAAGACAAACAAACTGAAGTAATGCGCCACCAGGTAGGCGAAAGCGATCGGGATCAGGGTGTGGGCGAAGCCCGCGCGCAGCTTGCGCAGCGGCGGTGCGCCGCGCACGGTCGCCATTCCCCGCACCCCGATCAAATAGACGAGGCCAACCCCCGCGAAGCAGATCAGCATGAAAATCGTGTCCGCCAGGCGCAGGGACGTGGTCAAGCTCAGGCCGGCATCGGCGAACCATTCGAAGGTCTGCACGATGGCGTCCTGGAGCGCACCCTCCTGGGCGCCGTCAAAGCTCGTGGTGGCGATCGAGGCGATCACCACGGCAGCAGAGCCCGGCACCGTCGCCCAGTGCGTGGACGCCGTCAACGGCAATCGCCGACCAAGTCTGCCGTCCTTGACCCCGAAGGAACCCAGCTGGGAGAACATCCCGAAGTACACCGAGAACACCTCTCCGCGTTCACACCACTTCTCCACGCCAAACAGCGCCATCATCATCAATGTGAAGAGGCTGTAGATCAGCGCCGCCAGACCGGCCGTGTCAGGTGAGAGCCCGACCGCCACTCCCCCGCTTGCGCCGTAGACGACCTCCAGCCACACCACCGCCAGCAGTGTTATGGCGGCGGGCCAACGACCCAGCCCCTCCGGATATTTGAGATGCCCCGGGCGCTGCCCCGCAACCAAGGTGAAGGCTGCGCCAATCAATCGCCCGATGGCACGCCAAGGATTAAAGGGCCGGAAGACGTCGCCGAAGATCACGCTGAACAGTGGAAAGCCCAGCCAGACAGTGACAAAGAGGAAGGTAAGGGCGAAATTGCGGTCAGGTGCTTCGGTTCCGCTCAACCCAGCGTAGATCGAGAGGCCGAGCAAAAACACTCCGATCGCACCAAGGAGAAACTGCACCGGCATGCCGAGCAGGGCGCGTGAGAGGCGCTCGGTGAGTGGTCGCCAGCGTTCGTCCTCGAGGCGAGGCTTGCGCCACGCCGCCGAGAGGGCGAAGAAGGAGACGATCAGGACTATCGAGGCTCCCCAGGCGAAGAGCCAGGCGGGTATCGGCAGGTCCTTGCGCGCGACGAGCGCGTGCGCAAGCGGCAGGAAGAAGCTCATGGGTTGACGGTCAGTTCGAGGATCTGCTCCCCACGACCCTCCAGCTCCGCCTCGAAGATGCCTTCGATCGTGGCCGGGAAGTCAAATGTGACCGAACCGCCGGCCTCGACGTCCTTCATGATGTCGTAGCCGTGCACGTGGACCTCGTCGCTGACGTCGGAGTCCACCTTGAAGCGGACCTGTTCGCCCTCGTTGTAGGTCAGCTTGGCGATGCCGCCGACTGGTTCCCCGTTCTTGATCACGATCGTGGTGATTTCGGATGAGCTCTTGCCGTCGGCGCTCTTGGGTGGGTTCTTTACGTCGGCACTCTCCCCGATCTTTTCGATCTTCCCTTCATCTTCCAACTTTTCGTAGGGGCTCTTGCCATCGTCCTTGAGCACGACGAAGAGGACGATGGCAGCTACTACAACAACGATGCCAGCCACGACTCGCGTGATGTTCGAATTCATTTCTACTCCTCTAAGTTCCGGCACGGCGAAACCGCGCACATTTACCCGCGACGGGTGCCCGCGGGAGGCTTGGACTTAGGGAGCGAGAGGAGGCGGGCGCTGGGCGTTGCCAAAGGCGATCAGGAGCCCACCGCTGATCGGGCGTGAGCGAGGTGCCCGCGGAGGCCTCTGACTCTTCGCAGCGCGAGTGCGGCGCTCAGACCACAAGCGCTCAGAGAACCTGACGATCGCCTCGAAGCCCGGGTAGTGGCCGAACAGCAGCGATCCGACCAGCAGGAACAGCGGGGTCAGCGCCAGGGCGATCTCGAACATTGCTCTGAAAATCTAGCGGAGAACCGTGGCGCGCCAGCGAATAACGTTCGCGCCGATGCGGCCAGAACGAGACAACATCGCGGCGCCCGACCTTCCCGGCGAGATCGCCTGGGTCGGCGAGCAGCCGCAATCGATGCCGGTCCTGACCGCCCCCGGCCCAGTCCTGGTCCACTTCCTCGACTTCTCCCAGCTCAACAGCGTTCGCACCCTGCCCTACTTGGTCGAGTGGGATCGCCGCTACCGCGAGGCGGGCCTGAGGATGATCGGCGTGCAGGCGCCGCGCTTTCCCTTCGGCGCTGACCCAGACCGGGTCTCAGCCGGCTTGGCGGAGCTCGGCGTCAGCTTTCCCGTCGCCATCGACGCCGAGCGCAGGCTCTGGCTCGCCTACGGCTGCGAGGGCTGGCCGAGCCTCTTCCTCTGGAAGATGGGCGGCGTGCTGAGCTGGTTTCACTTCGGCGAGGGCGAATACCTCGGCACCGAGATGGCGATCCAGGAAGAGCTGCGCGAGCTCGACGTCCTGCGCTCGCTGCCGGAGCCGATGCAGCCGCTGCGCCCCAGCGACTCGCCCGGCGCCAAGGTGATGCCCCCCACGCCCGAGCTCTTCCCCGGCGGCTCCTGGGAGCAACCGTGGGTCGCTACGGCGGAGAGCCCGCAGCTGAGGACCGAGTACGCGGCCGGCGGCGCCTACGCCACGGTCGAGGGCAGCGGCGAGCTCCTGGTTCGGATCGACGATGGTGAGCGCCGATCGGTGAAAATCGACGGCCCGCGCCTCTACGCCCTGGCCGAGCACCCGCGGCACGAGTCACACCGCCTCACGCTCGAACCCGCCGGCGAGCTGCGCGTCTGGTCGCTCAGCTTTGCTGCGGGGCTGCCTTGAGCGCCTCGCGAATCTCCTTGGGGAGCATGAAACGCACGTCCTCGTGAACGGTGCGCAGCTCGGAGACGTCGCTGGCGCCGCGCTCGCGGAAGAGCTCGACCAGGCTCTCAACCAACTCCTCGGGGGCGCTGGCGCCGGAGGTGATGCCGACCGTCTCGACTCCCTGCAGCCACTCCTCCTCGACCTGGGTGTGGTTGTCGATCAGGTGGGAGGCGGCGCCGTGTTCGCGGGCGACCTCGACCAGACGGTTGGAGTTGGAGGAGTTGGTCGAGCCGATGACGAGGACCAGGTCGCACTCGCGGGCAAGCTGCTTGACCGCGATCTGGCGGTTGGTCGTCGCGTAACAGATGTCATCTGACTTGGAGCTGACGATCGCGGGGAACTTGGCCCGCAGGGCGGCGATCACCTCGGCCGTCTCGTCGACGGAGAGCGTGGTCTGGGTGATGAAGGCGACCTTCGACGGGTCGGCGACCTCGAGGCTCTCCACCTCATCGGCCGTTTCGATCAAGACGATGCTGTCGGGCGCCTCGCCGGTCGTGCCTTCGACCTCCTCGTGGCCCTCGTGGCCGATCATGATGATCGTGTAGCCCTCCGCGGCGAAGCGCCGGGCAGAGACGTGGACCTTGGTCACCAGCGGGCAGGTGGCGTCGATCGTGCGCAGGTTGCGGCTGGCGGCGTTCTCGTGCACCGCCGGCGAGACGCCGTGGGCGGAGAAGACGACCATCGCGCCCTCCGGCACCTCGGTCTCCTCCTCGACGAAGATCGCGCCCCGCTTGGCGAGCTCCTCGACCACGTGCTTGTTGTGGACGATCTCCTTGCGCACGTAGACCGGCGCGCCGTAGAACTCGAGCGCGCGCTCGACCGTTTGCACGGCGCGGTCGACGCCGGCGCAGTATCCGCGCGGGGCTGCAAGCAGGACCCGTTTCGGGGCCGCGGTGGCGACGGGAGGCATATCTGCAGAGTAGCTAGCCTTGCGGGATGGCAACGCAAGGACGCCACCTCGATCGACTCACCGCTGTCGACGCCTCGTTCCTGACCAACGAGAGCTCGGCGAGCCACATGCACGTCGGCGCGATCCTGATCTTCGAGGGCCCGCCGCCCAAATACGTCGATCTGGTCGAGCACGTGCGCGGCCGGTTGAATCAGGTGCCGCGCTTCCGCCAGCGCCTCGTGGTGCCGCCGCTGGAGGCCGGCCGGCCGCTCTGGGCCGACGACGTCAACTTCAATCTGACCTACCACATCCGCCACACCGGATTGCCCGATCCGGGCGGTGAGCAGCAGCTGAAGCGGCTCGCCGCGCGCGTCTTCTCGCAGCAGCTGGACCGCTCGAAGCCGCTCTGGGAGCTCTGGCTCGTGCAGGGCTTGGAGCGCGACCGCTTCGCCCTGCTGACCAAGACCCACCACGCGATGGTCGACGGTATCTCCGGGGTCGACATCGGCACGGTGCTCTTCGACCTCGAGCCGGTGCCCGAGCCCGCCACCAGCGACGACGGTTGGGTGCCGGAACCGGAGCCGAGCACGATCGACCTCGTCGCCCGCGGCGCGGCCGACGCGGCCGCCGCCCCGGTGAAAATCATCGAGCGCGCGGTTGAGGCGGTGCGCCACCCCGAGTCCGCGGCGCGGCGGATCGGCGAGGCGCTGGAGGGCGTTGGCGAGGTCGTCGGCGCCTTCGCCGACCCGGCTCCGGCCGTGCCGCTGAACAAGCCGATCGGCCCGCACCGGCGCTTCACCTGGGCGCGTTCGGAGCTGGCGACCTTCAAGCGGATCAAGGACTCGCTCGGCGGCACCGTCAACGACGTCGTGCTGGCCGTGGTGACCGGGGCGCTGCGCGAATGGCTGCACAGCCGCGGCGTGCGCACCGAGGGCCTGGAGCTGCGGGCGCTGGTGCCGGTCTCGATCCGCAGCCAGGACGAGCGCGGCGACCTCGGCAACCGGATCGCGGCGATGCGCGGGCCGCTGCCGGTCTACGTCGAGGACCCGGTGCGCCGCCTGCGCGTGGTCAGCGAGCAGATGGAGGGGCTGAAGCGCTCCAAGCAGGCGCTCGGCGCCGAAGTGATCTCCCGCTTCAACGACTTCGCGCCGCCGACGCTGCTGGCGCAGGCCTCGCGGATCAACTTCTCGACCCGACTCTTCAACCTGATCGTGACCAACGTGCCCGGGCCGCAGATCCCGCTCTACGTGCTCGGCCGCGAACTCGAGGAGGTCTTCCCGGTCGCCTTCCTGCCGCCCAACCACGCGATGGCGGTGGCGATCATGAGCTACAACGGCCGCGTCGGCTTCGGCCTGCTCGCCGACTACGACGAGATGGAGGACGTGGAAGCGATCGCCGAGGGCCTCAACCGCTCGCTCGCCGAGCTCGAGCAGGCCGCGGCGGCGGCCGCTCGCACCTGAACCGGCCCGCGACCCGCGCCAACTAGGCTAAGTCGGTGGCAATCCTCGTCGCCCTCTTCATCGTCGTCCCGATCGTCGAGCTCTACGTGATCATCCAGATCGGCTCGCTGATCGGGGTCTGGCCGACGATCGCGCTCCTGCTCGCCGATGCCATCCTCGGCTCGATGCTGCTGCGCCACCAGGGCCGCGGCGCCTGGCGCCGCTTCAACACCGCCCTCGCCGAGCGCCGCTTCCCCGGCCGCGAGGTCGCCGACGGCCTGCTGATCGCAATCGGCGGCACCCTCCTGCTCACCCCCGGCTTCGTCACCGACATCTTCGGCCTGATCTTCCTGATCCCACCGACGCGGGCGATCGTCAGGCACCTGATGAGCGGCTACGTCACCAGGCGTTTCGTGATCGTCGGGGCGCCCGGGGCAGCGGGGCCAACGGCCTCAAACCGCCACTACGACTACGACGCGACAGCGGAAGAGATCGACAGCGAGGACCCGCGCCTGCCGGGTTAGCTGCCTCCGGCCTGGCTTTCTTCCCAGGCTCGCCTGACCTTTCGCGGGGTCCGGGAAGTGGCGCCCCACTCGGGAGGATCCGTTGCACCCCAATAGACCATTCTGCCGGGGGATCTCGGGTCGACGTACCAACCTTTTGGCCTGGTCTGGTCGGAATAATGCCGGGGATCCAGAGAGTGGTCGGACTGGGGTGAATCGCCCTCGGTGAGGCCAGGTCCCGCTGTCCGCGCTCCTGCCGCCACCGATTCGCTACGGGTGCGTAGGTCGAAGTAGAGCAGCGCTGTCGCCAGCGCCCCGAACGAGAGGGAGAAGACCTGGACGACCAGCCCGACCAGCAACGAGACGGCGGAGGTGGGATCGTCTTCAAAACCAAGGCTGCCCAGATATATGGGCACCGTCGTGATCAGGCCAACGTAAACGACGAAGACGAAGACGTGGCCATAGCGCTCGTCCGTGAGCTCAGCGCTGCGACGCAGGGCCGGTATCCATCCCTCGTGATCGATCGCGGCGGATTGAGCCACGACCACCCAGCGCAGCGACAAGATGACGCCGGGGACGACCAAGGCCAAAAACCCAGCCAAAATTCCCAGTCCGGAAATGATCGAAGCTGCCGCAACGACCGGCAGGACACGGAGTCCCTGCCGGGCGACCGGCGCAAGCCGAGGGATGTGCCCTTCCCGCGCCTCGCGTACCGCGTGGACATGAAGAGCCGAGATCAGCGGCCCAACCAGGCACCACTCGATCAGCGTCAAGAGAAGCCCAGCACCAGCGGAAAGGGATGACTCCGTCAGCGCACCGGAACCGGTGACACCAAGGACGATGGCGTCGTAGGGAACGATCACCGCGGCCGCGAGGGCGGGAAAGATCAACGGGTAACGCCGATACAGGCCAACCGTGTCGGCGATGAGTCGATGCGCTGAGCGCGGGCTGCCGGCGTTCATTGGCAACGAGGGTGACGAGGCTCAGCCCGCAGGCACGACTGCGGTGCAGTGAGGGCAGCGCTTGGCAGCGACCGAAATCCAGCTGGTGCATTCCGGGCACACCCGTGTTTTCAGTGAACCGCCTTCGCCGTGCAGGCGCTGGTAGGGCTTGACGAGCAGGAGGTAAACCGCGGCCAAAGCGAGTGCAAAGGTCATCGCGGCTTCGATTACAGCCCCATACCCGAACTCGCTGCCGGCAATCGTGAACGAATTGAACCCGAAGGTGGAGTCACCGATAAAGACCGCGATCAGCGGCGCGATCAGACCACCCACTACCGCCTGGATCAAGAAGAACGCCGCTAGCGCCATCAGCAAGCCACCAGCCGCAATGAGCAGATCGCCTCTTAAGTTGAATCCCTTGAGTCCTTTGAACATTGGCAACCCCCCTTGCTTTACCGGGTCAGAAGCTACTTCGTGCCGCCGTGCCACTCGGCATGGACAAGGCTGGCTCGAAAACCGGTTCCCGCGAGCGGCACATCCGCTCGTCCAGGCATGTCTACCGATAGGTCTCCACTCCAACGCCTCTTTGCCTTCCTGTTGCGATCGAATCGCCCAGTGCCGGCAAATGGTGCCGATGGACGAACGGTCGCACTCTGAAGATGAGGGTCGTATCTGAACGAGCCCGCCGGCATGAACATGGAGGTAGACCTTTGGATCGCGATGCCGTTGTTGTATTCCGAAACGCTGGCAGCAAAAAGTGAAGGGGCACCAGGACGGTTCTTCACGACCCAAAATTCCGGACCGGGCCGAGGGCTCCGAATGCGCAACTCCGCGCCTGGAAGGAAGGAGCCATGCCCACCCCCGCCACCAGAGCAGAGGATATTGAGCCAAAGCTAACGTCGCCTGGGACGACCGTGGACTCCACCTCTGTGTAGCCCTGCTCCCCATGGAAGTCGATTGTGCCCTCGTAGGAGCCTGAGTCGAACGACACCGGCTTCCCGCCACATTGGGGACGAGTCGTCCTTGGCTGGCCCGAAGGATGGAAGGTAACTGCGATTTCTCCAAGTTCGCCAAGACTTGCCTGGATAGATGTTTCGGTCACAGTGGCAGGAACTGAATAGAAGACCTCCTGATGGCTTTTGCGCACGACTAGCGCAACGAAGGCCGGATGCCCTTCGTGCGCCGGCACGCCCAGAGCAATTAGGGAGTAACCGTTAGTGGCTTTCAGTCGAAAGCCACTGGGAACGGGAGGGGATGACCCAGCCGAAGAAGGCTGCTCGTCGTGCGCATGATGGGCAGATGATCCGGGACCGACAGTTTCGAGAAGGGCACCCGTAGCATCGTAGGCCTGTATTCGTATCGAGCGCCAGGGAACCTGACCTCGAATCCGAAGGTCAAAGAAGCCGAATGGTCTGGACTGGTGAAGTTTGACCAGCAGTTCATCGGCAACCCGCGCGACCACCGCCATGCCGGTGGCCTTGTGACCATTGCGGCGATAGGAGATGCGAACCGATGCAACGTCTGGGCTCAGCCGCCCCCCGATCTCCGTAAAACGCTGGGCAGGCTTTCCCAAACCCCGGATTTGATCATCGATGGCGATCTTCTGACCACCCTCCGGATCGAGCGGGGACCCGCACATACCGGGGCTAATCTCCTTCGGCAAATGCTCTACCCAGATGCAGAGTTGCTCGCGAGGGCCCGGCGGGGGCGAATCACGTGGTGCGAGCCATCCGTACGCCACCAACTCCACAGGGCCGGTTGGAGTATCGCCTCGGCCAATGACTAGGTCCGGCGTTGTGCGCTCTCCCTCATCCGGAGGTCCAAGCGCAAGCGTCGGCGGACCGCCCACTTGACCTCGTTGGCTGCCCGCAGCCGGCGAGGCCGAGATCGTGACAGTTAGCACAGCCACAACGACGGCCAAGGTGACTCCCAATGACACACGAGTAATCAGAGCTCTCAATTCCATGCCGCAGACAATACCCTGCAAGTACCCAAAGTGGCTGTTCGCTCACTAGGCTCGATGGCATGCTCGGAATAGCATTCCTAATATTGGCCTCGTGCTTAGCATCGGCGAGTTCTACCTCTGGCACGCTGGACTTTTCTGGCACGAGCCCAAGCGAGATCCACGCAACTTCCCTCCCCCGCGGTAGATCGTCTGCGCGCTAGAAGCCGAGCGCGAACTTGGCGTCCTCGGTGGTCTTACCTGCCGTGGGGACGGTGGTGGGGATGCCCGATCCCTAGATCGGTGGAGTCAGGGCAAATTTGGGACAAAGTCCCAGCTAGGTGAGCCTCACGCTGACAAGTCCCTGGGCTTAGCGGCGCTTCGCGATATGGGCGAGCCGAGTGTTCGGCGCGGCCGGCCCCAGCGCTGCCTCAGGCCGCCGCTACGACTACGACGGCACAGCCGAGGAGATCGACGCGTACGATCCGCAGCTGACGGGCTGATTAGCCGAAAAAGCTCACCACCCAGGCAAGTGAGCCGTCGCAGCCCGTGAGCAGGACACCTTCGGCACAGAATTTCGGGCCAGCCAAGCTCACCATGCCCAGGCCCGGAAAGTCGCCGGCAAGCGAGCCCGTCCAGGTTTCCGACTTCTTGGCAACGGCGCGCCGGTAGGTAGCGCTGCCGGAGAACGGCGCGCGCGGAGCCACGGTGGCTTCCTCGACGGTACCGTGCGACGTGACAACACTGAACGCAGCGGGATCCTTTGTTGCCGTGGTCTGAATCGATCGGAATACCGAGAACCCGGGCTGAGGAGATTCAACGACGGTCGCGCTGAAGGCGCTTCCGCTGAGCCCGGGCTTGGGCTTGGACTCAATCCTGGACGCGTTGAAGGAAGTGGCGTTTTCGTCGGCGGCCGCCCTCAAGATGGTCCCCCCCAAGGACGAGAAAAACCCTTCTTCGTCTTCTTCGCTCCCGCTCGTCTTGCATACCTGCCTTTTTGTGTGGGTCACAGTTCCTTTGATTCGATTTGTATGGATCCTTGTGTAGCCCTGCTCGCCTTCGAAATCGAGCTTCCCCACGAACACCCCGGGCTGAATCAGAGAGTCTCCCCCGCGGCAGCCGCCTATCGCTCCTTGCGTAGGTGAGCTTTACCGCGGGGGTGGAAACGCAGTGCCACACGACCGAGACTGCCGAACCTCGCCTTGATTCTCCCTTTGCCCGCTGCGCCGCGCGCGACATATTGGACCGTGGCGTAGTGTCCTTGGACCGCAAGGGATACGTAGCCACCGTCCGCGGAGAGAGAGATTCCGTATCCACTCGATCCCCGAAGCTGCGCCTGCATCTCACTGCTGGGATCGGTTGCGAAGTAGCCCCGCTTTGCCACGGCGGTTGCTGGAACGAGGCAAACAATGACCACGGAAATCGCCAACATTTTCCAAAGGGCGCCCTTTACCATGAGCACGTCGAGACTTCCTCTCCCCACAGCGACCACAATACCCTAAGTCTCCCGTCTAAGTCTAGGAGTTTCGAGCGCTAAAAGAGGTCGGGCTTTAGTGAGCTCGACCCATTAATTCAACCCGACCGCGTCTGAGCCTTGGACTTGGCGTCCTCGGTCATCATCTCTGGGCACGCTAGGTGTGATCCCCCTGCAAAACGACCACTTCTTTTCGCCTGGGGACAGCGGTGGGGACGTGACGACTACTAAGGCTGCGGCACAGGCGCCCCAGCTCGCGGCTGGAAACCGATTTCGGCATCTGGACTGTTGCTCCGAGTGAACCGGGCATGAACGAGGCTCACGTGTACATCGCCACCCGCTAGCGATACGGCGGTGCGACCAGGGAAATCAAGCGCCAGATCGCCGGTCCAGGTTGGCGAGAACGAGTTTTTGCTTCGATTGAGAGAGGCCGAACCCGAGAAGGGAGCCGGCGGGCTCAGAGTGGCGGCCCTCAAATGCTGGCCGAAACGGAAAGCGCTTGGGGGCGCTTGCCCGCCGAGCGTCCTGTCAATCCGAATGCCGCCTAGGCGTTCCTTCAGCGAAGCCGTGAATACCGTCAGCGCCCTTGGGCCGTTCTTGTTCACCTGAAAGGAGAGGCTGCGGCCAGCCGCAAAGGAGATACCGCGGAGCCTGGCCCCGGGCTCCCCAGGTCCACTCACTTCTCCGTAGCCGCTGCCGCAGGAGCCGTGACTCGAGAACACGAGCCACGCGGGCAGTTGCGCTGCGCGGCTCTCCCTTGCTCGCGTGTAGCCCTCCTCCCCGTTGAATTCGATCACCCCTTCGTAGGTAGCGGGTTCGTAGGTCTGTGCCCCGCCCAAGCACTTCGGATGCACGGTTTTCTCCCGACCCGAAGGGTGGCGAATCACGTCGACCTTTGCGATGTCTCCCAGATGGGCCTGGATCGCATCCGCGGTTACGTTCGCAGGGGCGCTGTAAGAAGCACTCTCGCCATGCCGGCTAGCAGTAAATTCGATAGTCCCCTTTTCACCGCTCCCTCCTGAATAGGCGACAGCTGAGATTGTGTAGCCATTGCTCCCGCGCAGCTTGAACCCGGCTTCAACTGCATCCGGGCTGAAAGTCGCATCCGCCGTAAGGCTGGCACCACCGACTGCTGAGCTCGGAAAGGCCCCGCAAATCACGCCGACAAGCCCAAGGCAGGTAGTCAAGTGACGCCTCATCGCCCACGCACTCTATGCGATCACGGCTTACTTACTGGCAAGGCCCTACTGTTAGCTTGGGGGAGGCTCCCAGCGGATTTGGGCCACGATACCCCTGTCGCGGCCCAAACCTCCACAGTACCCAGATCCAGCATCCTCCAGCTCAACGCTTGGAAGCGGGCAGGATTTGACGGATACCCGCGACCGCGTATCGCCTATCGCAAGCCAAATCTCCGTGGCTGAGCCTCCCTCGTCGGAGGCGCAATTCGCAACCTTGGCTAGTCGGAGGTGGAATCGCGAGGCTGCCGGTTCAACATGTGGGGACCTTGGCGCGACATGCGCCAAGTCAACTACGCTCGGCGAGGTTGACTTCCGTTGTGCGGGCTCCATCCTTATCCCCGAAGGTGATACAGCTTTCCGCGCTCTTTCTCTGCTTGGCTGACCTTACGTACATTACGTACGACTTCTTTGGCTTTTCGGCGACGATTTCTTGAGGCGTTCGATTCTTACCAAACGGCTGCCCAACCCAGATCATCCAAGGGGCTGGCCTTCCTTCAAAACTCGAACCCGTCCATACGTGGACGCCAATGGAAGCCGCTTTGTCATAGGCAAAGCCTGGTTTAGATACGTCGTCTTCTTTTTCAGCTTTGGCCAAGAAATTCAATTCCACCACGTTTTCAGCTTGACGAGCGCCGTGCCGAGCAAGGCATCGCTGGATTGAATGAGCTGGCATCTGTGAACGAGCCTGTAGCCGTGCTTGCTTCGTGGAAGCCGAGGCTTGCTCGTCCTGGCTTGAACCACAGGCCGACAGCAAGACGAGCCCAGCTAGCAAGGCAAAGGTGCAAGGGGCCCATCGTTTGATCTGGCTGAAAGTCATCTCAAGCACTTTACCCTCCCGCTCCCCTTTACTTCATCTGTCGAGGACGCCACAACGCCGTTTACCGGACTTGAGTACTTGACCGTGAGTATATACGTAATCCGGTATTCCCGACCAAGATCTCCGCAGCGGTAGTTTTCCCGCAGTTTGAGATGGCGCCACTTCGGATCACTCGGGTTGCTAGGACTCCAAACTGCGTGTCCCTTTGTTTCAAATTCGCCGATGAAGGTTTCGTCCCACCATCCTTTGGTGTGACGTTCAAAGCGAACTTCGACCTTGACTAGGGAATGGCCGAACGGCCATGCGCCTGAATTACAGTTGTAGTCTGCGTAACTATATATACGGTGGTTCGCTGAGAACGCCCAGACTTCTACCCCGCAACCGGAAACTCGGCCGTCAAGATCGAGCCCGTTGACAGGATCTTGATCGGAGTAGTCGTAGGCGTTTGCCGATCCCCCTTCAACTGGATCAGGCGAGAGGAAACGGCCTAGAGCTGGTATGTAGCTTCGCACTCCCATCTGGGTTACACCAGAAGGCAGTTCTGTACGGCGCTGCTTTCCTCCTAGCCATGCATAACGCCCAGCGGAACCTTTTTTGGGATTTCCGAACTCGTCAAATTCACGGTTGGAAGTGGGTTCTTTCGCCGACAAACTGAGACTCGCTGTAGCGACGATGTCACCATGCAGATTCGCTAGCTGGAGGCTGGTCGTGCCTGAGCTTTCTTGAATCGCCGCCAGTTCACCGCTGATGCCCGTGATGTTGCGAGTCCAAGTTCCGCTGCGTTCAGTCCAAGCGGTCGAGTCAGAGGCGAGTGCGTAGTGAAGGACTTCCGTTCCCGTTTTTGTTCCCGTCTGCACGACCTGACGGGGACGGCCCTCGGCGTCGAGCTGATAGGTGTTCGTCAGCCCTGCCTGGGACTGTGTGGCGATCATGTTGTTGCTGTAGAAGGTCGTCGAGAGCGCGCTTCCTCCTGCGTATTTGCCCGGCAGGTTGGTTACCCGACCGAACGAGTCGTAAGCGATTTCGGGGTCGGTTAGCCGATCGGCAGCGTCGTAGGTGTATTCCTGTGGGGCCACGGCTGATTTGGTGTCGCAGGCGCCGCCGGAAGCCCTAGTCAGGAGCGCTTTGCGGTTTGAATCTTGATCAAATTCATACTTCCTAGTCGTGCAGCCGCCACCCTGTGGGGTGTCCTTGACGAGTTCCAGCCTGCCCGCCCTGTCGTAGCTGTATTGCTGGCTTGAGGCAAGACTTTTCTGGGAGAGGATTTGGCCGAAGATCGAGCGTTCGTTGCTTTCTTCGAGCCAGGTGCATTTTTCAGAGCAGCCTGCCTTCGTATAGGAGAGTTTGGTCGGCGCGCCTATTTCGTCATAGGTCGTTTTTGCCACCAGGCCGTTGGGCAGGCCGCGTTCGACCATGTTGCCATCGGCATCGTAGGCGGCCGTGAAGGTTCCAGCGTTAGAGTCTTCGAGCGCGGTCAACAGGCCTGAGGTTGAGTCATAGCCGAATTTCTGCGTGCCCTTGCCGTCAAAGATCGTCGCGGGTCGGCCCAGCAGATCGTAGGTCGTTTCCGAGGTGTTGCCGTCGGCGTCGGTGTATTTGACCGGGCGGCCGAGTTTGTCGTAGGCGACAACAACAGCTTGGGTATCGCAGCTTTCGCAGCCGAGCGTCCTTTCGACCGGCAAACCCGTTGTGGTGTTGTAGATGGTTTTGGTGGGTGGCAGTTCTTTGCCGCCGCCGATCTGCCTGCTGGTTTCGACCCGTCCGGCGCTGTCGTAGGTGGTGATCGTTTTGCGGGTCGTTTCTTCTTTCCCACCGAGGCTTTCGATCACTTCAGTTGGCGCGCCCAAGGCGTTGTAGGAGGCATAGCGGGTGACGAGAAGTTCGGGCAGCCCACCTCCGGGCTGCGCTGCGGGCAACACCTTGCAGGGCAGGTTTGCGAGGGTCGGTTTGAACTTGCAGGCTGAATCGGAGGCCTGCGACCCGGCGCTGTAGTAGATGATCTTGGTGGTGTGGGCATCCCCGCCGGTCGGTTTGGCAGGCGTGCTGCGTTCGGTCGGCAGGCCACTGTCTTCGTCATAGGCAACGCGACTTCGCAATGCGAGGTGATCTTCACCGGGATCAACGATCGTTTCCGTCCGCTTTCGGAGCGTCCAGTTGTAGCCGTATTCGGTCACGCGCTGGTCGGCATCGGCGCCCACGCCGGGGATACTGGCGCCAGTGGTTTCGCGCGTGGGCAGGTGCGGCATCGGCGTACCGGCCGGTGCTTTAGGAGCACCTACGTCGTATTGGATCGTTCTGTGGAGGCGAGCTTCTTTTGCTTGGCCCGTTTCTTCGATCCGAACCGGGTGCAAGGGACCGCGTTCTTCGAGCAGGTCGACCCCGTCTTCGGAATAGAGGCGGTTGGTCTCGAGCTGTTCTGAGCGTTTGACCGATTCGGCTCCGGCGGCCAGGGCACGTAGCCGGTTCTGAGCGCTGAGCTCGCGTATAACGTTGCCGAAATCGTCGGTTTCGGTCGTGGTGATCGACGGAGCGCTAGTGCCAGCGCCCGAGGGCGTTGCGACATTGACTTCCTGCCCTTCGGCGTCCATGTAGAAGACGGTTGCCTTCGTATACGCGCTCGGCGGGCTCGAGGGCACTTCGTCGGGGCCGAAGATCGCAGTCGCGTCGACCGGCAGGTCTTCCTGGCCCCATTTGGCCACTTCTGAGGCGCTCATCTGGTACGGCGCGCTTGATCCCGAGAGCGGCACTTCGTAGGCGATCGTCGTCTGCGCGACCGACGGGCTCGCCACGAGGCTCGGCCGTTTGACCGAGATCAAGCGGCCGTTTGCGACCTCTTCGTCTATCGCTCCGTAGTTAAGCGTCCAGGGTTCCTGCCCCGACGGGCTGATCGTCGCCAGTTGCCCGCCTTCGGTGTAGGTGTATTTCTCGACCAGCGCCGGGGAGACGCGCGGATCCCACGCTTCGGTCAGCCGGCCCTGAGAGTTGTATTCGTAGGCGGCTACGTCTGATGAGCCGCCGTTGCCCGGGGCGTAGAAGGTGACCTTGGCGAGGCGTTCGCCGTAACCGGAGGGCGCGCCCCATTGGGCTTTGGACGCCGGTTCGTAAGTGAAGCCGAGCGCGCGACAACCGGTGTTCGTTTTGGCGGCGCTTTCGCTGCCGCAGCTGACGCCCTCCGTCGTCGGCCCGATGATCATCGTGAGGATCTTTTTGCTTTCGACCAGTTTGTAGAGGAGCTGGGTCGAGTTCTTGCTGCCGCCGGTTAGCGCCACCGAGATCGGCACGTATTCGGCGGTGCCCGAGACGTTTTCGAAGGTGGTCCGGTTGCCTCCCGGTTCGGTGAGCTTCAGCTTGCTCGTCTCAAAAGGGGCGAGTTTCCAGCCCTTGGCTTCCGGTGGCGTGATGTAGTTTTCGCCTTCCTTTTCGAAGGCAAGTTCGGTCCCGTTGAGGTTGGTCACAACCGCATATTCGAAGGAATAGGTTTCGCCGTCGATTTCTTCGCTGGATTTTTCGATCTTGACGTTCTTCCATTCCGAGGCCCCGGCTTCGACCTCCGCACCGGGTTTCCAGCCCTGACCCAGCACCCCTTTGTCACCGAGCTGGCCCGCATCGCGGGAGTTGAAGGTGCGCGAGAATTCGAGACCCGAGGTGGCGGCGGGAATCGAGACATCGGTTCGATCAACGCCAAGGTTGCCGGTCAAGAGATCGAGCGTGCCGGGGCCGGCCGGCGCCATCGCATCGGCAGGACCGCCGATGAAGCGGTTGACTTCGGTCGCGACCGGGGCGCTGTAGCCGGCGACTTCCGTCGGCCCTTCAAATAGGGCGCGGACCTGGACCGGCCCACCTTTGCTTCGCAGGGTCGGGGTCAGGTGGGCAGCGTCGGCGTAGACGGGTTCGGTCGCTTTCTCGCCAGTAGTCGCGATTTCAGTGACCGAATTGCCGTCCGCGTCGCGAAGCAGGTTGGCCGGGATCGGCCGGAAGATGCCTTTCGAGCCTTCCCGGTACTGGAACTTGACGCCGGTGACACCCGCGACCTGCCATTTCGCCGCGAGCTTCAGCCGCCGGGAGGTGCGCTGGCCTTCGGTCGGCGAGGACAGGACGCTGGTGTTGGGCGCCGGTGGGTAATAGGTGATCGCCAGCTTGGGCCGTTTGGTGGAGTCGGCGACGCCGCTTGAGTTGAAGGCGACGTAGCGGCGCGCGCAGTTCGCCGAGTTGGCTTCGCATTCGGCTTTGGACTCGCTGATGCTCCTCAGCATCAGGCCTTGGTTTTGCAGCTGGTCCGCCCTCCACTTGCCGATCAGTTCGGTCAGTTCGAGCGAGGAGAATTCCCACCAGCCCGCTTCTGTCCCACGCTGGCTCGTCAGCACTTCGGCGCCTTCGCTGCCGTAGTCCCCGCCCGGTGTGGTCCAGAGGCTGCTGCTTTTCGTGGCGTATTTCCAGTTGAGGGCCTCGTTCCAGTTTTTCGTCACCCGGCGCACTTCGACGCCCGGCGTGTTCTCGGCCGCGCTCGGGGAATAGAGGCTCAGCTTGGCTTCGCTGACGTAGGATTTTTTCGGCAGGGTCGGCAGCGTGAAGCGCAAGAAGGACCGCTCGGCTTCGCCGGTTTTCTGGATGTAGGCGGCATAGAGGAGCTGCTGGCCCTGGTAGCCGCAGCCCTTCCAGCCTTCGGGCGAGGGCAGACTGCCGATCGTGCAGTCCCGGGTGAGCGAGGCGTAGTTGACGATCGAGGGGTCGATAGTCACAGGCCACTGGCGCTCGGGCGCGTTGATCCATCCGGGGTCGACGTTGACGGCGAGCTTCCAATTGCCGTTTGACAGCGGCTCAAGGGAGTAGCCGACGGCATCTTCGGACATCGCCGCCTCGGAGCTGTCGGCGACGGTCGGGGCAGGCAGGGAGGCGAAGGGCTGAGACTCACCTTCCCGCTCGAAGGCAACCGAGCCATTATCGGTGAGGGCGGGGGTTATGCCCTGAGAGGCTTCAAGTTCGAAGTCGAAGCTATGGGGCTGGGAGGGATCGTCGAGGACGATCTCCTCCTTGAGGCCATCAGCCAGCGTCGAGAGCCGAAAGGTCGTTCCTTCATCGGCGGTCTCGTAGCTCGCCGTATTGCCTTCGAGTTCAGCAGTGTCGGATTTCGAGCCCATCAGACGGTATGAGACCCAGCTGCCGTCTTCGCTGAGGCGGACAGGGGCAGCGCCCACGCGTTCAGGGGCGTGTACGTCGAAGCTGTTTGCGCCGTTTTCGACGCCTCCCCCAGCCGCCGGCTGCAGGGTTTCCTCGATCGGCTTCCAGGTGCCTTCTTCGTCGCGGTAGTTGATCGGACTCTCGGAGAGTTCGAGCCGGCGCGAGCCATCGGACAGTTCGAGCGTCCGGGAGGAAGCGGTGCGCTCTGAGTGGATTTCGCGCACCACCTGGGGATTTGCCTCGTCGGCTGCACCCGCTTCGCTGGGGTCGTCTTGCCCTACGGCAACTCCTGCTCCAACCGCGAGCAGCATGACCAGCATGAATCCGACGATCCTGATCCCCTTCAACTGAGTGTCCTCCCTTTGTGTTGTCTCGATCCCTGCCAAAGCCCCTGCGAGCTTTGTACCCCTTGATCCGCGAGCGCTAGCGGCACCACTTTCTGGCAGATGGTTCGCCAGCTTCCGCCCCACTCACAAGGCGAAAATGAAGTTCAGGGCCGCGGACCATTTCCGCAACCTTCGCCTTTACGAGGGTGGAAAGGTGGTACTCGAAGATTTTCAAATCCTTGTGGTCCGCCCAAACCCTCTGAAGTTCGCTGGACGTGACCGGGCGCTCAAGCTCCTGCATCACCGCAACGATTGCCAGCTTGGTCTCATTGACGACGGGAGCGGGCGCAGTCCGATTCACTCTGCGCCCGCTCCCGTCGATCCTGTCCGCCCGTAATCCCTCGGGGAGACATGGTGCAGGCATACGCCTTTGCCGGATTCGCAAAACGACCTCGGCGCGTCGCTGCTGGTAGAAGCTAAGTGTGCGGTCATGTGACTGGTTTGTGCGCCCCGGATGACGAGTGTTTGTGTGTGGCATCCCGCCATCCGGAGCTTCCGCGCCAGATGGTCCGGTTCGATGCTGACGACGCCGGGTAATCACCTGATTCGGAGTGTGTCAATACTTCCAGATTGCTACATACCTGACAACCCAAATTTACTTATCGCTCATGGTTTGCTTATCGGCACTCGGGGAGACCCCTCAGAAATCGAGGGGCGAGCCCGCTCAAAAGCCATGAGTGAAGCGACTACTGTCGTACCTACCTCGTTTGACTTTGCCATCCGGTTCATAGCCCTGGCGGCGATCTGTTGCACACCTTCGAGCCTGGTCAGTGTCTCTACATCGCCGGTCCAGCAAGCGACAAGAAAATCGTGTAGTTCGCGTACGCCTTCTGTGTCGAGACAAGGTTCGTCCGACATCACGACAGTCTCGTCCCTGATCATCTTTTTCTTCCGATAAGCCGCGAGGGCCTCAGCCAAGATCCATTGGAAGTGCACGCCGGCAGCTTCTTGGCGTTCCTCCAGCGACATTTTCTTGGCTTCGTCGCGATTCGTAAAAGGCCGGGCAATGGCTCGGTAAACCGCTTTTCTGAGATTGCCCTCTCCTTGGTGCCCAACAAATTCGATGCAGCCAGCGTCGTAGAGGTCGCGTAGATGATTGGTCACGATCTCCACGTCCTCGTCAATCATCCTCCCGATCTCTGCCGCGCTGAACTCCCCCTCGTGAAGGATGATGAGCGCTTCCAGTCGGACCCGGTGACTTGCGGGGTATGTAGGAACTTCCTCTGGCAGCCTCGATCGCCGCTTAGCCGGGTTTCGCCCCGGTCGTAGCTCTGCGTGCCTTACGCCCATTCCCCCCCCAGTCAGGTCTGTCAAGTCTTTTCGAGGATGCCTGAGCATATGTATTTGTCCTGTGCATCAGCATTCTGAGCGCTAAGCAGGCGACTAGCGCTAAGAACTTCCTTACCCTCCCTCTCTCCCGCCCCGGCAAAACCGCCGGGCGCTGACGAGCGGGAGGGGGTGAGAGGGATGAAGATCACGCCCGTCAGTCCGGTCGCGCCGCTTCTACAGACGTTTAAGACGAAGTAGGCGGGCCATGAAATGGGCCGGCCTTCGACCGCTGACAAGCGACGGGAGGCCGGCCTAAGGCTCAGCGGAGCAGATCGCTCGCGGTGAGGCCAACGGCCCCTGCCAACCTCTCCACCGTTGAGACTTGAGGATCGCGCTTGCCGCTCTCGATGCGGCTGACCTCGGTGGCATGCACACCGCTGCGCTCGGCCACTTCCTCCTGCGTCATCTCGCGGTCGAGCCGCGCTCGCCGCAGGTTCCTCCCAAGGTTGCCACACACGCTTGGGATCGTCGGTGCTCAAGAGCCGAATCTCCATAGGAAACTTCACAAGTCGGGCAGACTACTGCTTGCCCTGGATCGGTACGAACTGAGACCCGTCTGCCATGGGATCCAGCCTAGGGAAGCCCATGACGATGGCAATCGTCACTTTTTGAGCCTCCCATTTGCACCGTTATGGGCTTTTGGCTTTGCTGCTCCGGAGCTGAGTCGCGTGCGTCAGCCCGGAGAAGCTGCGCCCGTCGGCGCCTAAAAGCCGAGTGCGAACTTGGCGTCCTCGGTCATCATCTCTGGTGACCAAGGGGGATCGAAGATCATCTTGGGGTGGACTGCGGAGACGCCGGGGAGGTCGCCGACGAACTCCTTCATCTGCTCGGAGACCTGGGGGCCGATCGGGCAGGCGGGGGTGGTGAGGGTGAAGGTGACGAGGACTTCGTCCTTCTCGATCTCGACGTCGTAGACGAGGCCGAGGGAGACGAAGTCGAGACCCAGCTCGGGGTCAATCACTTCCTCGAGCGCCTCGAGGACATCGTCTTCGGTCAGAACCGTGGTCTCGTTCTCGGACATGGCCCCATGGTAGCCGGGCCGGGCGCTGGACCGGCTAATAGTCTTCGCCGCCGGATGAGCTCACCCGACCAGATCGTGCGCCGCTCGATTGGCATCGTCTTTGCCGACGGCGGCCTGCTTGCCGTCAGCGCCGTGCGTCCTCAGGGCGCCGGCGGCCATGGCGAGGAGGCGGTCGGGGCGGTGCTCTGCGGCCCCGACGGGGCGCCGGTCGACGTCTCCGAGACGCTGCTCTCAACCGAGTACGGGCCGGACGGCGTACAGCGGCGGGCGACGCTCGAGCTCTGGCTCGACGGCGAGGATGCGCAGCCGCTGCGCGGTGCCGGCACGCTGATCAGCGCGGCCGAGGTCAACCACCCGGGACTGGCCGGGACGATCGCCTTCTTCCGCTGGTCCGTGGAAGGGCGCGAGGGGCTCGGCCACTACGAGGTGGTGCGCGGCGATGGCTGAAATCAAGGCGATCGTCTCGGACTTCGGCGGGGTGCTGACGACGCCGCTGCTGCAGTCGTTCATGGCCTTCCAGGACCAGACCGGGATTACGACCGAAACGCTGGGCAAGGCGATGCAGGCCGCGACCGAGGCCAACGGCGAGAACCCGCTGTTCGAGATGGAGCGCGGCGAAATCACCGAGGACGCCTTCCTCGCCCAACTGACCAAGTGCCTGGAGCCGCTGCTCGGCCACCCGCCGGAGATGCACCGCTTCCGCGAGATCTACTTCGAGGCCCTGGAGCCCAACGCGGAGATGATCGACCTGATGCGCGAGCTGAAGGCCGAGGGCTACCGGATGGCGATGCTGACCAACAACGTGCGCGAGTGGGAGCCGCTCTGGCGCTCGATGCTGCCGGTCGACGAGATCTTCGAGACCGTCGTCGACTCCGGCTTCGTCGGCTGCCGCAAGCCCGAATCGCGGATCTACGAACTGACCCTGGAACGGATCAGCGAACCCGCCAAGGCCTGCCTCTTCATCGACGACGTCCTGGTCAACATCGAAGGAGCCCGCAAGGCCGGCCTCAACGCAGTGCACTTCCAAGACAACGAGCAGGCGATAGGCGAGATTCGGGCGGCGCTGGCTTCTTAGGCGACTTTGCCCATTCGCGCCCCGATCCGATCCGGCGCTTACCATGGAGGCATGGCAGTCAGCAAAAAACCGCTGCTCGCTCCCGGCAATGAGGGCGAGTGGGCGAAGATCAATCGTGCCGATGCAGAGCAGCTGCGTGCTTCTAACTTGGCATTGACCCCCACTCAGCGGCTGGAACTAGGCCAAAAGCTCTCGCAGCAGGCTGTCTCGCTGCTTACTGCCTCCGTGAAGGCCGGCAATGTCCCAAAACGGGCCCTCTGGTCCTGACCTCGCAGGCGTCATAGCCGACGCCAACTCGGCAGGCTTGGAGCACGTTGTCATCGGCGAATTCAGCGTGATTTTCCATGGCTACGTACGGGCGACGAGAGACTCGGACCTGCTTGTCCCCGACGACGGGAAAGCTGACGAGTCGATCCTGCGCTTCTTCGAATTGACAGATGGGCGGCGGCTCTCCGATGGAAAGAAGCTCACGATTGACGACATCGCCGGTGCTGAGCAGCTGCGCGTAAACAGTCGCCACGGCATCATCGACGTCATTCGCGGTGGCTCTCCTCCTCTCGACTTCGACACAGTTTCCGATCGAGCAGACACGGTGGAGTGGGAGGGCCAGATGGTCCGGGTTGCGGCGCTGCCAAGCGTTGTCGGCTTCAAGCGCCTTGCCAGGAGACCACAGGATCGAGTCGATCTGGAAGAGCTAGAGGCAATCCATGGCAGCTTGCCCGTTGAGCCGATTCCCGGCCTCGACTCATAGGTGGCGCCCCAGGAAGTCGAGCTGGTCGGCGATGAGGGCCTCGTGCTCGGGGCCGTCGTAGATGTCGAAGTGGTCGACGCCCGGGTAGGTGCGTAGCTCACCCTTTGGTGCACGCCGTGCGGCGGCGATTGCCGGGCCGGGCTTGGCGACGCGGTCTGCCTCGCCGACGCAGACGAGCCAGGGGCAGTGCAGCTTTGCCGCGTGGCGTACGGGCCGGACGGGGCGGCCGAGCAGCCAGCGGGAGGAGACGCGGTTGCGCCAGCGGGAATCCTCGCCGATCGAGACCACGCGCCGCCAGCCCTCCTCCCCGCCCGGCGCGTTGATCAGGGCCGGCTCGTTGGGCTGGCCGACGGCCGGTAGATAGCGGCCCTGGGCCGCGGCGGCGAGCATGCGGACGGTCACCCGCGGCGAGGCGCGGTGAGCCTGCTTGACGATGTCGAGGAAGGGGACCTGGCTGATCGCGGCGGCAATACGGGGGTCGGCCGCCGCAGCTGCGAGCGCGTTGCCGCCACCCATGGACGAACCAAAAGTCGCCACGCGGTCGGGATCCACCTCGGGCATCGAGCGAACAAAAGCGATCGCCGCGCGCCAATCCTCTAGCTGTCGCCGGGGATCGAAGAGATCGGGCTCGCCACCGCTGTCGCCAAACCCGCGGTGATCGAATACCAGCGCCGTAAACCCCGCTGCGGCAAAGCGCTCAGCAAAAGCACCGAGTCGGTCCCGCCGGGTACCAGAGAGACCGTGGGCCAGGACTACGGCCGGCGCCGTAGCTCGCTCACCCGCCGCCGGGTAAAGCCACGCCGCGCAGGAGTCGTCTCCCGCAGCAAAGGTGAGATCGCGTCGATCCATCGCTACTTCAACGACGGCCGCGAACAGAGTGTGAGATTGCCGGCCGCTAGTTGTCGGAGCCCGCGCGGTCCCAGATGTAGAGCTCGACGGCCTCTAGGGCCAGCTCCATCTGGCGGGGCGAGGAGAGCAGGCCGAGGACCAGCTCCAGGGCGTCCTCCTCGGTGACTCCGGCGTCGACGGCCTCCTCGCCGCGGAAGCCGGCGGCGAGCTTCATCGCCTCGCGGCGGTTCTCGCCGAGTGAGCCGAAGGCGCCCATGAGGAAGTCGCGGTTGGGCACCGGGTGACCAACCTCGAGCGAGCCGTGCCAGGCGGCGAGCATCGAGAGGTCGTGCTCATCGAGCTCGGAGAGGGCCTTGGCGTAGTGGGTCTCGAGCTCGTCGTCGGGGATCTCGTCGACCCAGGCGCGGACGGCCTCGCCAAGGAGTTGGCGGCGCGCCTCGCGGCCGATCGAGTCCGCGATCGCGCGGATGGCGTCGGCTGGGTCTACGAAACAGAGAGCCATTGGAAAGTGAATCTAGAGAAGGCGGTAGACGGCAAATCGGGGGGCGTTTTGCCGCGTTTGCCGTGTTTCTGAGCGCCGCGGGCAGACCTATGCTGGATCGCTCGCCCTTATGCCTCTGAAACTGATCCACGGACCCCCCAACTCGGGCCGCGCCGGCCGCATCCGGCGCGGCCTACTCGCCGTGCTCGATCGCGATCCGGTCCTCGTCGTCCCCACCCTCGACGACGTCTACGCCTTCGAGCAGGAGCTCTGCGCGAACGGCGCCGTGCTCGGTGCCGACGTGATGACTTTCGGTGGCCTGTTCAGGGCCGTGGCCGCGGCAGGTGGCGCACCTCCCGGCAAGGTCCTCACCCCGGCGCAGCGGCTTGGCGCCGTCGCCGCCGCGGTGAGCGAGCGGCGCTCGCAGCTGGGGCCGCTGCGCGGCTCCGCTCCGCAATCGGGCTTTCCGCTGGCGCTGGAGCGCCTGCTCGACGAGCTGCAGGGCGCCGGCCTCGAGCCGGCGGACGTGGAAGCGGTCGCCGGGACGCTCGAGGGTTCCGCCTACCTCGGCGACATCTCATCCCTCTTCAGCGGCTACGCGCGGGTGCGCGACGGGCTCGGAACGGTCGACACCCACGGCATCGCGCGCGATGCGATCGGCCTGCTCGAGGCCGGGAGCGAGTTCTGGCGGCGGCCGGTCTTCTTCTACGGACTCGACGACCTGACGCGCAATCAGTTGCAGCTGATTCGCGGGCTCGCCGCGGTTGCCGAGGTAACCATGGCGCTGCCCTTCGAGAAAGGGCACACGGCACTGGCGGCCCGCAACGCACCGCTGCTCGAATCGCTCGAGCTAATCGGGATCGATGCGGTCGAGGAGACCCCGGCGGACCCCGGCAACACCGACTCGCCGCTGCTCTTCCACCTCGAGCGGGACTTCGGCGCGACCGCGCCCGGGCGCCGCGCCGCGGACGAGAGCCTGGTCTTCCTGCGCTCGGCTGGCGAGCGCGGCGAGGCCGAGGCGATCGCGGTAGAGGTGGCCCGCCTGCTTGCCGGCGGCTGCGAGCTGGAGCAGATCGCGATCGTCGTCCGCGACCCGGGGCGGCGCGGCCCGCTGATCGCCTCGGTGCTCGAGTCCTGCGGGATCCCGACCGCGCTCGAGGCGGAGGTCCCGGCGTCCACCACCTCAGTGGGCGGCTCGCTGATCGCGCTGCTGGAAGCGGTGCTGGGGTCTGGGCGGGCAACCGACCTGCTGCGCTACCTGCGCGGCCCTGCCGGGATCTCGCCGGGGCGGGTGGATTGGTTCGAGCGCAGGCTTCGCCGCGACCGCGTGCAGACGGCAGCGGCGGCACTGCTGCTCTGGGAGGAGCAGTACGAGCCGCTGGAGGCCGTCGCCAGGCTGCGCGAGTCCGCCGGCCGGCCGGCGGAGCTGACCGCGGGGGTCGGCGCCCTCGCGGCGGCGATGGGAGCCCGGGTGGGCTCAGAGCTGGAGGCGCGTGCCGCGGCGGCGATCTCGACCGCGATGGCCGAGCGAGCCGAGCTCAAGGGCCTCGCTCCCCTGCCCGAAGCGATCGCGCGGACGCTGGCCGGGATTCGGGTGCGAGTGTGGAGCGGGCCGGTCGAGGAGCGGGTCAGGATCACCGACCCCCGCCGGGTGCGGGCGGCGCGCTTCGACAACGTCTTCGTCGCCTCGCTGCAGGACGGGGAGTTCCCGCGCGGCGGCGCCCACACCGACCCCTTTCTCTCCGAGCGCCAGCGCGAGCAGCTGGGCCTGCAGCCGCGCCACGACAACGCGGCCGAGGAGCGCTACCTGTTCCACGTCTGCCTGGCCCTGCCCAAACGGCGGCTCTTCCTCTCCTACCGCGACAGCGACGAGAACGGCGCCGCCGAGGCGCCCTCCCCCTTCCTCGAAGACGTCAGGCAGATGCTGGAGCCGGGCGAGGGCGAGGGCGAGGCCCCCGGCCGCGGCCTGGCCGAGGTCGTCCACCGCCTCTCAGAGGCACCGTCGGAGACCGAGCTGGCGCGGGCGATCGCGGCGCGTGGCGCAGCGACGGATCCGGACCGCTTGCTGGGGGCAGCCGGCGCCGAGGGTGAGATCGCCGACCGGATCAGGGGCCGGTTGGCGAGCGCTCGCGGCGCCGAGGCCGCCACCCGGGCCCCGGGCCCGCTCTCGAACCCGGCCGTGCTCGCATCCCTCGGCGACGTCCACGCTTACGGCGGCACCACCCTGGAGGGCTTCGACGTCTGCTCCTACCGCTGGTTCGTCTCGCACGAGCTCTCGCCGCAGCCGCTCGACCCCCCTCCCGACCCGCTCGTCCAAGGCGGCATCGTGCACCGCGCCCTCTACGCCCTCTACAAGGAGCGACCGAACGGCGACCCCCTCCCCCGGCCCGGCTCCCTGGCCACCTGGATCGCACGCGGCTGGGAGCTCGTCGGCGAGATCGCAACCGAGAGCGGCCTCGGCGAGCACCCGGCCGAGCGGGCGATGCTCGCCCGGGTCGAGGGCCTGCTCGCCCGCTTCCTCAAAGAGGAGGCGCAGCGGGAGATGGCCGGCTTTGAGCCCTGGTTGCTGGAGGCGGGGTTCTCCGAGTCCGAGGAGGTCGAGCAGCCGGAGCTCGAGATCGACGGCTGGCGCCTGCACGGCGCGATCGACCGGGTCGACCGAACAGCAGACGGACGCGCCCTCGTCCTCGACTACAAGCTCTCGACCAAGGTCTCGCCGCGGGTGAAACTCGAGGAGGAGGCGAAGCTGCAGCTGCAGCTCTACCTGATCGCCGTCGCCGAGCTCTGGGGAGCGGAGATCGTCGGCGGCCTCTACCACCCGCTGCGCGCCACCTCGGAGCGCCGGCCGCGGGGGCTCGTGCTCGAGGACGCTGCGGCCGACCTGGCCGGCTACGGGCTCTCCAAGACCGACCGGGTGGAGCGCGAGGACTTCGAGCAGCTGCTCGCCGACGCCCGCCACCGCGCCGGCGAGATCGTCGCCCGGATGCGGGCGGGCCAGATCGACCGCGACCCCGGCCCGCGCGAGGGCCTGCGTGACCATGGCATCTGCCCCGCGTTCTGCGACTTCGCGCCGATCTGCCGCCGCGACCGGGCGCCGGTCGAGCCCGTGAGCGACGAGGAGGAAGACGAGCGGTGAGCGAACGCGAGCCCACGGCGGAGCAGCGCGCCGCGATCGAGGCAAGCGGCGCCGAGGTCATGGTCGAGGCGGGTGCCGGCACCGGCAAGACCGGCGTCATGGTCGATCGCTACTGCCGGCTGACGTGTGAGCAAGGCGTCTCGCCCGACGCGGTCCTCGCCTTCACCTTCACCGACAAGGCCGCCGCCGAGCTGCGCCAGCGGATCCGCGCCGAGCTCGAGCGCCGCGCCGAGGCGGGGTCGAAGCGAGCCCGCGAGCTGCTGCCCGGGCTCGGCAGCGCCTGGGTGACGACGATCCACGGCTTCTGCAACCGTCTGCTTTCGGCCCACCCCGTTGCGGTCGGGGTCGATCCCAGGTTCCGGGTGCTGGACGCGCCCGAGACCGAGCGGGCGGCGGGCGAGGCCTTCGACGAGGCACTCGAGGTCTTCTTGGCGGAGGGCGATCGCAGCCGCGAGAACACCGCCGCGGCATTCGACATCGGCGGTCTACGGGCGATGGTTATCGGCGCTCACGCTGAGCTGCGCAGCCGCGGAACGGCCGAGCCCAAGCTTCCCGAGCAGCCCGAGCCGGACGTGCGCGGGGCACTGCGCCAGGCCGCCGCGGCCGCCGCCGAGGCCCTGGCGGAGCTGAAGCCCGGCAGCACCAACCACGAACTGGTTGAGCGGGCGCTTGCTCTGCTCGACGGCGCCGAGGAGCTGCCGAGCCTCGACGAGATGGCGGCGCTGCGGACCAACAGCAAAGCGAAACCGATGGTCGCCTACAAAGAGGCGATCGAGGCGGCGCTGAGCCGCGTCGCCGAGGCCGGTGAGGGTGGCCTCGCCTACCGCCACATCGCCGCGCTGTTGCAGCTGTTCTCCGCGCGCTTCGCGGCCGCCAAGGAACGGCGCGCCGGCATCGATTTCGAGGACCTGCAGCTGCTGGCGGTGCGGCTGCTCGAGCGGGAAACCGGGTCCATCTATCGGGCCAAGTTCAGCCATCTCCTCGTCGATGAGTTCCAGGACACCAACCGCCTGCAGCTGCGCCTGATCGAAGCCCTGCGCGGGCCGAAGTGCCAACTGATGGTCGTCGGCGATGAGCTGCAGTCGATCTACGGCTTCCGGCACGCCGACCTCGACGTCTTCCGCGAGCGGCGGCAAGCGATTGAGGCGAGCGCCGATGGCGAAGCGATCCCGCTGAGCGGCAACTTCCGCTCCCGGCCCGAGGTGATCGGCGCGGTCAACGCGATCGGAGCGCAGCTGCTGAGCGACTACACGCCGCTGCGGGTCGGCGCTCCACCTGCCGAGCCGCAACCACCGGGGGACGGGCCGGCGGTGGAGATGCTGCTCAGCGCTCGCGAGGGCTGGGATGAGGAGGGGATCCAGCTCGATCCGGTGACCGACGCGCGCACGCCGACCAACCAGCTGGCCGAGGCCCGCTTTCTCGCCGCCCGCCTGCGCGAGCTGGCCGACCAGGGGGTCGAGCGCGGCGCGATGGTCGTCCTGCTGCGCGCCTTCACCCGCCTCGATGCCTACGAGGACTCGCTCGAGCGAGCCGGCCTGCGCCCCTACGTGGTCGGCGGGCGCGGCTACTGGTCCCAGCAGCAGGTCGCCGACGTCTGCGCGCTGCTGGCGACGATCGCCAACCCGCTCGACGACCAGGCGCTGCTGGGAACGCTGGCCTCGCCCGCCTGCGGGGTGACCCCCGACACGCTCTGGTTGTTGCGTGCGGCAGCAGGCAGCCGCCGCCACATCTGGCCGGCAGTCGAGCAGCTGGCGGGGTTGGGCGAGGACGAGCGCGTCGACCACAGCCGGCTCGAGCAGATCCCCGCTGCGGAGGCGCTGCTGCTGCGCGGCTTCGCCGAGACGCTCGCCGGACTGCGCCGCCGGGCCACCTCGCTCTCGCTCGCCGCCCTGATCGACGCCGCGGTGACCGAGACCGGCTACGACCTGGCGGTGCTGATGCGCCCCGCCGGTGAGATGCGCTTCGCCAACGTGCGCAAGCTGATGCGGCTGGCGACGGAGTTCGAGAGCGCCGAGGGTCGTGACCTGCGCGGCCTGCTCGATTTCCTCGCGGCGCGCGCCGATGCCGATGCCGACGCGCAGGCGGCAACCGCGGTCGAGGGCCACGACGGCGTGCGGATCATGACCATCCATAGCGCCAAGGGGCTCGAGTTCGACGTCGTCGCGATCCCCCATCTCTCCCGCGGCCTGCTGCCCTCCGCGCGCACCCCGCTGCTGACCCTCGGCCGCGAGCAGGAGGCGCCCCGCGTGGGCATGCAGCTGCGCCGGCTCGGGGCGCGCGGGGTCAACCTCTACGCCCAGCGCGAGCTCAGCGAGGACGCCCAGCAACGCGAAGCGGAGGAGGAGCTGCGCCTCTTTCACGTCGGGGCGACGCGAGCGCGCGAGCGGCTGCTCCTGAGCGGCGTGGTCAGCCCCACTCCCCCGTCTCGGCAGAGCCACGGCAAGGCCGTGATCGAGCGAATCGTCGCGGCCTTCGAGATCGACCGTGAGCAGGACTCGCGAGTCGAGATGCCAGCCCCCGAGCCACGGCCGGGCCTGGAAGCGGAGTTCGGGTCTTCTGAGATCGCGGTGCGACTCAACCTCGCCTCGGTCGAGCAAGCCTCGGCCCTGACGGCAATCCGCAAGGAAGCAGACGGAGAACGGGACGCCGGCGGGGGGCCGGCACCGCTGGTTACGCAAAGGTCGCCCGCGACCAGGCGGCGCCCCCTCTCCTACACCGCGATCTCCGCCCACGAGGAGGGCTCGGCAGAGCCGCTCGACAGCGATCGCGCCCTGCGCCAGGGAGGCGACGACGAGCAGGCGCCAGCCGACGCCGGGGCAGCACGGGGCATCGCCGTGCACGCGCTGCTCGAGTGGAGCCAGGCGAACGGGTGGCAGGCGCCAAGCGCAGATCTGGTCACCCGTGTGTCCGCGTCGGCCGAGACCCGCGACGCCGGGCTTGCCGAGGAGGCAATGACAGGCCCACTCCGGGCCTGGCTCGGCTCGAGCTTCTTCGCCGAGCGAGTGCGGAGCGCAAAGCGCAGCCGTGCCGAGGTGCCGCTGCTGATCGAAGTCGCCGATACCGTCCTGCGTGGCTCGATCGACCTGCTGGTCGAAGAGGAGGGAAAGCCGCCCCTGATCGTCGACTACAAGACCGACCGGGTCGACGGCGCGGAGCCCGCCGCCTTGGTCGCTCGTTACGAGATCCAGCAGGCGATCTACGCCCTCGCGGTCGCCGAGGCGCGCGGCGTCAACGAGGTCGAACTCGCCTACGTCTTCCTGGAGCGGCCTGAGGAGCCGGTCATCGCCCGTTGGGGATCGAGCCAGCTCGCGGCAGCCCGCCGACTACTCGAAGACGAAATAAACAAGATTTGACCGCGGCGTCCTGACCAAGCAGATCAAGGACGCAGGGAGCGTGGCGTGCTCTGCACGCGAGCGACCGAGGACGCCGATATGCGCCGGTCAGGACGCCGCGGAGTCCAGCTTTGTCGCCAGCTCGTCGAGCTTGAGCTCCTTCAGGCCCTCGCCGACAGCATCCAGCTCGGCGGTGCAGTAGGTGACCAGGTCGCGGCCCTCGCCGCAGAGGTCGAGCGTCTCGCGCAAGCCGGCCTGGCCGGAGTCAAGCCGGTCGATGATCTGCTCCAGCCGTTCCACGGCCAGCTCGTAGCTCTCGGGTTTCTCGCTCACGCGCTCTCCTCGATCTTGGCGCCGACGGCGCCGTCGGCGAAGCGCAGTCTGACGCGCTCGGCGGCTACCGCGCCGGCCGCGTCGGTCACCGGCTCGCCCTCGCGGTCCTCGACCAGCGCGTAGCCCCGCTCCAGGGTGCGCTCGGGTTCGTGGGCCCGCAGGGCGACCTCGGCCCGGTGCAGGGCCGCCCGCCGGCGCTCCATTTCGGCTCCCTCGGCCCGGCGGCGCGCCCGCTCGAGCACGACCGTGGCGAGGCGGCGCTGGAAGCCGAGCCGCTCGGCGACGCCGCGCTCGGAGGCGGCGCGGATCTCCCTCGTCTTCTGGTTCAGGGCGAGGCGCTCGCGGCGCAGCGCTCGGGCCGGGCCGCGCGCCAGGGCGACGAGGTGCGGAGTGCGGGCGCGCACGGCGCCCTCGGCCGCACGCGAGAGCGAAGCCATGCTGCGCTCGAGGCCAAGGCGAGCCACCCCGCAGTCGAGCGGGACGGCGGCCTCCGCCGCGTGGGTCGGGGTCGAGCAGGCGACCGCGGCAACGTCGTCGATCAGGGTCGAGTCGCGCTCGTGGCCAACGGCACTGACCACGGGCACCCGCAGCATCGCGACGGTGCGGCAGAGCGTCTCGTCGCAGAAGGCCCAGAGGTCGGCGAGGCTGCCGCCGCCGCGGGTGACGACGATCGCCTCCACCTGTGGCTGCGCTGCGAGATCCTGAATCGCGGCGGTGATCGCCGGCGCCGCGTGGCGATCCTGGACCGGAGCGAAGGCCCAGACCACGGTGCCGGCCCAGCCGCGCCGCTGCAGCCCGGCCAGCAGGTCGCGCCGGGCAGCGCCGGACTCGGCGGTGACGACGCCGATCGTCTTCGGCAACGCGGGCCGTCGCAGCTGCCCCTGCAGCTTGAAGAGCCCCTCGGCTTTGAGCTGCTTGCGCAGCGCCTCGAGCCGGGCCAACAGATCCCCCTCCCCGGCGAGGCGTACGTGCGTCGCGCGAAAGGAGAAGCTGGGCGAGGCCTGCCCACCACCTGGGTAGTAGTCGGGCCCACCGGCAATCACGACTTCGGCGCCATCGCGAAGAGCCCCCTCTGGAAGGCCCGCCTTGTCGAGATCGTCGAGCCAGATTGCGCAGGGAACCGCCCCCTCGCCGTCGCGCAGCTCGAAGTAGGCCTGCACCTTGCTGCGGCCGACCCCGGTTACCTCACCGATCAGCAGCACCCTGGCGCGGCGGCGCATCTCCTCCTGCAGCTTGCGGGCATAGCGCCCTACCGGAAACGGGCCTGGCAGTTCCACAGATTTGAGGCTATCCGCCTCGGGTGACGCGTCAGGCAGTTTGGTGCCAGCGCTTGGCCCACTGCTTCAGCTCGCCGATCGCCGGGCCCAGCTCGGCGCCCTTCTCGGTGAGCGAGTAGGTAACCCGCACGGGGGTGCCCGATTCGACCTCGCGCTCAACCAGGCCTTCCGCCTCGAGCTCACGCAGGCGCTGGGAGAGCAGCCGATCCGAGAGCCCGGGAACGGCTCGCGCCAGGTCACCAAAGCGCATCGGCCCCTCGGTGAGGGCAGAGATGATGGCGCCGGTCCAGCGCTTGCCGATCAGCTCAATCGCCGCGTGAAAGTGCGGACAGACGCCGTTGCCGGCCTGATTTTGGGTCGCTGACCCAACCTCCACGTAGTCCAACGAGCTTACCGAACGTAAGTGACGGGCTTCGGGTCAACCCGTGCAGGGACCGGTGTCCACCGGTGCGAGCGGACCGGCCAGGGCGTCTTCGACGACCTCGTCGGGGACTGCGAAGCCGCCGGAGGTGCCCGTCGTGGTGGCGGCGAAGACGGTGCCGAGGACACGGCCGCGATCGTCGACCAGCGGCCCGCCGGAGTTGCCGCTGCGGACGTCGCCGCGTAGGGAGGTGATCGAGCGACGGATCGGGCCGCGGCCGTAGGAGTCCTCGCTGATCGTGTCGCGGGTCTCGCCGAGGCGGGCCGGCGCGACCGCGTAGGGGCCGTTCTCGGGATACCCCAGTACGGCGGCCGCCGTGCCCGACGTCGGGTCGGGCGCGAACGTCAGCTGCGGCAGCTCAGCGTCTACGTGCAGAAGGGCGAGGTCGTTTTCGGGGTCGAAGCGCACCGCCGTCGCATCCAGCGAGGCGCCACCGGCGGTGGTCACGCTGGTGTCGTCCTCACCCGCGACCACGTGCGCGTTGGTGACCACCAGCCCGGGACCCGCCACCCAGCCCGAGCCCTCGACGCCAAGCCCGCAGGCGGTGCCAAGCACGCGCACGACGGAGCCTTCGGCGGCCGCGACCTCAGGATCGGCGGCGATCGCCGGGTCCGGTGCCGCCACCGGCGCCGTCGGCCCGATGATCGACGGTGCCGGATCAACGCGGTCGAGTGCATGCAGGATCGGGCCCGAGGGCGGCAGCACTTCGTTGAGGCTGCGCAGGATCACCGAGCCCTGCACGTCCGCCCGCAGGCGCGCGGTTCCCGGCGCGTGCAGGACAACCGCCCCGAAGACCCAGACCAGGCCCAGCGCTACCGAGGCGATCAGGGCGGCACCACCGGCCCCGTCGGCGAGGTGCAGCACGCCCTTGCGCCGAATCAGCCGCGAGCGCAGGCCCAAGGCCAGGCCCTCCAGCGTCACCGCGACGAGCGCGCCCGCCACAAGCGCACCCAGGGCCGCGCAGAGCGGAGCGTAAGGAGACGAAGAGCCCTGGTTGAGCACCAGCGGCGCCACGCGACTGCCCGCGAACGCTCCCAAAGCGAAGCCGATCAGGGTGAGCGTGCCGACGATCAAGCCCTGGCGGTACCCCCAGAGGCCCAGCGCCAGGGTGAAGGCGATGATTGCCCAGTCGAGAACGGTCATCGATCAAATGATGAGGGACACCCGGCCCCTGCACTACCTTTCACGAAAATGAACCCTCGTTCCCCGGAGGTGGAGCGGCGCCGCCGTCTTATCACCCGTGCGCTCCCCCTCAGCCTGATTGCCCTGGTCGCATTCGTATTCGGCGCGATGGCGGGCACCCCTGGCTCCCCTGACAAGGAAGCGGCGGAACGCTTCGTGCGAGCTTGGGAGGGCGATGAATTCGCCGCCATGTACAGGGAGCTGAACCCCGCCTCAAAGCGTCGCATCAATCTCAACGATTTCGTCACGACCTATCGCGCCGCGGCCGAGGTCGCGACGCTGCGCTCGCTCGAAGCCGACTCGCCCGACGACGCCTCGTCGCGCAACGGGCAGGCCATCGTTCCGGTCCCGATCGCCACCACGACAGTCGCCTTCGGCCCGGTCGAAGGCGAGCTGCCCCTGCCCTTCGAGGAAGGGGGCATCGCCTGGGACGAGAGCCTGGTCTTCCCCGGCCTGCGCCGTGGCGAGTACCTGGAAAGCCAGATCGAGCTCGCCCCGCGGGCGCCGATCCTCGCCGCCGACAAGACCCCGCTCGCCGAGGGCCCGGCGGAAGCACGTGCGCACCCAATCGGCAGCGAGGCGATCGACGTGACCGGCGAAGTCGGCACGGCGGAAGAAGAAGACCTGGAAGCACTCGCCAAACAGGGGTTCGCGCCGGATACGCCGGTTGGCGTGACCGGCTTGGAGCAGGCCTTCAACGCCCGTCTGGCGGGCAAGCCCGGTGGCGAACTGCTCGCCGCCAGCGACACAGGCGGATCGACCCGAACCCTGGCCGAAGCGGAGCCAAAGCCAGGGGCGCCGGTGAAGACCACGATCGACGTCGGCCTGCAGGAAGCTGCCGTCTCGGCCCTCTCCGGCCGCGTCGGCGGCATCGCCGTGCTCGACGCCCGCAACGGCGATATCCGCGCCCTCGCCGGCCAGGCCTTCTCGGCGCCGCAACCGCCGGGCTCGACTTTCAAGATGATCACTACCGTGGCGGCGCTGCAGAAGGGCGTCCTCTCGCTCGACGACGAATTCGAAATCACCAGCGGCGCCAACGTCGGCGGTCGCTTCATCGAAAACGCCAACGGCGAGTACTGCGGCGGCACCTTCCGCGAAGCCTTCGCCGAGTCGTGCAACGCCGACTTCGCCCCGCTCGGGCCGAAGATCGGCAACGACGAACTGGTCGAGACGGCCGAACGCTTCGGCTTCAACTCGCCGCCGACGCTCTACGCGTCGAAGTACATCGCCCAGGTCGAACCGGCCGAATCGACCCTGCCCACCGAGATCGGCGAAGAAGTCGACCTCGGCGTCAGCGCGATCGGCCAGGGCGAGGTCCTCGCCACACCGCTGGAGATGGCGAGCGTGGCGCAGACGATCGCCAACGGTGGCGTGCGCCAACCGACCTCGATCGTCGCCAACAAGAAGCTGCGCCCCGAGGCCGAGCCGGAGCGGGTGATGTCGAAACAGATTGCCGACGAACTGACCGAACTGATGGTCGGCGTGGTCACCGGCGGCACCGGCACCGCAGGGGCGATCTCCGAGGCGCAGGTGGCGGGCAAGACCGGCACGGCAGAGCTCGGCCCGAAGCCGGGCGAAGAGGACGCCGAAAACCCCGAGCAGCGCAAGGACGCCTGGTTTGCCGCCTTCGCGCCGGCGGAAAAGCCGAGGCTGGCGGTGGGGGTGCTGCTGGTCGAAGCGGAAGCGGCGGGCGGCGAGGTGGCGGCTCCGGCTGCGTCAGAAGTGCTTTCGGCTGGGCTCTAGAGGTGGTCCGGGTGGGATGGCGGGTGCGTCTCTGCGGGAATTGATGTCGCACGCGCCGCTTTGCGGCGCTTAGCGACTATGTCTGAGCGCGGCTGCGCCGCGCTTCGAACCACGAGTGCAGCGGCCGCCTATCGGCGACATTCCCGCAGAGACGCACCCACCACCCCTCTCGAAGCACCCCCAAGCTTCCCAAAAGAGAGTCCTCCCGAAGCACCCCTCGCTCGAGAGCTCCTCATCCTTGGACTCGGGCGCCGTGCTCGCATCGCTGGAGAGCCTTTGAGAGGAGGGTCTGGTCGCCCTTCAGGCGAATGTTGCCGAAGGCAGCCGCCGCACTCGTGTCTCTAGGCGCGGCGGAGCCGCGCTCATCGATTGCCGCTAAGCGCCGCAGGCGCGTGCGGTATCAATTCGCCTGAAGGGCGACCAGACCCTCCCCCCACCGGCCCTACAGATCGAGCGTTACTTCGGCGGGCCCTTCAGGCCCATCGATGAGGAGAGTCAGTGGCCTGTTCTCGGAGGCCTCTGCAGACAGCTCGAAGAGAACGAGCGAGCCCTCGATCGGGCCCTGCTGGGGAGTCGAGTCGGGGGCCGGGATCGGTTCCTGCGATTCGACCTTGCCGCCGACGGGGAAGGCGTAGAGGCTTTCGCTGGGGATCGCCTCGAACTTCTCATGATCGGAGTCGACGATCGTGAAGGTTTCAGCCAGCGTCTGCGTCTCTTCGCTCTTGTTCTGGACTTCGAGGAAGACGCCGAAATAGGTCGAGCCTTTTTTCGGTTCGGGCTGTCCAACCAGGTAGGCGGAGTCCTCGTTGTCGTTGGGATTGAGGAAGCGCGAGAAGACCACCTGGTATTTGAGCTCGCCGAGCTCGACGACCTCGCCCTCGACGACCTCCTTGGAGTCGCTCGAGTAGCCGCAGGCGGTGACGGTGAGCGCCAGCAGCGCCAGCGCGAGGGCGGCGAGCAGCGGCAGGGCGAGTCGAGAGCGACGGGGCATCAGCGGCGAGAGCCTATAAGACCGGGCTCAGGGAATACCGGTCGCGTGGGGGTTGCCGCCGGCAACCGCGAGCCGCTGAGCGCCGAGCTCTCCGGACTCCAGCTGCTCGCGCAATCTGCGCAGCGCCTCACGCCAGCGCCGCTCGTAGGGGATCGAGGCCCCCGAGAGCAGCTCGAGACCGCGATCGATCGGGTTCGTGGGCTCGGTCCAGTAGGAGACCCGCACCCTGGTCAACGCCCCCGGGCCTTCGGTCAGCTCCCAGAGCGTGATCGAGGGAATCCGATTGGCGCGGCCGCCGCGGCCGTGCTCGACCAGGCGGTGGGGAGCGTCATCCTCAACGATCGTCGTGTCCATCCAGACCCGTCGTGGCCGCACCGCGATCCGAAACCGCGCCCCGGCACCGACCCCGGTCGGCTCGATTCTGGTCAGGTGGAAGTCGCTGAGAAAGTGATCGGTGAAGGCCGGGCGCAACGACAAGTCGGCGATCGCTTCGAAGGCGCGCTGGCGCGGCACGTCGATCTCGATCTCTGCGCTAACCGGGCCCACTGGCGGCGCGATTCTATGCCCGCAGCGGTTTCGCGGCCTTCCTCTGCGGGAAATCCCCGATGTAGCGCCGCAAACCCGCAGTTACAATCGCCACGAGACACCGGGAAGGAGTCAGCGATCATTACCAGTCTCGGTACCAGCAGCGAGAGCTTGGCCGTGGGAACAACCCCTGGAATGGGGACCTATTTCTGTGCCGCCTGCGGTTCCCAGCTCTCGCTGCGCGAGAACGACCAGCTGCCCGAGTGCCCGCGCTGCGGTGCCGCCGAGTACCAGCGCGACTCGATCTTCGAGGCGATGCAGGACCACGGTCAGACCGCCGAAATCACGCTTCCCACGGATGCCCCCGCTCCCGAGTGGCTGTCGATGGCCCGGGCGATGCTGCGCGAGCCCGGTCGCTACCTCGCCCTCTGCGACGAGAGCGAGATCGAAGTCCTGCCGATCAGCCAGGGCTGGACCCGGATCGGCCGCAGCGCCACCGCCGACATCCGGCTCGACGATCCCAGCGTCTCACGCCGCCACGCCCTGATCGTTTCCGAGCAGCCCGACTCGCTGCGAGTTCTCGACGACCGCAGCCTCAACGGCGTCTTCCTCAACGGCAAGATGGTCGACTGGGGAAGGCTCGCCGACGGCGACGAACTGGCGATCGGCCGCTTCCGCCTTTTCACGCTGGAACGGTAAAACACGGAAATTCCGGCCTACGCCGCCCGTAGCATGGCGGCGTGGACCAGTACCCAACCCCTGGCGACTCCCCGCCGGAGCCTCCCGAGGTAGCCGCCGAGCGCGCCCGCGAACGCCTCCACACCGAGATCGAGCGCGTCCGTTCCGGGGTTGAAGAGATGCTCTCCGAGCAGGGCAACGGCATCGACGAGACCGTCCTGCGTCGGGAACTCGATGCTCTCCGCGAGGAGACCGACTTCCTCCTCAAGCGCCGGGTTCGCAAGACAGAGAAGCGCCTCAACAAGCGCATCGACAAGGTCAACACCCGCACCGACGCCCTCGAACAGCGCCTGGATCAAGTCGAGCAGGACCGCAAGTACGCCGAGTGGCGCATCCACAGCAACACCGAGCAACTGCTCGACGGCCTCCTTCAGGAGATCCGCACCATCGCGGACCTCCTGACCCAGCGATGACCGCCGTTCCGGTGCGCTTTATGTGGCTATGGCCCACATAAAGCGCACCGGAAGCTAGAAACTCCCAGCGGCCCGAGCGTCTCGACCTGGGAGTTCGTCGCGCGTGGGGGGGCCGGATGCCCTCCCACGAAGGCTCCTGGTACACGGTCTCGCACCGCTGAAGCCGCCCCAGCTGCGCGACGGTCTTCGTGGGAGGGCATCCGGCCCTCCTATCCCCTCGAATTACTCGGTCGAGATGCTGGGGTCCGCCTGCACCTTGTGCGGCACGACCATCATGAAGTTGCCGGTGGCATCCGCAGCAAGGCCCAGGACACGCTCAGCCTCATCGTCCTGGCCAGTGGCCCGCAGTTCATTGGCGTAGCTTCCGAGCAGATCGTCAATGTCGAGCAGGCCCTCGGCGTCGAGCTCTTTCAGCTCGACCTTGGCACCCTCGCCCAGCCGCCGCTTGATCGCGTCGGCGTCGATGCCGAAGGCGTTGTGGCGGACGTAGACGCGGCCGCCGGTCATGCCGGCGCAGGCCCAGGGGCCAAGGTCGCCGAGCACGATCGCGCGACCTGAGGTCATGTACTCGAAGGCGAAGCCCTTGGCGTTGGCGCGGTCGACGACGCAGCCGCGGCTGTCGTCGATCGACTCCTCGGGCTCACCGGCCAGCACCACGTCGGCGCCGGAGAGGCGGATGCAGAAGCGCGAGTCGGCCGAGCCCTGGACGAAGAGGCGGCCGCGCTGGGCGCCGTAGGCAAACGACTTGCCGACCGAGCCGTTGACCCGCTGGCCCTTGGCGCCCTTGCCCTTGAGCACGGCGATCGAGCCGCCCAGCATCGTCTTGCCGACGCCGTCCTGAGCGCCGCCCTCGATCCGGATCGCAACGCCGTAGGAGTTGAAGGCGCCGAGGCCCTGGCCGGCGACCGAGCCGCCGTTGAACTCGAGGCTGGCGAGCACGTCGTCGTTGGACTCGGGACCGTCTTCGAAGATGCGTGAGCGGGCGATCGCGCCGGAGAGCTCGGAGCCGAGCACGCGGTCGTTGGCGTCGGTCGCCCGGGGGAACTCGTTGCGGATCGTGCGGCCGGGGCAGATGTCGCCGGCGAGGCTGGCGATCTGGGTCGAGGCCTGCTTCGCCTCCATCCGGATCGGCCGGGCGACGACCATGCCGGCCTCGGCCCGCGTCTCTTCGGCCTCGGCGACCGGCAGGTCGATCGGCTCGAGGTCGAGGAACTCCTCCAGCGGCGTGATCAGCGGCGCCAGGTCGACCGTGTCGTGGTGGGCGACCTGCTCGAGCAGGTCGTAGCGGCCGACCAGGTCCTGGGCGCGGTCGTAGCCGAGCGAGGCGACGACCTGCTTGACCTCCTCGCCCATCGCCTGGAAGAAGCGGGCGCAGCTCTCGGCGGCACTGTCGATCTCCTGCGGCGTGAACTTCTTCAGGCCGTGCTCCTGGGCCTGCTCGACCGTCTCGATCTGGGTCGCGATGCCGACGTGACAGGTGTCGAGCTGGCAGCCGCGGCAGATCGTGCAGCCGAGGCTGACCATCGCCAGGGTGCCGAAGCCGACCCGGTTGGCGCCGAGGCAGTGCAGCTTGACGACGTCGTGGCCGTGGCGGTAGCCGCCGTCGGCCCAGATCTCGACCCGGTTGCGCAGCCCGGCCTCCATCAGCGCCCGGTGCACGGCGCGGGTACCGATGTCCGAGGGCAGGCCGACGTGGCGCAGGGCGTGCTGGCGGGCGGCGCCGGTGCCGCCCTCGAAGCCGGAGAGGGTGATGATGTCGGCGCCCGCCTTGGCGATGCCGAGGCCGATCGTGCCGATGTTCGGCACCACCGGCACCTTGACCGAGACGCGCACGTCCGGGTTGACCGTCTTCAGCTCGTCGATCAACTCGGCGAGGTCCTCGATCGAGTAGAGGTCGTGGTTGTTGGAGGGCGAGATCAGATCGGTGCCGGGCGCCGCGTTACGGGCGGCGGCGACCTTCTCAGAGACCTTCTTGCCGGGCAGGTGACCGCCCTCGCCGGGCTTGGCGCCCTGGCCGATCTTGATCTCGGCGAGGTAAGAGGAGTTGAGCATCTCCGCCGAGACGCCGAAGCGGCCCGAGGCGACCTGCTGGCCACGCCACTTGCGGTAGTGCCCGTACATGTCGCGGATCTCGCCACCCTCGCCGTTGACGCAGAGCACGTTGATCGACTTCGCCGCCTCGGCATAGGCACGAAAGGCGGGCTCGGACTGCGAGCCGAAGCTCATCGAAGAGATCACCACGGGGTAGTCGTGATGACCGACCCCGGCGTTGACGTCAGCGGGATCGATCGGGTCACGGTCGCCCTTGAGACCCATGATGTGGCGCATCGAGATCGGGCTCTGCTGCTCGAGGTCGCGGACTTTCTGCGAGTAGTCCTCGTAGGAGCCGGTGCCGTTGGCGGTCGCGATCGCGGCCTTGTAGACCTTGGGGTAGAAGCGGAACGTCTTCGCAGGTTTGGCGTCTTCGTCGCCGGCGAGCACGCGGGCGCGCTCGTTGGTGTCCTCATCGAGGTCGGTGAAGCCGACGCCGGCGCGGTCGGAGGCGGCGAAGGCCTCGGTCATGAAGATCTCGGTCAGCTCGGGCTTGACGCCGATCGAGGAGAACTGGCGGGCGTAGCCGCGCACCTCGTGGATCCCGATCGTCGAGATCACTTTCTCCATGCCCTTGTTGAGCGCGTCGCAGAGGTTGGAGACGTCTGACTCGTAGTCCTCGACGCAGACCACTTCGACCATCGTGTACGGGCAGACACCGTTGGCACCGAGGCCGAGCGCCAGCATCGTGTCGTGGACGTTGCGGATCGAGGCCGAGCGCAGGACGATGCCGCAGCGGCGGCGCAGGTTCTCCTCTCCCGGCTCGACCTTGAAGCCCTTCAGCGCCTGGTCGACGGCGGAGATCGCGAGGTGCGGGTCGAGGTAGCGGCGGTCGGCGTCGTAGACGGTGCGGTCTGTGAGCACCAGCAGCTCGGCGCCGTCGCGGACTTTCTTCACCGCCTCCTGCTTGATCCGCTCGATCGCGCCGCGCGTCGTCTCCGACTCGAGCAGCGAGATGTCGACCACGTCAGCGCGGCCGCGGAACTCCTCCCAGAGGTCCTCGAGCAGGTAGGTGTGGTGCTTGCGGGCGATCGCCCGGTAGGTCTTGTCGGAGAGCGGCGCCAGGCCGTGGTGACCGCCGAGGATCACCGGGAAGGCGGTCTCGACCGTGCCGGTGTCCTCGCCGGCGGCGCTGAGCGAGGGGCGGCGGCCGAAGACGGTGCGGGTGGAGAAGTGCTCCATCTCGCGTTCGCGGTCGATCGCCGGGTTGGTGACCACGGCGACCGTCTCCTTGAAGTAGTCGGCGAGGTTCTGGCGCTCGGGCGAGAGCGCAGCGAGCGGGCCGTCGTAGCCGAGCGAGCCGACCGGCTCGGACCCGTTCGAGGCCATCTGCTGGACCAGTTTGACGTCGTCGCGCTGCCAGCCGAAGCCGGCGAGGACGCGGTCGGAGACCTTGACCGGCTCCTCAGGGCCGGCGTCGGAATAGCCCGGGACCTCCTCGCCCTCGAGCGGGCCGCCCGTCTCCAGGGCACGGTCGTAGGCGGCGGCGTCATCGGCGCCGTTGCGGCGCAGCCAGCTCTCGCGGACGATGCGCAACATCGCGTCGTGCGGGTGCAGGGTCGAGCGCTTGCGCTCGCGGTCGATCATCACCAGCGCCTTCTCGCCGGGGGCGAGCGGCTTGGGCTCGGAGACCATCGCATTGACCGGGACCACCCCCGGCTCGGAGCTGAAGACGTAGTCGTCGGTGGTCTCGACTTGCCAGAGTGGCCGCAGACCGAGCGCGTCGGAGGAGAAGACGCATTCGTCGGAGTGGCGGGCGATCAGGGCTACCGGGCCCTGGGCGAACGGCCCCATCGCCTGGTGCAGGTACATGTAGAAGCGGTGCAGCTCGGCCGGCATGCGGCGGATCTCTTCGACGATCGGCGGCACGACCATCTCCATCGCTTCGGCGAGGCCAAGGCCGTCGCGGCTGACCAAGGTGTCGATCGTGCGGTTGAGGTCCTGCGAGTCCGAGCCATCGGTGTGGATCGGCACGCCGAGCATTTTCGCCTCTTGGCGCAGCTGGGCGATCGTGTTGATCTCGCCGTTGTGGCCGAGCACCGAGAAGGGCTGCACCCGCTTGAAGGAGGGCCAGGTGTTGGTCGAGTAGCGGTTGTGGCCGAAGCAGCCAATCGTCTCGAAGCGCTCGTCATGCAGGTCGGGGTAGTACTCGCCGAGCACCTTCGGCGCGCCCATCACCTTGTAGACGCAGGTCGTCGCCGAGAAGGAGGGGATGTGGACGTCGAGGCGCTGCTCGAGCTCGATCAGCAGGTCGAAGAGGACGCGGTCGCGGCGCGAGGCGTCGGCGACGAGGCCGGCGAGCTGCCAGAAGTGCGGCTCCTCCTCACGCGCGGTCGGGCCGAGCGCCGGCGAGTCGACCTTGCCGATGCGCTCGGCGAGGATGCGGAAACCGCCCTGGCCGAGCAGCTCGCGGGCGTCGTGCTGAATCCGCTCCAGGTCCTGCGAGCGCTCGACGAAGATGTGGGCGACGGCGAAGGCGTCGTCGAGGGTCAGCGAGGGGTCGTGGCCGCCGGAGCGGACCTCCTCGGCCCAGATCTTGCGCGGCAGGTCGAGCAGCAGACCGCAGCCATCCCCCTCACCGTCGACGTTTCCGGCGCGGTGGAGCATCTTCTGCAGGGCCGGGATCGCCAGCTCGATCGGCGCGTGACTCGGCGTCGCGTCCTTGCGGACCGAGGCGTAGATCGCGCAGGCGTCCTTGTCCTCGACGCTGGGCGGCGAGACAAGCGGGCGATAGGCACGCTCTGGCGAGTAGCGGACGGGGCGCTCGCCGTGAAGCTCACGGGACTGGGTATTGGACACGCTGACCTCCCGGTTTCCACGCCTTCTTCGAGCGGGCGCGCGACGGGTTGACGGGTTCGAGAATTATAGGGACGCCGGGTGCCCCGTCGGGATGAATTTGCGAATCCCTGCAAATAGCGCAAAAAACGCGCCTGGAAGACCGAGCGAACTAGGCCCAGCCAGCGGGCTCGAAGCCGCCCTCGGGCTGGACGCCGATCAGCAAAGCGGTGACCGGAGCGTCGGAGCGGTTGAGGATCGTGCGGGTCGCCGGTGGCTCGATCGAGGCGAAAGTGCCGGCTGGGGCCGGGTGGTCCTCACCCTCGATCCGCAGCACGGCCTCACCCTCGAGGATCGCGTAGAGCTCGACCTGCCCGCTGCCGCTCTCGTCGTGCTCGGGAATCTGCCCGCCGGGATCGATTTCAACGAGGTTGAAGCCAAAAGCCGACGTCCCCAGAGCCTTGCGCGCCAGTCGCCAGGTCGACTCCCCCGACCCCTCCATCGACTCGAACTCGTCGCGATGTTTGATCGTGTAGCTGCCGGCCATTGCGCCGTCCTTTCGCGAGCTCAGCGATTCCAGTCGGGTTCGGAGGCGTTGTTGGCGAGCACCCGCGGCTTACCGCCGGCGTAGGGGATGCTGACCACCTTGTGGCCCGGGCCCGGTTCGAAGCCGCCGAGGCTACCCAGCACCACCTTGCCGTTGAATGAGATCGCGGTGCCGACGAAGCCGACCTCGCGTTCCTTTGTCAGCGCCCGTTCAGAGCCCGTCTTGGGGTTGATGGCGACCGCGTAGCTGGTGTCCTGACCGCCGAACTCGGCGAGCAGGCGGCGACCGTTCGCCGACCACTCGGTCGGGCTGAGGCCGGAGAGCAGCGGGCCGACCTTGGTGTGAGTGAGGCGCTTGACCTCGCTGCCATCGGTCTTGATCAGGAAGAGATCGTTCTTGGGGCCGTATTTGCGCTGCTTTCCGCCCAGCTGCTTGACGAAAACGATGCGGTTGCTCGGCCCCCAGAGCGGGCTAAAGGAACGGTGATCGCTGGTCAGCTGCTGCGGCTCTGGTGCGGCGACACCAACCGCGCCCGGAGGCAAGAGGTCGATCCGATAGACGTCGCTGCGCGGCGGGAAGCTTTCGCTGGGCGCCCTCGCGTAGACGAGCTGTTCGCTCCCTTCGGGCGAGAAGCTGACGCCCGAGAAGAAACCACTGGCGATCGTCTGCTGGTCGCCAGTGGCGATGTCGATCGTGGTCAGTCGCTGCGCCCCGACTTCAGGGCCGAGCAGCACCGCGATCCTGGCCGAGTCGGGCGACCAAGCGAAGACGAAAGGGTTCTGCCATCCGGTGGCGAGCTTCTTCGGCGCCCCACCGTTCGCCGCCGCGACCACCAGGGCCGCGGGCTGCTTGCCCTTGCCGGAGCGGTAGAAGACGATCGTTTTGCCATCCGGGGAGACGCGCGGACTCGAGCCCAAGCCAATTCTGCGCGCCGCCGAGCCATCGTTGTTAGCGACGAAGACCGAGGAGTTGAGCGGGTTGCGAGTGAAGGCCAGCGTTGCCTGTGAAGTCGCCGGGGCGACGAGACATACACCCACCACCGAAAGCACAGCGAAAAGACTCGATCTCTTGAACATGCCGCGATCCTAACCGGAATCTAGGCGGCCAAAACAAGTCACCGCGCCTACATCGACCGAGGCCGCACCCCAACCCGGAGCGCGACCTCGGCCATCTACCTACCTGCCCCTACCCAATCCGCTGGAACTGCCACTGCTGGCTGGCGGGCCAGAGGCATTCCCACTGGTGGATCAAGGCGCCGTTGGACGTGTATTGGCTATAGACGTCCATGCACTTGTTCGAGTGCTTGGCGATCAGCGCGTTCCATGGCGCCTGCCCGGCGATCGGGATCACTTGGAAGCGCTGCTGGTCGCCGCCGTTGCAGTCCCATTGCTGGAAGGCGGCCCCGTTACCCGTGCTGGCGCCGGTCACGTCGAGGCATCTGCCGGTCGAGTTGACCGTGATGTTGAAGCGGGCGCCGCCTTCGATCGGGTGCATGGCGAAGACCTGGCCGTCATAGGGGGTGGCAACTGGGGCGCAGTCCCACTGCACGAAGTAGTTGCCGTTGTAGTTGGCGTTGCCGTTGAGGCTCAGGCACTTGCCCGAGTGGCGGAAGACGTAGCGGTAGCCGTCGCCGACGTGGAACCACCGTTCGGGAGAGCCGGAGGCGGCGAAGTTGCCGACGCCGGGGAAATCGGCTTTGACGATCCATTCGCCGGGGCCGAAGCCTTCGTATTTGACTTCGAAGCGGCCTTCGCTGTTGATCGTCGGGTTGACGGCCTTGATGTATTCGTATTTGCCGGCGCCGTTTTGCTTGTAGTAGCTGAGTTTCAGCGTGTTGCCGGCGATGTTGTAGGCGCCGGTGCGCACGTAGCCGTAGGCGGTCGAGTAGCCGTAGGGCCTGCCGTAGAGGGTTTCCCCGTCGGGGACGTAGAGCTCGGTCTGGGTCGGGATCGGGCCGGCGTCGACCGACTGGATTTCCCAGAGCTGGTTGGCCTGGGTGCCCAGGCACGGGTACTGGGTGACCGGGATGCCGTTGGCGGTTTCCTGGCCGCGCACGTCCATGCACTGGCCGGAGTGTTTGGCGATCAGGCGCGACCAGGGGCCGGTGACGGCTTGTGTCTGCCAGGTCTGGCCGGGCTGTTCGCCGCCGGCGCAGTCGTATTGCTCGAGGTAGGTCCCCGGGGCGGTGCTGCCGCCGATCACGCTGACGCAGCGGTTCGAGTGGCGGGCGACGATGCGGACGGCCCCGTTGCTGCCGGTCGGGACCAAGGTGAAGACCTGGTTTGAGGTCGTTGCCGGGTTCAGGCAGTCCCACTGGTTAACAGCGGTGCCGTTTGCGGTGCCGCCAGCGTAGATGTCGAGGCACTTGCCGGTGTGTTTGACTTTGAAGCGGTAGCCGTCCTTGACGGTGAAGGCGCCTTCGGTGACGGTGTTGGAAGAAGAGCCACCGTAAGGAGCCTGGGACGGGAAGACGGCCTGGGCAACCCAGGAGCCGTTTCCGACGCCGTTCCAGTTGACGAGTTCGAATTTGTTGTTGTTGACGGCAGTCGGGACGACTGCTTTTTCATCCCATTTCGTCGTGCTGACGTTCCACTTGAAGAACTTGATGTTGACGGTTTTGCCGGAGACAGTCAGGCCTGGTGAGGTCACTTCACCCACAACCGTGGCCCAGCCAGGGTTGCCGTTGAGAGCGGTCGCTTGAGTGATCTTGGCTTTGGTGATTTTCGTCTGCGGAGGAGACGGATCCGAGAGCGAGCACTGATTCTGATAGTTGTCCCAGAGCTTGTGCACGGGGGAGCCGTTGGCGAGATAGCCGCTGGGTGGCGTCAGGCCAGCGCACTTGTCAGCTACTTCGTTGGTTTTGCTGAGGTCGTCTTCCAGCCAGCCGGTCCTGTAGCCGGCGTATTTGACGGTCACCGGATCGGTCACCGTCTCGGCGTACTCGTGGGAGGCAGCGACAGCCATCCCAGCCCAGGGACGGTCCTGGCCGGAGGGGTCGTAGTCCGCGCATCCGGCGAAGCTCGCTTCCCCCGGCCATACCGCATGGCTGTAGGGAGCATTGAGTTTGCCCGAGTAGCGATGAGCACCACATCCTTCGACGAAGCCTGCATGGTATTTGGACCCGGGCGCGGGCAGCACGATGTACTGGTTGTCCATCCCGCCCGCGGGCCAGCCCTGTTTGGAGATCGCGTATTCGATCTCTTGCTCGAGGTGTTCATCGCTGACGTCGTTAGGAGCAGCGATGCTTTCATCGGTCCAAGAGCTGAATGTGATGTTGGGGGAGATGAAGCCCGTGGTGTCGTAGTACTGGGTGAGGATTCCCTGCCAGGCCGAGCCCGAGATACCCGAGAACGTTTTGACGATTTCGGTGCGGGCCGCAGAATTGGAGTTCCAGTTTTTGCCCCAGAAGGTCAGGTAGACGTGGGGGTTGTTCTGTACCTCGCCGCCGTAATAAGTGAGCGGCGCTGCTGATGCAGAACCGGCGATGAGCGACAGGGAGCACAGTACCCCCGCCATAGCAACGACTGCCTTCGTCCACACTGACTTCACAAATCCCCCGTTCATCGTTTATCTCCCTGAGAACTGCTGACTTTCACTTCCTCAGTCTTCATGCCCTACCCAATCCGCTGGAACTGCCACTGCTGGCTGGCGGGCCAGAGGCATTCCCACTGGTGGATCAAGGCGCCGTTGGACGTGTATTGGCTATAGACGTCCATGCACTTGTTCGAGTGCTTGGCGATCAGCGCGTTCCATGGCGCCTGCCCGGCGATCGGGATCACTTGGAAGCGCTGCTGGTCGCCGCCGTTGCAGTCCCATTGCTGGAAGGCGGCCCCGTTACCCGTGCTGGCGCCGGTCACGTCGAGGCATCTGCCGGTCGAGTTGACCGTGATGTTGAAGCGGGCGCCGCCTTCGATCGGGTGCATGGCGAAGACCTGGCCGTCATAGGGGGTGGCAACAGGGGCGCAGTCCCACTGCACGAAGTAGTTGCCGTTGTAGTTGGCGTTGCCGTTGAGGCTCAGGCACTTGCCCGAGTGGCGGAAGACGTAGCGGTAGCCGTCGCCGACGTGGAACCACCGTTCGGGAGAGCCGGAGGCGGCGAAGTTGCCGACGCCGGGGAAATCGGCTTTGACGATCCATTCGCCGGGGCCGAAGCCTTCGTATTTGACTTCGAAGCGGCCTTCGCTGTTGATCGTCGGGTTGACGGCCTTGATGTATTCGTAGTTACCGGCGCCGTTTTGCTTGTAGTAGCTGAGTTTCAGCGTGTTGCCGGCGATGTTGTAGGCGCCGGTGCGCACGTAGCCGTAGGCGGTCGAGTAGCCGTAGGGCCGCCCGTAGAGGGTTTCCCCGTCGGGGACGTAGAGCTCGGTCTGGGTCGGGATCGGGCCGGCGTCGACCGACTGGATTTCCCACATCTGGTTGGCCTGGGTGCCCAGGCACGTGTACTGGGTGACCGGGACGCCGTTGGCGGTTTCCTGGCCGCGCACGTCCATGCACTGGTTGGAGTGTTTGGCGATCAGGCGCGACCAGTTGCCGGTCACTTTTTCGGTTCTCCAGGTCTGGCCCGGCTGTTCGCCGCCGGCGCAGTCGTATTGCTCGAGGTAGGTCCCCGGAGCGGTGCTGCCGCCTTTCACGCTGACGCAGCGGTTCGAGTGGCGGGCGACGATGCGGACGGCCCCGTTGCTGCCGGTCGGGACCATGGTGAAGACCTGGTTTGAGGTCGTTGCGGGGTTCAGGCAGTCCCACTGATTAATGGCGGTGCCGTTAGCCGTGAGGCCGGCGTAGACGTCAAGGCACTTTTCGGTGTGTTTGACCTTGAAGCGGTAGCCGTCCTTGACGGTGAAGGCGCCTTCGGTGACGGTGCTGGACGAAGAGCCACCGTAAGGAGCCTGGGACGGGAATTCAGCCTGGGCAATCCAGGAGCCGTTGCCGACCCCGTTCCAGTTGACGAGTTCGAATTTGTTGTTGTTGACGGCAGTCGGGACGGTTGCTTTTAGATCCCATTTGGTCGTGCTGACGTTCCACTTGAAGAACTTGATGTTGACGGTTTTGCCGTTGATGGTGGCACCGCCTGGACCGTAAACCGTGCCAACTACCGTCGCCCAGCCGGGGTTGCCGTTTAGGGCGGTAGCTTGGGTGATCGACGTGGTGGTGGTGCGGGTGCCGACCGTGACGTTCATCAGGTCGGTGTCTTCGAGAATGTCGGTGTAGAGGACGTAGTTGCTGCATTTGGGGAGTTCGGCATCGACGAAGGAGACCATGCCGAGTGCCATGTTCCCCGCGTAAACCGGGCCGCCGCTATCGCCCTGGCTGCTGCATACCGGCGAAAGCTTCGCCATGTGGTTGACCGTGTAGCTTTCGCTTCCATATTTGCCTGAAACGGAGACGTTCACTTGGGTGACGTTGCCGCACGTCGACCCGGTAACTGCTCCTGAATGGCAGGCGTACTGGCCGACGAAGCTCGATCCTTCCGAGCTGATCGCATGGGCGGGGTCTTTGGGGAGGCCTCCGCTGGTGCCCCATTCAACGATCTGTGAGGGCCACGGTGAGACGTCCCAATAGGTGCCGTTGGCATTGATCTTCAGGAGGTCGGTGCCTTTGCCCCACTGCGCCTGCTCGGTGTAGCCGAGGTAGCGTTCGATGTCTTTACTGTCTTTGGACATCCAATACTGAACGTTGGACCCGCCAAGCAGGGCGCAGTGGCCAGCGGAGACCACGTATCTGTTTGAGTTGGTGCGGCCAGTTGCCTTGAAGCCCGCGGTGCAGTCGGTGATGAAGCCGTCTTCGCCTATTTCCACCCCGCCGCGCAGGGGCGGATCGCAGGCAGCCCAGCCATAGAGTTCCCCGCAGGCGGCCGGCACCGCACCCAGGCTCGTCTGTGGCAACCGCACGAGCTTGACGTCGACGTCCGCGACTGCCGCTTCCTTCTGCAGCAGTGCCAGCCCGTTATCGCCCAGCCCTTCGGCCCAGTTGACCAGGACTGCGTTGGAGCGCGGGTCCAGGGAGGTCTGGATCAGGCCTTCGCTCATCGGAACAGCAAGCGCACGGTTGAGTCTCTCCTGAGCGGCTTCGAGCTCGGCCCAGGTCGAGGTCGCCGTCGCGGTCCGATATTCAGGCTGCAGGCCGGCCGCGGCGAACTCACTGGTGATCGCGCTCCGGTCAGAGGCATCGGTAACCGGAACGACGAATTCCCCGGCCTGGTTGTCGAACCAGATGCCGGCGTAGTCCTTACCCAGGTTGGCTTCGAGCCCGGCCTCTATGGCGGTTTCGGCGCCTTCTTCTTGGGTTTCGAGGGCGTCCTTCGCGCTGGCGGCAGATACCCCGAAGTCCTTGCGGTATTCACTCACTTCAAAGGGCAGCACCTCGGCCGAGGCGAGGGAGCTAAACGAGAGGACGAGCAGGATGCTCGCCAGGGCTCCAAATCCGCAACGGACCAAGCTCTTTTGCCACGGGCCAACGACGAGTCGTGCCATGTTCCCTCTCCCCCTGCGCTTGCTGACACCCGGCGGGTGGCCGGGCTAGTAGGGGCGAGCTTAAACAAGTCGGTTTCCAAGGGAAGACACTATGTGGCGCACATCGGGACTCGCGATGCACCAATACGCGCGCCTTCCTAAAAGGCCCTGGATGTCTTCGTGGCTACAGCTCAGGCACGTCAGCGCCGTGGGGGCTGAAGGGGAGGCGGCGAACCTCGGCCCAGCCGGCACAGCGGGCCTCAAGCGCCTCGGCGACGCTGCCCGCCTCCTGCCATGTGGTCCAGACGAGGACGGTGGGACCGGCGCCTGAGATGGTCGCGCCGAGTGCGCCTAGTTCCTTTGCAGCGTCGACCAGCTCCATCGAGCGGGGGTAAAGAGCGCGACGGCGCTCCTGGTGGATGCGGTCGACCAGGCCGGCGGCGACAAGGTCGAGGTCGGCGCGCTGCAGGCCAAGAACGAGGCGCGAAGCGGCGGAAACGCTGGCGACCGCCTCAGCGAGCGGGATCTCGGCCGGAATCGCCTCGCGGGCGCGCTCGGTCGAGACCTCCTCGGCCGGGATCACGGCGATCCCCTCAAGGCCGCTCGGCGGGTCAAAGCGAACCGCGCTCGGCGCCTCGCCCTCCCCCGTCCCGCAGACCACGAAGCCGCCGTAGATCGCCGCGGCTACGTTGTCCGGATGGCCCTCGAGCTCGGTTGCCTTGACCAGCATCTCCTCCTTGCTCAGGGCGAGCTCAAAGAGGTGGTCGGCGGCGAAGAGGCCGGCGACGATCGCCGCGGCGCTGGAGCCCAGCCCCCGCGCCAGGGGGATCTCGCTCTTCAGCCGGAAGGCGATGCCGTCGGCGGAATGCAGGGTCTCGAAGGCGCGAACGATCAGGTTGTCGCGGTCAGCCGAGACGTCGAGCCCGCCGAGGTCGACCGAGAACTCGCCGGTCTCCTCGACCTCCAACTCCAGATACAGCGAGACCGCAGCGGCAAGCACGTCGTAGCCCGGGCCGAGGTTGGCCGACGAGGCTGGAACGCGGACGAGCCGGCGGCGAACCGTCAATCGAACACCGCGCGCTCGACGGCGCTGAGGTCGTTCTCGCAGTTGAGCACCGCCGGCGCTTTGGAGAGGGCGGTGTCGGGGTCCTTGAGGCCGTGGCCGGTGAGGACGCAGACAACGGTCTCGGGCGGCGGGGATCCCTCCACCGTCGGCAGGCCGTGGGCGAGCAGGCCGGCGACCGAGGCCGCCGAAGCGGGCTCGCAGAAGACGCCCTCGCCGGCAGCAAGCCAGCGGTAGGCATCGAGGATCTGATCGTCGGAGACGGCGGCGACACGACCGCGGGAAGCGGTGAAGGCCGACATCGCCTCCTCCCAGCGGGCCGGGTTACCGATCCGGATTGCCGAGGCCACGGTCTCCGGGTTGGACACCGGCTCGCCGCGCACCAGCGGTGCGGCGCCCTCGGCCTGGAAGCCGTAGAGGATCGGGGCGGTGCCGGCCTCCTGGAAGCCGCGCCAGTAAGCGGTGACGTTGCCGGCGTTGCCGACCGGAATCGCCAGCGCGCCCGGCGCCTCGCCGAGCTCCTCGATCACCTCGAAGGCGGCGGTCTTCTGGCCTTCGATCCGGTGCGGGTTGACCGAGTTGACCAGCTCGATCGGGTGCTTGTCGGCCAGCTCGCGGACGATTCGCAGCGCGTCGTCGAAGTTGCCCTGCAGGGCGACCACGCGGGCACCATGCATCAGCGCCTGGGCGAGCTTGCCGATCGCGATCTTGCCCTCGGGCACGATCACCGCCCCACGCATCCCGGCTCGCGCCGCATAGGCCGCGGCGCTGGCGGCCGTGTTGCCGGTCGAGGCGCAGATCACCGCCTCGGCGCCGCGGCCCTTGGCCCGCGAGACCGCGACCGTCATCCCCCGGTCCTTGAAGCTGCCGGTCGGGTTGGCGCCCTCGAACTTGAGGTAGGCGCGGGCGCCGATCCGCTCGGAGAGCCGGGGCGCTTCGACCAGCGGGGTCGAGCCCTCGTTCAGGGTCACCACCGGGTCGCCGGGCTCCAGCGAGAGGCGATCCCTGAAGCGCTCGATCAGTGGGGCGGGGCTCAAACGAACTCCTCTTCGATCACCCGGATCGAACGCGGCGGCGAGCGCAGCACGTCGAGCTGGTCGATCGCCTCGAGGGCGGCCGAGAAGCGCGACTCTAAGCACTCGTGGATCACCATCACCAGGCGTGCGTCCTCGCCGCTACCGCGCTGCACGACGCTCTTCACCGAGACGTCTTTGTCGCCGAGAACTTTTGCCACGCTGGCCAGCACGCCGGGACGATCGGCAACCGCGAGGTGGAGGTAGAAGGAAGAGGTGACGTCGGCGACGATCGGTAGTCGCTCGCGGGTCTCGTGCACCGGCGCGTCGCCGTTGAGGATCGAGACGACGTCGCCGAGCACGGCCGAAGCAGTCTGGATGCCGCCGGCGCCCGGTCCCGACATCGTCACCTCGGTGATCTCCGGCGCCTCGACCATCACCGCGTTGAAAGGGCCCTCGACCGGAGCGAGCGGGTGGCCGCCGTAGAGGAAGCAGGGGAAGACGCGCACGCTGATCCCGCCTTCGCGGCGCTCGGCGACGCCCAGCAGCTTCAGCGAGAGCCCCAGCTCCTTGGCGTAGGCGAGATCGTCGAGCTCGACCCCCTCAATTCCCTCGTAGGAGACCTCATCCAGCGTCACCGGCGTGTGGAAGGCGAGCCGGGCGAGGATCGCCATCTTCGCCGCCGCGTCGGCGCCGCTGACGTCGGCGGTCGGGTCGGCCTCGGCGTAGCCGAGCTCCTGGGCGCGAGCGAGCACCTCCTCGTAGGGGGCGCCGCTGGCAGCCATCTCGGTGAGGATGAAGTTGGTGGTGCCGTTGACGATGCCGAAGACCTTGGCGATGTCGGTAACCCCGAAGCTCTCCTGGATTACCCGCACGATCGGGATCACGCCGGCGACCGCCGCCTCGAAGCGCAGCTGCACACCGGCCTCGCGGGCGACGTCGAAGAGCTCATCGCCATGCTGGGCAAGCAGCTGCTTGTTGGCGGTGACTACCGGGCGTTTCGCCCGCAGCGCGTCGAGCACGAAGTCGCGGGCCGGGTCGGTGCCTCCCATCAGCTCGACGATCAGGTCGGAGTTGGCGAGGATCTCGCCGAAGTCGCCACGCTCGCGGGTCAGCACCCCGGCGATCTCCGGCCGGCGGCCGGTTGCCGCCTCGACCGCGTCAGCCCGTGCCTCAATCAGCTCGGCGAAAGCACCGCCGACCGTGCCGCGTCCCAGCAGCCCGATGCGAATCGGTTCAGACATCCAGGTCGCGAGAGGTGAGGTCGTCGTAGGTCTCGCGGCGAACGACCACGCGGGCCTCGCCGTCGCGGCAGAAGAGCACCGGCGGTCGCGGCACGCCGTTGTAGTTGCTCGCCATCGCGTAGCCATAGGCACCGGTGGCGGGGGTGACGAGGACGTCGCCAACCGCGGGCGAGGAAAGCAACGCGTCGCGGACGATGATGTCGCCGGACTCGCAATGCATGCCGGCGATCGTCGCCGGGCTCCGCGCCGGCTCGGCAGCGCGATCGGCGACCAGCGCTTCGTAACGGGAGCCGTAGAGCATCGGCCGCATGTTGTCCGACATGCCACCGTCAACAGCGACGTAGGTGCGGACGCCGGGAATCTCCTTGACGGTGCCCACCCGGTAGGCGGTGACGCCGGCGTTGCCGACCAGCGAGCGGCCGGGCTCGATCAGGATCCGCACGCCGTCGCCGAAGACCTCGGCGACGCCGCGCACCTTGACCTCGACGTAGGCGTCGAACGAGGGCGGCTCGTCCTCGGCGGTGTAGGCGATGCCAAGACCGCCGCCGACGTTGACGATCCTGCACCAGTCACCGGCAAGCTCCCCAAGCGCGCGAATTGCCAGCGTGTAGGGCTCGAGCTCGAAGATCTGCGAGCCGATGTGCGCGTGCAGACCGGTCAGGTTGAGCACGTCGGAGGCGAGCACCCGCTCGATCGCGCGCGCGGCCAAGCCGTCCTCGAGCCCGAAGCCGAACTTCGAGTCGAGCTGGCCGGTGGTGATGTAGTCGTGGGTGGAGGGCTTGATCCCGGGCGTGACCCGAATCAGCACGTCCTGCGGCTGCTCCAGCAGCCGCTCGCAGCGGTCGATCTCGTCGAAGGAGTCGAGGATCAGGTGGCCGACGCCGGAGCGGGCAGCGAAGAGGATCTCCTCGTCGCTCTTGTTGTTGCCGTGCATGTGGATGCGGGCGGGCTCGAAGCCGGCGCGCAGCGCCATGTGCAGCTCGCCGCCGGAGGCGACGTCGACCGAGAGCCCCTCCTCGGCAAAGAGCCGGTAGGCGGCGGTGCAGGGCAGCGACTTGCTGGCGAAGAGCACCTCGTAGTCGGCCCCGCGCTGCTCGAAGGCGGCACGGTAGGAGCGGGCGCGAGCCCGCATGTCTTCCTCGGCGTAGATGTAGGCGGGTGTGCCGAACTCGGCCGCCAGATCGACCACGTCACAACCGGCGATCTCAAGATGGCCGCGCTCGTTGACGCGGCTGCCGCCGGGGTACACCGGTGAGCCCTCAATCGGGTCGGCCACCGTCCCGGCCTGTCCACGCTCCGCCATAGGCGGGCATTGTGACGGTTGAAAGGGGGGCGGCGACTACAGGTAAGCGCTAGCGGTTGCCGCCGAGCAGGCCGCCGACCGTTTTGACCACTTCGTCGACCGTTTTACCAACCGTCGATTCCGGGCCGGCCACCCCTTCGACGACTTTTTCGGTGACTTCCGGGACACCGGTGCTGCCGATCACGCCGCCGGTCACTTCGTCGACCCCGGCGACCGTTTTGTTGACGGTGTTGGTGATCGCTCCCGAGGTCGACTGGCTGCCGCTGCTGCCAGCGGGGCTGCCGGATCCTGCACCTGCGCCGGGGGTCGAACCGCCTCCCCCACCGCCGCCGTTGCCGCCGTCAGAGCTGGCACTGGCCGATCCAGACGGCGAAGACGCGGTCGGCCCGCCCGCAACCGGACCCGTGGGGCTCGGCGCCGGCGCTTCCGCGGTCGGCGCCCCGGATGCGGGTGCCGGGGTCGCGCCCAGCGCCGCTTTGTCGCCCTGCGACGCAGCAGCGCGCCGATTGGCATCGCGAGCGGCGCCCCCAGTAGCCGACCCGGCGGCTGCGCCGCCGGCAGGACCCGCCCCAGTTGTCTGAGCAGTGGCGTCACCGCCCGGGCTGGGCGAGCTCGCGGCGGAATCACCGCCACCGATGCTGATCCCGGCCAACGGCCAATCCCTCAGGGCCTGAATCGAGACGAGCAGAACGAAGGCGACCACGGCAGCGGCAACCAAAGCGGTGCCGGACACCGCTCCCGCGAGATAGGTGTGAGCCTGGCGGATCATCCTGAGTGAGCCTGCCTAGAGGCTCGTACCCAGGGTCGCACGGTCAAACCCACCCGGCATACCAAATAATTGAATTTCCTAAGGAATTCTGAGTAAAGGCGCCGGACGGCTAGAGGTAGCCGAGTGGATCTGTGGGCGCGCCGCCAATCCGGACCTCGAAATGCAGGTGATCGCCGAAACAGTGGCCGGTGCAACCAACGTAGCCGATCAAGTCACCCTGGGAGACGCTCTGTCCCGAGCTGACCGCGAAGGACGACTGGTGGGCGTAACAGGTCTGCAGACCGCCACCATGGTCGAGGCAGGTGAAGTTGCCGTAGCCACCACTTTCGGCTTCGGACTGGAGCAGGACCACCGTTCCCGCTGCAGCGGCGCGGATCGGCGTGCCCGCCGGCACCGCGATGTCGATCCCCTCGTGCATCCGACCCCAGCGCATGCCGAAGCCGGAGACGACCGGCCCGTCGACCGGCCAGATGAACTGACCGGAGCCGTAGCGAATCGGTCCGGCCGGCAGCGGCGCGGAGGCCGATTCACCCAGTTGCACTGCAAGTTCGGCCTGGATCGCGGCGACGTCGCCGTCGAGGTCTTCTTCGGTCGCTTCGATCTTCTTCAGGGCGGCGACGCGAGTGGCACGCGCATCGACCAGCGCCGCCTGTCGATCCTGGACCGCGGCCCGGGTCGTCGCCAAGGCCTGCTCTTCGGCGGCGATCGCGTTACGAGCGGCCTCGATCCGATCCTTGACCGTGCGCAGGCGAGTGACGGTGTGCTTGACCTGGTCGCGCAGTTCGCGCACCCGGCCGATAATCGCTTCATCGTTGCCGCGGATGCGGTTGAGGTATTCGGTGCGATCGATCAGGTCGTCGTAGCCGTTGGCACCAACGATGACACTGAGCACGTCGGGCGTCCCGGTCTCATAGATGGCGACGAGGCGATCCCGCAGCGAGACCAGCGCCCGCTTGAGGTGTGCCCGCATCTTGACCAGGCGTTTCTTGGCCACGTCCAGCTGCGCCACCGCCTGATCCAGCTCGGCCTGCTTGGCGTTGAGTCGGGTTTTGACCGCGGCCTCCTGGCTGCGCAGGCTGGCAACCTCGCCGGTGAGCCTGTCGATGCGCTCGCCGTAGTGGGAGATCGTCGTCGTCAGCACGCCCGAGCGTTCGCGCACCTTGGAGAGCTTCGCCTCCTTGGCGTCGAGCTTCGATTCAAGGTCCTGAGCGGGGGCGACACTGGCTGCAAGCAGCACGACCAGCGCCGCCAGGGCGGCAAAGAGAGCCGCCAGGGCAAGGCGATCTTTAACCATCGCTGGCGAGGCTAGCCAAGTCCAGATGTACCGACTTGCAGGGAAATACTCCTGCAACCGGGCTTGCGGCTCAGGCTTGGGGTGGGGCGTTCTCGACGTGCAGGAGGGTCGTTGGCACCTCGTCCTCCATCTGCAGCGTGGTGTGGTCGATCCCGAAGCGCTCGCGCAGCAGCAGCTCGATCCGCCGCCGCACCAGGTCGCGATCGCAGTCCGCCGCGACGACCACGTGGGCGGCGAGAGCGCCAAAGCCGGAGGTCACGGTCCAGATATGCAGGTCGTGGACCGAGCGCACCCCCTCCTCCTCACAAATCGCCGCGCCGGCTGCATCGACGTCGAGGCCGGCGGGAGCCGCCTCCATCAGCACGTCGACCGGCTCCTTGATCAGGCGCCAGGAAGAGGCCAGGATCAGGGCAGATATCGCCAAGCTGACGATCGGATCGGCGACCGAGGAGCCGCCGGCGAGGACGAACACACCGGCGACGATCACGCCGAGTGAGCCGAGCGCATCGGCGACGCTATGGCGCAGCACCCCCTCGAGGTTGACGTCAGCGCGCTCACCGCGAGCCAGGACCAAGGTTGCGGCAATGTTGCCGGCGAGCCCGAGCAGCCCGAGTCCGAGCACCCCCCCAGCCTCAATCTCCGGCGGGTCGCTGAGACGACCAATAGCGGCATAAGCAATCGCCAGCGCAACCGCAACAAGCAGCAACCCATTGACCAGCGCCGCAAGGATCTCCGAGCGCTGGTAGCCAAAGGTCATCCGCCCACCGGCAGGCCGAGCGGCGAGCGAAGCGGCGAACAAAGCCAAGCCAATCGCACCAACGTCGGAGAGCACGTGCCCGGCGTCAGCAAGCACAGCCAACGAGCCGGTAATCACGCCGCCAACGGCCTCGGCCACCAGCATCGCCCCGTTGATCGCCAGTGCTATCCACATCCTGCGGCGGCTATCGCCACGCCGCGCGTCGAGGGAGTGCGAATGAGCGTGCGAGTGCACGCCCGGAGCTTAGAGAGCCACCGGGGACCCCTTCTCAGGAACTCCCGCGAAGCGGCCTGGGAAGGGGTCCCCGGTGGCTCTCCATGTCTTAGGCCGGAACGGGCTCTTTCTCAGCCGGCTTCTCCGCCATCGCCTGCTCGGCCACTTCGGCCGCGTACCCAAGCCGCTCGGCATATTCCCGCGCCTGCATCCGCGAGATAACCATCCGCTGAATCTCCGCCGTCCCCTCGAACAGCTGGTAGATCTTGGCGTCGCGGAACCACTTCTCCAGCGGGCACTCGCTGCTCCACGAAAAAGGGCCGACCAGGTCCATCAGCGTGGTCGTCGCCCACATCGTCACGTCGCCGGCCTTGAGCTTCGACATCGAGCCCTGGCCGCCGCGCATCGGGATGCCATTGCGACCCATCCAGGCGGCGCGCTGGACGAGCAGCCGCGCGGCTTCGATCTCGGTGGCGACGTCGGCCAGCGTCTGCTGAATCCGCTGCTCGCCGAGCACCGGCTTGCCGCCTTCGGACTGGCCGTCGAGGTACTCGAGGGTCCACTCGTAGGAGGCCTGGGCGATGCCTAGCGCCGAGGCGCCGACCAGCGGCCGGGTCATCTCGAAGGTCGCCAGGGCATCGGCACCGCGGGACTTCTTGCCTTCCCGCCCACGCTGCAGCTTGCGCTCCAGCTTCTCCTCGCCGCCGAGCAGGTTCTCGATCGGGATCCGGCAGTCCTCGAGCACGATCTCGGCCGTGTGCGAGGCACGGATGCCGAGCTTCGACTCCTTCTTGCCCTGGGTCAGCCCCGGCGTGTCCTTGCCGACCACGAAGCTGGCCTGGCCACGCGTGCCGAGGGCCGGGTCGACGGTGGCGACCACGACGTGGACGTCAGCGATACCGCCGTTGGTGATGAAGACCTTGGTGCCGTTGAGGACCCACTCGTCGCCATCGCGCTTGGCGGTCGTCTTCAGGCTCTTGACGTCGGAGCCGGCCTGGGGCTCGGTGACCGCGTAGGCGCCGAGCTTGATTTCCTCGCCGCTGCCGAAGCACTCGGGAACCCACTGGCCGATCTGCTCGGGGGTCCCGGAGGAAGCGATCCCCGCGGCGGCGAGGCCGGAGCCCGAGATCGCCAGGGCGGTGCCGGCGCAGCCCCAGTGGAACTCCTCGGCCGAGATCACCTGCATCTGGCCCTGCTCGTCGGCGGCGGAGGCCTGGATGCTCTCGAGGCCCCCGAAGCCCTGCTTGCGCGCCTCCTTGATCACCTCCCAGGGGGTGCTCTCCTCTTCGTCGTGCTTGCGGGCGGCGGGCCTGATCACCTCACGGGCGAAGGTCCGGCAGCGCTCCTTGTGCTCCTGCTGCTGGTCGTTTAGTGCGAAGTCCATGGGTCCCTTCTTGGTCAGCGGCGTGGTTCGCGCGGTTGATTGACTGGTCAGTCAACCAGTCCCGGAAAGATTAGCTGACCAGCCAGCCACCGCCCCGCCTGTAGCGTTCCGGCCTTGCCCGGGAAACGCCCCATCAACGCCGACCTGCCGGTCGCCGGCGAGCCGCCGGAGAAGCCGGGGGACTCGCCCGAGGAGAAACCTGCGCCCAAGCCGGCGCAGAAGCCCGTCGCGGAGCAAGAAAAGCCGGCCGCAACCCCTGTGCGGGAGCCCGAGCCGGTCACCTCGGCCGCACCCGCCACTGCCAAACGCAAGCGCAAACCGATCCCGGGAGCGCTGAAGGCGATTGGCGGCTTGGTCCTGGTCGCGCTTGTCTTCCTCGTCGCCGCCGTCCTCGGTGGCGGCGGCTCGAACAGGCCCGATGAAAAGCCGGCGCCGGCCCCGGCGCAAGCGCCACCGGAACCGGCCGCGGAGGAAGAGCAGACCCCAACGGCCGAGGCGGCCGAAGAACTCGGCTACCCCTCCTTTGCGACCAACAACACGACCAGGGTGGGCGGCTCTGATCCGGCGACCACGGCGGCCGGCGTCGCACTTGCCGTCTTTCCCTCCGCCAAAGTCGCGCAGCGACCGACCGCAGTCACGCTCGTCGATGAAGACGACTGGCAGGGCGCCGTCGCGGCATCGGTATTGATGTCGGCGCCGGTTCGGGCGCCGCTTCTGGTTACCGCCGGCGGAGACCTTCCCGACCCCACCGCGCAGGCCCTCGACACGCTTTCGCCCCAGGGAAGCAGCGCCACCGACAAGGCGCAGGCCTTCGTCGTCGGTTCAGCAGCCTTGCCGGACGACTTGCGGACGACTCAGGTCAAAGCCAGCAACCCGGCCGACCTCGCTGTCGAAATCGCGGCGCTGCGGGACGAGCTCTTCAAAGCTGCCCCGGCTCACATCGTCCTCGCCTCCGAAGAGGACTCCGCCTTCGCCATGCCCGCCGCCGCCTGGGCAGCGCGCTCCGGCGACCCGGTCCTCTTCAGCGGCCGCGAGAAACTGCCGGCCGCGACGGCAAAGCAGCTGCGCCGCGCCGCCAAGGTCCCCGTCTTCGTCCTCGGGCCCTCCTCGGCGATCTCATCGGGCGTGGTGCGGGAAGTCGCCAAGATCGGCAACCCGGTGCAACGCGTCGCCGCCGAGGATCCGGTTGAAAACGCGATCGCCCTGGCGCGCTACGCGAGCGGGGACTTTGGCTGGAACGTCAATGACCCCGGGCACGGCCTCGTCGTCGCCCGCAGCGACGATCCGATCGACGCCGCGATCGCGGCACCGCTCTCCGCCTCCGGCACCTGGGGGCCGCTGCTGCTCACCGACGACGCCGCTACGCTGCCGAAAGCGCTGCGCGAGTACCTGCTCGACATCAAGCCCGGCTACACCACCGACCCGACCCGCGCCTTCTACAACCACGTGTGGATAATCGGGGACCAGGAGGCCATCGACGTGAATCAGCAAGCCGAAATCGATCAGCTGGCCGAACTGGCCAAGATCGGCGGGGAAGAATGAGTGAGGCCGAGAGCCCAAGCCTGCTCAGCGGCGGCCACCGGGTTACGGCGGAGGACATCCGCGCACTCGCCGGCGCCTCCACCCCCCACTTCGCACTGCAGGTCCGCAACCGAATCCGTCGCTTGATCGAGCCCCTGCCCACTGACGATCCAGCCCGCCGCGAAGGTGAGCGCAAGATCGCCGAGCTCGAGGAGCTGGCCGAGCACAGCGGCGACCCGCGCGGCACGATGGGGATCTCCTCGCATTGAAGTACCTGGCCCCGAGTGTCTGGCGGCTGAAGGAGTTCCCAGCACCGTCGATCAACATCTACCTGGCCGAGGACGTGCTGATCGACGCTGGCCGGCGCTGGGACAAGCGGCGCGTCTTCGCCGAGATCGAGGGTCGGCAGCTCTCGATGCTGGCGCTGACCCACGTCCACCCCGACCACCAGGGCGTCGCCAAGGACGTCTGCGAGGCGCGGGGAATCCCCCTTGCCTGCCACGCCGGCGACGTCGACGCGATGGAGGGACGGCGCCCAATCCAGGAGGCGGCCCCGAACAATCCCTACAACCGGATCATCAAGAAGATCTGGCAGGGACCGCCGTACGAGGTGGGCCGCGTGCTGAACGAGGGCGACGAGGTGGCGGGATTTCGAGTCGTCCAGGCGCCCGGTCACGCCCGCGGCGAGGTGATCTTCTTCCGCGACTCCGACCGCGTGGCGATCTGCGGCGACGTTATCCGCAACATGAGCTACGCCACCGGGCTTCCGGGCATCAAGGAGCCACCCGACATCTTCACCTACGACCCGGCTGAGAACCGTCGCTCGATCCGCAAGCTTGCCGAGCTCGAGCCAAGCCTGATCCTCCCCGGTCACGGTCCCGCCGTTACCGACATGGGCGCCTTCGAGCGCTTCGCCGAGGCTCTGCCCGCTTAATAGCGCCCGCCAGGCAAAGCGAAACATCCGCCCCATCGGACGTGTCTGAGCTTAACCACCCCATATAGGGGTAAAGCTCAGCCACGTCCTCGAAATACAAGGGGGTTCCATGGATGCCAAGAGGAGCAAGAGGCCTTCGCCGGCGATGGTCGTCGCGGTGATTGCCTTGATCGCCGCATTGGCCGGCACCGCCTACGCGGCGCAGTCGATCAACGGCGGGGCAATCAAAAAGCAGACGATCGGCGGCGGCAAGCTGAAGAAGAAGACGCTGACCGGCTTCCAGATCAACACCAACAAGCTCGGTGTCGTGCCATCCGCCCAGCGCGCCGCGCACACCTACTGGGCGGTCGTCAACAACCCGGGCGGCGCCGGCAACGCGACCCTTGCGCGAGCGAGCGACGCGGGCATCACCGCAGCTGAGGGCGGCGGTGCCGTTGCCGTGATCTTCCCGGTCAACGTAAGTGGCTGCGCCAACGTCTCCTCGCGCAATAACGCCGGCACGACGGTCCCCGGCGCCGGCTCCGCGCAGACGAACGTCGCGCCGACGAACCCGAACGCGATCGAAGTCCGCACCCGCGACGAAAAAGGCGCCGACCAGGACGCCGACTTCCACCTGATCGTCGTCTGTCCGTAATCACTCCCACCAGCCAGATCCGGCCCCAACGCCACCAGCGGGGCCGGGTCTGCGCCTGAACAGTTAGTCTGAGGCGCGTGAGCGACGTCGAACACGGCTTCAAAGAGGGTGACAAGGTCTGGGTCGAGGACGGCAACGGCAAGCACCATCCCGGCATCTTCGTCGCCGACAACGAGAGTTCCGGCTGGTTCGGCGGCGGCCCCAGCGCCTACGTCGTCCACCCCGAGGCCAAGCAGGCCGAGGTCGTCTCGACCTTCCGCATCACCCCACGCGACGAGTAGCTCAGTCGGCCACCCGCGCGGCGGCCATGTCGACTCGATCGCCGCGGAACGGCACGCCCTCGGCAATCAGGTGACGACGCTGGCGCGCCCCCTTGGCCAGCGAGCCATCGGCGCGGACAACACGCCACCAGGGCAGGTCGGGGTCATCGCACTCGAAGAGCACCGTGCCGGCAAAACGCGGCGCCCCCGGCGAAACATCCCCATACGTGCGGACGAAGCCCTCCGGGATCCCTCGTACCCGCTCCAGCACGTCCATCTCTCTTCCAGTGCGCTTTATGTGGTCCACAGCCACATAAAGCGCACCGCAACACTCATGCCGTGGGGCCGAAGGCCGCGATGATGCGGTTCTGGAACTCGCTTAGCTCTTCGGGTGAGATGAAGTAGGTCGGTGGGGTGAGGAAGAGGCCGTCGGCGCGCTCGGCGGTCGCCTCGACCCGGGCGCGGACCTTGTCGAGCGGGCCGGCGGCGCAGTAGGTCTCGACCATCTCGTCGCTGATCGCGGCGGGAACGCCGGCGAGGTCGCCACGGCGGAAAGCCTCGCCGGCGGCGACGGCGTTGTCGGCGAAGCCGTGCAGCTCCCAGAGCGGCATGTAGGTCTTGACCGTGGCGTAGAAGGAGATCGTGCGTCGGGCCATCTCGATCGCCCGCGCCTCGTCATCGTCGATCGAGCAGCAGACCGTGGGCAAGTAGTCGAAGCTCGAACGCTCGCGGCCGGAGCGCTTCAGGCCCTCCTCGAAGGAGCTGACCACGACCTCGTCGATCCAGCGCAGGCTCTGGATCGGGTGGCCGATCAGGCCGTCGGCGACGTCGCCGGCCATCCGGCACATGCCGCCCTGAACGCCGGCGGTGTAGATCGGCACCGACTCGCGCGGTGCTGGGTGGGGACGGATCCAGCCCTTGATGTCGATGTCGTAGTAGGAGCCCTCGTAGCGAATCGGTTCGCCCTTGCCGGCCTGCTCCATGATCAGGCGGGTCGCCTCGATCGCCTCGCGCAGGTGGGGAGCCGGCTTGCCGTACTCGGCGTTGTGCCAGGTTTCGTTGAGGCGCTTGACCCCCGAGCCGAGACCGAGGCGGAAGCGGCCACCCGACATCTCGTCGATGTCGAGAGCGCTGATGGCGAGGATGAAGGGGCTGCGGGTGAAGGCCCAGGCGATCCCGGTGGCGACGTCGATGCGCTCGGTCTTGCCGGCCAGGTAGGCAGCCTGAGTGACTGAGGAACGGAAGAGCTCCGGCGCCCAGACGCACTCGACGCCGGCCGCCTCGGCGCGCTGTGTCTCCGCCTCGAGGTCGGCGACCGTAGCGCCGATCGCGGCAACGGAAATCCGCTCCAGAGCGCTCACGGGCGACGCTTCCCGTTCCGATGGGCTTTATCCGGGCTATTCCCCGAAAAGGCACACCGGAGCAGTAGGTTCATGCGGCGGAGAGGACAGCGTCGGCGACGCGTTCGCGGTGCCACTTTGCGTCGCCGAACATCGCCGCGTTGGCCTTGCCGCGCTTGAGGAAGAAGTGCAGGTCGTGCTCCCAGGTGAAGCCGATGCCGCCGTGCACCTGGATCGAGGCGTCGGGGACGCGCCAACCCGCATCGGAGGCGTAGGCCTTCGCCATCGAGGCGGCCGTCGGCAACGAGTCCGGCTCGGCGTCGGCGGCCCAAGCCGCCCCGTAGACCGCCGAGCGGGCGTTCTCGGTCTCGAGCAGCATCTGCGCGCAGCGGTGCGAGACCGCCTGGTAGGCGCCGATCGGCCGGCCGAACTGCTGGCGGTCCTTGGCGTAGGAGACGGCCATCTCCATCGTCCGCTGGGCGATCCCGGTCGACTCGGCGGCAAGCGCGACGCAGAGCCTGTTGAAGACGGCGTAGTAGTCGTCCCCAGCCGCTGGCAGCGAGTCCTCCGCCCCGACCCGAACGCCGTCGAAGCGGACCGCGTAGAGGCGGCGGGTGGTGTCGATCGAGGTCGAGGGGGTGACCGTCACGCCCTCAGCGCCGCGCTCGACCAGGTGGCGGCGGCCGTCGGCGGTGGCGACGAGGAAGAAGTCGGCCGCGGCAGCGTCCATGACCAGGACCTTCTCGCCGTCGAGGACGTTGCCGTCGCCCTCGGCGCGGGCCTCCATCGTCGAGCTACCGATCGCCGCCGGGCCGCCGGCATCCCAGAGGGCGGGCGTGCCGCGCAGCTTGCCCTCGGCCAGCGGGCGCAGAAAGCGCTCGCGCTGGTCGTCGGAACCGCACAGGGAGAGGGCGAGGCCGGCGATCGTGTTGGAAAAGAGCGGCGAGGGTGCCAGCGCGTAGCCCATCTCCTCGAAGAGGACGGCGAGCTCGACGATCCCGAGACCCTGTCCGCCCCATTGCTCGGGCAGGGCGAGGCCGGTCCAGCCCAGCTCCGCCATCTCGTCCCAGTCGGACTGCTCGAAGCCGTTCTCGCTCTCGGCGAGCTCGCGGATGCGGTCGGACTTGTAGCGGGCGGCGAGGAAGTCATGGGCGGTCGCCTTGATCGCCTGCTGCTCGTCGTTGAGGTCGAAGTACATCTTCTGCGAGCGTCCCTAGCGCATCCTCGGCAGGCCGAGCACGCGCTCGGCGATGATGTTCTTGAGGATGTCGGTGGTGCCGCCCTCGATCGAGTTGGCCCGCGAGCGCAGGAAGCTGTACTGCCAGGCGCCACCGGCAACGGCGTGCTCGTCGCCGCGCGCCAGCGAGGCGTAGGGCCCCTCGATGTCGAGCGCCAGCTCGGCGATGCGCTGGTTGATGTCCGCCCACTGCCACTTGCCAAGCGAGCCCTCCGGACCGGGAATTCCCGACTGCATCGTCTTGGTCAGGCCGCGGTAGGCGTTGAGCCGCATCGTCTCCGCCTCGATGTGCAGCTGGGCGATGCGCTGGCGGAAGACCGGGTCGTCCGCCGCGGTGCCGCCGTTGACGCGCGTCTCAGCCGCCAGCGCGCCGAGCCGTTTGAGGTTGTTGGCGACCTGGGCGATCGCGCCGAAGGCGAGGCCGGCGCGCTCGTTCATCAAGGTCGTGATCGCCACCGACCAGCCGTTGCCGACGCCGCCGACGACGTTGGCGTCGGGGATCCGCGCTTCCTCGATGAAGACCTCGTTGAACTCGCCCTCGCCGGTGATCTGGACCAGCGGCTTGGCTTCGACGCCCGGCTGGTCCATGTCCATCAGGAAGTAGGTGAGCCCCTTGTGCTTGGGCGCGTCGGGATCGGTGCGGGCGACGAGCATGCACCACTTGGCGTACTGGGCAAAGGTGGTCCAAACCTTCTGCCCGGTGACGACCCATTCGTCGCCGTCCTTGACCGCCCGGGTTTTCAGCGAGGCGAGGTCGGAGCCAGACTCGGGCTCGGAGAACCCCTGGCACCAGATCTCCTCACCGGTGAGGATCGGCTCCAGGTAGCGCTGCTTCTGCTCGTCGCTGCCGTGGGCAATGACGACCGGGCCGCCCATCGCCAGGCCGAGCACGTTGGCCGGGCTCGGCGCCTCCAGCCGTGCCGCCTCGCCGACGAAGATCGCCTGCTCGATCATCGTCGCGCCGCGGCCGCCGTACTCCTTCGGCCAGGAGATCCCGGCCCAGCCGGCGGCGTGCATCTTCAGCTGCCACTCGCGGCGGAAGGCCATCACCTCCTCCAAGCCGGCTTCCGGCTCGGGGCCTGGGTGATTCGCTTCGATCCAGTCGCGGACCTCGTCGCGGAACTGCTGCTCGGAGGGCGAGAGGGTCAGGTCCATCGGTGGCGGAGCATAGCGACCGACTGGCCGTGCAGCCAGTGCATCGATGAACGACTAGCGACTAGCGCAAACCGTGAGGCCATATTCGCCACCGATCCTGCTGGCGATCCCGAAGATGGCGTCGCTGCTTTTGGTCACGACTTCAGGGTTTTGTTCCGCGATCTCGACTCCTTCTTCAAGCGCCGTGATCATCGCGTCGACCCTCTCGTCATCGCCATCCGGGACCCCAAGCGCGCGCAGTTCCTTCACTTCGCGGCTGACGCTGGGCACCATTACCGTGGTCACGATTTTTTCCTGTTCGTCCGTGCTCACCTTGGTGATGTTCGGCTGGTCTTTAAGCAGCTTGGTGATCGCGTTCTGCAGGCGTTCCGTGCCCTTTTTGCAGACCGCGTCGGCCTTGACGATGAACTCTTCTCTGGAGATCGAGCTCGCGCTCGAGCCTGAATCGTCGCCCCCGCCGCAGCCGGCAAGAACCAAGATTCCGACCATCAGCACAACCACGAACGTCCCCCGTCCCGTACCCATACGGGCAATCTACATTCCCAGCCTGCTCTGAGGCAGTCTGGTCAAGCAGACCAAGGACGCAGGGAGCGCCGCGTGCTCCGCACGCAAGCGACCGAGGACGCCGGTATGCGCCGGCCGGACTGCCTCAGACGCGCTGGATCAGGGTTCCGGTGCCCAGTCCGCCGCCACAGCACATCGTCACCAGGCCCATCTCCTTGTCGGTGCGCTCCATCTCGTGCAGCAGGGTGGTGATCAAGCGAGCGCCGGTCGAGCCGAGCGGGTGACCGAGGGCGATCGCGCCGCCGTTGACGTTGACCCGGTCCATGTCGGGATCGAGCTCGCGCCGCCAGGCGGCGACGACTGAGGCGAAGGCCTCGTTGATCTCGACCAGGTCGATGTCGTCCATCGTCATCCCGTTGCGCTCGAGCAGCTTCCGCGTCGCCGGGATCGGGCCGGTGAGCATGATCACCGGGTCGACGCCGACCGTGGTCTGGTCGAAGATGCGGGCGCGCGGCTTCAGCCCCAGCGCGTCGGCCTTCTCACGCGTCATCAGCAACACTGCGGCGGCCCCGTCGGAGACCTGCGAGGAGTTGCCGGCGGTGATCTTGCCGTCCTCCTTGAAAGCGGGCTTCAGCTGCGAGAGCACCTCAATCGAGGTTTCCGGGCGGATGCCCTGGTCGGTCGAGTAGGTGTCGCCGTTGACGCTGAACGGAACGATCTCGCGCTCGAAGCGGCCCTCCTCGGTCGCCTTCGCGGCGAGCTGCTGCGAGCGCACGCCGAGCTCATCCAGCTCAGAGCGCGGGATCTCCCACTGGTCGGCGATCATCTCGGCCGAGAGGCCCTGCGGAATCAGGTTGTAGCGCTCCATCAACTCGGGCGAGAACGGCGCCCCGTGCTCCTTCATCACCGAGTAGCCGTCGGCAAAGGAGATGTGGCCCATGTGCTCGACACCGCCGCCGATGGCGACGTCGTGGACGCCGGAGGCGATCAGCGTCGCGGCAAAGTTGACCGCCTGCTGGGCGGAGCCGCACTGGCGATCGATCGTCGTCGCCGGCGTCTCGATCGGCAGCCCGGCCTCGAGCCAGGCATTGCGGCCGATGTTGACGCCCTGCTCGCCGAACTGCTGAGCACAGCCGGCAATCACGTCCCCGGTCTCGGCCGGGTCGACCCCGCTGCGCTCGAAAAGCTCGCTGTAGGCCTTGGCGAGGAGGTTCGAGGGATGGACGTCCTTGTAGTAGCCCTTCTCCTCATGACCACGGCCAATCGGGGTGCGCACAGCCTCGACGATGACGACCTCGCGACCGCCGAACTTGCCGTTTCCGTTGTCTGCCATCGCCTGCCTCCGTCCGATTGACTGGTCAGTCAACCAATCGTACCTGGCGGCGAGAACCGGGCCGAGCCTGATAGAAGCCGCCCATGAACGGAAGCCAGGGGTACCAGAGTCCGGGAATCGCGGGAAGCGGCGCCATCGCTACGGGTCTAGCCGCTGTCGCGACCACAACCGCAGACGTGATTCTGCTGGCGCGCAGCGAGGCCTCGGCCTGGCGCGCGGAGGAGAAAGTCGTCGCGGCCTGCGCCAAGATCGACGGCGCCGAGCCGTCGCGCCTGCGCGTGACCACGGACCCCAAGGACCTTGCCGACTGCGACGTGATCGTCGAGGCGATCGTCGAGGAGGTCGCGCCCAAGGGCGAGCTGCTGGCAACGGTCGCCGAGGCCTGCCCCAACTCCGACCTGGCGACGACCACGTCTTCGCTCAGCATCGCCTCGATCGCCGAGGCGGCCGGAATCAGCAAGCTCTTCGGCCTGCACGTCTTCAACCCGGTGCCACGGATGAAGCTGGTCGAGGTCTGCTTCCCCGATGGCGCCGCGGGTTCGCGCGAGACAGCGCTTGCCTGGTGCGCAGCGCTGGGCAAGACCGCGGTCGAGGTTCCCGACCTGGCCGGGTTCGTCGTCAACCGCCTGCTCTTCCCCTACCTCTTCGACGCCGTCCGTTTCATGGAACAGACCGGCATGGAGGCGGGTGAGATCGACACCTGCATGAAGCTCGGCGCCGGCCACCCGATGGGCCCGCTGGCCCTGCTCGACTTCGTCGGGCTCGACGTCTGCAAGGCGATCGGCGACGCCCTCTACGCCGACTCCAACGAGGAGTACCAGAAGCCCCCCAAGCTCCTGGTCGAGATGGCGGAAGCAGGAAAACTGGGCCGCAAGAGCGGCGCGGGTTTTTACAGCTACGACTAGCTAGCGCTTACCGGCTAGATCCCAAATGACGTCGGCGGGCGAGATGCCCTGCTGGCGTGCCTTCAGCTCGATCTCTTCCCAGGGAAGCTCGGCCTCGGGCAGCTCGTCCCAGCGGGCCAGGTCGAGTGCCTCGACCGCGCCTTTGAGCGCTGGTCCGAGGTGCTCCTCCGAACGCAGCAAGGCCCGTAGGACTTCAAGCTGCTTGTCGCTCAATCGCACAACCCACATGCGATACCTCCAGGTTTGAATGGGGGACGCGGGTTGCCCGGAGAAGCTAGGAGTCGTGACGGACGGAACCGTGTGGCCATCCCGGTTAGGGGGCGTGCCCTTAGGACGGTTCAGGACCAAGCGGGGCGGTCACGACGCGGATTCCGCATGGCGGGGCCATGTGGGATTCGCGACGGGGCCGAATCCGCGCCGTGTCCTGGGCCGTCCTAAGGGTGCGATCGCCTAGCCGGGATGGCCACTAATACGGACGGCCTCGATGCGGTTCTCGCGCACCGACTCGACCCGGATCGTGTAGCCGTTGGCGGTGATCGTGTCACCGCGCTTCGGCAGTCGGCCGAGCTCGCCGAAGACGTAGCCGCCGACCGAGTTGTAGGCGTCCGTATCGACCGGCAGCTCGATGCCGGCATCGGAGAGGTCGCCGAGCGAGACGTGCCCGCGTACGAACCACTCGCCGCTGGCCAGCTGGCGCAGGGCGGCGGCGCGGGGGTCGGTCTCGTCCTCGATCTCCCCCACGACCTCCTCGAGGATGTCCTCGACGGTGACGATGCCGACGGTGCGGCCGTACTCGTCGACGACGACCGAGAGCGAGGTGCGCTGGACCTGGAGATCGTGCAGCAGGTCGTCGAGCGGCCGCGTCTCCGGCACGATCACCGCGTCGCGTATGGCGGCGGCGATCTCAGCCTCCGGCCCGTCGCTCATGTAGAGGCGGGCGAGGCTGTTGTTGTGGACGATCCCCTTGACCCGGTCGGGGTTCTCGTCCTCGATCACGACCAGGCGGGTGTGGCCGGAGGTGACGCAGCGCCGCAGCGCGGTCTCCACCGTCTCTGACGCGTCAACGGTGACGACAGCCGGGATCGGCGTCATCACCTCGCGCGCCTCCTGCTCATGCAGGTGAAAGACGCCGCCGAGCATCCCCGCCTCGCCGGGGTCGAGGGTGCCGCCGATGCGCGAGCTGTCGATGATCTGCTTCAGGTCCTCGGCCGTGTGCTTCTCTTCGATGTTGGTCGGGTCGACGCCGAAGAGGCGGACGATCGCGTTGGAGATCCCGCTCAGGGCGTAGGTCACCGGCGCGGTGAGGATGCGGAACCAGTTGAGCGGCCGCGCGACCCGCCGGGCGGTGCGCTCGGCGTGGCTGATCGCCAGCATCTTCGGCACCTGCTCGCCGACGGTGATGTGCAGCGCGGTGACCAGGATGAAGGCAATCGCCACGGAGAGGCCGACCGCGGCACCGTGGGAGAGAGAGCCGAAGATCGGCTCGAGCAGGACGGCCAGCGAGGGCTCGCCGAGGAAGCCGATGCCGATCGAGGCGATCGTGATCCCGATCTGGCAGGAGGAGAGCGACTCGTCGATCTTGTCGAGCTGCTCGATCACCTCCTCGGCGCCGCTTTCGCCTTCCTCGGCCAGTTGCTCGAGCTTGCCGCGGCGACTGCGGACGAGGGCGAACTCGGCCGCGACGAAGAAGCCGTTGATCGCAACCAGCAGCAGGAGGAGGACAAACAGCAGGGCGGTCATCGCCTATATGGCCCGGTACTTCGGGGGAGGTCGTCGTCGGCCATTCGGCGTAGGCAATATAGCCATCCGCTCACGCGGATCCCGCGATACCTGAGATATTGCTCGTCGGATGCGGATTGCAAGCCTCGTTCCGTCTGCGACCGAGATGCTCTACGCACTCGGCCTCGGCGACAGCGTCGTCGCGGTCACGCACGAGTGCGACTACCCACCGGAGGCGGGTTCTCTCCTCCACCTGACCAAGACCGTACTGCCGAAAGGTCTCAACGCGGCCGAGATCGATCGAACCGTAAAGGCGAGGGTGGCCGAGGGGCAGGCGCTGTACGAACTCGATGAGGAGCTGCTGGCCGGCCTCACTCCCGATTTGATCGTCACCCAAGCGATCTGCGCCGTCTGTGCGGTCTCCTACGAGGACGTGCTCGCGGTGGCGGCTCGCCTGCCGGGCAAGCCCCAAGTCCTGCAGCAGGACCCGAGCACGCTCGGCGAGATGCTCGAGAACGTGATCCGGCTGGGCGAGGCGGCGGAGATACCGCGCCAGGCACACGAGCTGCGCGGCGAGCTCGAGGGGCGCTTGGCCACGGTCCGCGCCGCGGTCGGCGGCGCCAGCCTGCCGCGGGTGATCGCGCTGGAGTGGCTCGACCCGCCCTACGTCGGCGGTCACTGGATTCCCGAGATGATCTCGATCGCCGGCGGCGAGGACGTCGCCGGGCCCCCCGGGCTGAAGTCACCTGAGGTCTCCTGGGGCGCGCTCTCCGGGCTCAATCCCGATGTGGCGATCGCGATGCCCTGCGGCTGGTACGTCGAGGACTCGCGCGCCCAGGCGCTCGCCTACTGGGACCAGATCGAGCAGCTCGGCGCCCGCCAGGTATTCGCAGTCGATGCAGCGTCGACCTTCTCGCGCCCGGGCCCGCGCCTGGTCGACGGGGTCGAGCTGCTCGGTCACCTGCTCCATCCCGACCTAGTCGATCCTCCCGGCAACATTGGCTTCGCCGAGGTGCGAGCGCCCAGCGTTTGGCGCGGCGCCGGCGGCTAGACGCTCCGCGGCCGCCTCAAGCGATCGCCAGGGCACCGAGGACCGCCAACAGGGCGACGCCCACGAGTACCGCCAGCTCCACGGCAAGACGGTTCTGCCCGAGCCTTCCCCTGTCACCGGCGATGATCGCCGCGCCGCAAAGGACACCGGCCGCAAGGCCGCCGAGGTGGCCGCCGAGGCTGATGTTGGCAGCGCCGAAGCTGAAGGCCAGGTTGATCAGCAGGACGACGCCGATCGAGGAGGCGACGGCGTCGAAGCCGCGGCCGCGAGCGATCACGAAGGTGGCGCCGAAGATGCCGAAGATCGCGCCGGAGGCGCCGATCGTCAGCGCGTTCGGATCGAGCAGCAGCGCGCCGAAAGCGCCGCCAAAGAGCGAGGCGAAGTAGACGCCGAGAAAGCGCGGCGTGCCGATCGACGGCTCGAGGATCCTGCCGAGGAAGAAGAGGGCGAACATGTTGAAGCCGACGTGGAGCAGACCGGCGTGCAGGAAGCCACTGGTGAGGAGCCGGTACCACTCGCCTTCGCTGACCAGGGGTCCGAAGAGCCCGAAGTCGAAGACGAGCGAGCTGCCCTGGATGTCGTAGAAGCCGCCGCTGCCGCTGGCGATCTCGGCCAGGAAGACGGCGGCGTTGATCGCAATCAGAACGAATGTCGCCGGCGCGCTGGAGAGCAGTGTCGAATTGGCGCCGACCCCCCGCACCACTTTGGTGCGCTGGCTGGCGCACTCCGGACAGCGCATGCCGACCGGGGTCGGAGTCATGCAATCCGGGCAGATCGGGCGCCCGCAGTTGGAGCACGAGACGCCGGTCTCGCGGGTGGGATGCCGGTAACAAGTCTCAGCCACGGGGATGAGCAGCCTACAATCGCGGCCGATGGACGGACCCAGCCCAGCTCGCCTCTACGCCACCGCGGTCGGCGCAGCACTCGTCGTCGTCGGCATCGTCGGCTTCTTCTACAGCGCCTCTTTCGGCTCGCCCGGTGAGGTCGAGGACGCTTTCGGCGTCTTCGCCGTCAACGGCTGGGACAACGTCCTCCACATCCTCACCGGCGTGCTCGGCCTGATCGCCGCCGACTACGCCTCGCGTCGCTACTCGCTCTGGCTCGGCGTCTTCTACGTCGCCATGGCCCTCTGGGGTTTCACGATCGGCAGCGGCGAGGCGATCCTCGGCTTCCTGCCCGTCAACAGCGGCGACAACGTGGCGCACCTCGTCCTCGGAGCGCTGGGTGTGCTCGCCGCCCTGGGCACCCCGGTGGCGAGAAAGAAGACGACGAAGAAAGCCGCGCCAGCTACGACTTGAGCCGGCCGGTGAGCGAGCGCAGACCTCCCTTGGCCTGCTGTTTGCCCCGCCGGCGCAGCTCCATCACCACGAGTGCCCCCGCCGCTGCGCCGCCGGCGCCGACGGCGACGACCGGGCGAACCCAGTTGCGCGGATCACGCAGGGCGCGCAGCTCGCTCTCGGAGAGCTCCTCCGCCCATTGCGAGAGCTCCTCGGCGGCCGCCTGGGTCACCGCCGCCAGCGTGTCCTCAACCCGCCCAGAGAGGCGCTCCGGCGGCTCCATCGGACGCAGCGCGTCAGAGAGCAGGTGCTCGACGTCCCAGTTGCCGGCCAGACCGCCGCTGAACTCACTCATCGCCCATCTCCTCCTGCAGCTGCTTGATCGCGCGATGGATCAGCACCTTGGTGGCACCGTCGCTGCGCCCCAGGGCACGGGCGATCTCGCGGTTGTCCATGCCGAGCGCGAAGCGCATGATCAGCGCGTCGCGGCGATCGTCCGGCAGGTGCTCGAGATGCGCCATCACCTGGCGCAGCTCCTCGCGCCCCTCGGCGATCGCCTCGGTGCCGTGACGGGCGGCGATCGGATCGGCCACCTCGAGCGAGGTCTGCGGCCGGCGCGAGCGGTCGCGGTAGTAGTTGGAAGCGAGGTTGTGGGCGATGCGAATCAGCCAGGGCCGCAGCGGCCGGCCGTCGGACTCGCGCCGGGCGCGGTCGAAGTGCCGGTAGGCCTGTAGAAAAGCCTGCTCGGTGAGGTCCTCGGCGTCGTGCTGGTTGCCGACCCGGTAGTAGGCGTAGGAATAGACGTCGCGCAGGTGGGCGCGATAGAGATCCTCGAAGGCCCGGTCGAGCTCTGCCTTGGCGGCCGGGTCGAGGCTGGCGGGCTCGACGTTCTTGCTGGCTTCGGCCATCACACCGCTTCGCGCTTTGCTCGCTCGCGCTCATCATTACCGGCGATCTCGCTCACTCGCGCCGCGCTCATAGGGCAAGCCTATTGCCATCAGGCTGCCTTCCTCGATCGCTCGACCCGTCGCAGCCCGGCCACCCAGGCCTCGGCGTCGATCTCACCGCGGATCAACGCGGCCAGGCCCGAGAGCGCCTCGGCGCTGCCGCCACTGGCCGACGTTGCCTTGGCCAGCAGCGGAACCGCATCGAGGCCCTCCGAGGCCTGGCCGATCTGGGCCGGGATCTCGGTTGCCGGGGTGCCCCGTCCGAGTAGCTCCCCAGCGCGGCGGTTGCGCCCCGTCGGCGCCATCACGGTGGCCGTCAGGTCTCCCACCCCGGCGAGGCCGAAGAAGGTGCCGAGCTCGGCGCCGCGGTCAAGCGCGTGATCGATGCACTCGCTCCAAACCTGGGCAGCGGCGATCCCCGCCGCGTTGAGCCCGTGCGGCTCGGCTGCCGCGGCAGCAAGCGCCGCCGCGTTCTTGGCCGCACCGGCCATCTCGACGCCGGTGATGTCGCGGGAGCGCTCGCAGACCAGGCCGGCGCGGTCGAAGACGACGCCAAGCTGCTTGCGCAAGTCGGCATCGGCCGAACCAAGCACCAGCGCTGCCGAGCCGGAGACGGCCTCGCGAGCGTGGGCCGGCCCGCCGAGACAGGCGATCGCTCGCGCCCGCACGCGCTCCCCCACGTATTCAGCCGGCAGCTGGCCGAGCGGCGCGATTAGGCCCTTGGTCAGCAGCAGCATCGCCGAACGCGAGCCGACCCGATCGGCGATCGCACCGACCGCCTGCGGCAGCGAGCCGGAGGGAATCGCGAGGCAGACCAGATCAAGGCCCGCCAGCTCGACCTCGGATGCCTGTCGCACACGGACCGAATCGGGCAGGCGCACACCGTCCAGGTAGCGCTTGTTCTCGCGCGCCTCCTCGATCTCGGCGGCGTGGGCGGCGTCGCGGGTGGCGAGCTGGACCTCGAGACCGCCGCGAGCCAGCAGGACGGCGACCGCCGTGCCCCAGCTGCCGGCGCCGATCACGGCGGCTCGGCGCATCGGCGGCAGGCCGCCGAGGTCCTCCCACTGCAGCTCGACGTTGGGCCAGATCCGCGCGGTCACCGTTGCCGCGAGGCCGGGCGAGGGATCCTCGGCGCGCGGAAAGGTCATCGCTTTGCCGAGCCTGACCTTTACCTTGCGCGGCCGGATGCGCCAGCCCCGCCGCACGTGTTCGGTGCCCAGCACCGCGGCCGGAATCACCGGCGCGCCGGTCTGCAGGGCCAACCGGCCGACGCCGCGCCTGGGCTCGCCCAGGGAACCGCTGCGGATACGTGTGCCCTCGGGAAAGATGCAGACTGCCCCGCCGCGTTCGACCAGGCGACGCGCCGTCTCCACCGAGTCCTCGTCGGACTCGCCACGACGGATCGGGAAGGCGCCGAGCCGGGAGAGGATCCAACCCTGCCAGCGGCGCTCGAAGAGCTCGACCTTGGCGACGTAGTTCATCGGCCGCCGCCAGGGCAGGGCGCCGCCGATCGCGAAGGGGTCGAGGAAGCTGCGGTGGTTGGAGGCGACGATCAGGCCGCCCTTGAGCCGGGCGTGCTCGCGGCCGGTCCTCACATAGCGGAAGTAGGTGAGGAAGAACGGGGTCATGAAGATCCTCGCGAGGATGTAGAGGATCGGGTTTACGCCGTGGGCGCGGGTGTAGTCGTGGTACGACTGGAGACGGGCGGGGTCCACGCGTAGCGCTACACGGGTCAGGGACATCGGTTACCAGGGGGCGGGGATCGGGGTGCCCCTCCTCTCTAACTTTTTCCGTGGAGAGTGGGGTTGCTGGCGCCGCAAGGGCAGCCCGAAAAAGTTAAAGACGTTCGGAGGGGCACCCCGATCCCCGCTACCAGGCGGCCCCGATTAGCGCTTCCAGGTCGGAGCGGGTCGGTGGCTCCGGGGTGAAGGCCAACTCCGGGCGGAGCAGCATTGCGTCCAGGGCTTCGGGGAGCTTGTTGGGATCGGCGCCTTGGTCGCCCAAGCCTGGTGGGTTCCCGCCTAGGTTCAGGAGGCGGGATTCGATCTGGTCCGGGGTGGTGCCGATGGCGGTGGCCAGGGGCTCGAGGCCGTCAGGGGCTCTTGGGGCCATGAAGGACATTGCGCGGGGGAGGATTGCGGCGTTTACGCCGGCGTGGGGGCCGCCGCAGATGCGGACGAGGGTTTGGCAGACGACGTGGTGGAGGGAGAAGGCGGCGGAGTCGATTGCGTAGCCGCTGAGAATCGAGCCTTGGGCCAAGGCGGCGCGGTTGCGCTCGGCGGGGTCTTCGTCGAGGGAGGTCGCGATCAGTTCGGCGCCGCGCAGGGCGGTCATGCGGGAGACCGGGTTGGCGAAGGGGGTGTAGAGCGAGTCGGCACCGTGGGCGAGGGCGTTCATCGAGCTGGCGCGGAGCTCGGGCTCGGGGGCGCTGGTCATCGCCTCGGGGTCGGCGATCACGAGTGCGGGTCGGACGAGGGAGCGCACCCGGTCCTCGGCGCCAGCGGGCAGGCGGTGGATGCCGGTCATCTCGGCTCCCGACATCGTGGTCGGGAGCGCCGTGACGTTGGCCCCGGTCACCGCGGCAATCGCCTTGGCGGTGTCGATCGTGCGGCCGCCACCAAGCGCTACGAGGTTCGGCGAGTCCACCTGCTCGAGCAGGGTGGCCGCGGTCTCCGGCACGGCGGCCGCCGGATCGGCAGGCGGCAACTCGTGCACGGCGACGGCGGCACCGACGAGCCCCTCCCCCGCGTCCAGATGCCGCCGGGTCGTGAGCAACTCGAAGCGCTCGATGCCGTGCTCGGCAAGCAGCTTCGGCGCGGCAGCAATTGCGTCGCCTTCGAAGACGACGGTGCGGCCGGCATCGCGCCAGACGAAGTTGCCGTTCACTACGCCGAGGCGGTGCGCGGGTTGATCACCGGGCGCAGGTTCGGTTCGACCTCCGCCCGCAGGTGCTCGTAGTCGGGCGGCAGCGAGAGCTTCTCGCCGAGCTGCTCGAGCGGCTCGTCAACGGTGAAGCCGGGGCCGAGGGTGGCAATCTCGAAGAGAACCCCACTCGGCTCGCGGAAGTAGATCGAGCGGAAGTAGAAGCGGTCGATCACCGGGGTCGGCTGGGCGCCGCCCGCTATGGCGCGGTCGCGCCACTCCTCGTGCTCGTCCAGGGTCGAGGCCCAAGCCACGTGATGGACGCTGCCGGCACCCTGAAGCGAACGCTCCTCGGGCGGGGCTTCGTAGAGGTAGAGGCCGCCGCGACTGGTGCCGCGCGCCTCCCAGCTGTGCTCATCGACCGGCTCAAACTCGAGTGACTCGAGCAGCGTCGTGCTCGCAGCTGGGTCGGCGCTGTAAGCGCAGACGGCGTGAAAGCCGCGCAGGGCCAGCTCCGCCGGCACCTCGGGGTGGTCGGCGATCAGCGGCTCGTCGGCGACCTCGACCACGGCGAGCTCGTGGGCGAGGCCCTCGGGATCGGCGAAGCGCAGGCCTCCCCCCGCCCGCTCGGACTCGATGCCATGGGCGCCGAGGCGTCCCTCCCAGAAATCGAGCGAGGCGTGCGAGGCAACCCGCCAGACGATCCGGTGCACGTCGCCGGCGCCGGCCCGTCCCGGGGGCACGCCGGGGAACTCGAAGAAGGTGAGATCGGAGCCGGCGCTGCCCTTCTCATCAGCGAAAAAGAGGTGGTAGACGGTGGGGTTGTCCTGGTTGACCGTCTTCTTGACCAAGCGCAGGCCCATCACCCCGGCGTAGAAATCGACGTTGCTCTGCGCGTCGGCCGTAATCGCGGTGATGTGGTGAATTCCCTCCAGCTTCACTACGTCACGTATACCATCCCGCCAATGAGCCGCGGCAGACGACGTTTCGTGAGAGTTCTCGTCGTCCTCGGTTCGCTCCTCGCCTTCCTCAGCGTTTTCGCGATCTGGACCGAGCGCCAAGCGCTCAACACCGACGACTGGGTCGACACCAGCGGCCGTCTGATCCAGAACGAAACGATCCGTCAAGCGCTTGGCGACTACCTGGTCGACCAGCTCTACGAAAACGTCGACGTCGAAAAGGAACTGAGCGAAAAGCTGCCCGGGGATACCAAGGACCTGGCTGGGCCGATCTCCGGTGGCCTGCGTCAAGTGGCCCCCGAGGGCGCCAACAAGGTCCTGCAGAGCTCGACCGCACAGGAACTCTGGAAGAGCGCCAACCGCACCACCCACGAACAGCTGCTGGAAGTGCTGGAAGAAAAGGAAGGGACGCTGTCGACCGAGGAAGGCAAGGTCAGCCTCAACCTCGGCAGCCTGGTCACCAACCTGGCCGACCAGGTCGGGATTGGCGCCGACCTGGCGGAAAAGCTGCCCGAGGACGCCGGCCAGATCACGATCCTGCGCTCCGATCAGCTGAAGACGGCGCAGGACGTCGTCGTCGCGATCAAGGGCCTGGCGCTGATCCTGTCGCTGCTCACCTTCCTCTGCTTTGGGCTGGCGATCTACCTCTCGCGCGAGGGTCGCTGGGTCACGGTGCTCTTCTGCGGCGTCGGCTTGGTCGCCGCCGGCTTTGCCGTGATCGTCGCCCGGGAGATCGCTGGCGGCGTCGTGGTCGGGCAGCTGGTCGAAGAAGAGAGCGTCAAGCCGGCAGCGGAAGCTGCCTGGTCGATCGGCACCTCGCTGATGAACAGCATCGCCACCACCGTGATCGTGATCGGCGTGCTCTTCGGGATCGCCGGCTGGCTCGCCTCGCCGACCGGCTCCGCCCGCTCCACCCGCCGGGTGCTGGCCCCTGTCCTACGCGACTACCCCGCCTACGTCTACGCCCTGCTGGTAGTCGTCGTCGGCATCTACTTCCTCTCCTCCTCGACCCAGAACCTGCGCTCCTTCCTCACCACGCTGGCGATCGCCGGCCTGGCGGCCTTCGGCATTCACGAGCTGCGCAAACAGAGCAGCGAGGAATTCCCCGACGCCGACTACGGCGACGTCGTCGGCCGCACCAAGGACAAGGTGGTCGGCGCGGTCAAAGACGCCAACTTGGGCGAGCGGGCCTCGAAACTGCGCCTACCGGAGATGCGCAAGCCCGCCGATGAGAGCGAGGCGCCCACAGCGACTCTCGCAGCCGACAGCGAGGACGCCCGCCTGGCCCGCCTCGAACGCCTCGCCACCCTGCACGAGAAAGGCATCCTCACCGATGAGGAGCTTGCCGCCGAGAAGGCCCGCGTGCTCAGCGGCTCCGGCGACGACGCCTGATTCACCCAGAGCCCGCCTCCGGACTCGAACCGGAAACATCTTCCTTACAAGGGAAGTGCTCTACCAATTGAGCTAGGCGGGCAGGAAATCCCTTTCTTCGCTCCCAGCGTACGCGCTCTTTCGAGCCGGCGCGGTCTGTGGGTGGGGTATGGGGACCCTCCTCCAGAAGCCGTTGCGCAGCAGGTCGTGGGTGGCAATTCCAGCGTGGTCCCGGAGCTTCTGGAGGAGGGCCCCCATACCCCACACGACAGGCTGTGCCAATTCGAAGAGTGTCGAAGGCGCACCGGGTGATCAACGGATGCCCCTCTCCCGAAGGCTTCCGGTCCACGCCTCGAAGCTGGGTGGCGGATCTGCTGCGCGACGGTCTTCGGGAGAGGGGCATCCGTTGATCCAGCGCACTGTGCAATCGTCACCCCGTGGACGTGACTTTTCGGTTCCTCGAGCCCAACGAGGGGGTCTTGCTGAGCGAGGCGATCGAGGCCGCCTACGGAGACAGCTACGACGTGCGTTGGGTCTACGACAGCGCTGAGGTCGCGGCGCGACTGACGGCGGGGACCTACGTCGCCTGCGTGGCCGAGAGCGAGGACGGTGAGTTGCTCTGTCATGAGGGGATGAGCCTGGCTGCGGCCGGCGATGCGGTTGGGCACTCCGGGCAGGCGGTGACGATGCCGGCGGCGCGGGGTCAGCACATCTTCACCAGGACCAAGCGCTTCCTGATGGACTGGGCGACGGAGCAAGGGCTGGCGGGGATGTACAGCGAGGCGACCGCCGCACACCCTTATAGCCAGCGCGCCAACATCGAGCTGGGGGCGCACGAGACCGGCTTCCTGCTCGGCTGGATCCCGGCCTCGGTCTCCAACGACGCGGCCGGCGAAAGCCGCCCGGGCCGCCAGTCGGCGGCGCTCTTCTACACCAAGCTCAACGACGGTCACGAGCGCCCGGTCTACGCGCCCGAGCGCCACCGGGAGATCGTCGATCAGACGCTGCAGCTATGCGAGCTGCGCGGGACGCTTGCCGAGGTGCCGGCGGGGGTTGAGCTCGCCGAGCGGACCAAGCTGCACGTCGCGGTCGAGGCCGACCACAACCTGGCGCTGATCACCGTGCAGACACCGGGTGCCGACCTCGAGGCCGCCGTCGCCGCCGAGCGACACCACCTCTTCCACCGCCAGGGACTCGACGCGATCTACCTTGACCTGCCGCTCGAGCAGCCCGCAACGGCCCTCGTCGCCGACCACCTCGAGGCACTCGGCGTCTCCTACTCGGGCGTCTTTCCGAACAGTCGTTGCAACGGGGACGTGCTGCGAATGCAGTCCCTGCACCGCGCTCGGATCAAGGCCGACGACGTCGCCGTCGCCTCCGAGCACGGCCGGGAACTGCTCGAGTACGTCCTCGCTGACCTGCCTAGCGGGGGCTGACGAACCCCCGCTAGTTCAGCGTTTCGCGCGAAGCGAGGTGACTGCCGACCTTGCGCTTGACCCGCTGCAGGGCGTTGTCCACGGTCTTGGTGTCGCACTCGAGCCGCTCGGCGGTCTCCTCGTAGGAGTGGCCGTCGAGGTAGAGCGAGAGCACGCGGCTCTCGAGGTCCGAGAGCACGCCTGAGACGCCGGAGAGGCAAGAAACGAGGCTCTCCAGCTCTTCGGAGGCGATCACCTGGTTGACCGGGTCGTGCACGGTTGGGCCGGGCAGGATCTCGTCGAGAGTCGTATCGGAGTCACCCGCTGCCGCCGGGGTCTGGCTGAAGGAGACGTACTGGTTGAGCGGCGTGTGCTTGTTGCGGGTCGCCGTCTTCACCGCGGTGATGATCTGACGGGTGATGCAGAGCTCGGCGAAGTTGCGAAAGCTCGACTCACGATCGGTCCGATAGTCGCGAATCGCCTTGTAGAGGCCGAGCAGTCCTTCCTGGATCAGGTCGTCGGCCTCGCCCCCGAGCAAGAAGTACGAGGAGGCCTTGAGCCGAACGAAGCCGCGGTAGCGGCGGACGATCGCGTCGTAGGCATCGGTCCTTCCGTCCTTGGCAAGAGCGACCAGATAATGGTCATCAAGCTCAGGTTGAAGGTTAGGCTCGGCTGGTTTGAGCGAGCCGTTTAGGCGGCCCGAAGGGAGTTGCATTTCCTGGGTCGGCGAAGATAGAGCCACAGATCCTTCTCCTTGAATGAAGGGTCGTGGCGCCTTACCTCCCCTGGCGGCGCCTCAATATGGACTGGGTATCTCAGACTCAAGCTGAGGTTCACCCTTATTGGCGCGTTAGTTTACGGGCGTGCGGTGTTCTGTCAACCCCACGCAGGTATTTCTTGCAATCGCCGTTGCAGCTGCTACCGCTGCCGCACGGCCTCGAAGAGCAGCGCGGCAGCCGCAGCCGAGACGTTGAGCGACTCGATCATGCCCCGCTGCGGCAGGGCAACGAGGCCATCGCAAGCCGCGGCAACGCGCGGACGTAGGCCCTTGCCCTCCCCGCCCAGAACAAGCACCGTCGGGCCGCCCAGGTCCACATTCCACGGCGCCTGCTTCGCCTCGGCGTCGGCGCCCCAGATCCAGAACCCCGCCTGCTTGGCCTCGCCGAGCCAGTCGGCGAGATTGCGCACATGCGCGATCGGCAGGTGCTCGACCGCCCCCGCCGAGGTCTTGCAGGCGACGGGAGTCACTGCGGCCGCGCGGCGCTCAGGGATGATCAGCCCGGCCGCTCCCGCCGCCTCGGCCGAACGGGCGACCGCACCGAGATTGCGCGGATCCTGAACCTGATCCAGCGCAATCAGCAAGGCGTTCTCGGCCCGCAGCAACTCCACGGAGCCGGCGTAGGGATAAGGCTCGACCTCCGCCACGACCCCCTGATGATCCGGCGACCCACACAGCCGCTCCAGCTCCTCGCCCGAGGTTTCAGGAGCGCGCCAGACCCGCAGCACCTGGCGTCGTCGGCCCCGCTCGGCCTCAGCCACCGGCTGCTTGCCATAGATGAACTGAGAAGCCATCAGGCCTTCGGCACGAGCTTCGCGCCCTCGGCCGAATCTCGCACCTCCCAGCCAAGTTCAGCGAGTCTGTCGCGGATCTCGTCTGCGCGCTCGAAATCCTTGGCTGCCCGGGCGGCTTGCCGCTCTTCCAAAAGCTTCTCTGCTTCTTCGTCGGTCTCAGCTCCCTGATCCGGCTGGGTAAGGGAGCTGAGACCGACGAGCGCCAGCATCTGGGCCAGCGCCAGAGCCGCCTCGTGCCCGGGCACCTCGCCACGGTTTGCCTCGCCGACAAGCTCGAACGCCTCGGCCATTGCTCGCGGCGTGTTGAAGTCGTCAGCAAGCGCATCGCGGAAGCTTTCGACCCGGGAGGCCCCCGAATCGTGCGGAGAGTCTGGGGAGGGTCTGACGGAGCCTCCCCGCTGTTGCTCCGGCAGACCCTCCCCAGACTCTCCCCCACCAATCGAGTGCTCCCGAAAGAAGTTCCTCAGCCGCTCAACCTGCGCCACCGCTTCCTCCATCTGCTGCGGCCCAAAGGCCAGCGGCTGCCGATAGTGCCCAGAGATCAGGTACGCCACGACCGCCTCGCGCCCATAGCGATCCAGAGCCTCAGACAGCTGAAAGATGTTCCCCTCGGACTTGGACATCTTCTCCGCGTCCGTCTCAACCATTCCGTTGTGCATCCAGGCCCGCGCAAACGGCCGCCCCGCCGCCTCCGACTGAGCGATCTCGTTCTCGTGATGAGGAAAGACGAGGTCGGAGCCGCCGCCGTGGATGGCGAAGGAAGCCCCCAACTCCGCCTCAGCCATCGCCGAGCACTCGATGTGCCAACCGGGACGCCCCGGGCCCCAGGGCGAGTCCCAGGAGGTGTCCTCGCCGGGCTTATGCGCCTTCCAGAGGGCGAAGTCGAGCGGGTCCTCCTTGAGCGAGGCGGAGCCGGCCTCCTCGCCTTGGTCCATGTCCTCGGTGCGGCGGTTGGAGAGCTTGCCGTAAGCATCGAAGCTGCGCACGCGAAAGTAGACGTCGCCGCCGGACTCGTAGGCATGTCCGGCCGCGATCAGGTCGGAAATCAGGGTCACGATCCCGCCGATCGTCTCGGTCGCCAGCGGCTCAGCGTCGGGCCGCCCCAGGCCGAGCCGGTCCGTGTCCTCGAAGTAGGCCTGGGTCATCCGCGCCGCGAACTCCGCGGACTCGGCCCCGGCCTCACCAGCGGCGACGTAGATCTTGTCGTTGATGTCGGTGACGTTGACGACCAGCTTCGCCGCGTAGCCCTCCGACTCGAGGAAGCGGGCAAAGAGGGAGAAGACGACGAAGGGCCGCGCGTTGCCGATGTGGATCCGGCTGTAGACGGTCGGGCCACAGGCATAGATCCCGACCTCCTGACCTGGGTCAAGCGCAACGAGTTCGCCCGCCAGCGTGTCCTTGATCCGCACCTCTCGCATCGGGCGGATGCTAGAGAGAACTAGAAGGTGCGGTAACCGGACCCGGAAGCGGAAGCGGATGGCTCGCGCCGCTCCCATGAGGGCGCGGTCTTCTCTGCCGCGGCGAGAACCTCGCGCCGTGCCCGTGAGGTGCTGGCCTTGATCTCGTCCTCCGCGGCACGCCTGACCCGCTCCTCGCGCTGCTCAGCCTGGGCGCGGATACGGTCGGACTCGGCTTTGAGCGCCTGCTCGGCGCGGGCCCGCGCCATCTCCGCGGCCTCGCCTTCGACCTTCTCAACCAGCGTGCGCACCCGCTCGTCGGCCTCACGACGCACCTCCTCGGTGCCCTGCATGACCCGCTCCTCGATCTCGGCCTCCAGTCGCACCGCGACCTCGTGGGCCTCCGCGGCTGCCGCTTCGGCTTCGGCCGCGCGCTGCTCGGCGGCGGCAACTCGCTGATCTGCTTCCAGCTTTGCCTTGTCAAGCGCGTCTTTGCTGCGAACCGCTGCCTGACGCTCGGCCTGCTCAACCCCCTGGCTCAGCGCCTGCTCGGCTTCTGCCCGCGCACTGCTCAGCTCCGCGGCGATCTTCTCGCGCTCAGCTTCGGTCTTTTGCTGGACCTGCTCAAAGCTCTGCTCGGCCCGGTCGCGGGCGGTCTCGGCTCGGGCAGCGCGCGCCTCGGCCTCCTTGCGCTTCTCGCGCTCGACCTTGACCCGCGCCTGCCCTTCCTCGCCGAGCTTGCGCAGGGTCGCCATCGCCTTCGCCTTCAACTCGGCGCGGAGCTCCTCGCTGCGCGCCTCGGCCACGGCAACTCGCTCCTCGCTCACCCGCACCCACTCGAGCGCCTGCTTCGCGGTCTCGTGCAGCTCTTCGCTTGCCGCCCCAACCGCTTTCAACTGCGTCGCTGCTTCGCCCATTGACCGCAACCTACTACGGGCATCGGAGCCGTTTGAACGGCTGCCGGCGCCGAAAGCTCGCAATTAGCGGAGTCGGCGCTAGGCGGACTACTGGGACTCGCGAGCGTGCAGCTCGCGCTTGAGGATCTTGCCGGTGGCGTTGCGCGGCAGCTCGTCGAGAAACTCGAATTCGCGCGGCGCCTTGTAGGCGGCGAGATTGGCCTTGACGTGGGCCTTGAGCTCGTCGGCGGAGACCTCTTCGTCCCCTGCGGTTACGACAAAGGCCTTGAGCCGCTGGCCGAACTCGGCGTCCTCGACCCCGATCACCGCCACCTCGACCACGTTGCCGTGGTCCGCGAGCAGGTCCTCGACCTCGCGGGGGAAGACGTTCTCGCCGCCGGAGACGATCATCTCGTCGTCGCGACCGTCGATGAAGAGGCGGCCGTCGGCGTCGATATGGCCGACGTCGCCACTGCTCAGCAGGCCGTCGATCACCTCCTTGCCACCGCCACCGGTGTAGCCCTCGAAGGACATCTCGTTGCCGACGAAGATCCGCCCCACCTCGCCGCGCGGAACCTCCTGCCCCGCCTCGTCGAAAAGGCGGACGACGGTACCGCGCGGCGGGCGGCCGGCGGTGCCGGGCGCGGCGCGCAGGTCCTCGGGGGTGGCGACGGTCGCGTAGGCGACCTCGGTCGAGCCGTAGAGGTTGTAGACGCTGTCGCCGAAGCGGTCCATCCACTCGGTCGCCAGCTCCCCCGGCAGGGCGGATCCCGATGCCGAGGTGATCCGCAGCGAGGAAAGGTCGTAGGAAGCAAGGGTCTCCTCCGGCAGGCAGAGGATGCGCTGCAGCATCACCGGCACGACCGCGAGCACATCGGCGCGGTAGGCCTGCACCGCCCGCAGCGTCTCCTCCTCGTCGAAGCGCCGCCGCAGCACCATGGTCGAGGCGGTCGGCAGGCTCATCACGAAGTGGAAGAAGCCCCAGGAGTGAAAGAGCGGCGCCGCAACCACCATCGTGTCGCGGGCGCGATAGGGGATCTTGTCGATCAGGGCCGCCATCGCCAGCAGGCCATCGGGGCTGGAGCGCTGGGCGCCCTTGGGCGTTCCCGTGGTGCCCGAAGTGAGGATCACGAAGCGCGGGTTGTCGGGGGGAGGCTTGTGCCCGGAATCGTCGTTGGCGGCGATCAGCGATTCGAGCGTCGGCCCCTCGACCTCGCCATCGCTCCAGGCGACGATGCGGGCGATTCCCTCATCGACGCCGTCGAGCAGGCCGGCGAACTCCTCGTCGTAGACGAGCGCCTTCGGTTCCTCACGCCTGGTCACCTCGACCAACTGGGGACCGGCGAACATCGTGTTCAGGTAGAGCGCGCTGGCGCCCAGCTTGGCTGCCGCCAGCGTCGCCTCGATGAAGCCGCGGTGGTTGCGGCACATGATCCCGACCCCGTCGCCAGGGCCGATCCCCATGCCGGCAAAGGCGTGGGCGAGGGCGTTGGTGCGCTTGTGGACACGCTCGAAGCTGAGCGAGCCGCGTTCGTCGATCAGCATCGTCTCGTGCGGATATTTGTGCGCAGCGGTGGCGACGCCCGTCGCCGGTGAGGCGCCCCAGCGCAGGAAGGTCGTGGCGACCTTGGCCGCCTTGTCGGGTCGCACCAGGCCGACGATCCCGGCCTCGTGCAGCACCTTCGCCTCGAAGACCGAGTCGGAGACCGACTGGCGGGCGCTCGACGCTATGGACTTCAGCATTCCCATCGCAGCGGCGAAGGTTATTCGCTCTCGACCGAAGCGACGGCCATGCAGGCGATTCCCTCGCCGCGCCCGATCCAGCCCATGCCCTCGTTGCTGGTTGCCTTGACGCTGACCCGAGCCGAGGTCGCCTCGGCGAGCACCCGCTCCATCTCCGGGCGCAGCGGTCCAATCCGCGGCTCCTCGCAGATCAGGGTCGCGTCGACGTTGATGATCCGGCCGCCGATCGTGCCCACCGCGGTACGCAGCAGGTCAATTGAATCGGCGTCGCGCCAAGTCTCGTCGTCGTCGGGGAAAAGGGTGCCGATGTCGCCTTTGCCGGCGGCGCCGAGCAGGGCGTCGATCACGGCGTGGGTGAGCACGTCGGCATCGGAGTGGCCGGCAAGGCCACGCGGATGATCGATCTCGACCCCACCGAGAACGAGGCGACGCCCCTCGGCGAAGCGGTGGCTGTCGTAGCCGATCCCGACGCTCATCTATGAATCTTCGCGCACCGGGGCGGGAAGCGGCTCGAGCCGGCGCTGGCGATTCTCGAAGACGCAGATCTCATCCACTCCCAGGTCGGCGAGGAACTCGAGCGCCTGCGGGTAGCCAAAGCCGACCTGCTCCGGCAGATGCGCATCCGAGGAAAGGGCAAACGGCGCTCCGGCCTCGATGCACATCTCGGCAAAGCCGACGGCCGGGTAGAGCTCCCCAACCGGCTTACGCAGGCCGGCAGTGGAAACCTCGACCGCGATGCCGCTCTCGGCGATCGCTTCGATCGCCGGCTCGTAGAAGAAGCGCGGGTCGCGCTCGGGCATCGGCCGGGCGCCGCCCCAGACCTTGACCAGGTCGGGGTGGGCGAGGATGTCGAAGAGGCCCGCACGGGCGCACTCGGCGAGGGACTCGAAGTAACGACGCCAGACCTCGTCGGGATCGCCCTTGCTCTCCCAGACGTCCCAGCCGGCGTGGTCGACCGCGGCATCGCCGATGAAGTGGACCGAGCCGACGACGTAGTCGAAGTCGCGCGCTTCCAGCAGCGCCGCCGTGCGGTCCTCGGCGGCCGGGATGTAGTCGCACTCGACCCCGAGCCGCAGCGGCGTGCTGCGGACGAACTCGCAGTAGGCGTCGAGGTCGTCACGGGCCTGTTCCTCCCAGAAGGGGTGGCGCCAGAGATCGAGCGCCTGGGTGAAGCGATAGACGTGCTCGGAGACGCCGAGCTCGGCGATCCCGGCCGCCTCGGCGGCGGCCAGGTAGCGATCGACGTTCTCGCGCGTGAAGAAGCGCTCGCCCGGGGTATCGGGCTCGTCGGGGCGGAGATGGAGGTGGTAGTCGGTAAGCATGGGACGGGCAGAGTAGGCGACCCGGACCACGGATACGCTGGCGCCATGGTCCACCTGCGGATCGTCGTGCCGGAAGAGCGCTGCGGCAAGGTCCTCGACCTGCTCGAAGCGGCGCCCTCGACGACCAACCTGGTCTTCCTCGCGGGCGCCGCGAGGCAGCCAAAAGGGGACGTGGTCCTCTGTGACATCGCCCGCGAGGAAGCGAGCGTGCTGATCGAGGACCTGAAGGAGATGGGAATCGGGCGCGACGGCTCGATCGCCCTCGAGCAGATCGACTCGCAGATCTCCGAGGCCGCCGACCGGGCGGAGCGGGCCGCCCGCGGGATCCCCTCCGACGCCGTCGTCTGGGAGGAGGTCGAGTCACGCACCTCGGAGACCACCGAGCTGGGCGGCAACTTCCTCATCTTCATGATCCTCGCCTGCCTGATCGCCTCGGTCGGGATCTTCACCGGCTCGCCGATCCTGATCATCGGCGCGATGGTTGTCGGGCCGGAGTTCGGGCCGCTAGCCGGCCTCTGCGTCGCCGCGGTCGAGCGCCGTCCCGAGGTTGGCATGCGTTCGCTGACGGCGCTCGCCGTCGGCTTCCCGATCGGCATCTCCGCCGCCTTCCTCTTCACCCTGCTCTGCCTCGCCACCGGCCTCGTCGACTCCGGCTTTCACAGCACCGACAACCTGCTCACCCAGTTCATCACCAAGCCGGACGACTTCTCCTTCATCGTCGCCGTCTTCGCCGGCGCAGCCGGAATGCTCTCGCTCACCTCGGCGAAGTCGGGGGCCCTGATCGGGGTGCTGATCTCGGTGACGACGATCCCGGCGGCGGCAAACATCGGCGTCGCCGCTGCCCTGGGCAACTGGGACGACTGGGCCGGCGCGATGCTCCAGCTCAGCATCAACCTCGTCGCGATCGTGCTCGCCGGCGTCACCACCCTCTACATCGAGCGCCTGCTCTTCGAGCGGCGAAGGCAGCGTCACCTCGGCGACGGAACGAGGGCGGCGGGTGGATTGCCCGCCACGCCGGACCGGAGCAGATCGCGCCGGTGATCCGCCAGCTGGCGATCATGCTTGCCGCGTTTGCGCTCGGCGCGCTGATAGCGGGTGCACTTGGCGCCGCCAGCCTCGGCATCGCCCTAGGCGTGGGCCAGGTCTGCTTCGCTGCCGCGCTGGTCTGGGTCCTACTGCGGTAGCTGGCGCGTTATTGGCGCATAGCGTCGCCAGAAGCGCGCCCGTCGAGCAACAACCCGGCGAACTTCAGGTCCAGCGGCGTCGTCACCTTGAGGTTCTCGGCCGGTGAGGGATGGACCAGAACCAGACCCCCGGCGGCCTCGACCACCATCGCCTCGTCAGTCGCCTCGGCGAGGCGCTCGGGATCAGCCGCCAGCGCTTCGCGCAGCGCCGTCGTCCGAAAGACCTGCGGAGTCTGTGCCGCCCAAAGCCGCTCGCGGTCGACCGTCGATTCGATCACGCACCCTCCCTTGGCCACCCCTGAGGGGGTCAAGGGAGGGCATTTGACCCTCTTGACCGTGTCGGTCACCGGCGCGGCGGCAATCGCGCCGGCGGCATCGGGATCGGCGAGGAGGGTTGCGACCACGTCTTCGATCAACTCGGCCGTTATGAGCGGGCGGGCCGCATCGTGGATTGCGACCAGCTCCGTGCTCACGGCCTGCAAGGCATTGGCAACCGATTCGGCCCGGGTGACGCCACCGTCGACAAAGCCGAGGTCGTCGCCACCCAGGTCGTGGACGTGCCCAGGTGGACAGGCGATGACGATCGAACGCACCGACGGCGCGGCGCGGAAAGCAGCGATCGACCACTCGACCAGCTGTCGGCCCGCCAAGGGCACAAAGGCCTTCGGGCCGCCGGCTCCGAGCCTCTGCCCGGAGCCGGCGGCCGCGATCACGGCCGTGACAGACGCTGCGGAGCTACGCCGTGGCGGCGAAGCGCTCCTCCAGCAGCCCGTCGAGGTATTCCTCCGCGCCGTCCTCGTCTTTGTCGAGCGCGTACATGAACTCCGAGGCGAGGATCTTCTTCGCCCGCGTGTACATCTGCTTCTCACCGGTTGAGAGGCCCTTTTCCATCTCGCGGATGGCAAGGTTGCGAACGACCTCGGCCAGCTCGAACACGTCCCCGGTCTTGATCTTCTCGCGGTTGTACTTGAAGCGCCGGTTCCAGTTTTTCGGCATGTCCGAGACGTCGTCGGTGAGCACGTCGGTGACCTTCTTGATTTCTTCCTCGTCGATAACGCGGCGCAGCCCAGCGACGCCAGCGTTCTCGCAGGGGACCATCACCGTGAGTTCGTTGTGGAGGATCTTGATCGTGAGGTAGTCACGCTCCTCCCCCATCAGCTCCCGGGACTCCTTCTTCAACACGAGACCAGCACCGTGGTGGGGGTAGACGACCTTGTCACCCTCTTCGAAATCACAGACGTAAGGGATCTCAACGTCCGCTTCGAAGCCCGCCTCCATGGCCTCCTCTGCTAGCTCAGAAATCGGGTGCTCCTTTCGTTTGTCGACGGCGACAGTCGCCATCTAGCTCTGTAGATACCGATCGACCATGTCGACCTCCTGAAGCCTGCGAAGGCCCTCGCGGATGTCCTTGGCTCGCGTGGAGCCGACACCGTCGACGGCCTCCAGGTCGGCATCAGAGGCAGCGAGTACCTCCTCCAGCCCACCCAGCTCCTGGATGATCTTCTGGACGACAAGCTTGGGGATGCGCGGCACGCGGCCGAGCACGCGGTAGCCCCGCGGGGCCACCGGGAAGTCAAGGGTGTTGAGCTTGCGGTCGTAACCGAGCAGCTCGGCGAGGCGACCGAAGTCGAGCACGTCCTCGTGCGGCAGGCGGGCCAGCGACTGCAGCACCGTGGCCAGGTTCTGCTCGGAGTCCTCGACCGAGTAGTCGCGGACCAGCGCCGTCTTGTCGGTGGCAACACCGACCATCGTCTCCTCGAGCTGCATCTCGATCAGGCGGCCCTCGGTACCGAGCTCGACGATGTAGCGCTCGACCTCGACCGCCATGCGGGTGACCAGCTCGGCGCGCTGCAGCACTGCGAGCGCGTCATAGAGCACCCCGCCGCCCTCGAACTCGAGCACAGTGAGGCGGTTGGAGACCTGGTCGAGGCGGGCGCGGTACTTGTCCAGCGTCGCCAGGCCCTGGTTGGCCTTTGCAAGCACGGCGGGGATGTCCTGGAGGATGTACTTGGTCCCCTCGATGTAGAGGGACACGACGTCGCGGCGCTGGGAGATCGCCACCACCAGCGCATCGGTCTGCTTGGAGACGCGCTCGGCGGTGCGGTGGCGAGTGCCGGTCTCGGCCGAGAGGATGGTCGGGTCGGGCATCAGTTGCACGTTGGCCCAGGCGATCTTGGTCGCCTCGGAGTTGAGCACGATCGCGCCGTCCATCTTTGCCACCTGGTAGAGCATCGCCGGCGTGTAGTCGATGTCGAGCTTGATCCCGCCGGAGAGCAGGTGCGAGATATCTCCGGCGTCGCCGACGACGATCAGTCCACCCGTGCGTGAGTGGACTATGTTGTCGAGGCCCTCGCGCAGGGCCCCGCCCGGCGCGACCACGTCAAGGGCCCTCAGTAGACGGGGATCTTGGCGTTCTGACAACTCGTGAAGCTCATCCCCAGGCAGTGCTGACATCGCCTCCTAGGATGGCAAAAACCGCTTTGGAATGCGGTGTGGCTAATCCCCAGTGGACAGGTCAGGATAGCCATTGTCAAGGAATCCGGTCACCTAAGAAATCTAAACCGCCCAAATCACGCCTAGAAGGGTCTAAAGGTGGAAGCGGCGGTGATGAAGATGGTGCTGAAGCGCCCGTGGTTGCGGCCTCCCGGCCACGGATCGGTTGGGACCGGGGCGCTCCGGATCGCGCACAAAAGCCCAGGTGAGCCCAGTGCCGAGAGCGCAAAGCGCAACCAGAACCCAGGTCGAGCCGGCGATACCGGCCGAGAACGAGCTGCCGCCATCCTCGAGTGCGTGGAAGACGGCGCCGCTGGCTGCCAGGGCGAGTGTCCCCGCCATCACCCGGTCCATCGCCAGCACGCCGGACGCGATGCCGACCTTCTCCGCCGGCATCGCCGCCATCGCCGCAGTTGACATCGGCGCGTAGACGAGGCCGAGCGCGACGCCGAAGAGCAGGTAGCCGGCCAGCAAGAGGCCGTAGCTACTGCCCGCCTCGAGCTGGGTCAACACGAGCAACCCTGCCGTCCCGCAAGCCATTCCTGCGGTCATCAGCCGCCGCGCGCCGAAACGGCCGATTAGGCGAGCGGAGAGCGGCGAGATGACGACCATAGGCGCCGTGATCGGCAGGATCATCAGGCCGCTGAGCACCGCCGAGTGCCCGCGCACGTCCTGCAGATACTGGGGTTGGAAAAACATCACCCCCCAGTAGGCGCCCACCAGGGCGAAGGCGGCGGCGCTGGCGCCGAAGTAGGGCAGGTTGCGGAAGAGCGCGAAATCGACGATTGGCTCACGCACCCTGTGCTCGACTCGCCAGAAGGCGTAGAGCGCAGCGAGGCCGGCAACGGCGACCACGGCGGTCGTCGCGCCACTCCAGGTCCGACTCTGCACCAGCGCCAAGACGACCGCCGCGAGGCCGACGCCAAGCGCGAGCAGGCCGGTGAAGTCCACTCGGCGGCCGGCGCCGGGGTCGGTCGACTCCGGCGCCGCGGCGGCCGTGATCGCGATCCCGACAAGGGCCACGGGCAGGTTGATCCAGAAGATCACCCGCCAATCGACTTCCACCAACAGGCCGCCGGCCAACGGGCCGATCGCCAGCGCCAGCGCCGAGACCCCCGCCCAGACCCCAAGCGCCCGTGCCTGCTCGGAGGCCGGAAAAGCGTTGCAGACGATCGCCAGCGAGAGCGGCAGCATCGGCGCCGCGCCGATCCCCTGCAGGATCCGCCCCGCGATCAGCGTCTCCTGACTGTCAGCGGCACCAGACAGGATGGAGCCAAGGGCAAAGACCACCATGCCGCCGAGGAAGAGCCGCTTACGCCCAAACATGTCCCCCAGCCGCCCGGCGGTGACCACAAAGACAGTGATCGCCAGCAGATATCCGTTCATCACCCACTGCAGCCCCGCCGGTGTAGCCCCCACATCGTGGCGAATGCTGGGCAGCGCCAATGCCACCACCGTGGAATCGAGCATCAAAAGAAACAGCCCCGCGCAGGTTCCCGCCAAGGTCCACCAGGGCCTGTTGTTCTCGTCAATCTTCAACACGCGCGGCAGATTACGACGCACTGAGGTCGGGACCGTGAGGAGCTATGGACCCCACCCGCAGAGACCGTCGCGCAGCAGGTCGTGGATGGCGATTCGACTTGGTGGACCGGGAGCCTCTGCGGGTGGGGTCCATAGCTCCTCCCCGACAGCCGGCCTCAGACGAGTGAAGCTTCGGGTGGCGGATGGGGGTCGGGTGCCCCTCTCCCGGAGGCTCCCGGTACACGGCCATGAAGCACCGAAGCGGACATGCTGCGCAACGGTCTCCGGGAGAGGGGCACCCGACCCCCTGCGGCCCAGAGGTAGCTAGTGAGTCGCGATCAGGTCACGGGCGGGATCGATGCGCCAGCGAGCACCGACCTCGAGAAGCTCAGGGGTGAGCGACCAGCGATCCGGGCGCTCGTCGCCTTCGTGCTGGGGGTTGGCGCCCTTCAGCGCCATGCAGCCGGTGTTGTCGCCGACGGCGCGGATCGCGGCGACATCCTCGTCGCTGAGGCGCTGCTCGGCGGGTAGAGCTGCGAGCTCGGCTCGTTGTTGCTCGATCGTGCGCGCCTCGGGGCCGGTCTCCTGGATCAGAGTTGGAACCACGCACTCGACCGCTGGGTGGGCGAGGTTCCATTGGCAGGCGAGCTGGATCGGGGTCAGGCCGGCTCGCTCGGCGTAGGGCAGGACCTGCTCGAGCTTCTCGAGGCCGGCCTCGATCCAGCCTTCGGGGCGGAAGGCTCGGTGGTCGCCTTTTGCCAACTCCATGCCGGCGCGCAGGTCGCCCCAGAAGAGGCCGCCATAGTCGACGACGCGGGTGATCACCTTGACGTCGTGGCGCTCGGCGGCGTCGAGGACGAGCTCGCCGGGCCAGGGCTCGAACGGGTTGAGGATGATCATCGCCCAGTCGATGCGGTCGCCGAAGCGCTCCAGGCAGGCGATCAGGTCGAGGGTGAAGCCGTTGGCTGGCCCCGGGGCGACGCCGATTCGCGCCGCCAGGCCGGCCTCGCGCAAGGCCGCCATTCCGTCCCAGACGGCCTCGCTGGAGTAGCCGATCCGGTCGGGGTTGTGGAGCATCAGCAGATCGAAGGAGCTGACGCCGAGGCGCTCGAGGCTGCGCTCGGTCGCCATCCGCAGGTAGTCGGCGTACTCCCACTCGCCGCGCAAGCGCGGATCGGTGAAGCGCGGAAATCCACGCGGCCCGTCGCGCTCGCCTTCGTAGAAGTCATGGCCCACCGCCCCAACAAGGCAATAGTCGTCGCGGGGAACCCCGCTCAGCCCTCGTCCCAACAGCGAGTCAGCCTCGCCCTGTCCGTAGGTGTCGGCCGTGAGCAGCGAGTTGACCCCGCCCCCTGGGCGCAGAACCGCCTCGAGCCGCTCCTCGGTGACCGTTTCCCCGTAGTGGAGAAAGCGCCCGCCGCTCCAGGTACCGATCGCGCTGCGGCCAGGCTCACGCACGGTGACGCCGGGATCAGGAAGCGTCGCCGTCGGTGGCCGGCTGCTCGCCGCCCGCCTCGGGCTCGCCCTCGCCATTGGTCTCGCCGCCGTCTTTCTTGGCGCCGACGCCGACCTTCTCGGGCTCGGGCTTGGACTTCTTCGGCCGCACCTGCTTCTTCGGTTTGACGATCGTCAGGCTGAGCGGACGGTCCTCCTCGTCGCCGGAGGGATCGCGCTTGACCATCACGGTCGAGCCGGGCGTCATCTGCCCCTGGCGCAGGACTTCGTCGGCGAGCGGATCCTCGATGTAGCGCTGGATCGCGCGGCGCAGCGGGCGGGCGCCCATCGAGGGGTCCCAGCCTTTGTCGACCAACAGGTCCTTTGCCTCGTCGGTCAGGTCCAGCTGCAGATCGTGTTCGGCGACCTGGACACGGACCCGGTTGATCATCAGGTCGATGATCTCCTTGACCTCTTCCTTGGCGAGCTTGTGGAAGACGATCACCTCGTCGATCCGGTTGAGGAACTCGGGCCGGAAGACTTTCTTCAGGTCGCTCATGATCCGGCTCTTCATCGCGTCGTAGGACATGCCGGTCTCATCATCGACGGTGAAGCCGATCGAGGTGTTCTTGGCGATCTCCGAAGCGCCGATGTTCGAGGTCATGATCACGATCGCGTTGCGGAAATCGACCGTGCGGCCCTGGGCGTCGGTGAGGCGCCCGTCCTCGAGGATCTGCAGCAGGATGTTGAAGACATCGGGGTGGGCCTTCTCGATCTCGTCGAGCAGCAGCACCGAGTACGGCTTGCGCCGCACGGCCTCGGTCAGCTGGCCACCCTCGTCGTAGCCGATGTAGCCCGGGGGCGAGCCGACCAGGCGGCTGACCGCGTGCTTCTCCATGTACTCGGACATGTCGATGCGGATCATCGACTCCTCGTCGCCGAAGAGGAATTCGGCCAGCGTGCGGGCGAGCTCGGTCTTGCCGACCCCGGAGGGGCCGAGGAAGATGAATGAACCGGCCGGGCGCTTGGGGTCCTTGATCCCGGCGCGGGAGCGGCGGATCGCCTTGGAGACGGCGGTGATCGCGACCTCCTGGCCGATCACCCGCTTGTGCAGCTCCTCCTCCATGCGGATCAGCTTCTGGGTCTCGGCCTCGGTCAGTTTGAAGACCGGGATCCCGGTCCACATCGAGACGATGTCGGCGATCTCTTCTTCGCCCACGTCGGGGCGATCGCCGTTCTCGCCCTCGGCCCACTCGTCCTCGAGCTGGCGCTTGCGGGTGGTCAACTGGCGCTCGGTGTCGCGCAGGTTGGCGGCTTTCTCGAACTCCTGCGCTTCGATCGCGGCCTCCTTGTCGCGCCGCGTCGTCTCGATTTCCTCCTCGAGATCGCGGTAGACCGGTGGCGCGCTCATTGACTTGATCCGCATCCGCGAGGCGGCCTCGTCGATCAGGTCAATCGCCTTGTCGGGCAGGAAGCGGTCGGAGATGTAGCGGTCGGCGAGCTCGGCTGCGGCTTCCAGCGCGTCGTTGGTGATGTTGACGCGGTGGTGCTGCTCGTAGCGCTCGCGCAGCCCTTCGAGGATCTTCACCGTGTCCTCGACCGAGGGCTGGTCGACCTTGATCTGGGCGAAGCGCCGCTCCAATGCCGAGTCGCGCTCGAGGTACTTGCGGTACTCGTCGAGCGTGGTCGCGCCGATCGTCTGCAGCTCGCCGCGGGCGAGTGCCGGCTTGAGGATCGAGGCCGCGTCGATCGCGCCCTCGGCGGCGCCGGCGCCGACGAGGTTGTGGAGCTCGTCGATGAAAAGGATGATGTCGCCGCGCTGGGTGATCTCTTTCATCACCTTCTTGAGCCGCTCCTCGAACTCGCCGCGATACTTCGAGCCGGCCACCAGGGCAGCCAAGTCGAGTGTGTAGATCTGCTTGTTCTTGAGCAGCTCGGGGACTTCGCCCTTGTTGATGCGGGCGGCCAGGCCCTCGACCACGGCGGTCTTGCCGACGCCGGGCTCGCCCAGCAGCACCGGGTTGTTCTTGGTGCGGCGGGAGAGGATCTGCATGATCCGCTCGATCTCGGTCTCGCGACCGATCACGGGGTCGAGCTTGCCCTCCTCGGCGAGCTTGGTCAGGTTGCGACCAAACTGGTCGAGCAGCTTCGAAGACTTTTTGCCCTCGCCGGATCCACCGGCACCCGCGCCGGCGCCCTGGCGGCGTCCGCCCGGCCCAGAGAGCATGCGGATTACCTCGTTGCGGATCTTGTCCGAATCAGCGTCGAAGTCGAGCAGGATGCGGGCGGCGACGCCCTCGTTCTCGCGCACCAGGCCGAGCAGGATGTGCTCGGTGCCGATGTAGTTGTGGCCGAGCGAGAGCGCCTCGCGCAGCGCCAGCTCGAGCACCTTCTTGGCGCGCGGCGTGAACGGGATCTGGCCGGAGGTGACCTCCTCACCGGAGCCGACGATGCGGACCACCTGCGAGCGAACGCGCTCGGTGGTGATGTCGAGCGACTCGAGGACACGGGCAGCAAGGCCCTCCTCCTCGCGCAACAGCCCCAGCAGGATGTGCTCGGTGCCGATGTAGTTGTGCTTCAGCGTGCGCGCCTCTTCCTGGGCCAGGACGACTACTTGACGGGCTCGCTCTGTGAATCGCTCGAACAAAAAGCCTCTCTATCTACTCAACGCAGCGTCGTCGAGTAAGTCTCGGTGGGCACCCTTCGGTTATCGGTAAGCGCCTATGTGCTCGTTAGAGGATACCGAGCGCGCTCTCCCGGCCCTTTGCGGCAAAAATCCGCTCAGAGCGGCCTTTTCGAGCCCTTAGGAGCGCATTGCGGGGAAGAGAACCACCTCGCGCACGCTCTTGGCGCCGGTTAGGAGCATGACCAGACGGTCGATGCCGATGCCAACCCCACCGGTCGGCGGCATCCCCTGTTCAAGCGCGGCAACGAAATCCTCGTCGTAGGGCTGCGCCTCCTCGTCGCCGCGAGCGAGCTCGGTGGCCTGCTGCTCGAAGCGGCGGCGCTGCTCGTCAGGATCGTTGAGCTCGGTGAAGCCGTTGGCGATCTCCATACCCCCGGCGAAGGCCTCGAAACGCTCGACCAACCCCTCCTCGGAGCGATGCGACTTGGCGAAGGGCGAGAGCTCAACTGGGTAGTCGGTGACGAAGGTCGGCTGGATCAACTCGGGCTCGACGTGCTTGGAGAGCAGGCCGTCGACCAGCTTGCCCCAGCCCTCCTCCGGGTCGAGCTTTGTTCCGATCGCCTCGGCAAGCGCCTCGCGCGTCGGGTGCTCGGCGATGTCGATGCCGCTGCGCTGACGGATCGCCTCGCGGAAGCTGATCCGTTTCCAGGGCGGGGCGAAGTCGATCGATACGCCATCGCGCTCGACCACCGTGGTGCCGAGCACGCGCTCGGCGACCTCGGCGACCATCGTCTCGACCCGCTGCGCCGTGGCGGCGTAGTCCGAGCAGGCCTCGTACCACTCGAGCATCGTGAACTCGGGGTTGTGCTTGTGCGAGATCCCCTCGTTGCGGAAGTCCTTACCGAGCTCGTAGACCTTGTCGATGCCGCCGACGACCAGCCGCTTGAGGTAGAGCTCGGTGGCGATGCGCAGGTAGAGGTCGCGGTCGAGAGCGTTGTGGTGGGTGGTGAAAGGACGTGCCAGGGCGCCGCCGTAGAGCGGCTGCAGGACCGGCGTCTCGACCTCGACGAAGCCGCGATCGTCGAGCCAGCGGCGCACCTCGCTGACCGTGCGGGCCCGCTGGGCAAAGAGGCGGCGGCTGTCCTCGTTGGCGATCAGGTCGAGCTCGCGCTGGCGGTAGCGCGTCTCGACGTCCCCGAGGCCGTGGAACTTGTCCGGCGGCGGCCGCAGGCTCTTGGCGAGCAGGCGCCAGTGGTCGATCGCCAGCGAGAGCTCGCCGCCGCGCCGGGTCGCCAGCGCCGTGCCCTCGACCCCGATGATGTCGCCGAGATCGAGGTCGACCAGGACCCTGTAGGGCTCCTCGCCAAGCAGATCCTCGCGGGCGTGCAACTGGATCTGGCCAGTGGCGTCACGCAGATCCAGGAAACAGGCCTTGCCGTGGCCACGCCTGCCGACCAACCGCCCGGCGACGCGGTGGCGCGACTCGGTCTCGATCCCCGGTGCCAGTCCCTCATGCGCGGCCCGCACCTCGCCGATCTCCTCGCGATCGGCGAACTCCGGCGGAAAGGGATCAATGCCCGCCTCGCGCAGGCGCTCCAGCTTCTCCCGCCGGTCGGCGAGAACGTCAGAGAGTTTCGGCTCTTCGGTCTCGCCCATTGAGCGAGACCCTATGCGGTCTCGATCTTGGTGATCTTCAGTTTCTTCTTCGGTCCACGCGGGACCTCGACCGTGACGATGTCGTTGCGTTTGTGGCCGAGCAGGGCTTTGCCGATCGGCGACTCGTTGGAGAGCTTGTGCTCCAGCGGGTCGGCCTCGGTCGAACCGACGATCTGGAATTTCTGCGAGACATCGGTCTTCTGGTCCTTGACGTGGACGATCGAGCCGAACTGCACTTCGTCGGTGCTGATGTCCTTCTCATCGATCACGGTGGCGCGGCGCAGACGCTCTTCGAGCTGGGCGATCCGCTGCTCGAGCAGGGCCTGCTCGTTCTTGGCGTCGTCGTACTCGGCGTTCTCGGAGATGTCGCCAAACTCACGTGCCTCCTTGATCCGCTCGGCGACCTCGCGTCGCTTCGCGGTCGTGAGGTGATCGATCTCCTCTTTGAGTTTCTCGAGACCCTCGGGGGTGATGACGGACTGGCGACTCACTTTGGTCCAACCTCGCTTTAGTGGATTGAGAACAGCCGCAAACGGCTCCTAGACCCAAAAACGCCCAAGCGCGGCGGCGTTTGCCTCGCCGCACCAGGGCCGGAAGTCGCGGGATTATAGCGAGGGAGCTGGAGCGGCCAGATCGGCGATCAAACTGCGCGCGCGGGGCAGGTCGGCGTGGCGCTGAAGCTCGTCCGCAAGCTCAGCTGGGGCGCCAAGTGGCTCCATGTACCAGGGGTAGAACTTGCGCAGATAGCGACCGGCGCGCTCTGTGCCGAGGTGCTCCTCGGCACGATCGATCACCCAGAGCAACTCAGCGGCGACCTCGTCGCGCTGCGGCGGCTCCGTGCGCCGCCCGGTCAGTTCCTCGAAGACCCACGGGTTGCCGAGCGAGCCGCGGGCGATCATCACCGCGTCGGCGCCCGACTCCTCGTATGCAATGCGAGCCGCAGCGGCGCTCTTGAGGCCGCCGGAGACGATCACCGGCACCTCGATCCGCGCGACCAGCTCGCGGGTGAGGGCGTAGTCGGGGCTGCCTTTGTGGCCCACCGTCGCCGCCCGCGGGTGAAAGCCGATCGCCGCCACACCGGCCTCCTCGGCGAGGCGGATCGCCAGCTCGAAACCGGAGCGGTCGCCGACCTCGACGCCGGAGCGCAGCTTCACCGTCACCGGCAGGCCGCTGCCCTCGACCGCGCCCCGCGCCAGGGCCAGGGCCAGATCGTGATCGCGCAGCAGCTCGGCGCCGGCGCCGGTCTTGCGCACCTTGCGCACCGGACAGCCCATGTTGATGTCGATCAGGTCGGCACCGGCCTCGGCGGCAACCGCGGCGGCGGAGCGCATCACCTCGGCGTCGTGGCCGAAGAGCTGCACCGAAACGGGGTGCTCGTCGGGGTGGATCCGCATCAGCTCGCGCAGGGTGCGCTCGTTGCGGTGGTGCAGGCCGAAGCTGGAGACCATCTCGGAAACCGCCAGGCCGGCCCCGTGTCGCTTGGCCTGCAGGCGCACGAACCAGTTGCCGATCCCCGCCAGAGGAGCGAGCAGGACCCGATTCGAGATCTCGACGTCGCCGATCCGGAGGGGATCAGTCAGCGGGGGCTGTGGAGGTGTTGCGGTCATGGATCAATCTCAGCCCCTTGAGAGTAAGCAGGTCGTCGACCTCATCGATTGTTTCCGTGAAGGGGACGACGGTGGAGGCGTAACCACCGGTGGCGAGCACCCGCGGATTCGGCAACTCCTCTTCGATCCGGCGCACGATGCCGTCGATCAGCCCGGCGAAGCCAAAGATGAAGCCTGAATGGATCGCCGCCCGGGTCGAGCGGCCGATGGCTTCCCGCGGCTCTTCGAGATCAATCCTGGTGATCCGAGCCGCCCGTTCGATCAGGGCGCTGAGCGAGGGAGCCAGCCCGGGGCCGATCGCACCGCCGAGGTACTCGCCATCGGCGGAAACCGCATCGATGTTGATGCCGGTGCCGAAATCGACGGAGACGCAAGCCTCGCCGAACCGCTCATAGGCAGCAATCGCGTTGACGAGGCGGTCGGCGCCCACCTCAAGTGGGTTCTCGATCCGGATCGGCATTCCGGTCTTGACGCCGGGACCGATCGTCAGACACTCCGCATTGAGATACCGCTGCGCCATCTCCTCGAATTGACTCCCGAGCGGCGGCACCACGGAGGAGACGCAGAGGGCATCCACTTCGTCGAACGACATCTCGCAGAGCGAGAAGAAGCCATCGATCCGCTCCGCCAGCTCGTCCCCGGTCGCACCCGAGCGAGTCTGGAAGCGCCAGTGCTCGGCGAGGCGCTCGCCCTCGAAGGCGCCCAGGTGGGTTTGGGTGTTACCGACGTCGACCGCGAGCAGCACGGCGCGATTATCGCCGACGCCGTAGGATCGGCGCCGTGGAGGCACGGCTTTACACGATCCCGGGCTCGCATCCGGGCATGGCGGCGCGGCTGATGCTCGAGCACAAGGGCATCCCCTACAAGCGCACCGACCTCTTCCCCGTGATGTCGAAGGGAATCGTGCGAACCCTCGGCTTCCCCGGCAAAACGGTGCCGGCGCTGAAGATCGACGGACGCAAGGTGCAGGGCTCACGCCCGATCGCCCGCGAGCTGGAGCGGCTGCAGCCGCAGCCAGCGCTCTTTCCGGACGACCCCGAGCTGCGCGCCGCTGTCGAAGAGGCGGAGCGCTTCGGCGACGAGGAGCTTCAGCACCCGATCCGCCAGATCTCCTGGTGGTCGATCAAGCACGACAACTCTTCCCTGCGCAGCTACTCCGAGGGAGCGAAACTGGGCATCCCGATCGGCCTGGCGGTGCGCACGGCCGCCCCGATCGTCGCCCTCTCCGCCCGCTTCAACGAGGCAACCGACGAGAACGTGCGCCGCGACCTGGCCGCGCTGCCGGGCTTCCTCGACAAGATCGATGCCTGGGTAGAGGCCGGGGTCCTGAACGGCGAGCAGCTCAACGTCGCCGACTTCCAGATTGCACCCAGCGTCGCCCTGGCGATGACGCTCGACGACCTGCGTCCCTCGATCGAAAGCCGCCCCGCCGGCGAGCTGGCCCAGCGTGTCTGCCCTGACTACCCGGGCAAAGCCGCACCGATCCTGCCTCCCGCCTGGCTTCAGCAGTTGCGCGACGGCACCGCCGCAGCTGCCTAGGTTCGCCAGCGCCTCTAGGCGAGCGAACCCACTCGTTCCGCCCGCTGGCCGGGACCCAGCGCATCGAGAGCGGCCCCCAGGCGCTCGCCGCTGGGGAGCGCCAGTCCGGGGTCGAGCTCGAGCAGGGGAGCGAGGACGAAGCGGCGGCTGGTGACCTCTGGGTGGGGCAGGGTGAGGCGGTCGGTTGAGAGCTCGACCTCGCCGAGCAGGAGCAGGTCGACGTCGAGCGGGCGGGGGCTGTGACGGGGGGCGTCAAGGGCACGGCCGCGTGCGACCTCGATCTCCTTGCAGAGGTCGAGCAGCGCCTCGGGCTCCAGCTCAGTGCGAATCCGGATTGCCGCGTTGAGGAAGTCGGCCTGGTCGAGCACCTCGCCGACCGGCTCGGTCTCGTAAGCAGAGGAGACTGCCTCGACCTCGACGCCGCGTTCACGCAGCATCTCGACCGCCGCCCGCAGGTGTGCCTCGCGGTCGCCGACGTTGGAGCCGAGCCCGAGGTAACCGGTTCTGATCAAGACGGCGCTCAGGTCGTTTCCGCTTCGTCTTCGTCGACCTCTTCAGAGCGCTCGTGGACCACCTCGACCGCGACCTCCTGGATCGCCAGCGGCAGTGGCGGCTCGGGCTTGGCGGCGCGCACCCGCACCGACTCGCAGCCGTAACGCTCCATCAGGCGGCCGCCGACGACCTGGGAGAGCCGCTCGAGCGTCCTGTAGCTGCGCTCGGTGGCGGCGAGAGCGACGATGTCGCAGACCTCGGCGTAGTCGACCGTGTCCTCGATCCGGTCGGTCAACACCGCGTCGCAGTCGGGCACGTCGAAGGAGATGTCGAACTCGAGCCGCTGACCCACCTCCTGCTCGGAGTCGCTGACCCCGTGGTGGGTGTAGATCGAGAGGCCGCGAAGCTCCACCTCGACCCTGGAATCGAACCCGTTGCCGTGTGCCTCCATAGCTGCAACCTACCCAAGCACAGCATTTGCAACTGCAAGCGCCTGCGCCGTCTCGGCGACATCATGCACCCGCAACACGTCTGCTCCCTCGGCCGCGGCCAGCACCGACGAGGCGATCGAGCCGCCGATCCGGTCCTCCACATCCGAGCCATCGACCTTGCCGATAAAGCTCTTGCGCGAGGTCCCGATCACCAGCGGCCGGCCCAGCTTCCGCAGCTCCCCCAGCCGCCGCAACAGCTCCAGGTTGTGCTCCAGCGTCTTGCCGAACCCGATCCCCGGATCAAGCCAAATCCTCTCCTCGGCAACCCCCTCACCGATCGCGAACTCCATCCGCGCGGCCAGAAATGCCTTGACGTCATCGACCACGTCGTCGTAATGCGGGTCGTCCTGCATCGTCCGCGGGTTCCCGGGCATGTGCATCAACACCACCCCCACTCCCCGCTCCGCACAAAACCCCGCCATCCCAGGATCCCGCTGAAAAGCAGTCACGTCATTGACGATCGAGGCCCCTGCATCCAAGGCCGCCTCGGCAACCGCGAGCTTCGAAGTGTCAATCGAAACGGTCGCTCCACTGGCCAGCGCCCGAACCACAGGCTCAACCCTCCGCAGCTCCTCCGGCTCATCAACTTCGACCGCTCCCGGCCGCGTGGATTCCCCACCGACATCCAAGATCTCAGCCCCGTCCCGCACGAGCTCCTCGCCGTGCCGGATCGCCGCAGCCGGATCGAGGTACTGCCCTCCATCCGAGAACGAGTCCGGGGTGACGTTGACGACGCCCATGAGCTTCGGGTTCATGGACGAAGTATCGCGAGCTACTGAGCGTTAGCTGGCGTCGCCGCCAGCGAACCCAGGCCGCGGCCTGGGCTGGGCAACGGGCCCTTCGCGCTGCGCCCGTTCCGGCTCCGGCGCCGGCTCGACCGGCTGCGCCGGCTCCTCGTCGTCGGCGAAGACTTCGTCTTCGGACTTACCGGCAAGCAGATCGACGAACTGCTCGGCGTCGATCGTCTCGCGCTCGAGCAGGATCTTGGAGACGGTGTCGAGATCATCGCGGTGCTCGGTCAGCAGGTCCTTGGCGGTCTGGTGGGCGCTCTCGACGATGCGGCGGATCTCGTCGTCGATCTCGCGGGCGATCTCGTCCGAGTAGTCGGGCTCGGAGGAGAACTCGCGGCCGAGGAAGGGCTGGCCGCGATCGTGGCCGAAGACCCGGGGCCCGAGCCGCTCGGACATGCCAAAGCGCATGACCATCTGCTTCGCCGTCTCGGTCACCTTTTCTAGATCGTTGGAGGCGCCGGTGGTGATCTCACCAAAGACGATCTCCTCGGCGGCACGGCCGCCCAGGGTCATCGCCATCGTGTCGGTCAGCTCGGCGCGCGAGGTGAGGAACTTGTCCTCACTGGGCAGGCTGATCGTGTAGCCGAGCGCCTGGCCGCGGCTGATGATCGAGATCTTGTGAACCGGGTCGCAGTTGGGCAGCAGGTGGCCGACGATTGCGTGGCCGAGCTCGTGGTAGGCGGTGATCAGGCGCTCCTTCTCGCTCATCACCCGGGTCTTCTTCTCCGGGCCGGCGATCACCCGCATGATCCCCTCCTCGAGCTCCTGCATTGTGATCTCGCGCTTACCCGTGCGCGCAGTGAGCAGGGCCGCCTCGTTGATCAGGTTGGCGAGATCGGCGCCGGTGAAGCCGGGTGTCTGGCCGGCCAGGGCGTCGAGGTCGATCACCTTGGCCAGCGGCTTGCCGCGGGTGTGCACCTCGAGGATGTGCTTGCGGCCCTTGCGGTCGGGACGGTCGACGACGACCTGGCGGTCGAAGCGGCCGGGCCGCAGCAGGGCCGGGTCGAGGATGTCGGGGCGGTTGGTGGCGGCGATCAAGATGATGTTGTCCTTCATCTCGAAGCCGTCCATCTCGACCAGCAGCTGGTTCAGCGTCTGCTCGCGCTCGTCGTGCCCGCCGCCCATGCCGGCGCCACGGTGGCGGCCGACGGCGTCGATCTCGTCCATGAAGATGATGCAGGGCGAGTTCTGCTTGGCCTGCTCGAAGAGGTCGCGGACGCGGCTGGCGCCGACGCCGACAAACATCTCGACGAAGTCAGAGCCGGAGATCGAGAAGAAGGGAACGCCCGCCTCGCCGGCGACGGCGCGGGCAAGCAGCGTCTTGCCGGTGCCGGGGGGGCCGTAGAGCAGCACGCCCTTGGGAATACGGGCACCGAGCGCCTGGAACTTCTTCGGGTTCTCAAGGAATTCCTTGATCTCCTGCAGCTCCTGCACCGCCTCGTCGACCCCGGCGACGTCGCGGAAGGTGATCTTGGGCGCGTCCACCGCCATCCGCTTCGCCTTCGATTTGCCGAAGTTCATCACCCGCGAGCCGCCACCCTGCATCTGGTTCATCAGGAAGATCCAGAAGCCGAAGAAGAGGATGAAGGGAAGGATGTAGGTGAGCAGCGAGAGCAGGCTGGAGCCGCCGGTGCCGTGCACCGTGGTCTCGACCTGGTTCTGATCGATCAGGTTGAGCAGTGACTGCTCGGTATTGGGCGGGTAGCCGGTGGAAAAGCTTTCGCCGTCTTCACCTTTTTCGCCCTTCAAGGTCACGTCGAGCGTGTTGTCCTTGGTGTTGATCGAGATCTTCTCGACCTTGCCGTCGGCGATCAGCCCGCCCTGCGCCTTCGAGCTGACCAACTCGTTGTACGACGGAGCCTTGCTGCTATCTGGGCTACTGATCACCTTCTGCGCAACGAAGGCAAGGATCACCACAAGCAGGATCGGGAAAGCTGCGCTCTTGAAAAAACGCCTCACAGGGAAAAATCAGCGTACCAGGGCAGATTAGGCATCTAATCGTCCAACGCAGCGACGTGTGAGAGGTTGCGGTAACGCTGCGCGTGGTCAAGCCCGTAGCCGATCGCGAAGCGATTGGGGATCTCGAAGCCAACGTACTTGGGCGAGAGGTCGACGCGCAGCCGCTCGGGCTTGGTCAGCAGGGCGCAGACCTCGAGCGATGCGGGGTTGCGCGCCCGCAGGTTGCGCATCAGGTACTGCAGGGTGAGGCCGGAGTCGATGATGTCCTCGACGATCAAGACGTCGCGCCCTTCGATCGGTGCGTCGAGGTCCTTGAGGATGCGCACCACGCCCGAGGAATCGGTCTGCGAGCCGTAGCTGGAGACGGCCATGAAATCGATCTCACAGGGCACGTCGATGTTGCGCATCAAGTCGGCGAGGAAGAGCACCGCGCCCTTGAGCACCCCCACCATGACGAGATCGCGGCCGGTGTACTCCTCGCTGATCTGACGACCGAGCTCGCCGACGCGCCGCTGCAGGTCCTCGCTGGAGACGAGGGTCTCGCCGATCGAGTCGCTCACGCGTCGCAGTCTTTCAGGGTCGGGGCTTTTAGCGCTCGGCGTGGAGGGTGCCGCGCTCGACCACCGCCCGCACGCCGCCGCCGAGATCGAGCATCGCGGTGCCGGTCCGACGCAGGCCCGCAACCTGCTCTGCGTGGTTCGCCGCGCCCGGCACCGGGCGGCCGGCAGCGCGATCGGCAAGGCGCTGGACGACGAGCCGGCGAAGGGCCGGCGGCAGCCCCGCGAGTCGATCGAGCTCGATCGTGCCGCGCTCGGACCCGTTGGCAAGCTCGGCGTCGACGAGCGCGTCGAGCACCTCGGCCTCGTCGCGAAGCAGCTCAGCCGTGCGCAGCACGTTGCGGGCGGCTGCCGGGTGAACCTCGGCGAGCGCAGCGGCAAGGCCGTGGCGAACCCGGTTGCGCGCGTAGCCGTCCCCGGCATTGCTCGGATCATCACGCCACTCGAGGCCACGCTCTTCGCAGTAGGCGGTCGTCTGCTCACGGGTGAACCCCAGCAGCGGCCGAACGAGGCTGCCGTCGCGGACGCGCATGCCGAGCAGCGCCCGGCGACTGGGCGATGAGGCGAGTCGGTAGAGAATCGTCTCGACCTGATCGTCGGCGGTGTGTCCGGTGGCAATCACCGCCTCCTGGCCGAACGCCAACTTGGCGGCTGCGGCGTAGCGGGTGTCGCGCGCCCAGGACTGCAGGTTGCCGGGACCCTCGGGACGGAGCGGGCGCTCCAGCTCGAGTTCGACCCCGAGCCCCGCGCAGAGCCCCGCGCAGTGCTCCTCGTCAGCGTCGGAGTCGTCGCGGAGGCCGTAGTTGACGTGGACCGCAGTGACCGCAGCGGGGCCTAGCAAGCGGACCGCGAGATCAAGCAGGCAAACCGAGTCGCGCCCGCCCGAGAGCATCGCCACCAGCGGCGTGCCGGCAGCCAACAGACCACTCTCCCCCACAACCTCGAGCATCCGCTCACTCTCCATGCCTTTAAGTGTCGCGCGAGCCCTGTTCCGGTGCGCTTTATGTGGTCCACGGCCACATAAAGCGCACCGGAAGCTCAGTCCGCGGCCCGGACCACGAAGAGCGGGGTTGGCTCGGGGAAGCCCCTGAGGGTCACCTCGCCGATCGGGGCGCAGCTGAGGCCCCGTTCGCGCAGCGTTTCGCCGACGCGGTCGGTCACCAGCACCTCGCCCGCCTGCGCCCGGTTGACAACTCGGTGGGCGAGATTGACGTGGGTGCCGAAGTAGTCGCCGTCGCGGTAGACCGCCTGCGCGTAGTGAATGCCGACCCGGGGCTGCGGGCGCTGGGAGAAGCGGCCCATCAGACCGACCGCCCACTCGGTGAGCGAGGCCGGGTCGGGCGAGACGACCATCACCTCGTCGCCGATCGTCTTGACGATCGTGGCCTCGGGCGGCAGCGTCGCCTCAACCGTTTCGACGAAGTTCTCGATCACGTCGAGCGCCTCCATGTCACCTTCCTCCTCGGTGTAACGAGTGAAGCCGGTGAGGTCGATGAAGCAGAGGGTGACCGGGACGTGGTGCACCTGCGATGCCGCCATCCCCAGGTCGCTCTCCATGTGGCCGACGACGTCCTGCTCGAGGAAGAAGCGGAGGTAGCGGGTGTGAAGGTACTCGGTCAGCGGCGCTGCCAGGGGGAGGATGTCACCGGCCAGCTCGCCCATCTCCTCGGCCATCTCCAGCTCCGGAACGGCGTCTCGGATCAGCGGTTCGTGCACGTAGAGATGGAAGAGACGCACCTCGGCGTCGGCGATCCGGCGCAGCGACTGGACGTAGACCCGCACCAGCTGAAGGAAGGCGACAAGCGGGAAGCCGGCGGCCAGCACCCGGGCGCAGTGGCGCAGTGCCTGCACGTCATGCGGGTCGAGCAAGCGCTGGCTCTCCAGCGGGGTGCCGAGGATGACCAGAATGCGCTCGACCAGCTCCGGCTCGAGCCCGGTCTCGCGGGCGACTTCCGCGACCGTAGTCTGCTCCTCCGGCTTGGGAAAGAGGTCCTCGGTGAAGCCGAAGGCGAGGCGCCCCTCGCGCCCCGCCCGCTTGAGGTCCTCCAGCGAGTGACCGCGCTCCCGCATCCGCGCAACCACCCGGGCCTGAGCCGCCGCCGCGGCGGTCCAGCGGCCCCTGCGCACCGGCAGCACCTTTTCCTCCGCCCAGCGTTTCAACGTCGCTGGCGAAACACCAGCCCGCCGCGAAGCCTCACTTAGCGAGATCCGCTCGTCCGTCACGGCGTCCGAGGCTAACCGCTGCAGAGGAGGAACCAGACACCCCTCCCCGGAGGCTCACGTGAATAGATCACGAATCGCAACAAACGATCTGCTGCGCGACGGCCTCCGGGGAGGGGTGTCTGGTTCCTCTTGCGCTGGGGCTTAGGCCGGAAGCTCCGACTCCTCATGAGCTTGGAGCACCGGCTCCCCGCCCTCGCCGGTGCGGATGCGAATTGCCTCCTCAACCGGTAGGACGAAGATCTTGCCGTCGCCGACCTCGCCGGTGCGAGCGTGGCGGAGGATCGTCTCCACGACCAAGCCCTTGTCCTTGTCCTCGACTACGACCTCCAGCTTCAGCTTCGGCCGGACGTTGACGGTGAGGGTCGAGCCGCGGTAATGCTCGACGACCCCCTTCTGGCGACCCGAGCCCTTGGCCTCGACGATCGAGAGGGAAGGAAATCCCTTCTCGAGCAGCTCGGTCCTGATCGGCTCGAACGCCTCGTGGCGGATGAACGCCTCTATCTTTTTCATGCGCTCAACCCTCCTATAGCGTGTCGTTGGCTGTCATTTGTGCCGGGGCTGGAGCGGGCGTCGAAACCCCCGCGCCCGCGCCCATCGTTCCCGGCAGGCCCGTCGAGTACTCCGGCTGTGGAATGAACTGCTCCGGGTACCCGTACATGCCGTGCGAGCTGATGTCGAGGCCGGCTTCCTCCTCCTCTTCGGAGACGCGGAGACCGATAGTCGACTTGATCAACTTGAAGGTGACGATCGAGATCGCGAAGACGACCACGAAGGTGAACAGGACCGCCAAGCCCTGCACCCCGAGCTGTCCCAGCGACTGGCTGAACGGCACGTCCCCGAAGACTGAGTACCAGACCCCCGGTGCAGCGCCTTCGCTGACAAGCCGCGCCGAGCCGAAGATGCCGACCGAGAGCGTCCCCCAGATGCCGGCCAAGCCGTGCGCCGAGAGCGCACCGACCGGATCATCGAGGAGCTTGTCGATTGCCAGGACCGCGTAGACGACGATCAGGCCGGCGATGAAGCCGATGACCGGCGCTGCCCAGTACTCGACGAAGCCGGACGGGGCGGTGATCCCGACCAGACCGGCGATCGCACCGTTGCCCGCCATGCCGACGTCCAGTGTGCGGCTCTTGAAATAGGCAGCCAGGGAGGCGCCGATCACACCAGCAGCAGCAGCCAGCTGCGTGTTCAGCATCACCTCGCCGAAGAAGGAGGCGCTGGTTTCAAAGGTCGAACCGCCGTTGAAACCGAACCAACCGATCCAGAGGATGATCACGCCGAGGCCGACAAGTGGCATCGAGTGCCCGGGGATTACCCGGGGGTTGCCGTTGGCGTCGTACTTGCCGCGACGCGCGCCGAGCAGCAGCAGTGCCGCGAGGGCGCCCGTTGCTCCGGTCAGATGGACGACCGAGGAGCCGGCGAAGTCCATCACCGGCTTACCGCCGATGTCGGAGAGCAGGCCGCCACCCCAGACCGCGTGCGCGACCAGCGGGTAGACGATCGCACCGAAGACGATCGCGTAGACGACGTAGGCGCCGAACTTGATCCGCTCCAGGGTCGTGCCCCAGACAATCGCCAGCGAGACGGCGCAGAAGGCAAGCCCGTAGAGCATCAACATCGCGTCGGGCCCAGCAACATTGAACGCTTCTTCACCCTGACCGATCGTCTGGTTGAAGTGGAAGAAGAAGCCGCTGGTGCCGAAGAAGTCGTTACCACCACCTTCTGCGATCCCGTAGCCAACTGCCCACCAGGCGATCGTGCAGAGCGCCAGGTTGACGAAGATCTTGGCGACGCCGGTTCCCGCGTTCTTCTGCCGCGAGAAGCCAACCTCGAGGAACATGAACCCGGCCTGCATCAGGAAGACCAGAACGGTCGCGACAGCGACCCAGACCATGTCCAGCTCGCTTGCCTTTTCTTCGACGGTCCCGGCCACTTCAGTCAGGCTCGCTGCCGACGCAAGCGCCGGCAGCGCCATGGCCACCAGGGCTACGATCGCCGTCAGAACCGCGGCGAGGCCCACCTTCTTTCTCATCGGATGCTCCCTCCTTGCCCGCGGGGGACACGCCCCGGCGGTCGCATTTGGACTGCTAGCCAAGGTATGGACGGGCTTGAGAGCTGTGTTTAGACAGATGGCGAAAATGCGCGGGGGGCTTTTCTCGCGAGTGGAATCGCTGGGCGTCGCCTCCCCGAGACCCGGGGCGGCTAGGGTCCGCCGCCATGCCCAGGCGGCTTCGCCCAACCGCTGAAATCGCGCCCGACGCCATCCTCGTCGGCGATCCGGGGCGGGCCCTGCTGCTGGCGCAGGAGCTGCTGGAGCAACCGAAGATGAGCAATCACGCCCGTGGTCTCTGGGGCTACTTCGGGCGGACCCCGGACGGGCCGCCGCTGACGATTCAGTCAACCGGGATGGGTGGCCCCAGCGCCGCCCTGGTGCTGGATGACCTGGCCGAGCTGGGGGTAAGGCGGGCAGTGCGAGTGGGAACCTGCTTCGGACTTGACCCGAGTGGATCGCTCGGCGACTTGCTGCTCGTCCGCGAGGCGATCGCCGTTGGCGCCAGCGCGACCTCGCTCGGTGTCACGGCCGGTGCCTCGCTTGCGCCCGACCCGACACTGACCGCGTGCCTCGCCGCCGCGCTGGACAGCGACTGCCAGGACGCCGTCGTCGCCAGCTTGGACACCCACCCGCCCGCGCCTTCGGCGAACGCCAGCGAGGCGATCGCGGCCGACATGCAGACGGCTCCGCTGCTGGCGCGGGCCACCGCACTGAAGATCGAACTCGCCGTGCTCCTGATTGTCAGTGAGCGAGACCCCGGCGGTCACTTGGAGAAGGCGGATCTGGAGCAGCGGGAGAGACTGGCCGGCAGGGCTGCATCTGCCGCACTCTCAGGCTGAAGTCGAGGGTTAGACCTCGTCCTCGGCGCGCTCGCGGGCGACGAGTCGGCGGCGGATATCGCCGAGATCGCGCGAGACCCGATCGATCTGATCCTCGACCTCTTCAAGGCGCTGCGAAAGGGAGCGGACCCGCCGCTCCAAGCGTTCGAGGTCACCGGCCGAGGGCAAGTTGAGGGCGCTCATCGCCGCGTGCTGGGCGTCGAGCGCCTTCTCGCGGGCGCCAAAAGCGGCCGCGACAGCGTTCTCGAGCACCTGGCTGTCGAGCAGGGCCTGGGCGAACTCGCCGATCGCCTGCTCGCTGCGTGCGCGCAGGCCCTCCTGGTCGTCGTAGTCCGCGTTCGTCGTCAATTTGAGCGCCTCATCGACATCAGCTTAACCGGCGCATCCGGCTCGCCTGGAATCCTCCTGCGCGGTCAGCATGAGAGAGACCTTGATTAAGGGCTTGTTGGGGGCAGCAGCGGGCCGTTGCACACCCCTGGGCAAGCCAGTAGCTTGGGCGAGCCTGGTGCGCAGGGAGAAGGCGGACGTGGGCTGCACGATCCGTGCCAGCGGGAATGGGTGCGCCGTCATATGAGAAACAAGCTTGCACTGATCATCGCTCTGGCCAGCTTTGGCGTCGTCACGGCGCTCGGAGTCGGCTTCGCCGGGGCGGAAGAAGTCTCGACCACGGCGGGCGAAACGACGACCCCGCTCTCGACCACTCCGCTGGCGCAGCCGACTGCCTGCTCCAACGAAGTCGATGACGACGGCGACGGCCTAGTCGACAAGGAAGATCCCGACTGCGAATCGTCCGCCGATGAAAGCGAGGCGACGACCGCACCAGCCGGCGCCGCTCCCACTCCCAACAACAGCGTCGAAGCCCCAACAGCTCCGGCCCAGCAACCGGCGCCGAAGCAAGATGGCGGTTTTGAGTCCGGCGCAACGATCGGCTCCGGCAATGAGAGCGCCCACCGCAACGAGAGCCTCGGTGACGTCAGCGGTGGCGGCGACAACTCCGGCGCCGGCACAACGGCGCCAAGCGCCACCGGCGGGGTGCAGCTGCACACCGACTCGAGCAGCGGCGGCTCGCAGTACTCCAGCGGCGGAACCCCGACCGAAGCAAACCCGACGACGACGATTGCCCCCTTTGGCCCGGCGCCGATCGGGGTTCCCAACTTCGTCATCGACTCCTTCGAGATCCCGCCCTTCCTGCTGCCGATCTACCAGGCCTGCGGCACCGAGTACGGAATCCCCTGGGAGGTCCTTGCCTCGATCAACAAGATCGAGTCGGGCTTCGGCACCAACATGGGGCCCTCCAGCGCCGGCGCAATCGGCTGGATGCAGTTCCTGCCCTCCAGCTGGGAAGCGTTTGGCCTCGACGCCAACGGAGACGGCAAGAAGGACCCCTACAACCCGGTCGACGCGATTTGCTCCGCTGCCCACTACTTGAAGCTGGGCGGCGGCTCGGGCGACCTCTACAACGCGATCTACTCCTACAACCACGCCGATTGGTACGTGCAGGAGGTGCTCGGCTACGCCCGCGCTTACGGCAAGCTGCCGTCTGACCTGGTCGGCTCGCTGACCGGCCTCACCGAGGGCGCCCACTTCCCGGTTGCCGCCGACGCCAGCTACGCCGACGATCTCTCCGCCCGCGAGGCGCTGAAGCGTTCGGCACCCGGCGCCGAAGAGGCATACGGCGACGCATCAAAAGTGATCGCCTCCTCGCCCACTCGGCGCGGAATCAACATCTTCGCCAGTGAGGATGCCCCCGTCGTTGCCGTCAACGACGGGGTGATCGAGAAGCTCGGCAGTACCCCCCGGCTCGGCAAGTACGTCGTCCTGCAAGACGCCTACGGCAACCGCTACACCTACGCCGAGCTCGGCCAGATCGTGCGCGATCACCGCTCGGTCGTGATGCCGACCGGCAAGGAGCGGCGCCTGCCGGTTGACAGCGAGAACCTGCGCCCCAGGCTGCGGGCGCTGCCGGCGCGAGCAAAGGCCGCCGAAGACGACGAAGCGCCGGAAGTCGACAGCCCGACCACGGTCGAAGACGGAACCCTAAGGGTCGGGTCGAAGGTTATAGCTGGCACCGTGCTGGCTCGAATCGGCTCTTCCGAAGACGGGGTCGACCCCCACGTCAACTTCTCGATCCGACCCGCCGGCCGCGGGGCGCCCGAGATCGATCCGAAGCCGATCCTCGATGGCTGGAAGCTGCTCGAGGCGACGGCGATCTACCGGGCTAACGGCAAGAACCCGCTCGCCCAGGACCTCAGCGGCGCCGGCGTCCTGCTGCTCTCCAAGGAGGAGCTGCAGAAGCGGGTACTCGCCGATCAATCGCTCGAAATCTACGAATGCGGCCGCGAAGACATTGCTACGGGCCAGATCGACCGGCGTGTGCTGGCGATGCTCGAGTACCTGGTCTCGAAGGGCTACAAACTGACGGTCACCTCGCTCAGGTGCGGCCACAGCATCATGAGTGCCTCCGGCTACGTCTCCGAGCACTCGACCGGCGACGCGGTCGACATCCCGGTCATCAATGGGGTTCCGGTGACCGGTCACCAGGGCCCCGGCACGCTCACCGATGAGCTGATCCGCACGGTGCTGCAGCTGCAGGGCACGATGCACCCTCACCAGGTGATCTCGCTCGAGGACCTGCCCGGTGAAACCAGCTTCGCCCTGGCCGACCACTACGACCACGTGCACGTCGGCTACCACCCGCTCAGCGGCCCGTTCGACCAACAGTTCAACGCGCTGCTCAAACCAGATCAGTGGCAGCGGCTGACCAACCGCCTTGGTGAGATCGACAATCCCCGGGTGTCGCCAACGCCATCGCCGTACTCGCTGCCCGACAACCAGGGCAAGGACGGCGCCGGTCACCAGCCAAGCGCCGGCGACTGAGCCAGCGAGCAGAATTGGGTCTTTGACCCGCCTCTTCGGATTCATCCAGTTCGACCTCGCCGGTGCACTAGCCGTGGCCGATGGTCGCTACCTGTTGCGCGACGGGGAGCGCGAGCAGGTGCTGGTCGTCGAGACACTCGGCGCAGCGCCCCCGGCTCGGCGACGGCGGCGGCGGCCGCGCGACGCCGAGGTCGGAGAGCCGCCACCCGAGCTACCGGTCGCGCGGGCAACGGTTGTCCTCGCCTTCAACGAGTTCGACGACGAGCAGGGCGCCGCTGCCTGGCTGCAGGGGAGCGGCGCCGACGAGGGGACGATCGATCAACTGGTCGAGCAGGGAATCGCCGAGCTCAACCGGACCCTGCACGTCCAGGCCGTCGCCAGCGGCGACCCATACCCCCAAACCGTGACGCCAGCGCGAGCAGTCGCAATTCGGATCGGTTACGGCAACGGCGAGGCCCTGGCCGACGGTGCCTACAGCGCTGCGCACCAGGTGGACCCCGGCCTCGGTCCGATCTCACGCCGTCGCCAGCGCGATGAAGAGCTGCGACCCCAGCAGCGGCTGGCAGCGGTGCTTGGCGGCCGCGAGCAACTGGACGCCTGCGAGACCCTTCTCCTCCGCGCCCGCGCCGACCTCGATGGCAAGCGCGAGCGCGAGGCCGCGCTGCAACTGCGGGTGGGCCTGGAGGCGCTCCTGGTCGAGCTGAAGGGAGCACTCAGCGATCCCGACCACGAGGAGGACTTGGCGGCGCTCGAGAGTCGTCGCCATGAGGCCGGAGAGCTTGCCAACGCCGCCCTGCGGGGAGACCTCAGCCCCGAGCAGCTCCGATCACTCGGCGAGCTTCTCGGCCTCTCCGAGCGCGTGCTCCGCCGCCGCCGCGTTCTCGGCGGCTGACCCGCTTAGAGCGCCAGGTGGCGCGAGACCACGGCGTCGAGCAGTGACTCGGCGATCTCGTGGGCCTCATCCAGAGCGATGCCTTCCAGCGACGGCACACCAATTACCGTCAGCCCCGCCGCCCGCGCCGCGGCCACTCCGGTCGGCGAGTCCTCCAGCGCGATCACCGACGGGCCAGGCTCAACGCCGAGACGGCGGCAGGCCTCCAGATAAGGGTCGGGCGCTGGCTTCGGCGCCGCCACTTCGTGGGCGCTGAGAACGACGTCGAAGTGGTCGCTGAAGCCGACGATCTCCAGCGAGCGCTGAACGAAGACGAGCGGAGAGTTGGAGACGAGGCCGATCGGGGTGCCTCGCTGCTTCAGCTGGTGCAGCAGCTCGGCGGCGCCAATCATCGCCTCCACCCCGTGCTCGAGCTCGGCGACGACCAGCTCGTTGAGCTCCTCGATCAGCTCGGGCGCGCGGCCGGGCTCGCCCAGGCGCCGCTCGAGGATGCCACCGGCGATCTCAGCCGAGGTGCCGACCAGCTCGTGCTTGTGCTGGGGAGTGAAGGCAAGACCGCGGCGCTCGAAGAGGTCTTCCTCGGCGCGGGTCCAGACCGACTCGGTGTCGAGCAGGAGACCGTCGTTGTCGAAGACCACGGCGGCGGGCAGGGGCGTCTCCATCGCGGTGAGCATATGTCTGTTCGACGCGGCCATTCCGGGCCGTCGATCAGGCCAGCGCCAGCAGCAGCGCCCCGAGCTCGGCGTCGATCTCGCCCTCCAGCTTCAACGCAGCCTCGGTGTCATATGGGGTTGGCCCCTTGGTGATGATCGCCAGCTTGCCGCCCCGTTCGAGGGTGAGCGCGGGGAGGCTCGCGACCGGGTAGACGGCGAGCGACGAGCCGGCGCAGATCAACAGCTCGGCGCCCTCGGCAAGTTCCTGCGCACGCCTCATCGCGGCCTCGGGGAGCATCTCGCCGAAGAGCACGACATCGGGCTTGACCGGGCCGGTGCAGCTGGCGCAGAAGGCGACGCCGTCGGCATCGAAGAGCGCGTCCATCTCGTCGAGGCCATAGGACGCCTCGCAGCTCCTGCACGAGGAGGTCGCGATCGAGCCATGTACCTCGACCACGTCCTGCGAGCCGGCGGCGCCGTGCAGCCGGTCGATGTTCTGCGTGATCACACCCTCGATCAGTCCCTGTCGCTCGAGCTCGGCGAGCGCCTCGTGGGCGCCGTTCGGTCGCTTGTCGCCCAGCGACTGAAAGCGCGGCCGGTAATAGGACCAGAAGCGCGCCGGATCGCGCTCGAAGACGTCGATGTGGGCGACCTCCATCGGGTCGACGTTCGCCCAGAGGCCCGTCTCGGGCGTGCGGAAGTCGGGGATCCCGGAGGGAACCGAGACCCCGGCCCCGGTCAGGGCGACGGTCGAGCGCGACTGGCGGACCAGCTCCGCCAGTCGCTCGACGTCCGTCACCCCGCCTGCCGCAATATCTACTTGCCGCTCCACTTCGGCGTGCGCTTGCCGAGGAAGGCGCCGATGCCCTCCTTGGCGTCCTCGCTGCGGAAGGCGGCGGCGAAGCCCTGCTTCTCGGCCTCGATTCCATCGTCCAGGTCGCCAGCGCCCGAGACGCGCTTGATCTGCCCCAGGGCCAGCGGCGCCTGGGCGGCCAACTTGCGGCCCCACATCAGCGCCGTCTCAAACAGCTCGTGGTCGGGGACGACGCGGTTGACGAGGCCCGCTTCCAGCGCCTCACCGGCGAGGATCGCGTCGCCGATCAGGTTCATCTCCAGCGCCTTGTTGGGCCCGACCAGGCGGGGCAGGCGCTGGGTGCCGCCGAAGCCGGGGATGATCCCGAGCTTGATCTCGGGCTGGCCGAAGACCGCGGCCTCGGCCCCGATCCGCACGTCGCAGGCCATCGCCACCTCGCAGCCGCCACCGAAGGCGATCGCGTTGACGGCGGCGATCGTCGCCACCGGGGCCTGACCGAAGTCGTGCAGCAGCGCGTGGGCGGTGTTGATCAGCTCCTCGCCGCCACCCTCGTCCATCTGGGTGAAGGCCTTGATGTCGGCACCGGCGGAGAAGACGACAGGGACCGAGGAGGCGATCACCATCGCTCCCACGCCGTCGGCCGCCTTGATCCGCTCCCAGACGATCTTCAGGTCGCGGATCACGTCCGGCGAGACCGCGTTCATCGGCGCGTTGGCGAGCCAGGCGATCGCGACATCGCCGCGCGTCTCCAGCTTGACCGTCTCGGCCTGATCGCCCTCATCGGGCTGGGGGTAGGGGTAAAAGCCCTGGCCGGACTTCATCCCGAAGCGACCCTGGGCAACCAGGCGCCGCAACAAGAGCGGCGGGGCAAAGCGATCCCCGTGGCGCTCCTGCAAGCCCTCCATCCGCTCGAGCACGACGTCGAGGCCCTCGATGTCGGCTTTCCAGAACGGCGGCAGGAGTCCGCGGCGCGGGTCGAGGCCGGCGCCGGCCATCATCCCGAGGTCGATATCGCGGACCGAGCAGACGCCCTCCTCGACCAGCAGGCAGGACTCGATCAGGGCGCGGCAGGTGAAGAGCGCAACCAGCTCCTCGGCGTCCGGCTCGGCATCGCCGGGAATGTTCTGCTCACCCTCCTTGAAGAACCCCTCGCCGCCGGACTTGGCCCCGAGCTTGCCATCGGCGACCAGCTGCTGCAGACCCTTGTGGACGTAGAAGGTCTCGCCGTAGGACTCGGCGAGATGCTCGGCGACGTGCAGCACGGTGTCGAGGCCGAGCAGGTCGGTGAGGAAGAAGGGGCCCATCGGCGCCACCTGGGCAGCGGCGATCGCCTCGTCGATTGCCTTCAACGAGAGACCTTTCTCCTCTTGAACCCGCCAGATCTCGCCAATCGTCGCCATCAGGATGCGGTTGACGACGAAGCCGGGCACCTCGCCGCAGACGATCGGCTGCTTCTTGATCGCCTGGGCGAAGTTGTAGGCGACGGTGGCGGTCTCCTCGGAGGTGTCCTCGCCGGCGATCACCTCGACCAGCGGCATCACCGAGGCCGGATAGAAGAAGTGGAAGCCGACGACCTTGTCGGGGCGCAGGGTCGTTTCGCCCATCTCGGTGATCGAGAGCGACGAGGTGTTGGAGGAGAGGATCGCGTGGCCGGGAGTGACGGCGTCGAGCTCGCGGAAGACCGCTTGCTTGATCTCCATCCGCTCCGGCACCGCCTCGATCACGAAGTCGACATCGCCGAACTCCTCGTAGGTCGTGGTGCCGGTGACGAGGCCCATCACCTCGGCGAGGCGGGCATCGGCCTGCTCCTGGGTCAGCTTCTCCTTCTTGACCAGGCGGGCGAGCTGGCCCTCGGTGACGGCGCGTGCCTTCTCAACCGCGGCGTCGACGAACTTCTGGTCGATGTCCTTGACGACGACGGGAATGTCGGCCGCGGCGATCGCCTGGGCGATCTCACCGCCCATGGTGCCGCCGCCGACGACGGCGGCCTTCGATACGAACATTTGACTGGCTTCCTCCGAGTTTTTGGCTTGTTCGTGCGGGTGGGACCGCCGGGGCCCCAGGCTATAGAGATGCCTGGGGCTCCGGCGCTTCGGCCTCTCCTTCGCCTTCCTCCGGCTTGAAGCGCTGGTAGGCGAAGGCGCCGGCCAACAGCAACAGGCCCAGGGCGACGAAGGAGAGCGCCCGCGCCAGCTCTTCCAGCTCGGCAAGGTCGTAAGTCCAGACCTTGGCGATCGCAACCGTCAGCAGCGCCAGACCACCAAGGCGGGTTTTCGGCGACTTGCGCAGCATGCCCCAGACGACCGCGCCGAGGCCGGTAGCGGCCCAGAAGGCCGAGAGCCAGGCCTGGCCGATCTCGCGCGCTTCGCCGCCGTCGTTGGCGCCGATCGCGTCGATGATCAGAACCGAGCCGAGGTAGACGAACCCGGTGGCGCCGACGAAGCCCGCCGCGGTTGCGGTCTTCGGTTCGATCTGGCGACCCCAGTACCAGCAGGCGAGCGCTGCACCCGCGCAGCAGGCGATAGCGACCAGGGAGCTGCCGAGATCCTCGACCCCATCGACGATCGCGTAGGGCGGTGCCTCGACGACCAGCAAGTGCACGATCCCCAGGGCGAGGAACGCAAACGCCCCGATCAGAAGCCGCTGCGCGTCGGAGAGCGTTGGCGCGGAACTGCGGTCCACGCGCGTCGCCATGTAGGCCAGAGCCGTGGCCATTGCCGACCAGACAGCAACCAGGGTGGGTCCGTCGAAGGCGTTGGCGAGCCCGATGCTGCCGAGCGCGATCCCTCCTCCGGTCAGGAGCGAGCCGATTTCGCGATGGATGCCGAGGCGAATGGCGGCACCCCCGAGCAGGAGATGGACGGCGGCGAAGCCAAAGATCCAAGCGTTCAGGGCGAGCGCCGAGTCGTCGCCGATGACGATGCAGCCGGCGCCGACCACGAACACGCTGCTGCAGAGGAGCAGCAGCCAGGAGGAGATCGGGAGCTTCTCTTCGCCGCGAGCCCGCAACTCGTAGCCGAAAGCCGCAGCGGCGTAGAGGACCCAGAATCCCACCAGGGCCGCAAGGACCAGCAGGGACGGTTCGGTGGGATTGGAAAGCCCCTCAAAGGTGATGAAACCACTCTTGTCGAGCCAGGAGATCAGCTGAGGAGCGGAGACCGCGAAAGCGCCGAGCGACAACCAATTCCAGCGCTGCCAGAGAAGGACACCGACGCTTGCGGCGAGCGCTACGGCGACGAAGGCGATCGAGCCGGCCTCGCCCGTCGTGCCGACCAGCATCGGCGCGGCCAGGGCGCCGAGCATGCCGACGCCGCCGACGAGCATCGAGGACCAGCGCACCGCGATCGCCACCCCGATGACGCCGATCAGCGCCCCCAGCTCGAGGCCGAGGACGGGCGAGATCAGGTCGTAGGCCTGGGCGGCGACGACGGTTGTGGCAAATAGGCCGGGAATCGCGACGGCGACCGCGATACGGGCCACCTCGAGGCGCCCCTTCCTTTCGTGCAGCCAGAAGCCGAGGACGAGGAGCAGCAAGGATCCGAACGCTGCGGCCAGGGTCCGAATCTCCTCTGTGAACCAGCCGCTGTCCACGGCGCTGCGCATCAGGAAGACGACGCCGAGAAGGGTCGCGAAGCCACCGATCCAGGCCAGAACGCGACCGCCGAAGAGGCGCTCGAACTCGATTCGCGACATTGGGTTGGAAGGCGCGGGCGGGGGGTTTTCCCCATTGCCCGCCGGTTGGTCGAGTCTCTCGCTGTGCATCAGTCTCCCCTTCTGTGGATTGCTTGTTGACCGTCGGTTGATAACCGTAGCAATCTTGTCAACCATCGGTCAGCAAGGCGGTACAATCCGCGCGTGAGCCGTCCCTCCTACCGCCGCCTCGACGTCGACGAGCGCCGCCGCCAGCTCCTGGAGAAAGGCGCTGAGCTCTTCACCAGCCACCCCTACGAGAAGCTCTCGATGAGCAAGATCGCCGCCGAGGTGGGGATCTCGAAGGCCCTGCTGTACCACTACTTCCCCAGCAAGCAGGCCTATTTCGAGGAGACACTGAGCGCCTGGGCGGAGCAGCTGCGGGAGCGGACGGAACCGGAGCCCGACCTTCCCCCGGTCGAGCAGCTGAAGGGCAGCCTCGATGCGTTCCTTGCGCTGATCGCGGAAAACGCGGTCGCCTACAAGAACCTGATGCAAAGCGCCGCGGGCGTCGCCGAGATCCGCGAGCTGATCGAAGAAGTGCGCCTGAGGACAGCGCAGCGGATCCTCGAGGCCCTCTACGCGCAGGAGCCACCGCCGAAGGCGCGAACTGCGATCAGCGGCTGGCTCTGGTTCATCGACGGGGCCTGTCTCAACTGGGTCGAGCACCGCGACATCGAGCGCGACGAGCTGCGCGATCTGCTCCTCGGCGTCCTCATGGGCGCACTGATCGCCGCCGACGCAGTGCCGGATCTCGCTTAAAGCCTCCTGATCGGGCTGCCGATAGAGGGACTTCATGCTGAGGCGGGGGACGATTCTGCTTGCGGTTTGTGCGTGTTCGGTGGCGGTTGCGTCGAGCGCCGGCGCTGCCGTGCCGCAGGCGACCCTGCTGCCCAGCGGCCGCGCCGTGGCCCCGGCCTCGGCGCCACCCGCGGTCGAGGCGATGATCGAAGCCGCCAACCGGATCAGTCACCGTCCCTACCGCTGGGGCGGCGGGCACCGCGCCTGGGACTCGGCCGGCTATGACTGCTCGGGCTCGGTCAGCTACGTCCTGCACGCCGCCGGCCTGCTCGAATCGCCGCTCGACTCAACCGGCTTCATGCGCTGGGGCGGTGGCGGCGCCGGCAGCTGGGTGCGGGTCTACGCCAACCACGAGCACGTCTTCGCCGTCATCGCCGGCCTGCGCTGGGACACTTCGATGACCGACGACGGCGACCGCACCGGCCCCGGCTGGAGCGAATACATGCGCTCGAGCGGTGGCTTTCGCCTGCGCCACCCGCTCGGCCTGCTGGCCGCCGCTCCCTTCGGCGCCTAAGGGCCCCGGCGCCGACAGCCGGTACAAGGCGCCTCAGCGATCCTTGTACCCGAGTACAAAGGCATCTTTGAGCCATGGGTATTAGGCTCTTTTGGCTCTTGTAAAGGGAGTAGACCGGTAACCGACCGTGCCTGCCGACCGGGCGCGACGCCAAGCGAGGGACGACTAGAGCGATGACCCGTATCCGCCAGCAGAACGTGACCGCAGCCCAGTGGAGCGCCAACGGAGGGGCCATAGGCGCTATCGACCTGACCCTGCCCGAGAACGAAGCTTTCGGCGCCAACGTCTTCTCCGTCTCCGTCCAGCGCGAACGCCTGCCCAGCGACGTCTTCGAGAAGCTGCAGGCCAACCTCGAAGCCGGCGAGGCAATCGATCGGGATACCGCCGACGCCGTCGCCTCGGCGATGAAGGACTGGGCCCTGGAGAAGGGCGCCACCCACTTCACTCACGTCTTCCAGCCACTCACCGGCTCCACCGCCGAGAAGCACGACTCCTTCTTCGAGCCGGCCGGCAGCGAAGGCAAGGCATTGGCCGGCTTCTCCGGCAAAGAGCTGATCCAGGGCGAGCCGGACGCCTCCTCCTTCCCAACCGGCGGCGTGCGCGAAACCTTCGAGGCCCGCGGCTACACCGCCTGGGACCCAACCAGCCCCGCTTTCATCCTCGAGAACCCGAACGGCTCGCTGCTCTGCATCCCGACCGCCTTCGCCTCCTGGACCGGCGAGGCGCTCGACGCCAAGATCCCGCTGCTGCGCTCGATGGACGCGCTCTCGGGCTCGGCGATCAGGGCCCTTGGGCTGCTCGGCGACACGGAGAGCAAACGGGTCTTCACCACGGTCGGGCCCGAGCAGGAGTACTTCCTGATCGACGAGCAGTACTTCTTCGAGCGCCCCGACCTGGTCTCCACCGGCCGCACCCTCTTCGGCGCCAAGCCGCCGAAGGGCCAGGAACTCGACGACCACTACTTCGGCACGATCCCCGAGCGGGTGCTCGCCTTCATGCTCGAGTCCGAGCTGGAGATGCGCAAGCTCGGCATCCCGGTCAAGACCCGTCACAACGAGGTCGCCCCGGCGCAGTACGAGATCGCGCCGATGTTCGAGAACTCCAACGTCGGCTCCGACCATCAGCAGCTGCTGATGCGGGTGCTCGAAAACGTCTCCCGCCGCTACGGCCTGGTCTGCCTGCTGCACGAGAAGCCCTTCGCCGGCGTCAACGGCTCGGGCAAGCACAACAACTGGTCGATGAGCACGGACACGGGCAGCAACCTGCTCAACCCGGGCGATACCCCCGCTGACAACGTTCACTTCCTCTTCTTCTGCGCGGCGGTGATCCAGGCGGTCAACAAGCACCAGGGGCTGCTGCGCGCCTCGGCCGCGAATATCGGCCAGGATCATCGCCTCGGAGCCAACGAGGCACCGCCGGCGATCATCTCGATCTTTCTCGGCGCCGAACTGGACAAGGTCTTCGAGGCGATCGCGAGCGGCGAGGGCGATCCCCACACGCCCGCCTCCTTCCTCGACCTGGGGGCGACGGTGCTACCGCCGCTGCCCAAGGACGGCGGCGATCGCAACCGCACCTCACCTTTCGCCTTCACCGGCAACAAGTTCGAGTTCCGGGCGCTGGGATCGAGCATGTCGCTCGCCTTCCCCAACACGGTGCTGAACACGATCGTCGCCGAGGCGATCGACGAGATGTCCGACAAGCTGGAGGCAAAGATCGGCGGCGGCATGGACGCTGCCGAGGCGGCTATCGAGGTGGTCAAGGAGACCTACGTCGGCAGCAAGCAGATCTGCTTCAGTGGCGACAACTACTCGGAGGAGTGGCACGCCGAGGCCGAGCAGCGCGGACTGAAGAACCTGAAAACCACGCCGGACGCGCTGCTCGAGGTGATGGCCGACGACTCGGTCACCGCCTTCGAGAAATACAGCGTGCTCTCAAAAAGGGAGCTGGAGTCCCGCTTCGAGGTCTGGGTCGAGCAGTACGCCCTGCGCGCCAACATCGAGGCCGAGACAACGTTCTCGATCGCCAAGACGATGCTGCTGCCGGCGGCACTGCGCCACCTGGCGCTGATCTCCGAGGCCGGTGTCGCCAGCCTCGAAGGCGAGGTCCGCGGCCTGGTCGAGGAGCTCTCGACCGCGCTCGACGCGCTGGAGACGGCCAACGCCGAGCCGACCGAGCTGGAGGGCCTCGAGCTGGCACTGTTCGCCCGCGATGAGCAGCTGGCCAAGAGCGGCACGGTGCGCGAGGCCGCCGACAAGCTGGAGAAGGTCGTCGCTGACGACCTCTGGCCGCTGCCCAAGTACGAGGAGATGCTCTTCATCAAGTAGCGCCGCTGTGCGTTTCGGCCCGCGGGTCCTGTCGCGGCGGCCCTCCCCCATGTGCTCGGATGCCTCCGGCATCCTGCGCTATGGGGGACCCCCGCCACCGCGCCACCCGCGGGAGAAGCGCTTGCGGCTGAGCTTCACCCACGGGCAGCACTGACGCTTCAGACGCTGGCGCAGACTGCGTAGACCCTCAGGTCGATTGAGGTGTCGACCGAGGTTGAGTTGTTGAACAGTTGGACGGACCAGGCAGTGCCGGTTCCGTTCGGGGCGCTTAGCGAGACCGTGACCTGACGCTGTTGACCGTTCTGTCCTACGTTGGTGCCAAGGTCGGTGCCGCCGCTGATTGCGCGCTTGCCGGCGGGGCAGGCGACCGTCTTGACTTCGCTGAGGCCGCGCATGCCGCCGCTGTTCTCGATGAAGACTTCTTTGAAGGTCTGGTTGACGACCTCGTAGCCTGAGACACCCGCTGCGCCAGGGGCGCCTTTGTCGCCCTTCTCGCCTTTCTGGCCTTTGTCGCCCCGGGAGCCCTTCGGCCCTTTGGAGCCCTGCGGGCCCTGCGGACCCGCTGGCAAGCGGCCGAAGAGGCGGCAGGTCACCTTGCCCTGGCCCGCCAGAACCCTGGCCGGGCACTTGACCTTGACTTTGCCGGCCTTCGAGCTGGAAGCTCCGCCGGCGGCCATGGCGACCGCGGCGATACCGAGAACAGCTACCAGTGCGGCAACGATTACCCGCAGGGCACGGGGTGGCGAAATTGACGAGTTGCGCATCATCCCTCCTTGGATCGGGTTCGCCCGACCCGTACCCGCTCTAAATCAGACCAACCCGTAACCGGGGTCAGTGGACGGGTAGCCCAGACCCACCCTGAAGCGGGTTGAGGTCGGCGAGGAGCTCGAGCAGGCGCGGCTCGGGCTCTTCGTCGTCGATCACTACCGCCGTGCCGGGCCAGGCGTAGCGCAGGTAGCGACCGTAGGCCTGGCGCGAGGCGAGGTCGGGCTCGTAGATCCAGGAGCCGGTGTTCCAGTAGCGCGTGCGCGAGCCGTTGCCGCAACGCACGTCCGCCAAGGGCTGATGCGTGTGGGCGAAAACGACTCGCTCCGCCCGCTTGTCCCAGCCGAGGTTCGCCGTCACCTTGGCGAAGGCCTCGAGCGCGTGCCCGGAGGGGTCACTCGGGGAGATCACCGAGGCGGCCGGGTAGGCGGGGTGCGGCCAGGCCGCTTGCGGCGCCGGCTGCTCGCGGCGCTGGCGCGCCGCCTCGGCCTCGACCACCGCGTCGAAGTGCCGCTCGCTGGGCAGGGCGAGTGCCGCCTCGTCGCCGACCCCGCGGTCGCGCAGCTCTGCGGCAAGCCGCTTGACCCCCCGCACCGGCAGGCCGAGCGTCGAGGCCAGCCGCCCCGCCCGCTGCACGGCGCGGAAGACGTTCTGCTGAGCGTGGGTGCCGTGCGGCATCTGGGCGGCGATGTAGAGCCACTCGGTCAGCAGGGGATCGTCGACTCGTAGTCCTCGATCGTCTTCGGGTCCTCGGGCCCGCCGGTGGCGATGCCCCAGAGCACCCGGGTGAGCAGGCGGTCACCGCGCGAACCGCTGAGCCGGGCGTGCGGGTCGAGGTAATGCCCGTGCGTGCAGAGCACGCCGCCGAAGCTGTAGGTCGGGTAGGCGATCTCGATCTCCACGCCGGGCAGCCGGCGGGCGAGAAAGGAGCGGAAGAAGCCGGGGCCCGGCGCAGCCGAGTCGAGGGGCGGCTCTCCACTCAGCAAAGGTGCTCTCCCCGCCGCCAGCTGCGCCTCGAGCCGGTTCTCGACATCGCGGTGGACGAGGTGGTGGTCGTGGTTGCCGGCGAGGAAGACGAGCCGCTTGCCGGTCATGTTGGCGGCGATCAGGTCGAGCAGGCCGCCGGCCGCGTCGACCGCGTCGCCGACTGAGCCGAAGAGGAAGTCGAAGAGGTCGCCGAGGAAGATCAGCTCGTCGATGCCGTCGAGCTGGGGCGCGAGGCGCTCGAGGAAGAACTCCTCGCGCAGCAAGTCCCGCCCGGTCCAGGCACCAAAGTGGGTGTCGGAGATGACCAGCGCCCGCATCCTGCGGGCAGGCTACTGACGCGGCAGCACCCGCATCTGCAGGCCACCCCGCGGCGAGAGGGTCGGCATCTGGCGCACGGTCATCGTCCGGCCCGGCATCGCGTCGAGCCGCAGTCGTTGCAGCAGCATCGTCGCCACCAGCTTCACCTCGGTCTGGCCGAAGCGCTTGCCGATGCAGATCCGCCGCCCGCCGCCGAACGGCACGTAGGCGCCGCGCGGCAGCGCCGCCTTGCGCTCGCGGGTGAAGCGCTCCGGGATGAACGCCTCCGGCTCGGGGAAGACCTCGGGCAGGCGGTGGCTGGCCCAGGAGCAGTAGTTGACGTAGGCACCGCGGGCGACGCTGTGACCGCCGAACTCGAAATCGCGCACCGCCCGGCGCGGGCCGATCCAAGCCGGCGGATAGAGGCGCAGCACCTCGTCGAGCACCATGTCCAGATAGGGCATCTCGCGCTCGAGCTTGTCGATATCGGGGACCTCGCCGCCGAGCACCTCGTCCTGCTCGGCGCAGAGCTTGGCGAGCACGTCTGGGTGGCGCGCCAGCTCGTGCATCATGAAGGTCAGGGTCGAGGTCGAGGTGTCGTGCCCGGCGAACATCAGCGTCATCACCTGATCGCGGATCTCCTTGTCGGTAAACCCCTCCCCCGCCTCGTCGCGGACGCCGACCAGGAGGCTGAGGATGTCCATTTTGGTCTCGTCGGGAGTAGCGCGACGCTGGGCGATCTCGTCGTAGACGATCCCGTCCAGGACGGCGCGCGAGCGCGTCATCTTCGACCAGGGCGAGCCGGGGCCGCGCAGCAAGCGCAGGTGGAAGTCGGTGCCGTAGAAGCCGAGCGCCCGCTCGAAGTGCTCGGCTGCGGCGGCGCCCTTGCCGGCCTCGTCGGGATCGAGGCCGAGCAGCGCTCGCATCGCGATCCGCATCGCCAGCCCGCGCATCCACTCGTAGACATCGACCACATCGCCGCTGTGAAGCCGCTCGATCGCGGGCGTCGCCTCGGCGACCATCGACTCCACCGAGGCGGCCACCTGCTCGCGGTGGAAGGCCGGCATCATGATCTCGCGGGCGCGGTCGTGGTAGGCGTCGTCGATCGTCAGCAGGCCGTCGCCGAGCAGCGGGATCAAGTCGCCGAAGCTCGACTCGCGCCAGTGGAAGTTCTCCGGGTGGGCGACGGTGACGAAGTGGTTGGCCTCCGGGCCAAGCATGAAGATCACCGGGCTGTGCAGGAGGCGGACGCTGAAGATCGGCCCGTGCTCCTCGTAGAGGGAGAGCAGCAGCGGCAGCGGATCGCGGGCCGCCTGCAGGGTCCGGGGGAAGCTGAACTGCTGCGGGCCGGGTGGGTAGTCACCGCGACGGCGCACGCGGGCCTCGGCCCAAACATCATCGAGCACGCGTACGACCGGGTTGGCGCTGAGCTGCTTCGGCGGCGGGACCCGGCGGGAGGGGGCCTTTGTGCTCATCGGGGGCGCATAGTAGTTGGCTGACTAGCCAGCTAACCGCGAGCCGCGGCGAGCTGGCCGCAGGCGGCGTCGATGTCGCGGCCGCGGGTGAGGCGGACCGTCGCGGTCAGGTGGTGCTCGGCGAGGATCGAACGGAAGCGCTCGATCTGCTCCGGCGGCGAGCCGTCGTAGGCCCCGGTCGGGTTGTAGGGGATCAGGTTGACCTTGTAGACGCGCGGATCGAGCAGGGTGGCCAGCTCACGCGCGTGCTCGGGGTGGTCGTTGACGCCGTCGAGCATCACGTACTCGACGAAGACCTTGCGGCGGCGGCGGGCCCGGTAGCGCTCGCAGGCGGCCAGCACCTCGGCCAGTGGGTAGCGGTCGTTGACCGGCATCAGCTGCGAGCGCAGGCCGTCGTTGGGGGCGTGCAGGGAGAGCGCCAAGCTGACCGGCATCTCGCACTCGGTGAGGCGGTCGATGCCCGGCACCCAGCCAACGGTCGAGATCGCCGTGCGACGGTGGGTGACGCCGATCTGCGGCAGCGCCTCGCAAGCGGCGAGGACCGCGTCGAGGTTCATCGTCGGCTCCCCCATCCCCATGAAGACGACGTGGTCGATCGCTTCGCTGCGGCGAAAGTGCAGTGCCTGGTCGAGGATCTCGTCGGCACTGAGGTTGCGGCCGAACTTCATCTTGCCGGTGGCGCAGAAGGAGCAGGTCAGGGGGCAACCCGACTGTGAGGAGAGGCAGACCGAGCGTCGGCCGTCGCGGTAGCGCATCAGGACCGCCTCGATCGCCCGCCCGTCAGCGGTGTGGAAGAGCGCCTTGACGGTGCCGTCGTCGGACTTCGCCTCGGCCTTCAGCTCGAGAGTCGAGAGCGGCACTTCGGCGCCGAGCCGCTCGCGCAGCGCAGCCGGCAGGTTGGTCATCTCCTCGTAACCGCCTGCGCCGCGCGCGACCCACTCCCAAACCTGTGCGGCGCGGTAGGCGGGCTCGCCGGCGTCGGCGAGGGTGCGGTCGAGGAGGACGCGATCCACGGGCCGAGTGTACGGACGCTGAGCCGTGGAGAAGGGGGCAGATCCGCGATCGAGCGGGCTAGAGCGCGACGACTTCGGCCGCGGCGCGCTCGCCGGCCTGCAGGGCGCCCTCCATGTAGCCGCTCCAGATGGTTGCCGTCTCGGTGCCCGCCCAATGGATTCGGCCTACCGGCTCGCGCAGGGCCGGTCCGCACTCGCTCCATCCACCCGGCCCGAAGTTGGAGGTCGGTCCACCGCCGGACCACTGCTCGGCCGACCACTCCTGTTCGGCGTAGTCGACCGGGTGCCCGGCGTCGGGGCCAAAGAGCTTCTCGAAACAGGCCAGCACCGCGGCGCGACGCGGCGGCGCTGACATCGCTTCCATCTCCTCCGCCTCGGGACCCCCGACGAAGCCGAGGATCACACCGGAGGCGCCATCGCGCGGCGAGCAATCGAAGGTCAGGGTCACCGGCCCGGCGTCGGTCACCGACTCGCCACTGAGTCCCTGCTGCCGCCAAAATGGAGTCTCGTAAAGCGCGATGCACTTATTCAGCCTGCCCGGCTGGAAGCGCTCGGCAAGGCGGCTGCGCAGCTTCGGCAGCACCGGGTCGAACTCAATTCGGGCGGCGATCGCGGGTGGCGTGGCCACAATCGCCGCACCCGCTTCGACCTCCAGGCCGTCGGCGATGACCCTCACCGACTCGCCACGCTGCTCGATCCGCCGTACCGGGGCAGCGAGCCGAAGGTGCTCGCCGAGCGATGCGGCGAGGCCGAGGGCCAGCCCCTGCGCACCGCCTTGGAGGCGGTCCTGCTGCGCTCCTCCCTCGGTGTCGATCAGCTTGTCGAAGCCGCCCGCGGCGCTGACGTAGAAGAGGACGTGAAGCATCGAGAGCTGCTCGGGCCCGGCGCCCCAGATCGTCCGCCCGGCGAGGCCGATCAGCTCACGGGCGATCGGGGTCCGCACGTTGGCCGCGCACCAATCGGCGAGCGTCTGGCCGTCCAGCTCGGCCGCCCCCTCCGCCGCCCAAGGCTGCTCGGCGCCGACCCCGCGGGCGAGCCGGCCGATGCGACGCCTGGCGATGAAGATGTCCCAGAGCACCCGGGGGCCGAGGCGCGGGATCGTGCCCCGGTAGAGCCGCCGCCTACCGCCAATATCGAGCAGGTTCTTGCCCTCGCCGAACTGGGGAAACATCTCGATTCCGAGCTTGGCGGCGAGGCCCTGCACTCGCGAGTGGTCGGAACCGACCCACTGGCCGCCGAGGTCGACTTGAACACCGTCCCCGAGCGAAGCGTTGAGCACGCGGCCACCGACCCGATCGCGGGCCTCGAGCACAATCACCTCACGGCCGGCGTCGACAAGCGCACGCGCTGCCGCCAGGCCGGAGAGGCCGGCGCCGACAACCGCGACGTCGGCGCTCACCGCGGCCTCAGCCATGGATCTTCTCCCCTCGCTCCAGCATGCCGACGAACTTTCGCAGCCGCCTCTCCCGCGTCTCGGCCTTCTTCGCCTCCTGCAGCCTGTACAGGATCGCGTAGCGGTTGGCGCTGTCGAGCTTGGCGAAGAAGTCCCGGGCGGCCTGATTGCGGTCCAGCTCTCGCTGCAGGTCGTCGGGCACAGTGGCCGCGCGCTGGCCGGCGTAGGCGGCATCCCAGCGACCGTCCGCTTTTGCCGCCTCGACCTCGGCGCGACCGGCGGGGCGCATCTCGCCGGCGGCAATCAGCTCCTCGGCCTTGGCGCGGTTGATCTGCGACCACTTGCCGCGCGGCCGTCGCGGCGTGAACCGCTGCAGGAAGAAGCTCTCGTCAAAGCTCCGCTTCTGGCTGTCGATCCAGCCGAAGCAGAGGGCCAGCTCCAATGCTTCGGCGTAGTCGACGCTCTCAACCCCGGAACCCTTCTTGGCGATCTTCAGCCAGATTCCCGGCGAGCTGCCGTGGTTCTCCCCGAGCCAAGCCTCGAGATCAGGGCGAGTGGCGAAGAGGTGTACGGGCAGGTCGTCGGCCATCGCCGACAAGCATGACGCCGCGGCTCAAAGACCGACGGCGGCGGCGAGCAAGTCGACCTGATCGGGATCTCCCGAGCAGGGACAGAGAATCAGCTCGTCGCAGCCGGCGGCCTCGTAGGTCGCGACGTATTGCTTGACGGTCTCCGGGTCCTTGGCGGCACCGGCGATGAGGAACCCGGCGATATCCTCACCGAGCCAGGCGTAGTAGTCGCTGAGATAGGCGCGCGCCTCCTCCTCGGCGCGATCTCCCAGCGAGAAATAGGCGAGCGCCTTGGTGTGGGGCTGCCCCTCTCTCCCGGCCTGCGACCAAGCCGCCCTCGTCTTCTCGAGGCCCGCGGCGAACTGATCCGGCCCCGAGCCCGCGGCGATCCAGCCGTCGGCGAAGCGCGCCGCACGGGCGAAGGACGCATCGGCGTGACCGCCGACGATCAGCTCGGGCACCCCCGCGACCGTCGGACCGACCTCCCCCTCGGACCAGACCTGCTTGATTTTCTCCAGCATCTCGTCCAAGCGCCGGCCACGGTCGACGGGCTCGATATCGCTCACCTCGTAGTCGTCGTCGCGACCGCCGAGGCCGACGCCCAGAGTGAAGCGCCCCGCGGAGAGCGCCTGGACGCTGAGGGCCTGCTTGGCCAGCTTGACCGCGTTGACGTGCAGTGGCGCGAGCAGCACCGAGGTGCAGAGCCCGATCCGCTCGGTAACTGCGGCCGCCGCGGCGAGCGCCGTCAGCGGCTCGTAGTTCTCATAGACGATGCGATCGATCGTCCCCAGGCTGGAGAAGCCCCGCGCGTCGGCGCGTCGCGCCCACTCGACGAGCTGGCCACCGGTCGTACCCGGCACCGCGTTTGGCAATCCGATCGCTACGTCCATCCCCGGCCTCCCTCGCTTTGCATCCGCTCGGCGATCACATTAGCCAACCCGAATCGCCGGCCCGCTCGCTTCCGCCGGATGCCCTGAAAGCCTGTCCCGGCAATGGAATCGAGAACCCGATTGGCAGCTGTTCTGACGATCCTGGCTGTGACCGTGGCGGCGCTCGCCGGCCTCGCTGGCGACGACTCGGCCACGAGCGCCACCGGCGCAGCGGAAGCGAAGCGCGACGCGATGGCCCAGACGGCGCGGGTGCAGGGCGCGCCCAAACGGGAACTGGTGCTCAGCCGCGTGGTCGTACCGGCCGGGGCGAAGTTGGCCCTCCATCATCACCTCGGCACCCAGGTGGCCCGGATCGAATCCGGCGTCCTCACCTACACCGTCCAGCAGGGCTCGGTAGTCGTCAGCCGCGGCCAGTCCGACGCGAACCCGACCGTCGTACGCACGATCGAAGCGGGCCAGACCGGCAGGATCGAGGCGGGCGAGTGGATCGTCGAGCAACCGTCCGACATCCATCGCGCCGCCAACAATGGCTCGAAGCCGGTGGTGATCTACCTCGCCACCCTGCTCGAGGCAGGGGCGCCCCCCGCCACGCCGGTCAGCGCCAAATAGGCGGAGGGAGGGGCGCGGGCTACAGTAGGCCCGATGGACGAGCGCGATGGAGTCGAGGCCCTGACCGAAGCGATCGGGCGCTACAACGAGGCTTGGAACGCGCAGGATCTCGACGCGATCGTGGCGATGCACGCGCCGGACATGGTCTTCGCCAACCACACCGCCGGCGAGACGGCCAGCGGCGAGGAGGTGCGGGGGCACATCGCCAGGATCTTCGAGGCCTGGCCCGAGATGAAGTTCGAGACGCGGCGGCTCTACGTGCGCGATGGCGTCGTGACTCAAGAGTGGACCGCCACCGCCACCCACGCCAACACGCTGCGCCGCGGCGAGATCGAGGCACCGCCCAGCGGTCGCACGGTGAGCTGGGACGGCGTCGACGTGATCCCCTTCGAGCACGGGCTGATCAAGCGCAAGGACGTCTACTCGGACTCGGTCTCGATCCTGCGCCAGGTCGGCCTGCTCGACTGAGCGCTCTAACCGGGTAGCTCGCCCAGTAGGCGCTCGACCGCGTCGCGGGCGTAGCCGAAGACGGCGCGATCGCCGCTCAGCCGGTAGCGCGAGTTGGCCCCCATCACCACCGCGTAGAGCTCGAAGGCGAAGCGCCGGGGATCGGGCGATCCGGCGATCCGCGCCTGTCGCTCGAGCTCGCCGAGCCAAGCATCGAGCGCGCCGACGATCGCGTCGCGAACCGGCCCCGGGCGATCGTCGTACTCGGCCGAGGTCGCGGCCCAGAAGCAGCCGCCGGCGTACTGGTTGCCCTCGAGATGGACGAGGTAGGAGCCGGCCATCGCCTCGAGGCGGGGAACGCCGTCCGGCGCCTGCAGGGCAGGCTCGATCACTTCCGTGCGGAAGCGTTCCGCGGCGGCGCCGACGGTCGCAAGCTGCAGCTCCTGCTTGGAGCCGAAGTGGGCGAAGACGCCGCTCTTGCTCATCTCGAGCTCGGCCGCGAGACGACCGATCGTCAGGCCCTCGAGGCCGTCGACGGAGGCAAGGTCGAGGGCACGCGCGAGAATCGCGGCACGGGTACCGGCCCCCTTGCCTCGCTCGCGCTCCACGGTCGCCTCGCTCGTTGCAGCCACCCGGTCAGAGTACAAAAAAGCACGAACGTTCGTTCATTCGCTACCCTGCGCCCGCCAAGCAGCTGACCGACGAATCAGGAGGAGAGACGATGGCGGGATACGCGGTGAAGAAGATCGATGACATGGAGGCGGTTTACCTCGGCGCCTTCAAGCGGGTGCGAGCGGAACTGGAGGTCGAATCGTTCGGCATCCAGGTGATCGACCTGCCACCCAACTTCGAGAACTACCCCGAGCACGACCACGCCGAAGACGGCCAGGAGGAGGTCTTCACGGCCCTGCGCGGCAGCGGCGAGATCGAGATCGAGGGCGAGCGCTTTCCGCTCGACTCCGAGCACATCGCCCGGGTGGCCTCCGGCGTCAAGCGCAAGGTCTGGCCGGGAGCGGACGGCCTGCGGCTGCTGATCATCGGCGGGGTTCCCGGCGGCACCTACGAGGCGCCGGAAATCTCCAAGCTGGGCGTGCCGGACCCGATGGCAAGCTGAGCCTGGCCTCCGATCAATCCTCCTCCCGGCGCCGCTCGTAACCGGGACAGGCGCCAACGGGGAGCCTCGGGTAACGCGGATAGCGCGGGTCGGTGCGCGAGCGCTGGCAGAGCGAGAAGACCGACCCGCGCGTGTTCGGCACCAACTGCTGGTGCATGCAGCTGTCGCAGAGACCGGAAACTGGTCGCTCGGCCATCTTCGCCACAGGCTAGCTTTGCCGTGTGAACGGCACGGCCACGCTCTTCGACGCTGACGCCGCGGCTTACTCGGCCACGGTCGAGGTGCTCGGCGTCATCTTCGCCGCCGAGGACGACGGCTACGCGGTGCTGGAGGTCCAGGACGCCGAGTCGGGCGAGGGGTTCGCTCTGGTCGGACCGGTCGCCCACCTCGGGGTCGGCGACCGGGCCGAAGTCAGCGGCGAGTGGCAGACGCACAGCCGCTACGGGCGCCAGCTGCGAGCACAAGGGGCGCTGCCACTCGATCCCGCCGACCGCGAGGGCCAGATCGCCTACCTGACCTCGCTGCGCCACATCGGCCCGGCGCGGGCCGAACGACTGGTCGACGAGCACGGCGAGGGAGTGCTGGGCGCGATCGCGGCAAACCCGCAGGCGGTGTTCAGCTCGCTGCGAGGCATCAGCGCCGACCAGGCCGCGGCCGCAACCGAGTCCTGGCACGCCAGCCGCGCCGTGCGCGACCTGCACGTGCAGCTCGCCCCCCATGGCCTGGCCCACCTGGCGGCGCCGATCCACGCCCGCTTCGGCGAGAGCTCGATGGCGATCCTGCACGAGGACCCCTACCGGCTGACCGAGGTTGACGGCGTCGGCTTCGTCCGCGCCGACAAGATCGCCCTCGCCGCCGATGTGCCGCCGGAGTCAAGCCGCCGCGCCCAGGCGGCAGCGGTGTACGCCCTTGGCGAGGCCGAGCAGCAGGGCAACAGCTACCTGCCGATCGCGGAGCTGACGACTCGCACCGCCAAGCTGATTGGCCTCGCCCCGGATCCCGAGGTGCTCTGCGAAGCAAGCGGCCTGGTCGTCGACGAGGGCCGCCTCTACCGCCAGTTCACCCACACCAGCGAGCTCGCCGTGGCGGCGACCCTGGCGACTCGCAGCGTCGCCCCGCCCCACCTCGACCATGACCCCGGCGAGGCGCCCGCCCCTGATGGGACGGACACCGAACTGACCGATGAGCAGTGGTCGGCCGTGCGCGGCGCCTTCGGCGCGCGGATCTCAGTTCTCACCGGCGGCCCGGGCGTCGGTAAGACCGCCTGCACACGGGCAATCGTCGAGGAGGCCGAAAGTGCCCACCTGCGCATCGCCCTCTGCGCTCCCACCGGTCGCGCCGCCCGCCGGCTCGAGGAGGCGACCGGCCATTCGGCGCAGACGATCCACCGCATGCTCGAGTGGAGCCCCGGCCGTGAGCCGGCCTTCAAGCCGGGCCACCCGCTGCCCGCCGACCTGGTGATCGTCGACGAGTCCTCGATGCTCAACCTGCGCCTGATCGAGGTCCTGCTCGGCGGCCTCGCCGAGTCGACCCACATCGTCTTCGTCGGCGACGCCGACCAGCTGCCGCCGATCGGGGCGGGCAAGCCCTTCGAGGACCTGATCGCCGCCGAGATCGTCCCGGTCGTCCGTCTCACCCAGATCTTCCGTCAGGCCGCCCGCTCGATGATCACCACCGCCGCCCACGAGATCAACCAGGGCCGCGAACCCCATCTCGAGCCGGGTGAGGACCAGGACCACGACTTCTTCTTCATCGAGCGCACCAATCCCGAGCGGGCCCTGGAGGCCGTGGTCGAGGTGGTGGCCGAGCGTGCTCCGAAGCGCTTCGGCGTCGACCCGATCCGCGAGGTGCAGGTGCTGGCTCCGATGTACCGGGGCGCGATCGGGATCGACGCCCTCAACGAGCGCCTGCAGGCAACGCTCAACCCCAATGGCAAGCGCGCGGTCGGCGAGCGCTTCCGGGTCGGCGACCGGCTGATCCAGACGCGGAACTCGCACGAGCTCGGCCTGATGAACGGATCGATCGTCTTCCTGCGCGCCGACGATCCCACCGACGAAGAGATCGTCGTCGACACCGACGAGGGCGAGACACTGACGATCCCCTACGGCGAGACCACAACCCTGCGGCTCGCCTACGCGATCTCGGTGCACAAGGCGCAGGGCTGCGAGGTCCCGGTCGTGGTCGGCGTCTGCCACCGCTCGCACTCGCGGATGCTGACCCGCCCGCTGCTCTACACGGCGATCACCCGGGCGCGCAGCAGCTGCGTCCTGATCGGCGACCGCGCGGTGCTGGGAGCGGCCGTCCGCCGCGACGACAGCGGCGGACGGCATTCCGGACTGGCCGAGCGCCTGCGTGGATAACCGCCCACCCCTGCTCGAGATCGGCGTCACCCTCGCCGGCATTGCCCTGCTGGCCGGGCTGGTCTTCGCCGTCCCCGCCCTGCACGACGCCGCGGTCGCGGCGGTCCACGGCGATACCGACGAGGTGCGCCGCGAGATCGACAGCCTCGGCATCGCCGGCCCGCTGCTGATCCTCGTCCTCGCCCTGATTCACGCGGTGGTCTTCTACCCGGCCGAGATCGTCGACGCGGCGGCGGGGCTCGTCTACGGCTTCATCCCCGCCCTGGCCCTGATGATGCTCAGCTGGCTGCTCTCGGGCCTTGTCTGCTTTGCGATCGGCCGCTCGGTGGCAAGGCCGCTGCTCGACCGCTGGCTGGGCCGCGAGCGCTTCGAGCGAATCGAGGCCAGGATCGAGCGCGGCGGCCCCAAGGTCCTGATCGCCGCGCGGCTGATCCCGATCTTCCCCTTCAGCCTCGTTTCCTACGCCGCCGGAGCGGCCCGGGTGCCGGTCTGGCGCTTTGTCTGGACGACAGCGGTCGGCTACCTGCCGATCACGGCGATCTCGGTCTACTTCGGCACCCAGCTCGATCTGCTCAGCGGACTTTTTTGACCTTGAAGCGGTAGCTGGCCGGGGTCTTGTCGCCGTTGCCTTCCGCGTCCAGGGCAGCGACCTTGATCGTGTGCCAGCCGAGTGGGAAACGCCGCGCCAGGCGTTCGGAGCAGGTCCGGAACGGGGCGCCGTCGATACGGCAGACGAAAGTGACACCGTCCTTGTCCGAGCCGAAGAGGAACACCGCCCTCGCCGCGCGGGTCTGGGTGCGGATGATCTTCGCCGGGCGCTGCAGGAAGAAGGTGTGAGGGAGGACTACGGGCTTCGGTTCTTCTTTTTCGGGCTGCGGGGTGGGCGGCGTTGGCGTCGGGCCACCGCCTGTCGGTGGGGCCGGCGGAACCTCGCTTCCCCAGTCCCCCGGGGCGGCGGCTTGATCGGGGTCAACTTCGGATTCGGGCGGCTCGCAGACGGGACCGCCGGCGCCCGTTTGAGCAAGCGCTTCTTCAATCGCACCGACCGCTTCGACCAGTCCCGCGCCGACATCACAAGGACCGAACGTGCCGGTTACGCCGACTTCGACAGCACTGGCGACGAGCGCTCCGCGAACGTCTTCCGGTGCGGCGGCGGGTTCCGCATCGAGCATCAGGGCTGCAACAGCCGCCGTATGCGGCGCTGCCGCCGAGGTTCCGCAGAAGTGCCAAGCGCCGAAGACGAAGAAGGAGAAGAACGTCGTCTTGCCGCAGTCGGTCGCGACCAGGTCGGGCTTCGAAAGCTCTTCCGGGAGACCGAGTGGCGCGGCTGGGGTGTCGTCCACCACCGGGCCGAAATCGTGGCGGACCGGCCCGCGCGACGAGTAATCCTCCAGTTCCGATTTGTCGCCGAAGAAGACCGCCCCGGTCGAGATCGCCGCGGCGGTGCCGCTGTGACCGAAGATCGTCGGGCCGACGACATCTTCGCCACTCGAACGCGGGTACTCAGTGGCGGAGACACCGCCGCCGTTCTGGATCAGGGCGAACTTGACCCGCGGGGTTGCCCCGGAGAAGCGATTGATGACGAGCTGCACCGTCTTCGTGCTGCCGCTCGAATTCGGCCATTCGAGAACCTCCACCGGAGTCTGGCTGATTTCGACGTTGTCTTCGCGCGATTCGAAGCCGACGAGGCGGTTGCCGGCAGAGTCGAGCAGGAACGCGTCGAGGTCGGTGTCGACGCCGTTCCACGGCTCGTCCCACTGCAGATCGAGCGCCAGCGTCGCCCCCGCTTCCACTTTGACGCCGAAAGTCCGGTCCACCGCCGAGCCCGGGTTGAAGTCGAGGCAGTGCGTGGCTTTTGCCCCCGAGATCGCCTGAATGGCCGGCGGACAGCTCCCCGCGTCCCTGTAGCCGGGGGTTTCCCATGAGGCGATGTCGTGGCGTTCTTCGTCTTCGTCTTCTTCGATCAGGTTGTTGTTGCCGGCGGCAGAGAAGTAGGTGGCGCCGTCTTCGACGACTTCCGCGACGGCAACCGCGATCGGCCCATCCTGGAAGAAGGGCTCACCCGGATAGAAGACGTCGTCGGCGATCACGTCGGCGCCAGCCGTGGACAGAGCCCTGATGTTGTTGGCGAAGGATATTTCCCCGTTGAAGGCGGAGGCGAACTGGAGATCCGCTCCCGGCGCGAGGTCGTGGACGATCTGCGCCATCGCCCGGCCCTCATCGCTGGCCCCGGCGGCATTGCTCTGTTCGCTCAACACTTCAACCGGCGTGGTGTGGCCGCATTCGTTTTCCGTGCCCGGAAGGTCGGCGCTTTTGACGTCATCGCCAGCTTTCGTCTCGATCGGTTCGCCGTCCTCGCCCTCAGTCGCCTGATCAAACGAGTCGGAAAGGATGCCGACGGTGATGCCGGTTCCATCGACGCCGGGATTGGCTTCCCGGGCGGCTTTGGCTTCCAGCTGGACATCGCCCTCGGAGACGTCCGCTCCAGAGGGGCAGGTCGCCGCTGTCGCCACCGGGGCAAAGACCGGCGTTACGCCCTCAACCCCGGGCTCAGCGGCGATCGCACGCAACCTGGATGGGTCTGTAGCGGCGGTGACCGTCTGATAGCGACGGCTCACGGCGACGATCGTGGCACCGGCCTGGCGCAGATCCTCACGCACCGACGACGCGCCACCGGCGAAGCGAACGTCGACCAGGAGGCGGCGGCCCCGGCGCGCCAGGCCATCAGGGGCGAGGCCGAGCGCCTTGGCCTGGGTGGCGGGAGGGGCGTCGCGCAGCGAGGCGCCGGCGAGCTTGGCGAGCCGGGGCGAGAGGTCGCCGGATCCCCGCATCGCCGCTGCCGAGCCGGGCAGCGCCGCCATCGCAAGAACGAGCAGGGCAGTCACGAAACCTCCCACCCACCCGCGGGGACTGTGCGTAGACGTCATCTGGTCACCGTATCGACTGGTCTCCTAGCTTCCTGAAACACGGCTGGACGGCGATCCGAGCGCCGCGCCCCCGGCTTAATCCCTGCTACGGTCCCCGCGTTAGGTCGGATTGATATCCGGCAAAAAGTCGTGTCTAGCGCTCGCGTCGTTGCTTTACCGAAGCCTCCGCGTTCGCAGCACAACAAGTGGAGGCAATAAATGCCGACTGGAACAGTCAAGTGGTTCAGCGACGACAAGGGCTACGGGTTTATCACGCCCGATGACGGCTCGAAGGACGTCTTCGTCCATCACAGCGCCATCCTCGGTGAGGGCTTCAAGTCCCTTGCAGAGGGCGCCAAGGTGACGTACGAGTCCGAGGAAGGCCCCAAGGGCCCAGCCGCTGCGAGCGTTCAGCAGACCTCGTAGTCGCGTACCGAACTTGAGTAGTTACGGGGCCCGCCGCAAGGCGGGCCCCGTTTTTGTCACGAGATTCAGGCAATTGCGAATCGCGCACCGCACTCCCCTCTTCCTTCCCAATTCATGACCACTCGAAACGATCTGAGAAATATCGCGATCGTCGCCCACGTCGACCACGGCAAGACGACGCTGGTCGACGCGATGCTCTGGCAGTCGGGCGCTTTCCGCAAGGGCCAGGACGTGGCAGAGCGGGTGATGGACTCGATGGACCTCGAGCGCGAGAAGGGCATCACGATTCTCGCCAAGAACACCGCCGTCAACTACGACGGCGTGAAGCTGAACATCGTCGACACCCCCGGCCACGCCGATTTCGGCGGCGAGGTCGAGCGCGGCCTGACCATGGTCGACGGCGTGCTGCTGCTCGTCGATGCCTCCGAGGGACCGCTGCCGCAGACGCGCTTCGTCTTGCGCAAGGCACTGGAGGCAAGGCTGCCGGTGATCCTCGTCGTCAACAAGGTCGACCGCCCCGACGCCCGCATCGCCGAGGTCGTCGACGAGGTCTACGAGCTCTTCCTCGACCTCGACGCCGACTCCGAGCAGATCGATTTCCCGATCGTCTACACCAACGCCAAGGCTGGCTGGGCCGCGCTCGAGGAGGGGGTCGAGGGCACCGACCTCTCCCCCCTGATGAACCTGATGCTGGAGAAGATCCCGGCACCCGAGTACGACCCCGACCACCCGCTGCAGGCGCACGTGACCAACCTCGACGCCTCGCCCTACGTCGGCCGCCTGGCGCTCTGCCGGGTCCACAACGGCACGATCCGGGCCGGCCAGCAGGTCGCCTGGTGCCGCGCCGACGGCACGATCGAGCGCGCCACCGTCTCTGAGCTCTACATCACCGAGGCACTGGAACGGGTTGCCGCTGAGGAGGCCGGTCCGGGCGAGATCATCGCCGTCGCCGGGATGGAAGAGATCACGATCGGTGAGACCCTTGCCGACCCGGCGGATCCGCGCCCACTGCCTGTGATCACCGTCGATGAGCCCTCGCTCTCGATCGTGCTCGGGATCAACACCTCCCCCCTTGCCGGCACCGAGGGCAGCAAGCTGACCGCCCGCCAGGTCCGCGATCGGCTCGACGCCGAGCTGATCGGCAACGTCTCGATCCGAGTCAACGACACCGAGCGCCCCGATGCCTGGGAGGTGCAGGGCCGCGGCGAGCTGCAGCTGGTCATCCTGCTCGAGCTGATGCGGCGCGAGGGCTTCGAGCTGACCGCTGGGCAGCCCCGAGTGCTGACGCAGGAGATCGACGGCAAGCTGCACGAGCCGGTCGAGCGGCTCTCGATCGACGCCCCCGAGGAGCACGTCGGCACGATCACCCAGCTGCTGGCGGGTCGCAAGGGCCGTCTCGAGCAGATGGCCAACCACGACACCGGCTGGGTGCGGATGGAATACCTGGTGCCGGCCCGCGGCCTGATCGGCTTCCGCACCGAGTTCCTCACCGAGACCCGCGGCACCGGCGTTATGCATCACGTCTTCGAGGACTGGGAGCGCTGGGCGGGTGAGCTGCGCCTGCGCCCGACCGGCTCGATCGTCGCCGACCGCCGCGGTAAGAGCGCCGGCTACGCCCTGATCGGCATCCAGGACCGGGGCACCCTCTTCATCGGCCCCGGCGAGGAGGTCTACGAGGGGATGATCATCGGCGAGAACGCCCGCGCCGAGGACATGGACGTCAACGCGACCAAGGAAAAGCAGCAGACCAACATGCGCGCCGCCAGCGCCGACGTGCTGGAGCGGATGGCACCGCCCACCCGCCTCTCCCTCGAAGCCGCGGTCGAGTTCCTGCGCGAGGACGAGTGCGTCGAAGTGACGCCGGAGTCGGTGCGGCTGCGCAAGGTCGAACTCGACAAACTGAAACGCCAGAAGGCCGCCCGCTCGGGCGGCCGCGCCGCCTAGTCGGGCCCCTTCGTCGCCCCCGCGCGGGAAGGCAGCTCACAGCAGAAGACCGCCGAGAGCGCGGAGACGCCCTCCAGCTTGGCCTCGGCCAGGCGTTCGGCGCTGGCCGCCTGAATACTGAAGACGGCGTCGAGCGCTTCGGCGTGGATCCGGACGAGTTCCTCCCACCCCTGCTCGTCGACCTGGAGGATGGTGCGACTGGCGTGCGCATCGTCGCGCGCGACGAAGGTCCCCGACGCCAGCGCTTCGTCGACGTCGCCGCTGACCGTCTGCGCGATCCAGATCAACAAGCGGCGGCGTTCGGCGAGGCTGAGATCCGCCATCTCCTCATCCGACCAGATGACCGGAACCGCAGCCCGGTAGCGCGGTTCGACCTTACCCCGGTTGAGGACCTCGCCGGTTATCTCGACCATGCCCTTCTCGAGCATCCTGTCGAGGTGCTCGGCGGCCAGCGGCTGCGAAAGCTCCAATCTCTCCGCGATCTCGGCGACACCCGCGGATCGCTCATTGAGCAGGACCAGCAGGCGAAACTGCACGGGATCTGTCCCGAAACGCTGCGACCACCTCTCGACCCCAAGTTCGTCGTCATCGTAAAAACTGCCCACGGACCCCTCCTCGCTTGACTCCGACCGGCCCACCTTAGCTGTCTTGACTGGTCAGAAAAAAAGAGCCGCCGGGACTTACCCGGCGGCTCTTGACCAGGGGCCCCTGCCCCAAGCGGTGTGGACTGCCTAGACCGTGGCGGCTGCCTGCTCGGACTGGCTGCCCTCGGACGCCTTGGCGGCCTTTGCCTCGGCCTCGGGAGTGGGCTCCCCGACGGCGCGCGGCAGCAGCACTTCTTTGGCGATCACCAGGCGCTGGATCTGGCTGGTCCCCTCGTAGAGCTGCATGATCTTGGCGTCGCGCATCAGCTTCTCGACCGGGTACTCCTTGATGAAGCCATAGCCGCCGTAGACCTGCACGGCGTCAACCGCGATCTCCATCGCCGAGTCGGCGGCGAAGCGCTTGGCCATCGATGAGACCTTGCTGTTGCGCACGCCCTGGTCGAGCATGACAGCGGAGTTCCAGACCAGCAGGCGGCCGGCCTCGACCTTGGTCGCCATGTCGGCGATCATGAACTGGATCGCCTGGTGCATCGCGATCGGCACGCCGAACTGGACCCTTTCCTTGGAGTACTCGGTGGCGTACTCGAGCGCCGCGCGGCCGATGCCGACGGCCATCGCCGAGACGCCGGGGCGGGTGCGATCGAGGGTCATCATCGCCAGCTTGAAGCCCTTGTTCTCCTCACCGAGGAGGTTCTCGGCCGGGATCTCGACTTCGTCGAAGGAGATGGTCGCGGTGTTGGAAGCCCGCTGGCCCATCTTGTCCTCCTTCTTGTCGACGCTGACCCCGGGGAGGTCGGCATCGACGACGAAGGCGCTGATCCCGCGGTGTCCACCCTCGGGATCGGTCTTGGCGTAGACGGTGAAGTAGTCGGCGTAGGTGCCGTTGGTGATGAAGCACTTGGAGCCGCTGATGACGTACTTGTCGCCCTTCTTCACGGCCTTGGTCTTCATCCCGCTGACGTCGGAGCCGGCGTCGGGCTCGGTCAGGCAGAAGGAAGCGAGCTTCTTGTCTTCGGTCAGCATGCCGAGGTACTTCTTCTTGGTCTCCTCGGAGCCGCCAAGCGTGATCGGTGCCGAAGCGAGGCCGTTGGCCATCAGCGTGGTGCCAATGCCGGAGCAGCCCCAGCCCATCTCCTCCTCGATCAGGCAGCCGGAGAGGTAGTCGAGGCCGGGTCCGCCGTAGGCCTCGGGGATGTGGGTGTTCATCAGCCCCACGTCCCAGGCCATGTCGATGATGTCCTGGGGCCAGGTTCCGTCCTTGTCGTACTCCCAGGCAACCCTGCGCATCTCTTTCTCGGCAAAGTTGTGCGCGAGCTCGCGCAGGTCTTTCTGTTCGTCGGTCAGGGTGAAGTCAACCACTGGTCGAGGCTCCTTCTTGGTCGTTGCGTAAGCCTTAGGAAATGCGGCCTCGCCACGGGGCGACGACCACCGATTGACTGGTCAGTCAACCAAGGCAAGGGTACCGGATAGCGGCGCCCGAGCGATAGCCCTACCCTTGTGTCGATGGTCTGCCCACTGGGATTGACCTACTTGCAGAGCGGCTACGTGATGGCCGCCATCACGCTCTTCGTGCTGCCCCTCGCGGCATTCTGGTTTGCGCGCTCCGGCCCGGCCTGGAAAGAGCTCGGGAAAGGTCGCTTCGGGGTCATGCAATCGATGCCGCCACCGCGCTTGGCGCAGCCCTCGCCCGAGATCGACCTGGCAATCCAGGCGGCGGAGGCGCGCCAGATGCTGGAGGCGAAGTCCTACCGGCGTACGCGGCGCGGCGAGGAGCCGCTCGACGTCGAGGCCGAGATGACCGCCCTGCTCGACACCGAGCTGAGCGGCAAGGGCCGCAAGAAGCGCAATCTCGACGAGAAACTGCGGGCGGAAGTACGTCAGCTCGTGATCGCCCGCAACGAACGGCGCATGCGCCGCGGCGAGGAGCCACTCGACGTCGAGGCCGAGGTCGAGCGACAGGTCGCCGATTTCATAGGATTGGGCAACTGATGGCCGGCGCCGCCGAGGAGAATCTCTACGAGGTCGAGGAGCTGCTGATGCAGCCCGGGACCTACTTCAACCCGCAGACCGAGGTGCTGGTCGTCGTCGACGACTCGACCTCGCTCGACCAGGAGGTCTTCAACATGGAGGCCTACGAGGGCGCCGAGTGGGTGCGCATCTCCGACGAGGTCCCGGTTGACGAAGACGGCCGCGACCGGGCGCTGGAGAGCTTCCAGACCAGCTACCACCCCGGGGCCAGCGGCTCGGTCTCGGAGACCGCCCTGGAGCAGGGCGACGACGAGCTCGATGAGGACGAGGACGGCCAGGACCCCGGCCGCGAGGACGTCGAGTAGATGCTCGAAGCCGGGGCGAAGGCGCCCGACTTCACCCTGCCCGACCAAGGCGGTAACGAGGTAAGCCTCTCCGGCCTGCGCGGCGAGACCGTCGTTCTCTATTTCTATCCGCGGGCTGACACCCCTGGCTGCACGACGCAGGCCTGCGGCGTGCGCGATCGCAGCGGCGAGTACAAGGTGGCTGGCGCCCGCGTGATCGGCATCTCCCCCGACAAGGTCGACGCCGTCGACAAGTTCGCGCGCAAATTCGACCTCGACTTCACCCTCCTGGCCGACGCCGACCACGCCGTCGCCGAGGCCTACGGCGCCTGGGTCGAGAAGTCGATGTACGGCAAGAAGTACATGGGCGTGCAGCGGGCGACCTTCATCGTCGGCCCCGAGGGCAAGATCGCCAAGGTCTTCCCCAAGGTCTCGCCGAAAACGCACGACGACATCGTGCTCAAGGCGCTGGCTGAGCTCGCTGTCGCCTGATTCAGGCGCCCACAGCGACAAAGATGATGAAACTGGCGTAGAGCGCGAACCAGGTCACCACGGCCGGAAGTCCGAAACGGCCACGGCGGTGCAGGACCTCGTAGGCAAGCAGGCCGCCGGCGAGGCCGAGGCCGACCGAGACGGCGGCGTTGGTGCTCAGGTTCCAATCGGTGAAGACGAGGCCGATGCCGACCGGGATCGTCGATTGGAAGACCATCGCGCCGCTGATGTTGCCGAGCGCCAGCGAGTCCTTGCCGTCGCGGACCCAGAAGAAGCTGTTGACCTTCTCCGGCAGCTCGGTCGCCAGGGGGGCGAGGACAAGTGCCAGCACCACGGCCTCGACGCCGAGGCTCTCGGCGATGTGGAGCAGCGACTCGACGAAGAGGTGGGCGCCGCCGACCATCGCGCCGAGGCCGACCAACAGCTGCAATATGCAGAGAGCAAGAGCGGGGTCTTCGCGCCGCTCGGAGCGCCGCTCGAAGACCAGCGGGTTGAGCGTCTCCTCGTCCTGCACCTCTCCCCCGGCGCGCAGGGTGCGGGCGATGTAGACCGGGTAGGCGAGGAGGACGAGGATCCCAACCGCGATCCGCAACGGGTCCGGCGCACCCCAGCCCAGGGCCAGGGAGAGAGCGAAGAAGGCGAGGAAGAAGAGCAGGTCGCGCTCGAGGGTCGGCCTGTGGGCCTTCAGCTCCAGCCCCTGCTCGCGCCGCTCGCGGTAGAGGTAGGCGAAGAGCCCAACCAGGCCCATCGCCAGGGTGGCGAGCAGGAAGGGGGCGCCGACTATGGCACCGATCGCGACTTGGTCCCCACCCTCGGCCGTACCGACCAAGGCGACGATCGCGATCAGCGTCTCCGGCATCGCCGTGCCGACGGCGGCCAGCAGGCTGCCGACCGCGCCCTCGCCGAGCTCGAGCCGATGGCCGATCCACTCGACGGCGTTGGTGAACAGCAGCGCCCCGGCGAGGATCACCGCGAAGCTGACAAGCAAGAGGAGGCCGTCCGCCACGCAGACAGCCTAGGCGTAGTAGAAGGCGATGCCGAAGACGGCGTAGACGGCGAGCAGCTGCACGCCCTCGAACCAGGTCGACTCGCCGTCCTGGGTGACGTAGTTGGCGATCAGGATCGCGATCAGGATCGCGCCGAGCTCGAAGCCGTTGAAGACGAGGGCCAGCGGGTGCGGACCGAGGAAGAAGGAGGCGAGGACGAGGATCGGGGCGACGAAGAGCGCCACCTGGGCACTGGAGCCGATCGCGATGTTGACCGCGAGGTCCATCTTGTTCTTCATCGCGACCAGGACCGCGACCCAGTGCTCGGCCGCGTTGCCGACGATGGCGACGACGATCACGCCGATGAAGAACTCGGAGAGGCCGACCGCGTGCGAGGCCTCCTCGATCGAGCCGACCAGCACCTCCGACATCAAGCCGACCAGCACCCCCGCCCCGGCCAGGGCCAGAACCGACTTGCGGGTCGACCAGCCCCAGGTTCCCTCGTCCTCGTACTCGGGATTGAAGATGTCGCGGTGAGTCTTCAGCGAGAAGAAGAGCCCGGCGACGTAGGTGGCGATGAGGACGATCGCCACCGCCAGCGAGAGGTGCTCGACCGGCGGGCCATAGTCGACGACCTCGGCACCCGGCGAGGGCAGCCCCTTGCCCTCGACCAGCTCGAAGATCGCCGGCATCACCAGCGCCGCCCCGGCGAGCAGCAGCATCGTCGTCTGGATGCTCGCGGTGGTGCGGCTGAAGGTCTGCTTGTCGCGCCCCAGCCCACCAAAGAGCATCGCCGCGCCGAGCACGAGCAGGATGTTGCCGATGATCGAGCCGACGATCGAGGCCTTGACCACCTCCTGCAGGCCCTTCTGCAGGGCGAAGAGGGCGATGATCAGCTCCGGCGCGTTGCCGAAGGTGACGTTGAGCAGCCCGCCGATGCCGGGGCCCGAACGGGCCGCCAGCTCCTCGGTGGCGCGACCCATCAGCGCCGCCGTCGGCACGATCCCCAGGGCCGAGGCGGCAAACACCGCCCCGGCGGCGGCGCCGATCACGTCCAGCACCACCGCCAACGGGATCAGCGGCGTCAGCAGATAGGGCCAGCCATATGGAGTGCGGAGGAACGCGACTACTGGAGGTGCCCCGTGCAGTCCTGGATGTCAACCGGCGTGTCGGCTTCACCCAGGCATTCGTAATAGGACTCTTTGCCGCCACCCGAGTTGCTGTTGCCGCTGCCACCCGAGGAGCCGCCGCCGGCGCTGTCAAGGCCTTCCAGCAGACCACCGAGACCCCCCACACCGCCGCTGTTCTGGAAAGCGCCGAGCAGTTCGATCGGGTTGACCCCCAGCTTGATGAAGAGGTCGCTGAGCGGCCTGGCATTGCCCGGCGCCGAGATCGTCTGCTCCTCGTTGACGCCGGTCAGGGTCAGGTCCAGATCGAGGTCAACCCGCTTCGCCCCGGTTTCCGAGTCCTTCGACGGTTCGATCGTCGCTTTTGCCGAGATGCGGCGGACGATGTGATCGTCGCCGACGTACAGATCGACGTGGGCAGACTTGATCGAGTCCCGCACGGTGCTCTTGGCTTTCTCGAGTTCCGCCGCCGAGGGAAGCGGGCCGGCCGCTTCCAGCTGTTCGCTGCAGGCGGGGTCATCGACCAGCTCGCTGACCGCTTCGACCGCCGCCGGCCCATCGAGGTCACCGCTGATCTTGGTCGTGCTCGTGCCGCCGACGTCAGCGCTGCCCTCGTCCTTGAGGCCTTCGACGAAATCGGCAAGTTCGAGACCGCTCGCGGCCTCCTGACAGGCGGCGATTTCGCTCGACTGGTTCTGGCCCCCACCCTGCTGTTTGAGCAGCGATTTGACGAAGCCGAAGGTGGTCGAGTCGACTTCGTACTCGGTTCCTTCGTAAGCGACGTAGGCCTTGCTGCCGAGCAGGGTGACGCCGCCTTCGCGGTTCAGGTCTTTGCCGCCCAGCGATCCCTTGGCCGAGGCGGCGAGGTCCAGTTCGGGCAGCTCCGCGCCGCTTTCGCTCTGGAACGGGCCGGAGAGCTTGACGTCGAACTTGCCGCCTTTATCACCCTGCACGTCGACGTCGACGGCGAGGTTGATCACGCCGCTTTCAATCCCCTGCAGCGTCGCTTCGTCGACGACCGACTGCGGATCGTCGCTGCTGCCGCCGCCGCAGGCGGCAAAAGCCGACGTCAACGCGATCAGCGCGATGAAAACGGAAAGGATGCGAACTCTGCTCAAAGCTGTGGGCCTCCTGGACGAGGATCGGGTTGGCGAAGCAGTAACGCTAGCGGGTGCGTCCTAGCGAATCGTTTCCAGGGACCGCGGCGCTTCTTCGGGCAGCTCGATCTCGCGCGGACTCTCCTGGGTGAAGTTGACCGCCAGCGGGAAGAGCAGGGCGCCGAGGAAGATCAGGATGATGCCGGCGGCGACGAGCCAGCGGGCCGAGCTGAGGTGGCCGAGGATGCCGATCGCGAAGCCGATCAGCATCAGCGCGATGTAGGGGCTGGCGCTGTGCGGCAGCAGCGCGGCGAGCGGCAGGACGAGGTCGAGCACAGCGCCGATTATCATCGCCCCCATGGCCGATGGGTCCGCAGCTGAGGTTAAGAAGGCGCTCGCCGAGGTCGGCTACCTCGCCGACGAGCCCGCCGCGCTGGTCTCCTTCCTGGCCCAGCGCCTCGGCAAGCCGGTCCTGGTCGAGGGCCCGGCGGGGGTCGGCAAGACCGAGCTGGCCAAGGCGCTCTCCCGCGCCACCGGTCGTGAGCTGATCCGCCTGCAGTGCTACGAGGGCCTCGACGAGGCCAAGGCGCTCTATGAGTGGAACTACCGCAAGCAGCTGCTGCGCATCCAGGCCGGCGGCGAGGACGGCTGGGAGGACGTCCACGGCGACATCTTCGACAAGGAGTTCCTGCTCGAGCGGCCGCTGATGCAGGCGATCGCCAGCCCCGAGCCGGTGGTGCTGCTGATCGACGAGATCGACAAGACCGACCAGGAGTTCGAGGCGATGCTGCTCGAGCTGCTCTCCGACTTCCAGATCACGATCCCCGAGCTGGGCCAGGTCTCGGCGACGACGATGCCGATCGTGATCCTCACCTCGAACAACTCGCGCGAGCTGACCGAGGCGCTGAAGCGCCGCTGCCTCTACCTCTGGCTCGACTACCCCGACCTCGAGCGGGAGATGGAGATAGTCCGCCTGCACGCGCCGGAGCTGCAGGAGTCGCTGGCCCGCCGCATGGTCGAGGTGGTGCGGATGATCCGCGACCTCGATTTGAAGAAGCCGCCCTCGATCGCCGAGTCGATCGACTGGGCGCGCACGCTGCTGCTGATGGGGAGCGAGGACATCGATCGCGAGACCTTCGAGCAGTCGATGTCGATCATCGTCAAGCACCGCACCGACATCGAGCTGGTCGCCGAGCGAGTCGGGGTGAAGCTTGCCGAGCCCGTACGGCCCCAAGGCTGAGGCGGGCCCGCCGGGGCTCGCCGCCAAGCTGCTCGGCTTCTGCGAGGAGCTGCGCAGCGAGGGCGTCGCCGTCGGCACCTCGGAGATCCTCGACGCCTTCGCCGCGCTCGAGGAGGTGGCCTGGACCTCGCGCGAGGACTTCCGCGAGGCGCTGGCGACGACGATCGCCAAGTCGCAGGAGGACCGCCGCCTGTTCGAGCTGCTGTTCGAGCGCTGGTTCTTCCGCGCCGCCGAGACCGAGGCGGTGGCGCGGGGGGTCGAGGAACGCGAGCAGCGCCACGAGGGAGCCGAGCGGCTCGACATCGACGAGCTGCGCGAGCAGGTGCGCCAGGCGATCATCGAGGGCGACGAAGACACGTTGCGCGACCTGGCGCGGCTGGCGATCTCGGCCTTCGGCAACCAGGGCGAGGGCTCGGGCGTGGTCGGCGTCGACGTGCAGCGGATCCGCCGCACCTTGGGACTGGCGGCGGGTACCCAGGCGCCGGCCGAGGACGGCGCCGCCGAGTTGCCGCCGATCGACCGCGAGCAGCTCAACGCCTTCGAGCGCCACCTGCGCCGCGAACTCGAGCGCGACCTGATCGAGCGCACCTCCACCCTTCCCCCCTCGCGTCCGCTAGCCGAGCTCGACCGGGCGCTGCCGACCAGCCCGACCCAGGATCTGGCCGCGGTCCACCGCGCCGTCTCGCAGATGAAGCGGCGGCTGGCGACACTCGGCCACGAGCAGCGCGGCCGGCGCAAGGGCCGCAGCATCGACGTGCGGCGAACGATGCGCGGCTCGCTGGAGACCGGCGGCGTGCCGATGCACCTGCGCTACCGGCCCAAGCGCCCGCGGCGGCCGGAGATCTACGTGCTCTGCGACGTCTCCACCTCGGTCACCTCGGCCAGCGTCTTCTTCCTCTCCGTCCTGCACGCCCTGCACGACTCCTTCCGCAAGCTGCGCAGCTTCGTCTTCATCGAGCGCATCTCCGAGGTCACCGACGTCTTCGAGCACGAGCGTGACTTCCGCGTGATCGCCCAGCGCATCTCCAGCGAGGGCGGCGTTGCCGACGTCTCCGGTTACACCGACTACGGCCGCGTCTGGCTCGAGTTCCTCGGCGAGATCTCCGACGATCTCGACCCGCGATCGACCGTGATCGTGCTCGGCGACGCCCGCACCAACGGCCGCGAGCCCCACGCCGACGTCTTCGCCCAGGTCTCCGAACGGGCCGGGCGGCTCTTCTGGCTCAACCCCGAGCCGAAGCTCTACTGGAACTACGGCGACTCGGTGATGGCCGCCTACGAGCGCTACTGCGACGGCGCCTTCGAGTGCTGGACCACCCGCCACCTGGAGAACTTCGTAAACGTCGTCGCCGGCGGCGTCCCCGCAGCGGACTGAGGAGGAATACCGCCGGGAGACTCGTAAGCATCTGCACAAACCCGCGACCTAGGGGGAGAGATGCCACCGTCCTACCCAGTCTCGTTCTCAGTCGACTACCCGGAGCGTGAGCTCAACCGGCTGTCGACCTTTTTCCGGATCTTCGCCGTGATCCCGATCGCGATCGTCGCAGGGCTGCTGCCTGGCTCGGAGCTCGCCGGCAGCACCGGCGGCGAAGCCTACGGCGGCGCGATCGCCGCCGGCAGCATCATCTTCCTCCCGATCGTGCTGATGCTGCTGTTCAGGAAGGTCTACCCCCGCTGGTGGTACGACTGGAACCTCGAACTGCTGCGCTTCGGCAACCGGATCGGCGTCTACGTGCTCTTGATGGACGACGAATATCCCTCGACCGAGAAACAGCAGGCGGTCCGCCTCGACTTCGCCTACCCCGATGCCGAGCGCCTGCAGCGCGGCATGCCCCTGGTCAAGTGGCTGCTGGCGATCCCGCACTACATCGTGCTCTTCTTCCTCTACATCGGCGTCTTCTTCGCCGTGATCGGGGCCTGGTTCGCGATCCTCTTTACCGGCCGCTACCCGCGGGGAATCTTCAAATTCGTCGAGGGCACGCTGCGCTGGCACAACCGCGTCGTCGGCTACGCCTTCACGCTGGTCACCGACGACTACCCGCCCTTCCGGCTCTCAGCTTGAGGCGACCGACCCGGGGGAACTAGACAACGAGCGCAGGGGCCAGGTCGCTTGCCGACGTCTCGATGTGTTCCGGGACGCTGATCGTGATCTGGCCGTCACGCTCTATCAACCACTTTGCGTTGACGATGGTGATACCGATGATCTCGCCCGGGCCATCGAGCATGACAGCATGACCCTCCGGCGTAGCGAGCGTTTCTGCCGCCGGAACGGGCTCCCCTCTGTGTAGATAGAGGACGTCCCCGTCGGCGTCGTAGACAACGTCATCGAATTCGTGATTTCCAATGCGAATTCTCATCGCCTGCGCCGTTGCCTTGGTTCGCTCGCCTGAGGGAATGCCGTGACGACGCGATCAAAATCCCCAGAGAGCTCCAACACGACGCGGATCCATCCATCTGGCCCGCCCTGCCGGAACAGCCGCTCCCTACTGGGCCTGGCATCCGGTTCTCGGTAGGTGGGGAATTCGATAGTCAGCACAATCTCCAGCAACAAGTCGGCCATACGAGGGTGTCGCTTCCGCACATGCTCCCAGGCGTCCCAAGTGAGTTCAACCGGACGGCCGTCTGGCCCTCTCACCAGCAGATACATGGGAGATGACGCTAGGGCTCATCGGCGCGCGCGTTACTCGCAAAATCACACGAATGTGCGACGCAACCCGGCGGCAGTCGCTACCGGGCGGCCCAGGCGTCGGGTGAGGCCGCCAGGGCCTGAACCTCGCTGGGCAGCTTGCCGGCGACCAGGTCGGCGAGGGTGACGTGCTCAAGCACGGTGCGGAGGCTGGCGCGCACGGCGATCCAGACCTCCTGCAGGTGCTCGGCGTTGCCGCGGTACTCGATCGACTCCGGCGGCGCCGACTGGACGTGGGCGATCGGCCCCTCGACGGCGCGGACGATGTCGGCGATCGTCACCTCCTCGGCGGGCTTGGCCAACCAGTAGCCACCCTTGGCGCCACGGCGGGCGCGCACGATTCCGGCGTGCTTGAGCTCGAGCAGGATGTGCTCGAGGAACTGCAGGGGGATGTCCTGCGCGTCGGCGAGCTTCTCGCCCTTTACCGGACCCTCCTCGGCCGCGGCAAGCTCCGCCGCAGCCCGCACCGCATAGTCAGCCTTCGCCGAGACACGCATATGGCAGCTAGTTAATCAGTCAGCCGGCTGCATCCGGCGCCAGCGCCGCCGCGCGAGCGGCGGCTTGCGCTTCGCGCTCGCGGCGCCGGTGCAGCCAACGCGGGGCGGCGAGGATGGCACCAAGGCCGAGCGCGGCAACCGCGGCGGCGATCGGCCAGACCGTCGGGTCGCCCTTCTGGATCGTGACGATGCCGGAGCCGACGAGGACGACGCCGAGGGCGGTGCGAATGAAACCCGTGGGCGCCCTGTCGGAGAGGGCGGCGCCGATGACCACGCCGGGAATGGAGCCGATCAGGATGTTGGCGGCGAGGACGAAATCGACGTTGCCGCCGACCCAGTGAGCGATGCCAGCCGCCCAGAGCAGGATCGCGGCGTGAAAGACGTCGGTGCCGACGACCTTCTTCGGCGCCAGGCGGTAGACGGCGATCAGCAGGATCGCGATCACGGTGCCCGAGCCGGCCGAGGTGACGCCGATCACCAGGCCCGTCGTCGCCCCGATCAGCACGGCGGCGACCTTGTGCCGCCGTTCGACGTCGAAACGGTCGCGCTCGTCGACGAGGTCGCGCAGGATCAGCGCCCGGGTCAGGGTGATGATCCCGACCATCAGCAGGGTCCCCCCGAGCACGGCGTAGACGAGCGAGTCAAGGCGGTCTTCGCCGATGTGACTCTCGAGCACGGAGACGATCGCGACCCCGAGCACTGCCGCCGGCACGCTGCCGATGGCCAGCCACTTGACCAGGTCCATGTTCACCGTCTTCATGCGGAAGTGGCGCCAGCCACCAACGGTCTTGGTGACCGCCGAGTAGAAGATGTCGGTGCCGATCGCCGTCGTCGGCTGAATGCCGAAGATCAGGATCAGCAGCGGGGTCATCAGGGATCCACCGCCCATGCCGGTCATGCCGACGAGTACGCCGATTCCTAGTCCGAAGACGATGATTGCCGGGTCCATATGAGTTCCGCGCTGGGTGGTTATCGACTTTCCTGACCTTGTTGGTCAGGAGCACGGAGTGCGCCAGGATACCAATATGCCCACTACGGAAGCCAGGGAATTCGCCGCCGCAGCCGCATCGCCTGCCAGCAGGAGCGCGGCCGGCGCCGCTGTCTCGATCCGCGACCTGGCTCATTCCTACGCCGAGCTGCGCACGATCGAGCGGCTTGACCTCGATCTACCGGCTCATGGCGTGCTCGGCCTGGTCGGCCCTTCGGGATGCGGCAAGTCGACCCTGCTGGAGCTGATCGTGGGTCTACAGGATCCAAGCCGGGGCGAGATTGTCGTCGGCGGTGGCATCGAGGCGAGTAGCCGGCTCGCCCACTGCGCCTTCATGCCCCAGCGCGACCTGCTACTGCCCTGGCTCTCGGCGATCGACAACGCGGCGCTGGCACTGCGCAACCGCGGGGTCCGCCGCGGCGAGGCGCGGCGCCAGGCGGGCAGGCTCTTCGAGCGTTTCGGGCTGACCGGGTTCGAGCGCTCGACGCCGGCCGAACTCTCGGGCGGTATGCGCCAGCGCGTCGCCTTTCTGCGCACGCTGATCGCCGGCAAGCCGGTCCTCGCCCTCGATGAGCCCTTCGCCTCGCTTGACGCGATCACGCGGGCGGAGATGCAGCAGTGGCTCGCGGGGGCATTGGCGGGCGATCCGCGCACGGTCGTCCTCGTCACCCACGACATCGAGGAGGCGCTCTACCTCTGCGACAGCGTCGCCGTGCTCTCGGCTCGGCCGGCGCGGATCGTCGAGCAGCTCAGCGCCCCCGCGCCTCGCGCGGCCGATCGCGACGAAGCCGTCACCGACCCCGCCTTCGTCAGCGTGCGCGAGCGCGCGATGCAGGCACTGCGAGGTCAAGCCCGATGAAGCGCTGGCTGCTCCCCGCTGCAGTGATCGCCGGGCTTCTCGGCGCCTGGCAGATCGCCGCCAGCAGCGGCGCCCTCGCCGACCTGCTCAATCTCGAAAGCTTCCTCGTGCCCTCGCCGGCCGAAATCGCCGAAGCACTCTGGCAGAGCCGTTCGCTGCTCGCCGAAAACACCTGGGTGACCCTGCGCGAGATGCTGCTCGGCCTCGCCTGCGCGGTGATCGCCGGCCTCGCCTTTGCCGTCGCCCTGCACCTATCGGAGAACCTGCGACTGGCCTTCTACCCCCTGATCGTCGCTTCGCAGACGATCCCGATCATCGTCATCGCGCCGATCCTGGTCGTCTGGTTCGGCTACGGCATCGGCCCGAAGCTGGCGATCGTGGCCCTGCTCTGCTTCTTCCCGATCGCCCTCAACACCTACGACGGCTTGCGCTCGGTCGACCCCGAGGCGACCAAGATGATGCGCAGCCTCGATGCCTCGCGAGCGCAGATCCTCTGGCGGGTCGACGCCCCCTCCTCGCTGCCCTACTTCTTCAGCGGCACGCGGATCGCGGTCGCCTTTGCAGCGATCGCCGCCGTCTTCGGCGAGTGGGCCGGATCGGACTCCGGCCTCGGCCACCTGATGCTGCAGGACAATGCCCAGCTGGAAACCGCGCGCCTCTTTGCTGCCGTGCTCGTGCTCTCGGTGATGGCGGTCGGCCTGGTCGGCCTGGTCGCACTCGCAGAGCGTCGCGTCGTCACTTGGCGATAGAAAGGGGGGAATGAAGCGCGCCCCCATCCCGGCGGTCGCCCTCGCCATCGCCCTGCTTGCCGTGGTGCTGGGCCTTGCCGCCTGTGGCGAGAAGAGCGAGAGCCTGAGCGGCGAAGCGCAGCCCTTCACGCTGACCCTCGACTTCTACCCCAACCCCGATCACGCCGGGATCTACATGGCGCAGAAGCTCGGCTACTTCGATGAAGCCGGGCTCGACGTCACGATCCAGACCCCGTCGGACCCAGCGGCGCCGATCAAGCAGGTTGCGGCGGGCCGCAGCGACCTGGCGATCTCCTACGAGCCCGAGGTCATCCTGGCCCGGGAACAGGGCCTCGGCGTGCAGGCCGTCGCCACCCTCGTCAACCGCCCGCTCACCTCGATGATCTGGCTGAAGAAATCCGGCATCCAGGGGGTCGCCGGCCTGCGCGGCAAGACCGTCGCCACCGCCGGCATCCCCTACCAGGACGCCTACCTGAAGACGATCCTCGGTCGCGTCAGTCTGAGCCCCTCGGCGGTCAAGGTCGTCAACGTCGGCTTCGGCCTGCTGCCGGCGCTGCTCGGCGGCCGCGCCCAGGCAATGCTCGGCGGCTTCAGCAACGTCGAGGGCGTCGACCTGCGCCTGCGGGGCAAGGAGCCCGTGGTCACCCCGGTCGACAAGCTCGGCGTGCCCACCTACGACGAGCTGGTCCTGGTCGCCAAGGGCGAGCAGCTCGACGCGGACCCGCAGGCGATCCGGCTCTTCATCGCCGCGCTCGCCCGCGGCACCGCAGCCGCTGCCAAGAACCCGCAGGCCGCGGCAAACGCGCTGCTGGAAGCGAACCCCGACCTCGATCCGAAGCTGACCAAGGCCGAGCTGGCCGTGACCCTGCCGCTGCTCGGACAGGCGCCCAGCGAGGAGCGCCCCTACGGCTACATGGACCCCGCCCAGTGGCGCGAGTTCATTGGCTGGATGCGCGACAACGAACTGATCGATGGCCTGCCGGCGACCGCCAGCCTGCTCAGCAACGACTACCTGCCGGGCGCGATTCCCGAATAGAGCGGCGCCCCTTCGCCGAGCAGGGCGGAGATCTTCTCCGCCGGCAGCGCGCGCGAGAAGAGGTGCCCCTGGGCGTAGTCGCAGTCGAGCCGGGTCAGCTCCAGCATCTGCGGCTCGTTCTCCACGCCCTCGGCGATCACGTCGAGGGAGAGAGCGCGCGCCATGCCGATGATCGCCTCGACGATCGCCGTGCGCTCCTGTTCGACCCCGAGCGCGTCGACGAAGGAGCGGTCGATCTTCAGCGCGTCAAAGGGAAAGCGGTTGAGGTATGCGAGCGAGGAGTAGCCGGTGCCGAAGTCATCGAGGACGAGGCCGACGCCGATGTCGCTCAGCGCTTCCAGCGTACCGGTCGCGGTCGCCGACTCCTCGACCAGGACGCTCTCGGTCACCTCGAGCCGCAGGTGGACCGGGTCAAGGCCGGTGCTGGTGAGGATCTCGCCAATTGAGTTGGCCAGTTCGCGGTTGGTCACCTGCCGCGCCGAGAGGTTGACCGAGACGTCGAAGGGGCGCTGATCGGGGCGCAGCTCGTGCCACTCGAGCACCTGCCGGCAGGCGCTCTCCTGCACCCAGCGCCCGATCGGCTCGATCAGACCGCTGTCCTCCGCGATCGGGACGAAATCACCGGGATCGAGCAGGCCGCGCTCGGGGTGGCGCCAGCGCACCAGTGCCTCGAGGCCGGTGATCTCGCCACTGCGCAGGGCGATCAAGGGCTGGTAGTGCAGCTCGAGCTCGTTGCGCTCGAGCGCCTGGCGCAGCTCACGCTCGACCTCGAGTCGCCGCAGCGCACCGGCCCGCATCTCGGCATCGAAGAGCTCGCAGCGGGCCCGTCCGCGTTCCTTGGCTCGGTACATCGCGGCGTCGGCGTCGCGGATCAGCAGATCGGCGTCGATCGGTTCGCGGGTCGAGGGCCGGGCGACGGCGATGCCGACGCTGGCGCTGACGAAGTGCTCGACCCCACCCATCGCGTAGGGCTCGGCGAAAGCCGCCGCGATCCGATCGGCGATCGCCACCGCCTCGTCCTCGTCGGCGAGGCGGTCGACGAGGATGCCGAACTCATCGCCGCCGAAGCGGGCGACGATGTCACCGGGCCGCAGGTGACCGCGCAGCCGCGGCGCCACCGCCTGCAACAGCTCATCACCGGCGTGGTGGCCCATGCTGTCGTTGATCAGCTTGAAGTTGTCGAGGTCGAGGAAGAGAATCCCGACCGGCGAGCCGGAGACGGTGCTGCGCTTGAGCGCATCGTTGAGCGAGTCGACGAAGCTGAGCCGGTTGGGCAGGCCGGTGAGCGGGTCATGCAGGACGCGGTGGCGCAGGGCCTGGTCGGTCGCGTGGCGCTCGATCGCGTCGGCGAGCACGTTGGCCGAGGCCTGGACGAAGTGCACGTCCTGCGGGGTGAAGCGATTGGGTTCGGTGGAGTGGATGTCGAGCACGCCGAAGGGCTGCTCCTTGCCGTCGATCAGCACGGCGAGGCTGCTGCGCACGTCCATCACCCGCAACGCCGGTGGCATCGAGAAGCGCCGCTCCGCCGACCAGTCATCGACGATCACATGCAGGCGCGAGTCGAGCGCAGCACCGGCGTGCGAGTCGCGGGCAGCCGAGGCCCGGGCCGCACCGACGACCCGATCCTCCAGCCCGGCGCGCAAGCCGAGGCGGCGACCGTCGCGGCCGATCTCCCAGATACAAGCGGCGTGGACCCCATCGATCTCCTGCAGCAGCGAGACCGCCTCGCGCATCAACCCCTCCGGATCGCCGTCCTGCAGGGCGCGACCGCCGAGCTGTGCCACCGCGGCCTGCTGCGCCGCGGCTCGCTGCAGCTCCTGCTCGGCGCTCTTGCGCTCGGTGATGTCGTAGAGGACGCCGTGCCAGACCGGTGTGCCGGCTTGATCGGGCTCGAGCACGGCCTCGTCGAGGATCCAGACCGTGCGGCCGTCGCGGGTGACCATGCGGTAGTCGACCGGCGGCGGGTTGCGGGTCCCGATCGTCTGGCGCGACTCCTGGGAAAGGGCGCGCTCGCGATCGTCGGGGTGCAGGAGGCGCGCCCAGAGGCCGGGGTCGGCGAGCCATTCCTCGGGGGTGTAGCCGAGGATTTCCTCGACCTGCGGGCTGACGTAGCGCCAGCGGCCGTGCTCGCCGAGCTCGGAGGCGTAGACGATCGCCGGCAGCCGCTCGATCAAGCGGCGGTAGTCCTCACCACCAGCCGAGATCTGGTCGAGGAACTCGTTGACGCGTTTTTGGGGCCAGGCGCCGCCCCGTTTCGAGCTCTCCATTGGCTCGCTTATCGACCGTAACCACGCACGCTTGAGTTCAGCCGCAGAAGGCCCCGCTAAAGACCGACCGTCCAAGCTCCCGCCAGGCCTCGGAAAGGCGCGTAAGGAGCGTAGAACTCCTCCACCTCCTCGACCGTCGCCCGGCGACCGAGCCGGGCCAGGCGACCGACCAGCTTGAGGTAGATCAAATCGCCGGCGGGCAGCGAATCGGGGTCGCCGCGACCGAAGAGTCCGAGGCACTGCACGGTCCAGGGACCGATCTCACGAATGCCGAGCAGGCGCCGGTCGGCCGCCGGCTCGCCAAGGTCACAACGACCGCCGGCGACCTGGGCGGCGACCGCGCGCAGGGCGATCGCCCGCTTCAGCGCCAACCCCATCGACTCCAGTTCGACCGGGGCTCGCCCGGCGATCAGGTCAGCGGTCGGAACGTCGCGCAGGCCGCTTCGTCCCGGCCCGAGCCGCGGGCCCCAGCGACCGACCATGCGGCGCTGGATGCGGGCAGCTCGCCCGGTCTCGATCAATTGCTTGACCACCGCCCAGGCGAGCGCCTCCCAGGGCCAGGGACGGCGGCGTGGGCGCAGGTGCGGGCGGCGGCGCAGCAGCGGCCCGAGCAGCGGGTCGCCCTTGAAGCGGCGGTAGAACTCGCCGAGGTCGTCGTCGACGCCGAGCGCGAAGCGCATCCGCTCCAGCGCCAGGTCCAGCTCCGCAGGCCCCGCCTCACCACTGGCTTCCATCCCCGGGCCCGGAGCAGCAATCTCCTGCGGATCAAGCGCCTCCGCCCGCAGCGCAACCCGATCCCTACCCGGCTCCCAAGCCCGCACCAGCACCGGGCAGCCCTCGACGTGCAGGAGGCGCGAGGTAACGCCGCGCTCGACCCGCATCGTGCCGTCCTCGCTGCCATAGCCCGGCAGGCGAAAGGGCGACGGCGGTCGCACTTCTACCTCAGCGCTCACCGACCCAGCAGGTGAACGTCGACCAGAAAGGAGCGGCTGGCGACGACGTTGGGCCGCTCTCGGCGGCCGAGGCGGCGCGGAGCGCGTTTGCGACTGGCGACGGCGCCAACAGCGCGGACAGCCGCCACCGTCGCGGCGCCAGCGAGCACGCCGCCCGCCGCGGCCATCACCGCGGTGCGTGCCTCGTTGCGCACGGCAAGCGGGGCGGGACTCTCATGGGGAAGGACGCGAACCGAGACCGGCTCCAGCTCCATATTGCTCACCCGCTCGACCATAGCGATGCCCGCGGCGCGCAATCGCGAGGACCCCGCACCTTGCGCAGAACCGAGCCGGCTCAGGCGTTCAGGGACTTCTCGTAGACGCGGTACTTCTTGACCACCTTGCCGCCCATGCCCTCCATCGCCCGGTTCATCGCCTCGTTGGTCTCGAGGATCCAGCCCATCTCGCCGCCTTCGATCAGGCCCGGCCCGGCGGCGGTCTCGAGGTGCTTGAGGTAGAGACCGGCGGCAACACCGCTGTGGCGATACTCGTGCTTGACGCCGAGCGCCAAGACTCGCAGCTGATCGATCTTGCGCTTGGCGAGCAGGAACTTGAGCCAGCCGAAGGGGAGCAGACGACCGTTCAGCCTCGCCAGTGCCTGGTTGATGTCGGGCAGGGTGAGGGCGGCGCCAACCGGCTCGCCATCCTTCTCGGCGATGTAGGCCCAGTCCTCATCGAGGACCTGCTTGAGCAGTTTGGCGTGGAACTCGATCTCGGCATCGGTAGCCGGGACGAAGCCCCAGTTGCTGCCCCAGGCCTCGTTGTAGACCTCGCTGAAGGCGCGCATCTCGGCCGGCAGGTTGCCGAGGCTGATGTTGCGGATCACAACCCCTTCGTCACCCAGGGCCTTCTCGGCGGCAGCGTGTATCGCCGGATCAAAGCTCTCGCCCTGCTTGAGGTCGCCGAACTGCAGTTCCCACATCAGCAGGTCCATCGCCTTGCCGAAGCCCTCGGCCTCGATCAGCTCCTTGTAGAACGGTGGGTGCCAGTTCTCGAGGATCATCGGCCGCAGCTCGTAGCCCTCGATCAGTACACCGATCTCGTCGTTGGTGGTGAAGTCCATCGGACCGAGCACGCGGCTGCGGCCCTTGTCGCGAGCCCACTCGCTGGCCGCCTCGAGCAGCGCCGCGGCGACCGCCTGATCCTCGTCAGTCTCGAAGAAACCGAACATCGCATCGCTGCCGCCCTGGGTCTCGTCCCAGTTCCGGTCGACCTGGGCGCTGATCCGGCCAACTGGCTCACCGTCGCGTTCGGCGATGAAGTACTCCGCCTCGGCGTGCTCGAAGAAGGGGTTCTTCTCGCGGTTGAGGAACTCCATGCGCTCGAAGATCAGTGGTGCGACCCACTGCGGGTGGTCGCGGTGCAAACGGAAGGGCACCTTGACGAAGCGCTTCAGCTCGCGCTTGCTGCGGACCGGCCGAATTGACACGCTTGCCACGGGGCCCTGAACCTACACTCTGGCCATGAGCGAGACAGCGAAGGTCCCCGTCGACGTTTTCGAGAAGGCGCGCAACCACGACCGCCTCGAGCAGCTGGAAGCGGCCAAGCAGCACGACCTCCTCCCCTACTTCCGCCTGCTCACCTCGCAGGCCGGCCCGGTGGTCGAGATGGAGGGCCGCGAGACGATCATGCTCGGCTCCAACAACTACCTCGGGCTGACCGGCGATGAGCGGGTCAAGCAGGCGGCGCGCGATGCGCTGGAGACCTACGGCACCGGCGTCACCGGCTCGCGCCTGCTCAACGGCACGACGCCGCTGCACGTGGCCCTGGAGAGCGAGCTGGCCGAGTGGATGCGGGCTGAGGACGCGATCGTCTTCTCGACTGGCTACCAGTCGAACCTGGGCACGATCGGCACGATCCTCGAGCCGGGCGACACGGTGATCGTCGACTCCGGTGATCACGCCTCGATCCTCGATGGCTGCCGCCTCTCCGGCGCCAAGCTGCGGCCCTTCCGCCACAACCGCATGGACAAGCTGGAGAAGATGCTGCAGCGCGCCGCGGAGGACGGTGGCGGCGTGCTGGTCGTCGTCGACGGCGTCTTCTCGATGGAGGGCGACGTCTGCGACCTGCCCCGCATCGTCGAGCTCTGCAAGGGCTACGGGGCGCGGCTGATGGTCGACGAGGCGCACGGCGCCGGTGTCCTCGGCGCCCGCGGCGCCGGTGCCTGCGAGCTCTTCGGGCTCGAGGACGAGGTCGATCTGCGCATGGGGACCTTCTCCAAGAGCCTCGCCTCCTGCGGCGGTTTCGTCGCCGGCCCGGCCGACGTGATCGAGTACCTGCGCATCTCCTCGCGCTCCTTCGTCTTCAGTGCTTCGGCGGTGCCGGCAGCGGTCGGCGCCGCCCTGGAGGCGCTGCGGGTGATTCGCAGCGACGGGCCCAAGCTCTTCGAGAGACTGCTCGCCAACGCCGAGTACCTGCGTGAGGGCCTGCGCCACCTGGGCCTGAAGGTGATCGAGCCGGGAACGCTGCCCGACGGAACCGTGGCGACGACGCCGGTGGTGCCGGTCATCGTCGGCGACGACTGGCAGGCGGTTCTGCTCTGGAAGGCGCTCTTCGACGCCGGGGTCTACACCAATGTCGCGATTCACCCGGCCGTCCCTCCCGGCGGCGCCCTGCTGCGCACCAGCTTGATGGCGACCCACGAGCGCGAGCACCTCGACGGCGCATTGGGAACGATTGCCAGAGTGATCGAAGACTTTCCCGAACTACCCCGCTCGGGGTAGTTTCGGGCCTGGCTGAAACCGGGTAGGCCCGGGGTGGTCACGAAAAAGGTGCTCTTAGCGACAGGCCTGGGGCGACTTTCCATCCGACGGGGTTGACGCTCGCCACCCAGAAGCCATAGCTTGGCCACGCGCCGATCGCATCCCGGGGCAGGGACGCGAATGGTGGAGCACTCAACTCAGCCAGGCCGAGGTTCGCCCCTCCGGTTCGGTGCGCAGAGCTACCAGTCAATGACCCCGAAGGGAGGAGTCCCAGTGGACGCTGCTTCAATCGCCCCTGCTCAGACGACCGCTTCCGTAATTCAGGCCCCGCAACACATGCAGGCGCTCGCACGCGCCAACCGAGTACGACTTGCGAGGGCAGAGCTGAAGCGCTCAATCGCACGAGGTGATGTCGACGCGGCAGACGTTGTGCGGGACTGCCCCTGGGAGACCGAGAGCATGACCCTGGCCGAGCTGCTGACCAGCCAACGCCGCTGGGGTCGCACCCGCGCCCGCAAGTTCCTGATCGGGCTCGCGCTCAACGAGAACAAGAAGCTCGGCACGCTCACCTCGCGCCAGCGCAGCCTGCTCTCCGCCGAACTGGGCTCACGCGAGGAGATTCTGGTCTGACGAGCCGGGTCAGCCGCCGCCCAAGCGGCCAACCTTGAAAGAAAGTCCGCCTGAGGCGCGCTGAAAGGCGCGCCTCAGGGCCAGGAAAGCAGCGAGGAAGGCAACTGCGCCGACCGCCAGGCAGACCGCCAGGATCAGGTTGCCGAGGTAGAAGAGACCGCCGGTGACGAGGACGAAGACCGTGCCGGCCAGCAGAGTCGTGTGCGAGCGGTAGCCGGCGAAGTGCTCGCGCACGGAGACCTCCAGGCCACCCAGCCCGGCCAAGACGACGCCGACGCCGATCGCGGTCGGGTTGGCGCCGATGAGGCCGATCACCAGCATCACGATGCCGGCGAGCACGGTCAGCTCGGCCAGCGGAAAATTGCCCCAGGGCGCCGGCGGTCGCTCCTCTGCGCCCGGTTTATCGCTCAACGGCCGCAAGCCGTCCGGATAACGGACATCCGGAGGAGACCTTGACGCGCCACCAGCCCATCAGCATCCCCAGCGGCCCGAGGCGCGGCCTCGAGTGCCAATGGCCACAGCCGGGCTCACCGACATCGGCGCGCGAGATCCGCACCCACTTGTGATCAGCGGGCGCCGTCAGCATCTGCTCGAGCAGATCGCGATTACGGGTCTCCAGCTCGTCCTGTTCGCGCAAGGCGTGACGCGCCTGGCCAACGCGATCGGAAAGCGCATCGCGAACTCGCTCGAGCTCCTCGAGCCCCGCAATCCGCGGTTCCGCAAAGCCGGCGGGAATCGCGGTGTTCAAGGGGAGTCGGGGAAAGGCCTCGGCGCAGAGGCGGGAAAGCTCGTGCTCGAGGCGGCCGATCTGGCGGCGCAGCTCCGCACGCGCGAGGCGCTCGTCGCCTCCCACTCGAAGCGTCGTCAGCGTGTCTCGATCGAGTAGACCCGGCATAAGACCCAAATCGAGTGTAAATCACCCTGCCGCCGCCGAAAACGATTAACCGGTTAAGGAATGCGAAAACGCACGATCAGGCCTGGATCGCCGCGCTGGCGATCCAGAGCGCCTCATCGACCGCTGCCTGCGGTACGCCCTTCACCTGCACCGCGACGATCGCGATGCGATTCGCATCCGTATCGATCTCACGGTCACTCGCCGGCCCGCCGAAGAGCAAGGCCAGCGGCACTCGACCATCGGCGATCGTCAGCGTGCCCTGGGCCAGCTTGGCCGGCTTGCCCGGCAGCGACTCACCGGGTGCCGAGTCACGAATGCAGAGCTCGCCCTGAATCCGAGACATGTCGAAGACACGCAGGGCGACGCCGGTCTCAATCGTGGCAATCGTGAGCGCATCGACGGGCAGGCCGTGGCTGACAAAGGCGCCGTCGTGCAGGCGATCGAGCGCAAGCTGCTCGATCGGAGTGCGGGTTTGATCGGGGTCGAGACCGATCTGACGGAAGAAGACACGGTAGGCCCAGGGAATCGGTCGCTCGCGCAGATGAATCGCGTGCGAGCCATAGAAGCGATCGGAGAGGTCGCGCAGGCGACGCCGCACCGGCTCGGGGCTGCGCGACTGCTTGCCATCGAGCTCGACCCAGGCGATGCCCAGGCCGGGAAACTCAGCGGCAATCCGGGGTGCTACCCAACCCTGCTTAGGGGCCGGCTCCCAACCAAGATCAGACCCGGCGGCCCCCGACTGAGCCACTCAGCCGACCTCCGCCTCGCGGGTGGCCCGCAAGAGATCGTCGCTGCGGGCTTCCAGCTGACGTGCGGTCAACTCACCAACCGTCGCGTCCCACAGGGTGCCACCGGGGTACACGTAGGCGAAGGTCGGGCAGCCACCCACCCTGTAGAGGCCGGCGACCGCCCCATCATGGTCATAGCCGACTGGCATCTCCCAGCCGTTGCGATCGATCAGCTCACGGACGGTGTCGCGATCGTCGCGAATATCGAGGGAGAAGAAGTTCACCCGCCCACGGTAACGCCGATAGACCTGATCAACCACCTCCTGCTGTTCGCTGCAGTTGCTACCGCCGCGCGAGAACCAGAACGAGATCACCAGCGGTCGCGCGAAGTAATCACAGACGCGCAGCGCGCCGGGGGTCGAGATCCGGCAGGCGGGCTCGCGCTGCGCGGACTTGGGGCAGGGCGTCTGAGAGGTTTCGCAATCGTCCTGGGCAAGGTTCGCATCCCCTTCAAGCGACCCGTTGGCGCGGGGGACGGCGAACTCGGGCAGAGCCCAGCGGCTCTCCAGCTTGTCGAGCCCGAGGATGCCTTCGTCCTTGTCCCCCAGCGTGTTGATCACCGCGATCAAGATCACGGCGGCAAAGATCAAGCCGACGACGAGCGAGTAACGATCCCTCACCGCTGCTCCAGCCAGACGAGCGCGGCGGGCAAGGCAATCATTACGCCGAGCAGCGCCACAGCGAGGTCGATCACGGTGACGAAGCCAAAGTCCCGCAACATGCCGACATCACTGACGATCAGGACGGCAAAGCCGGCGATGACCGTCACCGCTGAGGCGAAAACGGCGGGGCCGGTGCGGGCGTAAGCGGCCCGGATCGCCTCGGCGACGTCCGAGCCCCCGCCCCGCTCCTCGCGGAATCGAGCCGAGAGGATGACGCTGAACTCGGTTGCGATCGCGATCGTCAGCGCCCCCAGCGCCGCCGACATCGGGTTGAGCGGGATCTGGCTGAGCCAGAGGACCAACGAGGACCAGCCGGTAGCGAGCAGCACCGGAATCAGCGGTATCAGCGCCCGGCGCCACGAGCGGTAAGCGAGGAGCAACACCAAGGCCACCGCGACGAGCCCGGCCAGCGTCAGCCAGTAACGGCTGCTCGAGAGGTCAGCGGCCGCGGCGGCGGCGATCACCGGCAGCCCGGCAAAGCGCACCTTCACTCCCGCCGGCGGCCCACCCGGTGAGCCGGACTCCCCCACCTCCGAACGCACCCGCTCGATCAGCGCCTGCTGTCGCTCCAGCGACTGCGACCGAATGCCGAAGCTCAGCAGGGCCAAGTGTCCCGGCAACCCGGTCTGCGGATCGACCGGCGCCAGCTGCGCGAGCGAGTAAGCAGGCAGTTCCCGCAACGTCGCGCGAACGTCGCGCTGGCTCAGCTGCTCCTCCCCCTTACCGCTGACGAGGAAGTCCGAGAGCGCCGGCCCAGGGCAGATTTCCGCCTCCAGACAGCTCGGCCGCGGCTCCGTAAACCCGTTCTCCCGCAGCACCCGCTGCTTGAAGTCCGCCATCCACCGAATAGTCGCCGGATCCGAGAGATCCTCAGCTTCAACACCAACCTGCAACTGCCCCGACACCCCCGTCGCCTCCTGCACCTGATCCAAATCCTCGATCTCCCGCAACCCCTGCGGCGCCAGCGAGCGGATATCGGACACGGTCTCGATCTGGGTGCCAAGCCCCCAGCCCAGCACCGCCAGCGCTCCGCCAATCGCCAACACCCGCCGCGGATGACCGAGGGCGAGTCCCAGGATGCGCTCAGATGGGGGCAGGGGGTGCCCCGGATGCGCGCGGCGTCCTCTTTTTCGCCCTGCCCACTCCACTAGTGCCGGAAACGCTGTGGCGAAAAACCCAGCAAGCGGAGGGGCACCCCCTGCTTCCATCCGAGGTCGAAGGCCGAGAGCCGCAAAGCCAACCGTGAGCGCGAGACCCAAGCCGATCGCGATCCCGACGACGAGCAGGAGGCCGAAGTCCTGGACCATCGGAATCGGCGACAACAGGAGAGCCAGAAAGCCCGCCGCCGTCGCCAGGCAAGCGGTGGCGATTGTCGGCCCGGCCCGGCCAGCTGCGGTACGGGCCGCATCCGTCGGGCTGACGCCGGCAACGAATGCCTCGTCATAGCGCGCCTGCAACTGAATCGCGTAGTCAACGACCAGCCCGATCAGGATCGGCATCGTCGCGATCGAGGCGATCGTCAGCGAGCCGCCGACGAGATCGAGCAGACCGAAGACCAGCGCCACCGTCGCCAACGCGATCGCCAGCGGCAGCAGACGCCAGCGTGAGCGGAAGACCAGCAGCAGCGTCAGCCCCATGACCAGGATCGCGACGGCGAAGAGGATCAGCAGCGCCCGCTTCAGCGCCCCCGTGATCCCTTCGATCACGATCGGTGCGCCGCTGACGGTGTAGGTGCCGGCTCCGTGCAAGCCGAAGCAGGCCTCCGGCTGCCCCTTGTAGGTACAGGCCTGACGCGGGGTCGTGTCGTCAACCGCTTCCCGGATCAGCTCCAACGCGCGAGTGCGTTCGCCATCACTGAGATCGGGCCGCAGGCGCAGAACGATCTGGGTCGAGTGGTTGTTGGGAAAGAGGTAGGCCAAGCGCGCCTTCGGCGTGCCGCGACCACGGCGCAGGTCAAAGACAACCGAGGCGAGGAAATCCGGGTTGCTGATGCTGGGCACGCTGGTGATGCCGTAGCGAGCAGCTACCTGGAGCAGGAATTCACGCAACTGGGCGGGCGGCACGCTGGCAGCGAGCCGCTGCAGCTGGCGGTCGATCTGGATCACCGCCTCGTTGAGGAAGGTGCCGGGCCCGGCGAGGAACTGCACCGGGTGCAGCTGCGCCAGCTCGGCGCAGGGCCCGGGAATCGGCTTGGCGCCTTTCGGCACCTTGCCCGAGAGACAGCCCTCGAGCCGCAGCAAGCGACCGAGGTTGGGCGTGAGGATCAGTTCCTGCAGGTCGCCCTCGGCAACCACGACCACCGGTTCTTCGCCGAAGACTTCACGCACCCGTTCGGTGGCGCGATAGCTCTCGCTGTCGCGGTCGAGGAGGGTGTCGGTGCCGGCGTCGGTGGAAAGCTGGGTCGCGGCAAACGCCGCCGCGATCGCGAGTACCGCCGAGACCGCAAGGACCGCCCGCGCGTGGCGGACAGCCCACGCCGCGATCGAGCTCAATCCATCGAGAGCGGGCCGGTGACGTCCGCGTTGAGGAACTGACTAACGAAGCGGTTTTCGGAGTCGAACAACTCCTCCTTCGGACCCGACTCGACGATCTTGCCGTTCCAGAGCACGGCGATGAAATCGGAGACACGCCGGGCGGTGTTGAGGTCGTGGCTGATCACGAGGTAGCAGCCGCCGTTCTCCTCGTGCACCTCGCGGACGAGCTCGCAGAGCAGTGCCGTGCGCACCGGATCGAGACCTGAATCGGGCTCGTCGAACATCACGATCGCCGGTTCCAGCACCAGGGCCCGGGCGAAGCCGGCGCGCTTGCGCATACCGCCGGAGAGCTCGTTCGGCATCTTGTAGATCGCCTCGCTGAGCCCGACCTCCTTGAGCCGGCGGTTGCAGATCTCGCCGATCTCTTCCTCGCTCTTGTCGGTGTGCTGGCGCAGCGGGAAGGCGGTGTTGTCGTAGATGTTCATCGAACCGAAGAGGGCGCCGTCCTGGAAGAGCAGGCCGAACTTCTTGCGCACCTCGAAGAGTTCGTCGTCGGTCATGTTGGGGATCGACTCGCCGTGCACGAGCACGTCACCCGAATCGGGATAGAGCAGGCCGACGATGTGCTTGATCAGCACGCTCTTGCCCGTGCCCGACGGACCGAGCACCATCGAGATCTGGTCCTCGGGCAGGCCGAGGTTGAGGCCGTTGAGGATGCGGGCGCGGCCGAACTGCTTGACCAGGTCGATGATCTCGATCGCGTCCTCGCCGCCGTGGTCGCGCTTGCGGCCGGTGTGGAAGCGGTAGGGGTCCGACTCGCTCGGGTCGACGCCGGGGATGACGAAGTCACGCCCCATGGTCAGGCCGTCCTCGCTGACGTAGGGGTCGCCGTTCGGGGGCGCGGGCGCAACCGGCTCTGCCGCCTCGGCGGTCGTTTCCGCCTCTGCCTCGAACTCGGCGTCGTCGGGTCGGGTCGGGTCGTCCATGCTCATAGCCTAGTCAGCCTCCTATCGGTGCCCGCGGGTTGGCTCCCCAGAAGACAAGGGTGCCAAGCATCCCGATGATGTGAACCAAGACGATATTGAGGACCATCGACTTCGCGGTGGCGGTGCCGACCCCGACCGGGCCGCCCGACGCCGTGTAGCCGTAATAGCAACCGACCATGACTATGGCGGTGGCCATGAACATGCCCTTGATCAAGCTGAAGAACAGATCTGGCGGGTTCTGGAACATCCAGAAGATCAGCAGATAGCCACCCGAGGAGACGTCGCCAATCTGCTGGACGACCGCCAGGTAGCTGGCGAAGTACATGATCCCGATCCCGCAGAGGTACATGAAGGGGAAGGCGATCCAGGCGGCGAGCAGGCGGGTCGCGCAGAGGAAGGTGACGGGAGGTACGCCCATCACCTCGAGCGCGTCGATCTCGTCGGAGATCCGCATTGCGCCGAGCTCGGCGACGATGCCGGTGCCGACCTTGGCCGCCAGCATGTAGCCGAAGGCGTAGGGCATGATCTCGCGCAGGTCACACCAAGCCGAGAAGACGCCGGCGTAGGCGGGCGCGCCCTGGGCACGCAGCAGGTAGGCACCCTCGATCCCGCACTGCAGGCCGAGGATGAAGACGAGGCCCCAGATGATCAGCGCCGAGCCGAGGACCAGGATCCCGGCCTGGCGCAGGCTCTCGCCGAAGAAGCGCAGGACGCGACCGCTGTAGACGAGACCGGCGATGCGCGAGCCGAAGCGGGCGATCTCGCCGAAGGAGTCGAGCCAGCCGCGCGGGACCTCGAGCCAGGCGTTCATCGGATCGTCTGCAGCTCCGGGTTGGTGGCGAGCAGGGTCTGGGTGAAGGCGTAGTTGAAGGCGAAGACACCCATGAAGGCGATCACCACCGCCTGGTTGACGGCGCGGCCGACGCCGGCGGCGCCTCCGGACGCAGTCATCCCCTTGTATGAGCAGACCACGGCAATGATCGCGCCGAAGAGAGTGCACTTGATCACCGAGCCCCAGAGGTCGGTGACCGAGGCGTTGGAGAAGAGCGTGGCGAAGAAGCCGCCGAGCGACTGGTGGTAGAGCAGCTCGGCGCCGATGCCGCCGGTGATGCCGAAGACCAGGGCGTAGATGTCGAGCAGGCCGGTGATCAGCATCAGCGCCAGGAAGCGCGGCACGACCAGGTTCTTGATCGGGTCGACGCCGAGCACCTGCAGGGCGTCGAGCTCCTCGCGAATCTTGCGGGCGCCGAGGTCGGCGGTGATCGCGGTGCCGGCGACGCCGGCGACGACGACCGCGGTGACGAAGGGAGCAAACTCGCGGATAGAGGCTAGGACGAAGAAGCCGCCGAGCCGATCGAGGGCGCCGAAGAGCGAGAGGAAGTTAGAAGCCTGCAGGCCCGGGGCGCCGAAACCGAAGGCCACGGTCGAGATCAGCAGCGGGAACCAGCAGAGCTGCAGGGCGAAGAGAAACTGGCCGATGAACTCCTCGCCGTAGGGATAGGGAGGCTTCACCGCGGACACGAGCGTGCGCGCAGTGAGGATCATCATGTCCCCGACTTGTTCGAACAGCGACTTGGCGGGCAAGAATGCCCTGTTGACCGCGGATCCGACCATCATCCTCCTCCTGAGGCGAGTCTATGCGATGCGCCAGCGGGCTCTGTTGAGTTCGGGCTAACCCGCTTCGGAGCAGGCGAAACCCCATGGTATGTTCCGACCGCTTTGGGGGGGCACGCAACAGAGGTCTCGCGTCAGCGCCACCGTGGCGCGGTTGTCGCTGTCCTGGCCATGGTCATCGCTCTCTCGATCGCCGCCTGCGGCGACGAACCGTCCTCGGACGCGAACGAGGCCGAAGGCACCTATCGAGTCCAGGTGACCGACGCCAGCTTCCCGACCAAGCAGCAACTGGGCCAGACCTACCTGCTCAAACTTGGCGTCCGCAACACGGGCGACAAGACCATTCCCGCCCTGACCGTGAACGTCTCGATCAAGGGCGAGGAGGGCGAGGGGTCCACCCTGCCGTTTGGGATCCACGATCCTCAGCCCGAACTTGCCCAGCCCGACAGGCCGATCTGGGTGCTCGCCGAGCATTACCCGAAGTTCGCCGGCTCCTCGGCGAACGGTGGTGCCGCCACGTCAAACCCAAAGACATTTGACTTCGGCGCGCTGAAGAAGGACGCGACTGCAAACGTGATCTGGAAGCTGAGCGCGGTCAGGGCCGGTAACTACACGCTGGTCTACGGAATCGAGGCCGGGCTCAGCGACAAAACCAAAGCCGAGACCGGCGGCGGAGTCGCCCCGGGGGGCTCCATCTCGGTGAAAATCAGCTCGGCCGAGCGCAACACCGAAGTGACCGACAGCGGAGAAGTCGTCGAAAAGAAATAGGCGTTGCCGGGTAGCGTGAGTCTTGTGAGGCAACGAGCCATTTCGAGCGTCCTCCTCTCGGCGCTCGCCCTAGTTGCACTGCCAGCCTGCGGCACGGCGAAGCAGCACCCGACTGAGCAGTCAACCGGACAGGCCACTGCACAGCGCGCGGGCCTCGGGCTGAAGCGCATCGGCAACTTCGAAAGTCCGACCTATGTAGCGAGCGCACCCGGCTATCCGCGTTTGCTCTTCGTCGTCGAACAGCCGGGAAGGGTCGCCGTGCTGAGCGACGGTCACAAGCTCTCTCGCCCCTTCCTCGACATCAGGGGCCTGGTCGGCGACGGCGGCGAGCGCGGGCTGCTCTCGATCGCCTTTCCGCCGGACTACCGACAGAGCGGCCGCTTCTACGCCTATTACACGGACAACGCCGGCGACATCCGCGTCGACGAGCTGAAGCGTGCGAGTGCGACTCGAGCAAGTCGCAGCAGCCGCCGTCCGGTGATCGAGATCCCCCACTCGCTCAACGCCAACCACAACGGCGGCCAGCTGCAGTTCCTCGGCGATCTCCTCTACTTCGGCACCGGCGACGGTGGAGCCGGTGGCGACCCTCCCAACAACGCCCAGAACAAGGAGAGCCTGCTCGGCAAGCTGCTCCGCATCGACCCGCGGCCAAGTGGCGGCCGGCCCTACTCGGTCCCGGCCGACAATCCCTTCGTCGGCAAGCCGGGACGGGACGAGATCTACTCCTACGGCCTGCGCAACCCCTTCCGCTTCTCCTTCGACACGACAAGCGCCGGGCAACCGCGAATCGCGATCGGCGACGTCGGCCAGAATCGCTTCGAGGAGCTCGACTACACCACCGTCGCCGCCGCCAGCGGCGCCAATTTCGGTTGGGATGCCTTCGAGGGCTACCGACCCTACGAAGAAGAAGACGGCGACACCCCGGACCCCGGCGACACGGTCAAGCCGATCATGGCCTACGACCGGGGCCGCGACGGCGGCACCTGCACGATCATCGGCGGCTACCTGGTCGGCCCCGGCGGTCCCCCCTCATTGCGCAGCCGCTACCTCTACGCCGACTACTGCTCCGGCGTGCTGCGCAGCCTCGTCCCCCACCTGCGGCGGGCGAGCGACGATCGCAGGACCGGCCTCACCGTCAGCTCCCCCACCTCGTTCGGCGAAGACAGCCGTGGGCGTCTCTACGTCTGCTCCCAGCAAGGGCCTGTTTTCAGGCTGGTGAGCAAATAGCGGTTACAGTTGGCTGACCAGCCAAAGGGTCGAGGAGGGAGCAACGGTGGAGAGCGGAACGGTCGAGACGAGCACGACGGCGATCAACGGTTCAAACGGGGGCAACGGTTCACCACCCGCCGCGAGCATCGAGGTCCTCAACCCGGCAAACGGCCAAACCGTCGGCTCGATCGCAGTCGACACGCCGCAGACGATCGCCGCGACGGTAGCCCGCGTCCGCGCCAACCAGGCCGAGTGGGAGGCAATCGGAATCGAGGGCCGCTACCACTGGCTCGGCAAGCTCCGCGACTGGATCCTCGACAACGTCGAGGAGATCTCCGACACCGTGCAGGCTGAAACCGGCAAGGTGCGCGGCGACATCGCGGCCGAGCTCTTCTACGTCACCGACCTGATCAACTTCTACGGCAGCAACGCAGCCAAGTTCATCGGCGACGAAGCCGTCCGTCCCCACTCGCCGCTGATCGCCTCGAAGAAACTGACGATCCGGTACCGGCCACATCCCGTCGTCGGCGTGATCAGCCCCTGGAACTTTCCCCTCGCGATGGGGCTGGGGGACTCGATTCCCGCCCTGCAGGCGGGTGCCGCGGTTGTGGTCAAGCCCTCGGAGTTCACTCCGCTGAGCCTGGTTCAGATAATCGATGCCTGGAAGCAGGAGATCGGTGCTCCCGACGTCTTCGATTGCGTGCTTGGCACCGGCGAGGCCGGCAGCTCACTGGTCGACGAGGTTGACTGCGTTCAGTTCACCGGCTCAGACCGGACCGGACGCAAGGTCATGGCGCGGGCAGCGGAGACCCTGACCCCCGTCAGCCTCGAGCTTGGCGGCAAGGACCCGATGATCGTCCTTGCCGATGCCGACGTCGATCGCGCCGCCAACGCCGCCGCCTGGGGCGGGATGTACAACGCCGGTCAGGTTTGCCTCTCGGTCGAGCGAATCTACGTCGAGGAGCCGGTCTACGACGAGTTCGTCGCCAAGCTGACCAAGAAGGTCGATGGCCTGCGCCAGGGCACCGACGGCCGCAAGCCCGCGAAGGACGTCGGCGCGATGACCTCGCCCAACCAGTCAACGATCGTCGAAGAGCAGGTGAACGACGCTCTCGCCAGCGGCGCCCGTGCTCTGACTGGAGGCAAGAAAGGCAGCGGGCCGGGTGACTACTTCGAGCCCACGGTGCTAGTCGACGTCGACCACTCGATGAAAGTCATGCGCGACGAGACGTTTGGCCCGGTTGTCGGCGTGATGAAAGTGCGCGACTCAGAGGAGGCCGTGCGCTTGGCCAACGACAGCCGCTACGGCCTCGCCGCCTCGATTTTCGGCGAGAAGAACCGGGCGGAGAAGCTCGCCCACCGCATCGAGGCCGGCTCCGTCAACGTCAACGACGTGATCACCAACATGCTGGCAATGGGCGTGCCTATGGGCGGCTGGAAGCAATCCGGCATCGGCTTCCGCCACGGCGACTACGGGATCAAGAAGTACTGCCGCCCCGAGTCAATAGTCGTCACCCGCTTTGGAGGCAAGAACGAACCGTCCTGGTACCCCTACACAAAGGGACGCCGCGGGCTGGTGAACCGGGTTCTCACAGCGTTCAACGCTCGCGATCTGAAGCGCCGCCTCGGCCTGCGCGGCTGACCTGAACTTAGCCTGAGCAAGGGGTCGGGCGCCCTCCCCCGGAGGCTCCCGGCCCCACGCCTGAAATCAGTCAGGCGACCTGCTGCGCGACGGTCTCCGGGGGAGGGCGCCCGACCCCTTACCCTCCTATGTTCATGTCCGAGCGAGATTTCATAGCCGCGACCAAGGAGCGCGTCGTCGTATTCGACGGCGGCATGGGCGCGACGCTGGAGCAGTTCGAGCTAACCCAGGAGGACTACGGCGGGCTCGCGGGTAAGTGCCATGAGGCACTGGTGCTCAACAGGCCCGACGTGATCGAGGGCGTGCATACCTCGATGCTGGAAGCGGGAGCCGAGGTTGTCGAGACCGACAGCTTCCAGGGGTCGCGGCTAAAGCTCGAAGAGTGGGGGCTTGGTGAGCACACGCTTGAGATCAACGTCAAGGCTGCCGAAATCGCCCGCAAGGCCGCGGGGGACGACCGCTTCGTTGCCGGCTCGATCGGCCCGACCGGGTTCCTGCCCGCCTCGACCGACCCCACCCTCGGCAACATCAGCTTCGGCAAGCTCGTGGAGGTCTTCGAGGAGCAGGCGCGGGGGCTGGTCGAAGGCGGTGCCGACCTGATCATCATCGAGACGGCGCAGGACATCCTCGAGGTCAAGGCTGCGATCTTCGGGGCGCGCGAGGCGTTCAAGGCAACTGGGCGCACGCTGCCGATCCAGACCAGCGTCTCGTTGCTGCCGAACGGGGGCAAGATGCTGCTCGGCACCGACATCCAGGCGGTGCTGACGACGCTGCGGGCGCTCGACGTCGACGTGATCGGGCTCAACTGCTCGACCGGGCCCGAGGACATGCGCGACGCGATCCGCTTCCTCGGCGAGCACAGCCCGCTTCCGGTTCACTGCATCCCCAACGCCGGCCTGCCCCTGCAGGGGCCCGACGGCGAGACGATCTTCCCCGAAGAGCCCGGGCCGCTTGCCGCAACCCTTGGTGAGTTCGTCGAGCGCTACGGCGTCGGCATCGTCGGCGGCTGCTGCGGGACGACGCCGGAGCACATCGCCGCTATCCGCGAGCGAGTCGACGGCAAGGCGCCGGGCCCGCGCCCCGCCCCCGGCGAGATCGAGGTCTCCTCGATGATGACCTCCACGCCCCTGGTCCAGGAGCCGCGGCCGACGCTGGTCGGCGAGCGGGTCAACTCGCAGGGATCGCGCAAGGCGAAGGAGCTGCTGCTCGCCGACGACTACGACGGCCTCGTCCAGGTCGCCGAAGACCAGGTCGAAGGCGGCGCCCACGTGCTCGACGTCTGCGTCGCCCTGACCGAGCGCCAGGACGAGGACGAGCAGATGGCTGCGGTGGTCAAGCGGATCTCGCTGACGCAGCCCTCGCCGGTTCAGGTCGACTCGACCGAACCGGAGGTGATCAAGGCCGCGCTCGAGCAGATCCCGGGACGGGCGATCGTCAACTCGATCAACCTCGAGGCCGGCCGCGACAAGGCGGATGTGGTGGCGCCACTGGCAAAGGCGCACGGCGCCGCCCTGATCGCGCTGACGATCGACGAGGTCGGGATGGCGAAGACGGCAGAGCGCAAGGTCGAGATCGCCAAACGACTGCGCGATATCGCCTGCGACGAGCACGGCCTCGAGCCCGAGGCGCTGATCTTCGACGCGCTCACCTTCACCCTGACCACCGGCGACGAGGAGTGGCGACCGTCGGCGGTGGAGACGATCGAGGGGATCCGCCGGATCAAGGCCGAGATCCCGGGGGTGAAGACCTCGCTCGGCGTCTCCAACGTCTCCTTCGGCGTCTCGCCGCGGCCGCGCGCGGTGCTCAACTCGGTCTTCCTCCACCACTGCGTCGAGGCGGGGCTCGACCTGGCAATGGTCAACCCCAATCACATCACGCCCTACTCGGAGATCTCCGAGGAGGAGCGCGAGCTCACCGACGACCTGGTCTTCAACCGCCGCGACGACGCGCTGGAGCGGTTCATCTCCCACTTTGAGTCAAAGGGCGAGGAGGCGGAGGAGGAAGCTGCCGATCCCACCGAGGGAATGGAGCCCGAGCAGGCACTGCACTGGCACATCCTGCGCCGCAAGAAGGATGGGGTCGAGGACTGGATCGACCGCTCGGTCGAGAAGATCGGCGCCGTCCCCACCCTCAACAAGGTGCTGCTGCCGGCGATGAAGGAGGTCGGCGACAAGTTCGGCGCCGGTGAACTGATCCTGCCCTTCGTCCTGCAATCGGCCGAAGTGATGAAGCGCGCCGTCGCCCAGCTCGAGAACTACCTCGACCGGATCGACGGTCACACCAAGGGCAAGGTGGTGATCGCAACCGTCTTCGGCGACGTGCACGACATCGGCAAGTCCCTGGTCAACACGATCCTGACCAACAACGGCTACACCGTGATCGACCTCGGCAAGCAGGTCCCGGTCGAGACGATCATCGAGGCCGCGGTCGAGAACGAGGCGGATGCGATCGGGCTCTCCGCCCTGCTCGTCTCCACCTCCAAGCAGATGCCGATCTGCGTGCAGGAGCTGCACCAACGAGGACTCGAGTTCCCGGTGCTGATCGGCGGCGCCGCGATCAACCGCGACTTCGGCCGCCGCACCCTCTACCCACGGGGGAAAGAGTCCGACGAGGTCTACGAGCCCGGGGTCTTCTACTGCAAGGACGCCTTCCAGGGGCTCGACACGATGGACGCCCTGGTTGATCAGCCGGCCCGAGACGCCTTGGTCGAGCGGATCCGGGCGGAGGCACAAGAGCTGCGCGAGAAGCCCGCCGTGATCGACGATGGACCACCGACCACCGATTCAAGCGTACGCTCGACGGCGCGCACCGACGTGCAGATCCCCGAGCCGCCCTTCCTTGGCGTTCGCGAGATAGACATCGATCTCGACGAGGTCTATCCCTACCTCGACCGCCACGTGCTTTTCAAGCTGCACTGGGGCGGGCGCGGAGTCAAGGGAGAGGCCTGGCGCGAGCTGGTCGAGGGCAGCGCCGAGGAGGAGGGTTTCGCGCCGCGGCTCGAGCGCATGTGGCGCGAGCAGGACTACCTCCGACCCCGCGCCCGGCTCGGTTACTTCCCCTGCAACGCCGACGGCAACGAGCTGGTGGTCTTCGCTGCCGATGACCCGGAGCGCGAGCTCGAGCGGCTGGTCTTTCCACGCCAACCCAAGCACGACCGCATCTGCCTCGCCGACTTCTTTCGCCCACTCGACTCCGGCGAACGAGACGTCGTTGCCCTGCAGGGTGTGACGGTTGGAGCCGAAGTAACGGAGCGGATCGAACGGCTCGAGCGCGAAGGTGAGTTTGCCGAGCAGCTCTACGTCCACGGGCTCGGCGTGCAAGCTGCCGAGGGGCTGGCAGAGTGGCTGCACTCACAGGTCCGCAACCGGCTCGGCATCGCACTGGACCAGGGACGGCGCTATTCCTGGGGCTATCCCGCCTGCCCCGACCAAGCGGAGCACACGAAGGTTTGGCGCCTGCTCGAGCTCGAATCGATCGGCATGAGTCTTTCCGATGGTTACGCCGTCTCACCCGAGCAGTCGACGGTGGCGATCGTCGCCCACCATCCTCAGGCGGTTTATTTCGGCATGAAATCCGGATTTATCCCGGAGGAGGAAGTCCCCGACGAACTGATCGCCGACACCGAGCGAGGCGGCGAACTAACACCCAGGGAGCCCGCAAAGTAGGACGAGTTTTGTCTCTACTTGCTGGAAACTTCGCTATTTGCGTTCTATGCTCTAAGTGCCACTTGGGTTTTGGCCCAGTGGTATTGAGTTACGGTTAGCGCCGGGGTCCCTCCTCTCACTTGGGGACCCCGGCGCGACATCCACCGGCGATCCCCACGTCGTCCTGTCAAAGTGCGGCGGGAGGGGCGAAGCCCTCATTCGGCTCCGCCCCAGCACCCGCTGCTCGCCCCCCTGCTGACGACGATGGGGGGTCGATCATTGGCTGATCGCCATATGCCCGGTCTCCAACCAAACCGGGAGTAAGGTCTGCCGCGAGTCCGTTCGTCGGCGCCAGCACACTTCGACTGGCTCCCCTTCGTGGCCTCGGGCGCCCATTGAATAACAGGCTGCGTTTTCGCGGTCAAGAGCTACAGATTATTCACACTAAACCGTAATCCCACGGGCCAATTCAACGCCCCTTTAGCCTGCATTTTTCAGGAAGTCATCGCGCCGCGCGCGCGCTTAGGCGCAAGTTCGACGGAAATCTGACCTGTACTTCCAACGACAAATTGGAGTTGTGACAGTTCAGTTGTCGGCCGTGGGGAGGGAGGCGTGGAGACGCTGGATCAGGTCCTCGGCGAGCCTGGCCTGGTCGCCGCCAATGCGCAATCGGTTGGAGCGACCCTCGAGGATGGCATCAACCCAAGCGCTTACCGAGCCCAAGGCCCAAGTCTGGGGATCAGACTCGAAGCGAGATTTGCAAGCAGCAATCGTGCCCGTCTCAACTTCGACGTGAACTCCGGCCAGGCGATCAACGCTCTCGGTCGATCTTGCTGAACCCGTATCGACGGCTAGGAGACAGGAGCCAGACCGAGTTACGTCCAAATCCACCAGCGGTACCGAGAGCAGGAAGGCGGCCTCGATGTCAATGCGCGTGAGTGGGCGAGTGGTCTCAGCCAGATGCTGACACTCACAGCGCCCAGCCGCGACAAGCGGGCCAACCGCCTGCCGGGTCCACTCAGTGACCCCGTAGGGCTTGGAACCCCGGCTGCCGCTGCTTGGCCTCAACTCGAGCTGGCGGGCGGCGCGCATGGCGCTCAAGCGACGCTCGAGCGCAGGGTAGGAATGATCGCTGATGACGCTGCTCAGCTCTGTCAGAGAGAGGGGGCGGGCGGCAAGCGCACGCAAGACAGTTGAGCCCCAGCCACCAACTAGAGCGCGGATTGCACCCTTGGCCGACTCACTCCCCAGTGGGATCTCCCCCTGGGGAGCCCGCCGCAACCATCCTTCGACCACATCCGCAACCGCCAACACCCCCCTGCCGACGTCGGTCAGCTCGTTCTCGACCGTGTAGGGCATGCCGCTGCGCACCTGACGCTCGAGCGCGCCGATGCCGCGCAGATTGCCGACCTGGCCGCGCAACGTGGTCTGGGCCGCGCCGCCAATGCATTCGCGGAGATCAGGAAGGCGCAGCGGCCCATCGAGGTGAGCCCGCAGGATGGGAACGCTGAGCGGGGCAGCTACGAGCGAGAGGACCATGCCGCCAGCCCGAACTGGCGCAGGGAGCGATGTGCTGTCGGCGTGCATCGTCTGATCTCTATTGAATAAGAAAAATCGTTTAAACAAACTGCCGTCAGCCGAACGCACCCTATTGGATACGGCCGCCCTTCGCTGGAACCGACAAGAGCAGGCGCATGCAGACAGATGTCTACAAGACAGATGGGCTGCCAACTACTGAGTGGTGCGAACCGGGGAGGTTCGCGAGCGAGCTTGTGGGCTAACTCGAGATGCGCTCGCCGAGGGTCTCGAGCATCTCCTCGACGCGAACGAACTTGACCCGAGGACGCCCGTGCGGCTCGCCCCGGCCGACCTCGGCCTGGTTAATCGCCTGCCAGTCCTCGAAGCTCACGTAACGCACGCCGCGCTCCGCCAGCAGCGACTCGACCGCGCTTGGATCGGGGCTCTCCGGGCTCAGCAGAGTTTGCGACTCGACGTCGGCAAAGAGGTGCTGCACCGTCTCCAGTGCATCCTTCTTGTTAGTCCCGATTACGCCTGACGGGCCGCGCTTGATCCAACCCGCGGTGTAGTGGCCGACCTTGTGGCCCGAGTCGTGCGAATCGAGCACTCGACCGCCCTCGTTGAGGATCAGTCCGCGCTTCTCGTCGAAGGGAACGCCCTCGATCGGCACGCCCGTGTAGCCGACGGAGCGCAGGATCAGGCCACACTCGAGCTCTTCGCGCTCACCCGAGTCCTTAGCCCGCAGCGTGCCACCTTCCTCGACCAGCTCGTTGCGACCGATGACGATCTTCTCGACCTTGCCGTCGCCTTTGATTTCCACCGGGGAAGCGAGAAAGCGCAGCACGATTCGCTGCTGCTTGCCGCCGGGCTGGCGCTGGGAGAACTCGCGCAGGGTCTCGACGTTGACCCGCGTCGTCTTGTCGGCCTCGTCGGACTCCAGATAGGCGGCGCTGGCCGCGTCCAGCTCGACGTCGGCCGGATCGACGATCACGTCGGCGTCCTCCATCACCCCCAGCTCCTTGATCTCGGGATTGGTGAAGGCTGCCTGGACGGGCCCGCGGCGACCGAGCACGACGATCTCGCGGATCTGGCTGCGGTCGAGCAGCTCGATCGCGTGATCGGCGGTGTCGGTCTGGCGCAGCTCGTGGTCAGTCAGGGCCAGCATGCGGGCGACGTCCATCGCCACGTTGCCGTTGCCGATCACGACGGCCCGCTCGCAGGAGAGGTCGAACTCATCGTCGGCGTAATCGGGATGGGCGTTGTACCAGCCGACGAAAGCGGTGGCAGCATGGCTGCCGGGCAGCTCTTCGCCGGGGATGCCGAGCTGGCGGTCGGTCTCGCAGCCGACCGTGAAGACGATCGCGTGGTAGTGCCGTTCGAGGTCCTCGACCTCGATGTCGTGACCGACCTTGACGTTGCCGAAGAAGCGGAAACCCTCGCGGGCTGCGGTTTTTTCGTAGACCCGGATTACCGACTTGATCTTCGGATGGTCCGGGGCAACGCCGCCGCGGACGAGCCCGAACGGGGTTGGCAGGCGGTCGAAAAGATCGACCTGAGCATGCAGGTCGCCGTCTTTGAGGATGTGCTCGGCGGCGTAGAAGCCGGACGGGCCGGCGCCGACGATGGCGACTCTGAGCGGGGTCTCTTCGGTTCCGATCTTGCTCATGCGAGCGCGAAAGAATAGGGGACTCGGCCAGTCGGGTGCCTACGCGGCGAGCAACATCTCGTTGCAGCTAGGGCAGATGCCGTGATTGAGCGCCGGCAGCTGCGGGCGGTTGAACAGCTGCAAGCGCTTTGCCGCCTCCTCGACCTCGACCCACTCCCCCTCCACCTCAAAGCGGTCACACCAGCTGCACATCTCCACCGTCGCCTCGCTCCTGGGCACTTCGGGGTCGAGCAACGGCTGGGGAGTCTCTCGCTCCTCTTGCGAGCGCAGGCGCGCCGAGAAAAGGACCACGCGTCCACCGGGGCGGGCGACGATCCTGATCTCCATCTCGCGACGCACGGCCGGACCATCGCAGCGAAAGGGCAGCTCGACGTCGCCGACCTCGTCGCGGATGCGGCGAAGCAGCAGCCGCTGCAGTTTCACCAGCTCGCCACCGGCCACGTAGTCCCAGAGCGAGCGGCCGAGGCTGGTGCCGGCGTCGCGCCAGCCGTTCTCCTCGGCAAAGCGGTAGTAGCCCTCGTCGACCCTGATCAGGTGGTCGTGCTCATCGATCGCGTAGCTGAGTGCTGCGGTCGTCATGCTCCCGCGGCCACGGCACTGGGCACGCCGTCGAGCGCGTCCAGCGCCTTGCGCAGCGAGAGCGCCACGCAGGTGAAGATCGGGGTCTCGAGCTCGGTGAACTCGCTTGACTCGGTCGGGCGCAGCTCGTGCACCAGGTCGAGGAACATCCCGGGGTCGTCACCCTCGAAGGCGACCACGAACTCCTGGTCGTCGAGGCCGAAGGAGTAGGTCGTGTTGATCGTGATCTCGGGGTAGCGCCGCCCCACCTCGATGTGGCTTTTCATGATCCGACCGCGCTCCTCGGGCGGCAGCCCGTACCAGCGGCGCTGCTTGACCATCGGGTAGAGGAACATGTACTTGCGCTCCGAGACGCAGATCTCAGGCCGGGCCTGCTCGTCCGAGTAGGGCGAGCGTTTGGTCATCGAGAGGAAGGAGTAGGGCGTCTCGCTCCACTTCGCCAGGCCGCTCTGGCCGAGCACGACGTGGAAGGTGTGCAGGTCGTCGAGGCTGGGGCTCTGGGAGAGGATGACCAGGTCGACGTCGCCGCGCGTTCCTATGGTTGAGTAGGCACGCAGCGAGCGATCGAGGGCAAAGTCCTCGCAGGCGGCGAGGAACTCCTGCTTGTCTGCCGCTCGCAGGTCGGCGTCGCGGCGTCGCCAGGCGGGATCTACTTTGAAGAAACTGAACTTCGCGAACGTGCGGTCGGCCATCGGGGTCACGATAGCGGCCGTGGCGCTCTGGGTTGCAGGGCCCGGGTGGGGGGTTCCGCTTAACTTTTTCGGTGAGGCGGGGGCTGCCGTCCGAGATTCTCCCGACGAAAAAGTGCAAGACGCTTCACCCCCCACCCGGGCCCTGCACTCGGAGGTGACGGTTGCTCTCCTGCCCCGAGGGACCGACCTGAAGCTGCTTGCGAGGGTTCGGGGCGTTTCCCCAGGGCTGCTGTCAGCTGGGCTGGGGAGTGTTCCGGCTGCGCAGACATACCTCGACGTCAGCCAGGGGAACCGGGTGTTCGATTCGCTCTATGACTCTGAGCTTCCGCGAGACGTTGGCGGAGGGATTTGTGGCCCTGCCTACTCGAGCGCAGTGATGGAGCGGGCTGAATCGGCGCCGGCGGAGATCGTGCCGGGGTTGCTGGCGGCGACGCTGGCTGAGCATGGGCAGCGGTGCGAGGTTCGGGCGGTTGGACTCAAGGGCCTGGCGGGATTGGCTCGCGAGCTCAGGGGAGACGACCTGCTGATCGCGATCGAGCGGGCGCCGCCGGAGAAGAACGGGGCGTTGGCAATTGGGATTGCGGGGCGGGGGTTCGACGGAGATCTGACCTCGAACAGCACGCGGACGGGCGGATACGTGCTTTCGACCGACGTCGCGCCGACGATCCTGGGGCGCTACGGGATCGCGGTTCCTTCCGAGATGTCGGGGCAGGCGATCCGGTCGGAGGGGTCGGTCGACGTTGCCGCGATCGAATCGCTTGGCGCGCGGATGGCGGTGATCTCAGAGCGGCGCGGGCCGGTGATCGGGGTCAGCCTGCTGGTCTGGCTGGTCGTCTTTGGCCTGGCTGCACTGGTCAGCTCCGACCGGGTCGGCCGCGTTGCGATTCGGCTCGCCGGCCTCAGCGTCGTCTACCTGCCGCTGCTCCTGCTTGCGGGTGCGGCGCTCGAGCCAAGCCAGGACAGCGAACAGCTGCTGGTGCTGTTCGGGGCGCCGCTGCTGGCGGCGCTGACGCTCTTCCTGCTCAGTGGCTTGCGAGCACTCGCCGTGGCATCGGGCCTCGTCGTCCTCGCTTACGCGATTGACGTCATTGCGGGCTCGCCGCTCACCTCGCTCTCCCTGCTCGGCCCCAACCCTGGGCTCGGGGTTCGCTTCTACGGGATCGGCAACGAGCTGGAGGCGCTGCTCGGCGTTCTCATCGTTGCCGGAACGGGGGCTGCCCTCTCGGGCTTCTCGCCGCAGCTGAAGGAGCGGCGCGCCGCCGCGGCCTTCCTCGCAATCAGTCTGCTGAGCGCCGTGGTCTTTGCCGCTGGTCGCTTCGGCGCCGATGTCGGCGCTGCGATCGTCCTGCCTGTTGGCGGCGCCGTCGCGGCTGCCGCGATCGCCGCCCGGAGCCGGCGCACGGCCCTGTTCGTAGTCGCTGCCCCGCTGGCGGTTCTTGCCCTGATCGCCCTCGCCGACCTCGTCTCCGGCGCCAACGCCCACCTGACCCGCTCGGTGCTCGACGCTGGCGGGCTCGGCGACCTGGCCGACGTCGCCCAGCGACGCCTACAGCTCTCAGCCCACAGCTTCAGCCGGCCGATCGTGCTCTTCTTCCTCCCCCTCGTCGCCGCACTTGTCGTTTTCGCCTTCCTGCGCCGCGACCGCCTCAATTATCGGTTTCGCCCATTTCCGGCTCTGCGCGCGGGTTTGATCGGGGCGATCGCCGCCACAGCGGTCGGCACCTTGGCCAACGATTCAGGCGCCCTCCTGCTCGAGATCGGCACTGCTTACATCCTCGTCTTCGCCGCCTACGCCTGGAGCACGCCGCCCAGGAGATCCGCGTGACTTACGCAACGAATCCCCTCTGGGCAATCAACTACCCTTTGTGATTCGTGCGGATTGCTCTCGTCTCGCCATATTCCTGGTCCTACCAGGGAGGCGTGAACCGGCACGTGGAGTCACTTGCCGAGGAGTTCCTCGGCCGCGGCCACCACGTTCGTGTGCTCGCCCCCTTTGACCCGCCCGGTCGCCTCAGCCGGACGCTGCACCATGCCGCCCCCGAGTCCCGCGAGGTCCCCGATTACCTGGTCCCGCTGGGACGCACGGCGGGCTTCCCCTCCAACGGCGCGATCTCGAACCTCGCGCCCTTCCCGGCCGGTGGCGTCATCGCCCCCCGCCGTGCGCTCAGCCAGGGCAACTTCGACGTCGTCCACATCCACGAGCCGGTGGTGCCGCTGGTTGGCTGGAACGCAGCGCTGGGCAGCGACGTGCCCGCCGTTGGCACCTTCCATGCCTACTCAACCAAGGCAGTGCCGAACTACATCGCCTCGGCGGCCGGCGCCCGCCGCGTGTTCAATCGCCTTTCCGCCCGCATCGCCGTCTCCGAGGCGGCCGCCTGGACCGGGCGCCGCTGGTACGGCGGCCACTACGAGGTGATCCCCAACGGGGTCGACGTCGCCGCCGCCCCACGCGGCCCAAAGCCAGCCGACGAGGAGCTGCGAATCCTCTTCGTCGGCCGGCCGGAGGAGCGTAAGGGACTGCCGATCCTGCTTGCCGCCTTCGGCGCCCTGGTCGAGCACGTGCCCAGCCGCCTCACCGTGATAGGCGCCGAGCGCGAGGACGTGCTGCGCTACCTCGCCGATCCGGAGACGATGCGCTGGATCGACGTGCGCGGCCGGGTCTCGGGCGAGGCGCTGCACCGTTCCCTGCACGAGGCCGACGTGCTCTGCGCCCCTTCCCTCTCGGGCGAGAGCTTCGGCATGGTCCTGACCGAGGCCTTTGCCGCCGGCACGCCGGCGATCGCCTCCGCGATCGCCGGCTACAGCGACGTCGTCACCGACGGCGTCGACGGGGTGCTCGTCCCCCCCGGCGACCCCCAGCGCCTCGCCGAGGAGCTGCAACGCGCCTATCACGAGCCGGAGCGGTTGGCGGCCATGGGAGAGGCCGCCCGTAAGAGCGCCGAGCGTTACGCCTGGCCGCGGGTCGCCGACCGGGTGACCAGCGTCTATGAGCGGGCGCTTGACGCGCCAGAGCCGAATGGCGCCCTGGAGCGAGCAGCCCACTGGGCCGGAATACGACCTGCTGACGGCCTGCCTTATGAGCCACCGCGTCGACTCCCTTCGCTCGACCCCGCACCAGCCCAGCCGGCCAAGCGCAAGAGCAAGATCGCCCGCCGTATCGGCCTGGCCGCGGCCGGCCTCACCGGGGTCGGCCTCACCGCCCTGGCGGCGCAGAAGATCGGCGTCGATAACGTGGTCGAAAGCATCGTCCGCTCCGACTTCACCTGGGTGCTGGTGGCCTGCGCGCTGATGGCGCTCTCGCTCTTCTTCCGCGCCGCCTCCTGGTACTGGATCGTGCGCGCGGCGCTGCCGCTGGCACCAGTCCGGCGCCGCGACGTCACCTCGGCGACGATGATCGGGGTGCTGATGTCGGCAACCTTGCCCGCCCGTCTCGGCGAGCCAGCGCGAGCGATGTCGCTGGCGCGCAGGATCGGCCGCATGCGCGAGACCTTCCCCGTCCTGCTCGGCACGCTCGTCTCGCAGACCGTGCTCAATCTCGTTGCCCTGGCGATGCTCGGGGTGATCATCGTCTCCAGCACCGACCTCTTCCACTCCAGCACCCAGAAGCTCTTCGTCTTCAGTTTCGTGCCGCTGCTGCTGCTGCTCGTCGTCCTGCTCGGGCCGCCGCTGATGCGCCGCAACGGCAACGGCCGCCTCGCCAGGCTCGGCAGCGCCATGTACGCCGCCTTGCTGCAGGTCCGCGCCGGCCTGCGGGTCTTTCGCAACCCGCGCCGCGGCGCCGCTGCCACCGTCGCGCAGCTCGGCGCCTGGGCGATCCAGCTGGCGTCTTGCTGGGCCCTGCTGGCCGCCCTTGGGCTCAACGATCAAGCTGGGATCGGCGCCGCCGCCGCAGTGCTATTCGCCGTCAACGTAACTGCCGTCGTGCCAGCGACGCCGTCGAACATCGGCGTCTTCCAGCTCGCCGTGATCAGCGTCCTGCACACCGGCTTCGGCATCAGCACCGCCGACGCACTCGCCTATGGAGTGATCCTGCAGGCAGTTGAGATCGCTACCGCGGTCGCCCTCGGCCTGCCGGCGCTGGTCCGCGAAGGGCTCACCTGGAGCGACCTGCGTGTGCAGGCCCTCTCCACCACCCCGGTGCGACTGAAGCCGCAGCCGGTCCCCCGCGAGTCCCGGACTCGCGAAGGCATTCGCGCCTAGCGGCTAGCTCAGAACGGCTTTCGAGACGCTGCCGACGCCAAGCAGGCCGGGGCCGACGTGGGCGCCGATCACCGGGCCGATCTCGGAGATGAAGGCCGGCTCGCAGCCGAAGATTTCACGGCAATCGTCGGCGAGCGCCCCCGCGGTCTCGGGATCCTGGATGTGCTGCACGACCCAGGCGTCGAGGCCCGACTCATGCCGCTGGCGGGCGTAGTCACGCAGTCGCTCGATCGAGCGAGCCCGGGTGCGGACGCGCTCGACCGGGGTGATCTCCTCCTCCAGGGTCAGGATCGGCTTGATCTTGAGCGCCGAGCCGATCCAGGCGCGCGCGCCGCCGATCCGGCCGCCGCGGCGCAGGTACTCGAGCGTGTCGATCGCAAACCACATCTTCAGCTCCTCGCGCGCCTGCTCGGCGCGAGCGAGCGTCCCGGCCGCGTCTGCGCCGGCCGCGGCAGCCGCGGCAGCCGCAACGACGGGCAGGCCCATGCCGCCACACGCCGAGCGCGAGTCGAAGAGGTGGATGCGCTCGCCGCCCTTGCCCTCGGCGACGAGCCGCTCACGGGCCTGGTTAGCAGCCTCAAAGGTTCCCGAGATTCCCGAGGAGATGTGGATCGAGACGATCTCGCGGCCTTCGTCGAGCAGCGGCTCATAGACGGAGAAGAAATCCCCAATCGAGGGCTGTGAGGTTGTCGCGCCCCCCTCCGAAGCGCGCAGACGCTCGTAGAAACCGGCGTAGTCGCTGATCTCCGACTCAGGCTCCTGATGGCCGTCGACGGAAACGTAGAGGCTGATCGTCTTGATTCCGCGCGAAGCAACGAGCTCGCTCGGCAGATAGGCCGTTGTGTCGCAAACGACCGCGGTTTCGGTTGAGGAACTCAAGCCAAAACGATTCTCGCAGACGCTGGTGGTCAGTTTGCGTTGAGCGGCATGGGGCCCTATCGCTACACTTTGTGAAGTGACTGACGCGACCAGCGACACAACGCAGACAGCGATCGCCTTGACCGACAAGGCGGCCGGCAAGATCGCCGAGCTACTCGGCTCTCAGGAAGGATCCGATGGCCAAGCACTGCGGGTGGCCGTTCGCGGGGGTGGTTGCTCCGGCTTCCAGTACGCGCTTGCTTTCGACCGCGCCAAGGACGACGACCACATCTTCGAGGTCGACGGCGTCTCCGTGATCGTCGACAAGGTCAGCATGCAGTTCGTCTTCGGCTCCGAGGTCGACTACGTCGAAGGCCTGCAGGGCGCCGGCTTCCAGGTCAACAACCCGAACGTCGTCGCCGCCTGTGGCTGTGGTTCGTCCTTCCAAGTCAAGGACGATGCACCCGCCGCCGAGACAGCTGCCGTATAGCGCGGCGCGCTTATTCGATCTGCAGCGGAGGTGACTGCGCCGGCGGCGTGGCGACTGCTGCCGGAGCGGCCTCGGACTGCTCGACGCCCAGCGCCTCGGCCAGCTCGCCGGAGTCGAACATCTCTTCGACGATGTCGGCGCCGCCGAGCAGCTCGCCGTTGACGTAGAGCTGGGGAAAGGTCTGCCAGTCGGAGATCTCGGTGGTGACTTCGCGCAGCGGCTGCAGCGCCGGCAGCACGTCGATCGCGCCGTACTCGACGTCGAGCGAGTCGAGCACCTGCACGACCCGCATCGAGAACCCGCAGCGCGGCATTTCCGGCGTGCCCTTCATGAAGAGCAGCACCGGGTTGGCGCCAATCAACTCCTCGATCTTCTGTTTCAACTCTGGGTCGGCCATTGGCACAGAGTAGCTATCCGGGCAGCCCGGTCTTCAGCGAGAGGGCGTGGATCGTGCCATCGTCGAAGCGCTCCTTCACCGCCGCCTTGACCAAGCGGTGCTGGTCGAGGCGCGATAGGCCCTCGAACTGGGCGGCCGAAACCGTCGCCCGCAGGTGATCGCCGCTGCCGGTCTCGTCGATGACCTCGACCGCGGCACCGGGCAGCGCCGCCTCGATCATCCGCTCGATCTCCGCCAGGTCAGCCACGAAGAACTAGCGACGGCGGCGCAGCATCATCAGGCCGCCGAGGGCGAAACCGGCGATCGCCGCACCGGCGATCAACTGTGAGCGGTGCTCGTAGGCCTGCCGGCGCCAATCGGTCAGTTCGGTGACGCGGCCGCGCAGGATCTCGACCGAGCTGCCCAGGTCGCGGCGCTGAAGGTCGATGTCGCGGCGGATCTCCGCCGCCGAGCGGCCCGGCATCCCGGCCGTCGGGGGTCGTACCGGCTCGGGTTGAGCGCTCATTCGCTGCCTGCCTTTGCTCCGGATTCAAGTGTTTCCTTGGTCAGCTTCGCCTCCGCGATCGCCTGCTCGGGCATCGGCGGGGCGCCCGCCTGGACGGAGCGGTAAGCGAAGAATCCGGCGGCGGCGGCGATCAAGAGGAAGAGTGCCGCCTCGACGAAGAAGCCAGGCCAGGCGTTGCCGTCGAAGACCTCTTCGGCGAGCAGCCAGGCGACGCCCTCCATAACCAGGATCAGCGCCAGGAAAGCGAAGACTCCGGCGGCGATCCCGACGACAGAGCCGCGCAGGATCTTGCCGACCTTCTCCGAGATCTCGGTCTTGGCCAGCTCGATCTCCTCGCGGACGAGCGAGGAGCTCTTCTCGGCAACGTCGAAGACCAGCTCGCTGACCGAGCGATCCTCCTGCCCCTGCGGCGGTATGCCAGGACCGTCGGGCACGCTACTCGGGCGGGTCCTCGTTGTAGATACGGCGAAAGACGATGCCGGCCAGGCGCGTCGCCACAATGCTGGCGAGGGCGCCGCTGGCGGCGAGCATGCCGCTCCAGACAAGACGTTTGGCGATCTCGTTATCCATTGGCCTCGACCATACCTATCGCGCCTCGAGACCGTCGCAGATCGTCGTCACCAGCAAAGTCTTTGCCTGGTCGAAGTCGCTGTCTGCAGCCGGGATCACCTCGAAGATCCAGCCGGAGAGCAGCTGCTCAATCGCGCCGTAGAAAGCCATCGAGGCGAAGTTGGCATCGATGTCGCGTCGAAATATCCCCGCTGCCTGGCCGTCGGCGACGATCTTGGCGATCGAGTCGTAGGCGCGGCGGATCTCGGGTAGGTGGGTGCGGCCAAAGGAGTTGGCCGCCCGCGTGACCTCGACGATGATCACCTTCATCAGCTCGGGGTCATGGCGGTAGGAGTCGACGATGAAGCCGGCGACCGCTTCCAGCTTGGCGCGCGGCTCGGCACCCTCGCGATCGGCCTCCTCGATCGCCGCCAGCAGCAGCGACCAGCGCTCACTAAAAAGCTCGTTGAGCACCTCATCCTTGGACTTGAAGTAGTGGTAGACGAGCCCGTAGGCGACGCCGGCCTCGTCGGCGATGTCGGAGACGCGAGTCGAGTGGAAGCCCTGGCGGGCGAAGACGCGCACCGCCGCGTCGAGGATCTGGCGGCGCTTGTCGACGGCCGCCGTCGCTGCCTTGGCCATCAGGCGCGCGCCTCACTCAACTGTGGCCAGGAATAGGCGCGGGGGCGGCGGTTGGCGAGCGAGGGCAGCGACTGGCGAACTCGGTCCTGGGCGGCGAAGTCGAGCTCGGCAGCGACGAAGCACTCCTCATCGGGCGCAGTAGCCAGCACCACGCCCCAGGGGTCGACGATCAGCGAGCGACCGTTGGAGTTGAACTGGGGCGGCGCCTCGCCAAACTGGTTGGGAGCGAGGAGGAAGGCCTGGTTCTCGATCGCCCGCGCGCGCAGCAGCACCTCCCAGTGATCGCGGCCGGTCGCCAGCGTGAATGCCGAGGGAACGGTGAGAACCCGAGCGCCGCGGACGGCAAGAATGCGGAAGAGCTCGGGAAAGCGCAGGTCGTAACAAACGCTGAGGCCGACGGTAACGTCGGCAATCGTGGCCGTGACGATCTCCTCGCCCGGCTCCTCGTGCTCGGACTCACGGTAGGAAATGCCACCGACCTCGACGTCGAACATGTGGATCTTGCGATAAGTCGCAACGTCCTCGCCTTGCGCATCGATCAGGACCGAAGTGTTGAACGCCTTGCCTTCCGGGCCCTGCTCGGAAATGCTGCCGGCGAGCAGGTGGATGCCGAGCTCGCGGCTCCAGCCGCGAGCGGCGTTCAGGCTGGGACCATCGAGTGACTCAGCCCGGGCGATCAACTCTTCGCCGCCTGCGAGCAAGTTCCACTTCTCGGGTAGCGCGACCAGTTCGGCACCGTCGGCGGCGGCGGCGCGCACGAGCCGCTCGGCGACCTCCAGGTTTCGGGTCTTGTCGCCGGTGGAGTTGAGCTGTACGGCTGCTGCGCGCAAAGAGTTCCTTTTGGCTCCCTGGTTGACTGACCAGTCAATCGGTTTAGTCAGTATAGGTGCAGGCGTAAGCTTGAGCCGCATGAATGAAATCGCGCAGGCCGGCGGTGAGCGCAAGCAGGTCACGGTGCTCTTCGCCGACGTCCAGGGGTCGATGGATATGGCCGAGGGCCAGGATCCGGAGCAGTGGCACGCGATCATGCAGCGCTTCTTCTCGACGCTCGCCGATGCCGTCCACCGCTTCGAGGGGACGGTGGACAAGTTCACTGGCGACGGGATCATGGCGATCTTCGGCGCCCCCGTCACCCATGAGGACCACGCGCGACGGGCCTGTTACGCGGCGCTGAAGATGCTCGACGACGTCGGCGAGTACGCCGCCGAACTGCGCCGCAAGCACGGCCTCAACTTCTCTACCCGGATCGGGATCAACTCCGGCGAGGTGGTCGCGGCCGAGGTCGGCGAGGGTGGCTACACCGCGGTCGGCCACACGGTCGGGCTGGCGCAGCGGATGGAGGCGCTGGCCGAGCCCGGCAAGGCATACCTGACTGAGAGCACCGCCGAGCTGGCCCACGGCTTCATGGCGCTGGAGGACCTCGGCCACTTCGAGATCAAAGGAGCGAGCCAGCCCGTTGGCGTCTTCGAGCTGGCCGGCGTAGGGGCTGCCCGCTCCCGCCTCGACCTCTCCCGTGAGCGTGGCTTCTCCAGCTTCGTTGGCCGCGGCGAGGAGATGGCGGTGCTGGAAGCGGCGCTCGGGCGCGCCGAGCGTGGCGAGGGTGCAGCGGTGGGCATCGTCGCGGAGCCCGGCGTTGGCAAGAGCCGCCTCTGCTACGAGTTCGCCGAACGCTGTCGCGAGCGCGGCATCGAGGTCTTCGAGTGCCAGGCCCAGGCTCACGGGCAGGCGATTCCCTTCATGCCGGTGCTGCAGATGCTGCGCTCTTACTTCGGCATCGCCGACGGCGACCAGGAGCGGATCGTGCGCGAGAAGATCGCCGGCCGCACCCTGCTGCTCGACCCCGACTTCGCCGAGGACCTGCCGCTGCTCTTCGACTTCCTCGGGGTTCCCGATCCGCACCGGCCGCTGCCGCAACTGAGCGCCGAGGCCCGCCACCGCGCCCTGCGCGGGGCAGTCTGCCGGCTCGTGCGGGCACCCAACCGGCGCAACTCGATCGTCGCCCTGGTCGAGGACCTGCACTGGATGGACGAGGGCAGCGCCACCCTGCTCGGCGAGCTGATCTCCTCGGTCGAGGGCACGAAGACGCTGGCGATCGTCAACTTCCGGCCCGAGTACAACGCTCACAAGTGGGCCGGCGAGAACACCTACCGGAGCATCTCGCTGGAGCCGCTGGGGCCCGAGGGCACGCGCGAGCTGCTGCACGACCTGGCCGGTGAGGACCCCTCGCTCGACGGCCTCGCCGACCTGATCCACGAGCGCACCGCCGGTAACCCCTTCTTCATCGAGGAGATCATCCGCGGCCTTGCCGAGGCGGGCAACCTCGAGGGCGAGCGCGGCGCCTACCGGCTGGCGCGACCGGTGGAGGACACGGGGGTGCCGGCGAGCGTGCAGACGATCCTCGCAGCCCGGATCGACCGGCTCGGCCCGAGCGCCAAGCTGCTGCTGCAGGCAGCTTCGGTGACCAACAAGGAGATCAGCGAGCGAGCACTGGGAATGGTTTCCGGGCAGAGCGACGACGAGGGTTATCGGGCGGCAGTCTGCGAGCTCACCGACGGCGGCTTCCTCTTCGAAACCGAGGTCTATCCGGAACGGGTCTTCTCCTTCCGCCATCCGTTGACCCGCGAGGTCGCCTACAGCACACAGCTGGCCGAGCAGCGCGCCACCACCCACGCGGCGACGGCACGGACGCTGATCGAGCTCAACCCCGACCGCCACGACGAGCTCGCCGCCCTGATCGCCCGCCATATGGAGGCGGGCGAGGAGACGCTGGAAGCAGCGCGCTGGTCGGCGCGAGCGGCTTACTGGGCGGGCAGCAGCCGCCCGCAGGACGCGCTGCGGCTGTGGCGCAAGGCGATGGAGCTGACCGAAGAGCTGGAGGAGAACGAGGAGACGCTGGCGATGGCCGTGATGTCGCGGCTGCTGCAGCTGGACTTCGCCTGGCGCCTGGGCATGGACAACAGCGAAGAAGCGCGCCTCACTGCCGAAGCCGAGGAGATCGCGATCAGAACCGGCGACCTGCACTCCCTGGCTCTGCTCAAGGTCGCCACCGATGCCCGACCGGGCCTACCGCACGTAGCTTCGGAGTGGCTCGAGGCAGTGGCAGAGACGATCGAGCTCGCCGACGCGTCGGGAGATCTGCACCTGCGCATCGCGATTCGGGCGGCGGGCTCATACGCGCACCTGTGCGCCGGAGATTTCGACGGCTTCAACGAAGCGCTCGACGAGGTCCTGGAGCTCGCCGGCGATGATCGCCGCGCGGGAGCCGGCATCGTCATCGGCAGCCCGGTCGCCTGGGCGACGATGGCCAAGGGCCTCTTCCTGCGCGAGCGCGGCCGCCTCGAGGAGGCGGAAGACCTGTTCAACGCAGCCCTGCGCATCGCCACCGAGGACGGTGACCCGGAGATCGCCAGCTGGACCCGCAGCAACCAGGCGCTGATGCTCTCGATGCGGGGCGAGCTCGATGCCGCCCTCGCCCTGGCGCGACGCAACTGCGAGCTGACCGAACGGCTCGGCGACGTCTTCTCGCGCAGCCTCGCGCTCTCGAACCTGGGTGGTGCCCAGATTGCCGCCGGCGACTACGCCGGCGCCCTCGACTCGCTCGAAGAGGCCGAGCGCATCTACCGCACAGCGGTCAGCAGCGGCGATGAGATGGAGGCCTGGCGCGCCGGTCTGCGAGCGCAGGCACTGACCGGCGTCGGCCGTGCCGAGGAGGGGCTGCAGCTGGCCGAGCGGGCAACCGAGATCGCCCGCGAGCGCGGCATGCTCTGGTCACTGCCGCTCACCCTTCAGGCGACAGCGATTGCGCGCGCCGCGACCGGCCGCGACGGGATCGACGCCGCCCTGGACGAGGCGGCGGAAGTCACCGAGCAAACGGGGGCGATGATCAGCCTGCAGGCGGTGGAAACGACGCGCGAGACGCTCTCTGCGACGCGATAGCGACCGCGTTAGATCCCCATCGCGCGGGCGACGATGCGGTCCATGACCCGGTCGGGTAGAAGCCGAGACAGCAGCGCCTGGCCACGGGCGTCGGCGCCGACCAGGTAGCGCGTGCGGGGGCGCCGCGCGCTGAGCGCGTGCTGGACCGCGCCGGCAACCTTCTCGGGCGCGATGCCGCGTTCGGCGGTACGGCGAACGGCGCCGCGAAAGCTTTCGATCTTCTCGCCGTAGAGCACCTCCTGGGCTGCAGGAGCGCGAGTGGCGACCTCGTCAGCAATGCCCTCGCCGCGCTCCCAGATCGGCGTGTCGATCGAGCCCGGCTCGATCGCGACGACGTCGATCTTCCAGGGCCGCAGCTCCTGGCGCAGGCAGTCGACCACGGCCTCGATTCCGTACTTGGAGGCGTGGTAGGGGGCGCCGAACGGCATCGCCATGCGCCCGCCGATCGAGCTGAGGAAGACGATGCGACCGCGTGCCGTGCGGATCAGCGGCAGCATCGCCTGCGTCACCGCCACCTGCGAGATCAGGTTGACCTCGAGCTGCTTGCGCAGATCGTCGAGCGGAATCGTCTCCAGCGGCGACATCACCGCGATACCGGCGTTGTTGACCAACCCGTCGAGGCCGCTCCCCCCCACCGCCTCGGCGATCTGTGCGGCGACCGCGGCGATCTGCTCCGCATCGGTGACGTCGAGCATCAGCGGCACCAGCCGCTCCGATGCGGCGGTCCGCAAGCTCGCCGCGTCCTCCTCTTTGCGCACACTGGCGAAGACCCGCCAGCCCTCGGCGTCCATCCGCAGGGCGCTGGCCCGGCCAATGCCAGTCGAGGCTCCGGTAACCAGAACGGACTTCACCGCAGCCAGGCTAACATCGGCCCCGATGGCCGAGACAGTCTTCGTCACCGGTGGGTCGGGGTTCATCGGCGGCAAGCTGGTGCAACGGCTGGTCGGCGAAGGGCACTCCGTGCGGGCGCTGGCGCGCTCCGACGAGGCCGCCGAACGCGTCCGTGCACTGGGAGCCGAGCCGGTCCGTGGTGAGCTCGGCGACCCTGTCTCGCTCATCGCCGGCGCCGATGGCGCCAGCGTCGCCTTCCACCTCGCCGCCCATCTCGGCGAGTGGGGACCGTGGGCGGATTTCGAGCGCGGCAACGTGGTCGGCACGCGCAACGTGCTTGCCGCCTGCGAAGAGGCCGGCGTCAAGCGCTTCGTCCACTGCGGCACCGAGGCAGCGCTGATGGCCGGTGAGCCGCTGATCCACGTTGACGAGACGGCGCCGCTACGGCCCGACTCGCGCGCTCCCTACCCGGCGACCAAGGCCAAAGCCGAGCAGGTGGTGAGGCAGGCGGCGCGCGATGGCTTCGAGACCATCGCCCTGCGCCCGCGTTTCGTCTGGGGCAAGGGCGACACGACATTGCTGCCGGAGATGGTCGCGACGGTGGAAGCGGGGCGCTTCGCCTGGGTCGGCGGCGGGCGCAACGTCACCGACACCACCCACGTCGACAACGTCGTCGAGGGCCTGATCCTTGCCGCCGGGAAAGGACGCGCGGGCGAGGCCTACTTCGTCACCGACGGCGAGCCGGTCGTCTTCCGCGAGTTCGTCACCGAGCTGCTGCGCACCCAGGGCGTCGATGCCCCCGATCGCAGCCTGCCCGCCTGGACCGCCGCACCGATGGCCCGCGTCTGCGAGGCAGCCTGGAAGCTCCTGCCGCTGCCGGGTGACCCGCCGATGACCACTTTCCGCTCCTGGCTGCTGACCCAGGAGTGCACAATCGACATCAGCAAGGCACGGGCGGAGCTCGGCTACGAGCCGGTCGTCAGCCACGAGCAGGGCCTGGCTGAGCTGCGCGCTTAGCTGCGGCTGGCGCGGTGGCGCTCGAGCTCGGCGACCATCAGCTTGGTGTGGAGGGCTGCAATCAGGTCCTGCAGGGGCTGGGCGCCGGCTTCGAGCATCTCGACCACGCGCTCGGGTGAGACCTCGCCGGCGAGGCGGTCCATCACCATCCCCACCTCCTCCTGCACGAGGTCTTCGATCGCGCTCTTGTAGCGCAGGGTGTCGTAGACGGTGAAGCCGATCTGCTCGTCGTAGCCGCCGGCCCGGAAGCGGCTGATCGCCTCGATGATCTTGATGTCGGAGGGCGAGTAGCCGCGGCTGTTGGGGCTCAGTACCTCGAGTTTCTCCAGTCGGTCGAGCACGTCCTTCGGCACGCCGTAGCGCTCGCGCACCTGGGCGGCGCTGGTGCGAGTGCGCTCGCCGGCAAGGGCGCGGTCGAGGATGCGATCCTCGAGCTCGACCAGCGCGCGGGCCCGCTCGGGGTCCTCGTCGAGCACCGATTTGATCGCTTTCAGCGGCATGAAGCGCTCCTCCTGCAGCTGCTTGATCAACTTGATCCGGTCGACGAACTCGGGCGGGTAATAGGCCATGTTGCGGCTCGTCTTGACCGGCTCGGGCAACAGGCCCTCGCGCAGGTAGTGCTTGATCGTCGGCGCCGGCACGCCGGAGGCCTCGGCCAGCTCGCCCATCCGCAGCAGGTCGCCGTTGGCGCTGTTGGCGCTCATGCGCGGAAGATGGTCGCGCCGTCTGAGCTGGGGCCGGCGGCGGCTCCCGACTCGAGCATCGCGGCGACCTCCTCGTCGGCGTAGCCGGCCTCGCGCAGAACGTCCTCGGTGTGCTCGCCGAAGGCCGGCGCCGGGCGGGTCGGGTCGGCGGGAGTGCGGCTCAGCTTCACCGGCGCGCCGAGCTGGCGCACCGTGCCGAGACCCGGTTGCTCCATCTCGACCACCATCCGGCGGGCGCGGACCAGCTCGGAGTCGAGCGCCTCGTCCACGTCGAGCACCGGCTCGATGCAGCAGTCGTGCTCGTCGTTGAAGGCCTTCCACTCATCGCGGGTGCGCGAGCGGAAGACCTCAGCGACCTTCTCCCATGCCTCGGTTCCCGGCGCCTCGAACTGGACCTCGATCAGGTCGGGCCGCTCAACCCCGTTGCAGAAGGCGGCCCAGAACTTCGGCTCGAGAGCGCCGCAGCTGACCCAGCCGTCGCTCGCCTCGTAAGGCAAGTAACAGAGCAGGCCGCCGGCGAGCTGCTGCTCGCCGCGCACCGGCACCTCGCCGTCGCAGAAGTAACGGCCGGCGACCATCGCCAGCCAGGAGAGGGCGCCGTCGGCCATCGAGACGTCGACCATCTGCCCCTCGCCGGAGCGCTGTCGCTCGTGCAACGCCGCCATCACGCCGAAGGCCGCCATCAGGGCGCCGCCGCCGAGGTCGGCGATCTGCCCGCCCGACTGCACCGGGGGACCGTCCTTGGCGCCGGTCAGGCCGAGCAGGCCGACGAGGCCGAGGTAGTTCATGTCGTGCCCGGCGCGCTGGGCGTAGGGGCCGTCCTGGCCGTAGCCGGTGATCGCGCAGAAGACGACGCCGGGGTTGGCCTCGCGCATGCGCTCGTAGCCGACCTCGAGCCGGTCGAGCACCCCGGGGCGGAAGCCATCGAGGACGACGTCGTGCTGTTCGACCAGGCGCAGCAGCGCCTCGCGTCCCTTCTCGCTCTTGAGGTCGAGTCGCACCGAGCGCTTGCCGCGGTTGAGCGAGAGGTAGAGCGCCGAGCGCGTGCCCAGCTCCTGCTGCTCCTCGCTGCCGTAGTAGGGCGGCGCCCAGCGGATGTAGTCGCCCATGCCCGTGTCCTCGACCTTGAGCACCTCGGCGCCGAGGTCGGCCAGCAACAGCGAGCAGAAGCCTCCGGGCAGCAGGCGGGTCAGGTCGAGGACCTTGACGTCGCTGAGCGGCAGCCCGCTCACGAGGGCTCCACCGCAACCGCGAAGTCGACCGAGTTGGCGATGAAGCAGAGCTCGTGCGAGCGCTGATGGAGCACTTCGATCGCCTCCGGCTCGGGCGGCTCGCCGGCCCAGCGCACGCGCGGGCGCAGGGTCGCCGAGGTGAAGCGCTTGCCGTCCAGGACGCCATCGGCATCGTCTTCATAGGAGGCAATCTCGAAGCCCTTTTTGCGCGCCAGCGCGAGGAACCAGAGCATGTGACAACTGGCGAGCGCGCCGATCAGCAGCGTCTCGGGATTGGACTTGTTTTCGTCGCCGCCGAGCTCCACCGCCGAGGAGCTGGGCAGGGTCTGGGCGCCGAGCAGGACGTCGTGGGCCTGCACGTCCTCGCCCTCGCCGCCGCTCCAGGAGACGCCGGCGCGGTGGATCGTGGCCTCCACGCTCAGACCTCCGCTCGCCGCGGCACTCCCAGCAGCTCGCGCGCCTCGGCGACGCTGGCGACCTTGCGGCCGACGTCTTCGGCCATCTGTCGCGCCTTGCCGATCAGGTCGCCGTTGGAGCGGCACATCTCGCCATTGGGCAGATAGAGGTTGTCCTCGACCCCGGCGCGGACGTTGCCGCCCAGGACCAGGGCCGTGCCAAGCAGTTTCCACTGGTCGCGGGAGATGCCGATCGTCTGCCACTGGTTGGGACCCTCGGCGCCGCCGGGAATCTGCTCGGACATGAAGGCGACGTTGCGGGGCGTCGGCCGGATACCGCCGTTGACCCCCATCACCAGTGAGATCTGCAGCGGCGTCCGCTCCAGCAGGCCCATGTCGATCAGCGGGTCGAGGTTGGCGACGTGACCGGCGTCGAAGCACTCGTGCTCGGGCTTGATCCCGAGATCGCGCATCGCCGTGAGGAACTCGATGATCGTGTCGAAGCTGTTCTCGAAGACCGCCTTGAAGACGAAGTCTTTGCGCCGCGAGCTGTACTTGGCGTAGTTCATCGAGCTCATGTTGAGCGCGGCGACGTCGGGCTTCAGCGCCCGCAGGTACTCGAGTCGCTTCTCGATCGGGATGCCGATCGCGCCGGTCGAGTAGTTGATGATCACGTCGCCGACCTCGGCCAGGATCGCCTCGGTGATCGCCTTGAAGTCCTCAACCTCATAGGAGGGCGTGCCATCGGGTGTGCGGGCGTGGATGTGGATCTGCGAGGCGCCCTCATCGACCGCCCGCCGCGCCTCCGCCGCGTACTCCTCGGGCGTATAGGGGATCGCCGGGCACTGGTCGCGGTTGGCGATCACGCCGCTGATCGAGCAGCTGATCACCACCGGGTTCTCGAACGAGCTCATACCGGCATCACCCCGTGGCGCTTCTTCGGCTTTTGCACCTGCTTGTTGCGCGCCATCTTCAGCGCCTTGGCGATCGTCGGCCGCGTCTCACGCGGGTCGATCACGTCGTCGATCACGGCGTTGCCGGCGGCGATGTAGGGGTCGATCTGCTCGCGCACCGCGTTCAACATCGCCTCTTTGGTCGCCTCGGGATCGTCGGAGGCCTCGATCATCGAGCGGCCGATGATGTTGACCGCGCCCTCGGCGCCCATCACCGAGATCTCGGCGCCGGGCCAAGCGACGATCAGGTCGGGCTCGTAGGCCTTGCCACACATCACGTAGTAGCCGGCGCCGTAGGCCTTGCGCACGATCACGGTGACCTTGGGCACGGTGGCGCGGCTGACCGCGTAGAGCATCTTTGCCCCGTGGCGAATGATCCCGGCGTGCTCGACCTTGGCCCCGACCATGAAGCCGGGCACGTCCTGGAGGAAGACGAGCGGGATGTTGAAGGCGTCGCAGAGGTTGATGAAGCGGGCCGCCTTGTCGGCTGAGTCGTTGTCAAGGATCCCGGCCAGCTGCTTGGGCTGGTTGGCGACGATCCCGACCGGCTGGCCGCCGAAGCGGGCGAAGCAGGTGATCAGCGTCTTGGCGAACTTCGGCTTGATGTCGAAGAACTCGCCGTCGTCGACGATCTCGCGGATCACGTCGTACATGTCGTAGGGCTGGCGTGAGGAGTCGGGGACGATCTCCATCAACTTCTCCGACTGGCGCTCAATCGGGTCTGAGACCTCGCGCAGCGGCGGCTTCTCTTCCCAGTTGGCGGGGAAGTAGGAGAGGTAGTCCTTGACCTTGGCGATGCATTCCTCGTCGTCCTTGACCTCGAGGTCCCCCACACCCGACTTGCGGCAGTGAACCTTGGCCCCGCCGAGCTCCTCCATCGTGATGTCCTCGCCGGTGACCGCCTTGGTCAGGTGCGGGCCGGCCAGCGCCATCGCGCCCTGGCCGGAGACCATCGGCACGAAGTCGGCGAGCGCCGGGATGTAGGCGGTGCCGGCGGCGCAGGGCCCCATCATCGCGGCGACCATCGGGATCACGCCCGACATCTCGACCTCTTCGCGGAAGAGGTGGCCGGAGCCGGCGAAGAGCGAGCCGGCCGCCTCCTGGATGCGGGCGCCGGCCGAGTCGAGCAGCCAGATGAAGGGCATCCGCTTGGAGAGGGCCATCTCGCGCAAGCGGGTGACCTTGAGCTCGCCGGTCATCCCCATCGAGCCGGCCATCACGGTGAAGTCGTAGGCAGCGACGCAGCAGGGGCGGCCGTCGACGTCGCCCCAGCCCGTAACCACGCCGTCGGCGGGAGCGTCCTTGCCGTCCATCGCCCGCTGGGCGAAGTGGGGGCGGCCGTGGATGCCCATCTCAACGAAGGTGCCCTCGTCGATTAGGAAGTCGATCCGCTCGCGAGCGGTCAGCTTGCCGCGCTCGTGCTGCTTGGCGATCTTCTCCTCGCCGCCGCCGAGTCTGGCTTTATCGCGACGCTCGTGCAGCTGCTCGGTCAGCTCGCCGAGCGGGGCCGTGCCCGGAAGCAGGTGCTTCGTCTCCTGATCGGTCGCCACTACCGTCCCTTCCACTGCGGGTCGCGTTTCTCGAAGAATGCGGTGACGCCCTCGACGATGTCCTCGGTCGAGAAGGTGAGTGAAAGCTGCGAGCGCAGGTAGTCGAGCGCGTCGTCGACCGCCATGTCCTGCTGGCGGTACATCGCGTCGTGGCCGAGCCGCATCAGCACCGGGCTCTTCGAGGCCAGCTTGGTCGCCCAATCGGCGACCGCGGCGTCGAACTCGCCGGCCGGCACGACTTTGTTCGCAAGCCCGTACTCAACCGCCTGCTCGGCACTGAGCCGCTCGCCCAGCAGCATCATCTCGTTGACCTTCTTGCGCGGGACGTTGCGGTAGATGATCGCCATGATCATGTAGGGGAAGGCGCCGACGTTGATCTCCGGCGTGCCGAAGGTGGCGCCCTCTTTGGCGATCAGCAGGTCGCAGGAGAGGGCCAATCCCATGCCGCCCGCGAGCACGTGGCCGTTGGCCGCACAGAGGCTCGGCTTGCCGAGCCGCGGCATCAGCCTGAAGTATTCGAGGAAGAGGTCGGTGGCGAAGTGTTTGGCGACCAGCGGCACGTCGGCAGCGAAGCCACCGAGATCCGCCCCGGCGCAGAAGACCTTGTCCCCCGCCCCGGTCAGCACCACCGCGCGCACATCCTCGGAGTCGCGCGCCGTCTTCATCGCGTCGACCAGCTCGCTGAGCATCTGCCCGGAGAGCATGTTGCGCTTCTCCGGGTTGTTCAGGGTCACCGTGGCGACCCCCTCGGCAACCTCGTACTTGACGACCTCGTAGTCCATGGAGCGGGACCATAGCCGAACCGCGTTGAAAGTAGGAAGTGCTACTGTCCACGGCGGATTTCCGGCGGCCGCGCCGCCCATCACGAACCCGCGAACGAGGAGAGAGACAGTGGCGACCGCGACGACCAACGGCTCCAAAGTCATCAAGCCCGACCACGAGGCAGGGCGCAAGCACTTCATCTTCAGCCAGGAGCACGAAGACCTGCGCGAGTCGATGCAGTCGTGGGTGAAGAAGGAGCTGTGGCCGCACCGCAACGAGTGGGAGGACACCTACTGGGACTCCGCCGCGATGAAGCGCGCCGGCGAGCTCGGCTTCCTCGGCCTCTGCTTCCCCGAGGAGTACGGCGGACAGGGCGGCGACTACTTCTACTCGCTGGTCCGCGCCGAGTGCATGAGCTACTCCGGCTCGGGCGGCACCAACATGGGCTTCGCCGTGCAGAGCGACATGGTCCTGCCCCCGATCCACCTGCTTGGCACCGAGGAGCAGAAGCGCAAATACCTCGAACCCGGGCTCAAGGGCGAGAAGATCGGCTGCATCGCGATCACCGAGCCGGGCGCCGGCTCCGACGTAGCCGGCATCCGCACCACGGCGATCCTCGACGGCGACGAATACGTGATCAACGGCTCCAAGACCTTCATCACCAACGGCCCGCGCGCCGACTTCATCGTCCTCGTCACCAAGACCGACCCCAGTGCCCGCCACGAGGGCATCACGCTCTTCGTGCTGCCGCTGCGCGACGAGGAGGGCAACCACGTGCCCGGCTTCACCGTCTCGGCCGAGCTGGAGAAGATGGGCATGCACGCCTCCGACACCGGCGAGCTCTCCTTCGAAGACGTCCGCGTCCCGGCTGACGCCGTGCTCGGCGAAGTCGGCAAGGGCTTCTACCACATCGCCTGGGAGCTCCAGGGCGAGCGGCTGGTCGCCGCCGCCGGCTGCCACGCCGGCGCGGAGCGGATGATCGAGAAGACGATCGAGTACGCCAAAGAGCGCGAAGCCTTCGGCCGTCCGATCGGCAAATTCCAGGCCCTGCGCCACAAGATCGCCGAGATGGCGACCAAGACCGAGGCCGCCAAGCAGTTCACCTACGCCACCGCCTGGCGCTTCGCCAACGGCGAGTACCCGGTGCGCGAGATCACGATGGCCAAGCTCTACGCCTCCCGCATCTGCTGCGAGGTCGCCGACGACGCCGTGCAGATCCTCGGCGGCTACGGCTACATGAAGGAGTACGAGATCGAGCGCGCCTACCGCGACGTCCGCCTCAACCGCATCGGCGCCGGCACCGACGAGGTCATGCTCGACGTGATCGGGCGGAGTTACGGGCTGTAGGAGCTACGTGCGAATCACGATGGCGAGGATCGCAACGAGGATGCCCAGCATGTTCGTACCCCAGAGCTGAAACATCAGCGAGCGCAATTCTCGAACATCCACGTGAAGCTCGTCGAAATGACGATCGATCGAGTCGAATCGTTCGTCGAGGCGCTCGTCCGTCCACATCGTGCGATCCATGGTAGCCACGCTAACGAATTCGTGCTCAGACAATGTGTTTCGGGGATTTAGATCCACGCACAGAACTGCGACAAGGCGCGTGGAAGGTCCGATCGGCGCCGCGAACCGCTAATCCAGAGGCAGGCAGATCGCGCAGAAGTCCTCGCCGAACGAGGTGAGGACGATGCTGCGGCGAACGGTGCGGGCGGTGCGCCCACCCCGCTCCAGCGCATCGGTCACCTCCGCCTGGGCCTCCAGCACCTGGTAGCGGCGGGCGTCGCGCAGCGGCTCGCGCGAGAACCAGACGAGGCCGAGCCGGTGCAGGTTGTTGAGGTAGGCGTGGACGCGCTCGCTGTGACGGCAGCCGGCCTCCTCGGCGATCATCGTGCAGCCGCTGGCGACCAGGGCGGAGGCAAACGGCAGGCCGGCGCGTACGTCGACCGATGGTTGCCCGCCTTCTCGAGTCAGGAATCGCAGGATGCGGGCCTCGTCCGGCGCCAGGGCGTCGAGGATCCGCATGTAGGCGGGGTGGGAATCGACGTCGACGCTGACGTCGGCCGAGCGGCGCAGCAGCTCCTCCCCGCGGTTGCGCAGCGCCTCCGCGGAGGAATCGCCCGCTGGCCGTGAGCGCGTGCCTTCCTCGACGCCGATCAGCTCACGCAGGTAGGCACGCAACTCAGCGGTGGTCTCCTGCACCGCGTCCGCGGTCGACTCGCCTTGGGAAGCGGCGCGCACTACCCGCGAGGCCCCCTCGGCGTAGGCGCTGGCTATCTCCGAAGCTCCCTGCTTGGCCATGTTCGCGGCGATCCTGGCCAGCCCGGGCGCCGCCTGCAGCAGCTCTTCAAGCGCCTGCTGTCCCGTCGGGCCGGACGTTCGCCGCGGCCGCCCCGCTGGCTCTCCCCTGTCGTCGTCGAAGCTCATCCGAAGATCGCCAGGTGTAGCAGTCCGGCGCCAAATCCGAGCACAGCCCCGTGCAGGTAGAGCAGCCACTCGTCCTCGCGCATCGCCGTGCGCAGCATCTCCGAGAATTCGGGTGGGCCCATCGCCCGCACCCGCGTGGCGACGAACTCGCGCACGCCGTCGCGCTGCCTGGCGTTGAACGCCTCATCAGCGAGGGGACTGACCGCGTAGTCGGCGGCCTCGGCGGCGAGCGAGGTGCGGATCGTCTCGTAGTCGCGACTGCCGACCGCGACCCTGACCGCCGAGCGCGCCCGGCCGAGCGCCCGGTCAACAGCCGGGCGCAGCGAGTCCTCGATCAGCTGCCGAGTGCGATCCGAGTTGGGCCCGTGCATCAGATCCTCGGCGACGTTGGTCATCGTCACCACGTCGTCGGCGATGATGTCGGCGTAGACCTCGGCCACCTCGGGCTGGCGCTTGAGGAAGAGCCCCTGGATCTCGAACGGCCCGACCCGCCGCGGCCGCACCGGCTCGAAGATCATGCGGATGCCGAGCAGGTTGGTGGTGTAGCCGATCAACACGCCGGCGATCGGCAGCACCCACCACGGGGTCAGCACGTACTCGGTCATAAAGGCCGTGGGGACGCCGAGCAGCAGGCCGAAGAAGAAGCCGAAGTTGACGATGAAGCGCAGCTCCTTGCGGCCGACCTCGAGGAAGATCCGGTTGGCCAGCGCCGGGTTGGCCTCGAGGCGGCGGATCACCATCAGCTTGACGTCGATCAGGTCGTCGGCGTGGTTGCCGATTTCGTCGGTGATCGTGCGCACGATCTGCGGCAGCTGCTCCTCGACGCGAGCGTGCACGGTGGCGCGCACGCGCGGCGGCAGGTCGCGCCAGAGCTGCGGGCGCTCGCGCTCCATGATCCGCTCGACCACGTCGTGGATCTCGCCGCGGGCCGCCTCGAGGATCTGCTCGGCGATCGCCTCGGGGTCGAGCTGGCGGTAGAACTCGCCGGGGCTGCCCACCTTCGAGAGCCCTTTGTCAACCGCGATCGAGCCCATCTTGGCGGCTCGCGAGGGGACGATCCCCTGCCAGCCGAGGCCGCCCTGGCCGAGGCCGGGGATCTGCTGGATGCGCCGCGGCATCACGTTGGCGAGCGGCGCCAAGCCCGGCACTTTGATCCCGGCGAAGCGCACCGGGTAGAAGAGCATCCAGACCCCGCTGAGGTTGGTCACGTAGCCAATCGCCCCGGTGAAGAGCGGGATCGTGATCAGGCTGAGGGTCGTGTGGTCCATTGGTTTAGGGGAAGATGCGCGGTGAGCGCAGGATGACCGTAATCAAGGACACAGGGACGCGGGCTGTGCTGCCGCCGTTCGGCGAGGAGCATGAGGAGCTGCGCGAGACCGTGCGCCGCTTCGTCAGCAAGGAGATCGCCCCCAACGTCGACGAGTGGGAGGCGGCGCGCGAATTCCCCCGCGAGCTCTACGCCCGCTGCGCCGAGCTCGGTTTCCTCGGCCTCAAGTTCCCCGAGGAGCTCGGCGGTCAGGGCGGCACCCACCTGCACGATGCGATCTGGGTCGAGGAGCTGGCCCGCAGCGGCGGCTCCGGCGGCGTCGCCGCCGGCCTCAACGCCCACACCTCGATCGCGATGCCGCCGATCTTCAACTTCGGCACCGAGGAGCAAAAGCAGCGCTGGCTGGTGCCGGGCATCGCCGGCGAGAAGATCGGCGCCCTCGGCATCACCGAGCCCGGCGCCGGCTCCGACGTCGCCGGCATCTCCACCTTCGCCGAGAAGGTCGACGGCGGCTACGTCGTCAACGGCTCGAAGACCTTCATCACCAACGGCGTCCGCGCCGACTTCCTCGTCTGCGCGGTGAAGACGACCAAAGAGGGCGGCCACGGCGGCATCTCCTTCCTCGTCCTCGAGCGAGAGATGCCCGGTTACGAGGTGGCGCAGAAGCTGGAGAAGATGGGCTGGCACTCATCCGACACGGGCGAGCTGGCCTTCACCGACGTCGAGGTGCCCGCGGAGAACCTGCTCGGCGAGGAGAACAAGGGCTTCCACCTGATCATGGCCAACTTCGCCTGGGAGCGGCTGCTGATGGCGATCGGCGCCGTCGGCGCGATGCAACGCCTCATCGAGACCACCGTCGCTTACGCTCTCGACCGCGAAGCCTTCGGCCGCCCAATCGGCAAATTCCAGGCAATCCGCCACCAAGTCGCCGAGATGGCCACTAAGGCCGAGGCCTCCCGCGCCCTCACCTACAACGCCCTCCGCCTCTTCCACGAAGGCCAAAACTGCATCCAAGACGTGACCATGGCCAAGCTAGTCACCCAACGCGCCGTCCTAGAGATCGCCGACCAATCCCTCCAAATCCACGGCGGCTACGGCTACATGCGCGAGTACGGCATCGAGCGAGCGGTCCGAGACGCCCGCCTCGGCCCGATCGGTGGCGGGACGGATGAGGTCATGAAGGAGATCCTCGGCAAGCTGATGGGGTTGTAGGGATCAACAGAGGTGCGAGCGCCGGGTCTCCCCCGGCGCTCGCAACCGTGGCCACGGGCGCTATCCGACCGTCAACGGCTGTTCCCTGTGCCATTCAAATGCTTCGGTCGGGAATACGCCGTCCCATTCGACCGCCGCACCGAGCGCTTTCAGTTCCGTTTTCGTTGCACTGAAGCTCGCGGCGCTGAAGGTGGCGGCTTCCGTTTTGTTGTTGAACAAGGCTCCCGCCGAACCGGTGACCGTTGCCACCATTCCACCCAGCGGACATAGCGCACCGCCGTAGAGGATGCTGATGTTGACTTTATTGAACACGACGTAGTTACTGCCGCCAACCGTTTTCAGGTGCGATGGCCACGGTAGTTTTTCCGCTGCAATCGCATCAACCGTGCATTCTGCGCCGCCGGTTGTCGTGCAGTTATAAAAAAGCGCTTCCGTTACTTCCCCTTTACCGACGGCTTCGCTGTTTGAAATCACCAGCTTGTAGACCATATGTTCACACTTGGTCGTGGCTCCGGGCACCGTTATGCTGCTTCCAACCGCCACGCCAACAGTGAGCTCAGTTTCACCGGCTTTCAGTTCGCTACCTGAGAACCTCCATGCGGGACTAGCGCTGGCACTTCCCACGAACACAGCACTGATCGCCAACGCCGCCAAAAGACCTCGTAATAGGGTGCCTATTGCCTTTGCGTTCATCGCCACAACCCCTCCTTTCGCGTCAACCGGCTTAGTGGTCTTCATTGTTTAATTTCACCGCCGCGGCAGTTGCGAAATAGACCGTATTTCTAAAGATCGCGGTGTTGTTACCAGCCGTCGTAGTTCCGAACTGCAAGTCGACAATGGGGTCGACGAAGAAACTGATCCCCCCGCCGCAACCACCTGAAAGCGGCGCCGACCACTCATTGTCGGCGAGAACGTTTCCGTTCAGCTTCAGGATCTCTTCTTCTTCGAGGAGTTCTTCGCTTTCACTAGGGTTTCCGCTAATTGGCAGATTTGGTTTTAGCGGGGCGGTCGTACCCGTTGTGAGCTCCCAGAGCAGAGGTTTGCTGCTGGAGCCGATGACACAAGATTTGCCGAGGAACGGATTTTCCAGATGAACCTTGACCGGAATTTTCAGCGCGAGACCTTCGCCCGCGATCAGATTGGCTCGGCCGATCTCGATGTTGGAGGCCGCCTGGGCCAATTCGAGAGTCACGTTGACTCCGGTCAGGGCATTTTCGTAGAAAAACGCTGAAAGCGTTTTTACCAGGAATGGTGATTTTTCGGGAGGAACGAGCCCCAGCAATCCACCGGGGAGCGCCCGAGGTGTTTTGGCGAGCGTCACGCCGTTTTTGGCGGCAAAGAAAGGTGCTATTCCTTCGACTGGTTCGCCGAACCCACCCTGAAGAACCACCTGTTTTTCGATCGGCACGATGTGGTTGCCCAGCATCACTTCGCCGGCTTCGCTCTGCAGGTAGAAGCATTCTTTTACTTCAGGACTGGCCCAAGGGCACTGCTGAAACTTCGTGAATTCCCCCACGAGTTTGGCCGATGCGCTTCCCGTTAACCCCAACACGGCGAGCGCGACGACGAAAAGCGCCATGGGCATCACCCTGAGTCTGTTCCTCTTCATGTTCGGGACTCCCTTTGCTCGATGGATTGGTTCAACCGCAACGCTATGCTCCACACTTGACCGGCGGGGAAACCAACGTTCGCCACTGTCGACGGCCCGACGTGCCGGCGGTATTGGAGTTGTGGGCAGAAGCTCGCAGCGAGCATGCGAGTACACCTGACGGGCCCGAGGACGTCGAGCGGCTGGTCGACGACTCGCCGGCCGCGCTCTTGGTGGCTGAGCAGGACGGGGAGATCGTTGGCGTCTTGATCGCGGCCTGGGACGGCTGGCGGGGCAACATGTACCGGCTTGCCGTGCGCGAGGGGCATCGGCGGGAGGGCATCGGGCTCGCGCTGACGCGGGAGGGCGAGGAGTACTTGCGCGAGTATGGTGTCCGTCGCGTCACCGCGCTGGTTGCCTTTGACGACGAGGTGGCGGGAGGGTTCTGGGAGGCAGCCGGTTATCCGCAGGATCGCGAGATCGGGCGGCGGGTTCGGAACTTGGAACCGTGAGAGCTCGCCTCTCCATTCTGCTTTTCGCCTGTGTTGTCGTGGGCGGACTGGTGGCTCAGGTGGCGCCGGCGGACTCCGACAACCAAAGGACCGCGTCACGCATCACGCATGCGCCACGGCCGCACATCGTCCGTCACCTCATCCCCTTCGGGCCCAAGCGGAAGCGGGAGATGGCTGCCTACTCGCAGCGGCACTACGGAGAACACTCTTGGCGCCTCAAACGCCCGCGGGTGATCGTTGAGCACTGGGCCGAAACCGGCAGCGCCGCTGCCGTCTACAACACCTTTGCCCCCGACGTTCGCGATCCGGAGCTGCACGAGCTGCCCAACGTCTGCTCGCACTTCGTGATCTCGGGGTCGGGGCGGATCTTCCAGCTGGTCTCGACTAGGGCTCGCTGCCGGCACACGGTCGGGCTCAACTGGACGGCGATTGGGATCGAGCACACTGGGTTCAGCGACGGCGAAGTGCTTGGCAACCGGCGCCAGATGCGTGCCTCGCTGAGGCTCACCCGTTACCTGCGCTGTCGCTTCCAGATCAAGTTGCGCAACGTGATCGGCCACGCGGAGAGCCTCTCCTCTCCCTATCACCGCGAGCGGGTTGCGAGCTTGCGGCGGCAGACTCACGGGGACTGGCGGCACGCCTCGATGCGGGCCTACCGCCAGCGGTTGCACCAGCTCGGCAGCTGCTGACCTAGAGACAGGGGCGCCAGGGAGCGGCGAAGAGGTCGTAGGACTTGCCCACGGCGCTGAAGCCGATCGCCTCCGCCTCACCACAGTAAGCGGACGGTTCGAGTTCGTACTCGGCCTCGAAGACCGCCTTGCCCGCGCTGACAAACGGCTCGTACATCCCACACTCGTCGTACTGGAAGCACTGCTCGACGATCGCGAAGTCGAAGGCGCTGAGCAGCTGCCGCACCTGGCCGCCGTCGTTCTTCAGCGCGACCGCCATGCCGCGGGCGTGCACCTGGCGCGCGACCCAGCGATTGAAGCGCAGTTGCGCCGCGGCACCGATCGGAAAGCCGGTCTCGTTTTCCCAGCCGGCGATGTTGTCGGGCTCGACCGCATCGAACCCCTTGCGCGCACAGATGTCGAAGCGATGCCTGAGCGCCCCGGCGAACAGGTGGAAACGGCGGATATCGAGCCAGCGCTCGTCGGGAAAACCTTCGTAGCGCCGGCCGATCACCGAGCGGGGAAACGAGTCGGCATCCGGCCGGTAGCTCTCCCAGCTGCCGACGTCGAGGTAACAAATGACGTGGCGTCCCAGCCCGTGCAGCCGCCGCACGACGCTCGCCGGCGTTTCGAACCCGTCGACGTCGTAGACCGCTGCATCAACGCCGGTGTCAACCTCACCCTGGAGCTGCCACTGCCATGGCTGGACAGTGGGAGCCGGGTGCCAACGTGCCTGCGCTGGGCCGCAGAAGAGCAACCCCAGACAAGCGGCAAGCACGGCGACAGCTGAGAAGCGATGCGGGCCCAGGGACCGAGGATAGGCAGCCGCGCCCCGCGGCCCTGACTTCGTAGCATCGACGTGGTGATCTACCTGCTCAGGCACGGCGACGCGGAGGAAGGCATGGGTGACGACGCGGCGCGGCGGCTCACCGCGAAGGGAGAGCGCCAGGCACGGGCCGCGGGCGCGGCGTTCGCCGCCCTGGGGATCAAGCCCGATGCCTGCCTGACGAGCCCCAAGGTCCGCGCTGCCGACACAGCCCAACTGGCCTGCGAGGCACTTGATCTCGAGCCGGAGATCACCGAGGAGCTGCGAGGCGGTCCCTTCGACTCGACCGGCCTGGCCGCGGGCCGCGGTGACGTTCTCCTCGTTGGCCACGAGCCCGACTTCTCCACCGAGGTCGCCCGCCTCACCGGTGCCCACGTAAAGCTGCGCAAGGGTGGACTGGCGGCGGTTGACGGAGGAACTCTCGTCGCCCTGCTGCGCCCCAACGACCTCGCCGCAATAGCCGGATAGGCGATTTCCCGCGAAACGTCGGTTAGTGTCTTCGCGACCTATCCGATGCAGGGAGAAACGAGGGGTTAGATGGCGTACGAAATGCAGATCCGGGGAAGCCAGGACCGGGTGAAGGTCCGCAGTCCCTGGGCGGCGGCGCTGCTGCCGCTGATCACGCTCGGCATCTACCACTTGGTCTGGTGGTACCGGATCAACCGCGAGCTGCGCGACTACGGCAAGGCGAAGGGGTACGACCTCGGCCAGAACCCGACCAACTCCCTCCTCGCCCTGTTCCCGGGCGGACTGATCATCGTGCCGGCGCTGATCACCTACTGGCGCGGCGTCAAGCGCGTGATGGGTGCCTCCCGCCTCGCCGGCAAAGAGCCGCTCAACGGCTGGATCGCGATCATCCTCTACCTGCTGATCGCCCCCGCACTCTGGGCCTACGTCCAGGTTGAGCTCAACAAGGTCTGGGAAGCCGAAGCCGACACGATCGAGGGCGAACTGGCGCCCCCGGCGCCGGCCGACCCGCTCCCCCCGGCCATGCCCGAGCAGCCGCAGGCGACCGAGCCCCCGGCCGGCGATCCGCCCCCGGCAGGACCCACGGCCTGACCGACTCGTGAAGCAGCGCGTCAGCCTGATCACGCTCGGCACGGGTGATCTCGGGCGGGCGCGCCGCTTCTACGAAGCGCTCGGCTGGACGACTGGCGCAGCGCCCGAGGACGATGTCGTCTTCTTCCAGGCGGGCGGCGGCATGGTCGTCGCCCTCTGGGACCGGGCCCGCCTCGCCGAGGACAGCTGCGTGGAGGACAACGGTGGCTGGGGCGGCGTGACCCTGGCGCTCAACTTCGGCTCGCCGGCCGAGGTCGACGCGGTGATCGAGGAGGCCCGCGGCGCCGGCGCGACGATCGGCCGCGAGCCGGCCGAGACCTTCTGGGGCGGCTACAGCGGGCTCTTCATCGATCCCGACGGCCATCCCTGGGAGGTCGCCCATAACCCGCACTGGACGATCACCGAGGACGGCGGGGTGGAACTTGGCGGATAGCCGGCTCGAGCCAGCCCACCTCAACCTCGTCGACAGCTCGCGCCAGTTCTTCGAGCTCGATCCCAACGCCGCGATCGAGGCCGAGCCGGGCTGGCTCTTCGGCGCCGGCAGCGCCACCCACCCGGTGATCTCCAACGCCGCCTTTCGCCGCGACGGCAACATCGACGCCGAGGACTTCATCGCCCGCGCCAAGGAGTTCTTCGCCGCCCGCGAGCGCGGGTTCAGCATCTGGGTCAGGACGGGCCAGGCAGCCGACGACGACCTCACTGCCGCCGCCGAGGCGGCGGGCTTCCAGGCCGTCTTCGAGATGCCGGAGATGCTGCTCGACAACGAGCTCGCGACGGAGCCGCTGCCCGATGGGGCGGAGCTCCGGCGGCTGAGCTCGCAGGACGAAGCTCCCGGCTTCTGGCGCGTAGCCAAGGAGGCCTACGCGAGCAATGGCTTCCCGCCCGAGGTCTTCGCCGGCTACACCGACCACTCCGGCCTGCTCGCCGAGAACGTCGTCGCCTTCATCGTCTACTTGGACGGCGAGCCGGCGAGCATCGCGATGACGATCGTCAGCCACGGCGTCGCCGGCATCTACTGGGTCGGCAGCACAGAGCGGGCGCGCGGCCAGGGCCTCGGCCGCGCCGTGACCGTGGCGGCGACAAACGCCGGCCTCGCCCTCGGCACCGAGATCGCCTCGCTGCAGGCATCGCCGATGGGCAAGCCGATCTACACCAAGCTCGGCTACGAGACGGCCTTCGACTACCGGCTGCTGATGTCGCCCCCGCCCTGAGCGGGAGCCCCGGCGAACACCGTCTCCACCCACCGACTGGCCAGTCAACCAGGAGGCATCGTTCCTTGTAGCCTCCCGGGCCGACTTTCGAATCCGAGAAGGAGAGAGCAGACTGATGGGACTTCTTGATGGCAAAGCGGCGATCGTCACCGGGTCGGCGCGCGGGATTGGCCGGGCCACGGCGGAGATGTTCGTCGCCGAGGGCGCCAAGGTGCTGATCAATGATCTCGACGCCGACGTCGCCGAGCAGACCTCGAGCGAGATCGACGGCGAGACCGCGGTCTTCGCCGGCGACCTGACCGAGCCCGACGCCGCCGACAAGCTCGTCGCCGCCGGAGTCGACGCCTTCGGCGCGGTCGACATCGTCGTCAACAACGCCGGCTACACCTGGGACAGCGTCGCCCACAAGATGAGCGACGAGCAGTTCCAGGCGATGATCGACATCCACACGATCGTGCCCTTCCGCGTCGCCCGCGCACTCGCCCCGCACTGGCGCGAGGCCGCCAAGACCGAGCGCGGCGAAGGCAAGGAGGTCTTCCGCAAGATCATCAACGTCTCCTCGACCTCGGGCATGATGGGCAACGCCGGTCAGGTCAACTACTCGGCGGCGAAGATGGCCGTCGTCGGCATGACCAAAACGCTGGCCAAGGAGTGGGGCCAGTTCAAGATCAACGTCAACGCGGTCGCCTTCGGCTTCGTCGAAACCCGCCTTACCGCCGCCAAGGAGCAGGGCGGCGAGATGACCGCACCGGGTGGCGAGAAGATCGAGCTCGGCATCCCCGAGCAGATGCGGGCGATGGCCTCGGCGATCATCCCGCTCGGCCGCCCCGCCACCCCGGAGGAGGCATCAGCCCCGGTGCTCTTCCTCGCCTCACCGATGGCGAACTACGTGCACGGCCAGGTGCTCAACGTCACCGGCGGCATGTTCGGGGGGATGTACACCTGAGCTCCGAGGCGACAGGTGGCAGGCGTCCTCCGCGATACCTCGACGTCGCGGACAGGATTTGGCCTGCCACCCGCCGCTTCATGGGCGCCCACACGGCGCTATACAAGGCAACCGGCGGGCGCCTGGGGCACAAGATCCCGGGCGTCCCCGGCAAGATGCTGCTGCTCGACCACAAGGGGGCGAAGAGCGGCACCGAGCGCACCTCGCCGCTGCTCTACTTCAGGGACGGCGAGAACCTCGTCATCGTCGCCTCCAAGGGCGGCTTCCCCAAACACCCCGCCTGGTACCACAACCTCAAGGCCAATCCGGACACCACGGTGCAGGTCGCCTCGCACCACCTTCCGGTCCACGCCCGCGTCGCCAACCCCGAGGAGCGCGAGCGCCTCTGGCCAATGGCGGTCAAGTCCTACCACGGCTATGAGGACTACGCCGTGCGCAGCAAGGGGCGCGAAATCCCGCTGGTCATCCTCGAGCCGCGCTGAGACTAGGGACGCGGTCCCCCTCTCCCAGAGACCGTCGCGCAGCAGATCGCTTGCTCTGATTTGGGGGCGCAGGCCGGGAGCCTCTGGGAGAGGGGACCGCGTCCCTACTTCGGCCGCCGCTCCTCGGCAACGGGGTCGCCGGACTCGCTTGTGATGGCTTCGGGAGGCCAGGGGCCGGCCCAGTTGTCGCGGGCGCCGTCGATCGTGATCGTCGTGCCGGAGACGAAGTCGCCGGCCGGCGAGGCCAGGTAGGCGACCAGCCAAGCCATCTCCTCGGCCCGGCCGGCGCGGCCGATCGGGATCGAGCGCTCGAGGTTGTCGACGACGACCTGCGGATACTTGGTCAGCAGGGTCTCGGTGGCGAACTGGCCGGCGGCGAGGGCGCAGGTCCTGATCCCGAAGCGTGCCCACTCGACCGCCAGCGTGCGCATCATGTTCTCGACCGCGGCGCGGGCGGCACCCGAGTGCACCATGCCCGGCATGCCGTTGTGCGGCGAGAGGGTGACGCTGAGCACCTTGCCGCCGCCCTGCGGGATGAAGGCCTTGGTCGCCGCGGCGTGGGTCATCAGCCAGGTGCCCTGCACGTTGAGCTCGATCACGGTGCGGAAGCCTTTCGGCGTGATCGACTCGGCCGGGGCCAGGAACTGGCCGCCGGCGTTGTTGACCAGCACGTCGATCCGCCCGTGGTCGGCGAGCACCTTGTCGAAGAAGCGGTCGACGGCCTCCTCCTCGCGAATGTCCATCGCCTCGTGCCCGAACGAACCGGCGAGACCGGCGGCCAGCCCGGCGGTCTCCACCAGGGGCTCCTCGCGCCGGCCGCAGCCGACCACGGTGGCGCCGAGGCGAGCCAGCTCGAGCGCGGTCTCGCGCCCCAGGCCACTGCCGGCGCCGGAGACGACGCAGACCTGCCCCTCGAGCAAACCCTCCCTGAAGATGCGCGAATGCGGGCTCTCACTCATTGACGCGCAAGCCTATAGACGCAAACTCACCGTAACCTGAGCGGCATGAAGGTCAGCGTAGAGCCGAAACCGCTGCACGAGCCGCTGGCCGGCGGCACCCCCGGCGCGACGGTCACGGTCGAACCGATGATCGCCGGCAGCGTCACCTGGCCACGCACGATGATGGAACGCCCCGGCGGCCGTCTCGAGACCCTGAAGCTGCTGCGCGCGCTGATCACCGGCAACCCGGCGGCGACCGTTCCCTGTCCGGCCTTCCTGATCCGCCACCCGAGCGCCGGCGCGATCCTCGTCGACACCGGCCTGCACCCCTCGATCGCCACTGACGGCAAGGAGAACTTCGGCACCCTGGGCACCCGGGTGGGCAACCCATCGCTCGAGGCCGGCGAAGACGTTCCAGCGCAGCTGCGCAAACGCGGCCTCGACCCCGGCGAGATCCCGATCGTGGTGATGACCCACATGCACATCGACCACACCTCGGCAATCTCGGAGTTCCCCAACTCGACCTTCATCGTCAGCGAGAAGGAGTGGCACGCCGCCGCGACCGGCCCGCGACCGCTGTTCAACGGCTACCGCCGGCCGCACTATGACTACGCCTTCGACTACCGCACCGTCGACTTCGACCGCGCCGGCATCGACTCCTACGCGACCTTCGGCCGCTGCTTCGACCTCTTCGGCGACGGCTCGCTGCGACTTGCCTACACCCCGGGCCACAGCGCCGGACACATGTCGCTGATCGCCCACCTGAGCAAACACGACTTCGTGATCGGCGGCGACACGACCTACATGCAGGCCCAGCTCGACGGCGACGCGCCGCTGGCGCCGCGCCCCTTCGACGCCCACAACTACCGCCGCTCGCTGCAGGAGCTGAAGCTGTTCAAGCGCGAGTACCCCGACGCGATCGTCACCCCGGGCCACGACCCGGAGTTCTTCGCCGCTCTCGACACCCGCTACGAGTAGCGGCTAGCGGGAGCCGTCGAGCTCTTCGTACATCCCCCGCACCGGGGCGAAGATCTGCTCCGCCACCTCTTGCTGGCGCTCGCGAGGCGGCGCCTGCTCGACTGGGAAGGAGAGCGGCTCACCGAACTGCACGGTCACCTTGGGGAAGCTGAGCCGCTTCCAGCGGCGGACCTTCTCGGAGCCGTGGATCGCCACCGGCACAACCTGAGCTCCTGATTCGAGCGCGATGCGGCCGATTCCCGGCTTGACCTCTTTCAGCTTGCCGCTGCGCGAGCGGCCGCCCTCGGCGTAGACGAGCAGCATCTCTCCTTGGGAGAGGATCGTGGCGGCGGTCTTGATCGCCTCCTCGTCGTGGTGCCCGCGCCGCACCGGGAAGACGCCGCCGTGCTTGTAGACGTAGGTGAGCACGGGCGGCCCGAACATCTGCGACTTGGCCATGAAGCGCACCTTGCGGCGCAGGTAGAGGCCGACGAAGAAGTGGTCCATCTGGCTGAAGTGATTCGGGGCGAGGATCAGCGGTCCCGACTTGGGCACGTTCTGGACCCCGATCGCGCGCACCCGGTAGATCAGCAGCGTCGGCAGCGAGAGAATGCAGCGGACGAAGGTGTAGGTCCAGCCGACCCCTTTGCGGGCGGCGGCGTGGAACTGGTCGAAGTACTCCGCCGGACGATCGTCCTTGTATGTCTGTGGCTTCATGTCTGCCATGGGCAAGCGACGGCCGGCGGCCGTCGCTACGCGGTACCCCCGTTCGCAGTGAGGGTTACGGCGCCTCTCGGTCGGCGACAGGTGCAGCCCAGCCCTTAGCGCGATCGAGCGCGCGGTGCCAGTCCGCCAGCAGCGTCTCGCGCTCATCCTCGCCCATCGCCGGCTCGTAGCGAGCCGCCTCGCGCCACATCTCCCCCACCTGGTCCAAGCTCCAGCGCCCGGTCGCGATCCCGGCCAGGTAGGCGGCGCCAAGGGCGGTCGTCTCAGAGACCTCCGGGACGATCACCGGGCAGCCAAGCAGGTCGGCCTGGAACTGCATCAGCCAGCGGTTGGCGACGGCTCCCCCGTCCGCCTTCAGCGCCTCGAGGCGCTGGCCGGCGGCGGCCTCCTGGGCCCGCACCGCATCGACGGTCTGGAAGGCAATCGCCTCCAGCGCCGCCCGGGCCAGGTGAGCGCGACCGCTGCCGCGGGTGAGGCCGACGATCGTGCCGCGCGCGTAGGGGTCCCAGTGCGGCGAGCCGAGGCCGGTCAGCGCCGGCACGAAGTAGACGCCGTCATTGCCGTCGAGCGAGGCGGCAAGTGCCTCGCTCTCCTCGGCGCTGGCGATGATGCCGAGGCCGTCGCGCAGCCACTGCACGGCGGCGCCGGTGACGAAGATCGATGCCTCCAGCGCGTAGGCCGGGCTCTCCTCGGTGCCGCAGGCGACCGTCGCCAGCAGGCCCTCGACCGGCTCGGGCGCCTGCGGCCCGGTGTTGAGCAGGACGAAGCTGCCGGTCCCGTAGGTGTTCTTGGCGGTGCCGGCCCGGTGGCAGGCCTGGCCGAAGAGCGCCGCCTGCTGGTCACCGCCGATCCCCGCCACCGGCACCTCGCCGCCGAACTCACTGGTGGTGCCGTAGAGGTGGGCCGAGGGCAGCGCCTCCGGCAGGCGGGCCGGGTCAATGCCGAGCAGGTCGCAGAGCTCCCCGTCCCACGCCCGCTTGCGGATGTCGAAGAGCATCGTGCGCGAGGCGTTGGTGTGGTCGGTCGCGTGGCGGCCGGTGAGCTTGAAGAGCAGCCAGGAGTCGATCGTGCCGAAGACCGCCCGCTCCGCTCCCTCGGCGTTGGCCAGCAGCCACTCGATCTTGGTCGCCGAGAAGTAGGGGTCGATGACGAGGCCGGTGCGCTCGCGCACGAGCTGCTCGTAGCCGGCGGCGCGCAGATGCTCGCAGCGCTCGGCGGTGCGCCGGTCCTGCCAGACCAGCGCCCGATGGATCGGCTCGCCGCTCGCGGGGTCCCAGGCAACGACCGTCTCGCGCTGGTTGGTGATCCCGATCGCGTCGAGCTCGGCCCCCTGGATGCCGGCATCGACGATCGCCTCGACTGCGACGCGCCGGCTCACCTCCCAGATTTCGGCGGCGTCGTGCTCGACCCAGCCCGGGCGGGGGAAGTGCTGCTCGAACTCCGAGTACGCCCGGCCGGTGATCTGTCCCGCTGCGTCGAAGACGAGGCAGGTCGTCCCCGTCGTCCCCTGGTCGATCGCGAGGATCAGGGCGCGATGCCCCGCATCACGGTGAGCAGGCTCTCGGCGACGCCGGAGGCGTCTTCGCCGGTGCCGAGGCGACGCAGGCCCATCCCGTACATCAGCGCCACGATCGTGCGCGCGTGGCGCTCCGGCTCGGGCACCCCGAGCATCTCCAGCGCCGCCGCGGCCACCCCTTCGTAGGCCTCGAAGCAGCGCAGCGAGGCCTCGCGCAGGGCGGGATCGCGCGCCGCCTGCAGGTGCAGCTCGATCTCGGCCAGCTGCTGGATCCGGTTGGTCGACTCCTCGACCACGCGCTCGACTTCGGCCGCGATCTGCTCGACGCTCGGTTCGCTGCGCCTCAGCTCAGCCGCGATTTCCTCCTGTTTCGCCACTTCCTCGCCGACGTAGAGCAGCAGGCTCTCGCGCAGCAGGTCGACCTGGCTGGGGAAGTGGTAAGTGAGCGAGCCAAGCGCCACACCGGCCGCGCTTGCGACGCGGCGGTTGGTAACGGCGGGAATCCCCTCGCCGCCGATCAGCTCGACCGTGGCACGGAGGATCCGCTCGCGGGTATCGGGTGGCGCGACGGTGGGCAAGAAGCACCAGCCTATCCCTTTGGCCTATCGTTCGTTCGAACGAACAAACTGCGGCGAGGCATGAGGAGAGGCGACATGGCGACGATGACGAAGGCGGCACCCGCCGGCTTGCGGGAGCAGGCGGAGCTGCTGCAGAGCGGAGAGACGACATCGCGGGAGCTGGTCGAAGCGGCGCTCGAGCGCGCCGAGGCGAGCCAGGAGACCCTGAACGCGTTCCGGGTCATCTGCACCGAGGAGGCCCTGGCCGCAGCCGACGAGGCCGACCGGCGACTCGGTGACGAGGAGAGCGCGCCGCTGCTCGGCGTTCCGGTCGTGATCAAGGACGACGTCGACCTCGCCGGCCACACCACCCCCTTCGGCTGCGGCGGCGGTAGCCCCGCGGTGCGCGACGCGGAGATGGTGCGGCGCCTGCGCGAGGCCGGCGCGATCCTGATCGGCAAGACGCACGCCCCCGAGGTTGGCCTCTGGCACTTCACCGAGACACCGCTGCACGGCGCCACCCGCAACCCCTGGAACACCGACCACACCCCCGGTGGCTCGAGTGGCGGCGCCGCGGCAGCGGTAGCGGCCGGTGTCGTGGCGGCGGCAATCGGCTCCGACGGCGCCGGCTCGATCCGGATCCCGGCGGCCTGGAGTGGCCTGGTGGGACTGAAGCCGCAGCGCGGACGGGTCTCGACCTGGCCCGATGCCGAGGCCTTCAACGGCCTCAGTTGCTACGGCCCGCTGGCCCGCACCACCGTCGACGCGGCGCTGCTGCTCGACGCGGTCCACGGCAACGTCCCCGCCGACCTGCACCGCCCGCCGATGCCGGCCGAATCCTTCTCGGACGCGGCAACAAGAGAACCGGGAACCCTGCGGGTGGCGGTCTCCTTCGCCACTCCGTTCGGCGTCCCGGGCAAGGTCAATCCCGAGCACCGCGCCGCGATCGAGTCCTTCGCCGAGCAACTGGGCGACCTCGGCCACGAGATCGTCCGCGTCGATCCCGATTACGGCATGGTCGGCCCGACGATCGTCGCCAGGGGCGAGGCAGCCGTGGAGGAATGGCTCTGCGCCCACGGCGAAGACCGCTCCGCCCTGGAGCCGCGCACGCGGGCAGCCGCCCGCATCGGCAAGGCCCTGCAGGGCGTGCCCCTGCGCATCGCCCGCGCCGCTGAGCCGAGCCTGCGGCGCCGCGTCGGTCGCGTCTTCGAGCGCTGCGACGTCGTTCTCACCCCGACCACGGCGAAGCCGCCGCCCCGCATCGGCGCGCTCCACGGTGAGGGCTACTGGAAGACCGGCAACACCGCCAGCGCCACCTGCCCCTTCGCCTTCGCCTGGAACGTCGTCGGCTGGCCCGGGATCAGCGTCCCCGCCGGCCTCACCTCGAAGGGTCTGCCGATCGGCGCCCAGCTGCTCGGCCGCGAAAACGACGAGACGACCCTGCTCTCCCTCGCCGGCCAAGTCGAGCGCGCCGCCGGCGGCTGGCCCCAACCCAACTAGGTTCCGGTGCGCTTTATGTGGTCTGGGGCCACATAAAGCGCACCGGAAGCGCGGGTACGGTAGGCGCGGATGAAGTCGAGTAGCTGCTGGCCGCGGTGAAGGAAGCCGGCGAAGCTTCGAGCCGTGGCGCGGTGCTCGAGATCGAGTTCGATCTCGCCGACGCGATAGCCGGCCCGCACCACATCGACGGTCATTCCTAGCTCCATCCCGTAACCGCGGGCGAAGGGAAGCGCCTCGCGCAGCACCTCGGTTCGCATCGCCCGCTGACCGGAGATCGGTGCCACCGCCTCGAAGCCGCTGAGGCGCCGGATCGCCCAGCGGGCGAAGCCGAGCGCGAGGCCGAAGCCGCCGCCGACCCGGTTGGCGAAGGCGGCCACGGCAAGGTCGCAGTCGCCGTCGCCGACCGCCTCCACGAGCGGCCTGAGCCGGCCCGCCGAATCGCCGAGGTCACCGTCGCAGAGCAGGACGATCGCCGGTGGCTCGCCGTCGCTCAGGGCCGCCTCGGCCGCAGCGCTGACGTTGGCGCCCTTGCCATGGGGCCGGCCGCGGCTGACCACGCTGGCACCGGCGCCCATCGCCACCTCCGCCGTGCCGTCCTCGGACGCATCGTCGGCTACCCAGATCGCTGCACCCGGAAAGGCGCCGCGCAAAGCGGCGACCGAGTCGGCGATCCGATCCGCCTCGTTGCGGGCAGCGACGATTACGGCCAGCGACGCGGCCGCGCTGGGATCTGACTCCGACCTTGGTCGCTCCGCCGTCACGCGCGGATATTCTCCCCCGCCATGAACATTGAGGCTCACATCACCGGCAACGTGTGGAAAATCGAGGTCGCCGTCGGGGACACGATCGAGGACGGGGACACGGTCGTGATCCTCGAGTCGATGAAGATGGAGATCCCGGTCGAGGCTGAAGACGACGGCACCGTCAAGGAGATTCGCTGCGAGGAGGGCCAGTCGGTCAGCGAAGGCGACGTCCTCGTAGTGCTCGAGTGAACGAGCGGCTCGCCGGCGGCAAGCTGATCCTCGACTCGCCGGCCGAGGCGGTCGTCCGCCTCCGCATCTCCAACCCCGAGCGGCGCAACGCGCTCGACCACGAGATCCTCGACGCGATCGCCGAGACCGTGCCGCGGCTCGACCAGGGGATCGAGACCCGCTGCCTGCTGATCACCGGCGCCCCGCCGGTCTTCTCGGCCGGCTACGACATCGCCTCGATCCCCAGCGAGACCTTCGAGCGCGACGCCGAGGCCCTGGTCGCCCATCCCTTCCACGCTGCGATGGAGGCACTGGCCGGGCATCCCTGGCCGACCGTGGCTGCGATCAACGGCCATTGCATCGGCGGTGGCCTCGAGCTGGCGATCACCTGCGACCTGCGGATCTGCTCCTCGGCGGCGAAGCTCGGCATGCCGCCGGTGAAGCTGGGGCTGGTCTACGGGCACACCGGCCTGCGCAAGTTCCTCAACACGATCGGGCTCGCCCGCACCAAAGAGCTCTTCCTCACCGGGCGCAACTACCGGGCGGCCCGCGCCGCCGAGATCGGGCTCGTCAACGAGGTGGTCGCGGACGATCAGCTCGAGGCCGTGGCGGTCGAGCTCGCCGCCGAGATCGCCGCCAACGCGCCGCTCTCGATGCGCGGCAACAAGAGCGCGATCGACCTGCTCACCGCCTCGCCGATTCTCAGCGACCAGCAGGAGGCCGGCCTGATCGCGCTGCGCGAGTCGTGCTTCGCCTCCGAGGACCTCCGCGAGGGCATCGAGGCATTCGCCGAGAAGCGCAAGCCCGAGTGGCGGGGCAGATGAGCAAGGCGAGCAAGCAGCTCGCCGCCAGCGATCCGACGATGGCGGCGCTGATCGATCGCCTCGGCAAGATCGACCTCGCCACCCGTCTGAAACGACGCAGCGAGGAGCGGCCGGCCGACGCCTACGGGGCGCTGCTGCGGGCGATCGTCGGCCAGCAGCTCTCGACCAAGGCGGCGCGCACGATCTACGGCCGCATCCTCGACCTCTTCGGCGGCACCACGCCCTCGCCCGAGCAGCTGCTCGAAGCCGACGAAGCCGACCTGCGCGGCGCCGGGCTCTCCGGCCGCAAGGTCGAGTACGTCCGCGACCTCGCCTCGCACGTGATCGAGGGTGAGCTCGAGCTCGAGCGGCTCGACCAGCTCCCCGACGCGGAGGTGATCGAGGAGATCGTCGCCGTGCGCGGGCTCGGCGTCTGGACGGCGGAGATGTTCCTGATCTTCCACCTCGAGCGGCCGGACGTTCTCTCCGGCGGCGACCTCGGCATCCGCAAGGCGATCCAGATCGAGTACAGCCTGGAGGAGATGCCGACGCCGACGCGGGTCGTGGAGATCGGCGAGCCCTGGAGCCCGCACCGCAGCCTCGCCTCCCTCTACCTGTGGGAGTCCCTTGCAAACGCACCCGTGGATTGAGGCCGGGCGGCGGATGGCCGACAAAAAGAGCATGCGCCTGCGTTTCTGGCTTGGCTTCGCCGTGGTTGCCGCGATTGCGATCGGTTCGATCGCGATCGCGCTGGTCGTCCACGAGCGCGATCGCGACAGCTTCGCGACGCAGCAGCACAACGAGGCGATCCGGGCGGCGCACCAGGCCGAAGCGCTGGCGGGGCTCTCGGTCGGGCAGCTCTCCAGCGCCTCGGCCTTCTACCAAGCCGAGGGGCAATTCAGCCGCCACGAGTTCGAGGTCATTGCCGACTCGCTGCTGCGGCCGGGGGCGCTGACCGCAACCGCCTTCATCGGCTCGGTTCCGAGGAGCCGGCGGGCGCAGTTCGAACGCACGCACGGCTACCCGATCCTCGAACGCGGGCCGCTGGGCAACTTTCGCAAGGCGCGCCCGCGCAGTCACTACTTTCCGGTGATCTACGTATCCGCGAGCGGCCTCAGCGTGCAGGCTCCGATCGGCTACGACGTCGGCTCAGACAGCCGCCGCGGCTCCTACCTGCTGAAAGCTCGCGATCGAGGCCGTCCGGCAGCGACAACGGCGATGCGGTTGCCGGTCGGCGGCACCGGGATCAACGTCTTCCGCCCGGTCTACCGCGACGGGGCCCCGGTCGGCACTATCGCCGAGCGGCGCGCCGCCCTGATCGGCTTCGCCGGCGGCGCCTTCCACGTTCCCGACCTGGCCGCCGCCGCGACGACCGCATTGCCAGATGACGTCGATGCCGCCCTGGTTGAGCGCGGCAGGTCGATCACCGGCCCCGATCTGCCACGCGACGAGTCTGCCGCCGCACCGATCCGGATCGCTGACCGGACCTGGTTGCTGGTCGTGCACGATCCGAACCGCCCCGGCGTCGGCCTGGCCGTGATGATCGCCCTCGTCGGCCTCTCTCTGGCGGCGCTGCTGGCGGCGCTAGTCCTGGTTTGGAGCCGCCATGAACGAATGCAGGAACTGGCCCTGCAGGCCAGCCAGGACCCGCTCACGGGGCTGAAGAACCGGCGGCGCTTCGAGGAGGACCTGCGGGCCGAGCTGGCCCGCAGCCACCGCTACGGGGTCGCCGGGGCGCTGCTGATGCTCGACCTCGACCACTTCAAGCAGGTCAACGACACGCTCGGCCACCCAGCCGGCGACCGGGTGCTCGGCGAGATCGCCGCAGTGCTGCAGGGCCGTGCCCGCGAGACCGACGTGCTGGCCCGGATCGGTGGCGACGAGTTCGCGATCGTGCTGCCGCGCTGTGAGCTCGGCGAGGCCGAAGAGGTCGGCGACGCGATCACCACGGCGATCCGCGAGCGCATGAGCGCCGAGAAGGACGTGCCGCCGATCACGGCGAGCATCGGCATCGCCGCCTTCGGCAGCGGCGAGCGACTCAGCTACGAATCGGTGTTCGGCCGGGCCGACGCAGCGCTCTACGCAGCCAAGGGATCGGGCCGCGACCGCGTGCAGGTGTTTGACGCCGCCACACCGGAACCGCAGCCCGGCGAAGTGAAGATCACCGTCGCCGAACCGCGCTAACCGACAGGCTCTGCCGGAGGCGCAGGACCCTGCCGGCCGAGGCAACGAACTCAGGCCGCACTGCGGGTGTGCCTTGCAGCCGGCGTCGCAGGGCGCGTCCGGCAATCGCAGCGGCCCGGTAGTCGGTGAAGAGAAGAAGGTCTGTGCCAGCCGCTGCTGCCGCCAGACCAGCGCTGGCGGGTCCGCCGAAGTTGCGAACCGCAACCGACTCGAGCGCATCGGTGATCGAGACGCCGTCGAAGCCGATGCGATCCCGCAGCTCGCCGCTCGCGATCGAGCGGGCGAAGGCCGCCGGCTGCGGCGAGAAGGCCGGGTAGATCGCCGTGCTCAGCATCACCAGCTTGCCGCCAGCTGTGACAAAGCGCCGGTAGGGCCGCTCGTCGACAGCTCGCAGGACCCGCTTTGACAGGTCAACGCGCTGCACGGCGAAATCGGTGTTTTCGGCGGCCGCGCCGATGCCGGGAAAGTGCTTGGCGGTAGCGGCAACACCACCGGCCTGCAGGCCGGTGGCAAAGGGCACGGCCGTTGCTTCCACCGCGGCCGCGGTGGAGCCGAAGCCGCGATCGGTGACAGCGATCGTCCCCCCTGGCCGGGCGACGTCCAGCACCGGGGCCAGGTCGACGTTGATCCCGACCCCACGCAAGCTGGCCGCCGTTGCTTCTCCCTGGGCGCGACTGGCCGCCGCCCCCGCCGCGCCCATCTGCCGGGCGGACGCGCTCGGCGGCCCGCCCAGCCGCTTCACCAGCCCGCCCTCCTGGTCGGTCATCACCAGCAGCGGGTCGCGCAGCCGCGCCGGCCGCCGGATCGACTCGAGTTCATCGACCAGCTGCCGCGCCGCGGTGCGACTAGGCAGGTTCGCTTCGAAGAGGATCACCCCGGCCAGCTCGCCGCGGTGGATCATCTGCCGCAAGGGTGCCGGCACGGTGGTCCCGGGGAAGCCGGCGACGAGGCGCTCGCCAACTAGCTGCCGCGTCGAAAGCAGGGAGGCCGGGCTCGGCTGCCGTTGGGGCGCGCTGCGGTCCCCGAGCACGGCGCCGAAGGCAAAAGCTGCAAGCGCCAGAGCGCCTGCTGCCGCGACGGCGATTCGCCGCCGTCTCGCCGTCGCCGTGCCCACATGCCTGAGCTTATGCCCCTATATGGAGGCATAAGTTCAGACACGCCCAGGCGTCCGGGGCGCTGCCTAGCCTTGCGCTCGAATGGCCTCCCTGATCACCTTCGAGGAAGCGCTGGCGCTCGGCGAGCTGACCACCCACGAGGAGATCGGCGATCTCGTCGAGCGCGCCTGGGCCGTGCGGCGCGAGAACTTCGGCGACTCGACCGACATGTGCTCGCTGGTCAACGCCAAGTCCGGTGGCTGCGCCGAGGACTGCGGTTTCTGCGCCCAGTCGCGCTACGCCGAGGCGGACACGCCGATGCACGCGATGATGGAGCCGGAGCAGATCCTCGAACACGCGAAAGCGGCCGAGGCAGCCGGCGCCCACCGCTTCTGCATGGTCACCCAGGGCCAGGGCCTCTCCAAGCGCGACTTCGAGAAAATCCTCGAGGGCGCCAAGCTGGTCGCCGAGCAGACCAATCTCAAGCGCTGCGCCTCGATCGGCCACATGTCGGGCGAACGGGCCAAGAAACTGCGCGAGGCCGGCATCCAGCGTGTCCACCACAACGTCGAGTCGGCCCGCTCCTACTACCCCGAGGTCTCGAGCACGGTCCGCTACGAGGGCCGCCTGCGCACGATCCAGGCGGTCAAGGAGGCGGGGCTGGAGACCTGCGTCGGCGGCATCCTCAACCTCGGCGAGTCGCCGCAGCAGCGGGTCGAGATGGCCTTCGAGCTGACCGAGATCAACCCGACCTCGGTGCCGATCAACCTGCTCAACCCACGCACCGGCACCAAGTTCGGCGAACGGCCGCTGATGGACGCCTGGGACGTGGTCAAGTGGGTGGCGATCTTCCGCCTGATCATTCCCGGCGCCCTTTTCCGGCTCTGCGGCGGACGGGTCGAGAACCTCGGCGACCTGCAGCCGCTGGCGGTCAAGGCCGGGCTCAACGGCGTGATGATGGGCAACTTCCTGACCACGCTCGGGGCGGAACCGGAGGACGACCGGGCGATGTTCGAGGAGCTCGGCCTCAACGTCGCCCGCCAGCCCGACAACGGCGCCAACCCGCGGCCGGACAACCGCGACGGCTGGCTCGACGGTGAGACGCCGGCGACGCCGATCGACGAGCTGATCGACCGCCAGGACGAGGCCAACTTCTGGGATCCCTCGACCCAGCTGCGGGTGATCAAGAAGACGAAGAGGCCGCCGCCGTACCCGGGATCAGACGCCGCCCCCTCTTCCGCCGCCGCGCAGACGCACTAGATGAGCGAAATCGCGGAACGCCTGGAGGAGCTCCAAGACCAGGGGCTCCACCGGCGCTTGCGGCTGATCGGCGGCCCCCAGGGCCCGCGGGTGACCCTTGACGGCAACCAGGTCCTGCTGCTCTGCTCCAACGACTACCTCGGCCTCGCCAACCACCCGCGGGTCAAGGGAGCGGCGGCGGAGGCGGCAATGCGCTGGGGCGCCGGCGCCGGCGCCTCGCGCCTGATCTCCGGCAACATGCAGCCGCACTCGCGCCTGGAGAAACGGCTGGCCGCCTTCAAGGGGTATGAGTCCGCGCTCCTCTTCGGCTCCGGCTACCTGGCCAACACCGGCACGATCGCGGCACTCGCCGGCAGCGGCGAGGTCGTCTTCTCCGACGAGCTCAACCACGCCAGCATCATCGACGGCTGCCGGCTCTCGCGAGCCGAGACCTTCGTCTACCGCCACGGCGACGTCGAGCACCTCTCGTGGGGCCTGCAAAAGGCTGGCAAGCGCGCCGCTCTGATCGTCACCGACGGCGTCTTCTCGATGGACGGCGACATTGCCCCGCTCCCCGACCTCGTAACCCTCGCTCGCCGCCACGACTGCCGCCTGATGGTCGACGAGGCGCACGCCACCGGCGCCCTCGGCCCCGGCGGGCGCGGCTCGGTCGCCGCCGCCGGGCTCAGCGGCGAGGTCGACGTGGTGATGGGAACGCTGGGCAAGGCGCTCGGCTCCTACGGCGCCTACGTCTGCGCCGACCGCGAGACGACCGATTACCTGCTCAACACCGCCCGCTCCTTCGTCTTCTCCACCGCCCTGCCGCCGCCGGTCGCCGCCGCCGGCCTGGCGGCACTGGAGCTGCTGGAGTCCCAGCCGGAGCGAGTCGGGCGACTGACCGCCAACGCAGCGACCCTGCGCGAGGCGCTGATCGGCGAGGGCCTTGAGGTGGGCGGCTCCGAGACGCAGATCGTCCCGGTCGCGGTCGGCGACGCCGGCGCGACGATGGAGCTGAGCGGACGGGTGCTGGAGCGCGGCGTCTTCGCCCAGGGCATCCGGCCACCGACCGTGCCCGAGGGGTCTTCGCGGCTGCGCTTCACGGTGATGTCGACCCATCGCCGCGAAGAGCTGGAGCACGCCGCCAGGCTGGTCGGCGCCGCCGCACGGGAGCTCGGTATCGCCGCCGATCGACCCGCGGTCGCTCAGCTCGCTGCCTGATGGCCGTGGCCGAGGGCTTCTTCGTCACCGGCACCGGCACCGAGGTCGGCAAGACAGTCGTCGCCGCGGTGCTTGCCAACGATCTGCGCCGGCAAGGCCGCTCGGTCACGGTCTTCAAGCCGGCCGTGACCGGCCTCGACGATCCCGGCGAGGCCGACCACGCCCTGCTGCGCCGCGCCGCCGGATCCGAGCAGAGCGACGAGGAGATCGCCCCATATCGCTATGGCCCGCCGGCTTCCCCCCATCTCGCCGCCGCCGAGGCCGGCGAGGAGATCGATCCGGCACGCCTGCGCCAAGCCGCGCGCGAGGCGGCGGCCAGCGCCGAGCGGCTGATCTGCGAGGGGGTTGGCGGATTGATGGTCCCGCTCTCCAGCTCCTACCTGGTGCGCGACCTAGCAGTCGATCTCGGCCTGCCTCTCGTCGTTGCCGCGTCGCCGGGCCTCGGCACGATCAACCACACGCTGCTCACTGTCGAGGCCGCCCGCGCGGCTGGGCTCGGCGTCGCGAGCATCGTCCTCACTCCTTGGCCCACGGCGCCGGGACCGATCGAGTTCTCCAACCGCGAGACGATCGAATCGCTAGCCGAGGTTCCGGTCGAGACCCTGCCCCAACTCAACCTGGACGATCCCGACAGTTGGGGCGTCAATTGGCGACTTATGCGTCATATGGGCGCATAAGTCGCCAATCGCCCAAGCGGAGCTCAGCGCCGTGCGCGCTCAGCTCGGGACGATCACGTCAAGGCTCGTCAGTGCCAGCTCGACCTCGAAACCCGCATCGGTCACCGCCGCCGCGACCGCGCTCAGGTCGCACGGCTCGGCCTTGGCGAGCAGGAGGGCACGCGTGACATCCCCACGCACGGCCTTTGCCATATGCGAAACCGCTCTGCGTTCGCCGTTCTCCTCGCGAAAAGCTCGCACCGAGAGCAGCTGGGCGTGCTTTGGCTTCCAGGCCGCGGTATAGGCACCCGAGCGCATGTCGACGATGATTTCGCCGGGCTTGTCGGGCATCGCCACGGCAAGCGCTTCACGCCAGTACGCGGCCAGCGGACCGACCCCATCGAGCTTGGTCGAGGGCGGCAGCTTGTAGTAGGGGATGCGGTCTTCGAGCCGGACAAAGCCCCAGAGCGCGCTGGCGATCAAGACCCGTTTCGCGGCGCGCCGTCGCGCCGCAGCGGGCAGCTCAGACAGCTGCAGCCGCTGGTAGAGGACCCCGTTGTAGACCTCGGCGGCGGGAGCGGCCGGCGCGATGCGGAGACCAGGGTCGAAGGCCTCGATCACCGCCTCCCTCCGCTCGCGAAGCTCCTCCGCGAAGGCGAGCGAGCCGAGATCGACCGGCGCGCCGCCCTCGGGCTCTGCCTTGCCTTCCGAGGGCGGCAACAGGATCAGCATCGCGGGAACTTATTCAGCCAGCGGTCTTGCCGGCCGCGACGACCTCGCGCCCGGCCAGCTCCTCGCCACCGAAGTTGACCGCCGCCTCGGCCGCCTCGCCGCTCAGCGTGTCGCGCTTGGACCGAATCGCGACCGCGCCGATCACGGCGCCGAGGAGAGCAAAGGCAGCGCAGATGCTCATCGCCTCACCGAGCGCGTCGACGAACTGCTGCGGGCTGGCGTCAGCGAAGTTGGTGGTCCCGACCGATCCCTGGAAGATCGCGCCGGTGACGGCAACGCCGAGGCTGCCGCCGACCATGCGAAACATCGAGAGCACGCCCGAGGCGATCCCGGCCTTCTCCACCGCCACCGCGTTCATCGCCGCGCTGGTCATCGGCGACATCGTCAGGGCGATGCCGATGCCGAGCAGCATGAAGCCGGGCAGCAGGTCGAGGTAGCTGGAGTCGACCGCGATGCCGCTGAAGCTGTAGAGCGAGGCGGCGACGATGCCGAGCCCGGCGGCGATCAGCCAACGCGGCCCGTAGCGATCGGCGAGCCGCCCGGCGACCGGCGCCACGCCGACGATCATCAGGGTCGAGGGCAGGAACCTGACCCCCGCCTCGAGCGGCGAGTAGCGCAGGATGTCCTGCATGTAGAGGGCGAGGAAGAAGAAGACGCCAAGCATCGAGAAGGAGACGATCAGGGCGACCACCACCGCGCCGAGGAAGTTGCGGTCGGCGAAGAAGCGGAATTCGACCATCGGCACCTTGACCCGCAGCTCGACCGCAACGAAGGCGGCCATGCCAACCGCGGCGCCGACCAGCAGGGCGACGATCTCGGTCGAGCCCCAGCCCCATTCGTTGCCCTCGACCAGGGCCAGGATCAGCGCCGTCAGGGCGCCGGTGAGCAGGGCGACGCCGGCGTAGTCGACCTGGCGGCCGACGGTGTTGTCGCGCGACTCGCGCACGGCGAAGATCGCGGCGCCGACGGCGCCGATCGCGACCGGGATGTTGAGGTAGAAGATCGCTCGCCAGCTGACGTGCTCGGTGAGGGCCCCACCCACCACCGGGCCGACGGCGAGGGCAAGGGCCGAAACGCCGGCCCACATCCCCATCGCCTTGCCGCGCTCGGAGGCGGGAAAGGCGTCGGTGATGATCGAGAGCGTCGCCGGCATCATCAGCGCCGCGCCGACGCCCTGGACGACCCGGCTGAGCACCAGGTCGGTCGAGTTTGCGGCCAGCCCCGCCGTCGCCGAGGAGAGGGCGAAGATGATCACGCCGAAGAGGAACATGCGGCGGCGGCCGAAGATGTCGCCGAGCCGGCCGCCGGTCGCAAGCAGCACGGCAAAGGAGAGCGTGTAGCCGTTGATCGTCCACTCCAGGCCCGAGATCGAGGCGTGCAGGTCTTTCTGGATCGACGGCAGGGCGACGTTGACCACCGTGTTGTCGAGCATGATCATGAACAGCGCGAAGCACATCGCTCCGAGCGTCCACCACTTGCGGTTGTCGTCGGTGATCAGGTGTCGGTAACGAGTCAAGCCGGTCCTACCTCCTTCAGGTGTTCGAAAGCTTCCGCGATGTCATCGCGGTCCATCAGCGAATCGACGGCGGCGTCGAGCTTGCGCCGCTGCGCCGCGGTGAGGCTGGCGGCAAAGGTCTCCATCCCCGCCTGGCGCACGACGACGAGGGTGTCGACGAGCTTCTTGCCCTTGGCGGTGATCGCGACCCGCCGCACGCGGCGGTCCTCGCGGTCCTCGACCCGACTGGCCAGCCGCTTGCGGACCAGGCCGTCGACGGCCCTGCTCATCGAGGGGACCGAGACACCGAGCGCCTCGGCCAGCTCGCTGACCTGGCGCGCCTCCGTAGCCTCACCCAGTCCGCCCAGCTCCAGCAGAGCCTTCGACTGGGTCATCGAGAGGCCGCTCTCCTCGATCACGCGCAGCACGTTGCCACGGTCATAGAGGAAGAGGTGGCGCAGCAGGGCGCTGATCCGCGCCGCCGTGTCCTGCGCCTCGGCGCTGACGTCCGGGGTGCTGACCTCGTCGACGAGTGCCGCTATGTCGCTCGCTTGCATGTCAGGAATAGTTGCAGATCAACAACTATTTCTCTAGAGGAATAGTTGTTCGTGTGATCAACATCACGCTCAGTCACTGCTCCGCTGTGCTTTCGCCATGAAGGGCAGGGCAGAGGAACAGCGGAGCGACATTTCCAGCCGGAGGCGCGACTACTCTCGATCTTGGTGATGTCGGTGGACCACGCTCAGCTTGATCGCGACCACGTTTGGCACCCGTTCACGCAGCAGCAGGCCTGGTCCGAGGAAGAGGCGCTGATGATCGAGGCGGGCGCCGGCTCCCACCTGGTGGCGAGCGACGGGCGCCGCTACCTGGACGGGGTCTCCTCGCTCTGGTGCACGGTGCACGGCCACGGCCACCCCGGCATCGACGCGGCGGTCACGGCCCAGCTGGAGAAGGTCGCTCACACAACGATGCTCGGCCTCGCCCACCCCGGCGCCGCCGAGCTGGCCGGCCGCCTCGTCGACCTGGCGCCCCCCGGGCTGAACCGCGTCTTCTACTCGGAGTCCGGCTCGACCGCGGTCGAGATCGCGCTGAAGATGGCCTTCCAGTTCCAGCAGCAGCGCGGCGGCCAGCACCGCCGCCGCACCTCCTTCGTCCACCTGCGCGACTCCTACCACGGCGACACGATCGGCTCGGTAGCGGTCGGCGGCATCGAGCTCTTCCACTCCACCTACCGGCCGCTGCTCTTCCAGACCCACGCCGCCGAGCCCGGCGACGCCGCCGACCTCGAGCGGGTGCTCGCCTGCCACGAAGAGGAGATCGCCGCGGTGATCGTCGAGCCGCTGGTCCAGGGCGCCGCCGGCATGCTCACCCACCCCCCCGGCTACCTGCGCCAGGTGCGCGAGCTCTGCGACCGCTTCGGGGTGCTGCTGATCTGCGACGAGGTTGCGACCGGCTTCGGCCGCACCGGCAAGATGTTCGCCTGCGAGCACGAGGACGTCTCACCGGACCTGCTCTGCGTCGCCAAGGGCCTCACCGGCGGTTACCTGCCGCTGGCGGCGACCCTGGCCACGGAGCGGATCTACGAGGGCTTCCTCGGCGCCCCCGAGGAGTACCGCACCTTCTTCCACGGCCACACCTACACCGGCAACCCGCTCGCCTGCGCCGCCGCCCTGGCCAGCCTCGACGTCTTCGAGAAAGAGCGCACGCTCGAGCGCCTGCAACCGAAGATCGCCCTCCTGCGCGAGACGCTCGCCGAGATCGAGGCGATGCCCGAGGTGGCCGAGGTGCGCGGCCGTGGCTTCATGGCCGGCATCGACCTCGGCGAACACGACCCGGGCCTGCGCATGGGCCATCAGGTGACGCTGGCGGCACGCGAGCGCGGCGCGATCATCCGTCCGCTCGGCGATGTGGTCGTCCTGATGCCCCCGCTCTCGATCTCCGAGTCCGACCTGCGCCGCCTGCTCGAGATCACCCGCGAGTCGATCGAGGTCGCCTGCGCCAGCGCCCCGACGACACAGCTGGCCCAAGCCGCCTGAACCCAGCGTGTGACGGATCGGCGCCCCGCTCGTAGTAAGGGCATGAGCGAGGCAACGATCGAAGCGGCGGCTCCCCAAAACGCGGATCTCGACTTCGAACGGCTCTACCGCTGCAGTCGCGACGACGTCTACGCTTACGCCGCCGGGCTGCTGCGCGACCAGGCAGCGGCCGAGGACGTTACCGCGGCCGCTTTCGAGCGTGCCTACCGCAAGCGCTCACGCTTCGACTCGCGCAAGGGCAGCGCCCGCGCCTGGCTCTTCGGGATCGCTCGCAATGCCGCCCTGGACGAACTGCGCCGTCGTGGTCGGCACGCCGAGCTGAGCGTCGATCCCATCGACGCGGCGAGCGTGCCCGGAGCAGACGAGCACGGCAGCGAGCTGCGCCTGCTCCTCGGTGATGCGCTGGGCGGGCTCGAGGCGCGCGAGCGCGAGCTGATCGCGCTCAAGTTCTTCGCCGGCCTCTCCAACGGCGAGATCGCTGGCGTAATCGGGGTCAGCAGCTCAAACGTCGGCACCAGGCTCAACCGGACGATGGACAAGCTGAGGGAGGCATGCGATGGAGCGCTCTAGCGACCACAACGACCTCGCCACCGCGCTGGCCGAAGTCCGACCGGCGCCCCGCGACGCCTTCACGGAGGAGCTGGATGAGCGTGCGGCCACGGGCTTTCCGCGGCGCTCCCACCTTGAAAACTCGCCCCTGGCGGGCTTCGCCGCTTGGGTCCGCGCTCTCTCACCTCAGCGCCTCCTCCTCGCCGGCGGCACCGCCGCGCTGGTAGCGATCGCCATCGCCACGGTGGTGGTTGCGAGCAGCGACTCTGGCCCCTCTCAATCGCAGCAGACCAACGGCCTGCTCAGCGACATCGCGCCGGTGGAACCTGGCGATTCCTCGGACTCCGAGATCGCCCCCCAGGCCTCCACTTACTCGCCTGCCTCCAAAGCTGCCGGAAAGAGCGCGGCTTCCGGAGAATCAGCGAGCGCAACCATTCGACCCTTCAGGTCCGAGAGCCCCTCGAACCTCTCGAGTCGCCATCGCGAGATCGAACGCTCCGCGGTGATCGCCCTCCTCGCCGAGCCCGCCGACGTCGCCGACGATTCCAGCAAGGTCTTCGCCGCCGTCCACGACGCCGACGGCATCGTCCTGCACTCGACGACCAGCTCCGGCAGCAACGCCGGTGCGCGCTTCGCGCTGCTGATCCCAAGCGCCCGCCTGGGTGACGCGCTCGCCGCCCTCTCGGCGATCGACGAGGTCAGCTCGAGGCACGAGGCAACCGACGACATCACTGCACCCACCGTCTCCGCTCGCGAAGAGCTGCAGGACTCGCGAGCCCGGATCGACACCCTGCTCGCGCAGCTCGCGGCCGCGGAAACCGAAATCGAGGCGGAAGCCGTCGAAACCGAGCTGCGCGGCGAGCGGCGCCACCTAGCGAGGCTGCGCGCACGGCTGGCGAACCTCGACCGGCGCACCACCTACTCCCGCGTCTCGGTCCGGATCGCAAGCGACCCCTCGGCCGACTCCGGTGGCACCTGGGGATTCGACGACGCGATCGGCGTCGCCGGTCGCATCCTCGCCGTCGCCGCCGCGGTCACCCTCGTCGGCCTGGCCATCGCTGCGCCCATCGCCCTGATCGCGCTGTTGGCCTGGCTCGCCCACCGCCTCTGGCTGCGGACCCGCCGCGAGCGCGCCCTCGACGCGTAGCCGACATTGACCACACCCCAGCGGGGTGAATGTCGGATGCGCGCCGATATGGTGGATCGGTGGCCGAGGAGCGACAGCGCGGACCGGCCGAGGCGCCGAATCTCGGCGAGCCCTCGGAGCCGCGGCCGGCGGCCTCCGTGGTGCTGCTGCGGCGCGGGGGCAAGCACGCCGACCGGGCGCTCGAGGTGCTGCTGCTGAAGCGGACCGAGAAGGCTCGCTTCATGCCCAATGTCTGGGTCTTCCCCGGCGGGGCGGTCGATGACGGTGACGGCGTCGACGAAGCGCGCTTCAAAGCCTGCGCGGTACGCGAGCTCGAGGAGGAGGCGGGGATCGCCCTGCCGGAGGATGAGGAGCTGGTGCTGTTCTCGCGCTGGATCACGCCGGAGGTGGTCTCGCGCCGCTTCGACGCCTGGTTCTTCCTCGCCCTCGCGCCCGCCCACACACCGCCCCGCCCCGACGGGGTCGAGACCACCGACGCCGGCTGGTTCGAGCCCGCCGGCGCGCTCGAGGCCCAAGCTGCCGGCGAGATCGCGCTCGCCTTCCCGACGATCAAGCAGCTGGAAGCGCTGCTCCCCTTCCGCAGCTCCGACGAGGCGCTGGCGGCGCACCGCGAGCTCGAAGTTGAGCCAATCCTGCCCAAGGTGATCGGCACCCAGGAGGACAACCGCGTCGTCCTCCCCGGCGACCCCGACTACCCCGCCTGAAGCTCAGAACTGGCGGTCGTTGCTCGCCGTCACGCTGGTCGTCGCGCAGGCGTTTTCAGCCAGGTCCTTCGCCGAGGCGGAGGGTTTCCAAACCGGCGCGCGGTTGCCGTTGTCGTCTTCGACGCTGCTCGAGGAGCTCGGCGTGCCCAGCGTCAGCACGACCGAGTTCCCTTCCAGAGTCAGCATCGACGAGGTGAAGCTGACGGTTTTGGAGACGTAGTTACCTTTCAGTTCGACCGTGCCGAGTGCGGCGCCGGACACGGTCAGGGTGTCGTTGCTGGCGGACTGGGTGATCGTCGCCGTAACGCTGACCGCCGAGCCCCCGCTCCAGCCGGAGACGATCGAGCTCGAGAGCGGGGCGCTGTTGTAGGTGAAGATCGCCGTGTCTCCTTTCTCGGGCTTGCCTTCGTTGCCACCGGCGACGTTGGTCGTCGCGAAGCTGCTCGCAGCGAAACCGGTGAGGACGTTGACCGAGAATTCCGCACTGCCCGTGTTGCCGGCTTTGTCGGCCAGCGCCAGCGAGTAGGCCTTGCTGCCAGCGGTCAGCGTGCCGGCCGTGAGCGAGGCGCTGCGGTAGTTGTAGGAGACGCCGCCAACCGAGTAGGCGCCGGCGGTCAGCGTGACCGCGGTCTGGCCTGAGGTGAGGCTGCTGACGTTCGCTTTGACCGCGCCGATGCCGCTCGCCGGATTGCCGGAGTCCGAGACCTTCGCGTAGACGTAGTAAGTGGGTTTCGCCGCTTTGAGGTGGCCAGGCGTACCACCGCTGGTGGGGGCGATCACGCTGGCTTCGGCGCTCGGCGCGGTCCAGTCGGCGATCGCCGTGAGCGTCTGCGGGTTCTGCTCGGAGTCGGTGAAGCTCGCGGCCGAGAAAGCGACGGCGAGCACGCACGCCGCCAGCGCCACGAGCGACATAGCTGTCTGAACCCGGAACTTCACGAGCTGCCGCTCCATTCGAAGGTCAGCGACGTCGACGTCCCCTGTAGCGATGTCGTGTCGGAGGCCGACGGCCAGCTCAGCGTGAACCGGTAAGTGCGCGACGTGCTCGCGGCGAAGCTGCCCAGGGCGACGCTGGAGAAGGAACCGAGCTTGCCGCTCCACTTCTGCGTCGTGCCGCTGGTGACGTCATCGACTTTGAGGTCGATCACCGCGGCCAATGCCGTTCCCGTCAGCCCGCTCGCCTTCAGCGTCACCGTGCCGGCGACATCGCCTTCGTTGCCGATCACGATCGTGCCTTCCCGGGAAGCACCCGGCTCCATGCCGGTGGCGCTGACGATCGCCTGGTTCGGCTTCGACGAGCTCAGCCCCACGCTGCCGGCGGCAAGCGAGGCTTTGTTGGCGCTCTTCGAGCTGAAGCTGGCGCCGCTGAACATCGCCGAGCCGAGCGCCAGGGCAAGCAGCGCCAGGGCGGCCAAGAGCAGCCAGCGATGCGAGCCGGTGATCAGCCTTACTCGGTCCATTGCGGGGTCTGAATCGGATTGGCTTCTTCGCGCCGGCGCCGCGCCTCCTCGCCGGCGTCGCGCCAGATCCCGCCGAGAATCAGGAAGGCCACGACGATGGCCGGAATCCCGATCGCCAGCATGCGCACGATCGGGATCGAGAGCCCAGCCAGCAGGTAGCCGACATAGGGAATCGAGAAGGCGACCTTGGCCTGCTCGGACTTGTCGAGGCTGAAGGTCCAGGGATCGGCGCTCTCGTTGGCGTCGCCCTTGGTGCGGAAGATCTCTTTGCCGCCCTTGTTCTGGCCGATCCAGGCGATGCGGTGGGTGACCAGCTCCTCCGGGGAAGAGCCGGGCGGCGGCGCGTAGGTGATCGAGTCGCCGACCTCGAGCTGATCGACCGGCACTTCCTCGTCGTAGACGATCGAGCCGCGGTCGTAGGTCCCGGTCATCGAGCCGCTGACGATCACGTAGCGCTGGTAGCCCAGGGCAGCGGGAATCAGCAGGCTCGCGGCAAGCAGCAGGCAGAGCACGGTCGCCGCCGCACCGGCCCAGCGCAAGGCGGGATGGGAGCGGATCGCCGGGGCGGTCATCGAGTGACCGCCCCGGCTCCCCAGCCATGGGATGCGCTCAGGAAGCGGCATCCCACTGGTAGCCGACGCTCATCGAAGAGCCCTTGTAGGCGTTGTCGCCCGTCGTCGCAGACGCGGGGACCCCACCGTCGGGGAACTCGACCGTGAACTTGTAGGTGCGGGCCTCGCCGGCAGCAAAGCTGCCCAGCGACTGCGCACCCATAGCGCCGACCTTGCCCGAGTACACGGAGATCGGCGACCCCGCTTTGGTCACGTCTTCCACTTTCAGATTGAGCACCCCGGAAAGCAGGCCGCCATTGGCGCCCGGCGTGTCCGTGAGACTCGTCTTCGAGAGGGTGAACGTGCCAGCAACGTCGCCGCTGTTGGTAATCACCACCGTGCCGTTGGTTCCAGGTGCTCCGGGCACCATTTTCGTTGCCGTGAGAACCGCCACGCCTTCCTTGGAGTTGGACTGCGCGAGGTTTCCAGCGCTGAACGTGTTGCTCGGATTCGCGGACTTCGAGGTGAAGCTCGCGCCTGATCCAACGACCGCGCCAACGGCCAGGAGCGCTACCAACAGCGCGCCAAGCAGATGGCGGGGACTCGAGAGGATCACGGAAATGCGAGACATAAGTGCCTCCTTCGGGGCTCGAATTTTGGGCTCCGAAAGCGGCAGCCGAGCTACCTCCCCTTGCGAGGAGGCCTCTAGCTTTGCGTCCCCGCCTCGCGGCGGGTTTGCCTTGAATCGCTTCCATGCACCGAACAGATCGGCAGCAGGCGCCGACTTGCTGAGTGCAAAGAAGGAAAAATCCGCCTATCCGGTGCGTGGACTACCGCGTTTGCAGCCGGTTAAAGACCGCCGTGGATTTAGCCAGCGGTCCAGCTGAACCCGGCGCTGAGGGTGCTGCCCTGCACCTCGTTGCCGACGCTGCCAGGCAGGGTGACGGTGAAGTCGAAGGCACGCGTCCCGCCGGCAGCGATCGTGCCCAGGGGGAGGCGATGCAAGCCGGCGAGCCCACCCTCGTAGAGCACGGCTCCGCCGGGAGAGGCGATGCGCAGGTCGAGGACCGAGGAAAGCGGCGTGCCGCCGGGCGCCACCTGATCGGTCAGATCGGCCGCAAGCGCAAACGAGGAGGCCCCGGAACCCGCATTGGAGAGGCGAATCGTCGCCATGCGGCTCTGCCCCGGGACGAGCCCGCCAACCGAGAGCTGGGCGCCGCCGCTGGTGCTCACGGCGACCGCCGGGCTGGAGGAAAAGACCTGCACCGAATCGACGCCGGCCCCCCGTGCGCCGGCATTGAAGGCCGCCGGCAGGGCGATCGCGAGAATGGCCAGAGCTAGAGCCAGGGAGAGGCCGGCGCGCAGCCAGCGCATCGCATCGAAGCCACCCTGCCTGGCGGCAAATGGTGCGGAGATGGTTCCGGCAAGCGCGCTCACGCTCTACCCATCGACCCCTACGACCCCAGCGAGAGAGCGCCTGGACCCATGTCCAATGGACGCTTGTTCGAAGACGACTAGGAGGCCGGAAACGCCTCGAGGCCAGCGTGCCATGGCCCCGGGCGGTAAGTGTGGATGCCGCTCTCTTCCATCTCGCCCTGCAGCCGTTTGAACAGCTGGCCCGCGTTCACCAGCGCCGTTTTAAGTTCCTCGGGGCTGCGCTCGCGCAGGTGCCAGAGGAACCAGAGCTGGCGATCGTTGATGCCGAAGTCGATCTCGCCGGTCATCGTCGTCGTCCAGCTGAGGAAGCCAGGGCTGAAGAGCTCACGCAGGGCGACCGGGTCGTACTCGCTGGGCACCGTGGCGAGGAAGCGCTTGTTGAAATCGATCGACTCGAACTCGACTTTCCGGGCGAAGCGCTGGGTGACGACCTCATGGCCCTCGATCGACTCGACGTTGAAGGCAGGCACGACCTGGGCGAGGTCCGGCATATGCGCCTTGGCGAGCAGCGCCGTCGGCAGCACCGCCTTGCTGAGGAAGCCGCCGACTTCCTTCTCGTCGGCGTCGCAGCAGGCTCCCCAGAAGCCCTCGCTGAGCTGGCCGGTGAGTCGGTTGGTGCCGCCGACGCAGAGCGCAACGGGCCCGTCGACGGGATTGATCCCGCCCACCGGCTCGTATTTGAGCCCCTGCCGTTCGCCGTACTTGCGAACCGCCTCGGCCCAGTCCTGTGCGTCCTGCTTAGCGCTCATCCGCCGCCGATCCTATGCAGTTGGCCGGGGAGCCAGTTAGGATGGGCGCAATGACTATCGCCATCATCGTGGTCGTCGCGATCATCGTCATCGCGGTCTTCTACTTCATTGCCAAGCGCAACTCGATCATCGCCGCGCGCAACCGGGTCGACGAGTCGTGGAGCGGGATCGACGTGCAGCTGAAGCGCCGTCACGACCTCGTTCCCAACCTGGTCGAGACGGTCAAGGGCTACGCCGAGCACGAGAGCCAGACCTTCGAGAAGACGACCCAGGCACGGGCCGAGGCGATGGCCGCCCAGGGCGTCGAGGAAACTGCGAAAGCGGAGCAGAAACTGACCCAGGCCTTGGCCGACGTCAAGGTCGTGGCCGAGAACTACCCGACCCTGCGCGCCACCGAGAACTTCCAGCAGCTGAGCCGCAACCTCTCCGAGCTCGAGGACGAGATTCAGGCCTCACGGCGGATCTACAACTCCAACGTGCAGTCCTACAACACCGACATCGAACAGTTCCCGGGCTCGATCATCGCCAACCAGGGCAACTTCACCAAGCGCGAGTTCTTCGAGATCGAAGACGCATCCGATCGCGAGCCGGTCGCGGTCAACTTCAGCAAAGACTGAGGTCTAAGCTTTTCTCATGACGACGGCCACCGAGCAGACGCTGTGGATTTGCGAGAGCTGCGGCTTCATCTACGACCCTGCGATCGGCGACCCCGACGGCGGCATCCCGCCCGGAACCAAGTTCGAGGACATCCCCAAAGACTGGTTCTGCCCGGTCTGCGGCGCCCGCACCTCTGACTTCCGCCCCCTGGAGCCCGGCGAGGCCTAGGTCCGCGGGGGCGCGATGAAGCACGACTACGACTGGTTGGTGGTGGGCTCGGGGTTCGGGGGCTCCGTCTCCGCCCTGCGCCTCGCCGAAAAGGGCTACAAGGTCGCCGTGCTCGAGTGCGGCAGTCGCTTCCGCGACGAGGACTTCGCCGAGTCGAACCTGCGCCACCCGCGTCGCTACTTCTGGCTCCCCCGCTTCGGCTTCCGGGGAGTGATGCGGATGACCTTCTTCAAAGACGTCTTCATCGTCTCCGGCAGCGGCGTCGGCGGCGGCAGCCTCGGCTACGCCAACACGCTCTACCGGGGCCGCCCTGCTTTCTTCAAGGACCCGCAGTGGAGCGAGCTGGGCAACTGGGAGCTCGAGCTGGCGCCGCACTACGACACCGCGGAGCGGATGCTCGGCGTGGTCGAGTACGAAGGCATCGGCCCGGCCGACAAGCTGCTGCAGGAATACGGCGAGGAGATCGGCGTCGGCGAGACCTTCACCAACACCAAGGTCGGGGTCTTCTTCGACAAGCCCGGCGTCGAGGTCGAGGACCCGTTCTTCGGCGGCGAGGGGCCGAGCAGGACGGGCTGCATGCGCTGCGGCAGCTGCATGGTCGGCTGCCGCCACGGGGCCAAGAACACGCTGATGAAGAACTACCTCTGGTTCGCCGAGAAGCTCGGCGTCCAGATTCAGCCCGAGCGCCAGGTGACCGAGATCCGCCCGCTCGGCGCCGCCGACGGCTCCGACGGCTACGCAGTGAGCAGCGAGCGCTCCGGCTCCTGGCTGCGCAAGCGCCGCCGCACCCAGACCGCCCGCGGGGTGATCGTCGCCGCCGGCGCCCTGGGGACCAACAACCTGCTCGCCAACTGCCGCTACAGCGGCGCCCTGCCGAACATCTCCGACAAGCTCGGCGACCTGGTCCGGACCAACTCGGAGTCGATCCAGTCGGTCACCGCCCCCGACGACGAGCGCGATTTCAGCCGCTCGGTGGCGATCACCTCGAGCATCTACCCCGATCCCGATACCCACATCGAGGTCGTCACCTACGGCACCGGCGGCGACGCGATGTCGGGGACCTTCACCGCGATGACCGGCCCCGGCACGAAGCTGTCGCGGCCGATCAAGTGGCTCGCCGCGATCCTGCGCCACCCGCTGCGCACGGCCCGAATGATGCTGCCGCACCGCTGGTCACAGCGCACCGTGATCCTGCTGGTGATGCAGACGGTCGACGCGGCGATGCACTTCCGGCCCAAGCGCAAGCTCTTCGGCAAGGGTGTGCGCCTGCAGACCGCGCAGGACCCCGGCCGCCCCAACCCGACCTACATCCCCGCCGCCGAGAAAGTGGCGCGCTGGTTTGAGCAGCGCACCGGCGGCGTCGCCCAGAGCGCGCTGACCGAGTCGATCGGCAACATCCCCTCCACCGCCCACATCCTCGGCGGCGCCGTCGTCGGCAAGGGCCCGGAGAGCGGCGTGGTCGACCGCGGCAACCGCGTCTTCGGCTACGAGAACCTGTTGGTCTGCGACGGGGCGGCGATTCCGGCCAACCCCGGCGTCAACCCGAGCCTGACGATCACCGCGAAGGCTGAGCACGCAATGAGCCTGATCCCGCCCAAGGCGGGAGAGGAGTCGCGCCACCTCCCGGAGGCGGCGCGACCGGCAATTCCAGTCAGTCCCTAAAAAAGGGCGCGAAAACCAAGCAGGTCGGGGGATGCAGGGAGGCCGGTGAGGGGAGCGCACATTTGGTGCGTGACCCGATCCGGCCGACCGAAGACCCCGAGATGCGCCGGTTTGCAGCGTCCTCTACTGGGCAAACCTCTCACTCACGAAGTCCCAATTGACGACGTTCCAGAAAGCGTCGATGTAGTCGGGGCGCTTGTTCTGGTACTTCAGGTAGTAGGCGTGCTCCCAGACATCGCAGCCGAGCAGCGGCACGCTGCCGTCGGAGATCGGCGAGTCCTGGTTGGGCGTGGAGACGACCGCCAGGCCGGAGCTGTCCTTGACCAGCCAGGCCCAGCCGGAGCCGAAGCGGGCGATGCCGGCGTTCTTGAACTCGTCCTTGAAGGAGTCGAGGGAGCCAAAGGCCTGCTCGATTCCGGAGGCGAGCTCACCACTCGGCTCGCCACCGCCATCGGGGCTGAGCATCTGCCAGAAGAGCGAGTGGTTGTAGTGACCGCCGGCGTTGTTGCGGACCGGGCCCTGCTTGTCGCCGGGCAGGCTGGAGAGATTGGTCAGCACGTCCTCGACCTCGCGGTCGGCCCACTCGGTCCCCTCGAGGGCGGCATTTGCCTTGTCGACGTAAGCCTGGTGGTGCTTGTCATGGTGGACGCGCATCGTCGCCTCGTCGATATGAGGCTCAAGCGCGTCGTACGCGTAAGGAAGGTCGGGAACCGAAAAGGCCATCTGGCGTCTCCTTTGGTCGATTTCGAAGTCGGCGGGAGCCTAACGCCGCCACGCTTTGCGTACCCGGCAGGGAGCAAGGCAACCAGACAAGTGGCATGAAGTAACCGGGGGTCGGGTAACGTTGTACCAGCGCGTAGCTGCACGGTCCGGAGGGGGCTCAAGGGCGGCAGGTAGCGAATTGGTGCCGACCGTCCCTTGTTCAAACTGATGGCAGCTAAACACGACACCGATGACACCACCGCAAGCTCCGCCCCGCTAGGGGCCAACGAGCAGTTGGCCGGGGACCGCGAGCTCTGGGAGCGCTTCGCCCGCGACCATGAGCCGGCCGTACGCGAAGAGCTGGTGCGCCGCAACATGGCCTTCGCCAAGCGCCTGGCGCTGCGCTACCGCGGCGCCAGCGAGTCCTTCGACGATCTGCTCCAGGTCGCCAACCTGGGCCTGCTCAACGCCGTCGACCGCTTCGATCCCGAGCGCGGCATCCCCTTCACCGCCTTCGCCTCGCCGACGATCCTCGGCGAGCTGAAGCGCCACTTCCGCGACCGCGTCTGGACCGTACGGGTTCCCCGTGGGCTCCACGACCGCATGGCCGAAGTCGACAAAGCGACCACCGAGCTGACCAAAAAGCTCCAACGCTCCCCGACAGTGGGTGAGATCGCCGAGCGCCTCGGGCTGGAGCAGACCGACGTGCTCGAGGTGATGGAGGCCAATCACAACCGCCGCCCGCTCTCGCTCGACCGGCCCGCCGGGGCCGAGGACTCAGACGAGGCGCCGCCCTCGGAATGGGTCGGCGAAGAGGATGAGCGCTTCGAGCTGGTCGAGGGGCGAATCGCCCTCGACGCGGCCCTGCCCTACCTGGAGGAGCGCGAGCGGGTGGTGCTGCGCCTGCGCTTCGTCGAGGACATGACCCAATCGCAGATCGCCGAGCGCATCGGCCACTCCCAGATGCACGTCTCCCGCATCCTTCGCCGCGCTCTAGCACGCATCCGCAAGCGGATCGAGGAGGAACGCGGCTTGGAAGAGGACCGCGACTAGGCGGTTGGCAAGCCGGCGAAGCGAACGATCAGGTAGTCGCCGTCGCCTGATTCGTCGATCTCCAGCTCATCGGCGAGCGCCTCGAGCGAGCCACCCAGCTCGGGAACCTCGAGCTCATGCCGGATCTCCGCAGCGGCACCTTTTTTCATCGGCCCGAGGCGCAGCTCCAAGCCGTTCTCGCTCTCGCCAAGGCCAAGCCGAACGCAGCCGTCGGCGAAGCGCCCGGGGGCGGCCCCGGCGATTGCGTCGGTGACGAGGACCGCATCGGAGACGCGCTCAACGGAGAGTTCGCGCCGGGCAGCAAGCGCCCCGACCAGCCGAGCCAGCACCGGCTCGAGCAGCTCGGCCCGGCCGACGGTCAGCTCGGTGCCGGTGACCTCGACCGATATTTCCTGCTCAGAAGTGCTGCTGCCGTTGGTGCCCCCGCCGCGGAGCGGCAGGCGCATCATCACCTCGGTACCTCGATCAAGGCCGCCGGAGATGCTGAAGCTGCTCGATAGGGCGGCGATCAGTGAAAGTCCGAGTTTGAGACTGGCGCGCTCAGAATTGGCCTGGGGGCTGATCCCGGCGCCGCTGTCGCTCACCTTCACCGTAAGACCATCGCTGTCGGGGTCGGTCTCGACCATCAACGGCCCGGTCCCGTCGGGATAGGCGTGGACCACCACGTTCATGCAGGCCTCGGTGACCACGGTCTTCAGATCGGCGACACCCGCTTCGTCCATGCCGATCTGCTCAGCCAACCCGGCAAGTGCGTGCCGGACCACCGCGACGTTCTCGGCCTTCGCCGGAAGTCTGATTTGAAGCCCAGCCGGCTTCTCGTTGATGGTGGAACCGTTTGGCATCGTCGCTTCGTCTTCCCGCTGGAGAGCCTGTTCCCCGCGCACCGCGAGCATAACCGTCTCGTCCTAGGCCAACGGTACCCGTGGGCACTGCGCACAAAACGGCCGTTTCCGCGAACCGCGGTCGGGTAGCCGCTACGAGCGCGCCCATCGCCAACCCGGGAAGGACCACTGCCGATGCCCGCACCGCGGCGGAAACTCAACCGCGAGCTGTTCGAGACCCGCAGCCACTCCTGGCAGGAGGTCGGGCTCGGCCACGAGTTGGAGCCGCATTCGCCGGGTCGGGCGCTTGGCGGCCTCCTGGTCGCCTTGATCGTGCTTGCCGCGGTCCTCGTCGTCTACTACCGGCGCCACGAGCTGCTGCCGGGCTACGGATCATGGGTTCGCGCGGCAACCGTGGTGATCTTGATCATCGTCGGCTCGGCCGGCAGCCACTGGCTGGTGCGCTGGATCTCGCCACGCCTGTTCCGGCGCGTTGACCCGGCGACCGCCGGCACCCTCGGCTTCCTGATCCGACTCTTCGCGATGGCCGCCGTCGTCGTGCTGGCGCTGCGGATCGCCGGGGTCACGGCCGCCACCCTGGCCGTCGGCGGCGCCTTCACCGCGATCGTGCTCGGGCTCGCCGCCCAGCAGACCCTGGGCAGCCTCTTTGCCGGCATCGTCCTGCAGAGCACGCGGCCGTTCCGGGTTGGCGAACGCGTGCGCCTGGTCGGCGGCGCCCTGGCCGGCTCCCTGGAAGGGACGGTCAGCTCGCTGGGCCTCTTCTACGCCACCCTGGTGCAGGGAGCTGACCGCCTGCAGGTACCGAACAGTGTGCTGATCAGCCTCGTCGTGGTGCCGCTGCGCGAGCCACCCAAAGTCGACCTCAAAGCTCGCTTCTCCCACGCGGCCAGCCCGCGCCGAATCGAGGAACAGCTGCTGGCGGCGATCCGGGTGCCAACCCGCTATCCACCGAGTGTCTCGCTGGAGGAAGTAGACGAAGAGAGCGTCGTGCTGCGAGTGAGCGCCACGCCGTTGCGGCCCGAGGACGGCTCGCAGCTGGCCGAGGAAGTGCTCGGGGCGCTCACGCCGGCGGGCGCGCGAAACAGCTGATCGCCTCGTCGGGATCAGCGAAGACCTCGCCCCGCACGAAGAGCCCCTCCTTTATCTGCCAGATCCAGGCGACCGGCATATCGCGGATCCCGAGCTCGCGATTGCGCACGAAGACGCGACCGATGACAAGCAGGCGATCCTCGCGGCGCTCAATCCGCCCCGGGGTGATCAGAAGTTCTTCCCAGAACTGTTCCACGTCGTTGAGGTAGTCGCGCAAGCCGTCCGGCCCGACGTAAGGCGCGCCCCGGCCCACCTCCTCCGCAGTGAGCGCAAAGAACTCCATGCGGGCAGAGCAAAGCTCGACGATTTCCTCAGCGTCGCGCTGATTGAAGGCGTTGAAGAGCCGCCCGACCATGGTCTCCGGCGCCTCAGCCATTGCCGCTGATGCCCACCCTGCCAACGACGGGCACGGGCGGCACTGCTCCCTCGGCCGAGCGAGAGATCGCGAGAATTGCCACGTCGTCATCGAGCGTGTCAGCGGTAAAGGCCCGCAGGGCGCCTTCAAGGCGCTGCACGGTCCCGGCGGGGTTGCCGGCACCGGCAAGCTCGGCCCGCAAGCGCTCCTCGCCGAAGCGCCCCGCCTCACCCTCGGCCTCGACGATGCCATCGGTGGTGATCACCAGCTGCTGCCCCGACTCAACCTGACACTCGCCGATCCGCCACTCGCCCTCGGCGAATGCGCCGAGCACCTGGTCGCTCGCGGCAGCCTCGCGCACCTCCTCGCCGTCGACAAGCAGCGGCGGCAGGTGGCCGGCGACGGCCATCCGCACCGGTTGCCGTGGGTCGTCGCTGAGCGTCAGCGCAGCGATGCTGCAGAGCGAGGTGTCGGGACGAGCCAGCAGGGCGCGGTTCAGCGTGGCCAGGGCGATCTGGGGATCGTTGGTGAGGGCCGCCGCGGTGCGCAGGGTGTAACGAGCGAGGGCGGTGATCGAAGCGGCGTGAGCACCCCTGCCGGTCACGTCACCGATCACCAGCATCCAGCCGTCGACGACCGGAAAGGCGTCGTAGAAGTCGCCGCCGACTTCGTTCTCCGCTCCCGCGGGCCGGTACATCGCCGCCAGCGACCAGCCGGGAATGTGCGGGAGCGGCGGCGGCATCAGGCCGCGTTGCAGCGTTTCGGCAATCTCCGCCCGCGCCGCTTCCGCCTGCTCGAGGTCGGCGAAGAGCCCGCTGTTGTCCAGCGTCAGCGCCACCCGCCCCGAGAGGATCCAGGCAAAACGCACGTCGTCTTTGTTGTAGCGCCGGCCCGACCAGGCGACCCCGAGGGTGAGCGTGCCCTTGACCTGGCCGCGGGCCTGCAGGGCGAGCGTGATCGCGGAGCGCATGTGCAGGCCGCGCAGGAAAGAGAGATCGTCCTCGTCACGGGCGAGCTCGCGCAAGTCACGCTCGGACATTCGCTCGAAGAAGCGCGGTTCGAGCGAGCCGTCCTCGCCGCTGACCATCCATTCGGGCAGCGAGGGCTGGCGGTCCCTCAATCTCTGCTCGGCCGCCGCGCTGCCGTTGGAAGAGACCCGCGCGGCGACCCGCTTGGGCTCGCCCTCCTCGATCACGTCGATCATGCAGAAGTCGGCAATCTCGGGGACGAGGATGTCGCAGATCGCCTCGAAGGTTTTCTCCAGGGAATCGGCTGACTCCGAGACCGCGGCGACCCTGCCGAGGATCTCGAAGCGCCGTTGGGAGCGGCGCGCGCGGCGCAAAAGGACGACGACAAGCCAGGCGCAGATGATGGCGAGCGCGGCGGCAACCGCTGATATGTCAATCCAAGCCATTGGCCTCCCAATTGCAGTGGTACTGAAAGCAACGTAACTCGCGCCCACTCATAAGTCCATAACGGCGCTGGGAGCGGCGTCCAGGGCTCAGGAGCCGCGCAGGGCGCTGGCGGAGGCGCGGGGCACGATGGCGGCATCGCCACCGGTCCAGGCGTTGAAGCGGTACCAAGCTGGCTTCGCTTCGCGCCGACCAGTGAGCAGGCCGGCGGAGTCACAGAACTGGCAGGACCCGGCCTGATCGGTCCAGGAGAACCACCAAACGCCGCCGATGTGCCAGCGCCGCCGGTTGCCGGTCAGCAGCGCGAAGGAACGATCGAGTTCGCGCGCCTGGCCGCGCGGCCCGCGCTCCCAACGGGACTCGAAGCCGGCCGAGCCCCAGCCCATCTCGGTCACGTAGAGCGGCGTCGCCGCGTCGCCATTGAAGCTCATCACCGCCCGCAGGTTTTCGATCTGGCCCCCGAGTACGCCCGCGTCGGCGACGTAGGGGTGGAGGGCAACGCCGTCGAAGTAGCGCTTGATGCCCGGCACCCGGTAGAGGTTGGCCAGAAAGCCATCGGAACTGACGTTCGGCGGGATCTGCAGGGGTCGTCCAAAGAGGCCGCCGAGGATCACAGTCGAGCCCGGATCCTCACGGTGAAGCAGGCCACCGGAGATGCGGATCAACCGGCCGAAGCGCTCCGGATCCGGTTCCTTGGAGAAGGTGACGATGTTCTCCTCGTTCCAGATCTCCCACTGGCGAACGGGCCGACGCGGCAACTTCCGATGCTCGCGCCAAAAGCTGCCCTGGGGGCCATACCGGGAGACGGCCGCGTGGAGGAACTGCAGCCAGGCGCGGCGCTGGCGGGCGGTCGAGACCGGTTCGGCACCGAGTCGTGGCGAGACCCACGCCGGCGTGCCCCAGATGAACATGAAGGGGTGCATGCCGTTTTCGGCGATGTATTCGACCTGCTCGTCGAGAAATTCCCAGTGGGGATCGAAGCGATCGCGGGCCTCGGGCACGATTCCGGACCAGTTCATCGGCAGCCGCACCGAGGTGACCCCGGCTTCGCGCATCAGGGCGAAGTCATCTGCGCCCGGGAATCCCTGCGGCGACATACCGATGAAGCCCGGCGGCGCGGCGCCGACGCGCGACCCGGCCATAGCCGGGGTAAGCGCCAGGAGCGCAATCGCGAGCGGAATAAGCAGGAGTCTGCGCATCTGTCCCAACACATGACCCGGCAGATCGGAGGAAGTAGTGCTCCGGCCCGATCTCCCGAGTTACGATCGCCAAATGATCGCATGGATCCAGGCGCGGGCCGCGTCGATCATCACGGTGCTTCTGTTTGCGGCGCCGCTGCTTGCCTTCGTGCTGACGATCGTGCTCGTCAAAGGCCATGCCAGCACCGGCTACTACGAAGCGGTGACGCAGATCATCCCGGTGGTGGTCCTCGCCCTGGCGATCGAGCTGCGCTACTTCTCGCCGAACCGACAGCTGCCCGAGCCGCTGAAAGCGCGCTTCCGCCATCCTGAGCGCGCCCAGCCGTTGGCCACCGGCTACGCCGTGGCCACTCTCCTGGCCTTGATCGCAAGCGAGGCCGTCGCCCTGGCAGTGGTGGCCTCGGAAAGCTCGGGCCGCCTCGCCCTCAGTATCACCGCCGCCGGCCTCGCCGCGGGCGCCTCCGCCCTGGTCGCGGCGATCCTGCTGCCGAGCGGCGACGGCGGCCCGCCGCCCAGCTGAGGCCAAACTTCCAATCGGGGCGCCCGGATTTGAACCGGGGACCTCACCGACCCGAACGGTGCGCGCTACCAGGCTGCGCCACGCCCCGAGAGGCGGCGATTATCCCAGACGCGAGCAGGAACTACTGGACCGCTTCGATTGCGGCTTCGATTTCGGCCAGCGAAGGGCCGTCCTGAAGGGTGCGGGTGCCACCCGGGCCGCTGACGATCGCGGCCTGCCCGGTGCGGATGCCGAGATCACGCCCGAGTTCCTCGTAGCCCTGCAGCTCCTGGCTGATCGCGCCGTCGGAGCCGCCGTTGTCTTCCAGGTATTGCAGCCATTCGGGCTCGTTGAGTTCCTCGATGCCGCCGGCAATCGTGTCGAGGTAGTCCTGGTCGATCCCAAAGCGTTCGGCTTCGTCCTGGTTGCGGAAGAAGAGGTAGATGTACTGCCAGCCATAGCCCTGGGCTGCAGCTGCCTCGGCGCCGTAGAACCCGAGCTGCTGGACGTTCTCGCTGTTCGAGTAGTGGCGGTAGAGCAGCTTCACGTCGCCGGGCCGGGCATAGCCGTTGGCCAGGCCCCGGATAGTGCTGAGGAAGTCGTCACGGCAGCTCGAACACTGCAGATCGTTGAAGACCTGGATCGAGACCGGCGCGTCGGCGGAGCCGAAGCGATCGCCTTCCTGCGGTACGCCGCCGAAGATTTCCTGCGCTTCGGAGATTCCCTGCAGGTGGACGACTTCGTCGCCGGCCTCCTGGGTGGAGATGCTGACGATCGCGTAGCCGATCAGCCCCACGGTGATCGTCAGCGCCAACACGATCCAGATCCGGCCGCGAGGCGGGATCGGTATGTCGGCCGGCTCGGGCTTCTGCTTCTCGGCGGTGGCGGGCATCGCAGCATTATCCCGGCTCCCCGCCCGCGGCGGCTCGATTGGAGCCCGGTCGTTTGACACGTCCGCGATCTGGGGTAAATATCTCCCTACCCACTTTCAACGATCAAGGGAGGTCCGCCGTGGCCAATCACCTGACGCCGTCCGAGCTTGCCGAGGAGCTTCACATGAAGCGACAGGAGGTGATCGGCAAGTGCGTGCAGATGGGCATCCCGATCTTCCACGGCCGCATCGACAAGTCCCTGTTCGAGACTTCGCTGCGCAGCGTTACGGGCGGGCGACAACGCCACGAAGCCCGTCCCAACTAGCTCTTAACTAGACTCCTCCCCCGCATGGAGCGGGGAACCAAATCGTCGACGCTGGCGGATCTGCTGCCGCTTTCCGCCAAGCTCTACGGCAGTGCGCCCGCGGTGCGCTTCAAGCAGGACGGCAGCTGGGTCGATCGCAGCTTCGACGAGGTGCTGGAGACGGTGCGTTCGCTCTCGCTCGGCCTGATCGACCTCGGTGTCGCCAAGGGCGACAAGGTCTCGATCCTCGGCAACACCCGTGCCGAGTGGACCTACTTTGACTTCGCCGCGCTCTCGGCCGGCGCCGTCGTAGTGCCGATTTACCAGACCAACTCGCCCGAGGAGTGCCAGTACGTATTGGAGAACTCCGACGCCAAGGTGGTGGTGGTCGAGGACGACGAACAGATGGAGAAGATCCGCGCCGTCCGTGAGCAGCTGCCGCTGCTCGAGCACGTGGTGCGGATGACCGGCTCCTGTGAGGACGCGATCTCACTCGAGGACCTGGCGACCCGCGGCAACGCTCGCGACGGCGCCGAGTGGGAGGCACGCTGGAAGTCCGTGAGCAAGGACGACATCTGCACCTTCATCTACACCTCGGGCACGACCGGCCCGCCGAAGGGCTGCATCATCAGCCACGGCAACTACCGGGCGATGCTCGACATGGTCAACGAGACCAGCGTGATCGAGGAAGAAGACCTCACCTACCTCTACCTCCCCCTCGCCCACTCCTTCGCCCTCTTGATCCAGCTCGGCAGCTTCGACCTCGGCGCCACGATCGCCTACTGGGAGCGCGATCCGCTCAAGATCCTGCCCAACCTGGGCGAGCTGAAGCCGACTTACTTCCCTTCGGTGCCGCGCATCTTCGAGAAGATCTACGGCGCCGCCAGCAGCGGCATCGAGAAAGAGGGCGGCATCAAGAAGGCGATCTTCAACTGGTCGATCGAGGTCGGCAAGAAGATGCGCGCCGCCGAGCGCTCCGGCCGCAAACCCGGCTTCCTGCTGCGCAAGCAGTACGAGTTCGCCGACAAGCAGGTGCTCTCCAAGATCCGCGGCCTCTTCGGCGGCAACCTGCGCCTCGCCGTCTCCGGCGCCGCCCCGATCAACCCCGAGATCCTCAGCTTCTTCGACGCCGCCGGCGTCCTCGTGCTCGAGGGCTGGGGCATGACCGAGACCTCGACCGCGGCGACGATCTCCTCGCCCGACGACTTCAAGGTCGGCACGATCGGCAAACCCTTCCCGGGTTGCCAGATCAAAATCGCCGACGACGGCGAGATCCTGGTCAAGGGCCCCAACGTCTTCCAGGGCTACTACAAGAATGAGGAGGCGACCCGCGAGACGATCGTCGACGGCTGGCTGCACACCGGTGACATCGGCGAGATCGACTCCGAGGGCTTCATCAAGATCACCGGCCGCAAGAAGGACATCATCATCACCGCCGGCGGCAAGAACATCACCCCGGCCAACCTCGAGAACGAAATCAAGCAGCACCCATTGGTCTCCCAGTGCGTCGTCGTCGGTGACCGCAAGCCCTACCTCGTCGCCCTGGTCACCCTCGACCCCGAAGACGCGGTTGCCTACGCCAAGGAGCACGGCCTGCCCGAGGACGCCGAGCAGCTGGCCAAGAACCAGGACGTGCTGAAAGCGATCGAAGACCACGTGGCGACGATCAACGAGAAATTCGCCCGGGTCGAGCAGGTCAAGAAGGTGGCGATCCTGCCGCGCGACCTGTCGCAGGAAAGCGGCGAGCTGACGCCGACGCTGAAGGTCAAGCGCGCGGTTGTGGCCAGCAAGCACGAAGACGAGATCGAGAAGCTCTACGCGAGCTAAGCGTTAGGCAGAGGGATCGGGTGGCCCTCTGGGCGAATTGATACCGCACGCGCATGCTGCGCATGCGCTTAGCGGCAATTTGTGAGCGCGGCTCCGCCGCGCTGAGAATCACGAGTGCGGCGGCTGCCTTCGGCAACATTCGCCCAGAGGGCCACCCGATCCCTCCCCGCGAACGCAAGCTCTGATTCGAAGCTTGCGCGAGCCTACGCCGTCGAGAGACTTCAAGCCCTTGTTGTCATCTGCGCGTGGGACGCTATCGCCTTGGCGGCGGACCGGGGTGTTTTACCCAACCGCCCGCCGCCCCGCGATAGCGGCGGAGGACCACCCATTGCACCTCTTCGACCGGGAAGACTCGGGCAGTTTCATAGAGAAGGCGAACCTTGGCGCGTGCCCAACCCCTATTGCGCAACTGGGACCGAATCCTGCGGCCAACCTTGCCTTTTCCTGAGCGGATTCTGACCTGCCAAAGGGAAAAACCACCCTGGGACGGCAGCGCTGCCGGATTGGGAAAGACCTTCCAGCTAAGACCCTGCGAAACGACCGTCAACTGTCCCTGGGGCGGCAAAGCCGAATACAGCGGCCCCTGCGGCGGGACATACACGCCGAGCAGGACAGCGCCCGAACGCAGATTGTAATCGAAGCTGTCAGCGAGTCTGATCGACCGCGAGGGCAAGGTCAAATTTGGTGGAGTCGACCGCGCGTCGACAGCCACGCCGCCCAAGAGGCTGACGCTATTGCTTGATATCCACGCCGGTTGCGCTTCGCCACCGTCGATGTTTGCGCGGCTGAGAGTGGCGCTTCCATTGCCGGGCCCGCCAACCCAGTAAATGTGTCCGGAATCGAGTGCAATCCCGTTAACCGCTCCGGCGTCTGGGATGAAGGCGTGATCTATTTCTTCGCCTTCGAGGTTGGCTCGTGCGATCGCTCGGTCCTGACCCCAGTAGAGACGAGAGGCGCTGGCCGCCAGGCCACAGCCACCACTCCAACTCGAGCCTGGGATAAAAGAGCGCTGAGGGGCGGAGCCATCGAGGTTAGCCCGTCCGATGCCGCCTTTCTCCGCCCAATAGATGTGAGCCCCACTGATAGCGATACCGCAGGGACGTTCGAGTCCTGTGATGAAGTCACTGCGGGCTTCCGAGCCGTCCAAGTTCGCGCGACCAATGGAGCCAGCGGCATTTCCCCAATAGATGTGCGTGCCGTCTGTGGCCAGGCCGCACGGTTCGCTGAGATGAGGGATGACCGTTGCGGGATAGATCCCTTCGCCATCGAACTTGCGGCGGCCGATGCCGCGCGCGCCCGCCCAATAAAGGTATTCGGAGGTGACAGCCACGCCGCACGCGGGACCGGCAGATTCGTTGCTAAAAGGCCAGTAGAAATAGTCCGACTGCGGGCTACTGCCATCCAGGTTGGCGGCGCCGACGCCATCTCGGGGAGAGCCCCAGTACACGGCCGCCTCGGCTTGGGCGCCTGCAACAACCACGCAGAGCATTGCCATCAAGACGATCGAACGAACCCTGCCCTTCATTTCATCGTCCTCAGCCTAAAGCTAGGAAGCCTCGCCCGACTGACGGAGCAAGGCGGAGGTGGTCTGCTCTAGGACGCGGCGCCAGGTGGAGTTTTGCTCTGGCTCCTCTTCGGCCGCACGCTGGACCACCCGGCTGACGCGGCGGCCGGAGATTTCGAGGCCGTGGCGCTCGGCGATCTCCTTGAAGCGGTCGTAGTCCTGGGCCAGGGTCGCGGTGACCGATTCAAAGCCGTGGCGGGCAATTTTGAGGCGGCGCGAGTAGTCCATGATCGGCGTGCCGAACATCAGCTCGTCGTTGGCCTCGGGCTCGACCAGGATGATGTCGACGCCGGGATAGCGCTCCTGCCATTGCTCGACAGCCTGGTGGAGACGGGCGTGGGCGATCAGGCGGAAGGTCTGGTTGGCGATCGCCGGCAGGCCCATGTCGGAGACGCGGCGCACCCGGGTGCCGAAGACGGTCGGGATCGTCCGCTCGAAATCGTTCACGTAGGGGACCAGTGGGTTAACGACGACGATGAATTTGGCCCCCTTCTCCACCGCGATGTCGACGTTGGTGGTCGAGCGAATGCCGCCGTCGACCAGCTGGCGCCCCTTGAGGTCGACGGGCTTGTAGACGATCGGCAACGCAGTCGAGCACTGGATCGCCTTCGAGATCGGCACGTCGTTCCACCCCTCCTCGCCGAAGGTGATCCGCTCGCAGGTGTCGAGGTCGGTTGCGGTCAGGTAGAGCTCTTTGGAGAGCAGGCGGAAATCGTCGACGCGTTCCTCTTCGCTGAGAGCCGCGGCAACGTAGTCGCCGATCCCGTTGCCCGAGTAGAAGCCGGTCGGCAGCGCCTCGGCCAAGCCGACGACCACGTCCATCGCCGAGAATTTGCCCATCCCGGCCAGGCTGCGGGCGAGCTCGAGCGAGCGCAACGGCAGCATCGCCGCCTTCTCGAGGAAGCCGAGGTAGTTGGGCTTGAGCACCTTGCCCAGGTCGAGGTCCTCGAGCTCCGAGGGAATGCGCCGGTTGATCACCTGCATCATTTCGTCGGGGGTGACGCCATTGGCGAGCATGCTGGCGACGAAGGAGCCAGCGCTGGTGCCGACGTAGACGTCGAAGTTGTTGACCGTGCTGTTGACCGCGAGCAGGTCGAGGGCGCGCAGGGCGCCGATCTCGTAGACCCCGCCGGTGAAGCCGCCGCCGCCGAGGACGAGGGCCGTCTTGGACGGGCGTTTGCGACTGCGGCGCCGTCGCGGTTGCGACTCTATGTCCACAACTTTGCCCATAAACATGCATTATCTCATCAAGTGAGGCGTTTTCCGGCAACCTTCGCCGTCATTTGTGCCCTGCTTGCGGCCCTCTTGCTCGCAACGGCGGCCGAGGCGGCTACCCGCAGCGATGTTTGCGCAACCATGCGTTCCCGTCTCGTCCGCGGCGGCGGGGGCGCCAGCGGCCTGCTCGTGATCGACGCTGGGACCGGCAAAACGGTCTGCGCGCGGGCGCCGGCCCGGCAGCGCCCGCTGGCCTCGAACATGAAGCTGTTCACGACCGCGACGGCGCTGGCGCGTCTCGGAGCGGAATCGAAGATCACGACCCTGCTGAAGACCGACGGCGGCATCGATCGCAACGGCGTCCTGCGTGGCAATCTCTATCTGGTTGGAGCCGGCGACCCCACCTTGGGCACTCCCTCCTTCTACCGGCGCTTTCTCGGCGGGCTCGGGACCAACATCCTGCAGCTCAAGCGGCAGGTCCGTGAAGCCGGGATCAAGTCGGTGACCGGGCGGCTCTACGCCGACGACAGCGTCTTTGACCGACTGCGCGGCGTCGCCGACTCCGGCTACGCGACAAGCTCCGAAATCGGGCCGCTCTCCGGCCTCTCCTTCAACTCTGGCTACAGCACGGCATCCGGCTACAGCTTCGCGACCGACCCAGCGCTGACCGCTGCCGGCACGTTGGGGCTCGCCCTGCGTCAGGCCGGGGTCGGTATCTCACCGACGATCGCCCTTGGCACCGCACCGCCATTCAGTACCGAGCTCGCCCGGGTCGAATCGCCGCCACTGAGCAGCATCGTCAACACCACCAACGTCTACTCAGACAACTTCTTCGCCGAGATGCTGATCAAGCTCGTCGGTGCTCGCTTCGGTGGCGCCGGAACCACGGCGGCTGGCGCCAAGGTCGTCCAGGCCTTCGCCCGCGGCCACGAATCCGGCGTGCACGCGGTCGACGGCTCCGGCCTCACCCGCTCCAACCGTGCCTCCCCCGCGCAGGTGGTCGGCCTGCTCAAGTCGATGAGGGACACCGACGTGGGCGACGAATTCATCCAGGACCTTGCCCTCACCGGTCAGGAGGGAACGGTCGCCGATCGCATGCACGGCACCGCCGCCTACGGCCGCTGCCGTACGAAGACCGGCACGATCAACGCCGTCAGCAACCTCTCCGGCTACTGCTTCAACCGCAGCGGCCGGATCATGATCTTCTCGATCCTGATGGGCAGCGTCGGCGATCTCAGCCTCGCCCACCTGGAGCAGGACCTGATCGCGGCAACGGTCGCTTCTTACTGAGCGCGTTTGCTGCTTCTGCGCTGAGCGCGAGTATCGAGCCACAGCCCCAGGGCAAGACCTACGAACATCGCGACCAGCACAGTCGCCTGCATCGCGGCTTCGCTTGAGTTTCTGAAGGCAACAACGCCAGCGATAACGATCGTCATAGCGACTGCCAGGCCGATGTTCATGTAGCGCATGCTTCCCATCTCAACCTCCACCTTGCAGACAATTCATTACTAGACACCGTACCGAAGAATGGCGTCTACCAGGGCAAGGCCAGCGCCAAAGGCTCCGCCGAAGTAGCCCCCTTTCAGGGTCCAGCTCTCGATCTCGACCATTGGCCTCCCGACAGCAATCCCCCAAACCCCCACGGCCACGCTGCTCAGAACGACGCCGGCGCCAACTGCGGTGGCGGCGGCCTCGGTCACTGTCGTCAGAAGGCCGATGTGAGCAAAACCCATGCGGCGACGCTTTCAGAAGTCGCCTCACGGATGGCGCGCAGAGTGTGCCGGGACGATGACGTCCCTATTGGTCGTGGTATTCGCCACCTAGAATCGTCCCGATGCGCGTGCTGCTGACAAACGATGACGGCATTACTGCCCCCGGCCTGCAGGCTGCGCGCCGAGCCCTGCGTGAGATCGACGGCGTTGACGTCGACGTGATCGCGCCTGATTCGAATCGCAGCGCGACGGCCCGCAGCATCACCACCCGCTCGCCGCTGACGGTCGAGGAGGTCGAGTTCGGCGACGGCGACAAGGGCTACGCGACCGACGGCACGCCGGTCGATTGCGTGCGCTTCGCCGAGCTGGGACTGGTCGGTCACCGGCCCGACCTGATCTTCTCCGGGATCAACCACGGCGCCAATCTTGGTGACGACATCACCTACTCGGGCACGGTCGCCGCCGCCTTCGAGGGGATCATCCTGGGAATTCCGGCGGTTGCCTTCTCGCAGCAGTCTTCGGGCGGCGGCATGGGCTACGTCAGCGGTCAGTTCGATTTCGCTGCGGCTGCGGCATTCGCCGCCGAGATGGTGCGGCGGCTGCTCGACGAGGCGATGCCGGAGGCGACCCTGATCAACGTCAACTGCCCGGCCGGTGAAGCAAAGGGGATCGAGGTGACCAAGCTGGGCAAACGGATCTACAACGACGAGTTGAAGCTGATCGGAGAGACCGACGGCCGCCGCCACTACGAGATCTACGGCTGGCAGCCGGGCTACGAGGAGATCGACGGCACCGACCTCAGCGCCGTCGCCAGTGGCCGCATCTCGGTTACCCCGATCCACTTCGACCTGACCGACCACGGTGGCCTCGAAAACCTGCGCGGCTGGGGCTTCGACGAGATGCTCGCCGCCAGCGCCCCCACCTCGGTGTGAGCGGGGCTCCCGAGCAGCGCGCGGCCGAGCTGCGGCAGGAGCTGGCGGAGCACAACCGCCGCTACTACGTCCTCGATGACCCGATCATCGGTGACGACGAGTACGACGCCCTGCTCGACGAGCTGCGCGCGATCGAGGCCGACCACCCCGAGCTGCGCACGCCCGACTCACCGACCCAGCGAGTCGGGGCGCCGCCGCTGGAGCGCTTCGAACAGGTCGAGCACGCCGAGCAGATGCTCTCGCTCGCCAATGCTCGCAACGAGGAGGAGCTGCGGGCCTGGGAGACCCGCGTCCGCAACCACCTCAAACGGCTCGACATCAGCGCCGCCGAGTTCAGCTACACCAGCGAGCCCAAGATCGACGGCCTGGCGATCTCGCTGACCTACGAGGAGGGAGTCTTCACCCGCGGGGCCACCCGCGGGGACGGCCGGGTCGGCGAGAACGTGACCCAGAACCTGCGCACGATCGGGTCCATCCCCCTGCGCATCGACGACGCCCCCCCACTGGTCGAGGTGCGCGGCGAGGTCTACCTGCCGATCGCCGATTTCAAGGCGCTGAACGAACGGCGCGCCGAGGCCGGTGAGCCGGCATTCGCCAACCCGCGCAACTCAGCCGCCGGCTCGATCCGCCAGCTCGATCCCAACCTCGCCGCCGAACGTCCGCTCTCGGTCTGGTGCTATGGGATTGGCGCAACCAAGGGGCTCGACCTGGCGACCCACAGCGAGGAGGTCGAGTGGCTGCGCGAGCGCGGCTTCAAGGTCAACCCGGACACCGACCACCACCCGGGCATCGAGTCGGTGGTCAAGCGCTGCCACTGGTGGGAGGAGCGCCGCGACGAACTCGACTACGAGATCGACGGCGTCGTGGTCAAGATCGACGAGCGAGCGCTCTGGCGCGAGCTGGGCGTGGTCGGCCGCGAGCCACGCTGGGCGATCGCCTGGAAGTTCGCGCCGACGACCGCGACGACGAAGATGAACAGGGTCGTCTGGAACGTCGGGCGCACCGGCCACCTCGTTCCCTTCGCGATGCTGGAGCCGGTCCACGTCGGCGGCGTCACCGTCTCCACCGCGACCCTGCACAACGAGGAGGACCTCGCTCGCAAGGACGTGCGGCCGGGCGACGAGGTCGTGGTGATGCGCGCCGGGGATGTGATCCCACAGGTAGTGGCACCGCTGATTCAGCGTCAGGAAAAAGGCAAACGCCGGGGGGCAAAACCCAAGCCACCGGCGAAATGCCCCGCCTGCGACACCCCTACGGTCAAGCCCGAGGACGCGGTCTTCACGATCTGCCCCAACCGGGCCGGCTGCCCCGGCCAGTCCTTCCAGCACGTAAAACACTTCGTCAGCAAGGGGGCGATGGACATCGACGGCCTCGGCGAGAAGCAGGCGCTGCGCTTTCTGCAAGAAGGCCTGATCGCCGACGTCGCCGACATCTACGAGCTGAGCGAGGAGCAGCTGGCGGGTCTTGAGGGCTTCGGCGAGATATCGGCCCGCAACCTGCTGGCGGCAATCGACGCGTCGCGCCAGCGCCCCTTCAAACGCGTCCTCTACGCGCTTGGCCTACCCGGCGTCGGCTACGTCACCGCCGAAGCCCTCGCCGACCACTTCGGCTCGATCGACGCCCTGCACACGGCCGACCCCGAGCAGATCGAGGAGGTCGAGGGCGTCGGGCCAATCATGGCCGTGCAGATCGCCGAGTCGCTTGGCGACGATCGCACCTGGGAGCTGGTCGAGAAGCTGCGCGAGAAGGGTCTGCGCTTGGAGCAGGACCCCTCCGAACGGCGCGCCAGCGGCGGCCCGCTCGAAGGCAAGACGTTCGTGCTCACCGGCACCCTGCCCGAGTTGACCCGCGAGGAGGCCGGCACGCTGATCAAGGCGGCCGGGGGCAAGGTCGTCAACTCGGTCTCGAAAAAAACCGACTACGTCGTCGCCGGCGAGAACCCGGGTTCGAAGCTGGCCAAGGCGGAGAAATACGAGACCGAGGTACTCGACGAGGCCGGACTGCTCTCGCTGCTCGAAGACGCCTAGGCATACTGCGGGCCGTGACGAGCGTGCGGCTGGAGATCGAATACGACGGAACCGGCTTCAAGGGCTGGGCCAAACAGGCCGGGGTGCGAACGGTGCAGGAGGAGCTGGAGACGGCATTGGAGACTGTCCTGCGCGAACCGGTGAAGCTGACGGTCGCTGGGCGCACCGATGCGGGGGTGCATGCGGAGGGACAGGTGGCGAGCTTCGCCAGCGCCGGCGAGATGCCGGTCAACCTGGCGCAGAGATTGAATGGCTTGGGCCCTCGCGACATTGCGGTCACCGCGGCAACGCCGACCGAGGACGGCTTCGATGCTCGGCGCGACGCCGCCTCACGCACCTACCGCTACCGCATCCTCGCCCGCCGCAGCTCCAGCCCCTTCGAGGAGAAGCGCGCCCTCTGGTGGCCCCACAGGATGGACTACGAGGCCCTGGAAGCCTGCGCAACGGCTCTCCCTGGCAAGCACGACTTCACAGCCTTCACCCCCACCCAAACCGATCACGTCCACTTCAACCGCAAGATCTTCAACGCCGCCTGGTCCCGCGACGGCGACATCACCACCTTCCACATCACCGCCGACGCTTTCATGCGCAACATGGTCCGCATCCTCGTCGGCACCCAGCTGGAGGTAGCCAGCGGCCGCCGAACCCTGGAAAGCTTCGAGCATCTCCTACGCGGAGCACCCCGCACCGAGGCAGGCGAAACGGCTCCTCCTCACGGCCTGTACCTCGAATCGGTTTCGTACGAGAGCTAGACGAGCTCTAGATAGACCATCTCAGTCGAGTCCGACTTCCTCGGGCCCAACTTGACGATCCTGGTGTAGCCACCGGGCCGCTCCACGTATCGCGGCGCGACCTCCTCAAACAGCTTGTGCACGATGAACTTGTCGTTGTGCAGCGTCGCCAGCGCCTGGCGACGCGCGTGCAGGTCACCGCGCTTGGCCAGGGTGATCAGCTGCTCGACCTCGGGCTTGACCGCCTTCGCCTTGGCCTGCGAGGTCTTGATCCGTTCGTGCTCGATCAGCTGCTTGGAGAGGTTGGAGAGCAGGGACTCACGATGCGCCGCATCGCGGCTCAGCTTGTTTCGCTTCTTGCGGTGGCGCATCTCCTGCTCAGCTCCCCGTTCAGTCTCCCTGAAGATCGAGCCCGCGTGCGTGCAGGGTCTCGATTACTTCCTCGATCGACTTCGAGCCAAAGTTGGGAATCGCGTTCAGCTCCGAGCGCGTCTTGCGCACCAGGTCGCCGACGGTCTGCACTCCCGCCCGCTTGAGGCAGTTGTACGAACGCACGCCGAGCTCCAGCTCCTCGATCAGGATCTCATCGAGGCCGTTACTGCTGGCGATGCCATCGCCCACAGGCCCAGGAAGCACGTCGGCGGTGTGGGTCGGGACCGGTTCACGCGCGGTCAGCTCCTCGACCCGATCGGCGTCGGTGAAGATCGCCAGGCTCTTGATCAGGATCTCGGAGGCCTCGCGCAGGGCAGCGCCCGGCTCGATCGAGCCATCGGTCTCAAGGTCGAGAGTGAGCTTGTCGAAGTCGGTGCGCTGACCGACGCGGGCCGTCGCCACCGAGTAGGAAGCGCGGCGGATCGGCGAGAAGATCGAGTCGATCGGGATCACGCCGATCGGCTGCTCGTCGGACTTGTTCTCCTCGGCCGGTGAGTAACCGCGGCCGCGGCCAATGGTCAGGTAGATCTCGAGCTTGGTTTTCTTCTCCAGCGTCGCGATCGGCGCCTCGGGGTTGAGAATCTCGACCCCCGAGGGCAGGTCGATGTCCTTCGCCTTGACCTCGCCGGGGCCAGTGGCAACCAGCGGAGCCTCGACCTCATCGGCATCGGTATGCATGCGGACGACGAGATCCTTGAGGTTGAGGATGATGTCGGTGACATCCTCCTTGACCCCCGGCACGGTGGAGAACTCGTGGGCGACACCCTCGATGCGAACGCTGGTGACGGCAGCACCGCCCAGCGAGGAGAGCAGGACGCGGCGGAGACTGTTGCCGAAGGTGTAGCCGAAGCCCTTGTCGAGCGGCTCGACGGTGAAGGTGCCGCGGCGATCGTCCACTTTCTCTGAGGTGATGCGAGGGACCTGGAAATCAGTGGTCATGTGTTCCTTGCGTATGCGTGTTCAGAAAAGGATCCGGTTACTTGGAGTACAGCTCGACGATCAGCTGCTCCTGCACCGGTGCCGAGATCTCCGCGCGCTCTGGGTAGCGCAGGACCTTGGCGGTAAGGGAGTCGTGGTCGGCCTGCAACCAGGCCGGCACGGTGGAGACGAGCTCCGTTGCCTTGCGAATCGTGTCCCCGGCGGATGAACTCGACTTGATCGAGATCACGTCCTCGGGGCGCACTTGGTAGGAGGGGATGTCGACCCGGCGGCCGTTGATCAGCCAGTGGCCGTGGCTGATCAGCTGGCGGGCCTGGCGCCGCGAGGCGGCAAAGCCGAGGCGGACCAGCACGTTGTCGAAGCGCGACTCGAGCAGGCGCAGCAGGTTCTCACCGGTCACACCCTCTTGGCGCGAAGCCTTGTCGTAGTAGGCGCGGAACTGTTTCTCCAGCACCTGGTAGTAGCGACGCGTCTTCTGCTTCTCGCGCAGCTGCACGCGGTACTCGGACTGGCGCATGCGACCGCGGCCATGCTCGCCGGGCGGGTAGGAGCGGCGCTCGACCCCGCACTTGTCGGTGAAGCAGCGCTCGCCCTTGAGGAAGAGCTTCTGGCCCTCGCGACGGCATTGCTTGCACTGCGGCGCGGTATCGCGAGCCATTAGACGCGCCTCCGCTTCTTCGGGCGACAGCCGTTGTGGGCCTGCGGCGAGACGTCCTTGACGGTGGTGACATCGAGGCCAGCAGCCTGCAGAGAGCGGATCGCGGTCTCACGACCGGAACCGGCGCCCTTGGCGAAGACCTCGACCTTCTCGAGACCGTGTTCCATCCCCTTCTTGGCGGCCGCGTCTGCAGTCACCTGAGCGGCGAAGGGGGTCGACTTACGCGACCCTTTGAACCCGGCCGAGCCAGCCGACTCCCAGGCAATCACGTTGCCTTCGGTGTCGGTAAGGGTGACGATCGTGTTGTTGAAGGAAGTCTTGATGTGCGCCTGGCCGTAAGTGACGTTCTTCTTGACGCGGCGGCGCGAGCGCCCTTTGGCGGGTTTTTTGGCTGCGGCCATCTGCTCTATACCTTGCGCTTGCCGGCGACGCTCATCCGGCGCGGGCCCTTGCGGCCGCGGGCGTTGGTCTTGGTCCGCTGACCGCGAACGGGCAGGCCGCGGCGGTGGCGCAGGCCGCGGTAGGAGCCGATCTCCATCAGCCGTTTGACGTCCTGGGAGCGCTCGCGGCGCAGGTCGCCCTCGACCTCGCGCTGATCGACCGCGTCACGGAGGCGGATGACCTCATCCTCGGTCAAGTCTTTGACCATGGTGTTGGGATCGACTTTGGCCTCCTCAAGGATCTTCTGGGCGGTCGAGCGACCGATCCCAAAGATGTAGGTGAGACCGATTTCGACGCGCTTGCCGACCGGGACGTTTACTCCTGCGATACGTGCCATGCGCGACCTAGCCCTGACGTTGCTTGTGTCGGGGGTTTTGGCAGATCACGAGCACCGCGCCATTGCGGCGGATGATCTTGCACTTTTCGCACATCGGCTTTACGGAAGCTCGAACCTTCATTGCTCCGGTCTCGTATCGAATACAGGACTCCCGCACGCCCCAGGAGTTGGACGGCAGGCACAAACCGGCCCAGTGGACCGACCGGGAAAGATAGCAGGGGCGTTCCGCTGGGGACTGCCGCCCCAGGCGTCGAGGCGCTAGTCCTCGTCGTGCCAGGGAGTAAGTATGCGGGGACCGTCGGCGGTGACGGCGACGGTGAACTCGAAATGCGCCGCCAGCGAGCCGTCCTGCGAGTAGACGGCCCAGCCGTCGTCCCCCATGCGCACCAGCGGACCACCGACATTGACCATCGGCTCGATCGCCAGCACGGTGCCCTCCTCGAGCACCGGGCCCTTGCCCGCCGTGCCGAAATTGGGGACCTGCGGGTCCTCGTGCATCTCACGGCCGATCCCGTGGCCGACCAGGGTGCGGATGACCGAGAGACCCTCGATCTCCACCGTGCGCTGGATCGCCGCTGAGACGTCGCCGAGCTTGTTGCCCGGCTGCATCTGCTCGACCCCGGCAAAGAGCGAGGCTTTGGTCACGTCAAGCAGTTTTCTTGCCTCGGCCTCGATCGGGCCGATCGGCACCGTCATCGCGGCGTCGGCAACCCAGCCGTCCTTGATCACGCCGACGTCAATTGACAAGACGTCGCCGCGCTTGCACTCGTAGTGGCCGGGGATGCCGTGCACGACCATCGAGTTGGGCGAGGCGCAGATCGAGCCGGGGAAGCCGCGGTACCCCTTGAAGGCCGGCTCGGCTCCCTGCGAGCGGATCAGCTTCTCGGCGGCGAGGTCCAGCTCCTTGGTCGTCACACCCGGCCGGGCCTTGGCCTTGAGCATGTGCAGACAGCGGACCAGGATCTCGCCGGCCGCAGCCATTTTGTCGACCTGCTCCGGGGTCTTGCGGATGATCATCTTGTACACGCTAGTGGCCCCCTCGCGGTGCCGGCTAGATCGCTTCGTCGGCCTCGAGGCGCAGCGTCGCAAGGGTGCGCTGGATCTCATCGGCAACCGCGTCGGGTGAGGCGGCACCGTCGATCTGGCGCAAAAGGCTCTGGCTGTCGTAGTGCTCGATCAGCGGCGCGGTCTTGGCGTGGTACTGCTCGAGCCGGTGGCGAATTACCTCGGGCTTGTCGTCGTCGCGGACGACGAGCTCGCTGCCGTCGACGTCGCAGATCCCCTCTTGCTTTGGCGGGTTGAACTCGACGTGGAAGACGTGGCCGTTCTCGACACAGGTACGCCGCCCGCCCAGCCTGCGCACGACCTCCTCGTCGCTGACATCGATCAACAGCACCGCAGTCAGCTCACGGCCTAGCTCAGTCAACTTCGAGGCCAGCGCCTCAGCCTGCGGAGCCGTGCGCGGGAAGCCATCGAGGATGAAGCCGTCGACCGCCTCGCTGGAGTCGATCCGCTCACCGATCATGCCGACGATCACCTCGTCGGGAACAAGATCGCCGCGGTCCATGTAGTCCTTGGCGGCCCGGCCCAACTCGGTGCCCTCGCGCACCGCGGCGCGCAGGATGTCCCCCGTCGCGTAATAGGGCAGCTCGAGGTCCTCCTGCAGGCGCTCACCCTGCGTACCCTTCCCCGACCCGGGCGGACCGAGCAGGACTAGGTTCAGCTCTGACATCGGCCGCGGCCTATTTGAGGAAGCCCTCGTAGTTACGCATCATCAGCTGCGCCTCGAGCTGCTTCACGGTTTCCAGCGCGACGCCGATCACGATCAGGATCGAGGTGCCGCCAAAAGCGAAGTTGGCCGAAGTCTGGCTGAGCAGGATCGTCGGCAGCGCGGCCACGGCGCCGAGGTACAGGGCACCGGGGAAGGTCAAGCGCGAGAGGATGCGATCGAGGTACTCGGCGGTCGGTCGTCCCGGGCGAACGCCGGGAATGAAACCGCCGTACTTCTTCAGGTTGTCGGCTTGGTCAACCGGATTGAAGGTGACGGCCGTGTAGAAGTAAGTGAAGATGACGATGAAGAAGACCTCGCCCACCACGTAGGCCCAGCTACTGGGGCTGAAGAAGGCGGCGAAGTCGAGCGCGGCCGGGGTGTTGAGGAGCTGTCCGATCGTTGGCGGGAAAGCCATGATCGAAGCGGCGAAGATGACTGGGATGACGCCGGCCATGTTGACTCGCAGCGGCAGATAGGTCGAGCCGCCAGAGGTCATTTTTCGCCCGACGACGCGTTTCGCGTACTGGACCGGGATGCGTCTCTGGCCCTCCTGGACGAAGACGATCGCGACGATCACCGCGAGTGCCATGAAGGGCATCATCACGACGAAGACCTGATCCGGGTTCGACCACCATGACTGCAGCCCGGTTGGCAGGCCGGAGACGATTGAGGCGAAGATCATCAGCGAGATGCCGTTGCCGATGCCGCGCTGTGTGATCAGCTCGCCGAGCCACATCAGCAGTGTGCAGCCCGCCGTCAGCGAGATCACGATCAGCAGCACCTTGGCCCCGCCGAGGTTGCCGAGGAAGTTGCCGCCGCCCTGCTGCTGCCCAAAGGACTGGAAGAGGAAGACGTAGCCGAAGGATTGGCCAAACGCGAGGCCGACGGTGAGGTAGCGCGTGTACTGGGTGATCTTCTGCTGGCCGACCTCGCCTTCTTTCTGCAGCTTCTCCAGCGAGGGTACGACCACGGTCAGCAGCTGCAGGATGATCGAGGCCGTGATGTAGGGCATGATCCCCAGCGCGAAGAGCGAGAGGCGCGAGAGGCTGCCGCCGGAGAAGGTGTTGAGGAAACTGAGGATTCCGCCGCCGGCGAAGTTGTTCTGCAGTTCCTTGACCGCGTCGAGGTCGACGCCGGGCGCGGGGATGTAGGCACCGAGCCGGTACAGCAGCAGCATCGCCGCGGTGAAGGCGAGCTTCTTTCGAATCTCGGCGACGCTAAAGGCGTTCGCAATAGTCCGGAGCATTAGGGCTCCAGAGTGTGGCAGGAACCGCCAGCCGCTTCTATCTTCTCCTTGGCGGCCGCGCTGAAGCCGTGCGCATGTACGGACAGCTGCTTAGAGATCTCGCCGCGGGCGAGGATCTTGACCGGGTCCGAGCGCTTGGCGAGGCCCTTTTCCTTGAGGGTCTCGGGCGTCACCTCGGCGTCGGCATCGAAGCGCTCCTCCAGGTCAGCGAGGTTGACCGGCTGCGACGTGGTCCTGAAGTTCTCGAACGGCATCGATTGCTTTTTGTGCGGGCCACGGAGCTTTCGCATCCGCATGTGGATCGGGTTCTGGCCGCCTTCGTAACCGGGCTTGCGTTTGCTACCCGAACGAGAGCCAGCGCCCTTGTGACCCCGGCCGGAAGTCTTGCCCAGGCCCGAACCCTCGCCGCGGCCCAAGCGCTTGCGCGGCTTGCGCGACCCCGGCTTCGGCCTCAGATTGTGCAGCCCGATCTCCTCGGAACGAGGTGTCTCAGCGGCCATCAGGCATCCACCTCAACCAAATGCGAGACGGTGCGAATCTGGCCCTGCAGCTGCGGCGAGTCTTTGCGCTCCACAGCCTTGCCGATCCTGCCCAGCCCCAGCGCCGCAAGCGTCGCTTTCTGAGCCGGATTGGTCCCGTTGGCCGACCGAACCTGCTTGATCTTCACCGCGCTCACGAGCTCTCACCCTCAGCAGCCGGAGCCTCCTCTGCTTCCGCAGCGGGTGCAGCCTCAGCGGCAGCGGGCTCCTCAGCTTTGTTCTCCTCAGCAGCTTGCGGTTTCTCGCCAGTGGCGGTCGCAGCCTGCTCAGTTGCCGGTGTCTCAGCGGGCTTGGCGGCCGCCTCATCCTTGGGGGTATCTGACGCCTCGTCCGCGGGTGGCGCTGTAGGGGGTACCGCCCCCGAGGAAGCTTTAGCTACCGCAGGGGGCGGTGGGTCCCCTGCAGCGACAGGCCCCGCGGCCTCGGCGTCTGAACCCTGAGCCGAAGCACCGTTGCCATTGCTCTTCTGAACCCCAAGCACCTGGGCAACCGTCAACCCGCGCAGCTCAGCAACCTCCTCGGGCCGACGCAGGCGGATCAACCCGTCCATCGTCGCCTTGACGAGATTGATCGGGTTCTGAGTACCAATGCTCTTCGTAAGAACGTCCTTGACGCCACCAAGCTCGAGCACCGCGCGCACCCCGCCGCCGGCGATCACGCCGGTACCGGGACTGGCCGGGCGCAGGACGACGTGGCCGGCGCCGTAGCGGCCGATGATCTTGTGGGTGATCGTCTGGCCGTATTTGGGAATGCGAATCAAGTCCTTGCGGGCGTTCTCGACGCCCTTCTGGATCGCCAGCGGAACCTCGCGAGCCTTGCCGTAGCCGATCCCGACCACGCCCTCTTCATCGCCGACGGCCACCAGGGCGGTGAAGGAGAAGCGCCGGCCGCCCTTGACCACCTTGGCGACGCGGTTGATCTCGATCACGCGCTCTTGCAGGTCGAGCCCGCGCGGGCTCACCGTCTCAACGTTGGTTGTGTCCATTCCCTTCATAACGAGCGGTCCAAGGTAGCGAACGAGCGCTAGAAGACCAGGCCTCCCTCTCGTGCTCCGTCGGCCAAGGCCTTGACGCGGCCGTGGTACTGGTAGCCGCCGCGATCGAAGACACAGGTCTCGACCCCCGCCGCCTTGGCTCGCTCAGCCAGCAGCTCTCCTGCCCGCTTGGCCTGCTCGCTGGCGGTCAGTTTGCGCAGCTCGGGCTCAATCCAGTTGACGGCGGCAACCGTTTGACCTTTGCCATCGTCGATCAGCTGGGCGAAGACACCGCGGTTGGAGCGGTAGACCGACAGGCGCGGACGCGCGGCCGTGCCGGTGACGCGGGCGCGGACACGGCGGCGGCGGCGCAGGCGGGCCTGCCTCTTGGTGACCACGGTCATGCGCGCTTACCCACCTTGCGCATCACGTGCTCGCCGCGGTAGCGGATTCCCTTGCCCTTGTAAGGCTCTGGTGGCCGGCGCTTGCGGATGTCCGCGGCGACCTGGCCGACGAGCTGCTTATCGATGCCACGGACGATGATCTCGGTCGGCTGCGGAACCTCGAAATCGATGCCATCGGGAGCCTCAATCGAGACCGGGTGCGAATAGCCCAGCGCCAGCTCGAGGTTTTTCCCCTTGAGCTGCGCGCGGTAACCGACGCCCTGGATCTCCAGGCGCTTCTCGAAGCCCTCGGTGACGCCCTCGACCATGTTGGCGATCAAGCTGCGAGTCAGCCCGTGCAGGGCGCGGTGCTCGCCACGGTTGGTCGGGCGCTCAATCGTCAGCACGCCCTCGGCCTGCTCGACTTTCATCTCGCTCGAGAGCGTCTGCGCCAGCTCGCCCTTCGGGCCCTTGACCGCAACGTGTCCAGGGCTGACCTCGACGGTGACGGCGTCGGGCACGGTGATCGGCTTTCTTCCAATGCGGCTCATCTCGTGCTCACCAGACGTAGGCGACTACCTCGCCGCCGACGCCCTTTGCCTTGGCTTCGTGACCGGTCATCACGCCGACCGAGGTACTGACGATTGCCGTGCCGGTACCGCCGAACACGCGCGGGACCTGATTGTGGTTGACGTAGCGGCGGCGGCCGGGGCGCGAAATCCGCTCCAGGCCGGCGATCACCGGGCGACGATCCTCCGTGTACTTGAGGCGGATCTTGATCTCCTCGCCGATCCGCGCCGGCTGCTTGCCGAAGTCGAGGATGTAGCCCTGCTCCTTGAGGATGCGCGACATCTCCAGCTTCAGTCGCGAAGCGGGAATCTCCACCTCGTCGTGGCCGGAGCCAAGCGCGTTGCGGATCCGGGTCAGGTAATCGGCTATCGGGTCAGTAAGCATTTGTCTTGGTCTCTACCAGCTGGACTTGGTCATGCCGGGAACGTGGCCCTCATGCGCTGCCTCTCGCAAGCAGATTCGGCAGAGGCCGAACTTGCGGTAGTAGGCGCGCGGCCGGCCACAGCGTCGGCAGCGGTTGTATTCACGGGATTTGAACTTGGCCTTGCGGCCCTGCTTTACCTTCAGCGAAGTCTTAGCCATTGTCCTGATTCTCCTCATCAGCCGCGCTCTCGGCCTTTTGGTCGCTGTCGCCGGCGGAGTCTCCGCCCTCGTCCTCGGTCTCACCCTCGTCCTCGGTCTCGGGCTTTGCGTAGGCCTCAGGGTTCTCCTCCTTCAGCTGCTCGAGCGCAGCCTGCTCGGCCTCGGCCCGCAGGCGGGCCTCCTCCTTGCGCTTCTCCTCCTCAGCGGCTTCCTGAGCCTCCATATCGGCATCGGGTTTGCCGGGCCGGCCCTCTTTGGCGAAGGGCATTCCCAGCCCCAACAGCAGCTCGAAGGCCTCCTCGTCAGTTGGGGCACTGGTCGTGATCGTGACGTCAAGGCCACGTACCTCGTCGATTGAGTCGTAATCGATTTCGGGAAAGATCAGTTGCTCCTTGACGCCCATCGAGTAGTTGCCTCGACCGTCGAAGGAGCGCGGGTTGAGACCGCGGAAGTCGCGAATGCGCGGTACCGCAATCGAGCAGAGCCGATCGAGGAACTCCCACATGCGGGCGCGGCGCAGGGTGACCGAGAGGCCGACCGGCATCCCCTCGCGCACCTTGAAGGAGGCGATTGACTTGCGGGCGCGGCGAATGCTCGGCTGCTGGCCGGCAATCGTCGCCAGCTGCTCCTGCGCGGCTTCGAGCATCTTGGCGTTCTGCTTGGCCTCGCCGAGACCCATGTTGAGCGTGATCTTCTGCAGGCGCGGTGCCTGCATCGGCGTCGAGTAGCCGAACTTGCTCGTCAGCGCCGGCAGGATCTCCTGCTCGTAGCGCTCGCGCAAGCGCGGGGGCGGTGCTGCCTGGGATTGCACGGTGGCGGACTCCATTAGAACGTCGCTCCGCTGCGCTTGGCAAAGCGCTCGCGCTTGCCGCCTTTGTCACGGCGCACGCCAACGCGGGTCGGTTTGTTGTCTTTGGGGTCGAGCAGCATCACGTTGGAGACGTGGATCGGCCCCTCCTTCTCGACGATGCCACCGGCCTGCGAGTTTTTGAGATCGGTCTGCGAACGGGGGCGTTCGTGCCGCTTGATCATGTTGAGGTGCTCGACGAAGACGCGGTTGCGCTTCGGCTCCGTCCGCACCACGCGGCCGGTCTTGCCGGCGTCCTTGCCGCCGATCACCATCACCTGGTCGTCTTTGCGGATGCGCATGCCCTTGGCCATCAGAGAACCTCGGGCGCCAACGAGATGATTTTCATGAAGTTGCGATCGCGCAGCTCGCGGGCCACGGGGCCGAAGATGCGGGTGCCACGCGGGTTGTTGCTCGCCGGGTCGATCAGCACCGCGGCGTTTTCGTCGAAGGAGATGTAGGTGCCGTCGGGGCGACCCAGCTGCTTCTTGGTGCGCACGACGACCGCCTGGACAACCTCGCCTTTGCGCACGCCTCCCTGTGGGCTGGCCTGTTTGACCGTGGCCGTGATCACGTCGCCGACGCCGGCGTAGCGGCGATGCGACCCGCCCTTGACGCGGATGCAGAGGATCTCGCGGGCGCCGGAGTTGTCGGCGACCTTCAGTCTCGACTCCTGCTGGATCACTTGGCCTTCTCCAGTACCTCAACCAGGCGCCAGCGCTTGGTCTTGGAGAGCGGTCGGGTCTCGACGATGCGCACGGTGTCGCCCTCGCCCGCCTCGTTCTGCTCGTCGTGAGCGTGGAGCGTGCGCGAACGGCGCACGACCTTCTCGTAAGTCGGGTGCCGGCGAGCGATATCGATCCGAACCGTGATCGATTTCTCGCCCTTGTCGGAGACGACGATCCCCTGCCGGGTCTTGGCCGCAACCGCGTCCTTCTCGGCAACGGGGGTACCGGTGCCGGCAGTTTTGTCAGCCTTCGCCGCAGCCCGTTCTTTGCGACGCGAGGAAGCCTTGAGCTTCCGCTCCTTGGCCCGCTTTGCAGCTCTTTCCTCAGGGGTGAGCGTGGGGCCAGCCTTGTGCGGCTCACGGGAGCGCTGCAACCTGCGGCGCTCCTTCCAGGGGAGATCGTCCTCTGGATTCGGCTCGGACTCTTCGGCGGGCGCTGCTTTGGGAGCAGGCGCCTCCTCGGCGGCCTCCTCGGCCGGAGCCTCCGCGACCGCCTCGTCCTGGGGCGCCTCGTCCTGGGGCGCCTCGTCCTGGGGCGCCTCGTCCTGAGGAGTCTCGTCAGTTGCGTCGTCTTTTTTTGTCTCGTCGTCCGTCATCTCTTCAGCTCTTTCTCAACGTCAATCCCGCGCTCCTTGGCCACTGTCAGCAACTTGGCGATATCCCGCCGGGCGACACTCAGGCGCGCTGTGTTCTCCAACTCGCCAGTCGCCTGACGGAAGCGCAAGTTAAACGCCTCCTGCTTGGCGTCGAGCAGTTTGACAACCAGCTCGTCGTCTTTGAGGTCGTGCACCTCGGCGGCCTTCACTGTGTATCGGCCCCCTCGCGCCTGACGAATTTGGTGCGGACGGGAAGCTTGTGTCCAGCCAGGCGCAGCGCCTCACGGGCGAGATCCTCGGGAACGCCGGCCAGCTCGAACATCACCTTGCCGGGCTTGATCACCGCGACCCAGCCCTCGGGATTGCCCTTGCCCGAACCCATGCGTGTCTCGGCGGGCTTCTTTGTGTAGGGCTTGTCGGGGAAGACGTTGATCCAGACCTTGCCGCCACGTTTGATCTTGCGGGTCATCGCCACGCGGGCGGCCTCGATCTGGCGGTTGGTGATCCAGCCGCGATCGAGCGACTTCAGCCCGTACTCGCCGAAGGCCACGGTGCTGCCACCCTTGGTGTTGCCGCGCATCCGGCCGCGCATCTGCTTGCGGTGCTTGACCCGCTTCGGCATCAGCATCAGCGACCACCTCCGCCACGCTGGCCGCCGCGGCCGCCACCTTGGCCTCCACGGCCGCCACCGCCACGACCACCGCGGTCGCCACCGCGGCCACCGCGATCTCCGGGTGGACGGCCGCCGCGCTGGCTGCTCGGCGGCGCGCTGTCCTCGTCGGTGAGCTGATCGCGGAAGCCCTCGGGCATGACCTCGCCCTTGTTGATCCAGCACTTGACGCCGATGCGACCGGTCGTCGTGCGGGCCTCGAAGAAGCCGTAGTCGATGTTGGCGCGCAGCGTGTGCAGCGGCACGCGACCGTCGGAGTAACCCTCGGTGCGCGCCATCTCGGCGCCGCCGAGACGACCGGAGACCTGGACCTTCACGCCTTTGGCGCCGGAGCGCATCGCTGAAGTCAGGGCGCGTTTCATCGCTCGCCGGAAGGCGACGCGGTTCTGCAGCTGCTCGGCGATCGACTGGGCGACCAGCTTGGCGTCGAGCTCGGGGCGCTTGACCTCGCGGATGTTCACCTTCACCGGTTTGCCGGTCAGCTTGTGCAGGTCTTTGCGCAGTGCGTCCACTTCGCTGCCCGACTTGCCGATCACGATGCCGGGGCGGGCGGTGTGGATGTCCACCGCGATCTCGCCGTGGCGCTCGATCGTGATGTTCGAGAGGCCAGCGTGAGCAAGCTTGTTTTCGATGTGGTCGCGAATCTTCAGGTCCTCGTTGAGGACGTCGGCGAAGTCTTTCTCCTCGAACCAGTTCGACTTCCAGTCCTGGATGTAGCCGACGCGGAAGCCGCCCGGATGGATCTTCTGTCCCATCTTCTAGTCCTCTTCTTCCGGGCTCAGGGCCACCGCAATGTGGCAGGTTCGCTTATTGATCCGCGAGGCGCGGCCAAGCGCGCGCGGTCGGAAGCGGCGCAGCGTCGGGCCTTCGTCGACGGTGATCTCGGTGATCCGCATCTCGTCACCGATCAAGTCGTGATTGTTCTCGGCGTTTGCCGCGGCAGAATCGATCAGCTTGCGAATGTCCTCGGCCACGCCGCGGGGTGAGAACTCGAGCAGTGCACGGGCCTGCTCGATGTGCATCCCGCGCACCTGGTCGGCGATTAGGCGCGCCTTGCGCGGAGCCACTCGCACATAGCGAGCGCTGGCGCGAACAACAACCGGAGCTGCGGCCACGCTACTCACCCTTGCCCGTACCGGAGTGGGAGCGGAAGGTGCGGGTGGGCGCGAACTCGCCCAGCTTGTGGCCGACCATCGACTCGGAGATGAAAACGGGAACGTGCTTGCGCCCGTCGTGGACGGCAATCGTGTGGCCGACCATGTCGGGGAAGACAGTCGAGCTGCGAGACCAGGTCTTCAGCATCTGCTTGGTGCCGGACTCGTTCATCGCGTTGACGCGCTTCATCAGCGCCTCTTCCACCCACGGGCCCTTTTTCGTCGATCTACCCATTAGCGACCCTTCTTCTTTCCGCGACGACGGCCGCGCACGATGTAACGGTCGGACTGCTTGCCCTTCTTACGGGTGCGGTAGCCGAGGGTCGGCTTGCCCCAGGGGGTCACGGGGTGACCGCCCGGAGTGTGGTGAGCCTCGCCGCCGCCATGCGGGTGGTCGACCGGATTCATCGCCACGCCGCGGGTCTGGGGGCGCTTGCCCTTGTGGCGGTTGCGCCCCGCCTTGCCGATCGTGAGGTTCTGGTGCTCGGCGTTGGAGAGCACACCAATGGTTGCGCGGCACTCGGCACGAACCAGGCGCATCTCCGAGGAGGGAAGGCGCAGTGTCACCATCTCGCCCTCCTTGGCGGCGAGCTGAATCGAGGTACCGGCCGAGCGGCCCAGCTTGCCGCCCTGACCGGCGGTGAGCTCGACGTTATGGACGAGCGTGCCGGTCGGCATTTCGCCGAGCGAAAGCGCGTTGCCGGGCCGGATGTCGGCGCCCGGCCCGGACTGGACCTCGTCGCCGACCGAGATCGCCGCCGGGGCGAGGATGTAGCTCTTGGCGCCATCGGCGTAGTGCAAGAGGGCGATGTAGCAGCTGCGGTTGGGGTCGTACTCGATGCTCGCCACCTTGGCGGGCACGCCGTCCTTGAGCCGCTTGAAGTCGATCTGGCGGTAGCGCCGCTTGGCACCGCCACCGCGATGGCGGGCGGTAACCCGGCCGTTGGCGTTGCGGCCGCCGCTCTTGCGCAGGCCCTCAGTCAGCTTGCGCTCCGGGCTCGTAGCCGTCAGCTGCTCACGCAACGGATAGGTCGCGAAGCGGCGTCCAGGGCTGGTCGGTTTTGTTTTTCGGTTCGGCATCCCTTGTGTCCTATGCAGTCTCTGCGCCCTCGAACAGCTCGATCCGCTCACCGGGGGCGAGCTGGACGATGGCCTTCTTCCAACCCCGCGTCTTGCCCTGGTGCAGGCCACGACGCTTCGGCTTCGCCCGCACCTTGGAGGTGCGAACCGCAGCGACCTTGACGTCGAAGATCTCCTCAACCGCTTGGGCGATCTGGGTCTTGTGGGCCCGATCATCGACGCGGAAGGTGTACTTGCCCTCGCCGATCAGCGCGTAGCTCTTCTCCGAAACGACCGGGCGAATGATCGTCGTGCGTGCGTCCATCAGCCCAGCCGCTCCTGCAGCTTCTCGAGCGCATTTTCGGAGACCACCAGCGAGGCAGCCCCGATCACGTCGGCAACGCCAACGGCGCTGACCTCGGCGACCTCGACCCGGGGAATGTTGCGGAAGCTCTTCGCCGCGCCACCCTCCTCGGGGGCGAGCACGATCAGGGTCGAGCGCTTCGCGCCCCACTTGGTCAGCGCATCAGCCGCCGTCTTGGTCGAAGGGGTATCGAAGCTGCTGGCATCAAGCAGGGCGATGCTGTCGCGCTCGGCATGGACCGAAAGCGCGGAGCGGAGCGCCTTGCGCCGCGCCTTGCGATTGACCTTGACCGTGTAGTGACGGGGCTTGGGACCGAAGGCGACGCCGCCGCCAAAACGGCTCGGCGAGCTGAGCGCGCCGACGCGGGCGCGGCCGGTTCCCTTCTGGCGCCAGGCCTTGGCACCGGTCATCGAGACCTCGCCGCGGGTCAAGGTCGAGGCCGAGCCCTGGCGACGGGAGGCGAGATCGGCACGCGCCGCCTCGTCGACCAGCGAGTGGTGGAAGGGCTCAGCAAAAAGCTCTTTGGGCAGATCAACCTTGGTCGTCTTGCCGAGCACCGCTGCTTTAGCCATCGGTCCTCACCTCGACCATCGAGTTGCGCGATCCCGGCACCGAGCCTTTGATCAGCAGCAGGTTGCGATCGGCATCGACCTGGGCGACTTCGAGGCCCTTCTGGGTGACTCGCTTGTTGCCCATCTGCCCCGGCATCCGCATACCCTTGAAGACGCGAGCGGGGAAGGTACTGGCGCCGATCGAGCCGGGTGCGCGCACGTTGTGCGAGCCGTGGGTGACCGGGCCGCGACTGAAGTTGTGGCGCTTGATCCCACCCTGGAAGCCCTTGCCGATCGAGATTCCGGCGACCTTGACCTTCTGACCGGCCTCGAAGGAACCGACGGTGACGTCATCACCGATCTTTGGGCCCTCCTCGGCGCCGAGATCCTCGTCGCGGAACTCGACCAGGTGACGCATCGGCGCCGCCCCGGCCTTCTTCAGGTGGCCTTCCTCGGCCTTGCTCAGCTTGCCCTGCTTGGTCTCGCCGAACGCAAGCTGCACAGCGGCGTAACCGTCGCGCTCGGACTCGCGGACCGCGGTCACCTTGCAGGGACCGGCCTCGATCACGGTCACCGGGATGACCTCGCCGTCCTCAGCGAAGACCTGCGTCATCCCAAGCTTCTTTCCGAGGATCGCAGCCATGGCGCTAAAGGCGAATCTCTATATCGACGCCGGCGGGCAGCGAGTCGAGGCGCTGCAGCGAGTCGACGGTTTTCGGTGAGGGCTGAAGGATGTCGATCAGGCGCTTGTGCGTGCGCATCTCGAAGTGCTCGCGCGAGTCCTTGTCCTTGAAGGGCGAACGGATCACGCAGTAGACGTTCTTCTCGGTGGGCAGCGGCACGGGACCAGAGACGCTGGCGCCGGTGCGCTCCGCGGTTTCGACGATCTCGCGGGCAGCCCGGTCAATGGCGTCATGGTCGTACGCCTTGAGCCGGATTCGAATTTTCTGTGCTGCTATCGCTGCCACGTTCGGACTTTTCTCTCTGTCTTTTCCGCGCGTCTTACCGCGCATAAAGGGCGAGGCCCCATTTGGTGGGGCGCCGCCCCGGTCGTATGTCTTTGCAGTTGTCTCGCCGCCCAGTCGGCAGCGAAGGGGCGGGTCAGGGCCCGCCCCTTGGTGAATCGCCTACTCGATGACCTCGGCGACGACCCCCGAACCGACGGTCCGGCCACCCTCGCGGATGGCGAAGCGCAGGCCCTGGTCCATCGCGATCGGCTGGATCAGCTCGATCGTCATCTCGACGTTATCGCCGGGCATCACCATCTCGGTCCCCTCGGGGAGGTTGGCGATCCCGGTCACGTCGGTCGTGCGGAAGTAGAACTGGGGTCGGTAGCCGGAGAAGAACGGAGTGTGGCGACCACCCTCCTCCTTCTTCAGGCAGTAGACCTCGGCCTTGAACTTGGTGTGCGGCGTGATCGAGCCGGGCTTGCAGAGAACCTGGCCGCGCTCGATCTCCTCGCGCTTGGTGCCGCGGAGCAGGGCGCCGATGTTGTCGCCGGCCTGACCCTCGTCGAGCAGCTTGCGGAACATCTCGACGCCGGTGACAACCGTCGTCGTGGTGTCCTTGATGCCGACGATCTCAACCTCGTCACCGGTGTTGACGATGCCCTGCTCGACGCGGCCGGTGGCAACCGTGCCGCGGCCGGTAATCGAGAAGATGTCCTCGATCGGCATCAGGAAAGGCTTGTCGAGCTCGCGCACGGGCTCGGGGATGTAGGAGTCGAGGGCCTCGGCCAGCTCGAAGATCGCCTTCTGAGCCTCCTCGTCACCCTCCAGCGCCTTCAGCGCCGAGCCCTTGACGATCGGCGTGTCGTCGCCGGGGAAGTCGTACTCGTTGAGGAGTTCCTTGACCTCCTCCTCGACCAGCTCGATCAGTTCCTCGTCATCGACCTGGTCGATCTTGTTGAGGAAGACGACCACGTGGGGGACGTTGACCTGACGGGCAAGCAGGATGTGCTCGCGCGTCTGCGGCATGACGCCGTCGGCGGCGGAGACCACCAGGATCGCGCCGTCCATCTGGGCGGCGCCGGTGATCATGTTCTTGACGTAGTCGGCGTGGCCGGGGCAGTCGACGTGAGCGTAGTGGCGGTTGTCGGTTTGGTACTCGACGTGTGAGGTCGCGATCGTGATCCCACGCTCCTTCTCCTCCGGAGCGTTGTCGATCTCGGCGAAGCTCTTCGCCTCGGCGTCGCCTTTGGTGGCGAGCGTCGTGGTGATCGCGGCCGTCAGCGTCGTCTTCCCATGGTCGATGTGACCAATCGTGCCGACGTTCACATGCGGCTTATCGCGCTCGAACTTCTCCTTGGACATCTCTCTCCGTTCTACCTTTCGAAGTCGGGTTCTGTCTGCGTTGACTGATTAAGTTTGAGGTGCGTCACCGGGCAGGACACTGTCTCCTGCCTGCGGGCGAACCTGGGAAATATAGCTAGAACAACGGTGCGGCCTACTGCCGGTCATGAGGTTGCCCCCACCGGCTCACCCGAGCGATGCTCAACGATCTCCTCGGCGATGTTGCCGGGGACCTCTTCGTAGCGCTCGAACTGCATCGTGTAATTGGCTCTGCCCTGGGTCATCGAGCGCAGTTCGGTCGCGTAGCCGAACATTTCGCCGAGGGGCACGAAGGCTTGAACTGCAAGGGCATTGCCGCGCTGATCCTGGCCCTGAACCTTGCCGCGACGACGCGAGAGATCGCCGATCACGTCGCCGAGGAAGTCCTCGGGGGTGACGACCTCGACCGCCATTACCGGCTCGAGCAGGACCGGGTTGGCCTTGCGCGCGGCGTCCTGGATCGCCATCGAGCCGGCGATTTTGAAGGCCATCTCCGAGGAGTCGACATCGTGGAAAGAACCATCGATCAGTTCGACTTTGACGTCGACCATCGGGTAGCCGGCCTTGACGCCGTTCTCCAGCGCCTCTTTCATCCCCTGCTCGGCGGGCCCGATGAATTCACCGGGGATCGCACCACCCTTGATTTTGTTGACGAACTGGAAGCCCTCGCCGGGCGCCGGCTCGACGTTGATCACGACGTGGCCAAACTGACCGCGGCCACCGGTCTGGCGGACGAAGCGCGCCTCGACCTTCTTGACCTCCTTGCGGATCGTCTCGCGGTAGGCGACCTGGGGCTTGCCGACGTTGGCCTCGACTTTGAACTCGCGCAGCATGCGGTCGACGATCACCTCGAGGTGGAGCTCGCCCATGCCGTGAATCAGGGTCTGGCCGGTTTCCTCGTCGCTTTCGATCTTGAAAGTCGGGTCCTCCTCGCCGAGCCGCTGCAGGGCGTTGCCCATCTTCTCCTGGTCGGCCTTGGTTTTCGGCTCGATCGCAACGGCGATCACGGTCTCGGGGAATTCGATGCTCTCGAGGGCGATCGGTGCGTCGGGAGCGGCAAGGGTGTCGCCGGTGCCGGTTTCTTTGAGGCCGACGCCGGCGCAGATGTCACCGGCGTAGCACTCGTCGATCTCCTCGCGGCTGTTGGCGTGCATCATCAGCAGCCGGCCGATGCGCTCGGTCCGACCGGTCTTCACGTTGAGGACGCGGCCACCTTTCTCGAGCTTGCCGGAGTAGACGCGGAAGTAGGTGAGCTTGCCGACGTAGGGGTCGGTCATGACCTTGAAGGCGAGGGCAGCGAAGGGGGCCTCGTCGGAGGCAGGTCGCTCGTCCTCGACGTCCTCGGGCTGGCCCTTGCCAGCGGGGACGACACCGGTAACCGGCGGGACCTCGAGCGGCGAGGGCAGCAGCTCGACGATCGCGTCGAGCAGCGGCTGCACGCCCTTGTTCTTGAACGAGGTACCGCAGAGGACGGGGGTCACCTTGGTGTCGAGGCAGGCCCGGTGCAGCGACTTGGCGATCCGCTCGTGGGGAATCTCTTCCTCGGCCAGGTAGGCCTCCATCAACTCGTCGTCGTAGTCGGCGCAGGCCTCGATCAGCTGGGTGCGGTATTCCTCGGCCTGGTCCTTGAGGTCATCCGGGACCTCGACCGTCTCGTACTCGGCGCCGAGCTCGTCGGTCCAGACAAGACCCTTCATCTCGATCAGGTCGACGACGCCTTTGAAGTTCTCCTCGCTGCCGATCGGCAGCTGGATCGGCAGCGGATTGGCGCCGAGGCGGTCCGTCATCGTCTGCACCGAGTTGAAGAAGTCGGCGCCGGTGCGGTCCATCTTGTTGATGTAGGCGAAGCGCGGGACTTTGTACTTGTCGGCCTGTCGCCAGACCGTCTCGGACTGGGGCTCAACGCCGGCGACCGCGTCAAAGACGGCGATCGCGCCATCGAGCACGCGCAGGCTGCGCTCGACCTCGACCGTGAAGTCGACGTGGCCGGGCGTATCGATGATGTTGATGCGGTGGTCCTTCCACTCGCAGGCGGTCGCGGCGGAGGTGATCGTGATGCCGCGCTCCTGCTCCTGCTCCATCCAGTCCATCACGGCGGCGCCCTCGTGAACCTCGCCCATCTTGTGGGTGCGGCCGGTGTAATAAAGGATGCGCTCGGTGGTCGTCGTCTTACCGGCGTCGATGTGCGCCATGATCCCGATATTGCGCGTCTTCTCTAGGGGAAAGCTGCGTGCCATGTGTTCCTAAGGTAAGGGTTTGGTCGTGAAACGGGGACGGGACAAAAGCAAACGATCTGGCAAGGGCCGCGATCGGCGCATGAAAAAGGCCCTCGCGGGCCCGGCGAAACGAACTTCGAAACGCACTTCGAAAGGACTGCCTGAGCGACGCGCGATGATAGCAGCGGCGCGGCGGCGCATCGGCGCGGTGCTCTCGGCAGGCGCCAAGCGCACTAGGCAGATCGATCGAGCGCTCGCCCGTCAGATCGAGCGGGCCCGGCCCAAGCTGGTGCGAGGGCTGCGGCAAGCCCATGCCCTGGGCCTCCGAGTCGCGAAGGCGATCGCGAAGCGCCTGCGACCGATTGGCGTTCTGGTCCTGCGCGGCTTCGGCTATGGCGAACGGCTGCTGCGTCGAGTCGCCACGGCCTCCGCCCGTGGCGCAACCCGGGCCAGCGCGCTGCTCACCCCGGCGCGAGGGATCTGCCTCCTGATCCTCGGCGCGGCCGTCTGCCTCGTCGTCTCCCAGTTCGTCACCTACAGCAGCGTCGAGATCGGGCAGCCAGCCTACGCGGGGCTGACGGCAGCGGCGCCACCGACGGTTGGTGCTGAAGACGCCGGCCAGGCGCACTCCTATGTTCTGATCCCGATTGCCCTGATCGCGGCGATCGTCGCGACGATGATGCTGCGCACCGAACGACGCGGCCTGAGTCGCATCGTCGTTGCTCTCGGTCTGCTCTGCATCGCCCTGATCCTGATCGTCGACCTGCCCGCCGGACTCGATGTGGGCGCCCAGTCATCGCTCTTTTCAGGCGCCACGGCGGTGCTCGAAAGTGGCTTTTACGCCGAGCTCGCGGCAGCGGCGGGGCTAGTCATTGGCGGTCTGCTCTACTATGCGCGGCCGTGCCGAATACGAATCAACTTGTCAGGAAGGGCCGCAAGCGCCCGAAGAAGAAGACGGCGACGCCGGGACTCAAGTCCTCGCAAGGCCGCAAGAAGGCCGTCGCGGCCCCGCAGCGGCGCGGCGTCTGCACGCGCGTCGCGACCGTAACGCCGAAGAAGCCGAACTCGGCACTGCGCAAGATCGCCCGTGTGCGACTGACCAACGGGATGGAGGTCACGACCTACATCCCGGGCGAGGGCCACAACCTGCAGGAGCACTCCGTCGTCCTGGTCCGTGGGGGCCGAGTCAAGGACCTTCCCGGTGTCCGCTACAAGGTCGTACGTGGCACCCTCGATGCGGCCGGCGTTTCCGACCGCAAGCAAGCCCGCTCGCGCTACGGCGTCAAGGCCTCCTGATGCCGCGCCGCTCTGCAGCCACAATCCGTCCGGTCGAGCCCGATGCGCGCTTCCGCAACCGCTTGGTCCAGCAGCTGATCAACAAGGTGATGAGCGACGGCAAGAAGCAGCTTGCCGAGCGCATCGTCTACGACGCCCTCGCCCTGGTCGGCGAGCGCTCCGGTGAGGACGCGATCGAGACGCTCGAGGCGGCAATCAAGCAACTTACTCCGGTGCTCGAGGTTCGCTCACGCCGGGTCGGCGGCGCCACCTACCAAGTCCCGGTCGAGGTGCCCGCGCGGCGCGCCCGCACCCTGGCGATCCGCTGGCTAGTCGACTTCGCCCGCAACCGCCGCGAGTACTCGATGGCCGAGCGGCTCGCGAGCGAGATCCTCGATGCGACCCAGCAGCAGGGTGCTGCCTGGAAGCGCAAGGACGACATCTACCGCATGGCCCAGGCCAACAAGGCCTTCGCCCACTACCGCTGGTAGACGGGCCATGAGGGCGCGCCTGGCTGTGTCCTCAGTCGGTCGGCTCGGGTCACGCACGAGAGTGCGCTCCCCTCACCTCCCTCCCTGCGTCCTTGCCAGCCACGCCCTCATGGCCCGTCTCTAGGTTTTATGGATCAACCCATCCTCGCCATCGATATCGACGGCGTCATCTCCTTGTTCGGAGCCGAGACTCCACCGGATCGGTCGTTTACGAAGCTTGAGCTGGTCGATGGGGTGCCGCATTTGATCTCGCTGCCGGTCGGCGACCGGCTGGTGCGGCTGAGCGAGCACTTTGAGCTGGTCTGGGCCAGCGGGTGGGAGGACAAAGCGAACTTCTATTTGCCCGCGTTGCTGGGCTTGCCGGAGTTGCCGCACGTGAGCTTCGATGGGGCCGTGCGGGCAGGGGCAGCGCATTGGAAGCTGGGGCCACTTGACAAGTACGCGGCGGATCGGCCGATGGCCTGGATCGACGACAACTTCGACCAGAGCTGTTACGAGTGGGCCGAGCGGCGTGAGCAGCCAACCCTGCTCGTGCTCACTGAGACGCACCTCGGTCTCGAGGAGGCCCACGTCGAGGCCTTGCGGCAGTGGGCCGTGTCTCTAGACTGAGCCCGGTGGAGGGCTTCTGGCCAATCTTCTTTCTGCTCGTTGTGCTGAAGATCCCCGTCTTCGGCGCACTCTGGCTCGTCTGGTGGGCAAGCCGCGAACCCGAGCCCGAGGGCGCAAGCGATGACTCCGATGGTGGCCTGCGGCGCGATCGTCCCTTCCCAACTCGCCCCCGCGGGCCCCACCCTCTGCCAGGCGGCGCCGGTGCAATTAGGAGGAGGCGGGGTGCCCCTCCGGCGCAGCGGCGTCCCCTTTTCCGCCCGCTACCCGACCCTCGGACGGCGACAACCTCTACAGGCGGAAAACCCAGCAAGACGGAGGGGCACCCCGCCTCCTCCTACCCACGCTGAGCGGCCCGCCTGCGCTCCCTGCGGATCTCGCGCAGATAAGGCTGGAAGTCCACCTGAATCGTGTGCCGCTTAGAAGCGACGTAGCGCTTTTTCATCTTCCCTTCGGCCGCTGAGATCTCCGTCCGCATCTCGGCCGGTGGCGGCAGCGTTCCGCGGCCCCCCACGAGATCGGCCACCCACTCGGCCTGTGCCTCGGCCAGCGGCATGATCGCCCCCAGCGGCTGGATCAAGCCAATGAAGTAGAGCCCCGGATGCTCGACCGAGACGACCCGGCGGTAGAGCGGCAAGCGGTTTTCCTCGGCTGACACCAGGTCCTCGTCGAAGAAGGGGAAGCTGATCTTGTAGCCGGTGCAATAAACGACGAGGTCGATCTCCTCCTCGCTGCCGTCGACAAACTGGACCGTGCGGCCGCCGTTGAAGCGCTCGAGATTGGGCTTGATCGCGATATCGCCGTGACCGAGGCGCGAGAGCAGCTCAGCCGAAACCGTCGGGTGGGCCTCGAGCAGCTTGTGATCGGGCTTGGGGAGGCCGTAAGAAGTCATGTCCCCGGCCGTCAACCCCAGCATTCGCCCCAGCACGAAGCGCTGCACCGGGAGCGGCATCAGCGTCAGCAGCTTCGACGCCGCTTCGTCGGTCGGTTTGCCGTTCAGGTACTTGGGCATGACGTAGGCGCCGCGGCGCATCGCCAGGAAGGTCTTCTCGGCGATGCGCGAGGCCTCTACCGCGATGTCGGTCGCCGAGTTGCCGATGCCCAGAACGAGCACGCGCTTGTTTCGCAGCACCTCCGGCTCGCGGTAGTGGTGGACGTGGATCTGCTCGCCCTCGAAGTCCTCCGAGCCGGGAAACGGCGGCTCGGGCCAGCGCGGATCCCAGTGATGGCCGTTGGCAACCAGCACGGCGCGGTAGCGGTGGCTCTGGCGCTCTCCCCCGCGCTCCTGGACCGTCACCTCCCACTCGCCATCGACCGGGACGACGCTGAGCACCTCGGTGCGAAAGCGGATCTTCTCGCGCAGGGAGAAGTGATCGACGTAGTCGTCGAAGTAACGGGCGATCTGGAAGTGGTTGGGGTAGTCCGGATAGTCATCCGGCATCGGGTAGGTCTTGTAGGCCATCAACCCGCGCGAGGTGTTGATGTGCAGCGAGCGGTAGGCCGAGGACAGCTCGTTGTCGTTTTCGTAGCGCCAGTTGCCGCCTACCTCGGAGCCCTTCTCGTAGCAATCGAAGGCGACCCCGCGCGCGTTGAGGACCTGGCAAGAGGTGATGCCGGAGGACCCGGCACCGATCACGCAGACCTTCTGGGCAGCTGGCACGACTGGAATCTATCCAGTCCGATCCGCCCCTGGCTGGCTGGCCAAGGGGTGAGGAAGACCACCCCTGGGGTCCGTAGTTGAAAAGGCCGATCGCTTCGAAGCTTGGTCCATCGGATTTACCAACCAAACGAAAGGACACTCCGATGACCAAGAAGAACACATTCCGCCCCAGCCCCGCCCTCGTAATCGCCTGCATCGCCCTGTTCGCCGCCCTCACCGGTAGCGCCATCGCCGCTGGCGTCGGCAAGAACACGGTCCGCTCGCCGCAGATCGTCGACGGCACGATTCGCACCATCGACCTCCGCGACAACGCGGTTGCCGCCGGCAAGATCGCCCCCGATGCGGTCGACACGACGGAGATCGCCGAAAACGGCGTCGACTCCTCCGACGTCGCAGCCGAGACGCTGACCTCAGGCGACCTCGGCGCTGCCTCGGTCACCTCCTCGGAGGTAGCTGACCAGTCGCTGACCGCCAACGACCTCGGCCCCGACTCGGTCGGCTCGAGCGAGCTGCAGGCCGGCTCCGTCCGCGCCTCAGAGCTCGGCGCGATCATCTCGGTGTCGAACAGCACCACGATCAAAACCGGCGCCAACGCCAGCGTCAGCGTCGACTGCCCGGCGGGCACCGTCGCGATCAGTGGCGGCAACACCGCCGGCGACTACCGGGTGGCATTGACCGGCGCGCAGCGCAGCGGCAACGGCTGGATCGCCCACGCCCACAGCTACGCCCCCGCCGACACCAGCCTCACCGTCTACGCCTACTGCCTCTCAGGCGGCAGTAGCAACTAGTCCCTTCACTGCTCCGGTGCGCTTTATGTGGTCCATAGCCACATAAAGCGCACCGGAAGCGGATGGAGTGCCAAGCGGCCCGGGCGAAAGCTCGGGCCGCCTTGCGTTCAGGCACGAACTCCAAAGGTCCGGCCGGCTCGAACGATGCGGGAACGTCGCGGCAGCTACTCGAAGCTGAGAGAGGGGCCGGGGTGCCCCTCCTGCGCAGCGGCGTCCCTTTTCCGCCCGCAACCCCAACCTCGGACGGCGGCAAGCTGTTCAGGCGGAAAACCCAGCAAGCGGGAGGGGCGCCCCGGCCCCTCCCCCCGCCTCTAGGACTGCCCGGGCGACTTCTCCTCAGACGTCGCCTCAATCTCATGCGCCAGCTCCTCGAGCTCCTCCGCGAACGAAGGGCCGAAGCTCTCGACGGCTTCGCCGTCATCCAGCCCCAGCTCCGCGGCCAGCTCTTCCTCGTCGAGCAGGCCTTCCTCGCTCGGCGGCTCGATCGGCACGGCCGGCTCGACCGCGAGCGTGCGGTAGTGCTTGAGGCCGGTGGCGGCCGGGATCAGCTTGCCGATGATCACGTTCTCCTTCAGGCCAACGAGTTTGTCTCGCTTGCCCTCCAGCGCAGCATCGGTGAGCACCTTCGTCGTCTCCTGGAAGGAGGCGGCGGAGAGGAAGGACTCGGTGGCCAGCGATGCCTTGGTGATTCCGAGGATGACCTCCTCGGCCTTGGCCGGCGTGCCGCCTTCTTCCTTCGTCTTCTTGTTGAGGCGCTTGAGCGCACCGCGGTCTTCGAGCTGGCCCGGCAGCAGGCTGGTCGAACCCTTCGATTCGATCCGCACCTTCTTCAGCATCTGGCGGGCGATCAGCTCGATGTGCTTGTCGTTGATGTCGACGCCCTGCGCGCGGTAGACCCGCTGCACCTCGGCCACCAGGTAGAGCTCGACGTCGGTGCGGCCGCGGACCGCCAGCAGGTCGGCCGGGTAGAGCGAGCCCTCGTTGAGCTGCTGACCGACCTCCACCTTCTCCCCGTCCGTGACGTGCAGGCGGGTACGGGGCGGGAAGCTGTAGGCGTGCTCCTCACCGCTTGACTCGGTGACGTGGACTTTCAGCGCTTTGTCGGTTTCTTCGACCGTGACTTTGCCGGCCGCCTCTGCCATCTGCGCCAGACCCTTCGGTTTACGCGCCTCGAAGAGCTCGACGATGCGCGGTAGACCCTGGGTGATGTCCTGGCCGGCGACACCACCGGTGTGGAAGGTCCGCATGGTCAGCTGCGTACCGGGCTCGCCGATCGACTGGGCGGCGATGATGCCGACCGCGTCGCCGATGTTGACGGTGAAGCCGGTAGCCGGGGCGACGCCATAGCAAGCACGGCATACGCCGGAGTCGGCGTCGCACTTGAGCGCCGAGCGAACCGGGACCTTGGTCTCGTCGTCCTCGAACGCCTCGGCGATCGCTTCGACGTCGGCCAGGGTGATCTCCTGGTTGCGCTTGAGCAGCTCGCGGCCGCGCTTGGTTTCGAATTTCTTCGCCGCCAGGCGACCGATCAGGTTGTCATTGAGCGAGTTGTCGTCCTTGCGGATCGCCATCTCGATGTGGTCCTTGGTTTTGCAGTCCTCCTCGCGCACGATCACGTCCTGGGCGACGTCGACCAGGCGCCGGGTCAGGTAACCCGAGTCGGCCGTACGCAGCGCCGTATCGGCGAGTCCCTTTCGGGCACCGTGGGTGGAGATGAAGTACTCGAGCACCGAGAGGCCCTCCATGAAGTTGGCCTTGATCGGCCGCTCGATGATTTCGCCCTTCGGATTGGCCATCAGGCCGCGCATCCCCGCCAGCTGGCGGATCTGCTTGAAGGAGCCACGAGCGCCCGAGTTGGCCATCATGAAGATCGGGTTCAGCTCGTCGAGGTTGTCCTCCATCGCTTTCGCGACCTCGTCGGTGGCGTTGTTCCAGTGCGACGTGACCGCCTCGTGGCGCTCCTCGGCGGTGATGTAGCCGTCGTTGTACTGACCCTGGATCTCGGTCGTCTGCTTCTCGTAGCGTTCGAGGATCTTCTCCTTGTCCGGCGGCGAGACGACGTTGTTCTTGGACACCGTGATTCCCGCCTGGCTGGCGTAGTGGAAGCCGAGGTCCTTGAAGGCGTCGAGCACTTGCGAGACAGCCGGAGCGCCGTAGGCCTCGACCAGATCGGAGACCATCTCGTTGATGTTCTTCTTCTTCAGCGAGAAATTGACGAACTCGAACTGCTCCGGGTCGAACTCCTCGCCGAGTGCTTCGGCAAGGGCGCGCTCGATCTTCTCGTTGAAGATGATCCGCCCGACCGTGGTCAGGAAGTGCCCGCGCCCGGCCCGCCGGTACTCAGCCTGGTCGTGCAGCTTGCAGCCACCGTTCTCGTAGACGAGCTCGGCCTCCTGAGAGGAGCGGAACACCTTCGGCGTCGAGCCATTGCGCTTGGCGCCTTGGCCAGCCTTGAGGCCCTCGTCGATCTTGGCCAGATCCTCGGCATCGGGGCCGTAGGTCAGGTAGTAGATGCCGAGCACCATGTCCTGGGTCGGCGTCGCCAGCGGCGCACCGTGGGCCGGCGAGAGGATGTTGTTCGCCGAGAGCATCAGGATCCGCGCCTCGGCCTGGGCCTCGGCGGAGAGCGGCACGTGGACCGCCATCTGATCGCCGTCGAAGTCGGCGTTGAAGGCCGAGCAGACCAGGGGGTGGACCTGGATCGCCTTGCCCTCGACCAGCACCGGCTCGAAGGCCTGGATGCCGAGACGGTGCAGGGTCGGCGCGCGGTTGAGCAGCACCGGGTGCTCGTGGATGACTTCCTCGAGCACATCCCAGACCTCGGGAATCATCGACTCGACCATCTTCTTGGCGGCCTTGATGTTCTGCACCGCCTTGCGCTCGACCAGCTGGGCCATGATGAATGGCTTGAAAAGCTCCAGGGCCATGAGCTTGGGCAGGCCGCACTGGTGCAGCCTCAAGCTCGGGCCGGAGACGATCACCGAACGGCCGGAGTAGTCGACGCGCTTGCCGAGCAGATTCTGGCGGAAGCGGCCCTGCTTGCCCTTGAGCATGTCGGAGAGCGACTTCAGCGGACGGTTGCCGGGGCCCGTCACCGGGCGGCCGCGGCGGCCGTTGTCGAACAGAGCGTCGACGGCCTCCTGCAGCATGCGCTTCTCGTTGTTGACGATGATCTCGGGGGCACCGAGATCAAGCAGGCGCTTGAGCCGGTTGTTGCGGTTGATCACGCGCCGGTAGAGGTCGTTGAGGTCCGACGTCGCGAAGCGACCGCCGTCGAGCTGCACCATCGGGCGCAGCTCCGGCGGGATCACCGGCACGCAGTCAAGGATCATCCAGTCCGGCTGGTTCTCGGAGTTGAGGAAGGCGGAGGCGACTTTCAGTCGCTTCACCGCGCGAGCCTGTTTCTGGCCTTTGGAGCTGTTGATCACCAGCTCCAGTTCCTCGCACTCAGCGGCGAGGTCGACCTGTTCGAGCAGGTCGCGCACCGCTTCCGCGCCCATGCTGCCGCGGAAGTACTCGCCCCAGCCGAACGGCGAACCGAAACGATCCTTGAGCTCACGGAAGACGGTCTCGTCGTTGACGACGTCCTTCGGCTTCATCTCGGTGAAGATCTTCCAGACTTCGGCCATCCGCTCGATCGCCTCGTCGATGTAGGCCTCGGTGTCGGAAATCTCGGCCTCGAAGGTCTTGCGCAGCTCTTTGATCATTTTCGTGCGCTCGTCGTCCTTCAACTTGCGCAGCTGTGCGGCGGTCAGTTTCAGCGAGTCGGCCCAGATGTGGTCGTCGTCGTCGAACTTGGTCTGGGTGCCGTCCTCGAGGTACTTGATCCGGCGCTCCAGGGACTCGCTCAGCTCCTGAGTCCTTTTCTGCCGTTCCGCCTCGTAGGAGTCGGTGACCTTTTTGACCTCTTTCTCGAGCATGCCGAGGTCCTTGTCGCGGGCCTCGACATCAACCCAGGTGATCATCGACGCAGCAAAGTAGAGGACCTTCTCGAGCTCCTTGGGAGCCATGTCGATCAGGTAGCCGATCCGGCTCGGCACGCCCTTGAAGAACCAGATGTGGGAGACCGGGGCGGCCAGGTCAACGTGCCCCATGCGCTCGCGGCGCACCTTGGAGCGGGTTACCTCGACGCCGCAGCGCTCGCAGACGATGCCCTTGTAGCGGACGCGCTTGTACTTACCGCAGTAGCACTCCCAGTCCTTGGTCGGACCGAAGATGCGCTCGCAGAAGAGGCCGTCTTTCTCCGGCTTCAGCGTGCGGTAGTTGATCGTCTCGGGCTTGGTGACCTCGCCCCAACTCCAGGAGCGGATCTTCTTCGACGACGCCAGGCCGATTTCAATCGCGTCGAAATTGTTGATGTCGATCATCAGTCCTCCACCTTCGCCTCTTCGGCCTCTTTCTCTGTCTCTGCCGCCCCATCTGTACCGCCCTCGCCCTCGGCGACGGTCTGCTCCTCGCGCTCGTCGGCGGCCCCGTTGGAGCCGTTGCCGTCGGCGCGAACGCCGGTCAGGTCCATGCCGAGCTCCTCGGCGGCCTTGAGCAGGTCGTCGTCCTCCTCGGCGATCTCGACGTCCCCACCTTCGGAGACGACGTTGGCGTCGAGCGAGAGGCTCTGGATCTCCTTCAGCAGCACTTTGAAGGACTCCGGGATCGACGGCTCGGGGATGTTCTCCCCCTTGACGATCGCCTCGTAGGCCTTGACGCGCCCGACGGTGTCGTCGGACTTGACCGTGAGCATCTCCTGCAGCGTGTAGGCAGCGCCGTAGGCCTCCAGGGCCCAGACCTCCATCTCACCGAAGCGCTGGCCACCGAACTGCGCCTTGCCGCCCAGCGGCTGCTGGGTGACGAGCGAGTAGGGACCGGTCGAACGAGCGTGGATCTTGTCGTCGACCAGGTGCAGCAGCTTGAGGATGTACATGTAGCCGACCGTGACTTTGCCCTCGTAGGGCTCGCCGGTGCGGCCGTTGTAGAGCTGGACGCTGCCGTCGGCACGGGCGCCGGGGCGCTCGTCGGGGTGGATGCCGAGGTCGATGCCGCGCTCCTCGTTCTCCTCCTGCCACTTGCAGAGGGCCTCGTCGACGTCCTCGACGCTGGCCCCATCGAAGACCGAGGTCGCCACGTAGACGCGACCGTCGCCCTCGTCGGAGTGGGCCTGCTTGTAGGCCTCCGAGCCATCGTCGTACCAGCCGTTGCCCGCAACCCAACCGAGGTGGGTCTCGAGGATCTGCCCGATGTTCATCCGGCTCGGCACGCCGAGCGGGTTGAGGATCACGTCGACGGGGGTGCCGTCGGCGAGGTGGGGCATGTCCTCCTCGGGCACGATCTTGGAGATCACACCCTTGTTCCCGTGACGGCCGGCGAGCTTGTCGCCCTCGGCGATCTTGCGCTTGGTCGCGACGAAGACGCGGACCAGGTCGTTGACGCCGGCGGCGAGATCGTCGCCGTCGTCGCGGCTGAAGGTGAGCACGTCGATGACGACTCCACCCTCGCCGTGGGGAACCTTGAGCGAGGTGTCGCGGACCTCGCGCGCCTTCTCCTTGAAGATCGCGCGGATCAGCTTCTCCTCGGCCGTCAGCTCGGTCTCGCCCTTGGGCGTGACCTTGCCGACCAGCAGATCGCCGGACACGACCTCGGCGCCGACGCGGACGATGCCGCGCTCATCGAGGTTGCGCAGGCTCTCCTCGGAACGGTTGGGGATGTCGCGGGTGATCTCCTCGTCGCCGAGCTTGGTCGTGCGGGCGTCGATCTCGTACTCCTCGATGTGGATCGAGGTGAGCTCGTCGTCCTTGACCAGGCGCTCGGAGAGGATGATCGCGTCCTCGAAGTTGTAGCCCTCCCAGGACATGAAAGCGACCAGGCAGTTCTTGCCCAGGGCGATCTCGCCGCCGCCGGTCGAGGAACCGTCGGCGAGCACGTCACCCTGCTTGACCTTCTGTCCGCTCTTGATGATCGGACGCTGGTGGATGATCGTGCCCTGGTTGGAGCGCATGAACTTGTGCAGCGGGTACTCGACTTTTTTCGCCCCGTGGCTGACCACGATCCGCTCGGAGTCGACGTGGGCGATCTCCCCGTCGGCCTCGGCAAGAACCACGTCGCCGGTGTCGACCGCGGCACGACGCTCCATGCCGGTACCGATCAGCGGCGGATCGGGCTTCAGCAGCGGCACCGCTTGGCGCTGCATGTTGGAGCCCATCAGCGCCCGGTTGGCGTCGTCGTGCTCAAGGAAGGGGATCAGCGCCGTCGCCACCGACCAGATCTGGGTCGGTGAGACGTCCATCAGATCGACTTCCTTCGGCGAGGCAGTTGCGTACTCGTCCTCGCCAGCGCGGACCAGGACCGTCGGACCCTTCAGCTTGCTGGTGGCCTCATCGATCTCGGCGTTCGCCTGGGCGATCACCTTGTCCTCGTCCTGGGTGGCGTCGTAGTGGACGATCTCCTCGGTCACAACGCCGTCCTTGACCACCCGGTAGGGGGTCGTGACGAAGCCGTGTTCGGAGATTTCCGCGTAGGAGGCGAGCGAGCCCATCAGGCCGATGTTCGGACCCTCCGGCGTCTCGATCGGGCACATCCGGCCGTAGTGGGTCGGGTGCACGTCGCGGACCTCGATCGGGGCACGCTCACGGGTCAGCCCGCCCGCGCCGAGCGCCGAGAGGCGGCGGCGGTGGGTGAGCCCGGACAGCGAGTTGGTCTGATCCATGAACTGCGAGAGCTGCGAGGAGCCGAAGAACTCCTTCATCGCGGCCACGACGGGACGGATGTTGATGATCGTCTGCGGCGTGATCGCATCCGAGTCTTCGGTGGTGAGGCGCTCGCGAACGACGCGCTCCATCCGGTAGAGGCCGATGCGGAAGGCCTCCTGGATCAGCTCGCCGACCGTGCGCAGGCGCCGGTTGCCGAAGTGCTCGTACTCGTCGAGGTGCTCGTTGACCGGCTCGCGGGGATAGGTGATCGCCTCCGCGGCGTAGTCCTTGATCGGGTTCTCCTCATCGATCTCCTCGGGGATGCCGAGCAGCTTCGGGAGGCTGACCAGCTCCTTGACCAGGGCGATGATGTCGTCGTGGGTGAGGACCCGCGTGTCGAGATCGATGTCGAGGTCGAGCCGGGCGTTGAGCTTGTAGCGGCCGACCCTGGTGAGGTCGTAGCGCTTGGAATCGAAGAAGAGCTGCTCGAGCAGGTTGCGGGCAGCGTCGACTGAGGGCGGCTCACCCGGACGCTGCTTCTTGAACAGCTCGATCAGGGCGCCCTCCTCGGTGCGGGTCGCCTCGGTGTCGGCCTCGATCGTGTGCCGCAGGTAGATCGAGTTGTCGAACATGTCGAGGAGCTGTTTGTCCTCGACGTAGCCCATCGCACGCAGCAGCACCGTCACCGGCAGCTTGCGCTTGCGGTCGATGCGGACGAAGACTTTGCCTTTTTTGTCGATTTCCAGCTCGAGCCAGGAACCGCGGGCAGGCATCAGGTTGGCGATGAAGACCTGCTTTTCAGCATCCTTCGGCGCCATCACGTAGGCACCGGGGGAACGGACGAGCTGGGTGACGACGACGCGCTCGGTGCCGTTGATGATGAAGGTGCCGCGATCGGTCATCCACGGGAAGTCGCCCATGAAGACGGCCTGCTCGCGGATCTCACCGGTCTCTTTGTTCTGGAAAGCAACCGTTGCCGAGAGCGGCCGCGAGTAGGTCATGTCCTTCTCGCGGCACTCCTCGATCGTGTGCGGCGGCTCCTCGAATTTGAACTCGCCAAAGACAATGGCGAGGTTCCCCGTGTAGTCCTCAATCGGGGATATGTCGTCAATCGTCTCTCGCAGCCCACCCTTCTTCGGATCCGTCAGCTCTTCGAAAGAGCGACGTTGAATATCGATCAGATGGGGGACTTCGAGGGGATTCTTTAGTCGGGAAAAACTCCTGCGGGTTACGGGGGCAGCGTTCGAACGTGCCAAGACGGGCGACTCCTCAGAAGGTCAGAGGGACGTTAGGTACAGCGCAGATACGGGCAGGGGACAAAACTGGGCGCGACCGCGAAAAATAACACACGGCCGCGCTCTGCCGCTAGTTTGGCTCCCTGCCTGGGTTCCAAACGCGGATGATGCGAGGTTTACTTGAGCTCGACGGTGGCGCCGGCCTCCTCGAGTTCGGCCTTCAACTTGTCGGCCTCCTCGCGGTCGATGCCCTCCTTGATTGCCTTGGGGGCCTCGTCGACCATCGCCTTGGCCTCTTTCAGGCCGAGCCCGGTCGCAGCACGCACGACCTTGATCACGGGGACCTTCTGGCCGCCGACCTCGGCGAGGACGACGTCGACCGTGGAGGCCTCTTCCTCGCCACCACCGTCACCGGCGGGAGCGCCGGCAGCAGCCGGGGCGGCAGCGGCAACGGCCGTGGCCGAGACGCCGAACTCCTCCTCGAGGGCTTTGATCCGCTCGGAGAGCTCGAGCACGGAAATGCTCTTCAGCTCCTCGATCCAGTCATCTGTTGAAACCTTGGTTGCCATCTACTCCTCTTCCTTGCTCGCGTCGTCAGTGTTAGAAGTCTCATCCTCGGCGGCATCGTCCTCCGCCTTCTCCTCGGCCTGCTCCGCCTCAGCAGCGGGCTCGGCCTCCTCAGCTTTTGCCTCCTCGGCAGCGGGCTCCTCAGCAGCAGGCTCGGCCTCGGCGGCCGGGGTCTCCTCGGCGGGAGTCTCCTCAGCCTCTGCCTCCGCAGCAGGCGTCTCCTCAGCGGCGGGGGCCTCCTCAGCCGGTGCCCCCTCAGCCGGGGCGGCGGCGGGCTCAGCCGGAGCCTCGCCACTTACCAGGCCCTTCTCGGCGATCTGGCCGAGCTGCAGCGCAAGTCCTTGGATCATCGAGCCGAGCCCGCGGACCAGGCCGGTCAATGGGCTGGCGACGACGCCGGCGAGCTGGCCGTTGAGGACGTCGCGCGAAGGCAGCTTGGCGATCGCTTCGAAGCCGCTCTCATCGACGTCGATGCCGTCCATGAAGCCGCCCTTGAAGGTGAGCACTTTATGCTCTTTGTTGAAGGTCGAGATCGCCTTGGCGGCCTGGGCGGTGTCGCCGCGCACGAAGGTGAGCGCGGTCGGCCCCTGCAGCAGCGCGTTGAGGCGCTCCCCCGCGCCGGCTTTGTCAGCGGCGATTTTGGTCAGGCGGTTCTTGACGATGCGGAAGCTGGCATCGGACTCGCGCAGTTTGGCGCGCAGTTCAGCCGCTTGGGGGACGCTGATTCCCCGGTAGTCAACCGCGAAGATCGCCTCGGCCGCCTCAATGTCGGCGGCGATCTCCTCAATTGCTGTTGCCTTTTCGTCTCGGTTCATCGTTCGCCTGCACCGGGCTTACGGGGTCGGCCCCGCCGGTGGTCTGGGGTTCGCGACGGCGCAGTCTAGGCCGTTACGGGTTCCTCTGCCGCCTGGGGCGCAGCGGCACCCTCATCGCGGTCGCCGATCTTGGAGGCATCGACCCGGATGCCGGGGCCCATCGTCGTCGTCAGCGTGCAGGTGACGATGTAGCGACCTTTCGCCGCCGAGGGCTTGGCGCGGATGATCTCCTCCATCACGGTGGTGAAGTTGTCGAGCAGCTGGTCGGGCGTGAGGCTGGCCTTGCCGATCGCCATGTGGACGATCGCCTGGCGGTCGGTGCGGTACTCGACCTTGCCGGCCTTCGACTCGCTGACCGCTTTCTCGATGTCGTCGGTGACGGTGCCGACCTTGGGGTTCGGCATCTTGCCCTGCGGGCCGAGCACGCGCCCGAGCTTGCCGACCGTGCCCATCATCTGCGGGGTCGAGATCGCGACGTCGAAGTCGGTCCAGCCCTCCTCCTCGACTTTCTTGGCGAGGTCGTCGCCGCCGACGAAGTCGGCACCGGCAGCCTCGGCGTCGCGGGCCTGCTGGCCCTGAGCGAAGACCGCCACGGTGACGTCCTTGCCGAGGCCGTGGGGCAAGGCGAGGGTGCCACGCAGCTGCTCCTCGGCGTGGCGGACGTTGACGCCGAGCAGCACGTGCAGCTCGACCGTCTCGTCGAAGTTGGCGCTGGCGGTCTCCTTGAGCAGGGCGATCGCCTCAGCCGGCGGGTAGGCATGATCGCGTTGGACCTTCTCGAGCTGTTTGCGGTAGCGCTTGCCGTGGGCCATGGCTATTTGACGTCCACGCCCATCGAGCGGGCGGTGCCGGCGATGATCTTCGAGGCGGCGTCGAGGTCGTTGGCGTTGAGGTCGGGCATCTTGCGCTCGGCGATCTGGCGGACCTGATCCATCGAGATCGTCCCCACCTTGTTGACGTGGGGCTCGCCCGAGCCCTTCTTGATCCCGATCGCCTCCTTGATCAGCACCGCCGCCGGTGGCGTCTTGGTGATGAAGGTGAAGGAGCGGTCCTCGTAGACCGTGATCTCGACCGGGATGATCGTCCCGCCTTCGGACTGGGTCTGAGCGTTGAAGGCCTTGCAGAACTCCATGATGTTGACGCCGTGCTGGCCCAGGGCAGGGCCGACCGGCGGCGCCGGGTTTGCCGAGCCGGCGGAGATCTGAAGCTTGATCTGAGTGAGGACTTTCTTTGCCATCGGGATCGGAGAGGGTAGCGGGCGGGCGCCTAAATCTTCTTGACCTGGTCGTAACCGACCTCGACCGGCGTCTCGCGGCCGAAGATCGAGACCAGAACCTTGAGTTTGGCGGCGTCCTCGTTGATCTCGGCGATCTCGCCGGAGAAGTCGGAGAGCGGGCCGGATACGACCTTGACCGACTCGCCGATCGAGAACTGGGCCTGAGTGCGCGGGCGCTCGGCGGTCTCGCGATGCAGCAGGCGGTCGACCTCCGGTTTGGAGAGCGGCACCGGCTTGTTGCGCGAGCCGACGAAACCGGTCACCCCGGGGGTGTTCTTGACCAGGCCCCAAGCGTCATCGGTCATCTCCATGTTGACCAGGACATAGCCCGGCATCGTGCGCTTCTCTTTCGGTTCTTTCTGGCCGTCCTTGTTGAGTTCCATCACCTGCTCGGTGGGAACGACGACCTGGCGCACGTTGCGGTTCTGACTCATCGTCTGAACCCGGTGCTCGAGGTTGTGCTTGACCTTGTTCTCGTGACCCGAGTAGGTGTTGATCACGTACCAGCGATACATCGTCTTGGGAGCCTTTGTTCGGAGATCCGCTAGAGGATCTGCTTGACGAGGAAGTTGAAAGCCGCGTCGAGCGCGCCGAGGTAGGTGGCGGCGACAGCGACGAAGATGATTGTGACGGCGGTGGCCTGGACCAGGGTGTCGCGGTCGGGCCACTGGACCTTTTTCAGCTCCGCCCAGCAGGAGAGGAGGAAGCCGATGACGCCGCCGCGCTGGCGTTGCGCCTGCGCCTGTTTCTGCTTCTTGGCGAGCTGCTCGCTCTCGCGGCGCTTCTGCTCGGCGCGCTTGCGCTTCTCGGAGTCCTTCAGCGCCTTCGCTTCGGCGCGCTTTTCGGCGCGGGAGGAAGTCTTGGGAGCGTCGGGCGTCTCGAGAGCGGCCTCGGGAGCGCCAGCGCCCATGCCCCGCTCCATCGCCTCGACCTCGGCGACCTCGCCGGAGATCGGCACCTGCGTGTCGTGCTGAGCGTGCGACTCACCGTCGCGCTCCAAGCCGATGCGCTTGCGCTCCTGCTCTTCGCGGGCGCGGCGCTCGGCCTTGCGCTGTGCGCGCGTCTTGGCCATTGGGGCTAGCGCGTCTCCTTATGCGCCGTGTGCTTGCCGCACCAGTGGCAGAACTTGCGCAGCTCAATCCGGTCGGGCGAGTTTCGCCGCGACTTATTTGTCTGATAGTTGCGTCGCTTGCAGTCTTCGCAAGCCATCGTCACCGCGATGCGGACATCTCCGCGAGCCATTTCTCCCTCGATTACTTACGCGCCATTACAAGGAAAAACCCCGGGCCGAGGCACGAGGCTGACTCGAAGAATAGCGCCCTGGGATAAGTGATGGCCTCGCCGTTTGATATCGCCGCAGACCGGCCCAAAACCGCGACTAAAGTGGGCCTGTGAGCGTAGTGCCCTACGACCGGCTGGGACGCGGCTACAGCCGGGTTCGCCGCCCTGACCCGCGGATCGCGGCGCAGATCGACGCCGCCCTCGGCGATGCCCGAACCGTGCTCAACGTCGGCGCCGGCACCGGCTCCTACGAGCCGGAGGAGCGCGAGGTGACCGCGGTCGAGCCCTCGGCGGAGATGATTGGGCAACGACCGGCTGGGTCAGCGCCGGCGGTGCAGGCGAGCGCTGAAGACCTGCCCTTTGCTGATGACAGCTTCGATGCCTCGATGGCGGTGCTGACCGCCCACCACTGGGCGGACCTCGATGCCGGCCTGGCGGAGATGCAGCGCGTGAGCAGGGAGCGGATCGTGATCGTCGCCTTCGATCCCGAGGCGCTGGCCGACCTCTGGATTGCGCGCGACTACTTTCCGGAGATGCTTGCCCTGAAGCGTCGGTCTGGAGCGAGCAGCGGCGAGCTGATGGCGCGCTTGCCGAAGTCGACTAGCGCGCCGATCCCGGTTCCCCGCGACTGCACCGACCTCTTCTTCGCCGCGCTCTGGGCGCGGCCGGAGATGCTCTTCGACGAGGAAGTCGTGCAACCGATGTGGGTCTGGCAGAGCATCTCCGAGGAGGCGCGCCGCGGTGGCCGCGAGCGCCTCGCCGCGGACCTGGAGAGCGGCGCCTGGGAGGAGCGCTACGGGCACTTGCGCGAACGCCCGGAGCTCGACGTCGGCCTGCGTCTGGTGCTGTCGGAAGGCGACTGGCAGGAATCGAAAGGCTGAAAGCCGGGTACCGTGTCGGCCATGAAACCGGAGCGCGCCAAAGAGTTGATTGCAGCTGAGCGAGCCCAGGTCGAGCGAGAGATCGCCTCGATCGAGGGCGAAGGCACCGAGGAGGGTGACAAACGCCGCGAGCCCGGCGACCGGGACTCCGAGGGCCTCTACCAAGACGAGTTCGACGCCGGTCGCCTCGAGGACCTGCGCGGTCGGCTGGCCGCGGTCGAGCGAGCCGAAGAGCGACTCGCCGCGGGCACCTACGGCCTCTCGGTCAGGAGCGGCGAGCCAATCCCGGACCAGCGCCTCGAGGTCGTCCCGACCGCCGAGCTGACGGTCGAGGAGTCAGAGCCCGGCGCTGCCTGAAGGAGGAATCGAAATGAAGATGCCGCCGATCGTCTCGCCGCAGGATTGGGACGCCGCCCGGAAGGAGCTGCTGGTCAAGGAGAAGGGGTTGACCCGCGCCCGCGACGCACTGGCCGCCGAGCGCCGCCGCATGCCACGGATGGCCGTGGAGAAGGACTACCGCTTCGAAGGTCCCAACGGGCCGGCCAGCCTGCTCGACCTCTTCGAGGGGCGCCGCCAGCTGATCCTCTACCGCTTCTTCTTCGAGCCCGGCGTCGCTAACTGGCCCGACAGCGGCTGCCCCGGCTGCTCGTTCGTGGCCGACCAGGTCGCCCACCTCGCCCACCTGAACGCACGCGACACCACCTTCGCCAACATCTCCCGCGCTCCCCAGCCCGACATCGAACGTTGGAAGGCACGGATGGGCTGGACCATGCCCTGGTACACGATCACCGACGCTTTCGACGCCGACTTCGGCGTCGACGAATGGCACGGCACCAACGCCTTCTACCGCGACGACGAAGACCAAATCTTCCGCACCTACTTCATCGACAAGCGCGGCGACGAGGCGCTCGGAACCGCTTGGTCCTACCTTGACATAACGGCACTCGGCCGCCAAGAGAAGTGGGAGGACTCACCGGAAGGATACCCGCAGACCGAGCCCTATACGTGGTGGAAATTGCACGACGAGTACGAGGAGTCGAGCGACCACTAGGCCGCCCTGTCAAATGTTTGGACTCGACAGGGCGGCTCGAGAGGCCACGGTGGTAGTCAGTTATGAGCGATTCATTCCCTGAACTCGGCCAGAGTGGTGTCGACCCCCAAGGCGTTCGTGCTCCACCCCACTCCAAAGCAGCTGCTTTCCTGACACGAGACGCCGAAGAAAGCGCTGAAAGTCGCGCCAACGGGGTCCTGGCTACTTTCGATCGACCAGCTGCTTCCGTTCCATTTCTGGGCAAGGGTCCGATTCGATCCGCCCCCACTGCTGACCCAGCTTCCAGCCGCAGAGCAGGACGTTTCGGTCGCGCAAGAGACCTCCTGGAAGACGCTCGCGATGCTCCCCGATGGGTTGGGCGTGCTCTGCAGCGTCCAGGTCGTCACCCCGTTGAAGCGGTAAGCGAGCGTGAACTGTTCTTTGGCGCTGTTCTTCCACCCTCCCACCGCCGTACAGCGGTTCGGCGTCGGCGTGCAGGAAACATCGAGGAGGGTGGTCTCGACAGCTCCTTCGGGATCCGCCAGGGTATGGAGCGACCATTCCGTGCCGTTCCAGAACATGGCGAGATTTTTGATCGAGCCGCCACTGGTGGTGTAACGGCCTACGGCGGCACAGAAGTTCGACCATATGCAGTCGATACCGTCGAGCTGACTCGATGTGGCGCCCGCGGGGATTGGGATCGAATCCAAAGACCACGTGGGGCTGGCCCATTTCTCCACGATCGCCGTTTTGACGCCTTTCATCGTGGCGGAGCCGGCCGCCCGGCAGCTTGCGGTCGAGTTGCAGCCAACCGCCACCAGTTCGCTGGAGGTCGCTTCGGCTGGGACCGGCGTCGACTGGACCGACCATTTGCTTTCGTTCCAGAGCTCCCCAAGGGTCACCGGACCGCCTTCAGAGTTCTGGTAGTTACCGACTGCTAGACAACGGGTTTCCGAGGGGCAGTCGACACCGAAGAGGCGATTGTGGGTAGAGCCGGACTTTTTCGCGGCAGTCTGTTCCGACCATGAGGTGCCGTTCCAGCGCTGGGCCAGCGGGCTGTCGACTCCCGAGGCAGTGCTCTTTCCGACCGAGGTACAGGCTTTCGTGCTCGGATTGCAGCTCACGTCGTAAAGGTTGCTGTCGCTCGCCCCTCCGGGGTTTGGCGTTTCTTTGATTTTCCAGGCCAAGGCTGACGTCGTGAACGTTTTATCTGCTCCCGGCGTAGCTGAGCCGAAGCTATTTTTAGCCACGATGCGATAGTGATAGGTGGTTCCCGGTTCAAGGCCCGTTACTGGCTTGTTGACTTTTTGCGCGCCAAAACCGGACACCGTGCCAGATGCCGATTTTTTTCCATAGGATATGGAGGTACCATATTCGAATTCATAGGTAGTTTCGGCACCTTCCGGATTGACACTTCCATTCAGTGTTGCGTCAGTCGATAGCACTCCCGTTGCTTCTTCTGTTGTAACTGTGGGTGGTTTCCCCGACGTAGTCGTTTTAAACGTTTTATCCGCTCCCGGCGTGGCTGCGCCATGACTACTTTTCCCGACAATACGGTAGTGATAGGTCGTTCCTGATTCAAGGCCCGTCACCGGCTTAGTCACTTTTTTCGCGCCAAAACCGGCGGGCACGGTTCCGGATGATGATTTTTTTCCATAGGAAGTAGTCGTACCATATTCAAATTCGTAGGTAGCTTCGACTCCTTCAGGATTGACACTTCCATTCAATGTTGCGCTGGTCGTTTTTATTTCTGTTGCTTCTTCAGTGGTAACTACTGGTGGGTCACTTGACGTCGTCGTGAACGTCATATCCGAGCCAAATTTCTGTTTACCATCCGAATTAATCGCGGATATGCGAAAGTGATAAGTGGTCCCTGGCGAAAGCAGTATGGGAGTGCCTACTACTGATTTATCGCTGGTTCCTTTACCAGCAGCGCCTTCGCCAGCAAAGAAACCGTAGAATACTGTTTTTCCGTATTCAAATACGTACGTGGTTTGACAACCATTAGGATTGACTTTACCGTGCAGAACTGCTGAGCTGTCCGTTATCAAAGTTGCGGCTTCGGTCGTGACCGTCGGAAATGTTTCGCATTCTATGGATTCGCTGCCTTCGCAGGCTGCTGCAATACCAGCTAGAAGCACTGCCATGGTAAGGCTGGAGCTTGCAAAGATCGCGATAAAGCATGTGATACGTAATCGTAAGTTCATATTTAGTCCTCCCCCTGACTATCTATTGATTTATTTGTACTCATTTAATGCTTAGAGACCGACTGACTTGAGAATCGGTGCGTCCCCCAAGTCTTCTCTACGTAGAGCCTTGATATCCGCTTCCAACGAAGATTCAATTTCACTTCGAACTGCAGACCTTGGGCCAGCTATCGTGAATGCGGGTGTGGAGTGGAGACCTGTGAGACGCGCTGAGTGAATACCAAGAGCGACCGTTCGAAATAGTGATGGCTTTTTGCGAACCTGGTCCCATCGCTCGATATTCAGTTCTGGAACCTGAGACGCAATGCGAGCGAGGAATGCGTCTGTTGCATAATTGGTGAAATGGTCGCCCTGCTGGCGTACAAACGTCAGCGCGAAATTCCACATTCTGTCTTGCTTACCGGCAGCCAAAGCCGCCTCTTCCTGCCTAAAAAAAGTTTGCTCATCGATTGTGTCTGTCTTGAGCGAGCGATATTCGATCTTCATGGCACCAGTACGCACCCAAGTGCTAATAATTGAAGGTAGGTATGACTCGACAAATCGCCTCACCGTAGGGCACTCGAGATCGGCGAACATCCGAAGGGTCGTCCCTGCGTTCGGCGACCCCAAAGTTGCTCCTCGCTGGGGAACGCCGGCAAGCAGTGCAGCGACTTCCTGGTCGATCTGCTTTCGGCTTGAACCTTTGTCAGCACCAAACCCTACGATCGCCGTGGCCACCAGAATCGCGACGACGGCGAGAACTGGAAGCAAGACAGCCGATCTCCGCGATCCCGCCGAACTTTGGCGCCTCAGTGACTCAGCAGCGATTCGCGCTTGCTGGCGCTTGGCCTTGCGTCTAGCGTTGTATCCGCGAGACACGCCCTCCTCCGTTCTGGGGCGCCCAAGGACTCGATCCTCCCTCGACTGAGGATCCTAGGGCTCCCTCGCTGTAGGGGCCTGCTCAACATACGAGGACGTTGGATTTAAGTCAAGTTTTTTTGGGTATTTAGATTAGTTGGCTTGGTTTGGCGTGCTCGGATAGCGGCGAGCGACAAATCGATGATGAGCCCGTCGACCGGCTCTGCACCAAGGGCCGGTCGTGCCGCCGGGAAAGGCGACGAGAGCGCCCGGAGAGAATCGAACTCTCGACCTCCGGCTTGAAAGGCTGAGGGCTAGCCGCTCGGGAAGCGGGGTTGCGAAGGTGATGCGACCGAGATGCGACCCCAGCGCCTGATGGTGCGTTACGACGAAATGATCTGCACAACCTCTGGGGCTACATATAGGCGGGCGTTTCTTGCGAGACGAACGGGGGCGGGCTCCAAGATACCCAGCGACACGAGAGTGTTGATTGCATTTTGAGCGCCCTGGCCCGACAGGCCAAGGCGCTTGGCCACCCAGGGCCGATCGACGTAAGGGCGACCAACCAGGTCCGCGGCCAGCTGCTCGGCAGAGCCCCGCTTGTTCGCATCTTGCACTCGACGGCGCAACTGCTCCTGCAGGGCCACCAGGCCCTCGACTTTCTGCTGAGAGTCAAGGGCTGATGCCGCAACTCCCTCGGCAAAGAAGCTGACCCACCGATCCCAGTCCCCATCGCAGCTGAGGCGCATGAGTTCGTCTTGATAGCGGTCGCGGCGTTTCTCAAACCATGGAGAGACAACGAGGAGCGGCTCTTGGATTACCGCGCCCCGCAAGAGCTGAACGATCACCAATAGGCGACCTAGCCTCCCGTTCCCGTCGGAGTACGGATGGAGCGACTCAAACTGGTAGTGACCATGCGCCGCGAGAACGACGGTCGGCAGCTCAGGAGGCGAAGCGATCCATGCGAGCAACTCCTCGACGCCGCCGCGCAACTGGTCTCCGGGAGGTGGGGGCACGAATCGAGCCTCATCGAATCCGGCGCCACGGGCACCGATGACAACGATTCGGTCGCGAAGTCCCCCGGCATCCGACAGCTCGCCGGCGGTGTCACGGACGAGCGCCTTCTGCAAGGCACCCAACATGCCGATCGTGAGAGCGCGATTCTCGGGCCAAGAGAAGGCGAGCTCAGCCATTCGCTCGAAGTTGAGGACCTCAACCAGCTCCGCAGAGAGATGCTGTGGATCGTCGCCCTCTGCCGCGAGGACGTCGGCGAACGGAGCGTATGTCCCCTCCAGCGCGCTCGTGCTCTGCGCCTCACGACGCAAGGTAGGCCGACGGAGGAGCGAGGGCTCAGGGATACGCCTTGCGGCACCATCGAGCCGAGCCAGCGCCGCGGTGGCCGAGTTGACGACGTTCCAGGTCTTCGTTGAAAGCACGATTTCTCGTGGCAACGGATCGGGCAGGAAAGCTCTGCCCTCGACCATCTCGTGAGTGACCGGATCCGGCCCAAGAATGGGAATCAGGTTGCCGATAGGGCTTTGCTCAAGAGTGGCCGTATCCACAGACGCAAATATATCGGCTAAAACTTGCGTCTAGCTATAAGAGACGCAAGTTGTCTTGTGCGTGCAGAAGAATTCCCTGGAAATGGGCCGGTAGCCATCGGGCAAACTTCAGGCCAATCCCTGCCGTAAGCGTAGCGACAAGCACTGCGGCAATCACTAGGCGAGCGGAACGCGAGAACTCCGTGAGCTTTACAAAAGTCCCAGCGCCCAGCATTCGAGACAGGAATCCTCGCGCAAGAGCCCTTGCTAAGCCATCGGATTGAAAGGCTGAGCAGCCGCCGCATGGCGAGCGGCCTAGCGCCAACTATGCGACAGATAAGCGACTTGTCCGGTGCGGTCGTTTCGACCGAAGGTCAGACGCTTGAGCTAGACGGCCGCGAGGGCCGGCGCGAGGTCGTCGACGCTCGCCTTGACCGGCTCGGGAATCGTAATGCGCAATTCGCCGTCACGATCGAGGATCACTCGGGCGCCCAAGACAGTAAGGCCAACAATTCGCTGAGTGCCAGGCTCAAAGCGCAGGATGTGACCCTCGGGCGTCTCCTCGCCCTCTGCCTCTTGGGGCTCCGACATGCAAATAAAGCACGTCGTCTCAGCGTCGTAGTCAGCGTGGTCAAATGCGACCGGGCCGATTCTGATTTTCACTTGCTCCATGTGCTTAGGTCCTTCCGAGCAGCATCGGTGGCTCGCCATAGCGCCGCAGACAATTCGTATCATGCATCCGTGGCCCACGAACGAATGAAGGGGACCATGCGAGCGCGTCCAGCGACGCAGATCGCCACCGTCACGACGCCGAACCTCGCCGCTCTTGTTGCCAACGGCACCGTACGATCGAGCGAAGGATCTCGGTACCTTCCGACGCCGATAAAGCTTCTCGGCGCCGGAAAGAGCGCTGCGAGCTACGTCGTCGAGGACCGCCGCTGAGTCTCTGCGTCGAGATAAGCGCAGCAGTGAGATCGAGGGATCGAGCTGCCGTTTCTGCCAAGCCCACCTGACGATCTCGCTTGCATCCATTACGCTCGTGCTCAGGCGCTGCTCCTGGCGTCTGGCAATTCTGGATCGCCTCTCCTATACCTCTTGGTCAAGCTCGTCGTCGCCCTCACGAGCCCACTGAACCAAGCTTTTGACTAGCGCATTCATTGTGCCAGCTCGGGCCTGTGGCGCGCTCGTGCCAGGCATGAACGCCTCGGTCCGCATCCAGAATGTGTCGTCCTCTTCAATCGGGATCTCCCGCAACTTCGGCGCCAGGGCGCGAAAGAAGATCTCAACTTCCGAACGAGTAAGAGGCTCGGGGTCGGACTCGTTGTCAGACTCCATAGTCAATACGTGGTACGCCCCCGCCAGCGCGCGCAGCATCGTTGCCGACCCGATCATCGAGCGATTCTCAGATTCGCCTCGCAATTCAATCGGGTCCAAAATCCCGTCGATGACAGCCTGCAAATCCTCGAAACCTGCGACGAGCACGTCAAGAAACTTTCGAACCTCGTCTACCGCTTCCACTTGATTGGTGCTCATTTCATCCTCGACCCGAGCGCCGATGCGGCCGGAGATTCCAACGTGAACGGTTCGAACAATGTCGGCCACAGTCTTGGCGCCCATCAAGTTGGGATTACTCGGGCTCATCCGGGTCGACTGTCCGAACTCGACTCGGCCCTTGAGTAGCGGGTGATCCTCCATCAACTCAACAGAGATCCGATTGATGACAAGTCGCTGATCTAGAAGTGTCGTGTAGTCAGGGTTGACACCCTTCGCGTTGTTGTTGATGTCCGCGAACATCTGCTTGGCGCGATCAGTGCTAACTAGCGCAATATCTACCGATAGATGCTCTTTCGTAAACCGCTCCCGCGTGCGTAGTAGGTCATTGAGTTTCTTCTCCAGCTCGGGAATCGTGTCGTCGTTGCCATTCCTCTCGGCGCCCTCGATCTCGTCGCGCTTCTTGCGGATCGTCTCGTTCACTTCGTCGATGGCGAGAAATGCCCCAAGCGTTCGATGCTGTCCATCCAAGAGCAGGATCTCCGTGAGGACGTGCAACGGGATTGTGAGTTCGCCCCAAGCTGTCCCGTCCTCGAATGAGGCCAAAACGTCGAATTCGATCTCTTCTGAGGGGGCGCGGACGATGATGGCCGGGGAAACCCAGTCATCGCTTTTCGCCAGGTAGGTGCCGAACTTCTTCGCCCGATTTGCGTCTACTCGCCGATTCCCCTCGATTACATGAGTCGGATCGGGGCGCTTGACGACGATCTGTGGCAACTGGGCCACCGCAACTGTGATGTGGAACATCTCGCGCCCGCCTTGGCGGTACTTGGTTGCCGGAACCTTGACGGGCCGCGCGGCCCCCAGATCCTCGCTAAGACTTGAAGCATCCAACTCGATCGGCATAAGAGCTCCTTATTAAGGCATCTATTAGATGAATTAAGATTTCAAATAAGAGCGGGTTTGTCAAGGGCGGAGCCCATACTCACCCGATTGCCGCACGAATCGTCCCGAAGCTCCCGCCCACCGCGCGCGTGTATCGAGCCAGCATCGTCTCGACGCGGTGCCCAGCGATCTCGGCTAGGTCGGCGTCGTTGATGCCGGCGGCGCGGAGGTGGGTGACGTAGGAGTGGCGGCACTCGTGGGGCGGATGTCTAGGCCAGAGGCTTTCTGGACCGGCTTCCAGAGGTCGCGGTAGAAGTTGCGCTCGCGTCACATGCGGCCGGTTGGGGTCGTGAAGAGCAGCGCAGTCCTCGCCGTTCAGGTTGATCTGGGCTTCGATCATCCAGGCGAGAGTCGCTGGCACGGGACCGCGGGGAAAGCAACGAAATGCGCCCGGAGAGAATCGAACTCTCGACCTCCGGCTTGAAAGACCGGCGCTCTTTGGGGCTCGTTAAAACCCCGTTGACCACTGAGCTACGGGCGCTCACGCATCCCTGCGTGAGGAGATTATGCCTGTCTCAGAGACCGAACGTCTTGGCGATGATATTGCGCTGAATCTCTGAAGTGCCGCCGTAGATCGTCGAGACAAGGGCGGTGCGGACGAGGCGCTCCATGTCGTACTCGGAGGCGTAGCCGTAGCCGCCCATCATCTGCATGCCTTCGAGCGCGGCGCGCTTGGTCGTCTCGGTAACGAAGAGCTTCACCATCGAGGCCTCGCGGGGCAGCATGCGGTCGGGGTCCTCGTCGGTGAGGGTGGCGACCCAGCGGGTCATCAGGCGGGCCGCCTCGAGCTCGGTCGCCATATCGGCGATGCGGTGCTGCAGCGCCTGGAAGGAGCCGATCGGGCGGTTGAACTGTTCGCGCTCCTTGACGTAGACGATCAGGTCGTCGAAGACGCGCTGAGCGATGCCGAGCATCGTCGCGGCGAGGATCAGGCGCTCGACGTTGAGGCCGGCCATCAGCTGGGTCCAGGCCTGGTCGACCTGGCCGAGCACGGCGTCGGCCGGGGCGGCGACGTCAGTCAGGTAGAGGTGGTTGGTGTCGCGGCCACCCATCGTGTCGATCGGGACGATCTCCAGGCCGTCGGTCTCCCGCGGCAGCCAGATCATCGTCAGGCCCTCGTGCTTGGAGGCCGAGCGGGTGGTGCGGCAGACGACCAGGATGTGGTCGGCGATATGGGCGTTGGAGCAGAAGACCTTCTGCCCGTTGAGGACGAAGCCGTCGTCGACGCTCTCGGCGAAGGTGGAGAGCGAGCCGACGTCGGAGCCAGCCTCGGGCTCGGTCATCGCGATCGCCTCGACCGCGCCGCCGGCGATGCCGCCGAGGATCTCCTGCTTCTGCTCCTCGGTGCCGAAGCGGTTGGTGGCGCCGGCGACGATCAGCGTCGTCGCGTAGCCGCCGATCGGGGCGAGGGCGCGCGAGGTCTCCTCCATGAAGAGGCAGGCGTCCAGCATCGAGCCGCCGGAGCCGCCGTACTCCTCGGGGATCGTCAGCCCGAGCCAGCCGAGCTCGGCCATCTCCTTGTAGATGGTCTCGTTGTGGTGCTCGGTGTAGCCCTCGGTGAGGCGCTCGCGCTGGTCCTGCGTACCGCACTCGTGGTCGCAGTAGCGCTGGATCGCGTCGATGAAGTCCTCTTGCTCGTCCGTGAGGGCGAAGTCCACGAAGCGGCAGCCTAACGGTCCAGAAAGACTGACCAGCGCGCCAAGCCCAGGACGAGACTCGAACTCGTGACCCCATCCTTACCATGGATGTGCTCTACCAACTGAGCTACCTGGGCGGGAAGGCATTCGTGCCTGATCGCGATCTTAGAGAATCCTGGGGCTTCGTTCTGATTCGCGCTGATTCGTTCTGGCGCAACCAGAACGCAACCAGACGCCTACAAGACAGAGGCATATCGAGCCTCCATCTTGCCTCGGCGCCTCGCGCTGCGCTCGGCAGACTTGACCTCGTGAACATAGACCTTCCGCGTCACGGTCGGGTCCTTGTGGCCCAGCTGCCAGGAGACCTCTTCTGCCCCATCGCCCTCGGCAATCGCATGGGACGCGCAGTTGTGCCGAAATGAATGGAAGGACGGCACCGCGCCCCTCGGTATTTTGATCGGCTCCCCCTCGGCATCCCGCTCGTGGAGGATCGGAAAGGCTGGGTTGCCTTTCGCGTCTTTCGCGCGTTTCTGTGCCCGCCGTAGCTCCCTAGAGACATTGCGCTGGCTGAGCGCCCGACCGCTCTTGGTGCAGAAGACAAAATCACTCGGCCTCTTGTGTGGGCTTCGCTCCATATGGGCAGCCAACATGCACGCAAGCGAGTATGGAATCTCGACCTCGCGCTGAGACTCCTCGGTCTTGAGCTTCCGCCGCACGCCTTTTCGATCGACCTGAAAGAGGAAGTTGACGATCGCTTCTTCAAGGTCGACAAGGTCGAGGTCCTCTCTAGCCAAACCCAGGCACTCCGAGATGCGCGGGCCGATGACAATCGCGAGGCTGAACAACGTCCGATAAGGCTCGTGCGCGGCAGCGAGCGTCTGCGCAAGCTCGGCGTCGGTGAAGAGCCGTCGCTTCGGCGCCTCAGTGACCTTCGGCCGCTCGGCGGGTTCGAGCAGCGAGAGTGTCGGCACACCGTGCCAGCCCAATCGCCGCGCGGCAAACCTATAGACGCCCCGAGCGGCCTTGAGAATCGACTCAATTGTTGACTCTGCCTTCCCTTCGGCTCGCAGGTCCCTTATGAGGCGTGCCCAATCGTCTATGTCGATGCGATCCATCCGCCGGGGGCCGAACCGAGGGCGAAGATGCTTCTCAATCGAGTTTCGATAGCCGTTTCGCGTTGCGGGGCGAAGATCGACTACCCGCTCGGCGAGCCAGCGATCCGATGCCTCTCCGAACTTGAGGCGAGGATTTGCCCGAAGGCGCTCCCCTCTACCCCGGCGAGCAAGGGTGTCGTCCCGAACGACCCGCGCCTCGCTGATCTTGGGGCCAATGGTCTCGTACTTCTGCTTACCGGCATCGTCGCGGTAGCCAATCTCATAAATCTTCGACCCCGCCGCGTTTCGGCGGAAGTAAAGATTGTGATTCCTCTCACCGGGAACGCGCTGCCGGCGACGACTAGTCTGAGTGGTGCTCATGGAGCTCTACCTCCTTGGGCCACGGCCCCGGACGCTGTAACGTCGCGGGGCCATTTTTTGCTCTGTTCTTGCTGACCCCATTCTACCGGCTGGGGACCTCGCCAGAGCAGCAATTCCCGGACCCTTCGCGCCGCCAGCGATCCAGCTCGCTGCGCTTGAAGTAGCAACGACCACCGACAACGTCTTGGCTGAAGGGAATTGACCCTGCCGCGGTCAACTTCCGCAGAGTCGAGATTGGCATGGCTAGATATTTGGCCGCTTCTGCGCTCGTTAGCCAGGCGTCCTCAGCTCCAAGTCGGAACAAACGCTCCGCAAGCTTCTCTGCCAAAGTGTCAGCCAAGCTCTCGATGGTCCGAGGATCGATCAGCACTGACCCCCGGCAGGACCCCGACTCGGCGTTGCAAGCGCCACCCCTGCGCCCCGTCGGCCTGCGCTTCGCGCCCTCCATCAGGCCGCCTCGCCTTCAGCGAGGAGCCAATTGACCGGCTCCTCGGGGTCGCGTGCGTCGATAAAGATCGGCGCAAAGGATCCGCGCTCGGCCAAGTCCTCCGCCAGGCACAGCCGCACCGAGAGATCGGGCGAGCCGGTGAAGTCCGGGTCGTCCCCCAAGATCGCCGTGACTGCGTCCCGTCGCCGCAGCAGCGCCGCCCGACCGGCGCCAGCGAGAACGCAGATGACCGGTGGGAAGGATGGGTACTGAGCTCGCCACAGCGGCTCGCCCTGTTTGCCTTCAGCGCGCAAGAGGCGCCCGTAGCGCGCCAGCTCAGCGGCCAGGCGATCAATCGAAAGCGTCGCTCGATCCAGCTCAAGGAAGCGCTGCTCAACCACGACCTCAGTGGCGGTCAGCCGCACGTAGGTGAGGACGGCGTCGGCGAAGAGTGGGCGGGCGCGGCGGCCATGTCCCAGCCGATGGACAACCTCGTGGCGCCAGGCCAGCGAACCGCATTCGTCGCCGCGCTCGCGAGCGCTGCGCAGGAAGCTAATCGCCGCGTCATTGACGGCGAGCGTGTGCCGCTGTAGCGGCCCGGCTGCGGCTTCGGCATCCAGCAGCCGCGGCATCTCCTCCAGCAGACCAGCATCGAGCGCTGCGTTGGCGCCGCGCTCGGTGGCGTACCAAAGCCGGCGCGGCGCACCAGCCGTTCCGACGTTCGGCACGAACGCCGCGAGGCCGGCATCGGCGAGGGGCGCCAACACCATCCGCGTCCAGCGTGGACTCCGATCAGGAAAGTGGATCGCTCGGACCTGTGGCGTCGAGAGGACCCGGTGCTGGGCGAGCGAGGCAAGCAGCTCGGTCGCCGCCATCGGCAGATTGAGCTTCGCGGCGGGCTTCACTCGGGCCTCCTCGCAACACGCACCGGCCCCGAGTGGGCCTGTCGCCTTCTCCCCTCGGCCTGCCCGCACGAGCCCTTGCCAGGGCCGCTTCGCAGCGCGGCGAGGATGCGATCGTCAAGGCCGTCGAGGTGCGCCGCCACCTCGGCCGCGGGTCGTCGCGATGCGGCGAGGTGGCGCCGGCCCTCACAGGCGGGCCGGACAGCGGCCGGCTTCTCGATGACGTCCTCTACCCGGACCCCACCCAACGCAAAGGGCGCACTGAGGCTGCCCTTGTGGGTGACCTGGGCAATGAAGCGATAGCGCTCAAGCTTGGTCAGCGCCTCGGGGCTCACCCGCCCGCCCCACTCCTTAGTCAGGAGCGAAGCTGCGTGCGAATTGAGCGTCGAGGAGAGCAGGTGCGAGCGGTTGGTCGTCAGCGCGTTCAAGGTCGCGGCGCTGAGGCGCTCGGGGTTCTGATTCAAGAGCCCAGCCCTTAGCCCGAACTTCGCACTCTGCTCCAGCAGCGCGGCGAGGTTGCCCGAAGCCGCACCGTCGTAGCTCTGCACCTCGTCCAAGAAGACCCAGAAGGGACGGCGGCGCTCAGGCGCCAGCTCCGCGCGGCCGCGCGCAGCGTGCAGCAGGTCGAAAAGCAGCAGGTTGGCAATCAGTCGGTCGCGGGTGCCTCCCACCCCCGGGCAGGCGAGGACGATCTTGCCCCTGTCCATCGCCTCCCTGACCCGGTAGGTGCTGCGGCTCTGGCCGAGCAGGGCGACGACCCGGCTGGAGCGGCGCAGGCGATCGACCATGTTGGTGATCGGGGTGATCGCCTCCGGAGCCAACAGCGGGAAGCGGTCGGTCCAAAAGCGCTGGTCGGCACGCGGCAAGAACGGCAACGTCGCCCGCCGCCATTCGGCGTCGCTCAGCAGCGTCGGGATCTGGAAGATCGTCGGCGCCAGCTCGGGGTCGAGTCGCCGCGCGATTGCTGCCAGCGCGGCGGCGGCCTGGGTGGTCAGGTTGATCGCGCGAGTCGAGCGCTCGCCCCATTCCAGCGCCGAGGCGAAGGCGTCGACAATTGCCTCGACTCGGCCCTCGCTCTCGGCGCCGTTCCCGCCTAGCTCGAAGAGATTCCAGCCGGGCTGCGCGGAGGAGCCACCGGGGCCGAGGTCGATCCGCACGATCCGCTCGGGCGCGACATCGCCGAGGTAGGGCTCGACCCGCTCCAGACCGTCGCCATGCGGATCGAGGAAGAGACCGCCGTGGCCGGCTCTCATCAAGTGGACGAACTGCGCGATCGCAGTCTCGGTCTTGCCGTAGCGCGAGCGGCCGGCGATGTAGGTGAAGAAGGTGTCGGCTGCCTGGACCCCAACGATCTGCTCACCCGTCTCCGTGCTGACCCGACCGAGTGGGATCAGGTCGCCTCGGCCTTCCTCGAAGATCGGCAGGTTGGGAGGCGGCGAGAGCAGCGCCCCGGAGCGCAGGACGTTGCGCGTGCCGCAGTGGACTGTCGGCGGCTTCAGGAACCCGGCCAGCTCGCGCGCGGTCAGGGTCATCTTGTGGGCGGGCCGGAAGAGGCCGGTGGCAAAACGGCGATCGAAGCTCCGCCGTCGCAGCGGGATATCGGAGCCGAGGAACGCAGCGCCGGGAATCGGCAGGCCAGACGCCCGCAGGTAGTTGCGATCGGCCAGCGGGCGAAAGGCGGCAAGCAAGCCCGACATCGCGGCTTCGGCTTGTCCACGAGTCGGCGCTTCGCTGCGCAAGAGGATCTGCGCCTCGAACAGCTCGCCGGACTCGCGCAGCTTCGCGTCAACGGCCTGCACCGCCCCGCGGCGCTCGACCTGTTCTTGTGGGTCGGGGCTGGGGCGACGGCGCTTTTCGCCACTCAGTATTGCTGTCAAGTCCCGCCGCTCGCCGTGCAGACGGCGGGCCTCGCGGCGCAGCCGACCCCGCAGTCGAGCCGCACGGGGGCCACTTGCCGGTAGCAGGTCGATGCAGACGCTCGCGTCCTCGCGATCGCAGTGAAGACGACCAACCGCCGCGGCGAAGGGCTGCAGCGGATCGGGCTTGGGCGCGAGTCGTGCGAGCGGCTCGACACTCGGCCGGGCCAGCACGAGCTCGGTCCGCAGCAGCTCACGCTTGTCACTCGACTCGGCCTCGCTCAGCACCTCGGCGGCGGGACGCTCCTCGACGCCTTCGAAGCTACGCAGCGCCGTGCGAAGCGCTTCACCTGTCCGCTCAGGGACCTCCACCACATAGACGAGCCGCCTCTCAGAATCGCTGGCGAGCCGTATGCGGATCGCACAGGCCCGGCGGTCAATCCAGCCTGCGACCCTGCGCTCGCTGGAGGCGAGCTGGGCGGCGAAGCGAAGCACGGTGTCGGGTTCGGCGTCGAATTCGTCCGCGGGCACGATTGCCACGGCACGGCGAGATCGCAGCGTGCGGCGAGTTGCGAAGGAGCGATGCGTAGCCAGCGCGGCGGCGATAGCGATAGCGCCGAGAGCAAGGGGCGCAAGCGCGAGTGCGAAGGGAAGTAGGCGCTCGACCTCGATGGCCGAGATGAGTTGCCAGAGCGCGACCAGAACCGCAGCAGCGAAGATCGCGAGCATCGGACGGGGATCGGAGCGGTTTGAGTTCGAGATCACGACCACACCTCGATCGACCGCAGAGATGTCGGCAAAACTCGACGGCCGCAATCGGCGAAGCAATGCCAGATCCCGCCCGTTCTGCCTCTTCTGATTGGGAAGGGCCGGTGGAAGCAAGGGCGGAAGGGCCGGTGGAAGGAGGTCGGCCTAGCCACGGCGCCTTCTCCGCCACTCACTGCAGCCTCGGCGCACTGGGCGACCAGGCACTCTCCGGCCACCTCGCCGGCTCGGCACACCGGGGCACCGGCGACGTCGACCGTCGCCCCGACGCTCGCCACCCTCCCCTTCACCCCTTCGCATTTGCCGACTCCGAGGAGGTAGCGAAGACATCGATCCAGCTCGCCGGCTCATAGCCGGAGCGCACTCGGTTCTCAGGCTCTCCCGGCGAGGCCGAGGTAAGCCAGGAGATATGGATGTGGGGACCGCCGCCACAGGGAACGCAGTGCGCGGGGTCTCCGTGGTTGGGGTAGCCGTTGTAGCCAACCCAGCGAAAGGGGGGATTGGCACAGGCAGGCGCCGCCCCGGAAGCCGCACAGGAGGGGCTCCATCCCACGACCCTCGCCAGGCGGGCGGTCCTCGTCCAGTCACCATCGCGTGGCGCCGCGTCGATCGCCGCGCCCAACGGGTGCTCTCCGGTCGCCTCGTGACCGCTGGGCGAGTAGCAGGAGGTGACGAGAATCCCGAAGCGCCGAGCGAGGTAGACGACATCGGGCACGATCCGCGCGTCGCAGCTGATCCCCGGCGAGGCACTCACGTCTCGCGGCAGGACGGCAAGGCGACGCGGGGCGAACGCCTTTCGGACCGCGCCCAGGTCTCCCGCGGCGAGGCTGGCCGAAGCGGTGCATCCGCCGCCGCTTAGCTGGCCCGCACCGCCACCGCCTCCACCTGATGCTGGGAAGCCATAGGAAACCGCGCGGCGCATCACCTCGTTCGCGTAGTCCACGCTTCCGGTGGCGCAGGCGCCGTAGTAGCTGCAGGCGGCCTCGCGATAGGCGGCATAGGAGCCGCCCGCGGGCGGCGCGTGCATGACGACACGCATGAGACGCGCAGCGGTGAAGATCGAGTCGGCGAGATCGAAGGGGTCGGCGCGGCCGTCTCCTCCGCCGTCTACCCGGTAGGTCTCCCAGATCGTCGGACCCGGCCCTGGACTACAGGCGCTTTCGCGAACCATCGCGATCTGCATCGGTCCGCCACAGCCGGAGGGATTGACCTCCGCGCAGGTGCCGCTGCCGCACTCCTGGGTACCGATCGAGGCGACGAAGGTCCAGTCGATGTCAAAGCGTCGGCCGGCGGCTTGGTAGAGCGCAAGTCGTTTTGGCGGTATCTCCCGTTTGGCAGCTGGACTCGCCGGCTGAGCAAGGGCCGTAGCGGCGCCACCTAGGCAGCCGAAACCGCCGCCAAGGACCGCCATCATCGTCGCGGTCACGGCCAAGACCGCGACAACGCAAGCAAGACCGCTGCCTGCGGCGAGGGCGGCTCCCTTGGAGCGGCTCACTCGCCGGCGCCTTTGCGCGGGGATCGCCTGCGCTGGGGCGTTTCGGCCCGGGGGCTCTCGCCATCCCCGGCAACGTCGCGGGGTTCTTCGCCGCGCTCGCGCTCGGCGCGAAGCTCTGAGGCGAGATCGCCCTCTTCCTCGGTGGGACCGTCCTCGCGTACCGGCTCTGCTTCTGGTGCCCCGTGCCGTGACGCTCCGGGGCGCTCCGCAGGTGCCGAACTCGCAGAAGGCATCGCCGCGCTCGCGTCCTCGCCCTTGACCCGTGGCGCGGGCCGATCAGGCCGGCGCTCGGTAGTTGGCTCCGCCCCCACCTCGGCAGCCGGGGCACGACGTTCGCCTCCTTCTGTGGAGGATGTCGCGGCATCCGTCGGCTCGGACCCCGGCGAGCTGTCGGTCTCAGCTCTGGGACCCTCCTGTCCGCTCGGCGAGGACCCGCGAGCGCGATCTCCTTCGGTTCCATGCGCCCCCAGGCCAAGCGAGGTGCTGTGGCGGGTACCGAAGCCAGGCGTCGAGCCCGACAGGCCGAGGCCGCCCCGCCGAGAGCCCGAGACACCGCCAAGCAAGCGCCCCGGCACGCTCGCGGCGCCCGCCGCTGTGCTGGCGACACCGCGGAGCGGACGGCGCACGGCGCGCGCGCCGTAGTAGAGGCCGAGCAGGCGCAGTGAGGCGTCGCGGCCCGGCGCTCCGGGGCCGGTGGCGAGGCCAACGAGGCTCTCGGTCAGCTTCCTTCGCTGCAGGAAGACCGCCCAGAAGAAGAGTGCCTGCAGGCCGAAGGACATCAGCCAGCCGAGCGAGGAGGTGGCGGCAGCCAGGGCGCCGTTCACCGCCAGCAGCATCGCCAGCACGAGCGAGTAGGCGGCCTTTCGCAGCAGCAAGCCGGCCAGCTTCTCCAGCCAGCCACGAAAGAAGGCATGGCCGCGACCGGGAATCGCCGCCGCGACCAGCGCCACCGGAGAGAACGCGAGTAGCAAGAGCAGCAGGATCTGGGCCAAGATCACCCCGACCGAGAGGGCGCCAAGCAGGCAGAAGGCACCGAGCTCTCCAAAGAAGACGACAATCGCGATTAGCAGCCGCTGGTACTGACCGCCGGCCTCCATCGCATCTGTGGCGGGCTTGTCGCTGGGGGCGAGCCGGTAGCCACGCGGTTCGGGATCGGAGTCGGGGAGCTTGGAGGCATCGCCGTGGTTGAGCGCGTCGTACTCGTCGTCTCGCTCCGAGGTGCCGAGGCCAAAGCGCAGGAAGTGCGAGGCGTACTTGTTGGCGTTGTTGATGCAGCTCTTGCGCCCGGCGGCGACTTCGGTCCCGGCCGCCAGGCGCCGGGCGAGCGCCGCGTCGGTGCCGGCATCGGGGGCGAGGGGTCGCACCGCGACCGAGTCGGGGTCGGAGTCCTCTGAGCCGGTCCCGGCGAGCACGCAGTGCTCGAGGCCGCCGAACTCCATTACCGCCCAGGGCTTGAAAACGAGCAGGTCGAAGAGCTGTTCGGCAGCACCATCTCTGGCCTGGGAGCCGCCGGAAGCGCTGCCGTGCCCGGTGACGGAGAGGAAGGCCACCGACATCTTGTTCGTCCACTCCGAGGCGGCACCGATCGTCTTGGCGGGCTCGGCGACGAAGAAGAGCGCCGCGACGACGTAGATCAGCGAGAGGGCAAGCGCGCCTGCCGTCTCTGAGTAGCGACGCTGGACCAAGGCTGTCCACATCGCCCAGATCCCGGTGAGCGAGACGGCGAGGACGAGCCACGGTCCGCCGAAAACGCCCGCATAGATGGAGTGGATCGCCTGAGCCACCGGCGCAAGCGCCCCGGCCCCGCCAGTCGCGCTTGAGCCATTCAGCAGGTCGAGGCTGAAGGCGAAGGCAAACAGCGAGATCAGGGCGCTCGCCAGGAAGCTCGTCAGCGCCCACAGCACGCTGGCGAAGAAGTAGGCGATCATCGGCGGCACACCCGAGACATCCACGTCGATCAGCGAGGCCGAGACCGCGTCGAAATGCTGGTCGAGCGCGTAGTGGCCGAGCGGGTAGCGCCCGTAGAGGCCGCCGGAGCCCAGCGGAGACGCCGGCCCGACGTTCCCCCATACGTCGCTCGCTGCGAGGGCAAGCGGGTGGGCCACTGCGACGAGGGCCGCCGCCAGGCCGAGCGTCACCGCCACACGGCGGCGCCACCTTCTCCGGGAGCCCTTCACGAGGGCGGCCTCTCCCCCGGCGTGGTCTCAAGCGCCGCCAGCAGCTCGTCGAAGACGAGATCGACCTGAAGCTCGCCGACCCGCCCGTCGAGGTCGCGCATCAGGCAGCGCCCCTGCCTGTATTCGAGCAGGCGCGAGCACATGGCGGTATCAGCGGGATCGAGACCCAGCAGAGCCAGCGCCCGTCCGGCCTCCGTCGGGGAGCTCTGGCCGAAGATGAAGTAGGTCCCGACCAGCTCGGAGAGGTCACCCAGGTCGGCTAGCCGCTGGGTCGCCAGCAGGATCGTCGCGTTCATCGCCCGCCCCAGCCGCACCAGGCGGTTGAGGAGCAGGCGCCCCTGCGTCGATGCCAGCAAAAACCACGCCTCGTCCAGCAGCACGATCTTGTGTCGTTGGCGGTTGCTGCTGACGAGGCGCAGGCATAGGGCCGCGACCAGGGAGAGGGTCGCGACGGAAACTCGCTCGGCGCGCGTGTGGGTCTCGCGCGAGGCGCCGGGGTCGGGCAGGGACAGTCCCGGCATGCGGATCGTGATCACCGAGACCTCGCCCACCGCTACGCCGCCTCCCCGAGAGGGGCGAAGCCAAGGCGGGCGAGGCCGAAATCGGAGAGCACCTCAAGCGCCTCACCGGCCTCGCGGGCGGCATCGGCATCGGAGGCGCGCAGGCGCTCGATGACGCACATGAGGCTGCGCTCCCCCGCCCGCACCGCGTCGCGCACTGCGCGGTCGATCGCGTTCTCCCATGCGGGCGGGGGGTCGCGCAGCAGATCCAGGAGGTAGGAGGAGGCGAGCTCCTCGCGCAGCTCGGGCAAGCCAACCGCCAGTGGGTCGAGCTTGCCGCGGTGGGCGGCCTCGCCGGAGAGCTCGACCACCTCGACCCGGCCCTCCAGCTCGGGGATGCCCTCCAGGTTGTGGTCGGGCTTGGGATCGAAGTCGACCACCAGCGAGCCGCGGCGCTCGGCACCGAAGGCGATCGCCTGGGCGGCAAGCGTCTTGCCCGAGCCAAGCGTGCCGGCGAGGAGCACCGCCGAGGGGCGGGAGGCGCGCGGTGCCTCGGTAGGGTCGTAGCGCACCGGCCTCCTCGCGCTGCTCGCAGTGTGGCCGATGTAGGGGCCGGTGCGTGAGCCCAGCTCAGCACTCGCGACGGGCACCGTCGCACCCAGCTGTTCGACCGTCATCTGCTGGCGGTAGTCGGAGACCGAGCCGGCGTCGGTGCGAGGAAGGTGGTCGAAGAAGAGGCGGTGCTGCAGACCCCGCGGGCGGTGCAGGCGAACCTCGCCGAAGCGCTCGCGCAGGACCTCGACCCGGCGCTCCAGCTCGGCGCGATCGGCCGCGCCAACGGCGACGCCGAGGTAGGCGCGGAGCATCGGCGGGTGCGCGGAGGAGGAAAGGACCGCCTCGTACTCGCGCGCCAGCTCGCGGTCCTCTTGTGCCTGCCAGCCGGGACCGGCCTGGGCGCCTTCGGCTTGCTCGCGCCAGGCGTGCTCAGCGTCGATGATCCGCTTTCTGACCTGGCCGACCGCCTCGCGATTGCCGACCCAGCGGGCGTGCAGCACGGCGTCAGCGGGGAAGCCCGCGTCTTCGAAGGGAGCATGCAGGAGCTCGGCGGGGCCGGGGAAGGTCGCCTCTTCGGCCAGCGAGCCGGCACAGAGGAAGGCCTGGTAGGAGGTGCCCTCTTCGGCCTCGACCGCAAGCGAGGGCGGCTCGGCCGGGTTCTCTTCCATCGGTGCGTTCGCCAGGCGCCACAGGTCATGCCCGAGCGGCTCATAGCGCGGCACCCCGTCCTCCCCCTCGGCCAGGAGCGCGCCGGGCTCCCAGCCCATCTCCAGCATGGGCTCTGCGACGCCGCGGCAGGCCGCGCGGCGAAGCAGCCACTGCAGATCGCCGGGACCGACACGCCGCAAGCCGAGGACCCCGGAGAGGCGCTCAAAGCAGCGGCGCTCCTCAGCGGCCAGCTCCTCCAGCCCCGAGCGCGAGAGCGGACGCGGCGCCCCTGCCCCGGCGATCTCCTCCAGCCTGCGCCTCGCCCGGCCCAGCGAGCGCAGGCCTCCGCGCTGGGGCTCGCCCAGGCAGACAGCGACATAGACCTCGGGCAGGCTCGGCTCCAGCTCAGCGAGCCGGGCGGTGTGCCCGTCGAGGTAGCGACGCCATGACTCGGGATCGCAGTGATCGGGATCGGCGGCGCCGGCCAACGATCCCGCGTAGCGATCGGCGGGATAGGCGCGCTGCACCCGCCAGATCGAGAAGTCGGCACCGACCAGATGGCCGAAGCGCTCGATCCGGCGCAGCAGCGACCACTTCTCAGCCAGCGGTGCGAAGGGGTAGGAAACCGGCTCTGCGCGGTAGAGCGCGGCGGCCTCCCCGCCGGGGCCGATCAGGACGTTTCGCCTCGCGTAGCGAAGCGGGAAGTCCCTCATCGCCCGGCCTCCCGCGCGACCCAGACCTCCGCAGCTGCCCGGCGGGTAGTGCCGGGCAGCGGAAGCGCGCGACCGAGCGAGCGCCGAGGTGGCGCGAGCCGCAGCGCCAGCCAGGAGAGGGCGAAGCGATCGGCGCGACGACCATCGGGGCTCGCCTGGGTGGCGAGAGTCGCCACCATGACGGGCACGACGATCAGGCGCAGCGGCCAGTCGAGCAAGCCGAGCACGGCGCTTGCGATCCACGCCGCGCCGAAGGCGAGCCCGCCGGCCGCGGCGCCGCGCTCGGGCTCGCCGGCCGCCGAGCCTGCGGCGAGGGCCGCCAGCGCCGCCAGCGCGGGGACGAGGAGTGAGCCCGAGCCGAGCGCCAGCACCGCGAGGAGCGCAGCGGCGGCGTAGGCAAGCCAGCGAAGCGGCACCCCGCCCGGCACCGGCAGCGGGTGCCCCTCGACCTGATAGATCCTGCGCTCGGGCCGAAAGATCCGCTGGTAGGAGCGGATCGACTCATACCCCGCGCTCACGGCAGCACCTGTTTTCCGATCGCCCGTGCCGCGTCAGCGATCTGGTCAGGACTGAAGACCAACCAGCCAACCAGCACCGCGGCGACGAAGAAGGCAGCCAGCTCGGTGAAACGGCGGTTGAACAGAAAAATCAGGCCGACACCGGCGACGATCCCGCCATAGAGTTCGCCCGCGTAGCGGCGAAGCAGCGAGCCGAGGTTGTGGGCCACGTCGTTGCCGGCAGCCAGCGCCGCCGGGGCAAAGAGCAGAGCGAGGGCAAGGACGCATGCCAGCGCCAGCGCCAGCTTCGCGACGCGGCGGCTCATGAGGACGCCCCCTCGACGGCGCGCACGTACCAACGCTCGCCACGCACCAGCGCCAGGCGGTAGGCGAGCGGGTAGACGACACCACTGGCGCCGTCGCGAAAGCGCCCCGAGACGACGACGGTGCGACGCCGTCCTTCCCCGTCGCCCAGCTGCGCGACGCGCGTAGGTGCGACCGCCTCAAACGATCCGCCGAGCGGGCGCACTTCGGCGCCCGGGGCCAGCAGGTAGGCGAGATCACGGGCAGAGCGCCCGGCGAGATATGCCGGCACGAACTCCCGCGCAAGCCTCTGGATCTCCCCCGCGTCTTCCCCGGCGAGCGGCCGGGGTCGCTCAACGGCGACCCCGGCGCTCTCCGGTGCCGCGACGATCCACGGCGCACCCTGAACCGCCACCTCTCCCGCGCCCGAGCGAGAGACCGGGACGGCCAGGTAGAGGGTGCGCGCGTCGCGGAGCTCGCTGGCGACGGTGAGGACTTCCTGCCCGCCGCCAAGATTTTCAACCGCGCTTACCTCTGCTTGCACGACCGGCTCGCGGCCAAGGGTCCGCCGAGTGAGCCCGTCTGCCCGCACTTCACCCAGAAGGGGTGCGAGCGAGCCGTGCGGATAACCCTCGAAATAAGCGCGGGCGAAGCCCACCGCGAGGGATGCGCTGGCGGGATCAAGCGCGTTTGCGGCAACGATGCTCCGCGCCCCGCCGGCATCGGCCGGCGAGAGAATCGCGCCGAGACCCCGCACAAGCAACAGGCCGATAACGAGCCAGATCGCGATTCGCCCCCCAGCGCGACGCAGCGAGTTAATCCTTACTGTGTCTTTGTGACTGTTAAGCCGAAGACTTCTGCCGTGTGTTCCTTTCATGTGTGTAGAAATAGCGGCGGGAACTCGCCGCGTCTACACACGTACTTATGTACTTGAGTACATAAGTGAATCAGTGGACGGTTGCACTTGAGTGTGCAAAGGAGACAGGCCGGGTACCGTTACTCGACGGGATCTATGCTGCCGGCGATTTGCTCGACCACCCACCACGTGCTCCAGTCCTCGATCGAGTAAAGAGCGGTGGTTCCCTCGCTGCGCCTAGTAACTACTCCAGCGCGCCATAGGGCGCAAAGGTGATGAGAGGCGTTTTGGTGAGTGAGCCCGACGCGGTCGGCGAGCTCCTGGACCGTGGCCTCGCCGTCGTTGAGCGCGTCGAGCAGCGCGATTCTTTTCGGCTTCGAGACGACGGCAAGGCGCTCAGCCGCGAGTTCGATCACCTCCGCGTCGAGCGCTCGGCGCGGTGTTCTCGCCACGCTCCCCCGCATGCCTACAGCCCGAACTCCGGCGATTGCGTCGCACCGTCGGCCAGGCCACCTTCGTCGCTAGGGGGAGCCGCATGTGGCTCGCCGAGGCCGGATTCGATCACCGGAATATCGGTTTCAGGCGGTGGGTCTGCAGACTCCGCTTCCTGCGGCAACATCGCTTGTGGAGCAGGTTTCACGGACTGTTGCGTGGGAACAGCCCGGGTTCGCGTCCCCCGAGGGGCGCCTCCCTCTCGATGCCTGCGATCGGGCAGGTAGTCCAAGCGCCGCTGGCGCCGCGGAGGTAGATCGTGGTGAGCGCGCGATGCCGGGGGCCGGGCATCAGCGCGCTCGTGTGCGGACCGGGGATCGGAGCCCGAGGACGCGACTAGTGAGGCGATGCAGGTGGCTGCCATCAGCGCGAGCGCAAGGCAGGTAGCGATTCGAATCCAAGGGCGAGCGGGGCCGCTTGGGAGCCGGTCTGAGGGAACAGGAGCTGCGGCGGAGGCTCGCTCCTTGTCATCGATGGGCTGCGTGCCCGTTCGCTCAACCAGATCGCTCCAAGGATCGGCAGATCCGCACCTTGACTCCTCATCCTCGATCAATTGGCACCCACACCCTCTCACTGCTGGATCGTCTAATTACAGTTTCATAGACGTATCCGCGCGGAGGAACGCCCTGGCCACCCGCAAGCTCAGAACCGAGCACCCCAACGCACACTTCACCCGGCGAGCTGAGTTTGTATGTGGCGGTCGTTACGCCAAACCCTGAGAGACGACGGTGTCTCAGAGATCTCCCGTCACGAGTGAGAGCGAGGGCAACCGGCGCCTCGTCACCTCGCCGCCGGACGGAAGTACGAGGGCTGAAGCCCGGCTCGACATACCTTGTCCAAAAACTCCTGAGTATTCTATTAACTTGCGGGCACTCGTCGCCGGCCATGACCAAGCATGCGAATTATGGACCTTGGCGACGGACATCCAGAACGACTAGAAATGGAGAAGAGATGCGACATAGTTGGATCGCAGCGATAGCCCTTACCCTCGTGCTCGGCTTGATCGGCGGGGCCACTGCCGGCGCGGAAGGCCCGGCGTCGACCAGCGAAGAAGCAACGACGCCAGCCGGCGAAGCTGCGCCGGCCCCGAGTGGCGAAGAAGCACTGGCACCGAGCGGTGAAGAAGAAGCACTGGCACCGAGCGGTGAAGAAGCAGCATTGGCGCCGAGCGGCGGAGAAGCAGTGTCGCTCTCGGGCATAGGCGAATGTAGCACCGGGTACGCGTGCGTTTGGCCCCAGACGTTTTACGGGGGGACGGTTGGGAAAAGCCTCTGCACCGGTGGCCTTCACAGTTTTGGCGGAAACCTCAAGTTATCGGGAGCGAACATGTGCAATGGCTCCAACAAGGCGGTTTGGTTCCGAAACAGCGGAAGCCTGGTTCAGTGTCTTGGTGCCGGTGCATCTCAGACATCGTTCTGGACGTTCGTCAACGAGCTTTGGGTCGGAGCTGAAAACTCCCACTGCTGACAAACACCGGTCAAGCCCCGTGGCGGCCATCGCCGTTACGGGGCTAGGCCGAACTCCTCCGCGTGATTGCGACGAGCACTACATGCCGAACTCGCTGCCACCTTGCGAGCTGCTCCGAGGAGCCGCGCCCGCACTCCTGGAGCGATTCACTTGCCCGCCAGTCCCGGCGGATGCCTCTTCTTCTGTCTCGGCGGCGGGAGCTGGCGGAAGAGGTGTGTACGGCTGTCCGGCACCGGTGGAATCGCCGCCGAATTCGACACCCGCCTGCTGAGCGGGCGTACTCGCCGAATCGCTCGACGGGCTGCCGAGCTTCCGCGGACGGCGAGCCGGGGGCACCTCCTGCCGACTGCCCGCGCGACGATCCCCAGCGCTGTCGCTAGCCGTGGTTGAGGGCGCGGGCGTCACCGTAGGGGCGTAGGGAGCCGTTGCAGTGCTCCCCGCTCCGAATGTTCGGCTGGCGGCCTCACGAGAGACCGCGGGGCGATGAGGCTCGGGGGTCCTCGAAACGTCGAGGCTCGGCGCTATCCCCGCGGCGAGGCACCCGACGGCGAGCGCACCCGTCGCGCAGATCGGGACCGCCTTGGCGACGGAGAGCCCCGCGATCTGCCCGGCAACCGTGTCCCCACCCGAGCCGGGCGAGCCGAGCGGGGTCCGCAATCCGAGCTCGCGAAGTCGCTCTCGTGCGTGGCGGGTCGCCTCGGCGAGGGCCTGCCCGCGCTCGCTCGCTGCGTCGAGGGCGCGAGCCATCCAGTCGGCGAGATGGCCTCGGCGGGCGCCACCCGCGACCAAGGCGGCAGCGAGACCCGAGGCAACATCGTGTAGGTGAGTGCGCATTTGCGCCGCGCGGAGGCGGCAGGAGCGGCAGCTACGCAGATGCAGACCAACCATCTTGAGCTCCCTCTCGCTCGCTTCGCCCGCCACATAGCGCCGCATGTACTCGGAGCGCATCTGCTTGCAGCGCTCGCCGCTGTCGATCTCCTCGAAGGTTTTTAGCGCGCGGGCGTTGGCCCGCTGGATCAGCTTGCGATAGGTGCGCCGGCTAAGACCTGGATTGCGGCGCAGGATCTCCTCGGGGGAGAGGTGCAGCTGGTGGCGCTGGAGGAAGAGGTGGCGATCGCGCTCGGGTAGCGAGTCGATCGCCTCGCGCCCGATCGCGACCGCCTCGTGGCGCTCTGCCGCCTCGGCCGGGCTGTCCGCCGCCACATCAGCATGGCCCGCAGCCTCCTCCAGCGGCACCATGCGCAGGACGCTGCGGTGGCGCCGTTCATCGATCAGCTTCTGCTGGCATGCCTTCTTCAGCAGCGAGACCATCTGCGCCGGCGCGTAGGGGGAGTCGGTCGGGTCGAACTTGCCCATAATCCGCTCCAACGTCGTGGCGAAGATTTCCTCGGCTTCCTCCTCCGTGCAGCCGGCGCGGCGCAGCCCGGCGAGGCACCCCGCCCTCGCCGGGCCATATATCCGCGCGTAGTAGTGGGCAGCGCCGACACTCAGGCCGGCGCCCGTGACTGCACCGCGCCTGTGCGCCATGGCTAGCGCCGTTCTTGGCGGCTCGGAAGGACGATCAGCCTGAGCGGATCGGAGGTCCCCTGCAGGTATGGATAGCCACTCGTTTCACGCACCTGGGCGCGCATCAAGTAAAGCGTTGGCCTCTTGGTGCGATTGAACCGATAGCTGACGGTGAAGTGGCCATCCCCACGGGTGCGATAGCGATGGAAGGCGAGCCACCCCTTGCCGCGCTTTACCTGTAGGACCACGGTCACGCGGTCGTTGTGAGGACCTGGGATCCAGCCCTCGAAGGTCGCCACCCCTCGGTTTCGAACGACCTTGCGGCGCACCTCAAAGGAAGGCTTCACCCTTGTCGCAATCGCCGCGGTGGCCGAGACTTCGCGGTGGCCGGAGCGGTAGGTAGCGGTCAGTTCGCGAGATGCCCCCGGTGAGACGGCAAAGCGGTAGCTGCCATCGGCGCCGGTGATTGCCATGCCGAGGAATTCCGGCTCGGCGTCGGTGACGATCCGGCTGAAGATGCAAAGTGGGGCGCTCGCCACCCCATGCCCGCTCGCGTCGAGCAGCTTCCCGCTCAGCGGGACGCCGGTTCCCTGTCCCACCTCTACATCCCGCCTGCCGTCCTCGGAGACAGACGCGCCGAGGACGCTGCCGCCGCCGGCCTCCGAGCGCACGCAGCCATAGGAGAGCGGCGCGCTCGCGGGGGCGCCGACGTTGCCCTCGGCGTCAGAGAGCCAGAGCTGAAGGGTGAAAGCGCCACGCCCGCGCGGGGCGTCGAGATCGGAGATTGCGGGCGGCTGCGCCTCTGAGATCGTGGCGGCCGGGACAACGACATCCCCGCCCGAACTCAGCACCTGGTAGTGGACCGCGTTGATCGGCGAGCCGGCATCGGCGATGTTGCGCCAGCGCACGTCAAACCCGTCCGCCGCCCGGCTGCTCGTCGGAGCGGTGACCGCGACCGCCTGCGGCGCCGCAGGTGGTGTGGTGTCGTGGGGAACTGGCGCCGTGGCAGCGGGGCCGATCAGGCCGACCGAGTCCTCGAGCCATACCTTCAGCCTGTACTCGCCTGCCTGCGCCGGGCCAGCGATGCCGGCAAGGTCGGTCGGGTTGGTGGCCGAGATCGTTTTCTCGGCACCAAGCGCCTCCCCGCCTGCGCCCACCACCTGGTAGTGGACCTTTGCGATCGGCGAGCCAGGGTCGGGCGGCAAGGTGAAGTGCGCGCCGAAGTGGTCGAGGTAGCGGTTGGGGTCGGCGCTGGTGACCTGCAGGGCGGCCGGGGTACCGGGGGCGTGGTTATCGACGTGGATCGTGCGGCCGTCGCACTTCTCCCCGCCCGTGTTGTTGAGCCCTCGGTACTGGCCGTAGTCCTGGCCACAGACCTGCAGGGTGTGACTGCCGTCAGAGAGGCTCGCGGTGTCGAGGGTCCATTCGTGCCAGAAAGGGCCATGCGGGCAGGGCTGGTAGTTGCGCGAGAACTCGCCGTTGGTCTGGGAGGCGGTCGCGTTGCATTGCCCCAGCGCCTGCTGGTCGATCGCGTAGCGGGCGGCACCGTCGATACGGATTCGCTCGTTGCGGATGCCGGAGCCGTTGTCATGGATGTACCAGGGGGTCCACTGCGGGCCGCTAACCCACTTGCCCTGCATCAGATCCGAGTTTTGGGCCAGGAAGTAGAGGTCGGGCGGGTCGTCGTCGTTGAGGATGGCGACGAAGGCGTTGCCATCAGCCGCGTTGTAGTTGGCTCGATCGCAACCCCCCGGCAGGTTGCAAACCAATTCGAAGTAGAAGTGGTGGAAGTCGATCCCCGAGCCGAAAGGCCAGAGATGGGGCGCAAAGGTACCGGTGGGCGCGAAGTTGATACCGCTATTGGGCAACCCCGCGCCCTGGTTCAGCAGCGTGGTCGTGTTGTTCGAGAAGTCAAGGATGCGAAAGCGCGTGAGCCAGCCGGCGTTGAAGGCGGCGGGCTCGCGGGTGTAGGCGCCGGCATTGACGAAATGCACGTATGCGGGCGTGTCGAAGACGAAGCGCCCGAAGGAGCCGTAGCCAGCATTGCCGGCCGATTCATGCTCGGCGATCCTCAAATAGGCGGAGTCGCCCGGCGGGTCGCCGCCGGCCCCGCCGCACCAGTTGGTGAAGTCGAAGATCCCGCTTGGGTGCTGCGCGTTGGCGGTATTCGTCTCCGTCGCAAAAGGAGGTGCGCCAGATGTCGTGGCGCAGGCGACCATCTTGTATTGGGCCGATTGAGTCGCGTGGGCGCTGGCGGCGAATACGCCGATCGCCGTGGCCAACAGCAGCGCGATGAAAACGACAGTTGCCGGCCGGGTCCCCGACCCCTTGACTGAGTTGTGCATTCCCTGCTCCTTGTCCGGTTCCGATCGGATGCGGAGACCCCCTAAAGAAGGTCCCTCGCCTCCTGTCCGGCTGAGCGAAACTCCCGCCACCCCCAACAATGGGTGAGCTACGTCAGTCGTATGACGGAGGCCTAAACACGAGCGAAAACGCTTTGGTTCGCCTTAGCGCTCCCGTACATTCGTTTAGATCTTGGCTTGGCGCTCAAGGATCTGTGACTGGGGGAGCCTCGGAGATTCCAGTTCCCGGAACCAAGGAGGACGACACCTACTAGCTACAAGAAGAGAGAGAGGCCTCCGACGCGTTTAGAACCTCAACGCCGCTCGCGTCAAAGCCGTGAATCGCCTCAACGCACACTCCCCGAGGAACCGCAAACGCTACATAACGGAGCGAGACGACCTTCGCCTTCGCTGCTTGTCGCGCGCTCAGCAGATTGGTCTGTCTCTTCTCGGACGGACCGGGACTAAGCTCGATCTCCACCCGCCGAACGGTTCTGGAGAAAGTCATTGCTATGGCTTTCGTTGTAGTTGCCGGGTCGTCCGAACTCGTCTCGACGCTCGTGCCGGCGGTGTTCATGACTACACGGGAGGAGGGCGGCGCCAAAGGACCGCACTCGGGGGTACCTGGGCTGAACAGCCCGCCGCCACTATTTGTGGAAGGGCCTGTGAAAAACGACGCAACCACTAGACATGGCTCCTCGCGGGCGTTGGACCCGTGCCCTCTGTACACATATGCACCCCACTCGGTTTTCCCTAGCGTTCCTTCTCCTAGAACAGCGAATGCTTTCGCTGGAACAGCCTGCCAAAGCGGAAACCGTTCTTCCTGCCCCGACCCACCTCGGGCCTCCTTGCTCGGGCTCCGATGGCCACCATTAGAGGCCAACGCAAATGCAGCTCCAGCCATCCCCACCACGCAAGCCAAGCAAACGAGAACCGTCCTGCCCGGTGTGACGAGTCGCCGACGCCCTTGCTCTGGTCTTGAGCGCCGCGCAACTCGCCATTTGCGGATAATGCTGAGTCCCATATTCAATCTGCCCGAATACTACAAGACCTTATGGCCACTCACATGGTGTCCCTTGCCGCGCTGGGCTTAGGACAGGCTCCTCGCTGTGTACGCCCGTTCCATATTCGATGGAGCCGCGAACCGTAACGCAGGCTGAGACTCCAGCTCCGCCCGAAGGCTGCTCGTAGGCCGGACCATCACCCGGCCAGAATCGATAGTCCCCGTAGAGGTTGACCCGACCCGGTGGGTGGGCGCTAGCTGGTCGTCGCTCGCAGTCAGCCATCGCCGGCACCGAATGCCCCCACTTATCGCAGTGAAGGTTGAAGGGCATGATCCACACTTCTCTGATTACCGAATTGGTTCGGAACCACCCATGGACAGATAGCTTAGCTTGCAGACGTCTCCAACCATAGTGCATCTTACATTCAGTGATCTCGTCACTGATGTAGGCGATTCGTTGGGGCTCTGGCAGCGTTTTGGGAGGAGAATCGTAATAGCACTCCCGAAAGTTGAACTTCTTCGCGTGCGTGTATTTGGAGACATTAAGGTCGGCAAAGGTAGCTTTTTCCACTGACACGGGTGGCCCCTGAGCCATCATCGAGACTCTGTCGTATTTGTCCGTGCGAAGGATCGCGGTCACTTCGCCAGCTTCTTCTTCGCCTTCAGGACCAGCTTCCCAAGCTAATTGTTCTTCCTCTTTGATTCGTTCTTCCTCTTCTTTGAGTTGCTGTTCGTCTAACGGGCCTTCAACTTCGACCGAAACGAACCCCCCTTGCCAGCCCACGCCACTTAGCACTGGATAGACGAATGCTTTGCCATGATGGTCAACCCGTAGCGTTAGCAGGTTTTTCCCTGTTACTTCCAGTTTCGTCGCGACAGTGGTTCCTATGGCATCGTGAGCAGCCTGGGCCTGGATTCCAAAGGCCGGGTGGCCGCCCGCGTAGTACACCGCGGCGTGTTGCGGGTCGAGTAGTTTCATTTCTTGACCCCCAGCTAGCTCCACTTCCCACGTGAAGCTTTCAGGGGCGGTAGCGTCTCTAATGTCCTGAAAGGTGAGAACGCCTTCGTAAAGCGGACGAGTGATCGCGTCAACGTTGCTCACTATATTTGTTGCAACTGCTGCTTGACCACCGAGAACATCATTGTCGGTAGCCGTTTGAGCCGTTCCCATGGGGCTGATTTCGATGTCTTCGAGTACGAAGTTCCCTTCTTCGTTTTCGCTGCAGCTTGTTGCTGAGGGTTCAATTGCTTCGGACTCTGGTTTGTTCTCCCCGAGTTCTTCTTCCTCCTCTGGGGAGCTGCTTTCCGTTTCACATGGCCCGACGAAGGAGTTGTCAGGCAAAATGGACATTTCAACGCCTTCTGCCGGATCAGTGGCAATCACCGTTGGTACTTTCGAGCCTGTAACCACGATGTCATTTTCAGTCTGCGCTAGGCCGAGACCGGCCGCAGTGCCGTAATACTGGTCTTCTTCTTTGGCGGTCCCGATCGGATTCGCTTCCGTTGTCCCTTCTAGGGCTTCCAACGTGTCGGCAGCCTCTTCAACGCTGATATGTCCTTCCGGATCCACGTTGACGGTCCAAGTTTTTTTGGTCACGTTGCCGGCGCCGTCCGTGGCTACGACTTCAGCCGGATGGGATCCACCGGAATAGGCACTCATGTCGATAGCTTTTGCGATGGTTGCGTCACAGCCGCCATCAACGCATGAGTTGGTCCAGCTAGCAACCTGTTTCCCATCGATCGTCGCGATTAGCGAAGTGAGGCCGTAACCCGCATCGGTAGCGGTGGCGTTCAGGTTGTAGGTCTCTTGTTCAACCCATCCTTCGGGCGCAGCTGCAAGCCCGCCGCTGGTTTCGAGGGTCGGTTTCGTTGCATCTTTCTGGAGTTCGAGCGCAAGCGTTTTGGTGGTAGAGCGACCCAGACCATCAGTGGCTTTGACTTGAACCGTGTGTTTACCGAGATATGTGGCGTTTTCCAGAGCAAATTCCGAGGCAACGGCGCAGGCTTCGGTGCCACAGCGCCCGACCTTTGTATTGACGACTTTGCCGTCGATAGTGATTTCGCTTGTGATTGTTGACGCTTTACTCGTCGGCGGAATCCACTTCTGGATCCGGTTGTTACCGGTATCCGCAACCCAAATGTTTCCACTCGCATCCGTTGTCAGTGAATAAGGAGCACCCAACTGCGCTTCAGCGTTGCCGGTGTTGCCGAATTTTGTTAGGAAGTCTCCGTCCGAATTAAATCCTTGAATGCGATTTCGGTAGGTATCGGCCACCCAGACGTTCCCTTTGGAATCAATCGAGATCCCGTAAGGCTCTTCAAACTGGCCATCGGAGGCTCCCACTGTGCCCACGGATTTCACAAAAGAGTAGGCCGAGGTCCACTTTTGGATGCGGTTGGCTCCGGAATCAGCGACCCAAATATAGTTACCATCCGGTGACATCGCGACGGCGCTTGGGGACAACAGTTTTCCTTCGCCGCTTCCCAATGTGCCGAAGCTGGCAAGGACTTCTCCCGCGGGACTGAACTTCTCCACCCGACCATTGAATTTCTCGACAACGAAAAGGTTGCCACCGGGCGACGTAGTGATTCCGGTCGGCTGTCTCATCTGGCCTTCGAGACTGCCCGCCGTGCCCGCCTGACAGACGTTTTTAGAGGCAGCCGTGCAGAGGTTCTTTTCCGCTTGGGTGCCGCCAGCTTCGACCTTGGTTTTGTTGACGTTAGTGCCGAAGGTAGCCAGGAATTCGCCTTTGCTGTTGAACTCGACCACGCGCGTGTTCGTGGTGTCAGTGACCCAGACATTGGCATTTGGGTCGATCGCGATTCCGTAGGGGCTCGAAAGCTCGCCCGCTCCCGAGCCTTTGGCGCCAAACTGGCTCAGGAATTGGCCATCGGCATTGAACTTCTCGATCCGAGCGTTGGCCCGATCGACCACCCAGAGGTTCCCTGCGCTGTCGGTAGCGACGCTGGATGGAGTGGTGAACTGCCCGGCACCAGAGCCTTTCGAGCCGAACGAGAAAGAGAAGGTTGGAGGCGCTACCGGGCTGCGCCAGCGCTGGATCTTGTTGGAGCCCGAATCGATCCAGATATTGCCCGAGGGATCTATCGACAGGTAGCTCGGGAATACAAACTGTCCCGGGCCAGTACCAATTGACCCGAACTGCGTGAGGTATTGGCCGGCAGCGTTGAACACCTGGACCCGCCTGTTCACGCCGTCAGCGACATAGACATTGCCAGCCTGGTCTATGTCGATTCCATCAGGTCCCGAGAGGTTGCCGTTACCAATGCCTTCTTCCCCGTAAGCGGCGAGGAATTTACCTGCGGCGTCGAACTTTTGAAGCCGGTTGTTGTTGGTGTCGGCCACCCAGACACTCCCGTCCGGAGCGATGGCGATCCCGCTCGCGGACGAGAGCTGGCCGTTTTCTTTCCCTTGGGTCCCAAATTTGAACAGGAATTTACCTTCCTGATCGAGCACCTGAACGCGTGTGTTCTCCAAGATCCAGAGATTGCCTTTGGAGTCGATCGCAATGTCCAATGGGTTTTTGAATGCTCCATCCGTGCTGCCCGATTTGCCGAACTGTTTGATGAATTTGCCCGCTGGGCTGAACTCCTGGATGCGCCCGTCGCCGCTGGTAACCCAAAAGTTTCCAGCCGCGTCGATTGCCAGGCCCAACGGCAGGTTGAGCTGGCCGGGATTCGACCCCGGTTCCCCGAACTGGCTCACATATTCACCTTTGGCGTTGAACTGCTCGACACGGCCGCCTTCCCAGTCGACCACCCAGAGGCTTCCTTTGGAATCGACAGCATTGCCATTAGCAACGTTGAATTGCCCTTTGCCTGTGCCCGTGCCTCCGAAGGAGGTTATGAAGGTCGCAGGCGTGACTGGCGTTCCGTTGAAGCCTGACTCAGTCGAAGCATTGGTTTTCAGTACGTAACGAGGCCGGCTCGTACCGAGGGTCGCCTGCTGGGTGGCCGACCCAGCTAGTTCGACTTGCGGCGGCGCGGTTGGCTGCAATTTGAAACTTTGGGTTTTCGTTGTCGTAATACCGACCGCATCGGTCGCCACGACTTTCAAGAGATGTGTGCCGCTGGAATACTGGCCGGCGTCGAGCGTCCAGTTTCTCGAGACCGAGCAGTTCTGCGTGCTACAGCCCGGAGCGCTTTCGTTGACGACTTTGCCGTCGATTTCGATGGTGGTTTTCACCACTCCGGATTGAGGTGCTGCCACTATGCCATCCGTGGCATTGATCGCGAGCTCGTATATTGGACGCGAAACCCCCAGGTTGCCTTGTTCGGTGATCGTGCCGCTCAAGGCTAGGGATGGCTTAGTGCGGTCAACCTTGACTGGGGTGTAGGCGACTACCGATTTTTGACCGAGTGGATCTTCGGCGACGACTTTGAGAAAGCTTTCCCCCTCTGGCAAGGAAGCTGGTTTATAGATTGGCCCCGAATGGCCAACGTCAGTGGATTTCCAAGTGCGGGGGCAAGCACTACCTGGAACCCCAGTGCAGCCGTAGCTGGCTTTCCAGAATACTTCCGAGGTTTTCTCCGCCGTCGCGGTGACCGAGTACACGCCAAGCCCAGAGTCGCTCGCCGTAAATTCGACCGGGGTAGGAGTATTGTAAACCCAAGGAGCCGTATTTTTGGTCGTTAGCCCGGGAAGATTTCCGGTTGGCTCAGTGAGTTGAATGGAGGCTGTGCCAACGAAAAGTGCATTAATGCCGAACACCGGTTCGTAGGAATCGAATCCAACAGAGGCCGTCTTGACGCTCGTGTTCGCTGATTTGTTTTCGAACGGATAGGTGAACCCCATGTCGGTGACGCTGTGGCCTTTTAGTCCCTCATGTTTGTAGTAGCTCACATAGCCGTTGTTTGGGTCGTACAGCCCCATGGTCACATAGGGAGACATGCCGTTGCTATTGGCGAGCCAGACGACATTCGAGAGATCCATACGGGAGATATAGCTATCCGGCTTGGTCCCGTATGCTTTCTGATCTGAGTAGTAGCGCGGAACGGCGTACATATACGCGAAATGGTCACCGGCTCGAAGTTCCCCATGTCCATGTACATACAACCCGCGCCAGTCTGCCTGGATTGGATAGTTGGCAGTTGGAACTTTATTGTGCAGATACCATTCAAGAGGACCCGGCACATTCATGGGCATTTTGTTACGCTCGTCCTGCCGCCACTCTTCTTCTTCAGGGTTGAAGTTGATGCCTGTGGTGGAGTTTTTTGTCTTCCATTCGTAGGACTGGAAGAGCGGATCGACCAAGATTGGATAGGTGGCGTCTTTAGCAGGCTCCACGCTGACCGTCAAAGTGCTTTCAGCTGAAACCCCCAGTACGGCTTTCACGGACGCGCCAGCGGCATCAATGGCCATCGGTGGCGGAATATGAACAAGCGTTTCCTCGCCGACTGCAATTTCTGCCCCCCCATGGCCTTTGTCAAGCAGGCGAAGTTCTGCTCCGTGGGGCAAGTTGAGCGTATAGGTCTGCGTTGTCGGAGCTAGCGCTCCTAAGATGAGTGAGCATCTCTACGCCAGTCGGGGTAGGCGTCACCGCGAAGTCGGTGTCCTCGAAGACATTGGGATAGAGCGCGATGCTCTCACCGACAATGGATGGGGAGACTTCTTCGGGTGCACCATCCACACCAATAGAAATTCCCAATTCAGGGAGTTCGATTTCCTCGCCTAGTTCGTTAGGAATAGCTACGTCGACCAGCGGGTTCGCTGCCTGCAGCTCCCCTTGGTGATGTTCGAGTCCGAGGTCGACCGGCTGAACTTGCCCTGAGGCGTTTTCCGTGCGCAAGGGAAGCGTCGAATCCACAAGTATGGGGCTCGCGCCTTCGGAAGCGTCGTCTTCGGACTCGTTAGAGGACGTTGCTTCTGGTTGATTCGGAGTGAGCACAGCAACGTTGTCGGCAAGGAAGTGGTCGACTTGGAGATCGTCGAAGTGACCGACAGCACTTTCGAGCACAGGACCAAAGACACTTTCGACCAGCTCACTGGCGCCCTCGCGGTCAAGATTGCGGAGTTGCATCTCTTCGGCCGCTTCCGTGTCGACCAGACTCCGAGGCTCGGCGGCTTCTTCGGCTCCGGCAGCTAGATCAGGCCCGCTCGGCGATTGACTGTCCTGATCGGCCACGGCGGGCACGGCGAAAACACATAGGAGAACGAGGACTCCGACCATTCCTACGGTGGCAGCCATCCGATCGACATGACGTCTGAGTCCAGCCTTCCATGAGTGTGAATCCGCTAAGTGGTTGCACTCGTCACGTTCGGTCTTCGCCTCCATCTAGAACGCTCTCCCTTCGTTTGAATTGATCCCTACCCGAGCCCTGCAGCTCGGTGCGCTTGGGTTCCGCAAGCGCTAACGGCACCCCTTAAGTGACTTGGCCTTTGCTCTAGCCCGTAAGCCTGAAATGAAGTTCGCGGCCGTCGACCACCTCCGCGACCTTCGCCTTAACAAGCGTCACAAGGTGGTACTCGAAAATCTCAAGAGCCTTGTGCTCTGCCCAAATCTTCTGAAGTTCGCTGGACGTGACCGGGCGGCCAAGCTCCCGCATAACGGCGACAATTGCCTGCTTTGTCTCGCTAACGACGGGCCGGGCGCCCCCCTGTCTAAGGCTCCCGGCTCCGTCGTTTTGCGCCTCATAGTCCCCATCTAGCAAAGGGAGAGGGAGCGCAGGCATACGCCGCCGCCCGTGCGGGAGACAGGCGGCGGCGCGTCGCTGCTGAGTGGAAGTGTTGTGTAAGCGCATGTGATTTTTGTGCCCCGGACGAACCGACTCGGATTTCCAGTGGAAGGGACCGTCCTTGCCCTGTGCCGTCCGGGGCACTGAACCTTCAAAAACAGAACCTTCCGGCAACTGACGACACTTACGGAGTGCAGTTCTGTTCTTGAGTGGTGAAAGGTTTCAGATCGGTATAGATCACGCAAACCTGAGTTTGCGTAACGTTTAGATTTTTCCGAAAGATTTCCCTTGAGGCTCAGACCGTTCGACCCGCGAGCGCTCGCGGTCAAAGGCCAGTAGAGCTACAACAACAGTTGAACCTTTCTCTCCCGATATGGCCATTCGATTAGCGGCCTTGGCAGCGATCTCTTGCACTGTGTCGGACACGTCATCCCAATCATCCGACGCTGCCCAAGTCGAGAGAAGCCGCTGTGAGAGCTCCTTGCGACCCTGCGCATCAAGGTTCGGTTCATCTGACAACAAGCAGAGATTCTCATCTCTGCTCATTTTCCCGCTTCGGTGAGACGCGATGCACTCGCTGATAATCCATTGGAGAGCAACACCGTTGAGATCATCTCGTTCCTCGAGGGGCATCGAGCGATACTCCTCGTCATTCACGTATGAACGAGCTACAGCTCGGTAGACGGTTTTGGAGAAATTTCTCCTCCTAGGGTCACTCCGGCCAACGAATTCGATGCAGCCAGCGTCATAGAGCAGGCGCATCTGTTCGGTGACCCTTACCGGGTCCAGGCCAACCTCAGAGGCAATTTCGTTGGGGCTTAATGCTCGCTCGTGAAGAAGCGTTAGAGCGGCAAGTCGAATCGGATTGGCGACTGCCCAAGTTGGTGCCTCGCTAGCTCGTTTCGTTCGCGCCTTACGTGGCTTTCGGCCTTTTTTAAGCGCCCCTGGCTTCAAGTCCTCTCCTAGTCAGGTCTGTTGCGGTCACTCAGTTGTCTCCGAGCATAAGCGTTTTGCTTGGACGGTGAACCGAAACGTTCCGGAAAATCGGAACGTTTCGGATCTTCCTACCCTCTTCCTTCCCGCCCCGGTACAGAGCCGGGCGCTGACGAGCGGGAGGGGGTGAGAAGCGATGACGGTCAAACCGTGCCCGCAGGTCTACCCGATGGTTCAGGTAGTTAAGTTGAAGTAGAGCGTGGACCTGGCCGGTCTTTGGTCGCTCTCTTAGGACCAGAGACCGGCCCGCTTGCAACCCCTGCCCTACCTGCCAACCAGCGCCGCGAGAGGGCCAGTCAAGGGCGCAAAGCGCCCGACCCCGGATCGACTGGGCAGGAGACGCCACCCGGAGGGTGGCTAACCGGATTCGAACCGGCGACCGCCTGGACCACAACCAAGAGATCCAGGCCCGCGGGCCTTGCAGGATCCAAAGCCGAAAGTCCAAGACGGCTTCGATCTCCTCGGCGGCGGCTCGCCGAGGAGATCATAGGTTGCCCCAAGAGCGACCAGCGCAACCAAAATGCAACCATTCTGCTTCGAAAGCTGCCCGCTCCGACTTCTGGTCATTCCAGAAGGCTCATGGGAGCAGCGTTTTTGAGGAAAGCCCAGGACGAGGCTCGAACTCGTGACCCCTTCCTTACCATGGATGTGCTCTACCAACTGAGCTACCTGGGCAGCCGCCCGATCTTAATGGGTTCCGGGCGACCCTTGGCGGACGATTTGGGGCTACCGATTTGGACAATGCTGCCGATAGAGGTTCGATGAAGCGAGTTCGAGTGCGCAGATGGCGGATGGCCTGCGGGGTCCTCGGCGTGCTGCTCACGTCCCTGGCCCTTGCCGGGCCGGCGTCCGCCTCGGGCGGCGCCCGCGCCTCGATCGTCGGTGGCACCACGGCTCTCAACGAAGAATGGCCCTGGGCCGCATTCATTCTCGCCGCCGATCAGAAAGGCGAAGGGTTCAGCTGCACCGGCACCGTGATCTCCCCCACCCTCGTCCTCACCGCCGGGCACTGCGTGCAGGACATCATCACCGGCAAGAAGACTCCGGTCGGCCAGTACGTCGTCGTCACCGGCAGCCGTGACATCCGCGACCCCGCCCTGCGGCAGGTGTCACGGGTCAGCCGGGCGATCGTCTACCCCAACTTCAACCGCTTCAAGGTCCACGGCGATGCCGGGCTGCTGGTGCTGGCGACCCCGACCTCCGTGCCGACGGTCGCCCTCGCCGGGCCGGAAGACGCAGCGCTGCTCGCCGCCAATACGCCGACCTGGATCGCCGGCTGGGGCCTGAGCGGCCCGCTGAAGAAGCTCAAACGAACGCCGGTCCTGCGTCGCGGCGCCACCTACGTGCAGCCGCGGCTCTACTGCCGCAATCACGCCCGCGCCTACTACCCCTTCTTCAACTACTCCTCGCAGCTCTGCACGATCACGCCGCCGGGCTTCTCAATCGGCACCTGCCATGGCGATAGCGGCGGGCCGGCACTGGCTTTCCGTGAAGACGGGACGCCGGTGCAGATCGGGATCACCAGCCTCGGCGCAGCGGATTGCGACACGCATCTGCCCGACATCTTCACGCGGATAGACCGGATCTACCCGTGGATCGCCGAACAGGTCGCTGCAACGGCGACGGGCGCACCCGCCGCCGCCGTCACAGGCTGACCTAAGCCAAGATCAGGTGAACTTCGAGGGTTCGAAGCGGCAGTATTTGAATTCGAAGGAAATGACCTGGTTATTGGCCTTGTTGGCGTTCGAGTTCAAGCGAAGCACGGTTTCCTGAGCGCCCCGCTTGTTGCCTTCCTTGAGCTGCTTGGCGCCTTTGAGGAAGAGCTTTTCCTCTTCGCCGACGTATTTGAGCCACTTGGCCAGCTTGGCTGTGTCGGCGGTGGGCTGCGGGATGGCCTTGATCTGGATGATCGCCTTGTGCAGGGCTTTGCCGGCCTTTTCGAACTGAGTTCCGGCGGCTTTCAGTTCGCCTTTTTGCACCTTCTGGCGGACGCCCTTGAGGATCTTTTCATTGGCTTCCGTGTTCGTCTTGCAGATCGGCTCGACCGCTTCTTTGTAGCTTTCGCGCGTCACTTCGGCCGCCTGCGCGAAGGGCGTAGCCAGCATCGCAACGGTCATCACGGCGGTGCTCAATACGGCAAAGATCTTCTTCCCCACCAGATACCTTCCTCTCGTTCCCGATTTCCCAGGCTTCTCATCTTCCCAAACACACGCCGGTGCCCAGGGACTCGGCAGCTTAGGCCATCGTTAAGCGACGGACGGCAGGGAAAGCGGAGGGGGTGGGATTCGAACCCACGAGCGCCTTGCGACGCCAACAGTTTTCGAGACTGCCCCGTTCAACCACTCCGGCACCCCTCCGGGACTCAGTCAAGGGCTGATTTTACGGTCGCGCGCGTTAGAGGGGCGTTGGGCGGGCGTTCTGAACTCAAGAACCGGCGAGTTTGGGCCGATGCAGCCGCGTGGAAAGCAGCGCGCAGACCCGACTTGGGCGGTTCTTCGACCGCCATCCACTGCTGCTGCGGTCACTGGCGATCGTCGCCCTGCTCTGGGGGGTCGGCTACCTGGCCTGGCGGATCGGCTGGAGTAGCGAAGGGGCCAGCCCGGTTGCCTACGGGATGCTGCTGGTTACCGAGATCTACGGGCTCTGGGCGCTGGGCACCCTCGCCTGGTTCTCCTGGTCGCGGCCGCCCGCGGTGCGCCCGGCGACGACGCCGGGGCGCACGGTCGATGTCTACGTCTGCACCTATGACGAGCCGCACGAGGTGGTTGCCGCGACCTTGGCCGGCTGCCGCGCCCTCACCTACCCGCACACGACCTACCTGCTCGACGACGGGCGGCGGCCGCAGATGGAGGAGCTGGCGAAGATCGCCGGGGCCCGCTACCTGACCCGGCCCGACAACTCGCACGCCAAGGCGGGCAACATCAACGCGGCGCTCTCGCGCACGGAGGGCGAGCTGGTGCTGATGCTCGACGCCGACCACGTGCCGATGCCGGACGCGCTCGACGCGATGGTCGGCTACTTCGACGACGAGCGCATGGCCTTGGTGCAGAGCCCGCACGACTTCTTCAACCACGACTCGGTCCAGCACTACGTCGTCGGTCGCCACGAGCAGTCGCTCTTCTACCGCGTCGTCTGCCCCGGCAAGGACCGCCACGGCGCTGCCTACTGGTGCGGCTCGGCGGCGCTGATCCGCCGCCAGGCGCTGCTCGAGATCGGCGGCGTCGCAACCGAGACGATCGCCGAGGACTTCCACACCACGATCCGAATGCAGCGGGGCGGTTGGAAGAGCCGCTACCACGACGAGGTCCTGGTCCAGGGCCTCGCCCCGCACGACCTCGACGGCTACCTGCTGCAGCGCGACCGCTGGGCGCGCGGCAACCTCGCCGTCTTCACTCTGCCCGAGTCCCCCCTTCGCGCCAAAGAGCTTCAGCCGCTACAGCGCCTCTCCTACCTCGCCAGCCTCTTCGCCTACCTGGCGCCGCCGATGCGACTGCTGCTGATGGCGACGCTGGGCCTGGTGATGTGGACCGGCGAGCTGCCGATGAAGATCAGCGTCGTCGCCCTGGCCACCCTCTGGCTGCCCTACGTGACGCTCAACCTCGGCGCCGGCTCCGCCCTTGCCCGCGGCTACATGAAGATCGGCGAGACCGCCCACTACGAGCTGCTGACGATGGAGATCTACACCCGCGCCCTGCGCTGCATCTTCCGCCCGGGCCACACCGCCTTCAAGGTGACGCCGAAGCAGGGCACCGGCGGCGGCGGAATCGAGTCCGTGCGCAAGCTACACCTGGTGCTGGCCTGCGCGGTCGTGGTCGGTGCCGGGACCGTGCTGCGCCTGCTCGACCTCGCCGGGGTCGGGCCGCTGCCGGACCTGCCCGGCATCGCCGCCGTGATCGTGCCGCTGCTCGGCCTGATCGAGATGCGCCGCATCCTGCGCACCCTCTTCGCCGTCGGCCGCCGCCAGCAACGGCGGCTCGTCTACCGCTTCGAGGGCGATGCGCCGGCCGAGTGCTACTCCGACGACGGCCACGTCAGCGGCCGGCTGATCGACGCCAGCGCCGCCGGCGTCGGCCTTGTCCTCGACGCCCCGCTCGCGGTCGGCGACAAACCGGCGATCCTGCTCCAGCTCGAGGACGCTGCCGGCAACGCGCACGAGGTGGCCGCTCAGGTCGAGGTGCGCTCCTGCCGCGAGGTCGAGGGGCGCCACCTGGTCGGCGCGACGATCACCGAAATCGATTCCGCCTCGCGGATGCGGCTGATGGAGTGGTGTTACGTGGTCTGCAATCACGAGCGGCTGCGCGGCCACCGCCCGGCAATGCCGGCCGGTGCGGGCGAGGCGATCGTGCTGCCACTGCCGGCGCCGCAAGCGGTTCCGCAGACCGCTGTCGCCTAGTCACCGGGGAGCGGCAAAGCAATACCCTTGCTTCACTCACGGAGAGGTGTCCGAGTGGCTTAAGGAGCGCGATTGGAAATCGCGTGGGCGGGGTTAACCCGCCTCGTGGGTTCGAATCCCACCCTCTCCGCTTCAGGGGTCGATTCCGTCTCTCGGACCGTGCCCCCGTCGCTATCCGCTCCGCTGCGCCCTATCGCTGCCAATCGGGGCAAAGGAACAGCGCAAGGAGGCCGCTGGGCTCCGGTGTTCTTTTGCCAGATACAGCAGGGCCAAGGAACAGCGGAACGAATCGGGCGTCAGAGCGCCGCCCGACGTGCGGCGAAGAACTCGCGCAGGAGGGCGGCGCACTCGGCTTCGAGCACGCCGCCGGTCACCTCGGGGCGGTGGTTGAGGGCCGGCTCGGCGAGCACATCGAGGACACTGCCGGCGGCACCGGCCTTGGGGTCGGAGGCGCCGAAGACGACGCTGGGGATGCGGGCGAGGACGATCGCGCCGGCGCACATCGAGCACGGCTCCAGCGTCGCGTAGAGGGTGGTGCCGGGCAGTCGCCAGCCGCCCAGCGCCTCGGCCGCGGCGCGGATCGCGAGGATCTCGGCGTGGGCGGTGGGGTCGGCGCGCAGCTCGCGCTCGTTGCCGGCAGCGGCGAGCACCTCATCGCCGCGAGCGACGACGGCGCCGATCGGGACGTCGCCGTGGCGCTCCGCCTCGCGGGCGCGTTCGATCGCCAGCGCCATCATTCGCTCGGGGATCGGCTTTGCAGCGTTGTCCCGCATACATAGGGGAGTATGTGGGACTACAACTTCACCGGCGGGCACGTGTTAGGGGAGGGCTCGCTCGAATGCAGGGAATTGCGAGCGCAGAGTCAAGATGAACCGACGCTTTCCGACCGCCGCTGCGACCCTGCTCGCGGCCCTGATGCTGGCGCCGATGCCGGCCCGTGCCGCAGTTGGCGTCTCGGCGGCACACGGCTTCGCGCCACACCGCTTGATCGTCAAGCTCAACCGCGCCGAGCGCCCACGAACCATCGGACTGCCGCCGCGGACCAGCGTGCGTGAGGCGGCGGCAGCGCTGCAAGCCAATCCCGCTGTCGAATACGCGGCCCCCAACTACATCGCCACCGCGTCGGCGGGAGAGGAAGAACCGGAGAGCGCGCCGCCCAACGATCCGGGGCCGATCAGCGGCCCGCCGGGGCCGCCGGGCGGCTGGGTCATGAAGCAGTGGAACTTCCTGCCCTGGGAGGGCACCGGCACGCCGCTGGTGCCGGTCTCGGCCGGTGGAATCGACGCGATCGGTGCCTGGGAACACCTGGACGCAGCCGGACGGCCCGGCGCCGAAGGCGTGACCGTCGCCGTGCTCGACACCGGGATCGCCTACCGCGCCCAGGGCAAGAAGTTCCGCCGTAGCCCCGACTTCACCTCCGGGCAATTCGTCAAAGGCCATGACTTCGTCGACGGCGACCGGCTGCCGCTCGACGAAAACGGCCACGGCACGCACATAGCCGGCACGATCGCCGAGAAGACGAACAACGGCATCGGCCTCACCGGCCTCGCCTACCGGGCGAAGTTGATGCCGGTGCGGGTGCTCGACGCCCAGGGTCGCGGTCGGGCCGACCAGATCGCCAAGGGCATCCACTTCGCCGTCGCCAACGGCGCCGACGTGATCAATATGAGCTTCAACTTCGGCTGCGCGCGCGAAGTGCCGGGGGTCGACGAAGCGCTGCGGCAGGCCTACGAGCACGGCGTCATCACCGTCGCCTCGGTTGGCAACCTCGGCTCGGAGGCCTGCGTCTCCGCGCCGGCGACCGGCCCGCACGTGATCGGCGTCGGCGGCAGCACCGAGGGTGGCTGCCTGGGCGCCTACTCGCTGAGCGGCCGCGACGTCGACCTGATCGCCCCGGGGGGTGGCCCGGCGCTGATCGGCTGCCCCTCGATCTCGTCCAGCTCGATCTACCAGGTGACCCTGAAGGGGGGCAGCACCAGCCGCTTCGCTGAGCCCAGCAACTACGTCGGCACCTCGATGTCAGCCGCCCACGTCTCCGCCGTCGCCGCGATGGTGCTGGCCAGCGGTACAGTCAAAAACAAGCGAACGCCGGGACGCGTCAACGCAGTGACGAAGCGCCTGCGCCGCACCGCACGCGACCTTGGCCAGCCTGAAATGCGCCAAGGAGCTGGGTTGATCGATGCAGGCGAGGCCACTTTGCCAGCCACCTAGCGGCAGCTGCGACCGAACGCGCCGCCTGAGGGTGTCTGGCCAAGCAGATCAAGGACACAGGGAGCGCCGCGTGCTCCGCACGCAAGCGACCGCGGACGCCGAGCTGCGCCGGCCAGACGCCCTCAGGTAGTGCGGACGATGATCACGCTGCAGGGAGCGTGATGGGAGACGTTGTTGGGGACGCTGCCGAGCAGGAAGCGGCGGGCCCCGGTCATGCCCTTGTTGCCGACCACGATCAGGTCGGCTTTGGTCTCTTCGGCGACGTTGAGGATCCCCTCGGCGGGGTCGCCCTCGACCGGGTGCGTCTGCACCTCGATCCCCTCTTTGCGGGCCGCTGCGGCGGCGGCATCGAGAACCAGGTTGACGTCCTCGCGCGGGCCGATCTCGTACTGGACGTCCGCCGGCGCACCTTCCTTCTCGCCCTCGACCTGCCGCTTGGAGACCGGCGCGTAGGCACTGACGATGCTGAGCTGCGCACCGGCGAGCTTGGCGAGATCAACAGCCTGGCGGACCGCCTCGGCGGCCGTCTCCGACCCATCGGTCCCAACCACGATGCGAGTGAACACGCCGCCTCCTCTGCTCGGTCGCTGAACGAGGGCCGATACTAACGGGAGTCGTGGGCGCGAACGGGCAGGCCACGGAAGCCGTCGCCGAGGATTTCGGTCGGCGTCGTCGTCAAGCGGTAGATCGCGATCGCCATCGAGGCGAGCAGGCAGATCAGCAAGATCGCCATTCCGGCTTTCCAGAGAACGGGCATTAGGCTGATCTCATCATGGAGAAGGTCGCCGATGGGGTCTGGCTGCTGCGCGGGGATACGCGCAAGGCGATGAACATCTACTTCCTCGAGGACGGCGACGGAGTGGTGCAGTTCGATGCCGGCACCAAGGCGATGGTGAAGAAGGCGCGTGCTGCGTCCACGCAGCTCGGCGGCCTGAAGCGGATCGTGCTTGGCCACGCCCACGCCGATCATCGCGGCACCGCGCCCTCGCTGGGCGCCCCAGTCCACTGTCATCCCGACGAGGTGGGCGACGCCGAAAGCAGCGCCGCAATCGCTCCTTACATGGATATCTCGGCCCTGCCAGCGCCGGCACGCTGGCTCTACCCGATACTGCTGCGGCGCTGGGACGGCGGCGCAGTGAAGGTCGCCGGGACCGTCTCGGAGGGTGACGATGTGGCGGGCTTTCGCGTCATCCACTTCCCCGGGCACGCTCCCGGTTTGATCGGGCTCTGGCGCGAGAGCGACCGCGTGGCCCTCGTCAGCGACACGGTCTACCTGATCGACTCGACCAAGCTGGGGAAGCCGCTGCCCGCGGGGGAGGCAAGCGTGCCCCACCCCGCCTGGGCCTGGGACCACGCCAAGGCAAAGGAGTCGGTGCGCAAGCTGGCCGCCCTGGAACCGACCCTGGTCTGCACCGGCCACGACGAGCCGCTTCGCGGCGACAACCTGCGCCCGACCCTGGAACGGGCGGCGGAGAAGTATTGAGCCGAGGCGGCGCCGCCGGGCCCCGCTGCCATAGTTTCCGCCCCTGATGATCGGGACCTACGCCTCGGCGGCGCTGATCTGCGGCGCCTCGCTGCTGGTCGGGCGCGCAATCCTCGGCCTCACCGGTGGGGGCGAGTCGCGGCGCTGGCTGGCGCCTGCGGTCGGCTTCGGCGCCGTCCTGACGGCGACCGGCTTTCTCGCCAGGGCGCCCGGCCACGCGACCACCGCGACGCTGGGCCTGATCGCCCTCGTCATCGCCGCGGCGGCCCTGCTCTGGTGGCAGCCGCGGCGCGAGGCCGGGACCGGCCCTTCGCTGCTGCGCGAGGGCTGGCCGGTGGCGCTGCTCGTCGCCCTCCTCTTCTCGATCCCGTTTGCGGTCAGCGGGCGCTGGGGCATCATCGGCGTCGGCTTCAACAACGACCTCGGCCTGCACCTGGCCTGGGCCGAGTGGCTGCGCAGCGGCCTCGGCCCGGCGCCCGAAGCCGGTTACCCACTGGGTCCGCACGCGCTGGCGGCAGCGATCGCGGCGCTGCCGGGCATCGGGCTCGGCCAGGCCTTCGTCGGCGAGATCTTCGCGATCGGCATCATCACCGCGCTGGTCACGCTGGCCGCGCTCGGCGATCTCGGGCCGGCGCGGCGGGTGTTCGCGGCGGCCCTGGTCGCCATCCCCTACCTCGGTGCCTCCTACTTCGCCCAGGGCGCCTTCAAGGAGACCGGCGAGGCGCTGTTCGTCCTCGCCTTCGCCCTCCTCCTCCACAACATCGAGCGCCAGCAAGGCAACGGTGAGCGGGCGCCGGCGCTCGGCTCGGCGATCGTCGGCCTCATCCTGGTGACGGGGGTCTTCTTCTCCTACAGCTTCGCCGGGCTCGCCTGGCCGGTGGCGATCTTCGCCCTCTGGGCCCTCACCCTGCCGGCGCTGCGCCGGGCGCTGGCGCCACGGGCGTGGCTGTCGACGCTGCGACAGCCGGCGACGCTGCTGATCATCGCCGTGCTCGGCGCCCTCGCCGTGCTCACCGTCGTCGGCCCCTACGCCTTCATCCACGGCTTCAACCGGGTCGCCGGCACCAACACCTACGGGCCGGTCTCGCCGATCGAGGTGCTCGGCATCTGGCCGACCTCCAACTACCGGCTCAGTGCCGCCGGTGGCGCCCAGCTGACCGGTTTGGCAACGGCGATCGCGGCGGTGGCGGTCCTGCTCGGCGGGGTCTGGTGGCTGCGCCGGCGCAACTACGCGCTGCCGGTCGCCCTTCTCGCCTGCACCGTCCTCTACCTCGCGGCGCTGGCGAGCAGCGGCGAGTACTCGCAGGCAAAGGCGCTGATGATCGCCGCCCCGCCGGCAATGCTGATCGCGATCCGGCCGCTGCTCTTCGAGTTGGGGCGACGCAGCAGCGCGCGGCTGGCCTGGGTCGCCCTGGCGGTGGTCTTCGTCGCCGGCGCCGTCTACTCGAGCCTGTTGGTCCTGCGCGACGCCCCAATTGGGCCGCCTGGGCACGGATCCGAGCTACAGGTGTTCATGCCGGTTCTGCGCGGCGAACCGGTGCTCTACGCCGGCCAGGACCGCTACGCCGCTTACGAGCTGATGGGGGCCGACACACACGTGCCGCTGGTCGAGTTCCCCGACGCCGACGTCTCCCCCAACCCGGAAAAGCCGTTCGACACCGGCGACGCCTACAGCCCGATTGACTTCGACTCCTTCTCCAAGGGCACGCTCGATCGCTTTCCTTACCTGGTCACGGGCCGCGCCGCCTGGAACAGCGAAGCCCCGCCCAACTTCCGCCGCGTCGCCGAAACTCCCTCCTACGTGCTCTGGAGGCGAGTCGGTCCCACACCGGAGGACAGGCACGTACTGCTCGAGGGCACCGAGGCGGGCGCGAAAGTGAATTGCGCCTCCCCTGAGCTCGGCATCCTCACCGCCAACCCTGGCCGTGCGGGCCTCTTCCCCGAGACGACGATCGGGTCGAAGGCCAGCTGGAGCCCGGACTCAACCCTGCAGAACGGCGAGCGAGCAACGCAGGCGCTGGACCTGCCGCGGGGGCGCTGGCGGCTCTCGCTCCAGTACTTCTCGCCCTTTGAGCTGACCCTCAGCGCGCCTGGTTTCAAGCAGCCGCTGACAGCGGCACAAGACGGCCAACGCCCGAGCACGATCAGCCTCGCCAGCAACGGCCAGTTCTGGCCGGCCGGGACAGTAGAAAGCGACGGTGGCCCGGTGCACTTCACCGTCACCGCACCAGAGCCGACCACCCTGCAAGAGCTGAGTGGCTACTCCGGCAGGGCAGAGCTCGGCGAGCTGGTCGCCGTACGGGCCGCATCGCACCGCACCGTGCCGCTCAGCCAAGCATGCAATGCCTGGCTCGACTGGTACGAAAGTGACGAAGTCCCCTAAGGCTGCCTGATCAAGCAGATCAAGGACGCAGGGAGCGTGGCGTGCTCTGCACGCGAGCGACCGAGGACGCCGCTATGCGCCGGTCAGGCAGCCTTAGACGCCATGCGCTCTGGCGATACCCGCACTACGTCCCAGACAAGACCGACCTTCTCCAGCGAGTCGATGACGACGGCGGAGAGGTCGAGCTGCCAGCGGCCGAGGCCGTGGGTGGCGGAGGTGGGGAAGGCGTGGTGGTTGTTGTGCCAGGCCTCGCCGAAGGTCGGGATCGCGATCAGCGCCAGGTTGCGCGACTCGTCCGTGGTCTCGAAGTCGCGGTTGCCGAAGACGTGGCAGAGCGAGTTGATGCTGTAAGTAAAGTGGTGCAGGACGAAGACGCGGACGAGGCCGCCCCAGAGCAGGCCGGTGAGCCCGGCGAGGAGCGTGCCGCCGATCACCCAGCCGAGCGCGAAGGGCAGCATCAGCCCACCGATCGCCCAGTAGAGGAAAGTACGGTCGACCCAGTTGATCGTCGGGTCTTTGATCAGGTCCGGCGCGAAGCGCTCCTTGTTGCCGCGCTGGGTGTGGATGAAGAGCCAGCCCATGTGGGCGTGGAAGAGGCCGCGCATCGCTCCGCTCCAGCCGTGGCCGTGATCGACGTGGGGACTGTGTGGGTCCCCCTCTTCGTCGGAGAAGGCGTGGTGCTTGCGGTGGTCGGCAACCCAGGAGATCACCGGTCCCTCGATCGCCGCCGAGCCGAGAATCGCCAGCAAACCGTGCAGCCACTTCTTCGCCTTGAAGCTGCGGTGGGTGAGGTGGCGGTGGAAGCCGACCGTGATCCCCAGCCCCGTGAACAGGTACATACCGAGGAAGAGGAAGACGTCGCTCCAGTGCAGGGCCTTGCCCCAGACCTGCCAGCCGGCGAGCCCGAGCGCGACGAAGGGCACCAGCGTGACCAGGCCGGTGATGATGCGATCGCGGGTCTCGTTGGCGACCGGCTGAATATCTGAGGGAAGAACGCCGCTGCTTTCCATTCGGAGTGGCGATCATACGGGCTGGGGTCCACGGGAAAGGTAAAGTCGTGGCGCCTTGGCTTTCTCCAGCACCGCTCCCCTGCGCCGCGAGATCGAGGCGCGTATCCCGAAGCGACCCTTCAGCGTCGAGTTCTGGGATGGGACCCGGCTGTCCTCGACCGAGGGCGACGGGCCGACCTTCTACGTGCGCTCCCCCCGCGCCGCCGCCCATCTGCTGCGAGCGCCGGGGCAGCTCGGCCTCGGCCGCGCCTACGTCAGCGGCGAGATCGAGGTCGACGACATGGACGCCGTGATCGCCCTGCTCGACGAGTGGCAGCCGCCGGCGCTGGAGGGCGCTGACAAGCGCGCATTGCTGCTGGGTGCGGTGCGGGCGGCCGGGATCACGAAGCCGCCGCCCCGGCCCCAGGCCGAGCTGCGCCCCAGCGGCAAGCGCCACAGCAAGGAGCGCGACGCGCGCGCCGTGCGCCACCACTACGACGTCTCCAACGATTTCTTCGAGCTCTTCCTCGGCGAGACGATGGTCTACAGCTGCGCGATCTTCTCGCGCGGTGCGACGACTCTGAAGCAGGCGCAGGAAGAGAAGCTGGAGACGGTCGCCCGCAAGCTGGCGCTGAAGGAGGGCGATCGCGTGCTCGACGTCGGCTGCGGCTGGGGAGGCTTCCCGCTCTGGGCGGCGACCAAGCACGGGGCCAGCGTGGTCGGCATCACCCTCTCCGCCCCGCAGGCCGAGAAGGCGCGCCAACGGGCCGAGGAGGCCGGGGTCGCCGACCGGGTCGAGATCCACGTCATGGACTACCGCGACCTCGCCGGCGAGCGCTTCGACGCGATCGCCAGCATCGGCATGGTCGAGCACGTCGGCGCCTCACAGATCGACGTCTACGCCCAGACCCTCGCCGACCTGCTCGGGCCGGGCGGACAGCTGCTCAATCACGGCATCACCCGCTTGCGCCACACCGACGCCGAGGCGGGTGCGTTCTCGGAGCGCTACGTCTTCCCCGACGCCGCCCCCCTGCACCTCTCACGCAACCTGATGGCGCTCGAACGGGCCGGTTTCGTCACTCACCATGTCGAGGACTTTGCGCTCGACTACGCCGAGACCCTGCGCCACTGGGCCAAAAACCTCGACGACAACCTCGACCAGGCGATCCGCCTCGCGGGACCGGAACGGGTCCGGGTCTGGCGCCTCTATTTGCGCGCCGCCCGCAACGGCTTCCTCTCCGGCTTTACCTCGATTTACCAGGCTCGCTGCAGCCTGGCTTGAGCTACGCAGGAAAGCCGGACTCGACCGTGGCCAGCGCCCAGTCGGCGCCAGCGCCATCCAACTGCTCGACCGAGTAGCTGCCGGTCGCCACGCCGACGACCTTGATGCCGGCGCCGTGGCCGGCGACGACGTCGCGGGGGGTGTCGCCGATGGCGATGCAGGAACCGTCACTGAGCGCGCCGCCCGAGACCAGTGAGCCGCGGCTGAGGGCGGCCTTGGTCAGCTCGGTGCGATCGGCCGAGTCGGAGCCGTAGCCGCCGAAGCTGAAGAAGCGGTTGAGGCGGGCGCGGGCGAGCTTGATGTGGGCAGCCGCCTCGATGTTGCCGGTGACCAGGCCGAGCAGCGTGCCGCCGTCGATGAGGCGGTCGAGCAGCTCCTCGACCCCGGGCATGACCCGGTAGCCGGGCGACTCGGCGACCGTGTCGGGGAGGTGCTTGAGGTAGGAGCCGATCGCTTTCGAGCGCTCTTCCTGCGTGCCCTCACGGCCGATCACCTCGCGGAAGATGATCGCGGCGATCTCGGGGTCGGTCATGCCGGCATCGGTGTGCTCGGCGACGTTGGCCTCGACCCCGTGCAGTTCCTCGAAGGCGCGCTGCCAGGCGATGCCGCCGGCACCGCCGGTGACCAGGATCGTGCCGTCGATGTCGAAAAGGACGGCGCGGATCGCCTCAGCTTCACTCACTGAGCAGCTCCCTCTGGGAGAGCCAGTAGAGCAGGCCGAGCGCCGGCAAAACGATGACCCCGGCGAAGAGGAAGACGATGATCACCGAGGTCAGGGTGTCGGTTGGCGCCGCCGCCTCGGAGATCGTCAGCGAGGTCGGCAGCAGGTAGGGGAACTGGGCCACGCCCCAGCCCCAGATCACCGCGATCACCGCCCCGCCGGCCAGTGGGCGCAGCGGCCAGGGCGGTGCGCCGGGGCGGCGGGCCATCCTCAGCAGGATCGCGAATACGCCCAGTCCGCAAATGGCGGAGAGGATCACCAGTGGTAGGCCCTGGTCGATCAGCCGGTCGAAGACGTAGCGGGTTTCGGCGTGCAGCTCGACCAGGCCGAAGACAGCGGCGGCGCCGGCGAACGCTGCGGCAGCGAGGGCGCGGCGGGCGAAGTAGCGCTGCATCTCGTCGTCGCCCCTGCGGGCCGCGTCGCCGATCAGGAAGACCGCCGCCAGGTAGGCGCCGCTGGCGACGAACATCGCCCCGGTCAGCAGGGGCAGCGGCTGCAGCCAGCTCGAGAAGGCGGCGCCGTTGCCGTCGGCCGGCACGTTGCCGTCGGCAACGGCGCCGACGACCGTGCCCATGAAGAAGGGGGTGAGCAGCGAGGAGATCGCGAAGGTGGCACCGGCGGCGCGGCGACCGGAGAGCCCCTCGATCGACTTGCGGAAAGCGAACCCCGAGCCGCGCAGGACGATGCCGAGCGCGGCCAGCGCGATCGGCACGTAGAGCGTCGTCATCACCGCGCTGAAAGCGGGTGGAAAGGCGGTCCAGAGGACGACCAGGATGAAGATCAGCCAGACGTGGTTGGCCTCCCAGACCGGGGTCAGCGATTGCTGGATCACGGCCCGCGGCCGCTCGCCGCGCTTGGCCCCGCCGGCGACCAGGTCCCAGAAGCCGCCGCCGAAGTCGGCGCCGCCGAAGAGGGCGTAGAACGTCGCCCCGAGCCAGAGGATCGCGGAGCAGATGTCGGCGCGGGTCACGAGCCGCTCCTCCCCTGTTCCTTTGCCCGGGCATGCGAGGCAAAGGAACAGGGGAACGAGTGGTTCCGCTTCATGCTTCGGCCTCCGTCGGCGGCGCGTAGGGCGTGCCCTCTGGCTCCGCGCCCCCCTCGCGCCAGCGGCGCGACATCGAGCGCAGGATCATGATCGCGATCGTGCCGATCGCCGCGTAGACCAGCAGCACCAGGGCGAAGCTGAACCAGAGCCCGTCGGCCTCGGTCACGGCTTCGGAGGTGCGCATGTAGCCCTGCACGATCCAGGGCTGGCGACCGACCTCGGTGACGATCCAGCCGCACCAGAGGGCGAGGACCGCCCCCACCCCGGAGACCGCTACCGCGCGCAGGAACCAGGGCGTGCGCGGGATCTCGCGGCGGCGCCACCAGACGAAGGCGAGCCAGGCCCCGAGCCCGAGCAGGGCGGTACCGATGCCGACCATCGCGTCGAAAGCGAGGTGCAGCAGGGTGTTGGCGGGCGGGCGCTGGTCCGGCGGGATGTCCTCGAGCCCGATCACCTTGGTGTCGGCGCTGAAGCCAACCAGGAACGAGTCGAGGTCGGGAATCGGGATCGCCCCCTTGACCCCGTCGTCGGTGCAGATGCCGCCGAGGTACTCGGTCTGGTGGGTGCCGGTCTCCTGGATGCACTCGAAGCCGGCGAACTTGGCCGGCTGGTGGTCGGCGACTTCGCGCGCCGCGGTGTCGCCGACGAAAAGCTGGATCGGCGTCGCGATGCAGGCGATCGTCAGCGGGATCAGCAGGCCGAGCCGGTGCAGGCGGTCGCGGCGGCCCTTGAGCATGCCGACGGCGTAGATCGAGGCGACGAGGAAGCCGGTGACCATGTAGGCGGCGAGGATCATGTGCGGCACCTCGTAGCCGGTGGCCGGGTTGAAGAGCACCTGCGCCGGGTTGGTGTCGACGACCTTGCCCGCCGCGTCGAGGGTGAAGCCCTGCGGCTGGTTCATCCAGGAGTTGGCGGCGACGACCGCGAAGGCGCCACCGATGCCGGTGATCACCATCGGCACCCCCGACCAGAAGTGGGCCCAGCCGGAGAGTCGCTTCCAGCCGTAGATGTAGATCGCCAGGAAGATCGCCTCGACGAAGAAGAAGATCCCCTCGATCGCGAAGGCGATGCCGAAGGCGGCGCCGAAGCGGTCCATGAAGTGCGGCCAGAGCAGACCGAACTCGAAGCTGAGCACGGTGCCGGTGACGGCGCCGACCGCGAAGGTCACCGCCATCGCCTTCGACCAGCGCCGCGCCAGCTCCATCGCCGCGTCGTCGCCGCGCTTGAGGCCGAGGTAGTTGGCGACCAGGATCGTCGCCGGCAGGGCGACGCCGAGGCAGGAGAGAACGATGTGGAAGCCGAGGGTGAAGGCCATCTGCTCGCGGGCGGCGAGCAGATTGGATGCCGACGCCGCCAGTGGGAGCGGGTCGAGCGAGAGCATGTGGGCGAGCCTACTCTCCGCGGCGGGCGCTGCGGTAGCGCCGGATCAGCGCGTTGGTCGAGCTGTCGTGGCGGAGCTTCGGCTCCTCGTCGGCTTCGAGCTCGGGAATGATCGCGACGGCGAGCGCCTTGCCCAGCTCGACCCCCCACTGATCAAAGGAGTCGATGCCCCAGATCGCCCCCTGGGTGAAGACGCTGTGCTCGTAGAGGGCGACCAGGGTGCCGAGCGTGTGCGGGTCGAGCCGCTCGGTGAGGATCGTGTTGGAGGGGCGGTTGCCCTCCATCACCCGGTGCGGGACGACGTTCTCCGCCGTACCCTCGGCACGGACCTGCTCCGGCGTCTTGCCGAAGGCCAGCGCCTCGCTCTGGGCGAAGACGTTCGACATCAGCAGGTCGTGGTGATTGCCGAGCGGGTTGTTCGTTTGGAAGAAGCCGATGAAATCGCAGGGGATCAAGCGCGTGCCCTGGTGGATCAGCTGGTAGAAGGAGTGCTGGCCGTTGGTCCCCGGCTCGCCCCAGAAGATCGCGCCGGTGTCGTAGTCGACATGAGCTCCGTCCAGCGTGACGTGCTTGCCGTTGGACTCCATCGTCAACTGCTGCAGGTAGGCGGGAAAGCGGTGCAGGTACTGGTCGTAGGGGAAGACGCCGCAGGTCTGGGCGCCGAAGAAGTCGCCGTACCAGACGCTGAGCAGCCCCATCAGGGCCGGCAGGTTCTCGGCCAGCGGCGCCTCGCGGAAGTGCTCGTCCATGGCGTGGAAGCCGGCCAGCATCTCCGCGAAGCGCGCGGGGCCGATCGCCAGCATGGTCGAGAGGCCGATCGCCGAGTCCATCGAGTAGCGACCGCCCACCCACTCCCAGAAGCCGAACATGTTGGCGGTGTCGATGCCGAACTTCGAGACCTCCTCGGCGTTGGTCGAGACGGCGACGAAGTGCTTGGCGACGGCGGACTCGTCGCCACCGAGGCCGGCCAGCGACCACTCGCGGGCGCTGCGGGCGTTGGTCATCGTCTCCAGCGTGGTGAAGGTCTTCGAGGAGATCACGAAGAGCGTCTCCTCGGGATCGAGGTCGCGGGTCGACTCGGCGAAGTCGGTGCCGTCGACGTTGGAGACGAAGCGGAAGGTCAGCTCGCGCCGCGAGTAATGGCGCAGCGCCTCGTAGGCCATCACCGGGCCGAGGTCGGAGCCGCCGATGCCGACGTTGACCACGTTGCGGATCGGCTTGCCGGTGTGGCCCCGCCACTCGCCCGTGTGGACGCGCTCGACGAAGGCGGCCATGCGGTCGAGCGTCTCGTGCACCTCTTTGACCACGTCGACGCCGTCGACGACGAGCGAGCGCCCGCGCGGCATGCGCAGCGCCACGTGGAGGACGGCGCGGTCCTCGGAGACGTTGATGTGCTCGCCGGCGAACATCGCTTCGCGCCGCTCCTCGACGCCGCACTCCTTGGCCAGCTGCGCCAAGCAGCATCACCGTCTCGTCGGTGATGCGGTTCTTGGAGAAGTCGAGGTGGAGGCCGGCGCCGTCGGCGATGAGGCGTTCGCCGCGCGCCGGATCGGCAGCGAAGAGGTCGCGCAGGTGGGTGCCCTCGATCTCGGCGAAGTGGTTCTCCAGCGCCTGCCAGGCCGGCCGTTTCCGCAACTCACTCACCGCTGTTCCTTTCCGTCTCTATTCGCGGCAAAGGAACAGCGGAACGGGTTTTCACGCGCGTGCCCCGGCCTGCGACTCGATCGTCTTCAGCATCTCGTCCCACGACTTGGCGAAGGCATCCTTGCCCTCCTCCTGCAGCCGCTTGGCAAGCGCGTCGACATCGATGCCGGCATCGCCGAATTGCGCCAGCACCTGCTCGCAGTCGCCGCCGTCGGCGGGAACCAGATCGCCGACCTCGCCGTGCTCGGCAAAGGCGTGCAGGGTCGGCTCGGGCATCGTGTTGACCGTGAAGGGCGAGGCGAAGCCCTCGATGTAGAGGGTGTCGGAGGCGTTCGGGTCCTTAGTCCCGGTGCTGGCCCAGAGCAGGCGCTGCGGCCGGGCACCCTCGTTCATCAGGCGCTGAGCCCGGGGTGAGTCGAGCAGCTCGCGGTAGGCGCGGTAGGCCTGGAAGCCGATCGCCAGGCCGAGGCGGTTGTGCAGCTCGTCGGGCACTTCGCCGGAGACGGCGACGTCCCAGCGGCTCATGAAGATCGAGGCGACCGAGGCGATGTCGGCGCTGAGCCCGGCCTCGATCCGCCGCTCGATTCCCTTCATGTAGGCATCGGCCGCGGCGAGGTATTGCTCCGCGTCGAAGAGCAGCGTGACGTTGATCGGGATGCCGGCGAAGATCGACTCCTCGATCGCCGTCAGGCCGGCCTCGGTGCCGGGGATCTTGATGAAGAGGTTGTCGCGCTCCGCCTTGGCGTGCAGTTCGGCGGCCTCCTCGATCGTCGCCTCGGCGTCGTCGGCGATCAGCGGCGAGACCTCGAGCGAGCAGTAGCCGTCGAGGCCGCCGGTGCGCTCGTGGACACCCTTGAAGAGGTTGGTCGCATCGCGCAGGTCGGCAAGGGCCAGCTCGAAGAAGATCCGCTCGGTCGGAGTCGCGCCAATTCCCTCCTCGGTTACGGCGCTGGCGCTGAGCTCGGCAATCTGCTCGTCGTAGGCATTGCCACCAGAGATCGCCTTGTCGAAGATCGTCGGATTGGAGGTGAGGCCGGTGACCGAGAGCTCCTCGATGTAGCCCTGCAGGGTGCCGTCGGCCAGCATCGTGCGGGTGATGTTGTCGAGCCAGAGACTCTGGCCAATGTCGTGCAGCTTCGCGGTCGGCTTCATGAGAGCAGCTCCTTTGCGGCTTCGGCCACCTTGTCGGGGGTGAAACCGAACTTGGTTTGAACGTCCTTCAGCGGCGCCGAGGTGCCAAAGGTGTGCATCCCGACCTTGACGCCGTCAGACCCAACGTAGCGATCCCAGCCCAGCGTCGAGGCCTCCTCGACCGAGACCCGCGCGGTGACGTTTGGCGGCAGGACCTCGTCGCGGTAGGACTCGTCCTGGCGGTCGAAGAGCTCGCAGCAGGGCATGCTGACCACACGCGAGCGGATCCCCTCGGCGAGCAGCTCCTCGTGCGCCGAGAGGGCCAGCGCCACCTCGCTGCCAGTGGCGATCAGGATCACCTCGGGCGCCCCATCATCGACTCCGTCGGTGATGGGGTCGGCGAGCACATACCCCCCGCGGTGCAGGCCCTCGGCCGAGGCGTACTTGGAGCGGTCGAAGACCGGCACGTTCTGGCGGGTGAGAATCAGGGCGACCGGCTGGTGCGTGCGGTCGATCGCTGCCCGCCAGGCCTCGGCGACCTCGTTGGCGTCGGCGGGGCGGATCACGTCGAGGCCGGGGATCGCCCGCAGCGAGGCGAGCTGCTCGACCGGCTGGTGGGTCGGGCCGTCCTCGCCGAGGCCGATCGAGTCGTGGGTGAAGAGGTGGATCACCGGCAGCTCCATCAATGCCGAGAGGCGGATCGCCGGCCGGGCGTAGTCGGAGAAGGTCAGGTAGGTCGACCAGAGCGGGCGCAGCTTGGTGAGCGAGAGGCCGTTGGAGATCGCCGCCGACTCGTGCTCGCGGATGCCGAAGTGGAGCTGGCGACCGGCATAAGCGCCGGGCTCGAAGTCCTCGGCGCCGTCGAACTCGAGCCGCACCGAGGTCGAGTCGGTGAGGTCGGCGGAGCCGGCGAGCAGCCAGGGCAGACGGGCGGCGATCGCGTTCTCGACCTGCTGCGAAGCCTTGCGGGTGGCGATCCCCTTCTCGTCGGCCTCGAAGCTGGGGATGTCGGCATCCCAGCCAGCCGGCAGCTCGCGCCTTTGCTGCGCCTCGATCTCGGCGGCGAGGTCGCCGCTCTCGTCCGCGTAGCTCCCCAGCAGCTCATTCCAGGCCGCGCTGAGCTCGGCGCCCCGCTTGCCGATCCCGGCGGCAAAATGCTCGCGCACCTCGTCGGGGACGAGGAACTGGGCGTCCTCGGGCCAGCCGTAGGCGCGCTTGGTCTCGCGCACCTCCTCCTCCCCCAGGGGTTCGCCGTGGGCGGCTGAGGTGTCGACCTTGTGCGGCGAGCCGTAGCCGATGTGGCTGTCGACGATGATCAGCGTCGGCCGCCCCTCCTCCCCTTTGAACTCCTCGAAGGCGGTGGCGATCAGGTCGGTGTCGTTGGCGTCGCCGACGCGGGTGACGTTCCAGCCGTAGCCCATGAAGCGGGCGGCGACGTCGTCGTCGTAGGCGAGGTGGGTCTTGCCGTCGATCGTGATGTGGTTGTTGTCGTAGACCCAGCAGAGGTTGTCGAGCTCGAGGTGGCCGGCGATCGAGGCGGCTTCGTTGGAGACGCCCTCCATCAGGCAGCCGTCGCCGGCGATCACGTAGACGTCGAAGTCGAAGAGCTCGAAGCCGGGGCGGTTGTAGCGAGCGCCCTGCCACTTGCCGGCGATCGCCATGCCGACCGAGGTGGCGACGCCCTGGCCGAGCGGGCCGGTGGTCGTCTCGACGCCGGAGGTCCAGCGGTACTCGGGGTGGCCGGGAGCGCGCGAGTCGAGCTGGCGGAAGCTCTCGATGTCGGCGAGCGAGACGGCCGGGTCGCCGACGACCTCGTAGTCGGGATCGACCGCCTTGACCCCGGCCAGGTGGAGCAGCGAGTAGAGCAGCATCGAGGCGTGGCCGGCGGAGAGGACGAAGCGGTCGCGGCCGGGCCAGATCGGGTCGGCGGGGTCGAAGCGCAGGAAACGCTGCCAGAGCGTGTAGGCGAGCGGGGCCAGCGCCATCGGCGTGCCGGGGTGGCCCGAGTTGGCCTTCTGGATCGCGTCGATCGAGAGGGTGCGGATCGTGTTGATGCAGAGCTGGTCGAGGTCGCGGCTCACTGACTCGATCCTATTCGGGGGCCGAGACCGGCAGGGGTTCCGCTTAACTTTTTCGGTGGAGAGTCATAGGGCTGGCGCCTCGAGCTCACGACGAAAAAGTGCAAGACGCTCCACCCCTGCCGGTCTCGGCCTACGGTTCGATTCGAGTCACTGTGCCGTCGCCGTTATTAGCTACCCAGACGGCTTCTTCACCGACTACTACGGCGCCGGGATCGTCGCCGACGCCGATCGGGCCGCCGATCACCTCGGCGCTGGAGAGGTCGATGCGGCTGACCGAGTCATCGGCGGCGCTGGCGACCCAGATGGCGCTGGTGCCGGCGTCGATCCCGCCCGGCCGTTCACCGACCTCGATCGGATCGCCGAGGATCGAGTGCGTCGCCGGGTCAACCCGGGTGACGGTGGTCGAGCGGCTGTTGGCGACCCAAACGAGGCCGTTGCCGACGGTGATGCCGGCGGGACCGCGCCCGGCGAGGATCGACTGGCCGACCGACATCGTGCCGAGGTCGATGCGGCGCACCGTCGCGGTCGTGGCGCTGCTGACCCAGAGGCCGCCGGCGCCGACAGCGAGCCGCAGCGGAGCGGCCTGCGGCGCGAGGCCGCGCTTGGCGATACGGGCACCGCGCGCGTTGATCGCAGTCACCCCCGCGCCTTTTTCGTCGGCAACCCAGACGCGACCGCCACCAAAGGCAAGCGGCCCAGGGCTGCCGCCGACTGCGACCCGGTCGAGCACGCTGCCGCTACCGGGATCGACCCGGAGGACCTCGCCGCGGCGCGAATCGGACACCCAGACCGAGCCGGCACCGACCGCGACGCCAGAGACGCCAATGCCCAGTTGCTCGGGCTTGCCCACAACCGCCTGCTCCTGCGGGTCGATCTGGGTCAGGGTGCCGTCGCGCCCGCTGGTCACCCAGACCGCTCCCTCCCCCGTGGCGAGGCGCAGTGGGCCCTTGCCCACCGCGATCGGGGCCGAGACCGAGACGTTGTTGCCGCCAAAGATCAGGAAGGCCAGCGCAACCGCGCCGGCGGCAAGCGCGATCCCCGCGCCCAGCCACTGCCTCGCTTTGACGCTCAGGCGCCGACGGCGCTTTGGCGAGTCATCGATGCGGCGCGTCGGCTGCTCGTCGCGGGCCGAGAGCACGCGGGTCGCGGCCGGCGTTGCGCCCTCGCGCTCGCCGGCGGCAGCGAGCAGGGCACCGGCGGAGCGGTAGCGGTCGCTTGGGTCCTTCGAGACCGCCCGCTCGATCACGGTGTCGATCCCCTTTGGGACCTCCGGCTCGGTGTCGGCCTCCTTGCGGGCGTAGGGGACGATCCCGGTCAGCGCCTCGTAGAGGACGCAACCGAGCGCGTAGATGTCGGCCTCGGGCCCAACCCGCTCGCCGCGCCACTGCTCCGGCGCCATGTATTCGACCGTGCCGACGACCGAGGCGCCGCTGCCCGACCCGGTCTCCGCGTAGGCCTTGGCGAGGCCGAAGTCCGAGAGGAAGGCGCGCTCGCCTTCGACCAGGATGTTGTGGGGCTTGACGTCGCGGTGGACGATGCCGGCGGCGTGCGCGGCATCGAGCGCTTCCGCGACCTGGGCAAGCAGGTGAATCGCCCGGCCCGGCTCGAGTGGCCCCTCGCGGTCGATCAGCTGGCGCAGGTCGCCACCTTCGATCAGGCGCATCGCCACGATCAGCTCGCCGTCGTCCTCGCGGGCGTCGTAGACCGGGACCACGGCGGGATGCTCCAGCTGGGCGGCGAGGCGCGACTCGCTGAGGAAGCGGCGGCGGAATTTCTCGTCTCCGGCCAGCTCGCCGGCAATTACCTTGAGCGCCACCGGCCGGTCCAGCGCCAGCTGCGTCGCCCGGTAGACGACGCCCATGCCACCACGGGCGATCAGGGCGTCGATCCGGTAGCCGGCGAGCGTCGATCCAATCGAGGGTTCTCCCACGCGGCGGTTATACCGCCGCAAAACGACGAAGGGCCCGCCCCGTGAGGAGCGAGCCCTTCGAGCTGGAGCCGGGGGGAGTCCTAACGCCGCACCGGCTGCCAGGTAATCACCGACCCAATCGTCGTCGCGGTCGAGCCGCTTTCCAGCGCGAAGCCCGAGGCGAGCTGCGAGCTGCGGCGGCTGGCAACGTCGATCGCCGAGAGCGTCTCGGCTTCGTCGGTGGCGATGAACGCGGCGACCTTGCGCCCATCGGAGGAGAAGACCGAGTTGGTCGCGGAGTTGTCGGCGACCTCGCTCAGCTTGTGGGCGCGGCCGGGGCCGATCTTCTTCACCCAGAGGCCTTGGTCGCGGCGGAAGAGCAGCATCTGGGCCGCCGGGGCGACGTCTTCGACGAAGGACGAGCCGGCACCGGCGACCAGGACCTTCACTTTGGTGCCGTTGCGGCGCATGGTGAAGATGTCGGCATAGGCGCCCGGGCCTTCGCCGCTCTGGCCGCGGCTGAAGACGATGCCGCCCTTGAAGTAACGGGGCGAGAACTCGTCGATGTGGCCGGTCTTGCTGAGGCGCGCCAGGCCGGCGCCGGACGGGCGCACCGAGTAGACGTCATCGGCGAATCCGCCCCCGGTCTCGGCGATGCTGCGGACGAAGACGATCGTCTTGCCATCGGGCGAGAACGACGCTTCGTGCTCGTCGCCGGCGCTGGTGACCAGCGGGCGAGCGCTGCCGCCGAGGTTGACTCGGTAGAGGTCACGTGAACCGCCTGTGGTCGCGGCCCGCGCAAAGACGACGTAATGGCCTTCCGGGTCGAACTGCGGCCGGCTGTCGGCCTCGGGCCCGGATGTCAGCTTGTGCTGGCCGGTCCCGTCCGCCCGCATCGCCCAGACGTCACCACCGCGGACGAAGGCAATCTTGCGCCCGTCGGCAGAGAAGTCGGGTTCGCTGTCGGTCGGGTCTTCGGTGAGCTGGTTGAGGCGACCGTCGCGTGCCGCGTAGAGGCCACCCTCGGTTTTTTCGACTTTGGCGCCTTTCTCTTCTTCGACGCTGACGATCGCCCGTGAGAAGACGACTGCGCCTGAGTGGCTGGCAGCGGAGGCGCCGGCGACCGGCATCAGGGCCAGGGCAAGGACGGTGAGCAGGAACTTGATCGAACGGTTGAACATCGGACTCCCCTTTTCGGGTCGGTTGCATTTGCACAACGGATCCTCCGCTCGGGGGGCGTGCGCGCCAATGACGCCGGCGTCACCTATCGGGCCGGTTTTGGCCCGGTCCGGGTCAGCGGTCGAGACCGAGCTCGATGACGCGGGCGGCGATCAGGCGGGGGCGATCGCGCCCCGACTCGCCGGGGACCTCGAGCTTGGCGGCAAGCGCGTCAAGGCGGCGCTGCGCCGTGCGCTCGCTGACGTGCAGCACCCCGGCGATCTCGGCCCGGGTGGCGGGACGGCCGGCGAAGGCCCCCTCGCTGCGGTAGGGCGCGACCAGCGCCGCCGCGGTGGCCCGCTCCTCTTCGGTCAACGCCACGCCGGGATCGCTGGCCGCCACGGTGCCACCGGCTCGCCCCGGAATCGGATCGGAGACTTCGAGCCGGTGGCCGCCGACGATCAGCGTGTCGCCGTCGCGCAGGCGCCGCGGCCGCTCCAGCGGTTCGCCGTTGAGCGCCGTGCCGTTACGGCTGTCGAGGTCGGTCGCCATCAGCACGCCGCCGCGGTTCTCGATCTCGAGGTGGTTCCAGGAAACGGCCTCGTCATCGATGTGGATCTCGGCCGCGGGGTCGCGGCCGACCACGGTGCGCTCCGCCGAGAGCGCCACCGATCTTGGCTCGCCGCCCTCGCCGGTCAACCAGATACGCGCGTCCATCTTCCCGCGAGCATAGATCCTCGGGTGTAACGCGTTGTGGCCCTAGTGGGGCCGAAAAACGTTGCACCTCACCTGGATAGAGTGCGGCGCCGTGTCCGCCGACGCCGAGAAGCGCATCGCCGCCGAAGCGGCGGCGGAGCTGGTCGAGGACGGGATGACCGTCGGCCTCGGCACCGGCTCGACCGTCGCCCATCTGCTGCCGGCGCTCGCCGCCCGCGGCGTCAGCGGCATCCGCTGCGTCGCCACCTCGGTCGCCACCGAGGAACAGGCGCGGGGGCTGGGGATCCCGGTCGAGGAGTTCAGCCAGCTGCAGCGGCTCGACATCGCGATCGACGGCACCGACCAGGTAACGCCCGATGGCTGGCTGATCAAGGGCGGCGGCGGCGCCCACCTGCGCGAGAAGATCGTCGCCGCGGCAGCCGAGCGCTTCGTCGTCATCGCCGACTCGAGCAAGCCGGTCGACTCGCTCAGCGCTCCGGTGCCGCTCGAGCTCTTCGCCTTCGGAATCTCCTCGACCCTGGAGCGACTTGGCTCCGCAGTCGCCCTGCGCGACGTGCCGCGCAGCCCCGATGACGGCCTGATCGCCGACTACAGCGGCCCGATCGGGGACCCGGCCGAGCTCGCCACCCGGCTCGAGGCCGACGCCGGCGTTGCCGCCCACGGCCTTTTCCCGCCGGATATGGTGAGCGCGGTGCTGGTGGGGGCCGAGGGCACCGTCAAAAGCTTGTCCCTGAGCTAATCCGAGGAGACCAGATGAGTGACTTCACCGGGCTGGCGATCGCCGGCCGCGTTGCCACACCAAGCGACCCCGATTGGGACGAGGCGCGCCTCGCCTGGAACCTGGCCGCCGACCTGCGCCCCGAGGCCGTGGTCTTTGCCGAGAGCGCCGACGACGTGGCCAAGACGGTCCGCTTCGCCGCCGAGAACGAGCTCAGGGTCAGCGGTCAGGGGACCGGCCACGGCGCCGCCGCACTGGCCCCGCTTGAGGACACGATCCTGCTCAAGACCGAGCGCATGCGGGGCGTCGAGGTCGATCCCGAGGCGCAGACCGCCCGGGTCGAGGCCGGGGTGCTGGTCGCCGAGCTGAGCAGCGCCGCGGGGGCGCACGGACTGAGCTCGATGCCGGGCTCCTCGCCCGACGTCGGCGTCACCGGCTTCACCCTCGGCGGCGGCCTCAGCTGGCTCGGGCGCCGCTACGGCTTTGCCTGCAACCGCGTACAGGCGATCGAGCTGGTCAGCGCCGACGGCGAGCCGCGCACGGTTGACGCCGAGAACGAGCCCGACCTCTTCTGGGCGCTGCGCGGTGGTGGTGGTGGCTACGCGATCGTCACCGCGCTGCAGCTGCGCCTGATCCCGATTGCCGAGATCTACGCCGGCGCGCTGCTCTTCCCCGCCGAGCTCGGCGCCGACGCGGTCCGCGCCTACCGCGACTGGGCCGCGGGCCTCTCCGACGACGTCACCTCGGTCGTCCGCTTCGTCACCCCGCCGCCGATCCCCGACGTGCCCGAGCCGATCCGCGGCGTGCCGCTGCTGACGATCGACGGCGCCTGCATCGGCAGCCAGGCCGAGGGCGAAGCAATCGTGGCGCCGCTGCGCGAGCTGGGCGAGACGATCATGGACACCTGGGGCCAGATCCCCGCCGCGGACCTCTGCCGAATTCACATGGACCCGGAGAACCCGGTGCCCGGCGTCGGCGAGGGAATGACGATCCGCGAGCTGCCAGACGAGGCGATCGACGCCTTCACCGGCCTCGCCGGACCCGGCTCGGGCTCGCCGCTGCTGCTCAGCGAGCTGCGCCATATCGGCGGCGCCCTCGGCCGCCCGGATCCAGACGGCGGCGCCCTCTCCCACCTCGAGACCGAGTACGTCATGTACAGCGTCGGCATGCCGATGACGCCCGAGTTGGGCGCGGCGATCCCCCAGCACCTGGCGAAGATCGAGCAGACGATGCAGCCCTGGGCCGGCGAGGGCTCCTACTACAACTTCACCGAACGCTCCTGCGACGCCGACGCGATCCTGCCCGCCGACGTCTGCGCCCGCCTCGCCGAGGTCAAGCGCGAGTGGGACCCCGACGGCATGATCGTCGCCAACCACTCTGTATCGCTGGAGACGGCTTAGCGCCGGGGCTACCGGCGCCAGGACCCGATATCAAGAGGAATCAGGCTCTCGAGGCGCTTTACCGCCGGGTCATCGGGGCCGACCAGATCAGAGATCGTCGCGGCGGCGGCATCGATGTCCTCGGGCGTCGCCTGGGCGATCGCCTCCATGTCGGCCCAGTCCTTGGTGCGGTCGAAGAATGCCTTGAAGATCGCCAGTGAGGCGCAGTCCAGCACCGGTATCTCATGGCCGGCGAGCGGTACCCAGACGACTGACGAGGCAACCGCCTGGTGCAGAGGGACGTTGTTGAGGAAGACGTCGACCGGTGTGCCGTCCCAGTCGAGCCGCGCCTGGCCGTCGCGCTCAACCTTTACGACGTCGTCGTCGGTCACCTTCACGCCGGAGGGCAGACAGGCAAGCGTCGGCCCGGCCTTGGCGGAATCGACGAAGATGTTCACGTCCAGGTCCCGCGTGCCGCGAGGCTCCTCGACACAGTAAGCGAGAGCAATCGCGCCGCCGAACGCATGGGGAATGCTGGCCTCCTTCAGCGAGCCGTGAATCGCGAGAAGCTTGTCGACGAGCTCACTCAAGCCGCGGGCCTCGCAGCCAGGCGATCGGGGAGGTGCGGGTAGTCGAGGTCGGCCCTTGGCCTGAAGGGCAGGGCCTCCGCCAGCTCGAGCACCTGGACGAGGATCCGCCCCGCGCGCTCGGCATCCACCGGTGGCTTACGACGATCGAGCTTCAGCTCCAACCCGCCCGCCGCCGCCAGCCGGGAAAGCGCATCTACACCCGGCTCCCGAGTGCCTTGGACATAGGCATTGACGACGGAGCGAGGCAGACCGGCCCGGCGCGCCAATTCAGCCTGGCTCAGCCCACTTTGTGCTCGTATTTGCTCTGCAAGCGAGGTTCCCGCTGCTGGCATAGGACAAATGTTAGCGAATTCGCTAACAATTATCGCGCCTAAGAACCAACTTTACGACTCGCGTCAACCGCCACGGCAAAGGCCTCGGCCTCGGCTTGGCGCTCCAGAGGTACCCAAATGTTGGTGATTGCACTGCCGAAGCCGATGCGGATGCGCTCCTCGTTGGCGCCGAAGAGCTTCTTCTTGTCGTCGCGGACGATCTTCGCCGGCTCCAGATTGGCGAGCGGGACGCGGTCCTGCTCGGCACCCCAGCGGAGGACCTGCAGGTTGCTGCCGTCGATTGCCAGAGCGCGGTCGTCGAGGCCCTCGAGTATCTGCATGCGGGCCAGCCTAGGGCGCGGCGGCCGCGTCGGCGACCACCGTCATCTTGGCGTTCTCGACCCGGCCTGCCGGGATCGAGGTGTCGCCGGCGAGAAGCTTGGCGAGGGGCTCGGCCTTTTTCGGACCGGTGACGAGCCAGATGATCTGGCGGGCTTCGTTGAGAGCCGGATAGGTCAAGGTCATGCGGTAGTGGTCCTGGTAGGCGGTCTCGGTCAGGGCGACGCGACGGTCGCTGACCTCGAGCACCGGATCGTCCGGCACCAGCGAGGCGGTGTGGCCATCGGGGCCGAGCCCGAGGTGGACGCAGTCGAGCGGGTCGGGAAGCGTGTTTTCGTAGTCGCGGGCGGCGCCGTCGAGGTCACGCTGGGTGACCGGCATCGGCCGCAGCGTCGACTGGTGATCCATCGAGAGGCCGAGCACCATGTGGGTGAGGTTGCGGTCCTCGCTGCCGGGCGAGGCGAGCCGCTCGTCGACCTGGAAGAGCTCCGCGTTGGGCCAAGGCATCTCCTCGATTTCACCGAGGATCGCCAGCATCGCCCAGGGGGTGCGGCCGCCGCTCATCGCCAGCGAGAAGACGTTGCGCTCGGCGACTGCGGCCGCGCCCACTGCCGCGATCAACTCGGCGGCACGGCGCGCCGCCGCCTTCTCGTCGGCGCAGACCTCGAGCTCGATCGCCACGAGTCCGCCTAGGAGGGCTTCTCGTCGTGGCCGCCGAACTGCTTGCGCATCGCCGAGAGCACCTTGTCGGCGAAGTCATCGAGGCCGCGCGAGGCGAAGCGCTCGTACAGGGCAGCGGTCAGAACCGGCGCCGGCACGCCCTCGTCGATCGCCGCGATCGAGGTCCAGCGACCCTCGCCGGAGTCGGAGACGCGACCCTCGAAATCGGCGAGGTCGGCGGATTCCTGCATCGAGGCCGCGGTCAGGTCGAGCAACCAGGAGCCGATCACGCTGCCGCGGCGCCAGACCTCGGTCACCTCGGGCAGGTCGAGGTCGTACTGGTAGTACTCAGGCTGCTCCATCGGCGCCGTCTCGGCGTCGGCCTCGCGCTGGACCTTGCCGGCGTTGGCGTTCTTGAGGATGTTGAGGCCCTCGGCGTAGGCGGCCATCACGCCGTACTCGATCCCGTTGTGGACCATCTTGACGAAGTGCCCGGCACCGTTGGGACCGCAGTGCAGGTAGCCGTTCTCGGCCGGCCCGGGCTCGCCGGAGCGCCCCGGAGTCCGCTCGGCGGCCTCGACTCCCGGCGCCAGCGAGGCGAAGACGGAGTCGAGCCGCTGCACGGCGCCGTCGGGGCCGCCGATCATCAGGCAGTAGCCGCGGTCGAGGCCGAAGACGCCACCGCTGGTCCCGCAGTCGACGTAGTCAAGCCCCTGCTCGCCCACCTTGGCAGCACGGCGGATGTCGTCGCGGTAGTAAGAATTGCCGCCGTCGATGATCGCGTCGCCGGAGTCGAGCACCGCCGCGACGTTCTCCACGGTCTTCTCGGTGATCTCGCCGGCCGGGACCATCACCCAGACAGAGCGCGGGGCGCTCAACTTCGCCGCCAGCTCCTCGAGCGAGGCCGCTCCCTCGGCACCCTCGCCGGCGAGCTCGGAGACCGCGTCGGGGTTGACGTCGTAGACGACGAGGCGGTGGCCGTCGCGCATCAACCTGCGCGCCATGTTGGCCCCCATGCGGCCGAGCCCGACCATTCCCAGCTCCATGGCCGTAACCCTACGCGAGCCGGGCGATGACTGGCCGCATGGCCAACGGGTAGCCTGGCGAACGCATGCCCACGGCCGCAGCCAAGCACTCCGACGCCGACGCCGACGTGCTGACGATCTTCGGCATCAGCGGCGACCTGGCGAAGAAGATGACCTTCCGGGCGCTCTACCGGCTCGAGGCGCGCGGCAAGCTCAACTGCCCGATTGTCGGCGTCGCGATCGACGACTGGAGCACCGAGCAACTGCGCCAGCACGCTCACGACTCGATCGCCGCGACCGTTAGCGATCCCGACGACGATGTCTTCGGCCGCCTCGCCGCCCGCCTCTCCTACGTCCAGGGCGACTACGCCGACGCCTCCACCTTCAAGCAAGTGGGCGAAGCCATCGGCGAGGCCAAGAATCCGGTCTTCTACCTGGAGATCCCACCCTCGCTCTTCGCCACCGTGGTCCATGGGCTCGGCGACGCCGGCCTGACCGAGAACGCCCACGTCGTGATCGAGAAGCCCTTTGGCCACGACCTCGCCTCCGCCCAGGCGCTCAACGCCGACCTCTGCGAAGTCCTGGACGAGAAACAGATTCTGCGCATCGACCATTACCTCGGCAAGGAGCCGGTGATGGACATCACCTACCTGCGCTTCGCCAACTCGACCCTGGAGCCGATCTGGAATCGCGAGCACGTCTCCTACGTGCAGATGACGATTGCCGAGGACTTCGGGGTCGACGACCGCGGCCGCTTCTACGACGCGGTCGGGGCGATGCGCGACGTGATCCAGAACCACGCCCTGCAGGTGCTCGCCCTGGTCGCGATGGGCCCGCCGACCGGCAACCACCACGACTCGATCCGCGACAAGAAGCTGGAACTGTTCAAGGCGACCCGGACCGCCGACCCGCAGCGCTACGTGCGCGGTCAATACAAGGGCTTCCTCGACGTCAAGGACGTCGCCCCCGATTCCACCACCGAGACCTTCGCCGCGGTCGAGCTGGCAATCGACAACTGGCGCTGGAGCGGCGTCCCCTTCTTCATCCGCGCCGGCAAGTGCCTGCCGGCCAAGTCAAGCGAGGTCAGCGTCGTCTTCAAGAAGCCGCCACCGCTGGGCGTCGGGCCCGGCAAAAGCCCGGACTCGAACCGGATGACGGTGCGGATCGAGCCCACCCCGGGCACGCGGATGCGGATGTTCGCCAAGAAGGCGGGCGAGGAGGCGTTCGAGCCGGCCGACCTCGAGGTGCTCTTCGAGAAGGTGCCGGGCGAGGACCCGGAGCCCTACGAGCGCCTGCTCGGCGACGCGATCGCCGGCCGCCACCAGCTCTTCACCCGCCAGGACGCGGTCGAAGAGACCTGGCGCATCGTCGAGCCACTGCTCGAGCAGCCGGGCCCGGTCCACCCCTATGAGCCGGGAACCTGGGGGCCGCCGGAGGCGGAGAAGCTGACTCGCGGGGTCGGCCAGTGGCACGAGCCCTGGTTGCCGAGCTAGCAGCCAGCCCAGACGCAATCCCGACTGCCGTGCTAGGTTTGGGACCCCTAATTAGGGGCGCCTAAGTAATGTCGGACCACGTAGAGCAGAGGAGCAAGCAGCGTTGATCCCCACCCTGGTCATCGCCCTGCGCGAGGGTGTCGAGGCCTCGCTGATCGTCGGCATCATCGCCGCCTTCCTGGTCAAGGAGGGTCGCGGCGACGCGCTCAAGCAGATGTGGATCGGGGTCGCCATCGCCATCGCCCTCTGCGTGGGCTTCGCCGTTCTGCTCGAGGTCGTCGGCGAACAGCTGCCGCAGAAAGAGCAAGAGGGTCTGGAGACGATCATCGGCTTGATCGCGGTGGCCGCCGTCACCTACATGATCGTCTGGATGCGGCGCAACGCCCGCGGGATCAAAAAAGCGCTGGAAGGCGAGGCTGCGCACGCGCTCGCTCGGGGCTCGGCGATGGCGCTGGTCGCGATGGCCTTCCTAGCCGTGCTGCGCGAGGGCGTCGAGACCTCGGTCTTCATGCTCGCCGCCTTCCAGGACGCCACCGACACAACCGCTGCCGGAGCCGGGGCGGTGATCGGGCTGGTCCTCGCGATCGTGATCGGCGTCGGCCTCTACCGCGGTGGCGTGCGGCTCAACCTCAACCGCTTCTTCCGCTTCACCGGCCTAATCCTCGTCTTCGTCGCCGCCGGCCTGCTGGCGAGCTCGCTGCACACCGCCCACGAGGCCGGCTGGTTCAACACGATGCAGGCGCAGGCACTTGACCTCACCTGGCTGGTCCAGCCGGGAACGGTCTCCGGCTCGCTGCTGACCGGGATGCTCGGCCTGCAGCCGACCCCGACCGTGGGCGAGGTCGCGATCTACCTGCTCTACGCGGTGCCGATGACGCTCTACGTCCTCTGGCCGGACCGCCTGCGGACGCGGCGCTCCTCAGCGCAAACGCAGGCGCAGCAGTCGACCCCGGCCGAGAGCCCGGCCTGATGCCGACCCCGCTAGCGCGATGACCGAACTGACAAGGCGACGACTGCTGGCATCGGCCGGCGTCGGCGCCGCCGGTATCGGGCTCGGGGGAGCCGCCGGCTACCTGGTCGGCACCGAGAGCGCCGAGGCAAGCGATGGCACCGGCTCGGTGCCCTTCTACGGCGAGCACCAGGCCGGGATCGCCACGCCGGCCCAGGACCGCCTCCACTTCGCCGCCTTCGACCTGGTCGACAAGAGCCCCGCGGCCCTGCGCGAGCTGATGCAGGAGTGGTCGGCGGCAGCGGCTGAAATGACCGCCGGGGAGATGGTCGGCGACGTCAACGAGGTGCAGCTCGCGCCGCCCGACGACACCGGCGAGACGGTCGGCCTCCTGCCCTCGCGGCTGACCGTCACCTTTGGCTTCGGACCGAGCCTCTTCGAGCACCGCGGGCTCGGCCTCAGCGGCAAGCGCCCGGCGGCCTTGCGCGAGATCCCGCCGCTGCCGGCCGACGAGCTGAACCCGGGCGAAAGCGGCGGCGACATCTGCGTGCAGGCCTGCTCCGACGACCCCCAGGTCGCTTTCCACGCCGTCCGCAACCTCGCCCGGATCGGCCGCGGCACGGTCGTGATGCGCTGGTCGCAACTCGGCTTCGGCCGCACCGCCAGCACCAGCCGCAGCCAGGAGACGCCGCGCAACCTGATGGGCTTCAAGGACGGCACCGCCAACATCAAGGCCGAGGACAGCGAGGCGATGGATCGCTTTGTCTGGGTCGGCAACGAAGGTCCGGCCTGGATGCGCGGCGGCGCCTACCTGGTCACCCGCCGCATCCGCATGCTGCTCGAGATCTGGGACCGCTCGGCCCTCGCCGACCAGGAGCGAACGATCGGCCGCGACAAGTACCACGGGGCTCCCCTCGGCGGCAGCGAAGAGTTCGAAACGCTCGATCTCGAGGCCGAAAAGGACGGCAGGCCGGTGATCCCGGTCGACGCGCACGTGCGCCTCGCCTCCGCCTCGGCCAACGACGGCGAGCGGATCCTGCGCCGCGGCTACTCCTTCACCGACGGCGTCGACGAGAGCCTCGGCGAGCTCGAAGCGGGCCTCTTCTTCATCAGCTTCCAGCGCGACCCCGAGCAGTTCGTCGCGATCCAGCGGCGCCTCGGCTCCTTCGACGCGCTCAACGAGTACATCAAGCACGTCGGCAGCGCCGTCTTCGCCGTCCCGCCGGGAGCCCGCAACGGCGGCTACGTCGGTGAAGCGCTGCTCGGCTGACTTCCGCTGTTCCGCATCCCGAAATAACGGGGCAAAGGCACAGCGGAGCTTTATTCCGACTCAATGTGTCGGTTTTTGTTAGGTTCCCCTAAATCTTGTCCAGGAAACAACAAGGAGCACCCAACCCGATGAACCGACTCGCCCTCCGTCCCCTGCTGATTGCCGCCGGCATCGGCCTCGTCGCCCTCTTTGCCGCCGGCTGCGGCTCCAGCGGCGACGCTCCCGCCGGTGCTAAGAAAATGGCCTTCACGCTGACCGACGCAGGGTGCGAGCCGAACTCCGCAAAGGCGCCGGCCGGGCCGATCAACTTCGAAGTCGAAAATGCCGGCACCTCAAAGGTGACCGAGCTCGAGGTGATGGACGGCGAAACGATCCTGGGCGAGGTCGAGAACCTCTCCGACGGCCTCTCCGGCAGCTTCGCGCTGACCCTGGAGAAAGGCGAATACACGCTCTACTGCCCGGGCGGGGACGAGGAGAAAGGCACGCTCACGGTCAGCGGCGAGCTGAAGGCCGAGAACAGCCCCGAAGTCGAAGCCGCGATCGCCCAGTACCGCAAGTACCTCGAGGAAAACACCGCTGAGTTGGTCGCCGCGACGGAACCGTTCGTCGCCGCGGTTGTCGCCGGCAACGTTGCCAAGGCAAAGGCGCTCTACCCGGCCGCGCGCATCCCCTATGAGCGGATCGAGCCGGTCGCCGAGTCCTTCGGCAGCCTCGACCCCCGCATCGACGCCCGCGAAAACGACGTACCCGACAGCGAATTCGAAGGCTTCCACCGGATCGAGAAGGCGCTCTGGGAAGAAGGCACGGCCGCCGGCATGGCGCCCTTCGCCAAGCAGCTGCTGGCCGATGTCGAAGAACTGCAGGCCAAGGTGGCAAAGGTCGAACTGCAGGCAGTGCAGATCGCCAACGGCGCCAACGAGCTGCTCGGCGAGGTCTCGGCCTCCAAGATCACCGGCGAGGAGGAGCGCTACTCGCACACCGACCTGGTCGACTTCGAGGCCAACGTCGAAGGCGCCGAGGTCGCGTTCGAAGCGGTCGAGCCGCTGCTCTCCGAGAAGGACCCGGAGCTGGCCAAGGAAATCGAAGCGAGCTTCGAAGACGTCTATGCCTCGCTCGAGCCCTACCGGCGCGGCGACGGCTTCGTCCTCTACACGGACCTGAGCAAGGCCGACACCCGCAAGCTGGCACAGGAAATTGACGCTCTCGCCGAGGAGTTGTCACAGGTGCCAGCCCAGATCGTCAGCTGATACCCATAGCCTGCTGACGATGACAGTCGTGGCAGGCCACAGGGCCGACCAGCTTCTCGGAGAGCTTGGCTTCGAGAGCTGGCGGCCCGGACAGCGGGAGGCAGTCGAGGCGGGCCTGCAAGGGCGCGACTCGCTGATCGTGATGCCGACCGGCGGCGGCAAGAGCCTCTGCTACCAACTGCCGGGTCTGGCGACCGAGGATTTGACGATCGTCGTCAGCCCGCTGATCGCGCTGATGCAGGACCAGTGGCGTCGGCTCACCGCCGCCGGCCACCCGGTGGCGATGATCTCCTCCGGGATGAGTGCCGAAGGCGCCCGCGAAGCCCTCGACCAGGTGCGGGGCGGCAGCGCCCGGATCGTCTACTGCTCGCCCGAGCGCTTCGCCTCGACCGTCTTCCTCGACGCCCTCGCCCAGCGTCGGATCGACCTGCTGGCGGTCGACGAGGCCCACTGCGTCTCGGAGTGGGGCCACGACTTCCGCCCCGATTACCTGCGCCTGCCCGAGATCGCCGAGCGGCTCGGCCGGCCGACGGTGATGGCCTGCACCGCGACCGCAACCAAGGCGGTGGCGGCGGAGATCGTCTCCCGCTTCCGGCTCAAGGAGCCGCTGCAGGTGCGCTCCGGCTTCGACCGCCCCAACCTCTCCTTCGACGTCGTCCAGCTCGAGGGCAAGGGCTCAAAGGCGCGCCGGCTGGCGCTGCTGGAAGGCGGCCTCGCCGATCCCGAGAACCGGCCGGCGATCGTCTACTGCGGCACCCGTCGCGATACCGACGAGGTCGCCCAGACGCTGCGCGACTCCGGCCTGCGGGCGCTCGCCTACCACGCCGGCATGGAGTCCGAGGACCGCACGAGCACGCAGCGCCGCTTCATGGAAGGCGACGCAGAAGTGATCGTCGCCACCAACGCCTTCGGCATGGGCGTCGACAAGGCCGACGTGCGCTCGGTCTGGCACATGGCGATCCCGACCAGCCTCGAGGCCTACTACCAGGAGGCCGGGCGCGGTGGCCGCGACGGGCTGCCGGCGAAGGCGGTGCTGCTGGCGATGAAGGCCGACCTTGGCCGCCTGGTGCGCTTCATCGAGCAGCGCGATCCCGAGCTGACGATCGCCCGCGAGCGCGGTTGGCGCGACTACCGCACGATCAAGGCCTTCATCTACGGCGAGCGCTGCCGGCGCCGCAGCATCCTCGACCACTTCGGCGACAGCACGGCGGGGCAGCCACTCGCCCGCTGCTGCGACGTCTGCGATGGCGCCGGCTGGCTGCCGGATCCCGAGACGATCGTGATCCGGGCGCCAAAGAAAGCGAAGGCGGCGGCGCCCACCGACCTCAGCGAAGCCGACGCACCTCTGTTCGAGCAGCTGAAGGCATGGCGGCTCAAGGCCGCCGCCGGCAAGCCCGCCTACACCGTCGCCCACAACAAGACGCTGGCAGCGATCGCCGCTCGCCGTCCCCACGACGAGGCCGGCCTGGCCGAGATCAGCGGCGTCGGCCCCAGCTTCGTCGCCAAGTACGCCGACGAAGTCCTGCAGCTCGTCGTCTCCCGCACGCCGAGCTAAACGCCTGCTGGGGGTGTTCTACCTCCACACGATCTCCCCCGCCGGCGGGCCGGTGTCACAACACCTCCGATATCCGCCCCGCCGGCAGGGAGGGACGTGCGCCCCGGCAGTCGAATGAGGCTCGGATGACCTACGCGACGCGAACCCGCACCGCCCTGCTGGCCCTCGCCATGGCGGCGCTCTGCCTGGCCCTGCCTGCGGGCGCCCCGGCCGGAGCCCTCCTGCCCAGGGGCGAGAAGATCTTCTTCGGCATCAGCGACACCGGCGACCCTGCCGACTTCGGCCAGTTCAGCGAGGCGCTGAACAAGCATCCCGCCTTGATCGAGAGCTTCCGTATCTGGGGATCGGACTTCCCCGAGTCGATCGAACGCTGGCAGGAGGCCCGGGCGCGGCCGGTCCTGCACATCACCACCGGCGAGGTGGGCAGCGGCAGCGAGCTGATCAGCCCGCGCTCGATCGCGCAGGGCTACGGCGACGAATACCTGGTCCGGCTCAACCGGCTCTTCTGGGAGAAGAAGATGCCGGCCTACATCCGCCCGCTGGGTGAGCCCAACCGCTGTCTCAACGTCTACGCCTCCTACGACTGTGCCGGCAACCTGCGCGATGCCGCCCACAAGCCGCGCTGGTACCGGCTCGCCTTCCGCCGCATCTACGTGATCGTCCACGGCGGCGGCAGCGTCGCCCGGATCAACACTCGGCTGGGGGAAACGGGGCTGTCGCCGCTGAAAGCCGGCGTCGAGGGGCTGCCGAAGGCTCCGATCGCGGTCCTCTGGAGCACCCTGCCCGCCGGCTCGCCGACCGTGCCCCACAACCGGCCCAAATACTTCTACCCCGGCGACAAATACGTCGACTGGGTCGGCACCGACTTCTACTCCGACAACCAGGACTGGAAAGCGCTGACCGGCCTCTACAACCGCTACGCCCCGAAGCCCTTCTCGATCCCCGAGTTCGGCATCTCCGCCGGCGCCGATGACCCCGCCTACATGAGCCGCCTGATGGGCTGGGTGCGGGGACACAAGCGCACCAAGATGCTCGTCTACTACCAGGACTTCGGCTCGACCAGCAGCTACCGGATCCAGAACTACCCGGCCAGCCTCGCCGCCCTCAGCGACGCCCTCCATCACCCGGTTTTCCCTGCTTTCGCGCCGAACCCGCCGCTGGCGCCGCCGCCTCCTCCGGGTGGGATCGCACCGAAGCCTTAGGCGCGACCACCGCCGGGGCAACCTCCCCTTTGAGCTTGTAGGGCTCCAGCGCGGTGAGGCTGGAGTAGCCGGTCAGGTAGATGCGGCGGCCGTCGGAGATCACCGGCGAGTAGGTGCCGCGGCGGTAGCGGAAGACGCGCTTGCCGCTGCGCATCATCAAGCCGCTGGTCGAGTTGTGGGTGAACTCGGCGACGTAGACGATGTCGCCGATCGCCGAGAGCGAGCCGACCACCTGGCCCCCAGCGGAGCGGCTCCAGCGCACGCTGCCGTCCTTGGCGTCGAGCGCGTAGACGTTGCCGTCGAAGGAGCCGATGTAGACGGTCGGCGGGGCGTGTCGGGTGGTCGAGACGGTCGGGCCGGAGTAGGCGTAGCCCCCGGTCGAGTAGCTCCAGGCAAGCGCGCCGTCCTTGCGGTCGAAGCTGTAGACGCGGTTGTCGTTGTTGCCCGCGTAGACGCGGCCGAAGGCCACTGCCGGAGTCGAGTAGAAAGCGCCCGAAGTGCCGAAACCCGACCCTAGCGAGGCGGTCTGCCAGCGGATCTTGCCGGTCTTGGCGTCGACCGCGTTCATGCTGCCGCCGTAGTCGCCGACGTAGAGCGTGCCCCGGTAGTAGGCCGGCGCCGACTTGACCGGCCCGTTCAGGCTCGTGGCCCAGCGCACGTTGCCCTTGCCGGTGCTGAGCGCGTAGAGGTTGCCGTCCTCGCAGCCGAAGTAGACGGTGCGGTCGATCACCACCGGCGAGGACTCGGCGCGCCCCGGCAGCGAGCGCTTCCAGATCGTCTTGCCGGTCTTGGCGTCGAGCTTGACGATGTGGCCGGGAACGAGGTTGACGATGTAGAGGCGGTGTTTGTAATAGGCGGGCGAGGAGGCGTTGAGGCGGCCGATGCTGCGTTCCCAGAGGATCTTGCCCGTGTCTGCGTCGAGCGCCCGAGCGGTGCCGTTGTTGTCGACGAAGTAGAGCTTGCCGCCGACGTAGATCGGCGGGAACTCGAGCAGTGGCTTCTCGGTGAAGCGCCAGAGCTTGCGGAACGGGGGCTTGACCCCCTTCGCCGGCAGGTAACGGGTGCGCGCCGGGTTGAGCCCGAACATCGGCCAGTTGACCGTCTTCGCCTTCGCCTTCGCCGGCTCCTGCGGCACAAAGGTGGCGTTCGGGTTATGCACGTCCCCGGGCCGCTTGGCCAGCTCGTAGGCGAGCACACCGGCACCGAAGACCAGGACCAGGATTCCAACGATCAACCCGATCGTCAGCCCGCGCCGCTGCTTCCAGAAGTGCTCCGCCTGCGCCCACAGACCGGCGAGGAGTGTTTTCGCGGAGCCGCTCAACCCCCCGCGGCTGCGCGTCGTTCCGACTCCTTGGCCACGCCGTCGATCAGCCCCTTGATCGCCTGCTTGATCCCGGCGACGACGGCAAAGCCGACGACCGGCAGGGTCGGCTGCGTGCGGACCGCGTAGACCATCTTGGTCCCCTGGCCGTCGGCGGTCAGTTCGACCGTGCCGACGTGATCGCGCACGGGCAAGCCGGACAGCACGGTGTAGGAGAAGCGGCTGGGAGCCTCATAGGCGATCACTTCCTCCCGCATCGGTGGCCCGACCACCGTCAGCTTGCGGATCGCGCCGACCCCGTTGACCTCGGCCTCGCCCTCCCGCTCGAGCACGGACTTGCGCACCGGCGTCAGCTCGGAGTACTTGCGATGATCGGTGAGCACCGCGAAGACGGTCTCCGGCGGGGCCCCTATCTCGCGTGTCAGCGTGAAGCTGGCCATTCGCGAAGGCTATAGGGAGTGCCGGGTGGCGCTCACACCAGCCGCCATTTCTGCGGGTCGGTGCCCTCGACCTTGACGACCTCGCGAGGATCGCCATGTGGTCGAGGCAGGAGAGGACGATCTGTAGGACCCAGGCGCTGACCGGCGTGTTGACGTTGTCGGCACCGACGATCTCGGCGACGATTTCAAAGCCGGTCCGCTCGCCCTCGCCGAGCGCGTCGCGCGTCTTCTCCAGCAGCTCCCCCACCTGCCGGCGCGCCTCGTCGATCTTGGCCCCCGGATCGCGGAAGGGACGCCCGTGCCCCGGCAGGCAGAGGTCGACCTCGAGCGGCTCGACCCGGTCGAGGCTGCCGAGGAACTCGCCGATCGGGTCGGGAGTGTGGCCGTGATCGAAGAAGAGGACGGTGCGGCCGAGCAGGTGATCGCCGGAGATCATCAGCTTGCGCTCGGGCTGGTGCAGGACGACGTGCGAGGGCGCGTGGCCGGGGGTCTCGTAGACCTGCCAGGCGCCGAGGTCCGTCTCCACCTCGACCCCGGGAAGGAGGTCGCGGTCGGCCTCGACGATCGCGTCGATGCCGGTGTCGTCATCGTCCTTGCGGGCCTCGCGGTAGCGTTCGAGCCCGGCGACCGGGACGCCGCTCTGCCGCGCCACCTCGAGCCGCTGCTCGAGCGCCGCCGCCGGGTCGTCGGCGAGCAGGCGCACGTGCTCCCAGGCCGGGTGCATCCAGAGCTCGCAACCGGCCCCCTCGACGATCGGCGCCGCCAGCCCGTAGTGGTCGGTGTGGGAGTGGGTGCAGACCAGCAGCTTCACGTCCTCGAGGCCGAAGCCGGCCTGGCCGAGGGCGAGGTCGAACTGGCGCATCCGGCCCTTGCCACCGATGCCGGTGTCGAAGAGGACGATGCCGCCGTCGGACTCGATCGCCCAGACGTTGCCGTGGGGCACGCCCGGCCAGGGAAGAGCCAGCCGCAGCCTCCAGATCCCCGGCAGGACTTTCTCGCTGCGCGGCGCCTCGGGCCGCTTGCGCTCGTCCGCCATCGCCCAGATCCTCTCAGGCGGCGCGGGCATCCCACGTGACCGCCGTCATCCTGGGGTAGGTTGCCTGCCAGATGGAGTCGAGCAGCCCCAAGCGCGCCGGTCTCGTCCTCTCGGCGCTGATTCTGGTCGCCGCGGTCGCCAACCTCAACCTCGCCGTCGCCAACGTCGCCCTGCCGGACATCGGCAAGGCCTTCGGCTCCGGCCAGACGACGCTCAACCTGATCGCCGTCGGCTACTCGCTGGGCCTCGCGACCTCGGTCCTCTACCTCGGCGCGCTCGGCGACCGCTACGGGCGCAAGAGGATGCTGCTGCTCGGCATGGGGCTCTCGATTCCCGCCTCCCTGCTCGCCGGTTTTGCTCCCTCCGACGGCGTCCTCTTCCTCGCTCGGCTGCTCGGCGGCGTCGCGGCGGGCATGGCCTTCCCCACCACCCTGGCCCTGATCACCGCGCTGTGGTCGGGCGCGGCACGGACCCGTTCGATCGCACTCTGGTCGGCGATCGGCGGCGCGATCGCCTCGCTCGGGCCACTGCTCTCCGGCGCCCTGCTAGAGCAGTTCGACTGGGGCTCGGTCTTCCTGGTCACCCTGCCGCTGGCGGCCCTCGCCCTCTTCATGGCCTGGCGCTATGTCCCCGCCCACGTCAACGAGGGCACCGAGCCGGTCGACAACCTCGGCGGCATCCTCTCGATCCTCCTGATCGCGGCGCTTGTCCTGGGGATCAACCTGGCACCGGTGCCCGGCAAGGGAGCGCTGGCGATCGGGCTGGGCGTCGTCGCAATCGCCGCGACCGCCGCCTTCGTGATCCGCCAGCGACGGGCGCGCTCGCCGCTCTACGACCTCGACGTAGCGGGGCGGCGGATCTTCTGGGTCGCGGCCTGCGCCGGGATCATCGTCTTCGGCTCGCTGATGGGGGCGATGTTCATCGGCCAGCAGTTCCTCCAGAACGTGCTCGACTACTCGACCCTCGATTCGGGCCTGGCGATCCTGCCGGCGGCGGTATTGATGGTGATCGTCGCTCCCCGCTCGGCGAAACTGGTCGAGGTGCGCGGCGCCCGCTTCACCCTGCTCGTCGGCTACGTCTTCTGCCTGCTCGGCTTCCTCACCATGCTGTTGCTCTGGAAAGACAACATCGAATACTGGAAGGTGGGGCTGGGCTACGCCTTCATCGGCATCGGCGTCGGCTTCGCCGGCACCCCGGCCTCGCACTCGCTGACCGGCTCGGTTCCGGTCACCCGCGCAGGCATGGCCTCGGGCACCGCCGACCTGCAGCGCGACCTCGGCGGCGCGATCATGCAGTCGATCTTCGGCGCCCTGCTCACCGCTGGCTACGCCGCCGCCGCCAGCGCCGCAATCGCCTCCTCGCCCGAATCGGCCAAGGTCACCGAGAACGTCGAAGGCGAGCTGACCAAGTCGTTCTCGAGTGCGGCCGACCTCGCCTCCCAGTACCCCGGCCACTCCGAACAGATCATCGCCGCCGCCAAGACCTCATTCCTGCAGGGGGACGCCTGGGCCTACAGCGCCGGCGTCGCCGCAGTCCTGCTCGGCGCCGCGCTCGTCTTCTTCTTCTTCCCCAAGCGGGACGAGGAGGAGCGACTGCTCGAGCGCTACCACGCCGAAGACACTGCCTGACACCGTTCCGGTGCGCTTTATGTGGCTATGGACCACATAAAGCGCACCGGAACGGGAAGCAGACTCTGGGAGGTTGCGAAGATGCGGCGATGGCTGCCGCCGACGAAGCGCGCTCCTCCCGCCTCGGCACCACCCTGCGCGAAGGCGAGCGGGTAACGCCCCTGGAGCTCTTCTTCGACCTCGTCTTCGTACTGGCGATAACCCAGTGCACGGCGCTGATGGCGCACCACCCGACCTGGTCGGGCCTGGCCCAGGGCCTGCTGGTCCTGGGCATGCTCTGGTGGGCCTGGACCGGCTACTCCTGGCTGACCAGCGTGATCGACCCCGAGGAGGGCGCGGTCCGCCTGGTCATCTTCGGCGCGATGGCGGCGCTGCTGCTGGTCTCGCTCTGCGTGCCGGAAGCCTTCGGCGACCTGGCCCTCCCCTTCGCGCTGATCTACGGCGTCGTGCGCAGCGCCCAGATCGCCCTCTTCATGCTCGCCAGCCCCGAGGACGACGCCCTGCGCCACTCCGTCCTCGGCCTCGCCCTCAGCACCGCCGTCGCCGTCGGGCTGCTGGCGACGGCATCGCTCTTCGACGGCCTCGCCCAGGGTGCGCTCTGGGCGCTCGCCCTCTTCCTCGACATGGCGGGGCCCTACTTCTTCGGCTCCGAAGGCTGGAAACTGGTTCCCGGCCACTTCGCCGAGCGCCACGGCCTGATCGTGATCATTGCCCTCGGCGAGTCGATCGTCGCGATCGGCGTCGGCGCCTCCCACTCGCTCACCCTCGCGATCGGAACCGCTGCGGTGCTCGGGGTCGCCCTGACCGCGGCGATGTGGTGGATCTACTTCGACATCGTCGCGATCGTCGCCGGCAAACGCCTGGCCGAGGCCGAAGCCGGCAAGCACCAGAACGAGATGGCCCGCGACTCCTACTCCTACATGCACCTGGTGATGGTGGCGGGGATCGTCCTCGTCGCCCTCGGCCTGAAGACGACGATCGGCCACACCGACGAGCACCTGCACACGGTGCCCGCCTTCGCCCTGCTCGGCGGCCTCGCGATCTACCTCTTCGGCCACGTCGTCTTCCGCTACCGGCACGTCCACACGATCAACCGGCAGCGCCTGCTGCTCGGAATCGTCCTGATCCTCCTGGTCCCCGTTGCGACCGAGGTCCCCGCGCTCGTTCCCGTCGCGGTCGCCAACCTGCTGCTCTGGGCGATGATCGCCTACGAGACCCGCCTCTACGGTGAGGGCCGCCACGAGGTACGGCGTCCCCAGACAGCAGAGTCCTGAGTCAGGCCGGGTCGCGGCGCCGGCGCGGGCCGTGCGGGTGCTCGAACTCCTGCATCAGGCCGGCGATCGCGAAGCAGAGGGCGCCGAGCAGCGTGCCCCAGTTGGCGATGCCGGTCGAGAGCACGTCGCCGTTGGCGGGCGAGACGAAGGAGGCGACGGCGGAAACCATGAAGAGGATCGAGCCGATCTGGTTGACGGCGATGATCCACCAGCCGAGATCGCGGCGCCGCCAGAAGCGGCGGCCGCCGCCGATGGCGACCAGGGCGAGGTGGCCGGAGATGAGGAAGAGCGCACAACCGACCATGTCGGGCGACCAGATGAGCCGGTTCGCGGCGGCCGGGCTGAGTTCAGCGATGAACGAGTCGATCAGGTTGATTGCGAAGACGATCGTGCCGGCGAAGAGGACGACCGCGCTCAGCCACTGCAGGCGGCGCGGCTCGCGCGACCACCAGCGCCAGCGGGCCGGCGCGGCGAAGCCTTCACCCGGCTCGTTGACCACCTGCAGCACCGAGGTGTAGCCGCCGGTGCTGAAGAAGGCGCCGCCGACGAGGTAGATCGTTGCGCAGGCGGTCGGGTTGACGCCCGCCTGGGCCAGGGCCGCGCCGAGCGCGAAGAGCGAGCCGCCGATCAGGAAGGCGGTCGCCGCGACCGCGTTGACGAGGACGCTACGGCGAGACGAACGTCCCCGGGTCTGGACCGATGCGCTCACCGCGGTCGAGTCTCTCGAATTCCGCCATCTCGGCGTCGCTCAGCTCGAAATCGAAGATCTCGATGTTCTCGCGGATCCGCTCCGGCGTCACCGACTTGGGGAAGACCACATTGCCCAGCTGCAGGTGCCAGCGCAGGATCGCCTGGGCCGGCGTCTTGCCGTGCTGCTCGGCGATTGCCACGATCGTCTCGTCGTCGAGCAGCTCGCCCTGAGCTAGCGGGCTCCAGGCCTCGGTGGCGATCCCATGCTCGGCGTGCCAGGCACGCAGCCCAGGCTGCTGGAGACGTGGGTGCAGCTCGATCTGGTTGACGGTCGGGCGGGTGTCGGTCTCCACCTCGAGCCGTTCGAGGTCCTCGATGCGAAAGTTGGAGACGCCAATCGTGCGCGCGCGGCCTTCCTCGTGGATCCGCTCGAAGGCGCGCCAGGTGTCGACGAAGCGGTCCTCGCTCGGCACCGGCCAGTGGATCAGGTAGAGGTCGACATAGTCGAGGGCGAGCTTGCCGAGACTGGCTTCGAAGGCTGCCAGGGTCGAGTCGTAGCCCTGCTCGGAATTCCAGAGCTTGGTGGTGACGAAGAGGTCCTCACGCGGTATGCCCGAGGCCTCGATCGCGGCGCCGACGCCTTTCTCGTTGCGGTAGGCACCCGCGGTATCGATGTGGCGGTAGCCGACATCGATCGCCTGCTCGACCACCTCCTGGGTGTCCTCAGGAGGGATCTGGAAGACGCCGAACCCAAGCTGGGGGATCTTGACGCCGTCGTGTAGGGCGGGGCAGGGAATCGTCAACTCGGCCATCTGGGCAGTTTCCTTTGCTGTCGCGGGCATACAGGCGTCAACTACCCGCTGAGGGACGACGCTACGCGAGGGGCCGCCGCGACTAGCTGGTGGCGAGGCCGATGGCGAGCAGCGGGAAGGACAGCATGAAGCCCAGGTAGGCGCCGATCGCCGCGCTGGTGGCGAGGCTCGTCGTGCGCGAGCGCATGCCCGCGAAGACGCCGATCAGGAAGATGACGGCGGCGAGGACAAGTCCGATCCAAAATACGTCCGGCATAAGCGCCGCGAGACTATCGAAAGGGGAGGATTCGGCGCCGCGGCGACAAAACGGAGGGACATGGAGAAGACCGGCAGCGCCAACAAGACACTGATCCTCGCAGCGATGATCTTCGCCGTCTCGATGACCTTCATCGACATGACGATCGTCGCGATCGCCGTGCCCAGCCTGCAGGAAGACCTCTCGCTCTCCTCAACCGGGGTGCAGTGGATCGTCAACGGCTACCTGCTCTCGCTCTCGGCCCTCTTCGCGCTCGGCGGCCGCCTCGCCGACATCCTCGGCCACCGCCGCATGGTCGTACTCGGCGTGATCGTCTTCGCCACCGCCTCGGCCCTCTGCGGAGCGACCCCAACCGGCAGCCTCGACGAGGCCTGGATCGTCACCTTCCGCGTGATCCAGGGAGCCGGCGCGGCAATCATGTTCCCGGCTGCCCTGGCGATCGTCCTCGGCGCCTTTCCCGTAAGCGAGCGCGGCCGAGCGATGGCGATCTTTTTCGGCATCGCCGGCGGCCTGACCGCGATCGGCCCGCTGGCCGGCGGCTATCTGGTCGAAGTGTCCTGGCGGGCGATCTTCTGGGTCAACATTCCGGTCGCGATCATCGCCCTCGTCCTCACCGCGATCTCCAAGCCGGACAACACGAAGTATCCGGCTCCCGTCGACTATCGCGGGGCGCTGCTGGTCTCCGGCGGCATGGGTCTCGCCGTGCTCGGCCTGCAGCAATCGAGCGTCTGGGGCTGGGGCAGCGCCACGACCTGGCTCTGCATCGCCGCCGGCCTCGCCCTGCTCGTCGCCTTCGTCCTCTACGAGCTGCGCATCGAGAACCCGCTGATCCAGCTGCGCACCTTCCGCGACCGCGCCTTCGCGGTCGACAACGCGATCCTCTTCCTGCTGATGATCCCCTTCATCCCGATGTTCTTCTTCGCCAGCATGTACGCGCAGATCTCGCTCGGCGAAAGCGCCTCGGAAACCGGGCAATACCTGATGATCTTCTTCGCCGGCTACGTGATCGCCTCGCAGTACGGCGGCAAGCTGCTCGACCGGGTCGGCGCCCGTCCGGCGGTCGTTCTCGGCAGCGCTGTCGCCGCGGTCGGCTTCTACCTCTGGGCCGGCTCGATGCCCGACCTCTCGGTCAGCTCGCAGTGGTACTACATCGTCATCGCCGGAGCGGGCTGCGGGCTGATCCTCGCCCCCGCCAACACCGACGCGCTCAACCGCGTGCCCGCCGACCGCTACGGCGAGGCGACCGGGATCACGCAGACGGTGCGCAACTTCGGCTCGAGCATCGGCATGGCGGTGCTCGGCACGATCCTGATCCTCGAAAACAAGGCCAACCTGGAGGCGACGGCGGCCAACCACGGGGTGTCGAAGGGGGTTGCCGACGAAATCGCCGACTCGATCAGCCAGGGCAGCGGCGCCAGCGAAGCGCCACAGCAGGTGAGCGGCGCGATCGGCAAGGTCGTCGACAGCATCCCCCACGACTTCGCCCTTGCCACGCAAACGGTCTTCTACGCAATGGCCGGAGTGATGGCGGTGGCCTTCGTCGTCGCCCTGGCCTCGATGCCCGCCGGCAAGGTGGAGCAAGTTCCCGAGTCGAGCGACAGCACCGCTTAGCGCTGGTACGTTGGCGGCGTGACGGTCCGGCCTCGCCGCTTCGCCCTACTCGTCGCAACGCTGGTGGCACTGGGCTTGCCAGCGACCGCCAGCGCCGCAAGCCCAGCCCAGCGCCTGATCGAGACCTACGCGCCGATCACGATGCTGCGCGAAGAGCAGGACCCGCCCTGCGAAACCTCGGCCGAGCAGTACGAGCCGACCAGCGTCTCGACCGTGCTCGGCAACCCCTCGGTCACCCTCAAGCGGGTCGAAGAAGGCGGCGAGGAAAAGTTCGTCACGCGGGCGCCGACCGCTGCTGACATCGCCGGGCTCGACGATCCCTACCACCTTGAACTGCCGGGCGACCCGCTTGGCGACACCTGCGTCTACGCCCGCGACTTCGCCAAGTTGAAACGGGAAGGCAGGGCACCGCCGACCACCTACGCCCACATCGCCCACCAGGTCGGCCGGCCCGGCCTCGTCGTCCAGTACTGGTTCTTCTGGTACTTCAACCAGTTCAACGACCTGCACGAGGGCGACTGGGAGGGCATGCAGATCGCCTTCGAAGCGAACACGGCGCGGGGGGCGCTGGCCGAAGGACCGAGCGAAATGATCCTCTTCCAGCACGCCGGTGGCGAGCGGGCAGGCTGGGAAGACCCGAAGGTCGACAAGGAAGGGACGCACCCGATCGTCTACCCCGCCGCCGGCTCACACGCGACCTTCTACGACTCGACCGTCTACGTCCAGAACGGATCGAAGGGCTCGGGTGTGGGCTGCGACAACACCAGCGAGCCGCTGTTCGAAGTGCGGCCCCAGCCGATTGCGATCCCGACCTTCCCAACCACCACCGGTCGCTTCAACTGGCTTACCTACTTCGGCCACTGGGGCCAGAAGGAGGCCGGCTTCAACAACGGGCCGACCGGCCCGCTGACGAAGAGGCAGTGGCTCGAACCGTTCTCGTGGATGGAAGAGCAACGAACGACGAGCCCGCGCGTGCCGGGTGGTTCGTTTGCCGGCCCCGCCGTCAGCGGCGCCTTCTGCGGCGCCGTCGCCGCCGTCTCCGACGTGATCAACCTCGAGTCGCGCTCGCGGCCGGCGGCGATCGCGATGATCGCGATCCCGGTCCTGCTCCTACTGCTCTTTGTCGGTGTGACCAAGTGGGGCCCGGTCGACCTGACCGAGCTGCGCCGGCGTCGTGCCTTTGGCCAGATCGTGCGCGCAGCGCGGCAGCTCTACGGCAGGCACTGGCGGACGATGGTGCCAATCGGGTTGAGCGCGCTGGTGATCGTCGGCGGGGTGCGCGGGCTTGCCGCCCTAGTCGCGGGCCAGCGCGGCATCGACGACGCCACCGGTCGCTCCGGCGCCCACCTCGGCCTCGCCGACACGATCGAATCGCTCGGGCTGCCGATCGCCGAAGCGCTCGTCGCCGCGGTGGTGATCTTCGCCGTGCGCCTGCTGCTCGAAAGCGGCGGGGTGAGCTTTCTCGATTCCTGGCGCGGCACGCTGAGCCGCTTCTGGCGAGTGGCTGGAGGGTCGCTGCTGCCGCCTCTGGCCGCGCTGGGACTTGCGATCACGATCATCGGGATCCCCGTCGCGGTCTACAAGATCGTCTGCTGGCAGTTCGTCCAGCAGGAGATCCTGGTCGAGGACAAGGGCATCCGCGACGCCTTCCGCGGCAGCTCCGACCGGGTGCGCGGCCGCTGGTGGCACGCCGTTCGGACCCTCGGCTTCTTCTGGCTGCTCAGCATCGCCGCCGGCCCGGTACTCGGCTTCACCCTGATCTTCACCAACTTCTCGCTGCTCTGGATCAATGTGATCGGCTCCGTCGTCTTCGCCCTGCTCGTCCCCTACGTGGCGCTCGGCCGCACCCTGCTCTACTTCGACCTCGGTGTCCGGGCCGCGGAGGAGCCGGCGAGACCCTGGCGCGAGCGGTTGCCGCGGAGAGCGGCGGCTGTCGAGGCTTAGGGCGCCTGGACTACGTTGCGATCAAGTCGCAACGGCGGTCACAAGTGCGGCAATGAGTCCGCCCCCCACGCAGAGCAATCCGAGCAGAACTGTGTCCAGGCGATTTCCGACCGTCTCGATCCGGGCCTCCATCGTGTCGAAGCGTTGGTTGATTTCCCCAAAGTTCCTTCTTACCTCGTCGAGTCGTTCGTCGACCCGATCGAAGCGTTCGTCCACCTGCCTAAAGCGTTCGTCCGCACGATCGAAGCGTTCGTCGACGCGGTCGAAGCGATCGTTGACACCATCGAAGCGTTCATCCATCCGACTGCTCAGGTTGTCCAGCCGGTCGTCTGTCCAGTTCACTCGCGTCGCCTCCATGCCTCCATCATGCCTCGGTCAACCGCAACCGTTGCGCGCTGAATGTCACAGGTCCGAAACTTTTCGTCTGCAATCGATGTTACAGGCGCCGGCGACCCTGAGCGGGGCCAGCTAGATTTCGCTCAGTGAAATTGCTCGCCTTCAGCGACCTGCACCGCGACCTCGGTCAGGCGGCCGAGCTGGTCGCGATGTCTGCCGAAGCGGACGTGGTGATCGGCGCCGGCGACTTCGCCTCGGTGCACGAGGGCCTGGGCGAGACGATCGACGCCCTGGCGACGATCGAGACACCGACCGTGCTCGTGCCCGGCAACAACGAGACCGAGGCGGCGCTGCGCGAGGCTGCCTCCAGTTGGAGCGCCGCCACCGTCCTGCACGGCAACGGCACGGAGATCGATGACATCGAGTTCTACGGCCTTGGCGCCGGTATCCCAGTCACGCCGTGGGACTGGAGCTTCGACCTCGACGACGAGGCGGCCGCCTCGATGTTGGAGCCCTGTCCGCAGGGTGCGGTGCTCGTCCTCCACTCGCCCCCGCAGGGTCACTGCGACGCCAACGGCTCCGGCGACCACTTCGGCAGCCCGGCACTGCTGCGGGCAATCGAGGAGAAGGCGCCGCGCGTAGCGGTTTGCGGCCACATTCACGAGTCCTGGGGTTGCGAGAGCCGGGTCGGCGACTCGCCGGTCCGCAACCTCGGCCCGAAGGGGATCTGGATCGAGGTCTAGGCCCGTCGGTAGAGGAGGTGCGCCACGCCCGGCGCCTCGACCACCTCGACCTGCTCGAAGCCCAGATCGGAGCCCAGGCCCTCGAGCAGTCGCCTCCCGCCACCGAGTACGACCGGCACGACGTTGAGCAGCATCTCGTCGACCAGGCCGGCGGACAGGTACTGCTGGATGGCGTCGGCGCCGCCGCCGATCGCGACGTCCTTGCCGTCCGCAGCCTGCTTGGCCTGAGCGAGCGCGGCCTCGATGCCGTCGGTGACGAAGGTGAAGCTGTTGCCGCCCACCAGCTCGAGCGGCTCGCGCTCGTGGTGGGTAAGGACGAAGACCGGATGGTGAAAGGGCGGCTCCTCTCCCCACCAGCCCTGCCAGGGGTCCTCGCCCCAGGGGCCGGGGCCGCCGCCGAACATGTCACGGCCCATGATCGTCGCGCCGACGTTGGCCGTCCCCGCTTCGAAGATGGGTGAGCTGGCGTTGGTCTCGCCGCCCTCTCGCCCGTGCGGCTTGCGCCAGGCAGCCAGCTTGAGCACCCACTCGTGGAGCTGCTCGCCGCCTTCGCCGAGCGGATTCTCCTCGCTCGGATTCGGTCCGGCTACGAAGCCGTCGAGGGAGACCGAGATCTGAAACTTGAGCTTGGACACCGTCAGGAGTCGAAGAGCTTCCCGGCGCGGATCCGCGCCGCCATGTCCTTTGATTCCTCGCGGTAGACCCGGCCGTCCTCGAACTCGATCGCCGGGTACTTGCGCTGCCCGGAGAGCTGCTCCAGATCGTTTCGCTTGCCAGGTCGCACCGGGCCGGTCACCACCTCGTACTCGACTCCCTGCTCGTCCAGCGCCTTCTGCACTTTCCAGCAGGGGTGGACATCGAGCTTGAACCACTCGATCGAGCAGCGATGGAGCTTGACCGCCATGAAGCCAGCCTAACCCTACGGGCAGGCAAATGCAGCGAGCGGCGCCGGTAGTGAGGGCAGTTTCAGTTCCAAATTCGGCTTATGAGATCGGATGGAGTACTTCCTCACATCCGTATTGGTACGGATAGGATTTCGCCGTGACGCCTGCCGGTTGGTATCCAGATCCCCGCGATCCCTCGCGGGATCGCTATTGGGACGGCGAGCGGTGGACCGAGCAAACCCGCAAGCGGCAGGGAGAGAGCTTCGTCAAGGGGTATCGGCGACTCCCCAACTGGGCGCAGTGGGGGATCCCGATCGTCGCGGTGCTCCTCATCATCGGAATCGCCACCGAAGGGGACGACTCCACCCAGGACACGCCAAGCAAACAGCGAACCGAGCAGGTCAATCGCCTGCAAGAAAAACTCGCACGGCAACAGGCGAAGGCAAGGGCAGAACGGCAGCGAGCAAAGCAGGCAATCCGTACGAGGAAGGTGGCGCAGGCCCGCGCCCAACGCGCCCGTAAGAGGGCAGCCATCAAAACCGCGGTGGAAACTCGTGCAATCGAAGAACCCGTCGAAGAATCGAGTTCCGAATGCGATCCCAATTACTCCGGCTGCATACCGCTATATCCGCCGGACATTGATTGCGACGAAATCAGCGGGTCAGTCGCGGTATATGGCTCGGACCCTCACGGCTTGGACGCCGACGGAGACGGCTCGGGCTGCGAGTAGCGTCCCAAGCGGGGTCAGCGAACGCGCCTGACAGGATTCGAACCTGTGACCTTCGGTTTCGTAGACCGACGCTCTATCCAACTGAGCTACAGGCGCGGGAGTGGGCCGGATGGCCCGAAGGGCGATTCTAGGGACTTGGGGGGGTGGTTTGACGGCTTGCGGCTAGCTGGGCTGGTTCAGCCGCACGTGCCACTGGACCGTGGCGGTGGCTACTCGCTGGCCGTCGGCGTCGGTTAGCTCGATCTCGCAAGGGAAGACGACCTTGCCCTCGGCGTCGAGGGTGGCGAGGGCCTCCTCGGCGGGAACGCCCAGCGTCGCCTTGGCCTCGATCGGGCCCTTGGCGATCTTTTCGTAGGAGATCTCGGCGTTGCGGGCGAGCGGCGTGACGTCGCCCATGCGCTCGGCGAAGGCACCAACGAAAGCCGCGCCCGACGCTGTCTCGGCGGCGGTGAAAAGGGCGCCGGCGTGCTGGGAGCCGACGTGGTTCTTCAACTCGGCGCGCTCAGGCAGCAATGCCGTCGCCTCTCCCGCCGAGATGTTGGTGACCTTCACATCGAGGAAGCCGGCGAAGGGCACGGCCTGGGTCATCCCCTGGGCGATCGCGTCGAAGTCGGTCATCGGCCGCAACCCTATCCCGTTCCGGTGCGCTTTATATGGGCGTGGGCCACATAAAGCGCACCGGAAGGCTCAGCGGCCCTCGAAGGTGGCGTGGCCGGGCCCGCCGTGCTCGAGGAAGGTCTTGACCGCGCGTTGCAGGTCCTCGGTGGCGAAGAGCTCGCCGGCCTCGGTGCGAATCGCCTCGTCGGCGGCGGGGATGCCGCCCTCGCGGAAGCGGCGCAGGACCAGCTTCGTCATCGCGTGCGCCTTGGTCGGGCCCGTCGCCAACTCGGCGGAGAAGGCGCGCGCCTTCTCCTCGAAGCCGTCGTCCTCGAAGACCCGGTTGACCACGCCCCAGCCCTCCAGCTGCTCGGCGCCGAAGAGCTCGCCGGTCATTACGAACTCGCGCGCGCGGCCGCTGCCGGCCCGCTCCGCCAGCCGCTGGGTACCGCCCATCGACGGGGTCAGGCCAACCACTTTCTCGACCAAGCCGAACTTGGCCGAGCGCGCGGCAAGGATCAGGTCACAGCCCAGGGCCAGCTCGAAGGCCGCAGTCAAGGTCAGCGCGTGGGCGGCGAAGATGACGGGGAGCGGCAGCGCTTCCACCCGCTCGACCGCGCCGATCAGTTCGTCCCAGAGCGCGCTCGCCCGCTCCGGGGTCAACCCGTCGAACTCGGCCACGTTGACCCCCCCGGAGACCGCGCGGCCCTCGGCGCGAATCAGCAGCGCCCGCGGCAGATCGCTCTCGACCGCCTCGATCCCCTCCAGCAGACCCTTGAACATGGCGCTGTCGAAGAGGTTCAGCGGCGGGCTATCGAGCGTCATCACCGCCAGGCCGGCGGCGTCGCGCTCTACTCGGACTGGACCGTCACCCGCGCTCATCGCGCGAGATCATGGCACGCGGTGGACCTCGAAGAGGTTCGTCCCTAGTTCCTGCTCGGGCAGCCCGGCGGTGATCGCGATCAGGTCGCCCGAGGCGGCGATGCCGTGCTTGGCGGCCAGCGCGGCGCAGTCCTGGAGCAGGCTGCGCACGTCGGTCTCGTGCTCGTTGAGCACCGCGGTGACGCCAAAGAGCAGCTTCAGCCGGCGCACGGTCTCGATCCGCGGCGAGACCGCCAGCACCGGCACGTTGGGGCGGTGGGCGGAGACGAGCCGCGCCGTGCGACCGCTACTGGTCGGCACCACCAGCGCCTTGAGTCCAAGTCGGTAGACCGCGCCGACGGCCCCCTGCGCAACCGAGTCGGCGACCTCCTGGGTCGCCTGATCGGTACGGCCGAAGAGCCACTCGCCGTATGGCAGGTCGGGCTCGGTCGCGCGGGCGATCTGGTCCATCACCCGCACCGACTCGACCGGGTGCTGGCCGACCGCGGTCTCCTCGGAGAGCATCACCGCGTCGGTGCCGTCGTAGATCGCGTTGGCGACGTCGGTCACCTCGGCCCGGGTCGGCCGCCGCGCGATCACCATCGAGGCCAACATCTGCGTCGCCGTGATCGCCGGCTTGGAGCGCTTGCCGGCGCCGCGAATCAACCGCTTCTGCACCACCGGCACCTGCGCGAGCGGCAGCTCGATGCCGAGATCGCCGCGGGCGACCATCACTCCCCCGGTCGCCGCGGCGACGATCTCCTCGGCGTTCTCGGCAGCCTGCTGCTTCTCGATCTTGGCGATCAGGGGAATGTCGGAATCGAGGCCGCGCAGGCGCTCGTAGACCGGCTCGAGGTCGGCCGCGGTCGAGACGAAGGAGACGGCGAGCAGGTCGATGCCCTGTTCGACCGCGAACTCGACCCAGCCGAGATCCCCCGTGGTCGCGGCCGGCGTCTTGATCCCGGGCACGTTCATACCCTTGTGCGAGGAGAGCGTGCCGCCGACCTCAATCTCGCAATCGACGCCACCGTCTTCGGGCCCGCGCACGCGCAGCCGGATCGAGCCGTCGGCGAGGTAGACCGGCTCGTCCTCAGCCAGCGATGTCACCCCGGGCCAGGTGACCGGGATTGTCTCCTTGTCGCCCTCTACCTCCTGCGGCGTCAGCTTCACGTGCATACCGGTCTCCAGCTCGGCGACGTCGTCGCGCAGCTCGCCGATTCGCAGCTTCGGCCCCGGCAGGTCACCGAGCAACGCCACCTCTTCGCCAACCCGCTCGGCCGCGGCGCGGATCGCCTCGACCGTGCGCGCGTGCCGGTCGCGATCGGCATGGGAGAAGTTGAGGCGAAAAACGTCGGCGCCAGCCTCGATCAGGCGCACCAGCGTGTCGGGTTCCCAGCTCGCCGGTCCAACCGTCGCGATGATCTTCGTTCGCCTGCCGTGGTGCACTTCTATGACTGTAGAGAGTGATGGATCGCACCCTGAGGATCCGGACATCTACACCGATCTCTGTGACAATGGCCGGGTGAGCAGCGTCGCCGAGCGTCCCGCCAGCACCGAGGAGCCAGCCTTCCCCGATCTCGTCGGCGAGGCCCCGCCGTCACCCGCCGGACCAATCGATCCGGCCGAGGCCGCGGCGATGCCAAAGCCGCCAGTCGTCCCCCTCCCCCGCGCGGCACAGATGCTGCGCTTCACCCAGCGCCAGATCGAGTACGTCTTCGGCGCCCAGCGCCGCATCGGCGAGGTCTTCCGCATGCGGACCGCCCTCCCCGGCGGGCCGGTCGTCACCAGCCACCCCGACCACGTTCGCTCACTCTTCACCGCCAAGCCGGAGCAGGCGCCCTCGCTGACCGGCGAGTCGCCGCTGCGGCCGATCCTCGGCACCGGCTCGGTCCTCACCTCGCTCGGCGACCGCCACATGCGCCAGCGCAAACTGCTGCTGCCGCCCTTCCACGGCGAGGCGATCGAGCGCTACACGGAGATGATCACGGCGGCTACCGAACGCGAGCTCGACCGCTGGCCGCTGAACCGCCCCTTCGCGCTGGCCCCGCGCATGCAGGCGATCACTCTCGACGTGATCATGGCCGGGATCTTCGGCATCGAGGGCAAGCCCAAACGCGGCACGCCCGAGGACCGGATGCGCTCCACCGTCAAGTATTTGGTCAACGCCTCCACCTCCCTGGTCGGCCAGGCCGGGGAACTGCTCAATATCGGTCGCGAAGAGGCGGTGGGCGTAGTCAAACTCGGCGTCGCCCTGCTCGACCGGCCCACATACGCGGTGATCAAGGCCCGCCGCGCCGACGAGCACCTGGCCGAGCGCCGCGACATCCTCTCGCTGCTCCTGCAGGCGCGCACCGAGGAGGGCGAGGTAATGGACGACAAAGAAGTCCGCGACGAGCTGCTCACCCTCGTCCTCGCCGGCCACGAGACCACCGCCAACTCACTTTCCTGGGCCTGGGAGCGCCTGGTACGCAACCCGGAGGCATACGAGGCCCTGCGCGAGGCGACCCGCAACGGCGGCAACGCCGAGGAGCAGGTCGAGGCGACGATCATCGAGAGCATGCGCTCTCGGCCGGTCGTGCCTTTCATCGGCCGCCGCGTGACCGTGCCCTGGCAGCTCGGCCACTACGGCGTCTCTGCCGACACCCCGATCGGGATGAGCATCCTGCTCGTCCACCATCGCGAGGACCTCTACCCCGAACCCTTCGAGTTCCGCCCTGAGCGCTGGCTCGGTCGCAAGCCCGGCACCTACCAGTGGATCCCCTTCGGCGGCGGCATCCGCCGCTGCCTCGGCGCCGCCCTGGCGATGGCCGAGATGCGGACCGTGCTGGAGGCGATGGCCCGCCGCCTCGACCTCGAGGCCGCCGAGCCCGAGCCCGAGCGCGCCCTGCACCGCAACGTGACGATGATCCCCTCGCGGGGCGGTCGCGTGATCCTGCGCAGCCGGAGCTAACGCTCCTGCAAACAGCGTTTTTACTCGGGCTTTCTTGCAAAAGACGAGTTCCTCCAAGCGGTTCCGCCGCCGAGCAGATATAAATTGCTACTGGGGACGGGGCGTCGGCGTGGGTTGGGGTGCTGCCCTCGGACCCATGTACGACCATGGATGACGCAAGCATCCATGAGACCTATAGTCCCCAAAGAAGGGGTCATGCCCCGTCCCCGATCTGCTCGGTGACGAGCAAGGCCGCCCGCCGAGAGGACCGGCGCACTGATCGCCGCGAGAGCGGAGAGGGAGGGATTCGAACCCTCGAGAGAGCTTGCGCCCCCTACTCGCTTAGCAGGCGAGTGCCTTCAGCCACTCGGCCACCTCTCCGGGCATTCGGCCCGATTGTAGGAACTCACGGGAGATGGCGCGGTTAGTCTCGTGGGCGTGTCCGGCCGTTCCCATACGGAATTCGAGCAGATCTTTGCCGAGGTCGAGGCGCCGTTTGCCTTCGTCGACCTCGATGCGATGTGGTCGAACAGCGACGCGATGCTGGCGCGGGCTGGCGCGAAGCCGATCCGGGTGGCGAGCAAGTCGCTGCGCTGCCGAGCGCTGCTGGAGCGGATCCTCGCCCGCGACGCGCGCTACGCCGGGCTGATGACCTTCACCTTGCCCGAGACGCTCTGGCTGGCGGAGCAGGGCTTCGAGAACCTGCTGTGCGCCTACCCGACAACCGACAGCGGCGCGCTGGAGGAGCTGGCGCTGCGCTCGGTCGCCAATCCCGGCGGCGCCCCGATTGTGATGGTCGACTGCGTCGCCCACCTCGACGCGATCGAGGCGGTGCTCGGCGCCGGGGCCGCGCCGGTGCGGGTCTGCATCGAGCTCGACGCCGGCTGGTGGGCGCTGGGCGACCGGATCAAGGTCGGGCCCAAACGCTCGCCGGTACACACGGTCGCGCAGGCAGTCGAGTTGGCGCGTGAGATCGAGCGACGTTCGCAGCTGGAGCTGGCGGCGCTGATGTCCTACGAGGGTCAGATCGCCGGGGTTGGTGACCGTCCTCCGGGACGACGCCTGCGCGGCGCTGCGATCCGGGCGATGCAGCGCCGCTCCGCCACCGAGTTGGCCGAGCGCAGGGCGGCCGTCGTCGCCGCGATCCGCGAGTTTGCCGAGCTGCCGATCGTCAACGGTGGCGGCACCGGCAGCCTCGAGCTGACCGGGGCCGAGGACGCGGTCACCGAGATCGCCGCCGGCTCGGGCTTCTACGCCCCCACCCTCTTCGATGCCTACAGCCGCTTCAGCCTCACTCCGGCCGCCGGCTACGCCCTACCGATCGTGCGCAAGCCCAACCCCGGGGTCGCCACCGCGCTCGGCGGCGGCTACCTCGCCTCGGGCCCCGGCGAGCCCTCGCGCGTCCCCTCGCCCTGGCTGCCCCCCGGGCTCGAGCTCGACGCCGAGGAGGGAGCCGGCGAGGTGCAAACCCCGCTCAGCGGCGCCCCCGCCCGTGACCTGCAGATCGGCGATCGCGTCTACATGCGCCACGCCAAGGCGGGCGAGCTCTGCGAGCGCTTCGATGCCCTGCACCTGGTCGAAGGCGGCGAGATCGTCGACGTTGTCCCCACCTATCGCGGCGAGGGCAAGGCCTTCCTCTAAGAGAGCCATAGCCGGTGCATCTCGGAGTCTTCGATCTGCTTGGCTCTGGCTCTCTTAGGCGCCAAGTACGCGCTCGGCGTACTCGTTGGTGAAGACGTGGCCGGGGTCGAGCTCCTCACGAGCCGCCTGAAAGTCGGCCCAGCGCGGGTAGCGCTCGGACAGGGTCGCCGCCGTCTGGAAGTGGCGCTTGCCCCAGTGGGGACGGCCGCCGTACTCGTTCATGATTTCCTCGACGGCTTCGAAGTAAGGCCGCCACTTCATCCCGCGGTACTGGTGCACGGCGATGTAAGCAGTGTCGCGCTCGTGCGAGGGGCTGAGCAGGGCATCGTCGGCGGCGGTGACCCGCATCTCGATCGGAAAGAAGACCGGGTAACGGTTGGAGCGAATCCACTCGATCACGCGGCGAGCGACCTCGGGACCGTGCTCCCTGGGCACGCCGTACTCCATCTCGGTGAAGCGCACGCGACGCTCGTTGGCGAAGATCCGATCGCTGCGGTCGGTCGAGGTGCTGCCAGAGGCAAGGCGGGCAGCAAGCCGCGAGAAGGCGGGAATCGCGCGCGGGAAGGCCTTGCCGCCGGCCGAGATCGCCTCCAAGGCCCAGTTCTCCAGCACGACGTCGTTGAGAAAAGCTGCAGTCCGGCCCCGCGGCCGGGGCGGGCCCTCGGTGCGGTTGCGTTCAAGCACCAGCGCCGAGTCGGCGTAGGGAAAGGTGAAGAGCTCGAAGTGCTCGTGCGCGTCGGCGCGCTCCTGGAAGCTGTCCAATACCTCCTCACGCGGGGCGGGGCTGTCGACCCGGTGCAGGGTGAAGGCGGGAAGGCAGCGCAGGGTGATCGAGCTGATCGCCCCCAGGGCGCCGATGCTGACGCGGGCGGCGCGCAGCAGGTCGGGGTCGCTCTCTGCCGTCAACTCCCGCACCGAGCCATCGGCGAGGACCAGCTCCATCGCCACCACCTGCGAGGAGATGTTGCGCAGCTTGGCGCCGGTGCCGTGGGTCCCGGTTGAGATCGCGCCGGCGATCGTCTGGCGGTCGATGTCACCGAGGTTCTCCATTGCCAAGCCAAACCCGTGGAGCTGCTCGTTGAGGTCGGCGAGCACCATCCCTGCCCCCACCTTGACCAGACCGGAGGAGCGATCGGCCTCGATCACGCCGCTCAGCGCACCGGCATCGATCATCGTGGCGTCGGTCATCGCCGTCTCGGTGAAGGAGTGACCGCTGCCGGCAACGCTGACCTTGCGCCCCGCCGCGGCAGCGGCGGCAATCATCTCGGCCAGCTCCTCACGGCTTCCCGGGCGCAGCTGCTCAAAAGGAGCACAGACCTGGTCGCCAGCCCAGTTTCGCCAGGCACCGGATGCCGGTACCTGCTTAGTACCAGAAGACATGCTGCGGGAGCCTAGCCCGGTCAGCCCTCGACTGCGCGGATCGTAGGTGGAGCGAGAGCGCGAAAGGCATAGAAGACTGTTCCCACCAGGAGGGCGATGATGACCAGGCTCGGCGCCGCGTTGCCGGCGACGCTGGCGGCGCCACCGCCGGCCAGGCCGCCGATCACCTGGCCCGCCGCCCAGGCCATATTGGAGAGGCCCGCGGCGAAGCCCTGGTGCAGGCTGCTCGACTCGGCCACCTCGGAGAGCATGGTCAGGGCGGGCGTAAAGCAGATGCCGCCGCCAAGCGAGGTGAGGATCAGCCCGGCCATCACCACGCCCATTGCCCCCCCGATCGCCACCGCGGCCATCGCCACCGCGCAGATGCTGAGGCCGACCATGAACGGAGTGCGCCGCCCGACGCGATCGGAGTAGCCGCCGGCGAGCGGCGCCAGGATCGCCTCCAGGGCCGCGCCGGCGATGAAGCCAGCGGCGATCAGGGCGTGACCGCCGCCGAGGTCGGCGATCTGCAGCGGCACCAGCACCTCGACCGCCCCGAACATCACCGAGGGGATCGCGACGAAGGCGGTCGCGAGCACGATCGGCCGCGTGAAGATCGTCTCCGCTACCGCGCGCAGGTCCTGGTGTTCGGATACCTCGGCATCCGGCAGCCTGGCGGCGAACGCGGCCAGGGCGAGGGCCACCAGGAGCACGCCGCTGAAGACCTGCTCGGTCCCCACCGTGGCCGCCAGGGCACCGAGCGCTGGCCCGAACAAGGCACCCGCAACCGCTGTTCCGAGCGCGGTGCCAATGACCGAGCCCCGCTTCTCGGGCGGAGAGACGCTGACCAGCCAGGTCAATGCACCCGACCAGATCAGCGCGCCCGCACCACCCTGGGCGAAGCGGGCGACGTCGAGCAAGAGGAACTTGTGAGCAAAGCCAAAGGCGACGCTGGCTACGCCAAGCAGGAGCAGCCCGGAGATCACCGTGCGGCGCGGCCCAAAGCGGGCCGCCACCAATCCCGCCGGCAGCGAGAAGACAAGAGTGCCGGCCGCGTAGGCCGCTGAGAGCACCCCGGCCTGCGCCTTGCTCAACCCAAGATCGGAGACGTAGTCAGGAAGCAGCGGCGCAATCGCCGAGAAGAAGACGACGTCGAAGAAGACCATCGCCGAGGCGAGTATGAGCAATCGACGCATTGCAGACAATACAATCATCTAGAGCGATCGCGGTCATAGGCCATCGCGTCTAGCATCGGCGGATCGCCTACTCCCAGGAGGGGTGGCAGAGCGGTTGAATGCACCGGTCTTGAAAACCGGCAGGCGTCTAACGGCGTCTCGAGGGTTCGAATCCCTCCCCCTCCGTTGTTGGCCCTCGTGTGGAGCTAGCCGACTACGCGAGCGAGGGTGAAGCCGTCGTAGCCCTTGCCGCCAACTGTCTGGATCGTCGTTGCCTCGACCCGCTGCTCGGCGGCGAGGAGCTCGTGGAAGTGGCGCTGTGCTGTGATTGCTGGGTCCTCGTCGGCGAGATCGACGAGGCGGCCGTCGCGGATGACGTTGTCGGCGACGATCAGGCTGCCGGGTCGTGAGTGCTCCAACGCCCAGGTGAAGTACTCGGGCGTGTTGACCTTGTCTGCGTCGATGAAGGTGAGGTCGAAGGGACCAGCCCCCTCGGCGTCGAGCTGGGGCAATTGGTCCAGGGCTGCCCCCACCCTGACCTCGACGACATTGCCACGACCGGCGGCGGCGATGCTGGCCGCTGCCACCTCGGCGTAACGCGGATCAGCCTCGAGGCTGATCAAGCGTCCGTCGGTAGGCAGCGCCCGCGCCAGCCAGATCGTGCTGTAGCCGGCGAGGGTGCCGAACTCGAGGATCGATCTGGCCCCGATCGTCTTTGCCAAGAGATAGAGAAGCTTGCCTTGGGGCGGGGAGACCTGGATCTGGGGCAACCCTGCGGCCTCGCCGGCTCGCACCGCTGTCTCCAACCCCTCGTCGGGCGGAGCCAGCAGGCCAGTTACGTAGTCATCGACCGCAGTCCAGGTGTCTTGTACCACGGTGGAGGTCTATCAGGAGCCCCACCGGAGCAGGAAACCTCGGCCCCCAGCCGAACGTGCGGGGATGGAGACGGCATCGCGCCGGGCGCGCAGGCGTGAGCGATGGATGCAGCGAGCGGAGCGCGTCAGCGACGCCTTCGGGCTGGTCCTCGTCCTGGTCCTGATCACCTACGTGCTGGCATCGCTGCTGGACAACCGCGGCTGGACCTCGGTCATCCTCACCGTGGCGACGAGCGCCACCTCGGTGGTCGCACTGACCAGCTCGCACGTGCGACCCCCGCTCGTGCGCCTGGCGGTGGCACTTTCGGGGCTGACCATTCTTCTCGCCGCGGTTGGAGCTGCCTCCGGCAACCACGACTGGCTCAACCTGGCGACGCTGATCCAGGTCTCCCTCTTGACCCTGGCAATGGGGGCGGTCCTGCGCCGCGTCGTCATGGCCCCCGAGGTGGGCTCGCGCACGATCCTCGGTGCGCTCAGCGTCTACGCCGTGCTGGGCATCCTCTTCACCTTCCTCTACGGCGTGATCGAGCGAGTTCAGGGAGGGCCCTTCTTCGAAGGCCACCCGGACCCGACCGGCTCCGACTTCCTCTTCTTCAGCTACACGACCCTGACCACGACCGGCTACGGCAACCTCGTTCCCGGCGGACAGCCGGGCCGCTTGATCTCCGGTTTCGAGATGATGGCCGGGCAGATCTTCCTGGTTACCCTCGTCGCCGGCCTGGTCAGCCTCTGGCGCCCGGGCGAGGCGATCCGACGGCGCCGCGAGCGTCGCGACGGAGACGAGCCGGCGACGGAGACTCCGCCGCCGAACTAACTACTCGGAGAGCTCGACCCGCTCGATCGTCTGCGCCTCGAGCGGACGGTCGGAAGCGTCGGTCTCACTCGACTCAATCGCGTCGACCACGTCCATCCCCTCGACCACGCGGCCAAAGACCGTGTGCTTGCCGTCGAGCCAGGGCGCCGCGCCGGTGGTGACGATGAAGAATTGCGAGCCGTTGGTATTGGGGCCGGCATTGGCCATCGCCAGCGCCCCGCGCTCGATCTTGTGCTGGTTGAACTCGTCCTCGAAGGTGTAGCCGGGGCCGCCACGGCCGGTTCCCTCAGGGCAGCCTCCCTGGATCATGAAGTCCGGGATCACCCGATGGAAGACCAGTTCGTCGTAGAACTTGTCGGCCGAGAGCTTGCGGAAGTTCTCGACTGTCTTCGGCGCGTCCTCGTCGTGAAGCTCGAGCACGATCGCCCCGGCGCTGGTGTGAAGGGTGGCCTGTGACATGGGCGTCACCCTACCCGGTTACGCGAACGAGAATCGGCTTGGAAGCCCCCGGCGCGTAGGGCCAATGCTCCTCCGGGAGGACCGCCGCCCGAAGCCTGATATTGGCCGACCCGCTGACGTAGCGAAACCGATAGATAGCGTGAAAACGGCCGGCGTGATCGCTGCGCGCAACCAGCACCGGGCGCCAACGCTTCGCGGCGGACTCGTAGTACTGGATCGCGATGAGCTTGCCCCGGCGTGGAAGCGGCGCCCCGAGGCTGCGCACGCGACCACTGAGATGCACTGCCTCCCCCGTGCGCAGTTGACGCGGGGTGAGGCGAAGATCGATGCCGCTCCGGACCCGGAGCGTCAGCGGACTCCGCTCGGCAGCATCGAGTCCCGTATCGCCACGAAAAGCCACGGCAATCCGGCGCGAGGGGCCAGCTGGCAGCGGCAGCCGGAACCCACCGTGCGGACCGGTCTTCACGGCATCGACCGCCGCCTTTCCCAACGCCCCCCGAGAGGGCCGGGAGATGACCTGCAGCGTCCGCTCGGCCAAACCGACGCCCTCCGCGTCGAGGAGCCGGCCGGTCAGCGAGGCGGCAACCCGGAACGGCACCGTCAACTCGGTTCCGCTGCGGCGGCGCCAGCGCAGCCGGGCGAAGATGCGCGCCTTGGCTCGCGCCGGCTCGGCCCGCTTGACGCCGGCTACCGGACTGCCGGGCAGCTTGCGCACGGTCATCTCGGTGCCATCCACCCGGCGCGTGGTGCTCGACGCGTTGCCCGCCGCATCGACGGCATCGGCGCGAAACACGTAGGTCCCCGCCGTCAGATCGGAGGGAATGCGGGCAAGCAACGCAGCGCTGTCCGCAGACGCGCCGCGCTGGAGCTTCGCCGGCAGCTCCGTCCACTGCTCGCTGCCGAGCCGGCGGTAGTGGATTTCCCCGCTTGCCGGACCGGAATGAGCGTCGCTGACCTGGGCGGCAATCTGGCTCGGAACCGCGTCCCCGGCGGCGGCTGGCTCAAAAGCGACGCCTGGGGGTACGTCGTCGAAGCGCAGCGGCAGTGAAGCCGCCGAGGACGCGGTCTCGTTGCCCGCCTCATCCCGCAGCCAGATGCCCAGCGAGTAGACGCCGGCGCGGGGGACGAAGAGGTTCTGCAGCCCGTGGAGATCGTGACCGGAGACGAACTTGGTGCCGCTGTCGTAGCCGGCCGGGCCGGTGATGCGCCAGAAGGCGCCGCCGATCGGGCTCGCCGGGCCCTGATCGGGATTGACCCAAGCCGGGTCGAAGTCGTTCGTGTGCCGCCATCCATCGCCCCCGGCAAGGGCGAGTTCACGCGGATGCGCCGGTGGGTTGTTGTCGATCTGAATCGACTGTGCTCGCCCGCAGCTCACGTTGTCGGCGAAGTCGGTGGCACAGTGACTGACGATGTGAGAACCGTCGGTGAACCCCGTGGTCGAGATCGGGTAATAGCCGAAGCGGTGGGTCGGACAGGGCTGCATTGTCGTCCCCCGCAGCTCGCCGCTGACCGAGACGACGTTGCAGGGATGATCGTGGGGAAAGACCGGACGGCCGTCGATCACGGCTTCCGTCCGCTTGATTCCGGAGCCACCGTCGAAGGCGCTGTAATCGAGCCGGCGCTCGCCTCGCAGCCAACCACCCGCGAGCATCTCGCCGCCGATCGAGTGGTCGGGGAAGAAGTTGTCCTCGATCGTGATCGTCAGCGCCCGCACCGCCGACCAAGAGCCGGGATCGAGGCTGCACCACTTGCTCTCGGCCTTGGCGCAAAGCAGGCGGTCCTCGAGTGCGGGCATCGGGGTGGAGAAGCCGACGACAAAGTCGCGAGCGGCGACGTCGGTGGTGGACGCCGCGGCGAACACATCGAAGCCGCCGCTCGAGTTGGCGACGCCGATCCGCTGCTCAATCCCGTCGTGCAGCGCGTGCCACCAGGTACCACTGACCCGCGTGATGCCGGTGCCTTCCGGGGCAGTCCATCGCCAGCGCGCGTAGCGCGTCCCTGACACGGTCCCCTGTCCATCACGGGTGAAGCTCTTCAGGTGGGCACCATCGAAGGGGTCAGAGCTCGGCGGCGTCGCGCAGTACGCATCGGAGCGGAACTTCGCCCCACCGGTGCTGTCGGCCCAGTCAGCGTCGGCACCGACGTGCCAACCGCACTGGGCGACCGAGTACTTGCCCGCGGTTGCCTCCTTGGCGATAAGCAGCAACAGCGCGAGCGCCAATGCGATTCCCATCGCGACGATGCGGCCAAGGCCGCCCCGCGTGCCTGACATGACTCCCCCTTCACTCGACGACATGTGGGGGCCTAAGCCGGCGGGGTGCAGATCTCTTCCCCTTCCCACAGCACACCCCCCGCGGGCTGCCGCCGCGGCGCCTTTGCGAGAATGGCCTCAATGTCACTTCCGACGCAGGATCAGATAACCGAGAAGCTGCGAGCCGTGATCGACCCCGAGCTGCGCCGCTCGATCGTCGAGCTGGGCATGGTCCGCTCGATCGACGTTCGCGAGGGCGGCCGAATCGAGGTCGTGGTCTCGCTGACCACGGCTGGATGTCCGATCCGCTCCCACTTCGAACAGGCCGTCGCCAAACAGGTCTCCGAGCTCGACGGCGTTACCGAGGTTGCCGTCGGTTTCGACGTCCTCTCCGACGAGGAGAAATCGAGCCTGCAGCAGACGCTCGGCCGCGGCAAGCTGCCCGCCGGCGCCCTCGCCCAGGTGAAAAACGTGATCTGCGTCGCCTCCGGCAAGGGCGGGGTCGGCAAGTCGACGATGACCGCTAACCTGGCCGCCGCGCTGACTGCCGAAGGGCATCCCTCCGGCGCTCTCGACTGCGACGTCTACGGCTACTCGATCCCGCGCATGCTCGGGGTCAACAGCAAACCCGAGGTCAACGGCGAGCGCAAAATCCTGCCCCTGGAAGCGGCGGGCGGGGTCAAGGTGATGTCGATTGGCTTCTTCGTTGAGGAGAACTCCGCTGTCGTCTGGCGTGGCCCGATGCTGCACAAGGCGATCCAGCAGTTCCTCGAGGATGTCGCCTGGGGAGAGCTCGAGTACTTGCTGCTCGACCTGCCGCCCGGCACCGGCGACGTCTCGATGACCCTGGCCCAGCTGCTGCCCCAGGCGAAGTTCGTGATCGTCACCACGCCCCAGCCCGCGGCCCAGACGGTCGCCAAGCGGGCGGCCGACATGGCCGCCAAGTTCGACCTCGAGCTGCTCGGCGCGATCGAGAACATGTCCGGCTTCACGACGCCGGACGGCGAGCGCTTCACGATCTTCGGCGAGGGCGGCGGACAGCTCCTCGCCGACGAGCTCGACATCCCCCTGCTGGGCAAGGTTCCGATCTCCGAGCCCCTGCGCGAACACGCTGACAACGGCACCCCTTTGGCGACGGCGGAGCCGGACTCTCCCGCTGCGCAGGCGATCCGGCAAGCCGCGCGCGGCATTGTCGCCGCCACGCCGCAGGAGCTGCCGGTTCTGCAGGCAGTTCCCGCCGTCGCCGAAGCACCTGCCGTCAGCGGCACGCCGCTTCCCGTCGTCCAGTAGCGAAGCGGGCCGGCCCCTTCTCCTGGCAGGCCGACCCGCCCCCATCGGCGCATCTAGTTGTGCTTGAAAACCTGCACGCTTGGCACGATCGCGTTCACGGTGCTGATCGTCATCCCAGCTCACCTCCCTTCGCTCTCCTGCCCGACGGACCGGGTTCAGGCGCAATACTAAAAAAAACTTAAGTATTGAGGGATCACTTAGTGTGAGGGTCGCCGGTCAGGGAAACTTGCTTATCCTCCGGCCCGCCTTACCACTTAAATAGCTCTTGACTGGAGGATCAGCCTTGGCGACGACCGCAAAGGGGCAAAGGAGAAGCATCGACGAGGCGGTGGCCTACGCCGTCGGCCACCGGATCAGGATCGACGCCCTCGCGATCCTCAACGAAGGCACTGCCAGCCCCAACGAAATCGCCAAAATCATCGGCGAGGGCGTCAGCAAGGTCGGCCATCACGTCAAGGAACTCTTCGATTCCGGCTGCATCGAATTCGTCGGCACCGAGCAGCGGCGCGGGGCAACCGAGCACTTCTACCGGGCGATCGCGCGGCCGTTTGTCAGCGATGAGGAAGCGCGCGAGCTGCCGGCGGAGACAAAACGTGAGTTCGCCGCCCTGATCCTGCAAGCGATCATGGCCGAGGGGCTCGCCGCCTTGCGCGCCGGCAAGATGGACTCCGACGAGGACATCTGGATGAGCTGGCGTTCGGTCAACCTCGACGAGCAGGGCCGGCGTGAAATTGCCGACGAGATGGCCGAGTCCTACGCCAGGGTCGAGGAGATCGAGGCCAAGAGCGCTGCGCGCCTACTCGAGTCAGATGAGTCTGGAACCTCAACCGTGGTCTCGGCGATGAGCTTCGAGCGCAGTCGCTCCGGTCGCCCGCCGGGGGAGCGACTGGCCACCAACGAGGCGTGAATCTCGGCCCGGCCAAACCGGGCCGAAAATGACAGCTAGGAGGGCGGCCGATACAGCGCCGCCCCCCCAGTCCATCGAGCAAGCATCGAGTGCCAAACCAGGAGTCTCATGCTGACGACCCAGCGGGGTACCCGACGCAACAGCGATGTTAAAGCTAAAAAATGGTGCACTGAAGCGAGAGTGGACGTGAGAGACAACGCCCACACCGATCTTGCTGCAAAGTGGCCGAAGAGCCGCCTACTCAACACACAGTAGGTTTTTTTGTCATCTATTTGGTACGCCGGAGGTACCTAAATAGAGATCAGAGACGTCAGGCGCTCGCCTTGCTCTTGTAGTAGTTGGCGTTGATCTCGGCGTACTTGGCCCACTCGGCCGGGAGCTGGTCCTCGGCGAAACAGGCGTCGACCGGGCAGGCCTCGACGCAGGCGTCGCAATCGATGCACTCGTCCGGGTCGATGTAGAGCATCTCAACCGAGTCGTAGTCGGGCTCGTCCGGCGTCGGATGAATGCAATCGACGGGACAGACCTCAACGCATGAGTTGTCCTTTTGGCCGATGCAAGGCTCGGCGATGACGTAGGTCATTCGAGGCTTTCTCCTGAGTCGTCGTTTCGGTGCCGTCGGGGGCTGGTTGCCCCCGCCAAAGCGCGGATGCACATTTTACGGATTGAGCGGCGGCGGGCGCTCCCCCACTAGCATCGGCAATCAATGCTGCTGCTGACAGGGGCAACCGGAAGCGTTGGATCGCGGCTGCTGCCGCAGCTGCTCGAGCGCGGCGATGACGTGCGCTGCCTGGTCCGGGAGCCGCGACGACTCGGGTCACAGCGGGTCGACGTGCAGATCGCCCTTGGGGATCTCGGTGAGATGTCGGATCCCTACCTGGTGCGCCAGGCGCTGCGCGGCGTCGACACCGTGATCCACCTGGCGGCGACGATCCGCGACCAGCCGCCCCACCGGATCGAGGAGCTGAACGGACTGGCGACGGTGCGACTCCTGCGCGCCGCCGAGCGCAGCGGCGTCAAGCGCTTCATCTTCTTCAGCGCCCTCAACGCCTCAGTAGCCCAGCGCACACGCTTCTTTCGCGCCAAGTGGCTGGCCGAGCGCGCCGTTGCCTCCTCGGCACTGGAGACGACGATCTTCGCGCCCTCGATCGTCTACGACCACTCGGACCCGTGGATCACTCTGCTGCGACGCTTCTCCTTCCTGCCCGTCCTGCCGGTCTCCGGCGACGGCCAGGCTCGCTTCGAGCCGATCTGGGCCGATGACGCCGCCCGCTGCGTCGTCGCGGCACTGGAGCGGGGTGGTCGCCAGCGTTATGAGCTGGCCGGGCCCGAGACCCTCAGTTACGACGAGATGTCCGATCTGGTCAGCCAGATCGCCGGGCGGCCACGCTCGCTGGTCCACATGCCCCTCCCCCTCGTCCGCTCCGGCTTGATCGCGATCCGCTCTCTTTTCGGTGAGGCCGTGTTTGCAACCTGGGAGGAGGCCGAGCTGATGGAGGTCCCGATGATCAGCGAGCGTGGTACGGCCGACGCGGAGGAGCTCGGGGTCAAGCCAAGAAGGATGGGCGATGTACTGGAGGAGAGCTAGACAGGCGGCGGTTCTTGCAGTGGCGGTGATGGCGATCCTCGCCGCCCCGGCGCGAGCGCTGACCCTGGTCCCGCCCAAGCCCGGCGTGCTCTTCGGCGTCAGCGACCAGGGGACGACGACGCAGTTCAACGAATTCACCGAACTGCTCGCCAAGCACCCGGCGCTGCTGCAGACCTTTCACCCCTGGGGCAACAGCCTCAACCAGGCCTACGAACGCTGGCGCGAAACCGGGACCCGGCCGATCCTCGCGATCTCCACGATCGACGACCAGACGCTGGGCGAGCTGATCACCCCGGAGCAGATCGCCCTCGGCGCCGGCGACGACTACCTGTTGCAGCTCAACGACTTCTTCGCCAAACGCGGACTGCCCGCCTACATCAGGCCGCTGGGCGAGCCCAATCGCTGCCTCAACGCCTGGTCGGCGGTCAACTGCGACGGCACGCAGAAGGGGGGCGAACACACGACCGGCTGGTACAAGCAGGCCTTCCGCCGCATCGTCGCAATCGTGCGCGGCGGCCAGACGCTGGAAGGGATCAACGCGACCCTGGCCGAAATCGGCCTGCCACCGCTCAACCGCACCAAGGGGCCAAACCCGACCGAACTGCTGCCGGCGCCGGTCAGCGTCATCTGGAGCCCGCTGCCGGGCGGTTCGCCGCGGGTGAAGGGCAACTTCCCCGGCAACTACTGGCCGGGGGCGCGCTGGGTCGACTGGGCGGGCACCGACTTCTACTCCGAATATCCGGTCTGGGAAGACCTCAACCGCTTCTACATCGGCAAGCAGTGGAAGGGCAAGCCGATAGCGATCACCGAGTGGGCGGTCTCGGGCAAAGACGAACCACGTTTCGTCAAACAGCTGGTCACCTGGACCGTCAAGCATCCACGGGTGCGCATGTTCGTCTACTACGCCGGCTTCGGCCCCGGCGCCAATCCCTACGACCTGCGCCTCTACCCACGCACGACCAACACCCTGCGCCTCAAGCTGCGCCGCGAAACCTTCCTGCAGTACGCCGAATACAACGCCAGCACCTTCCCGCCGCTGCCCCCGCCGCCGCCCAAAACCGCGAAGACTCCTTAGAACGCGAGAGGCCCGGCAGCTGCCGGGCCTCTCGAAAGACACTCGCCTGTTGAGGCGAGGATACGCCCGCAGGCGTCCTACATCATGCCGCCCATATCGGGCATGCCACCTGGCATTCCGCCACCGGCGGCGCCTTCCTTCTCGGGTGGCTCGGCGATGATCGCCTCGGTGACGAGGATGTTCTTGGCGATCGACGCTGCGTTCTCCAGCGCCGAACGGGTCACCTTGGTCGGGTCGATCACGCCGGCGGCGATCAAGTCGCCGTACTCGCCGGTCGCCGCGTTGAGGCCTTCGCCGGCCTTCAGCTCGCGGACCTTGTTGACCACGACCGAGCCCTCCTCGCCGGAGTTCTCGGCGATCTGGCGGACCGGCTCCTCGAGCGCCCGATAGACGATCCGGGCCCCGGTCGCCTCGTCGGGATCATCGGTGAGCTTGTCCGGGTCGAGGCTGGCCTGGGCGTTGAGCAGAGCAACGCCACCACCCGGCACGACGCCCTCCTCGAGCGCGGCGCGGGTCGCCTGCAGCGCGTCCTCGACGCGGTGCTTCTTCTCCTTCATCTCGGTCTCGGTGGCAGCGCCGACCTTGACCACGGCGACACCGCCGGCCAGCTTGGCGAGACGCTCCTGGAGCTTCTCGCGATCGAAATCGGAGTCGGTGTTTTCGACCTCGTTTTTGATCTGGTTGATCCGGCCCTTGATGTCGTCGCCCTCGCCGGCACCGTCGATGATCGTCGTCGTGTCCTTGGAGATGACGACGCGGCGAGCTTTACCGAGCTGGGTGAGCTGGGTGTTCTCGAGTTTGAGACCCATCTCCTCGGTGATTACCTCGCCGCCGGTGAGGATCGCGATGTCCTCGAGCATCCGCTTGCGGCGGTCGCCGAAGCCCGGAGCCTTGACCGCGACGCCGGTGAAGGTGCCGCGCAGCTTGTTGACGACCAGGGTCGCGAGGCACTCGCCCTCGACGTCCTCGGCGATGATCAGCAGCGGCTTGCCACCCTGCATGACCTGCTCGAGCACCGGCAGGATGTCCCGCACGGAGCCGATTTTCTGGTTGGCGATGAGGATGTAGGGGTCCTCCAGCACCGCCTCCATGCGGTCCTGGTCGGTGACCATGTACGGGGAGATGTAGCCCTTGTCGAACTGCATCCCCTCGGTGAACTCCAGCTCCATGCCGAAGGTCTGGCCTTCCTCGACGTTGACGACGCCGTCCTTGCCGACCTTCTCGATCGCGTCGGCAATCACGTTGCCGATCTCGTCGTCGCCGGCGGAGATCGCGGCGACACGGGCGATCTGCTCCTTGCCGGCAACCTCCTTGGACTGCTTCTCGCGCAGCGTCTCGACCACGTTTTCGACCGCGGTCTCGATGCCGCGACGCAGGGCCAGCGGGTTGGCGCCGGCAGCAACGTTCTTGAGGCCCTGGCGAACGATGATCTGGGCCAGCAGCGTCGCCGTCGTGGTGCCATCACCGGCAACGTCGTTGGTCGCCGTGGCGACCTCGCGGACGAGCTGGGCACCCTGGTTCTCGAAGACGTCCTCTACCTCGACCTCGCGGGCGATGGTGACGCCGTCGTTGGTGATCGTCGGTGCGCCGAACTTTTTGTCGAGCACGACGTATCGGCCCTTCGGCCCGAGGGTGACCTTGACCGCGTCGGCAACAGCGTCGACGCCGGCCTGCAGGGCCCCCCGTGCATCCTCTCTGTACTTCAGCTCCTTGTGAGCCATGTGCTTTCAGTCCTCCTTGTTTCTCTAAGTCCTGGTTGGGCGGCTGAGCTAGCCGAGCTTGGCGAGGACGTCTGACTCACGCAGCACGAGCAGCTCGTCGTCCTCGACGGTTACCTCGGTGCCGCCGTACTTCGAGTAGAGAACCTCGTCGCCCTCGCTCACATCGAGCGGGCGGCGGGTGCCGTCCTCGTTGATCGCGCCGTCGCCGACGGCTACGACCTTGCCCTTTTGGGGCTTCTCCTTCGCTGTATCGGGGAGAACGATGCCGCTAGCGGTCGTTTCCTCCTCCTCGATCGGCTTCACGATCAGCCGGTCCCCGAGGGGCTTCAGCTTCATCCGTATACCTCCATCATTGGGTCAGGGGTGGTTCAGAAGTTCGAACTGGATTGGCACTCTGTAGGTGAGAGTGCCAGCGTCAGAAGATAGCGAGACGGGCGCCGCGGCGGCGACTCAGCCGTTTGCAAGCAGGCGACAGCCCAAAAGATCGGCGATTCCCTCGCCTCCCCGAGCCATCACCCAGTCGTGATTCCACTCGAAGATCGGCCTGGCGACGGGCGCCAGCAGGTTCATCCAGGCCTTGCTGGTGGCGACGTTCCACTCATAGAGCACCGCGGTGGCACCGTTCTGCTCGTAGAGGCGCCAGCGGCCGACCCCGCTCAGCTCACCGACCGCGTCGCCCTCGAGCAGGTGCGGGAACTCGATCCGCGTCGTCGTCACCTCGAACTCGACCCGGTAGGGCAGCAGGCTTTTCCAGACCATGCGAGCAACGGTGCCAACGCCGCCATCGTCGCCGGGAGTGATTTCCTCGGCCTCTTCGACGCCTCGCCACCATTGCGGCCAGCTCGCCTGGTCGTAGATCGCCTCCCAGACTCGCTCGCGTGGTGCCTCGAGCAGCCAGGTCGTGAGGAACTTGTAGTCGGCCACCGATCTAGATGCGGATCAGGCGGAGTGCGCGATCAATTGTGATGCGGGGTCTCCCCATTGCCGAAATGCGCGCCAGGGGGCTCGACGATCTGCGAGAAGCGGATCACGGTCACGGTTTCGTCGGGCGCGACGGGGCGACCGTAGATCTGTTCGAGGAACTTGATCTCCTCCTCGAGCCGGCGGAACTCGGGATTGTCGTGCTCGATGTCGCGCGGCGAGAGTTCGGAGACCCGCTTGACCTCGACGTCGTCGATTACCGCGGTGAAGATCTTCTCGCGCGGACTGTGGCGGAAGCCGACGGTAATCCAGACGACCTGGCCCCGCTCGTACTTGTTGCTCTTGTCACCAACCCGGATCGTCGCCGTCTTGCGACCGCGCTTGAGCTGGTCGACAAAGACCGGCGAGTAGAAGTTGAGCACGTAGATACCGCCCCGCATCGCCAGCGAGCGTATCTGACCCAAGCCAGACTCAGCGTCGCGCTCAGCGTGATTCTCAACGCTGGCGCGGGTAGTAGCTATGGACGGACGAACTAGGGACTTTTGAACGTTCGTCGATCAAAAGTGTAGGCCGGCCCAAAACGGGTCGATGGGGGGAGCATGAGCCAATCGACAGCCAGGGGTCGTTCCCTCTTCTCAACCTGTTTTGCATCCATCGCGTGCGCGCTGTTCCTCGCGCTCGCCTTTACCGCGAGCGCGAGCGCTGCCCAGTGCCACGGCAAGCACGCGACGATCGTCGGAACCGCCGGCAACGACGTGCTCGTCGGCAAAGGGGCCAGCGACGTGATCTACGGCGGCGGCGGCAATGACCGGATCAGCGGCGGCTCAAACGGCAACGACAAGATCTGCGGTGGGCCCGGCGATGACAAGCTCTACGGCGGCGGCGGCTTCGACAAGCTCTACGGCGACGGCGGCAACGACAAGCTGGACGGCGACAAGGGCTCCGATCGCCTCGAGGGCGGCGATGGCGACGACGAGCTCAGCGGCGGCAAGGGCAAGGACGGCCTCCTCGGCGGAGGCGGCGACGACAAACTGCTCGGCTACAAAGGCCCCGACAAACTGCTCGGTGGCGCCGGCGACGACTACGCCAACGGTGAAAAGGGCAGCGATGACGAGGACGGTGGCGCCGGCAACGACACCCTCTTTGGCGACAAGGGCAACGACGAGATCGAAGGCGGGCCCGGCACCGACCAGGTCGACGGCGGGCCCGGCGACGATAAGAAGCTCAACGGCGGGGCAGATAACGACTTCGTCTACGGCGGCGCCGGCAGCGACAAAGCCAGTGGCGGCGATGGCGATGGCGACGTCGTTCGCGGCGACAGCGGCGAAGACACGCTCGACGGCGGGCCCGGCGGCAACGACATCGTCTCCTACGCCAGCGCCACCCGCGGCGCGGTCACGGTCGACCTCTCCTCCGGCCGCTCCAAAGGCGACGGGCACGACACCCTGCAGGGCTTCGAGGACGTGGTCGGCTCACCCCAGGGGGACATGATCGTCGGCAACGGCGAGTTCAACCGCATCGACGGCGGCGTCGGCAACGACGACCTCGATGCCATGGGCGGTCCTGACGAAGCCTTCGGTGGCGCCGGCAACGACGAATGCGACGGCTTCGCCACCGAGCACTCCTGCGGCGCCGAAGAGAGCCCGCCCGCAAACGGAACCTTCGTCATCCTCAACCAGGGCCTCGACGGCAGCAGCCTGATCGTGCAGGGGGACGGGCGCAGCAACGACATCCACGTCTCCTTCAGCAACGGCACTTGGACCGTCTCCGAAAGCGGCCCGATCGTCTCCGGCGAAGGCTGCCAGTCCGCCTCGGGGAGCAGCCTGATCGCAACGGTCTCCTGCCCGACCAGCACCGCCACCGGTCTGCTGGTGATAACCGGCGGCGACGGCGATGACTCGATCAACATCAGCGAAAGCGTCCCCGCTAGCGTCAAAGCGCGGGCCAATGGCAACGCCGGCAACGACACGCTCAGCGGCGGCCCCGGTGACGACGTCCTGGAAGCGGGCGAGAACTACAACGGCCCGAACAACGGCACCGACACGCTGATCGGCAACGCCGGCAGCGACGTGCTCTACGCCGATCCCGGTTCAGATCAGCTCAGCGGCGGCCCCGGCAACGACCTGCTCGTCTCATCGGTCGAGGTCTGCCAGGGCCACAACTACAGTGGCGGTCCCGGCGAGGACACGGTCTCCTACGGCCGCTCCAACGCCAGCATGCGGGTCGAGCTGAACGGCAGCGGCGGCCCTCCCGGCTGCGGCAACCCCGATCATGTCCTCGCCGACAACGAGGACCTCGAGGGCTCCGACGGGCCCGACGTCCTGATCGGCGACAACGGCGCCAACAGCCTCTTCGGCCACCTCGGCGCCGACACCTTCGTCGGCAAGGGCGGCAACGACTCGATCGAAGCAATCGATGGGCAGCGCGACAAGGCGATCGAGTGCGGCGGTGGCGACGACGACGTCAGCAAGGACCCGTCCGACCCCAAGTCGGCCGACTGCTGAGCAGCGCCTCGCTCAGAAGATGTAGTTGCGCAGCTTCTCCGGCGCCAGCACGGTGACCCGACCGCGGCCGGGACGGACCACCCCCGCACGCTCGAGGTCGGCGAGGAAGCGGCTGACGCTCTCGCGCGAGGTGCCGGCGAGCTGGGCGAGGTCGGCCTGGTTCATGCGGATCGTCAGCTCACCGCCCTCTCCCTCCCGCGGCGACTCCTCGGCGACCAGCTGGGAGAGGACGCCGGCGACGCGACTGGGCACCGTCTGAAAGGACTGCCGCGAGATCCGCTCGTTGGCGGTGCGCAAGCGCCGCACCAGGGCGGCGATCAGCTTCACCGTGATCTCGGGGTGGCGGGCGAGCAGGGCCCGGACCTCACCGGCGGGCAGGGCGAGCAACTCGCCGTCGCTGAGGGCTTCGACGCTGGCCGAGCGGACCTCGCCGTCGAGCATCGCCAGCTCACCGAAGATGTCGCCGGGGCCAAGGCTCGCCAGGGTGATCGCCCGTCCGTCGGAGTGCTCGCGGGTGACGCGGAAGCTGCCGTCGCGGACGATGTAGCAAGCGTCCGAGTGATCGCCCTCGTGGAAGACCCGGGTGCCCGCCGGGAACGAGCGGGCGACCGCGACGCGCGAAAAGCGCTCCAGCTCGGTCTCCTCGAGGTCGGCGAAGAGCGGCACGCTACGCAGCAACGCAACCGGCCCCACCCCCTCCTCACGATCTGCCATCGTTTTGATTATCCCGCCGACCGCTCTCAGCGGGCGGCGAGGGTCAGCTTGCGGGGACCGCGACTGAAGCCGGCTTCGAGCAGGACGTCCTCTTGGCCGGAGCCGATCACGGGGTCGCCATCGAGTTTCTCCAGGGCCAGCTTGGGCAACCGGCCGGCGCTCACCTCCTTGGCCAGAGCCCCTACGGCAGCAGTCAGCTCATCCGTGCTCAGCTCGACGAGGCGGACGATGCCGCGCCCACCGCGCTCGATGTAGATCAGCGGCGAGCCGTCGCGCATCAGCACGTGAGCACCGGGGGTGCGGGCTGGACGGCGACCGGTCGCCGGTTTGGGCCAGGGCAGCGAGGCGCCGTAGGGGTTGGCGGGATCGGTGGCGGCGAGCAGCTGGAAGGAGCCGTCCTCGTAGGGGAGCGAGCGCAGGCGCTCGACCGCACCGGGAAGGGCGAATTGGGCGCCGCCGAGGCCCTCGACGAAGTAGCCGCGGCGGGCGGTGCCGAGCAGCTCGAGGTTGCCGAGCTCGGCGTAGAGGCTTGAGAAGCCGCCGGGGACGCCCTCGGCGAGGACGGTCTCGCGGGTGACGATGCCGTAGCGCTCGAGCATCAGCTCGGCCTGCGCGCGCAGGCGCGGCCCGGCGGCCGGAGCGTTCTCGAAGAGCGGCGCGGTCAGCGACCAGCGACCCTGCACCGCTGCACCGGCAGCGCGGCGACGGGCGAAGCGGCGGCCGCGTGGCTCGGGAGGCGCCGTGGCGCGGCGGCGCGGCGCCCGCAACGGCGAGAAGGCGTCGTTTGTCACCTCGCCCGCCCAGGCAAGGTCCCAGAGGGCGCTGTGCAGCTCCTCCGGCGGGTGATCGAGATCGGCGAGCAGGTCCAGCCAGAAGTCGGGACCCGCGGCGAGGCGCTCGCGGATCGCCTCGTGGACCTCACCGGCCGGCTTCTCAAGCTTGACGTTGGCCGGCGGCGGTCCGGCGAGGCGGACGTCGTCGCGGAAGTAGAGGGCGACGCGGCCATCGCTGCGGCCGCGGGCGCCGGCTCCGATCCAGACGATCTCGCCGCTGGTGCAGAGTTCGTCGAGCCAGGCGGGCGAGTAGGTACCGAGCCGGCGCGGCAGCACGTCCGACTCCCAAACCTTTGGGGTCAGCGCGACCCCCTGCAACGGCACCAGCGCCTCGCGCAACCGATCCGGGCCAGCGCCGGCAGCGCGGTGGGCGTCGACGTTCTGCCAGCTCGGCAGGAAGCGGGCGAAGCGGTCGCGCCCGGCGGGCTCGACTTCGCGGCGCAGGTGGGCGAGGCTGGCGCGGCGCACGCGGCGCAACACGTCGGCGTCGCACCACTCGCGTTCGACGCCGCCGGGCAGCAGCTCACCGCGGACGAGGGTGCCGGACCGCTCCAGCTCACGCAGCGCGGGTGTCGGGTCGATCCCATAGCGGGAGGCGAACTGGACCGTCGGAAACGGCCCGTGCGTGCGAGCGTAGCGCCGCACCAAGGTGATCAGCGGATCGGGGGACTGCTCGAGAAAGCTCTCGGGCAGGCCGGCCGGTGGCGGCACGCCGAGAGCGTCGCGGAAGAGGCCGGCGTCCTCGCCGGCGATGTAGCGCTCCTCGCCGTTGATCCGCACCGGCGCCGCACGACGCTCGTCGACCAGCTTCTCCAGCATCGAGGCCGCCGAGTAGCCCTCGCTGACGCGCTCCTCGCACTCGGCCGCGGTGAGGTCGCCGAGGTTGCGCAGCACTTGCTGCAGGGCATCGCGGTCGCCGGCCTGGCCGGCCTCGGTGCGGTGCTGGAGCTGCGCCTCGACGTCTTCCAGCGCCTCGGGGTCGATCAGTTCGCGAAGCTCCTCCTGGCCGAGAAGCTCGCGCAGCAGGTCGCGGTCGAGCGCTAGCGCCGCCGCTCGCCGCTCGGCGTTCGGCGTGTCCCCCTCATACATATAGGTGGCGACGTAGTCGAAGAGCAGCGAGGAGGCAAAGGGCGAGGCGGTCGGCGTCTCGACCTCGACCAGACTGAGCTTGCGCGAGTGCAAGTCGCGCAGCAGCTCACCCAGCGAGGGCAGGTCGAGCACATCGCGCAGGACCTCGCGATAGGTCTCCAGGACGACCGGAAAGCGGGGGAAGTCGCGAGCGACCTCGAGCAGGCTCTGCGACTTCAGCCGCTGTTGCCAGAGTGGTGTTCGCTTGCCGGGATAGGCGCGCGGGAGGAGCAGAGAACGAGCGGCGTTCTCGCGGAAGTGGGAGCCGAAGAGGGCGGAGCCGGCAAGCTCGCCGACGACCAGCTCTTCGACCTCGTCGGGCTCGATCAAGACGAGGTCGGCGGGGGGCGGCTCATCGGCGTCGGGGAGGTGGATGACGATGCCGTCGTCGGACCAGATCGCGTCGGCCTCGAGCTCGCGCTCGGCGCGGATCTTGGCGGCGAGCGCCAGGCCCCAGGCGGCGTGAACGCGGCCACCGTAGGGCGAGAGGATGCAGAGCCGCCAGTCGCCGATCTCATCGCGGAAGCGCTCGACCACGATCGTCTCATCGGAGGGGACGACCCGGGTCGCGGTCTGCTGCTCACGCAGGTAGGCGACGAGATTCTGGGCGGCGCGACGGTCGAGGTCGTACTCGGCGGCCAGTTCCTCGGGCTTGCGCGAGACCGCCTCGCGGGCGAAGGCGCCGATCGCCTTGCCGAGCTCGGCCGGGCGGCCGATCCCGTCGCCCTTCCAGAAGGGAACGGCGCCCGGGACGCCGGGGGCCGGGGTGACGATGACGCGGTCGCGGGTGATGTCCTCGATCCGCCAGGTGGTGGCGCCGAGCAGGAAGGTCTGTCCGGGGCGGGCCTCGTAGACCATCTCCTCGTCGAGCTCGCCAACCCGGCGGCCGTCCGGGAGGTGCACGCCGTAGAGGCCGCGGTCGGGGATCGTGCCGGCGTTGGTGACGACCAGCGAGCGGGCGCCTTTGCGACCGTGCATGGTGCCCTCGGCGCGGTCCCAGACGATGCGCGGGCGCAGCTCGGCGAAGCGGTCGGAGGGATAGCGGCCGTCGAGCATGTCGAGCACGTTCTCCAGCTGCTCGCGGGAGAGATCGTGGAAGGGCTGCGAGGCGGTGACGAGGCGCTCGACCTCGTCGATCTCCCACTCATCGAGGGCGGCCATCGCAACCAGCTGCTGGGCGAGCACATCGAGCGGGTTCTGCGGGATCACCGTCTCCTCGATCGCCCCTTCGCGCATGCGCTTGGCGACGACGGCACACTCGAGCAGGTCGGCGCGGAACTTGGGGAAGATGCGGCCGCGCGAGACCTCGCCCAGCGAGTGGCCGGCGCGGCCGACCCGCTGCAGGCCGCGGCTGACCGACTTCGGCGACTCGACCTGGATCACCAGGTCGACGGCGCCCATGTCGATGCCCAGCTCAAGGGACGACGTCGCGACCAGGCAGGGCAGCTGGCCCGACTTGAGCAGCTCCTCGACGACGGTGCGCTCCTCGTGGGAGAGCGAGCCGTGGTGAGCGCGGGCAATTTCTACGGGGGCGGATGGGTCGGGTCCGTCGGGCCGGCTTTCGCCGGGAGCTCCCGACGGACCCGACCCATCCGCCCCCGGCGGATTCGCCCCCGCGTGCTCCGTCGCAGGCAATTCCTGCTCGCCTTCCCCGTTGGCGAGCTCGTTCAGGCGCTTGGCAAGACGCTCAGAGGCGCGGCGGTTGTTGACGAAGATGATGGTTGACGTGTGTTCTTGGACGAGCTTCAGCAGCTCCGGGTAGATCGCCGGCCAGATCGATCTCACGTGAGCGAGGGGCTCCCCGTCTGTGGGGTTACCGTCCTCATTCGGGAAAGCAGGAGCTCCGGGTTCCGCCATGTCCTCGACGGGGACGACGATCTCCAGATCCAGCTCCTTCGCGATCCCGGCGTCAACGATCTTGCACTCGCGCTTGGGCCCGACAAGGAACTGAGCGATCCGCTCAAGCGGCCGCTGCGTCGCCGAGAGCCCGATCCGCTGGACGCGGGACCTGGGGGAGGGGTCTCCGGAGCCTCCCCGCTTTTGCTCCGGAGACCCCTCCCCCAGGTCCCCCACCAACCACTCGAGCCTCTCGAGTGACAGCGCCAGATGCGACCCGCGCTTACTTTGGGCCACAGCATGAATCTCGTCGACGATCACCGCCTCGGTCGTGGCGAAAATCTCGCGCACCCCCGAGGAGAGCATCAGGTAGAGCGACTCGGGGGTCGTGATCAGGATGTCGGGCGGGGTTTTCTGCATCGCCCGCCGCTCTTTCTGCGGCGTGTCACCGGTGCGCAAACCAACCGAGATATCGGCCCCGATGCCGCGCAGTGGCGCCCGCAGGTTGCGCTCGATGTCATAGGAGAGCGCCTTCAGCGGCGAGACGTAGACGAGGCGGACGCCGTTGCCGCGCTCCGCCTCGCGCGAGAGCTTGTCGATCCCCCAGAGGAAGCTGGCGAGCGTCTTGCCCGAGCCGGTGGGGGCGCAGATCAGCGTGTTGGCGCCGCTGGAGATCGCCTCCCAGCCACCCGCCTGCGCCGGTGTTGGCCCCTCGAAGGATGCCTCAAACCAGCGCCTGACGGGGGCGCTGAAGGGCGCTAGGGGATCAGATCCCACGCTCTGTTTTGCATCGGCGGCCAACCCACCGATCTTACGCGGCGGCTAGATCGGGCGGCCTGGGGTCGACGGGACTCAAAACCGTCCATATCTCTGTTTTGAGTCCCGTCGACCCCCGGGAGGGTGAATTAGGGACGGCCGCCGGCGAACTTCACGTAGGCGAACCAGGCCTTCTTGGGCACGAAGCCATCGCCGAAGAGGCCGGAGCCGCCACAGAAATTGCAGAGGCCGGGCTGATCGTCAACCGAGAACCAGTAGATCCGCTGCAGCTTCCATTTCGCCGCCTTGGCTTTGAAGAGGTTGAAGGCCCCCTTCAGCTGGGTTGCCTGGCCCTTGGGCCCTTTGGCGAACGCGTTGTGCACCGGATCGGGTGGTTCCGAGCTCCAGCCGATCTCCGTGATCCAGAGCTTCTTGCCGGCATCGTGGTTCTCCTTGAGCACGAGCCGGAAGGCTTCGATGTCCGGGGTCAGCTGCTGGTAAGTGGACGTGTAGGGATGCAGGGAAACGCCGCTGAACTTGCTCTTCACTCCCGGCGTCGTTTTGTAGACGCCTTCGAGGAAGTCGGTGGCAAAGTAAGCCTGCGCCGGCTTGCTTTTGAACTGGGCCTCGCGGGGCTGCGCGAACATGCCGCCGAGGATCAGCTTGGCGCCTGAATCGACGCTTTTGATCGCCGTGTAGGAGACGTTGATCAGCTTGCCGTAGTCGGACGGGCTGGGCCGCACGACGAAGTACTTGAAGTTCTCCTCGTTCCAGATCTGCCAGGTGCGGATCGGGCTTTCGGGCAGGGCCGGGTTGGCAACCCAGAAGCTGCCGCCGGGCCCGTAGCGGGCGACGACCAACTTGAGGAAGTTGGCCCAGGCGGTGCGCTGGGCGCCGGTCTTGACCGGCAGGGTCTTCGGTGCCATGGCGCCGCCCGGGCCGGGCACCCGCGCCGGCACTACGGCCCAAGCGGGTGCGTCGTAGACGAACGGCAGCACGTTGAGGCCAGCGGCTGTCGCACCGGCGACGAGCTGGTCGGAGGCGGCGAAGTTCGTTTCCGAGCCGCTGAACGGCTGGGTCCCGCCCCAGGAAATCGGGATGCGCACGCTGTCGACCCCGCCCGCCCGCAGGCGCTGGAACTGTTCGGTGCTCGGCGGGTTCTGCGGCGATACGCCCCAGAAATCACCCGGTAGGGCGAGCGCAGCCGGTGCCATCGCCGCCAGGGCAGCAAGGGAAACCGCGATCGCTGCGATCCATGCACGAGCCTGCCCAAACGGGCGCTTCCGCTCCTGGGCCACGATCAGTTTGCCTCGGGGGAGGCTGTTGCGGCCGGTCCGCGACGCTGGCGCCGCTGGCGAATCATCACCACGGCGACAGAGATCGCGGCGAGAACCGCAATCGCGATCAAGATCGGGACCAGCGGCGAGGAGCTGCTGTCGTCGCTCGAGTTCGAGGTCGGGATGCCGGACGCGTTCTGGCCGCCCGAATGCGCCGCGTTCTTGGCCTCGGAGTTGGCGCTGCCGCCTGGTTTACCCTGCGGCTTGTCACCGTCGTTACCCGCGACCACCCCAGCGCCTTCCTTCGAAGATGAATCGCCTTCGCCAGAATCTTCATTCCCCGTCGAGCCCTGGCCGTCGCCTTGAGACGGCGCAGTTCCACCCCCTTCACCGGTCTTTGATGCTTTCGCCGGGGTTTTCGGGTTGTTGTTGTGCGAAGGAGTGTTTTGGCCTTCGGGCTTAGGGACCGCGTCGGTGTACTGCACGCAGCTCGAACTCGTACATTCAGCCCGAGCGGGCACCGCATAGAAAGCCAATGCCAGAGCAATCACTGACACCAGCAAGGAGACGTGGCGCCCCAGATTTGGGGCCAGGTGATGGCGCTTCCCAAAAGTCATGGCGCGCAAGGTTAGACCAAACGGCGGCGTTGCTTGCGCCGATCGTCCTGATCGGCGGACTTGCCCTGGCTGGCGGCGGCTTCGATGTGAGCGATCGTCACATAGCCGGCCTTGCGGTATGGCTGGTCGTGGTTGCCCTGCTCGTCTTTGGCGCAGGCTCGTCCGTGAAGCTGGAGCGACCGCTGTACTGGGCAGGCGGACTGATCGTCTGTCTGTCGCTTCTGTGTGCAATCTCATCCCTCTGGTCGGGTTCGGTTGAGCTCAGCGTGATCGAGGCAGACCGCGTTGCCGTCTACCTCGGTTTCTTCCTTGCCGCGTTCCTAATCGCCCAAACCGACGAAAGGCGCCAACGTTTCGCTGAAGGCCTAGTAATTGTCGCGGCACTGATCGCGATATTGGGAATCACGAGCAGGCTGCTGCCGCACGTACTCTACGTCGGCAGCTCGCTTGGCAGCGGGCCGCGCCTCAACTATCCGCTCGGTTACTGGAACGCAAATGGGGCGCTGCTCGGCATCGGCATCACCCTGCTGCTCTGGGGAAGCCGCCGCGCGACGTCCTCGGCGCTGCGCTGGTTCTCGGCTGCCGCGATCCCGATCTCGCTGCTTGCCCTCTACCTCACCTACTCACGCGGCGGCCTGCTCGCCGCGGTGGTCGCCTGCGCCTGCCTGATCGCCCTATCCCGCGACCGGCTCTGGCTGCTCGCCACGCTCGCCGCCGGGATCCTCGGCACGCTGCCGGCGGTGCTGGCGGTGCAGGCGAGGGAAGAGCTCGCGCTCAACCTCGGCGAAACAACGGCGCGAGCACAGGGAGTGACGGTGACGCTGATCCTCCTGGCCGGTACCGGCCTCTCCCTGTTGCTGGTCGCGGCGCTGCGCTGGGAGGAGCGTCGCGAGGGTGCGCTCAGCGGCCGCGCCGTGGCTGCCTCCCGCAACCCAAAGGTGCTCAAAGGCATCGCGTTGGGAGGGGCTCTGCTGGCGATCGTCGCGACGATCGTGGTCGGCGGACGGGCCTGGGACCAGTTCTCCAGCCCCGACATCCAGTTCCCGAGCAACCCACAAGCCCACTTCACCGACCTCGGCGGTGCCGGGCGCCACGATTTCTACGACGCGGCGATCGAAGCCTTCGGCGAAAAGCCGGTTCTCGGTCACGGCGCCGGGACCTACCAATTCTCATGGGAGAAGCTGCGAACGATCGCCAAGCCGACCCACGATGCCCACTCGCTCTATCTCGAGGCGTTTGCCGAGCTCGGCGCGGTCGGTGGGCTGCTGGTCCTCGCCACGGTCGGCTGGCTGCTCTGGTGCGGCCTTGGCGCCTGGCGCAATGCGGCTGGGCCACAGCGCGAACGCTACGCGGCCCTGCTCGCCGCGATGCTCGCCTTCGCCATCAGCGCCGCCTTCGACTGGTTCTGGGAAATCCCGGCGCTGGGGGCGTTCTTCTTCCTCGCTGCCGGCATCGTCGTCGCGGCTCGCTGCGGTCAGATCGCCGCCGACCCACGCCGTGAGCCGAACAAAAAGATGGAGGACCGTCGCTTTGGCTTTACCGTCGCAGTGGTGGTCGGGGCCTGGATCTCCGCGATCGCCCTGGTCGGGCCGTTGCTCGTAGAGCGGGAGATCGAGTCCAGCCAAGCCGCGGCGGCGCGGCAAGACTTCGGCGCCGCGGTCGACCACGCCGACACAGCTCGCTCAATCGAGCCCTTCGCCGCCTCCCCCTACGTCCAGCTGGGTCTGCTGGCTGAGGGCCAAGGCGATTACCCGACGGCGATCGAGCGCTTCGGACAGGCAATCGATCGCGAGGACCACAACTGGCAGTGGTACTACCTGCGCTCGCGGGTAGAGCACGCGGCCGGCGAAGAGACGGCGGCGGAAGCCGACATCGAAAAGGCGCGCGAACTCAACCCGCAGTCCCGCTGCCTGCGCGGAGAATGGACCTGTTGATGAGCGCCAAGACAACAGGAACCAGCGCCGGAACCGCCGCCGAGCCCGCCCCAGAGGTAACTCCCGCCGCCCCAACCGAGATGGCAAACCGCCTCGGCCTGACCGGTCCCAGCGGCTCGCGCCGACGGGGGGCGATGCTGCGCCGACTGCTCGCGGTCGGCGACTGGGTGGCGATCTTCGCCGCGCTCTGCGTTGCCACCTCGGTGACGTCCACCACCGACGTGGCCAAGCTCTTCTGGGCCGTCCTCTTCACCCCCGCCTGGCTGCTCGTGATCAAGCTGCACGGCCTCTACGACAACGACCACCGCCGCATTCGCCACAGCACGCTGGACGAGCTGCCCTCGCTGATCTCAGCGAGCGCGCTGGGCACGATCGTCCTCGACGGTCTGCTCTGGCTCAGCCCGGGCGGGGCGCTCTCGGCCAAGAGCGCGATCATCGTCGGCATCGGCGCCGTGCTCGCCTGCTTCGTCTCGCGGGCCGTCCTGCGCTTCGTCTGGCAGCGCCTCACGGGCGTCGCCACGGGACTCGTCATCGGGCCAGCGGCGATGGCGGACGTGGTCGCACGGCGCATCGCCACCCATCCCGAGGCGCGGCTGCAACTGGTCGGCTACCTCTCTGACCCACGTGACAAGGACCGCCGAGCCGCCCTGCCAAGGCTGGGCTCGATCGGGGAGATCTCACGGGTGGCCCGTGAACACGACGTCGAGCGCGTCGTCGTCGCCGAGCAGGAGATCGGCGAGCGCGACGTCGAGCACCTGATCGAGGAGTGCAAGGCGGTGGGCCTCGGCCTCACCTTCCTGCCCAAGCACTACGGCCTGCTGGGCCCGGGGATCGAGCTCAACCGACTCGCCGAGCTGCCGGTGCTCGACTTCCGTTTCTCCGACCCGCCGCGCTCCACCCTGGCGCTGAAGCGCAGCCTCGACATCTTCGTCTCGGGCCTGATGCTGACCGTGCTCTCGCCACTGCTGGTCGCGATCGCACTGCTGATCGTGGTCGACTCGGGCACCCCGGTCTTCTTCCGCCAGAAACGAGCCGGCAAGGACGGCGTGCCGTTCACGATGCTGAAGTTCCGCACCATGGTCACCGACGCGGAGGAGCGGCTCGCCGAGCTGGTCGACCTCGAGAAGCTCGACGAGCCCGCCTTCAAGATCGTCGACGACCCGCGCATCACCCGCGCTGGCAAGCTGCTGCGGCGAACCAGCCTCGACGAGCTGCCGCAGCTGATCAACGTCCTGCGCGGCGACATGTCGCTGGTCGGGCCGCGGCCCGAGGAGGAGGCGGTGGTCGCGCTCTACGACGAGCGCCAGCGCACCCGCCTCGCGATCAAGCCCGGCCTGACCGGACCGATGCAGGTCTACGGGCGCGGCGACCTCACCTTTGAGGAGCGACTGGCGATGGAGCGCGACTACCTCGACAACCTCTCGGTCGCCGGCGATCTGGCGATCCTCTTGCGCACGCCGCGGGCAATCGTCCGCGGCGAAGGCGCCTACTAGCCTGCGCTGTGCGCTAGCCGCGCATCGCAGGGCAAAGGAACAGCGGAACGGATTTGGACCTCGAGATCGTCATCGTCAGCCACGGCGCCGAAGCGCTGCTGCGACGCTGCCTGCACTCGCTGCGGGAGCACCCGGCAAAGGGGGAGATGCGGGTAACCGTGGTGGACAGCGGCAGCCCCGACTCGACTCCGGACATGGTCGAGCGGGAGTTTCCCGAGGTGCGCCTGCTGCGCCGCGAGAACATCGGCTTCTCGGCCGCCAACAACGTCGTCCTGCGCGAGGACGAGGCCAGGGCTGTGCTGCTGCTCAACCCCGACACCGAGGTCTATGCCGGCACCCTGGATGCCGGCCTGGAGCGGCTGTACTCGGATGAGCGGATCGGCATGGTCGGCTGCAAGCTGGTGACTGAGTCGGGAGAGCTGGACCACGCCTGCAAGCGCTCCTTCCCCACCCCGCTCAGCGCCCTCGCCCACTTCACCGGCATCGGCCGGGGCGAGGAGGCCGGTGAGTCGCTGAGCCAGTACCGGGCCACGCACCTGGGGGATGACGACCCCGGCGAGGTCGACGCCGTCAACGGCGCCTTCATGCTCTGCCGCGCCGAGGCGGTGCGCGAGGTCGGCCTGCTCGACGAGGGCTACTGGCTCTACATGGAGGACCTCGATTGGTGCCGGCGCTTCTGGCAGGCCGACTGGAAGGTCTTCTACGAGCCGGCCGGAGTGGCGCTGCACGTCAAGGGTGGCTCCAGCGGCAAGCGGCGGGCGCCGAAACAGGAGATCGCCTTCCACCGTGGCATGGGCCGCTTCTACCGCCGCTTCGACGCAGTCGAGCACAACCCACTGCTCAACGCGGCGGTCTACGCCGGCATTGGCGCCAAGCTCGCCGTCAGCCTCGGCATCACCGCGGCGCGCGGGCGCTAGACCCTCCTAGCCCGCGGTGAGTACGGCCACCTGGGTGGCCCCGCCGACGGCCTTGGCGAGGCGGCGGTCGAGCGTGACCAGGGGGACGTCCAAGCCCTCGGCGAGGGCGACGTAGAGGCCGTCGTAGAAGCTGAAGTTGTGACGTAGCTCCCAGGCCCGGTGGATCAGGCCGACGTGGTCGATGCGGCGAAACGGCATTCGCATCAGATCCAGCAGAGCCGCATCTGCCCTGTCCTCACCCAGCCGACCAAACGCAACTTCGCGGCGCAGCGCCTGACCGACCTCCGCATCGATCAGATGCGGAACCCAGAGGGATCGGCCGGCGCTACCGGTCGAGAGCTGGACCTCGGCCCAAGGAGCGTGCTCGGCGTCGGCCAGCACGCTGACGACGACCGATGCGTCGATGACGGGCACGTTCCGCTACTCGCCGCGGGATGCTCGAATGCCCTCGACGATCTCCTCGGTGGTGATCCCGGAGGGACCGCGCGCTCGAGCGCGGGCGAAGACATCCTCGATCGTCAGCTGCTTGGCGAGCTCTTCGAGGTCGCGCTTTATGTAGTCGGAGAGGGAGATCCCCTCTTCGGCAGCGCGCACCTTGAGCGTCTTGTGGATCCCGTCGGGGACGTTGCGGATCTGGATCATCTTGGGCATGTGGGAGACAGTAGGCCATGTGGCGGACATGTCTATGGCGGTTGCAGAGTTCATGGCGGGAATCCTGCAGGGCGCAGACGCAACCGTGGTGCGCTGATCGAGGCGGGTGGCGAGCGAAAGCGTGACGGAAGGCGCGCTGCTAGAACGGCAGCGTCTCGCCGACTTCGGCGAGGGTGGGCGCAGTCTTGTCGCGCTCGGAGAGGAGCGGATCCTCAACCGGCCACTCGACCCCGACACCAGGGTCATCCCAGGCGATGCCGGACTCGGTGGCGGGGTCGTAGGTGCTGGAGCAGAGATAGGTGACGTCAGCGACGTCGCTGAGCACGGCAAAGCCGTGGCCGAAGCCGACCGGGATGAAGAGCTGGCAGTGGGCCTCGTCATCGAGCACGTGGCCCTCCCACTGGCCGTAGGTCGACGAGTCGCGGCGCAGATCGACGGCGACGTCGAAGATCTTGCCGCGCGGACAACGGACCAGCTTCGCCTGGCCGGGCTCGGTCTGGAAGTGGAGGCCGCGCAGGGTGCCTTTGGAGGAGCGCGAGTGGTTGTGCTGGACGAACTCGACCCCGACCCCGTGCTCGGCCCAGAGGTCGCGGCGGTAGGTCTCGACCATGAAGCCGCGCTCGTCGCCGTGGACGGTCGGCCCGAGCAGGACGACCCCCTCGAGCTTGGTCGGCAGGCGCTCGAGCACTAGCCCAGGGCCTTGCCGTACTGCTTTTCGTAGTACTCGCGGTACTCGCCGGAGCGGATCGGGCCCCACCAGTCCTCGTTCTCGCGGTACCAGGCAACCGTCTTCTCCAGCCCCTCGGCGAAGTGGACTTGAGCCTCCCAACCCAGCTGCTCCTTCAGCTTGGCGGAGGAGAGCGAGTAGCGACGGTCGTGGCCGGGGCGATCGGCGACGTACTCGATCAGCGACTCGTCTTTGCCGGTCAGCTCGATCACCCGCTTGATCACCTCGATGTTCTCGCACTCGTCGGGGCCGCCGACGTTGTAGGCCTCGCCGGCCTTGCCCTTGGTCAGCACCGTGTGGATGCCGCGGCAGAAGTCCTCGACGTAGAGCCAGTTGCGGACCTGCTTGCCGTCGCCGTAGACCGGCAGCGAGTCGCCGTGCAGGGCGTTGAGCGTGATCAGCGGGATCAGCTTCTCGGGGTACTGGCGGGGGCCATAGTTGTTGGAGCCGCGCACGATCGAGGCGTCGATGCCGTAAGTGTGGACGTGGGCGGTGACCAGCAGGTCGCCGGCGGTCTTGGTCGCCGAGTAGGGCGAGGAGGGGTCGAGCGGCGAGGTCTCGGTGAAGGAGCCCTCCTCGATCGAGCCGTAGACCTCGTCGGTGGAGACCTGTAGGTAGCGGGCCACGCCGAGCTCGCGAGCGGCGTCGAGCAAGGTTCCGGTGCCGATCACGTGGGTGCGGGCGAAGGCGTCCTGGTCGTCGATCGAGCGGTCGACGTGGGACTCGGCGGCGAAGTTGACGACGGCGTCGCAGCCCTCCATCGCCTCGCGCACGATCTTCGGGTCCTCGATCGCGCCAACGACGAGGTCCGTCCCCTCGGGCAAGTTCTCGCGGCGGCCGGCGTAGGTGAGCTTGTCGAGCACGCGGATCTCGTGCTCGGCGCCGGCGAGGCGCACGTAGGTGGAGCCGATGAAGCCGGCGGCGCCGGTGACGAGCAGCTTCATGCCGCGGCCTCCTGCTCGGCCGAGCGCTGCGAGAGGTAGGCGGAGAGGCCGTCGCGCCAGGGCGGCAGCTCAATCGCGTGTTGGCGCTGGCTGGTCAGAGCCGAGTAGGCGGGGCGTGGGGCTGGGCGGCCGAGCATGTCCGTGGTGGCGGAGAGGACCCGGCACTCGACTTTGGCCTGGTCGAAGATCTCGCGGGCGAAGTCGTACCAGGAACAGGCGCCGCCGGCGGCCATGTGGTGGATGCCGAACTCGATCCCCTCGATCAAGCGAACGATCCCGTAGGCGAGGTGCCAGGTGTAGGTGGGCGAGCCGACCTGATCACGCACGACCAGCACCTCGTTCTGAGTGGTGGCGAGGCGCAGCATCGTCTCGACGAAATTGGAGCCGCTGATCCCGAAGAGCCAGGAGGAGCGGACGACGAAGTGTCGCTTGTTGGCGGCGGCGGTGGCCTCCTCGCCGGCGAGCTTGCTGCGGCCGTAGGCGGAGAGCGGCGCGGTCTGATCGGTCTCGACGTAGGGCGCGCCCTTGCTGCCGTCGAAGACGTAGTCGCTGGAGACGTAGACGACGCTGGCGCCGACTTTGGCGGCCGCGGCGGCGACTTTGCCGGCAGCGGCGCCGTTGACCGCGGTCGCTGCCTCCTCGGCCTCCTCGGCGCCGTCGACGTCGGTCCAGGCGGCGCAGTTGATCACCACGTCGGGCCGCTCGAGCTCGAACTTCGCCCCAAGCGCGCCAGGGTCGGTGACGTCGAGCTCGGTGTGGCCGAAGCCGATCACGTCGTGACCGGCATTGCCGGCGGCAAGCACGACGTCGCGACCGAGCATGCCAGCGGCGCCTGTGACGAGAACCTTCATCTAGTCAGCAACGATCTTGGCTTCGCGGGCTTGCACCGAATCAGATGATCTTGATCTCGGACTTGTCGCCGACCAGCATCCGCAGCGTCTTCGGCATGCCGTCGCTGCGGGTGAGCTTGACTTCGCGGCCGAGCAGGCTCGCCTCCATGCGGGTGCCGAGGTCCTCGACCACGGAGCCGGCGAGGATGATCGAGTGCTCGACTTCGGAGCGGCGCACGCAGACGTCGTCGCCGATCGAGGTGTAGGGACCAATGTAGGCGTCCTCGATACGAGCGCCGGCGGCGATCACGGCCGGGCCGCGGACGACGGAGTTCACCAGCACCGCACCGGGCTCGACGATGACGCGGCCCTCGACCCGCGAGGCCTCGTCGACATCTCCCTCGATCCTGGTCTCGATCTCCTCCAGCACGAGCCGGTTGGCCTCGAGCATGTCGGCGAGCTGGCCGGTGTCCTTCCACCAGCCGCTGACCACCTCCGACTTCACCGTCTTGCCCTCTTCGATCAGGCTCTGGATCGCCTCGGTGATCTCCAGCTCGCCGCGCCAGGAGGGCTCCAGCGCACGGGCGGCCTCGAAGATCGGCGGGGCGAAGAGATAGACGCCGACGAGGGCGAGGTTCGAGGGCGGGTCTTTCGGCTTCTCGACCAGGCGCACGATCCGCTCTCCGTCCAACTCGGCAACGCCGTAGGACTGGGGATCGTCGACCGGGGTGAGCAGAATCAGCGCGTCCGGTTCCTCCGCGCGGAAGGTCGAGACGAGGCCGCGCAGGCCGTCGGCAAGCAGGTTGTCGCCGAGGTACATGACGAAGGGCGCGCCGCCGATGAACTCCTCCGCGGTCAGTACCGCGTGGGCGAGGCCGGCGGGCTTGTCCTGGACGATGTAGGTGATCTCGGCGCCGAAGGCGGAACCGTCGCCGGCCGCCTCGCGGATCTCGTCGCCGGTCTCCGGGGCGATGATGATCCCGATCTCGGTGACACCGGCATCGACCAGCGCCTCGATCCCGTAGAAGAGCACGGGCTTGTTGGCAACTGGGACCAGCTGCTTCGCCGAGGTGTGGGTGATCGGGCGCAGGCGCGTCCCGGCGCCGCCAGAGAGGATCAGGCCTTTGAGGTCTTGCACGTCGCCGGAAGGCTATCGTCGCGCCGACGATGAGCCCGCACGCTCCCCTGCCTGCAATCGAAGTCGCGATCGTCAACTGGAACACGGCCGAGGCGGCGTTGGCCGCGACGCGCGCCTACCTGGCCTCCGACGGGGTCGAGGTGAGCGTGACGATCGTCGACAACAACTCGCGGCCCGAGCAGCGCGAGTTGCTGCGCAGTGGCTGCCCCGAGGGGGTGCGACTTGAGCTCAGCGGGGAGAACCTCGGCTACGGACGGGCCGCCAACCGGGCGCTGCAGGGCGGCAGCGGCGAGCTCGTCTGCGTCAGCAATGCCGACGTGCTGGCCGAGCCGGGAGCGCTAGCCGCATTGGCCGCGGTAGCGATCGACGAGCCGAGGCCTGGCATGGTCGGGCCAGTCTTCGGCGGCGACACCGACCGCTATCACGCAGCGCTACCCGGGACGACCGTGATGCTGGCGCGAATCTTTGCCGGCTCCTTTGGCGAGCGTCCGCAACCGAGCCCGGGACCGGGCGAGGTGGTCGAGGTGGGCCAACCTTCAGGCGCCTGTTTCATGGTCACCCGCGAGACCTGGGACGCGATGGGGGGCTTCGACGAGGGCTTCTTCCTCTGGTACGAGGACGTCGACTTGGCCAAGCGCCTGCACGACGCCGGCTACCGCAACCTGATCGCCGGGTCGGCGCGGGTCGGCCACGCCGGCGCCGAGGCCTTCGTTCAGATCGATCCCCGCCAGCAACAGGCAATCCGACTGCGCTCGGTGGAGCGCTACATTCGCCTCCACCACGGCCGGGCGATGCCAATCGCCGCGCCGCTACTTAGGCTCTCCAGGCGCCTTAGAGCGGGCGGCGCCCGATGAACTCCCTCACCGTCGTCATACCGACCAAGGACCGCGCCGATGCGCTGATGCGGACGCTCGACGCGCTCGAAGCGCAGCGGGTGGGCGACGCCGGCGTGGAGGTGGTCGTGGTGGACAACGGCTCGAGCGACGGCACGCCCGCACGAGTGCGCGCCCGCGCAGGCGGCGCGGCGCTGCCGGTCCGCCTGCTCGAGCAGCCCGAGGGTGGGCCGGCCGCCGCCCGCAACGCCGGCGTCGCCGCCTCCAACGGAGAGGTCCTGCTCTTCCTCGGCGACGACACCGAGCCCGCCGACGAGAGCCTGCTGCGCGCCCACCTCGAGCTGCACACCGCCCGGCCGGAGCCCGCCTACGGGGTGCTGGGACGGATCACCTGGACGCCGCGCGCACCGGTGACACCCTTCATGCGCTGGCTCGAGAACGGCGGGCCGCAGTTCCACTACTGCAACCTCGAAGCCGGCCCGGTTGACGGATCGAGCTACTTCTACAGCTCGCACGCCTCGCTCAAGCGCTCGCTCTTCGAGCGGGTCGGCGGCTTCGACGAGCGCTTCCCGACCGCCGCGGTCGAGGACACCGAGCTGGGCGTCCGCCTCGCCGACGCCGGGCTCGAGCTCGACTACCACCCGGAGCTGCTCGTCCTCCACGACCACCCGACCACCCCGGCGCAATCGCTGCGCCGCTCGGTCGCGGTCGGCCGCTCCGCCGCCCTCTACAACCAGCTGCGACCGGACCGGCCGCACACCGGCGTGCAGGAGCCCCGCGGGCTCGTCTGGTCCGCGGTGCGCGCCGCCGCTCCCCTGCTCGGCGCCCTCGCCCGTGTACCGCTGCCAAAAGGACTGCGCGAGCGGGTCTGGCTGGCGATGACCCGCGGTGGCTATGCCCGCGGCTATCGCCTGGGGGCGGCAGGGGCTCGATGAAGCGCTTCGCTCAACTCAACGGCACGCTGCTCTCGCCGCTGCTGACCTTCACCGCGGCCTGGATCTTTGCCGCGCTGCTCAGCCAGTACCACCTGCTCAGCTCACAGCGGAACTGGTCGGCGCTGGTGATCGGGGTTGTCGCCATCGTGCCCGTCGCTTTCGTCGCCGGCGGGCTGATCGGCGAGGGCATCGCGCTGGGCCGAGCCAGGCACACCGAGGCCGTGGCTCCCGGGGAGAGCAAGGCATACCGGCGGATCCTGATCGTCCTGCTCGCCGTCGGCCTGCTCGAGCTCGCCCACCAGTTCGCCAAAATCGGTGGGGTCCCCCTGCTCTCGCCCGGCGGGGGCACGCTCCGGTTCAGCCAAGGCGGGCCCACGATCATCCTCACCGATGGCCTCACCGTGGCCGCGATCGTCGCCCTCGTCCGGCCCCAGAGATTGCTCAGCCGCGAGTCCAGGTTCGAGCTGCTGATCGCGATCGCAGCGCTTGGCGGGTTCGCCCTGCAGGCGGGCCGGGGCAGTGTGCTGTTGCCGGTCATCGTCGCCCTGGCCGCGCGCTGGCTCTACTGGGGCCGGCCGCGCAACTGGATGTTCATCGGCGGCGCCTTGCTGGCCTTCGCCGCTGTGGTCTTCGGCTTCTACCTGCGCACCCGCCAGAACCCCTACAACCCGTTCGAGTCCGAACTCTTCGGCGAAATCCTCCCCGGCGTTCCCTTCTTCCTGCAGCCGCTGGTGCCGATTTACCTTGCGATTACGACCAACTTCCTTGCCCTGCAGGGAGTGATCGGCCACTTTCCGACAGGCGAAGCGTTTGGCGGCGGGGTCTTCGACGCAATCGGCCTCGACATCGTCTTCCACGGGGCTCGCAATCTCTCAGACGTCTCCGGGAGCATCACCCCCCCGTGGGTGACAAGCACCGTGGCGGGGCCATTCTGGGCCGACGGCGGATTCATTGCCTTGATCCCGGGAATAGCGGCCACCGGATTCATCTCTGCGGGCGGATTCGCGATGGCGGTCCGCACTCGCACGTTCCGATGGAGCATGATCGCCGCCTACCTCCTCTACCTCGCGATCTTCGGCGTGTACACGAACCTTTGGACGCAGTCTCTCGACTGGCTACTGGTCGTCCCCCTCTTGCTCATCGTCGGGGCAATCGCCGAAGACCCAGCCGACCCGCCCGGTTTGACTGGGCGGGTTTGGGGCAGAATCCGTCACATGAGAGAACGGATGGCCTCGCTGGAAGCGCCTGCCAAGGGAGACGAGGGAGATTTACTCGTCCGAACTGAGCCGCCCGACCGGCAGGACCGGCGCCTGGGCCGCTGGCTCATCCTCGGCGGGGTCGGGATCGTCGCGCTGCTGCTGATCTCGGGCGTCGTAATCCAGCGGGTGCTGCCCGAACCGTACCCACTCGTCGCCTCGATGCCGCTGCCCCAAGGCAGCGCCGGCGCCGACGGGCTGATGACCAACAGCGACCGCCCCAACGACAATGAGCCGATCCAGTGGGTGCGGGGCCGCGGGCACCGGATCAGCATCTTCAGCTACGTCCCGGGCGAGCCGCGCTCGGAAGTCGAACGAGTCGCCCGGATGACGATCCCCGAGAATGCCCAGCGCTCGCAGTTCGACGTCAGCTCCTGGTACCCGTGGCGTTCCGAGGCCCTCTTCTCCTTCGAACAGCGAAGCCGCAACCTGGCGATCACGGTCAGCCCGACCTGGCGCGCCGACGGTAAGCCGCTCAGCTTCCTCGCCCCGCTTTCCCAACCGCCGAAAGGGATGACGCGCGAATTCTCGATCGGCAGCTGGGGGGGCAAGCGCCCCGACCTCTTCGTGATCACCCGTGGCGACCCCGCCTCCCGGCCGGTGCTGCAGATCCTCTCCAGCGAGTCGGGCTTCCGGCGCCAGCTCTACGCGGCGCGGCTGCCCTACCGCGGGCTCTCGCCGCGGACCTGGTCGGCCCAGATCGCCCCGATCGTCGGCCTGCCCGACAAAAGCGATCAGCGGATCTTCAAGGGCGACCGCCTCGACTTGGTCCTGATCAACCACGACCCGGACGAGGAGCACAGCATGGTGCACGTGGTGCTCGGCGAGTCGGGCTTCGAGTGGGACGCGATCCGCCGCGACCTGGACGCCTCGGCCGCCGTGCCGTCCGGGACTGAATTCCTGATTGGCTCGAACCTGGGCGCCACGGCGATCTACGAAATCCAGCCGCGCGACTCGGGCGGCCCCCTGCTCCAGGTCTTCGGCCTGACGAATCCCCCGCCGCTCCAATAGCAGAGCCCGATCCACAGATCGAGAACTTCGAGGCGGCGGCGCCGCCGGATGGCAGCGCCCTCGGCCAATCGGCGGCGCGCGGCGTCTCCGTGCTGGTCGCCAGGACGCTGGGCTTCCAGCTGCTCACGGCCGGCGTCACCATCGTCCTCGCTCGCCTGCTCACGCCGGCGGACTACGGCCTCTTCGCGATCGCGCTCTCGGTGCAGTTGGTCGGCCAGAACATCGCCGAGCTCGGCTTGCCCGCCGCCCTCGTGCGGATGCCCGAGGCGCCTTCCAGGGAGCTCCAAGCCGCGACCATCGGCTTCCTCCTGGCGGTGACCGTGACGGCCGTCCTGGCAATGCTTCTCATCGCCTTTTCGGTCCTGCCCGCGCTTGGCGCCTCCAACGATGTGTTCCGGGTAATCGCGATCACACTGATCGCCTTGCCGATATACGCGGCCAGGGCGGTGCCGATGGCGATGCTCGATCGCCAAATGCACTTTGGCCGGGTGGCCGCGGTCGAGGCGGCGGACACCGTCGGCTTCAATCTCTTCGCCCTCGCCGCGGCGCTGGCCGGTCTCGGGGTCTTCAGCCTGGCCGGCGCCGTCCCCATCGGTGCCGTCCTCGGGGCGGTAGTTGCCTGGGCGTACCCGGGTGCCGCGCGCCTGCCGCGGTTCGACCTGGCGCGGGTGAAGCATCTGATCGGCTTTGGCAGCCGGGTCAGCGTGCTCGGCGTGCTCTATTTGGGCCGCGATCTCGGCTACGTGACGATCGTTGGCGCGCTCGGCGGAGCGCCGATGGCGGGCTTTTACGGAATGGCAAAGCGCCTCTTCTCCTTCCCGACCGCACTTGCCGCAGCGGTCTCACGAGTGATGCTGCCGACCCTGAGCCAGTCCGGCGAGGAGCGGCCAGCGCGCACCGCGCGCATGCTCGGCCAGATCGCCCTGGTCTGCGGGCTGCCCCTGGCCCTCGTCGCCGGTGCGATCCAGCCGCTGATCGACATCGTGCTCGGGCCCGAGTGGCTGCCGACCGCCGACATCGTGCTCTGGGGCTCACTGGCGATGCTGCTGGGAGCGAGCGTTGCCTCGCCGATCAACAGCTTCTGCCTGGCCGAGGGCAAGCCAAACGTTCCTGTCGCCGCGATCGCCGTCGAGCTGCTCGTCGGCTTCTCGCTCGTGGCAGCGTTGATTGGCGGACTCGACGAGACGGCGATCGGCATCGCGATGTCCGTGGGCGCGACGGTGGCCGCGGCGATCCTGCTGGCGACCTCACACCGAATCGTCTTGGGAGGCGCCCGCCGGGTCGCCCAGATCGCCGCCATCACCTGCATCGCCGCGGCCACCGGCCAACTGCTCCCGCTGCACTACGACCTCGTCGGCCTGCTGCTCGGTCTCGGCGCCAGCGGCGCTGTTTGGCTGGCGCTGGCGGCGGTGCTCGTTCGCGACGATTTGGGCAGGATGAGCGGCATGGTCCGGTCGCTGATGCCGGGACGGGGACGATGAACGGCCCCGAGCCCACCGTCTACATCCCGACGCTGAGCGGCGGCGAGAAGCTGCAGCGCTGCCTCGAGTCGCTGCAGCAGCAAACGGTGCCGACCCAGGTCGTGGTCGCCGACAACGGCGATGGCGAGGGCAGCGCGGCGATGCTTGCCGAGCGCTTCCCGCAGGTGACGCGGGTCGGCTTCGGTCGCAATCTCGGCTTCGGGCCCGCCCTCAACCGCGCCATCCGCGAGGTCGGAGAGGGGCCGATCGTCCTGCTCAACGACGACGCGGCTGCCGAACCGCAGCTGATCGAGCAACTGCTCGCCGGAACCGAGGAGGCCGAGCTGGTCGCCGCGGTCCTGCTCAGCGAACGCGATCCCAGCCGAATCGACTCGGCGGGCGTCGTGATCGACCAGACCCTGATGGCGTTCGACTACCTCTGCGGCAAGTCGGCCGACCGGCTCGGGGAGGCCGGCCCGCCGCTTGGCCCGACCGGGGGAGCGGCGCTCTACGACCGCGACGCCTTCAATGCCGTCGACGGCTTCGACGAGCGCATCTTCCTCTACTACGAGGACGTCGACCTCGCCCTGCGGATGCGCGGCGAGGGGGCGCGCTGCGCGCTGGCACCCGCGGCGCGCGCCGTGCACGGCTACTCGCTGACACTCGGCGCCGGCAGCGCCCGCAAGCACGCGATGACCGGCTGGAGCAGGGGCTACCTGATGCGGCGCTACGGCATCACCGCACGGCCCTCGCTGGCGGCGCAGGCGCTGGCCAGGGAGGCAGCGATCTGCGCCGGCCAGCTATTGCGCTCCCGCACGCTCGCCGGTGCCCGCGGCCGGATCGAGGGCTGGCGCGCCGGCAAGGACCTGCCCCCCCGAGCGCTTCCTCCCAACGCAGCGCAGCGACTGAGCCTGGCCCGGGCGCTGGCCCTGCGCAACAGCGGCCACAGCGCCTGAAAGGATTCGACACGCGTGAGTCAGCAGCTCCCAGATCGCCCCCTGGTCTCGATCGCCACCGCGGCCTTCGACCCACCCCTCGACAAGCTCGTGCGCTGCATCGAGAGCGTCGAGGCTCAGTCTTACGCGCCGATCGAGCACGTCGTCGTCGACGGCGGCTCGACCAACGGCACCCTCGACGTCCTCGCCGAGCACGAGCGGATCCACTGGATCTCCGAGCCCGACCGCGGTCAGTGCGACGCGATGAACAAGGCCTTCTTCAAGCGGTCGAAGGGTGACCTGATCGTCTGGCTCAACGCGGACGACGTGCTCTATCCGGACTCGGTCGCCGAGGCGGTCTCGCTCTTCCTGCAGAACCCCGGGATCGGCTGGGTATACGGCAACCTCGACCGCGACCGGCGCGGCCACCGCGACGTGCTGCGCCCGCCGGCCAAGGCCCGCCTCGCCGAGCTCGATTTCAACAACGTCGGCCTGATCGCGCCCGGGACGATGTTCGCCCGCTGGGCGCTGGAGCGCGTCGGCGAGCTCGATGAGGCGTGCCGGATGGAGATGGACCTCGACTACTCGATCAGGCTGCTTCAGGCAGGCATCGACTCCCGCTACGTTGATCGCTCGCTGGCGTTGCTGGAGATCTTCGACGGCAGCAAGAGCGGCGACACCCCGCTGCGCGACATCGTCCTCGAGCGGCACCAGATCTACCTAAAGCACGGGATGTTCCAGCAGGCGGGTGCGGCATTGGCATTGGCCGGCCGCTACGAGATCTCCGAAGAGATCGAGAGCGCTCTCGCCGAGAGGAGATACAAGGACGCCTCCGCGGCGGCCGCAAAGGGGCTGCGCTTCATGCCGTCGGTCTTCGAGCGGCACCGGATCTCCTTTTGGCTGACTCGCCTGTTTCCTCGTGGCATGCGAGCCATCAAGCAAAAGCTGAGAAGGATCTGACGATGGCCCGACGAGCAAAGACCGAGCGGCTGCAATCGCTGTTCCACAGAGCGGGCATTCATGTCGGCAGGCACAGGTACACGCTGGCAGGCGCACGTGAAGCGCTGCTTCGGAGCGCCAACGTCGCGCTAGTGATCGACGTTGGCGCCCACGAGGGCGAATACGGCGGCTCCCTGCGAGCAGCCGGCTACCGCGGGGAGATCCTCTCCTTCGAGCCGGTGGATCGGCACTTCGAGCAGCTGCTCGCCGCCGCGGCAGGTGACCACGCGTGGAATTGCCTCAACTGCGGTGCCGGCGCGAAGACCGAGAAGGCGACGATCAACATCTCGGCCAACGATGGCCACAGCAGCTCCCTACTCGGGATGACCGAGGTGCACGAGCGGGCCGCCCCCGGATCCCACTATGAGGACACGCAGGCAATCGAGCTGATCACGGTGGATGAGGCACTCCAGCAGCGTGGCCTTCAGCCTCGTGCCGCATACCTGAAGGCGGATACACAAGGGTATGAGCACGAAGTGCTGGCGGGTGCAAGCGAAACGCTGCAACACAGTCTGGCGGTAGAGCTGGAGCTTTCACTCACCCCGATCTACGAGGACCAGCTGCTGCTCGGCGAAATGATCGAGTTGATGAGAGAGAGGGGCTTTAGGCCGACCCATCTCGAGCCGGAGTTCATCGACCCCAACAGCGGCGAGCTCCTCTGCGTGAACGGTCTCTTCCAGCCGGCTGCAAGAATCGGCGCCGCCAATGCCTAGCGAGACGAACAAGCGAGCCCTAATCACGGGACTGACGGGGCAGGACGGCTCCTACCTTGCCGACCTGCTGCTCAAAAAGGGCTACGAGGTGCACGGCATCATCCGCCGCTCCTCGAGCTTCAACACCGGCCGTATCGAGCACCTCTACCGCGACCCGCACGAGCAGGGAGCCCGCCTCTTCTCCCATTACGGCGACCTCAGCGACCCGGTCGCCCTCACCCGCCTGATCTACAAGCTGCAGCCGGACGAGATCTACCACCTGGGGGCGCAGAGCCACGTCCGCGTCTCCTTCGACATCCCCGAGTACACCTTCGACGTCACCGGCGGCGGCACCCTGCGCATACTCGAGGCGATTCGCGAGTCCGAGGTGCAGACCCGCTTCTACCAGGCCTCCTCCTCGGAGATGTTCGGCGCCTCGCCGCCGCCGCAGGACGAGAGCACCCCCTTCCACCCCCGCAGCCCCTACGCCGTGGCCAAGGTCGCGGCCTACTGGGCGACGATCAACTACCGAGAGGCCTACGGGATGTTTGCTGTCAACGGCATCCTCTTCAACCACGAGTCCCCCCGCCGCGGCGAGACCTTCGTCACCCGCAAGATCACCCGCGCCGTGGCCCGGATCAAGGCCGGCCTCCAGGACAAGCTCTACATGGGCAATCTCGACGCCGAGCGCGACTGGGGCTACGCGCCCGATTTCGTCGAGGCGATGTGGCTGATGCTGCAGGCCGACGAGCCCGACGACTACGTGGTCGCCACCGGCGAGAAGCACTCGGTGCGCGAGGCGCTCGAGGTCGCCTTCGCCCACGCCGGCCTCGACCCCGACGAGCACGTCGAGATCGACCCCCGCTACTTCCGCCCCTCCGAGGTCGACTCGCTGCTGGGCGACCCCAGCAAGGCGCGCGAAAAGCTCGGCTGGGAGCCGAAGGTGCGCTTCCGCGAGCTGGTCGAGCTGATGGTCGACGCCGACATCGCCGAACTCGATGACCAGCTCTCCGGCAAGGTCAGCTGAGATGAGCGCGCGGGAACCGAGCGGTGACTTCTGGCAGGGCAAGCCGGTAGTGGTGACCGGTGGCGCGGGATTCCTCGGCAAGCCCACGGTGCGGATGCTGAGCAAGCTCGGTGCCGAGGTGCGGGTGCCGCGCTCGGCCGAGCACAACCTGACTGACCCGCGCGCCTGCCGGGAGGCCCTGGACGGCGCCGAGGTGGTTCTGCACCTGGCAGCCAACGTCGGCGGCATCGGCTACAACCGGCGCAATCCGGGCCCGCTGGTCCGCGACAACATGGCGATGGGGCTCAACGTCTTCGAGGCCTGCCGGGAGCTCAGCGTGAGCAAGCTCGTCGCCGCCTGCTCGGTCTGCGCCTACCCCAAGTTCACACCGGTCCCGTTCAAGGAGGACGACCTCTGGAGCGGCTTCCCCGAGGAGTCCAACGCTCCCTACGGCCTAGCCAAGAAGATGCTGATCGTCCTCTCCGATTCCTATCGGCGCCAGTACGGCCTCGACTCCTGCGTGCCGGTGATCGCCAACCTCTACGGCCCCGATGACAACTTCGACCTCGAGGACTCCCACGTGATCGCGGCGATGGTCCACAAGTACGTGGTCGCCGCCGACGAGGGCCAGCCGCAGGTAGTCCTCTGGGGAACCGGCGAGCCCTCGCGGGAGTTCCTCTATGTGGATGACGCTGCCCGCGCCCTGATCTTGGCCGCGGAGCACGCCGACTCCTCCGAGCCCTTCAACGTCGGCACCGGGATCGAGACGAAGATCCGCGATCTCGCCACGATGGTCGCCGAGGCGACGGACTTCCAGGGCGAAACCGTGTGGGACACGTCCCGGCCAGACGGGCAGCCAACTCGCTATCTAGATGTCCAGCGGGCTCAAGACGAGATTGGGTTTCGGGCCGAAATGCCACTGCAGGATGGTCTCGCAAACACGGTCTCCAATTTCCGCCTTGCGAGGGACGCCGCATAGTCGGAATCACAGGGCGGCGTCTTTAAGGCGGGTTTTTAGGTCCGCCTCAGTCAGGACCTGTAAGTGATACTCGACTAGGCTGAGATTGACGCCCATTGTTTTCGCCAATTGGTGTGTACTAATGAACTCCCCAGCCTGCGTCAGATGGAAGGCAATCTCGGCACGCTTAGGATTTAAAAAAGCATTAGCTAGTGGCGAGTCCAATGGTGATTCCTTCAGTAGTGCGCCATCAGGCGGCGCGCCTGGGCGACAGTTAGGTGTTGTGCAGCAATCTGCTGCCTAGAGCACGAACAGCTAGATCTCTCTCTATCCTCAAGCCGATGACACCAGAAGGGAGCCGGCTGATTCTCTTTAGAGATAAACCCTCAGAGCGATCCTTGCTAATGCCTACATGCTTTTCAAATGGAAAAGGGGCGAATGATGGGTGAATAGGAGAGTTAATTGGTCGGGTCGTAGCCCGCTGACCGTCTCGGTCGCGCACGCTCGAAGCTGAATGCGCCAGCGATGGCAGAGAAACCCTCCTCGTGGGATTCGGTCATCCGACGGTAAGCACTGGCTTGAATCGCTTCGGTTCTTTCCAGCGATTCGTTCTTCTCCTTGATGAGTTCCATCCACCCCTCCTCATCGAGGTAAAGAATGCGCCAACTCAAGTGTCTGTTCTTGCGGGAGTCGAAGCTTCCGATGCGCAACGCGCCGATCCCTTCGGCCATGATTGCCCCGAAGACCAGACCAGAGATTTCCTGTCGCTGATCTAATGACAGCTTGGCCCACTCTTCGTCGTTGATATTGGGCCTAAGCGTCGCCGCGTAGTAGTGCTCATGGGCGCCGCGCCGAGGGACGGTGCGAACGATCTCGATACAGCCCGCGTCATGAAGGTCTTTAACGTGGTGTTCGATCTTGTTTGCCTCGACCCCCATGATGTCCGCAATTTGAGCGATGCTGGCCGTGCGTTCGTTGAGAATTGCAAGCGCGTCGACCCTCAACGGGTGCTTGCAGACATAGGCGATCCGCTCGTCGAGACCCCGCGACCTCAGATCCGGCTTCGGCATCGATCTGCTCCTCCCTCGCTTCGATAGTCAGCACCTTTCGCGGCGCTAAGTCTGAGCTGAGCATACCCGGAGAAACCTCTTAGACGGCGCTTACTCATCCGGCAAACGGCCGGTTATTCAAGTCCTCTTTATTGTCACTCCCTTCGCCGGTCAATCCGGCTGGCTCGACCCAAAAGGGAGGGGGTGAGTCAGGATGAAGATCAGCACAGTCGGTTCGCTGGTGCCAATGTGCGTGACCAAGCACAACTAGGGACACCGGGGCCGGTCTTTGGTTGCTGGCTGCGGAGGACCGGCCCCGAAACGTGACGCGGCAGTGGCGGAACTCGGGATCCGCTACGAGCGGAGCTCAATGTAGGTTGGCATCGAAGTGACTAGCCCTCAACACTCAAAGGTTACGGAGGAATCAACAAGTGATCGGCGAAGCACGCAGTCGATCAAAAGACGAAGCGCGTGTCCCTGCCCGACTACCAATTCAGTAGACAGCTCCGCAACCCCAACGAACCCGTGCCTCAAGCGGTGACCAACAAACTGGTACACGACCTTCGTGCGCACCAGCAAAAAATAGTCACCCATACGACCTACCGCGTTTCCCAGATTGGCAGGGCTGGCGACGAGAACCACCCTAGCAAGACTTCTCCTATCCTCCGTAACCTTGTCTCGGTCGGCTTTGAGTACAGCCTAGAGATTCTTAGTGGTGACGACGAATATCCGCCATCGATTCCCTTCGTGCTTCTTTCTGATGCCAAGTCTGCGGCTCGGCGTGGTGTAGGGGTTGAGCTTGTCGTTCGTAGATACGTCGCGGGACATAGCGCATTTCGCGACCTCATTCTAAAGATGGCTGCTCCTGCGCATGCCCCCAAACCAGAAGCCATCTATGCCCTGCTCAGGAACTACGACTCCGTTTTTGACTTACTGCTTGCATCCATCACCTCTACATACGAACAGGAGGCAAAGCAACTCGGTCGCTCGTCAAATCAACGTCGAGTTGACCGTGTCGTTCGTTTGCTCAGAGGTGAAGCCATTGACCCATCTAAGCTCGGCTATGACCTCAACCTCAACCATCTGGGCCTTATTGCCACTGGCACTGGTGCCGCAACCGTCATACGCGGGCTTGCCGCTGCGTTCGATCGCACTTGCCTTACGGTTTCGCCAGATGATCTTAGCGTCTGGGCATGGCTTGGAGGAAGACAAAAAATCGACGTTAACCAAGTGAAGGAAGCCCTCACCGCAAAATGGTCTCTCCATCTGAAGATTGCCATCGGGGAGCCTTGCGATGGCTTCCTAGGCTGGCGCACAACCCATCAACAAGCCAGATCCTGCCTAACGGCAGCTTTATACATGGACGATGAACCTTTTTGTTACTCGGACAAACCCCTTCTAGCTGCCGTACTTGACAATGATCTGCATGCCGATTCTTTGTACGACATATTTCTCGCACCTCTAGAGCAGACACGAGACGGCGGGGGGAAACTGCGCGAGACGTTGCGAGCGTATTTCGCTACGCACGGAAATGTTTCAGCTTCTGCGGAACGACTCAAGGTTTCCCGGCGGACTATCCACAGTCGTCTCAACCTCGCAGAAGATCTCCTCAGCCGCCCACTCAATTCATGCAGTGCGGAGATCGAGACAGCACTTCATCTCTACGATCTATTGGCGTCAACCCAGCCGAGCGGACTCCTCGAGCCCGCGTGGCGACCCCAAGCAAGCCATTCAGGCTCCCACTCTGCGAGCTGAGTTTCTTGGGCCGAGAAAGGTTGGCCCACATCCGCGCGGATACCGGGCCGACGGCACAAGCCCTCACGTCGGCGCATTCCTTCCAAGCTGACCGCGGCGGTCAAGGGTCAGAATACCAACCCTGGTCAGGATCAATGATCCATGCCGGCGCGCCCATAAGCACACTTCTCACTCTGTGCATTTCCCGGCGCTCGCCTTCACAGACTGAGGTAGCGCGCTAAGTCCTTAGCGTTAAGGATCTCCTCTTTGTACGAAGCTCGTTCGAATCTATCTAGGAGGCAAACTGTGAGTTGGCTTATCAGCTCTTGGCAGGGGGCTAGGCACCGCCCTCTTGCGCGATACACAGGTCTCGCCATTGGACTCAGTCTGATTGCGCTCATGACGTTTTCAACGCACGCAAATGCATTTGAAGAAAACAAATTTTGCTGGGGAGTCACCCTAAAAAGTAAAAGCGGTGGTGGCGCCAGCTCCATTTGCAATAGCCCTGGGGGTTATGCGCACCTGAACGCAATTTACGGTAGCGGCTCCCAGCATTCAGTTTGCGTCGAAGGATGGACTTCCGGGACACCGAAGTGCTCGGGTTTTGGAGGCGACGGCGTCTATAATCCTCTGCCAGGCGTCTATGATGCTGCCACTATTAAGAATAATGGCTATGGCGATAACACCGTCTATGCAGTCGCCTATTACACGCCGGAAAGCTCTCCGCCCCCGCCACCACCCCCACCTTCGCCAAGCTGGCATAGTGAGAATATGGGTGGAACTTTCGTTTCAGATCCAGATATTTGTTCCTGGGGCGATGGCGGGCATTTCGAGATTGTTGCCCGTGGTACAGACAATGCACTCTGGCATAGATACTGGGATTGGCATGTCGGGTCTTGGAGTAGCTGGGAAAGCCTCGGCGGCAAACTTGCGTCAGGTCCGGGTTGTGTATCTTGGGGCCCTAATCGCGTAGACATAGTGGCGCGGGCCACTGATAACACCCTCCTCCACTGGTATTGGAATGGTTCATCCTGGCAAAGTGAGAACCTAGGAGGCGAAATTACGGACGAGCCAGATATAGCTTCAACCGAAGCTAGTAAGTTGGATATTTTTGGCCGGTCGCCGAATGGCTCCATAGCGCATCGTTGGTTCAACGGCTCAACATGGGCCGGCTGGGAAACGCTCGGGACCTCGGGTTCCGTAGTGTCCGGTGTTAGCGCTGTAGGCTCCGGAGGCAACCGGGTCGATGTCGTCGGACGTGCGTCCAATAACAGCGTCTATCACCTCTATTACTCGTCTGGATGGTACTCCGAGAACTTTGGAGGAATCGCACAAGGCATCCCTGATATGTCGAGTTGGAAACCAGGGAATTACGACGTGTGGATGCGGGGAACCGACAACGGCCTGTGGCAGAAGTGGTGGACCGGCTCCAAATGGACCGACTGGGGCTTTACGGGGCAGTATTCGCTCTATTCCTCCCCTGGTGCCAATTCGCCTCGGTCTGGCCGACACGACATCGTTGGCCTCAACTCAAGCGGCAATCTAGTTCACTGGTGGTGGGAATAGATATCCACGTCGTAGGTCTACGCTCGCTACCCACCTAATAGTTCGTCCTGGCCAGCCAAGATTGCACCGCAACTTGGCTGGCCAGGACAATTTTCCGCCATGCTTCGCCTTACTGCCATATCTCTTGCGATTTTCCTAGCGGTTATCTGCGGCTTGCTACTTGTTGAGCCACAAGTCTCATCTCATAGCGGAGAAGGAAAGCCGCTTGCTAAATCGTTTGCCGCTTTGAGACTCCCCCAGCATCGCCTTCCGGGTCGATTGATGCAGACCCTCGCTCGGAACTTCGCCAGATCTAAGGTCCAACCAAGATTTACGACAGGTCACTTCAGTAGTACCTATGGCGGCGGTGGCATCTGGGTTACGAAGCAGCACAAAATGCTCTGCATTATTCACGCGAGCAGCGCCGCAATTTCCTGTAGCACTATGAGAGATGCGCTGCGCGCCGGGGTTTCACTCGGGATAGGAATCGGAAACGAGCATGGTCGCCCAACTCAATTCCTGGTCATCGGTATTGTTCCTGACTGGATAAAGGCAGTTCGCCTTCGTCCACTGGGTGGGCGCGCCGTGACAATCGCGACTGCTAACGGTACTTATGCCCTAGGTGGAAAAAAGCTAATTAGAGTCGAGGAGCTGATCACTAACTAGCGAGGAAGAATGCGCACTATGTCGTGTTCGATATGAATCTTCTTCGTCGGCTGCCGTTCTTTCACAAAGAGACATACATCAGTGAGAATAGGCCAGCCTTCTTTCCCGTTAAATAGACGTGCATCATCGATCAAGACAGCGTGATCGATTCCCCTTTCAAAAACAGCTTCGAGCTCAGCATAGATGGGATTATCTCTATCACCGCCAGCCGTCTCCTCGAACTCAGCATGCCATGACCCAGAGTAATGAGCGTCGAGCCAGAACAAGGTAGGTCTATCTAGTACCTTGGAAACCTCGGAGATCCGATCCTTACTGTCGCCCTGTAGCAAGGTGATCTTGTCGTCTCCAGCAAACCTTTGAACAGCCCGGGCATGAAGTTCCTCGGATAGCTCGATCGAGGTTAGGCTGTCGAAGCTGTCCCGCATTGCGGCAAGCATGTCGCCAAGGAAGGTTCCGGTCTCTACGAGGTCGCGAAGTTCATACTTTCGAGCAACTTTTTTAAGGGTCTGCTGCTTGAAGTAGTGCGGCGGAGGCGTCGGACTACCTCGCAGTCGCCACTGGACCACTCGGAGATTCCTACGAGCAGACGTGGGTACCACTTTTCGGAGGAATCTCTTGGCCGGGGATGCCGCGCGGCCATCCTCGGGTGTTCCGGTCGTGACCTGTTTTGTGGATATGACGGTCATGCTTGATACTGCACCTATTGCCTCAAGCTGATTCGATGGGTGCCCACCGAGCCGAGGACTATATCCGAGACTTCGGTTGTTACCCATGCATGGCCACGAAGCTCATTCACTAGGAACTCACGCCGCCCGCGGCGTCGGCATCCTGGTCAGCCGCACGCTGCTGCTGCAGCTGCTCACCGCCGGCGTCACCCTGGTCCTCGCCCGCCTCCTCTCCCCGGCCGACTACGGGCTCTTCGCCCTGGCGGCGGCAATCCAGGCTGTTGCCCAGGTGACCAGCGGGGCCGGGCTCAGCGCCGCCCTGATCCGCCAGGACGAGGACCCCTCGCCGCCCCAGCAGCGCGCCGTCAGCGGCTTCCTCTTCGCCACTGGGCTGGCCTTCTTCGCCCTGACCGCCGCCATCGCCCTCGCCGGCCTTCCCGCGGCCGGGGTGCACGGCGACGCCCTCGGGGTGATTGCCGTCACCGCAATCGCGGTGCCGCTCTACGCCCTGCGCGCGGTGCCGATGGTCCTGCTCGAGCGCCACCTGCGCTTCGGCCGCGTCGCCATCGTCGAGACGGCGGAGACCCTCGCCTTCAACGCCTTCGCCCTCGCCGGCGCCCTGGCCGGCCTCGGCGCCTACAGCCTCGCCGGCGGGGTGCCGGCGGCGGCAGCGGCCGGCCTGCTCACCGTCCGCACCCTGCACCGGCCGGGCGCGGGGCTCTCCCTCGACCTCGGCGTGGTGCGGGCCCTCGCCCACTTCGGCCTCCGTGCCAGCGCCCTCCAGGTGCTGGTCCTCGCCCGCGGCCTGGGCTTCGTCACCCTGGTCACGGCGATCGCGGGAACGTCGGTGACCGGCTTCTACGCGATGGCCACCCGGCTCTTCGCCTTCCCGGCGGCGCTGGCCTCGGCCGTGCAGCGCGTGTCCTTCCCGGCGCTGTCGCGCTCTGCTCAGGAGCGGCCGCAGCGGGCGGCGCGGGCGGCGGCGCTCTCGGCCGTGCTCGCCAGCCTGCCTCTGGCGCTCCTTGCCGGTGCCTCGCACACCCTGGTCGAAGTGCTGCTCGGCGACCGCTGGCTGGAGACCGTCGACGTCGTCCTCACCAGCTCACCCGGCGTGCTGCTCGCCGCCAGCGCGATCCCGGCGATGGTCGGGCTCGCCCTTTCCCAGGGCCGGCCCGGCGGGCCGATCGCCGCCGTCATCGGCTCGGCGATCGTGATGGCCGCGGTCGGGATCGCCGCCGTGCCGGGCCTGGGCGCCGCCGGGGTGGGCATCGCGACCACGGTGAGCGCAGCCGTGAACGCGGCGATGCTGGCGGCGCACACCGAACGGGAGATGAGGACCGCTGCCGCGCCGGTGGTACGTGCCCTGGTGATCGGCGCACTCGCCGCGGGCCTCGGCTACCTGGCCCCCCTGCCGGAAGACTGGCTTGGGCTGATTGGCCGACTTGGCCTCGTCACAGCGGTATGGAGTGGCCTGGGTCTGTGGCTGATGCGCCCCGACCTGCGAGCCGCCCTGCGGATTGCGCGACCAATGGTGCCGCCGCGGCTCAGGCGCCTTGCTTGGCGACCATGAACTGGAATTCGCCGACCTCGTCAACGGTCCGGAAGTCGTTGAAGATGTAGCCGACCAGGGGATCGCTCTCCTCCGGCGGCGTTCCGTGCAGCCAGGCACCCTCGGCGAGCCCGTCGTTGCGGATCGCGCAGGGGCGAGGAGAGGCCTTCATCTGATCGACCACGCGCTGCTGCTGGTCGAGCGGCAGCACGATCGGCCAGGCACCGGGGGGGTTGGGCTTCGGCGGTTCGACTCCCGACCAGAGGTAGAGACTGTCGAGGTTGGGGAAGCCGATGAAGGCGGTGCAGCGGTGCTCGTGGATGAGGTCGACAAGCCGCACGTATTCTTCGTTCTGGGTTTGGGGGATGTGCAGTATTTCGGCACCCGGCAGGCGCAGCGTCGGGTTGTTGCGATAGGCGACCAGGCCGTTCGCGGCCGGGGAGAGGATCGCGTGGTAGCCAAGGACGGCAGTGATCGCCAGCGCCGCGGCGGTGCTGACCGCCTGGAAGCGGGGAGCCTCCCAGCCGCTCGCCGCACTCCAGGCGCGCAACTGGCCGAGGCCGTCGGCGAGGCAGACCGCGCCAAGGGCGACGAAGGTGACCGAGGCGATGCGGACCTGGCTGCCGGCGACCGGGTAGGCCTGCAGCGTCTGGCAGACCGCCAGCAGCGGCAGGAAGACGCGCGCGAAGCGGCGATAGGGAGGCTCGGCGCTGCCGGCCGGGGCCAGGGCAGCGACCCAGGCAAGCGTCATCGGCAGGGCGATGTAGTTGCCTGGCGGACCGATCGAGAGCGGCGCGACGGCGGCAACCGTGAACCAGGTCGCGACCCCGGCAACGACGCGGAGGAGGCCCGGCCAGATCGTCGGCGGTCCGGCCTCCGCCCGCCGCAGCCAGACCACGAGGCCGGCAACAACAACCGCGACGATGCCCCAATCAATCGCCGCTGCCGGAGCTTCGAGCGGGATCATGAAGACGCTGCGCAGCTTTAGCCCCTGGGTGACGATCCCGTCGTAGGCCTGCGAGACGGTTGGCCCGGTCAGCACCAGAAGGGCGAGAATCGCCACCAGCGCCGCGACGCCGCCCGCGAGCGCGGCCAGGAGCCAGCGCCGCAGCGTCGCCGAGGACTCGCCTGGCACGGAGCGGACGGTGTGGGCGGCAATCGCCACGGCGGCCAGGCTGAGGACCTCCAGCGCTGCCAGCTGGCGCACCCAGTCCTCGCTCAGATCGGGATACATGACGACGACGGGGAGGACGAGCAGCCCGGCGACCGTGAGCCCGCGCAGCCAACGCAGGCGCCGCAACGGCTCCCAGGTCAGCAGCGCCGCCGCGATCGCGGCGATCGCGGCGTAGCCGCCGACGTTGATCTTGGTCAGGACGAGGCCGCCGAGCAGGGCGCCGGTCGCCGCCCCGGCCCAGGCAACCCGCTTCGTGGGCCCCGAGGCGACGAGCAGGGTGATGCCGGCAAGCAGCGGGGCGATCATCACCTGCGGGTGCATCGGCTCGGCAGCGAGCACCCCGAGTGCGGCGAAGGCGACGACCATGCCGGCGACGCCCAGCAGCAGGCGCCCGCTCAGGCGTTGGGCGCCGAGCCCGAACAGCACGCTGGTCGCAATCCAGACGACGCCGACCAGCAAGCGGCTCGCGTCGTTGGTCACGGCGATGCCGGTGAGGGCGAAGAAGCCGCCGAAGACGTCGAAGAAGAACGGGCCATAGGCGGCGTAGATGTCGCGGTAAAGCGCCTGACCCTCGGCGAACGCCTTGACCGCAATCAGCAGGGTGCCCTCGTCGTCGTAGAAGGCGAACCCGGAGAAGAGCGCGACGAATGCCGCCACGCTCGCGACCAGCGCAACCGTGGCGTAGGCGATCGTGGCGAGGGCCACCGGGTGCCCCGCCGCCCAGCGCACCGCGCCGCCGAGGGGAGGCGTTCTCGTCTGGGGCGCGGGGCCTGCCTCGTCCACCGGCCGCTCAACATATAGCCAGGGGCGGCCACCTATATCTTTGCCGCCGTGCACTTCGAGCGCATGCCCGCGTGCGGGTTCTAATCACAGGCGGCGCCGGCTTCGTCGGCGGCAACCTCGCGGTGGCGCTCGCCGAGCGCCACCGCGATTGGCAGATCGTCGCCCTCGACAACCTGATGCGGCGCGGCTCCGAGCTCAACCTCTCGCGGCTGCGCGAGGCCGGGGTCGAGTTCGTCCACGGTGACGTGCGCGAGCCCACCGATCTTGCCGCCGCCGGCGAGTTCGCGGCGATGGTCGAGTGCTCGGCCGAGCCCTCGGTCCTGGCCAGCGCCGCTGATACCTCCTACTCAGTGCAGACGAACCTCGTCGGCGCCTTCAACTGCCTCGAGCGGGCGCGGACCGAAGATGCCTTCCTCGTCTTCCTCTCGACCAGCCGCGTCTACCCGGTGGCGCCGCAGCTGCAGCTGGAGCTGGAGGAGGCCGAGACGCGCCTCGAGCTGGCCGCCGAGCAGCCCGTCGCCGGCGCTGGGCCGGCGGGAATCTCGGAGGGCTTCCCGATGGCCGGCGCCCGCACCCTCTACGGCGCCACCAAGCTCGCCGCCGAGCACCTGATCGAGGAGTACGCCGATGCCTTCGGCCTGCGCGCGGTGACCAACCGCTGCGGCGTCGTCGCCGGCCCCTGGCAGATGGGCAAGGTCGACCAGGGCGTCTTCTCCTGGTGGCTGCTCAGCCACCGCTTCGGCCGGCCGCTCTCCTACATCGGCTACGGCGGCTCGGGCAAGCAGGTGCGAGACCTGCTCCACGTCGATGACCTGGTTGACCTGGTCGACGAGCAGCTCGGCGATCCCGAGCGCTGGAGCGGCGTCGTCGCCAACGTCGGCGGCGGCCGCGAGGGCAGCCTCTCGCTGCTGGAGACGACTCAGATCTGCCGCGAGCTGACCGGCAACGAGGTGCCGATCGGGGTCGAGCCGGAGAACCGGCCCGGCGACGTGCCCGTCTACCTCAGCGACTGCGAGCACCTGTACTCACTAACCTCTTGGCGCCCTCGCCGTACGCCTCGCGACGTGCTCGCCGACCTGCTTGACTGGTCGGCCGCGCACGAGGACGAGCTGCGCGCAGCGCTGGGCTTCGAGCGATAGGCAAAGGGGGCAACGAGAAACGATGCCAAAGGCGATAGTCACAGGTTCCGGGGGCTTGATCGGCTCCGAGTCCGCATCCCGCCTGGTCGAGGCGGGTTACGACGTGATCGGGATCGAGAACGACACGCGAGCGGTGCTCTTCGGCCCGGCGGCTTCCACCGCGTCGGTTACCGAGCGACTCAACCGCGAGCTCGACGCCTTCCGTACCGTCGATCTCGACATCCGCGATGCCGATGGGATCGACGGCGTCTTCGCCGAGGCGGGCAAGGAGATCGAGCTGGTCGTCCACACCGCCGCGCAGCCCTCTCACGACTGGGCGGCGAGCGACCCGCAGGCCGACTTCGGTATCAACGCCAACGGCACGCTCAACCTGCTCGAGGCGACCCGCCAGCACTGCCCCGAGGCGACCTTCATCTTCACCTCGACCAACAAGGTCTACGGCGACACGCCAAACCGGCTGCCCCTGGTCGAGCTGGAGACCAGGCTCGAGCTGCCCGCGGACCATCCCTACTTCCCCGGCATCGACACGACGATGTCGATCGACTCGACCCTGCACTCGCTCTTCGGCGCCTCGAAGGCCGCGGCCGACCTGCTGGTGCAGGAGTACGGCCGCTACTTCGAGATGCCCACGGTCTGCTTCCGCGGTGGCTGCCTCACCGGGCCAAACCACGCCGGCGCCCAGCTGCATGGCTTCCTCGCCTACTTGATGAAGTGCACCGTGACCGGCGACAAGTACACGGTCTTCGGCTACGAGGGCAAGCAGGTCCGCGACAACGTGCACGCCGCCGACCTCGTCGACGCCTTCCTGCTCTTTCACGCCGACCCCAAGGCGGCGGCCGTCTACAACATCGGCGGGGGGCGCGAGAACGCCTGCTCGATGCTGGAGGCGATCACGCTCTGTGAGCGGATCGCCGGGAGCGAGCTGCAGTGGGAGATGGGCGATGAGGCGCGGGTCGGCGACCACCGTTGGTGGATCAGCGACCTCGACGAGTTCGGCTCGCAGTACGGCGGCTGGCGCCCGCGGCGTGACCTGGAGCAGATCCTGCGCGAGATCTACGAGGCCAACGCCGAGCGCTGGGCTTCCGCCCCGGCATGAAGCTCTCGGTCGTCATCCCCGCCTACAACGAGGAGGAGACGGTCGCCGAGACCGTCGAGGGCATAGTCGCGGCGCTCTCGCGCGAGCAGATCGAGTACGAGGTGATCGTCGTCGACGACTCGAGCAGCGACGGCACCGCCGCGGTCGTCGCCGGGATTGCCGACCAGCACCCGCAGGTGCGCTGCCTGCCCTCCCCCTTCCGCAACGGCTTCGGCTTCGCCGTGCGCGCCGGGCTCGACGCCTTCGAGGGCGACGCGGTGGCGATCGTGATGGCCGACGGCTCCGACAGCCCCGAGGACCTGGTCGTCTACCAGCGCCAGCTCGAAGCCGGCTACGAGTGCGTCTTCGGCTCGCGCTTCGTGCACGGCGCGCGGGTGATCGACTACCCACGCTCGAAGCTGATCATGAACCGGATCGTCAACTGGGGCATCCGGGTGCTCTTCCGCCACGGCTACAACGACACCACCAATGCCTTCAAGGCCTACCGCCGCGAGGTGGTCGAGAACCTGCGGCCCTTCCTCTCCAACCACTTCAACCTCACGGTCGAGCTGCCGCTGAAGGCGGTCGTGCGTGGCTACAGCTACTCGATCGTGCCGATCTCCTGGACCAACCGCAAGGCCGGCGTCTCCAAGCTCTCGCTGAACGAGATGGGCAGTCGCTACCTCTTCATCGTCCTCTACGTCTTCCTCGAGCACCACCTCAGCCGCGGCGATTACCGACGCCAGGGATGAGCTCCTTCTACAGCCGCCACAAACTGTGGGTCTGGACCGGCGTCTGGCTGCTCACCCGCTTCGTGATCGTCAGTCAGGTCGGCTTCTGGAACCACTCGAGCGGCCACTCGCTGGAAGACGTCATGCTTTACGAAAGCTGGTCCGATCAGCAGTTGGCGGGCGGGCACATGTTGCCAACGGGCGAACTCTGGCAGTACCCGCCCGGGGCGGCCTTCCTCCTCGTTTTGCCGCGACTCGGACTCGGCGTGATGGACTTCGGCGGCGCCTTCGTGACGACGATGCTCGCCTTCGACCTGATCGCCTTCGCGCTGATCGTCTGGCTGGCGCAGCGAGAGGGCAAGGACGCCGGCGTCTGGGTCTGGCTGCTGGCGATGCCAATGCTGCGCGCGATCCCGGTACTGCGGTTCGACCCGGCGGCCACCGTGGCGGCGATCGGGGCGCTGGTGGTGATCCACCGGCGCCCGGCTTGGTTCGGAGCGCTCGCCGGCCTCGGCGCGATGGTCAAAGTCTGGCCGATCGTCGTGCTCTTCGGCGAGTGGGAATGGCGGCGCCTGCTGCGCGCCTGCCTGGCGGCGGCCGTCGCGATCTCGCTCGTCTTCGCGCTCTCCTCCGTCTTCTTCGACGGTGACGTATTCGAATTCCTCAACGAGCAGGGCGACCGGGGCCTGCAGGTGGAATCGGTCGCCAGCACACCGTGGCACCTGCGACAGGTCGTCAACGGCGTACCGCCGAACGTCGTCTCGCGCTACGGCGCCGCCGAGATCGACAGCCACCCCGCCGATGTCGCATCTGACCTGCTCAAGTGGGCGACGCTGGCTGTGCTGGTTGCCGCCGCGGCCTGGTGGGCGGCACGCGCGCGGGCGATCAGGGGCGGCCGTGAGGACCTCGGCGACGCCGTCGTCAGCCGCGACTTCGTCTTCACCCTGGTCCTGCTCCTGGTGATAGCCAGTCGCGTGCTCAGCCCGCAGTACATGATCTGGCTGTTCGGCCTTGCCGCGGTCGCCCTGACTGAGAGCCGCAGCCGGGTCAGCCGACCAGCCTGGATCGTGATCGCCGCCGCCGTCCTCACGACCGCCGCCTACGGCGCTGAAGGCGCCTGGGGGCCGGCTCCCGTCTATGGCTCCGCTTTCAACATCGCCTTGCGCAACCTCGCACTCGTCGCCGCGGCCATCGACGCGTCGGCCGCGATGTACCTGCTTCTGCGGCGACCGCGACCCGCAGCGGGGCTCGCTACCCCTACTAGCGAGCGCGGAAGCGCAGCTGCGGCACCCGCCACAGCGCCTCCGTGATCACCGAGCGGTCGATCTTCGAGCTGCCGACCTGGCGGTCGCGGAAGACGATCGGGACCTCGACCACGCTAAAGCCCTGCTGGATCGTGCGATAGGTGATCTCGACCTGGAAGGCGTAGCCGCGCGACCCGATCGCGTCGAGGTCGATCTTTTCGAGCACCTCGCGACGGAAGCACTTGAAGCCGGCAGTGAGGTCCTTGACCGACAAGCCGAGGACCAGCCGTGCGTAGGTGCTGCCGCCGCGGCTGATCACCCTCCTCACCGCACCCCAGTCCTCGACACCACCGCCGGCGACGTAGCGTGAGCCGATCGCCAGGTCAGCGTGGTCCGTCGCCGCCAGCAGTGCGGGCAGATATGAGGGATCGTGGGAGAAGTCGGAGTCCATCTCCACCACCAACTGGGCGCCCTCGGCAAGCGCCTGGCGAAAGCCGGCGATGTAGGCGGGGCCGAGACCTTCCTTGTGCGGCCGGTGCAGGACGCTGACGTTGGGCTCCGCCGCGGCCAGCCTGTCGGCGATCTCCCCCGTCCCGTCCGGCGAGCTGTCGTCGACGATCAGGATCTGCGCGGATGCTGGCAGCACCGGCTGCACTGCCTCGACGAAGCGCTCGATGTTGCCCGCCTCGTTGTAGGTCGGCAGGATGATCCATGCCGGCTCTCGTGTCGGGGCGGAGGACATCTGGGGGCGCGATGCTATTTGACCCACGGCCGCTTCCGCGGCACCCGGGGAGCACGGGACTAAGGTCGCGCTCGCCCGCCGGTGAGGGCGATGAAGGCGCGCCAGGCAGGCTTGGGCCTGAAGGCCTTGCCGGCGCGGAAGAGGCCGACGGAGTCGCAGAAAGAGCAGGCGACGTATTCCGGGTTGTCCTTCCACGAGTACCAGTAGGTGCCCTTGAGGTTGAGCCGGTTGCGGTTGGCGATCAGGTAGGCGTAGGCCTTGCGCAGTTCGCGTGCCTGGCCCTGGATGCCCTGCTCGAAGGCGACGATGTTGGGGTCGTTCTGGGAGCCCCAGCCCATCTCGGTGATGTAGAGCGCGGCGCCCGGGTCGTGGTTTTCAAGCGAGACTTCGCGCATTTCCTCGGTCAGTTCTTCAAGGTCGTCGACGTGGAAGGCGTACGGGTGCAGGGCGACCGCGTCGAAGGAGTTCTTGATCCCGGGCACGCGGTAGAGCGCGGCGAGGAACTTCGACGCGTCCATGCCCCGCTTGCCGCCCTGGTCGGGGGCGCCGAAGAGACCGGTGAGGAGCACCGTGGCGGTTGGGTCAGCCGCCTTTATCGCCTTGTAGGTGGGCTTCAGCAGGCGCGCGTAGCGCCCGGGCGAGACCGGGTAGGCGAAGTAGAAGAAGTTGGCCTCGTTCCAGATCTGCCAGGTGCGCACCGGCAGCGGTCGCGGCACCGCCGGCACGTAGTTGGCCGCCGCATTGCTCGGCGCGTGCTCCTCCCAAAATTCCCCGCCAGGGCCATAGCGGGCAACCGCGGCTTCGACGAAGGTGAGCCACGCCTTGCGGGCGCGGCCGCTGTCAACCGGCAAAGTGGTCGGCTTCTTGGCGATCCAGCTGGGCGTGCCGTAGATGAAGGGCAGGAAGGTCAGGCCCCGTCGCGAGGCCGCCGCGACCGCCGGGTCGACGCCGCTCCAGTCGAAGCCGCCCTTCCTCGTCGGCTGCACGCTCGCCCAGTTGAGCGGCCAGCGCACGCTGCCGATGCCGCCGGCTTTCATGTAGGCGACGTCGGTGTCGGTCAGACCCGTCTGTGGCGCGATGCCAAAGAAGGCGCGCGGCAGCGCCTGCGCCGCGGTCGGGGCGAGCAGGAGGGCGGCGAGCGCGAGCAGCAAGGTGATGGTCTTGACGTGTCTCAAGGGCGGTGCGGTGAGGACGGCGATGCTTGTTGCAGGTCACTTCCTAACACGCGGATCCGACGTCGGTAGCGCCAACGTGCAAAGGCTCAGTAGGTTCCGCCCAGCTTGCGGTGATCCCAGCTGGCGACCCGAACCGCCCTGAAGCGGATCGCAACTCGCTTTGGGGCCTGCGCTTCGAGCGCGGCCTTGGCGTCGCCCTCGACCGCGGAGATCCCCTCCGCGTAGCGCAGGGTGAGCTCTTCGGCAAAGCCAAGGACCGTCTCGGTGTCGCGGTGGATCTCCGCCTCGGCCTCGATCATGACGCCGCGCAGCTCGCCGTATTCGTGGCCGGTCTCGACCAGGACCGTGGCCCGCGGGTCGCGTTCGAGGTTGCGCACCTTCTGCGATTTGGCGTAGGTCCAGATCCAGACCTCCCCCGCGCGCGGCACGAACCAGAGCGGCATCGAGTGCGGCCAGCCGCGCGGGCCGAGGCTGGAGACGATCGCGATCCGCTCGCTCTCGAGCAACTCCAGCAACTCGGCCTCGCTGAGCGTGATCTGGTCGCGGCGACTCACGCCGGGGAGCCTGCCGGATCGGCGCGCTGCGCGCGTCGAGGTTCTGTGCGCTTGTGCGCACCACGCGTGGGAAATCGAGCCGTAGCGTCGTCTGCATGACGGTTCAGGCAGAGGCGAGGCGGCATTCCGCTTCGAGTGGTATCGTACGTATGAAGAAAGCTAAAGACGTACGTACGCAACTTGAAGGAACTGCCTTGGCCACCACCGCATCCAAGCTACGCGCCAACATCTACCGGATGCTCGATGAGGTCCTCGAGACCGGCCAGCCCTTGGAGATCGAGCGCCACGGCAAGACGCTCGTGATCGCCCCGAAGGAGACGCAGTCGATCTGGGATCGCTTGCCGCGCCGCGAGGGGGCGATAGTCGGCGACCCCGACGAGCTGATCCACATCGACTGGTCATCGGAGTGGAACCCTGATCCTAATTGACACTCACGTTGCTCTCTGGTTGTACGCCGGGCTCTCGGAGCGTCTTCCAAACGCCGCCCGAGCCTTGCTGAGCGAGCGTCAGCCACGGGTTTCGCCGCTGGTCGAGCTGGAGCTTTCCTACCTTCATGAGATCGGCAGGGCGCGCGACTCCGCGCCGATGATGCTGGCCTCGCTGCGCCAAAGCATTGGTCTCGAAGTCGCCGATGTCTCCTTGGTCGAGCTCACTGACGCTGCGATTGGCCTCACCTGGACACGCGACCCGTTTGACCGCATGATCGCCGCGCAGGCGGTGGTCGCCGACGCGCCACTGGTCACCGCCGACCGAACCATCCTCGCCAATCTGCCGTTGGCGACCTGGGACTGAGCAACAGCTCAGGCCGCGAGCGGGGTGAAGGAGCGGCGGTAGGCCGTCGGGGTTGTCGCCGTGGCGCGCCGGAAGTGATCGCGCAGCGAGGCGGCGGTGCCGAATCCGGCCTGCCAGGCGACGGCGTCGATCGGCAGGTCGGTCTCCTCGAGCAGGCGACGCGCCTCCTGCACGCGCTGGGCGAGCAGCCACTGCAGCGGGGTCGTGCCAGTCTCCTCGCGAAAGCGGCGGGCGAAGGTGCGGGGGCTGACGCTGGCGTGGCTGGCCATCGCGGCGACGTCCAGCGGCTCGTGCAGGCGCTCGGTCGCCCAGCGCCTGGTCTCCTCCAGCGAGCCAACCGGGCCGGACACCGCGACCCGGGGACGCTCGATGAACTGCGCCTGCCCCCCCTCGCGATGCGGTGCGGCAACCATGTGACGGGCGACGCGCTCGCCGACGGCGGCGCCGCAGTCTTCGCGGATCACGTGCAGGCAGAGGTCGATGCCGGCACTGAGACCGGCCGAGGTCATCACCGCCCCTTCGTCGATGTAGAGCGCCGCGGGATCGACCGCGATCGTCGGGAAGCCGGCGGCGAGCGCGTCGGCGAAAGCCCAGTGCGTCGTCGCCCGCCGGCCCTCGAGCAGGCCCGCGTGGGCGAGAGCGAAGGCACCGGTGCAGACGGAGATCACGCGTGCACCGCGCCTCGCCGCTTTGCGCAGGGCAACGGTGGCCTCCGGCGGTGGCGGGGAGAAGACATCGAAGTAGGCGGGCACGACGACGGTGTCCGCGGCATCCAACAGGGACAGGTCGCCCTCGGGCACCACCCCGAAGCCGGTGGTCGAGGTCAGCTCGCCACCGTCCAGTGAGCAGGTTGAAAACCGATAGTGGGGCTCTCCCTTGGGGCTCCCCGCCACCGAGAAGGCCTGCGCCGGGGCAGCCAGGTCGAAGGCGACCACGCCCTCGAGGCAGAGTGCGACCACTCGGTGCATGGCAGGAATCTATCGGATATTGGCAATCCTGCCACTCGACGGACGCGGAGCATCACGAGAACCTGCAGGCATGCAAATAGCGATCCTGATCTTCGAGAAACTGACCGCCCTCGACGCAATCGGCCCCTACGAGGTGCTGCGCTCGGTACCCGGCTGGGAGGTGAAGTTCGTCGGCCCCGAAAAGGGGCAAGTTCGCACCGACTGCGGCGCGCTCGGGCTCAGCGCCGACTACTCGCTCGACGAAGTCAGCACGGCGGACGTCGTTCTGGTCCCCGGCGGCAAAGGCAACCGCCCGCTGCTCGAGGACGAGACCGTGCTCTCCTGGCTGCGCGAGATCGACGCGCAATCCAAGTGGACCACCTCGGTCTGCACCGGCGCGCTCGTCCTCGGCGCCGCCGGGCTGCTCGAGGGGAAGCGGGCCACCACCTACTGGCCCTTCCTCGAGCAGTTGCGCGAGTACGGCGCCGAGCCGGTCAGCGAGCGCTTCGTCGAGGACGGCAAGACGATCACCGCCGCCGGAGTCTCGGCCGGCATCGACATGGCCTTTCACCTGGTCGGCCAGGAGGCCGGCCCCGAGGTCGCCCAGGCAGTTCAGCTGGGCATCGAGTACGACCCCCAGCCTCCTTTTGACTCCGGTGCGCCGCACAAGGCGGCCGGCCCGATCGTCGAGCTGATCGAATCCGTCGCCGGCGCCTCCAGCGAGGAGTGGACGGGCGCTAGCGAGCCCGCTTGAGCTGAACCGCGCGGGTGGTGCGAGCGTCGGGAATGGCGACGAGCAGCTGCGCCTTGAGCAGGCCGCGCGCCTCCAGCAGCGGTCGGCCGCGCTCGTTGAGGGCGACGACGAAGGTGTGGGACTTGCCGCCGGCGAGGCGGAAGGTGCGGTGGGCAGCGGCAACCCGGACAACCCGAGTCGGGACCCCGCGCCGTGCCCGCAGCGGCACCCGAGCGTGGGTGCGCAGGATGATCTGTCCCGGGCAGCTTTCGCCTTCGGGCCAACCGCAGCGAACCCAGACCCGCACCGTCCCGCCTTCGGGCCGCACGTGCTTGACCGTCAGCGGCGGCAGCTCCGGCGCCGCGATCGAGGCGCCGACCGTGGCGCCGTCGATGAAGTTGTTGTCGATGTTGATCGTGTTCAGCCCGTAGCTCTCGTTGTGGCCCCCGCGGTACTGGTGGATGCGCTGGTGCAGGGGCCAGGCGGTCGACGGCAGGTAGGGGTCGAGGGTGTTCTGCTGGCCGTTCCAGTTGGCGGTCCAGATGTGATCGGGCAGCGTGTAGCTGCTGCCGATCGCCCGGCTCAGATCGGCGATGCCGGAGGAGCTGGAGCTGTAAACACCGGAGACGTAGCCGAGCACGTGCAGCTGGTCGGTCCAGGCGGAGAGGAAGGTGAGCGTCGCCGCCGTCGCGCTCGTGGTGCGCGTGTAGGCCTCCATGTCGAAGTAGATCGGGCTGCCCGGGCCCATGCCAATCGCCGCCGCTTCTGCGACCGCGTCGTCAGCCTCTTCGGCTCCCTGCACCGCCGCTTTGCTGAGGCTGGTGCTCAGCATCGCGCAGCTGCTGCAAGCGCTGGTGGGCGCCTGCAGGCCGACGTAGGTCGGGATCAGGTGCCAACCGGCGGCGACCTGTTCGCTGACCCAGGCCGAAGTCAGGTTGGGCTGCGAACAGGCCCGGTTGGTGCCGCCGATGTAGACGCCGATCCCGCGATAGGGGGAGGCCGCCCAGGCGGTCATCGTCCGTGAGGAGGGTGCTGCGCAGGCGTCGAAGCCGAGGCCGGTAAAGGCTTCCGGCGAAGAAACCGAGGTGGGCGGGGCGACCGCGCTCGCCGCTGCCCTGGGGCGAGCCGCGGCACGCGGTTCGACCAGAATCGCCCGCCGGCGCCCCATCGCCTCAGCGGGACAGCGCTGGTTGGAGCCCGGCTTGCCCAGATAGACCGCCTCGCGATCGAGCCGCACGCACATGCGCGGCTGCTCGGCCAGGCGGTAGACCGGCCAGTGCGGCGGCACGTCGACGGTGCGCCCATCGAAGTGGACGGTCCGGGCCAGGGCCGGCGTAGCGAGAAGGCCGAGCAGCAGGAGAGCTGCGACGGCTGGACGAAGCAGGCGCATACCCGTCCAACAATTGCATCCCGCGATCGATTCGGCGGTGAATCAGGCCGGGACGAGATTTAGCTTGCGCCAGGGGCCCTCGCCAGCCATCGGCTGGGTGCGGCCGTGCAGCCAGTCGGTCTGCAGGTCGTCGTAGTGGCGGCTGGCGGGGTGGCCGGACTGGCCGGTGAACATCTGCCAGCGCGAGTGCTCGGGGGCGGTCGGTTCGGCGACCATGCGCCAGCTCGGCGCCCAAACGGCTTTGTAGGGGTCGTTGGGGTCGTAGGCGATCTGGCTCACCGTCTCCTGGGCCCCACCGGCCCTGACCCGCCGGTTGAGCAGGCGGCGCAGCAGCGGGTTGGCCTCGCCAAGCGGGTGCGGGAACTCCATCTCGTGCACCTCTCCCCAGCGCCAGGCGGCGGCGTCGGGGCCGAAGCGGTCTGTGAGGTCATCGAGCGCGCCGCTCAGCGCTTCCAGCACGAGCTCGTCCCAGGGCCGGCCGATCAGCTCCTCGTCACCTTCATCCCAGAGCTTCATCAGGTGCGAGTGCCAGCGCCAGGGCGAGGTCACGTGCGGGGTGAAGCCGTTGTCGGCGCGATCGAGCCAGCGCTCGCTGAGGTCGCGGTCGCCGATCGCGGCCCGCGCCACCTCGCGCGCCAGGCGCAAGAGGAATGCCTGGTAGATCGTGCCGGCGATCGAGTCCGGGTCGAGCCGGCCGTCCCAGCTGCGCAAGCGCTCGAGCGCGCTCAGCTCGCGCTGCCCCGCCGGCTTGAGGCGACCCAGGCGCCGCGCCGCCTCGATCCCCGGCAGCGAGAGGTTGTCGGACTGCATCGCCTCGAAGCCGTCGATGTCGTGCTCGTCGCTGGCCCGCAGCAGCTGCTCGATCCGCTCGGCGCGGAAGCCGTCGAGCCACTCGCTGGTGATGTGGTGCGGGTAGTCGTCGCCGACGATCCGGTTGTTGGCGGTGACGAGGAAGCCGCTCTCGGGATCGACCGTCTCCGGCAGCTTCTCGTAGGGGATCGTCCCCTCCCACTCGAACTCGCCGCTCCAGCCCGGCTTCGGCAGGTCGGGGCAGCCGCCCTTGCGCAGCGGCAGGCGGCCGATCAGCTTGTAGCCGATCGAGCCGTGGCGGTCGGCCCAGATCAAGTTGGAGGCGGGCGAGCTGTGCTCGGCGAGGCTGGCGACGAGTTCGGGCCCGGAGCGGATCTGGTGCAGCTCGAACATGCCCGGGAAGGCGGTCGGCTGGTCAAGCGTCTGCCAGCGCAGCGCCAGCGGCTCGGCCTCGTCAGCGCCGAGTGCCTCGTTGACGATCGGGCCGTGGTGGGTGATCCGCACGTCGAGCACCTCGGGCGCATCGCGACCCTTGACCGGGATCTCCTCACGCACGATCTCAAGCGGCCGCCACTCGTCTTCGAAGAGGTAGCGGTCGCCGTCGAGCCGCTCGATGAAGAGGTCCTCGACATCGGCCATGACGTTGGTGAAGGTCCAGCAGACGTCGTTGTTCTGCCCCATGTAGACCCCGGGCATGCCCGGTAGTGAGGCTCCGCGGACGAAGCGATCGCCGAGCGTGAGGCCGACCTGGTACCAGATGCCCGGCATGCTCGGCGGCAGGTGAGGGTCGCCGGCGATCACCGGCGAGCCGCTGGCGCTGAGCTTGCCGGAGACGGCCCAGTTGTTGGAGCCGCTGGCCTCGGCGGCGAGGCCGATCGAGCGGCGCACGGCGTCGATCTGCTCGACAATCGCGAGCCCGTCACCCGACCAGGCTTCCTGGGTGACGATGGGGTTGTCGGCGGGATAGCCGGGGTCGAGCTTTGCTGCCAGCTCATCGCCCAGGGCACGGACCATGTCAGCCCGCAGCAGCTCCCGCTCCCAGTTAGTTGAGAGGCCGAAGGCAAGCAGCTTGCCGATACTGAGGATGTCGACCGGTCGCCACGGCTTCCACTCGAGCCGCAGCAGCTGCATCTCGAAGGGCATCGCCTTGGCCTCGGCGGCGGCGGCGTTGACGCCCTCGCAGAAGCGCTCGAGCAGCGCCTGCAGCTCAGGATCGAGGTTCGCCGCCTCGCGCTCCGCCGTGCGGCGGATCCCCAGCGTGCGCATCAAGCGATCGATCGGCAGCCCCTCGGGGCCAGCCATCTCGGCAACGCGGCCGCAGACGACGCGGCGGTAGAAGTCGAGCTGCCAGAGCCGGTCCTGGCCGTGGCAGAAGCCCTCGGCGAACCAGAGGTCACGCGCCTGGTCGGCGGCGATGTGCGGCACGCCCCAGCGGTCGCGGTCGACGCTGACGGGACCGTCCAGGCCCGTAAGCGAGATCGTCCCCTTCTGCTTGGGCAACGGCCTCCGCGCCAGCCAGTGCCAGGCGGCGGCAGTCGTGACAGCGGCGAGCCCGGTCCCGGCCAAGCCGACCACCAACCCCGTTCGCGCTGCGCCCCCGCGTGCCATCAAACAAGCCTACTGGCCAAGCAGCCAGGACGAACTGCCCTTCCGGTGCGCTTTATATAGCTATGGACCACATAAAGCGCACCGGAAGCGGGTGCGGCCGGCTTATGGGGTGATGTCCGAGGGGAGGCGGGATTCGGCCTCCAACTTCTCGAGGTGGGCCTGCATCACCATCGCCGCCGCCGGGCGCAGCTCGGCCGGCACGTCGCTCCAGGCCTCGGCGAGAAGCGCTTTGCGGGAGCGCTCGCCGCGCTCGAGGGCGGCGAGCAGACGGCGCTCGCGCATCTCGCGGTGCTCGACGTACTCGGCCAGCTTCGCCGCGGGATCGGTGATCCAGGGCCCGTGTCCGGGGCAGATCAGCTCGATCGGCTCGGCCTGCATGCGGCGCAGCGAGTCCATGTAGGCGCTGAGAGATCCGCCGTCAGGGGGGACGAAGGTGGAGCCGGTGCCAAGCACGAGGTCGCCGCTGAAGCAGACCCCGTCACCGGTCATCAGGCAGACGTGGTCAGGGGCGTGGCCCGGGGTGGCAATTGCGCGCAACCCGCCGTGCTCCTCGCCGTCTCCGGGCAGAACCACCGCAGGTACATCGCCATCAGGGCCCGCGCCGGCGACGAGTCCCTCCGCCCCCTCGGAGTGATCGCCATGCCCATGGGTGAGCAGGACGAGGCCGATCCCCCCGCGCTCATCGGCAGCCGCGCGGACCGCAGCCAGGTGGCCCTCGTCGTCTGGACCGGGATCGATCACCGTGCACGGTCCTGCCCCGTAGAGGTAGGTGTTCGTCCCTTCCAACGTCATCGGCCCCGGGTTGGGCGCGACGATCCTGAGAATCTCCTCGTGGCCGGGAGCCTGGGTCACGCCAGAGCAGCGCTCGCGGCGACCTCTTTGGCGATCGCCTCGCGGGCATCCTCGGGCTCGAGCACGACCAGGTCGCCGGCGCCGCGAAGGATCTCGCGGACCAGCCAGGAGGTGCCGGCGTAGGGCAGCTCGACGACGACGGCGCCGTCGGCCAGCTCCTCGACCACGGTGCGCTCCTCGCGCAGCCAGCGGGCCCGCTCGGGCGAGACCCAGACGCGGGCGACGTGGGCGGTCGGCACCTCGCCGTGGGTCATCCAGCCCTCGACCCCGGCCAGCTCCTCGACTTCGGGCCGCGGCTCGAAGCTGTCAACGGAGAGCGTTGCCTCCTTGATCCGGTCGAGCTTGAAGTGGCGGACGCCGTCTTTGGTCAGGTCGTAGCACTCGACGTACCAGCCCTCTTTGCCGTTCTCCAGGCGGTAGGGCTCAACGGCGCGTTTGGTGAACTGGTCCTCGTTCTCCTTGTAGTACTGGAGTTCGAGCACGCGGCTGCCGCCGATCGCCTCGTTGACGATGCGGGCGACCTCGGCGTCACCGCCACTGCCGGAGGCGATCTCCAGTCCCTCCTCGGAGGGGTCGTGGCCGAGCGCGGCGATGATCTTGGTGCGGGCGCTCTGCAGGCCGCCCTGGGGCAGGTGGTCACCGAAGAGGTCGATCGCGGCGACCAGGGCCTTGGCCTCCAGCGGCAGCAGCCGGGCCGGGCGGGCGAAGTTGTCGCCGTAGGGCTCGGAGTCGACCTCGATCTCATCGCCGAGGATTTCGGCGTAGAGCACGTAGGTGCCGCCGCCGAAGTTGACGACGTTGAGCAGGTCAATGTCCTCGCGCAGCTCCTCGTCGGTCAGTTCGAGCCGCTGGCGCAGCTCGCTGAGCCGCAACCGCTCGTCCCCTTTGGCCGATTCGATCAGCAACCCGGCGAGGGTGACCAGGCGAGCGAAGCGCTCGGGCCGGATCGCCGCTTCGCCACGACCGTTGGAGCGGGCGCGGCGCGGCGCCTCGCGCAGCGGCCGGTCGACGATCTCGGCCGCCTGGAAGCCGCTGTCATGGCGCTCGTGCAGCAGCCCGAGACGGCTCTCGGCCTCCTCGCGCAGCTCGTCGGGCCCGAGCACCTGGGCGTTCTGGCGCCAGCGCAGCACCCAGGCGATCAGCTCCCGAGGCGAGGCGTAGTCGGTCTCAAAGACCGAGCCTTTGCCCGGCGCGCCGTCGGACTTCTTCGCCGGGCGCAGCTCGCCGTAGGCGCCGAAGTCACGCTCGATCAGCCAGGCGATGCGGTCGCGGACGAAGATCTGGGCGCGACCACGGGTCTCCCCCAGCTGCCAGTCGGCGCGCTGGCCGTAGTCGCGGCGGTCGAAGTTCTCCGGCGGCGAGAAGTCGTGCTCGGCCTTGGAGGCGTAGCCGACCTTGCCCTGGATCCGCGAGAGGCGGAAGACCCGCACGGCATCGCGCTCGTGGGCGTGGCCGATCAAATAGAACTGGCCGCCGCGGAAGACCAGGTGGTACGGGTCGACTTTGCGCTTCTCGGTCTCGTCGCGCTCCATCGTGTAATAGGTGAACTCGACCGTCTTGCGACGGGAGATCGCGGTCTCGATCTTGGAGAGGCGCTGGGAGAGCTCGCGGCCGCCGGCCGAGGCGGTCATCGCCATCTCCACCGGCGCGCGCTCGCCCTCCTTGAGCGGGTTGGGATGGCCCCAGGCAACCTGCTGCAGGGCGAGCCGCAACGGCTCGGCGTAGGCGAATTCGCCTTCGGAGAGCAGCATCAGCGCGGTGCTCATCGCCGCCAGCTCGTCGTCGGTGAACTTGATCGCGTCGAGGTAGAAGTTCTCCGGTGGCAGCGAGTAGAGCTCGGCCTCGAAGAACCCCTCGCCCGGCTTCTCGACCCCGAGCTCGATGCCGAGGCTCTCCAGCTCCGCTCGGTCCGCGTAGAAGCGCCGCGCGAAGGCGTCGTCGTTCATGTCGCTGTAGCCCTCAACCTCGCGCTTGATCTCGAGCGCCGAAACCGGCCTCCCCTGAGCCATCAGGAACGAGATCAGCGAGAGCTGACGGATCAGCTTCTCGGTGTCCTTTGCCACGGGTCGCAGGATAGTGTGCGGCCCGTCCCATGGACCTCCTGCGCAACCTCTTCGGCAACGTAACTTCGGGCATTATCCGGCTTGCGGTCACCGCCGGCATCCTTTTTCTGGTCTACCTCTTCCTCCTCAAGCCGGTTCTCGACACGACCACCGAGGTGATCCACTCGACCGGTCTCGACAAAATCGGCAAGTCGCTGGAGGGGATGAGCACCGAGATAAAACGCGAAGTCCACCACTCGTTTGAGGTGACCAAGCGGCGCGGCGCCAACCCGCAGAAGCTGGTCCACTGCGTCCAGCGGGCGAACGGCGACATCAAGCGGATCGAACGCTGCACGCGTAAGTTCTGAGACCGCCTCAGGTCAGCGGGGGCAGGCGAGGACCCTGGCGTCGGTCCGGACTTCCGCTTGCCAGGGCACGGGCACGTCGTCGGCGGGAATTGCGACTTCAGCCGATCCGGTAACCGCAGACAGTTCGGTCACGGGGTCGCCGAAGCGGCCCAGCTTTACCGTGACGGGCGTCCCCGGCGCGGCCAGATAGCTGAAGCCGCCAGGGGGGAGCTCGAGCCTGAAGGCAGCGGTTCGGCCGAGGTCCGGGATCAAGGCCAGGCACGAGCCGAGGGCGCGGGCGCGGCCATCGCTTTCGCTTACCGGCTCGGGCGGGGAGCCGTCGCGGTCAAGCTTGGGGCGCGCGACCGGCTCCACTGCGAGCTCCAGCGCGTTGACGAGCTCCTCGTCCGCCGCTTCGCGGGCCTGACTGCCGGTAGCCAGCAGTTCGTCGAGGCTGAAGGCCGGAGAGCCCTGCTCGTCGGCGAGCTGGAAGTAGGCCCAGATCGGGAAGAGCATGTCCGCATGCGAGTGCGTGGTCTCCTCCACTGACTCGGTTGAAAGGCCATCGTTCACGTATTGCCGATCGAGCTCGAGCGCGGCCAGGGCCGCGCGGTTGGTTTCGCCCTCGGCCTGAAAGAGGCGCCCGCCTGCACGCAAGGTGGAGGCGTTCGACATCAGCGACAGGCCAAAGACCACGACGGCGACCAGCCCGATCGCCGTTGACCACCTGACATCACGCGCCAGCTCGACGATGACGAGCAGGGTCAGGATGCTCCCCATGTAGACGTAGCGGCTCGCTTCCGGGGTGCGGGCGGGATCGAGGCCGACGGCGACCAGAGCCAGATAGAAGACGAGGGTGCCGATCAGCATCCAGAAGTGGATCGAGCGCGGCGCGCGGCGAATGTGGAGCGCGATCAGGGCGACGAAGACCAAGGCCAGCGGGTATCCCCAGTCCGAGCGAAGTTCGAGAGCCGTGGGCAGGCCGATGGTGCCGGGGACGCGGAAGAGGCCGGTGACACTGGCGCAGATCGCCGCCAGCTGGTCGGCGATGCCGTTGAAGATGCTGCTGACCGAGGCCAGGGTGGCCTCGGTCTGGCCGAACTTGCGCGCCCAGAGGAACCAGGCCACATAAAGCAGGCCCGGCAGCAGGACGATCCAGGCCCGCCGCCACTCGGTCCGCCCGCCCAGCAAGATCGCGAGCAGGGCGCCCAGGGCGAAGGCGATGCCAACGCTGAAGGAGCCAAGGCAGACGACGAGCAGGCCGCAAGCGAGCAGATCGCCCCCGCGAGTCCCCCGCCCCAGCGCCAGCAACATGCCCAGCCCGCTCGCCATGCCCAAGAGGTTCGGCACCTCGTAGGCGCCCATCACCGTGTCCCAGCCCGCGCCGAAGAAGGCGACCAAGATCGTCAGTGCGACGGCGACCGGCAACGCCGCTCGCCTGCGAACCAGGAGAAAGAAGAGGGTCGCGACGAGCAGGTGCAGGACAACGGTCGCCGCTTGGTAGGGGAGATGGGAACTCGCGCCCACCGTGCTGAACATCGACTTGTAGAGGAGCAGGGGGAAGGCGACGAGGTGGCCGTTCTGGGGGTGCAGCAGCACTTCCAGGTTCCAGCCACGGAAGACGACGAGGTAGTTCCACTCGTCATTGATGAAGGTTTGGCCCTTGCCCCAGGCCAGGATCAGGATCGCGGCGAGCGCGAAGGCGAGCGCCAACACCGCGTAGGCGACGCGCGCCTCACCGACGCGACGGGCCCAGCCAGCGAAGCGCGCCGACAGGGCCTCGATCACGCCAAGGGGGTTGACTTGGGGCTCGGTCCGGTCCCCTCGGTTGTCGGGCGTCATCATCGAGCGGGGCAGTCTAGGCCAGCCGATCCACTGGACAGGCCAGTGTCGGTGCGGTCACCCGCGTCTCGGCATACCAGGGGACGTTGCTGGCGTCGACCGGAATCGGTATCGCGACCGATCCAGTCCGCGGCGGCAACTCAACGCTGGGCTCCAGGTTGAAGCGGCCCAGGCTCACCTCGACCGGGACCCGCGCCGAGGAGTAGGCGAGCCCTCCGGGCGACAGCTCGATCCGAGCGAGCATCGTCGTCCCGGGGCGTGGCATCAAGGTGACGCACGCCCCCGCCCGCTTTGCGCTCCCGTTCAAGGCCCTGCGAACGACAAGGCCGCGGGCCGCAGGGAACGGCTTCAGCTGCGGGGCCGGTTGGGGGGCCAGCTCGAGGACGCGGGCCAGCTCTCTGTCGGCGGCCCGGCGCGCGCCGGGGGCGCTGTCCCTCAATTCGGATTCGGAATAGGCCGGCAGGCCGAAGTCCGCATCCAGTTCACGGAATTGCGCCACGGTGAAAGTCATCGCCTCGGGCGGAGCCTCGACCCTCACCGCAGGGGCTGCCGCCTGACCGGCGAGCTCCACCGCAGCGAGCTTGGCCCGGTTCGAGGACGACTGCGCTCGCCAGAACTGGGCGCTGTCGCCGAGTTCGGCGACGTTGGCGCAGATCGAGAAGGTGAACACCACGGCGACCCCGGCCAGCACCGCCCGGGTCGGCCGGTACGGCGCGTACAACGCAGCGAGGGCAACCAGCATCAGCACGGAGCCGAGATAGACCAGGCGCGTGTCGAACGTGTTGCGGTACTGGTTGAGGGCGATGCCCACCATGAGGAAATAGGCGATGAGGACGACGATCGGGACTATTGCGCTGGGACTGGGCTTGGGCTGTCTGCGCATGCGCACATAGACGAGAACCGCCAAGCCGGCAACCAGTACCGGTCCCCAGGTGGTTCGGATCGGCGTCGGGTTGGCGTCGGGCGTCGGGCCATTTGGCGTCGTGAAGAGCCCGGTCAGAGCGGCCAAGGTCGCGCCCGCCTGATCGACCAGGGCCGAGCCAAGGATCTTCAAGTTGTGGACGTAGAGGCTCTGCTGACCGAACTTGCGCGCCCATAGCTCCCAAGCGGCGTAGCAGAGCAGGGGGAGCCCTACGACCCAGGCGCGGCTCAGTCGTTGCCCCGGCGGGCGCAGGGCCAGCGCCGCAATCGCCCCCAGCGCAAAGGCGATGCCGATGCTGAACGAAGCAAGGGATAGGCCCAACAACAAGCAGGCGACGAGATCGCCTCGGGAGCTTTGCCGGCGCAGTGCGAGGAGCATCCCCAAGCCGCTGGCAAACCCGGTCAGGTTGCTGATTTGAAAAGTGGGGATCAGTACATCCGCCCCAGCTCCGTAAAAGAGAATCAGGACCGAGGCTGCGAGGGCGAGCACGTCGCCCACGGCGTTGCGGATCAGGGCAAAGAGGAGCGAGGCTACGGTGGCCGAGAGCGCCACGGTAAGCAGTTGGAAGGGCAGCTGCGATTCCAGGCCGAAAGCCTCCGTGAGGATCTTTTCGATGATCAGAGGGAAGACCACGAGGTGGCCGTTGTGCGGCGTCAGCAGCGTGCTGGGCTTCCAGCCCTGGTAGGCATAGATGTAGGCCCACTGATCGACGACCGGTGTCTGCCCGCGGCCGAGGTAGAGGAGCAGCAACGAGGACGCGACAATGGCCGCGCCGAGGATCAGGATCGGCCGGCGCCGCGTCAAGACGAGAGTTCAGGCGGCGCGCTGGCCGAAGTAGGCGGAGCCCGAGAGTGCGCGGTCAAAGCCCGACCAGGACTCGCCGGCGGGCAGCTGGCGCTCGAGCCGGTCGAAGCTGCCGAGGCGGCCGCCGAGGTTGTCGATCATGTGGACCAGGACCGCCTCGCGGGTCGCCGGCACCACCGGCGAGCCGTGTTCGAGCGAGCCGTGGTGGGCAAGGATGATGTGGAGGACGGCCTGGGCGAGGCCGGGATCGAAACCGGGAATGTCCTCGATCTGGCGGCGCACCTTGTAGTAGCCGAGCGGGATCTCGCCCTGCAGCCGGCCGGCGTCGGTGAGGTCGATCGCCAATGGGTCGTCGTTGTAGGCCTCGGTCTTGCCGATGTCGTGCAGGAGGGCGCCGGTGACGGCGACGTCGCGGTCAATGCCGGGGAAGTAGGCCGCCGCAGCGCTGACCGCCTGCGCCACCGAGACGGTGTGCTCGAGCAGGCCGTGGCGGTAAGCCTGGTGGTAGGTCTTGGCCGCCGGCGCGTCGCGGAAGCGCGCCCAGTGCTCCGAGTCCTCACCGAAGAAGCGTTCGAGCAGGTAGCGAAGTTGGTGATCCTGGACCGTCGCCAGCAGCTCGCGCAGGCCACTCTCCATCAGCTCGAAGGAGACCTCGGACTCGGCCGCCAGGTCCTCCTCCCGGTACTCCTCCACCTTCGCCTCGCGCAAGCCGCTGAGCTTGATCTTCGCTCCCCAGCGCTCGCTCATCTCGAAGACACCGCTGACGTGGACCGGCGTGCCGGGCGCGGCCAGGGCGTAGAGCTCCTCAGCGTCCTCCCAGGCAACTGCCTCGGCGCTGCCGCTGGCATCGCCGAGGACGATGCGCAGCCATGGCTCGCCGTTTTTCTTGCGGCGCAGCTCGCGCTGGCGAACCGCGTAAACACTGCCGACCCGCTGTCCGTCCTGCAAGTCGCCGAGCGGCACCCTTGCCGCAATAAGTGTGTCGGTGAGAGCTTGCTGTTCCATCTGTAATCCAAAGTAGTGGCAGCTGCGGACGACTATGTGACGTCACACTTTCTCCCCATTTTGCAGGGGTAATGCAATTGGAGCGGATGGAACTCAGAGGACGCTGCCGAGCCAGTGCCCGGCGACAATTGCAGCGAAGCCAACAACCAGGGAAAGGCCGAGGTTGAGCCAGACGAGGTGTGTGTGACCAGCCTCGGCCAAGCGGTGTGAGTCCAACATCCAGGTGGAGAAGGTGGTGAAAGAACCGATGCCGCCGCCGGCGACGATCACCAGCGCCTCGCCTTCGAGCGCGGCACCGGCAACCAGGCCGAGCACGAGCGTGCCGGCGAGGTTGATCGCGAGGATGCCGGTTGGGAACGGGTGGTCGCTGCGGGAGGCGAAGGCCGAGTCGATCAGGAAGCGAGCCGCGGCGGCGGTGCCGCCGAGCAGGGCGACGGCGACCCAGCCGGCGGCGCTCACTCGGCCACCGCCGGCCGGCGCTCGAGCGCGATCCCGGCGCGCACGCAGAGGAAGCCCACGACCAGGGTGGCGCCGATGTAAGCGGCGGCGCGCCCCAGGTGTCCACCGTCGACCATTTCGAAGAGCTCCAGCTGCAGGGTCGAGAAGGTGGTCAGCGTGCCGCAGATGCCCGTGGTTAGAAATGGATGGGCAAGGCTGTCCTCGGGGTGGTCGCTGAGGCGAGCGAAGAAGTAGCCGAGCAGCAGCGCCCCGATCATGTTGACCGCAAAGGTGCCCCAGGGCCAGCCGCCGGGAGCGTGCGGGGTTGCCTCGGCGAGGCCGACGCGGGCGAGGGCGCCGAGAACGCCTCCCGCGTAGATCGCCAGCAATCGACGAGCAGCAAATCCCCTGGTCTGCACCGGCGCATCGTAGTTACGAGCTTCATTGAATTTTGTCAATGAATGTCCTAGGCTGGAAATCGTGGCCGTTGCCGAACTCCCCGTGATCTCCTGCTGCACCCCGCTGGCGGGCTCCTCGCTGACCGAGGGGCGGTCGGTCGAACTGGAGGCCGTGTTCAAGGCACTGGCCGACCGCCACCGGCTGCGGATCGTCAACCTGCTGCTGGGGGCTGGCGGCAAGCCGGTCTGCGTCTGCGAGATCCAACCGCTGCTCGGCCTCTCCCAGGGCACGGTCAGCTACCACCTCAAGCAGCTGCTCGAGGCCGGAGTGATCGCGCGCGAGACGCGCGGCACCTTCAGCTACTTCAGCCTTGTGCCGGGTGCGCTCGATGCCGTGCGAGCGGTCTTCGCGCAGTGAACGACCGCCCCGACTTGCCTCGGCGCGCCGCCGCAGAGGCCTTCGGCGCCTTCGCCGTCGTCTTCGCCGGCTGCGGCGCGATCGTCACCGACACCGTCCACGCCGGCGCGCTCGGAGCGGTCGGGGTCGCGCTTGTCTTCGGGCTGGTGATCATGGCGATGGTCTACGCCACCGGACACCTCTCCGGCGCCCACCTAAACCCCGCCGTCACCCTCGCCTTTGCCCTCACCCGCCACTTCCCGCGCCGCGAGGCGCTCGCCTACATCGGCGCTCAGCTACTCGGCGCGATCGCCGCGGCCCTGCTGCTGCTCGCGGTCTGGCCGAGCCAGCCGGCGGCGCTAGGCACAACCATCCCCTCGGTCGGCGACGGCAGCGCCCTCATATACGAGGTGGTCCTCACCGCCTTCCTCATGTTCACGATCATGGCCGTCGCCACCGACACGCGGGCGGTCGGGGCGGGTGCCGCAATCGCGATCGGCGGCGCAGTCGGCCTCGACGCCCTCTTCGGCGGCCCGATCACCGGCGCCTCGATGAACCCCGCCCGCTCGATCGGCCCGGCGCTGGTCTCCGGCGAATTGCATGGCCTCTGGATCTACATCGCCGCCCCGATCGCCGGTGCCGTGCTCGGCGCCCTCGCCTACCAGCTGGTTCGCGGCGCCTCCGATGCGCCAGCGGCCGAGGAGGCCTGATGACTCGCGTCCTCTTCGTCTGCCTGCACAACGCCGGGCGCTCGCAGATGAGTGAGGCGCTCTTTACGCGAGCCGCAGCGGGCCTGCACGAGGCGCGCTCGGCCGGTACCGAACCGGGCGAGCGAGTCCACCCCGAGGTGGTCGAGGCGATGACCGAGCTCGGCATCGACCTCGCCGGGCGCACTCCCCGCAAGCTGACCACCGCCGATGCCGAGTGGGCCGACGTCGTGGTGACGATGGGCTGCGGCGACAAATGCCCCTACATACCCGGCAAGCGCTACCTCGACTGGGAGCTGGAGGACCCGAAGGGCCGGCCGCTCGAGCAGGTGCGGGCGACCCGCGAGGAGATCGAGTGGCGCGTCGTCGAGCTAGTCGACGAGCTGAACGACTGACAGACACGAACGCAGCAGGCTTGTGGAAGAGTCCGGGCAATGAAGGTGTGTAGCTTCGCCACGGACGCCGGGGGACCGGGACTGGGCATCGTCGAGGGCGACGAGGTCATCGACCTCTCGGCCGCGGGCGTTCCCAGCGAACCGGCGGCGGCGCTCGCCGAGCCGGGGCGGGACGGCCTCGAGAAGCTTGCGGGCGACGCGCCGCGGCTACCCCTCGCCAACGTCCAGCTCCTCGCCCCCGCGGCGCCGCGCAAGTACCTGGCGATCGCGCTCAACTACGCCGACCACATCGCCGAGATGGGGATGGAGGCGCCGCAATGGCCGGTCTTCTTCAACAAGCAGGTGACCTGCGTGACCGGGCCCGGGGCCGAGGTGCACATGCCCAAGGTCTCGACCCTGCTCGACTACGAGGCCGAGCTGGCGATCGTGATCGGACAGCGTTGCCGCCACGTCCCGGTCGAGCGCGCCCACGAGGTGATCGCCGGCTACACCTGCGCCAACGACCTCAGCGTGCGCGACTGGCAGGGGCGGGCGCAGACGATGACGATCGGCAAGTCCTTCGACACCCACGGCCCGCTCGGGCCCTGGCTGGTGACGCCGGAGGAGATCGGCGACCCCCAGGACCTGCGGGTGCGCTGCTACGTCAACGAGGAGCTGCGCCAGGACGCCAGCACCGCCGAGATGGTCTTCGACTGCTTCCAGCAGGTCTCCCACCTCTCCGAAGCCTTCACCCTGGAGCCCGGCGACGTGATCGCTACCGGCACCCCGGCCGGCGTCGGCATCGGCCGCAAGCCGATCCGCGAGAACGTGCTCCACGTCGGCGACACGGTGCGGGTTGAGATCGAGCGGATCGGCGAGCTGGTCAACACGGTGGTCGAGGAGCCCGACCACTACCTCGCGCCAACTGCCGATTGACGAGCTAGTGGCGGTGCACGCTGGTCGCCGTCGCCTGGTCGCGCGGCCGCACGATGATCTCGTCGATGTTGACGTGGGACGGCTGGGCGAGCGCCCAGCGGATGCACTCGGCGACGTCCTCGGCACTCAGCGGCTGCATGCCCTCGTAGACCCGCGCCGCTGCTGCCTCGTCGCCCCCGAAGCGGACCAGCGAGAACTCAGTCTCGACCATGCCGGGCGCGACCTCGGTCACCCGCACCGGCTGGCCCAGCAGCTCCTGGCGCAGCACCCGCAGCGTCGCCCGCTGGGCGTGCTTGGCGGCGTTGTAGCCGGCGCCGCCGGCGTAGGGCTCGATCGCGGCAATGCTGGTGATGCCGACGACGTGGCCGTCGCCCGACTCGATCAGCCGCGGCAGCAGTGCCCGCGTCATCCGCATCTGCCCCAGCACGTTCGATTCATACATCTGCAGCCACTTGCCCTCGTCGGCCTCCTCCACCGACTCGAGCCCGAGGGCGCCGCCGGCGTTGTTGACGAGGACGTCGCAGCGCTCGACCGCGGCGACGAAGGCCTCGACCGACGCCGGGTCGGTGACGTCGAGCGCGATCGCCTCACCGCCGATCGCCGCCGCAAGCGCCTCCAGCCGCTCGAGCCGGCGGGCGCCGAGGATCGTGCGGTAGCCCTCGCCAGCGAGGGCGCGTGCGGTGGCGGCGCCGATGCCGCTGGAAGCACCGGTGATCACGGCCGTTTTCATCGTCGCCGACGATAACGCTCGCGGAGCGAGGGCCCGCACCGCGCTTACCCAGCCACGATCTCCTGCCAAAGGGAGTCGCTGGCGCCAGCGATCCTGACTGCGATCGATCCTCGGCCGACAATCTCGAGAATGTCCCCCGGGCGAACGCCGAAAGCGGCAAGGCTCTCACCCGCGCGTGGGTGGGTCGCCTCAATCATGCGCAGCGTATCCGGGCCTTCGTTGTCGGTCGAGTGGCGCGGCCAGGGCCCACCACAGGACTTGCACCGTGGGTCGCGTCGCCAGCGGTAGGTCGGAGCCTGGACATCGCAGCTCGCATGGCATCCAGGGCAGGGTGCCCGCTCGACGAACGTATCCGGCAAAACCAGCAGGGCACCATCCCCAGGTTCGTGCTGGGCGAGCAGCTCCGCAGCCGTGGAATCGACTCCGTGCCCCGCCGCGATCGGCTCGGGGAGGCGCCGGTGCCAGGGCGCGCAATCGGGCGATGGACCGGGCGCGAAGACCAACGACTCGCCACTGCGGATGTCGAGCGAGATGCGCTTGGGATCAACCAACTTGCCGTGCAGCATGCCGACGATCGCCTCCGCACAGAGTGCGCCAAGCGCCGCCGCGCCGTTCTGGATCGCAGGGATGACGCCCGCGGCGGCAGCGAACTCGGCGAACTGCCTGCAGGAGAAAGCCCCGGGTGTCGGCGTGCCGCCACAGAGCCAGCAGGGCCCCTCAGTTGGGTCCTCGCGCGGCGGGTAGGCCGTCATTCCAATGTTCGCGCCTGAAAACCCGCCATCGACGATCGGCAGGCCGAGCAGCAGCGCCACCTTCGCCAGGTAAGCGCGGGCCTCGAGTGAGTCGACACAGGCAGCAATAACGTCTACCCCCTCGAAGGCGCCTAGGCCCAGTTCCTCGATCCAGGCGCTGGCAATCTTGATTCGCGCTTTGTCGGCAGTGTGCAGTCGCGCCAGCTCGCCACCTACGGCCGCCGCCTTCTTCAACCCGGCCGGATTCTCTCCACGGGGAAAAAGTGGCGAGCGAGTCAGGTTGTGATCCTCGAACACGTCGCCGTCGACGACGCGCAGTTCGCGAACGCCGCTGAGGCCGAGGTTGAGCAGGACGTTTTGGCCGAGGGCCCCAGCACCGACGACTATCACGCGCGCCTGAGCCAGTACCTGAGGGTCGTACCCGGCGCGCCGCGCGCGACTCTGGCGATCTGGCTCCCCGCCGGCGAGCTGACCCCCCGCGACCCTCTCAAGCTGGCTGCTCACAGCTGACTTCCGACCCGAACTTCGCTCTGACTCAGGCACACACAGCGGTCACCAAGGCTGCACTCGGAGATTGGCTGCAGGCAGCCGAGGCCGATCGCATCGACAGGGATGACCGCCCGTCCGTTTTTCACCGCCGGCACTTTCCTCCCGTTCAGCATCCGTCGCGGGGGAGTCCGAGCAACGGAGCTGGCAGGCACGGCAAACGACTCGGGCACGACCCGCCGCCCGCTGAAGCGAGTCGTGGCTCGCCCGGATGGCGCTCGGACCGGCGCCAGCGACGGCGGCTGTTGAGACGACACTGGCGTCCCACCCTTATCACTGAATACCGCGTAGAGCATCACCCCGATTACGCAAAGCAGGAAAACGATGAGAAGCGCGGTCATTGATCGTCCCCTTGGGCTCCGGCACCGCCCCAGTCGGGCGCCGCGAGGACTTCACTCACCCCGTGGCCGAAGCTGGCAACGAGGAGCGAGATCCCGCGCAGGACCTTGAGACCTGCCACGGCTTCGCCCGGCGCGGCCGCTATCAAGCCCGCGGATGCGGCACCGGGCGATCCGGCGTCGTCTTGCGAGCCCACGACCCACTGCGAAAGCAGCCAGACGAGCAGCGCAGCGAGAACCATCGCAACAGCGGTTGAGGCGATCCGCCGCGCCGCCGGACCCAGCGGCAAAAAATGGCGCCGACGGGGGCGGCGGCGAGGTCTCGCTCCCTCGGCGCCGCTCCGCCAGGCAGCCGGAGTGGGGGCGGGGTCAACCCACGCCTCGGCCCTTTGCGACTCGGCCGTACACCGGGAGCGAGGCCAAGCATCTTCAGGCGGCGGCGGAGTCTTCCAGACAAGCGGACTCGCCAACCGCGTCGGCGTTGAATTGGGGCCGACGAAAACCTCGAACGGCGGATCGGCATTGGGAAGCCCCGAGGCCACCAGTCCAACAGCGGCGGGCGAGGTCCAAATCGCCTGCTCCGCTTTGTCGGTGCCGCTGAAGTAGGCGCCAAAGGTGGGGTGGGTATGTGCCCAGCCGACCGCATCCGCGCAGGGGAAACGTTCCTGGGCCCGTTGCGACATGCGGTTGGAGCCCTCGGCTGTAATCGTGACCGTGACGGGGGTGCCGATCACCTCCCCCGCCGCCGGGCGGATCAGGTGACGTACCAACGCACACTGATTCGCTCCGTCGGTAAAGCTGCGGCCGAAGAGAAGGCCCGCCGACTCATTCGGGTGCTCGTCCCGCTCGAGCGCGGCGAGCTCGGTGAGGACGTCCCGGTGGATGAAGACTCGGCGGCCGTCGTCGGTCTCGAACTCGGTGTAGTGGTCGCCGCGAGGAATGGGGCGCAGCGGAGGCGCAAAGTGACGGATGCGCCCGCTCATCCGCGCACGGGGCTGCGGTGGGGCCGCGAGCCGGTTCACCTCTGCACCGCTTTCAGACGCGAGGAGCGCGGCGCGGCGCGGCTCATCCTCTTTTTACCGCCAGCTTGCGGCAAGTCCACCCCGCTGAACCCGGCCTGCTGTGTGCTGCGCCTAAACGTCCCCCGCGAGCCCGCGGGCGTCAGTCGCGAACGGCCGGCCAGCACCTCGGTCGGCTCGATCGAGGGGAACTTGAGATTCGGGTCGAGCGGGCGGAAGTTCAGTTCGCTACGCCACCACGCGATCGCCGCCCCGTTGTAGCCCGTGTATCCCTCCCCCGGAGGTGGCTCGTCGAAGTTGAGCAGGCGCCCCAAGTGGATGATGTAATCGACCAGTTGGGTCCGGTTGGGCACCCAGACGCGATGTCCGTGGCAGACGGGAACCCCGTTGGCAAAGTGCGGCGTCCAGGGCGCCTGCCCGATCACGTTGGCAACCGGTTCGCTCGCCGGATACTCGCCGTTAGCCAACGGATCGATGAGAATGTGCGTAGGCCGGTGGCGCCGACCCGGCGCGATCAGAGTGTCGAAGTCGAACGTCGCGCGGTAGGCGGCGGGTGGGTTTTTGTGCCCAACTTGCAGCGGGTCGGCACCCGTGCGCGCGTCGGCGGCGCTGCGGTGCGCGGTCACCTGTACGGGGCACTCGCTTGCATTAAGGTGCTCAATCAGCACGTGGTCGTTGCGACGGCGACTGAGAATGCTCTCGGGGCTCTGCAGGGTCGCCACAGGAGTCAGCCTCTGGCGCCGTGCGTCTGCCGGTCGAGGATGATCTGGTCGCCGTCGCGTGCCCCGACATCCTTGAGCGTGCCGGTAATTTCGTTTCCCGAACGCGGATGAATCACCGTCCAGCGCTCATTCGCGGCGAGAATCGGTAGGTAGCCGTCATCGTCGAGTCCTTCGACGATCTCCTGGCCGGTGATGTCCGGCGAGACGTCCGCTTCGTAGCTGGCTTGGACCTCCTTCGCCTTGCAGGACACCCGAATCGTGTCCTGGCCCAGCTCGAGGGTTGGGTTGGCGCTCATCTGGCATTTCCCTTCTGATCGTTTTCCCGCAGCGTTCAGGAAGACTACAGAAATTTTCCAGATATACAACGTCTAAAAGTAGACTAATTTACGACTCAGCGCCTAACAGCTACCTGTACGCTTCCCCCGGGTTGGCGCTAGGAAGTACGGGTAGACGAGGGGCCGGTGGCTCACCGTCGAATGGACTTACGTCCGAAAAATGGCGTTCCGCTGAACTTCCTGGTTGAATAGCTCGATTCTGTTTCCGACTAGAAGCCGTAAAGGCCCTGAACTAAGGGATTGATTATTTTGGAAGTCGCCCGCACCATCGAGAGCGATCCGTCAGACGCAGACGAGACGAATGGTGCGACGGTCCTAGAGGGTCAGAGGGCTCGGGTCGACGGGGTAAGCGACGCCCGCCTGGTGCAGCTTTTTTCCATGCCGCGAAAGCCGCAGGAGCTAATCGCCGGGCTTCGAGTACTTGGGTTCACCGCGGGTTCAGTCGAGTTCATGACTGCGGCGAAGTCGCGCGATGTCGTCTACTCCTGGGCCGCCGGACGAGCCAAGCCGGGACTCGAGCAGGCGAAGAGACTGGATGAAATCCGTCACATCCTCTACTACATCTGCAGCCATCCCGAGCTCGGCCCCGAGTCGGCCTGGATGCTCTTTAACGCCAAATTCGCGACGATGGCGCAGGACGGGCCGACAGCGATGGAGCTGATTGCCAAAGGGGGTGCTGCGAGCGTGCTGAAGCACGTGGAAAGCCTGGTTGACGACGATGGCCAGGATGGCGGCGAAGGTCCGACCGAGCCCGATCCACCCGCTCCTTCCCCCACGAGCGAGGGCAGCAGTCAGCCGGCGCGCACCAAAGGCTGACGCCCACGCAAATCGTACGGGTTGCTAGAGACCGCCCTCGCCGGGATCGCCGAGTTTCGGGATCAAACGATCGGGGTGGTCGAGTTCGGCCGGCAACCAAGAGTCGTCCTCCCAGCGCGGGCGAACGGGTTCCGCGAAGGCGGGGATCAGATTCGGCGCGCCCTGCGGCACCCACATAGTGCCCGGGGAGCCAGCAAAGGCGAAGAGCATTCCCAGGCTGGTGAAGTGGAACGCCGCCACATCCCGCTCGTTGTTGACTATGTGGCGGAAGCTTGCCCATGCCGAGGGCGATCCTTCGAACAGCCCCCGCTCCAGCATTTCGCTGTCAATCTCCATCGTCTCCGCGTTGATGGCGAACCGGCGAGTCAGCGTCTGCTTGTCCCGAATGCCCCACAGGTCCCGAGAGGCAACGATCGCCTTCGCTGGGCTGCCGTCGAAGGCCATCACATGGCCTGTGTCGATGCGACAAGACGGGTCGTCGCAGCGATGGTTGGTACGCCGCATAAAGCCGCACGGAACCCTGCCGTCGAACGGAACGGCGGCAGTTCCGACGACGGTGGAGCTTAGGACGGACACATCTCCCTTGGGGCTAGATCCGCGCGGCCGGCGAGACTAGCGCCGGCGGTGATACAGCTCGAACAGCGGGTGGCAAATCGAAGGCTCAGACGGACCCCTCCCCTTTTCCAATCGGGAAACTGCCTATCCTGCTTTTAGCCAAAGTAACGGATTGACGGTGATCCGCCTACAGACGTAAAACTTCGTTTTCCCAAGTTAGGCGGGGATGAGCCCGGTGCTTAAGCCACGGGCCAAGTTTTTGCGCACGGCCTGGCGCCAGTTGGCCGGGCCCTTGGGGCCGGCACGGCCGGGCGGCAACTGAAGGGGTTTTGCTGGCTCTTGGATGCCGGCATGAATGCGATAAGCCTGAGCGACGGTGACGAGCGCGCAGTGGCGCTCCCAACCTCTTACCGAGAGGCCGCGATAGCCGATAGCGCCGAGCAAGCCGTAGCGCAACTCGTCCCAGAAAGCGGTCGCGCTGCAACGCAGGCCGGCCAGACCGACCAGCGAACTTCGCTGGTCATCACTGTCTGCGGGCAGGTTCGTACACCAGGCCCGCGATCGCACAGGTGTCAGCTCGCCATCCTCGCGATACCTGCAGACGATCACATGCTCCCGCCCCAACTCGCCGTCAAGGGTGTAGAAGAGCCACTCGCGCCTGGCCTGCGGCGACTCTTCGACAAGTTCGGCGAGGGGCCCGTCGAGCATCGGTAAATCGGGTCGCCTGGGCACGTCTGGTCGCGTGGCCAGCAGCGTTTCGAGCTGTTCCGGAGATTCCCACTCCGCCCGCTCCGGGAGTTCCACCACATAACGTCGCTTCTCTTCCTCGCGCAGCCAGTTGGCCCGCAGCCACTGGTAGCTCGGCCCCGCCACGAGGGGGGCGTCATCGAAGCCCCAGCCCCGCGTGGCGGCTGCATGCTTGCGCCCGTGGACGGAGATGTGAACGCCGACCGCGTAGTCGACCTCGGCGCGGCGGCGCGCACGCGGGCTCTGCCAGCGTTCCTCCTCGAGTGAGAGCTTCCAGCGGCAAGGCAAGATCACCGCCTCGCCGTCTCTATCCCTGCCGACCAGCTGGATGACTGAAGCCATCTGGTGGCCGCCGTCTCGATTGTCGGGATACCTGGGCGCGTGCTCACCCAGGCGTGGAAAGACGACCGCGAGCAGCATCGTCGCGCCGACATCCACCTCCCCAGCAATCTTCTGCGCGGCCGGGCGGAGCAGCACGTCGGGCTCCCAGGAACTACCGTGGACAAGGTGCTGGAACGATTGCTCGAGCTTGTATGGGTCGGCATGCCCACCGGCGACAAGGCGTGCCAGCTGGGCGAAGCTCTTCGGCTCAGTAGAGGGGAGCAGGAGACCGTGAACGTATTCAGCGGCACGCAGAACCCGGCGCGAGTCGCCAAGCTCACCGCCGATCTCCGCGACGAAATCGAGCAGCCCGTTATTCACGAAGCTCCGATCGATGGGTGTACTTCTACCACCTGCATCTGTCTCTACCTAGAGAATGGTAAAGAACTTTCGAGTTATAGCAATAGGGACTGTCCCTAATCGTGCCGCGAACGGCCCAAACAATTGTTCTTTCGCACCTCAACGCCTCGCCGACCGAGGTCTGGGACCGGGTCATCAGTCCTGAGGGGATCAACGACGAGATGCGCCCCTACCTGCGGATGACGCTGCCGCCGGGAGTCGAGCAACTCGACCCGGAGAACGTCGAGATCGGCGTGCCAATCGGGCGCAGCTGGATCCTGCTCTTCGGCCTGCTGCCCTTCGACTACGACGACGTCACGCTGGCGCGGCTCGAACCCGAGCGCGGCTTTCTCGAGCGTTCGAAAATGCTGAGCCAGCGCTCCTGGGAACACGAACGCACCCTCGAGCCGGCCGAGGGCGGCTGCCTCGTCACCGACCGCGTCTGCTGGCAGCCGCGCCTCGGCCTACCGGCGCGCCCGCTGCGGCCGGTGATCGGCTGGTTCTTCCGCCACCGCCACAAGCGCCTGCAGCAGCACTTCGGCGGCGCAGGCGCTGTGGCTTAGGCGTTCGGCCTCAGACCTCCTGCTGATCTTTTCTCAGCTTCGCCACACCGTTGACGCAGCGCGAGAACGGCGTGCCCTTCTCACCTTTGACGTGCTTGCGGCTCATGCCCTTGCAGGCCTTGCCCGGGGGAAGCTTCTCGTGGTTGGCCGCCTTGGCCATCGCGGTCACGCACTGGCTGAACGGCGTGCCCTTCTCGCCGGCGACGTGTTTCTTGCTTTGGTCCTTGCAGTAGACGCCGTACGCCTTGGCCTTTTCGGGTGTGCCAGCGCCCGGCCCCGGCGTTTCGGGTTTTTCGGGGGCGGGGTTGTAATCGGGGCCGTTGCCATTCCCGTGGCCGGCGGGCGGGTCGGCCAGAACCGTGGCCGGAACTAGTGCGAGAATCAGTGCCGCGAGCGCTGCCGCGACCTTCGTCTGGAGCTTCATCACGCCTCCTCGTTGACGCGCCCGATAGGGCACTTTGTTGGCTACCTGCACCCGTAGGAACGAGCGCAGGCAACCTCCGTCAGGCCTTAACCGCGGGTGTCGCGTTCAGGGTTTCTGGCCGGACTCGGCCTGTGCCGGGGCTTCTTCGGCAGCGGCGCCGTGCGTTGCGCTGCTTCCGTTGGAACCAGCTTCCGGGGCCGAGGCACTGCTCTTGGGCGCCGCCTTTTCCTTGCCGGCACTCGAGTTCGAGGGATGCGCCGGATGGGAGGGCTTTGCCGGGTGCGCCGGGTGTTCGCGGCCCCCACCAGCTCCGTGGTTCGTGTTTTTGTGAGCAGCCGCCGTCTGCTGCCCGTGGGTTGCAGCGGCGGGGCGTTGCTTTTCGTGTCCCTTGCCACGGGAGTGGCCGCCACCACCCTGTGAGCCGCCGGACGGTGTCGGCTCCGGGCGAGTTTCGCCGTCGCTCGCTGCTTTGGTGGTTCCAGCTGCCTCGCTTCTGGCGGCCCGCCTCTGCCCTGCGATCCTGCTCGCCTTCACCCGGGCCGCCGGGGCGGCAGCGGATCGCGTCAGCGGGCCGAGTGATCCGCTTCCTGCCGGCGCCGCTGCGGCATCCGCCGCGGCGGGCCGCGGCGCTGGTGCCGACTTCGAACCACCATCCCCGGGCAGCCCGAGGTCGATCAGACCGCCGCGCTCGGCGGCCCCGGTGCCGATCGCGGCGACGGCGAGGATGGCGGCGGCACCTTTGAGAGCCGCGGAGGAGCCAATCGTCTTCGCCGCCCCACCGGCAACAGCGGCCCCCGCCGCGGCACCACCACCGCTGGCGGCAGCGCCGCCACTGGCTCCACCGGCCGCACCACCGCCGAGCAAGCCGTGCAGCAAGCCGCCGGCGGCCGCAGCCGGCAACAGCGCGAGAGCAGCGAAGTCCCGCTCGCGGTCCTCGATCTCCTCACCGAAGCGGCGGCAGCTCGGGCAGTTGCGCAGATGGGCACGAATGTCGCGGCGACGGGTGACGCGGCCGTCGCCATCGGAGAGCGCCTGGGTCACTTGTTCGCAATCCATGCCCCGTCCCTCATCCATCTGGTGCAGGCTCAGGCGCGCCTCGTAGAGAGTCTGGCGCGCGACCGCGGGCGAGGTGTCCAGCGCCGTCGCAATTCCGTCGAAGTCGAGGCCGGCCAGCTCGCGCATAACCAAGGCACCGTGCTGGCGCTCGGGCAGCTCGTCGAGGTCGGCAAGCAACTGTCGCAGGCGCTCCCGCGAGCTCAGCTCGTCCGCCAGCGCTGGCCCGGTCGCAGCCAGTTCGGCGTCGAGCTCGCGCGTATCGCGGCGACGGCGCAGCAGGTCGACCGACTCGTTGTGGGCGATCCGGTAGAGCCAGGGCTTCAGCTTCAGCTCCCGCTGCTCGCCCGGCAGGGCCCGCAGCACCTTCAGCATCGTGTTCTGCAGCGCGTCCTGGGCGTCCTGGGAATTGCCGACGATCGCCAGGCAGTAGCGGTACAGGGGCTGGTGATAGCGATCGAAGATCGCCGCGAACGCGCGCTCCTCCCCGCCCGCCGCACGTTGGACCAAGCGCTGGTCGGAGAGCAGGCTGCTCATTGCGCACTGCGCGCATCGAATGTCATCTCCTCAAGGGTAGGGGCCTCCACGCATTTCCTGAAACGCCTGCCCGGCGGGGTTGTCAGCCGCCTTACGCGGGTGGCGCCTGACGCTGGGCCGCCACGACCGTTCCAGTGGCAGCCCATGTCTGGGAAACCTTCGGAGGGAGATCAAATGGTTGGAGCGATAGTCGGACTGCTGGTCCTGATCGCGATCGTGCTCGTCCTGCTCAAGGTCGCCGTCGCCGGCGGCATCGTCGCCCTGATCGCAGTCGTGCTGCTGATCCTGCTGCTGATGGGACGGCTCTGAGGCGACCGCCTAAAGCACCGGCTTGACGTCGAGGATCGGCGTCCCGTCCAGCGCCTCGAGTTCGCTGACCAGCACCCGCGCGCCGTCGATCGCGACCACCGTGACCGGATGCAACCCGATCGGGTTGGGCCGGTCCGGCGAGCGGGTGTTGAAGACCCCCTGAACCGGATTGGCCGGGTCGTCGCGGGGATGGGTCTGCAGCACGTCGCGCCGCCCGCGGTCGAGCCAGGTGAAGACGAGAATCTCGTCGCCGGGCTCGATTCCATGCAGGGCCTCGAGCAGCTCCGACTCGAAAACAAGCCAGGCCTCGGGCGCCCCCTCCTTGCCCTGCTTGGGCGCTTCCGCTCGGTCGGTGAGTGGGGATTCGACCCGCCCCACCGGCTTGATCTCGATCTCAGTCATGCCTGCGTTCTCGTCGGCGTTCTGGGAGATGATCGGCGTCGAAGTTTGTTAGACCCCCTGCTCATGGTCAAGCGCGTTGGCAATCATGCGGCAGCCGATCCGCCAGCAAATCGAAGTACCGCTGACGCCGCCACGCCTCAAGGTCGCCGATCACATACAGCCGCCTCCGCGCCCGGCTGACCGCGACGTTCAGCAGGTTCGGCTTGCTCGCCGCCCAGGCCCGGGCTCCCTCGCGGGCGGGTTCTGAGCCGAGCACGAGGATCACGATGTCGGCCTCCTTGCCCTGGGCGGTGTGAATGGTCCCCGCGCGCAACCCGCGGTGTCGCCAGCTACGTTGCTCAAGCTGGCGGGCGACGTCGCGGAAGGGGCCGATCGCCATCACCTGCGTGAGGTCGAAGTCGATCTCGTCGAGATGGGCGAGGATCCGGTCGACCTCCTCGCCCTCGGCGGGGATCCAGTTTCCTTGCGAGGCGTCGGAGCTGACATCGATCCACTTGCTTTGTGGAAGGGTCGGGTGGCGGGTGGCGAAGTCCCGGCCGAGCGCCGGGTCGGTGGCCTCGATCATCAGCCCGTCGTAGGCGATCTGGTTGGAGAGGCCGAACATCGGCTCGTCGCAGCGGCGGTGGACGGTCAGGGGCGCACCCACCCAGAGCGGCCGCTCTGCCGCCGGCAGCGTCGTGCCAAAGCGGTTGAGGCGATCGGCGACGCCCTGTACCGAGGTACGGCCGGTCAGCCACTCATCCTCGACGCCGTAGTGCTCTCGAATCGCCTGCTCGGCCCTGAACGGGACCGTCGTGATCGGCTCCAGCTGCTGAGGATCGCCGACGATCACCGCCCGCTGGCAGCGCCACAGCGCTCCGACCGCGCTCTGCGGCGTGGCTTGGCCGGCCTCGTCGACCGCCAGCCAGCCGAGCGCCTCGCGGCCGAGCCGCCCGAACAGCCGCCCCACCGAGGCAAAGGTCGTCGAGACAACCGGGACGAGCAGGAAGAGCGCCTGCCATGCGGCTCGCGCCGCATCCGCTGATAGGTCCGCCGGGGCCCTGCCGGAGAGGATGTCCATCGCCCCGTCGAGAGTTTGGCGCATCGGCTTCGCGGCGTGAACGAGAAACGCTCTGTGGAGGTCGAGCGCCGCCAGGAACAGCTCGGTGCGGGCTTCATTCGACTCGGCATCGGTCCACGGCGCCTGCCGCTCACGCGCCACGCGATCGCCACGCCACCCCTCGTCAGGCATGAGGGCACCGGTCCGCTCGCGGTGGCGCGCCAGAACCCGACGAGCCGCGTCGTGCTCCTTTTCGGCCGCCGCGAGCACAGCGCCTGCTTCGGTGTGCGCCCGCACCTCACCCTCCAGCACCCGCAGCTCCTCGCCGACCTCATCCAGGATCGTGTCCAGCGCGGCGATCGCGGCGGCGAGCTCCTCGTCGCGCTCGCGCCAGGCGGCACGGGCGCGAAACCTGATCACCGAGGGGCGCCGGTGCAGCTCTTCCTCGCGAGCCTCGACGCGGCGGCGGCGCTCGTCCTCGCGCGTGCGCTGCAGAGATGCAAGCTCCTCGCGCCGCGGCAGCGATGCCTGGACCCGTTCGCCTACTGGCCGCTCCGCGGCACGGGCCGCCTCGAGGTCTGACTCAAGCCCGGCAACCCGGTCGAGCGCCGCCGCCACCTGGAGGCGGTCCTCGCGGATCGCTCTCGCCCGATCGCGAGCCCGCTCGAACGCCGCCACAGCCTCGGCCCAGGACGGTCCCTCAGGGTTGTCCTCCCAGTTATCGAGGAGGTCGCGCAGACCCGGGGGCGGCGGCGGGCGGTTGTCGCCCTCTTTGCGTTGTTCGGTCCACCAGACCGCGTTGACGAAGTCCTTGCGGTTCTTGCTGTTGCCGAGCCGCGCGGCGACCAGCGCCCAGGCGCCGCCCGAGGGCCTGACGGCGCTCATCGCCCGCTCGGCCAGGGCCGGGAAGTAGTCGATGCCTTCCGCCAGCTCGCGCCAGTGGCCGTCGACAGCCTCGCTCGACGGGATCTCGAGCGTGACGTTCTCGACCGCCCCGTTGTTGCTGGACGCCAGGACCAGCTCGAACCCGGTCAGCTCGGGCCTCAGCCGATGGATCACGCGCCGATAGGGAGTCGTCTCCCAGCGATCGGGGTTGTCGAGGAATGCATCCGCTGGATCGGTCAGCGCCGCCAGCCGCTCGGCCCGTTCGGTGACCAACCCAGCGACCAGGTCGCGCAGCATCGTCGTCTTGCCGGTGCCGGGCGGCCCGTTGACAGCGAACAGATTGCCGCCGGCGCGGGGCATTGCGATCGCCTCATTGACGGCGAGCTGCTGGCCCAGGGCCAACGGCCGCTCCGGGCCCGCCGGCCAGCGGCCGGGAGGCAGCCGATCGGGTTCGGTGGCGTGGCGGACCTCGTCGAGGCGTGTCCGCACGTCGATGCGACCGTCGAGGTCGAGCTCGGCGGTGGGCCGCAGGTACTCACGAAGCGCGGCGCCCACCTCACCCGCGCCCGCAGCGGTGGCGACGCGGGCCAGGTCGTCGGCGATGAAGCTGTTGAGAAAGTCGTGCTCGACCGTGCCGGCGCTCCGCCGCGCGACGATTTCGCTGCTGACCCGGACCCCGGAGATGGGCAGCACGTCCTCCACGCCCAAAGCCGCGATCGCGCCCTCCAGGCATTCGGTGAGGATGCCCCAGTCGAGGACCACCGGCTTGCGTTGCTCCTCGGTCCTGCCGAGAAGCGTTTCCTCCAGGCCTGAGGCAAAGCCGCGTTCGATGTCGGCGAAGCCGTCGAGCCATGCGGCCGCCGCCGGTCCCGGATCGAGGGCACGCGCCGTCGCCCAGGCGCAGGCCGAGAGCACCGCAGAGCCCTCGAGCAGGATGCCCTTCTCCGAAACCGCGAAACCCAGCAGGGCGCTCTGCCCCGAGGGACGCTCCTCGTAGCTGTCGGGTACGGAAGGAAAGACGTCCTTCAACGCCGAGAAGACCGCTTCGCGCGGGTAGAGGCCGACGTAGGCAGTGTGCCGCCACGCCTGGTCCTTGGTCAGCCGCGTGGCCTGAACGGGGTGCCCGGGATTCCAGGGCAGCGGCTCGCCGGGAGTGACGTCGAACACCCGCTGCGCCGGGCGGGTCTTTGGGATCGCCGGCGGGCTGAACATCTCCACCGCCCGCCAAAACTCGAGGATCTCCCGCATGAAGCGCTCGACGATACTTGCGCGCTTAGCGCGAGCGGCTCATAGCTACCCATTTGCCGGGAGACAGGAGTAGATGGCGAGGGTGGGAATCGAACCCACGACACCACGATTTTCAGTCGTGTGCTCTACCAACTGAGCTACCTCGCCTGGGGCGCAAAGTCGAGCCTTGCTTGGCGAAGGCTAGCGACCGCGCCGCGATCGGGCTGATTGCATTGGGGCGTGGTCGCGATGCGCGCAGCGGCGGGGTTTGCGGCGTTCCTCGCCATCGCTGCCGTGCTCGTCTCCGGAGGCTCGCCCTCCGACTCGGTGCGGCATCGCTATCTGCCCGCCAGCAACAGGCTGCGGACGGTCGAGCGCTACGGAAGCGAGCGGGTCGTCAACGTGCGATCGCTCGGCGCTGCGGCGACTGTTCGATCCCACCCGCATTGGCTGGAAGCGGCGCGGCCGCTCGGAGGGAATGCGCCGCCATGGGCGCGGCGGCTGTACTCGCGCTCGCTGCTCGTGCTGCACGCGCTCACTGACCGGCGCAGCGGTGCGGTCATCGCCGGGGCGCGGGAGGGCTGGGCCTACGTCTGGCCCCGCGACGCGGGCGCTGTGGCGATCGCCTTGGCCGGCGCGGGCTACGGCGGCAAGGCGCGTCGCATCGCTCGTTTCCTGCGTGGCCTCGACCTGAACGCAGCGGCGCGCTTCTACCCCAACGGCGCGCCGGTCGGCGGTCGCGAGGCGCAGGGAGACGCCACCGGCTGGGTCGCCGCAGCGGGGCGGGCGGCGGGTTTGGCCACGCCTCCCCCCGCGCTGAGCTGGCGTGACAGCGCCGACTACCAAGAGGGAGATCCAGGCGACTACGTCGGAAACGCAATCGCCTCCACCGCGACCATGCCGGATCCCGAGGAGCGGCAGAAGGCGGCTGACGCGATCCAGGCCCATTTCAGCGCATCTGGGGGGCTCATCCGCGAGGCGGACGACCCAACATCCGGTTTCGACTCGGTGGCCGCCTGGACCGTGCGGCCGTTCTCACTGCCCACGCTCTACCCGCTCGCTCGCCGCACCCTGCAGCGCCTCGCCGCCGAAAGCGGGCGCTTCGGCATCGTCCCCTCCCAGGGCTGGGCCGGCGGCATTGACCCCTGGACCGCGCCCACGGCCTGGACCGCCTGGGGCCTCGCCGCCCTGGGCGAGCGGCGGGCAGCGCTCCACCTGATGGCGGAGCTGCGCCGGGCCGCGACGGCGGCGGGCATGCTCCCCGAGCGCGTCGACGCCCGCACCGGCGTCCCCACTTCGACCACGCCCCTCGCCTTGTCCCACGCCTTCGCGATCCTCGCCCTGCGCCAGCTCTGGCCGCGAGCTGCGGTTGGTCAGGCGGGGACGCGCCAGCGGCCGAGCCAGTAGCGCTGGTGGAGGAGGCGGCCCGCCTCGCCCTCCTTGACGCAGAAGCTCTCGGCGGTACTTGGCTGCTGGCGCAGCAGCTCGGCAACCAGATCGGCTGCACCAGCGCCGCCCGAGCCCCGCGCCAGCCAGTCGTCGAAATCAATTTCGATCGGGACCAGCTTCTCGGCATCGAGAGTCAAGCCGGCAGCGGTCCCCGCCCGACGCAGTCGCCCCTGGGTGAGGCAGGCCCAGTGGGAGGGGTCGCGCAGGCGCTCGATCTCCTCGCGCCACGCCGTCGCCTCACCGTCCTCGTCGCCGACGATGTCGCTGACGAGCACCCAGCCGCCCGGCCGGACGACGCGCGCCATCTCCGCCACGACTCGGCCCGGCGCTGGGATGTGATGGAGGCTGAAGCGGGTGATCGCGCCGTCGAAGGAGTCGTTGGGGAGCTCGAGCGCGGTGGCGTCACCAACGGTGAAATCGACGTTGCCGACCCCCTCTTCATCAGCCCTCCGCGCGGCCTCCTCGACCATCGCCGGGGTCAAATCGACGCCTCGCACCGAGCCGACCCTGCTCGCCGTCGCCCGCGAGACCACGCCGGGCCCGCAAGCAACGTCGATCCACTCGGAGCCGGAGTCCTCCGGAACCAGCTCGATCAGGGCGCCGAGCATCTGCGCAGACGTCATCGCCGGCGCGGTGCCGAATGACCGGGACTGGTGGGTGAACTCCGCGCGGATCGAGTCCTCGTACATCGCGCCAGCGTAGCTGGCATGAGGCTTCACGCTCCGGTGTTCTCCTGCCATGTCATTCGCGGGAAAGGAACAGCGGAACGGAATTCACCCCGCGGCGTTTTGCATCGAGCGCATTAGCTCCAGCGCCCCAGCCTTGTGCAGCGGCTCGTTGAGGTTTCCGCACTTTGGGCTCTGCACGCAGGAGGGGCAGCCGCTCTCACATGGGCACTCGCCGATCAGGCGCTCGGCGTCGCCGAGCAGGCGCTCGAACTGCTCGTAGCCGCGCAGGGTGATGCCGACCCCGCCGGGGTGGCCGTCGTAGATGAAGATCGTCGAGCGGCCGGTCTGGAAGTGGACGTTGGTCGAGAGGCCGCCGATGTCCCAGCGGTCGCACATCGCGATCAGCGGCAGCACCGCGATCTGGCCGTGCTCGGTCGCGTGCAGGGCGCCGAGCAGGACGTCGGGCGGCAGCGCCCCGCTGAGCCGTTCGGGCAGCACGTACCAGAGCGCCTGGGTGGCGAACTGCTGCTCGGGCAGCTCCAGCGAGACGATGTCGAAGGGCTCCTGCTCGGAGATCGAGACCCGCTGGTAGGCGATCACCTGCTCGGTCACCGAGACCTCGCCGAAGTGCAGCTCGACTCCCGCGGTGGTGCGCTGCTCACGCACCCGCTCGATGTAGATCTCGGTCTCCTTCTTCGGCCGCGTGTACCAGTCGCCGTCGAAGCGCGAGACGATCGCCCGCCGCCCCCGTACGTCGAGCTGCTCGACCTCGTAGGAGCGGCCGAGGTGAAGGTAGATCGCGCCCGGGTGGATCGTGGTGAAGGCGCGCTCGGACTCGACCAGGCCGAGCATCTCGCCCGACTCGCGCTCGATCACCGCGACCGAGTCGGGCGAGGCCGAGCGCAGCGGCACCTTGGCGGCGACGAACTCGCTGCTGCGCGGCATGATCCGGCCGCCGGCCTGGCGCAGCTCACCGGCGGCGAGGAGCCGCTGCGCCCGCTCGCGCCACTCGGGACCGAAGACCTCGGCGTCCTGCTCGCTCAGCGGCAGCTCGTAGGCCGCCGCAACCATGTGCCGCCCGGCGATCTGCTCGCTGCTGTGGTCAAGGATCGCGGCCTCGACCGGGCGGCCGATGAACTCGTCGGGGTGGCGGCAGAAGAACTGGTCGAGCGCGTCCTGGCCGGCGACGTAGACCGCCAGGCCGCGGCGCTGGCGGCCCGCCCGCCCCCACATCTGGCGCAAGCTGGCGACGGTGCCGGGGAAGGTGACGCAGATCGCCGCGTCGAGCTCGCCGATGTCGATGCCCAGCTCGAGCGCGTCGGTGGCGACCACCGCCAGCAGCTCGCCATCGCTCAGCCGCGCCTCGATCTCGCGCCGCTGCTGCGGCGTGTAGCCGCCGCGGTAGGGCGCGATCCGCGCCGCCAGCTCGGGCTTGCCGCGCCGCTCCAGCGATTCGCGGGCGAAGCGCTGGATCAGCTCGATCCCGCGGCGGCTCTTGAGGAAGCAGATCGTCCGCACGCCGTGGGAGACAAGCTCGGCGAGCAGGTCGGCGGCCTCGGAGAGCGGCGAGCGCCGCGTTCCCGTCGCCTTGTCGATCAGCGGCGGATTCCACATCGCGATCTCGCGTCCCGCCCGCGGCGCGCCGTCGTCGTCGATCAGCTCGAAGGGCGTGCCGACCAGCTCCTCGGCCAGCTCGACCGGGTTGGCGATCGTCGCCGAGGCGAGCAGGAAGCGCGGCTCGGAGCCGTAGGCGCGCGCCACCCGCCGCAGCCGTCGCAGCACGTTGGCGACGTGGGAGCCGAAGACGCCGCGGTAGGTGTGCGCCTCGTCGACCACGACCCACTCGAGGTTGGCGAGGAAGTCGCCCCAGCTCTTGTGGTGGGGCAGGATGCCGACGTGCAGCATGTCCGGGTTGGTGAGCACGAGGTTGTTGCGGCGGCGGATCGCCGGCCGCTCTTCCTTGGGGGTGTCACCGTCGTAGATCGCCTCGCGCAGGCCCGGCGGCCGCAGCGCCGCCAGCTTGCGCGCCTGGTCCTGGGCCAGGGCCTTGGTCGGGTAGAGGTAGAGGGCGCGGCGCTTGTCGTCGCGGGCGATCCCGTCGAGAACCGGCAGGTTGAAGGCGAGGCTCTTGCCCGAGGCGGTGCCGCTGGTGATCACGAGATTCGAGGCAGCGGCCGTCTCCAGCGCTTCGCGCTGATGCGAATAGAGGCGCTCGACCCCGCTCCGCTTCAGCGCCTCGACGAGGCCGGGGTCGAGCGAGCGGGGCAGCGCCACCTGCTGCGCGCCGCGCTCCTCCTCGCCGCTCTCAGCGACGATGCGCCCATCGCGGCGGGCGGGATCCAGTGCAATCGACCAAGGCGCCTCGAGCAGGCTGGCGGATCCGCGCGCCGTCATGCAGCGTCCTCAGTCGCCCGAATAGCGCTGCTATTCGGGCTCCCTGCGTCCTTGCCTGACGACCCCCGGATCGCGCCAGCGACCCTTGTCGCCTGCAGCGAGCTGCGGTCGTGGATGCGCAGGACGTCGGCGCCGCTGCGCACCGCCAGGGCGACGGCGCCGATGGTCCCCCACTCGCGCTCCCCCGCCGGCAGTCGCTGCTCCCAAGACCCGGCCACCACGGCGCCGATGAAGTCCTTGCGCGAGAGCGAGACGTAGAGCGGCAGGCCGAGCTCACGCAGCTCCGGCAGGCGCCGCAGGATCTCCAGGTCCTGCTCGGTATTGAGGTCGAAGTCGAGTCCGGGGTCGATCGCGATCTGCTCCTCGCCGACGCCAAGGCTGCGGGCGAGCTCGACTCGCCCCCCGAACCACGAGACCAGGTGCTCGACCACGTCGCCGTAGTCGGGCGCCGGCCGGTCCACCCGCGGCGGTCCCTCGATGTGCATCAGCACGTAGCCGCAGCCCGTCTCGGCGACGAGCTCGAACATCTCCTCCGAGCCACCGGAGATGTCGTTGACAGCCACGGCTCCCGCAGCGAGAGCCGCCCGCGCCACCTCGACCGAGAAGGTGTCGGCCGAGATCGGCACGCCCGTGCTCACGAGTCCCTCGATCGCCGGCACCAGGGCCCCCGCCTCCACCTCGGGCGGCACCGGCGGCCCGCTTTTCGCCGCCACGGCGCCGACATCGAGCATGTCGAACCCCGCCTCGACCAGTGCCAACCCGTCGGCAACCGCCTGCTCCGGCGTGCCGCTGCGCGCTCCCTCGAACATCGAGTCGGCGGTCACGTTGACGATCCCGGCAGCGAGCGGCTGGGCCAGGTCGAGGCTGCGGTCGGCGAGGCGCCAGCTCATCCGGCTACCGTAGCGACCGCACCATGGCACTGAGCTGCGTCTACACCGACCTCGACGGCACCTTGCTCGGCAAGGGCAGTTCGCTCTTCCGCGACGCCGAGGGCGGCTTCTCGCTGGCCCAGTCGCGCGGCCTGGAGGCCTGCCACCGGGCCGGGGTCGAGGTCGTGATCATGTCCGGCCGCCGCGAGCCGCAGGTGCACGAGGCCGCCCGCCTGATGGGCCAGACCTCATACATCTACGAGGCCGGCTGCGCTTTCGCGATCGAGGGCGAGACGACCCTGCTGACCGGCGATCTGGTCCCCGACGAGGACGGCACCGTCTACGAGAAGATCGAGCAGCGCGGCATCCCGAAGAGGCTCTTCGAGCACTTCGACGGGCGCCTGGAGTACCACGCCCCTTGGCACCACGGCCGCGTCCTCTCCCACCTCTTCCGCGGCAAGGTCGACGTCGAGGAGGCCAACCGGCTGCTCGAGGCCGACGGCCACGACGACCTGCGCCTGCTCGACAACGGCGCGATCGGCCGCGAGATGCCCGCCGTCGACGGCCCCACCCACGCCTACCACCTGGTCCCCAAGCTGGTCAGCAAGGCCGGCGCCGTAGCCGCCCACGCCCGCGTCCGCGGCTACGACCCGGCCGACTGCATCGCGGTCGGCGACTCGGTCGAGGACCTCGAGGTCGCCGCCGCCGTGGGGCGCTTCTTCGTCGTCGCCAACGGGCCCGAGCGCGACCCCGGCCTGCGCGCCTCGCTGGGCGCCTGGGACAACGTCACCGTCACCGAGGGAGCGATGGGCGACGGCTTCTACGAGGCGGTCGTTTCGACGCTGATGGAGCGTCGTTAGTATCGATCCCATGGAGATCACGGAGACCGCAACGGTCGCAGAGCAGGAGTACCTGGAGATCATGTTCTGGCTCGAGGAGGCCGGGCTGCCGATGACCGGCGCCAACATCGCCCGCGCGATGCAGCTCTCGCCGCCGACCGTGCACGAGATGATCGGCCGCCTCACCGACGACGGCTACGTCGAGCGCAAGCCCGACAAGTCGCTGGACTTCACCGCCTCCGGCCGCGAGCACGCCAGCCACATCGTCCGCCGCCACCGCATGATCGAGCGCTTCCTCACCGACGTCCTCGGCATTCCCTGGGACGAGGTGCACGAGGAGGCGGAGCGGATCGAGCACGCGATGTCCCCGGTGCTGGAGGAGCGGATGCGCGCCGCGATCGGCGATGCGACCACCTGCCCCCACGGCCACCCGATCATCGAGGGAGCCCGCGAGCAGGGCTCGCTGCTCTCCGACGTCGAGCCCGGCGCCAAGGTGCACGTGCTGCGCTTCGAGAACGAGGCCGAGGAGCTACTCCACTACCTCAAGGACGCGGGTCTAGAGCCGGGTCTCGAGGGCACGGTGCAGAGCTCCGGTGAAGAGGGCGTAACGATCGCCTCCGCGGAGGGCACCCACCAGGTCTCGCGCAGCGTCGCCGAGACCGTCTCGGTCCGCGCCGATCCGGCGCCGCCACCGCGGGCCACGATCCCCGAGCAGCTAGTCCTCTCAAACGACCGCTACGGTCGCTGAATCGCCGGCTGGCGGCGTCCTCGGTCGCTCACGTGCGGAGCACGCTTCGCTCCCGGCGTCCTTGCCAGGCGACGATTTCGCCCTTAATTGGGCATTGAAACGCTGACGATCGGTGCTGCGGTCGGCTGCACGCTGCCGCCGCGGGGCTCGGCCGTGACCATGACGACGCTGACCCCGTCCATCTCGTCGATCGTCGCCGAGGCGGTGCCGTCCTGGTTGGGGACGAAGAGGGTCTTGGCCGATTCGACGCTGCCGTCGCGTTCGACCCAGGCCTGCAGGACCTTGTCGGGCGGCAGCTGGTGGAGGTTGGCCAGGTGCAGGGTGCCGGAGTCCCCGGCGCGGACCATCTCCGCGGTCACTTCCGGCGAGTGGCCAGCGACCACGGTGGTCGCGTTCCCGCCGTCTGAGCCGCCGTTGCCGATCGCGTAGGCAGCGACCGCGGCGACGATCAGGAGCAGAGCTGCCAGGCCCGCCAGCGGGCGCAGGCTCCAGCCGCGAATCCCCCGGCCCCGGGAACGTTGCGGTGCCGCAGCGGTGCCGGCCTCGGCGCGGACCTGCTCCATCAGCCGCCCGCGCAGCTCGCGCGGTGGCTCGACCCGCTCCACCGACTCCGGCAGCAGCTGCACCGCCGGCCGCAGCCACTCGAGCTCGGTGCGGCACTCCTCGCAACCGGCCAGGTGGCGTTCCAGCTCCGCCGCCTCACCCGGCTCCAGCGCGCCCAGCAAGTAGGCGGCGAGATCGTCGCGGTGGCGGTCGTGTCCGTTCTCGCTCATGTCAGTCCCTCCGCCAGCTCACCGCGGATCTTCTCCAATCCGAGTCGCATTCTCCCCTTCACGGTGCCAAGTGGCACGCCCAGCATGCCGGCGATCTCCGAGTGGCTGAAGCCGCCGAAGTAGGCCAGCTGGATCACCTTCGCTTGCTCGCCGGGCAGCTCGTCGAGCGCCCCGCGCACCTCCTGCGCGGTCTCCCGCTGCAGCGCTTCGGACTCGGTCTGCTCGGCGGCCGGGCGGTGCTCGAGGATCGAGTCGTCGTTGAAGTCGAGCTTCGGCGCCCTCCCCGCCTTGCTGCGCAGGAAGTCGATCGCGCGGTTGCGGACGATGCCGAGCATCCAGGTGCGCACGCTGCCGCGCGCCGCGTCGTAGCGGGCGCCGCTGCGCCAAATCGAGATGAAGGCCTCCTGGGTCACGTCCTCGGCCGCCCCTCGCTCGCCCACGATCCTGTAGGCGAGCGAGTAGGCAACGCCGCCGTGGCGGTCGTAGAAGACCTCGAAGGCGTTGGGGTCCTTCTCCCCGATCAGGGGCATCAGCTCCTCGTCGGCGAGGCGCTCGGCTTTGCTCGTGCCCATCTCGTTCGCTCCTGCGATCGTCCCGGCGACTCGGCTACTGGATGAAGGGTTCGACCGCCTTCAGCACCTTAGCCTTGGGCAGAGCCGGGTCAAACGCCACCGGCGAGGGTTCGTCGCCGTTCTGCAGCCGGATCGCGGCCGCGTGGCGCGCCTCGACCTGGACGATCGAGCCGGCCGCTTCCAGCACTTCTTTGGACTTGATCTGCGGCGCGGCGCCGTTGTAGGCGCTCACCCCGGTGTCCTCGAAGGTCTGGGCCAGCGTGAGGAAGCCGGCTGTGCCGTTGTAGGGGAAGTCGAACTTCGGTTCCGCCACCGGCTTGCCGCCGAGCTTCTTGATCGTTTCGGTCAGCGCCCCGACGTGTTCTTCCTCGTCGCGCCCGACCAGGTCGATCAGGCTCTTGAGGTCGCCGCTCGCTTTGGCCCGGGTCTTTGCTTCCTTGTAGAAAGCCGCCTCGAGGTACTCGAGCGTGAGGGCGAAGTTGAGGATGCCGACGTCACCGCTTTCGCTCATCGCCAGCGCCCGGCCGACGAAGGGGCCGACCGCGAGCGCGCCGTAGACGGCACCGGCCGCCAACGCTCCCTTGAGGATCACCTCGCTGCGGGAGATGTCTTCGCTGTCGCTGTCGATATTCACACCGGCGAGCTCGGGCTGGGCCAGGATCTGGTCGCTCATCTGCTTCTCCTTTCGCGCTTGCGCCGGCTCAGCCGACGATGAAGGGTTCAACCGACTTGAGGACTTCGTCGGCACCGGCGGGTTTGGCGAACGCCCCGTCGGGGGTGATCGGCTTGCCCAGCAGGGTGTTGAGCGCGGCCGCGTGGCGCCCCTCGACGCTGTGGATCGAGAGCGCCGCCGAGAGCACCGAGGCGCCCTTGATGTTGGCCGCCTGGCCGAGGTAGGCGGCGGCGCCGAGGTTCTCCACCGTCGCCGCCAGTTCCAGCACCGACTTGGCGTTCTTGAGCGGGAATTCAGTCTTCGGCTTGGGGGCCGGCTTGCCGCCCATCTGTTTGACGAAGCCGGTCAGGGCGGTGACGTGTTCGGCCTCCTCGCTGCCGAACTTGCGGATCGTCTCCAGGTCCGAGCCCTTGAACAGCCCGCTCTTGACCACGTCCGCGTAGAAGGCGGTCTCGAGGTACTCAAGCGTGAGCGCGTAGTTGAGGATTCCGACGTCGCCCTTGCCGAACTGCTCGGTGCCGGTCTTGCCGGCGCCGCCGTTGGTGGCCATCGTTGTCGTATCGCCGTCGTCGCTGCCACAGGCGGCGAGAAAGGCCGCCAATGCTGTCGAGCCACCGGTGACGGCGAGCAGCTTGCGCCGCGACACGGGGTCACTCGCGACGCGCTCCAGCGCGTTCGGTTTGTCAGCCACAGCCATGCTTCCTCCTAAGTCGCGGGTGGGTCATTAACCCCACCTACGGGGAGCGCGCGCGGCTGGATCAGCGCGCGGCGATCGATCGACGCGGAGCGTCGGCCCGTCAGGCAGGCGAGCCGGCGCGGATGCGGTCGAGCGCGCGGGCGATGCGAGCGACGCCCTCGGGGATCCGCTCGGGCGGCACGCTGGCGAAGGAGAGCCGCAGGCTGTTGGTGCCGCCGTCGATCATGAAGTCGGGGCCGGCAACGAAAGCGACGCCCTCGCCCTTGGCCTCGGCCAACAGGGCGCTGGTGTCGGTGCCCTCAGCGAGATCGAGCCAGAGGAAGTAGCCGCCGCCGGGGACGACGAACTCGGCCTCGGGGATCTGCTCGCGCAGCGCCTCGACCAGGGCGTCACGCCGGGCCTGCAGCTCGCCCTTGACGAAATCGATGTTCCTGTCGAGCCCGCCCGAGCGGCAGAGCTCCAGCACAACCGACTCGGCCAACATGTTCGGCGAGATGTAGGTCTCGTTGGCCCGCTTGGCGAGCTTTGCGATCTCCGCAGCCGGCCCGGCCAGGTAGCCAACCCGGACGCCTGGGCTGACGGTCTTGGAGAAGGACGACGCGTGGATCACCCGGTCCGCCTTGTCGATCTCGAGCATCGTCTCCAGCCCGTCCCCCTCGAAGGGCAGCTCGCGGTAGGGGTCGTCCTCGAAGATCCAGAAGTCGTGCTCGGCGGCGAGCTCGACCAACCGCACCCGCTTCTCCGCCGAGAGCGTGCAGCCGGCCGGGTTGTGGAAGTTGGGAATGACGTGGGCGAGCTTGATCGGACCCTCGGCGAGGGCGGCTTCAAGCGCAGCGACATCGAGCCCGTCGTCCTCGAGCGAGACCGGCACCAGCTCGACCCCAAGCCGCTGCAGCATCAGCAGCGTGCGGTCGTAGGTGGGCTGCTCGACCACGACCCGGTCGCCCGGCCCGAGCAGGTGCTCGAAGAGCATCCAGCCGGCCTCCAGCGAGCCGTTGGCGACCATTACCTGGCCGGCGTCGAGCCCGCCGTGGCGCTCCGCGATCCACTCGCAGAGGCCCGGATGCCCGATCCCGGTGCCGTAGGAAAGTGCCTTTTCCCAGTCCTCGGCAAGCGCCACGGCCGCCGCATCCCGCACCGCGTCGCGCGGCAGGATGTCGGCGCTGGGCGCCCCTCGGGCAAAAGAAATTGTGTCGCCAGCCATGCGAGAGCGAGCCTAGCAACGCCCTGACATCGCCGACGACAAGACCCGACGTCCGTTCCGGTGCGCTTTATGTCGTCACAGGCCACATAAAGCGCACCGGAAGGTCGGCCGGCCTCACCAGAGCGCGTCGTGCTGCTCCATCACGCCCAGGCCCTCGGCCAGCTCGATCCCGCCTAGCTGGCCGCGGAAGTCGCCGAAGAGATGGCGATAGCTCGAGCGTATGACGAGGAAGTTGTCGTTGCGGCTGCGTTCCGAGCCGGGGGTGAAGGTGAGCAGCCCGCCGTCCGCGAACTCCACCGCCGCCAGCCCTTGGAAGGAGACCGGAGCGGGCTCGGCCGGCTTCCCGTCCGTCCAGATCGCCCGCTCGCTGTTCACAACCGGGTCGTTGATCCCCGCGACCAGGTTCCAGGCGACCGGCCGGCCATCCGTCGCTCGCCCCACCCCCGCCGACCAGTGCCAGCTGGTCCGCCGCTTCTGGTAGCCGGCCGACTGGTCATCGACGCCGTGCCCGTCGAGCTCCCAGCGCCCGTCCGGAGTCTCGATCGTGGCCCTGATCGGCACTCCCGAGCGCTTGCGGGTCCAGCCCCAGGCCTCACCGCTGGGGCAAATCGACTCGATCGGCGCCGACTCCCCCAGCGACAAGCGGGCGCGCAGCTCGCGGGCCTCGATCGTGATCTCGGCGCCGTCCATCCTCACCTCGTCGCTGCCGGGGCGCAGCCGTGTGTTCGCGTAGCTGCGGTCGCGGTCGCGATCCCACAGCGCCCAGAAGCACTGGCCGAGGGGGCCGATCTCCGCCCGGGCCGCGCAGAGCATCAGCCGCTCTGAGTAGAAGCCGACGTAACGCCAGCGCTTGCGGGTCTGCCCGAGGCTGCGCAGCGGCATCCGGGCGGGCGGAAGCGGCAGGTCGGGGCGGTCGGCGCCGGGACCGCGCCAGGGGAGCTGCTCGTCCAGTCTCACCTGGCGATGCTAGCCGCGCAGGACTTCGACGGCGATCTTGGCCGTCTCGGTCGGGCTTTCGCCGACCCGCACGCCCTTGGCTTCGAGCGCATCCTTCTTTGCCTGTGCCGTCCCCGAGGAGCCGGAGATGATCGCCCCGGCGTGGCCCATCTGCTTGCCGGGCGGGGCGGTGAAGCCGGCGATGTAGGCGACGACCGGCTTGGAGATCTCTGAGGCGATGAACTCGGCGGCGCGCTCCTCGGCGTCGCCACCGATCTCGCCGACCATGACGATCAGCTCGGTGTCCGGGTCAGCCTCGTAGAGCGTGAGGATGTCGATGAAGTCGGAGCCAATGATCGGGTCGCCGCCGATGCCGACGATCGAGGAGTTACCGGTGCCCGCCTGCTTCAGCTCGTTGCCGATCTGATAGGTCAGCGTGCCCGACTTGGAGACGACGCCGATCGGGCCGGGGTCGAAGAACTGGGCGGGGATGATGCCGACGTTGGCCTTGCCGGGCGAGAGCGCGCCGGGGCAGTTGGGGCCGAGCAGCCGCACGCCCGCCTCCTTGGCCTTCCAGTAGGTGTTGAGCATGTCGAGCACCGGGATGCCCTCGGTGATCGCGATCACCGTCTCGACGCCGGACTCGATCGCCTCGTCGATTGCCGCTGCGGCGAAACGCGCCGGGACGAAGATCATCGAGGTGTTGGCCCCGGCCTGCTCGACCGATTCCACGATCGTGTCGAAGACGGGTACGCCCTCGACGTCCTGGCCGCCCTTGCCCGGCGTGACGCCGGCGACCAGGTCGGTCCCGTAGGCACGGTTGCGCAGGCCGTGGAAGGAGCCCTCGCGACCGGTCAGGCCGGAGACGACCAGCTTGGTCTCCTTGTCGATGATGATCGACATCAGCCGTTGCCCCCCGCGAGCTCGACCACGCGGCGGGCGGCGTCGAGCATCGTCGTCTCCTGGCTCAGGTTGGGCAGGTTGGCCTCGGCGAGAATCTTCAGCCCCTCCTCGGAGTTGGTGCCGTCGAGGCGCACGACCAGGGGCAGCTTCAGGTCCAGCTGCTGCGAGGCGGTGACGATGCCCTTGGCGATCTCGTCGCAGCGGGTGATGCCACCGAAGATGTTGAAGAGGATCGCCGTCACCTTCTGGTCCGAGGTGATCACGGTCAGCGCGTCGACGATCGCCTCGGCCTTGGAGCCGCCACCGGCGTCGAGGAAGTTGGCCGGAGCGCCACCCGCCTGGGCGACGACGTCCAGGGTCGACATGCAGAGCCCGGCACCGTTGGCGAGGATGCCGACGTTGCCGTCGAGCTTGACGTAGGTGAGGCCCTTCTCCTTCGCCATCGCCTCCTGCGGGTCCTCGGCGGTGTCGGCGATCTCAGCCAGGTCTTGGTGGCGGAAGAGCGCGTTGCCGTCGATCGTCACCTTGGCGTCGAGGGCGACGACCTCGCGGTCGTTGGTGACGATCAGCGGGTTGACCTCGATCAGTGAGGCGTCCTCGGAGCTCGCCACCTCGGCCAGCTTGACCAGCACCTCCGCAGCCTTGTCGCGGACGTCCTCGTCGAGCCCGGCGGCGTCGATGATCTCCCGCGCCGCGCCAACCTCGAACGGCCGGGTCGGGTCGATGTGACGGCGCACAAGCGCATCGGGATCCTCGGCGGCGACGGCCTCGATGTCCATGCCGCCCTTGGCGGAGACCATCGCCAGCAGCTTCTTCTCGCCGCGGTCGAGGATCACCGAGGCGTAGTACTCGGAGGCGATGTCCGAGCCGCCCTCGATCCAGACCTGATCGACGCGGAAGGGACCCTCGCCGTGCGGCCCGACGATGTCCATGCCGAGGATCGCGTCGGCGTAGGCGCGCGCCTCCTCGGCGTCCTGGGCGATCTTGATCCCGCCGGCCTTGCCACGGCCGCCGATCAGCACCTGCGCCTTGATCGCGCAGGGGTAGCCGATCCGCCCCGCCGCCGCCACCGCGTCGTCAACTGTCGCGGCGACCTCGCCGCTCGGCACGGCGACGCCGTGTTTGGCGAAAAGCTGCTTGCCCTGATACTCGAGGAGGTCCATGGGTGGAGTGCGCCCCTGCGGCGCGGGCGGCAGACTATCCGACCTTCGCAGCGGCCGAGTTCATGTGGCGCGCCGCCTGCCTTCGGTGCGATTGGCATAATGCGCCGCCGCCATGCCTCTCCCCAGTCTCAAAACCGTCAAATGGGTAACCACCGACTGTTACGGCACCCTGATTGATTGGGAGAAAGGCATCATCGACGCCTGCAAGAAAGAGGCGCAGAAAGACGGCTTCAGCTTCGAAGAGGAGCCCTTCCTGGCCCGCTTCATGGAGGTCCAGGCCGAAATCATGGCCGGCTCCTACGAGCTCTACGCCGAGGTACTGCGCCGCACGATAGTCAAGGTCGCCGGCGAGCTGGGCTGGGAGATCGAGCCCTCGCGGGCCCAATTCCTGCCCAACAGCGTCGCCTACTGGCTGCCCTTCCGCGAGTCCAACGCGGCGATGGACCGGCTCGGCAAACGCTACGAGATCGGCATCGTCTCCAACATCGACGACAAACTGCTCGGCATCTCGCGCCGGCACCTGCGCACCGAACTCGACCTCGTCGTCACCGCGCAGCAGGTGCGCAGCTATAAGCCCGACCCCGTCCACTTCAAAGAGGCGGCGCGGCGGATCGGCGGCAAGAAAGGCTGGTTGCACATCGGCTGCAACTACACCAACGACGTCGCCCCGCTGCTGAAAATGAACGTGCCGGTTATCTGGGTCAACCGCCACGGCGAGAAACTCGAAGGCCGCAAGGCCCCCAGCGCCACCGTCAAGAACTTCCGCGACGCCGCCAAAAAGCTCGGCGCGTCCTGAGCGATCTCTAGCGTTTCGCAACTTCGGCGCGCGTAGTTGTTTCGACCGTGTAGGTCGCCTACGCGCGGCCGTCGTCTTCATGGATCGAACCGAACACAGCAGGGCAGGACGCGGAATTCGGTTGGCCGTCATCGCCGCCGGCCTGCTGGCGCTGCTCTGCCTGCTTGCCACCAGCGGGCTCCGCTCGAGTGCCGCGACCGCCGCGACGACGCAGCCGCCCAGCTTCGTCGTGATCCAAACCGACGACCAGACCCTCGACGGCCTCTACGCCGCCTTCGGCGAACCAAAGCTGCAGGCGATGCCGAACACGCTGAACCTGATCGCCAAGCGGGGGATGACCTTTAACCGCTACTACTCCTCCTACCCGCTCTGCTGCCCCTCGCGGGTCAGCCTGATGACCGGGCGCTACGCCCACAACAACGGCGTCAAGGGCAACATCCAGCCCAACGGCGGCTACTTCGGCTTCTCCTTCCGCGCCGCCTACACCCACAACATCGCCACCTGGCTGCAGGGCGCCGGCTACCGCACGATCCACATCGGCAAGTTCCTCAACGGCTACGGCGACGAACCGTATGACAACGGCACCACCGTGCCGCCCGGCTGGAGCGCCTGGCACACGACCCTGAAGGCCGACACCAACCACTACTTCTACGGCTACACGCTCAACAACAACGGCGTGGTCGAAGGCCCCTACGGCGACCCCGGGACCTGGGAACCGCGCGAATACACGACCCGCGACGACCTCGGCTGCCCCTTTGCCCCGCTCAACGGCCAGCCCTGCTTCTACGAGACCGACACGCTGACCAACTTCGCCACCCAGGAGCTGCGCGAAACCTCGCTTGAACAGCCCTTCTACTTGCAGCTCGACTACACCGCCCCGCACGGGGACTTCCGCAAGCCCGCGGGCCCGGAGCCGGCGCCCCGCCACTACGACTGGTTCAAGGGCGCGCCGATGCCGCACAACCGCGGCCAGGGCTTCGCCGAGGGCAACGTCTCCGACAAGCCCAGTTTCATCAAGGAAGCCCCCTACCTCTCGCTCAGCGACATCCACACCTACCGCGTCTACTGGGACAAGATGCTGGAGTCGCTGCGCTCGATCGACGACGGCGTCAAACAGCTGATGGACACGCTCGGCTCGCTGCACCGGCTGCGCAACACCTACGTCATCTTCACCTCCGACAACGGCTTCTTCTTCGGCGAGCACCGCCTGATCGGCGGCAAGTTCCTCGCCTACGAGCCCGCCACCCACCTGCCCTTCCTGATCCGCGGCCCGCACATCCGCGCCAACACCGAATCGGGCGAGATCGTCGGCAACATCGACGTCGCGCCGACGATCCTCGAACTGGCCGGCGTCACGCCCGACAAGAGCGTCGACGGGCGCTCGATGACTCCCTTCTTCAAAGACCCCGAACTGCGCACCCTGCGGCCCTTCCTCTTCGAGTCCTTCGTCGAGACCTCCGACGTTCAGGAGGCCGGGGCGATCGCCGAACCGAGCGACCAGAGCAGCCCCAGGCCGCGCAAGACGAACGCGGCCTCACAGCTGAGCCCCAAGGCACAGCGGGGCGGCGGCGCCACGATCTCGCTGCTCGCGCCGCCCAAGGACTACGAGGGAATTCGCCTCGGGCCCTACAAGTACATCGCCTGGCCCGACGGCGAGAAGGAGCTCTACGACCTCGAACACGATCCTTACGAGCTCAACAACCTGGTCCGCATTCCCAACTACTTCCCGGTGCGCAACTTCCTCCACCGCGAACTGACCGAACGGCTCGAGGACTGCGTCGGCCGTGGCTGCAGTGAGGAAGCCGCCGAAATCCCGCTGACCCGGCGCGAACGCCAAGAAGTGATCCGCGCGATCAAGGCCGAACGCCTGGAGAAACAGAAGCAGCAGAAAGAACAGCAGCAGAGCAAACAGCAGAAACGCTGAGCGCCGCTGCCTACTTGATCACGGCGAGGACGTCGCCGCTGGAGACCGAGTCGCCCTCGGCGATCTTCAGCTCCTCGACCTTGCCGGCACGGTGGGCGACGATCTCGTTCTCCATCTTCATCGCCTCGATCACGCAGATCAGGTCGCCCTCGGCAACCTCGGCGCCTTTCTCCACGGCAACTTTGAAGACGGTGCCCTGCAGCGGCGCAGGCAGTGCCTCGCTCGAGGCGCCGCCACCGCCACCGGCCTTGCGCTCGCGCTTTGGCGGCTTCTTGCCGCCGGCTGCCGGGGCTGCTGCCCCACCCGCCGCTGCCTCGCCGATCACCTTGACGTCGAAGAGCTTGCCGGAGACCTCGACCTTGTAGTCGCGGGCCACCAGCTCGGCGCCGTCCTCGGTCTCGGCCGGCGCAGCGGCATCTGCCGGCGCCGTCGTCTTCAGCCACTCGCGATCCTCCATCAGGTCGCGGCAGGTCTCGCCCTTGCGCCACTGCTCGGTGGCGAGCAGCGCCTTGTGGAAGGGGATCAGCGTGGTCAGGCCGCCAACCTCGTACTCGTCGAGCGCCCGCAGCATGCGGCGCGTTGCGTGCTCGCGGTCGACGTCCCAGACGATCAGCTTGGCGACCATCGGGTCGTACATCGGCGTCACCTCGGAGCCGGCCTCGACGCCGGAGTCGACGCGGACACCGGGCCCGGCGGGCTCGCGGTAGGTGGTGATCGCACCCGGAGCCGGGGCGAACTTCTTGTGCGCCGCCTCGGCGTTGATCCGGCACTCGATCGCCCAACCGCGCAGGTCGACATCCTCCTGGGACACCGAGAGCGGCTCGCCGGCGGCAACGAGGATCTGCTCGCGAACGATGTCGATCCCGCTGACCATCTCGGTCACGCAGTGCTCGACCTGGACGCGGGTGTTCATCTCGAGGAAGAAGTACTCGTCGCCGACCTGCATGCCCTCGATCGTGCCGGCGCCGCGGTAACCGACCGCAGCCGCCGCGTCGGTGGCGATCTTGCCGATCCGCTCGCGCATCTCGGCGTCGACGTGCGGGCCCGGGGCCTCCTCGATCACCTTCTGGTGACGGCGCTGGACCGAGCAGTCGCGCTCGCCGAGGTGGATCACGTTGCCGTGGCCATCGGCGAGGACCTGGACCTCGACGTGGCGCGGGTCCTCGAGATAGCGCTCGATGTAGACGCGGTCGTCGGAGAAGAACTTCTCGCCTTCGCGGGCCGAGCCCTCGAAGGCCTCCGCAAGGTCATCAGGGGTCATCGCGACCCGGAAGCCCTTGCCGCCGCCGCCGCCTGCCGCCTTGCAGGCGACCGGGTAGCCGGCTTCCTCAGCCTGGCGCTTGGCCTCCTCGAGATCCTTGGCAACCTCGGTCGAGCCGGGAACGATCGGCACGCCGGCCTGCTCCATGATCTCGCGCGCCTTCGTCTTCGAGCCCATCGCTTCGATCGCCTCCGGCGGCGGGCCGATCCAGGTGATCCCCGCCTCGTCGCAGGCACGGGCCATCTCGGCGTTCTCAGCGAGGAAGCCGTAACCGGGGTGGATCCCTTCGGCGCCCGCCTCCTTGGCCGTGGCGATGATCTTCTCGATGTTGAGGTAGCTCTCGGCCGGGACCGCGGGGCCGATCAGGAAGGCCTCGTCGGCCTCGCGCACGTGCGGGGCGTCGCGGTCGATCTCCGAGTAGACGGCGACCGAGCCGACGCCCATCTCCTTCAGCGTGCGGGCGACGCGGATCGCGATCTCGCCGCGGTTGGCAATGAGAACTTTCTGGAACACGGGGGCGGCACTCTATTAAGGCGGCCCGCGGAATAGGGTCCCGCCTCAATGTTGATTGAGCTTCAATCCCATTCGACGGTTTCCGACGGGCAGTTGGCCCCCGCCGAAGTCGTTGCCCAAGCCTGGGAAGCCGGGGTTACGACGCTGGCTCTCACCGACCACGATGCGGTTGCGGGGGTCGAAGAGGCGGCGGAGGCGGCGGAGGGGTTGGGCGTCGAGCTGGTGCCGGCGATCGAGATGTCCTGCGTGCACGAGTACGCCGAAGACCTGCATGTCTGCGGCTACTGGGTCGACCTGGCAACGATCGGCCCGGTCTGCGAGCGAGCGCAGAAGGAACGGGTCAACCGCGCTGAGGCGATCATCCAGCGGCTGCGCAACTGGGGTTTCGAAGTGAAGCTCGACGACGCGATCAAGGAGGCCGGCGACGCCCTCTCGATCGGCCGCCCCCACATCGCCAAGGCGGCCGGAGCAACCGGCGACCTCGGTCCTTTCTTCGAGGAGTACCTCGTTCCGGGCGCAAAGGCCTTCGTCCCCCGCCGCTGGCCCACGGCCGAGCAGGCAATCGCCCTGATTCACGAGGCCGGGGGCAGCGCCGTGATCGCCCATCCCTACTGGGACATCGAGGACCCGGACGAGGTCGAGGACCTGATCCGCTCGCTCCGTCCCGACGGCGTCGAGACCTTCTACCCAAGCCACAACGAGGAGCAGACCAAGCACCTCCTCGATCTCTGCGAGGAGCTGAGCCTGATCCCCACCGGCTCATCGGATTACCACGGCCCCACCCACAAGACCTTCGCCAAGTTCGGGGCCTACGACACCTTCGGTCTCGGGGAGCCGCAAGTCCCCGCTCGCCGCGCATAGTTAGGGTTCCCTAACTATGAAGCCAAACGATCCCGTGAGCGAAGGCGCTGCCGGCGCCATCACCCACCTCAACGAAGACCACGCCGACGCGCTGCTGGAGATGGCACGCGCGCTCGGAGACTGTCCCGACGCAACCGCGGCCCGCTGCCTCGATGCCGATAGGACCGGGCTTGATCTGATCGCCCAGGTGAACGGCGACGAGCGACCGGTGCGGGTCGACTACGACGAGCCGATTGAGGAGCCGGCGGGGCTGCGCAAAGCGACCGTGAAGCTCGCTCACCGCGCCCGGGAGATTCTGGGGCAGCAAGCCGAGTAGCCGATCTTAGGCTAGCCTAATTAGGGAAACCTAATTAGGGTGCCCTTAAGGTCGGACGGAATAAGTCACGCCGGGCACCCGCGAAAGGAGCGGGGCCTTGGTAACCGTGATGAATGTGGTGCAGGTGCACGAGGAGCGTCGGGAGGCGTTCGAGCGTGCCTTCCTCGAGCGTGAGAGCCACGTCCACAAGGCTGAAGGCTTCGTCGGCTTCGAGCTGCTGCGGCGCGAGGGCGAGGGCGTGGGCGAGTACGTGGTGCTGAGCCGCTGGGAGAGCGACGAGGCGTTCAAGGCCTGGGTCAACAGCGACCTCTTCAAGATGAGCCATCGCCACGCCGACGGCGAGCTCGCCCACGGCAGCGAAGTGCGCAACTACACGGTGATCGACGCCAAGGTGCCCGCGTGAGGCGAGGCCTGCTGGCGGCGCTGCTGGCGCTCGCCCTATGTTTGCCGGCGAGCGCCGCGGCGGCGAAGAGCTCGCCACCGAAGCGGATCGTCGCCCTCACCCCCTTCGCCGCCAACACCCTGGTCAAGCTCGGCGTGACGCCGGTCGGCGTCGGCCAGACCCTGGGCGGCAACGAGCGGCTCTCGCCGAAGCTGAAGGGCGTGCCGGTGCTGCCGCTCTCGCACCCCAACGGCCCCAACCTCGAGCAGCTCGCCTCGCTCGACCCCGACCTCGTCTTCTCCTCCCGCACCTGGGCCAAGGGCAACGAGTCGATGGGCGATCTCGGCATCCGCGTATTGATCCAGGAGCCCTTCCGGCTCAACGGGGCCTTCGCCCAGACGCTCGTGCTCGGCGCGATCGTCGGCCGGCGCGAGCAGGCCAAGGCCCTGGTCGCCTCGATGAAGAAAAGCGTCGCCCAAGCGCAGCGGGGGATCAAAGAGCACCCCACGGTGATGCTGATCCTCGGCGTCGGCCGCACCCCGTTCGTCTTCCTGCCCAACAGCTGGGGCGGTGACCTCGTCACCAAGGCGGGTGGCCAGCTGCTCACCGGCGGAGTCAAATCGAGCTCCGGCTTCGAGCGGATCTCCGACGAAGTCGTGGTCGCCGAAGACCCCGACGTGATCATCGCCGTCCCCCACGCCAACGAGGAGGACATCCCCAGCCTGACCGAATACCTGCGCAACAACCCGGCCTGGTCGACCACCTCGGCCGTGCGCAACGGTCGCATCTACATCTCGGTCGACAACTCGCTGCTGCAGGCCGGCACCGACGTCGCCCGGACGATCCGCAAGGTTCGCCGCATCTATCTCGAGAACTGACTCGCCTTGGCCCGCCGCACCCTCGTCTACGCGGGCCTGCTCGCTGCGCTCGCCGTCGCGGTCGTCACCTCGCTGGCGCTGGGAGCGGTCAAGGTCCCCTTTGCCGAAGTGATCGACATCATCCTCGGCAAGGGGACCGGCGGGCCGCAGCAGCAGATCGTCGAGACGCTGCGGCTGCCGCGCACGGTCGAGGCGCTGATCGTCGGCGCCGCGCTCGGCATCGCCGGCGCGATCCTGCAGGGGGCGCTGGCCAACCCGCTCGCCTCGCCCGACGTGATCGGGGTCACCGGCGGGGCCGGCTTCGGCGCGATCCTGATCATCATCCTCTTCCCCGGCTCGATCGCGCTGCTGCCGGTCGGGGCGCTCGCCTTCGGCCTGCTGGCGGCGGCGCTGGTCTTCGCGATCGCCTGGTCGGGCGCCAACCGCGGCTCGACCGGCAAGGTGATCCTCGCCGGGATAGCGATCCTCTCGCTCTTCACCGCCGCCACCACCGGGCTGCTGGCCGCCTATCCCGAGCGGGCGCCGTCGGCGATCTTCTTCATCGCCGGTGGCCTCACCTCGAGCGGCTGGGACGAGCTGGAGACGATCTGGCCCTACTTCGCCGTCGGCTTCATCTGCGCCGCCTTCCTGATCCGCCCGCTCGACCGGCTGGCGCTCGGCGACGACGTCGCCGCCTCGCTCGGCTCGCGCCCGCACCTGATCCGGCTTGGCGCGGCGGTCGCGGCGGCGCTGCTGGCCGCGGCCTCGGCCGCGATCGCCGGCCTGCTCGGCTTCCTCGGCCTGGTCGTCCCCCACGTCGTGCGGATGGCCGGCGGCACCTCGAGCAACACCTTCGTCGTGCCGGCCTCGGCCCTCGGCGGCGCCACCCTGCTCGCCGCCGGCGACACCCTCGCCCGCACCCTGCGGGCACCGATCGAGATGCCGGTCGGGCCCTTCATGGTCGTGCTCGGCGTGCCCCTCTTCCTCTGGCTGCTGCGCAAGGCGGTGTGATGGAGCCGGTCGCCAGTCCCGGGGAGGCGCTGTTGGAAGCGCGCGGCGTCGAGGTCGAGATCGGCGGCACGCCGATCCTGCGCGGCGCCGACCTGACCCTCGAGCGCGGGCGACTGGTCGCCATCGTCGGCCCCAACGGCGCCGGCAAGTCGACCCTGGTGCGCGCCGTCTCCGGCCTGCAGTCGATGTCCGCCGGCGACGTGCACTGGTCGGGGCGCGAGATCGGCACGATGGGCGGTCGCGAGCTGGCCCGAGCCCGCGCCTTCGTCCCCCAGCGGATGCCGGTGCCGGCGGGCGTCAGCGTGCGCGAAGCGGTGACGATCGGCCGCTCCTCCCACCTGCGACCGCTGCGACGCCTCAGCGCCGAGGACCGCGGCGGGATCGAGCGAGCGCTGGAACGTGCCCGGGTCACCCGCTTCGCCGATCGACCGCTGACCACCCTCTCGGGCGGCGAGCTGCAGCGCGTGCAGATCGCGATCGGGCTGGCCCAGGAGGCGCCGGTGCTGATCGCCGACGAGCCGACCTCACAGCTCGACCTCGGGGCCACGATCGGGGTCGCCTCGCTGCTCCGCGACCTCGTCGCCGATGGCCTCACGGTGCTGCTGGTCGTCCACGACCTCGCCCTCGCCGCCGCGGTCGCCGACACCGCGGTCGTCGTCTCGGAGGGGCGCACGATCGCCGCCGGCAGGCCGACCGAGGTGCTCGGTGCCGAGCGGCTGGCCGCGACCTGGGGCGCCGACGCCCGCCTCACCGAGCACGAAGGGCGTACCGCTCTTCACGTTGCCTGGACCGCATCGCTGAGCGAAGAGCGGACCGCAGGCTAATTCCGACGATGTTAGTGTGGATTTATTAGGTCTCCCTAACTTGGGAGGAAACGAGAAACGTCGCACGTGCCGGTGCGCGGAGAGCACAAGGAGGCTCCTTCAGTGATGAGTTCCGAAGATTTGAACTTCGAGTGGGCAGGCAGGGCGCTGGTCGCCCTTGCCGCGGCGATCATGCTGGTCGCCCTGCTCACCACCGGCACGGCGCAGGCGGCTCCCGCCAGCGGTGAGGTGACGCTGACGCTCAAGGCAAACAGCGGCCTCGCCGGCAAGCAGGACAAAGCAGGCAAAGCGCAGAACGCGGCCCTGCCGGTCACCGACCTCGAGCTGCTCGCCGCGGCGACGCTGCACACGAGCGGCAAGCTGAAGCTGGCCAACGGCAAAAGGAGTGCCACGCTGCGCGAGCTGATCGTGCAGAGCGCCGGCGATCAGACCGCGGTCAGCGCCAAGCTGGGCAAACGCCGCCTGATCGTCTTCCGCGCGCAGGGAAAGGCCGAGATCGGCAAGTCCTCGGCGACGCTGGGCAAGGCACCGCTCTCGCTGACCGGCAAAGGCACCGACGAGCTCGCTCAGCGCCTCGGCCTCGACTCGCTGGCCGCCGGCCGCGTCGGGACCCTGGGCTTCGCGGCCGCGCTGCCCGTCGCCGACGAGCCCAAAAGCCAGCCGGAGGAGCAGAAAAAAGCCGCTCCCGAAGGGATCGTCGACCCCTACGCGTCGCAGTGCGCGCTGAGCGTCACCGAGAAAATCGCAGGCTCGGCTGCCGCTGCGGCGCCCTCGCCCAACCTGACCAGCCCGATCAACCTCAGCGGTGGCAAGATCGACTGGGGCTTCAAGAGCAGCTTCCGCAGCTACGTTTTCTTCTCCGGCGGGGCGCTGGTGCCGATCGCGCCGGCCGAAGTGCTCAACCCGCCGCTGCCCGCGCCGCAGACGGGGAGCTTCCGCTTCCCTGCCGGCGGTGGCAACTACGTGGTCAACGATCCGGGCGATAGCAGCGACGACCAGGCAATCGTCGACGGGGCCGGCGAGGTGGTGCTCTGCAACGCACCGCACGGCTTCCGCATCGTGCTCTCCAACCCGACGGTGACGATCGACGGCGAGGACTCGCGCCTCACGGTCGACGTCGATACGAACGTCAGCGGGGTCTGGACGCCGACCCAGCGGGTCGATCTGGCGACACTGAACACCGACGCCGCCAGCCCCTTCTACAACGAAGACGCCAAGACGGTGACCTGGTCGGGACTGCCGACGAGCCTCACCGCGGCCGGCGAGGAGGTGCTCGACCTCTGCAACCCGATGAATCCGGGTCCCTGTGAGTACGAAGAGGGCGATTCGCTCGATGCGCTGACCCTCGAGCTGAAGACGAATACGACCGTCGCCTGGCCGTTCGGCGCCGGCTGCACGCTGGGCATCCCGGCGACCGCCTCGAGCTGGCCGGCAGCTCCGGCTGCGCTGGCCACGCTGCCGGCCCTGACCGCGCCCGAGTCGATCGCCACCGGCGCGATCAACTGGGGCGTGCGCAACAGCCTGCGCAAAACGGTGAACGAAAACGGCGTTTTCAACCTCTCCGGCGGCGCCACGCGCAGCGATCCGACCAGCATGGAAGGGGCCGGGAAGTTCTTCACCTGGCCCAGCAGCTCGGGCACGTATGAGTCCGGCACCCCCGGCAGGCTCGTCCTGCACGGCGGCGGCAGCGTCGGCCTCTGCAACACGGCCCACGGCTTCGGCACCGTGCTCTCCAACCCGACCGTGGTCATCGACGGCGCCAAATCGCGGATAGCGATGAACGTCGCAACTCGCCTCGGCAGCTCCTGGACGAGTGGCCGCGTCGATCTCGTCGATGTCGCAACTGGCGGCGTCGAAAAGACGACTACCGCCGGGCCCGGTTCCGGTGAGGAGACGATCACCTGGACGTTCCCGGATCTCGGCACCGACAACGCACCAGGTGGCGGTGACGACGACACCGACTCGGCGAACAGCTCGGTGAAGCTGGCCGCCGGTGGCACCAGCGCCCTCAACCTGCTGGGCGGCTCCTACAAAACGGTGGGCACGGCGCTGAACAAGCTCAGCGTCTCGATCGTCCACCCGGAGCCGATCCCCTAGCCGATGCGCAGCGCGAGCAAGATCCTCGCAGCGCTCGCGCTGGCGTCTGCCCTCGCCGCGCCCGCAACCGCGGGCGCGGCAGGGCCGACGGGTAACACGACGCTGGTCCTCGGCAAGGGCCAGGCCGAGCTGCTCGACCAGCGGGGCATCACCTTCGCCGCTGTCGGCGGCGCCGACACGAGCGGACGGGAGACCCGCCTGCAGATCTCCGGCGGGGTGATCGACACCGCGGGCGCCCGGCTCTCGCACAGCGGGGCGCTTCGCATCGCCCGCGGTTCGGGGCGCGCCCGGCGGGTCGTCAGGCTTGCGGCGCCACAGCTTGAGCTCACCCCCCAACGCTCGTTCCTCAGCGCCAAGCTGGCGGGCAAGCGGCGGGCGGTCTTCGATCTCAAGCTGAAGCCGGGCGCCCTGGCGATCGACCCCGTGAAGAGCTCGCTGCAGGTGCACAAGGCGCAGCTGGTCTGGAACCGCGCCTCACGCCGGGTGATCGCCGAGCGGCTCGGCGCTCGCCTGCCCCGCGGAGTGCTGGGCGGGTTGCGCTCGAGCGCCGCGACGCTCGGCAGCGAGGCCGATGAAAGGGGCTTGCCGAGCGGCGAACCGCCACTGCTCGCCCGCCCCGCCAGCGCGATCGACGTCAGCGGAGCGACGCTGACCTGGCACGTCCGGGACTCCTGGATTCGCTACTCCAACTCGGAGGTCGCGCCCCAGGCGATCGAGGGTGCAACGGCGCAGCCAGCGATCCCCGAGAGCAGCCATCCCTGCCCCGACCGACCCGCCGAAACCGCGCCGACGCTCGTCTACTCCTACTCCTTCCCCTTCGCCAACGGCTGGTATGACCCGCCAACCGGGACCACCGCCCTCTACCAGTCCGGCGGGATCCGCTTTAGCTACCCCTCGCGCGGCATCGACCTGACGATGCGCAACCCGGAGATCGAGATCAACGGGGCCGCCTCACGGGTAATCCTGCGCCTGCGCCACAACGACGGCGCGGACCCCCGCTCGCCCTTCCTCTCCCTCGCGGTTAGCGCGCCGCCGGTCGAGAGCCCGCTCGGCACCTTCACCTACTCGGCACCGGTACGCAGTGCGATCACCGCCGAGGGCCGCACTGCGTTCGGCAGCTTCGGCAGCATCTACAGCCCACCCAATGACGGATTCGGATGCTTCGCGATCTCCTTCACGACGGGCTGAGCGCGGGGCGCTCGGCCCTCGCCGGGCTGCTTGCCCTGGCGCTGAGCCTGGCGCTCGCCGGCAATGCGCGCGCAGACGATGCCCAGGTCACCGTGATCTCGCCGGGGGGCGGGCAGCAGACGCTCTCCCTCGCCGCGCTCGCGGGTAGGGAAGACGTCGTCGCTCGCAGCTACCCGCTGCACGCCGAAGCGGGCGAGAGCAGCATCACCGTGACCGGCTTCTCGCTGGCGACGATCCTCGAAGCCGCCGGTGCGGACCCCTTCGGCTTCTCCTACTTGGAGGTGCAGCGTCCCGCCGGCGGCGCGGTCCTGCTCAGTCGCCACCAGGCACTCGACGACGGCGCCTTCGCCGACGGCCCGGCGGTGATCTACGCGACGGCCGCGGGCACCGGCTTCCTCCGCCCGAGCACCGGCGGGGACGACCTCAACGCGAGCGACTCGTTTGAGGCGCCGCAAGGGGTGACGGTGGCGCTGTACAAGGGATCCCCCCTGCGCGTGCGGGCGCGCGCCTCGACCCATCGCACCGAAGTCGGGAAGGCGATCGCCTTCAGCGCGATCGTCGACCGCGCCGGCTCGGGTGAGCAGCTCGAATACTCCTGGTACTTCGACGACGGCGACTCAGCTTCCGGCGCCACCGCCCGTCACAGCTTCGCCAAGCGCGGCAGCTACGACGTGGTGGTCGGCGTCACGACTCCGGGCGACAGAGCCGGGACCTCGGCCGTGGTGACAATCCAGGTCGGGGCACCGCTCTCCGGACCGGACCGCAAGGGGGGTGGGCGCAGTCATGAGGCGACGGCGCCCGATCACGGCGCCGTCGCCGGCACGCGCGGCGCCGTGCCCCCTGGTCCGGGTGGTGGGGGACGCGTCGGTGGTACCCCGGCGGACACGCGGCCGAAGGCCGCGTTGAGCGTCCGCCGGGGTACCACCGACGCGCCTCTGCACAAAGCGGATCGGGAGCACAGCGCCGGGGAGACCGTCGTCGGCAAGCTTGTGAGCGCCACAGCCCCGGTCGACGCAGAGAAGAAGCTGGCTACGGCGCGCCGCGGTCAGCTTGAGAGTGGCGGCGGGGGATCGGGACTTCCCGGCGCTGCGCTCGGCCTGCTCGTCACCGCCGGGCTGCTCGTCGCGGGTGCTCTGGTGGAGACACGGAGCCTGCTCCGATGAGGTGCAACGCGTTGTCCGCCTCATGGGAGAACAAAACGTTGCAGCGGGGTCCGCGATGAGCGTCGAGCAGCTTCTCTTCGATATCTCCGAGGCGCTGGAGGTGCCGGTGCTGGTCCTCGCCGTTTTGGCGCTGGTCGTCGTCGTGGTCGAAGCCGGGGCGCTTTTGGCCGAGCTGCGCCGGCGGCGCGGCCGCAGCGTCTGGCAGCTGGAGAACGCCGTCGCCGAGTGCCAGGGCAGGCTCGCCGCCGGCTCGCGACCCGAGGCGCTGGTGGCGCTGCTCAGCGTCGCCCGCAACAAAGCGATGGAAGAAGTCCTGGCCGAAGTCCTCGAACAGGTCGGCCGGCCCGACGCCGAACAGCGGATCGCCAAGCGCCTCGCCGAGTACGACTATCGCTCGCTGCGCCGCCTCGAGCGCACCCGCATCCTCGTCCGCATGGGCCCGGCGCTGGGCCTGATGGGCACCCTGATCCCGCTCTCCCCAGCCCTCGCCGGCCTCGCCGACGGCGACGTCGCCACCCTCACCGACAACCTCCGGGTCGCCTTCAGCGTCACCGTCGCCGGCCTCCTGATCGGCGCGGTCGCCTTCGCCATCTCCCTCGTCCGCGACCGCCTCTACGCCCAGGACTACTCCGACGTCGAGTACATCGCCGCCACCCTCATCACCCCCACCGGCAACGGCATCCCCGCCGCCCAGCACAGCCACTGGGCCGTAGCCCCATGAAGGTCACCCCCCGCGCCAGAGCCCGCGACGACCGCGCCGGCGACCCCCTCGACGGCCTGGTCAACCTCTTCGACCTCGGCATAGTCCTCTCGGTCGCCTTCCTCCTCGCCGCCCTCTCATCCCTCGACCTGACCTCAGCCCTGACCTCCAAGTCGAAAGCGGAGCACCCCACCCGCCCAGCCAACGCCGTGGTCACGAAGAAAGACCAGCCGATCAAGGAGGTCCAGCTCAAGCCAGATGAGCGAGTCGTCGGCAGAGGCAAGCCCCTCGGCACGGTTTATCGACTCGCGGATGGCCGCACCGTCCTAGTCCCCAACAAGCCCTAGCACGGAATCTCGCTTCCGCTGTGCTTTGTCCCTGCTGGGGAATGCGTAAGCACACCGGAACGAGAAACGGGGCGGGAGCCCCATTCCAAAACACTCAAGAGCGGCGCAGCCGCTCGTTTTGGAATGGGGCTCCCGCCCCGTCCTCACTTCCGAGTCTTAAGCAGTAACCGCAGCCGCCGGGATCAAGTCCCGCGACTCGAGGTACTCGAGCAGCTTCTGCGCCGACTCCTCAGGAGTCTCGTTCTCCGTATCGCAGACCCAAGCCGGATTCTCCGGAATCTCGTAGGGGTCGGAGACGCCGGTGAATTCCTTGATCTCGCCGGAGAACGCCTTGGCGTAGAGCCCCTTGACGTCGCGCTCGGCGCAGGTGTCGACCGAAGCCTTGACGTAGACCTCGATGAAGCGGTCGCCCATCAGCTCGTGCGCCTCATCGCGGATCTCGGCGTAGGGGGAGATCGCCGCGGTGATCACCGGCACGCCGTTGCGGCTGAGCAGGTCAGCGACGAAGGCGATGCGGCGGATGTTGATGTCGCGGTCCTCCTTCGAAAAGCCGAGGCCCTTCGAGAGGTTTTCGCGCACCACGTCGCCGTCGAGGATCTCGAGCTTGGAGCCGCGCGCGCGCAGCTCGGTCTCGAGCAGCCCGGAAATGGTCGTCTTGCCGGCACCGGAAAGCCCGGTGAACCAGAGGGTGAAGCCCTTCTCGCCTGCCATGCTCGTTCAGTCCTCCTTGTAAGCGTCGATCAGGATGTCGGCGACCTCGTCACGCGAGAACTCGTGCGGCGGCCTTTCGCCGTTGCCGAGCATTTCGCGGACCTTGGTTCCGGAAAGGAAGAGGCGCGCCTCTTGGTCATGCGGACAGGTCTTGTTCGAAGCAAGGCCCTCGCACTCGTTGCACCAGAAGGTGTGCTCGAACATCAGCGGCTCGATGCCGAGCTCGTCGATGTCGATCGTGTCGAAGATCTTCTGCGCGTCGTAGGTGCCGTAGTAGTCACCGGCACCGGCATGGTCGCGGCCGACGATGAAGTGCGTGGCGCCGTAGTTGCGGCGGACGATCGCGTGCAGGACCGCCTCGCGCGGGCCGGCGTAGTGCATCTTCGCCGGCTTCACGCCCAGCACCACCCGGTCGTTCGGGTAGTAGTTCTCCATCAGCACCTCGTAGCAGCGCATCCGCACGTCGGCGGGGATGTCACCGGCCTTGGTCTTGCCGATCAGCGGGTGGATGAAGAGGCCGTCGCAGGTCTCCAGCGCCGCCTTGGTCAGGTACTCATGGGCGCGGTGGATCGGGTTGCGGGTCTGGAAGGCGACGATCTTCTTCCAGCCACGCGCCTCGAAATCAGCCTTGTGCTCCGCCGCCGTCTTGTAGCGGCGCATGAAGGCCTCCTCGTGATCCGGCAGCGCGTCGACCTCGATCGCGCCGGCGAGCATCCGGTTGCCCTCTGCATAGATCGCGGCGACGCCGGGGTGGTCCTCGTCGGTGGTGCCGTAGACCTGCTCGGCCTCGCGCTTGACGTCGCGCTCCCAGATCTCCTCGACCTTGAGGCGACCGAGCGCCTTGCCTTCGTCGCTGGAGAGGGCGATGACGTCGCCGACCTCACACTCGAGGTCGCTCGCCAGGGTGATCGGGATCGGCCAGTAGTCACCGCCGGTCGTGCGCATCTCAGAACAGACGCGCTCCCAGTCGGCGGACCCCTGGAAGCCGGTCAGCGGCGCAAAGCCGCCGTTGCCGATCATCTCGAAGTCGGCGGTGTGGCGCTCGTCAAGTGTCAGGGAAAGCTCAGTCATCGTCTCGCTCATGCGTTGAATCTCACCAATCGGTCGGGGAAAGGGTTACGAAAAAAGGGGTTATCTCAGGCGCGTCGCGCCGCTAGTTGATCCCGCACTCGGACTTTTCGAGCCCCGCCCAGCGGCCGTCGCGAGACGAACCGCCCACGCCGACCGGCTTTGTGCAGTGGGTGCAGCCGATCGAGGGATAGCCCTGATCGTGGAGCGGGTTGTACGGGAGGTCGTGCTCATGGATGTAGTTCCAGACATCGCGCTCGGTCCAGTCCGCGAGCGGGTTGAGCTTCCAGAGCTCAAAGCGCTTGTCCCAGCCGAACTTCGGAGTGTTGGCGCGGCTGGCTGAGTCCTCACGGCGGACGCCGGCGAGCCAGCAGTCTACGGAAGAAAGCGCCCTGCGCATCGGCTCAACCTTGCGCAAACCGCAGCAGGCATCGGGATCGCGGTTCCAGAGCTCGTCGCCGTGCTGGGCCGCCTGCTCCTCCAGGGTCAAGTTGTGAAAGCGGTCGAACTCGATCCCCAGCGACTCGGCGAGACGGTCACGCGTCTCGTACGTCTCCGGGAAGAGAACGTCGGTATCGAGGTAGAAGAAGCGCGCCTGCGGGTTGACCTTGGTCGCCAGGTGAGCGGTCACCGAGCTCGTTTTCTGGAACGAGCAGGCGATGTAGTGGTTCTCGCCAAAGGTCTCGAACATCCACTCGATCGTCTGCTCGGCCGAGCGGTCCTCGAGCTCGGCGGCGATCGCCTCCGGATCAGAAATGGCGGCTGGAGCGGCAACAGGGTTCATATCGCGCACTCGCCCTCGCCCCTCTCGACCTTGTAGGGGCTGGACCGGTTCCAGTCGATGAACTGCTGCATGGTCTCGAGGCTGAACTCCGCCGGCATCGTCAGCTCCTTGACCTCTGCTTCGAAGCGCTCGGCGCCGATCCGCTCGGCGAAGTCGTTGAACTCCTCGGCCTCGCCGGAGCGCTCCGCCTCGTACATGCGGATCCAGCGCTCGACCGCCTCGGGCACGCGCTTGGCGGGCAGGCGGGACTTCAGCCGCGTGCCGAAGACGACCTCGCCGCCCTCGTAGCGACCACCGATGTGCGGGATGTAGGCGGGAATCTGGCGGCCGCCGACCTTCAGCGAGGCGCCGTAGAAGCCGATGTTGGCGATGTGGTGCTGGCTGCAGCCGTTCGGGCAGCCGCTCATCTTGATGTGGATCTTGCGGGTCAGATCGTCGGTGATCTCCATCGCCTGGAGACGCTCCTTGATCGCCCGGTTGAGCCCCATCGAGCTGGTGATGCCCATCTTGCAGCTGTCGGTGCCGGGGCAGCTGACGACGTCGGTGATCTCGTCGGCGCCGGCCTCGTCGAGGCCGAGCTCGCCGAGCCGCTGCCAAAGGTCGTAGAGCGCCTCGTTGCGGACCCAGCGCAGAACCAGGTTCTGCTGCACGGTGCTGCGGGCGTAGCCGCCGGTGAACTCGCGCATGATCGCGGCCAGGCCGCGGAACTGCTCCGGGGTCAGGTCGCCGCGCTCGATCTTCACCTCGACCGCGGAGAAGCCCTCCTGGCGCTGCGCCTGCACGTTGCCCTCGACGAAGCGGTCGAACTGGGAGCGGTCGCCGTTGGGCGAGGCCGCGGCCGGCGGCACCGCCGGAGCGTTGGCCTGCTCGTCGTCCTCGAAGCGCAGGCGCTCGACCAACTCGGCGTCGAAGTTCCTTTCGGCGACCCAATCGCCCTCGAGCTCCTCGTCGACCTGCTCGCGGAAGGCGTCGATGCCGATCTTGTCGATCAGGACCTTGATCCGGGCGCGGGCGCGGTTGACGCGCAGCCACTCCTGGCGATCGAAGATGCGCAGCGCGGCCTCGGAGACCTTGAGGTAGTCGCCGTTGTCGGCCTCGACGAAGTCGTAGAGCGTCGGCGCGACGCGGGCCATGATCGAGGTGCCGCCGCCGACCCGGACCTCGAAGCCCTTGACCCCGTCGCGTTCGCGCGAGAGGAAGGCGATGTCGTGGATGCCGGTGATCGCGCGGTCCTCGTCGGAGCCGCTGAAGGCGGTCTTGATCTTGCGCGGCATCAGCTGCGTCGTCGGGTGACGGACGAAGTAGCGGGCGTAGGCGCCGGCGTACGGCGTCGGGTCGAAGATCTCGTCGGGGGCGACGCCGGCCCAGGGGTCGCCGGTGACGTTGCGCACCGTGTTGCCGCAACCCTCGCGCGAGGAGAGGTCGGCCTCGGCGATCTCGCGCAGCAGCGACTCCATGTCGCGCAGCGGGATGTGGTGGATCTGGATGTTCTGCCGCGTCGTGATGTGGCCCTTGTTCAGCGGCGCGTACTTCTCGACCACGCTGGCGAAGGCCTCCATCTGTTGCGGGGTGACGCCGCCGAAGGGAAGCTTGACCCGCACCATCTGCACGTCGGGCTGGCGCTGTCCATAGACGCCCTGCTTGAGGCGGAAGCCGATGAACTCGTCTTCGGCGATCTGTCCGGCGAGGAAAGTCTCGGCTTCGTTTTCGAAGTCGTCGAACTCGCGCTCGATGATCGGGATGATGTGGCCGGGGACGTTGCGATAGGTCTCCGGGTTCTCCAAGGTGCCAGTGCGGCCCTTGCCCCGCTGCTCCTTCTGTTGGTCTACGGCTACCTCCACAGAGTGGAAAATAGCAAAACCTGACAGGGATTAGGGTATTTAGGGCTTGGTTAGCTCTGGAGGCAGCTTCTTGCGGGCGTGGAGGATCGATGCGGCCTCGCCCGACTCGGCCACCGCGCCACCCTCCGGAGCGAGCGGCAGACCGGCCTCGGACCAGCCGACGATCCCCTCGCTGAGCTTCACCGCGTCGTAGCCGGCGGCGGCCAGTGCCTCAGCAGCCATCGTCGAGCGATTACCGCCGCGGCAGTAGAGGACCACGGTTCGATCCTTGTCGATCTCCCCGGTCCGCTCGGCCAACTCGGCCAGCGGCAAGTGGGTGGCGCCCTCAATCCGCCCCATCTCCCACTCGTGATCGGCGCGCACGTCAATCAACTGCGCCCCATCCCCAATCAGCTTCTGGGCCTCGTCTCGGGAGACCTCTCGTGGCTCGTCGCTCATAACTGGGAATCTAGCCAACCGGTCTCGAGAGGGGCGAGGTGCTCCCTCCCAAAACACTCAAGCGCGGCTCCTGCCGCGCGTTTTGGGAGGGAGCACCTCGCCCCTTCCCAGTCCGGCTAGTCGATGTCCGTTCCCTCGATCAGGAAGGCAACGCGCACGTGGGCGCGGTACTCATCCAGGTTCTCGCCGCGGATTCCGGTCGAGACGATGTCGACCGCGCGGATGTTGCGCAGCGTGCCCTGCGCCTGACCAAGCGCTTGGCGCGCAGCGTCGTCGGTCGACGTTTTGGAGCTGCCGACCAACTCGATGATCTTCACGACGGCCATCTCTCTCCTCCTTCTGAATCCTCGGCTGTACCCTTGGCGCTGACTCCCTCGAGCAGCGCGGCCCGCTGCCACGGGCTGACGGTGTCCGCCTCCAAGGTGGGCACCGGCGCCGTCTCCGCGCGAAACCGCTCGATTGCTGCCGCGATCGCGGCAGCCTCGTCCTCGCTTGGAATCCGGGCCATGCCCGAAGCCTAGATGACTGCTTCAGCCAGCCGCGCGCTTGGTCCGGGCCAACGACAAACGACCCGGGCCGACGAGGGAGGCGTCGAACCCGGGTCAATGTTTGCTGGTCGCCGTCGGAAGGGGACCGACGGCAGGGGGGTAGCCGGCAGGGATCCGGCTGTGCCGCTGCGGCATCTTTGGGCCGTCCACATAAAAACATAGCCCTACGCAAAAATCAAGTCCCAATCTAAATTTTCTTCAAAAGCTGGCTGGCAGCCTTGTCTTTCGAAAGAATCACTCCTACTATAGATCGCTCTGAGAGATTCGAGCATCCACGAAGACAGCGAGATGGCCGGCTATGGTCCGGTCGCGATGGTCAGGACGCCGTGGGGGGACGCAGGCACGTTGCGCGATCGCAAGCTCCAGCCGGGGCGGCGCTTGCCACCCGAGGAGGTCGCCCGCAACCAGCAGGAGCGGCTCTTCGCCGCCTTGGTCGCCGTCGTTGCCGAGAAGGGCTACGAGGGGACCCGGGTCGAGGATCTGCTCGAGCTCTCCGGGGTCTCGCGCAGTGCCTTCTACGCGCACTTCAGCGACAAGGAGGAGTGCCTGCTCGCCGCCCTGCACGCCTTCGTCGGGCCGACCGTGGGCGCGATCTTCGCCGACGGCGGGCCGCCGCCGGACGAAGTACGCGCCCGCCAGGCCTTTGACGCCTTCATCAACCTGATCGTCGAACAGGCCGCGGCGGCGCGGATGTGCCTGGTCGAGATCTACGCCGCCGGCCCGCGCGCGATCGAAGAGATCGACCGCACCACCGATGGCGTGCAAGCGTTCCTCTCCGCCACCCTGGAGCAGGTCCCCGGCCGCCAGGAGATGCCGCCCGAGATCGTGCGGGCGATGGTCGGCGGCGTGCGCAAGGTGATCCACAGCCGCCTCTACCGCCACGAGGAGGAGGAACTGATCGAGCTGATCCCGCAGATGTGGGACTGGTTCGCGGTCTACGAGCCGCCGCCGGAACCGTTGCGCCGGCCGCGCAGCCGGGCCGCGCAGAACGGTGGGCCGCCCAACGGCTACGACCCGGCCGAACGGATCCTGCGCGCGCTCGCCGCGGTCGTCGCCGAGAAGGGCTACCCGGCGATGACGATCGGCGACATCGCCGCCCGCGCCTCGATCTCGCTCTCGACTTTCTACGCCAACTTCGCCGACAAGGAGGAGGCGATGCTGGCCGCCGTCGACGCCGGCTCGGCACAGATGCTGGCGACGACGCTGCCGGCTTTCCGTCGCGCTCCTGACTGGCCGCACGCGGTGCGCGGCGCCTTCGGCGCGATGTTCGCCTTCTGCGCCGCCGAGCCCGAGTACACGACCCTCGGCGCGGTCGACGTCTACGCCGCCGGCCGCCGAGCGCTTGAACAGCGCGACGAGGTGATGAAGACGATGGAGGCCCTGCTCGTCCCCGGCTACCAGCTGAAGCCGGAGGTGAGCCCGATCGCCGCCGAGGCGATCGGCGGCGCGATCTACTCGATGATCTACGACCAGATCAAACGCGGTGGCGCCGAGAACATGCAGGAGGTCGCCCCGCTCGCCACCTACATCACCCTGGCGCCCTTCATCGGTGCCGCGGAAGCCTGCACCGTCGCCAACGGCGACGGCCGCGGCCGCTGACGATCACCGGGTGCCAACCCCGCTCCGCTGTGCCTTTGCCCTGTCTATCCCCGCAAGCGCACAGCGGATTGATATCTCCACACTCCGCTGTTCCTTTCCACGGCGATAGGGCGCTACCGCACAGGGGAACGGCGGAGGCTGAGTAGGCGCTCGACCCTGGCAAGCGTTGCATCGGGCCGGTCGTTCAGCTCCTCCCAGCGCAGGCGAAGAACGCGGAAACCTCCAGCGATGAGCGTGCGATTGCGGTCGAGGTCGCGGACTTCCGCAAGCGGGTGGTCATGAAACTGGCCGCCATCGGCTTCGACGACGAGGCGCTGCCTGCGCCAGAGAAAGTCAATCTCAAAAGACTGGCCGCCAACCTCGAGCATCTCGTTGCACTCCGGGATGGGCAGGTCTCGCTGGGAAAGCAGGGGCAGCAGCTTCGCCTCCATGCGACTGCGAAGTCGCATGCGCGAGTAGCGGCGCCAGTCCTCGAGGATGCTGCGAAGGCTGGCGCTGCCACGTCGGCGGGAACCAGCCAGGATTGCGTCGATCTCGGGAACGTCCAGCAGCTGGAGGACCGCCGCCTGCTCAATCGTTCGGCGCAGCGATGGATTCCCGACGCTGCCGGCCAAGTCGACGATGACCCGGGCGGGGCTGGTGCACGGAATGTTTTCCTGCACCACTACTTCCTTGCCAAGGGGAGGCGGCACGTAGTGGGTGCGAATTCCCGGGATCTTGCGCCCCATTTGCTTGGGCGCGATGACGTGAATGGCCTGCGGACCGGTCTCCCAAAGCCCCAGGAGAAGCGCCGCGGATCCGTGGGACACAACCGTCGCTGGACCACATGCAAGTGTCGCGGCAAACATGCGGCCCTGCGGTCCTACCTGCGAGTGGCCGACCCCGAAAGTCCCGCGAAACAGCGGAAACAACCGACCTGAGGCGATCGCGTGATCGATCGCACCCTCCCCCATCCCGATGCCGCGTAGCTGCTCGCGCGAAACAACTCCGTGCTGGCGTTCGGCGAGGGCGGCGACGTCCCACCATCCGCCGCTTCCGCTGTGCTTTTGCCGCGCCATCTAGCGCTAAGGCACAGCGCAGGGACGTTTCTCCCCCTCACAAAGCTCCGCTGTTCCTTTGCCTGGCTATGTCGGGCTGAGGAACAGGGGAATGCAGATGACGCTAGTTCTCGTCGGCGTTGCCGAGGCCGTCAACAGGGCGACCGTGTTTGGTGATCGCGCAAAGCGAGGTGCTGGGATCGAAGGGGTCGGTGAGGGCACGGCCCTCGGAGGTGCCGCGGATCGGGCGCCCCTTCTTGGTCGGTCCGCCGCCACCGCACTGGATCGAGAAGTCGCGGGTGCCGTCGCGGGCATCGATTACGTCGTCGCCACCGCCGCCGTAGAACCAGTCGGAGCCGGGCTGGCCGAGGATCGCGTTGGGCCGGGCATCCCCAATCAGGATGTCCCAGTCGAAGGAGCCCTCCATGTCCTCGTTGGTCGGCGAGAGGTGGACTTTGTCGCAGCCCGGAATCGCGTCGATCCAGGCGGCGTGGGCGGGGAAGGAGACGTGCAGGATGCCGGGGTGCGAGGGGGTCTCGGCGAAGGAGGCGTCGTCGCGGCCGGGGCCGCCGACCAGGGCGCCGCCGGCACAACCGCTGCCCGCGGCGAGCAGGTCGCCGTCCTCTTCGCCGTAGAGGAAAGTCGGTCCGGGACGGCTGCCGATCAGGCCGTCGGCACCGGCGCCGCCGTAGAGCTTGTCGGCGCCGAAGCCACCCTCGATCAGGTCGTCCTCATCGCCGCCGCGGATCGTGTCGTTGCCGAGGCCGCCGGCGAGGCGCACGTTCTGGGCGCCGGCGACGGAGCCCTCGATCGTGAGGCTGTCGCGGCCGGGGCCGAGGTCGGCCATCAGCCAGCGCGCCGGCCCTTCGCTGTGGCAGGTCGCCTGCACCGCGCTGACCCGGTCGCAGCCGACGCCGAGGGCGATGCCCTTCTCAGCTGTGATGCCGAAGGTTGAGCTCGCTTCGTCGAAGGCAACCGTGAAGTGATCGCTGCCACCACCGCCAACCAGCTGCAAGCCGCCGCCTTCGCCGGGGACCGGGTCGAGCTCGACGTAGGCGGATGCCCGCGGCTGCTTTTCACGGCCGCAGGACTCAGTCTGTCCCTTGGCGCCGTTGCAGCCGTCGCTCCCCTGGCCGCCGAGCAGCTCGTCCTTGCCGCCACCGCCGCGGATCACGTCATCGCCGGCGCCGCCATCGACGACGTTGGCCTTGCCGTTGCCGACGAGGATGTCGTCGAAGGCCGAGCCTTCGAGGTTCTCGAAACGGAAGAGCCGATCATGGCCATCGCCCTTGGCCCGGTGCCTGGCCAGTGAGACCTTGACCCCGCCGCTCTTGCCGGCGGCGACGTCGGTGGCGAAGGAGGCAATGTCCTCCCCACCGGGGCCGCCGTCCATGCGGTCGTAGCCGTAGTCACCGTGGACGAAGTCAAAGTCGCCCGGGCCGCCGCTGACGGTGTCGATGCCGAGGCTGCCAGCGGCCTCGTCGGCATCGCCGGGACCGCCGATCACCTTGTCGTCGCCGAGGTCGCCGATCACCTGGTCTTCGCCACCGCCACCGCCGTCGGCGATGTCGTTGCCACGGCCGCCGTGGACGATGTCGGCCCCGGGACCGCCGCAGAGCAAGTCGTTGCCGAGGCTGCCGGTGATGGAGTCGTTGCCGTCGCCGCCCCAGATCACGTCGCGCTCGGGAGTCCCCTGCAGCACGTCGTCGCCGTCGGTGCCGACGATCTTCGCCAGCCTCCCGTGGCAGCGCGCGTCTTCCTCCGACGGCGCGGCCGCCGCCAGGAAAGACGCGAGCAGGAAGACGAGAGCCAGCGGTAGTAGGAGCTTCCTCATTGGATCGAACCCTATTTGGGCCCTCGGCTATCCGCTCAGGCGCTGCGGATCAGCTTCTTGTTGACGAACTCGTCGACGCCGTAGCGGCCCAGCTCGCGGCCGAAGCCCGAGCGCTTGAAGCCGCCGAAGGGCAGCTCGGGACTGTCGGCTCCGACCAGGTTGACGTAGACCATCCCCGCTTCGATCCTGTCGGCAACCCGTTCGCCCTGCTCCGCGTCCGTCGTCATCACGTAGGAGCCGAGCCCGAACGGCGTCTGGTTGGCGAGCTCAACCGCCTCGTCCTCGGAGCCGACCCGGTAGACCTGGGCGACCGGACCGAAGAACTCTTCCTGGGAGGCTTCGGCGCCCGGCTCGATCCCGGTGAGGATCGTCGGTTCGAAGAAGTTGCCATCGCGGCTTCCACCGGCGACGATCTCGGCACCGCCGTCGACAGCCCGCCTGACCTGGTCCTCGAGCCGGTCGGCGGCGGACGCGGAGGAGAGGGGGCCGACAGCGGTCTCCTCAGAGGCCGGGTCGCCCGGCGCCGAGGCGGTCAAGGCGGCCTTGAACTTCTCCAAGAACTCGTCGTAGAGCTCGTCGACGACGATGAACCGCTTGGCCGCGTTGCAGGATTGGCCAGTGTTGTCGAGCCGCGCTTCCGCGGCCGCAGTCGCCGCCGCCCCGAGGTCGTCGGAGCCAAGCAGGATGAACGGATCCGAGCCGCCCAGCTCGAGCACGACCTTCTTCAGGTTGCGGCCGGCGATCTCGGCGACCGCCGCGCCGGCCCGCTCGGAGCCGGTAACCGAGACACCGTGCACACGGGGATCGGCGATGACCGCCCCGATCTGCTCGTTGCTGGCGTAGATGTTCTCGTAGGCCCCCTCGGGGAAGCCTGCGTCGTTGAAGATCTGCTGCATCGCCTCGGCCGATTCCGGGCACTGCGGAGCGTGCTTGAGCAGGATCGGGTTGCCGATCACCAGGTTTGGGCCGGCGAAGCGGGCCACTTGGTAGTAGGGGAAGTTCCAGGGCATGATCCCGAGCAGGACGCCGAAGGCACTGCGGCGGACCACCGCCGTGCCCTCGCCACCGAGCAGATCGATTGACTCATCCGCCAACAGCTCCTCGGCTTTGTCGGCGTAGTAGGCGTAGATCTCGGCAGCGAAGTCGACCTCGCCGAGCGCCTGCTCGACCGGCTTGCCCATCTCGCGGACGATGATCTCGGCCAGCTTCTCGCGCCGCTCGCCGTGCAGCTCGCCGACCCTGCGGATCAGCCCCGCCCGCTCGGCGACGGTGGTGGAGGAGGTCCAGCTCCTGTATGCAGCGTCGGCCCTCGCGATCGCCGCGTCGAGGTCGACGTCGCTTATCTCCTCGTACTCCTTGACCTTCTCGCCGGTGGCAGGGTTGACGACCGCGTAGGTGCTCATCGACTCTTCTCCTCCTCAGGTCTTGGTCGTTTCAGCTTGTGCGAGTTCGAGCGCCTCCTCGACCGGGACGCAGTCCATCTCTACCCCCTCGGCAACGGCGGGATGCGTGACCGCGCCGCCGGCCACGTTGACCCCGGGCCGCAGCCCCGGGTCGCGCCGGATCGCCCCGGCGACGCCTTCGTCGGCGAGGGCGATCGCGTAGGGGAGGGTCGCGTTGGTCAGCGCGTGGGTCGAGGTGATCGGCACCGCGCCGGGCATGTTGGCGACGCAGTAGTGGGTGATCCCCTCGACTTCGAAGGTCGGCTCCTGGTGAGTGGTCGGCCGCGAGGTCTCAAAGCAACCGCCCTGGTCGATCGCGACGTCGACCAGGACCGCGCCGGGCTTCATCAGCGCCAACTGCTCACGGCGCACGACGAAGGGAGCGCGGGCACCGTGGACGAGCACGGCGCCGATCACCAGGTCGGCGCGCGGCAGCATCTCCTCGATCGCCAGTGTGGTCGAGTAGACGGTCGAGCAGCTGCCGGCGAAGTCGACCTCGAGCTCGCGCAGGCGGTCGATCGACTTGTCGAAGATGAAGACGTCGGCGCCCATGCCGATCGCGATGAAGGCGGCGTTCATGCCGACGACGCCGCCGCCAATCACCATCACGTTGGCGGCGGCGACGCCAGGCACTCCACCGAGCAAGATTCCGCGCCCGCCAAGGGGCTTCTCGAGCATGAAGGCGCCGGCCTGGGTGGCGATCTTGCCGGCGATCTCGCTCATCGGCGCCAACAGCGGCAGGCGCCCGCGCCCGTCCTCGACCGTCTCGTAGGCGACGCAGGTCGCGCCCGAGTCGCAGAGCCCGCGGGTCAGATCGGGGTCCGGGGCGAGGTGCAAGTAGGTGAAGAGCAGCTGGCCGGGACGCAACATCTCGACCTCGGGCGGCTGCGGCTCCTTGACCTTGAGCACCATCTCGGCCTCGCCGAAGACCGCGGCCGCGTCGGCCACGATGCTGGCACCCTGGGCCTCGAACTCCGCGTCGGCGATCGCGCTGCCCTCGCCGGCGCCGGCCTCGACCAAGACCTCGTGACCGTGCACGGACATCTCGCGCACACCGGCCGGCGTGATCGCGACCCGGTACTCATCGGGCTTGACCTCGGCCGGGATGCCGACCTTCACGCGACCAGCTCCCTTGCGCGGATCGCCAGCCAGAACTCGATCCGGTCGTGGGCGCGCGAGAGGTCGCGGCCGGTCAGCTCCTCGACTTTGCGCATCCGGTAGCGCAGCGTGTGGCGGTGGCAGTAGACCTGGCGGGCGGCTTTCTCCCACTGGCCGTTCTGCTCGATGAAGGCCTCGAGCGAGCGCAGCAGCTCGCCGCCGTACTCCTCGTCGCCCTCCTCGATCGGCCCCAGCACGCTGTCGCAGTAGAGCTTCAGCGCCTCATCGTCTTGAATCGAGAGCAGCAGGGTGAAGGCACCGAGGTCGCGCCAGGAAGCCACCTCCGGGGCACTGCCGTTATTGATCGCCGTCGCCTCCAGCGCGCAGCGCGCCTCGTGGAAGGAGTGACGCAAGTTCTCCGGGGGTGCCGGCCGGCTGGCCGCGGCCCGCACGGCACCGCGGTCCTTGATCAAGGCCTTGCGGGCGTCGGCGGCGAGGTCAACGGGGTCGCGGTCGGCGGCGTCGACGACGGCACAGAGCAGCTCGCGGCGGCCGCTGGCGTGTGGCGCCACCACGGCCGGGCAGGCATCGGCGGCAAGCGCTCGCTCCAGCGCGGCCTCGGCCGCCGCCGGGTCGTCGAGGTCGAAGACCAGCACCGCAGCTTCGTCGCCGATACCGAAGGGCTCGAGCCGGCGGCGCAGCTCCGAGGGCTCGAGCCGCCCGCCAAGCGCGCCGGCTAGCACGTCGCCGGCGAGGCGGCGCTCGGTCTCGCGGGCGACGCGGCGGCGCATCAGCTCCAGCGCCACCACCGCCACCGCCTGCTGCAGGATCAGCCGCTCGAAATCGCCGAGGCCGCCGGAGTCGCGCACGATCACGACCCAGGCCTGCGGCGGGCCCCCACCCGGAGAGATCACCGGGTGGGCTAGAGCCCGACCCGCCACAGTGGGGTGCGCCGGCACGAAGGGGTGCCCGTCGGCGGTGTGGCGCAAAGCTTCCTCGCGGATCGCGTTGACCGCCTCGGCGGAGAGCTCGCGGCGAAAGCCGCGCCCGGCAAGGCGCTCGCCACGGCCGCCGAGGATCGCCACCGTGCCGCCAACGGCGGAGGCGATCGTCGCCACGATCTCCTCCAAACCGCGCTCTTCGAGGACCAGCCGCTCGAGCCGCCGCTGCACGGCGATGCCACGCTGCAGGACCTCGTACTGCTCGTTGACGAGCCGCGCGAAGGCCTTCTCGGTGATCGCGATGAAGGGCGTCGAGTAGGGGACCTCGAAGAGCGGGAAGTCGCGTTTCTTGGCCTCCTCGACCAGCGCTTTCGGCAACGAGTCGTGGTTGAAGCCGGTGCCGAAGCCGAGCCCGGCGAGGTTGTGGTCGGCGAGCAGCTTGACGAAGGCACGCTGTTTGGCGGCGCTGCCCAGCGGGATCCCCGTGGTCAGCATCAGCTCGCCGCCGGAGAGCCACGGGGTCGGGTCCTCGAGCTCGGAGATATGGACCCAGCGCACCGGCGCCTCGGCCGCACTGGCCCCCGCCGCGAGCTCGAGGTCGAGTTCGTCAAGCAGGCTTTGGACGGTAAGCACGCGCCCGCCTATCTCTGGACCCGCTCCCAGGCCTCGGTCAGGACGCCGTGCAGAACGTCGTGGATCTCTTCGAATTGCTCGGTGTCGGCGATCAGCGGCGGGGCGAGCTGCACAACCGGGTCGCCGCGATCATCGGCGCGGCAGATCAAGCCGCGCTTGTAGAGCTCGGCGGAGAGGAAGCCGCGCAGCAGGTCCTCGGCCTCCTCATCGCTGAAGGTCTCTTTTGTCTCGCGGTCCTTGACCAGCTCGATCGCCTGGAAAAAGCCGGCACCGCGCACGTCACCGACGATCGGCAGGTCCCGCAGCGTCTCCAGCATCTGGCGGAACTCGCCCTCCTTGGCGAGCACGTGGCCGCAGAGGTCCTCGCGCTCGAAGATGTCGAGGTTGGCCATCGCCATCGCCGAGGCGATCGGGTGGCCGGCGAAGGTGAAGCCGTGGGCGAAGGAGGCGTCGCCCTCCATGAACGGAGCGGCGACGGCGTCGGAGGCGATCACCGCACCCATCGGCGCGTAGGCGGAGGTGAGCCCCTTGGCCACCGTGATCAGATCGGGCACGTAGCCGAAGCGTTCGCAGCCGAAGTAGTGGCCGAGCCGGCCCCAGGCGCAGATCACCTCGTCGGAAATCATCAGCACGTCGTAGCGGTCGCAGATCTCGCGCACGCGCTCGAAATACCCCTCGGGCGGAACGAAGCAACCACCGGCGTTCTGCACCGGCTCGAGGATCACCGCGGCAACGGTCTCCGGCCCCTCGAACTGGATCCGCTCCTCGATCGCCGTTGCCGCCCAGAGCGGGTGACGATCCTCGGGCCAGCGGTAGAGGTTGGTGTTTGGGACGTGGCAGCCGCCGGGGACGAGCGGCTCGAACTGCGAGCGCAACTCGGTGATGCCGGTTGCCGAGAGTGCCCCGAGCGAGGTGCCGTGGTAGGCAATCTCGCGAGCGATCACCTTGTGCTTCTGGCCTTTGCCAAGCGCCCGGTGGTAGTTGCGGGCAAGCTTCAGCGCCGACTCGACCGACTCCGAGCCACCCGAGGTGAAGAAGACGCGGTTGAGGTCACCGGGGGCGAGCCCGGCGAGGCGGGTGGCGAGTTCGATCGCGCGCGGATGCGCGTAACTCCAGAGCGTGTAGAAGTCGAGTTCCTCGACCTGGCGAGCGGCGGCTTCGCCGATCTCGGTGCGGCCGTGGCCGGCGTTGACGCAGAAGAGGCCGGAGAGGCCGTCGAGGTAGCGGTTGCCGTGGTCGTCGTAGACGTAACAGCCGTCGGCGCGGACGATGATCGGGATCTCGTGCTCGGCGCTGTAGGAGCCCATCCGCGAGAAGTGCATCCAGAGGTGGCGGCGCGCCATCTCCTGCAGGCCTGAGCTCGCTGCCGAATCCGGCCCGGAACCCGGTTGCGACACAACGGCCATGTCAGTCTCCTCTCACGCTACGACGATATGGACAAAGCTAGAACTGGTATAGCGCACTTGCAATGTTCGCTTGGGAGAGTCCCAGGGAATGACTTGTACGAAGCGTACAAGTACCCGATGGACATTTGGGACATCTGCAACTTGTGCAAATCGGGTACCAGTCCTACTTTGGTGCAGTCGCCGCGCACGAGTGCGGCGGATCGACGGAAGGAGAGGTATGGAGAGCTCAGCGGTCCCCCCGGCCAGAGCGAAGACCCCGGCGGTCCCCAGCGGCGGCGACAAGGGGCTGAAGAAGAACGCGATCGGCTTCGTCTCCAGCGTCGTCATCGGCGTCGCCTCGACGGCGCCGGGCTACAGCCTCGCCGCCACCCTCGGCTTCATCGCCGCCGCCGTCGCCCTGCAGTCGCCGGCGGTGCTGCTGATCAGCTTCATCCCGATGTTCCTCGTCGCGACCGGCTACTACTACATGAACAAGGCCGACCCGGACTGCGGCACCAGCTTCTCCTGGGTGACCAAGGCGATGGGCCCGCAGCTGGGCTGGATCGCCGGCTGGACGATCGTCGTCGCCGACGTGATCGTGATGGCGAACCTGGCCCAGATCGCCGGCCTCTACACCTTCGAACTCTTCAGCTGGACCTCAGCAGCCGAATCGACCGCGGCGGTGACCGCGGTCGGCGTGCTCTGGATCGCGATCATGACCACGATCGTCGTGATCGGGATCGAGCTCTCGGCGCGGACCCAGGTCGGCCTGCTGGCGGCGGAGATCGTCACCCTCGCCGCATTCGCCGTCGTCGCCTTGATCAAGGTCTACACCGGCGATGCCCTGGACACCTCGATCGATCCGAGCCTTTCCTGGATCAACCCCTTCAGCCTCAGCCCCAGCGAGATCTCGGCCGGGATGCTGCTGGCGGTCTTCATCTATTGGGGCTGGGACACGACGGCGACGGTCAATGAGGAGACGGAAAATCCCGACGAGGCGCCCGGGCGCGCCACCGTTGTCAGCACACTGATCCTGCTCGGCATCTACCTGATCGTCGCGGTCGCGGCGCAGGCCTATGCCGGCGTCGACCAGCTGATCGAGAACCAGGAAGACGTGCTCAGCTCGCTGGGAACCGAGGTCTTCGGCTCGCCGCTGGACAAGATCCTGATCATCGCCGTGCTCTCCTCGGCGGCGGCATCGACCCAGACGACGATCCTGCCGACCGCCCGCACCACGCTCTCGATGGCGCGCGCCAACGCGATGCCGAAGAGCCTGGGCAAGGTCCACCCCCGCTTCCTCACCCCCCACGTCTCGACCGTACTGATGGGCGTTGCCTCGATCGTCTGGTACGTCAGCCTGACCCTGGTCAGCGAAGACATCCTCTTCGACTCGCTGGCAGCCCTGGGCCTGATGATCTCCTTCTACATCGGCCTCACCGGCTTCGCCTGCGCGATCTACTACCGCCGCGAGCTCTTCCGCAGCGTCAAGAATTTCTTCTTCATCGGCGCGGGGCCGTTCCTGGGCGGCGTGATCCTCTTCTACCTGCTGATCAAGAACGCGATCGAACTCTCCGATCCGGCCAACTCGGAATCGGGCAACTCCTGGTTCGGCATCGGACCACCGCTGGTGATCGCCGTCTTCTTCCTCATCCTCGGCGTATTGCTGATGTTCGTGCAGTGGCGCAAGGTGCCGGAGTTCTTCAGGCGCAAGCCGGAGGTGGTCCCCGCCGGGTTCCTCGAGGGCGAAGCCGAGCTGCCGCCGGAGCCGATCGCGGCCGGAGACGGGAAGGGAGACTGAGATGAGCCAGATAGTGGTCGGCTACGACGGTTCGGATTGCAGCCGAGCTGCGCTCGACGAGGGGCTGCGGACGGCGCAGGCGCTGGGCGACGAGGTGGTCGTCGTCTTTGGCTACTCGCCACCAGGACTTTGGGGCGGCGAGATCGCCGAACACGAGGACGCGATCGAAGAACGGGGCACGAAGGTGCTGGAAGAGGCCAAGCACCAGGCCGAGGCCACAGGAGCCACGGTCCAGGTCGAGCTGGTCGCCAAGCGGGGCTCGGAGGCGATCGTCGACGTGGCCGATAGGCGCGACGCGCGGATGATCGTCGTCGGGAGTTACGGAGATGCGCCGTTGAAGGGGATGATCCTCGGGTCGACGCCGAACAAGCTGTTGCACCTGGCCGATCGGCCGGTCTTGGTCGTGCCTGCCAAGCGGTAGCCGAAGATGGGTGGTGCCCCTCTCCAAAAGGCCGTTGCGCAGCTGATCGCTTGCGGCGCTTCGGGGGTAATACCGGGAGCCTTTTGGAGAGGGGCACCACCCATCCTTCAGCGGCCGATGTGGAAGCCGATCAGCTGCGGGATGCGGGCAAGGAGAGCGCTGATGGGGTCGGGGCTACGGTCGTTTAGCTCGGCTTGCTCCTTACGCAAGATGCCGGCACGGATCGCTTCACCTCCTAGCCAGTGGAAGGGCTCCGGGGGGACCCGGGGCGGCGAAGGGTCGACGAAGGCGAGGCGCGAATGGCCGTCGCGGCGGTCCAAGGCCAATGAAGCCAAGGTTCGGGCGACCATGTGGGAGGGGCCTAGGCCGTTGCCGGTGTAGCCGGCTGCGGCGAAAGCCCGGTTGCCTTTTAGGGGGAGGACCAGGGGGAGGTGGGTTGGGGAGGCGTCGATCGGGCCGCCCCAGGCGTGGGTGATCGCGCGTCCCTCGAGGCCTGGGAAGTAACTCCATAGGTGTTCGGCAACCCGGGAGACCACTTCTGGATCTACCTCGGCGCGGCCGTGGAGGCGGGCACCCATGTTGATGTGGCCGCCGCCCCAGCCGAAGGCGATGCGGCCGTCGGGGGTGGTGCGGAAGTAGTCGATCAGAGCGCAGCTGTCAGTGATGCACTCGCCGCCGGTCCAACCGACCTGCTCGAGCAGCTCCGGCACCGGCTCGGTGAGGACGATGTGCGAGGAGGCGACCGAGAGGCGATTGTGGAACGGCCCCCCGGCCGTCTTGGCCGCCGGCCCAAGCGCCAGCACAGCGCTCTTGGCGCGCACGGCGCCGGCGGAAGTCCGCGCTTCGACCCCGGTCCAAGAGCCGGCGAGCCGGGTAACCGGCGAGCGCTCACAAACCTCGACCCCCCGCTCGATCAACCGCTGGCGCAACCCAAAAGCCAATCGCGCCGGCTGCACCGTCGCCGCCCGCGGGTAGAAAACCCCGCCACGGAAAGCAGGCGAGGCACACCGCTTCGCCACCTGCTCTGGCGACAGCGGCTCGAGAGCATCCTCGACCCCGAGCTCCCGACACGCCGCCAGCGCCGCCGCCCAAACCTGATCGTGCGCCGCCGCCGTCGACACCTGCATGTAGCCCCCCTGCCGATACCAGGCGTCAACCCCCTCTCCCGCGCAGAATTCCCCGATCCCCGCCGCAGCCTCTTCCGCCGCCCGAGCCACAGCCAATGCCCCCTCGTCCCCCCACCGCTCCCGCATATTCGGCAGCGAGAACCACATCAGGTTGCAGAACCCACCGTTACGGCCACTAGGCCCAAACCCACACCGATCCGCCTCGAGCAACACCACCCGAGCCTCGGGCTCCAGTTGCTTCACATGCCAAGCAGCCCACATCCCCGTGTAACCGCCACCAACCACGACGACATCAGCATCCCGAGGGCCAACAAGCTCCGGGGCAACCTCGACCTCCGGAGCCTCCTCCAGCCAATACCCATGAGCATCGTGCTTCATGAAGGGATGAGTCTCGCAGGAGGCAATGGTGCCCCTCCCCGGGAGGCTCCCGGTAATACGACTCAAATCGCCGCAAGCAACTCAGCTGCGCGACGGCCTCCCGGGGAGGGGCACCATTGCCTCCCTAGACTGACCCCCCATGTCCACCTTCGACGCCCTAGCCAACCTGCCCCTAGAGATCGAGGGCTACGAGCTTCAGCCCCTGGAGCTCCACCTCCCCGCCTTCGAACGCCTCTGCACCGTGATCCACCTCTGGGGCGCCGGCCAGGACGGCCTCGGCGAGGACGTCACCTACGACGCCGTCGACCACATCGCCCTCCAAGACGCGGGCCCGACCCTCGACCTGACCGGCTACGCCACCCTCGGCGAGTTCTGCGAGCTGATGGGGGACCTCGACACCTTCCCCGCCGAGCCCCAGCGCGACGTCTCGCGCCTCTACCGCCGCTGGGCCTTCGAGTCAGCCGCACTCGACCTGGCCCTGCGCCAAGCGGGCAAGGGACTGGCCGAGGTCCTCGGCCGTGAGCCGCGGCCGGTCACCTTCGTCGCCTCGATGCGCCTCTCGCCGGGCGAAGACAAGCCTTCGACGATCGACACCCTGCGCGCCAAGCTCGACCGCTACCCCGACCTGCGCTTCAAGCTCGACCCGACCAACGACTGGACCGACGAGCTGATCGCCGAACTGGTCGCGACCGGCGCGGTCGACTCGCTCGACCTCAAGGGCTTCTACAAGGGCACCGTCGTCGACGTCGAAACCGACCCCGAGCTCTACGCGAAATTGATCGAGGCATTCCCCGATGCCTGGCTGGAGGACCCCGACGTCAACGACGAGACCCGGCCGATCCTCGAGCCGGTCCGCGACCGCCTCACCTGGGACGCGCCGATCCACTCGATCGCCGAGATCGAGGCGCTGCCCTGGGTGCCGAAGATGGTCAACATCAAGCCCTCGCGCGTCGGCAGCCTGCAGGAACTCTGCGCCGCCTACGACTACTGCGCCGAGCGCGGCATCGGCGCCTACGGCGGCGGCCAGTGGGAGCTCGGCGTCGGCCGCGGCCAGATCCAGGTCCTCGCCTCGCTCTTTCACCCCGACACGCCCAACGACACCGCGCCGCGCGGCTACAACGAAGCCGAGCCTGTGCCCGGGCTGCCGACCAGCCCGCTCGAGCCGCGCCTCTCCGCCACGGGCTTTCGCTGGGACGACTGACTTAGGGCGGCCTGACCGCCACTTCGGCCAACCGAACTTCCAGTTTCGGCTACGTTGCGGCAACCCGCCCCGCCGAGCAAGGAGACAGAGATGGCCGATAAAAGCTTTGCCGACGCGCTCAACGAGCAGATCGCCAACGAGTTCGCCGCCTCACAGCAGTACGTCGGCGCCGCCGTCTACTACGACGCCGAGACGCTGCCCCGCCTCGCCGCCTTCTTCTACCGCCAGGCGCTGGAGGAGCGCGAGCACGCGATGATCATGATCCAGTACCTGCTCGATGTCGGCGAGTCGATCCACATTCCCGACATCAAGTCGCAGGAGACCACCTACGCCGACGGCAGCGCGCCGGTGCAGATGGCGCTGGAGCAGGAGAAGCGGGTCAGCGATGAGATCTTCGCCCTGTTCGAGCTGGCGCGCGAGATCAAGGACTACCGGGCCGAGCAGTTCCTGCAGTGGTTCGTCAAGGAGCAGGTCGAGGAGGTTGCGCTGATGGGCGACCTGCTCAACGTGGTCGAGCGCTCCAAGGACAATCTGCTGCTGGCCGAGGACTACATCGCGCGGGAGAGCCTTGGCGAGGAGAGTAGCGATCCGACGGCGCCGCCGATGGCCGGAGGAAAGGGCTAGAAACAGAGGTCTGCGGCGCGTCCCTGCGGCCCGGGGTTTTTGCAACTGCAGTTGCATATTCCGAATATGAGCTAGTTCATCCGGCAGCGGAACTAGCTTTATTTCGGAATGAGCGAGTGGAAAGGACCCCCCCCTCCCTCCACACAGGAGGAGCTGACGATGGCGGCCATCGACGCCATCCGGTCTCGGCTGCCCCGAGGCTGGACGCTGGTAATCCGCGAAAACAGACCAAGCGGCCCGGGCGCCGACGCAATCATCCGCATCGAGGCGCCCGATGGCGAAGCGAACACGATCGCCATGCAAGTCAGGCGCACATTCGAGGCGCGCGATGTCCCCACGGTCCAAGATCGAATCCGCGACCTGTCGGTCGAGCTCCCCATACCCGCAACGCCAATGGTCGTCGCGCGTTACCTCAATACGAGGGTCCGTAAACGCCTTGAAGCGGAGGAACTCGCCTACGCGGACGCGACGGGAAATCTTTTCCTCTCGCTCCCCAGGCCCGCACTCTTCCTTCGCGACGTGGGGGCGGCGCGAGATCCGTGGCGAGGCCCCGGACGACCGCGGGGAAGCTTCAGAGGCGCAATAGCCGCGCGTGTCGCGCGCGGCTTGATCGACTTCGCGCCACCGATGACCGTGCCGGAGCTGGTCAAACGCAGCGAGGTGTCGACGGGGGCGGGCTACCGCGTGGTCGAGTTCCTCGAACGCGAAGACCTGATCGAACGTCGCCCGCGCGGCCCAATCACCCGGGTTGACTGGAGAACGATCCTGGAGCGATGGGCCGAGGACTTCGAGCTGGATCTGCAGGAGGGCCCGGTTCGGATGCTCGAGCCGCGTGGGATCGGGACGTTCGTCAAAAAATTGAGCACGGTTCGGTCAGATGGACGCTACGTTCTGACCGGTTCTGCCGCAGCTGCCTTTTTCGAAGAGTACGCCCAGACCCGCATGGCCCTGATCTATGCCGACAGGCCGAGTGAGCTGGCCGATCTGCTCGAACTGAGGCCGGTCGAGACCGGCGCGAATGTGCTGCTCGTCCGCCCCGTCGACGAGGTCGTATTCGCGAGATCGGCGAAGCGCGATGGCCTCCAGGTTGCGGCTCCCAGCCAGATTGCCGCCGACCTGCTGAACGGACCCGGCCGATCGCCGGCGGAGGCCGAGGCGCTTCTTGATTGGATGCAGCGCAATGAACCAGTCTGGCGATACTGATCTACCGGCGCGCACGAGGCGAGCGCTCCTCGATGCCCTCGACGCCCTACGCGATCAGCTCGACGCCCTCGTCGTAATCGGCGCTCAGGCCCTTTACCTCCATACAGGCGACGTCGAGGTGGCCATCCCGGAGGAGACCAAGGACGCTGACATCGGCATTGACCGAGCGAAGCTCCACGAGGATCCGCTGATAGAGGCGGCTATCGAAGGAGCCGGCTTCTACAAGGACTTGGAGAATCCCCAGCCAGGTTCCTGGATCAGCCCGGACGGCATACCGGTGGACCTGATGGTGCCCGAGGCCATGGCCGGACCAAACGCCTCAAACCGGCGCGGCGCACGGATCCCCCCGCACGACAACGGCTCAATGCGCCGGGCCGCCGGCCTGGAGGGGTCGATCGTCGACAACGCGTTTAGGGAGATTCGAGCAATCGAGGCTTCGGACCATCGCGTCGTCACCGTCCGGGTCGCGGGCCCCGGAGCCCTGCTCGTAGCCAAGCTTCACAAGATTGGCGAGCGCAATGAACGCCATAGCTCCCGTCTCCGCGACAAGGACGCCCATGACATCTATCGCCTCCTGGTCGCGGTGGGCACCGAGGACCTAGCGCAGACGGTGTCGCACCTATTGCGGGATGAGCTCAGCGCGGCCGTGACAGAACAGGCGCTCGCCTATATGACAGGCCTCTTTGCCGGGCCCGACTCCGTCGGCTCGCTTATGGCCGGCCGGGCCGAGGAGGGCGTTGGTGAGCCGGCTATTGTCGCCGCCGCCGTCTCGGCGCTCGCCGGCGATCTGCTCGCGATCGTCGGGACGCCACCCGACTGATCAGCCCAACCAGCCGGCGCGCTTGCGGATTGATTTGATCCGGCGGAACTCGGCTATGTCTTCCCGCAGCGCTGCCGGGGCCGGAGCGGGAAGGAAGCGGGCCGGCAGTGGCGACTCGACCACGCCGGTCTCGCTCGAAGTGACTCGGTAGGCGCGGGCGCCCCTTCTGGCGGTGACTGCCGAGGGTGGTCCGCCGCCTTCCCAGAGCAGGCCGGCGTAGTCGTCGAGGCCGTAGCCGTCGGGCATGCCGTTGCTGACGGCGGCGAGGTAAGCGGAGCGGCGCTCGGGCTCGTTGTTGTAGTGGACGCAGAGGCTGCCGTGGAGCAGGCCGAGACCGGCCTCGGCCTCGGGCCGGCCGGAGGACTTGGTGATGCCGGACTCAAACCAGCACATCGCGCCGGCGCTCTGGCCGGCGAGGACGATGCCCTGGCGCCAGGCGAGGCTGAGGATGGCGCTGAGGTCGTGCGCCTCCCAGACCGCGAGCAGGTTGACCATGCTGCCGCCGCCGACATAGATCAGGTCCTGGGCGAGCAGGTGGTCGCGCAGCGCCATCGGCCGCCGGCCGAGGCGGAAGAGCGAGAGGTCGGAGGGCTCGCAAGGGCGCTCGCCGAAGGCGGCGTAGAAGCGGCCGATCTGCTCGGAGGTGTCGCCGCTGGCGGTCGGCAGGAGGCAGATCCGCGGACGGCGGCCGGCCCGCTCGGTGGCCAGGCGCAGCATCAGCTCGCTGACCGCCCGGTCGGGTGGGCGCGAGGTGAAGTCGTGGCCACCGAGGGTGAGGATGCAGGAGACCATCGACGCCTATGCCGCCGAGGTCGAGAGCGACGACGTCTTCGCGCTCGGCAGCCGCGTCACCGGAGGCGCATCGCCGAGATAGGCGGTGGCGAGGCGCATCTCAACCACCCGCTCGCCGACGGCATCGAGGCGGTAGCCGCGGACCGCCGGTCGCGAAGCGACCACCTGCTTCAGCTCGCAGCCGACGAAGTGCAGCCCGGCGCTGTCCTCGGCGGCGTAGCCGGGGCGCATGCCATTGCGCAGCATCGCGTGGTAGGCGAGTCGCCGCTCGGAGGTCGGCTCGTAGTGGACGCAGTTGCTGAAGGGCAGCAGGCCCAGGCCTTCGACCCGCTGCGGCGCGCCGTGGAAACCGCTGACCGCTTCCTCGAACCAGCAGAGCGAGCCGGCGGAGAGGCCGCAGAGGACGACGCCGGCTTTCCAGGCTTCGCGCAGGATCTGGTCGATCCCGTGGGCGCGCCAAACCCCGAGCAGGCTGACCACGCTGCCGCCACCGACGTAGATCAGGTCTTGAGAAAGCAGGTGCTCGCGCAGGTTCTCCGGGCCCTGCTCGCGGCGGAAGAGCGAGATGTGACTGGCCTCGCAGCGAGCGGCCGGGAAGGCGCGGTAGAAGCGGACCACGTAGTGATCGGCGTCGCCGCTGGCCGCGGGCATGAAACAGACCCGCGGCCGCTGGCGCCGGCAGAGGCCGAGCACGTACTCGTCGAGCAGGGGATTTCCCGACTCCATTGAGAAGCCACCGCCACCGAAAGCCACTATCTGACGAGGCGCAGTCTCCATGCCTCAATGGTCCCCCCGCTGAGCCGGGGCTCACTTGTACAGGGGTCTGAAGTTCGCCACGATGTCCTCACCCGCGTGTACAGGGTTGGGCCTCGGGATCACGCCCGCGTTCCCAACGGTTCGGGCCTTTGTTAAATCGGTACCGGAACGTCCACAGAGCGGCTTCAGGGTGTACAATCGCGTTTACCTAAACACGGTTGTCTACCTGCAATCGCAACGTGACTCCTCCCTCTCCAAGCCCCGCAAACGCCTCCCCAGCGCCAAATGACGACCTCGGCGCCGTGCTGGAGCAGGAGCGCCTGCCGGCTGGCATCGACGACCTGCCCGAGCCCCTCGTCGAGCACTCTCAGCGCGAACGACTGCTCAACGCGATGGCCCGCAGCTGCGCCAAGAAAGGCTACGGCGCAACCACGATCGCCGACGTCTGCGAGGGCGCCGGCGTCTCGCGCGCAACCTTCTACGAGCTCTTCAAGGACAAGGAGGACTGCTTCCACGCCTCGATGGAGCTCGCCCTCGCCGACGCGATGGGGCGCATCGTCGCCGTCTATTCGCCCGACAAGCCCTGGGCGACGATGGTGCGCGACGCCGCGGCCGCCTTCCTCGACCTGCTCGCCAGCCGCCCGACCTTCGCCCGCATGGCCCTGGTCGAGGCGCCCTCATCCGGTGACCGCGCCTTCGAGCTCTACGCCTCCGGCAAGCGGGTTCTGCAGTCGCTGCTCGAACGCGGCCGCGACGACCCGGTCGAGGAAGTGGCGATCCCATCCAGCGCCGGGCGCGCCGCACTCTCTGCCGCCGAGTCGCTGATCGTCGGCCAGATCCTCGCCGGCAATACAGCCCGCCTGCGCGAGCTGCTCCCCGACGTCGTCTACATCACGACCGTCCCCTATCTCGGCCAAGAGGAGGCGTTGCGGCAGGCGCGCGCGGCCGAGAAGGCAGCTGTGCCCGCCGACGGCTGACCGCATGGCGGCGGCGGGGGGGCAAAAACGGGAGCGGTGGCGGCCACCGCGCGGACGCCACCGCCTCCCCCCTGAGGTGATCGCCCGTTCCCAGCGTGAGCGCCTGCTGGAAGCGGCCGTCCGTGTCATCGCCGAGAAGGGCTATGCGGCGGCGACGGTTGCCGACCTCACCCGTGAGGCGGGCATCTCGCGCACGACCTTCTACGCGATGTTCGACGACAAGGAAGGCTGCTTCCTCGCCGCCTACGACGGCATCGTCGAGGCCCTGGTGCGGCGGGTCACAGCGGCCTACGAGGCCGAGGAAGGGTGGCCGAACCGGGCTCGCGCCGGGCTCGAGGCGCTGCTCGAGGCGCTCGCCGAAGAGCCCGAGATCGCCCGCCTCGCCCTGGTCGAAGTCGGCGCCGCCGGGCCGGCCGCGCAGCGGCGCTACCGGGCGGCGCTGCAGCGGCTGACGCCGTTCTTCGACGAGGGGCGGGACTTCGCGCCGGACGGCCGCAGCCTGCCCGCCAACACCTCGCGGATGGCGGTCGGCGCCGTCGCCGGCCTGATCTCAGACGAGGTGATTGAGGGACGGGCGGAGTATCTGCCGAATTTGCTTTCAGAGGTGCTTTTTGCCACGCTGATTCCCTATATAGGACCAGCCGCGGCTACCAGGGAGGTGGGCGTAATAAAGTAGATAAACGCTTACGTACACCGAGCCGCTATGATGAAGGTACTCCGGAGTTTTCAACCTACCTGGGACGGGCTGATGGCATCCGAATCGCGGCGGGACCTCATCTTGGCGGCCATGATCCGCGTGGTCGGCAGCAAGGGATACAAGGAGACCTCGGTCGCGGACGTGATCGAGGAGGCGGGCACCTCCCGCACCACCTTCTACAAACACTTCGAGGACAAGCACGAGTGCTTCCTCGCCGCCTACGAAGTGCTGGTCGAGCAGGTATTCGCCGAGGTCGTCGCCGAGTGCGACGGCGCCCAATCGTGGCTGCAGCGGGTCGAGAGCGGCCTGGCGACGATCGTCAAACTCTTCGCCCTCGATCCCGAGCTCGCCCGCACCGCCGTGGTCGAGGTCGCCGCCGCCGGCGCCGACGCGCGGCAGATGCACTGGGACGCCGTCGCCCGCTTCACCCAGTACCTCGAGGGTGGCCGCGAGCTCTCCAACGGCCGCGAGCTGCCGGAGAACATCTCGCTGATGTCGGCCGGCGCCGTCTCCGGGCTGATCTTCGACGAGCTGCTGGCGGGACGGGCGACGCAGCTGCCGGCGATGCTGCCCGACCTGCTCTTCGCGATGCTCGTCCCCTACATCGGGCCCGCCGCCGCGGCCGAGGAGATGCGCCGCGTCGCCGCGGCGACCTGAGCGAGGCCGAACGCCCTAGGAGGTGGCGGCCGGAGCGCCCATCTCCGCCCGCAGCCGGTGGCGCACGCGGTGCAGCCGCACCTTGACGGTCCCGTCGGGGATTCCCAGCCGGCGCGCGATCGCCTCCTGGGTCAGGTCCTCTTCGTAGCGCAGCTCGATCAGTTTGCGATCGCGCTTGCTGAGGCGACCGAGCGCCGCGTGCAGGTCGGCGCGCTCGACCGTGGAGACGATCCGCTCGTCCTCGACGCCTTCCCAGTCCTCGGCCGTGTCGACCGGGTCAGGGCGAACTCGCGAGTGCTGGCGGAAGGCCTCGTTGCGGACGATCGTGCCCAGCCACTCCTTGCGCCTGGCACCGTCGCGAAGGGTTGAGCGCCGGCGCCAGGCGCGAAGCAGCGCGTCCTGGGCGATGTCTTCCGCCTCGTTGGGATTACTGGCGTAGTGGTAGGCCATCCGCAGGCAAAAACGGTGCGCCTCATCCCACTCCCAACCATCACCCTGATCCGATTTTTGAATGATCGAAACGTTGATTGCTCGACCGTACTACTTCTAAAACCAAACGGGTGAAATTAAGTGCTGAAACTTTTTAGACTATGAATCTGGTCTTTGTTTCATGGGGGTAACGGCGTTAGGGGAGACGGGTGGGGACTGGGCCCAGCGCACCTATGAGGCGATGGCGCCGGTCTACGACGACTTCACCGCACACTACGAATCCGACGAGTGGATCGCCGACCTGGTCAAGGCGCTGGAGCGGCGCGACCTGCAGGGCAAGCGGCTGCTCGACGTCGGTTGCGGCACCGGCAAGAGCTTCATGCCGATGCTGGCGCAGGGTTGGGAGGTGACTGCCTGCGACATCTCACCGGCGATGCTCGATCTGGCTCGTGACAAGGCGGGGGACGCGGTCCAGCTGGCGCTTGCCGACATGCTCAACCTGCCTGAGTTCGGCGAGTTCGACCTGGTCTGGGCGCTCGACGACGCGATCAACTACCTGCTCAGCCCGGCGGAACTGGAACAAGCGCTGGCGGGCATGCGCGCCAACCTGGCGCCGACCGGCCTCTTGCTCTTCGACGTCAACGAGCTGCAGGCCTACCGCACCTTCTTCGCCGAAACAGTGGAAATGGAGCGCAACGGCCGGCACCTGGTCTGGCGGGGCACGGCGTCGCCAGACGTGTCGCCCGGTTCGATCTGTGAGTCGCGGATGGAAGTCGCGCCGGGCGAGGTGCTGACTCACCGCCAGCGCCACTTCCCAGAAGCCCAGGTCCTGGCAGCAATGGCCGGCGCCGGCCTCGAGTGCCTCGACGTCTACGGCCACGGCCTCGACGGAATTCCCCGCCAGCCGCTCGCGCCGGCCGACACCAAGGCGATCTACATCGCCCGCGCCGCCTCCTAAGCGCGACCCAGTCCCTTCTGCGCGACGGTTAGCCGCTGGGCCGCAAGCGCCCACTTGCGCTGCAGCTTCGGTTCGATCGATCGCGTGTCACAGGACACGGTCGCCAGGCAGTCTCCCCAGGTGTTGGCGGCGTCTATGTAGAGGTTGAAGGCGCGCTCGGCCGGGCCACCGCTGGTGAGCAGACAGCCCACGCTCACCTTGTCGGCCTCGATCTCGCTGTAGAGCACGCGCACACTCTGGACTTCGCGTAGGTAGTCGTCGTAGCTGAGGCCGCGCGCCAGCTTGTCGCGCAGCGCCGCCATCGAGCCGATGAAGCCGCGCAACCGGCGACAGGTGCGCCCTGGTGCTGTCCGCTTCGGCGGCGCTGCCGAGCTGGTGCTCGCAACACTCGCCGGCTCGCCGGCGGCGCTGCTGCCGTCCTCGCCACAGCCGCTCAGCATCAGCGCCAGGCCCAGCACGATGCCGACAATCATCGCCGCGCTGAGCCGCATCGGCGTAGTGTAGAAATTCGCTGGATGCCGAGTTTGCGCAAGCTCGCGACCCTGGCGGCGGTGCTTGCGCTCGCCCTCACCGCTCCCTCGGCGCAGGCGAGCGGCAACGGTGGCGTGCTGGTCGTCGGTGACAGCCTCGAGGAGCTGACCTCGCCCTACTTGGAGCAGTACCTGCCGGGCGTGCCGCTAACCGTCAACGCGGTCGGCGGCTACAACAGCTTCCAGATCTTCGACCTCTTCGAGGAAAGCTATGACCCGTCGCAGTCGGTGATCGTCTTCGACGCCGGTACCAACGACAACCCGGCCTATCCCGAGATCCTCGCCGGCAACCTGCAAAAGGTTGCCGAAACCGTCGGCGACCGCTGCATGGTGGTGCCGACCATCCACGGCTTTACCGTCGATGGCATCGACAACACCGACAAGAACAACGTCGTCGCCGAATTCGCCGCGTCGCGGCCCGGCACGCAGACGCCCGACTGGGCGCGGGCGGAGGAAAGGCACCCGGAGCTGATGCAGGCGGACGACCTGCACCCGACCGCGGCCGGCGCCGACCTGCGGGCCCGCCTGATCGCCCGGGGGATCAAGGCCTGTCTGGGCATCGCCACCGCCTCGGCGGCCAAGCCGGCGCTCGATTCCGGGCCCAACCTGCCGCCGGCGCGCAAGCTGGCGCGGCGCCAGGCCGAGGTCCTCGACGCGATCATCGGCGCCGCGCTGGTCCTCTTCCCGATCCCGCTCGCGGGCGATGCCTGAGCCAGTACAGCGTGGCCGCCGCTACATGCCGGGCCTCGACGGCCTGCGCGCGATCGCCGTGCTCGGGGTCGTCCTCTACCACCTCAAATTCGGCTGGGCCGAAGGCGGCCTGCTCGGCGTCGGCGTCTTCTTCACCCTCAGCGGCTACCTGATCACCGACATCCTGCTCAACCAGGTCAACCGCGGCGGGATCAAACTGAAGTCCTTCTGGCTCGCCCGCGCCCGCCGCCTGTTGCCGGCGCTCTTCCTGATGCTGATCGTGGTGATGGCCTGGGTGACGGTGATCGGCCCGCACCAACCGGGCGACTTCCGCCTGGCCGAGCTCAGCGCCGTCGGCTACTTCAACAACTGGTGGCTGATCTTCCACGACGTCTCCTACTTCGCCCGCTTCGCGCCGCCCTCGCCGCTCAACCACCTCTGGTCGCTCTCGGTCGAGGAGCAGTTCTACATCGTCTGGCCCTTCCTGCTGATGGCGGCGCTGCACTTCGTGCCGGAAGCGAAGAGCAAGCCCGGGCCGCGGCCGCGGCTGGCCGCCGTCGCCCTGGTCGCGGCGCTCTGCTCGGGCATCCTGATGGCGGTCCTCTACCACCCCTCGCTCGATCCCTCGCGGGTCTACTACGGCACCGACACCCGCGCGCTGGAGCTGCTGGTCGGGGCGGCGCTGGCGATGGTCTGGCCCAGCCGCCGCCTCACCGCCAAGGTGACGCCGCAGGCGCGGCGGACGATCGACGCTGCCGGGCTCACCGGCCTGGTCGTGATCGGCCTGATGTTCTGGCAATCGAGCGAGTTCTCGCCCTTCCTCTACCGCGGTGGCTTCGCCCTGCTGGCGATCGGCACGGCGCTCTCGGTCGCCGCCTTCGCCCACCCGGCCTCGCGCCTGGGCCCGATCGTCGGCTGCCGGCCGATGCGCTGGATCGGCGAACGCTCCTACGGGATCTACCTCTGGACCCTGCCGATCATCGTGCTCACCTCACCGCAGGGCGCCCACGGTCCCAACCTGCTGCGGGCGGTGCTGCAGGTGGCGGCGATCATGGCCGTGGCCGAGCTCTCCTGGCGCTACGTCGAGAATCCGATCCGCCACGGCGCCCTGGGCCGGCTCTGGAAGCGCTGGAAGGCCGGCGAGTTCAAGCGGGCGCAGGTGCCGCGCGAGGGCTGGGCGCTGATCGCGGTCGGCGGGCTCGTCGTCGTCTTCGCGCTCGCTGGCCTGGCCGGGGTGGGCGTCTCCCACAACTCGCACGCGGTCGGCTCGGCCAACGTCGCCGAAACGATCACCGCGAAGAACGTCAAGCGCAAGCCGCTGGCGACGATCTGCGAAGGGGTCATCCACATCGGCGACTCGACCTCCGAGGGGCTCGTCTCGGAAGAATATTTGCCTGATCCCGACCAGCTGATCAGCGCCCAGTACGCCCGGGTGGGCGCGACCACGCAGCACCTCGAGGTCTCCGGCGCGCGCTCGATCTACGAGAACTACGAAGGCGAACCGAACGCCCTGGAAGTGGCGGAAGCGTGGAAGAACGAAGGCTTCAAAGGCTGCTGGGTGATCGCGATGGGGACCAACGAGGCCGCCAACGTCGCTGCCGGTTCGACCGTCACCTACGACGACCGGATCGACCTGATGATGGCGACGATCGGCAGCGAACCGGTGATCTGGGTGAACGTCAAGTCACTGGTGCCCAACGGCCCCTACGCCGCGGCGAACATGGTGAGTTGGGACAAAGCCCTGCGCGCGGCCTGCGACCGCTACCCCAACATGCGCATCTACAACTGGGCCGAGGACGTCAAGGACAACTGGTTCATCCCCGACGGAATCCACTTCACCTCGGAAGGCTACGCGGCGCGCGGCCGCCTGATCGCCGATGCGTTGCTGGAAGCGTTCCCCAACAGCGAAGTGCCGCCGAAGCTGACCGACGCCGACGACTGCGTCGTCACCGGCTAGAAGATCTGCGCGTCGAGGAAGCCGGCCAGCAGCACCAGCCAGCCGCCGATCTCGGCGACGATCAGGCTGGTCATGAAGGCCTCGAGGCCACGGACCGGCCGGCGGAACTGGTTGTCGGTGTCGCGTTTCCAGCCGTGAACCATGTAGCCGAAGACGGCAGCGTAAAAGTAGAAGGCAAGCGCACCGGCGGCGAGCAGGTTGACCAGCTCCCCCCAACCACTGAGCTCGACGAAGGTCGCAACCAACAACAGGGCAAAGCTGTAGAGCAGCGCCGCCCGGTGGGCGATGTCGGTGTACGGATGGGCGAGCCCCTCCTCGGATGCATCCATCTGGCGGAACTTCATCACCCCCAGCAGCAACGCCCAGAGGAACATCAGCCCCGCCAGCAACAGCACGACCTTCGTATCGTCTCCCAGGACCACCCGTCCTGAATACCAGCTAGGAGAAAGCCATGCCAGGCCCCACCGCGATTACCGGCGTCGACTTCGCCACCGTCTTCGTCACCGACTACCCCGCTGCGATCGAGTTCTACTGCCAGACCCTCGGCCTCGAGCAGTCAGTTGACTACGGCAAAATCCCCGGCGGCGAGGTTGAGGCCGGCGACCTCACCCTGCAGGTGGTCGATGCCGCCGCGATCGGCCGCGAGTTCGAGCCCAACGGCCACCCGATCGCCTTCCACGTCGGCGACGTCGAAGCCACCCGCGCCGAGCTCGAATCGAAGGGCGTCAAGTTCGTCGCCGACACAATGGACAGCGGCGTCTGCCACATGGCCTTCTTCACCGACCCGTCAGGCAACAGCCTGATGATCCACAACCGCTACGCACCGAGGAACTGAGCAAGCGCCTCAACGCCCTCGCGCTGACTCTCACCACCGCCAAGGCCGCCAAGCGGCCCGCCGCCGTGCATCAGCATCAGTTTCAGCTTCTCCCCATCGGTCGCCTTCAGCTTCAGGGTGACGGCAGCGCCGTCCATAACCGCGGCGCTGACCGTCGTCCAACCACCGCCCGCGCCGTCGGCCGCAGCCGAGGCGATCCGCTCCGGCGGAAGCAAGATCGCCTCCCCGTCCGGCTCGAACTTGCGATTCATCCCCTGCACGATCAGCCGCCGATCGGTAACCCCCAGCGCCACCTGCCGACCCTTGAACATGCTCGCCCGGGTGGCAACGCAAACTCCCCGAATCTCCTCACCGGGCTCCAGCAGTTGCTCAATCACGGGACGCAGCTTCGATCCAAGGTCCGCCATCTACCCATCCTAGTTTCGTCGAGCCGCTCGAAACCAAGATCGGTGATGTCTAAGAGACCGTCCTCATTCGACGCACCTCCCCGGTCTGCGCCTACCGTCGCGGGCGGGCTCCAGAATCGAGAGCCGCACGACGGCGTGATCACAAGGCCACGGGGCGCGATACTGACCTTGACGGAGGAAAACTTTCGAGCCGACCGGCGACTACGGCCCTTTCGCGATCGAAAGTTAAAGCGTGCTCTGGCAATCGAGGCTCCCTCATAAGGCAAGGGATGCAAGGATTAATTTATGAGGCTCGACTCAATGGTTCGATTGATCGAAGCGGCGGACATCGGAGCGTTCCGCGAGCTGGCGATCCATTACTTCGACGTTGCCGGCTATACGGCCGTCGAGATCAAGGACGGCCCTTACGATGGAGGCAGCGACCTCAGGCTCTTCCAGCAAGGGCAAAACCCAGAGCCGATAGCCGTTCAGCTCTCAACGCAAAGAAAGAGCTGGAAGTCAAAGGCGCGCGCAGACGCAATTCGAGCCAGGGATGTTTTGGACTCCCGGATTTTTGTCTACATCACATCTAGGCGCATTCCCGCAGAGGAAGCTCAGCAAGTCACAGACGATCTTTGGTCTAACCACGCTATCGCCGGGCGCTTTGTTGACTCCCAGGCCCTGGCATCAGCCTTTTACAAAGCGCGACGCACAAAAGATGTCCTGTCCGCACTAGGCGTGCTCGATGCGGCGAGCGCTGAGGGGGACCGTGGTGCACCTGCAAACCTTCGAGAGGATCTCGCCTATGCCTACGCATTTTTCGGCACGGATGCGGATGGCTTTAGGGAGGCGGTCGTAGATCGGGCAGTGGCGGCATATGTAACGCACTCTGGAAATGCCGCGACACGTGACACTGTCATACGCACGGTTGGTAAGACCCTGAAACTGAGCCAAGGACGTGATCGTCTCGTCGCGTCGCGCGTCGACCGCATGCTACAAACTGGCCAACTTCACCAGGATGGTGACACAGTAGAAGTTCCCGAGGCCATAGTCGAAGCTCACAAGGCAGCACGAATCGTGAGAGGAAGACAGTGGCGCAAGTTGCAAGAGGAAATTATGGCTGAGCTAGTGGGAGCAGGCCTTGCAGGAAAAGACCTCGATCGAATTAGTACAGTGATCAGTGAAGCAGCGGGAGCCTTGATGCTTGCGGCGGCAACCTCCGTCAGTGCAGCACTAACCCCAGGCGGAGAAGTAGGGCCCGCGAGACGCCAGATCCATGCTCAACTCTCTCATCTAGAGCGCGAGTTTTCGCGAACAGAGATGAATAGTGATGACGCACAACGGCTCGTTACAGGGCTCGCAGAAATAATTTCAAAGTCGGACATCGGACAGACACTCTTGGCTGGGCATCTCTTCCTATCTCTAACCAGCATGGAGCCCAGCGACCTGCTTAAGGCGCTGGGCGGACATGACCGTCTTGAGATTTTTCTAGATGCCAGCGTCGCAATCCCAATGCTCGCAAGCGTGCTCTACGAGCCTCATAAGGAGCGCTCTTTCCAGATGACGCACTACGCTTTTGAGCAGGCACGCAGGTACGGTGCAGAACTTAGCCTCCCGGAGGACTATCTTGAGGAGTCTGCGAGTCACCTGCTTGATGCGTACGACAATTATCGACCACTACTTGATGAAGATAACGATCTCCGCTTTTCGCGGAACGCCTTCGTGGCGCACTATGTAGCCCTGCGCGCTGAAGGAAAGTACAACAAGCCGTTTACGGACTACGCCGCAAGTTTCGGCCTTCGTCCTTCCCAGGGCGTTGAGCGCAGTTTCCGCGTTGAGAGAGACTGGATCATGGCCCGGATGAGAACGCTGTTTAGCCGTTACGGCGTAAAGGTTGTCCAGGCTCGTACCGTGCCGGGCCAGGCGATGAGGGCCGCCCAAGAGGCCATTTCATTTACGAGCAGAGAGCTTGCGCTTGAGCGATCGGGACGCCTTCTAAAGCATGATGCGAGAGCAGTTGCGGATATTTCCTCAAGAGCAGCTGCCGGAAATCATGCGGTGATGTTCTGCACTTGGGACCGGCTACATCTACGTTTGCGTACCGCCGGAGGCGCCGTTGAGTGGCATGCCGTTGATCCGAGCATGCTTGGGGACCTTTTCGCACTGCTTTCTGACGAAGAGGACTCTCCGATTGGGGGCGCGGTAGAGGTTGCCCTAGAGCTTGGAGAGGAGGAAGCAGCCCGCGGCGCTGAGGTCTGGGACGAGCTTGTAGGTATCGAGCAGAAAAAGTTCTATGACGCAGAACTGCTGAAGCGTGCTCAAGAGTTCAAGTCGGCATACATTGAGAAGTGTCGACAGGGAGAGGCTCCTGAGCCACTAGCCACCGCTTGGGAGCGGTGGAAGCAGACAGAAAGCCTGGAGCGAGCGGCCTGAGCGGAGCAAGCGACTTTCGGCACACGATGGCCACTGGCTCACCGGATGCGACGCCAGACCTGACCGGCCCCAATTTGCCTTAGCGTGATCCCGAGATACGGGAGCGACGGGACTCGAACCCGCGACCTCTGGCGTGACAGGCCAGCGCTCTAACCAGCTGAGCTACGCCCCCGGAAGGCGGGCAAAGACCTTGCCCTTTGTCAAGTATTTCAGGGTCGCTGGATTTGGAGTCGGAAGGGGGTGCGGTGGGGCTTGGTCGAGGTGATCACGAGGCGGAGGCGTTGCTCGCCGCAGACGGTGTAATCGAGGCGCTGGCTGGGGCCCAGGCCGTTGCGGGAACTGCGTAGGAGCCTGCCGGCACGGCTACGAAGGGCCAACTCGTAGCCGTGCCTGGACAGGCTGCTTGGGCGCAGGCTGACCAATCCGTCGAGCGGCGTACGTAGGGCCTCGACGGCTGCGCCCTCCCCCCTGGCCGGAACGTGCCCGGACAGCGTCAAGCTGGTCCGCCCCTGCCAGGGCTCAAGGGTGTCTTCGCGGATCGCCCTGAAGGCGGCCGCATTCGGCTCCAGCGCTGGGCTGTAGCGCCAGGTGACCGGGAGGTCGGGGAAGCGGTAATGGGCGAAGGCCTCGGCAAATGCCTCGCCGGGGTCCTCGAAGTAGTGGGTGCCCTCGTCGCCGGGATAGAGACGGCCGGCGCGCTGGCCGCGGCAGACGCCCTCGAGGCTGGCCCAGCGCTCTGGGCCCCAGTCGATCGCGTTGCGGAAGGGCGCCGGCATTTCGCGGTGCTGGGCGACGTGGTGGCCGTACTCGTGGGCGAGCACGAAGTCGAAGGTCGCGCCGTCGCCGTCGGCTTCCTCATAGCCGCCAATGACGACTTTGTTTTCGCCGCTGAAGTAGCAGGCCTCGGCGCCGAAGCCGCAGTCGAAGCCAAGCTGGAATTCGCTGTCGAGCTGGACCGAGAGCAGGTCGACCTCGTCGCCGTGGATCAGCGTGCCGATGAAGTCGGCGACCCGCTGCGGGTCGGTGACGTTGCAGACTTCGGCGCAGGCCTGGGTGACCGAGACGGCGATCGTCGCGCCGCTGCCGTCGTTGATCGAGTAGCGCTGCGACGACGCGGATGCCGATATCCGCGCCGCCGCAGCGCCAGGCTCGCCCAACACGACGTCGTGCATCGGTACCGCAGGCGGCGGCACCTCGAGCGAGACGCCCGGATTGGGACGCTCGGCGACGGCCCCTCCCGGGACCGCCAGGAGAAGCGTGGTCATGGCTATGCCCGCAAGCGCCCCCGCCGGGCGCCCGCTCACGGAGCGGGACCGGGCCTTATCTCGTGGACGCAGGCAGGGGCTGACATGTACGCGGGGAGGGACATTGCGGGAACGGTGACGTGAAGAGAACTGGGCGGGATTTGGCGCCGCAGAAGGGTTTCTTCACTCAACTGGGGACACGGTAGCGGCGATCTGGCCGCGAGCAAAGAAACCGCCATACCATTGACGTACCGAAACTGGCCACGGCAGTCTGGAGCCGCATCGCGACGCGCGTTTGGCGAATTCATCCAAAGCCCTCCGGCACTCGTATAGACGGGGCGATGAAGATTGCGATCGTCGGAACCGGCATCTCGGGCCTCGTTGCTGCCCATCTCCTCCACCGCGAGCACGAGATCGTCGTCTACGAGGCCGGCGAGCGGGTCGGTGGGCACTCGCACACGGTCGAGGTCGAGAGCGAGGCCGGCAGCCACTGGATCGACACCGGCTTCATCGTCTTCAACGACCGCAACTACCCCAACTTCGAACGGCTGCTGGAGCAGCTCGAGGTCCCCAGCCAGCCCTCCCACATGGGCTTCTCGGTCTCCGACGGCCGCGGCGAGTTCGAGTACTCGGGCACGCCGCGCGGCATCTTCGCCCGCCCAGCCCACCTGCTCAGCCCCTCCTTCCTCGGCATGCTGCGCGACTGGCGCCGCTTCAACCGCGAGGCGCAGGCGTTGATCGGGATGAACGGCACCGCGCCCTCGCTCGGCCACTGGTTGGAGCAGCGCGGCTTCTCCCAACACTTCATCGAGCGCCTGATCGTGCCCCAGGCCTCGGCGGTCTGGTCGGCGGACCCGGAGCAGATGTGGAACTTCCCGGCCAGCTTTATGGCCGAGTTCTTCGACAACCACGGCATGTTCAGCCTGCGCGACCGGCCGCGCTGGCGCACCGTGGAGGGCGGTTCGCGCAGCTACGTCAAGGCGATCACCGAGCCTTGGCGCGATCGCATCCGACTGCGAGCGCCGGTGCGCAGCATCGAGCGGCTCGACGACGGCGTGCGGATCGCCGCCGAGGGCTGCGAGAGCGAGGATTTCGACCAGGTGGTGATCGCGGCCCACTCCGACCAGGCGCTGGCGATGCTCGCCGACCCCAGCGAGGCCGAGCGCGAGATCCTCGGCGCGATCCCCTACCAGCGCAACGAGGCCGTGCTCCACACCGACGCCGCGCTGCTGCCGCGCCGGCGCAGCGCCTGGGCGAGCTGGAACTTCCACCTCACCGAGCCGGCCAGCGAGCGCAGCACCGTCACCTACTGGATGAACAACCTGCAGCAACTGCGCGCCGACCGCGAGTACCTGCTCACGCTCAACCGCGGCGAGGCGATCGACCCGGAGAAGGTGCTGCGCCGCTTCAGCTACGAGCACCCCGTCTACACCGCCGCCGGCGTCGCCGCGCAGGCCCAGCACGGCGAGATCAGCGGCGTGCGCCGCACCCACTACTGCGGCGCCTACTGGGGCTGGGGCTTCCACGAGGACGGCGTGGTCAGCGCGCTCCGCGCCTGCGAGCGGATCGCCCCCGCGGTCGCGGCGAGCGCAACCGAGGCGGTGGCCGCATGAGCGCCTCGGCGGTATACGAGGGCTGGGTGCGACACCGCCGCTTCGAGCCGGTCGAGCACTGCTTCCGCTACCGACTCTTCCTCATGTACCTGGACCTGGAGGAGCTGCCCGGGGTGCTCGACCCCTACCCGTTCTTCTCGGCCCGCCGCGCCGCGCCCGCGCGCTTCCGCCGCGCCGACTTCATGGGCGACTCCGACCGCTCGCTGGCCGAGTGCGCCCGCGACGCGGTCGAGGCGCAGACCGGCAGCCGCCCACGCGGACCGGTGCGCCTGCTCGCCAACCTGCGCTACCTCGGCCACGCCTTCAACCCGGTCAGCTTCTACTACTGCTTCGACCTCACCGGGGAGTGGGTAGAAGCGGTCGTGGCCGACGTCAACAACATCCCCTGGGGCGAGCGTCACCCTTATGTCCTGGCGCGCGGATCGCGCCGCGGGGCCGTGCTGACCGACGAGCTCGACAAGACCCTTCACGTCTCCCCGCTGATGGGGATGGACCAGACCTACGCCTTCCGCGCCAGCGAACCCGGTGAGCGCCTCAGCGTCCACATCGAGTCCCGCCCGCTGCAACGCGCTGACCCCTCATCAGAGGCACAAAACGTTTCAGTCGACACGAGTGACAAGGCCTTTGACGCCACCCTCTCGCTGCGCCGTCACGAGCTCAGCCGCGCCCGCCTAGCCGGGATGCTGGCCCGCTACCCGGCGATGTCGCTGCAGACCGTCGCCAAGATCTACGCCCAGTCGCTGCGGCTGAAGCTGAAGGGCGCGCGCTACTTCCCCCACCCCGAGGGTCGCAAGCCGAAGGGCTTCCTCTCGCCATGAGGGACCAGCTCGCCCGCACCGCCGTCTCGCAGGCGCTGCGCCGCCTCCGCAACGGCCGCATCGACTTGATCGAAGCAGGCCGCGAACGCAGCTTCGGGCCGGCCGACGCCGAGCTGCGGGCGACGCTCACGATCCGCGACCCGGCCGCCTGGCGCGGCGCCCTGCACGGCAGCGTCGGCCTCGGCGAGACCTACGTCGACGGCCTCTGGGAGACCGACGACCTGGTCGCGCTGATCCGCATCGCCGCCCGCGAGCTGAGCGAGACCGGCGGCGTCCGCGGCGCCGTCGCTAGGCCGCGCGGCTGGGCCCACCGGATCCGCGGCCTCGTCCCCGACAACACCCGCGTCAAAGCACGCAAGCACATCGCCGCCCACTACGACCTCGGCAACGACCTCTTCGCCTCCTTCCTCGACGAGCAGATGCTCTACTCCTGCGCCTACTTCCCCCGCCCCGGCGCCAGCCTCGAGCAGGCGCAGCTGGCGAAGCTGCGGCGGATCTGCGAGGAGTTGCGGCTCGGGCCCGAGAACCACCTGCTGGAGATCGGCAGCGGCTGGGGTGGGCTGGCGATCCACGCCGCCCGCGAGCACGGCTGCCGGGTGACGACGACGACGATCTCCCCCGCCCAGCACGAGCTGGCCAGCCGCCGGGTCGCCGAGGCCGGGCTGGATGACCGGGTCGAGGTGCTGATGGAGGACTACCGCGACCTGCACGGCCGCTACGACCGCCTGGTCTCAGTGGAGATGATCGAGGCGGTCGGCTGGCGCCACTTCGACGACTACTTCCACTGCTGCAGCGAGCTGCTCAGCCCCGACGGCCTGATGCTGCTGCAGGCGATCACGATCGACGACCGCCTCTACGAGGCCGAGAAGGGCGCCCGCAGCTTCGCCAACACCCACGTCTTCCCCGGCGGCTGCCTGCCCTCTAAGCAGCTGATCGCCGACTGCCTGGCTCGCGTCACCGACATGCGTGAGGTATGGATGGACGACATCACCGCGCACTACCCACCCACCCTCGCCAGCTGGCGCCAGCGCTTCCTCGCCACCTGGGAGCGGCTGCGCGCTCGCGGCTACGACGAGCGTTTCCGCCGCCTCTGGGAGTTCTACCTCTGCTCCTCGGAGGCGGGCTTCCGCGAGCGCCGCATCGGCGACGTGCAGCTGCTGCTGGCGAAGCCGGAGTGGCGGTGAGCGAAGAGCGGCGCGAGCCGCTGCTGCTGCTCCACGGCCTCGGCGGCTCGAAGGAGATCTGGGCGCCGGTGATCGAGCTGCTCGAGGCCGAGCGCGAGCCGCTGGCGATCGACTTGCCGGGCTTCGGCGACGCGCCGCCGCTCGCCGCCCAGGTCGAGCCGAGCGCCGCCAACCTGGCGGCGGCGGTGCACGAGCGCTGCCTCGAGCTGGGGATCGAGCGGCCCCACGTCGCCGGCAACTCGCTCGGCGGCTGGGTTGCGCTGGAGATGGGACGGGCGGGCTGGGCCGCCTCGGTCACCGCGATCTCCCCCGCCGGCCTCTGGCGGGCGCCGATCGGCGAGCGGCGCAGCAACCCGCGCCTCTGGGCCCGGCGCCTGCGCCCGCTCGTTGCGGTCGCCCTGTACAGCCGCCGGGTGCGGGAGCGAGCCCTCGCCACCTTCGCCGCCCACCCCGAGCGCATCCCCGCCGCGGCCGGGCGCCGCCTGGTGCTCGGCTGGATCGACGCCAACGGCTACGACGGCGCCAACCGGGCGATGCGCACCCACGTCTTCGACCCGACCGACTACCCGCAGATCCCGGTGACCCTCGCCTGGGGCGAGCTCGACCGCCTCGTCGGCCCACCACGGCCCGAGCGCCGCCCGGCCGGCGCTCGCTACCTCACCCTGCCCGCGGTCGGCCACACGCCGACCTGGGACGACCCAGAGTTGGTCGCCGAGACGCTGCTGGCGGGTAGCGCTGCACCGGTCGGTGCCTGATCCCCTCCGCTGAGGAGTCGAGTCTGGGAGAGTTCCAAGTCCCGCCCAACCGTGAGCAGTTCAGTCCCCGGAAGGAGACGCGCTTGATCGTCGAGAGGACCGAGAACCCGCAGTGGCTGTCCAACGCCTACCTCGTCGCCGACGAAGCTGGCGGGAAGGGGGTGCTGATCGACGGCAACGACGACCTCGGGCCGCTGCTCGAGCGCGCCGAGCAGGACGGGATCGAGATCACCCACATCCTGATCACCCACCCGCACGCCGATCACATCGCCGGCCTGGCTGCGGCGCGCGAGCGGCTCGGCGGGGTGCCGATGGTGGCGCACGCCGAGGCCCTGGCCGAAATCGAGGACGAGGTCTCCGAGACGATCGCCGACGGCGGGACGCTGAGCACCGGCAACCTGGAGATCGAAGCGATTTCGACCCCGGGCCACGCCTCCGGCCACGTCGCCTTCCTCGTCAACGGCAGCGATGTCTTCACCGCCGACGTCCTCTTCAAGGGCACGGTCGGCGGCACGATGGCGCCGGGCGCCAGCGGCATCGACGATTTGCGCTCCTCCGTGATGAAGCTGATGGAGCTGCACCCGGAGACCGTCGTCCACCCCGGCCACCGCGAGCCGACGACGATCGGCGCCGAGCGCGAGGGCAACCCCTTCGTACAGATCTGGCGCGGCGAGGCCGAGACCGGCTCCGAGGACGTCACCGTCTGGGGCCGCCCGGCGACGCTGAAGCTCTGGGCACCGGACTACGACGGCGGTAACAAGGCCTGGATCGTCTTCGGCGACGACGGCACCGAGGCGATCGTCGGCGGCTCCCAGGTCGAACGCACCTGAGAGCCGCCGGGGCCGCTACTTGATCACTGCCTCCATCAGCAGCCAGCAGCCGTCGGTGTCGCTGGCCGGGGTGAAGTAACCGCCGAGGAACAGTGGTGGCGTGTAGATCAGGGTGTTGTCGCCGCCCGAGGAACAACGGATCATCGAGGTGATGCTGCCGCGCAGCGCCAACTGCTCGCCCTTCTTGATCTTCATGTTGACCGGGAAGGACTCGACCCGATAGTCGCCTTCTTCTTCGGCCGATTCGGACTGGCCGATGTAGTTGATCCTCTGGCCGTAGCGCTTGGCGATCGCGTCGGTGCCGTTGATCTTCTTCACCGCCATCAGGCGGAAGCTGCCGGGGCCGCCGGCGATCAGCCGGAGCTTCTTGATCGTGCCGGTCTTCGGCGCGAACTCGCCGCCACCCGGGCGACCATAGGCTTCGTTGAGGACCATCGTGCAGGCCTCGAGCGCCGTTTCAGGCCCGTTGCAGGTAAGGCCCGGCAGCGAGTTGGACGGCTGAACCTTCGAGTTGAGCATGGCGCCGAACTTGACCGGCGCCTTGGCCTGGCCCGCGGCGGGGACGACGGCGAGGGCGAGACTGGCAACGGCGGCCACGAGGCCGGTGCGGTGGGCGATCTTCTGGGCGGTGCGATTGCGGGTCATTTGAATCTCCTTTGGTCTGTTTGGCGGGCTGAGTGCCTTGTGGAGACACCCTCGCCCGGCTCAGCCGCACCTCCCAGACCCCCAAGGGGTGGACTCCCTCACCCCTGCGCTGTTCGCTATCGCCGCATAACGAGGGAAAGGAACAGGGGAGCAAATCGCGGTTTCTCCGCTGTGCCTTTGCGTGGGATAGCGAGGCAAAGGCACAGCGGAGCGGGTGGGCGATGGTCTTAGGATCAGCGGCTATGAACGCCGAGCCGCGACAGACCAGCGCCGCCGAGCTGAAGGCGCAGATCGAGGCCGAACGGGGCGGGCGGCCCTTCCTCGTCCTGCGTGACGGCGAGGGCGAGCAACGGATCGTCACGATCGAGGAGGGCACGGCCGAGCTCTGGGTCGGCCGCGGCGAGGCCGCGGGGCTGCGCATCGACTGGGACGAGGAGGTCTCGGCCCTGCACGCCCAGATCGAGGTGGTGGCCGGCGAGTGCACGCTGCTCGACGACGGCCTCTCCCGCAACGGCTCCTTCGTCGGCGCTGAGCGCGTGAACGGCCGCAAGCACCTGCGCGACGGCGACACCCTGCGCTTCGGCCGCACCACGGTCCTCTTCCGCCGCCCCGGCGAGTCGGCACCGGAAGCGACCGTCGTCGCAAGCGAGATGCTCGCGGCGGCGGCGATCTCGCCCGGCCAGCGCCGCATCCTCCTTGCCCTCTGCCGTCCCTTCAAGGACGGTTCCGCCTTCGCCACACCGCCAACCAACCAGGCGATCGCCGAGGAGCTCCACCTCAGCGTCGACGCGGTCAAGACCCACATGCGTGCCCTCTTCGAGAAGCTCGAACTGGAGGACCTGCCGCAGAACCGCAAGCGCGTCGCCCTGGTCGAGCGGGCGCTGCAAAGCGGCGTCGTCGCACCCCGCGACCTTTAGCCCCCAGGCACGCTCTGGACGCATATGCGATTGGAGTGCGTGCGCTTTGTGCCCACACTCCATCGTTAGTTCTGAGGACTAGTACTTCTCCTCGACGACGGGACCAGACAACGTGACGCTCGGCCTGACCACCACCCAAATTCAGGAATTCGCTTTCGACTGGTACCCGGTCTTCGGGGTGGTCTTCATGGCGATGCTGCTCTTCGTCTTCTTCAAGCTGATGCGGACGACGATGGGCACGACCAAGCCGGAGACGGTGAAGGCGAGCAAGACGGCGCCGGTGCTCTGGGACGACGTGCAGGGCGTCGACGCCGCCAAGGACGAGCTGATGGACGTCGCCGAGTGGCTGCGCGATCCCAAGCGCTTCGCCACCCTCGGCGCCCAGCCACCGCGCGGGGTGCTGCTCTTCGGTCCTCCCGGGACCGGCAAGACGATGCTGGCGCGGGCCGTGGCCGCGCAGGCCGGCGTCGACTTCTTCGCCGCCTCGGGATCGAGCTTCGTGGAGATGTTCGTGGGGAGGGGTGCCGCCCGCATCAGGCGGCTGTTCAAGGAGGCGCGCAAGTCCGGCCGCGCGGTGATCTTCATCGACGAGCTCGATGCGGTCGGTGGAGCGCGTAGTGGTGGAGGCGGCGATGGTGGCTCTAGTGAGCGCGAGCAGGCGCTCAATCAGCTGCTGGTCGAGCTCGACGGTTTCGAGCGCGATCCCGGCACGGTGATCGTCATCGCTGCCTCCAACTACGTCGACAAGCTCGACAAGGCGCTGTTGCGACCGGGTCGCTTCGATCGTCAGGTGCTGGTCTCACCGCCCGACCGCGAGGGGCGCGAGGCAATCCTGCGCACCCACGCCAAGGGCAAGCCGCTTGCCGAGGACCTTGACCTCAGGGACGTTGCCCGCAAGACCACGGGGATGACCGGTGCCCAGCTCGCCAACTCGCTCAACGAGGCGGCGATCATCGCCGGCCGCGCCGGGCGCGACGCGACGGCCCGCGAGGACCTCGACGAGGCGCTGCTGCGGCAGTCCGTCGGCTCCCAGCAGGCGCGGCGGCTGAACCAAAAGGAGCGCCGCATTGTCGCTTACCATGAGGCCGGTCACGCGCTTTGCCGGCGGCTGCTCGGCCTCGACCCGCCGGAGATCCTCAGCATCGTCCCCCGCGGCCCGGCGCTTGGCTTCGTCGGCCACTCGCCCGAGGAAGACACCTACTTGAAGTCACGCGACGAGCTGCTCGACGAGGTCGTCACCCTGCTCGGCGGCCGCGCCGCTGAGGAAGAGGTGTTCGGCAACTCCTACTCCGGTGCCGCTGACGACCTTTCCCGCGTGCACGCCGTCTGCAAGCAGATGGCGGCTGAATTCGGCATGGGCGTGGCGATCGACGCCGACGGCGCACCGCCGATCGCGCTGCCGACCGGCGACTACGCCGTCTCCGACCAGACCCGCCGCGACGTCGACCGGGCGGCGATGATCCTCGCCCGCGAAGCCCACCGCCGCGCCCTCGCCCTGCTTGCCAGCAACCGCGAATGCCTCGACAACCTCGCCGCCAACGCGCTCGAGCGCGAGACCCTCACCCGCGAGGATCTGGACGAGATCTTCGCCGCGCACGAGCTGCACATCCCTTCGCGCTCCGGCATGTTCGATCGCGCCGTGGCCACGCTTTCCTCGGAGGCGCCGGAGCCGAAGTAGCATCTACGGCAACGATGGCGCTCCCGACAGACCCCGACTCCCACTACTTCCCGCCCGGTCGCTCGATCGCGCGGATGGTCCACGGCGAGCGCTCGGTCGGCCTGCTCTACGGCCAGCGGGCGCTGTTGATCGGCGCCCTCGAGCCGCTCACCTACACCGGCACGATGATGAGCACGCGCTCGGAAAACCGTCCCTTCCAGCGCCTCGCCCGCACCGCCAAGATCCAGGAGACGATCCTGCTCGGCACCCGCGAGGAAGCCGACAAAGCCCTGGCCGTCGTCCACCGCCTGCACGAGCGGGTCAAGGGCACGTTGCCCGAGCCGGCCGGAGTCCACCCCGCCGGTGCCTCCTACTCCGCCTTCGACCCCGAGCTGATGCTGTGGACGCTGGCGGTAATCGCCGACTCCGGGCGGGCGATGTACGAGACGATGGTGCGACCGCTGAGCGCGGACGAGCGCGAGGACCTCTGGCAGGACTACATCCGCTTCGGCGAGCTCTTCGGCCTGCCCCGCAACGACGTCCCCGGCAGCTACCGCGAGTTCCGCGCCTGGTGGGACGAGCGGCTCTCCTCGCCCGACCTGCAGGCAACCGCGCACGGCCTCGAGATGGCGCCGCTGGTTGCCTTCGAGCAGCCGGTGCCGCGGGCGGCGCGCGGCAACATCGTCGCCCAGAACCACATCATTAAGGGCACCCTGCCACCGCGAGTGCGGGAGATCTTCGGCATTCGCTGGAGCGGCGCCCACGAGAGGACCTTCCGGGCGATGACCGCGACCCACCGCCGCGCCCGGCACTACTTCCCGCGCAAGATGCGCCGCGGCCGCAACGACGTCTTCTTCGACGTGGTCAGCAAGACCGAGCACCAGCGCGGCGGCACCCGCACGCCGCAGCTGCACGCCGGCGCCTGAACGCCGCGCCGGCTACGGCCACGCACGCCTGCACGCCGGCCGGCTTCGGCCTAGGTGCCGGGGATCGCTTTGCAGGGCCGGAAGAAGGTGCCCGCCAGGCGAGTGCCGTCTTTGAAGACGAATTTGCCCCGCGCCTGCAGACGGCCGAGTTCGCAGCGGGCGTTGACGTAGCTGTGCAGCTTGCCCTTGACCCTCGTTTTGCGATCGACCGTCAGGCGCCCGGAGATCGGGTGTCCGTAGCCACCGGCGATCTTGGGGATTTTCGCTTTCACCCGGTAGCCGTAGATGCCGTTGTGGATTTTTTCGATCACGACCGGAACGATGAAGGTGGTGGCAACGGGCACCGTGGTGTAGGCGTGGAAGAGGAGCGTGTCGTTGCCGTTCTTCTTCGGCCCGTTGAAGGCCGTGATCGGCGAGGAGACGGGAATGTAGGCCTGTTCCGGGAAGGCGACGGTCGCCCGGCCGAAGCCCTTGCCGACGATCGCGTTCGGGCAGTTTTTGCGAGCCGCCGGCACGGTCGTCGCCTGCAGTTTGCCCGCCGTGCAGACTTCGATCCCGGTCGTGTCGACGTGGCCGTGTTTGTCGAATTCAAATTCGAGGGTGTCGAGAATCGGCGGCAGGTCGCCGGAGATCGTCGAGACCTTGCCCCCGCCGTAGATCTTGATCGGGGCGTCGTGGTGCTTGGGCAGCGTTTCCGGCTTGAAGCCTCCGCGGCCGACGATCTTGAGATCGCCGGCAATGATTTCCACCTTTTCGACATCTCGTACGGCGCCCGCCGAGGCGGCCAGGACCAGCGCCGCCACGGCAAGCAGGCCGATCGCGAAGAGCTTGTTCGCGCTCAGCCGCACGTGCGCCCCCCGCCTAGCCCCTCACCTTGCACGGCAGCACGAAGTTGGCGCGGAACACGCTTTTCGCCGCTTCCGCCTGGGCAGGCGTTTCTTCCGGTCCACCTTTGAAGCTGAATTCGCCGTGGACTACGAAGTGACCGGTTTCACAGCGAGCGTTGATGTAGCTGTGTTTCTTGCCCTTGTAGGTCCATTTCTGGCCGACTTTGGCTTCGCCGGAGATCGGGTGGCCATAGCCGCCGGCGATCTTGGGGATTTTGACGTTGACGCGATAACCGAAGACGCCGCGGTGAATTTTTTCGATCACGATCGGGACGATGAAGGTTGCCGATACGGGGTTAGCGAGGTAGGCATGGGCGATGATCGTGTCGTTCGCGCCCTTCTTCGGGCCGTTGAAGAGGGTAATCGGGGAGCCGACCTTGATCCTTCCCTGTTCGGGGAACGCCACCACTGCGCTGCCGAAGCCTTGGCCTACGGTCGCGGGGCCGCAGGCTCTGCGAGCGGCGGGCACGTCGGTGGCGATCAGCTTGCTTTTGACACAAACGGGGAGCCCGGTCGTATCAAGGGCACCGTGCTTGTCGAATTCGAGCACGAATTTGTCGAGGATCGGTGGCAATTCGCCCGTCGTGGTTGAGAGCGTGCCGCCACCGTGCGTCGTAATCGGGGCATTTACGCGCTTCGGCAGCGCCTTCGGCGCAAAGTCGCCTTCGGCATCGAGCACGAGGTTGCCGATCACCAAGTGGACCTTGAACGCACTAGCCGTCGCGGCGACGACGAGCATCCCCACGACCAGCGTTGCTACGACAGCGATCCTCTTCTTCATAAACCTTCCCCTCCCGTAGACCCTCGAGCAAATTTAGCGAACCTTGTCATGAATCCATGTTAAGGACCGGTCGGCATCTCTATCCCAATGGGCGGTGACGGGCTCGAACCGCCGACCCCCTGCTTGTAAGGCAGGTGCTCTCCCAACTGAGCTAACCGCCCAGGCGCATCGCTCTGATTATGGAACACACGCGGCGAGGAGGTGGCGCGGTCTTGGGAATGGGAGACTCCGGCCGTGAGATTCGAAGTCTTCTGGCGGGTGGCGCTTGTGCAGCTGATTGCGGTGGCGCTGCTGTCGCTGCTGCTCGGGGTGATCTTCTCCCGTGGTTTCTTCGAGGCCTGGGGTTGGCTGGTGGGACCCCTGGCCTGGTTTGGCTGCGCTTGGCTGACGGCCAGGGTCGTCGGTCTGGAGCCAGAGCCAACGCTGGTGCGGGCGGTGCTGGCAGGGATCGTCAGCCTGCTTGCCGTGCTGATCGGCCAGCACTGGTTGGGGGCGCTGATTGCAGTCGGCCTCTTCGCCTACCTCTGCGCGATCGATTTCCGCCTGGATAGCCTGAGCTCCAATGAACGCTGACTTGAAAGCGACGCTGTGAGCTGGGCCGAGAGCGACATCCCCGACCAGAGCGGCCGCACGGCCGTCGTTACAGGCGCCAACGGTGGGCTTGGCTTGGAGACCGCGCGAGCGCTGGCTGCGGCCGGTGCCGACGTGGTGATGGCTGCGCGCAACCAGGAGCGGGCCGCGGAGGCGATGGAGCGAATCCGTGGCAGCGTGCCCGAGGCGCGGCTGACGCTGGTCCCCCTCGACCTCGGCTCGCTGGACTCCGTGCAGAAAGCGGCGGAGCGGATCCTCGCCGAGCATCAGACCGTCGACCTCTTGATCAACAACGCCGGCGTGATGGGCATTCCCGAGCGCCGCACCGCCGATGGCTTCGAGATGCAGCTCGGCGTCGATCACCTCGGCCACTTCGCCCTCACCGCGCGGCTGCTGCCCGCCCTGTTGCGGGCGCAAGCGGCGCGGATCGTCACCGTCACCAGCTCCGCCCACCACATGGGCCGCGCGGTCGATCCCGAGAATCCCAACCTGGATGGCCGCTACGGGCCCTGGCGCGCCTACAACCAAGCCAAGCTGGCCAATTTCCATTTCGGCCTCGGCCTGCATCGCCTGCTCAGCAAGGCCGGCAAGTCCGCCGCCAGCCTGATCACCCATCCCGGGCTCTCCAACACCGAGCTGCAGGCGGTAAGTGTCGAGGAGACCGATGGCGGCCTCTCCCAGCGCTTCTTCCTGACCCTCGCACGCAACGTCGGCATGTCTCCCGCCGAGGGGGCGCTCTCGCAGCTACGGGCGGCGACCGACCCGAAGGCCAAGAGCGGCGAGTTCTACGGGCCGCTGTTCGTCACCAACGGCCCACCGGTGCGCAAGCCGGTGCTGCGCCCCGGCAACAGTCGTGCGATCGAGAAGCTCTGGCAGGTCTCCGAGCGCGAAACCGGCCTCAAGCTAGAGACATGAACCTCGGGCTGGAGGGTCGCGTCGCGCTGGTGATGGGCGCCAGCCGCGGCATCGGCCGGGCGGTCGCGGCGACACTGGCGAGCGAGGGAGCAAAGGTCGCGATCGCCAGTCGCTCGCTGGAGAAACTGGAGGAAGCGAAGGCAGAGATCGGCGCGGCAGCAACGCCATTCGTCGCCGACACCTCGGACCTCGATCGCATTGCCGCCCTTCCTGCTGAGGTCGAGGAGAAGCTCGGGCCACTGAGCATCCTCGTCACCAACACCGGCGGCCCGCCATTCGGTGGCAGCCTCGACCACGAGCGCGACGACTGGGAGGCCGCCTACCGTTCCCTAGTCCTCGCGCCGCGGGTGCTCGCCGGCGCCATCGTGCCGGATATGCGCGAGCGCGGCTGGGGACGAATTGTCAACGTCGGTTCCATCTCAAACCGTGAGCCGATCCCCGGCCTCAACCTCTCCAACGCCCACCGCATGGCAGCGGTCGGCTTCCTCAAGACGCTCTCGCGCGAGGTCGCCGGCGACGGGATCACGGTCAACACCGTCGCCACCGGCCGCTTTGCGACCGAACGGCTCGCCGATGCCGACGGTTCACTGAAGGGCGCCGAAGTCGCCGCTCGCAACGAAGTCCCCGCCGGCCGCCTCGGCCGCCCCGAGGAGTACGGCGACCTCGTCGCCTTCCTCTGCTCCGAGCGAGCCGCCTACATCACCGGCACCGTCATCCCCATCGACGGCGGCCTGCTGCACTCGGCGCTCTAGTCCTCCTGGGACTGGCGCATCGAGGGGAAGAGGATGACGTCGCGGAGGTTCTCGGCGTCGGCGAGGATCATCGTCAGGCGATCGATGCCGATGCCCGAGCCACCCGCGGGCAGCGACCCGTACTCGAGCGCCCGCACGAACTCGTCGTCGCTTGGATAGGGCGCCTCTTCGCTCTCGGGGTGGCGGCGCTGGCGCTGGCGCACGAAGTTCTCGCGCTGCATGTCCGCATCGTTCGTATCGGTGCCACCGCCGATGATCTCCATCCCGTCGACGACTCCGTCGAAGGCCTCGCCCAAAAGATCCGGATGCTCGGGCACTGGCTTGACGGTCGGCCATAGTTCGCGCGGCAGGTCGACGAGGAAGGTTGGCTGGACCAGCTTCGGCTCGATCAGCTTGCCCTGGATCTCATCGACGATCCAGGCCCAGTCCGCGTCCGGGGCGACGTCCTCCCCCAGCAACTCGACCAGCTCCTCGCGGCTCGCGCTGAGGATGTCGACGCCGGCCTCGTCGCGGATCGCGTCGCGCAGGGTGATCCGCTTCCACGGAGCCTTGAAGTCGATCTTCTGACCGCCGCGCTCGACCACCGTCGTCCCCAGCACCTGCTCGACCACGGTCGAGATCATCTGCTCGGCGAAGGTCATCACGCCGTCGTAGCCGGCGCAGCTGAGGAACCACTCGAGCATCGTGAACTCGGGGTTGTGTTTGGGCGAGATGCCCTCGTTGCGAAAGAACCTGCTCAACTCGTAGACGTTCTCGAAGCCGCCGACTATCGCCCGCTTCAGGTAGAGCTCGGTCGCGGTACGCAGGAACAGTTCGCGGTTGAGCGCGTGGTGATGGGTGCTGAACGGGCGCGCCGCCGCGCCGCCGGCGAGGGTCTGCAGGATCGGCGTTTCGACCTCGACGAAGTCGCGCTCGTTGAGATAGGTGCGAATTGCCGCGACCAGCTTCGCCCGCATCGCGAAGTTCTTGCGCGAGTCCTCGTTCGCCATCAGGTCGAGCTCGCGCTGGCGGTAGCGGACCTCGGGGTCGGAGATGCCGTGGAAGAGATCGGGCGGGTCGCGCAGCGCCTTGCCCAGCATCGTGCACTCGCGCACCGCCAGCGCCAGCTGGCCGCGCTTGGTCACGTAGAGGTCGCCCTCGATCCCGACCGTGTCGCCGATGTCGAGCGCGTCGATCCGGCCGAAGGCCTCCTCGCCAATGGCGTCGACCCGGGCGTAGGCCTGAATCGAGCCGGTCAGGTCACGGATGTCGAGGAAGATCGTCTTGCCGTGCCCACGGCGCCCAACCACGCGGCCGGCGATCCGGTAGGAGAACCCGGCCTGCTTGCCCTCCTCGAGTTGCTCGGGATCGTGCGCCTCGTGGATCGCCGAGATCTTGTCGCGGTCGGGGAAGCCCTCCCGAGGGTACGGCTCGATCCCTTCCGCCCGCAGCCGCTCGAGCTTCTCCCTGCGAACGCTCTCGGTTGAGCCCTGCGAAGGCTCGGCCTTCGCGGGTGCTCCCTCGCTCATGGCGCCAGGCCGACCGTGACCCGCTCGTCGCCCCGGTAGTCGGTGCGCGTCTCGGCCTCGCGCAGCAGCTCGCGCATCGCCGGACCGTGATGGGTGTCGTGCTCCAACGCCATCCGCCAACCAGTCGGCGTTTCCTCGATCAGGCCGCGGATGATGTCGAGGCCGTCCTCGCCGCTGTCGCCCTCAGCCTCATCGCCCTGGACGGCGATCTTCGGCTCGCGGCGGATCTCGGGCGAACGCTCGTCGATCGAGGTGGTGGTTATGTAGGGAAGGTTGGCGATCAGCAGATCGACTTCCTCGACGTGATCGGGAATTCCGTGGGCGACGGTGACCTCGAGCGCCACGCCCAGCCGCTGGGCGTTCTCGCGAGCCCTCTCAGCAGCTTCCGGCGAGAGGTCGGAGGCGGTGACGCGCAGATCGGGCCGCTCGCTGAGCAGGGCCAGGGCGATCGCCCCGGAGCCGGTGCCGACCTCGTGCACGCGGGCACCCTTGGGCAGCTCGGCTCCGATCGCAACCAGCAACTCGGTCTCGCGCCGCGGGATCAGCACCCGCTCGTCGACGGCGATCTCAATCTCTCGGAAGCGGCAGCTGCCGAGGATGTACTCGAGCGGCTCGCGCTCGCGGCGGCGGGCGACGTAGCGTTCGATCTCCTCCCGGGCCTCGGCGCTGACCACTGTGGTGCCATCGAGCTCGAGCTCGTCAACACGTACCGAGAGGGCCTTGGCGACTAAATGCTTCGCGTCGGACTCCGGTGTCTCGCAGCCAGCCGCCGCGATCGACTCGGTTGCCTGCGCCAGAACCTCTGCGGCACTCGCCGCCTGCGGCGCTCCCTCCGTCTGGGCTTCCACAGCTACAGCCCCGCTACGGGTCTGATCGGTTCGGTGGAAGACACGGTCGCAAGGCTACCGTGTCGGCGCCGCACGGCGAGGATCCACACCGCCCCGATCGCCATCATTCCCAAGCTCTCGAACTGGGCGGTGGTCAGTCCGAGCGCGGCCTCGCTGTTGCGGCGCAGGAACTCGACCGCGAAGCGCTCGGCCCCGGCGTAGATCAGGTAGATCGCGAAGAGGACACCGGCGCGAAAGCGGTCGCGCAGTTGCCAGAGGATCCAAGCGCCGAGGCCCATCGCCAGCGTCTCGTAGATCGGCGTCGGGTGAACGGTGCGGTCGGTCGGCACCGTGCCATCTGGATACGACATCGCCCAGGGCCCATCCCAGGGCTTGCCGTAGTCGCCGTCACCGGAGAGCTGGCAGCCACAACGCCCGATCGCGTAGCCGAGCGCAAGCGCCGGGGCGGCGAGGTCGAGCAGGGTGAAGCCGAGGAAGTCGCGGTACCAGGCCCAGGCCAGCACCGCCAGGGCGCCGCCGATCGCGCCGCCGTACCAGACCAATCCCGAGCCGGAGAAGAGGTTGCCGATCAGGTCGTCCTTGACGCTGTCGTAGTTCTGCACGACGAAGTAGATGCGCGAGCCGACGACGCCGCCAATCAGCGCGGCGAAACCCATCTCGTAGGCCCAGTCAATCGGCTTGCCGATCTCCTTCAGACGCTTGGCAATCAAGGCACCGGCGGCGAGGAAGGCAAGCGCAAACATCAGCCCAAAGGTCTGAAGGGTGAGGGGGCCGATGTTGATCTCGGGGTACATCTCAGCCGGCGAGCAGCATCTCGAGCAGGGCCTTCTGGGCGTGCAGGCGGTTCTCGGCCTGATCCCAAACGGCGGAGCGCTCCCCGTAGAGCACCTCGGCGGTGATCTCCTCGCCGGGGTGGGCGGGCAGGCAGTGGAGCACGATCGCCTCGTCCTTGGCAGCGGCGAGCAGGTCGGCGTCGATCCGGAACGGGGCCAGATCGGCGCGCCGTCGCGTTGCCTCGGCCTCGTCGCCCATGCTGACCCAGACATCGGTGTAGATCGCGTCGGCGCCGGCCGCTGCGTCGCGCGGGTCGGCGGTCAGCTTCGCCTCGTGCCCTTCCTCCAACTGATAGCCGGGGGGCGCAGCGACGACGACCTCGACCCCGGCCAGCTCACCGGCGATCGTCAGCGAGCGAGCGACGTTGTTGCCGTCGCCGACGTAGGCGAGGCGCTGCCCCGCAAGGTCGCCGCGGCGCTCACGCATGGTGAGCAGGTCGGCAAGCGCCTGGCAAGGGTGGTGCAGCGGGGTGAGCGCGTTGACGACCGGGACCTCGGCGCCGGCGGCGAGCTCGGCGACCGCCTCGTGCGAGCCGGAGCGGATCACGATCGCGTCGACGTAGCGCGAGAGCACCCGGGCGGTATCGGCCACCGACTCCCCGCGCGACAACTGCATCTCGCCGCCCCGCAGCATGATCGGGTTGGCGCCGAGCTCGGCGACCCCCACCTCGAAGGAGATCCGCGTGCGGGTCGAGGGCTTGTCGAAGACGAGCGCGATGCTGCGCCCGGCCAGCGAGTCGGCGCCGAGGCGCTCCCCACGCCCGGCCTTCAGCGCCGCGGCGCGGTCGAGCAGCTTGCCGAGCTCGAAAGCACCCAGCTCTTCGCCTGTGAGGAAGTCGCGCTTCAAGCAGCGGATACTACGGCGGTGGAATTCACCGCCGTCAGCTGGAACCTCTTCCACGGCCGCGACTTCCCACCTGACCCCGCCCTCTTCACCTGGCGCTCGCGATTGCTGGGGATCGCGGAGCGGAATGGGACCCACGTACAGGTCAACCGCGAGCTGGTCGCCGAGTTCGCCAAGCTGCTCGCCGCCGCCGAGTGGGACGTCGCGCTCTTGCAGGAGTGCCCGCCGCGCTTTGCGACGCCGCTTGCCGAAGCCTGCGGCGCCAAGGCGCACCGGGCCCTCACCTCGCGCAACTCATTCGGCGCCCTGCGCACCTTCATCGCCCGCCGCAACCCCGATCTGATCGCCTCCGGCGAGGGCGGCTCGAACCTGACCCTGGTGCGATCTCCGTTCCGGTGCGCTCTAAGCACCGAGGGCGAGCATAAGGCGCACCGCAACGGCGGGATCGTGGAGCGGCGTGAGCTGGCGATCCACACCGGGCGGCCGGAGCGACGGGCGATGGCGTTTACTCGCATCGCGATTGGCGACGGCGTTGAACTCTGCGTTGCCAACCTGCACGCCACCAACGACAGGCCCGAGCTGGCCACCGCGGACGTCCTGCGGGCGGTCGAGGCGGCGGTCGAGTGGGCCGGCGACTCGCCACTGCTCTTCGGCGGAGACCTCAACCTGCGCCCTGCCGAGGATCCCGCGGCGTTCGAGGTCCTGCGGACGCGCTTCGGCTTCAGCGGCCCCACCCACCCGAAGGCAATCGATCATCTACTCACCCGCGGGCTCGATGCCGTTGAGGCCCCCACACCATGGCCACCAGAGCAACGCGAGCTCTCCGATCACGGCCTGCAACTCCGCCTCTCCGACCACGCCCCGGTCCAGGCTCGCTTCAAAACGGGTAGCCCATAGCCTCCCGAGCAGCAGGAGTGCGATAGTCAGGCGGGAACACCCCGTCCAAACGACCAGGAGGCGAGACGGAATGGCCGCGAAAAAATCAACAACCGGCAAAGCGACGAAAAAAGCAAAAGCCGGCGCGCGTGCCAAACCCGCGTCAAAAAAAACAACTGCAAAAAAAGCTAAAGCAAAAGGGGCTAAAACAAAAAAACCGGCAAGCAAAGGTGCGACCACGGGGCTCGACAAGAGCGTCGAGCAGTTCCGCGACAGCCTCGAGCGCAGCGTCACGTTGAGCCGGGACCGCCTGCAGGAGGTCGTCGACGACGCGGTCAAACGCGGCCGGATGACCCGCAGCGACGCCGAGAAAATGCTTTCCGAACTGGTCAAAAAGGGCCGCCGCCAGACCGATTCGATGCTCAAGGAACTCGAGCGACTGGTCAAACAGGCGCGGCGCGAGGTCGGCGGCCGAGCCGAGCCGGTGCGTAAACAGGCGACGCAGGCAGCACGACGCGCCCGTAAGAAACTGCCCTAGTGGAGCAAGCCACCGGTGAGGCACCGGCCCGCCGTCACCGAGGCGAGCAGCTTGAGGTGGAGATCGACTCGCTCGCCTTCGGCGGGCGCGGGGTCGCGCGGACGGATGGGCTGGTCGTCTTCGTCGCCGGCGCGCTGCCCGGCGATCGGGTGCGGGTTGAGATCACGAAAGCGAAGAAGCGCTTCGCCGAGGCGCGCACCGTTGAGTTGCTGAGCTCCGGTGCCGATCGCATTGCCGATCGCTGCAGCCACGACGGCGAGCCCTGCCCCGGCGCGCCCTGGCAGGGCCTTCCCTACGAGCGCCAGCTTGCCGAGAAGAGCGCCCAGGTCAATGAGGCGCTGCGGCGGATCGGCGAGCTCGACGGCTTCGAGCTGGAACCGATCGAGCCGGCGCTCGAACAGTGGCGCTACCGCAACAAGCTCGAGTACTCCTTCGGCGAGCGCGACGGCGAGCCGATCCTCGGCTTCCACGCCCGTGGTCGCTGGGACCTGATCGTCGACGTCGACGACTGCCAGCTTGCCTCCGAGCGCGGCAACGCGGCCCGCAACGCGGTCCGCGAGTGGGCCCAGTTGGAATCGGTACCCGCCTACGACGGCCGCGAGCGGACCGGTGTGTTGCGCAACCTGATCGTGCGCGAGGGCTGGCGCACCGGTCAGATCCAGACCCGCCTGGTGACCTCGGCGGCGCGCTTTCCCAAACCCCCCGTCGATCTGCACACGGCGATCGAGGGGGATTCGGGCGGCACCGACGGGCCGACGGGCGCACTTGGAGAGGAACGCCTGCGCGAGGAGCTCTTCGACCTGAAGCTGGAGATGTCCCACGGCGCCTTCTTCCAGACCAATACCGAGATGGCCGAGCGGCTCTACTCAGTCGCCGCCGAGTTCGCCGGCCTCAGTGGCAACGAGCGAGTCTTCGACCTCTACTGCGGGATCGGCACGATCGGGTTGACGATGGCGAAGCGGGCGGGCGAGGTCTGGGGCCTCGAGATCGTTCCCGAGGCAATCACGGACGCCGAGCGCAACGCCGAGCAGAACAAGATCGAGAACGCCCACTTCATGGCCGGCAGCGCCCGCACGGGGGTGCGCCCGCTGATCGAGAAAGCCGGCAAGCCGGATGTCGTCGTCATCGACCCGCCCCGCGCCGGCCTCTCGCAGAAGATCGTCCGCCGCGTGCTCGAGTGCGAGGCGAAGAAAATCGTCTACGTCTCCTGCAACCCAACCACCCTGGCCCCCAACGCCGCCCAGATGGTCGAGGCCGGCTACAAGCTGAGCCGGGTCAAGCCGGTCGACATGTTCCCCCAGACCCCGCACATCGAGTGCGTGGCGCTGCTGGAGAAGTAAGCCGGGCCACTAAAGCTGCGTCGCGATCAGAGTGCAGATGCCGGCGAAGCCGGCCAGGATTGCGGCTGTCAAGGCGACCGTCATCTGGATCATCGTCCGCTGGATCCCATTTATCTCAAACCGAATCGCCGTGAATTCGGTTTTCATTTCCGTCCTGAGTCCAGCTAGACCAGTGTCGACCTGTTCAAAGCGACGGTCGACTTGCTCAAAACGGCGGTCAACCTGCTCAAAACGGCGATCGACTCGCTCGAACCCTTTGTCGACCTTCTTGCTCAGTTCGTCGAGCCGGCCCTCTGTCCATTCCTGTGCCATGGCCTCCATGATGATGGCACGCTAATTCGAAATGTGTTGTCTGTGGTTGAGCTGGGATTGGGAATTCGTCACAGCTTCCGTACGAATGCCAGGCAATAGGCTTCCTCGCCGTGAGTGACGCACAAAGCAGAGGCTTTGGAGTAGCCGCCGGGCTCGACCTCGATGTCGCACGACCGCTGGCTGAGCGATGCGCGGAGCTGGGCTACGGATCGATGTGGTCGAACGACCATCCCGGCGCCAAAGGGCTTGACACGCTCGCCGAGTTCGGCGCGGCCGCACCCGCCCTCGATCTCGGCGTCGCCGTGATCGCCCTCGACCGCACGCCGCCGGAGACGATCGCCGCCGACATCGAGCGGCTTGGGATCGACCCGGCGCGCCTCTGGCTTGGCGTCGGTGCCGGCTTCTCCAAGAAGCCGCTGACACGAATGCGCGAGTCACTGCCGCAGCTGCGCGAGAAGCTGCCCGGCGTTCGCCTCGTCCTCGCCGCGATGGGCCCAAAGATGTGCGCCCTCGCTGGCGCCGAGTTCGACGGCGTCTTCTTCAACTGGATGACGCCCGAGTTCGCCGCCGGCGCTCGCACCAAGGTAGAGGCCGGCGCCCAGGAGGCAGGGCGCCCCACCCCGCCGGTCTTTGGCTACGTCCGCACGGCAGTCGGCCCCGACGCCGCCGAGCGCCTGGCCAAGGAGGAGTCCTTCTACCGCGACCTCCACGCCGGCTATCGCAACCACTTCGACCGCCTGGCCGAGCCCGAGGGCACCGTCGGCGTCGCCGCCGCTGATGCCACCGACACACAGCAGAAGCTGGCCGCCTACACCGCCCTCGACACGATCGTCGTCCGCGGCCTGGCTAGCGCCAAGGTTGAGCCGATGACCGCCGTGGCTGCAGCCGCCGCCCCTTAGGGCTCCCTAAGAAAGAGCGGTTAGGATGCGGCCCATCGCCGGCGAAGCCCATATAGACCGACCGCTCGCCCGCACGGTCGGCAGCACAATCTTCATCAGCCGCTGGCTGCAGGCCCCTCTCTACCTTGGCCTGATCGCCGCCCAGGGCGTCTACGTCTGGCGCTTCATGCAGGAGCTCTGGCACCTGGTCAAGGACGCCGGGGCGCTGAGCGAGAACGACGTGATGCTGCTCGTCCTCGGCCTGGTCGACGTGGTGATGATCGCCAACCTGCTGATCATGGTCATCATCGGCGGCTACGAGACCTTCGTTTCGCGCATCAACCTCAAAAACCATCCCGATCAGCCGGAGTGGCTCTCGCACGTCAACGCCAACGTGCTCAAGGTGAAGCTGGCGATGGCGATCGTCGGCATCTCCTCGATCCACCTTCTGCAGACCTTCATCAACGCCGCCAACACCTCCTCCGAGACGATGCTCTGGCAGACGGTCATCCACCTCACCTTCGTCGTCTCCGCCGTCGCCCTCGCCCTGATCGACCGCTACCTCTCGCCGAAGAGCCCAGCGCAAAAAGCGCCGGAGACCAACCATCATGTCGACGGCTCACCGCCGCCGCTGCGGCCGCAAGCCGAGCCCAGCGCCCCTTAGTACGGCGGCAGGTCCTCGTACCACTCGCCGAGCATCTTGAACGAGCGCCAGAAGCGCGCCTTGGCGTCTTCTTCGTCGAGTGAGTCGTCGATGTCGGGGGTGTAGAGCGCGTCGACGGTGGGGGTGAAGGCCTGGACCTCGCCCTCGCGGGGCTCGATCGTGCGCGAGAGCGGCACCTGGAGGTTGTTGAGCACGCGCAGGGCCGGTTCGCCCATGACGACGACGATCTTCGGCTGCACGATCGCGATCTCTTCGACCACGCGGTGCATGCAGGCCTCGGCGGCGAGGTCGGGCTCGGCGATCGGGCACTTGACGCAGAGGGTTCCGTAGACGACGAGCGGGTCGATACCGAGCCGCTTGAAGCTCTTCATCAGCGCGTTGCCGGCACGTCCGTAGAAGGCGACTCCCTCTTCGATCTCCGCCGCCGCGGGCGCCTGCTTGAGCATGAAGACGTCGGCCTGCGGGTGACCGGAGCCGAGTACAGGCATCAGCTTGCCGCGCGGGCAGTGCGGGCAGGACTGCAGATCGTGGGTCAGCTGGTTGAGCTCGCGGATCGCGCGCTCGAGGTACTTCTCCTTGATCTCGTCGTCGGTGGCGGGCATGGGGCTGGGCGCTCTCTTTGACGAGCCCGCCTCGGCTCCTCTCGCGCGGCCCGCCTGCATCAGCTCTTGCTCGCCGGCCGGCGTTTGCGCGGGCGCCCGCCGCGGACCGGCTTGGCGTCGGGAACGCTGCGTTTGGGCGCCTTCGGCCGCCCCGCCGTCTGCAGCAACTTCAGCGTCTGGACGTAGACGAGGTTCTTGTGCTTGCGGGTGATGTCGGCATCCCGCATCGCCTCGAGGAACTCCTCGGGCCCGTCGAAGTCGTGGATCCGCACCCGCACGCTGCCGAGGCCCTGGGCGACGTGGCTGTCGGAGCCCGCCCCCGGCACGATCCGGTACTTGCGGGCAAAGCGTTCGGCCTCCTCGTTGAAGGCGGTCACGGCGACACGCGGGTTGAAGACCTCGAGCACGTCGATCTCCTCGACCATGTCGAGCAGGTGCTTGTAATCGGGCACCGAGTGGAAGCGGTCGAAAGGATGCGGCACGTAGACGAGCCCGCCCTGCGCGCGGATCGCGGCGATCGTCTCCGCCATCGTCATCCCCTTCGGGATCTTCTCCTCGAGGAAGAGCCCAATCACCTCGCCCTGCTCGGCCGTCTTCACCTCCTCGGCGACGATCACCTTGATGTCGTCCATGCCCTCGGCGATCTTGCGTGCCTCCAGCGCCCCCGAGACCTCGTTGTGGTCGGTGATCGCGATCGCCCCGAGACCGCGGTCGCGAGCCGTCTCCAGCAGCACCTCGACCGGAGTCGCGCAGTCGGTCGAGTGATCGGTGTGCATGTGCAGGTCGACCTCGATCAGCGGCCGCTCCGCGATCCGGCGGCGCAGCGCCGGGTTCCCGGTTGAGTCGTGGCGGCGCGCCGCCAGCCGCAGGTAGATCGCCTCCAGCTCATCGGCGACCCGGGACCACTCGCGCTCGCCTCCCCCCGGCGGGAGGAGCTCGTAGGAGGCGGGGAAGTAGCGCTCCAGCAATTCGCCCGTCCGCGCCGAGCTGACCGTGCGCGCATCGAGGCGGCCGAAGAAGATCTCGACCAGCGGCCGTGCCACCTGGGTCGAGAGCACCCGCTCCTGCGGCGCGTGGAAGGTGGCGACGTTGAGCGCCGAGGAGTGGCGCAGCGCGGTCGAAGAGACGCGCGGCGCAAAGGGGTCGTGGACGTGGACGACGTCCGCCGTGGAGGCGCGCAGCAGCTTTTTGACCTGATCGCCGACGCCGGCGATCTGCACGCTGTGGCCGCGCCGCTCCAGCTCCGCCGAGACCCGCTTGACGTAGAGATTGACCGGGTTCTCGGTGCCACGCCGGTGGGGCGTGACTTGGACTATCGAAAGCTTCTCGGACACGGGGCGCAGCATAAGACCGATCCGGGCCGGGATCAGACGAACTGGGACGCCGGGGATGGGTTTCCGGGAACTCCCGGCCAAAGGCCGGCCCGGAAACCTATCCCCGGCGTCCCTTTACGCCTCGACCTCGGTCGCCGGCTTCTCGATCTTGCCCGCACCGCGCTTGTTGGCCGCGATGAACTCCTCGGTCTGCTCGCGCGCCTCGTCATCGGGACGCTGCGAGTGCGGCGACTTCATCAGGTAGCTGGAGGGCCCGTCGAGCTGGCCGGCGATGCCGTTGTCGAGCGCCAGCTTTATGAGTCTCACCGCGTCGATCACGACGCCGGCCGAGTTGGGCGAGTCCCAGACCTCGAGCTTGAGCTCGACGTTGAGCGGCACGTCACCGAAGGCTTTGCCCTCGAGGCGGATGTGCGCCCACTTGCGATCGGTCAGCCAGGCGACGTAGTCGGAGGGACCGACGTGGACGTCCTCGGCGGGCAGCTCGTGGCCCATGATCGAGGTGACCGCGTTGGTCTTCGAGATCTTCTTCGAGTCGAGCCGCTCGCGCTCGAGCATGTTGTAGAAGTCCATGTTGCCGCCGACATTGAGCTGCGAGGTGCGCTCGACGCGGACGCCGCGGTCGTGGAAGAGGCGCGCCAGCTGGCGGTGGACGATCGTCGCCCCGACCTGGGACTTGATGTCGTCGCCGATGATCGGCAGGCCGGCCTCTTTGAAGCGCTTGTCCCAGTAGTCCTCGCGGGCGATGAAGACGGGCAGGCAGTTGACGAAGCCGACGCCGGCCTTGAGCGCCTGCTCGACGTACCACTTGGTCGCGTCCTCGGAGCCGACCGGCAGGTAACAGACGAGCACATCTGCCTTGGTCTCCTTGAGGATGCCGACGACGTCAGCGGTTTCGCCCGGCGCCTTGGTGATCTTCTCCTTCAGGTACTTGCCGAGGCCGTCGAGGGTCATGCCCCGCTCGACCTTGACGCCGAGGTTGGGCACCTCGGCAAATTTGATCGTGTCGTTCTGGCCGGACCAGATCGCCTCGGAGAGGTCCTTGCCGACCTTCTCGGAGTCGATGTCGAAAGCGGCGACGAACTCGACGTCGCCGACGTGGTAGCCGCCCAGGTCGACGTGCATCAGGCCGGGCACTTCCTCGCTGGGGTCGGCGTCCTTGTAGTACTGGACGCCCTGGATGAAGCTGTTGGCGCAGTTGCCGGTGCCGACTATCGCTACGCGGACCTTCTCGTCCGTGCGGCCGGCGCCGTTGCTGCCGTTTGCTCCGTTGCTATCGCTCATGTAGTTCGAAGTCCTTCCTCGATCGGGCTAGGTGGCAAGGGACACCCTGAGCCGCGACTGGTTACAGATCTGTTGGGTCCGGGGCCTCGTTTGAAAGCTGGTTTCGGACGTGCCATACACGCTGGATCGTGGTGATGATGGTCAGCGCCGCGATCAGATAGACCGAGGGGGCCAGCAGTTCGAAATCTCCGATCCCGGCGCCCTTGGCGAAGACCAAGCCGATGGAGAGTATGACTACCCGCACGGGACGCGTAGCCAACCCCACCTTGCACTCGACCCCGAGCGCCTCGGCGCGGGCGCGGGTGTAGGAGACCATCAGCGAGCCGAGCACGGCGACGACGCACATCGCGGCGGCGAAATCTTCGCCGTTAGCGGCGAAGTAGCCGGCCACGGCGGCGAGCACGATGCCCTCCTCGATCCGGTCCAGGGTCGAGTCGAGGAAGGCGCCGAAGAGCGTGCCCTTGCCCGACATCCGCGAGTAGCGGCCGTCGAGGGTATCCATCACCGAGCCGAGGATGAAGGCGATGCCGCCAAGGAAGAAGAGTTCCTGGGTGACCAGCGCGGCGGCGACCAGGTTGCCGATCAGGCCGGCGACCGAGATCGCGTTCGGGGTCAGCCGCGACTCGATCAGGCGGTCGCGGGCGTAGGCGCGCAACTCTTGGCCGTTGCGGGCCTGACGACCGTTGCGGCGAGGGCCAGGGGCCCTCGGGGGCGCCGGTGAATCCATCGGGGTGAGGCTACCGGGCGGGGCCGCGGCAGGTTAGGCCTCGGCCTCGCGCGGCCCCGGCGAGTAGCGCCAGGCCCAGGCGTGCGGACGGGCGCGGGCCAGCAGGCGCTGGGCGACGAGCGCCGAGGTGGCGGCGACCGTCCAGCCGAGCGCCACATCGACCCAGTAGTGATTTCCGGTGACGACCACGACCCAGGCCACCAGCAAGGGCCAGGCGATCCAAAACGCGCGGGTGACGCGGTGACGCGAGAGGCGGGCGCCGCTGAGGCCGATCATCGCCGAGAAGGCGCAGTGCATGCTGGGCACCGCCGCGTAGGGATTGATGAAGAGCTTGACCAGGGCCGAGTCGTGGTTGACGCTGGAGAAGTCGTTGATCGTGTCGGCGAAGCCGTACTGCGGGAAGAGCCGCGGCGGGGCGGTCGGGTAGAGCGTGTAGCCGACCACGGCCAGGCCCATCGCCACCATGAACATGTTGCGGACGAAGTAGTAGGCGTCGTTGCGGAAGAAGTAGACCCAGAAGAAGAAGCCGAGAACGACCGCGAACTGGCTGTTCATGTAGATCTGGTTGGCGAAGTCGATAACCCAGGTCGCGCCGAGGAAGAATTCCTGCAGCGCCGGCTCGAAGAAGGTGTGGGTGCCGCGCTCGAAGTCGATGATCGCCTGGCCGTGGGCGAAGGCAGGGGCGTGCTTACCCTCGGCGAGGCCGCGGGCGGACTCGTAGGCGAGGTCAACGATCAGCAGAAGGCCGATCTGGCGGCCAAGATCTCCCCAGCCCTGGGGCAATCGTGCCGTGACTGCGGCAAAAGCGCGGCGCATCGGACAAATTGTAATCGGCGCGTTAAGCGTCCAGAAAGTCGAGAACCGTGTCGATGACCCGCGCATCGTCAATCCAGGGCCAGTGGCCGGCAGCTGGGACGAGTTGAAGGGTGGAGTCGGGAAGGGCGCGGGCGTAGCCCTCGGCGAAGCAAGGCTTTATGAATGGGTCGTTGGCACCCCAGAGCACCAGCGAGGGGCAGGTGAGGCGGTTTAGGTCCTTGCCGGCGAGGGCCAGTCGCTTGGGGTCGGCGTGGCGGTAGAGGGCGAGGGTGGCCTCGTTGGTCCCATGATCCATGTGGCGCCAGATCATCTCGATGAACCACGCTGGCATCGGCCGGCGGTCGCCGGAGAGCTGGCGCATGATCAATCCCATCGACGACTTGGTGGCGGTCGCGTTGGCGAGCTCGCCGAGTCCGCGACGGCGCCAGATCTGCGCCACCCAGTGCCAGCGGTAGCCGGGCAGCAGCGGCACCGCGTTGATCACCACCAGCTTCTCGACCAAGTCCGGGCGCCGCTGGGCGGCAATCAGCGCCAAGCAGCCCCAGTCGTGGATGACCAGCTTGCGGCGGCCGATGCCGAGCTCGTCGAGGCAGCGCTCGAGGAAGGCCGAGAGCCCGTACATCGAGTAGTCGAAGTGGGCCGCGTCGGGATGGTCGGAGCGGCCCCAGCCGGGCATGTCGAGCGCGATTGCCGGGCCGCCGCGCTCGAGGAAGGGCAGCCAGTCCTCGCCGTGGGTCGGGTTGCCGTGGCAATAGACGGTCGGCGTGCCCTCGCCCGCAACGCGGCGGTAGAAGACGCGCACTCCGTCAAGCCGCAGCTCCCCCTCTTCGATCGCCGCCACGCTGCAACCATATGTCTGACTAGGGTCCGCGGCATGGATTGGAGGCGACCGCCGAAGCGCCGCGTCCGCGCGATTCGCGACCGGCTACGCGAGATGTACGGACAGCCGGTCAACGAGCCGCACCGGCATCCGATCGCCGAGTTGATCAAGACGGTGCTCTCCCAGCACACCAACGACCGCAACCGCGATCGCGCCTTTGCCGCCCTGCGCGAGCGCTTCCCGACTTGGGAGGAAGTTCGCGACGTGCCGGTCAACGAGGTCGAGGAGGCGATCCGCCCGGGCGGGCTGGGCAAGCAGAAGGCCCCGCGGATCCAGGCAATCCTCGAACAGCTGGGTGAGGAGCCCGACCTCGACTGGACCGAGACGGCGCCACCCGAAGAGTCAATGGCCTACCTCGACTCGCTGCCAGGGGTAGGGCGTAAAACAGCCGCCTGCGTGTTGATGTTTTCCTGGGGCATCCCCGAGATCCCGGTGGACGTGCACGTCCACCGGGTCGGCGGCCGGCTCGGCCTCTTCCCCGAGAAGGCCTCCTTCGAACGCGCCCACGACGAGATGCAGGCCGTCGTCGATCCCGAGGATGCCTACGAGCTGCACATGAACCTGATCCGCCACGGCCGCGAGGTCTGCCGGCCGAAACCGCGCTGCGGCGAGTGCGAGCTACGCCGAATGTGTCCCTGGTACCGTGCCGGGCGCAAATGAGCAAAAAAACGTTCATCGTCTTCGGACTGCTGGTCGTATTCCTCGCGGTCCTGATCCCCTGGTTCGCCTTCCGCTCCGACGGCGACGCCGACCGCGGTGCCCAGGAGGTGCCGGCGGACCTGAAGAGCGGCCAGAGCCTCTTCCAGACCAACTGCGGCACCTGCCACGCGCTCTACGCCGCTGGCACCGACGGCAACTACGGCCCCGACCTCGATGAACTGCTGGCGCCCGCCGGCCCGGCGGATCCGAGCGACGCCTCGGCGATCAAAGGGATCGAAGGTCGCGTCCTCAACGCAGTCGAAGTCGGCGTCGACAGCAGCACTACTCCGGGCCGGATGCCGGGCGGCATCCTCAACGAGGAGCAGGCGAAGGAAGTCTCCGAATTCGTCGCCCGCACCGCGGGAGAGGGTTAGCAGCAGACCATCCCGGCAGGGCCGACCCCACCGGGATGGTCCTTCCAGAGTTGGTTAGCCCCCGAGACTTAGCTCGCTGACCACTCCCGCGTGGTCGGAGGGCCAGAACGGCGGGGTCGCCTGGAATGGCGTGTCCCCGATCAGCTCGGCATCGTCTCCATCAGAGCGGGCGGCGCCGCGGCTGAGGATCAGGTCGATCCTGGTCCGCAGAGTCGAGACCGGGTTGTTCAGTGCCCCCGGCGCGAGTGGCGGGGTGTTCGACTCCTGGCAGCAGGAGCTGCCGGGACCGAGCAGTTTCTCGTTCCAGCTGTCGCGGAACTTGCCGGGCGCGGTGAGCTGCGCGTAGGAGGTGGTCGTCGAGCCGTCCGAGGCGGAGTTGAAATCGCCGGTGGCGATGATCGTTCCGCCCTTGCCGGGGCCGGCGAGGAATTCGGCCGCTTGCGCCTGCTGCACGAGCGGCGATTCCTCGGTTTCGAGGTGGGTGTCGACGAAGCGGAACGGCTGGCCCTTCAACCTCGCGTCGATGCTGGCCCAGCCGCGGTCGAACGACAAGGGGCCGACCGGCGATTCGATCGCCTGTTGAGTGGCGTAGCGCCCGCTTTGTGGATTGCTCCAAGTCAGGCCCGGCGTGTCGTCGTTGACGAGGATCACGTCGCGATCTTCGAGCTGCACGGAGCAGGTGATCACGGGCCCCGGTTGGACGCAGCCCTGGTCGGCCAGGGCGAGCGGTGCCGGCCCGATGTTTGCGTTGTGCGCGATCGCCGCCACCGAGTAGTCCAACCCCCGGGCGTCGAGATCGTTTTCCAGGATGGCGAGGAAGTCGTAGCCGGGGGGCGGGTTCAAGCCGCCCGTCGTCCACTTCGAGACCTCCTGCAGGCCGATCAGGTCCGGCGACGTTTCCTCGATCTCGTCGGCGATCGCTTCGGCGCGCTGCGGAAAGTTCGTGTACTGCACGGTCGCGTAGATCCGCGCGACGCCTTCGACGAATGCTTCCGGGGTTGCGGCTTCGAGCGCCGGCCCGAGGCTGGAGCCCAGATAGAGGTTGCGGGTCATGACCGTCAGGTCGCGCTTGCCATTGCCATGTCCATCGCCTTTGCCGTGGTGGCCGTGATGGCCGTGACCGTGGTGCTTGGCGTGATGGTGACCGTGGTTGTCGTGATGGCCGCGGCTGTCGTGCGCCTTGCCCGAGGCAAGCGCCGGCAGCAGCGCGAAGACGAGCGCTGCCGCAAGCACGACCAGCCCCGGCAGACGAGATGCGTGAGGTCGATTCATGTGGCTCCTCTTGGTTGGCAACCCGCCGCCAGCCGGCGAGTCGGTTTCCGTAGAGGCGCCTCCCACCCGGCGCCCGCCCCTCGCGAGTGCCCGGCTTGACGAACTGCAAACCCACTATAAGCAGAGGATTTACATCCCCCAACAAATCTGCCATACTGGCGCTTAGATTTCTTAGACAGAACGAACTAGAGTTGGAGGTACTTGATAGTGGGTAAGACGATCGGGATCGATCTGGGCACGACCAATTCCTGCGTAGCCGTGCTGGAGGGTGGCGAGCCGACGGTACTGGAGAATTCAGAGGGCGGGCGGACGACTCCGTCTGTGGTCGCCTTCAGCGAGTCCGGCGATCGCCTCGTCGGCACGGTCGCCAAGCGCCAGGCGGTGATGAACCCCGAGAACACGATCTTCTCGATCAAGCGCTTCATGGGCCGCAAGGAGGCCGAAGTCAAAGAGGAGGAGACGATCGTCCCCTACAAGGTCGAGGCCGGCCCCAACGGCGACGTGCGGGTCGACGTGCGCGGCAAGCAGTACAGCCCGCCGGAGATCAGCGCGATGATCCTGCAGAAGCTCAAGGCCGACGCCGAAGCGAAGCTTGGCGAGACGGTCGACAGCGCCGTGATCACGGTCCCCGCCTACTTCAACGACGACCAGCGCCAGGCGACCAAGGACGCCGGCAAAATCGCCGGCCTCGAGGTGAAGCGGATCATCAACGAGCCGACCGCTGCCTCGCTCGCCTACGGGCTCGACAAGGAGACGGCGGACCACACGATCCTCGTCTTCGACCTCGGCGGCGGCACCTTCGACGTCTCGGTGCTCGACATCGGCGACGGCGTCTTCGAAGTGAAGGCGACGGCCGGCGACAACCACCTCGGTGGCGACAACTGGGACAAGGCGATCGTCGAGTGGCTGGTGGCGGAGTTCAAACGCGACCAGGGCGTTGACCTCGCCGCCGACAAGAACTCGCTGCAGCGCCTCTACGAGGCCGCGGAGAAGGCCAAGATCGAGCTCTCCTCGGCGCAGGAGACGCAGATCAACCTACCCTTCATCACCGCGGTCGAGGGCCAGCCCAAGCACCTCGACATGAAGCTCAGCCGCTCGAAGCTGAACGAGCTGACCGCCGAGCTGCTCGAGCGCGTCGTCGGCCCGGTCAAACGGGCCCTCGACGACGCCGGCGAGAGCGTCGACCACGTCGTCCTCGTCGGTGGCATGACCCGGATGCCGGCGGTGCGCGAGCGGGTCAAGGAGCTGACCGGCAAGGACCCGCACCAGGGCGTCAACCCGGATGAGGTCGTCGCCGTCGGCGCCGCGATCCAGGCCGGAGTGCTGGCCGGCGACGTCAAGGACGTGCTGCTGCTCGACGTCACCCCGCTGACCCTCGGGATCGAGACCAAAGGCGGCGTGATGACGAAGCTGATCGAGCGCAACACGACGATCCCGACCAAGAAGTCGGAGACCTTCTCCACCGCCGACGACAACCAGCCCTCGGTTGAGATCCACGTGCTGCAGGGCGAGCGCGAGATGGCCAGCGGCAACAAGAGCCTGGGCAAGTTCCAGCTCACCGGCATCCCGCCGGCGCCGCGCGGCATGCCCCAGATCGAGGTCACCTTCGACATCGATCCGAACGGGATCATCCACGTCACCGCCAAAGACCTGGGCACCGGCAAGGAGCAGAAAATCGAGATCCAGTCCGGCTCCGGCCTCTCCGAGGAGGAAATCCAGGGCATGGTCTCCGACGCCGAGAGCCACGCCGAGGAGGACAAAAAGCAGCGCGAGCTGGCCGAGGCGCGCAACCTCGCCGAGAACGCCGCCTACCAGTCCGAGAAACAGCTCGAGGAGCTGGGCGACAAAATCGAGGCCGGCGACAAAGAGGCGATCGAGGCGGCGATCAAAGACGTGCGCGAGGCGCTGACCTCGGAGAGCGTCGAGGAGATTACGGCCAAGACCGAGGCGCTGACGGCTGCTTTCCAGAAAGTGTCGGAGCAGCTATACGCAGCGGCGCAGGCTGAGGCTCAGCAGCAGTCGGCTGACGGTGGTTCTGCCGAGGGCGGCGACTCCACTGATGAGGAGGAGGTCGTTGACGCTGAGGTGGTTGATGAGGGTGACGGTGACGACAAGTGAGCGACACCCAGAGGCCTACTGACGAGGGACCAGACGCTTCATCCGCGGGTCCTGTCGGTGCAGGGGACCCACCGCCCCCTCCGGTCGCTAAAGCGTCCTCAGGGGCGGTACCCCCTACACCGCCACCCGCGGGAGATGCGTCTGATCAGATCGAGAAGGACTTCGATGCGTTGCTGGCTGACGCCCAGCGGGAGCGGGACGAGTATCTGGACCTCGCTAAGCGGACGAAGGCTGACTTCGAGAACTACCGGAAGCGGATGGCTGCGGAGGTCCAGGCGGCGACCGGGCGTGGGAAAGCTGAGGTGATTCGGGAGGTCGTCGTGGTGCTCGATGATCTGGAGCGGGCTATTCAGGCTGCGGGGCTGGATCCGGAGGGGGACTCAGAGGACGGGCTCTCACATGGGGTGTTGCTTGTGTTCAGGAGCTTGCGGGACTCGCTGGGTCGGAATGGGGTTGAGGCCGTTGACCCCAAGGGGGAGAAGTTTGATCCGATGCAGCATGAGGCGCTCTCCACGCTGGCGGCTGAAGGAGTTGAGTCAGGAACGGTTGTCGAGGTAATGCAGAAGGGGTATCGGCTCGGCGAGCAGCTGATCCGGCCGGCGCGCGTGGTGGTGAGCGAGTAACGAGTGGCTGAGGATCTCTACAAGGTGCTCGGGGTCCCGAAAGGGGCCTCCGAGGAGGAGATCAAGAAGGCGCACCGCAAACTGGCGCGCCAGTACCACCCTGACCGCAATCCGGACGATCCGAAAGCGGAGGAGCGCTTCAAGGAGATCCAGGGCGCTTACGACACCCTCTCCGATCCCGAGAAGCGCGAGCAATACGACGCGGGCGGCGGCATGTTCGGTGGCTTCGGCGGTGGCGGTCCGGGTGGAGCCGGGCCGTTCGGCCCCGGCGGTCCCGGCCAGGCCGGTGGCTTCGACGTCGGCGACATCTTCAATCTCTTCGGGGGCCGCGGCGGCAACAGGCGGGCACAACCGCAGCAGGTTCGCGGGCGCGACCTCGAAACCGAGATCAGCCTCAGCTTCGACCAGGCGGTCAACGGGGCCCAGGTCAACGTCACCGTGCCCAAGGCCGAACGCTGCCCGACCTGCCACGGCAGCGGCGCCAAACCCGGGACCACCCCGGTCACCTGTCCCCGCTGCGAGGGCAGCGGCATCGACGCGCAGAGCCAGGGGATCTTCTCGATCAGTCGCCCCTGCCCGCAGTGTGGCGGCGCCGGCCAGGTGATCGAGGACCCCTGCCCCACCTGCGCCGGCTCGGGCCTGACCAAACAGACCAAGCGTTACAAGGTCAACATCCCGGCCGGGGTCAAGAACGGCGCCCGGATCCGCCTCGCCGGCAAGGGCGAGGCCGGGCAGCGCGGCGGTCCGCCCGGCGACCTCTTCGTCGTCACCCGCGTCGCCGCCTCACCGGTCTTCAAGCGGCTCGACGGCGGCAACCTCGAGGTGACGGTGCCGATCACGATCGCCGAGGCGCTGCGCGGGGCGACGATCGAGGTGCCGACGCTGACCGGCACGAAGAAGATCAAGGTCAAGCCGGGAACCAAGCACGGCTCGATCCAACGGCTGCGCGGCGAGGGCGCGCCGAAGCCGAAGGGCCGCGGCAAGGGCGACGTTCGCTACCGGCTCGAGATCGAGATGCCGGAAAAGCTGACCGCCGAGCAGGAGGAGGCGGCGGAGAAGCTGGCCGAGGCTTTCAACGGCTCCAACCCCCGTGCGGAGCTGCTCAAGAGGGCGGCCCAATGAGCTTCCGGTGCGCCTTTTGGACCCTGGGTGTGCATAAAGCGCACCGGAACGGGGATGCGCGATGAGCGTGCGCCGCGAACGGATCGAAGTCTCGATCGACTCCGATCAGGGCGTCTTCATGATCTCGGTAGCCGCTGAGCTCGCCCATATGCACCCGCAGACGCTGCGGATTTACGAGTCGCGCGGCTTGATCCGGCCGAAGCGCTCGCCGAAGAACACCAGGCTCTACTCCCAACGTGACGTCGAGCGCCTGCGGCGGATCCAGCAGCTGACCACTGAAGGCCTGAACCTCGCCGGGGTGGAGCGGGTCCTGGCATTGGAACACCGGCTCAGAGAGCTGGAAGGAGAGGCCGATGCAACCGGATAGGTTCACGCTCAAGTCGCAGGAAGCGGTTGCCGCGGCGCAGGCGCTCGCCGCCGAGCGCAAGAACTCCGAGGTGACGCCCGCCCACGTCCTGGTCGCCCTGCTGCGCCAGGAGGACGGCCTGGTCGTGCCGATCCTGCAGAAGCTCGGTGCCGACCCGGGCGCGATCGCGAGCCGCGCGGTCTCTGCCGTCGAGGAGCTGCCGAAGTTGAGCGAGACGGCGGAGGTCCGCCCCTCCTCGGCGCTCGTCGCAACCCTCCAGCAGGCCGAGCAGGAGATGGCCTCGATGGGCGACGAGTACATCTCGACCGAGCACATCCTGCTGGCCCTGACCGACTCCGCCTCGGGCGTCGCCGACCTCCTCCCCGAGCGCAGCTCGCTCGAAAAAGCGGTGGCCGAGGTGCGCGGCCCGCACAAGGTCACCTCGCAGAATCCCGAGGACAGCGTGCAGGCGCTGGAGAAATTCGGCCGTGACCTGACTGCCGAGGCCGAGGCGGGAAAACTCGATCCGGTGATCGGCCGCGACGAGGAGATCCGCCGCGTGATCCAGGTCCTCTCCCGCCGCACCAAGAACAACCCGGTGCTGATCGGCGACCCCGGCGTCGGCAAGACCGCGATCGTCGAGGGGCTGGCGCAGCGGATCATCGCCGGCGACGTGCCGGAGAGCCTGCGCGACCGCCGCGTGATCGCGCTCGACATCGGCTCGCTGCTGGCCGGCTCGAAATACCGCGGCGAGTTCGAGGAGCGGCTGAAAGCGGTGCTGACCGAGGTGCAGGAGGCGGCGGGGCAGATCGTCCTCTTCCTCGACGAGCTGCACACGATCGTCGGTGCCGGCGCCGCCGAAGGCGCGGTCGACGCGGCCAACCTGCTGAAGCCGATGCTGGCCCGCGGCGAACTGCGCGCGGTCGGCGCCACCACGCTCGACGAGTACCGCAAGCACATCGAGAAAGACGCGGCGCTGGAGCGGCGCTTTCAGCCGGTGCTGGTCGGCGAGCCCGACATCAACGACACGATCGCGATCCTGCGTGGGCTGAAGGAGCGCTACGAGGTACACCACGGCGTCCGCATCGCCGACTCGGCGATCGTCGCCGCCGCCACCCTCTCGGAGCGCTACATCGCCGACCGCTTCCTGCCCGACAAGGCGATCGACCTGATCGACGAGGCGGCCTCGCGGCTGAAGATCGAGATCGACTCGATGCCGACCGAGATCGACGAGGTCGAGCGCCGCATCCAGCAGCTCGAGATCGAGCGCGAGGCGCTGAAGAAAGAGAGCGACGAGGCCTCGGCAGCGCGGCTGGAGGCGATCGAGGCGGAGCTGGCCGAGCTGCGCGAGCGCTCCGGCGAGATGAAGGCGCGCTGGCAGAACGAGAAGGAGGCGATCGACTCGATCAAGGCGGCGAAGGCGCGGCTCGAGGAGGCCGGCCGCGAGGCCGAGCGGGCCGAGCGCGACGCCGACCTCGAGCGGGCGGCAAAGCTGCGCTACGGCGAGATTCCCGAGCTGGAGAAGACGGTCGAAGAGCAGGAGGCACGGCTGAGCGAGCTGCACGCCGGCGGCGGCACGATGCTGACCGAGGAGGTGACCGAGGAGGACGTCGCCGAGGTCGTCGGCAAATGGACCGGCATTCCGGTCAGTCGCCTGATGGAGGGCGAGGTCAGCAAGCTACTCCAGATGGAGGAGCGCCTCCACGACAGGGTGATCGGCCAGGACGAGGCGATCGCCGCCGTGTCGAACGCGCTGCGGCGCTCGCGCGCCGGGCTCTCGGACCCCAACCGGCCGATCGGCAGCTTCCTCTTCCTCGGTCCGACCGGAGTCGGCAAGACCGAGCTGGCGAAGGCGCTGGCGGAGTTCATGTTCGACTCCGAGCAGGCGATCGTCCGCCTCGACATGTCCGAGTACATGGAGAAGCACACGGTGGCGCGGCTGATCGGGGCGCCACCCGGCTACGTCGGCTACGAGGAGGGCGGCCAGCTGACCGAGGCGGTGCGCCGCCGCCCCTACGCGGTGGTGCTGCTCGACGAGATCGAGAAGGCCCACCCCGACGTCTTCAACACCCTGCTGCAGATCATGGACGACGGCCGCCTCACCGATGGCCAGGGGCGCACGGTCAGCTTCACCAACACGGTGCTGATCATGACCTCCAACGTCGGCAGCGACCGCATCGTCGCCGAGTCGGTCGACGAGAAGATGCGCGAGCAGATCGAGGAGGTGCTGGCGGCGACCTTCAAGCCCGAGTTCCTCAACCGGATCGACGACACGGTGATCTTCCACCGGCTCTCCAAGGCCGACATCGGCCGCATCGTCGAGCTGCAGGCCGACCAGCTGATCGGCCGCGTGCGCGAGCGCGGGATCGAGGTCGAGCTCAGCGACGAGGCGAAGACGCTGCTCGGCAACCTCGGCTACGACCCGACCTACGGCGCCCGCCCGCTGAAGCGGGTGATCCAGAAGCAACTGGTCGACAAACTGGCCTTGGCGCTGCTCGAGGGCGAGTTCCGCGAAGGCGACACGGTGCGGGTCAGCGCCCAGGAAAGCGAGTTGGCCTTCGAGATGGGAACTTAGGCCCATTACTTGGCGTTAAGGAAAAGGGTTGAGAATCCGAAATAAGCTCTCAACCTGATCAATTCATGCTCGGACGCCGCCGCATCGATACCCCTGCCCCATTCCGCTCTTCAATTGCCAATGCCGCTTTCGCGGTAGAGGAGCACGTGGTCTGGGGCGGCGCCGACGTTGTGCGTCGCCTCGCCGAGGCGATCAAGTGGCCGTTCGAGCGGATCATCTGGGCGATCGAGCGCGGCTTCGTCTGGCCGCTGGAGGAGCGAACTGGGAATTGGAGCGCGCCGGTGCGCATGCTCGGCGTCGTCGCCCTCGTCCTGCTCGCCGCTGGCGCCGGAGTGCTCGGCCTTGTCTGGGCTTCCGGGAGCGGCGGTGGCGGGACTTCTTCGGTGCAACAGGCGACTGCTCCGGCACCGGCACCGATCGTGCGCCAGGCCCCATCACCGGCGCCGGCTGCGGCCGCGCCCGTACTGCAGGGGGCAAAGCCCGACTTCGCCGCTGAGCCGGAGACCGGCGCCTCAAACAGCGCCGGCGAAATCGCCAGCTCCGACAGCGCCGCCACGACCAGTGGCTCGACCGCCGAAGTAGCCAAGTCCGCGAGCTCGGCCAACGGCAACACTGCCGACGCAGCTGCGGCCAAGCCCGCCGGGCCGGCAGCGAGCAAAGTTGCGCGCCAATTCGCCGGCGCCTTCATCCTCTACGAGACCGGCCGCAGGATGCCCGAGGTCCGCACCACCTTCAACGAAACCGCCACCCCGCAGCTGACTCGCAAGCTATTGCAGCGCCCACCGCGACTGCCAGCAGGCGTCGAGGTGCCAAAGGCGAAGGTGCTCAACGTCGTCGCCGGGCCTCAAACCGGAGATACCTACTCGCTGAGCGTCTCGCTGCTGCGCGTCGGCGTCACCAGCGAGCTACGACTGGATATGCAGCTTGATCCGAAAACCAGCGAGTGGCGCGTGACGGACATACGCGGCTGATGGGTCGGCTCCGCAACACCCTCGCCGTCGCGGCGGTTGGCGCGGCACTGAGCGCCTCGAACGCGAGCGCCGCCGAACCGGTGCCGGCGGAAACGATCGCGCCGGTGCTCGGGCAAAACGAAACGCTTGCCGCTCCCCCGGCCACGCCGGCGCCCAGCGGTGGGACCTCGGTCGAAGCTCCAATCGAAGAGGAAAAGGAAACGACCGAGACGACGCCGGCAGCAGAGCCCGACGGCGGCACGGTCCCGACGCCCACTCCCACTGAAATCTTCGAAGTGCCGGTGATCCCGAGCTCGAGCTGCGCCACCTCGGGCGTGCCACCGGTGCTGATCCCGATCTACAACCGCGCTGCCGCCACCTATGGCCTCGGCCCGCAGGGTGCCTCGATCCTGGCCTCGATCAACGGCATCGAGAGCGCTTTCGGCACCAACATGGGGCCGTCCTCGGCCGGCGCAGTGGGCTGGATGCAGTTCATGCCGTCGACCTGGGAAAGCTACGGCGTCGACGCCAACGGCGACGGCGTGCGCGACCCCTACAACCCCGAAGACGCGATCTTCGCCGCGGCGAGCTACCTCAGCGCCGCCGGCATGCCGACCGACACCTACAACGCGATCTTCGCCTACAACCACGCTGACTGGTACGTCGCCGACGTCCTCGCCAATGCCTCCTGTTACGGCGCCCTCGGCGGCGGCGTCAGCGGTGGCTTCGCCCTCACCCCACAGCTGCAGGACTTCAGCTGTGAGCCGGCGCCGGCCTGGAGCGACGAAATCCCCGCTGAGTACATGGAAGCCTTCGAGGAAGCGGCTGGTCGCTACGAACTCGGTCAGCGCGGCGTCTGGGCGCTTGCCGCGGTGGCGCGATTGGAGTCGAACTTCGGCCGTGGCATGGGCAACGCGCAGATGCGCCAGCGCGGCCCGCTCGGGCTCGAACCCAGCGAGTGGAAGCAGTACGCGGTTGACGGCGACGAAGACGGCCACATCCACCGTGGCGACCCGGCCGACTCGGCGGCGACGCTGGCCCGCCTGATCTGGTCACGGGGCGGCCTGCGCGCCGGCATCTTCACCCACAACCAGGCGCACTGGTACGTGCAGGCCGTACTCGCCGACGCCGAACAGCTGCAGGGCAAGTGCCACGCCACGGCGGCCGACTGGTCGATCTCGCTGCCGGGCACGGTCGGCGTGCCGATCAACTGGGACAACCTGACCCTCTCCAACGACCTCGAGCTACAGGACATCACCTCCGGCACTCTCGATCCCCGCATCGTCGCCTTGATCGGGGCGATCACCCAGCAGCACCAGCTGACGATCTCCTCGCTGCGCTCCGATCACTCCCAGTACACGGTGAGCGGCTACGTCTCCAACCACTACTTCGGGCGGGCGATGGACATCGCCGCTGTCGACGGCGTCTCCTGCACCGACACCGCGGTCAACGCGCCCTGCGCCGAACTGGGCAGGACGCTCGCCTACCTGCCCGCGCCGGCGCAGCCGACCGAGCTCATCTACTGCTTCGACCTCGACGGTCCGGGGCCGGCATTCGCGCGGTCGGACCATTGCGATCACGTTCACGCCGGCTACGACGGCTAGGGCAGGGGTTGGCGGGGGTCCCTCCCGCGGCGCTGGGTTTTTCGCCTGCATGGGCAGCCGCCGTCCGAGAGTGTTTTGGGGCGAAAAAGAGGACGCCGCTTGCGGGAGGGACCCCCGCCAACCCCTCCTCAATCCGCTCGCCTGATCGCGTAACGTAGGGGTCGAAGCCGCCCCTGCCGAGAGGAGATTGCGATGCCGACTTACGTGATGCTTACGAATTTGACCGCTGAGGGTGTTCGGACGCTGAAGAACAATCCTGGGCGGGTGGCCGAGGTGAACAAAGAGGTCGAGCAGATTGGGGCGAAGGTGGTTGCCCAGTACGCAACGCTGGGGCAGTACGACTTCGTGACGATCGTCGAGGCGCCCGATGAGAAGGTGATGGCCAAGGTCTCGGTTGAGCTCGGCTCAAGGGGGACGATGACCAGCCAGACGCTGGCGGCAATGCCAGCGGACGATCTTTCCGGCGCCCTCTAGGCGGCGAGCGCTTGAAGGTCCTGGTTGTAGGTGGGGGCGGGCGCGAGCACGCAATCGTGCGAGCGCTTGCCCGCTCTGCTCACGCGCCCGAGCTGCTCTGCGCGCCGGGCAACGCGGGGATCGCGGCGGACGCCGAGTGCCTGCCGGGGATCGCTGCCGATGACGTCGAGGCGATCGTCGCCGCGGCGCGCGAGCGCGGCGTCGACCTGGTCGTGGTCGGGCCCGAGGCGGCGCTGGTCGCCGGCGTCGTCGACGCGCTCGAGGACGCCGGGGTACCCGCCTTCGGGCCGAGCGCGGCGGCGGCGGAGCTGGAGGGCTCGAAGGCCTTCGCCAAGGAGCTGATGAGCGAGGCCGGAGTGCCGACCGCGGCGCACGTGCTGCTGCACAGCCGCGAACAGGCGCTCGAGGAGATCGCTCGCTCTTCCTACCCAGCGGTGCTCAAGGCCGACGGCCTGGCTGCTGGCAAGGGCGTGATCATCTGCGCCTCCGAGGACGAGGCGCGGGAAGCGATCGACGTCTTCTTCACCGAGCAGCGCTTCGGCGAGACGACTGTGGTGCTGGAGGAGTTCCTCGAGGGCGAGGAGCTCTCGCTGCTGGCGCTCTGCGACGGCGAGAACGTGGTGGCGCTGGCACCGGCCCAGGACTACAAGCGAATCTTTGACGGCGATGAGGGACCGAACACGGGTGGCATGGGCAGCTACTCGCCGGTGCCGGGCTTCGGCGCCGCCGAGGTCGAGGAGATCGTCGACGCCGTGCACCGTCCGATCGTCGCCGCGATGGCGCAGCGCGGGCGGCCCTTCCACGGCGTCCTCTACGCCGGCCTGATGATCGGCCCCGACGGGCCCAAGGTGCTCGAGTTCAACACCCGCTTCGGCGATCCCGAGACGCAGGCGGTGCTGCCGCGGCTGCGCTCCGACCTGGTCGACCTCTGCCTCGCCGCGCGCGAGCCGGGTGGGCTGGCCGGAGCCGAGGCGGAGTTCGTCGCGGACTGGGCGGTGACCCTGGTGCTGGCCTCGGCTGGGTATCCGCAGTCGTCCTCGAAGGGCGATGCGATCAGCGGCCTCGGGGCCGCGGCCGGGCTGGCCGAGGTCACCCACGCCGGCACCGCCGAGCGCGATGGCGAGATAGTCACCGCCGGTGGCCGGGTACTCAACCTGACGGCATTGGGAGCGACGCCGGCCGAGGCCCGCGATCGTGCGTACGATGCCGCGGGTCGGATCGAGTTCGCGGGAATGCAGATGCGATCCGACATCGCCGCGCGAGCGGTGGACCGCGTCGCAAGTTAGCCAGTCACGAGAGAGGATCAGATGAGCGAGATCTCAGAGGGGCCGCCGCCCACCGGAGGAGAAGCAAACGAGCCGCAGGTCGGCGAGGCCGTGGCAATGCCAGCGGTCGAGGAGGCCTTCGAGGAAATTGACGTCGATGAGCCCCTGGTCGGGATCATCATGGGCTCGAAGAACGACAAGCCGAAGATGCAGCCGGCCGGCAAGGCCCTGCACGAGGCGGGCATTCGCTACGAGGTGCGGGTGATGAGCGCCCACCGCGATCCCGAGCTGGTGCGCGAGTACTGCACCAACGCGCGGATGCGGGGGCTGAAGGTGATCATTGCCGGCGCCGGCATGTCCGCCGCGCTGCCGGGCGTCGCGGCCGCGCACAGCGACCTGCCGGTCGTCGGGGTGCCGATCCTCGGCAAGAGCCTCGGCGGGCTCGACGCGCTGCTCTCCGCGGTGCAGATGCCGCCGGGGATCCCGGTCGCCTGCGTGGCGATCGACGGGGCGAAGAACGCCGGCATCCTCGCCGCCCGGATAATCAACGCGTGATCCCCCGCTACACGCGCCCCGAGATCGGCGCCGTCTGGGCGCCGCAGCGCAAGTTCGAGTGCTGGCTCGAGGTCGAGCTGGCGGCAACAGAGGCCTGGGCCGAGCAGAGCGCGGTGCCGCGCGAGGCGGCCGAGGCGGCGCGGGCGAAGGCGGCCTTCACGGTCGAGGCGGTCAACGAGCGGGAGAAGATCACCGACCACGACGTCGCCGCCTTCGTCGACGTCGTCGCCGCCAGCGTCGGCGAGCACGGGCGCTGGATCCACTACGGCCTCACCTCCTCCGACGTGCTCGACACCGCACTTGCGCTGCAGCTGCGCGAGGCCGGCGAGGTAGTGCTGGCGGGGGCCCGTGCCTACCGGGACGCCCTGATCGAGCGAGCGCTGGAGCACCGCGACACGCTCTGCGTCGGCCGCACCCACGGCGTCCACGCCGAGCCGACCACCTTCGGCCTGCGCCTCGCCGGCTTCGCCTTCGAGGCCGACCGCAACCTGGCTCGGCTCGACGATGCCTTCGCGCAGCTCGCCTTCGGCAAGCTCTCCGGCGCGGTCGGCACCTACGCCTCGGTGCCTCCGGCGGTTGAGGCGCGAGTGATGGAGCGGCTCGGACTGCAGCGCGAGGACGTGGCGACGCAGGTGATCCCGCGTGACCGCCACGCCGTGCTCACCTCGGCGATCGCGATCGCCGGTGCCGGTCTCGAGCGCTTCGCCACCGAGGTCCGCAACCTGCAGCGCACCGAGGTGCGCGAGGTCGAGGAGCCGTTTGCCTCCGGCAAGCAGAAGGGCTCCTCGGCGATGCCCCACAAGCGCAACCCGATCCGCACCGAGCGGATCACCGGGCTCGCTCGCGTCCTGCGCGGCTACGCCCAGACCGGCCTCGAGAACGTGGCGCTCTGGCACGAGCGCGATATCTCGCACTCCGGTGCCGAGCGGGTGATCCTGCCCGACGCCACGATCGGGCTCGACTACATGCAGGACCTGGCGACCAAGGTCGTCAGCGGGATGACGATCCGCACCGACCGCATGCGCGAGAACCTCAACCTCACCCACGGCGCCCTCTTCAGCCAGCGCGCTCTCACCGCCCTGATCGAGTCGGGCCTGACCCGCGACGAGGCCTACCGCATCGTCCAGGAGAACGCCCAGCAGGCCTGGGACAGCGGCACCGAGTTCCGCGAGCTGCTCGGCCCGGCGGCGCCCGAGCTCGACCTCGACGCCGTCTTCGACTACAGCGCCTACCTCACCCACCTGCCCGAGGTCTTCGAGCGACTGGAAGCACTGAGCTGAGCTTCCGGTGCGCTTTATGTGGTTCCAGGCCACATAAAGCGCACCGGAACTGGGTATCGTGCCGCCCGTGGTTCTCTACACCTGTGGACAGAAGAAGGTCGGGCCGGGCTTTGCGCATCCGTGTGCAAAGGCGGGCAAGGCACTCGATGCCGCCGGCTACAGCTACGAGCTGAAGACGGTCGGTGGCTACCGGCTGATGCCCTGGACCTGGGGCAGCCGCGGTGAGGACCGGACCGAGATCAAGCGACTGAGCGGCACCAACGAGGTGCCGATCCTCGTCCTCGACGACGGCGAAGTGATCTCCGGCTCAAGCACGATCGCCCGTTGGGCCAAAGAACACCCGCTCGCGCGCTGATCGGTTCCGCTGTTCCTTTGCCTCGCCGTGCAGCGCTAAGGAACAGCGCGGCAGTTTTTAGGCGGCGACGAGATCGCGCTCGCGCGCCGGGTGGCGGGCGCTGAGGACGACCGGGGTGCCGGCGCGCGGCGAGAGGGTGATGTTGCGGCGGCCGATTTTCTCCGGCGCCGGGCTGGCCTTATGCAGCTCGCAGCGGGTCAGCACCTCGCGCAGGACGATCCGCATCTCGAACTCGGCGAAGGCGGCGCCGATGCAGCGACGGATGCCACCGCCGAAGGGAATCCAGGCGTAGGTGTCGGGACCGTCCTCGAGGAAGCGCTCGGGGCGGAAGGCGAAGGGCTCGGGGTAGACGTCGGCGCGGGTGTGGGTGAGCCAGATCGCCGGGGTCACGTCGGTGCCGGCGGGCAGGTGCAGGTTCTCGGTCTCGAGGTCGGCATTGAGGCGACGGCCGGCGAGCGGCACGACCGGGCGCAGGCGCAGCGACTCGCTGATCACGGCGCGCAGGTAGTCGTCCTCGCCGGCCTCGAGCGATTCGCGCAGCCGCTGCAGCGGCCCTTGGTGGCGCAGCAGCAGGTCGAAGGTCCAGGCCAGCGCCGTGGCGGTGGTCTCGTGGCCGGCGAGCAGCAGGGTCATCAGCTGGTCGCGCAGGTCCGAGTCGCTCATCTCCGAGCCGTCCTCGAAGCGCGCCTGCATCATCAGCGAGAGGATGTCCTCGCGCTCCTCGTAGGCGCCGCTGGCGCGGTGCTCGGCGATCTCGGCGTAGAGCAGGTCGTCGGCTTCCTTCAGCTGCTTTTCGAATTTGGCCCAGGGACCGCGGCCGCCGAAACGGCGCGAGGCGAGGCCGGCGAGCTGGGCGAAAGGCGAGGCGGTCTCCTCCAGCACTTTGGTGAGGACGGTGCGCAGGCGCTCGAAGCGGGGCCCATCGGCGACGCCGAAGACGACCTTGAGGATCACCTCGAGCGTGATCGCCTGCATCTGCGGGTGGATCGGGAACTCCTCGCCCAGCGGCCAGGCATCGATCTCGCGGTCGACGATCTCCTCGACCAGCGGCTGGTAGGAGCGCATCCGCTCGCCATGGAAGGGCGGCAGCATCAGCTTGCGGTGGGCGAGGTGATCGGCGCCCTCGGTGACGAGCAGCGAACGGGGGCCGACGATCGGGGTGAGGATGATGTCGCGCCCCGGCGGCAGCCCGTGCGAGCGCTCCATATAGAGAGCCTTGATCGCGGCCGGGTCGGAGATCATCACCATCGGCCGCTCGAAGGTGAGGAATTTGACGCTGAAGTTGTCGCCGTACTTTTCCCTGTTCTCCTGCATGAAGGGCAGCGGCCGGAAGCTCCAGCGCAGCGTCTGCACCAGGGGCGAGCTCTTCGGTTCGGGCGGCAGGCTCACGGCCGCAAGGATCGCACACTGGCTGCTCAGCCAGTGTGAAGGCTCGGTTCAGCCACGCCGCGCTCCTCGCTAGCATCGCGCCAATGCCACCCCTAACCGATCTGAAGCTGCACTCATCCGGCAAGGTCCGCGAGATCTACGAGTGGGAGGACGACCTGCTGATGGTCGCCTCCGACCGGATCTCGATCTACGACATCGTGATGCCGACGGCGATCACCGACAAGGGCAAGGTGCTGAACCGGATCTCGGAATTCTGGTTCGAGCTGACCGGCGACATCGTCCCCAACCACTTCATCTCGGCCGACGTGCCGGAAGAGGTGGCGGAACGGGCGATGCGGGTGCGGCGGCTGGAGATGTACCCGGTCGAGTGCGTGGTGCGCGGCTACCTCTCCGGCTCGGGCTGGAAGGAATACAAGAACGGCGGCGCCGTCTGCGGGATCGAGCTGCCGCCCAACCTGCTCGAGTCCGACAAGCTGCCGGAGCCGATCTTCACCCCGGCGACCAAGGCCGAGATCGGTGACCACGACGAGAACGTCGACTTCGATCGCGCCGCCGAGATCGTCGGCGACCGGGCGCTGATGGAGGAGCTGCGGCGGATCTCGATCGAGGTCTACACCCGCGGCGCCGAACACGCGGCCGAGCGCGGGATCATCCTCGCCGACACCAAGTTCGAGTTCGGCCGCCACGCCGGCGCCGAGATCGTCCTCGCCGACGAGGTGCTGACCCCCGACTCCTCGCGCTTCTGGCCGGCCGACCGCTACCAGCCGGGCAGCACGCAGCCCTCCTTCGACAAGCAGTACGTGCGCGACTGGGCGACCGAGAGCGGCTGGGACAAGACCCCGCCCGCCCCCGAGATCCCGGCCGACGTGGTCGAGCAGACGCGGGCCAAGTACGTCGAGGCCTACGAGCGGATCACGGAGCTGTCCTTCTAGTGCCCCGAGCGCGGGTCTTGATCCGCCCGAAGGAGGGGATCCTCGATCCCCAGGGCAAGGCGGTCGAGCGGGCGCTGCCGGCGCTCGGCTTCGAGGGGATCGAGCACGTGCGGGTCGGCCGCATGGTCGAGCTGGAGGCCGAGGACCCGGAGCGGTTGGGCGAGCTCTGCGAGAAGCTGCTCGCCAACCCGCTGATCGAGGACTACGAGATCGAGCAGCTAGACGGCGCCGCCTGATGCGCTGGGGCGTGCTCCAGTTCCCCGGCTCCTGCGATGAGCGGGATGCGCTGATGGCTTGTGAGCGAACCGGCGCCGAGGCGCGGCTCGTTTGGCACGAAGAGCGGGACCTGGATGGGATCGACGCTGTGGTCGTCCCCGGTGGCTTCTCCTACGGCGACTACCTGCGCGCCGGCGCGATCGCCCGCTTCTCACCGGCGATGGAGGCGGTCAGCGAGTTCGCCGCCGCTGGCGGCCCGGTGCTCGGCATCTGCAACGGCTTCCAGGTCCTCTGCGAGGCAGGCCTGTTGCCCGGCGCGCTGCTACTCAACGAGGACTTGCGCTTCCACTGCCGCCAGGTGGAGCTGCTGACCGGCGACGGAGAGACGCTCTCGATCCCGGCCAAGCACGGCGAAGGAAGGTTCTGGGCACCCGATGAAGCGCTCGACGAGCTCGAGGCAAAAGGGCAGGTTGCCTATCGCTACGCGCCGGGTCAGAACCCGAACGGGTCGGCGCGGGACATCGCCGGGGTGAGCAACGAGGCGGGCAACGTGGTCGGCCTGATGCCGCACCCCGAGCACGCGGTCGATCCGCTGACCGGCTCGACCGACGGGCTGCGGGTCTTCGAGGCCGTGGCGGAGGGACGAGGATGAGCTTCCGGTGCGCCTTTTGCTCTCCATGCGTGCATAAAGCGCACCGGAAGGGACTGCGATGACGGTGGAGACGGCCAAGCATCGCGACTTGGGGCTGACCGACTCCGAGTTCGAGCTGATCGTCGAGAAGCTGGGCCGCGAGCCCAACGACGTCGAGCTGGCGATGTTCAGCCTGCTCTGGTCCGAGCACTGCGCTTACAAGCACTCGCGCAAGCTGCTGCGGCGGTTGCCGACCGAAGGCGAGCGGGTGGTGATGGGGCCGGGCGAGAACGCCGGCGCCGTCGACATCGGCAACGGCCACGCGATCGCCTTCAAGGTCGAGTCCCACAACCACCCGAGCGCGGTCGAACCCTTCCAGGGGGCGGCGACGGGGGTGGGCGGCATCCTCCGCGACGTCTTCGCGATCGGCGCCCGGCCGATCGCGATCCTCGACTCGCTGCGCTTCGGCGAGTTGGACTCGGTGCGTTCGCGCCACCTGCTCGACGGCGCCGTGCGCGGGATCGGCCACTACGGCAACTCGATCGGCGTGCCCAACGTCGGCGGCGAGATCTACTTCGAGGGGCCCTACGAGCACAACTGCCTGGTCAACGCGATGTGCCTCGGCATCGCCAAGCAGGCCGACATGGTCCGCGCCGCCGCCGCCGGGGTCGGCAACACGGTGGTGCTGATGGGCGCCTCGACCGGGCGCGACGGCATCGGCGGCGCCTCGGTGCTGGCCTCCGCCGAGCTCGGCGAGGGCGACGACGCGAAGCGGCCGACCGTGCAGATCGGCGACCCCTTCGAGGAGTCGAAGGTGCTCGAGTGCTGCCTCGAGCTGCTGGAAAAGGGGCTGCTGGTCTCGCTGCAGGACCTCGGTGCCGCCGGGCTGACCTCCTCGGCCGGCGAGATGGCCTCGGCCGGCGGCGTCGGCATCGACCTCGACGTGGCCAAGGTGCCGCTGCGCGAGGCCGACATGGAGCCCTTCGAGATCATGGTCTCCGAGTCCCAGGAGCGAATGCTCGCCGTGGTCGAACCGGCCAAGGTCGCCGCGGTGATCGCGGTCTGCGAGAAATGGCAGACCGGCTCGGCCGAGATCGGCGTCGTCACCGATTCCGGCCAGATTCGGATTCTGCGCGGCGGCGAGGTCGTCGGCGAGATGCCGGTCGAGGCGCTGGTCGACGGCTGCCCGCTCTACGACCTCAGCCCGGCCGAGCCGGAGGGGTGGGCCTACGGCAACCGGGCGACGCTGCGCGAGGGCGCGACGAGCGAGGAGACCCTGCTCGCCCTGCTCGCCGCCCCCAGCATCGCCTCCAAGCGCTGGGCCTTCGAGCAGTACGACTCGGTGGTCGGCTCGCGCACGGTGCGCCGCCCCGAGTCCGCCGACGCCGCGGTGCTGCAGATTCCCGAGGCCGGCAACGCGATCGCGGTCTCGATCGACGGCAACGGCCGGCGCGTCGCCTGCGACCCCCTCGCCGGCACGATCGAGGCGGTGCTCGAGTGCACCCAGAACCTCGCCTGCGTCGGCGCCGAGCCGCTTGGCCTGACCAACTGTCTCAACTTCGGCAACCCGGAGAAACCGGGTACCGCCTGGCAGCTCGACCAAGCCGTCAGCGGCCTCGCCGAGGCCTGCGAGCAGCTCGGCGTACCCGTGGTCGGCGGCAACGTCTCGCTCTACAACGAGGGTCCGGAAGGCCCGATTTACCCAACCCCGGTAGTCGGCATGGTTGGCGAACTGCCCGACCCGGCCGTGGCCTGCGGCAGCGCCTTCGCCCGCGCGGGCGACGCGATCGCCCTGCTCGGCCCCTTCTCGCCCTCGCTCGCCGGTTCGGAGCTGGCCAAGCAGCGCGGCGAGCTCGACACCGGCCTGCCCCAGCCCGACATCGCTGCGGTCGCCGCTGCCTGCGAGGCGGTCCGCGATGCGGTCCGCGCCGGCAATCTCTCCTCCGCCCACGACATCAGCGACGGTGGCCTCGCCTGTGCCCTGGCCGAGTGCGCAATCGGCGGCGGTATCGGCTGCAGCGTCGACGTTCAGCCCCTACGCGAACGCGGCTGCTCACCCGAGGACGCGCTCTTCGGTGAGGGTCCCGGCGGCTTCTTGCTCAGCGGCAACCGCGAGGCGCTCGAATCGCTGGGCGCCACCCCACTCGGCGAGGTCGGCGGCACCACGATCGAGGTCGCCGCCGGCGACCGCAGCTTCACCGCCGGCGTCGGCACCGCCGAGAGCGCCTGGCTCTCGCTCACCGTTTAGAACCACGCCGAAGCGGGCATTTCTAGCGGTGCATCCCCGCCCCCGCGGGGATGGGGATGGAGGATGTAATTGACAGCTCGTCTGGCGGCTATCGGTTTGGTTTTCCTCGGCGCCGTGGCCTTGGTGGTCGTCTTGCTCGCCTCCGGCGGAGACTCCGCGGCGGGCAAGGGCCGCACGCTGACCTTCTTCGTCGCGATCCAGCCCGGCGGTTCGATCGAGGAAGTCTCCAAACGCTGCAGCGAAGAATCGAACGGGCGCTACACGGTCGAACCGGAATTCCTCCCCACCGACGCCAGCCAGCAGCGCGAACAGCTAGTCCGCCGGCTCGGCGCCGACGATTCGTCGATCGACATCATCGGCATGGACGTGATCTGGACCGGTGAGTTCGCCAACGCCGGCTGGGTCGAAGAGTGGACCGGCAAACGCAAGCGGGAAGCGACGGAAAAGGTCTTCCCCGGGGTGATCGAAACCGCCTCCTTTGAGGACAAGCTCTATGCGGCGCCGTTCAACACCAACACCCAGCTGCTCTGGTACCGCAAGGACCTGGTCAAAAAAGCGCCCCGCACCTGGGACGAGATGATCGATGCGGCGGAAAAACTGGGCCGCGACAACGCCGGCACGATCCAGGTGCAGGCCAACCGCTACGAGGGCTTCACCGTCTGGGCCAACGCCCTGATCGAGAGCGCCGGCACGGAGCTGCTCTCCGGACCGGAAACAGTCGACCTGGCGGAGGAGCCGACGACACAGGCACTCGAGGTGATGGGCCGCCTCGCCAACTCCTCGGCAGCGCCGCCGAGCCTCTCGACCTCGAACGAGGACACCGCCCGGATCGGCTTCGAGTCGGGCGAATCGGCCTTCATGACCAACTACACATTCGCCTACGCCAGTGCCTCCGAAGAAGCCCCCGAGATCGCCAAGAACATGGGCTTCGCCCGCTTCCCGGGGATCGACGCCGACCGGCCCAGCAAGCCGCCGCTGGGCGGCTTCAACCTCGCGGTCAGCTCTTTCTCCGAGAACAAGGACATCGCCTTCGACGCCGCCGCCTGCCTGGCCAACGGCAAGAGCCAGTTGACCGCGACCGAACTCGACGGCCTGCCCCCCTCGCGCTCGGACCTCTACGCGACCAAAATCGTCACCGAGGCCTACCCGGGCTTCGCCGAGCTGGTCAAACGCTCGATCGAAGACGCTGGGCCGAGGCCCAGCACCGCCGCCTACCAGGACGTCAGCCTGGCGGTGCAGCGCTCGCTGCACCCGCCCGACAAGATCGACCCCGAAGACGCCTCCTCGGTCTACGACGAACTTAAGTCGAACCTCGAAGACGCGGTCAAGCGGGAGGGGCTGCTGTGAGCGAGGGCGCGACAACGGCCCCGACCAGCGCCCGGACCCGCTCCGAGCACCGCCTCGCCTGGCTGCTCTGTGCCCCCGCGGTGTTGGCGATGCTCGCCGTCACCGCCTACCCGATCGGCTACGCGATCGTGCTCTCGGTCCAGCAGATCGACCTGCGCTTCCCCGACGAGGGCGGCTTCGTCGGCCTCGACAACTACGTCACGGTGCTCAGCTCCCAGCTCTGGTGGACCGACGTCTTCAACACCGTCTTCCTCACCGTGGTCACGGTCTCGATCGAGCTGGTGCTGGGAATGATGATCGCCCTGGTCATGCACCGGGCGATCTTCGGCCGCGGGGTCGTCCGCACCGCGGTCCTCATCCCCTACGGGATCATCACCGTGGTCGCCGCCTTCTCCTGGCAGTTCGCCTTCGCCCCGGACAGCGGCTTCGTCAACCACCTGCCGCTGATCTCCGAAGACATGGACTGGTTCGGCGGCCGCTTCAGCTCCTTCGCCGTGATCATCATGGCCGAGGTCTGGAAGACGACGCCCTTCATGGCGCTGCTGCTGCTGGCCGGGCTGGTGACGATCGACTCGCAGCTGTATGAGGCGGCCAAGGTCGATGGGGCCAGCGCCTGGCAGCGCTTCGTCCGCATCACCCTGCCGCTGATGAAGCCGGCGATCCTCGTCGCCCTGCTCTTCCGCACCCTCGACGCCTTCCGCGTCTTCGACACGATCTACATCATGACCGCCGGTGCGCAGGACACCGAATCGGTCTCGATCCTCGGCTTCAACCAGCTGATCTCGCGGCTCAACCTGGGGCTCGGCTCGGCCGTCTCGGTGCTGATCTTCCTCTGCGTGCTGGCGATCGCCTTCCTCTACGTGAAGGTGCTCGGAACCCGAGTCGAGGAAGGAAGGCCGGGTAACTGATGGAACGCGGCAGTCGCGAATACGTGCTCTGGAGCATCGGCATCGCGGTGGTGCTGATCTTCGCCCTGATCCCGGTTTTGTGGCTGGTCTCGATCTCGCTGAAGCCGCCGGAGGCGATCACCGACGGGCGCTTCATCCCCAGCGAAGTCTCCTTCGACAACTACAAGAGCCTCTTCGAAGGCGGCATCGACGGCAGCCCCTTCATCAAGCCGCTGATCAACTCGATCCTGATCGCGCTGACGACGACGGTGATCTCGATCGTGCTCGCCAGCTTCGCCGCCTACGCGATCGCCCGGCTTGAATTCCCCGGCAAGCGGCTGATCCTGGCCGGGGCGTTGGCGATCGCGATGTTCCCGCCGATCTCGACGATCGGGCCGCTCTTCGACATGTGGCGGGCGCTGGGGATCTACGACACCTATCCCGGCCTGATCATTCCCTACCTGACCTTCTCTCTGCCGCTGGCGATCTACGCCCTGACCGCCTTCTTCCGCGAGATCCCCTGGGAGCTCGAGCAGGCGGCCCAGGTCGACGGCGCGACGCCGTTCCAGGCCTTCCGCAAGGTGATCGTGCCGCTCGCCGCGCCGGGCATGTTCACCGCCGCGATCCTCGTCTTCATCTTCGCCTGGAACGACTTCCTCTTCGCGATCTCGCTGACCTCCTCGGACGCCTCGCGAACCGTGCCCGCCGCCCTCGCCTTCTTCACCGGCGAGTCCTCGTTCACCGAACCGACCGGCAGCATCGCCGCCGCGGCCGTCGTCGTCACCGTGCCGATCATCGTCTTCGTCCTCTTCTTCCAGCGCCGCATCGTCTCCGGCCTAACCGCCGGCGCCGTCAAGGGATAAAGGAGCCCGCAAATGTCAGAGATCACCCTCGAAGGAGTCACCAAGGTCTTCGCCGACGGCTCCGAAGCCGTCAAGGACATGAACCTGGAGATCGGCGACGGCGAGTTCATGATCCTGGTCGGGCCCTCGGGCTGCGGCAAGTCGACCGCGCTGCGGATGATCGCGGGGCTCGAGGACATCTCCAGCGGCGAGGTGAAGATCGGCGGCGACGTGGTCAACGATCGCGCCCCCAAGGAGCGCGACATCGCCATGGTCTTCCAGAACTACGCGCTCTATCCCCACATGACCGTGCGCGAGAACATGGGCTTCGCGCTGAAGCTGGCGGGGGTCGACAAGGATGAGATCGACAAGAAGGTCGAGGGTGCGGCCAAGACTCTCGACCTCGAGCAGCACCTGGATCGCCGCCCGGCCAACCTCTCCGGCGGCCAGCGCCAGCGGGTGGCGATGGGGCGGGCGATCGTCCGCGACCCGCAGGCCTTCCTGATGGACGAGCCGCTCTCCAACCTCGACGCGAAGCTGCGCGTGCAGATGCGCACCGAGGTGGCGAAGCTGCAGTCGCGGCTGGAGACGACGACCGTCTACGTCACCCACGACCAGACCGAGGCGATGACGCTCGGCGACCGCGTCGCGGTGATGCGCGCCGGAGCCCTGCAGCAAGTCGGCACCCCGGCCGAACTGTACGGAGAGCCGGTCAACCTCTTCGTCGCCGGCTTCATCGGCTCACCGGCGATGAACTTCATGCCGGCAGAGGTGAGTGGCGGCAAGGTGAAGCTGCCGATCGGCGAGGCCGACGTGCCGGAGGGCGTGGGCAGCGGTAGCGACGGCAAGGCGGTCGCCGGCCTGCGGCCGGAGAGCTTCGAGGACGCCGAGATGGTCGGCGAGGTGCGCGACGAGCGCGGCGTCGTCTTCGAGGCCGAGATCGACCTGGTCGAGTCGCTCGGCTCCGACCTCTACGCCTACTTCCACGTCGAGTCCGGCGGGGTCGAATCCGACCAACTCGCCGACCTGGTCGAAGAACGGCTGGAGGAGACCGGCGTGCCCGAGGTGCGCGAGGGCCAAGAGCAGATCGTCGCCCGCCTCGACCCGGCGAGCAAGGTCAAACGCGGCGACACGGCCCAGCTATGGGCCGACACCGCCAAGCTCCACCTCTTCGACGCCGAGAGCGGCGACCGGCTGAGGCGCGAGGGCGAGGGCGACCGCACCCGCGACCAGGGCGGCGAGAGCGGCGAATAGGTAGGCGTCGTCGGAGACCGATAGCGCCTGGGCGAGCGAGGTCGGGTCGCCGACGATGGCGATGAGGATCGCCGTGCCGAGCACGGCGCCGACCTGGCGGAAAGCAGCGTTGACGGCGCTGGCGGTGGCAAAGCGGTCGTCGGGGACGTCGCGGACGGCGGCTGAGCCGAGGGTCGGGAAGGCGAGGCCGATGCCGATCCCGGTCAGGCAGGCGCCGGGCAGCCAGAGGCCGAGCCAGTCGGGTTCGGCTCCCGCGGAGCGCAGGACCATCACCCCGGCGGCGAAGACGAGGGTGCCGGGGACGATCACGGCGCGGTGGCCGAAGCGATCGGCGAGTCGGCCGGCGGGACCGGCGAAGACCGTGGATAGCAGCGGTCCCGGCAGCGTCGCGGCGCCGGCCTGGAGCACGGTGTAGCCCCAGATCGAGGTGAGGAAGACGACGTTGCCGAGGATCAGCGAGAAGAAGGCGGCGGCGAAGAGCAGGGTGCCGAGGTTGCCGAGGCGGAAAGAGCTGTGGGCGAAGAGCGCCGGCTCGACGATCGGGCGCGGGTGGGTGCGGCTGCGCCGGATCATTCCGCCGAGCAGGACCGCGGCGGCGGCGAAGCAGCCGAGCGTCGCGGGCGAGGCCCAGCCCCAGTCGTTGCCCTCGACGATCGCCAGCGTGACCAAGGCTAGGCTCAGTGCCAGCATCAGCGCCCCGGGCAGGTCGGGCAGGCGGCTGTCGAGCTGCGGGCGCTCGCGCAGGGCCCTGCGACCGAGCAGGACCACGGCCGCCCCGATCGGCAGGTTGACGAGGAAGACGAGCCGCCAGTCGGAGAGCTCGACCAGCGCCCCGCCGAGCGTCGGGCCGACGGCTGCCGCGGCGGCGGCCGCGGCGCCCCAGAGGCCGACGCCGGCCGCGCGGCGCTCCGGCGGGAAGGCGTCGAGGACCAGCGCCAGCGAGGTCGGCGCGATCATCGCCGCGCCGATGCCCTGCAGGACACGGAAGGCGATCAGCAGCTCGAGCGAAGGTGCCAACGCACAGAGCAGGCTGGCGGCGGTGAAACCGGAGACGCCGAGCAGGAAGATCCGCTTGTGGCCGAAGCGGTCGGCCAGCCCCCCGGCCGGCACCAGCAGCGCGGCGATGACGACGAAGTAGCCGTCGAGCACCCAGGAGAGCTCGGCCCGTCCCGAGCCCGCGAACGAGCGCGAGATGTCGGGGAAGGCAATGTTGACGATCGTCGCGTCGAGGAAGGCGAGAAAGGCGCCGGCACAGGCGATCGCCACCACACTTCTATGCCCACGGTCATACATCGGCGTGGACTATAGACTATGACCGTGGGCATAGCGAGGATCGCCGACGGGGAGCCGGCCGAGCGCAAACGTCGCGACGGCCGCGCCCTGCTGCTCAAGGGCGCCCGCCAACTGCTCGCCGAGAAGGGCTACGCCGGGATGGAGCTGCGCGACGTGGCCGAGCGGGGCAAGGCGCCGCGCGGATCGATCTACCACCACTTCCCCGGCGGCAAGGTCCAGCTCGCCCGCGAGGCCGCCGAGCTGGAGGGGACGACGATCCGCGACCTGATCGAGCGCTCGCTCGAGCAGCGCGGGCTGAAACAGACGCTCGCTCTCTTCGGCGACGTGTTCCGCCGCCGCGTCGCCGATTACCCGGAGCGAATCGGCTGCCCGGTTGCCGCCATCGCCCTGGCCCGACCCGAGGACCCCGAGCTGGCCGCAGCCGCTACCGCCGCCTTTCAGAGCTGGGAACGCCCGATCGCCGCCGCCCTGCGCGACGAAGGCGTCAGCGCCAAAGACGCCGAGACCTTCGCCGGCCTCGTCGTCTCAACCGTCGAGGGCGCCCTGCTGCGCGCCCGCGCCGCCGGCAGCCAGGAGCCGCTCGACTCGGCGATGGGCGGCCTCGGGCATGCGCTGGACCGACTGCTGGAAGGCACGACGGCATCGTCTTAGGCGTCTAACCTTCGGGCGGTCGTCGTCGAACTTGGAGGATCGAATGCGGTCACTGCGCGGTGCATGTGCTCTGGGGGTCCTGTTGGCAGTCGCGCTGGTGGGCGCACCAGCTGCGTCGGCCGCAATCGAAGTTGGCGACCCGTGCTCTGCCAACGTCGCCGAAGGGCCGTACAGCATGGTCCCGGAGGGCACCGCAACCGCCGGACCGCTGCCGCTGGCGACTCCGGTGAGCGGGGTTGTCACCTCCTGGAAGGTCAACTCTGCCTTCCCGTCGCCGGTCTTCGAGCGGATGGCCGCATTCCGGCCAACCGCCGAGCCGGGATCGTTTCAGGTCGTCGGCGAGAGCAACGAGGGGACCGTCAACCAAGGCGCCAACACCTTCTCGACACGGATCCCAGTCCAGGCGGGTGACCGCTTCGGCCCGGTCGGCATCGAAGTCGACAGTCCCGTTTACTGCTTCACCGGCAGCGAAGGCGACAAAACCTGGGTCTACAGTGGCAGCGTCGGCCTCGGCTCGAGTCACACTTTCACCCCCCAAACCCAGCTCCGCGTGGCGCTCGTCGCCGTAATCGAGCCCGACAAGGATGGCGACGGCTACGGCGACGAGACGCAGGACAAGTGCCCGCAGAGCGCCGCCTATCAAGGGCCCTGTCCGACGATCACCCTCGACGCCTTTCCGATCGTGCTCAAGCGCTCGGTTCTCGTCCTCGTCAGCGCCAGCGAAACCTGCTGGGTCCAAGTCTTCGGCCAGGTCGGCTGGAAACCGCGACACAAGGGCGGTGCCCTGGCCTCAAAGACGAAAAAACCGGGCGGCCCTATGAGCACGGGCGTGACCGTCGGCCTCAGCGGCGGCACCACGCTGGCGAAACCCGGCGAAGTGACGCCCTTCAACGTCAAGCTGCCCAAGTCCGTGATGCGCCACCTCAGCCAGATCTCACCGAAACAGACGGTGAAGGGGTCGATCACGGCGCAGACGACCGACCTTGCCGGCCGGGTGACGGAACACACGATCACGATCCGGCTCAAGGGCCAGGCGCCAAAACACCCCTAGCCGCCGGAACGGCCGCAAATCGCGGCTTTCCGCGAGCGGCTTGCCGCCCGACCGCCGTTGCTACCCTGCCGGGGTAGGCAGTCTGCCTGCGCGTCACGTCCCTCCCCAACCGCGAGGAAAGCGCGCTTGACTCCGCCCCAGGGGCAGTTCATAGACCGCGACGGCCCGCGCGAGGAATGCGGGGTGTTCGGCGTATACGCACCCGGGCACGATGTCTCCCGCCTCGCCTACTTCGCGCTCTACGCGCTGCAGCACCGCGGCCAGGAGTCGGCCGGGATCGCCACCTGCGAGGGCGGCCAGATCACCACGATGCGTGACTCGGGCCTGGTCTCCCAGGTCTTCGACGAGGAGAAGCTGCGGGCGCTCGAGGGCGACATGGCGATCGGGCACGTGCGCTACTCGACCACCGGCGGTGGCTCCTGGGAGAACGCGCAGCCGGTCTGGCGCGATGACGGCCGCGAGCTGGCGCTGGCCCACAACGGCAACCTGACCAACGCGGTCGAGCTCTGGGGCGAGTTGAAGGAGCGCGGCATCGCCTTCCGCGGCACCTCGGACTCGGAGATCATCGCGGCGCTGCTCTCCTCCCACGACGGCAAGTTGATCGAGGACGCCGTCTGCGACGTGATGCCGCGGCTCGAGGGCGCCTACTCGACCGTGGTGATGACCAAGCGGGCGATCGTCGCCTTCCGCGACCCGCACGGGGTGCGGCCGCTCTCGCTCGGGCGCCTCGACGACCGCTTCGTCGTCGCCTCGGAGAGCTGCGCCTTCGACATCATCGGCGCCGAGCTGATGCGCGAAGTCCACCCCGGCGAGATGGTCTCGCTGACCGAGCGCGGGCTGGAGACGCGCCAGGTGGTCAAGGCCGAGCGGCCGGCGATGTGCGTCTTCGAGCACATCTACTTCTCCCGCCCCGACAGCCGCCTCGAGGGCAAAGTGCTGCAGCAGGTGCGCGGGCGGATGGGCGAGATCCTCTGGAAACAGGCACCGGTAGACGCCGACCTGGTGATCGCGGTGCCCGACTCGGGCAACCCGGCTGCCGCTGGCTTTGCCCGCGCCTCGGGGCTGCCCCGCGACGACGGCCTGATCAAGAACCGCTACGTAGCGCGGACCTTTATCCAGCCGGGCCAGGAGCTGCGCAAGCACGGCCTGCGGCTGAAGTTCAACCCGCTGCCCGAGATCGTCTCCGGCCAGCGCATCGTCGTCGTCGACGACTCGATCGTGCGCGGCAACACGACCCGGCAGATCGTTGGCATGCTGCGCGACGCCGGCGCCCGCGAGGTGCACCTGCGGATCTCGGCGCCGCCGATCCGCAACCCCTGCCACTACGGCGTCGACATGTCGACCCGCGAGGAGATGATCGCCCACAAGCGCAGCGTGCAGGAGATCGCCGACGAGCTCGACGCCGACTCGCTCGCCTACCTCTCGCTCGACGGCGTCTACGAGGCGATCGGCACCGCGCCCGAGGACCACTGCGACGCTTGCTTCAGCGGGCGTTACCCGCTGGGCGATCCGGAAGAGGCGAACGGCAAGTTCGCGCTCGAGGACGTCGCCGTAATCCCCGCCAGCCGCTAGCTTCCCGGCGGTGAGCGACGGCTTCAAGCTCGTTGTCCTGGCCTCCGGGACTGGGTCCAATCTGCAGGCGATCCTCGACCGGCTGCATATGCGCGAGGGGATCGAGGTGGTCGGGGTGGGCTCCGACAAGCCGGGCGCGCCGGCGATCGAACGGTCCCGCGCGGCCAGCATCCCAGTGGGTCTATTCCCGGGCGAGGACTTTGCCGACCGCGAGGCGCGCGACGCCGCGATGGGCGAGTGGATCGAGGAGCGGGGCGCCGACTTGGTCGTCCTCGCTGGCTACATGCAGCTGCTCAGCCCCGCCTTCGTCGAGCGCTTCCGCAACCGCATCGTCAACGTCCACCCCGCCCTGCTGCCCGCCTTCCCCGGCCTCGATGCGATCGGGCAGGCACTGGCGGCTGAGGTCGAGACGACCGGCGTCACCGTCCACTTCGTCGACGAGGGTGTCGACACCGGGCCGGCGATCCTGCAGCGCGAGGTGAGCGTGCCCGCCGATCGCGACCGGGCCGCGCTCGAGCAGGCGATCCACACCACCGAGCACGAGCTCTACTCGGAGGCGATCCGCATGATCGCGGCGGGCAGGGTTAGGATCGACGCCGACGACCCGAGCCGGGTCGTAGTCGATGAGTGAGGCCCCCGCAGACACCCGAAACGAGACCGTGAACGACGGCGCGATCAAGGTGCGCCGGGCGCTCGTCTCGGTCTCCGACAAGACCGGGGTCGCTGACTTCGCCCGCGGCCTCGCCGGCCTCGGCGTGGAGATCCTCTCCACCGGCGGCACCGCGGCGGCGCTGCGCGAGGCCGGGATCGAGGTGACCGACGTCGCCGAGTTCACCGGCCAGGAAGAGATCCTCGGCGGCCGGGTCAAGACGCTGCACCCGCGGCTGCACGCGGCGCTGCTGGCGCGTCGCGGCGACCCCGAGCACATGGCGACGCTGGAACGCGAGGCGATCGTGCCGATCGACCTGGTCTGCGTCAACCTCTACCCCTTCGAGCAGACCGTCGCCGTTCAGGACGTCGAGGCGACGACCGTGGTCGAGAACATCGACATCGGCGGCCCGACGATGATCCGCGCCGCGGCCAAGAACCATCACGGCGTCGCGGTCGTGGTCAAGCCCGAGTCCTACGACGCCGTGCTGGCCGAGCTGGAGGAGTCGGGCGGCGAGGTCTCGGCGACGACGCGGCACTGGCTCGCCAACGAGGCCTTTGCCCAGACCGCCCGCTACGACGCCGCGATCAGCCGCTGGTTCTCGGCCGAGTACGAGGACTACCCCGAACACCTCGCCGTCGCCTACGAGAAGGTGCTCGACCTGGCCTACGGCGAGAACCCGCACCAGCGGGCGGCGCTCTACTCCGAAGCCGGCGTACGCAGTCACGTGCTCTCGCGCGTCTCCAAGCTGCACGGCCGGGCCCTCTCCTTCAACAACGTGCTCGACCTCGACTCGGCCCGCCGCCTGGTCGAGGACTTCGAGCAGCCGGCCTGCACGATCGTCAAGCACAACAACCCGTGTGGGGTGGCGATCGGCAAGGACGCGCTCGAGGCCTACGAGAAGGCCCTGGCCTGCGACCCGATGTCGGCCTTCGGCGGCGTGATCGCCTTCAACCGGCCGGTCTCCGAGGAGCTCGCCGGCAGGCTGCACGAGAACTTCGTCGAGGTGCTGATCGCGCCCGACTACGAGCACGGGGCGCTCGCGGTGCTGCAGCAGAAGGAGGCAATCCGGATCCTCTGCGAGGAGGAGCGCCGCCAGCGTGACCCGGGGGAACGCGACGTCAAACGCGTCCTCGGTGGCCTGCTGATCCAGGACCGCGATGGCGATCCCGAGCCGCGCGAGATCATGGAGGTAGTCACCAAATCGGAGCCGAGCGATCAGCAGTGGAATGACATGTGCTTCGCCTGGACCGTGGTCCGCCACGTCCGCTCAAACGCAATCGTGATCGCCAAGGACGGCGCCACGCTGGGCATTGGCGCCGGCCAGATGAGCCGCGTCGACTCGGTCCGCCTCGCGGTCGAGAAGTGCCGCGACGCCCGCGGCGAGGACGCCGAGGGCCTGCTCGCCAACTCGGCGGTCGCCTCCGACGCCTTCTTCCCCTTCGCCGACGGCCCCGAGCTGGCGCTCCAAGCCGGCTCCACCGCCGTGATCCAGCCCGGCGGCTCGAAGCGCGACGGCGACGTGATCGCCGCCTGCGAAGAGGCCGGCGTAACGATGGTCTTCACCAAGCACCGGCACTTCCGGCACTAGGCTCCCGACTCAGCCCGCAGCCAGCTCCTTCTGCAGCGAGCTCGCGCGCTGGACGTGGTCGCACACTTCCTCCGCAGTGTCGGCGACAAGCAGCAGCTCCTTGTCGGCCGGGCCGATCATGCCGTCGTCCTCGAGGCTGTGGTCGATCCAGTCGAGCAGGGGGCGCCAGTGGGCCGAGTCGACGAGGATGGCGGGGAAGTGCTGGATCCGGTTGGTCTGGATCAGGGTCAGGCACTCGAACATCTCGTCGAGGGTGCCGAAGCCGCCGGGCATGATCACGAAGGCGCGGGCGTAGCGGACGAACATCAGCTTGCGGGCGAAGAAGTAGTGAAACTCGAGCGCGCGGTTGATGTAGGGGTTCGCCTGCTGCTCGTGCGGCAGCTCGATGTTGAGCCCGACCGAGAGGCCGCCGGCCTCGGCGGCGCCGCGGTTGGCTGCCTCCATCAGGCCCGGGCCGCCGCCGGTGATGATCGAGAAGCCGTGGTCGACCAGGCAGGCGGAGATCTCGCGGCAGAGCCCGTACCAGCGGTGGCCCTCGCCGATCCGGGCCGAGCCGAAGATCGAGACGCCGTCGTCGATGTCGCGCAGGGCGTCGAAGCCGCGCTCGATCTCCTCGTGGATGCGGCCGAGGCGCAGATCGTCCTGCTCCTCGACGTCACAGGGAGTGCGGAGCAGCAGCTCGTCGCGCCTCGCCCCCGTGCTCCCGTTCGGACCCGCCAAAGTGCCCCCGACCGGATTCGAACCGGCGCCGCGCGGCTTAAAAGGCCGCCGCTCTAACCAGCTGAGCTACAGGGGCTCAGCGGTCAATGGTAATCGGGCGCCGGGGACTCGGGGCTGCGGTCAGGAAAGTTCGGGCAGGCCCTGCTCGGGGGTGGAGGCCTCGGCGTGGGTGCGACGGGGGATGCGGCCGGCGCCGCGGGCCTCGTGACCCGCCTCGACGCCGAGCCGCAGGGCGGTGGCCATCGCCACCGGGTCGGCGGCGCCGAAGATCGAGCTGGCGGCCATCACCGCGCTGCAGCCCAGCTCCATCGCCAGGGCGGCATCGGAGGCGGTGCCGATGCCGGCGTCGAGGATCACCGGCACGCCGGCACGCTCGGTGATGATCGCGATGTTGTACGGGTTGCGAATGCCGGCGCCGGAGCCGATCGGCGAGCCGAGCGGCATCACCGCGGCGCAGCCGGCCTCCTCGAGGCGACGGGCGAGGATCGGATCGTCGTTGGTGTAGGGAAGGACGGTGAAGCCCTCGCCGACCAGGGTCTCGGCGGCGTCGAGCAGCTCGACCGCGTCGGGGAAGAGGGTGCGGTCGTCGCCGATCACCTCGAGCTTGATCCAGTCGGTCTCGAAGGCCTCGCGGGCGAGTTGGGCGGTGCGGACCGCGTCGCGGGCGGTGTAGCAACCGGCCGTGTTGGGGAGGGCGACGAGGCCGAGCTTGTCGAGCACGTCAAGCACCGAGCCCTTGGCGTCGGGGTCGATGCGGCGCAGCGCCACGGTGACGATCTCGGCACCGGAGGCGGCCAGCGCCGCCTCCATCTGCTCCAGGGAGCGGAAGCCGCCGGTGCCGGCGATCAGGCGCGAGTTCCACGCTCGCCCGGCCAGCTCCCAGCCCTCGGCACCGCCCTGGATCGCCGCCAGCACCTCGACCTTGCTGCCCTCCGCCAAGGGCGTCTGCACCCACTCCCCGCGGGGGGCGACCTCGCCGTCGAGGGCGACGGCGACTCCGCGGGCGTCCGCCGCACCGGCGGCGCGCACGGCGTCAGCGAGCGTGGCGTCGGTGGCCAGCTCGTGCGCCTGGCCGTTGAGCTCGATCCTCATCCCCCCACCCCTACGCCGACCAGGCGCTCCGGGTTGGCAGGGGCGACCGAGTCCGGCAGCTCACCCGTTGCGATCAAGTCGGCCACGGCTTCGCCCGTCAGCGGCGCCAGCAGGATGCCGTTGCGGTAATGCCCGCAAGCGAGGATGAGCCCGTCGAGCGCGCCGGGACCGATCAGCGGCAGGTTGTCGGGCGTGCCCGGTCGCAGCCCGGCCATCGACTCGACCAGCTCCATCTCGGCCACGTCGGGCAGCAGGCGGTAGGCCTCGCGCAGGAGCTCGTGGACCCCGCCGGCGGTGACCGTCGCGTCGAAGCCACGCTCCGCGGTCGTCGCGCCGACGATCAAGCGGCCGTCGGGACGCGGCACCAGGTAGACCCGCTCGGAGGCGACGATCCGCTCGCAGGGCGGCTGTCCATCGGCGGAGCGCAGCTCGAGGATCTCGCCTTTGACCGGGCGCACCGGGGGCCGGGCCCCCTCCGGCAGCCAGCCCTCGGCGCCGGCCCAGGCGCCAGTGGCGAGGATGACGTGGCTAGCCAACAGCTCCTCGCCGGAGCCCGTGCGCACTCCTTCCAGGCGCTCGCCGGCCAACAGGGGCGCAACCACGTCGGTGCCGCTGCGCACCTCGACGCCGACGCCGGCGAGGGCCGTGAGCAGGGCCGCGGTCATCCGCCGTGGGTCGACCGCGGCCTCGTCGGGCGCGTGGACCCCGCCGTTGAAGGACGGGGTGAGGCCGGGCTCGAGCTCGCGGCAGCGGCGCGGCGGCAACCACTCGGCGCCGAGGCCCAGCGAGCACTGCAGGTCGTGCACGCGGCGCAGCTCGGAAGCCTCGTCGCGATCGAGGGCGATGTGCAGGGCGCCGTGGCGGGCGTAGCCGGTGCTGAGCTCGGCGGCAGCCTCCAGCTCGGCGATGAAGTCGGGGTAGAGCTCAGCCGCGGCGATCGTCATCCGCAACAGCTCGGGCTCGCCGAAAGCGAGCTCGCCGATCGGCGCCAGCATGCCGGCGGCGACGCGGGTGGCGCCTGCGGGTGGCTCGGCGCAATCGAGCACCACGGTCTTCGCACCACTCTGGGCAAGCCGCCAGGCGCAGCAGAGACCGATCACTCCACCGCCAACGATCACTGCGTCATAGCTGCCTCTATCGCTCAAGCCTTGCCTCCGCCGGCATTACCCGGATCAGGTCCAGACGGTCGGTGGCCTCGTTGCCACCCTCTCAGCCTCGTGGGCTCCCGTTTACTTCTCCGATGCTACCCGTCCATCACCCCATTCAATGCAGGACGGCGATAATCAGCGGGTGAGCTTGGCACCACCCGAGGGCGAGGGACCGCTGCGCCGCGAGCGACTGCGCACGGCGCGGCTATATCTCTGCATCGAGGCGCGCCCCAATGGCGAGGATCCCGAGCCCCTGCTGGCCGCCGCCCTGCGCGGGGGAGTCGACATCGTGCAGCTGCGCGAGAAGACCCTGCCGCGGCGTGAGGTCGAGCTCGCTGCGCAGACCTTCCGCCGCCTCTGCGACACCTACAGCGCCCTCTTCATCGTCAACGACGACCCCGACCTGGCGCGCACCTGTGATGCCGACGGGGTCCACGTAGGGCAGGACGATCTGGCGGCTACGGAGGCGCGGACGCTGCTCGGCCCCGACGCGATCATCGGGCTCTCGACCCACTCCGAGGAGCAGATCGCGGCGTCCGCCGAGGCGCCCGTCGACTACATCAGCGTCGGCCCGATCTGGGAGACGCCGACGAAGCAGGGGCGACCCGCGGTCGGCCTCGGATTGATCTCACACGCAGCCAGCGCCGCGCCGCATCCCTTCTTCGCGATCGGCGGCATCGACGCGTCAAACGCTGCCGAGGTCATCGAGGCCGGCGCCAGGCGGCTCTGCGTCGTGCGGGCGATCCGCGACGCCGCGGATCCCGCCGCGGCGGCTGAATCTCTGCGCGGCGGCTTCGCCGCCGGGGAAGTAGCTCCCGGTGGCTGAGCACCCACGCAAGCGCAAGCAGCGCGGCGCTTCCCCGACACCGCGCGAGCGGATGGAGCGCGGCTACGCCCGGGCCGAGGAACGCAACCAGGAAGCGCGCGAAGCGCTCGACCCGCTGGCCGCGGGCGAGCGGCCGCGGGTGGTGACGATCGGCGCCCTCGTTTCCGCCCTGGTCGCGCTCTCGATCATCGTCAGCTACCTCGTCGGCACCGAGGTCAACGGCGAGAAACCGCGCTTCATCCAGGTGCTGGCGCCGGCACTGCTGATGGGACTGATGGCCTGGGGAATGTGGCGCGCCCGCTACTGGGCCGTGCTGGGCTTCCAGCTGGTCCTCGTCTTCCTCATCTTCAGCGCCGTCTACGGCCTCGCCCTGCAGGCGGCAACCGTCACCCAGGTGCTCGCCACCCTCGCCCTGCTGGCCGTCGCCGGCACCTTCTTCTACTTCATGGTCAAGGCAATGGCGCGGATCCAGATGCCGACCAGGGAATGAACATCGTTCCGGTGCGCTTTATGTGGCCGTGGGCCACATAAAGCGCACCGGAACACTTCTATAGGCTGAGGTGCAGTGGCAGATTCCTACGACGTGATCGTCATCGGCGGGGGCCCGGGCGGCTATGTGGCCGCGATCCGTGCCGCCCAGCTGGGCAAGAAAACCGCGGTTGTCGAGCGCGACAAGGCCGGCGGGCGCTGCCTCAACTACGCCTGCATCCCGGCCAAGACCGTGCTGCGCACGGCGGAGATCTACGAGCAGGCGCGCGAGGGCGCGGAGCTCGGCGTCGTCGCCAAGGACGTCTCGATCGACTGGGAGGCGCTGGGCAAGCGCCGTGCCTCGGTCTCGGAGTCGCTCTCCAGCGGGGTGAAGATGCTCTGGGACAAGAACAAGATCGCGCTGATCGAGGGCGTCGGCTCACTCACGCCCGAGGGCAACGTCAAGGTCGGCGACGAGGTCTACGAGGCGGGCACGGTCGTGCTCGCCACCGGCTCGGTCGCGCTGCCGATCCCCGGGGTCGAGTTCGGCGGTCGCGTCGTCGACACCTGGGGCGCCTGGTCCCTGCCCGAGCAGCCAAAGAAGATCGCCGTTGCCGGCGCCGGCGCCTCTGGCTGCGAGATCGCTTCCGCCTACGGCCGCTTCGGCACCGAGGTGGTGCTGATCGAGATGCTCGACCAGATCCTCCCCGCCGAGGACAAGGACATGGCCCGCGTGGTCGAGCGCGCCTTCAAGAAGCAGAACGTGACGATCTCCACCGGCACGCCGGTCAGCGACGTCGAGGCGGGCGAGGGCTCGGTCAAGCTCAGCTACGGCGAGGAGAAGATCGAGGTCGACTACCTCTGCATCGCCGGCGGCCGCGCTCCCGACGTCGAGGGCCTCGGCCTCGAGGGCGCCGGGGTCGAGCTGACCGAGAAGGGCAAGGTCAAGGTCGACGAGTACAACCGCACTTCGAATCCCAAGGTCTACGCGATCGGCGACCTGGTCAATGCCAAGGCGCTCGCTCACAAGGCCTCCGAGGAGGGCGTCGTCGCGGTCGAGCACGCGGCGGGAGAGCCAGCCCACCCGGTCGATCAGAACCTCGTCGCCGGGGCAACCTTCTGCCACCCGCAGGTCGCCAGCGTCGGTCTCACCGAGGCGGCGGCAAAGGAGGCCGGGCACGACGTCAAGGTCGGCAAGCAGAAGCTCGGCGGCGTCGGCGGAGCGACCGTCTACGACGACAAGGACGGCTTGGTCAAGCTCGTCGTCGACTCCAAGTACGGCGAGCTGCTCGGCGCCCACATCGTCGGCAACCGCGCCTGCGACATGATCGCCGAGCTGGTCGCGACGATGGCGCTGGAGGGCGGCTACCAGGAGCTGGCCCAGATCGTCCACCCCCACCCGACGATCTCCGAGGCGATCCTCGACGCGGCACGGGCGGTCGATGGCTGGGCCATCCACGCCTAGGGCGACCTTCTACTTCGACCTCGGTTCGCCCTACGCGTACCTGACCGCGGAGCGGGTCAGCGCGCTCTTCACCGAAGCGGGGCAGGAGCAGCCCGAGTGGCAGCCAGTCCTGCTCGGCGGGCTGTTCCGCCACTTCGAGCGTGACTCCTGGGGTAATGGGCCGGCGCGCGAGGCCGGCATCGCCGAGGTGCAGCGGCGCGCCGCCGAGTACGGGCTGCCGCCGCTGGCCTGGCCCGAGCCGTGGCCCGGAAACATGCTGATGGCGATGCGGGCGGCGACCTTCGCCAAGCAGACCGGGCGCACCGTCTCCTTCGCCCTCGCCGCCTTCCGCCAGGCCTTCGTCGCCGGGCGCGACCTCAGCGAGCCCGACAACGTGCTGATCGCCGCCGCCGGCTGCGAGCTGCATCCCAAGGCGCTGCTCAAGGCGGTGGAAACCGAACACGTCAAGAACGCCCTGCGCGAGGCGACGGATTCGGCCGCCGAGCGGGGCGTCAGCGGCGTTCCCTCGCTGGTTGTCGGCGAGCGGGTCTTCTGGGGAGACGACCAAGTCGAGCAGGCGGTCGCCGCGGCTAGCTAAGGTGGCCTCAATGGCAGATTTGCCTGACGCCACCACCTCCTACGAGCTCCTCGCCCGCATGGCGCTGATCCGCCGCTTCGAGGAGGAGGCGGGGCGCCAGTACCAGCGGGCCAAAGCCGGCGGTTTCCTGCACCTGGCGATCGGCGAGGAGGCGACGATCGTCGGCACCACCTCGGTGATGCGCGAGGAGGACTACCTGATCGGCACCTACCGCACGCACGGCCACGCGATCGCTCGCGGCACCGACCCCAAGCGGGTGATGGCCGAGCTCTTCGGCCGCGTCGACGGGACCAGCGGCGGGCGCGGCGGCTCGATGCACATCTTCGACGCCGAGCGCCGCTTCATGGGCGGCTACGGGATCGTCGGCGGCAACCTGCCGATCGCGGCCGGGCTGGCGCTCTCCTCCGACTTCAAGGGCGAAGACGCGGTCACCGTCTGCATGTTCGGCGACGGCGCCTCCAACGCCGGCAACTTCGGCGAGACGATGAACCTGGCGGCGCTCTGGAGCCTGCCGATCCTCTTCCTGGTCGAGAACAACCTCTACGGGATGGGCACCTCAGTCGAGCGCCACTCGGCCCAGACCGACCTCTCGAAGAAGGCCGAGGGCTACGGCATCCCGGGGCAGCGGATCGACGGCATGGACGTGATGGCGGTGCGCGAGAGCGTCGCCGAGGGGATAGGGCTGGCGCGCGAGGATCGTCGCCCCACCCTGATCGAGGCCTTCACCTACCGTTACCGCGGCCACTCCGCCGCCGACCCCGAGGTCTACCGCGAGCGCGAGGAGGTCGAGGAGTGGCGTGAGCGCGACCCGATCGAGAGCTTCGCGCGGAGCTGCGTCGAGGCCGGCGTGCTCGGCGAGCGCGAGGTGCAGGCGGTGCGCGACAAGGCGGAGGAGACGGTGCTGGCGGCGGTCGAGTTCGCCGAGGCCTCGCCCGAGCCAGCGCTCGACACGCTCTACGAGAACCTCTACGTGCTCGGTGGTGATGAGGGCTGGTACGCGGTTGACGAGCGCAGCCCGGAGCCGCACCGCGGCGAGCGCGAGAGCAACATGCCCGACGCCGCCCGCGAGCTGGCCGAGGCCGGCGCCGCTTACGCCGCGCAGGACGACGGGCCGCGCCCCAACCCGGCGACGCACGGCGACGCCCAGGAGGGCATCGAGCCCGAGGTCGCCGGCGAGGTCGAGGAGGCGGCGGACTGATGGCCGAGCTGCGCATGCGCGAGGCCCTGCGCGACGCGATGGCCGAGGAGATGCGCCGCGACGAGGCGGTGCTGGTGATGGGCGAGGACGTCGCCGTCTTCCAGGGCGCCTTCAAGGTGACCGAAGGGCTGCTCGACGAGTTCGGCGAGCGGCGCGTGCGCGACACGCCGATCTCCGAGAACACGATCGTCGGGGCGGGCGTGGGTGCAGCGATGGGCGGGCTGCGGCCGGTCGTCGAGCTGATGACGGTCAACTTCTCGCTGCTCGCGCTGGACCAGATCGTCAACCACGCGGCCGCGATCCCCTACATGTTCAACGGCCAGGCGCGGGTGCCGATGGTGGTGCGGATGCCGGGCGGTGGCGGCCACCAGCTCGGCCCCACCCACTCGCACAGCTTCGAGGCGCTCTTCCTGCAGGTGCCGGGGCTGCTGGTCGCCTGCCCCTCGACCCCGGCCGACGGCAAGGCGCTGCTGAAGACGGCGATCCGCGACGACAACCCGGTGATCTTCATCGAGCACGAGAGCCTCTACGGCGCCCGCGGCGAGGTGCCCGAGGACGACGACGAGGTGCTGCGCTTCGGCGAGGCCGCGGTGCGGCGCGAGGGCACGGACGTGACCATCATCGGCATCCTCAAAATGGCCCATACGGCCGCGGAGGCGGCGCAGACGCTCGCCGAGAAGCACGGGGCCGAGGCCGAGGTGATCGACCCCCGCACCCTGCGCCCGCTCGACCTCGACACGATCCTCGCCTCGGTGCGCAAAACCAACCGGGCGGTGATCGTCGAGGAGGGTTGGCCACACGGCGGCGTCGGTGCCAACCTGGCGACGCTGATCACCGAGCAGGCCTTCGACCACCTCGACGCGCCGGTGCAGCGGGTCACCGGCGCCGACGTCCACATGCCCTACTCGCGGCGACTGGAGCAGGCGGCGATCCCGCACGAGGAGCACGTGGTGAAGGCGGCATTGGCCGCCTTGGAGGGGTCGATCTGATGGCCGACGTCGTAATGCCGAGGTTGTCCGACTCGATGGAGGAGGGGACGATCCTGCAGTGGCTGAAGCAGGTGGGCGACGAGGTTGCGGTCGGGGATGAGCTGGTGGAGATCGAGACCGACAAGGCGAACATGGCTTACGAAAGCGATGTGGCCGGGACGCTCTCCGAGATCCTCGTCGAGGAGGGCGAGACCGTTGTCATTGGGACTCCGATTGCGAAGGTGGGAGATTCGGATGCGGTCGGGCGGGACGACGAGGGATCGGCCGCTTCATCCGCGGGTCCTGTCGCTGCAGGGGACCCACCACCCCCTGCGGTAGCTAAAGCTTCCTCGGGGGCGGTACCCCCTACAGCGCCACCCGCGGACGTAGCGATCAATGCCCCCGCCGGGGCAAACGGTGGTGGCGAGCGTCCGAAGGCGTCGCCGGTGGCCCGGCGGATTGCCAAGGAGAAGCAGCTGGACCTGGCGCAGCTTGAAGGCTCCGGGCCTGGCGGACGGATCGTCAAGGCCGATGTGGAGCGGGCGGCAGCTTCCGCGGGTGGCGCGGACTCGGGGGGTCCGAGAACGGAGGCGCAGCCCCCGCCCGCAGGACCCCCCGAGGCCGTGGCAGGCCCCGCGGATGTTGCGGTCGGTCCCTCGTCAGCTGCGCCTGGTCCCGAAACCGCCAAGGGAACCGTCAGCTACGAAGATCCATCGAAGCTGCAATCGACCGTTGCCCGGCGGATGTCGGAGTCGAAGGCGACGGCGCCGCACTTCTACCTCGAGGCTGAGATCGATATGAGCCGGTTGGTCGCGGCGCGAGCGCAGATCAAAGCTGGGGCGAAAGAGGGCGATGTGGTGCCGTCGTTCAACGACATGGTTGTCAAGGCCTGTGCGCTGGCGCTGCGGGATCACCCGCGGGCCAATGGGGCTTACCGGGATGGGCGGTTTGAGCTCTACTCGCGGGTCAACGTCGGCGTTGCGGTGGCGGCTCGCGACGCGCTCGTGGTGCCGACGATCTTCGATGCCGATCAGAAGAACCTGCGGCAGATCGCCGGCGACTCGAGGGCGCTGGCGCAGAGGGTACGTGATGGCCAGATCACCCCGCCGGAGCTCTCCGGGGCGACCTTCACCGTCTCCAACCTGGGGATGTTCGGCATCGACAGCTTCGCCGCCGTGATCAACCCACCGCAAGCCGCAATTCTCGCCGTCGGCGCGATCAGCGAGCGCCCCGTCGTCCGTGACAGCCAGACCACAACTGCACACCTGATGCGCGTCAACCTCGCCTGCGACCACCGCATCCTCTACGGCGCCCCCGCCGCCGAATTCCTGGCACGGGTTCGTACTCTCCTGGAAGAGCCCCTCTCCCTAGCCCTCTGAGAGGTGCAACGCTTTGTGTCCCTCTCAGGGGCTAAAAACGTTGCACTTGGTCGAGCGATTCCGGCCGATCTCTTAGTCAACGCGTTGCACCCCCACTGGCGCCCTAAAGCGTTGCACTTGCAGAAGAGTCAGCAGGTCTTTCTTGCTCCCGTAACCGCGTTCCAGGCGCGGCCGAGCGAGAAGTCGGCGGAGACGCGAAGGATGCCCGGGTGCGAGGCGTGGGCCAGGGTCCAGTCGCCGTGGCGAAGCAGGCAGCCAGCGCCGCGGGAGATCGACCAGTAGGGGGTGAAGTTGACGCGGACGAGGAAGTCGCCCGGGCGGGTGACGTCGAGGCGGAAGCCCTGGCGCCCGACCCAGAGGGTGTGCGCGGCCGCCCCACCCATCGGCTCGACCAGGGGCTTGGGGTTATGGACGGCGTAGACCCGCCAATGGGGTGAGCTCCAGCGCAAGTCGAGATATGGCGGGGCGCTGAGGATCAGGCGGCGCTCGGCCACCGAGGAGTAGTCGAGCGGCGCGTCGGGAAGGGCGACGTAGGAGATCGCGTTGCGGTGCAGCCAGCGCCGGTAGGTCTCGGCGGTGAGGTGGTCCTCATCGCCATAGAAGATGTCGTCGCGGGTGGTGTCGAGCTGGCGCAGCCAGCCGCGGGCGAGCTCGAACTGGGTCGCCAGGTAGGCCGACTCCCAGTGGTTCGCCGTCGGCGGGACCTCGACCCGGACGCCGCTGCCGCCGTGCGCCCGCAGCCATTCGGCCGGGGGCTGGAAATACTCGCGTGAGGTCGAGGGGTCGCCGACGCTGCGGGCGATCTGGCTGACGCTGGCGGTCACCTGCCAGTAGAGGCCGCCGGCCATCGCCAGCGAGAGGATCAGGACGGAGAAGGCGTCGAGGCGCGGGCGCCGCGCCAGCATCACCGCGGCGAGAACGGGGCCGCCGAAGAGGGCGCCGAGGCGGACCGCGTTGCCGCCGAGCGGGTTCGGCACCAGCAGGAGCAGGGTTGCCGCCGCGATGTAGCCGATCAGGGCCCAGCGCAGCTGCCGCTCCTCCCGGCCGAGTCCGCGCGTGACGAACAGCACCCCGCCGCACCAAAGCGGGATCGCCACGTAGGAGGAGAAGGCGAAGGGGAACTGGCCCGATTCGGGGAAGGCGAGGTTTGGTCCGAGCGTCAGGGCCAAGGCGATGACTGACACCCAGAGCGCTGGGCCGCGGGCGGCCCGGTCTCGGGGGGGCCTGCGGGCGGGGGCTGCGCCTCCGTTCTCGGCCCCCCCGAGCCCACGCCACCCGCGGACGAGGCCGCTCCAGTCGACGGCCGATGCCGAAGCCGCAATCAGGACCCCAGCTAGGAAGGCCGCCGCCACCGGGCTGGAGAGAGCGCAGGCCGCGGCCGCGGCGCAGGCGAGCTTGTCGCGGCGGACCTGGAGACAGCGCAGCGAAGCCAGCCCGCAGGCGACGCCGAGGGCGAAGGTGAGCTGGCCGTCGGCGAGCAGCGTGACCACACCGGCCGCGAACCAGAGCGTCGCCCAGCGGGCGCGCTCGCCCCAGCGGTCGCGCACCAGGCGGTCGAAGAAGTAGGACGAGGCGACGACCGAGATCGTCCCCACAAGCTGCGGCCCCAGCAGCGAGGCGAGGGGCGGGAAGAGGAAGCTGTAGGTGAGCGTGTAGTGGCCGCCGTACCAACTGCCGTTCCAGATCGCCAGGCCGGCGTGCTGGAAGAGCTCGGTGCGAAAGACCTGGGCCGCGAGGTCGCCGACCTGCGGGTTCCACATCAGCATCGCCAGGGCGAGCAGGGAGCTGAGGGCGACGGCCGGAAGCCAGTCTGGTCGGAGGGCCTTCGACTGGACCATAGGTCGGCGCAAAGGATAGAGGCGCGCCATGCAACGATTTCGATGATGAGCGCAGAAGTCCTCGTAGTCCGCTGCGGCCTGGTCACCTACGACGAGGCCCTCGTCGCCCAGCGCTGGCTGCGCGACGCCCGCGAGGACGGCTCGATCCCGGACGTCCTGATGCTGCTCGAGCACCCCCCCACCTACACCCGCGGGCGCCGCTCGACGCCGGAGGAGCTGCCGATGGCGCCCGAGTGGTACGAGATGCAGGGGATCGAGCTGCGCGACACCGATCGCGGCGGGCGGGTCACCTTCCACGGGCCGGGACAGCTGGTCGCCTATCCGATCGTCGACCTGCGCCCCTACGGCGACGACGTCCACGAGTACGTGCGGCGGTTGGAGCGGGTGGCGATCTCAGCGCTCGGCGCGCACGGTGTCGGCGCGCAGACGATCGAGGGGCTGACCGGGGTCTGGACCGAGGGCGAGCCGCCGGGATCAAGCAGCCAGGGCGCCGAGGGGGTGCAGCGCTCCGACGGGATCGGGCCGCCGGCCCGCGAGGCGCGCAAGATCGGCTCGATCGGCGTCCACGTCAGCCGCGGCATCACCACCCACGGCCTCTCGGTCAACGTCAGCAACGACCTGCAGCCATTCGAGTGGGTGGTGCCCTGCGGGATCGAGGGCTGCCAGGTCACCTCGCTCAGCCGCGAGAAGGGCGCCGAGCAAGAGCTCCCGCCCTTCGCCGACACCGTCGCCGGGCGCTACGCCGAGGTCTACGAGCGCGAGCCCAGGGCGGCCAGCCCGGACGAGCTGGGTCTCGACAACGCTAGGCTCGGAGTCGCATGAGCGAGTCGACCACCGATCGCGTCCACGTCACCCGCTCGCGCGCCAAGCCGGGCGGGACCGAGGCCGAGAGCGCCGACACCGTCCCCTTCCGCCGTGCCCGCAAGCCGCCCTGGCTGAAGGTGCCGGCGCCGGGCGGGCCGACCTACCGGCGCCTCAAGTCGATGATCGGCAGCGACAACCTGCACACGGTCTGCGAGGAGGCCAACTGCCCCAACGTCGGCGAGTGCTGGGAGCGGGGCACGGCGACGTTCATGATCCTCGGCGACGTCTGCACGCGGCGCTGCGGCTTCTGCAACGTGAAGACGGGCGTGCCGACCTGGAACGACCCGCTGGAGCCGCTGCGCGTCGCCAACCAGGTGAAGAAGATGGGCCTGCGCCACGCGGTCGTCACCTCGGTCGACCGCGACGACCTGCCCGATTACGGGGCCAGCGCCTTCGTCGGCGTGATCCGCTCGATCCGCATGCAGGCGCCGGGCTGCAAGGTCGAGATCCTCACCCCCGACTTCCGCGGCCAGGAGATGCCGCTGGCCAAGGTGATCCACGAGCGCCCCGACGTCTTCAACCACAACGTCGAGACGGTACCGCGGCTCTACCCGAAGGCGCGGCGCGGCTCCAAATTCCTGCGCTCGGCCCGGGTACTGAGGATGGCGAAGGAGATGGGCGGCGCCGACGTGGTCACCAAGTCAGGTCTGATGGTCGGGCTCGGCGAGAGCTTCGAGGAGATGGTCGAGACCTTCGGCATCCTGCGCGAGCACCGGGTCCAGGTGCTTACCGTGGGCCAGTACCTGCGGCCAACCGAAAACCACCTGCCGGTGGTGCGCTACTGGCACCCGGATGAGTTCGCGGCGCTGGAGAAGGCGGCGTATGAGCTCGGCTTCGAGTCGGTGGCGTCAGGGCCGCTGGTGCGTTCGAGCTATCACGCAGATCAAAACCTTCCCCTAGCGGCGTCCTGACCAAGCAGATCAAGGACGCAGGGAGCGCCGCGTGCTTCTGCACGCAAGCGACCGAGGACGCCGATATGCGCTGGTCAGGACGCCGCGAGGAGCTCGCGACGCGCCATCTCGCGGGCAAAAGCGACGACGTCGCCGAGCGCGCGGCCCTTGTCGATCTCAAAGCGCTCGGCCAGGCCGCTGGCCAGCTCGTCGACCTGGCGCGGCTGCTCCAGCTGCTCCCAGATCCAGGCGCCGGTGGAGTTGAGGCGCACGGCGGTGCCAGCGTCGACGTCGAGCAGCACGGTCTCCTCCGGCAGGTCGCCGTGCACGGCGCGATCGGTGCGGCGCAGCGTCGTATCGGCCTCGATTGTCGTCGTTTCGGTCATCGATCCATACCCTAAGACCGGATGAGCAGCCTCTATGGATTCGAGGTTAAGAGCGATTTCCCGTTGCAGCGGCTCAATTCGGCGCCGGGGACGCGGGGTGAGCTGGTGGTCGAGATGGCCGAAGAGTCCCTCGCGCCGCCCGCCGGGGAGCCGGCGGGCGAGCTCGTCGGCGCTGACGGCCAGCGCTGGTACGCCTCCTACGAGCTCGACGGCGGCGACTGCCTGCTGCAGATGCCGCCGACCGGCACCTTCCTGCTGGCGCCTGCACGGGGGCGGATCGCGGTCGAGTCCAGTGATGGCGACGAGGAGCTGCTCGAGCACCGCCTTGCCTCCTCGGCGATCTGCACGCTGCTCGCGCTGCGGGGGGACCTCGCCCTGCACGCGGCGGCGGTCGAGGCGGACGGCCGCGCGATCGTCTTCTGCGGGCCCTCGCTGCGCGGCAAGTCGACCCTGGCGCGGGCGCTGGGCGAGGCCGGTTGCCGGCTGCTCGGTGAGGACGGGATCGCCATCGAGCTGGGCGAGCAGGGGCCGATCGCTCATCCCGGCGCGCGCGGCGTGCGCATGCGCGGGCCCGGCGGTGGGCAGCAACGGCCAGCGCTGGTCGAGGATCCCGGCCCCGGAGAGCCAGGCCCTTGTCCCGTCGCTGCCGTGATCCTGCTGGGCGAGCGCGGGGCCGAGTTCGCCATCGAGCCGCTGGCACCGGCCCGAGCGTTGGCGCTGCTCACGCCGAACCTCATCCACAGCGGCGGCCGCGCCTCAATCGCCGCCGCGTTTCAGCGACTCGCGGGCCTTCTCGGCTCTGCAACGGCCTTGCGGATCTCGCTGCCCGACGATCTCGAGGCGCTACCCGAGACTTGCCAAAGGTTTCTCGACTCGACGCGCATTCGTGGCTAGACTCCCGGCCAGGGTTACACCACAGAAGGGGAGAGATGAGCGAGAAGCCTGAGTCTTACGAGGCCCCCAGCGTCGAGGAGATCGACACCGGCGGCTACCCGATCAGCACCGCGGCCGGCACCAGCGTCCTGCTCGACTAGGAAACGTGATGAACGAGCCCCAGACGCCCTACGAAGCACCCAGCGTCGAGGAGATAAACGACTGCGGGGACCCGATCAAGACGTCCCCGATAGTCAGCATCGACAACTGATCTTGACCAGGAGGAGGGTTTGAGCAACGTGGATCCAACGCCATACGAAGCGCCCAGCGTCGAGGAGATCGATGCGGGGGGTCTTCCGATCACAACTGTCGCCGGTCTCAGCGGACCCACGGGACCACAAGGCTGAGAGGCATGACGCCACCGGGCGGCCGCGCCGCGACCGCCCGGTGAGCTGAGATGCGCAGGCGCGAGGAGAGCTTCACCTTCGGCCGGCTGCTCTGGCGCCTCGGCCGGCGCCCGCCGCGCAGCCTCACCGTCGCGCCCGAGCGGCCGATCGGGGCGAAGCTCGAGATCACCTACGCCTGCAACCTGCGCTGCGGCTTCTGTTACACCGACTCCCCCCGCCATACGCTGCAGCGCACGCCGGAGCTGAGTGACGAGGAGTGGCGCGAGGTCGTGCGCCAGTCGCTCGAGCTCGGCGTCGTCGAGGCGGTGGTGACCGGCGGCGAGCCGTTCCTGCGCAAGGAGCTGACGCTCGGCTTGATCGAGACGCTGAGCGAGGCCGGCGTCGGCGTGACGCTGAACACCAACGGCTGGTTCGTCGAGGAGGAAGTGGCCGGCCGGTTGGGCGCCCTGCGCGGCGTCACCGCCCACGTCTCGCTCGACGGGGCGCGAGCCGGGCTCCACGACGGCTCGCGCGGCGTGCCGGGGAGCTGGCGCCGGGCGGTCGAGGGCATCGACCGCCTGCTCGGCGCCGGGGTCGGCGTCTGCGTCGTCCATGTGGTGACGCCGGGCAACGCCGCCGGCTTCGCCGACTTCCTCGAGCAGATGTGGGCGCTGGGCGTGCCCTGGGTGCGGGCGACGCCAGTGGTGGTTACCGGTGCCGCGGCACGCGGCGGCGACTGGCGGATCTCCAGGGAGCGCTCGACGAGACGGCCGAGGCCTTCCGCAAGCGCCACGGCAAAGCGATGAAGGTGCAGGTGCAGCCCGGCACCGGAGGCGGCGTCAGCCTGCAGGGCCGAGCGGCCCCGGGCAGCTACCTGGTGCGCCCGAACGGTGACGTGCGGCCCGACTCGCTGCGACCGTTCACCTTCGGCAACGCGGTCCGCGACGGGGTCGAGACCTGCTGGGTGGCGATCCGCGAAGGCTGGGACGACGAGCGGATCAACCGCTGGGCCGACTCAATGAAACGGCCGGAGGATCTGCCGAAGTCCGATCTGGTGGCGTATCTGGATGACGAGGTGCCCGTCGCGGGGGGATCGGGGACGAACGGCTCCGGACGCGAGGCGAAGGTCCCGGCACCGACGCCACCGGTGGCCGTCGACCCGGCCGAAGAGCTCTCCGAGGCGCGGAACAAGGTCAGGAACCTGGCAGGCCAGCGCCGCTACAAGCACGCTCCCCTGCGCTGGACCGGGAGCGAGCAGCAGCGATTTGTGCGGCTTGCCGGGGATGGGACGTACCTGCGGCTGAACGAGTCGGGCGGAGTCGTGATGGACGCGCTCGATGGAGGAACGCTGGCCGATGCGGCCAGCGCCCTGCGGGCGCGCTACGAGATCGACGAGGCGCGAGCGCGCGACGATGCGGAGACAACCACGCGCGAGCTGTTGCGCCGCGGCGTCGTGATGGCCGCCGACGCCACCGGCTCCTTCCCGCTCGAGCCGGGAACGTCGGACCTGCCGGGGTCTGAGCCGGACGGTTAGTGGGCCTAATCGGACGGCATTGGAATCAGGGCTCCGCAACCGGATCAAGTCGCTGCACGGCGTCGCCTCTACCGGTCGTCGTCCGGCGGCCTAAAACCGACCGGGTGCTTCGGTCCAGTAGGAGGAGCGATCAGCTGCCTCAGCGCTTGGAAGATCTGATCTAGCTGTTCGTCGTGTCGGCCGAATCGCGCAGTGGTCTCTCACTCAAGCTCTTTGACCCGCTCCTCAAGCGCAGCGTAGGACGCTGCCGCGCGGCGCAATTCGACGAATGCCCGCATGATCTCGATATTGACGGCAATCGCACGTTTACTGCGCAGCACCGCCGAAAGCATGGCCACGCCTTGCTCAGTGAAGACGTAGGGCGCGTGGCGCCGCCCTCCCCGGCTGGGCTTTGAGGTCGCATTCTGCGACCTCAAAGCTGCTGCCTCAGCCCCATCCAGCTGAAACATGAAGTCCGCCGGGAAGCGTTCGATGTTCCGTTTACCTGCTCGACCAGGCGTTTCGTCTCCACTCCATACAGGTCAGCAAGGTCTTCGTCGAGCATCACTTGCCGACCACGAACGACGAAGATGGGCTTCTCGATCGCCGGAGCTGCGATTAGCTCCAGCGAAGTAGTTTTCTCAGCAGGATGGCTGCCCATCCGCCCCCGCCAGTTGGGCGATGGTCAGGGCATCGTCCGCAACCCGCCCAATAACCGCCCTGAGCAGCTCGATCGTCGCCCGACAGGCCTCCTCACCGACAGCCTCCACCTCATGGCAAGCGCTCGCGCTCAACAGCTCGCGGATGCCTTCGACACCTCCCCCCTTGGGGAGTGCATCCGCTGGCATGTCCATCAACGTCTCGAGCACGAAGTTGACCGCCACGACGGCACCCATCAGCTCCTCGATCAACTCTCGAGATACGACGCGAACTCCAGGCTCGGGCGTGGCCATCACTGGCTCAAGGCCAGCGGTGCCTAATCACTCCCCTCCGTGGACGGATGGTCCATGGAGGGGCAAGCTCAGTACGAGCCGATCGGCGACGGAGCCTCCGAGCGGACTCGATTGAGTGGAGCCAGCCGGGATCGAACCGGCGACCTCCGCGTTGCAAACGCGGCGCTCTGCCAGCTGAGCTATGGCCCCGCACTCGGAAGTCTAGGCGGGTCGGGGGCTAAGGGACTAGCCAGCGTGGGCTAGTCGTCGAAGTCGAAGTCCTTGGGCGGCTTCTGCTCGAACCAGAGTTGGTCGTCCTCGGGGCTCTCCTCGAGGAAGTCGGGGGTCTCCTCCAGTACGTCCTCGTCGTGGCGCGCCGCCTCAGGCTCAGCTTCGGCAACGGGCTCCGGCTCCGCCGCAGCCGCAGCCTCGGGCTCGGGCTCGGGCTCGGGCTCGTCGTATTCCTCGGACTCCGGCTCGTCCGCCGGCTCGGCGACTTCCTCGACCTCAATCTCCGGCTCGGGCTCGCGCGGCGCCTCGAGCGCCTGGTCGAGTTCATCGGAGAGGCGCTGCTCGTTCCAGAAGGCGTCGTCCTCGTCGTCGTACTCGTCATCGTCATCGGGGGCTGGGCCCTGGACGCTGACCTCAGCCTCTTCAGTCTCCTCGAGGCCGGCAAGTGGATCGGTCGGGGCAAGGCGGGGCTCGGCGATCTCCTCTTCGACGATCTCCTCATCGGTGGGATTGGGCGGGCCACCCAGCTCCTGCTCGACGTCGAACATTTCAGTCGGCTGTTCGGCGATCGCGTGGCGCTCTTCGGTGGAGTGGCCGGCGGCCTGCGGCTCGTCGTCGGGCGCGGCGGCCTCGACCGGGTCGGCGACGATCTCGTGCTCCATCGCCGATGGCTCCTCGACGGGCGTCTCGTCGACGGCCGCCGCTGCCTCCTCCGCCGGCACCTCGACCTCGGTGGGCGCGGGCTCCTCAGCTGGCGGGGGCGGCTCCTGCAGGTCGGCGATCGTCGGCTCACGCCGCGATCCTTCGGCCTCGGCCGTCTCTGGCTGCTCCAAGAATTCGGTCGGCGCCTCGGCAAGCGGATCTGCCGCCTGCTCGTCCCCCGGGCGCTCCGCCTGACCGAACGCCTCGTCCTCGAGCTGCTGTAGCTCGGAATCACCCGCGCCGTGCTGGCGCTTCAGTTCCAGGTGCTCGCGGATTGCCTCGTCAAGGATGCCCATGGCTGGAGTCCCAAAGCGGGAACCTAAAGCCTATGCGGTTATCCTTGCCCTTGCGAGGGCCCTGGGATGAACCTCCCAGCCGCGCACTCGGGGCTATAGCTCAGCTGGCAGAGCGCCTGGATCGCACCCAGGAGGTCGGCGGTTCGAATCCGCCTAGCTCCATCGCTTGATGTCCCTGCACGTGGACGTCTTCGGTTTCTGAAGCGCTTTCCAACCGCCCCCGGAATCCGCGCGTATTTCGGGCACTGGTGCCCGAAATCGCGAGGATAGGAGGGGAGTGCCGGCGATTGCGGCGGCTCGGCTCGGCCTATTCACTTCCGGCTCTCATTGAGCCGAGACCGAGTTTTGGTTGGCACCAACAGGCGAGTCAACCGCTCGCTGTAGGCCGAACTGCTCACGCGCCGCCGAGCACTGGCGAAGCCGTTGACGATCGGCAACGGTCTGCAAGATCGTTGGCAGCACAGGAGATCGCCACTCGGGCGCAAAGCCGACCAAGGTGAATCCAGAGATTCAGGATCGCCTCGGAACTACGCACCTGCGCTTGGTGTCTGCGCGGACGCCCCGGGTTGACCCAGGGCGCCCAAGCACTCCCGCGATCAGCGCCGCCCCATTTAGACCCGGGGAGTTGCCACTGATCTCCTGGGTTCCCCTCGATCTCGAAACCCGCGAGCTGATCGGTAGACCCGTCATAGCGGCGGGGATTCCGATCGACCTATGGGTGCGAATTGCAGTCGAGGCCTCGCGCTTGGTTGAGGAGATCGCAGCGCTCTCGGGATGCATTCAGACGGAGGTGGCCTCCAGGCTCGACAGTGCCGCACTTAACGACGGCGAGCCACCCAACCAACTGGGTGGTCACTCACTGAACCGTTACGCAGCCGAACTTCGGCTCGGTCGGGGAGCCCAGGAGGTTCCAGGTGAGCTCGCGCTTCGGCTTCCCGAGGAGATGAGCGGAGCCTGGACTAGAAGCGCCGCGAAAGAGCGAGTCAGATTTCCCACCTGGATCGCGCAGCGCCTGCGCAGCGCACCCGCGAATTGCGTCAGCTGGGAGATCGCGGCGGCGGACTCCTGTCAGTCACTCGGCGAGTGGGCCTACGCTTCTTCGCTGCGAGCTTCAGCAAGCTCTAGCGCTTGAGCAAATCCACGCAGATGTTTGAGTTTCGCTTCTCGCCATTGCGATCTCAGCCCAGCGGGGCCGAGCCTGCGAGCGCGATGGAGCGCGGTGCGAATTTCATGGGCGGCGTGCAGCCGCAACTCCATATTGCGCTTTGGGGTCGCGGTGATCGCCTTACATTTCTGACTGGGGCAGTTCAATACTCCGCGTTCATATCTCCTCCGGGCGAGGTCACGCTGCACCTTCTCCGCGCGCCGACCATCGAAGTAGCCGAGCGGGATCTTCGGGTTGAAGTCGTTGTCGTAAATCGGAGAAGCAGGCGCGGAGCGATAGAGACGGTTGCCGAGCATCGAGCCAACAGCGCCACAGACGATGGCCGGAATCGAGACCTCGGTGGCTCGATCGACGATCACCCGCAGCCCGTTGGCCTCGAAGGCCCGTACGGCCGAGAGATAGAGGCCGAGATGCTCGGGTGGGAGTTGGGGGCGGATATCGCTGACGGTCAGCGCGACGATGGCGTTAGCCGGTAGCTCGCGGGCGTAGCGCTCGGCGGCGAAAGGAAGAAGCCCAGAGAGCAGCGTCTCAAGGGTGACATGAATCCAGGCTGCGACGGGTTGGCGGGGAGCGAGTTCGTAGGTTTGGCGCAGACAGCTGAGGTTGACCTGCAGCCAAGGGTCATCGAGGCTGCTGAACTGAAAGTCGGGGGCAAAGTTCAGCTCAGCTCCCACTTGGGCGGCGATCGATGCACGAGCGAGAGGCTGAGTGAGCGCCGGTGAGCTGAGCAATTCGGGATCGAGGGGCAGCGACACCGCCCTGCCAATTGCCGTCTGCGCGTCGATGCCGAAGGATTCGTCTTGACGGCTCTCCAGATAGGGCAGGCGCCAGGCTTCGAGGTCGATCAGGAAAGGCATACGAGCCCGCAGCGCCGCTGCCTTCAACACCTGATGCTTGGGCGGGGTGTCGAAGCGCAGTGAGATGACCACCCCGTCGGTGTCACCGTCGCAGCTCGCAACGAACCCGTCCTCGTTGAACTCCAACCGCGTCAAGCTGAGTGGCTCGCCCGCAGATATATCGGGGTCAAGTGACATTGCGCATCAGTGTTGAACATGGGGTGGACAGACTTTCGCCAGATTGCATCCTCGCAATCTCCGTCAACCCCCAGAAAACGCCGACGCAATAGCTCCAGCGGAGCTTTGGTTGCTAGTAGGAGAGCTCAGGCAACCGCTTGGATATGACGAGCAGGCTGCGCGAGCTCGACCGCCGTCTCCGGCAACTTCTCGGCGGAAACCGTTGAGAGCTTAAGGCCGAAAAGCAGCATGTCGGGGACGCGGCGATTCAGGAGATCATCGTGGGATATATCCCCACGAGCGGCTTCGGCACATGCGCCAACGAGCTTGGCGAGATGCAGCGCGTAGTGACGGAGCTGCTCGGACTTGGTAAGACCAACGACGTCGTAGTGGTAGGCGTGATCGTGGTCGTCCTGGACGAGCTGCAAGGCCCGCCAACTGCCGGCCTGACGAGCCGCGGCGGCACCGTCGTGGGAGTCCGGGGTGTGGTGAACGTTGCGCTCCTCGATCACCCGCAAGCGATTTGCATAGAGCTCAACAGGATCAGCGCCAGCTACAGCACCGAGGACGAGGGCGGTCTCGCGCAGAACTTGGGCGGCATCGCGGACGTCCTGGATGTCGGCGGACTCGTTGTGCTCGACGTGGTCGCAGTAGTTCGCCACCGCGCCCGAGGCGGGAGCGAGATTGAGAAGGGCGGCGAGGAGGTCGGGCTTGGGGAAACTCATCTAATTCACCCCGCAGGCTTGCAGGTAGCGCGGACGCTTGGACACGGGTCAGCCTTTCTCGTCCTTGGCCGCCTCGCGGGCGACCACTTTGAGTGCTTTTTCGCTCTGTAGTGCCGATTCCTTTAGCTGCTTCGCCGCCGCGTCAAGAGTATTGCCGGTCGGTTTGTCGCTACCGCGAAGGGTACCTTCGAGCTCGCCGGCGCGCTCGGCGAGCCCCTCGACGGCCCGCACGAGCTTGCGGAACTTGCCGCTGGTGTCGCCCTCAAGGTGGGTGCGCAGGGCATCGCGGAGGCGGCAGATGCCGACCGAGGGGACCAGCAGGCCGCCGCCGGAGCGCTCGCCAATGTCGCCCAAGGCCCGTCGCCACTGCGTCATCGCTTCGGAGTCGGGCGCGTCGGAGTCCGGATGGGCGGCGAGGTAAGCGAGCCGGTAGATCCACTCCGGGCGCAGGTCGACGGCGCGGTCGAGCGCGGTGCCTGCCATCTGGGGCAGAACGTCGTCGTGAACGCCGAGGGTGGTCATCGCGATCAGCCGACCAGGCCGAAAGGCCGCCGAGAGGATCTTGCGGTCGCTCGCCTCGCGGACGGCATTACGCTGGATGTGGGCGAGCTCGGCCATGTTGACCGGCCACCAGAGGTCGAGGTCCTGCTTGCGATAGACACCGATCACGTCGAGGAAGTACTCGTCTTTGGCACATTTGCGGACCTGCAACTGAACCTCCGAGAAGGCTGGGAACTCACGTTTCTCGCTGCCGGGCTCCTCGGGTCGGACGAGGAGGGCAAACGCCTTACTCGAAGGCAGCGCCTCGACGGCTTTGACGATCGCGTCGTGGTCGCCGTAGAGGCGTTCGCCGTGGTTGAACTTCGAGCCCGAGTAGGACTGTACGGCCTCGGGCCGGCGTCGCTGCCACCAGTCGACCAGGTCCTGCAGCGGCGGGACGGCAGCCCGCTCGTGGTAGTTGGTCGGCAAGGTGGCAGTCGAGTCGGGGTTCTCGACGACGCTGATGACGGCGCGATTGACGTCGTCGGCTACCGGCAGGTCGCAGAGCTGCTGGTAGGCGGCGTCGGCGGTCTGCGCCTGGATCACCCAGGGGGTGTTGTGCTCGGAGGAGCTGAAGGCGGGCTGAGCGAGCGAGCGCTTGGGGAACTTCTTGAAGTCGAGTGCGATCTGCTGGGAAGCCTCGACGCCTTTGATCGGGATCACGCGAAGGCGTGGTGCCCCGGCGACGGCGCGATCGCCATCGGGACAGATCTCAATCAGGCGACAGACCGAGGCGCCGATCCGGAAGTGGCCCGGAGCGCCGAGTACCAGAGCGCGGTGCGGAACGACATCGAGGTCGTCTCGCGGCGGTACCAGCCAATCCCAGGCGGCGTAGGGAGTGTGCTTGTGGCCGTGAAGGATGAGATGGAAGCCACGGTGATAGAGGAAGGTACGGACGATGGCAAGGTTGGTGATCACCTCGAAGGGCTTGATCTCCTCTTCCCCGCTGGCGGGGGTGATCGGGTGATGAATGGCGGCGACACGCAGGCGGGGATCCTCGTTGGCGTTGTCGCTGAGGCCGACCTGCTCGAGGCGCTGTTCGAGCGCCTTGATCTGATGCTTGTCGACCTTGGGAATGTCGTGGGTGCGAAGCTTGGTCAGCTCACGAGCGGCGAGCTCGCGTCTGGCGGTGGCCTCTGGGGAGCTCTCGCCGACGAGGTAGGCATCGAGAACGGCCTCCCATTTGGTGTCGGTCCCCCGCTCCCGGGTCCAGCAGTAGTCGGCGGAGTTGATCGCGACGATGACGGCATCGGAGAGCTCCAAAATCGGCTTGGGGGCACCGCGTCGGCCGGGGTTGACGCGCGGGTTGGCGGAGGTGTAGTCGAGACCCTTGATGAGCGGGGTGCGATAGGGGATACGCGCGGCGTCCATGAAGCGGGCGAGCTTGTCGCGCTCGCCCGGCTGGCACTCGAAGTCGACGTCGTGGTTGCCGGGAAGGACGACGATGCGATCGTTATCGGGACGCGCCTCGCCGAGAAGATCTAGGACGTCGTGGAAGGCCTGGTAGCCGTCGAGCTGATTGCCCTTGGTCAGATCGCCGGTGACGACGACCGAGTCGAGCTTGCGCTCGGCGGCGGCGAGGCTCTTGCCGAGCGCCTCGAGCGTGTGGGTGAGGTGGTCGGTGTTGGTCTCGCCGACTTCCTCGCCGATGTCGACCTTGTCGTCATAGTCACGCTGGGCAGGCGTAGGGGCACCGAGGTGAAGATCGGAGAGGTGGAGGATCAGCGACATCAGGCGGCCTGGGACACCGCAGCGGCGCTGATGTCGGCCCGAGGGCCGGGATTGAGGCCCCACTTGGGCGGGAAGGCGAGCTGGAGCGGAGCGGGATCGGGATTGAAGCGCTGCTTAATGCGGGTGCGGTTGCTGGTCAGTTGCGGGAAGGCGACGCGGCAATACTTGTCGACCTCGCAGAGCAGGTTCTGGGCGTCGATTGCGTGCAGCCGCCGTCCAAAGAGGGTCGGCGGCTGCACTCCGAGCTCACCGCCCGCCCGGTCTTGGTAATCGACGAGCCAGTGAACCGCCTGGGACGGAGTGAGATCGCCGAGGTCGGTGAAGACCTTGCGCAGACCCCGCAACGCTCCGGGCCCGGGGACCGTGAACTCATCCTCGTCGAAGTCGACCAGAGTCGTGTAGTTGAGGTCGATCGCGAGCTGGTAGGCCATGAAGGGACCGACCAGCGGCCACTCGGAGAGCAGATCGAAGACCTCGGAGAGGCCCTGGGCACCCGCAACGCGAGCTGGCAACCCCGCCTCCAGCATGGCGCTGAGCAGGGCGAGGTGGTTGCGGTGCTTGCGACGGTGTCCGTAAGCGTCGCTGGCGCAGAGGATGAAGGCGCCGGTGTAGATGGCCTGGCCGTCTGTGCGAGCGGCTTCGAGCAGATCGCCGAGGCGCTCGGGATTGAAGTTGGCGGCCGTAAGGGTGCCGAACTCGGCCTCAATCAAACGCCAGGTCGCAGGCCGGCTAAAGAAGCGGTAGAGGACGGTGCGCAAAAAAATATCCTCGCTGCCGAAGTTCAGCCGCGCGTAGGCGGTGGCAATCAAATCTTGGCTGACACGGTCTGCGGCCCGAAAGACATTGCAGAAGCGATAAGAGCGCAGGATCGGATCCTCGGTCCACGGACCCTCCTCCCCGTCCCAGCGCCGGTAGAAGATTCGCTGCCGCTCGGCGGCGAATCGCCAGAAGCAGGCGAAGACCTCGGGGTTGGTGGTTGGCCCAGACACCGCGCGAACAATTTCAAGCGCTCCGGACGGGGGGCACCGCCGCCCGTCGAACCACGCTTCTAGCGACGGCGCGAACGCCGAGCGGCAATCGAGTTTCGGCTGCTGAGTGTGGCGGGGGCGCGCCCCCAACATGGTCGGCATCCGATACTCCAACCGCCCTGCGCCGATTTCGGGCACTTCTCGCCAGGAGTGCCCGACTCCCTGCATATCGCCGCATATCCCTGCTCATCTAGAGAAACTTCGCAAAATCCAGCCGTTTGCAGAAGCCCTGGAAATCGGCGCCTTTTCTGCATTTCCGCGCTGCACGACTGACCTGGCTCGCACCCAGGAGGTCGGCGGTTCGAATCCGCCTAGCTCCATTAACGAAGCGTCCCTGCAGACGGGCCGCTTCGCTCTCCAGAGGGAAACTTGAACCATCCCCACCTATCTCCCGCATTTCGGGAACTAGTTCCCGAAATAGCCCTAGATATGCGGCGATTGACGCCGATTCCCGTCGATTCCGCCTCGCTTTCCAGGGGCGACCGAGCTACGTTCGCATCCTGCGGATCGGGCTTTCTAGATCACCTGATGACCTACCCGAAGCGTCAGCCGCGCGAAGTGACCAGCATTCGGGCGGTCCGAGTCTGCTGGTGCATCAGAAGATGAGCGGCCGATTTGCGGCCCTGGGCGATCTCCCCGGCGCCGCCTCCGGAATCGTGCTGCAAATTCTGGCTTCGATATCGCGCTCGACACGCGGAACTCAGCCAATTTGAGACACCCCGCATTGCTGCCGAAATTCGCCGGGGCAACTGTGCGTCGGAGAGCATCCGGAATGCAGGAATATGTTTATAAGTAGCTTCTTTGAGTTCTCGATACTTGTAGTAGGTTGGCCCCTATTGCTCATGAAGCCAAGACAGCCGATGCCCACTATTCACAAGATCGAGACCAAGATGAATGAGTTCGAGTGCCCCGTCTGATCTCCAGTCGCATAAGCGGGCCTCGATGGAACGATCACCGAACCACAGCGTGGGAGCGAGCCGCTCAGAGATGAGAATTGAGCGTGTTCTGACCGGAGCCCTCTGATGGACAGTGGCGCCCACTACATAAAGGCCGACCTTCAGGTCCACAGTCCGAGAGATCCGAACTGGAAGCTCTCCTGCGTCACCGATGAGCAACGTGAAGAGTTTTCCCGCGAATTCGTCAAGGCTTGCCGTGATGCGCAGGTCGGGGCGGTGGCCATCACCGACCACCACGACTTTGGCTTCGTTCCGTGGATCCGCAAGGCAGCCCAAGAGGAGCGCGACGACGACGGCGAGCTCTTATCGCCGGAGTCTCGACTCACCGTATTTCCTGGCCTCGAGCTTTCTCTTGCTGTGCCCTGTCAAGCGCTACTGATCTTCAGTGCGGACTTCCCGAACGACCGCCTCTCGGCCGTTCTCGAGAAGCTGGGCATAGATCCGGCAGAGGTAGCCGAGGAGAAGGCCAAGAATCCGACTCAACTTGGGTTTCATTCGTTCCAAGATCTCTACGACCGTCTTGATGAGACCGAGTGGCTACGTGGGCAGTACACGGTTCTCCCCAACGTGACCGACAGTGGGCATCAGACGCTAATGCGTAGCCAGTTCTATGCCAAGTATCGGGAAATGCCGTGTGTTGGCGGCTATCTGGACGGTTCGGTCGACAAGATCGGCGACGGAAATAGGCGGGCATTTGCCGGCAAGGACGCAAACCGGGGCTATAAGCGCATTGCGGTGATACAGACGTCGGACGCTCGCGAGCTTAAGACGATTGGCAGCAATTCATCGTGGATCAAGTGGGCTAAACCGACCGCCGAGGCAATACGACAGGCGTGCCTGGCGGAGGAGTCACGGATCGCCCATGTCGAGCCAAAGATTCCGAGTGTTCATATCACTCGCATCCGAGTTTCGGCGTCATCGTTTATGGGCCCTGTGGATCTGGACTTCAATCCCCAATACAACGCCTTCATCGGTGGTCGTGGCACTGGCAAGTTAACCTGCCTGGAGTACTTGCGTTGGGCGCTCTGCGACGAGGAGCGTCCCGGCGCGGCAGAGGAAGAAGGACCCGACGCAGGTCGACGGCGCCGGCTGATCGACCAAACGCTGGAGAGCGTCGATGGGCACGTCGAGGTGCACTTCATGGTCAATGGCATCGCTCACGTCATCAGACGTCATGCAAAAAGCGGCGAGTTGCTCTTAAAAGTCGGTCGCGAAGAGATGCAGAGTGCCACCGAAGACGAGGTGCGCTCGCTACTTCCAATCGAGGCTTACAGCCAGCGGCAACTCAGCAACGTAGGCATTCGCCTTGAGGAGCTACAACGTTTCGTGACCGGACCGATACGTGCCGACCTAGAGCGACTGGCCATGAAAGATGGTGATCTTGCCCGCGATATTCGCGAGAATTTCGTGCAGGTCCAGCGACAGCGATCACTCGAAGTGGAGGTCCATCGAGACCAACTGACCGCGACCTCACTTGAGCAGCAGATCGATCAAATCAGGGAGACGCTCGGTGGACTGTCGGACGAAGATCGCGAAACGCTCGGGGTCAAATCCGACTTCGACGAGGCCGATGCTCTCGTCGAAGATTGGCTGGGACGAACTGGCCAAGCGCGAGAGGCGCTGACCGACAGCGTGGACGCCCTAGAGAGGCTGATCGCTGGTCTGCCTGAGATCGGCATCGACGACGATCCGCCCGACGCCGAGCTTCTATCGGATTTGAGAAAGCGCGTTGTAGTGGCGATCGAGACCGCAAAAACTACGGCGTTGGCTGCCAGGACCCAGCTGGAGTCTCAGACCGCAGACGGATCAGAGATCAACAATTCTCAGGCGGCATGGGAGAAATCTTCAGGAGATTTCGCCAAGAAATACGAGGAGGCCACCAAGCGCTCCAGCACCCATGCCTCCAAGCTCGAAGAGCTAGGAGAGTTGGAGAGCCGGAATTCGGAGATGCAGAAGTCGCTGCGTAAGCGCCGTGAGGAATTAACGAGCTTTGAGAATCCCTTGGCGCGACACAACAATCTCCGCAATGAGTGGAATGCCATTCAGCGGGAGCGAACGGATCTACTTTCGGCCCGTTGCGACCTGCTGACCGATCTTTCAGACGGCCTGATTCGTGCCGACGTGCGGAAAGGGGCCGGCACTTCGCGTTTGGAAGAGGGTTTTCGGGCGATGGTCAAGGGATCCAATCTCAGAGGCAAGAAAACGGAAGACTTCCTTTCCACGATCTCAAGCTCAGATGACCCACTGGCTGCCTGGCATGCGGCACTTGATGAGCTTGAAGTCCTCGCCACCGCCCAAGGTGATCCTGCGGCAAAACCGGAGCCTCCGACGTCGGCGCTTAAGGCCTTCACCGAAGCTGATCTTGAACGCGTCGTCGGCCGCGTACAGCCGGAGATGCTGCTGGAGCTCTCACTAGCGGGACTCGATGATCATCCGATTTTCGAATATCGCACCAAAGAGAGCGAGTACATCGACTTTTCTGACGCTTCCGCTGGACAACAGGCCACGGCCTTGCTTCGAGTTCTACTCAACCAGCCTGGGGCCCCTCTGGTCATTGATCAGCCTGAGGATGATCTAGACAGCCAAGTGCTTCTCCAGATTGTCGACCTGATCTGGGCGGCTAAGGAGAGGCGGCAACTGATCTTCGCTAGTCACAACGCCAACCTTGTAGTCAATGGCGACGCGGAGCTTGTGGTCTGCTGCGACTATCGGGACGCCGGGGACCACTCGGCGGGAGAAATCAAGCTCGAAGGCGCAATCGATATCCCGGGCGTTCGAGACGAGATCACGGTGGTAATGGAGGGTGGTGAGAAAGCCTTCCGTCTACGCAAGGAGAAGTATGGCTTCTGATCGTCGATTCTCACGCGAAGAATCCATCCATCTGGGGATCTCCGAAAGCCCGTACAGAAGAAGATCCTCTGGACCGCCCATCGCGATCGCACCCAGGAGGTCGGCGGTTCGAATCCGCCTAGCTCCACTCACTTCTCCCTGTAAATCGGCGATTCTCGTTCCGCGCCTCGCTGTTTCGCCGGCAAGCTTCGGGCACAGAGTGCCCGAAATCGCCGAATTGGGGCCCCTCTCCAGTTGAATGCTCGGCTTTTCTCGAAGCACATACCCCTCATTTGCAGTCCTCGCCGGTGACCCCGGCCGCCACTAGCCGAGGGAGTGGCATTCAGGCAATCGTCGAGATCGAGCCGGAAGTCCTGTTCGAGCTCAGCTTCGACGTACTGCCGGGTCGGCCACTCGCCGTACTCCTCGAATACCGTCGCAACGACCGTCAGCAACGCCTTCGCCCGCTTCTGCGATTCCTCTGCATCACCCCACCGTAGAAGGGCAGGCGGCGCACGCTTGCCCGAGGCGGACGTCGCCCTGCCCGACTCGGCTGCACACGCCTGGGGCTGCTGCTGATGCTGGGAGGATGGCCTGCAAGCGCGAACGCGGCGCCCGCCGCCACCGAACTAAGCGCGGACCGACTCCGCCCGGTAAGCGGGGGTGGATCGGCTCAGACGATGCCGCGTCGTCGCAGCTCCTCCGCCAATGGGCCGACCCGGTCCGATCCGGGAGGGATTTCGAACTTGTCGTAGAGCTTTTCGCAATGCTTCTTCACGGCCTCGCGGCTAATGAAGAGTTCATCTGCAATCTCCTGCAGCTGGGGGCGGGGGATGCGGCCAAGACAGGTGCAGACTTCGCGCTGGCGGTCCGTGAGCTCAATTGCCGCCGGCACGTCGCCGGTCAGGCGGGCGACTGCGCGCACTCGTCTGCGCAACTCGGCGATCCCACCTTGGTCGAGTCCGCCGGGCCCGGCAACCAACAGAGTGTGGCGTCGATCGTCGAATACCTGATGGAAGTGCTCCGCCCAGAACGCGACAGCCGGGAGATCTCTGATCAGCAGTGCTTTTCCCACGTAGCTGCTGTGAGGCTCGTCGAGGCCAAGGACGACAAATTGACCATCCACCGTGATCGCGGCGGCGTGACCGCCGATGCCGCCAACCGTCGCGTGGACGCGCACCCGGCCGTGGTTTCCGAGGTCGGAGGCGTTCTCGATCTCCCGATCCAGATCCTCCTCGGAGTGGACGGTGGTGAGGCGATGCAATCTCCATCCGGACTCAAGCAGGTCGATCAACCGAAGGCGCAGGCGGTGCAGCGACTGCGGCGCGTGGGAGTCGCGGCGGCTGGCACCGGATATCCCATGAAGACTCGCGTACTGGATCAAGCCAGGGTCGCGCCCCTGGAGTGAGTCAACCGCGTCGGCGGCAAGCCCGTAGCTCGCCTCTTCGCCGTCGGCGCTCAGGACGATCCCCTGCGATGGACTCGCAGTCGCCGAGTCCGTGGCCACGAGGGCCACTTCGGGATCGAAGGGATCCTCTCCGGGGCGCCGCGTGAAGGCATGGAACAGGGCCATCACTGCCGTCACCACATCATCTTCCGACGGTGGTGTCCCTGCGCGCTGCGCGGCGGTCACACCCTCCAGAAAGATATGGATGAGCGATTGGAGGCGTTGGAACGCAAGCTCGTCGTCACCGTCCAGCGGCTCCCGTCCGATCGCCGCCGCGAGGCGGCGGTAGACCGGGAAGTATGACTCACGGCCAGTTTCGGCAATTTGCCGGAGCACGGACTGGAGGTCGACCTGCCCGGCAGGCGTCAATCGATCCGCGAGGGCGACCGCGAGCCAGTAGAGCCTCTCTCGTCCCCGCGAGGCCCCTTCCGTTCGGCGCGGGTCGTAGTCCGCCACGTCGCGGAGCACCGCAGGCCCGATCTTCGACCGCAGGTCTCCGATACCGCCTAGATCGATCTGATCGGCGACTAGGTCGTACTGCTCGCCGTTTTGGGCGGCCAACTCGGCCGTTGCTTCGATGAGGTAATCGAACAATTCACCGGCGCGGTCGGCTGCATCGAGGTCGCCGAGGCCGACATCGGCCAGAAATTTATCGTCGCCGATCGCCGCAAAAAGAGCATCGTAAGGTCCCCTACTCACCTTTCCATTCTCGCATCGGCGAAGGGATCCCCACGAACTACCCATTAAAGGGGCCATCCGGGCATCGACGATGGAGCGCCTTTAGTTCAGCATCTCGGGTGTCGCTGGCGAGGCGACATAGAGGACCCCGATCAGCATCACCAACGAGGAGACAGGAAATGGCAAACGAGGGATCAGGCGCCAACGGCTCGTTTGACGGCCACAACGCCTACATCGAGCAGAACGCCGACAAGGTCAACATCTACTACGGACCGAATGGACCGCTCGGCCCTGGACACGGCCACGTGGTGACCAATCCCGACGGTGGTGTCCAGTACTGGCGTGAGCCGGGCGCGCAGCAGCCGACGATGGACGACCGCGGCGGGCGTCAGTAATACCGAGATACGCCTCCGGGTTCCACAGGCCCGGAGGCGTATCCGCTCCAGTGACGAAGGCGGGATTCGAACCCGCGACGCCACTATTTCTGGGTCCGTGATGCGCGACCGAGACGGCGCCCGGGCAGGCGAGGTCAGCGCACGCCGAGGCAGACGAAGCGCTGCGCCTGCTCGATGCGCGCCGGGACGGGGACGAGTGGAGCAACCTGTCGAGGGTGCATGAGGTCGCCTTCGGCGACCCGACGCGACGCCTCGCTGAGTCCGAGCGCGCGGCCAGCCACGAGCCCTGGTGAGGCGCGGAGAGCTCTTCTTGGCCGAGCATCCCGAGTGGGGCCCTCCCGGCCGTGGTGATGACCCGCGACGCGGGAATCGGCGCCCTCAACGAGGTCCCCGTCGTCCTGGCGACCACCGCCATCCGCGGTCTGCCGACCGAGATCCAGCTCGGACCCAAGGACGGGATGCCACGGGAGTGCGTCTTCAAGCTCGACCATGTGGACACGTGGCCAAGGGCTTCATCGGTGAGCGCATCACGACCCTGGGCGCGGAGAAGCTGCACGCCGTGTGCCGTGCCCTGGATGTCGCCACAGGCTGCGTATGAGCCTCGGGCAGCTCGAGCGGCTCGATTCCCGCGAAGGAGAGGAAGTCCGACGTGCGCACCCACTCCGGCTTTGAACTGGCCGACTTCCCGAAGCCGATATCCACGATGAACTGCTCCGAAGACGCGTTCCGCCAGCTTGGCACTTACATGAAAGCGAATCACCTGGGGACTCATCGACCTCGCCGAACGCGTCGGTTCTGGTTGCCGCGAAGGTGAAGAAGTCATCGAGGCGGAGTTGCTGCGCTGCGGCGATGTCTCAATCGCGGCCTCTCGTCGTCGTCGCGCCCAAGGTCAAGTCTTTGGTCGGGCGCGCAGCTCCGCCCAAGCGGAAGTCGAGCGCCAGGGCGCCCTTCAGCACCCAGCGATCCGGCGCCACTTGGGCGAGGCGTCGTAGGAACAGTTCGAAAGCGACTCGCTTGCGTAGTCGGGCAAGGTTGGATCCGGTCCGCTTGGCCTCGGTCTTCATCTCACGGGTCTCACCGCCGCGAGGGCGGCGCCTACTGCATCGGGGCGACCGCGCCGTCGTGCCTCCGCTTCGAGTTTCCGCGCCGCGAGCAGGCCGCGGTTGAGCGCCTGCCACACAGCCATTTCCAGTTGCTCGGGCTGAATTTCCTCGGCTACGTCGACGAGCGTTCGCGCCGGGGCGGTTAGGGCGAGGCCTTCGCGCCACACAGTGGGGACCTTTTCATCGTCGGGGCGGGTGTGAATGACGACGTCGGGCGGACGGCGCAGGCCGCGGTATCGACGTCCGACGAGCAGGTGGACCGCGTTAGGGATGTTGTCGCTGAGATCGAGGAGGGCGAGCGCGCTCTGGTGCGAGAGGAGGGCCTTCTCGCGGCCAACCGCCATCCACTTCTCACGCATCTCGTCATCTTCCGGGCGAGGAAAGCCGGGCAGGCGATAGAGCCCGCGCCGCACCCGCTCGAACCGGTTCCCGCGCACGTAGTGACTCAGAAGCTGGCTGCTGAAGCCACGCTCACGGGCCTGGCTCGTGGTGAAGTAGCCGTGCTGTGAGTAGGCGGTCGCCTCAAGCCCCCGCATGTCCGGTCGGTCATGCATAGCCAAAGTATAGCTTTGCTTTCGCGGACACGATTCCCTGCCACGTCATTTCCAACCGCCCTGCGCAAATTTCGGGCACTTCTCGCCAGGAGTGCCCGACTCCCTTCATATCGCCGCACATCCCTGCGTATCCGCGGCGATGTGGCGGCACTTCTCGCCGTCGCAGAGTTTGGCTAAGTCCCTGCTAATCGCCTGCTTCTGAAGCCTTCACCCGATTTCGCCCCATTGGATCGCACCCAGGAGGTCGGCGGTTCGAATCCGCCTAGCTCCATCGCCAGAACCCCCTGCACGTCGGGGGGTTCACTTTTTCAGGACCACCCCAACCGCCTCCTAAAAAGCGCTCCATTTCAGCCACGAGTGGCTGAAATCGCGTAGATGCGCGGGGATTAGCAGCGACTACGGATTATTCCGGCTTGCAATCGGGCGACAGCAGAGCTAGAGGCGCGTAAGCTTCAGCCCATGAGCATCGAGCGCGAGTACGAGATCGTGCTGCAGCCGGAGCCCGAAGGCGGCTTCAGCGTCTTCGTGCCCGAGCTGCCCAGCGTCGCCACCCAGGGCGAGACGATCGAGGAAGCCACCGAGATGGCCAAGGAGGCCATCGAGGCCTACCTCGAAGTGATGCATGAGGACGGCCTCCCCATACCGACCGTCCACCGCGGCAGCGTCGCAGTGCACGCGGCGTGAGCGCGAAGCTCCCGGCGGTCAACGGCAAGCAGGTCATCGCCGCCCTCGAAAAGGAGGGCTGGTACGTCAAGCGAATACGCGGCAGCCATCACGTCCTTCGCCACCCGCGCATCCCCGACGCGATCCCGGTGCCAGTGCATGGCAACCGGCAGCTAAAGCGAGGAACGCTCGCGAGCATCCTTCGAGCCGCCGGGATCAGCCGAGACGAGTTTGCACAGCTGCTGCGGTAGCCACCAAGGGCCATTCTGTTGCTTGACATGCCCGATAACGCCATTGCGTAGACGGCTAAAAGCGTTCTGCTAGCTACAGCCCGGTTGCAATTCCGGCGTTGTCGCGGACATTTGCGGCGGCAGCTTCGGCATTGCCACGGTCATAGAAGGACTCGCCGGACGCCGCAACCTTGTCACTTGAGCGCCAAGCGCGCCACCTCCAGCTAGCTCCTGCATCCTGGTAAATCTCGTAGCGAGCACTGCTGGCCCCGGCCTTGAAGTCACTCGCCGCGCGATGGGCGTTGCTCTGGCTGTCGAAGGTCTCCCCCGCCCAAGCGACCATCTCGTTGTTGTTGCCGTAGAGCCACCACGAAGGTTCACCGGCCGTGTTGTTACCAACGCTGAAGTACATCAGTCTCCATTCTCTTTTGAGCGGAAACGTACCCGATAGATACGCCGGAATATCTAAGCCGCATAGGATCTAAAGCGATCACACCAAGGTCAGCGCAGAGCTTGCGATCGCAGGCGGAGAGGGAGGGCGCAAGCAGATGGGTATACAAGTGATGGAGGCGAGCCGGCAGCAGCAGATGACTGATCACCTTTCGGCAGCACAGCAGCTGCCCGAGAGCGAGCTCGAGGCGATTCAGAAGCTCGCGTTGCAGTTGCACGGCCAAAGGCTGCTTCCGGTGATCGGCGCCGGAGCCTCATGGGATTGCGGAGTGCGGCTGGCGGGCGAAATCGCCGTCGACCTGCATACCGCCTACCTCGCTAACACCGAGTTCGCGCCTCACGCCGAGGGGCTAGAGGAGACAGACTTGGCAGGGATCGCGGAAGCGATCTACCTTAAAGCGGACCAGAGCCGGGTGATAAGCGAGGTCGGAATTCCGGACACAGACCTTTGGCAGCCGGCGGAGAAGTTGGGGGCGCACTTCTGCGTCTACTGCGTACTGGCGCGAATGGTGCGTGAGGGGCTGCTGGAGGAGGCGTTCGGCTTCAACTACGACTGTGGCGCGGAGGGCGGGCTGAGCGCTGAAGGCTTCGTCTATGGCGAGACCTCGGCGGGACGACACTGGATCGATCGTGCGCGGATCGTCGCCGATGCGGAGGTGGCCAGTGACACGAAAAGGGATGAGAGTTCCTTCACCCTCTTCAAGGCGAACGGCTGCGCGGTCCGCTACCGAGAACTGGCGGCGGTCGACGAGCCAAAGGCGGCGGAAGGGATCGTGATCCGGCGCGAGCAACTGGAGGAATGGCAGGAGTCGGCCTGGAGCCGCGACAAGTTCCGCGACCGGGCAAGAGATCACGTTCTCATGCTGATCGGCTTCTCCGCCCAGGACACGAAATTCACTACGCAGGTACGACAGGTCTTGAAACACGTCTATGCACAGAGCCCGGCAAGCGGATCGCCGCGGGTGGTCGCAATCGATATTGCCCGCAACGCCACGCCGATCGAGAGCATGATCGCGTGCGGCCTAGGCAATGCGGCAACCGACGGCGCGGTGACGAAAGTCTGCATCGAGGGGTCGACGACTACGGCTGCACTGCTGGTCTTGCTCGCCGAGCTGTTGGCGATCAAGCTAGAGAACGAGCTGCGGGATGCCGGAGTCGAGCTGAGCGAGGAACTCGACACTCGACTAGCAACGCTGACGATCAGCACGCCGACGATGCTGCGCTGGTCCTATCTAGCAGGAGCCCCTCGAATCGATGAGCTAATCCAGCGGGCCAATCAGATTGCAGCAGGAGGATATGTGCCGCACAAGTATGACCTGGCTCGAAGTGTGTGTCTGATTGAGGCACGACGACGGCTACGCGAGCGGCTCGGGCGCTTGGAGCCGGAGTCAAGCGCCGAAGCGCTCGCCGACTATGGCTTCATCATCGATGGCGTATTCGCCTACATGCCGGTCGGAATCCCGATCGATGAGCTGGAGCAAAGCTGCCGCGAGGGGGCGGAGCTAGAGGCCCTGCGGAACGCGCTGGCCGAGCACCGCCCGAAGAACCTCGAATGCATTCTGCTCGCCGGCGACGGGGACAGGCTCGAGGGCGTCAACCTGGCGACTGGCAGGCGAATCGACATTGGCTGAGGGAACCGCAAGGGTGCTTTCGCACCTCAAGGACATGGGCTTTCAGGTGCGAAGCGGCGAGGCGATGCCTTTTGGCGAGCCACTGCCACTCGTCAGCGGAGTCGCATGGGAGACGAAGACCGCCCAGCTAGCGCTGATCGCCGAGGGGCGGGCGCCGCTCGGAATCGAGGCCTGGCGACAACTGCTCTTCGCGGGGTCGGGAATTCGCCATCAGCTTGCCGGGGACGGCGCCTCTGCCTTCGGCACGCCGGTGGTGGTGGCGATTGTCGATGCGGATGCGGCGGGGGAACTACGGGCACTGGCGGAGCAGCTGTCGCAGGACTTTGCGGTCTTCAACCGAGTGGATCTGAATCTCGTCCTGGAAAGCGACCTGGGCGACCGCGAACGCCTTGACGATGCGCTGGCGCCACTGCTGCCGCGCTGTCGACGGTTGCTGGGGGAAGAGATCTCGCGGGCGGAGGTGCAGGAGTTCTGGCAGCTCTTGCGGACTGAGGTAGAGCGGGCGGCGGGCGAGCTCGACGCGCGCTTCGGTGAGCAACGCACCCGGGTAGGCGGTGAATGCGCAGAGGCGCTGATCGGCGAGAGTGACCAGGCCGAGGAACTCCCCTCCCCCACCCCGATTGCCAAGATCGGGGTCCATCATCTGCGCTCGATTGAGCAGGTCGAACTGGACTTGGCGGCTGTCACCGTCGTGCACGGACCAAATGGGAGCGGCAAGACGACGCTCGTGGAGGCGATGGAACTGGCCTGGGCGGGCCGTTCGCAGCGAACGCCGCCGGGGGTCTCGGTTGAGGAATACGTAGAACATCTGCCGCGCGGTGGAAAGGGCGAGTTCACGATCCAACGTGACGGCAAGGTAGTGCCTGCACCGAGCGAGGAGCAGCGAGCCCAACTAAACCGCTGTGTGCTGACCCACGAGGCAATCACCGAGCTGGTGAGCGAGGACCCGCAGGAACGCTTCAGCGCGTTGCTGGAGGTGACGGGGTTGGAGATCCCAGATCTGAAATCTCGCACCGAGAAGCTCTTGCGGGAGAGCAAGGCCGAGGCTGACAGGGCACTGTCAGCGGCCGGGATGGCGAACCTGCCGCGAGCCAACTCAGTTGGCCTAAAGCACCTCGACGAAGAACTGAAGAGCGACCTGGTGCACGACTACTCAGCACTGGCCGACGTGGGCCAGGTAGAAGGCACTCTGGCGGCCATCGCGAAGAGCTTCCAGCCGCGGCAGTGGACAACGGAGGAGCGCGTGCTCGACTCGCTCAATGGCGCTGATCAAGCAGTGGCAAGGGCCGTTGATGGTGAGCTCGACGAGGAGAAGGTGGAGAAGGTTCTCGATCAGGCCGGCGAAGCGGTGGCCGAGCTCTTGGCCGAACGAAGCCAGGTGGCCGCAGCAAGCTGGGCCCTGCTGGAGGTGCTGAGAGAGCAGGTGCGGGCCGAAAGAGCAGCCGAGCCGGTCCGAGAGGACCAGCCGAAGGATGAGGAGGCACCCTTGGCCGCACCACTTGCTGCCCGCTGGTTGAGCCACAGCGCGTCAATAGAAACGGAGGCGCGTCGATTTCGCGAGGATGCCTCCGGGCTCAACGAGGAGAGCTGGCGACAACAGCTGCGCGACTACGCCGAGGCGCTAGAGCAGGCGGCGAAGATGGTGCCGCGGAAGGATCTGGAGCAGTTGAGTAAACCGGCGGCGCGCCCGCGTGCCCTACCTGCGCCGAATCTCACTGAGCAGGTTCTGCGGGCAGCGGGTTTTGGCGATGAGGAGTTCGTCGCGGAGGAGGTAGGGCCAGTGCTGCGCGAATTGAGCGAGGCGCTCGATAGTCAGGTGTCCGGGCTGCGGCAGATAGCCCAGCGACTCCAAGCTCATCCGGCGCGGCGTTTCGGAGGCCACGCGGATGTAGTGATGGTGGCTCTGTGCCGCTATGAATTGGCGCGGACGCTGCGACGCGAGGGACCGATCCTGCACGCGAGCGAGCAAATGGTGTGCGGCCTCTTGGACGAACGGCTGGCACCGGTGGTGCGGGAGCTGATGGCGTCGATCGTGCGCTTCGAGTGGTATTTCAAGCCGCTGCAGATGTCGGTCGAGGATCGCAGGGTGGTGTTGAGCGGGCTGGCGACCGAACGTGCGGATCTCGACGCGCGGCTCCTACTGAACTCAGCAGAGCGCACGGTGCTGGGGTTGTCCTGGTTCTGCGCTCTACACATGCTGCAGCCGCTCGAGCGCCGGAGGGTTCTGGTCATGGATGATCCCACGGCGGGTTTCGATAACGCCAACACCGCCGGCTTCGCCAGCACGTTGCGAGCGTTCTCGCGGCTGCTCCAGCCAGAGCAAATGGTGCTCGCCACCCACAATGATGGGGTGGCGGCGATGTTGGGTGAGGAACTTGCGAACGTCGATGGATGGCCCGAGTCGGTGATGCGGATCCGTTTCAGCCGCGATGCGAAGGACTGCAGCGTGGCAAGCGAAGAGTGGGCGCGAGACCTAGAGCGGCAGGTGCATCATGAGTCGGAGCAGCTAGGACTGGCCGATAGCCAGCCGGTCTAATCGAGCGAAGATCGAGGTAACCCAAGGTTTAGGCGCTTTCCTTGGGATAGATGAAACACAAGAAAAGCCTCCTTGGGAAGCGAGGCACGCGTTTCCAACCGCCTTCCCTCATTTCAGCCACTTCTGGCCAGAAGTGGCTGACTCCCCGCATATCCCCGCTAATCCCCGCGCATCCGGCTAAATCGGCCGCTCGGGAGCGAGTCACGAATATCCCTGTAAATCACCAGATTTCAGGCGCCTGCGCTGAACATGGCGTCCGTGGATCGCACCCAGGAGGTCGGCGGTTCGAATCCGCCTAGCTCCATCTTTTCCGCGTGCGTGACCGACCTACGAGGCAGCCCGTGATCCGTTCGCCGTCACGAACCGCGTGTCCTCCGGGTCGGGGCGAAGGATCAGAACCTCGGCGGGCGCCTTCTCCAAGAGCCAGACGAGATCGTCGCCCGAGAAGCCAGCGCCGGCCTCGGCCGTCGCCGGCACGACGACGCGGTCGAAGCTCTCGCGCGAGAGCAGCCGCTCCAGGGCATGGCGATAGGAGCGGCCCCGCTCGATGCGTGCGTCCACTGAGACGTCCTGGGACGCGGCGCGCTGCTCGATCGCCTCGAGCATCGGCATCGCCTTCGCCGCCTCGGCCGGGATCGCGCAGTCGAGCGGCAGCCGCTTCGGCACCGCCGCCAGGTAGGCCGGCATCAGCGTCGCCTCCTCGGCCCGCGCCAGGCGCAGCGCCGCGTCGAGCGCTCGCCGCGAGATCTCCGTGCCGGTGAAGGGCAGGAGGATCTGGTGGATGGCCTGCGGCCGCTCGGAGCGGCCGCCGCGAAGCCGCGAACGGGCGATCAGGTAACCGCCGATCAGGCCGGCGACGAGCGCGACGGCGATCAGGAGATGCTCGATCCTCACCGGCACTACTCCTCCCTGCCCTCACGACGGGCGACGATCCGCACGTCCACCCCGGCCGGGGTCGCCCGCATCAGTCGCTGCGGCAATGGCTCCCGCAACCTCGCCAGGCCGCGCGGCGGCTCGGACTCCCCGACCATGATGTAGGTGGTGCCGCGCTCGCGGGCCACCCGCGCGACGCCATCGACGAGGTTGTCGCTCTCCTCGATCAGGAAGGTGGCGCCGAGGACAGAGGCGAGGTGTCGCAGCGCCGTCACCTGGCGCTCGACCTCCTCCTCGATCGGCTGGCCCGGCGGCTTCACCCACAGCAGGTCGAGCGGCGCGCCCAGCCTCTGCGACGAGCGCCAGGCGCGCCGCACGAGACGCTGGGAGGAAGGCTGAGGCCGGACCAGCGTGAGCATCCGCTCGCCCACCGCCTTCGGCACCTCGGCGGCGACCCGCTCGGTGCGGGTGCCGAGTGGCGCCTCGACCACCAGCCGCTTCGCCTCGACCTCCTGGGCGACCTGGCGCAGGGCGACCTCGCGCAGGGCCAGCAGGTTCTCCACGGTGAAGAAGTTGCCGAGCGCCGCCTCGATGTTCTCGCCGGGATAGACCTTGCCCGCCCGAAGGCGCTCGATCAACGCCTCGGGAGTGAGGTCGATCAGCACCACCTCGTCGGCCTCCCCCAGCACCGCGTCGGGGATCGTCTCCCGCACCCGCGTCCCGGTCAGCTCGGTGACCTGATCGTTCAGCGACTCCAGGTGCTGGACGTTGACCGTGGAGAAGACGTCGATACCGGCGGCGAGGACGTCACGCACGTCTTCGTAGCGCTTCTCGTGCTCGGCCCCGGGAGCGTTGGTGTGGGCGAGCTCGTCTATCAGCGCCAGCTCGGGCGCTCGCATCAGCAGCGCCGGCAGGTCCATCTCCTCGAGGTCGGTGCCGCGGTAGGTGAGGCGGCGGCGCGGAATCGCCTCCAGCCCCTCAGCCAGCGCCGAGGTCTCCGGGCGCTTGTGGGGCTCCATGTAGCCGATCGCCACGTCGCGGCTGGCCTCCTGCTCGGCGTGGCCCTCCTGAAGCATCCGGTAGGTCTTGCCGACCCCGGCCGCCATGCCGATGAAGACCTTGAGGCGGCCGGCCATCGGCTCATGCTCCGAGCAGGTTGTGGATCACAAGGTCTAGGAGCTTGATCCCGACGAAGGGCACGATCAAGCCGCCGAGGCCGAAGATCAGCATGTTTCGGCGCAGCAGCGCCGTGGCGCCGATCGGCCGGTAGCGGACTCCGCGCAGGGCAAGCGGCACGAGCAGCGGGATCACGAGGGCGTTGAAGACGATCGCCGAGAGGATCGCCGAGGTCGGCGTCCCCAGCTCCATGATGTTCAGGGCGTCGAGCGGTCCGCGCTCACCCGGGTTCGCCGCATAGGTGAAGGCAAAGATCGCCGGCAGGATCGCGAAGTACTTGGCGACGTCGTTGGCGATCGAGAAGGTGGTCAGCGCTCCGCGGGTGATGAGGAGCTGCTTGCCGATCTCCACGACCTCGATCAGCTTCGTGGGATTGGAGTCGAGGTCGACCATGTTGCCCGCCTCGCGCGCCGCCTGGGTGCCGGTGTTCATCGCCACCCCGACGTCGGACTGCGCCAGGGCCGGGGCGTCGTTGGTGCCGTCGCCGGCCATCGCGACCATCCGGCCTTCCTCCTGATGGCCCCGGATGAGCTCCAGCTTCTGCTCGGGGGTCGCTTCGGGGAGGAAGTCATCGACTCCGGCCTCCTCGGCGATCTTCGCTGCGGTGAGGCGGTTGTCGCCCGTGACCATGACGGTGCTGATCCCCATCCGCCGCAATTCATCGAAGCGGGCGCGCATTCCCTCCTTGACGATGTCCTTCAGGTAGACGACGCCGAGGACGTGGTTGTCGCGGCAGACCGCGAGCGGCGTGCCGCCCTCGCGGCCGATCAGGTCGAGCTGCTCCTGCAACTCGGCGGGAGGCCGCCCGCCCTGCTCGGTGACGTAGCGGACGATCGCGTCGCCGGCCCCCTTGCGGTACTGGTTGCCGTTGACGTCGACCCCGCTCATCCGGGATTCGGCGGAGAAGGGAACGAAGTGCGCCTCGTGAGATTCCAACTGGCGCTCGCGGATCCCGAACTCCTTGGCGAGGACGACGATCGAGCGGCCCTCGGGAGTCTCGTCGGCGAGCGAAGAGAGCTGCGCCGCCTCGGCCAGCTCGGCCTCCTCGATCCCCGGCATCGGGATGAACTGAGTCGCCTCGCGGTTGCCGAGCGTGATCGTCCCGGTCTTGTCGAGCAGGAGCACGTCGACGTCGCCGGACGCCTCGACCGCCCGTCCCGAGAGAGCGAGGACGTTGTGGCGGACGAGGCGATCCATGCCGGCGATGCCGATCGCCGAGAGCAGGGCGCCGATCGTGGTCGGGATCAGCGCGACCAGCAGCGCAATCAGGGTAACGACGGATGCGTCAGTGCCCGAGAACTCGGCGAAGGGCCGCAGCGCGACGACGACGGCGAGGAAGACCAGCGTGAGCCCGGCGAGCAGGATGTTCAGGGCGATCTCGTTCGGAGTCTTGCGCCGCTCCGCCCCCTCGACCAGGGCGATCATCCGGTCGAGAAAGCTCTGCCCCGGCTCCTGGGTGATCTCGATGACGATCCGATCGGAGAGGACCCGCGTTCCGCCGGTGACGGCGCTGCGGTCGCCGCCGGACTCGCGCACCACCGGCGCCGACTCGCCGGTGATCGCTGACTCGTCGACCGAGGCGATGCCCTCGATCACGGTGCCGTCGCCGGGAATCGTCTCCCCCGCCTCGACCACGACCACGTCGCCGCGGTGAAGCTCCGATGCCGGCTTCTCGCCTCCGTCGCGCAGCCGTGCCACGGTTTCGCTGCGCATCGAGCGCAAAGCGTCCGCCTGCGCCTTGCCCCGCCCCTCCGCGATCGCCTCGGCGAGGTTGGCGAAGACGACGGTGAGCCAGAGCCACACGCCGATCGAGAAGGCGAACCAGGCGGGCTCATCGCCGCCGCCGAGCGGCGGTCCGCCGAAGACCTGGATCAGCCAGCCGGCGGTGACGATCACCGCGGCGAGCTCGACCACGAACATCACCGGGTTACGGACCTGATGGCGAGGGTCGAGCTTGCGCAGCGAATCGAGCAGGGCGCGCGCGATGATCGCCCGGTCGACCAGGGAGCGCGGCTCGTTGCGAAGCGTCTCGTCGGTCATCGGGCGTCCTCCCGGTCGAGGGCGAGGTTGAGCTGCAGGACGTTCACTCCCGGCTCGCCGAAGAGGGCGAGGAAGCGGCCATCGGTGTGCTCGGAGACGAGGTCGAGGACCCGGTCAAGGGGCAGGCCGCGGACCTCGGCGATGCGACGGGCCTGGATTCGGGCGTTGGCCTCCGAGATATGAGGGTCCACGCCCGAGGCCGAGGTCGTCACCGCGTCGACCGGCACCTCGGCGGCGGCGAGGCCGGGGTCATAGGGCCGCTCGCGCTTCAGATAGGCGGCGAGCTGTTCGGCGAAGAAGTCGGAGAGTTCGCGGCTGTTGGGCCCGAGGTTGTTGAAGAAGGTGACGTCGCCGCTGTATTCGGTGGCCGATGGGCGGCTCTGGAAATAGCGCGGCAGGCCGCGGAAGTCCTGGCCGATCAGCTTCGAGCCGACGACCTTGCCGTCGACCTCGATCCTGCTGCCATTGGAGGTGCCAGGGAAGACCAGCTGCGCCACGCCGGTCGTCACCAGCGGATAGGCGACGCCAAGCAGGAGCGTCAGAAAGACAATCGCGATCGCCGCGGTGGTCAGGTCTTTTCGCAGTCCGTTCATCAGAAGAGCTGGTCGGTCAGTCCCTGCACGACCGGGCCGAGGAGGAAGGCGGGGAAGAAGGTCAGCGCGGCGACGATCACGACGACGCCGATCAGCAGGACGACGAAGGTGGGCGAGTCGGCGCGGAAGGTGCCGGCGCCCGCCGGGGCGACTCGCTTCCCGGCCAGCGATCCGGCCACCGCGAGCGCCGCGATCATCGGCAGGAAACGGGAGAGGAGCATCAGCACGCCGCCGAGCAGGTTGGCGAAGCTGAACGCTTCGGCGCCCGCGTTGCCGGGGGCATTCGGCTGGACGAAGCCGGTGTAGCCGGCGAAGGCGGAGCCGTTGTTGTTCGCCTGCGACATGTAGGCGTAGAGCGACTCCGAGAAGCCCTGTGGGCCGTGGTTATAGATCGACTGCGTGCCGTCTGGGCTCGCCACCGCCAAGGCCGTCGCGAACAAGACCAGCAGGGGCGTCACCAGCACGCCGACCAGGACTAGCTTCACCTCCCGCGACTCGATCTTCTTGCCGAGGAACTCCGGCGTGCGGCCGACCATCAGCCCGGCGATGAACACGGTCAGCAGGACAAACAGCAGCATGTAATAAAGGCCCGAGCCGACCCCGCCGAAGACCACCTCGCCGGTCCCCATGTTCGCCAGCGGCACCAGCCCGCCGATCCCGGTCAGCGAGTCGAGCGAGGCGTTGACCGCACCGCAGGAGGTCACGGTCGTCACCGCCGTCCACAGCGAGGACTCGGCGATGCCGAAGCGCTGCTCCTTGCCCTCCATGTTGCCGCCGGTCGAGCCGTCAAAGGCAGACGTGAGCACGCCCGCGTGGTGCTGGGCCGGGCTGCCGTGCTGCTCGGCGGCGTAGACGACGGCGACCGCGACGACGAACATCGCCATCATCGCCGCGTAGAGCGCCCAGCCCTGGCGGCGGTTGCCGACCATGCGGCCGAAGGTGTAGGTGAGGCTGGCCGGGACGATCAGGATCAACAGCAGCTCGACCATGTTGGTGAGGCCGCCCGGATTCTCGAACGGCATCGCGCTGTTGACGTTGAAGAAGCCGCCGCCGTTGGTGCCGAGCTCCTTGATCGCCTCCTGCGAGGCGACCGGGCCGAGCGCCAGCGTCTGAGTACCGCCAGCGATGGTGTGGAAGGTCTGGGAGCCGTCGAGGGTCTGGATCACGCCCTGGGAGACGAGGACGAGCGCCGCCACGAAGGAGATCGGAAGCAGGACGTAGAGGTTGATCCGAACGAGGTCACTCCAGAAGTTGCCGAGCGCTGCCCCTGAGCGGGCGGCGAAGCCGCGGATCACGGCAGCCAGCACAGCGATCCCGACGGCGGCCGAGACGAAGTTCTGCACCGTCAGCCCGACCATCTGGACGAAGTAGGAGAGGGTCGTCTCGCCGCCGTAGTACTGCCAGTTGGTGTTGGTGACGAAGGAGGAGGCGGTGTTGAAGCTGAGGTTCCAAGGGCCGGAGCCGAAGCCCTCGGGGTTCAGCGGCTGGATGCTCTGAGTGCGAAGGATCAGGTAGAGCGCGAGCCAGGAAGCCAGGCTGAAGACGACGATTGAGCGGGCGTATGCCTTCCAGTCCTGGCCCTCCTCGGGGCGCACCCGCATCACCCGGTAGGCAAGACGCTCGACCGGCCCGACGACCGGCGAGAGGAAGACCCGTTCGCCGCGAAAGACGCGGGCGAGATAGGTGCCGACCAGCGGCACGAGCACGGTGAGGACGAGGAGGAAGACGACGATCTGCACCCAGCCCTGTGCCATCAGAGCTTCTCCCCGCGGAAGAGCGCGTAGGCGAGATAGCCGAAGACCGCGGCGGAGACGATCAGCCCGAACAGCTCGGCGGCGCTCATACCCGGTCCAGCGCCCCGATCAGCGTGTAGATCAACCCGAAGGCGGCGACCGCCAGGGCAATAGAGACAAGATCCATACGGCGATCGTGCGCCTCACCCCGTCAAGGCCGCATGAAGGAATGCGGCCTGCGTATACAGATTTCGTAAAGGTCGCTTCTAGCCCGCGAAGCGGTAGCCGACGCCGGGATCGGTGCGGATGTAGCGGGGGCCGTCGTCCGGCTCGATCTTGCCCCGCAGGTTGGCGACGTGGGCGCGCAGCACCTGGACGTCGTCTTCGTACTCGACGCCCCACACCTCGACCAACAGCGCGCGGTGCGTCATCAGGCGGCCGCGGTTCTGCGCGAGCGTACGCAGCAGCTCGAACTCGGTCGGGGTCAGGTGAACCTCCTCGCCGTCGCGGCGCACAGCGCGGGCGACGAGGTCGATCTCCAGACCATCGGCGGCAATCACTGGCTCGGAGGCTTCGGGCTTGGCCCGCCGCAACACCGCCTCGAGCCGCGCCACCAGCTCCGGCGGGCCGAAGGGCTTGGTCACGTAGTCGTCGGCGCCGGCCGCCAGCGCCCGCACCTTCGCCTCCTCCTCACCGACGGCGGAGAGGACGATGATCGGCATCTCGCTCCACTCGCGCAATCGCTTCGTCACCTCGACCCCGTCGATGTCGGGCAGCATCAGGTCGAGGATCGCGGCGGCCGGCGGCTTCACCGCCGCCCGGTCCAGGGCCTCCTCGCCGGTGGAGGCGGTGACCGCCTCATAGCCGGCATCGCGCAGGATCACCCGCAGGGCACGGAGAATCTGCGGCTCGTCGTCGCAGACGAGGACGCGGGTCGCCCCGTTCATGCCCGGCCTCCGTGCGGCGGCAGGGTGACGACGAAGCTGGTCCCCTGTCCCGGCAGAGACTCGACCGCGATCTCGCCGCCATTGGCCTCGACAAATCCCCTGGCGATCGCCAGGCCAAGCCCGGAGCCGGCGTTGGTGGCGTCCCCGTGCTGGAAGGGCTCGAAGATCCGCTCCCACTCGCCCTCGGGTATGCCCGGTCCCTGGTCGACCACGCGGACGACGATATTGGCGCCCACCACCCGCGAGCGGACCTGCACAGGACGACCGTCCCCGTAGCGGACCGCGTTCTCCAGCAGGTTCGCGAAGACGCGCTCAAGCTGGGCGGCATCGGCGTTAACCATCGGCAGCTCCGCATCGAGCGCCAGCCGAATCGATTCCGCCTTGCCCTGTCCCTGCCGCGCCGCCTCCAGCACCTCGGCGAGATCGACCGGCCCCCGGTGCGGCTCGGCCTTCCCGGCCTCCAGCCGGGACATGTCGAGGAGGTTCTCGACCAACCGCGAGAGCCGCCCGCCCTCGCCGACGATCCCCTCGCTCAGCTCGGCGCGCTCCTCAGCGGTCAAGGTCTCCGAGCCGAGCGCAGAGCCGCTGGCGATGATCGAGGTCAGCGGCGTCCGTAGGTCGTGGGAGATCGAGCGCAGCAGCACGGTCTTCAACTCGTCGCTGCGGCGCACTGCCTCGGCTTGCACCGCCTCCGCCTGCATCCGATCCCGCTCGCGGGTCAACGCCTCCAACTCGGCGAGCGCCCGGTCGGCCTCCTCGCGGCGCCGCTCCGCTTCGACCGCACGGGCGCGCGCGAGGCCGGCGACCGTGCTGCTGATGATCGCCGCGATCACGAACGCGGCCAGGGCGACCCAGTTCTCCTCGTCGGCGATCGTGAAGCGATACAGCGGCGGGATGTGGAAGAAGTTGAAGGCGGCGGCGCTGATGATCGAGGCGAGCAGCCCGAGCCGCAATCCCCACACGGTCGAGATCAGCAGAATCGCCGGCAGGTAGACGATCCCGAGCGAGACGACCGGCGCCACGTCCTTGAGCGGGTAGACGAGGAGGGTTCCCACTGCAACCGCGGCAAAGGTCGCAGCGATTCCGAGCCAGGCGGCAGGCGGCTCGATGCCGAGACTGATCGAGAACCGACGTCGGTGCATCGTTGTCAGGGTATGGGCATTGCCCCGGAGCCAGTCCTGCCCGGGGTTCCCTGATTAGCCAGCCTCGCCGCGACCCCGGCGGGCGCTCAGCCGTTCTCGGGCCGAGGTACGTTCGCCCTTCTGCGCGATGTACTGCTGTGCGACTGACGCCAGCAGCGCGACGAAGACCCCGATCCCGGTCAGGATGTAGAAGATCGTGAAGATCTGGGTGCCGGGAGTGGTCGGGGCGAGGTCTCCATAGCCGACGGTGGTCAGGGTCACGATCGAGAAGTAGAGCGACTCGACGATGGTCCAATCCTCGAAGCGCCAGTAGAAGAGCGTTCCCGTCAACACCAGCGCGGCGGCGACGAACGGCAGCGCCTTGGTCTCAGGGTCACGCCAAACGGCGCCGACCGCCCGCGCGAGTCCCCGGAACGCGAGAGCCAAGGGCAGCATGAGGATGGATTCGCCGGATCCATGCGCTTTCCTGGGGGGTCGGAGCGTCTCTCCAACCGCCCCTCTTCATTTCAGCCACTTCTCGCCAGAAGTGGCTGACTCCCCGCTAATCGCCGCTAATCCCCGCGCATCCGTGTATGACGGGCACTAGAGCCGCCACGGCAAACGTGCTGGTAATCGGCCACTTTTCGCCCCTGCCGCGAAAATGGCCGACGCGGATCGCACCCAGGAGGTCGGCGGTTCGAATCCGCCTAGCTCCATCGCTAGAAGCTCCTGCACAGCGTGGCTTCGCTTTTTCAGGGCATTCCAACCGCCGCTAAAAATGCGCTCCATTTCGGGCACGAGTGCCCGAAATCGCCGCGATATGAAGGGATTGCCGGCGATTACCGCCTCGCTTCCTGGTCGAGGATCCGAAAGTGATCGGGCGTCTGCGCGCGCGGCTGATCGAACTGCAGCTCAGTCCATACGTGGGCGGCGGGTTGAGATTCCGACTTTCCGACTTCTAGCCGGCTCCGAAGCAAACGAAGGGTGCCCAGAACTCCGGCGACTCATACGGTCGATGCCCCGCCACGGGACCCGCTCCGGCAGAGGCGGCTTTCCTCCTGCCCGGTCGCTCATCGTCCTGCGCCCTACGTTTGAAAGCCTGCTCCAGCTTCGGGTGCACAGCCAAGAAATCCGCCTCCGCGCTCTCATCGAGAGAGCGGAGCCAAAGCTGGGCGGTGCGCAGGGCGTGTGCCGGTGGGGCCTCCTGTTCCAACATCTCCTCGTAGAAGCGGGTCATGAAGATTGCGGTCGCAAGATCGTCTACCGACCAAAGCGTGGCGACCGCCGCAGCGCTGCCGGCCGAAAGAAAGGCCACTCCGAGTGAGAAGGCCTCCTGGGGCAGGTAGCTGATCGAGGTCATTGCCGTCTCGCAGGCAGACGCGACAACCAACTTCGCGCCGAGACCAAGCGTTGAGAGCTCAGCATCGCTCACCTCCCCGCCGGCCAGAAAGATCCGTGCCTCTTCCTCGCCCTCCGTCGAGAAGATCGCGCCACTGCCGTGACAGGCAAGATGCAGATGAGAGACGGCCGGAGCTTCGGATCCGAGGAAGCTTCGATTTGCCGCCCCGCGATAAGCGCACGAGCTTGTTCCCTCCGCGAAGAGGCCGGCAATTTCTTCCACCTCGGCTTCCGCGGCGGGCAGGTTCAGCTTAGGGTTGCCGAGATCTGGATTGCCCAGTGCGGCAAGCGTCGCCGGCGCGTCAGCCCTGTCTTTCGCCAGCTCCAGGGAGGTTCGCTGGAGCGTCGCGGAGGGCGCCTCCCGCAGAACGAACCTGTCGAGCAGCAAGGTCTCCTCATCCTCTCGATCCCACGACAACGCATGAACCGGAGCCAGCGAAACGGGTCCGCACGGGATAAGCGTCGCCCCCATGGCGCCACGGTCTTCCAGGAAGCCGGCGAATGAGCAACCCAGGTTGTCGCCGAGAGCCTGGGTGAGAAAGGTCAAGGCGCGGTCCAGGTCGCCGCCGGCTGGGTCAGGGTTGGTGATAGCGGCGAGATAGGAGCTGGGGAGACCTCCTGCGTGATTGCCGAGCAGCATGGCCATGAAGACCTCGAAGCTCGTGGGCTCCTCGAGGCAAACAGCGTCGAGCTCGAACTTGCCGTCACGGAGGAAGCCACCGAGTAGAAGGGTTCCGAAGGGGGTGGGGTTGATGTAGACCACGGGCCAGTCGGACTCCACAGCGCCAGCGATGTCGCTCATCTTGGCCCCCGTCGCGAAATCCTCGTGACCGGGAAGGTTGCGAATCGCGCTTACAACCTGCTGGAAGTTCCGCGCGGCATGTGGCTCGCCTCCAGCCGGGGTTGCAGATAGCTCCGCCCGCGCTGCTTCGTAGTCGCTGCGTGCCTCTGCGGGAAGTTGGGAGAGCTGATCCTCCTCGACGCCGACCCCCAAACGGCGCCGCAGCTCCCTCGTCAGGCCGTTCTCTAGCGTCAGGGCAGCCTTTTCGATATCCCCGGCGCGAGCAATCGCGAATGATGCCCAGCGGGTCAGGTTCCCGCTTCGCTGGATCTCGCTGATCCGGTCAGACGTGTCAAGGCGCGCATGAAATGCAAAATCCGCCGCCTCGACTGCCACCACGAAGGCGGCGGCGGCGTCTTTCCACTCACCTTGCTGAGCAAGCAGGGTGCCGAGACGCCCCGCCGCTCGCGTCGTGACGGCAGGTTCCAGGCGCGAGTCCACGTGGTCGACCGCCAAGCGGTACCACCGAACCGCCCCCTCTTCGTCCTCGAAGTCATCGGCCACGGCCGCTAGATCGGTGAGCGTTCTTCCCACGTAGGCTCGGTTTGCGTCGCGATCGAGGATCTCAAGAGCCCTCAAGAAGTTCGTCCTGGCCGCCTCCAGTTCCTCAGCCTCTCTCCCCACCGGTGGATCCGGACGCCCGGGCCCAACACTTATGCGGTCATTCGCTTTCTGGATGCGGCCGGCCTCATCGCGATGGACGGCGCCGAGCGAGGAATGAGCGACTCCAACGAGCCATTTCTCCTCCACGTACTCGGAGGCACCGATCAGCTCTTCGAACTCTGCCTTCGCATCCTCCGGCGCGGCGGCTCCGAGTCCGACCAGGTCGTTGTAGATGCCGCCCATGTTCACCTTGCTATGCGCCCAGTCGGTGGAATCTCGCTCGAGCGACCGATACTTAAGCGAACTCAGGCAGAGTTCCCGAGCCTCCAGGAGGTTCGCTAATTTCTCACCCCGCTGGCGAACCTGAAGGGTTCGAGCCAGATTCATCTCTACCGTTGCCAGGACGGTTTGATCCCCTGCCCGCTCGGCTTCTGCAAGCGCGTCGCGAAGGATCATCATCGCCTGCTCGAAGTTCTCCGCCGGGTCTCCCTTGACGCGTAAATTGATCAGCACCGCCATGTTCATCATCGCCCCGGCCCGGTGCGGCTCGGGGATGGCAGCAACCGCTCCCTGGGCATGATCGATCGCGCGGTCGATGTTCTCGCCCTTGTCCCCGCTCGCCCCTCGGTAGGCGTCGAGGAGCCGCTCATGGGTCTGAGCGACTACCAAGCCCAAGCCGGCTTCGATGGCATCTGAGAGCAGTTCTTCGCCGCTCACCACGGCCTCGTCGTAGCGTTTCTCGCTGAGCATCTCGGCCAGCGCTTCTGACTCTGGCTGCAGCGATTGCAGTGACTCTTCCACCTCGGCGAGAGCTGCTCTATAGCTCTTCCAGGCCCGCTCGGGATCCTCGCCCGCGAGACGGACGAGTTGCTTCATTGGTTCGAGGTAGGGTGCCGCCACGGCAATTTCGCTGACGGCCTCAATGTGACTCAGAACCTCAGCAGCGAAAAGCTCCGGGCGCTTCTCGACTAGGACTGCGAGGTCCTCATAGCCGTCCACCTCGTCGAGTGCCGAGAGTAGGGACGTAACGTTCTGCGCACTTGCCGCTTCCCGCTGCCTTTCCTCCCGTACTCGCGCTCCCTTTCCCACCGCCACATCCTAGGCGCGCGATCGACCCGAAGTGCCGAAACGATCAGGCGGGCTAAGGGCCTCTACGTCTTCCACGCCGACGCCGGCGCCCACAGCGCCGGAGCGGCGGTCGGACCACGAGCCGATCCCCCCGAGAACGATGGCGTCCATCAGTTGGGGCCACGGTCGGCCTCAGTGAATCGGACGATCCCTTTCGGGCCATTGCAGTGGCCTTTTAGTTCGTTGGTTGCGTATACGTACTTCGTGAAGCAGCGGTATCTCGTGATCTTGCAGCCTTTCGTGCTCCTTTTCTGAGCACAGCCGCCTGCCGTCTGTCCGGTGTCGACCACGAGGTGGAAGTACTTCTTCATAACCTTCCGCGCACCTGAACAGCCGAATCCGGCAGAGACTTCCACGTCTCGTCCCGTGATCTTCTTGGTCACCACGTTGGGGCACGTTCGTACAGTCCGGATCTTGCTCGCGTCAGCTTGAACCGACATTGAACAAGAACTTGCGCAAGCAAGTAGGCAGGCCAGCACGGCTACTCTTCGCATGAACTCTCCTCCCGTCGGCGAATAGCGTCCGGAAGTTACCGCGTGTCGTCCGACACGGCCCATTGGCTGACTGCTGCGTCCCAGCTCCCCTGTGTCTCGCCGGAGAGCACGGGATCGAGGAAGGTTGCGGCGCGATCGAACGCCGCTGCCAGGTCGGGCTCGAGACCAACCTCCTCGGCGAGGCGCGCATAGTCCGGAGCCCACTCAAGCGGTGGGGCGGGCAGACTTCCCGGAAGCGCTTGGCGGGCGCGGGTCTCGAAGGTGTGTTTCAGCGCCTCTCGCACTGCCGCTGCTTCGAGCGACTGTGAGTCCGCGATGAGCACGATGTCGATCAGGTCCTTGGGCCGCGTGCTGGTCCTGCCCGCCGTGCCATAGCTCCGCGTGTAAGCGTGGACCTTCTCGGCCAGGTGCTGGGCAAGCGGTATCGCGGGAAGCTCCAGCGGCTCGATGCCCGCGAAGGAGAGAAAGTCCGACGTGCGCACTCTGTCTGGCTCCGAGCCGGCTGATTTCGAGAAGCCGATATCCACGATGAACTGCTCGAAGACGCGCTCCGCCAACTCGGCGCGTACGTGAAAGCGAATGGCCTGAAACTCATCGACCTCGTCGAACGCGTCGGTTCTGCTTGCCGTGAAGGTGAAGAAGTCATCGAGGCGGAGTCGCTGCGCCGCGGCGATGTCCTCGATCGCGGCCTCCTCGTCGTCGTCGCGCCCGAGGTCGATGTCTTTGGTCGAGCGCGAAGCTCCGCCCAAGCGGAAGTCAAGCGCCAAGGCACCCTTCAGAACCCAGCGATCCGGCGCCACCTGGGCGAGGCGGCGTAGGAACAGTTCGAAAGCGACTCGCTTGCGAAGTCGTGCGAGGTTGAATCCGGTCCGCTCGGCCTCGGTCTTCATACGCTGCTCCAACGCCATGCGAAACGCGGCGGCGCTCTCGTATCTCACGAGGTCACCGCCGTGAGGGCGGCGCTCACCGTGTCGTGGCGGCCGCGTCGTCGTGCCTCCCCCTCGAGTTCCCGCGCCGTGAGCAGCCCGCGGCCAAGTGCTTGCCGCACGGCCATTTCCAGCTGCTCGGGCTGAATTTCCCCGGCTACGTCGACGAGCGTTCGCGCCGGGGCGGTTAGGCGGAGCCCTTCGCGCCAGACCGTATCGACCTCTTCCTCGTCGGGGCGGGTGTGGATAACGACGCCGGAGGGGCGGCGCAGGCCCCGATATCGGCGTCCGAGGAGCAGATGGACCGCATTGGGAATATTGTCGCTGAGATCGAGGAGGGCGAGCGCGCTTTGGTGCGAGAGGACGGCCTTCTCGGCGCCGACCGCCATCCACTTCTCCCGCATCTCGTCGTCTTCCGGGCGAGGAAAACCGGGCAGGCGATAGAGCCCGCGCCGCACCCGCTCGAACCGGTTTCCGCGCACGTAGTGACTCAGAAGCTGGCTGCTGAGTCCACGCTCACGGGCCTGGCTCGTGGTGAAGTAGCCGTGCTGGGAGTAGGCGGTCGCCTCAAGCCCCCGCATATCGGGTCGGTCATGCATAGGCAAAGTATAGCTTGGGTTTCGCGGACATTGAGACCTTTCACGGCGTTTCCAACCGCCCTGCGAAAATTTCGGGCACTTCTCGCCAAGAGTGCCCGACTCCCTGCATAATTGCCGCATATCCCTGCGTATCCGCGGCAATACGCCTGCACACTGAGCGGGCGCTGAGTCCAGCTAATTACCTGCTAATGACGGTCTTCTAGAGCAGCAGCCCAGATTTCGTCAGCCTGAATCGCACCCAGGAGGTCGGCGGGTTCGAATCCGCCTCGCTCCATCTAAAGAAAAGCTCGACGTTCGACGTCTACGTCGACCGAAGATCGAATGGAACAAGTAGGTTCCGTAAAGGGCGTGGAGGGTGCGCCGTCTCGGTCCCGTCGAAGAGGAGAAGAGTTGAGAGTTCTATTGACTGTCTGTGGTGCACTCGTTGCCTTTGCCGTACCGGTCGGGGCAGTGGCCAGCGCGTCCCCCAGCACGGCTTCTGCCTCGGCGACCTGCAAAACCCGCGCCTGCAAGCTGAACGCCAAGCCGACCGCCAAAGCGCCTTGGAAGTTCAGCGACAAGAGCCTGCCGCTGAGTGCCAGCTTCGACGGCAAGAAGCTGAAGGTGGTCGCGACCGTGAAAGGCGCCTGCGAAGAAGGCGAACTCAACTTCGTCGATGCGACCTACCCGGTCAACTCCTCGATCCCCGTGAGCAAACAGGAATTCGACGCGGACGTGATCGTGACCGACTCCCACGGCAAGAAGCGGAGCCTGCTGCTGCGAGGCAAGATAACCAAGGAAGTCCTCTCGATCACGATCAGCGCCTCTTTCAAGGAAGCCGCCAGCTGCATCATCGGTGGCAACAAGAACTCGGTTAAGCGCACGCTCTGATCGCGGCCTTCACCCCTCGTTCTCGAGGTACTCCTCGGCGAGTCGTTTCGGGGCCCTGCAGAGCCAAGCTTCGACGATCAGCTCGCTCAGCTCCTCGATTGAGATCCGGTCGAGGCGGATGAGGACGCTGGCGTAGTTGTCGAAGTGCGGGGTGGTGAAGAAGGTCTCGGGGTTGGCTTGGAGCAGGGCCTCCTTCACGCCCAGGTCCTCGACCCGGACCGCCAGGATCGGGCCTGAGGGCGCGCGGTCGCCGAGGTCGCTTGCTTCCTTGGCGCGGAGGGGGCGTTCCCAGACGAAGATCTTGTCCCGGACCCGCCAGGCGGTGTTGCCGTACGCCGGGCGCTCGCTGGTCTCGGGTAGGGCCAGGGCGATCCGGCGCACGTCGTCCCACTCGGACATGAGGCGACGGTACCGCTTAGGGCGACTGCGGCAGCTTGACCGCGCCCCGCTTCGTGACCGGCGCCGATGGCGGCGGCACGAGGGGACCGATGTCGCCGTCGGGGGCCTCATCGAGGTCGACGATTACCGGCGCGTGGTCGCTTGGGCCTTTGCCCTTGCGCGCCTGCCGGTCGACCCAGGCGGCGCGGACCCGCTCGGCTACTGGCGCACCGGCGAGGATCAGGTCGATCCGCATCCCCAAGTCCCGGTGGAACATCCCGGCTCGGTAGTCCCAGTAAGTGAAGACCCGCTCCTCCGGCCAGCGGTCGCGGACCACGTCGCGCAGTCCCAGTGCCTGCAGCTCCGCCAGCGCGGCGCGCTCCGGCGGCGTCACGTGTGTCTGCCCCGCATAGGCCTCGGGATCGAAGACGTCCTCGTCGGTCGGGGCGATATTCACGTCACCGCAGACGACCGCTGCCTCGGGCCCCGCGGCCACCGCGTCTCGCAGTGCCGCCAACCAGGCGAGCTTGTACTCGTAGTGCTCCGAGCCAGGCTCGCGCCCGTTCGGCACGTAGACCGAGTGCACGCGGATGCCGCCGCAGGTGGCCGCCAGCGCCCGCGCCTCCGGGTGCGGGAAACCGGGCGCGTCGACGAGGCCCGGAGCGACGTCCTCCAAGCCGACGCGCGAGAGGATCGCGACGCCGTTCCAGCTCGCCTCTCCGTGCACGGCGACCTCGTAGCCGCGGTTCGTCAGCTCATCGCCGAGCAGATCGAGCAAAGCGTCGTCGGCGAGCTTCGTCTCCTGCAGGCAGACCACGTCCGGGTTCCGCTCGTCCAGCCAGGGGAGCACTCGCGGCAGCCGCTGCTTCAGCGAGTTCACGTTCCAGGTGGCAACGCGCATCGAGCGGACGCTACTGCGAATCTCGCTCGGTGCAACGCCGAGGCCGGAGCGGACATATAGAGGTAGATGGCCGCGGGGCAGATTGAGAAGAAGGGGGCGCTAGACCGAGAGCTTGCCCAGGTTCGCTACGGGCGGCTCTATCGCGATCAGGGACGGGCGATCCTCGCTTATGCGCTGCGGCGCGTCGGGGACCCCGAGGATGCGGCCGATGTCGTCGCCGAGACTTTTTTGGTCGCCTGGCGGCGGCTCGATCAGGTGCCGGTCGGCGATGGGAGCAGGCTCTGGCTCTACGCGGTCGCCCGCAGGGTGATCGCCAACCTGCACCGGGCCGAGCGGCGACGGACCCGGCTGGGGCAGCGCCTCGCCGAGTCGATGCGGACCGAGCTCGCGAGCCAAGCCGCACCGGCGGGCGAGGGGGCGGAGGTCCTGCGGGCGATGGGCGAGCTCGGCGACGACGATCGTGAGCTGCTGCTGCTCGTCTCCTGGGAGGAGCTCTCGCCGGGGGAGGCGGCGAAGGTGCTCGGGATCTCCTCGCTCGCCGCCCGCAGCCGCCTGCACCGCGCTCGGCGCCGGCTACGGACCTTGCTGGCGCAACGCGAGTCGGCGGGAAGCCATGGCTCGGAACTCGACCTGGAGGAAGCAAGATGAAGACGCGTGAGATGGAAGGGGCGCTTAGCGCCGCCAACCCGGTCGGCCGTGGCCGGCTCGACGGACTCGACCTCGAGGCGATGGAAGCCGACCTGCTCGCCGACCTGGAGGCCGACTTCTCCGCGCCCGTCGAGCTCGAACCGGCGCACCCGCGCGCTCGGCGTCGGCGGCGCTTCGTGCTCGCGCTCGGCCCAGCAGCGCTCGCGGCCGTCCTCGTCGCCGTCCTCTTCCTGGCCGGCAGCGGCTCCAATCATCCCTCGCGCGCCTACGGCGCCGAGCTCGTCCGCTTCGCCGAGTCGACGCCGCTGCTGCTGCTCGAAGGCCCCGGCTGGCGGGTCGAGAACGTCACTGAGTCGGGAGAAGGCACCTACATGGCTCGCAGCACTTGGGGCACAGGGTCGATGGAATTCGTCACCGGGCCGGCAATCCCCAGCGAAAGCACCCGGATCTCGGCCAACGGCAAGGTGACCGGGATGGCTCCGAAGGCCGTCAGGCAGCGCAAAGTGGAACTGAGCTGGTTTCCCGGCCAGCTGGGGTTCGGGGGCCCGATCGTTCGCCACCCGATCAAAGTCCCTGTGCTCGACACGACCGCCCTCGTCAACACCAGGGCGGAAACGGCTTACATCGGAACGAAGACCGGGAAAATACGCATCGGCTGGGGTGGGCCGGGCGATCGCCAGATGGTCGCGATCTGGCACGAAGGCGGTTACACACTCCAATTGCGTGCCTGGGTCTCCGACCTTGCCGCCTTCGAAGAACGGCTCGGCTGGCTCAGCCGGGTGGATTCGCAGACCTGGCTCGACGCGATGCCGGCGAAGGTCGTCAAAGCCGCTGACCACGACGCCGCGGTGCGCGAAATGCTGAAGGGAATCCCCGTGCCCAGTGGCTTCAAGCCGTCACGGATCCCCGACGAAGGCCTCACCACCAACCGCTACCAAGTGGGTGCCTCCGTAACCGGCATCGTCTCCTGCCTCTGGTTCCGGCAGTGGGGAGAAGCCCGCAGGAACGGGGACGGCGGGGCTGAAGCCGAAGCCGAGAAGGCGATGGCGACCGCCAAGAGCTGGCCGATCCTGCGAGAGATGGCGAAGGAAGGCGGATATCCCCCAACGGTCTGGCAGCTCGCGGCAGCGATGCCGAGCGGCGAAGGACGGCGCGGGTGGCGGCTGTTGCCCCAAGCGGAAGCTCTGGGGTGCGCCCGCTGGGGCATGCCGGTACTGCCGTGGAAGCAGCGGCTCCAGCGCGAACGCCGGGGAGGCGGCGAGACCACCGCCTCCCCAAAGAGCAACTTCAGCCGTTGACAGCCTTCTTCAGTTCCGCGCCGGGGCTGAACTTCGCCGCCGTCTTCGCGGCGATCTGCATTGACTCTCCGGTCTGCGGATTGCGGCCTTCCCGGGCCGGGCGGGCGACGGTTGAAAACTTGCCGAAGCCGGTGAATTTGACCTCATTGCCGGCCTTGAGTTGGGCGGTGATCTCCTCGATCGTTGCGTCGACTGCGCGCTTTGCCTGGCCCACCTCGAGGCCAGCCCGCTCAGCAACCTGCTTTGCCAACTCATCCTTAGTCGTAACGGACATTCTCGTCTCCTTGAAGTAGGCGCAAGGCCTGGTCAGGCCTGCTGTTCACAGGCTTTCTACAGGCCAGGGCGGGCGTTAGACCGCCAGCGCGGTGGCGAACACCGCGCAGGAGCCCGTGCCCGGGCTCGGTACCTGCGAGCTGGCGTCGAAGTTCAGGGTGACGATTCTGGCCGGCGTTCGGGCCACGATCGTCCCGGTTGCGCCCACCTCGGTCCCGGTCGAGGCGGTTGGGATGACGTTGCCGTCGCCTTCGAACTGTCCGTTGCGAGCTTGGTTACCGTTGGTGGCGTAGGCATAGCCGGTCCGGGCGGCGCCGATCACCCGCAGGACCATCGCGCTGATGCCGCCGTTGTACTCGCAGGTGGCGCGCACGGTGACGCCGGCGATCGTAAGGACGTCGGAGACGCAGGCGATGGAGAGGGTGCAGCCGGAGAAGGTCCGGTCGATAAAGCCGACCTGGCTGTTGCTGACGAAGCTGCTGGCGGGGTTGCCGCCGAGCAGATCGGCGTTGGCCGCCAGGTTCGCTTTGGTCGCGAAGGCGGCTTTGTCGGCGCTGAGGGCGCTGGTCGCCCGGCCGGCGCTGGTCGCACTGGTCGCGCGGTCGGCATTGAGCGCCGACGGCACGGGCCCGAGCGTCCGGCTGTCCACCTTCGCGCCGGTGATCGTCCCGTCCTTGATCTTGGCCCCGGTCACCGCGCCCGTCTTCAGCTGCGCGGTACCGACGCTCTTGGCCGGCAGCCGGACAGCCGCGTAGGCGCCACCGCCGAGCACGATGAAGAGGCAGATCGTCGAGATCACATTGGCGTAGCTGAGGTGGCGGCGGGCTGACTTCATCGAGGCTCCGATCGGACGAGGGTTGGGCTCGAGGTCTTCTCGACCCGGGCTGCGGGCGCCTTTAGATATGCGCGCGGGCACCCGGCTCCACCCCGCCGTTGCATAGCGTTGGGGGATGCTGAGCGACGCCCTTCTCGGTGCCGGAATCGCCTTCTTGATCGCCACGGTGACGACGCCGGTGGGAATCTCCGGCGCGGTCTTCCTCGTCCCGGTGCAGGTGAGCCTCCTGCACACGCCGAGCCCATCGGTCACACCGACCAACCTCCTCTACAACCTGATCGCCACCCCCGGTGCCCTGGCCCGCTACGCGGCGCGCGGAATCGTCAGCGCGCCGCTGACCTCGGCGCTGGTGATCGGAACGTTGCCGGGGGTCGTGATCGGGGCGGTGATCCGGGTCGAGCTGCTCGCCGGTCCCGATGCCTTCTATCTCGTGATCGCGGCGGTGCTGGCACCGCTCGGCGCCTGGCTCGCGCTCGGCCGCTCGCCTGCCCGACGAACGCCGCCGCGGCCAAACGACAGGCGCATCACCGCCCTCGCCCTGCTCGTCGGCACGATCGGCGGCATCTACGGGATCGGCGGCGGCTCATTGCTGGGCCCGATCCTCGTCGGCCTCGGCTTCTCGGTGATCGAGGTCGCACCCGCGGCGCTGGCCTCGACCTTCCTGACCTCGATCGCCGGCGTCATCGCCTACGCGGTCCTCAGCCTGCGAGCGAGTGGTTCGATCGCGCCCGACTGGGTCGTCGGCATCTCGATCGGTATCGGCGGCCTGCTCGGCGGCTTTCTCGGCGCCAGCATCCAACCGCGCCTGCCCGAAGAGCTCCTGCGCCGCGGCCTCGGCCTGCTGGCCCTCGGCCTGGGCGTTCGCTACGGATTGCTCGCCGCGTAAACAGCGATCCGTGGGCCACTGATGATCAGCGCTTTCACGGCTTCAGCACCACCTTGATCGCCCCGTCTTCCTTTTTCTGGAACATCGAGTAGGCCTGCGGGGCCTGCTCCAGTGGCAGCTGGTGGGTGGTGAGGTCGTCGACTCCGAGCGGGTCCTCGTCTCCTTCCAGCAGCGGCAGGATCTCGTCGGTCCACTGGCGCACGTGCGCCTGGCCCATGCGCAGCTGCAGGCCCTTGTCGAAGATCTGCATCATCGGCAGCGGGTCGAGCTGGCCACCGTAGACGCCGGAGATCGAGACGGTGCCGCCACGGCGCACGGTGTCGATGCAGGCGAGCAGGGCAGAGAGCCGGTCGACCGCCGCCTTTTCGGTCACCTTCGCCGCCACCGGGTCGGGCAGCAGGCCGGTGATCGCCTGTGCCGCCTTCGCGCCGGGGGCTCCGTGAGCCTCCATCCCGACCGCGTCGATCGCGCTGTCGGGGCCGCGGCCGTCGGTCAGCTCGCGGAGCGCCGCCGAGATGTCGTTCTGGTTGTCGGAATTGATCGCCTCGATCCCGTTGCGCCGCGCCATCTCCAGTCGCTCGGGGACGTTGTCGATGCCGAAGACCTTCTCGGCGCCCTGGTGGCGGGCGATGCGGGCGCTCATCTGGCCGATCGGCCCGAGTCCGAAGACGGCGACGCTGCCGCCTTTGGGGATCGCCGCGTAGTCGACCGCCTGCCAGGCGGTCGGCAGCACGTCGGAGAGGAAGAGGAAACGCTCGTCGGGGCCGCTCTCGGGCACCTTGATCGGACCGAAGTGGGCCTGTGGCACACGCAGGAACTCAGCCTGGCCGCCGGGCACCTGGCCGTAGAGCTTGGTGTAGCCGAATAGCGAGGCGCCCTTTTCGGTCTCGCGGTTCTGCGTCGTCTCGCACTGGGCAAAGTACTTGCGGCTGCACATCCAGCACTCGCCGCAGGAGATGTTGAAGGGGATGACGACGCGGTCGCCGGCCTTGATGTGAGTGACCTCCGAGCCAACCTCCTCGACGATCCCCATCGGCTCATGGCCGAGGATGTCGCCCTCGTCGATGAACATCCCCAGCACCTCGTAGAGGTGCAGGTCGGAACCGCAGATCGCGGTCGAGGTGATGCGGACGATCGCGTCGGTCGGGTCCTGGATCGAGGGATCGGGCACCTCGTCGACGCGGACGTCGCGTTTGCCGTGAAAGGTGAGCGCCTTCACGAGGCCACTCCCAGCGGCACGTCGGGGCGGTCCCAGCTCTCGGCGACCCGCTCGGCCGCACGGCGCTCCTCGGCGAGGATCTCCTCCGCCGTCGCCACCGCCTCCTCGTCGCCGGCCCGGGCCGCGACCCGTTGCAGGAGTTCGTAGGCGGCGACCTCCAGGTGCTCGAAGGCGAAGGCGAAGCCGGCGAGCTTTGTGGTCGAGTCCGGCTGGGCACCGAAGAAGGCGGCGAGGTTGAGCCCGCCTGCCTTCAGCATCGCGTCCTTGACCATCGAGGGCATGGCGCCGCGCTCCTCCAACAGGACCGCGATCCGCTCGCGGTGGCGCTGGGTCTCCTCGAGGTGGTCGCGGAAGGCCGCCTCCAGGTACTCGTCATCGACGCGCTCGGCGCCGGCTTCCAGCAGCTCTTCGGCCTGGCCCTCGAGGGCGTGGACGTCGCGCAGGTAGGCCAGCAGCGCCGAGTCGAGCTGGTCGGAGTCGACCGCTCCCAGCGATACCTCGACCGCGGCGTCGAAGGACTGCTCCAACCGCTCGGCCATTCGCCCCTCCTCCGCAGCGATCGCCGCCGCCATCCGCGCCGTCTCCTCGTCACCGGCGCGCTCGGCCAGTCGCTTCAGCAACTCGTAGGCGGCGAGCTCCATGTGCTCGTAGGAGTAGGCGTGCATGGTCAGCTTGCCCGGCGTGTCGGGCTGAGAAGCCGCGAAGGCGACCATCGCCCAGCCACCGGCTGCTCCGGCCGCGTCCTTCAGCTTCGAGGGCTTGCCACCCAGCGCTTCCAGGCGCTCGCGCACGCGGCGCTCCTGGTCTTCGGTCTCGACCAGGTGCTGTTCGAACACTTGGCAGAGGCGCTCGTCCTCGGCGATCTTCGGCGCGGCACGCAGCTGCGCCAGCGCCTGCAGCTCGATCGAGTGCACGTCAGCCAGGTACTTGACCAGCTGCTCGTCGCGATCGCGGTCCCACTGGCGAGCGCCGACGCCCGACTTCAAGTCATCGAGCCGGGCGCCGGCGCTGTCTGCTTCAAGCGGCGGGGTCTCGGCGCCATGACCCTCCCGCATCCCCCCTAGCAACTCTTCCAACGCCTCCACCCCACTGTGGCGCGGCTCCCAGCCAAGCTCCGAGCGCGCCCGCTCGGAGGACATCAGCGGCACGGCCAGCGCCATGTCGAGCCAGCCCGGCGGCGTCGGCTGCAGGCGCAGCTTCCAGCTCAGCTCGGCGAGGCGGCGCACGACCCTGGCCGGCACCGGGAAGCTGCGCACGCCGATCCGCCCGGCCATCTCCTCGGGGCTGAGCGGCGGCTCGGCGGCGATGTTGAAGGCGCCGGTCGCATCGGCGAGGACGGCTCGCAGGTAGGCGCGCCCGACGTCCTCGGAGTGGACGGCCTGAAAGCGCAGGCGGTCCACCCGGGGCAGCGCCGGCAGGAGGCCGCGGCGCAGGAGGAAGTTGGGCAGGAAGGGGCCGACGAAGAGGCGGCGGATCTCGGTCGCGGCCTCGTCCTTGAAGATCAGGGCGGGACGGAGCCGCACGACCCGGGTCTCGGGATTGTCGGCTTCGAAGCGGTCCAGCTCGCGCTCCACCGCGACCTTGTGGCGCGAGTAGAAAGAGGTCGCTGTGCCCTCGGTCGGCCAGTCCTCATCGACCTCGCGGTCCTTGGGGCCGGCTGAGTAAGCACCGACCGAGGAGGCGTGGACGAGCTTCGGCACGCCGGCTGCCGCCACGGCCTCGAAGACGCGCCGGCTGCCCTCGATGTTGATCCGCTCCAGCGTCACCGCATCGCGAGAGGGCTGGATCGCCCAAGCGAGGTGGATGACCGCGTCCGCGTCCGCGAAGATCGCGGCGAGATCGGCGTTAAGGACGTTCGCCTCGACCCAGTTGGTCTTCGGCGGCGCCCAGGTGGGCTTGCGGCGCGCCAGCCCGACGATCTCATCGATCTCCGGGCTCTCACTGAGTGCCTGGACTGTGCTGGTGCCGACGTTTCCCGTCGCGCCAGTGACGATTACCTTCATCTTCTTGCTCGCCTTCCGTGAGTCTGAGTGGAGTTGGCGAGGAGTGAGCGGGAAACCGCTCCCTGGGGCCTCTTGGCGTCTGTACCCCAAGGGGTCAGGGCAAAACGTGACGGCGCAGATCAGGCGTGGGAACGCCGCTCTTCGCGCACCTTTTCGCCTTCGATGAACCAGACGCGGCGCCCATCCGGGTAGATCGCCGCCGGGCCGTCGTCGCGATGGCGCTTGCCTTCGCGGTACCACTTCTCGGTCCCGTTGACGTAGACGCAGGCCGGCCCACCCTCGCGGTGGCGGACGCCGTCGACGTAGTACTTGACCGACCCGTTGGCGTGAACCACCGCCGGGCCATCGCTGCGATGAAGACGGCCGTGGCGGAACCACTCCTCGCGACCGCTCGGGAAGACGCGCGCCGGGGCGCCGACCCGGTGCAGCGCTCCCTCAGCGTCGCCCCACTCGATCACCCCGTCGATACCCAACTGCCCGTCGTCGCCTGCACTCATCGCAACGCAGGTGTACCCGGACGCAGCAGCTTGAACGCAGAGTTCGGTGTCAGGCGGCGATTGGCAAGGCGCGACGTGGGGCAAGCTCGACCAGCTCGCCCTCCGCTGCATGCACGGCCTCAAAGCCCGCCACCGAGAGCACCACGAAGCTGTAGCCGCACGGGCAGGCCTCGCGCTCGACCTGATCGAGATCCTCGACCACGACCTCGGTCTCCTCGGAGCAGCCCGAGCAATAGACGGTTACTTGCCACATGCCCCGATGGTTGCGAGGCCGCCGGACGGAGGATCGCACCCCCAAAAAGAGAGAGACGCCGAGTGCCACCAATGCCGCGGTGACCCCTGGGCGGCGCCTCCTGACTTGCATCGTCCCTAGCTTCTAGTCACTAGGACTCTTCGTAGGGATCTTTCTCGCCGGCCAGCTTCAGCGAGCCGTCCTTGACGTCGGCGAAGTGACGCTCCTGGATCGGCAACGCCCACTCGACCAGCTCGGAGATCTCGCTCTCCCCGGCGGACTCGTTGAGCTTGCCGAGCACCGCCCAGTGGCCGACCTCGCCGGCCTCGGCCATGGTCAGGAACTCGAAGCCGTCGAGCCCGTCGGACTCGTCGCCGAGGTAGGTCGACATCATCTCGGTCGCCTCGGTTTTCGTTTCCTGGGCCTTCTCGAGGATCACGGTCTTCTTGCCGTCGCGATTGGCGGCGACCTCGGTGCAGCGGCGCTCGGTCTCCTCGGCCTCGTCGCGCATTTTCTGCAGGGTGGCGACGATCTCATCGTCCTCGACCATGCCCTCGACCTTCTCGGTGGCGCCCTGCGCAGCCTGGGCCAATCCCAGGACCTCCGCGAGCTTCTCCTCGAGCGTCGTCAGCTCGGCCATTTCCTCCTCCTTTCGGTTGACAGCAGCGGTGCTCTCTTACCCCCGTTTCGGACGAGCCGAAACCGGCAAGTAGTGAAGGACCGACAAGGAGGGAATCGTGGGAATTTCACTAGGAGGAATCCTCGTCATCATCGGTATCGTCCTGATGTTCGTCTGGAGTTTTTGGGCCGGCCTGATCGTCGCCTTGATCGGCCTGATCGCCTTCGGAGGCTTCGCGCGCGGCAAGTGGTATTAGCGTCGACTCAGGTAAAAGCGGGGAGCACTTCGCGCTCGTAGAAGTCGAAGAAGCCGTCCTGGTCGGGGCCGACCTGATGGATGTAGACGTGGTCGTAGCCGGCGTCGATGTACTCCTGAATCGCCGCCCGGTGGCGCTGGGGGTCGGGTCCGCAGACGATGCTCTCGGCAACATCCTCCTCGTCCAGCGTTTCAGCCGCCTCTTCGAAGTGCGCCGGCAGCGGCAGCTCCAGGAAGAAGTTGCCGCTGAGGGCACTGTTGGGCCACTGCTTCAGAGCCAGCTTTTTCGCCGCCCCTTCGTCCTCGGCCCAGCAGACGTGGAGCTGGCCGTAGGTGGGCTTGCCCTCGCCGCCTTCGGCGCGAAACTGCTTCACCGAATCCGCGATCGGCGCGGTGCCCACCAGGCCGTCGCCAACGCGGGCGGCAAGTTCAACCGAGCTTTCTCCGGCCACCGCGACCAGCAGCGGCGGCGGCTCGTCGGGCAGTGAGTAGATGCGGGCGTTCTCGACGGTGAAGTGCTCGCCGCGGTGGCTCGTCAGCTTGCCCCCCCAGAGCTTGCGGATCACCTCGATCGCCTCCTCGAGGCGGTCCTGGCGCTCGACCACACCGGGCCAGCGGTCGCCGAGGATGTGCTCGTTCAGGTTCTCGCCGCTGCCGACGCCGAGCGAGAACCGTCCCGGCAAAAGGCTCGCGGCGGTAGCAGCGGCCTGGGCGACGATCGCCGGGTGGATGCGAGTCGTCGGGCAGGTGACACCGGTGATCAGCTCGATCCGCTCGGTGCGTTGAGAGATCGCCCCCAGGGTCCCCCAGACAAAAGGGCTCTCGCCCTGCTGATCGATCCAGGGGTGGAAGTGGTCGGAGACCGAGGCGAAGGAAAACCCCGCCTGCTCGGCGCGCTCGGCCTGGGCGACGAGCGCAGGAGCGTCGAACTCCTCACTGGAGAGTGTGTAGCCGAGGGTCGTCACGCCGCCACAACTACCCCGCTTGGTCTCGTCGCAAAAGGGGTAGGTAGGCGCCCATGAAGAACACGAGCGACAACAGAGACGAGCGCGAGACCGAAGCTGCGGAAGCCGAAGCGGGGCGGATCGGCGGCAAGGTGACACCAATGTCCGACGACCCCGCCCGCGAGCCGCTAGAAGAGGCGGGCCAGGGTGAGGCCGAGGGCTTCGAGCAAGCCGAGCGCAGGCTCGAAGACATCGCCGCACACGGCGATCAGCATCGCTTTCCCGACCGCGACGTACCGGAGGCCGAGGAGCGCGAGAGCATCGAGCGCGGCGAGGCCGACGAGGCGATCCCGCCAGACGAGTAGAGCCGAGATGCAGCGGGTGCGGATCGGCTGCTCGGGCTGGAGCTACGCCGACTGGCGCGGCGGGCTCTACCCAGACGGGCTGCCGCAGCGTCGCTGGCTCGAGCGCTACGCCGAGGTCTTCGACACGGTCGAGGTCAACGCGACCTTCTACCGGCTGCCGACGCGCTCGACGGTGGAAAGCTGGGTTGAGCAGGTTCCCAGCGATTTCCTCTTCGCAGTGAAGGCGAGCCGCTACCTGACCCACATGAAGCGCCTGCGCGGGATCCCCGACGCGGTCGCGCGCTTCTGGGAGCCGCTGGAGCCACTGCGTCGTGGCAGGCGGCTCGGCCCGGTGCTGTGGCAACTGCCGGAGAATTTCCACCGCGACGACGACCTGCTCGCCGCGGCGCTCGAGCAGCTGCCCCGCGCCGACCATTGCTTCGAGTTCCGCCATCCAAGTTGGTTTGCGACCCCGGTGCGGGAACTGCTGGAGGAGCGCGGTGCCTCGCTGGCGATCGGCGACGACAAGCGCCGACCCCTGCCCGAGGCAAAACCGGTCGGGGAGCTCGCCTTCCTGCGCCTGCACTACGGCCACCGCGGTCGCGGTGGCAACTACTCCGAGGCAGAGCTGGACGGCTGGCGCCGCCGGATCGCCGCCTGGCGCTCGCGGCGGCCTGTGTTCGTCTACCTCAACAACGACTGGAAGGGCTACGCGCCAGCCAACGCCCGCTACCTGACGCAGGGCCTGTCGGCGGAGGGAGAGGAATAGGCGACTTGCGGTTGCGGCTAGCCCTTCAGCTTTCCGCGCCGGCGACCGCTCGCTGAAGCTGAGACTTGCTCATCTTCGAGCGGCCTTCGATTCCCATCTTCTTGGCGTCGTTGTAGAGCTGTTCGCGGGTGCGGCCGCCGGGTCCGCTGCCGGACTGCTTGCCGCCGCGGCTGCTGGCCGAGCTGCCGCGCTTTGAGCTGCGCGATGAGGTTTTCGACTCACCCGAGCGCGCCTTTTCCTTGTTGACGGCGCGCGCCGCGATCTCCTCGGCCCGACTCTCCGAACGACCGGATTCCTTCTCGCTCTTCTTGATGTGCTCGTACTGCCGCGCTCGTTTGCTGCCTTTTTTCACTCCGCGTGGGGGCATGGGCCGGCTCCTTTCATCAGCTTGCCCAATACCCCACGCGACGCGAACTATGCGCTGGCGGTCGCCTCGCGCTGGCCCTCGTGCACGCCCTCGGCGAGCTCCTCGACGAGCTTGGCGTTGAAGGCTTCGAGGTCGTCGGGCTTGCGGCTGCTGACCAGGCCCTGGTCGACGTGGACTTCCTCGTCGACCCACTCGGCGCCGGCGTTGCGCAGATCGGTCTGCAGGCTCGGCCAGGAGGTAAGGGTGCGGCCGTCGACGACGTCGGCGTTGATCAGGGTCCAGGGCGCGTGGCAGATCGCTCCCACCGGCTTGCCGGCCTCGAAGAAGGCGCGGACGAACTGGACCGCGTCGGTGTCGGTGCGCAGCTGGTCGGGGTTGGCCACCCCGCCGGGCAGCACCAAGCCGTCGTAGTCGTCGGGGTTCGCCTCGCCCACGGCCTTGTCCGGGGTGAAGGTGTCGCCCTTGTCGAGGTGGTTGAAGGCCTGGATCTCACCGCCTTCGAGAGCGAGCAGCTCGATCTCGGCGCCCGCCTCGCGCAACGCATCGCGCGGGCTGGTCAACTCGATCTGCTCGACCCCCTCGTTGGCGACGAGGATCGCGATCTTCTTGTCTTGCAACTGGTCTGACATCGGAAGCTCCTTGGGTCGGATTGAGCGGACGCTGCCGACCCGGATCGGCAGCGTCTTCGTCTTCCCCCGCTACCCGCGGAGCCTCGATCTATGCCCTGTTCCGTGAGCGCAGCAGCGCAGTCCCGCCGGCCAGCAGGCCAAGGGCGCCGAGGATCAGCGCCGCGATCCCGAGGCCCTTGCTGGCGCTGTCGGAGTCATCGCTGGGCTCCTCCGCGGAATCGGCCACGTCGCCGTGGTGGCCCTCACTGCCTTCGGTGACGGCGACCTGGGGCGCCGGCTCTTCGGATTCCGGGGCGCCGATCCAGCGCACCACTTCCCCGTCGTCGTAGGTCTGCAGGGCCTTGAACGTCAGGGTCTCGCCAGCTTCGCCGGGGATCTGGACCGAGATCGGGAAGTCCTGGAACTGGCCTGGCTGGATTCCGGCTTTGTCGCTGTCAGCGGTCCAGGTCATCTCGCGGACCTCGCTGGTGATCGGCCCGTCGTCGGTCTGCACCGGCTTGCCGAGTTTCTGCATCTTCACCTGCACCGACCAGCCCGGAACGGCCTGGTAGGAGGCGAAGACGAAGCCGGCGGGGAGCTGCACGTCGACCTTCGTCGTCGCCGCGTCGTCGCGCTCGTTGGGAACGCGCACGTTGAGCACGGTGAAATCGCCCGCCGCCGCTTCACTTGGCTGCAGGGTGACGTGGGCGCCGGCGCTGGCGGGCAACGCGAAGGCGAAAACCGCAATCAGCGCCAGGGTGGTCTTGAGCTTCATCGATTCCTTTCGTTGGGTTACTCATCGGATCGGTACCTCGACCTCGGCCGCGTACTGATCGAAGGCGGAGACGCGCATGGTCACCTCGAGGTCCCAAGTTCCGGCGACGCTGAGCAGCGCCCCTTGCACCGTGTAGTGGCCGGGACCGGCGCGCTGGGGCTCGAGCGGCAGTGGGCCTATCGAGTTCTCGGGTTCGGTGGCGGTGACCTTCAGTTCCTTGACGCGGGAGAACTGGGCGCCGCTGGTGGCATTGAAGAGGTAGAGGTGAACCTGATTGGAGCCGGCCCGCGCCGGATCGACAGTGATCTCCAGCTCGGCGGGGCCGAGCGAGGCGCTGCCGGAGAAGGGGCCCGGCTGGGCCGAGGTCGCCGGTGCGTAGCCGGCCAGGGCCGCGGTGACGCCGAGCACGACTACGACCAGTGCGACCTCGCCGCGCAGCGCCCGGCGCAGCTGCAGGCCGGCGCTACCGGGGACCTCACCGCCCGCCGCGATCCGCTCGAGACGGGGAACCGAGCGGTAGCGGTTGTAGGCGCCGAGGGGGATCAGCAGCCCGACGAGCAGGACGAACTTGATCAGGACGGCGCGACCGTAGGCAGTGTCGAGCAGGTTGTCGAGGTGGCGGACGTAGGCGTAGGCCTGGCCGACCCCGGTCAGCAGGATCACGGCCACGCAAGCCAGCGCCAGCGGCGAGAAGCGCGCCAGCGCCGCCGCGATCAGGCGGCTGCGATCCGGCGGCTCCAACTCACGCGTTGCGGCGGGCAGAACCAGGACAAGCGATGCCAGGCCGCCGACCCAGATCGACATCGCTACGACGTGCAGGACGTTGGCCGGGAAGAGCAGCGCCACCGGGGACTGCGTGCTCGGGTGCCCGGAAAGCGCCGGCTCCAGGGCGACGAAAGCGAGCGGGATGAAGAGCGGTGCGATGCGCCAGCTCGTCGCGCGGCGGAGCGCCGGCACCAGGCCCAGCCCGAGCAGGATCCAGGCCAAGGCGGTGAACCCCCAGACCGTGCCGAAGCGGGTGCCGAGCTCCTCCCGCAGGATCGTCGAGTCAAACGCCGAGGCGGCCGAGATCCCGGCGGCCTGCGCGGCCTCGAAGACGACCGCGGCGGCGGCGCTGATCGCACCCGCAGCCACAGCGACGAACAGGACGGTGCGCAGGCGGCGCTCGAAGGCGATGCTCGCCCGCTGCCAGCGCTCACCGTCGCCGGCCACCAGCCGTCGCGCCGGGCGCCAGGCCAACAACAGGAAGGCAAGCGCGCCGAGCGCGACCGCCAGCGCCGCGTACTGGGCCCCACGAGCGATCCCCAGGCCGATCTCCGTCGCGGTGCCGGAGCCGCCGCCGGCGACCAGCTCGGCAACCGTCTCCTCCGGTGCCCGGCCCGCCTTGCCGATCGAGAAGACGTAGCCGCTGGAGACGATGTGGCCGTCGGCGGAGACGACCCGGTAGGTGGCAGTGTAGGAGCCGTCAGGCAGGTCGGGCTTCAAGTGGACGCCGAGCCTTTGGCCTTCGCCGTCGGGATGGAAGGCATCGCCCGCGTCCACTCGCGCGCCCTCGGCGTCATAGACGCGCACGGCGCCGAAGTTGCCCTCGACCGGCTCGCTGAAGCGGAAGACAACCGCGGTGGGCTGGCGCTTCAGCGTCGCCCCACGCGGCGGCGAGGTGCCCTCCAGGGTCGCGTGGGCGAGGGCCGCGGTCGGCGCGAGCAGCAGCGCCGCCGCCAGCGTGGCGGCGAGCGCGAGGGCGAGCCTGTTCGGCCTGCGAGCCACCTACCAGGCTTCCTTCACCGGGCGCTCGCCGTCTTCGTCTTCGTCCCGCCGACGGCGCCGCGCGATCAGAACCGCCGCGCCGCCGAGCGCGACGATCGCGATGCCGGCGATCAGGAACGGTGTCTTCGAGGTGTCGGTGGGACCGACCCAGAACAGTTTGCCCTCGATCGCGCCCGCCTCGCCGTCGATCCGCAGCGGGATCTCGTAGTCGAAGACCTTGGTGCGCTTGCTCTCGTCCTTGACCTGCGGCGGGGTGCCGGTCGCCATGTAGTGCATCCGGTGGTCGTGCCAGCGCAGGGTGCCCGAGTCATCGACCGTCTTCCATTCCGGTGCGGCTTTGGCGTCGGCGGACTTCGGCACCGCGACTTCGGCGTAGCGATCGACGTTGAGGTAGGTCGCCGGCGAGCGCTGGTTCTTCTGCACGGTGCCGTCGGGCAGGATGCGCGCGAACGGCTCGCCCTCGTAGCCGTAGATCACAACCCGATGGCCTTCGCGGACGACCAGCTCCATGTCGGCGTCGTAGTTGAGGACTTCGAAGCTGACACCGGGCACGCTCGGGTGCACCGAGTCGATTTCGGAGCGGAAGTCGGGGTTGCCTTCGTGGCCCAGGGCCGGCGAGGCCAGGAGCAGGCAGAACAACGTTGTCGTGGCGGCAAACGCCGCCCAGCGCTTTCGCACAGGTGTTCCTTTCGATCGCAGCGCAGGCGCGACCGAAAAGGTCCGTCGCCGGGCGCTAGTTCTGCGTGAGCGGGAGCGCTGGCGGCGGGCGCTTTGCCAGCGAGAAGGCAATCAGGCCGGTGCCGCGTGGCAGCCAGCTCTCAGGTGCTGGCGGAAGCGATCGGCGGGAGGCGGCCGTGCGCCGGGGTGGACGGGTTCGTCTCGCGGCGAGCTTGACGATCAGCTCCTCGCCGATGTAGTAGCCGCCCAGCAGCGGGATGACGATCAGCAGCGCCGGTGCCAGGAAGAGCAGGGCGTGGGTCGAGCCGCTGGCGGCGAGGGCGGTTACCCAGCAGAGGGTGACCGCGAGTGCCTTCTTGTCCGTGAATCGACTCGCAAGTCGCATGGAGGGAGAAGGCTACCCGGACTCGCGCCCCAGGCGCTCGAGGTGGCGCTTGCCGACCTCGTTGGTCAACGCCAGGAACTCGGTGATCCGGGTCAGCTCGGCGGCGGTGAAGCGGCTCGCCAGGGTCGCCTCCCACTCCGCGGCCAACGGCCCCCAGATCCGCTCGGCGCGAGCGTAAAACTCCGGCGTCACCTCGACCTTGACGCGGCGGCGGTCAGCCGGGTCGGGGACGCGGCGGGCGAAGCCGGCGCGCTCGAGTCGGTCGATTACGCCGGTCACCGCACCGCTGGTCAGCCCCACCTCGGCCGCCAGCCCCCCGGCGCTGAGGCCGCCGGCGTTCTCGATCGCGTTGAGGCAGTGCAGATCGGTTTGGTTGACCCCGAGCCGGTCGGCGGCGAGGTTTTCGAAGGCGCTGTCCTGGTTGCCGCTGGCGCGGAAGGCGGTGATCAACTCCTCGATCAGCTGTCGCTTTGGGCTTGCGGTCATATCTCTTAGTTGCTAAGATACTTAATAGATAAGGAACTTACCGAGCGAGATAATCATAGGACGCTCGGACAACGAAGGGAGCCCAAATGGTGGACGCGGGAAACACGGCATCGAAGATCGAGTGGCGACTGGAGCTGGTCCAGGTACCGGTCTCAGATGTCGACCGGGCCAAGGCCTTCTACGTCGATCAAGTCGGCTTCATCGCCGAACACGACCACCAGGTGAGCGAGGAGCTGCGCTTCGTCCAGTTGACCCCACCCGGCTCGGCCTGTTCGATCGCCTTGACCACAGGCGCCCACCAGATGCAGCCGGGCAGCGTCGCGGGCCTGCAGCTGGTCGTCGAGGACGCGGAGGCCGCCAGGGCGGAGCTGGTCGAGCGCGGGGTCGAGGTGAGCGAGGTGCAAGAGTTCCCCTGGGGCCGCTTCGTCTTCTTCGCCGACCCCGACGGCAACGGCTGGGCCGTTCAGGAGATCGTCCAACCTCAGGGCTGAGCCCGACGATGTTCAGAGTGCGCCCAGGCGGGTAATACCGGGCAGAGCTTGAGGTCCGGCGAGGCCCGCTTGGGCGGGTCCCGCAGGGGGTCGACCTCCGAGGGTTGGAGGGAAACCGATGAGGACTTGGCTGCGGGCCGCTTTTGCGGCGATTCTGGTGGTTTTGGTAATGCCTGCCGCTGCTTTCGCAATGCCTGGCTGGTCTGGGCACGGCGGACACGGGGGTGGACACGGGAAACCCCAGCTGCCGCCGATCGACACCTCGGAAGCGGCCAACTGCGACTTCATCGCCGAGCCCGACAACACGCTCTGCATGCTGCCCTTCCCCGACGATTACTACACGGTTCCCGACGCGAGCAGCCAAACCGGGCGGCGCGTCGACTTCAAGACCGCCGGCATGCCGGCCAACGCCTTCGGCCAGCACATTTCCGCCGACCCCTATAACGCCTCCGACGGCTACAGCCAGGGCGCGACGATCCTGGTCAAGGTGCCCGGAATCGAAACGGTCGCCGACGTTCGCGCCAGCGGCGCCGTGCCGATCAACCGCATCGGCCGCTACCGCAAGGGCAACGCGCCGGTGGTCGTGATCGACGCCGCGAGCGGCAAGGGCTGGCCGATCTGGGTCGAGATCGACTCGCTCGCCAGCGACCCCTCGAAAGCGGTGATGGAGATCCACCCGGCGACCAACTTCGCCGCCGGCCACCGCTACATCGTCGCCCTGCGCAATCTCCGCAACGCCGCCGGCGAGAAGATCGAAGCCCCTGCCGCCTTCCGCTACTACCGCGACCAGGTGCGCTCCAAACAGCCCGAGATCGAGGCCCGCCGCGGGCACTTCGAAGCGATCTTCAAGCGCCTGCAGCGCTCCGGCATCTCCCGCCGCGGCCTCTACCTCGCCTGGGACTTCACCGTGGCGAGTGACGCCAACAACGCCGATCGGGCGCGGGCGATGCGCGACGCCGCCTTCGCCCAGCTCGGCGACACCGACCTCGCCGACGGCGTCCCGCAGGGCGCTTCGCCGAGCTTCCAGGTGACGAACGTCGAAGAGGACCCCTTCCCCGGTGAAATCGCGCGCCGCGTTCAAGGCAGCTTCGAGGTCCCCTGCTACCTCTTCCCCGACTGCGGCCCGGGCGGGACGTTCCAGCTCGCGCCAGACGGGACGCCGACGCAGAACGGCACCTGGATCGCCAACTTCGACTGCATCGTGCCCGAGTCCGCGGTCAGCGGCGCGCCGCAGTCGGGCAGGCTCTCGCTCTACGGCCACGGCCTCTTCGGCCGCGCCGCCGAGGTCGCCTCCGCGCCGCAGCGCAGCCTGGCCCAGGCGCACGACATCGTCACCTGCGCCACCGACGAGATCGGCATGTCGGAATCCGACGTCCCCGTCGCGATCGGCGCCCTGCAGGAGCTTTCCCGCTTCCCAGCGATCCCCGACCGCCTGCAGCAGGGCCTGCTCGACGAGCTCTACCTCGGCCGGGCGATGCTGAGCCCGAGCGGCTTCGCCACCAACACCGCCTTCAACCAGGACGGCACGGCGGCAAGCGCCTCGGCGCTGGACACGAGCGCGCTCTTCTACAACGGCAACAGCCAGGGCGGGATCATGGGCGGCGCACTGACCGCGCTGGCGCCCGACTTCACCCGCGCCTCGCTCGGCGTGCCGGCGATGAACTACTCGGTGCTGCTGCCACGCTCGGTCGATTTCGACGACTTCGCCCAGGTCCTCTACCCCTCCTACCCCGATGAAATGGCGCGGCCGCTGGTGCTCGACCTGATCCAGATGCTCTGGGACCGGGGCGAGCCGAACGGCTACGCGCACCGCATGACCGACGAGCCGCTGCCGAACACGCCGGCGCACCAGGTGCTGATGAACGTCGCCTTCGGCGACCACCAGGTGACGATCTACCAAGCCGACGTCGAGGCGCGGACGATCGGGGCTCGAGCCCACCGGCCGGTCCTCTTCCGCGACCGCTGGCCGGACACCGACGTGCTCTGGGACGTGCCCGCGATCCGCCGCTACCCGTACACCGGCTCGGCGATCTACTACTGGGACAGCGGCCCGATTCGCGAAGACCCGGCCAACCCGGGCAGTCAGATCGGCACCGAACCGCCGCCCTACGAGAACGTGCCGAACCGCAGCGGCCAGGACCCGCACGGAGCGCCGCGGGCGACGCCGGCCGAGCAGCAGCTCGTCTCCGACTTCTTCGCCGGCGCAATCCCCAGGAGCGATGACTGCGGCGGCGGGCCCTGCTTCGCGAGCGGCTTCGGCGGGCCCTAGGAGGGATTGCCCCATATTCTGCTGAGCGATGGATGCTCGCGAGGCAGAGCAATTGGTCGGCGTCGCCCACGCCAACGACCGGGTGGAAGCCGAGATGATCCAGGGGCTGCTGGAGAGCGCCGGCATTCCAAGCGTTCTCCAACCCACGGGCATCGACGGGCCCATGATCGGCGTCGGCTGGCTCAACCCCGGCGGAGGATCGCGGCGGGTGATGGTTCGCGCCGCGGAGTCCGAGCGGGCGCAAGCCCTGCTCGCGGAGGCGCTGGTCGAGGGCGAGCAGACGGATTGGACCGACACAGCCAACGCTTCCCATCTCGAAGAAACGGGGCGGCGAAAGCCCCGTGGCTATGGACTGGTCGGGGCCTACGCGCGGATTTGGGCCTGGTCACTCGGCGCCATGGCCTTCGCTTTCGGGATCTTTCTCCTGCTGCGCTCGGTCTAATTTGCCGGGGCTCGCCCTAGCCGAAGGCGAGCACTCTGAAGCGAGTCGAGTCGATCGTCGACCCCTGGGTGCATGCCCCGTTCGAGGCGGTCCTGACAGTCAGCTGGTTTTTGACCGCGGCGACCGGGTCGACCTGGGGCTGCGCTCCGACGCTCTGTTCAACCCGCTGCGGGGTGGTTGAGCTGGTCTGGACTTCGCCGCCGCCGATCTGCTGGCCGTTGAGGCTGACTTCGAGGAACACCCGACATGAGCCGGCGCCGGAGTCGTCATAGGCGAGCGTCGCTGCCGCCGCGCCGAAGATGACGTCGATCTCCCCCGGCTGCTGCGTCCAGGTGCCGCCCGTGATCGGGTAGGGATCGGGGCCGGGAGTCACCGGAACCGAGCCGCCGCTGGGGCTGGCCGCGTAGAAGACCGGGAACTGCTGGTTCGAGGGAGCCACCGCAGCGGCGCCGATCTGCTTCGAGCCGATGGCGCCATCGGCGATCTGGTTGCTGCGCACCGCACCCACCGCGAGCTTGCCGCTGGTAATTGCCCGCTTGAAGACATCCGAGGCCTTGACCGCGCCCGGGGCGAGGTTGACGGACTTGACCGCGTTGCGGGCAATGTCCTTGGAGCGGACCTTGCTCGCCGCGAAGGCAGCGCCTCCCCCGAGAGCGAGAAAGAGGCAGAGGGTTGAAACGACGTTTGCGTAGGTGAGGCGGGGTCTGATTGGCATCTAGTCGCATTCGTGCGGCAACAGCCCGGACCCCCCACCTGAAGAGATATGGAGCGGAGTGAATTTCCCCGGCTCTTGTCCAAACTGTCAGGCACAGATGCTGCAGCTGGGCCGGATAGCGATGGCTAGGCCGGCTCGCCCCAGGCGGTGGCGACCAGCGAGCGCGGGCTGCCGTGGTCGCGGTGCTCACAGAGGTAGATGCCCTGCCAGGTCCCGAGCGCGGGTCGGCCATCGCGGAGCGGCAGCGTCAGCGACGGGCCCAGCAGCGCCGCCTTTACATGGGCGGGCATGTCGTCGTCGCCCTCCAGGGTGTGGGTCCAGTACGGCGCCCGTTCAGGAACCGCGCGGTCGAACCAGGCCTCGAAGTCGCGCCGCACCTCAGGCGAGGCGTTCTCGCTCAGTGCCAGCGAGGCCGAGGTGTGCTGGATCAGCAGGTGCAGGATCCCGACCGAGATCTCTTCCAGCTCAGGCAGGGCTTCGAACACTTCAGCGGTGACCAGGTGAAAGCCGCGCGGCCGCGCCGGCAGCTGCATCGCGTGCTGGACCCACATCAAGCCGCGACCCAGGCCTTTGCCTCCTCCAGCCCGTCGAGGTCGCGGATCAACACTTCTCCCGGCGTCAACCAGGTGAACATGTGCATCGCCTTGGCGACCCACTCGACATCGGTGACGAGGGCAAAGCGCTTCCAGGCGGAGTGGTCGCGAAACCAGGCCTTGAGCCCGGTCTTCATGTCCTCCGGTATTGCAGCGGCCTCCAGGCCGTCGAAGCCAGTGAGGACAAACAGCAGCCGCAGCTCCCCCGACTCGACCCCCTCGCGAAGCGCCGGCTCCAACACCCCTGTGTAGTCGTCCTTGCTGAGCTTGCCCGAGGCCCGCAGCCCGACGGTCCCGGCCGGCATCCCATCAATGCGCTCGATCATCTCTTTCTCCTATGGCTAGACGATGTTGTGATCGCGGCCCTACGAGCCTACGTACCGGGCAACCGCCTCGCGGGCAAGGTCGCTGACTGAGCGGCCTTCCTCCTTGGCCCGCTTCTGACGGGTCAACCCTCTTCCAGAAAAGAGCGGAGCTCGGCAATCTGCTCTTCGCTGCAAGCGGGTCTTGTGCTGGCGGGCGTGGTATCGGTGGCCGGCACTTCGACGGTCTGGTCACAGTGATCGAGAGCCAGTCGCACCGCCCGCATGCGGGCGGTCGGGGGCGAGACCAGCGGTCCAACCGCCAAGTCGGTCACCTGCGCACGGGGAATGACGAGGAGGCGCGCCGAGTCCTCTTCGTCGGAGAAGCTCCCCAGGTAGAGATTGCTCGCCGTGTCGGCGACGAAGATGCCCACCACCGGAGGGTGGCCGGCGCGCAAGGCGGCCGCCGGTTCGACCTTGGGGTTGCCGGTAGTGCTGAAGTAGGTGGCGAAGCCTATGTAGACCCCCACCATGACGAACGCGACCACCCCGAACCAAACGAATTTTTCAGTCGTCGCGAATATCGCGAGGCTAACCGCCGCCACGCCCACGGCAACGACGATCAAGGCCACCACCTGCCAGAAATCGACGTTCCAGATAGCGCCGTTCAGGATCGGCGGCAAAAGCAGCAGGATGAGTCCGCCGGCGATGAGCTCTGTCCGGAACTCCTCGGTGACACGCACCGATTCGGATTCCACTCTCATGTTTTCGGCTTTGGCTCTGTCCTCGGCGGCCGACGCCGTGGCGGCAAGGGCGCCCGCCTCCAGTTTCTCTGCTATCTGTCGGTGTTTCTGTGCCTCTCTTGCCTGACTTGCCTTCAGCTCATCGGACGCCGCGGCGTTTTTTTGCACCAGGTCAGCGCTGTCACTGAGACTGGTGGCCAGGGCCCTAGCGGCTTGCGCGTGCTGATTCATCGCCTCGGCCTCACGCGCTTTTTTTTCGGCTTTGAGGAGCAGCTCGCGGGCTTCTTTGAATTTGTTCTCTTTGCGGAGTTTTCTCCAGAGATCGAAACCTATGTGCACGGTGAAGATCAAGGCGACGGCGGACAACGCGAGTAGGACGGCGGGCACGAGAAAGTTCGCCCCGGTCGTAACGAGGACGTTGTTGGGGATTACTGAAACCGCGTCGTTGGCCGGCAGGCCCGCTTCTTCGGCGCGGATCCAGAGAATCGCTCCGCCGAAGAGAGTGACAAAGCCGAGAATGCCGATCCCGGTGCCAATCGCCCCAAGAACCTTGAGAACCAAGTCTTGGGCGCTCGAAGCCTGAGGCGGCGACTCGTTAGTCGCCATTTCACCTGCCGCATCGCCGGTAGCCATTTGGCGAACCTATGCGGCAATATAGAATTGTCAAGTATTAAAAAGGTACTGTTTGATTGCCCAGCGCCTTGCGCCCAAGCGGCGTCGAAGCGACTAGGCCGAAGTCGATTTCGGGGTAGGCGGGGTGCATGGCGAGGAGGTCGTGGATCCCCGCCCGCCGAGTCTGGCTGAGCACAACTGGATCACGTCGGCGATCTCGCCGCGGCCGAAACGAGGTCGTGACCGGACACGATTCGCATCCCTAGCGTCGTGCTTTGCCACCCAGGTGCGGTCGAGGGCGAACGGCGGTGCCACCGCGGGGTAGACACTTAGCGACAGATGCCCACCCCCCGCTCGATCCAGCGCACCTACCTGACGCTTTTGCTCGGCAACACCCTGGCGGCTTCGCTGATCTGGGGGATCAACACGATCTTCCTGCTCGATGCCGGACTCTCCAACCTGGAAGCGTTCGCGGCGAACGCCTTCTTCACCGCCGGCATGGTGCTGTTCGAGGTGCCGACCGGGATCGTCGCCGACACGATCGGGCGCCGCGTCTCCTACCTGCTCGGCACGCTGACGTTGATGGCGTCGACCTTCCTCTACGTGCTGCTCTGGCAGCTCGGGGCGCCGCTCTGGGAGTGGGCGATCGCCTCGATGCTGCTCGGCCTCGGCTTCACCTTCTTCTCCGGCGCGGTCGAGGCGTGGCTAGTCGACGCGCTCACCGCGACCGGCTTCACCGGCGAGCTGGAGACGGTCTTCGGCCGCGGCCAGATCGTCAGCGGCGCGGCGATGCTGGTCGGCTCGGTCGCCGGCGGCTTCATCGCCCGCCAGACCAGCCTCGGCGTGCCCTTCGTGCTCCGCGGCCTCGTCCTGATCGTCATGTTCGGGCTCGCCTTCAGGCTGATGCACGACGTCGGCTTCACGCCGGAGAAGGGCGGGCGGGCGCTGGCCGAGATGCGGAAGATCGCCACCAACTCGGTCGACTACGGCTGGCGGGTGCCGGCGGTCAAGTGGCTGATGGTCGAGTCGCTGTTCACCGGCGGCGTCGGCATCTACGCCTTCTACGCCCTGCAGCCCTACTTGCTGGAGCTGTACGGCGACCCGCAGGCCTACCAGGTCGCCGGCCTGGTGGCGGCGATCGTCGCCGGCGCCCAGATTGCCGGTGGCATCGCCGCTCCCCGCATCCGCCGTCTCTTCCGCCGCCGCACCTCGGCGCTGCTTGTAACGGCAGGGCTGAGCGTCGTCGCGCTCGGACTGATCGGCCTGGTCGAGAGCTTCTGGGCAGTAATCGGGTTGACCGTGGTTTGGGGACTGATGTTCGCCGCCACCCTGCCGATCCGCCAGAGCTACCTCAACGGCCTGATCCCCTCGCGGCAGCGAGCGACGATCCTCTCCTTCGACTCGATGATGTCCTCCACCGGTGGAGTCTGGACCCAGCCCCTGCTCGGCCGCGCCGCCGACGCCTGGGGCTACGCGCCCTCTTACCTGATCGGCGGCGCGATCTCGATCCTGGCGCTGCCCTGCTTGGCCCTGTCGCGACGAGAGAACGCCCCCGCGGATACGGTCGACGTGACCGACGCCGAGCCGGTCCCCCAGCCTGGTTGACCAGACCGGGGCATGCCCGCCGCTCAGTGGCCGGTCGCCGAGAAGTGCTGGTAGTCCTTGGGCCAGGCCCAATCGCCGCCCCACTCCCAGCCGGCCATGGCGAAGGACGCGACCACGGAGCCGCCGCGATGGATCATGCCGCGGCGGTGGCGCGAACGGTCCGCAAAGGGAGCTCCCGCGGGGGGAGAGACGTAGCCCGACTCGGTGACGTAGGGGTTCTCGAGCGGGTTGAGATCGAGCGCCCTGCCGTAGGCGTGTTCGGACCAGACGCCACCGCTGCCGGCGACGAAACGGCAGTTGAAGGCCGAGGTGTTGTCGGCCTTCATGCTGCGGTGGTCGTCGGCGCCGTAGGCGTCGACGAGGCGCATCTGGCGGATCGGAAAGCGCAGCCGGTAGAGCGAGCGCATCGCTCCAAGCATCGCCGCGGCGGCGTCGCGGTGGACGACCAGCCGGCCGCGCTGGCGGCGGCCGTCAAATCCCCAATGGCTGACCGTGAGCAAGCGCAGGTCGGCGAAGCCGATCGGACAGCCGCGGCGCCAGGAGACACCGGTCATCCGCTTGCGCGTGTCGGCATCGATGCGCTCGATCGAGCCATGGAAAGCCGGGGCATCCTCCTCGCCGCCTTGTGCCGCGGGTGTCCAGGCGAGGATCGCCAAAGTGACAAGGGCAAGTGTCAAAGCGAGCTTCACGAGGACCCTAGGATGACGGGATGAGCGCCAGTCAGATCACAATCGCCGACAACGCCGACCGGGAGCGCTACGAGATCCGGCTCGACGGCAAGCTGGCGGGCTTCGTCAAATATCGCCTGCGGCCCGAGTTGATCGAGCTGGTCCACACGGAAATCAATGACGAGTTCGAGGGCCGCGGACTGGGCAGCCGGCTGATCTCGTTCGCCCTCGACGATGCGCGAGAGCGGGGACTGGCGGTGCTGCCGTTCTGCCCCTTCGTCAACGACTACATACAGCGGCACCGCCAGTACGCCGACCTCGTGCCCGAGGGACGGCGCCAGGGCTTCGGACTCTGAGCTAGTCGTCGCTCTGCTTCGACTCGCGGTTGCGAAACGCGTGCACCGCCAGCACCAAAGTGACCAGCAGGACCGGGCCGAAGGCCGGCAGGGCGGCGACGAGGCTGTGGTGGGCGAGCGGCAGCATCGCTATCGCTGCAGGGCCGGCGTCGGGTTGGCGGGCGCCTTGCCACGACTGCGGCGCGAGTCGGGCCGCGGCGGGAAGGCGAGGCGGTGCAGGCTCCAGGCGAGCAGGGCCAGCAGCGAGAGCGCGATGCCCGCAACCGTCGCGTAGGCCACCGCGACCAGCGCCGGCGAACCGCCGGTCTTCTCGCGCTGCAGCAGCTGGGTCTCGTCGGTGAAGCTGCGGGTGAAGGTCGGGCGGGCGGGGACTTCGGGCGCGGGGATCGCTGCATCGCGCGGCAGGAAGATCGGCACCGCGGTCAGCGAGCTGCCGCTGTGCAGGCGGACCATCGTCTTCCAGTTGCCGCCGACCGGGATCGGTTCGGTGGTGCGGTAGATGCCGGGACCGACGCGCTCGAGCGGATCGACGACGAGGCCTCCCCCCTGCCAAGCGGTGACGTCGAACCAACGTGCGTCCTCGGCGGCGTCGCGCGGGGTCAACCTCACCGTCGCGCTCATCTCGCGCTGCGGGCCGCTCGAGGCATCGCGCAGCACGACCTGCGCCCGCACGCCCTCCTCGGCGGGGGTATTCAGGGCAAAGATCGTGGCGGCGGCGATCGTCGCGGCACCGGCACAGGCGCCCAAGCGCAGGCCGGGCAGGCGCCTGCCCGGCTCCGGCGAGAGCCGGGTGCCGATCCAGGCGCCGATCAGGGAGGCGGCCACGGCGATCGCCAGCCCCACCAGCACGACTTCGGGGAAGGCGGCGGAAGGCCACGGGATCGGCATCCAGATGTGGGACCAGGCCCACTCCGAGGCGAGGCCGACGGTGCCGATCCCGAGCCCCGACCAGAGCCCGAAGGCGAGCGGCCGATCGCTCGAGACGCGCAGCGCCACCGCCTCGACCACCAGCGCCTCGACGATGTAAAGCGGCATGTGCGGCGTCGTCTCGCCCAGCACCGGGCCGATCAACAGGGCGAGGACGCCGCGGGCCACCAAGAAGAAGACGGCGGCGCCGAGGGCAGCGCCGCGACCGGCGTAAAGGCGAGCGGCGACGAGGCCGACGCCGGCGGCGAGCATGATCATCATCGGCTCGAAGAGGAAGTTGAATTGGGGCACGCCGAAGTCGAACTCGGCCTGGAAGGTGGAGAGACCGAGCAGCAAGCCGCCGGTCGAGGCGACCGCGCGGGCGAGCACGACCTGACGGTGATCGTCACCGGCATCGCGTTGGCTGCGCGACCGCATCCCCTCGACCGTGAGCACGCCGATCCCGATCAGGGTCATCGCCGCGCCGCCGATCAGCATCAGGTGGGTCGGCCCCCAGAGGGTCACGTCCTGGCCGAAGAGGCGATGCCAGATGTCATCGAGCGGGAAGCCGATCAGCGAGAAGGCGCCGCAGGCGCAGATCAGCACGCCGCCGAGCGGCGCGTACCAGTCGGGCCCGAGGCGAACCGCGGTCTCGCTGGGCTTGCCCTCGGGCAGGACCATGGCGAAGAAACCGGCGGTGAAGATGCCGAAGAGGCCGCCGAGGATGAAGTAGTGCGCCGGGTTGGCCAGCGGCCCAGGATCACGGCCGACGTCGATGTGCAGGGAGATGTCCCAGTACATGCCGAAGAGGGCGACGAGCAGCGAGCTGGTCGCAATCCCAACCGGGATCCCGACCCAGGCCGGGTAGCCGCTGAAGCCTTCGGCCCAGGCGCCGAGGCGGCGCAGCCAGGTGACGCGGCCGGCGCGGTAGCCGAAGCCGATGTAGAGCAGGGCGGCGGTGAGCAGCATCGCCGCGGTGGAAGCGATCGCCACCTGGCCCAGCGTCGCTCCCCCGGCGGGGGGCGCCGCTGCAAGCGCGGGTGTCGTGAAGATCGAAGTCATGACTGCCTCTCGATAGACGGCAAGTTCTTGGTTACCCGTTAACTGTTACCTCAAACGAGGTTACAAAGGCAAGGTAGCATTGCCCCGATGGCGCGCAATGTGAACCCAGTCACTGAGCCCGAGCAGGCGGAGCTGACGATCGAGCAGCTCGCTTATGAGACCGGGATGTCGGTCCGCAACATCCGCAACCACCAGTCGCGCGGCCTGCTCCCCCACCCCGAGGTGCGGGCGCGGATCGGCTACTACGGCCAGGACCACGTTGCCCGCCTGCGCCTGATCCAGGAGATGCAGGCGGAGGGCTTCAAGCTGAGCGCGATCGAGCGCCTGATCGGCGAGCACGGCGTCGACGCCGACCGCTTCGTCGGCCTGCGCCAGGCGATCACCGCGCCCTTCGAGAGCGAGGCGCCCGAGGTCCTCAGCCGCGAGGAGCTGGCCGAGCGCTTCCACACCGACGACGACAAGCTGCTCGCCAAGGCACAGAAGCTGGGCCTGCTGATCCCGCTCGGCGACGAACGCTACGAAGCACCCAGCCCGGCGCTGCTGCGCGCCGCCGAAGACGTGCTCGGTCGGGGCATCCCGCTGCCAGCGGCGCTCGCCGCGATCGAGAAGCTGACCCGCAACGCCCAGTCCTCGGCCCGCGCCTTCGTCAGGCTCTTCGTCGAGGAGCTCTGGAAGCCGTTCGACGAAGAAGGCCGCCCGGACGAGCGCTGGCCGGAGATGACCGAGGCAGTCGAGCAGCTGCGCCCGCTCGCCTCCGAGGCGCTCAACGCGACCTTCCGCCTCACCCTCACCGCCGAGATCGAGAAGGCCTTCGGCGAAGTGCTCGAACGGCGCAAGAAGAAGAGCTAGCTCTTCAGCTTCACGCGGCGAACTTGGGGAGCGCTCCGATTCCCAGCACTGTCAACCGCACGCGCTTTGACCTTGGCCACCGGCTTGAGGCCCACTTCGAGAGCGGCGGCGACGGCTTTCTTCACCTTGGCGGGGAGCTTCAGCTTCAGCACCGCCGTGCGACCGGCGCTGACGTAGACGCTGGCCGATTGCAGTTTCAGCTGCTTGGCGGAGGAGGATTTGGCGGCGCCTTTCGCTTTCGCGCCTGGGACGCGAACGGTGCCGCTGGCACTGACGGTGCAGGCCCCGTCAGGGCAGCTCGCTTTCAGCTTGATGAAGCGGCCGAGCTGCTGCGCCTTCTTACCGGCGAGGGTCAGCTTCGGCGGGCCCTTGGGGCCGTTGCCACCGCCACCGCCCCCACCGCCAGCCCCCGAGGGGTTGTAGAACCGGAAGAGGCGGGCGTTGGCGCGGTCCGTAACCCAAATCTCCCCATTGGGCCCGTTGGCTACCTGCCACGGTTCGGCGTCGAAGGGGAGTGAGGTGAAGGTGTAAGTCGGCGTCGCGGTGACCGCGAGCAATTTCGCGTTTCCGGAAGAGGCAACGTACATCGAGCCGTCAGCGCCGCCGACGATCCCGAAGGGGTTGCTCAAGGTCCCGCCGGTCGGAGTAAGAGCGCTCGCACTCCCCAAGTTCTGGTAAACCGAGAAGTGGGCCACCTGGCCGGTGGAGAAGAGAGTCACCCAGAGGTTGCCGTTGCCATCGGCGGCGATGCCGTCCGGAGCGCTCCCACCAGGAGCGTCGATTTCGGCCTCCGCCGAAAGCGTGCCAAGCGCGACGCGGCGGACCACGTCGCCTTCGAAGTCGGGAACGAAGAGCTTGCCGTTAAGCACCTCGAGGTCGAAGGCCTGACCGAGCGATCCCACCGTAACCAGGCCGCCGCTGCCGTCGGCGTTTACGTGACCGATCTGGCTGGCGCCACAGAGGCTGACCGCCGGCAAGGAGAAATACATGAACCCGTCGCCCCCGGAGACGATCCCCACCGGGCCGCAGCCGGCGCCGGTCGAGACGTCGTGAGGCGAGGGCAAGGCGGAGGTGGCGTCAAACCAGACCAGCTTGTCGTCGCCGGTGACGCTGACCCAGACCCGCCCGCCCGGGCCGGTCGCCATCGAGGCCGGTTTGGACCCGACCGGAAAGTGGTTGAGAACCTGGCCGGAGGGCGTCATGCGAACGACGCTGCCCGCGCCTTCCTCCGCGGCCCAGATATTGCCGTCGGGACCGAGGACGACGCCGCTGGTGCCCGAGTTGAGCCCGCCGACTTCCTGCACGGTGGTGAAGGCGCTGGCGCTGGCCGGCGCCAGGGTGAGGAGGATAAGAGCGAGGGCGACTGCGTTTCGAAGTCTGATCCGGGCACCCTATGCGCTGGGTAGAGTCACGGCCGATGAGCGAGACGAATGGCTGAGACGGTCCTTGTAACCGGCGGCTCCGGCTTCCTCGCCGGCTGGTGCATGGTCGAGCTGCTCTCGCAGGGCTACGAGGTGCGAACCACGGTGCGCGACCTCGGCCGCGAGCGAGAGGTCCGCGATGCGGTCACCGCCGGTGGCCAGCCCGGCGAAAAGCTCTCGGTCTTCACCGCCGACCTGACCAGCGACGACGGCTGGAGCGAGGCGGTCGCCGACTGCGGCTACGTCCTCCATGTCGCCTCGCCCTTCCCGCCGGTGCAGCCGAAGAACCCCGACGAGCTGATCGTGCCGGCGCGGGAAGGGACGCGGCGGGTGGTGCGCGCGGCCTTCGCCGCCGGCGTCAAGCGCACCGTCGTCACCTCCTCGGTCGCCGCGATCGCCGGCGGCGCCAAAACGCCCGGTCCTCTCACCGAGGAGAACTGGACCAACCTCGACTTCGACGGGCTCTCCCCCTACGTGCGCTCGAAGACGATCGCCGAGCGCGCCGCCTGGGATCTGGCGCGCGAAGAGGGCGCCGAGGACCGCCTCGCCACGGTCAATCCCGGCGCGATCCTCGGGCCGCTGCTCAGCCGCGACGCCTCCTACTCGCTGGAGGCGATCCAGCGGCTGCTGAAGGGGATCCCGGGCACGCCGAAGATCGGCTTCAGCTTCGTTGACGCCCGCGACGTCGCCAGCCTGCAGGTCAAAGCGATGGTCACCCCGGAGGCCGGCGGAAAGCGCTTCATCGCCGTCGCCGAGTTCCTCTGGATGGCCGAAGTCGCCGCTGTGCTGCGCCGCGAGCTGGGCGACCACGCCGCCAAGGTGCCTAGCCGCGGCGTCCCCAACCTGCTGGTCCGCGCGATGGCGCTCTTCGATCCCAGCATCCGCTCGATCACCAACCAGCTCGGCAAGAAGCTGACCTACTCGAACGAGCGGGCCAAGACGGTGCTCGACTGGTCCCCGCGCCCGCTCGAGCAGACGATCGTCGAGACCGGCCGCAGCATGGTCGATCTCGGCCTCGCTTAGTCGTTCCGGTGCGCTTTATGTGGCCCATAGCCACATAAAGCGCACCGGAACAGCAGGGCCTAAGACCAGTCCTCGGCACCGGCGCCCGAGTAGCGCAGCGAACCCGGGGTGGTCAGCTCCTCGCCCGTCTCCAGCAGCGTCTTCAGGCCGGAGAGGATCATCGGCCAGCCACCGTAGAGTTCGGAGTTCGCACCCTCGGGCAACTGGTCGTGGGTGACGGTCAGCTGGCAGGAGTCGCCGACCGGCTCGATCTCCCAGGTCACCCGCGAGGTGCCTTCGTTCTTGACGTTGTCGCTCCAGAGCGCGGTAAAGCTCTGCACCAAGCGGCGCGGCGGCTCAACCTCGAGGTTCTCGCCAGCGGCGATCTTGATCCCGGCAGTCGGGTGGACTGACTCGTAGCTCGAGCCGGCCGACCAGTCCGACTCGACCCCGACGCCGAAGTTGTACTTCGCCCGCTGCGCCGGGTCGGTGATCGCCTCCCAAAGCCGCTCGGGGGTGGTCTTGATGTAGATCTCGAAAACCTTCTCCATCGTCTTCTCCTTCTCCAGTTCGTGCTTGAGGCCACTCAGGGCGGCTGCCCAGGGCTCGGCGTACTTGCTCACCCAGCGGTCGTGGACCAACCGGATCGGGACGGGGTTGAGGAAGTGCAACTTCTCGCGACCGCGCTTGCGGGTCTTGATCAGCCCCGCCTCCTCGAGCACGCGCAGGTGCTTCATCACGCCGAAACGCGTCATCGGCAGGCGCCGCTCGAGCTCGCTCAGCGACTGGCCGTCTCGCTCGAACAGCTCGTCGAGCAAGCTGCGCCGGGTGGGATCGGCAAGCGCCTTGAACACCTCGTCCATGCCGGGAACAATAGGTGACTAATTAGTCACATGTCAAGTCGAGTTCAATCAGAGGCAACTTGGCGTGCCTCGACCCCACCCAGATAGGGCGTGAGCACGAACTGGATCGCCTCCCCGGCGATCGCCGGCAGCTCGGCCTCCTGGCCAAGTGAGAGGCGCTGGGCGACGAGCATCGCCACCCCGCTCGCCATCGCCTGCTCGGTGATCTCGGGCAGGCGCTCGCCGTGGGACGCCTGCTCGCGACCGGGCTCGAGCAACTCGGCGATGTAGGCGATCATGCGCTCGTAACGCTCGAACCCGGCGCTGCCGCCGGCCAGCGCATCGTTGGTCAGCAGCTGTGCCGCAACCGGCTCGGCAGCGACCCACCCGAAGGCGGCCCGGATGCCGGCGGCGACCTGCTCGGGCCACTCGGACCACGCGGCGCAGGCCGACTCGATGCGCACCTGCAGCGCCGCAAAGGCGGAATCGAAAGCGAACGCGAAATCGTCTGGTTGCCTTGCCCTGCCGCCCATCCCCCGCCCCTGCCGCCGTTGGAGCGCGAATGGTAAACATGAATGTCTGCAAGTGCAAGCGGACTCGACTAGGCGAGCGCCGCCTGCAGTCGCACGGTGGTGCCGAGCTCACTCGAGCGAATCTGGACCAGGTCGCAGAGCTGATTGGCGAGCCAGAGGCCGCGACCACCCTGCTGCGTCAGCTCCGGGCGCCGTCGCCCGGCGAGGGGCTCCTCGATCTTTCCCCGATCCTCGAACTCGATCAGCAGGCGGTCGCCCTCACGCCAGCTGCGCAGAGTGCCGGCACCGCCGCCGTGGGCAATGCTGTTGGCGGCCAGCTCGCTGGCGGCGGCGACCAGATCGGCCGTCTGCGGGGGAGCAATTCCAGCCCATTGGGCGACCCGTTCGACGTGGCGCCTCACCGCCGACAGCCGCGAGCGGTCATAAGCCAGAACATCGGCGCCGATCGGGTGATGGGGGAGCTCGCCCGCGAAACAATCGGCTGCGGCGAGGTAGCTGCTGCTCGCTTCGCGGGCGCCGTCGTGGGCGATCGAGCGGTGTGAGTGAGCGACCGCGGCCAGCACCTCGTCGGCGAGGGCGGCGCCATCGTAGGGACAGAGCAGCGACCAGCTGGGGCCTGGCGAGAAGGCGAGGTCGAGCAGCGACTCGTGGCGCTGGCACTCGTCGACCTCGGCGGCGTCGCGGCCGGGCCAGAGCGGTTCGCCGATGCCACGCGCCGGCCGCCCTGCCCTCTCGTCGGCAAGATCGCGCCAGAAGGGAATGATGCGAGCCGGGTTTCGCCCCAGCGCCTCCATCGCCACGAAGCCGACCTCCTCCGCATCTGCGCCCAGCTCACCGCGGAGCAGCTCGGTGTTGCGCTCGCTCACCGCCACCACCGCCGCTTCGCCGGCCTCGAGCGCGCCGCTGAGGAAAGGGACCGTGGCCGCCAGGAACTGGTCGGGATCGCTGTAGATCAGCGCTTCATGCCGGAACCCCGACTCCACCTCGATCTCAATGCCGTCAGTCATTGCCAGGTGTCTTCGGCTGACTGCGAGCGTGGGTTTAGACGCTCTGTCTCACTGGGTAGGAGACATTCAGTCAAGTTGTCCTAGAAGGACTTGGGTTAGTCCGTGGGAGGTAGATGATGTTCAGGTGTGAGCGGTGCGGAAGCAGCTACAGCGCCATGCATGCGATGGCGATCGAGAATTGCCCTCGCTGCCAAGTAAGGGATCGAGTCACGTCGCAACTCGCCTTCAAGCCCTTTGACTTCCCGGCAGGCGAGGGAACGAAACCCCGCAGCGTGGCGCTTACCGTGGCTTCAGAACAAGCAGGCAGAGATCGTCCTGGATCGGCTTCTCCGCCCAGGCAAGAATCGCTCGCTCGACCTGGCTGACGATCTCGGCCGCCGGCAGCTTCGTCAACGGCGCCAGCAGCCTCGAGAGGCCCTCGAGGCCGAGCAGCTCGCCGCCCTGTCGCACGTCGGTCGCGCCATCGGTGTAGATCAGCACGCCGTCGCCGCTCGGCAGCGCGGTCTCGCCGTTGTGCAACGCCAGCTCCGCTTCCGCGCCGAGCAGGAAGGTCGAGCCCTCCAGGGCGAGCTGGTCGAGCCCGGGTAGTCGCAGGGGCGGCGGGTGGCCCGCGATCGCCCAGGAAAGCTGCTTGTCGTGCAGTCGCAGGCAGACCGCGCTGACCAACTCGCGCTCCGCGGCGGGGCGTTCGAACAGCGCCGCATTGGCGAGCGTGAGCAGCTCGGCCGGATCGCTGGTGCCGGCAGCTAGGGCAGCGAAACGCGCCCGCACGAAGGTCGCCAGCTGCGCCGCCTCAGGACCATGGCCGACGACGTCGCCGACAATCGCGATCGCGGAACCATCGCGGCCGTTGGTGAGCAGGTAGAAGTCGCCGGAGACACCAAGCTCGGAGGGAACGAAGGCGGCCGCGGAGTCGACCCCGGGAAGCTGAGGAAGCGCGGCGGGCGTCAGCGCGGCGCGGATCGCCTCCAGTTCCTCGGCGGAGTGCTCGAGCACCAGCTGGCGCTCGTGCAGCAGCGCCACCAGCGTCGCGACGCCGATCAGAGCGAGCATTCGCACGGCAAGGGCAAGGCCGAACTGGTGCACTGGTTCGATCAGCGCGCCGGTGCAGAAGAGCACGCCGCAGCCGAGGACGGCGATCGCCCCCGCGCGCCGGCCGAACCACCAGGTCGCCATCGCGACCGGGACCGCGTAGAAGAAGGCGACCCCAACGTTGGACGGCCCCGGCGCGAGCAGCCAGATGACGAAGACCAGCAGGGCCGCCGCGCAGATGCCGGCAACGCGAGCGCTATTCGAAGCGTTTCCCTGCACTGGCGGCGACCATATAGGAGGCCCGGTCCCGGGCGAGATGGGGGCCGCTGCGGTTAGCCGAAGCGTTGGCGTAGGGGCTGGAAGGCTTTCCACCAGCCGTCGTCAAGCACTGCTTGCTCGACCCGCTCGATTACCACGCCATCGTCGTCCTGCAGCTCGTAGCTGACCAACGGTGTCCGATCCCCTCGCTCGACCTTGAGGACGTGCGCGATCAGCATGTAGGGCGGGCAGCTGAGCCAGCGCTCACCGGGTCGGGGTATCGACTTCGTGTCGACCATGGCGCCCCACATACCCATCTTCTGCAAAGAGAAACCAATCCAAGATCACCCCGCCTGGCTGCCTACGCCGGCCGCTCATAAGTAAGGATCGAGACTCCAGCGCCGACCGTTTTCGAGTCGACGAGGCGCAGCGGCTTCTTCTCGCTGACGTCGCCGAAGAGGCGCTTGCCCGCGCCGAGCACGACCGGGAAGACCATCAGGCGCAGCTCGTCGACGAGGTCGCGCTCGAGTAGGCCCTGAACCAGCTGGGCACTGCCGGCGATCAGGATCACGCCGTCGATCTCGCGATGCAGCCTCGCCACCTCGTCGGCTAGGTCGCCGCTGAGGATCGTCGAGTTCTGCCAGCTCGCCTCCCGCAGGGTCGAGGAGACGACGTACTTCGGCATCGAGTTCATCTTTGCGGCGAAGCCGCCGGGATCTTCCCGCTCGGGCCAGGCGGCGGCGAAGCCTTCGTAGGTGACCCGACCGAGCAGCTGGGCCTCGGCCTCCTCCAGCTCATCGAGCTTGAACTTGTTGCCCTCCTCGCCGCGGTCGATCTCGAGGGCCCAGCCGCCATGCCTGTGGTCCTCCGATCCGCCGGGGTCCTCGACCACGCCGTCGAGGGATATGAACTCGGTTACGACGATCTTGCCCATCTCGTTCTCCTTTGCCTTTGTGAAGCTTCTACCCCTACGACGAATGGGCAGACACCAGATCGACACTCTCACCCCCGCTATGCTTTTCGCGCTCGAGTGCCCTGGCGGCGCCCGTGCACAAGCCAGGCACCGTCGTCTCTCGAGGCCACCGTGCAGGGTGCGACAGATCACGAAGCCAGGGCAAGCGGCTCATCCACAGGAGCCGTCGCTTGGATCGTCCCAACCCTCCAGAAAGTCCCGCTGCCGGCGGGGCACTCGTCTCGCAGCTATCGCGCGAGATCGTGCAGCTGCACGCGCGGCTCTACGGTCGCGGCCCGACCAAGGCGCGCAGCTACCTGCAGGGCGATTACGCGGTCTGCATCCTCGAGGAGATCTTCACCACGGCGGAGCGGACGCTGATCGGAGCCGGCTCGGGAGAGCACGTGCGCGAGACGCGCAAGAAGTTTCAGGAAGCGGTCAAGGAGGAGTTCATCGCCGTGGTCGAGCGGATTACTGGCCGCAGCGTGCGCGTCTTCCTCAGCCAGGTCGACGTCGAGGCCAACCTCGCCCTCGAGTTCTTCATCTTCGACGAGCCGAAGAGCAGCTAAGCCGGCGCCGGCTCGCCGAGCATGAAGACCTCGATCGCCACGTCGGGGTCGACGTGGACGACGCTGAGGAAGGCCTCGACCGGGCGGCCCATGATCGCCTCGACACTGGCCTTGTACTCGTCTTCAAGCGCTTCCTGGTGCAGGGTGCGGGTGCGGCGAACGTGCTCGTCCTGACCGGCTCCGATCAGCGTCCGCTCCCCCGCCGTATAGATGTCGCTGAGAACGCAGGTCACCATCTCATCGTTGATGAAACTCTTCGCCGCGCCCGGGCCGCGCCCGAAATACTCGCGATGCAGGGCGACCATCGCGTTGGAGAGCTCGACCAGAGCCTGGCCTCCCGTGGGTGTCTCTTTTCCGGTCATCGGCTCCTTGGGGGTGGGGGTTCTATATAGGAACGCTAGTGCACACCGCGTGGCTTCGAGGATTGCTGGGGTAGCTTTGTGCGGTGCAGCCATCAGACACAGAGCGCCAGCCGCCCTCAGCTCCGGGCGAAGACGCGATCTACCGGCTCGCCCAGGTGGTGCTGAGCACCAGGGACGCGGTGCTGAGCAAGGACCTGAAAGGGATCGTTACCTCCTGGAACCCGGCGGCGGAACGCCTCTACGGCTACAGCGAGTCCGAAGCGGTTGGCACTCATGTCTCCTTCCTCGTGCCGGCCGACCATAAGGGAGAGGAGCAGACGATCCTCGATCGCGTTTGCCGCGGCGAACGGGTCGATACCTACGAAACCGAGCGGATCCGCAAGGACGGCGTCCGCATCGACGTCTCGCTGACGGTGTCCCCGATCGAGCATCCGCAGCGCGGCATCGTCGGCGCCTCGGTGATCGCCCGCGACATCACCGCGGAGAAGCGCCAGCGGCGGGCGCAGGACTTCCTCATCGCCGCTACCCGCGGGCTCGACGCCTCGCTCGACTTCGACCGCACGGCGCGGACGATCGTTGACACGGCGGTGCCTGAGATAGCCGAGCTCTGCGTGCTCGACTTCATCCGTCGCGATGGCTGGATCGGCGACAGCGTCGTCGGCGCCACCAAACCCGAGGCCGGAGTGGTCTTGGAGGAAATCCGCAGGAGCACCCCGATGGACCCGCGCTGCGACCACCCGGTAGCGCAGGTGCTGCGCGCCGGGCGGCCGATGGTCTGGCGCGACCTCACCTCACCGAGCGTGATGAAGGACGTCGTTCAAAACGAGCAGCACCGCCGGCTGATCGAAGAAACTCACTACCAGTCCGCAGCCGTGGCACCGCTGGTCGCGCGCGGCTCGACTTTGGGCGCGATCTCCTTCCTCCACGCCAACCCCGACATGCGCTACGACGACGCGGACCTGGCGCTGCTCAGCGAGCTGGCCGACCGAGCGGCGATGGCGCTCGACAACGCCCGCCTCTACGAGGAGCGTGATCAGATCGCGCAGAACCTGCAGCGCGGCCTGCGCCCACCCGAGCCGCCCTACGTTCCCGGCCTCGACATCGCCGTCGTCTTCGACACCTTCGGCGACGGCATCGAGATCGGCGGCGACGTCTACGACGTCCTCCCCACCGAGGACGGCTGCTGGATCATGATCGGCGACGTCACCGGCAAGGGCAGCGTCGCCGCCGGCGTCTCGGTCGCCCTGCGCCACTCGATGCGCGGCTTGGCCCGGCAGATCGACGAGCCGGCGGAACTGCTGGCGCAGCTAAACGAGATGCTGCTCGAGGGCCGCAGCCTCAACGATTTCGCCACCGCGCTGCTGCTGCGCCTGCGTCGCGACGGCGCGCGCTGGCAGCTCACCCTGGCGGCAGCGGGACACCCGCCGGCGATCCACGTCACCAGCGAGGGACCGGTCCAGCTCGGTGGCGGTGCCGTGCTCGGCGCCTGGGCCGATGCGCCGATACCCAGCCACGAGGCCGTGCTGGGCGCGGGCGAGACCCTCGTCCTCGCCACCGACGGCTGGTTCGAGTCGGGCCCGCCGGAGACTCACCTGGGAGCGGAGGCGCTCGGCGAGCTTGCCAGCTCCTTCGCCGACCTCGAGCTGGGAGAGATGACCGAGTGCCTGCGCCAGGATGCGATCTCGCGCAGCGCCGGGCGGCTGCGCGACGACCTCGTGCTCTTGGCGATCCGGCCGGGAAGCGAGTGAGCGACCGCCCGCGACTAGACCGAGGGGTCGAGCTCGTCGAGCATCTCGAGCATCTTGCGGTGATAGACGACCCCCGCAGTTAGGGTGAGCGCGGAGGGCCGCCAAGCCTCATCGTCGCTGACTTCGGTGAGGTAGCCCTCGAGCTCGGCCAACTTCTCGCGGTGGTAGGCGCGGCGCGGCTCCAGAAAGGCCATTGGGTCGGCCCCGGCGAAGATTTTGAGGATCGTCTCGTCGCGCAGCTGCGGTGGCGCCGCGGTTACGTCCTGTGCCCAGGCAGCGAGCACCGTCCGCCCCTCGTCGGTGAGTGAGTAAGTCTTGCGCCGCCGGCCGCCCTCCTCCTGGTGCACCGAGAGGTAGCCGCCCTCAGCCAGGCGCGCCGGCTCCTCGTAGGCCGTGGTGTGGGGGACGGGCCAGAAGTTCTCGATCGACTTGTCCATCGCCTGCTTGATCTCGTAGGGAGTCGCCTCGCCGAGCTGGTCGAGCAGGGCAAGCAAGGCGTAGGAGGTCGAGGTGAGGCGGGTTAACTTGCGCTTCATAGTTCGGTGCGTATAGTTCGGAACGAACGATACAACGATCGGCCCGGGAGGCAGACATGCCCGACAGCAAGCAGAGCAACGGCAATCGATCGGACTACGACGCGGTGATCGTAGGCGCCAGCCTGGCGGGCTGCTCAACGGCGATCGCCTTGGGGCGCGCCGGAGCGAGCGTCGCCCTGGTCGAGAAGCAGCCCGACCCCGCGGCCTTCAAGCGCATGTGCTCCCACTTCATCCAGGCCTCGGCGGTGCCGTCGCTGGAACGGCTGGACCTGCTCGAGCCGATCATGGAGGCGGGTGGGTTGCGCTCGCGGATGCGGGCTTGGACTCCCTGGGGCTGGATCGAAGCACCGCCGTCGCGGGCCCGCGAGGCGGTCAACCTGCGCCGCGAGCTACTCGATCCATTGCTGCGCGAAACGGCCGCCGCAACGCCGGGAGTAGAGCTGATGCTGGGGCGCACGGCGCAGCGGCTCGTGCGCGAGGGCGGAGACGAGACCGTCCGCGGCGTCGTCGTCCGCGACCGCGAGGGCGAAGAGACGTCGCTGCGCGCCCGCCTCGTGGTCGGTGCCGACGGTCGCGACTCGCGCATCGCCGAGCTTGCCGCGGTGAAGACGAAGGTCTCGGCGCACGGGCGCTTCGCCTACGGAGGCTATTTCGAGGGGCCGCCCGCCAACGCCGACGGCGCCAGCTCGATCTGGATGCTCGATCCCAACTGGGCGGCAGCCTTCCCCACCGACAGCGGCCTCACCTTCTACGCGGCGATGCCGACCAAGGACCGCTTGCCCGAGTTCCGCCACGACCCGGAGGGAGCACTGGTCTCCTTCGTCGGCAGCATTCCCGCGGCCCCGCCAATCCAGGCCTCGCGCCTGGTCAGCCCGGTGCTCGGCAAGATCGAGATGCCAAACAAGGTGCGGGTGCCTGTCGAGCCGGGCCTTGCCTTGGTTGGCGACGCCGCGATGGCGGTCGACCCGCTCTTCGGAGTCGGCTGCGGCTGGGCCTTTCAGTCGGCCGAGTGGCTCAGCCAGAGCGTTGCGCCGGCGCTGCGCGACGGGAGCCCCCTGCAGCCCGGCCTGGAGCGCTACCGGCGGCGGCACCGGCGCGGGCTGCGCGGCCACGCCACGATCATCAACGAGTACGCGAGCGGGAGGAAGATGAGGCCCGGCGAGCGCTTGATCTTCTCCGCCGCCGCGCGTGACGAGCGACTTGCGGAGAGCTTTGAGGCCTTCGGCACCCGCAGCATCGGCCCCGCCCGCTTCTTCGCTTCGGCGATGCCGCGCTCGATCGCGGTCAACGCACGCCACGCGCTCGGCGCCCGCAGCCGCCCGGGCCCGGCCGCCCCGCAGGGCGACCGCAGCCCGAATCTCTCCTGACGTCCCTACTTGTGCGAGCTCTGGCTGACCTGGGTGGTCAGGCTGACTTTCGGTGCGCCGGAGCCGATCTTCGCCGCCCGCACCGCGAAACGCAGCTGGCCCTTGTGCAGGTGCGAGACCTTGAGCACGGTGAAGGTCGAGCCAACCGTGCGCTCGACCTTCAGCTTGCCCGGTTTCTTGCCGGGTCGGCTGGCGATCGCGAGCAGGTGCCCTTTGTTGGTCAGTTTGAGGCCGGAGAGCTTGAACTTGTCGAGCGGGTTGGCCCAGGTGAGGGTGATCTGGATCGCCTTGGTCGCGGCCCCGATCGCGACGCTGTGGACCTTGCGCTGCCCCTGCGCGAGCGTGTCGCTGAACTGCCGCGGTGGCGTCTGGCAGGTCAGCGCCGCCTCGATCGTGTTCATCACCGCCTGCAGCTGGGCTGAGTCGTCAAGCGGGAAGTAGCGGCCGCCGGTGTCGCTGGCGATCTTCTGCAGCCGGGTCTGATCCTCGCCGGCGGCAACGCCGCCGAAGCCGACCACGTAAGTGGGCACGCGGTGGACGAGGTGCGCTTCGTTGTAGGTGCCGACGATGTGGCCGCCGTCGGTAAGGAAGATGCGGGCGTCGGCGCTCGGGTTGTCGGCGTCGGACTTGGCGAAGGCGCCGTTGTAGTCGGTGGCGCCGTTGTCGGCGTGGATCACGGTGTCGAGCGCGGTGCGCATCGCCGCCGCATTGGGCCCGACGGGCTCCGGCGGGAAGACGGTGCTGGCCGGCGGCGGGTCGTTTTCGAAGCCGCCGGAGCCGAACTCGACCGCACCCAGCTGGGTGCCGGCACCGAGCGTGCCGATCAGCAGGTTCATCGCCTGCACGCGCAGGCGGGAGGCGTCGGTGAATTCCATCGAGATCGAGTCATCGACGATCGCCTCGATGTTGCTCGCCTTTGTGCAGCTCGCGGCGCTGGCAATGGGCGCGGCAAGGAGCACGGCAAGTGCGGCTCCCAGAAATACCTTGACGACTCGGCTCATCTCCACCCTTCCACTACTTGAGGATTCCTGTTCACTCGCTACGCTGATGCTGCCGATGGTTGCAGCTCAAGGGGACATAGTCACGGTGATCACGCTCGGGCCGGAGGGAACATGTCACGAGCGGGCGGTGCAGCGCTACCTTGAGTTCCAGGGGGTCGACGAATATCGGATCGAGCTGATCACCGATTTCTTCGACGGCTTGGAGATGCTGCGCGAGACGCCGAACGGCTTCCTCGTCCAGTGCAGTGCCCATCCCAAGGTGCACGAGGTCACCGAGAAGTACTGGCGGGAGATCTTCGTCGTCGACACCTTCATCTACCCGACCAAGCACCTGGTCCTGCTCAGCCGCCGCGACGTCGAGGTGCCGCGCTCGATCGGGATCGTGCCGGCGACCAAGGGCTACGTCGACCTCTCCCAGTGGGAGGAGGTGATCGACGTCGTCTCCAAGCCGGTCGTCGGCGAGGGCCTGCTGCGCGGCGACTACGACTCCGGCCTCACCCACATGGAGCACGTCACCGAGCACGCGGAGGAGCTGCGGCTCGACCTCGATATCGGCGAAATCGACACCACCTGGGTCGTCTACGGGCACGAGAAGCGCTTCAAAGGAGAGCTGATCGGGATTCCCTCGGCGCAGCTCTTCGAACGGGCCGGCGCCGGCGTGACCAAGGTCCCGCCGGTTCACGCCTAGCACGCGTTACCATCGCGCCCGACGCTGGCGCACCTCGCAGGGGCCCGCCCCGGTGTCGGCATCTAACGACGGATGCGGTGGCGCTGTTGTGGCTGCGACCTGACCCGTCGGCAATTACTTCTGGAGTCGGAGCATGTCCCGCCATGCCGATGAGGCCACCGTCAGGCGCTGGTTCGACGCCTTCAACTCTCGCAACCTCGAAGGAATGCTCGATTGCATGGACGCCCGCGTCGATTTTCGCCCCCTGAGGCTGGGGGGGATCGACGCCGTCTATCACTGCCACGTCGGCGTCCGCGACTGGTTTGCGTCAATGGCCGAGATGGAACACCGTCACCAGATCGTGCTCTCGAAAGTGCACACCTCCAGCCGCGGTGAGGTGATCGCCGCCGGCGCGTTATCAGCGGAGCACGGCGCCCCCTCTTCATTCTGGGCCGTGGAGCAGCTCGAGGGCGGCCTGATCGTCTCCGCCCGCCATCTCCTCAGCGAACGGTTCCACCTGCGATGAGCAGTGAACGCGCCGAGTCGGCGGCAGAACAGCTGAGCGGCGGCGAGTTGAACGCCGCCATAACCCGCGAGGTGGTCCGCATCCACACGGCGGCGATCGGCCGCGGGCCAAAGAAGTCCTACTCCTTCCACAACGGCGACACCCTGGTCACGGTTCTGCTCGAGGTGCTGACCCGGGCTGAGCAGAACCTCATCGCCTACGACGAGGGCGAGGCGGTCCTCGCCATGCGCCAGCTCTCGCAAAGGGCGATGGCGGCGGAGATGAAAGCCGCGGTCGCCCGCCTCACCGGCCGCAAGGTCCTCGCCTTCATGTCCGACAACCACCTCGACCCCGACATGGCGGTCCAGGTCTTCATCCTCGAGCCGGCGGCGGCCTAGACAGCCGTCGCCACGACCTACGCCGTGGCGCGCTGAAGCAGGTCGCGCAGGGTGCGCTGGTCGGCCGCCGAGAGGCCCTTCAGCCAGGCGGGCGGCTTGCGCGCCTCGCGCATCAGCCGGGCCCGCAGGCGGCGGCCCTCGGCGGTGAGCGCGATCAGCTTGACCCGGCGATCGCCAGGAGACGCTTTTCTTTCGGCGAGGCCGCGGGTTTCGAGCCCGTCGACGATCCCGGTCACGTTGGAGTTGTCGCAGCGCAGGTAGGTGGCGATCTCGCTCATCGTCCGCGGCTCGTCGAGGACGCGCAGGGCGCCGAGGGTGGCGGGACGCAAGCCCAGCTCTTGGGCGATTGCCAGGAAGGGCGGCGGGTAGACGAGCGAGGCGAGCAGGTCCCAGGCCTCGCCGGCAGTGGAGCTCGCGGCCGCCGAGGGCTTTCCCTTCTTTTCCGTCGCCTTGCTCATATCTTAGCAAAATACATTCTAGTATCAATATTTGACAACGTCAACTATCTCTGTATCGTCCACGATCGCGTTTGATTGGAATCGACAGTCTGGAGTTGAGATGGCGACGCAGCGACAAGAGGGCATCGAAGTCGAAGCGCTCGTGCGCGAGTTCAAGAACGGGCCGCGGGCGGTCGACGGGATCGACCTGCGGGTCGAGGCCGGTGAGATCTACGGCTTCCTCGGTCCCAACGGCGCCGGCAAGTCGACCACGGTGCTGATGCTGACCACGCTGCTGCCGCCGACCGCAGGCACGGCGCGGGTGGCGGGCTTCGACATCGTCGAGCAGGGACCGCAGGTGCGCTCCTCAATCGGCGCGGCGCTGCAGGAGGCGGCGCTCGATCCCCTGCTCACCGGCCGCGAGCACATGCGCCTGCAGACCGCCCTGCACGGGATCGGCAAGCCCGAGCGCGAAACCCGCGGGCAGGAACTGCTCGAGCGGGTCGGCCTCGCCGAAGCGGCGGACCGCAAGGTCGGCGGCTACTCGGGCGGGATGAAGCGGCGCCTGGACCTGGCGCTGGCGCTCGCCCACGGGCCGAGCATCCTCTTCCTCGACGAGCCGACAACCGGCCTCGACATCCAGAGCCGCACCGCGCTCTGGGACGAGGTGGCGCGGCTGGCGGCCGACGAGGGGGTGACCGTCTTCCTCACCACCCAGTACCTGGAGGAGGCCGACGCGCTGGCGGGTCGGGTCGGGATCATCGACCACGGTCACATCGTCGCCGAGGGCACCCCGGCCGAGCTCAAGGCCGAGATCGGCCGCCCGACCGTGGAAGCGATGCCGCAGGATCCCGGTGAGCGCGAGCGCCTGGCGAGCGTGCTGGAGCGCTTCGGCGAGCGTGCCGGCTCGGGGCCGCGGGCGGCGGCGGCGCGCCTGGCCGGCGGCGAGGCGCAGCTGGCCGAGGTCGTGCGGGCGCTCGATTCGGAAGGGATCGCAATCGAGCAGCTGCAGCTGCACGCGCCCTCACTGGATGACGTCTTCCTGGCAAAGACGGGGCGCTCGCTCGAGGGCGCCGGCGACGAGGCCGAGGAGCCTGAGGCCGAGGCGGTCGCGGCGGCGTGAGCAGCGGGCTGCGCACCCAGGTCGGTCAGCTGGCGCGGCGCTCGACCCTGCGCACCCTGCGCCAGCCGGCGCAGATCGTCCCCGCCCTGGTCTTCCCGCTCTTCCTGCTCGCGGTCAACTCGGGTGGGCTGAAAGACACGACCAGCCTGCCCGGCTTCCCCACCGACTCCTACCTCACCTTCGCCCTCGCCGTGCCCTTCGTGCAGGGGGCGCTGTTCTCGGTGATGAACACCGGCACCGACCTCGCCCGCGACATCGAGACCGGCTTCCTCAACCGCCTGGCGCTGACCCCGCTGCGCGGCGCGGCCCTACTCGGCGGCCTGCTCGCCGGCACCGTGCTGCTCGGCCTCGTGCAGGCGGTGACCTACCTGAGCGTGGGTCTGATCGCCGGGGCCGAACTGGTGACCGGCGTCGGCGGCGCCCTGACGATCGTCGCGCTCTCGGTCTCGGTCACGGTCGCCTTCGGCTCGATCGGGCTCTTCGCCGCCCTGCGCACCGGCTCGGGCGAGGCGGTGCAGAGCCTCTTCCCGGTCTTCTTCGTCTTCCTCTTCCTCTCCGCGATGGCGCTGCCGCTGGAACTGCTGCAGACGCAGTGGTTCCACGACGTCGCCGCCGCCAACCCGGTCACCTACCTGCTCGAGGCCTTCCGCTCGCTGCTCTTCGAAGGCTGGGACGCGGGTGCGCTGGCGCTTGGCTTTGGCATCGCCGCCGCGGTGCTGATCATCGGCATGCTGGCGGCGAACAGCGCGATGAAGACGCGGCTGGTGCGGACATGAGCACGAGCGGCGGCGAGCGCGGCGCGGCGAGCTTCGGCGCAATCGCCCGCGCGGTCGCCTGGCGCAGCATCCACAACTTCCTCAGCAACCCGGCCTTCCTGGCACCGGCGATCGTCTTCCCGCTCTTCTTCTTCGTCGCCTTCGCCGGCGGCCTCTCGGCGGTCGGCAACGTGCCCGGCTTCGACTTCCCCAGTGGCTACACCGCCTTCCAGTTCGTCTTCGTGCTGCTGCAGTCGGCAGCCTTCGGCGGCGTCTTCACCGGCTTCGGCATCGCCCGCGACTTCGAGATCGGCTTCGCCAACCGCTACCTGCTCGCCGCCAGCAACCGCAGCGGCATCGTCGCTGGCTACGCGATCGCTGCCCTGACCAGGGCGGCGATCACCTGGACCGTGCTGACGACGATCGCCCTGATCGCCGGGATGGAGGTCGGCGGCGGCGGGGTCGAACTGTTCGGGCTCTACGGGCTGGCGATCCTGACCAACCTCACCGCGACGCTGTGGGCGGCGGGGGTAGCGATGCGGGTGCGCTCGATTCAGGGCGGCCCGCTGATGCAGTTCCCGGTCTTCCTGATCCTCTTCCTCGCCCCGGTCTACGTGCCGCTCAGCCTGCTCAGCGGCTGGATCCACGCCGTCGCCTCGGTCAACCCGGTAACCGCGCTGCTCGAGGCCGGCCGCGGCTTCATCTCCGGCGAACCCGTCGTCGTCGCCCTAGCCTTCGCGATCGCGTTCACCCTCCCGGTCCTCTTCGCCCTCTGGGCCCGCGGCGGCTTGAGGCGCGCCGAAGCGGCGGGCTGACCCGCAAGGTGGTGTAACGCTTTATCCACCTATGACACGGAGAAAGCGTTACACCTAGCTAGAGGGGCTCAGTACGCGGTGTTGCGGGAGCGGGGTCGGGGGAGCGCCTTGTAACGCTGGGTACGGCCTCGGTTCCAGAGGAGGCCGTCGATCTCGGCGGGGGCGAGGGGTGCGGCGGCGGCGAGTTGCTCGATCGCGTGGACGGCGCAGGCGCGCAGCTCAACCTCCTCGGCGGAGCCGTGCTCGAGCAGCTCGCCGGCTTCGATTTTCTCCTCCAGGGCCGGCTCAAGCTGCAGTACGCCGTCGACCCTGAGCACGTGGGGGACGAGGTTGTCGGCAAAGGCGGTGAGCCGGTCGAGGTCGCGCAGTTCGGCGAGCCCCATGCGGTCGATGTCGGCGGCGGCGATCTGGGCGCGCTTGCAGAAGGGAACGGGACGACCCTCGTACGTGGAGGTGTCGGCGAAGGCCTCCCACTCGGCGAGCACTCCCGCGAGCGCCGGTGCGGAGCCGTTCGCGGCCTCGACCACCGCCTCGAAGCGACCGCCGTGCTCAGCTCCAACGCGCTCGCCGACGTCGTTCAGCGCCGCCGCGTAGTGAGCCATCAGCGGATGCTCGGCGTCCTGGCCGACGACAGCGGCGATGTCAACCGCTCGCAGCTCGGTCAGCTCTCCAACCGACCACGGTCCGCGCTCGCGGAAGCGCTGAGTCAGCCCCGCCGCGATCGTGAAGTAGCCGCTGTGGCCGGGGCGCTTGCGGATCGTTGGCCACCAGCCGGAGCCGAAGTTGATCGCGTCGAGGCAGAGGACGAAGGCGGTGCGGGCCTCGCGGCCCCCCTCGACGAGCTCGGTGGCCGGGTCGGGGGCGGGCAACTCCGCCTTGTCGGGCAGGCCCGCGGCGTAGGGCGCCAAGGCGCTCGGCTCGATCCGCACCGAGCGCGCCCGGCCCGCGACCCACTCGCAGGCAGAGCGCACCCGATCGGAGATGAAGCCGGATGCCTCAGGCATCCGGGGAGCTTCCCAGCCTTAGTGCAGCAAGCGCTTGTAGGCGAGGCCGACCCGGCCGCCACGACGCCGCTGGTTCTTCGGGCGCGCGCGGTGCTTGCGGCGGGACTTGGCGGTTGCGGGGGCAGCGAGGCCCGGACCTGAAGCATCGGCGATCGGCTCGGGCTCGAGCCCGACGCCGGTCAGCGTGATTTGCACGCCACCGTCACCATCGCCGACCAGGAAGAGGCGGGCCGTCTTGGCACCGGTGCTGATCGGTTCGAAGCTGACCTGGAGGTTGCAGGTCGCCGCCGGGCTGAGCGGGAAGCCGGTGCAGTTCTCGTCGAGCAGGTGGAAGCTGCCGACGGCGCCGCCGGAGATGACGGCGATGAAAGCGCCGCCCGGCATGTTGCCCTCGTTGGTGACGTCGATCGTCTTGACCACGCCGCCCGAGTCGACCGGCACCGAGCCGAAGTTGGTCGGGTTGGAGGCAGCGGTGAGCGCGGGCCGGCCGCCTTCGCCGCTGAGCGCGGCGGTGAAGTTGGTGCCGGAATCGGATTCGGCGCGCAGCTGGGCGGCGAAGGGCACGGCGTCGTAGGGGCCGAAGTTGACCTGGACCGAGCAGGTTTCATTGGGTTCGAGGGGGTGGCCGAAGCAGTCGCTGTTGCCGGTCCAGAAGGCACCCGAGCCCGAGCCGACGACGTTGATCGAGTAGATCGGCGCCGAGACGCTGCCGACGTTGCGCAGCTGGAAATTGGTCTGACCGCTGGAGCGGTTGGCTTCGAGCAGGCCAAAGTCATAGCTGCCGGGTTCGAAGGCGAGCTGCGGCTCTTCACCCGGCCCGGGCGCGGCCGAACCGGTGGCGGGAATCACGGCCAGCAGCGCGCAGATGGCGACTACGAGGGTTGTCGCGGAGGCGCGCCGCGCTGACTTGGACTTGCTTCGGAGTGAGAACATGGACGCTTCATCGACCGCGGCGCTCGTCTATTTGACGATGCGAGGGAAATTTCACTTAAGGACGTGCATATGGCGACGATCACGCAGGCCGAGTCAGAGCAGATCGAGAAGGCAAACGCGTCGGGGCGGACTCCCGTCGTCTTCGTCCACGGCCTCTGGCTGCTGCCGAGCAGCTGGCAGAGCTGGATCGATCTCTTCGAGGAGGCCGGCTTCGCCGCGGTGGCGCCGGGCTGGCCCGGTGACCCGGAGAGCGTCGAGGCGGCGCGCGCCAACCCGCAGGCGCTGGCCGGCGTCGGCGTGGTCGCGGTTGCCGACCACTTCGCCGCGGCGATCGGCGGGCTGCAAAAGAAGCCGGCGATCATCGGCCACTCCTTCGGCGGTCTGATCACCCAGATCCTCGCCGGGCGGGGGCTCTCGATCGCCTCTGTCGCGGTCGATCCGGCGCCGTTCAAAGGCGTTCTGCCGCTGCCGATCCCGGCCCTGCGCACGGCGCTGCCGGCGCTGCGCAACCCGCTCAACAAGGGCCGCGCCCTGACCCTCAGCTTCGAGCAGTACCGCTACAGCTGGGCCAACGCGATCCCCGAGGACGAGGCGCGAGCGCTCTACGAGACCTACCACGTCGCCGCCCCCGCCAAGCCGCTCTTCCAGGCGGCGATGGCGAACTTCAACCCCAGCGCCGAGACCAAGGCCGACACCAAGAACCCCGAGCGCGGGCCGCTCTTGGTCTTCACCGGCGAGGAAGACAACGCCGTGCCGCCGGCGATGAGCAAGGCCGCCTTCAAGCAGCAGAAGAGCCACAACCCGGGCGTGACCGAGCACATCGAGATGCCCCACCGCGGCCACACGCTGACGATCGACCACGGCTGGCGCGAGGTCGCCGAGAACGCGCTCGCCTTCGTCAAGCGCTTCGGAGATTGACCGTTACCGAGCGGGTCCGCGCCTGGCAGGGGCGCGGGCAGAGCGAGGAGTTCCGCGGCCACTCGATTCACACCTTCCGCCAAAAGGGGGAGGGCCCTCTGCTGCTGCTCCTGCACGGCTTCCCCTCCAGCTCCTACGACTGGCGACTGCTGCTTGAAGAGCTGCCGGGGCGCAACGTGCTCGCCTTCGACTTCCTCGGCTTCGGCCTCTCGGCGAAGCCGCGCGAGCACGACTACAGCCTCTTCTGGCAAGCCGATCTGAGCGAGGAGCTGGTGCGCCGGCATGCCGGCGGGCGCCCCGTCTTCGTCGTCGCCCACGACATGGGCACCTCGGTCGCCAACGAGCTGATGGCCCGCGACCTGGAAGGAAAGCTGACGATGGAGATCGCCGGGATCCTGCTCTTCAACGGCAGCATGGTGCTCGAAGCCGCCAGTCCCACACCGGCGCAGAAGGCGCTGCGCAGCCGCCTCGGCCCGCTCGTCGCCCGCCTCTCCAGCGAGCGCTTCTTCCGCCACCAGTTCGGCTCGGTCTTCTCCGCTGCGCACCCGCTCAGCGGGGCGGAGGCCGAGGACCAGTGGTCGCTGATCTGCCACAACGGCGGCCGCACCCTCGGCCACCGGCTGATCTCCTACATGGACCAGCGCGAAACCCACGCCGAGCGCTGGCACGGCGCGATCCGCGAGTGGCCCGGCGCGCTCAGCCTCGCCTGGGGACTGCAGGACCCGGTGGCGACGACCAGCGTGCTGGCGGCGCTGCGCGAGCTGCGACCCGAGGTGCCGGTGAACGAGCTGCCCGAGCTCGCTCACTACCCTCAGATCGAAGATCCGCAGCGCCTGGCACAGGCGCTCACGGCCAGATCGATCTGAGGGCGCCTGTCGATCTGAGCCCCGGCCGTTCGTCGTTAGGGTGAGAGCGGCCACACGGCGCTGCTCATGAGACAGGAGGAACCACGATGCAGTTCATGCTTGCCCTGATTTCCGAGGAGCGCAGCTGGGAGGACGTCACCCCCGACGAGGTGAAGCAGAACCTCGCCGAGATGGGCCGGTTCAACGCCGAGCTGACCGAGGCCGGGGCGATGGTCACCGGCGCCGGCCTGCAGGAGCGCGCCACCGGCACCACCCTCCATTACGGCGAGGGCGAGCCGCTGGTCACCGACGGTCCCTTTGCCGAGACCAAGGAGCAGCTGGCCGGCTTCTGGATGATCGAGGTGGAGAACCTCGACGAGGCGCTTGCCTGGGCGAAGAAGATCCCGCTGCGCAGCGGCCACGTCGAAATCCGCCCGCTGGTCGCCGACGGCGCGGAACTGCTGGAGAAGGCGGAGCGCTCGTAGCCACGGCTCGCGACAGCGTCGCCGCCCGCGCCTTCCGCGAGGAGTCGGGGCGTGCGGTGGCGACGCTGATCCGCGTCACCGGCGATTTCGACCTCGCCGAAGAGGTGGTGCAGGAGGCCTTCGTCGTCGCCCTCGAGCGCTGGCCGCACGAGGGCGTGCCGGACAACCCGGGGGCCTGGATCACGCAGGTCGCCCGCAACCGGGCGATCGACCGGATCCGCCGCGAGGGCGTGCTGCGCGACAAGGTCGCGGCGCTGGAGCGACTAGAAGCGCTGCACGCCGAGCCGCAGGCGACGCCCGGGGAGCAGCTGGGCGAGATCGAGGACGACCGCCTGCGGCTGATCTTCACCTGCTGCCACCCGGCGCTGGGCGCCGAGGCGCGGGTAGCGCTGACCCTGCGCAGCCTCGGCGGCCTCAGCACCGGCGAGATCGCCCGCGCCTTCCTCAGCAGCGAGAGCGCGATGGCGCAGCGGATCGTCCGCGCCAAGCGCAAGATCGCCGCCAACAACATCCCCTACGAGGTGCCGGTGGTCGAGCAGATGCCGGAGCGGCTGCCGGCCGTGCTGGCGACGCTCTACCTCGTCTTCAACGAGGGCTACCTGGCCGCCTCCGGCGAGGAGCTGGTCCGCACCGAGCTCAGCGGCGAAGCGATCCGCCTCGCCCGCATCCTCGTCGCGATGCTGCCGCGCGAGCCCGAGGCACGCGGCCTGCTGGCGCTGATGCTGCTCACCGACGCGCGGCGGCCGGCGCGGCTCAACCAGCAGGGTGAGATCGTCCTGCTCGAAGACCAGGACCGCTCGCTCTGGGACGCGGGTCGGATCGGCGAGGGCCTCGAGCTCTCGCGGCAGGCCGCGGTGGGCGGGCCCGGCCCGTACACGGTCCAGGCGCGGATCGCCGCCGTCCACGCGGAAGCCGCGACTGCTGGCGACACAGACTGGGACCGCATCGTGCGGCTCTACGAATGGCACACGACGATTGCCCCCAGCCCAATCGTCGAGCTCAACCTGGCGGTTGCGATCGCGATGCGCGACGGGCCCGAGGCCGGCCTGGCCGCGATCGATGCGATCGAGGGTCTCGACGACTACCATCCCCTCCACGCCGCCCGCGCCGACCTATTGCGCCGGCTGGGCCGCGAGGCGGAGGCGGCGACCGCCTACGAGCGCGCCCTCGCCCTGGCGGCCAACCCAGTCGAGCGCCGCTTCCTAGAGCGCCGCCTCGCCGAGCTCGCCTGACGCCACAGTCCGTTCCGGTGCGCCTTATATAGCCGTGGGCCACATAAAGCGCACCGGAAGAGGATCAGGCCTCGGAGTAGGCCGGCTCGCTCTCGCCCGCCGGCTGCTGAGCGTGTTCGGCCATCTCCTCCGGTGAGGGCATCGGCACTTCGCGCAGGACGGTGACCGCGACCACTACGGCGATGGCAACTAGGGCTGCACCGATCAGGTAGGCGAGGTGGTAGCCCGAGTTGAGCGCGGCCAGCTGACCGGCGCCGTCGGCGAGCTGGCTGTCGGTGCGCTGTGCGGCGAGCGTCGCCAGCACGGCGAGGCCGATCGCGCCGCCCACCTGCATGCTGGTGCTGACCACGCCGGAGGCGAGGCCCGAGTCCTCGGGCGTCGCTCCTGACATCGCCAGCGTCATCAGCGAAGGGAAGGCGGTGCCGACGCCGAAGCCGATCAGCAGCAGCGGCGCCAGCAGATCGGTCAGGTAGTCGCCGTGGACCGGGGTGCGGGCGAAGAGCAGCAGGCCGATGCCAACCATGATCACGCCCGGGATCAGCGTCGTCCGCGGGCCGAAGCGCATGATCAGCTTTTCCGAGAAGCCGAGCGACATCGTCCCCATCACGACCGTCGTCGGCAGGAAGGCAAGGCCGACTTGGAGCGCGTCGTAGCCGAGCACCCGCTGCAGGTAGAGAGCGCCAAGGAAGAACATGCCGAACATGCCGGCGACCAGGAAGGCCTGGATTATGTTGGCCCCGACCACGTTGCGATGGTGGAAGAGGCGCAGCGGCATCAAGGGGTTCTCGATCCGCGCCTGGCGGGCGATGAAAGCGGCGCCGAGGGCGATCGAGATCGCGCCGAGGATCAGAGTCTGAGCGTCGCCCCAGCCGTGCTCGCTGACGCCGAGGATGGCGTAGACGCCGATCATCAGCGAGCTGGTGATCAGCGCCGCGCCGGGAATGTCAGCGCCGGCCTTGAAGCCGATGCCGGGCTTGTTCTCGACCAGGCGCAGGGCTCCGTAAGCGGTGGCAATGCCGATCGGCAGGTTGATGATGAAGATCCAGTGCCAGCTGATCGCCTGGGTCAGGGCGCCGCCGAGGAGCAGGCCGATCGAGCCGCCGGCGGAGGCGACGAAGCCGTAGACGCCGATCGCTTTCGCCTGCTCGCGCGGCTCGGGGAACATCGTCACGATCATCCCCAGGACCACGGCCGAGGAGAGCGCGCCGCCGACGCCGGCGAAGAAGCGGCCGGCGATCAACATCGCCTGGTTCTCAGCGGCGGCGCAAAGCAGCGAAGCGGCGATGAAAATGCCGAGTCCGATCAGGAACATCTTGCGCTGGCCGAGCAGGTCGCCGAGGCGGCCGGCGAGCAGCAGCAGGCCGCCGAAGGGGACCAGGTAGGCGTTGACGACCCAGGTGAGGTCGCTCTGGGAGAAACCGAGGCTGTCCTGGATCGTCGGCAGGGCGACGTTGACGATCGTCACGTCGAGGACGATCATCAGCACCCCCGCGCAGAGGACGTAAAGGGCGAGCCAGCGACTGCGGTCGGGCTCGGCCATTTTGGTGGCCTGGTTGGTTGTCGCTGCTTCTGCGGTCATCTAGGCCTCCTTGCCTGATCCAGATTTACTGCGGGCACTCTAGCAAATGGTTCAAAAAAACAACTACTGACTTGCATATCCGCATTTCATCGTTGTAAACTTATTCACGTGGCAACCAAGCGCTCATACGGAGAGGCTTGTCGTTTCGCCTACGCCCTCGACGTAGTCGGCGAGCGTTGGGCCCTGCTGGTAGTCCGCGAACTGCTGCTCGGTCCGAAGCGCTTCACGGACCTGCGTGCCGGTCTGCCCCACGCTAGCTCGAACATCCTCTCCGAGCGCCTACGCGACCTCGAGCAGGGCGGCGTCATACAGCGTCGCAAATTGCCGCCGCCGGCGGCCTCCACGGTCTACGAGCTGACCGAGTGGGGCCGTGAGCTGGAGCCGGTCGTGACCAAGCTCGGCGCCTGGGGCGCCCGCTCGCCGATCCCGCCCGACTCACAGGAGATCGGCCCCGACTCGATCGTCCTCGCCCTGCGCTCGCTCTTTGACCCGGAGGTAGCGGGGGAGCTGGATGCCACCTATGAGCTGCGAATCGGCGAGGAAAGCTTCCGCGTGGCGATCGCCGGCGGAGAAATCGACCTCGGCCGTGGCGCCGCCCAAGACCCAACCGCCAAGCTCGCCCTTGCCGATGCCCCCAGCTTCGGCGCCGTCCTCGGCGGCCAGCTCCCCCTCGATGAGGCCCTCGCCTCCGGCGCCGCTCGAATCGAGGGCCCCAAGCAAGCCGCCAAGCGCTTCCTCCGCCTCTTCCCGATGCCCGAGCCGTGTGAGTGCTCACCGGCGTCCCCAGCTGTGGGCGCCGGGAGCCACAGCGCGTAGCTCAGCAACAGCGCGCTCGCGCATCTGGCGATGAGGGGCGCCGCGTTGACGCGACGGCATGGGTGAGGTCACGAGGCGCTGACCCTTTGTCGCTTCGCCGTCACGCCCGCGCCGGGCCGAAGCCTTCGGGATGCTCAGCTCGACTACCGCGGAAACGACGACGTTGGTGACGCCTTCGTGGCGCTCGAGCCTGCCCTTGGCTCGCACCAGGGGCGCGGCGCGGACGGCGGCGCGGCAACGCTCGTAGACCGGCGGCGGGACGACCAGGTTGACGGTTCCGCGCTCGTCCTCGAGCAGCATGAAGACGATGCCGTTGGCTGTCCCGGGGCGCTGGCGGGCGACGACCATGCCGGCCACCGTGACGGTGTCACCATTCTCGGCCTGCTCCAGGTCGGCGCTGCTGAGGATCTCGGCCTCGAGGTCCTCGCGCATCAGCCCCATCGGGTGCTCGTCGAGGGTGACCCCGATCGAGCGGTAGTTGGCGACGACCCGCTGCCACTCGTCGAGCGGCTCCAGCTCGGGCGCTCGCGGCGGTTCCAGCGGCAGCGCCATTTGCACGTCAGAGCCGTGGCGAACCCCGGTGCCGGCGCCACCCGCTTCCCACAGCGCCTCCCTCCTGCCGCTGCCGGCGACCGGGATCCAGGCGCCTTCCTCGCCGACCAGGTCGTCGAGGGCGCCGGCCCAGGCGAGGCGCTCGAGGCCGTCGCGGCCCGCCCCCGAGCGCGAGGCGAGGTCGGCGATCCCGGCGTAGTCGCCGCTGCGCTCGCGGCCGGCGACCAGGCTCTCCATCTCCTCCCCGCGCACGCCCTTGACGTAGCCGAGGCCGACCCGCACGGTCAGCTCGCCTTCGATCCGCTCGACGTGGCAGAGCACGCGGCTGCGGTTGGCGTCGGGGCCGGCCAGGCTCACTCCCCGCCGCTGTGCCTCGTGGACCAGCGCGTCGGGCGGGTAGAAGCCCATCGGCTGCTCGTTGAGCAGGGCGCAGAGGAACTCCTGCGGGCGGTGGACCCGCAGCCAGGCCGACTGGTAGGCGAGCAGGCCGAAGGCGGCCGAGTGCGCCTTCGGGAAGCCGAAGCCGGAGAAGCCCTGGATCTGGCCCCAGACTTTCTCCGCCACCTCCACGGGCACTTTGTTCACCTCGACGGCGCCGGCGATGAAGTCCTCGTGGTGCTTGCGGATCGCCGCCTCGGAGCGCTTGCGGCTCATCGCCCGCCGCAGCGAGTCGGCCTGGGCGGCGCTGAAGCCGGCCAGCGCAATCGCCACTTCGATCACCTGCTCCTGGAAGACGATCGTGCCCAGGGTGTACTCGAGGGCGTCTTTCAGCAGCGGGTGCTCGTAGGGGATCTCGAAGCCCTCGGGATCCTCGCGGCGGCGCTTCAGCCGCTCTATATATGGGTGGACGGCGCCGCCCTGGATCGGCCCGGGGCGGACCAGCGCCACCTGCACGGTGAGGTCGTCGAGGTTTTCCGGCAGGGTGCGCGGCAGCATCGACATCTGCGCACGGCTCTCGATCTGGAAGACGCCGGTCGTCTCGGCGGCCTGAATCGAGCGGTAGGTCGCCGGGTCGTCGAAGGGGATGCGCGAGAGGTCAAGCGACTCTCCCCGCGTCTCCCCCACTTCCTCGATGCAGCGCTCGACCGCGGAGAGCATCCCCAGGCCGAGCAGGTCGATCTTGAGCAAACCTGCATCAGAACAGGAGTCCTTGTCCCACTGGACGATCTGGCGCCCCTCCATCGCCGCCGGCACGACCGGGCAGACGTCGATCAGCGGCCGGGTCGAGATCACCATCCCGCCCGGGTGCTGGGAGACGTGGCGGGGCAGGCCCATCGCCTCCGGGCAGAGCTCGAGCAGCTTCTGCCAGCGCGGCGTCGTCGCCCGCGCCCGGCCGATCGCGGCGACGACGTCCTTCTCGATGTCCCCCTTGCGCTCGTGGAAGCCGACCATCCCGGCGACCTTGTCGATCTCCTCCTGCGGCAGCCCCAGCACCTTGCCGAGGTCGCGCACTGCCCCGCGCGGGCGGTAGGTGGGGAAGGCGGCGACCAGGGCCGAGTGCTCGGCCCCGTAGCGCTCGTGCACGCGCGGGATCAGCACCTCGCGGATGTCGCGGGGGAAGTCGAGGTCGATGTCGGGCATCGTCGCCGCCACCTGCTTGCCGACCTCCTCGTTGAGGAAGCGGCTGGAGTTGAGGTCGTTGGCGACGGGGTCGATGTGGGAGAGGCCGGTGAGGTAGCAGACGATCGAGCTGACGCTGGAGCCGCGGCCGCGGCCGGGCGGCAGGATCGAGCGGGCCGAGCCCCGTCCCCGCACCTCCTCGGCGACTTCGCGGGCGAGCACGAGCAGATCGTGATGGAGGAGGAAGAAGCCGGAGAGGCCGAGGGCGCGGATCGTCTGCAGCTCTTGCTCGAGGTCCGCTTCGGCCCTCGGCCTGTGCTCAGACTTGGACTCGTAGCGCTGCACCAGCAGCGCCCGGCAGAGCTCGGCCAGTTTGCGGTCGACCCCGGGCTCCCCTTCGCGCGGGTAGCGGTAGCCGAGCTCCCTGCTGAGGTCGAACTCGAGCCGCTCGGCCAGCCGCAGGGTCTCGGTGACGGCGTCGGGATGATCGGCGAAGCACTCCGCCATCGCCTGCGGCGAGCGCAGGGCCGAGCTGCGGTTCCCCCGCCGCAACGACTCCGACTCCTCCAGCGTCATCCCCAGGCGAATCGCGACGAAGGCATCCTGCAGGTGGGCGCGGTGCTTGGCGTGAGAGTGGACGTTGCCGGTGGCGACGGCGGCGATCCCCAGCCGCTCAGCGAGCCCGGCGAGCCAGCGGTTGCGGCTGCGGTCACGGCGCCAGAAGGGCCGCTGCAGCTCAATCCGGAAGCGGTCGCGCCCGAAGGCACCGAGCAGCCTGCGAGCAGTTGCTGCTCCCGCCGCCGCGTCACCCCGCGCCCAGGCGGCGGTGAGCATTCCTGTGCCCGCGCAGCCCGAGAGGCAGACCAGGCCCTCGGCGTGCTCCTCTATCTGCTCGAAGGTGACCGACGGTTGCCCAGCGCTGCGCTGCGCACCGTCGCGCGTGTGGGAGTGGGCGGCGGTGAGCAGCCGGCAGAGGTTGCGGTAGCCGGTCGCGTCCTCGGCGAGAAGGGTGAGGTGAGCGCTCCCCACCGTGATCTCGGCGCCGGTTATCGGCCGGACCGGGAGCCCCCTGCAAGCGTCGACGAGCTCCATCGAGCCCCAGATCCCATCGTGATCGGTCAGGGCGAAGGCCGAGTAGCCCAGCTCCGCCGCGGCCCCCGCCAGCTCGGCCGGGGTCGAGGCCCCGTCGAGGAAGGAGAAGGCCGAGTGAGCGTGCAGCTCGATGTAGGAAGCGGCCGGCGCCATCAGGCGCGCTGCCGGTACCAGCGCCTGCTGACGATGCTGCGAAAGACGACCGTGTTGCGGCCATCGGCCAGCAGCAGCTCGAAGTAGTGGCGGCCGAGCGGGTGCGGCGTCCACCAGCGGTCCTCGACCACCCACTCCTCGCGCACCGCCTCGACCGCGATCCCGTCGACCGTGAGCGGCTTCCCCGCCGAATCGGCCTCGACCCTCGCCGGTCGCGGCACGTACAGCCGCCGCAAGCCGGGCGTCATCGATCCGGGCTCGGGGTCAGCATCGCCCAGCGCTCGGGGAAGCGCGAGGCGGAGTCGAGCGGCACGATCGTCAGCAGCGAGTCGCCGCCCTGGGCGGCGCGGACCTCGCGGATCGCCTCGCCGAGGCGGCGGCGCCGGTGCTCGCAGCCGTGGACCGAGAGCTCGAGCTGGTCGCCGACCGGCGGGCCGAGGCCGAGCGCCCGCAGGCGCAGGGCGGCAACCGGCCCCGGCAGCGCCTCCAGCCGCGGCATCAGCACCGCGCCCAGAGTCTGCGCCGAGGCGGTCGGGCGCCCCAGCCCCTGATCGACGCTCCAGCTGCCGCCGCCGCTGAGCACGGCGCCGAGGCGCAGCCCCAGCACCGTTCTCCCCTTGCGCTGCGGCGCCGCGAGCAGCCGGGCGACGAGCAGTTTCAGGGCGTGCTCGAGCTGACCGCCAGCGGCCCCTTCGGGCAGCTCGACTTGCTCGGCCAGCTCCTCATGCGGGCGGCGCGGTCGCAGCGGCGCCTCTTCGCCGCGGGCAAGCTGCAGCGCCTCTAACCCCGCGGGCCCGAAGCGATCGGCGATGCGGGCCGGGGAGAGCGCCGCAAGGTCGCCCAGCGCCTCGATCCCCAGCCGCCGCATCGTCTCGATCAGGCTCCCCGCCTCGCGCGGCGACAGCACAAGCCTGCCGACCAGCGTCGAGACGGGGAGCGCTGCCAGGAAGTCGCCCGCGGCCGACGGTGGGACGATCGCCTCCCGCTGCGCGGCGGCGTGGGCGGCGAAGCGGGTGGGCGCAACCCCGATCCGCACCTCGATCTCCGCCTCTCGCCGCGCCGCCGCCAGCACCCCGGCGCTCTCGCCCCCGTGGATCCCACGCAACCCATCGAGGGCAAAGAACGCCTCCCCGGCCCGCTCCGACTCGACCGCGGCGCCGATCCTCTCAAGTCGGCGCAGCAGTCCCTCGGTCAGCTCACCGGCCTCAACCGGGTCGGCGAGCGCGGGCTTGGGGATTAGGACGCAGGCAACCTCCATACGAACGTATGTTCGTATGGAATCGCGTCCAGGTCAAGGGCTCTTTTGCCGCTCACTCCGGTTCGGAAGGCGCTTTCCGCAAGCGCAGCGAGCGATCGGCGATGACCCGGGTGATCTGCTCGAGGATGGACCGATCCTGGAACTCGGCCGGCAGGGCGCGGCGCGCCTCATCGATCGAGGCGTGGATGCGGTCGATCATCTCCAGCGCTCGCCGCTCGACCAGGGACGGGCGGACCTCGAGTTCACCTGCCAAGCGGTGCAGGTGCCGACGGCGCAAATAGCCGGGGCGCTTCTCGCCGCCGTACTTCATCGCCAGCCTGCGGCTGGCCCCATCGATCACCGCGATCGAGAGCAGGTCGTATAGCGGCGCGATGCGGATCGCGCCGGGCCCGTCGAGCAGCAGCGAGTAGTTCTTCGAGTGGGCGTCGTTGTTACCGATCAGGAAGTTGAAGACCAGCGCATCGAGGAAGGCGATGATGTCGCGCGCGGGGGCAGCGGAGTGGCGGTGGATCAGCTGCGCGCAGTCGGCGACGTTCGGGCCGCCCTCGTTTTCGTACTTGACCGCGGGCACCAGCCCAAGCGCCTGGCAGAGGTCCTCCTGGTGGAGGCGACCGTCCGGCTCGGCGCCCTTGTCGCGGTCGTAGCGTTGGACGAGCAGGTACTCGTGGCCGTCGGCGGTGCGCGGCTCGGCGCGGGCGGCGTCGAGGTCGGCGATGGCGGCGAGCTCCATGCAGAAGGCCTCGTTGGCGATGGGATCGTTGACGCCGGGGATCGGCGCCTTGACGATGTGGGTGCTGGGCGGGTACCCCTGGCTGAGCCCGATGCGCTCCCCGTCGAAGAGGACTCCAACCTTGTCCTGGGCGCCGGCCAGGGAGATTCGGACCCCGTCCTCCTCGTCAATGCTGCCGAGCAGGGGCCGATCGGGGAGGTCAGTGAGCAGCTCGGCCAGATCGCTCTCGCTGAGCCACCGCGGGGGGTGCTCCGCCTGCCCGGGCACCGGCCCGCCGATCGGGCCGACCGAGATCGCCCCAGCACACTCACCACCGAGCTCGGCAAGCAACTGGAAGGAGTTGCGCGCGGAAACGTGCAGAGTGCGTGAGATCGCTTTGAGGAAATCCCCCTCCGGCAGCAGGCCCTCGAAGAAGGGCGCGCATTCATCGTGGCCATAGACCCCCTCGCGCAGCGGCAGGCTCAGCGATATTGGCGCGCTCTTCTTCTCGATCCACTTATCGGCGTAGGCAAAGCTCAAGCGCGCCTGCGATTTGCGCTCCAGCCTGCCCGCCCGCTGACCATGCAGGTAAACGTCGAGCCCGTCGCTCACTGCGTCCGCGCTTCAAGGTCGATGCCAAGCGCGGCGAGCACGCGGAAAACGCCATCGAGCTGAGCGGTCCGCTTGCCCCGCTCCAGTTCGCTGATGAAGCGCAGCGTCGTCCCGGCCACCTCGGCCAGCTCAGTCTGGTTGAGCCTGAGCTCATTCCGTCGTGCTCTGACCAGCGACCCGAGCGCCTCATAGCTGTCGATCAAGGTCCGATCCATTTTCCCGTTCGGGCTAAATTAGCCTAACCAAGCACGCAAACGGCCTATTTATCCCGCTCGGGAAAATTGTTGCTATTTCAGCCCTCAGGCAGCTTAATTTTCCCGCTCGGGAAAAACTACCGGTAAGCCACGAAGAAGAACGGCTGTTTGGTCAGCTGTTCGTTGTTGTAGACGCGGACTTCGACCCTCGGGTATTCGCAGTTTTCCGAGGAGAGCTTGACCTGGGCGACGACACGGGAGGGGGTGGTGAATTCCGGGGTGACCTGGGCGCCCTTGGGGACGAAGCCGGGGACGTTGATGCAGTAGATCCCAGGCAGCGGTCCGTTTTTGACGTCAGCGGTGCCGATTCCCTTGGAGAAGCCGGGGAAGACGGTTGCCTCATCGCCGACTTTGGCGAATGCCTCGGGGTTTGAGGAGTCGGCGAAGGTGGCGTGATCTGCGTTCTTTGAAGAAGGCACCTGTGAGAGCGAGCTCTCCACCACCTTTTCCCCGGTCACCGAGCCGTCGGCGATCTTCTCGTTGCCGATCACCGCGCTTGGAAGCTTGGCAGCAGTCACCGCCCCGTCGGCGATCTTCTCAGCGGTGACTGCACCTGAGGCGATCTTGCCCTGCTTGATCGCCAGGCTTTCGATCTTGGGGGCGGTCACCGACTTCTTGCGCAGCTTGTCGGCGGTGACAGCACCTGGCCGTAGCTGCTTTGCGCCAACCGACTTGGGGGCAAGCTGCTGAGCCGCATAGGCAGAGCCCATGCCCAGGGCGATGAAGAGGGCGAGGGTGGCAACCACGTTGGCGTAGGTGAGGTGGGATCGAAGTGTCTTCATCTGACCTTGCAGCTCCTGTTGAGGGTTGAACTAAGCGAGAGGCCGCCGTCAAAGGAGAAGGTGGTCTTGGCCAGGGGGAAGGCGGCCTTGTTGAAGCCCTTGGGAGCCGGGCAGCCGGCGGAGAGGTAGCTGCGCTGCTTGCCGCCTGAGGAATAGGTGCGATCCAAGTCCAAGGAGATCCCGGTGACGTAGCCCCATTCGCCGGTGACCTGCGGCAGCGATGCTTCGAGCAGGGTCCCGTAAGTCCCCTTGGTCTTGGTGATCGAGAAGGAGAGGACGTAGGAGGTGGGGACGGGCTTGGTCCCGTAGATGTGGGCGAAGATCGCCGGCTTGCCTCGCAGCTTGCCGTTGAAGGCCAAGACCTTGCCTTCGGAGGGGAAGGGGGACTGCTCGGGGATCCGGACGTCGGCGGAGAAGCTGCCTTCGCCGATCAGGGCCGGGCGGCAGGCTTGAAGGGCCTCACTGGTGGTGGAGGGGTTGATGTGGCCGATCCGGCAGAGGGGAAGGCCACCTCTGTCGAGCTTGCCCTTGCGGTTGATCGCGATCGCGATCCTGGTCAGCTTCGGGAAGGAGGTCTGCTTTGAGGTCGAGATGTCACCGGCTACCGAGACGGCGATCGGGGCGGTGCCGTTCCTCGGCAGTGCGGTCGGGGCCATCGAGCCGGTGACCTTGACCCGTACGCCGTCCTTTTGAGAGACCTCGGCCGTTGCGAGGGAGGAGAAGGCCAGCGCCGCAATCGCGAGGATCGCGGCGCTGGTGATGCGGGATGTCCTTCCCATCAGCGGCTGGCGTGGCGCTTCTTCGCGCCCTTGCTCTTGCTTTTGTTCTTCTTGCCCTTGCGCTCTGACTTCTTGCAGGCGTTCTTCAATACCGGCCGCAGCTTGGCCGACTTGCCGTTTTGGGCTTTGAAGACGGCGGTCGCTTTCTGGGTCCCCCCGCAGATGTTGCGGGAGTTGACCAAGAGTCCCTGCTTGCCGCCTCGCATGTTCAAGGTGAAGGAGGAGACCGGCTGGTCTGGGACCGTCTCGAAGGTGCTCCTGATCCCACCGTTGACCGAGTCGATCCGACCTGCCAGGTCGATCTCGATCGGCTGGGAGGCGGGTCCCCTCAAGGCCACCACCATGTCGGGCAGCTGGTTGTTGGAGCTGCGCAGGTAGACCGGACCTTTGAGGGTGTAGTCGACCAGGGGCGATGTGGCTTCGGCTTCGCCGTAGATCGATCCCGCGGGACAGGCCTTGGCGGCGAACTGCACCCTCGTGCAGACGGTCTTGATGTGGGCCTGGTCGAGGAACTCGGAGTGAGGCAGGGCGACAGAAGCGGAGGCGATGTTGGCGCCACCGGGTGGCATCGTCACGGTTGCTCTTAGTCTTGGGTGGCTTCCCCGGTGGGTACCGCCGAAGAGGCGGAAGGAGAGCTTGGGCTTGAAGGCGAGCTTCTCGCAGCCACCGACCTGGAAGCGATCGGAGAGCGATGCGCTCGAGCCTTCCAGGCCACTGACGTGGGCATCGACTGCCATCGCTTCGCAGTTGGTCGGCGCCGCGGTGAAGTTGGGCCTATCCAGGGCGACCCTGATGTCACGGACGTTCAAGACGATGCCGTGCAGGGAGGTCGGGATCGGGTCCGATTCGGCCCGCACCTGGGCGGTTACGGGGTCGACGTAGAGGGGGTTGCGGACGATCACGTTGCCGAGGTCGAAGGGACCGGCGATCGCCGGGGTGATGACAGCGAGGGAGACAGGGGCGCCCTTGTAGGGGCCGGCTAGGTAGACCTTGCCGGGGGCATAGAAGGCATACGGCCCCGATCCGGCTCCTGCTTGTGAGGTGCCGACCTGTGAGGCGGCCGGGCAGGAGGGGTTGGCCTTCTCGGTGGCGCCTGCTCCTTCTGCGCCTGAGATCGCCGCCAGGGCGTTGTCAGAGCAGTAGGGGACGCCCTTGAGGTAGGCGGTCAGCCCCTTGGGGGTGGTGACCTCGATCTTGTTGAAGCGCTGGGTGCCGTCCTCGCGACTCAAGGTGAAGACGAAGGGGCTCTTGGAGCCGGCCTGGTTGTCCTTGACCCCCGCCTTCAGCTTCGGCTGCAGAGGGTTCTCGGGGCAGGGCGAGCCGTTTGGTCCGGAGGTGACCTCGTAGGTCGAGTCGTCCTCGACGATCTCATCCTCGGTCGGGTTGGCCGGGTTGACCGCCGACCAGGGGCTGAACTCGGCGTGGATCGCGTAGGTGCCGCACTTAGGCGGGTTGACCAGCGGCGCCCTCGGTCCCGAGGTGAAGTGAAGCGCCAACCTGGAGAAGGGCCATTCGGGGTTTTCGGTGAAGGTCGAGACCAGCTGCCCGGTCTCCGGATCAGGCGCGACCTTGCCGGCGATCTTCACCGTCACCCCGTCTCTTTTCGAGCTGAAGACCATGTAGAGGCCGATCGTGGCGTTGAAGGGGTTTTCGTTTTGCTTAGCGACGTAGATCGAGCCCCTGAGCGTTTCCCTGATCAGCGGCGTCTCGATTTCGATCTGGCCGACCCGTGAGGACTCCGGGCATTCATCCGCTGCGTTGGAGCGCAGCTTCACCTGAGCCAGCGAGCAGGCATTGAGCCCGTCGGCGCTGGCGGCGTTGATCGACATCCCCTTGGGGAAGCTGACCGTGACCGTGTCGAGGTTGGCCTGGGAGACACCTGTGTTGGAGAGAACCCCGTCGATCGGCATTTTCATCTCTACCCCGAGGCCGGTCGGGGTGTCGGCTTCGTGGTTGGTCGGCTGCAGCTCCGCCTCCGGTTCGAATTTGATCGTGTCGCAGTCGGTGATCTGCGGCGAGCTGAAGTCATAGGTCTTGACGTCGGCGGGGTGCTGCCAGGAGTCGAGTCGCAGGGTGGTCGTCGGCGGCGGGCCCGAGCAGCGGGTCGGGTTGGTGATCAGGGGCGCTGAGTTAGCGCCTGGTTCATCGGGGGCTCGACAGCCGACGAAACTACGCCCACCTAGTCCCCCGACCTTTGCCCCAAAACCGCAGAGCGTTGGTTCAGCGCCGTAGAAATGCGGCACCTGCGGAACCGGCGCCGTGCGGAAGCTGATCGCATAGCCTTCCTCCGGGCGCACCTCAGGAACGAAGGTGACCGAGGCGAGGCCGAGCACGCCAAACGCGAACTGCGCCGGCTGGCCGAATTCCGGTTCGATCGAGTAGATCACCTCTTCGGAGGGCGGTGGGTTGCCGCCGGGATAAGGCGGGATTTCGCCGTTTGAGCCGGTTGCGGGCGCGTAGACAGTGATCCCCGCCACCGCGCTCGCGGCAGGACAGATCCCCAGCAGCACCTCCTCCATCGTGTGGCAGTATTCGGAGACCGTCAGCGCATTTCCGGCGAAGCCGCGCGGCGCATCGACGACCACGTCCTTGACCTGCTCGTTGGGCATGACTTCCTGCTGCACGGTGAGGTGGTGGGTGAAGCCGAACCTCGCGTAGGCCGAGTAGGGATGCCCGCCGGCCTTGGTGTAGTCGTTGCCGGCTTCATCGCTGACTTTTGCCGCGAAGTCGCCCGGGATCGCGCCGAAGGGGATGCCCGGAGTGAAAGTGTATTTGGCTTCTTTGCTCACCGTCGCCGCACCGCCGCCCGAGACGGTGACTTTGGCGATGCCTATATCGGGGGCATCCGCCCCGAGAAACACGTTGACGGCGATCGGGTCGTAGTCGACGCCGGTTGCGATCGGAAGCGAGTTGGTGCAGATGACCTTAGCGTTGACCCCTTCCTGCGGGAACTGCCTCAGGCACTCCCAAGGCGTGGGAGGAGTTTGAAGTTGGTCGAACCCGGGACGGTGAACGTAGATCGGCAGCGTTTCTTCACCGCTGGGAAGGTCGAAGGTAAGGGTGACTGGCCCGCTCGTCGCTTCGGTGCCGACGTTGGTCACCGCCGCCGTGTAGATCTCCGCTTCGTCGGTACGCGGCATGGTCTTCGGCGTGTTGGTCAACGCGAGTTTCAACTCCGGCGCGGCAAGGGCGGATGCGGAGCTCAGGCCAAGCAAGAAGACAGCGAGTCCCAATGCCGTGAGCGCGTTGCGGGTTCTGAAGATGCTCATTTCTGACCTCCCTGCTTGTGGCCGGCTCGCTTTGCCCGCTTGTGGTGTTTTTTCTTGGCCCTTGGCTTGACGCACTTGCCGTGCCTTCGCACCGAGCCTTTCTTGCAGGGGCGCGGCGGTGATTCCTTGGCGTTGCCGGCTGTGGGCGCCTCGCTTGTTGCACCCAGCTCTGCCGGGCGGGGCGAGGGCGTGCCCTGGCAGGCTTCCCCCTCACAGGGTGCCGGCGGCACGATGATCGGGAAGCCGCCCCCGGCGCGCAGGATGTAGGCGTCGTTGACGGCGTCGCCGTCTTCAGGGAGGAGCTTCGCCGCAGAAGTGATGCCGACCTCATCGCCGGACATGCTCACCGAGCCAGGAAAAGATGACGGGGTAATCGTCGTTGGGATCCCCGTCACCGAGCCGTCGCGCCAGATGTAAGTGCTGCTTTTGCCATCATCGTCGTTGGGATCCAGGCTCTGGTCGCTTGCGAAGACGATCGTGCGGCCGTCCTCGCTGACCATTCGATTGATGGAGACGCCCTGAGCACCCGCCGCTTCTTCTCCTCCGCTTCTTAGCGTCACCGGCGAGGCCGCGTTGCCGGCACCGCCGGCAATGGCCCTGCTCACCCACTGCAGCAGTCCCGTGAGCGAGTCATAGCGGTAGATGTCGAGTTCGCCGCCGTCTTCATCATCGGTGGCGAGCGCGGCGCGAGTAGCGAAGACCAGGATGCGCCCGTCGCCGCCCACCGAGAGGTCTTCGACATCCGCGCCGAGGCGCGGCACGGCCTTCGCTTCGTTCTGCGCGCCAGGCGCTTCGGCCCAAGTCGGGGTGTCCCCGGTGGAGAGGGTGGCGATGTAGCTCGTCGTCGCGCTCGGGTGCGCCGCGTCCCGCTCGTACAGGTAGAGGTTGGGCTTGTTTAGTTGGGCCTGCTGCCCGGCGCGGTTGACCGCGGTAGTCATCACGCCTTTGGCGACGAAGTAGGCGCGCGAGCCGTCGCCGGAGAAGTCGGCCAGGCCCAAATAACCGCTGTCTTTGTCCGGTGTGGGGTTGGTGGCGTCACCGGCCGATACCTGGGTCAGGCGCTGGCCTTCGGGTTGCGAGGCGTCATAGAGGTAGAGGTCGGTGGTCGTGTCGAGGTCGGAGTTGGTCAGCTGGCGGGTGGTGCTGAAGTAGACCTTCGTCCCTTCCTGTGAGGCGCCCTGGTACTCGTCGTCTCCATCTGCGCTCGAGCAAGGCGGCGATACCCGCGTGCACTCCGAGGAGAAGAGGGGTGCGATCGTCGGGCCGGTTGGCGTGTCCTGCCACGCCATGATCCGCCGCTTGTTGGCCGAGTCGTCGCAGACGGGTCCTTCGGGTTGGGAGGGACGGGTGGTGAAGTAAACGCGCGAGGCGTCGGTCGAGACTGAGCCGCGGTAGCGCGGTAGGTTGTTTTCGCCCCCACCGACCCGGGCGCCGCAGCGCCCGCCGACGACGTTGCCGTCACGGTCGCGCTGCAGGAGCCTGAGCGACGGCGTGCCTTCATCATCGAGATAGGCCTCGTAGACGTTGCCGGCGCCGCTCCTGCTGTCACCGTTCGTGACGGGCTGAGGATCATCCGGTAGGTAGGCGGCATCCCAGATGTTGAAGAAGAGTCGCGTCGCATCTGCTGAAGATCCCTCGCAGGCACCCTGCTTTATTGCGCCGATTGTGCCGGAGTTGCCCTGAATGCCACCGCTGAGCGGTTGCACGGAGGGACCGATCGGCGAGAAGTCGCCACCAAGCGTCGCCCGGAAAGGCGTCGTGATTCCCAGCTGGGATTGGAGGTCCGTCGAGAACCAGGTTGTCCAGTGCGAGAAATCCGGCGTGTAGGCGCAGGGCTCCCCGCCGGTTACGTAGCCCGCCGAGTATTCAGCCGGTGGCATGATGTATTGGGGCGTCCAGCCCGACGGGCCGCGGGTCGACATGTAGGAATTGCCCACGAAGTTGAGGCTCGGCGTCCCGACCAAGGCCCCTTCGCCGAAGAACTGGACCCGATCGCCGCTCGGCGAGAACCGCGGTTCGCCGCTCCTCTGATTGAACTTCCTCTGCGGGCTGATCTTCTCCAGCGCCATGCAGTCGGGCAGGTGGATCGTGCCTTCGGGGAAGGCGGTGGAGACCTGCGCAGCGCGGATCACCGCGTTGGGACAGGAGGAGTTGGGCCGGAAGGTGCTGAAGATCTGATCGGGGCCGTTGGTAGTACCTGAGGCGTTGGTGGCGACGACCCGGAAGTGGTAGGTGGTTCCACCCGAGAGACCCGATAGATCGGTGCTTGCCGCTACCGCCGAGCTCCCCGAGCCGGCCGAGATCTCGCCTTCGGCAGGAACACGATTGCCGTAAGAGGAGTCGGTACCCCACTCGAAGTGATAACCGGTGGCAGAGCTCCTGGGGTCGACCTGCGCCAGCAGCGTCGCCGTGCTCTCCCCCACCGGGGCGGCTTCCTCTTCGGTGACCAGCGGCGGGCCGAGGACGGCGAAGGCTTCGTCCTTGCCGGCGAAGCTGCCGTTGGCGTTGGTGATGACGAGGCGGTAGTGGTAGGTGCCCTGGGCCACCAGGCCGCTGAGGGTGGCGCTCACCGGGTGCTCGTTCTCATCGGCGGGGATCGAGCCGGCCGCCGGGGTGCAGGGCTTGCTCGCTCCGTAGAGCGGCGTGGTGCCGTATTCGAACTGGCAATCGCTGAGAGTGGAGCCATCGGGCTTGGCTACTCCGTTCAGGGTCACACTTGAGTCGGTAAGCGCGCTCGGCGCCGCGGTAGTCGCAATCTCGCCCGAGACGAAGGTGTTGTCATCGGAGACCACCGGGCCGCCGGCGTTTTTGATCACGAGGCGGTAGTGGTAGGTCACACCCTGCGAGAGGAGGCCGCTGAGGGTGGCGCTGACGGCGTGGGGGCTCGTATCGGCGGGGATCGCGCCTTCGCACGGCGCCGTATTGCCGTAGCTGTCGGTGGTGCCGTATTCGAAGCTGCACTCGGTGATCGTCGTGCCTTCTGGGTTGACCGAGCCGCTGAGGGTCGCGTGGGTGGCCCTTATCTCCGAGGCCGCATCGACGGTGAGGAGTGCCAATGGGCCCGAGGGAGAGAAGACCCGGACCCTTTCTGAGCTCTGATCGGTGAGGAAGACGTCGCCGCTGGTTTCATCGATCGCGATCGCCCTGTACTCGGCGCTGGGATCGGAGGCGAAGGTGTAGACCGGTTTGCCACTCGGGTCCAGGATCGTCACGTTGTGGGGCTTGACGACGTAGACGTAGCGGTTGGCATCGACGGCTACGTCCCATACCTCCGAGGAAGCGGGAATGACCTCGCTCGATGACGAGTAGCCACTGGCTGCGGTGTATTTCCAGAGCGAGCTGCCTTGATCGAAGCGTTGGGGAAAGCTGACTGCATACAGATCCCCGTTGGAATCGAAGGCCATCGCGTTGCCGACCTCTCCTTGGGCCGCAGTGCTTATCGTTTCTTGAAAGACGCCGCTGGAGCTGTACTTGCGAATGCTGCTGATAGGAAAATTGTTGTTAGGAAGAACGGCAAGCCAAAGGCTTCCGGCGGGACCGACGGTTACGCCGCGGAATCCTCCGCCGCTGCCCGGAGGAAGTTGAACCGGGAAGTTGCCGCCGAACGCGTTACCACTTGAATCGAACCCGAAGGCGATTCCTTTACTGCTTTGCACGCTGCTGTAATTCGAGGAATAGTAGATATTGCCCGCTGAGGGTAGATTGGTGTTGTCGACGGAGATCGCTGCCTCAAAGGAAGGTGGCCCTTCAAGCGGAAAATTGCCGCTGATCGGGTCGAAAACACCGGGCGACGACACGTCGTAGCCATGGATGAGGCTAAATCCGAACGCGCTGTCGCCCTGATCCTCAAGCACGTAGAGCAGCTCGTTTTCCTGATTCACGTCAAGGAAGTGCAGTCGATCAAAGGTGCTCCCGGCTGTGCCGTCTGATCCGAATTCGGCCGTTTGGTTCAGGGCTGACAGCGCCGAGGCCTGGCTGGCGAGGCTGAGTGATGCCAGCAGTGTCACTACGAAGGAGACCGCCGTCATCGTGTAGCGGCGAAGGCTGAATGGCCTCGTAATGCCTGTAGTCGCTTGAGGTGTCATCTGGCGGTCTCCTTGGCCTGCGTTGCGTCTCTGAATGAAGGTGTTCATTTCGTGATGGTGTGCCCCGGACGGCCGACGCTGTCCGGGGCACAGTTAGAGCGAGACGCTAGGGCGCCGTTACCGCCCAAGTGCCAAAGACGCTTGGCGCCGTTCCATCCGGTGTTCCTGCTTTGAAAACGAGAAGCAAGAGCGCCCCAGCCTTACCCGCGCCGCCTTGTTCCCCGTCTACCGGTTTAAGGATGCTCCCGTTAGACGCTTCGGGAGGGGCGAACAACTTTGCGCCGCCGGTTGCTTCGTATACACATAGGTGACCGGGTTCGGCGAGTGGTGTCGTCACCGTCCCGTGACATTGCTCGGAGTCGCTACCTTCCTCTTTTCCAAGCATGTCGACGTAATGAACGGATGTTCCGCTCAGCGCCGCTTCCAGCGGAAGCGGGAAGCTGATAACCGCGTGCACTCCCTCAGGTTCGCTGCGCTCCATACTGGCGGTGGCACTCCAAACTCCAGTCTCGGTCGTTTCAGGGGGAAGCGTTTCGGGGAAGCCGCCGCCGGAGCTGTTGGTCCCGTTGCAGACGTGACTGGAAGTGGCGGAGCCTTCGACTTTGAACTTTGTTCCGCCTTCGCTGCATTCGGCCGGGCTGGCGGCTTCGGTGAGGACGGATTTGCCCGCCGCGCCGGGGGAGCCCGGGGAGCCGTTGCTCCCGTTTGAGCCGGCCGCGCCGGTGTCGCCCTTGGCGCCAGCCGGCCCGGCGGGACCTGCGGGCCCAGCTGGGCCGGTCTTGCCGGTCTTGCCGCGGGGGCCTTGCTTGGCCTTGGCGCTGGCGGTGGCCTTGCCACCGCCTGAAGCTGAGTTGTTGGCGGCGTAAGCGCCGCCGAACATGGCGAAGACCAGGGCCATCACAGAGATGACTCCGGGGATGCCAAAGCGCGTGCGTAGCGTCGAGAACATCTAGATCTCTCTCCTTGTCCCGTGAGCCCCTCTGCCCGCCGCTTCCCTTTGCGGCTTCCTCGAGGCTCGGTTATGTCCCTGTGGTGCTGCTGACGCCGTCCGTTCAGGGACGACGATTGACACCGTAAACGATGACTTTCACAAAGTCAAGATGAACGTTTTCGGGAGAAAGGAGGTCGTTTCCTCAGAGCTTCCTCAGAGCACCTCCGCTAGCGATTCGAGCTCGGTCGCCTCGACGGGCTTGCCGGCGGCGACGCAGCGCGCCACAAGCGCGACCATCGCCGCGACGCAGGCCCAGGCGGCGTCCGGCGGGCGAACCGAAGGGGACCGGGGAGCACCGTCAGCGCCCCGAACGTGTTCAGCAAGGCGCTCGATCGCCGCGTGCTGGGCGCGCACGCCCTCCGCCCCGATGGCGAGGATCTCGACGCTGAGTAGGCTCGCAGCCGGCGCGTCAACGGCAAGCAGGGCGGCTGCGGCTGCCGCACCCACCCGCGCTCGCTCGGCCGGCTCCGCGCCCCTCGGGCAGGCCCCGGCGATCGCCTCGCACAACCTCCCGAACAGCTCCTCGAAGCTGACCAGCATGCACTCGCGCTTGTCCTTGAACTGGCGGTAGAAGCTCGCCGTCGATACCCCCGCGCGCTTTGACACCTCCGCTACCGAAGCCTCGACGTAGCCCCGCTCCCCACACACCTCCGCCATCGCCGCGATCAGCCGTTCGCGCTGGTTGCGCTCGACCAGCTCCGGCGGCAGGCCGTGTGGGCCGGGCGGCAGTCGTCGAACTCGCTTTGCCTCGGCCTCGTCCACCCGCCAAGGATAGAGGCCGTTCCCGAAGATCGAGCTACGTACCGGAGACGAGCACAGCCTAGGAACTCACCCGGCAGCTGCGCGTCAGCGTGCTCGAGAGGCGGCGGCCGTCGGCGAACTTCATCGAGGCGCGGGCGAAGGGGAAGGTGGCGATGCCGAAGCCCGCCGGGGCAGCGCAGGCGGCGCTGATGTAGCTGCGGCGTTCGCCGTGGAAGGCGTAGCGGCGGAAGAGCTTGAGGTAAATGCCGACGACGTAGCCGTAGTGGTTGAGAGAGTCGGGCAGGTTGCCGGTGAGGATCGTGCCGAACGTCCCCGCCGTCCTGTGGATGCGGAAGACGATGATCCGCGTGATCGGCACCGGGTTGCCCCCATATATATGGGCGAGGATCGCTTCGTGACCTTCGTAGCGCCCGTTGAAGGCGAGGATTTTCCCTTCCGAGGGGAACGTTTCCTGTTCAGGGAAGGCAGTCCTGGCCCTGTAGGCGCCGTTGCCGACCAGGGCCCCACCGCAAGCGTCCATCACCTGGGCGGGCGAGGTGGCCACCAGGTTGCGGTAGTGGCAGTCGGGCAGCCCACGCGAATCGAGGACCCCGCCCCGGTTGAGCTCGATCCGGATCATCCGCAGCGCCGGTGGGCGCTGCCCGGAGAGCGTTTTGACCGTGCCTGCCACGCTGACCGCGATCGGCGCCAGATGAGTGCGCGGCAGTGCGTTGGGATCAATGCCGCCCTTGAAACGGACGAAGAGATCGCCGCGCTCGGTCAGCTCGGCGTGGACGACGGAGGCGAGCGTCGCGACGATCAACGCCGCAATGGCCAACCCAGCTATCAGCCTCCCACGGCGCATACATAACGCAGGGTAGAGAGGCTTCCTGCCGGCAGGCGACTGGTAGCCTTCATGGCTATAAATGGCCCGGTTCGCACATCGTCGCTTTTGAAGTCTGTCGCGGTCCTCGCCGCCTTCCTGATCGTCGTCTTCTCCTTCACCGCCTGCGGTGGAAGCGATGACTCAACGACGTCGACGAGCGACGCGACAGTCGGCGAAAGTGGCACCACGTCCAGCACGCCCGAAGATCAAGGCGAAAGCCGATCTGCCGACGACGGCACAGACGGAAGCGAAGGACAGAGCGACGGCACGAGCAACGGGCAGAGCGACGAAGCGAACACTGGCGGCGGTTCCGCCGAAGAGCAAAAATCCCGTGCATCCCGCGACCTCCCTAAACGCGGAAAGGTGTCCACCAACAGTGCGCCTTTCCAGAAGTACAGCGCCAAGGGCAAGCTCCATCTCGCCGAATTTGGCGACGAGGCAACCAGCGGGGACACGGGTGAAGCGCAAGCGACCGTCACCTCTTACCTGCAGGCCTACGGTGGCGAAGAATGGGACAAGGCCTGTGAATACCTCTTGGCTGAGATCAAAGCGCAGCTGCAGCAGCTCACCAACACCTCGGGTGGATGCGCAGAAACCTTGGCCGCGTTCGCCAAATCACCACTTGCCGGTGAAGGCGGTAGCGGATCGCCGATCTATGCTCCCGAAGGCATCGCCAGCCTGCGGATCCAAGAGGGCGGTCGCGCCGGCGAAGGAGCCGGCTTCGCCCTCTTCCACGGCAGCGACGGCGAAGACCACTGGCTGGCGATGAAGGTCCAGGACGGCAGGTGGCTGATTCTCTCCACCACCCCGCAGCCCTTCCGCTAGCGAGTCCTCGTACAAAGAAAACGGGGCCGCGCGTATGCGCGACCCCGTTTCCATATTGCTGCAGGAGCACAGATTTCTACTTGCGCCTCTGGTTGCTAAAGACCAAAGACAGCCGCGGGGCTCCAGTTGAGAGAGCCGCTGGTTGACACTTCCGTGCTCGCGCCTTTCAGCCATCCGCTGATCGTCGTGCTGCTGATCGCCGAGGCTTTGTTCGGATTGAGATTGAGATCACCGGTGAATTTCACTGGGCCCGGGCTACCGCCCCCGCAGTTCACCGTTGGGGTGATGCTGACTCCTTCGAGCTTGATGAATGAGCCTTCGTCCCGAGCGGTCCAGGGAAGCCCGTTCGCGGTCGTAGACGAGATGGTGCATCCATTCCAGAAGCTCTTGCCGACACAGCTCGACAGGGAGAATGAGACGACCTTGCCCGTGCTGCCGGGGTCGAGGACAATCTGGCTGTTCAGCGAGCAGCCGGCGAGTATGTAGTCAATCGAGCCGCTTAGGTTCACCGCTTCTGCTGACATGAATCCATACCCGCCAGCACCGGAGAGAAGGATCACGGAACCGCTGGCGGCACCACTGACTCCTGCAACGCTGCTTTCCAGTTCACCGGAGAAGGTGAGCGATTTGATTGCCGTTTCACTGTCCGGCGTAGCCTTGAGGCTCCCGGTCATGACTACTTCTTTGGGACAGGACCCACCACCAGCAAGAACGTAGGTGATTTTGTTGTTCAGGATGCTGATCGCCTTTTTACCTTCGCCGAAATTCCCAATGAAGTGGGCGACGGGAAGCGTGGCCGTTGCCGAGGTCACCGAGGTGCAGCCGAGGGCTTTGAGGCTGCCGCTGATTTTGCACCAACCGGCCGGCAAGATGAAGGATTTGACCCGTCCCGTGCCATAGCCGGGTTCGAGGCTCATCGAGCCGAGTACTTCACAGTTGAGGCCTCCGGCGACGTTGAAGCTTCCGCCGATCGAGATATTGGCTTCGGTGGTCAGCGGCATGCCGCTGTTCGACCACTGTGATTCGGTCTGCGTCAGTTCGCTGCCGCTCTTCTTCCAGTTGCTGGCCGAGGCGATGGCCGGCAAGGCAAGCACAGCCAGGGCGCACAAAGCTGCTGCCGCCAATGTCGTAGCTCTCATAATTCGCACTTAAATTCCTCTCTTAGAACTCCATGGTCTTGGTGCACCGTGATGGCCCACCACCTCATGTGAGTCTCTGAGCCTGGCTAGCCGATAACCAGGTAAATGTGATCACTGCGCTTCGCGATTTGGGACCCTTTCCGTCTCCATTTCCGCGAGCCTCAATGCTGTCTCGAGATCGGCCGCACAGGCGTCTAGGGGTCGGCCGATTCTCGCTTCCGCTGCGGCCAGGCGATTCGCCACCGTGCGGCGACTCGTGCCAAGGGCGGCAGCGGCTGAGGTGACATTGCGGCCCGCGGCAAAGTAGGCATTTAGAGTCCGGCGAAGCGATACGCCGCCATCGCGGCCGCCCTCGAGCGGAATCAGGTAGGTCGTCTTGAGTGATTCGGCAAGAAGATCGTCGGCAAGAACCGAGGCAAGCAGGGCAACGTCGGTGTAGCGAACCGGGCCGGAGTCTTTGCTCAAGGCGATCGGAACTGCCGCCCGGGCCTGACGATGGCTGAGCCGCCAGCCCCGGATCCCCGCCCCGGGCTCACCCAAGATGAGCATCAGCTCAGGCGGCCACTCCCTCTCAGCGGCACGAAGCACATCCGCTGGGTCGATTTCTCGCTGCCCCCCCAGCCACGCCCAGATGGTCCCGGCTCTTGCCGGAACAGCGAGGAGCTGCCGGTCCAAGGTGCGGGCAAGGTTACGAATCCCCACCCTCGCGCCAGGCCCAACGACGATCGCGCCCAGGTGCCAAGCGTCGAGCTCATAGCCCAGGTCAGGGCCCTCGACGAGCTCTCCGGCGAGCAGGCGGCGCACCCGCTCAGCCCTTCGCTCCTCGGCATTCCTCGCCGCCCCCGCGCTCTCATCGCGATGCTCCGCGGCTACGGCCTCGATCAGGTGGTCGAACCGGCTGGCGAGAGCGCGCCAGAACGTGCGCAGCTCCTCTCCTCGATCGCCGGAGCCATCTTGGGCAACTGCGATCAGAAAATCCCCGATCAGCATGTAACCGGCGAAGTAGCGGCGCAACACCGTGTCCAGGCCGACGCCATTCCTGGCGGCTTGGCGAGCCTGGAAGATCAAGGCATCTGGAGCTTCGGGCGCCGGCGCGGCTGATTCTTCACCCGCGCCTAAGCCATATGAGACCGCAGCGCAGACAGCGGCTCGCAGCCCGGTGACGTAGGCCGGGTCGCCAACGCCAGTCGGATCCGCCACACCGTAGACCCGGACGAGGATCGCCTCCTCGAGCTCAGCTCGGCGCTCCTCCAGGCGCTCCGCCAAGTCCATCGCCATCTAGCTCAGAGAAACGGCTGGGGGGCTATTGAGAGAACCTTCCACTCACCGTCTTCTGGCTTGAGGGCCAGCCAATGGTCCGTGGCGTCACTGCCGTGAAAGAGGGCGAACCCTCCCACGCCCTCCTGAACGCGGAAGCTGGCGACGCCTTCGGGGGCCGAAATCGGCGCCGCGCCTTCGGGGCCAACCATCGCCTGGAGAAACTCGGGTAGTGCCTGAGCACAATCTTCACCTTGCCGCTGCCTCGCCGCCAATTCCGCCAGCTGGTCCTTCACCGCTACCGACAGGTAAGAGCAGGCTTCACCCCAGTCAGCTTTCGCGATCGCGGCCAGGTATGCGTCAACCAAGCGATCGATTTCACTTCGTTCGGAATCTGTGCCCTCGGATCCAAATTCCGCCAAGTGGAGCTTGCCCTTACGACTGTATTTCTCGAAATCCGAACTCTGCGCTGAAACGTCACCGCGCGGAGGAAGTTCGGCCGCAGAATCGCGGTCAGCATCGCCACCCTCAGCAGATTGATCCTCTGGGCCCCCGTCTACCTCGTCGCCTTCCGCAGTTGAGCTGGTGCTCGTGCTTTGGTCCGACGGCTGCTCGGCCTCTCGCGTTTCGCCACCCCCAGAGCCGGTCAACGGTGTGTTCGTCGTCGGGCCATCTCCACTGCCGCCACAGGAAGAAATGCAAATGACGCTAGCCACCACGGCAGCGATCGCCGGGGATGTCGTTAGGCTCCACACCCCAGATCGCATCCTCAGCGATAGGCCATGAAGTAAAACGGCTCCTTCTGGCGCCCACCGTTGTTGTAGGTCTGCACCTCAACCTTTGGATAGGCGCAGGCAGCGGTGCCGCCGGTCTTGACGTAGACCGAGACATCGTTGTGGGCGCTGTATTCAGGAGTCGCCTGGGCGCCCTTTGGCACAAAGCCGGGGATGTTTACGCAGTAGATGCCAGGTTCGGGGCCCTGTTTTACGTCGGGCGTGCCGATTCCCTTGGAGTAGGCGGGAAAGACGGTGGCTTCGGCGTCGACTTTGGCGAAGGCCTCGGGATTGGAGGTATCGGCAAATGAGGCGTGGTCGGCGTCCTTGGCCGTGGGCACCTGGCTCAAGGTGCCCTCGTCGACCTTCGCGCCCGACAGTGAGTCGTTGGGGATCTTCTCGGGGGTGACGGCATCCCCGGCGATCTTCTGGGTGGTGATCGCCCCGTCGGCGATCTTCTCGGCGACCACAGCGCCGGATGCGATCTTGCCCTGCTTGATCGCAAGGCTTTCGATCTTGGGGGCGGTGATCGCCCTCTTTCTCACCTTGTCGGCGGTGACAGCGCCAGGGCGCAGCTGCTTGGCGCCTACGGACTTGGGGGCAAGCTGTTGGGCGGCATATGCCGAGCCCATGCCCAAGGCGATGAAAATAGCCAGGGTGGCGGTGACGTTGGCGTAGGTGAGGTGCTTTTGGATGTTGTTCATCGGACCTTGCAGCTCCTGTTGAGGGTTGAGCTAAGCGATAGACCACCATCGAAGGAGAAAGTGGTTTTTGCGAGCGGGAAGCTGGCCCTAGAGAAGCCCTGGGGGGCGGGACAGCCCGCAGCCAGATAACTGCGCTTCCTGCCTCCCGAGGAGAAGGTGCGGTCCAAGTCCAAGGAGATCCCGGTGACGTAGCCCCATTCGCCCGTTACCTGGGGGAGAGAGGCCTCGAGCAAGGTCCCGAAGGTGCCCCTAGTGCTCGTTATCGAAAAGGGCAGCACGTAGGAGGTCGGGACCGGCTTGGTGCCGTAGATGTGGGCGAAGATCGCTGGCTTGCCTTTGAGCTTGCCGTTGAAGGCCAAGACCTTGCCTTCGGAGGGGAAGGGCGATTGCTCTGGTATACGCACGTCGGCGGAGAAGGAGCCTTCCCCGATCAAGGAGGACTTGCAGGCCTGAAATGCCTCGCTCGTAGTCGAGGGATTGATGTGGCCCAACCTGCAGAGCGGCAACCCCTTGCGGTCGAGCTTGCCGTACTGGTTGATCGCGATCGCGATCTCGGTCAGCTTGGGGAATGCGGTCTGTTTCGAGGTGGTGATGCGGCCTGCGACCGAGACGGCAATCGGGGCCGTGCCTTGCCGTGGCAGCGCAGTCGGGCTCATCGAGCCCGTTACCTTGACTCGCACACCGTCCTTTTGGCTTACCTCAGCTGGGGCGAGGGAGCTAGAAAGAGCCAGCGCCACGACCCCCAGGATCGCGGCACTGGCAAAACGGGTCTTCCTGTTCATCAGCGGGCGCTGCGGCGCTTGCCCTGCTTTGCGCCCTTGCTCTTCTTGCCCTTACGAACTGACTTCTTACAGGCATTCTTCAATACCGGCCGCAGCTTGGCGGACTTGCCGTTCTGGGCATTGAAGACAGCTGTCGCCTTCTGGGTGCTGGTGCAGATGTTTCTGCTGTTGACCAAAAGGCCCTTCCTGCCGCCTCGCATATTGAGGGTGAAGGAGGAGACCGGCTGGTCTGGAACCGATTCGAAGGTACTGCGGATGCCGCCGTTGACAGAGTCGATGCGTCCGGCCAGGTCGATCTCGATCGGCTGGGAGGCTGGCCCCCTCAGCGCCACCACCATGTCGGGCAGCTGATGATCGGAGGAACGCAGGTAGACCGGCCCTTTGAGCGTGTAATCGACCAGGGGTGAGGTCGCTTCGGCTTCGCCGTAGATGGAACCTGGCGGGCAGGCATCGGCTGCGAACTGCACGCGGGTGCAGACCGTCTTGATGTGGGCCTGGTCGAGGAACTCAGAGTGAGGCAATGCGACCGAGGCGCTGGCGATGTTTGCGCCACCGGTGGGCATCTTCACAGTTGCCCGCAGTCGCGGGTGAGATCCTCTATGCGTGCCGCCGAAGAGGCGGAAGGAGAGCTTGGGCTTGAAGCCGAGCTTCTCGCAGCCGCCGACCTGGAAGCGGCTGGAGACGTTGGCCGTAGCGCCCTCTTCTCCCTTCACCATGGCGTCGACCGCCATCGGCTCGCAGTTGGTCGGCGCCTGGGTAAAGGCGGGTCGATCAAGATTGACCCTGATGTCCCTCACGTCGAGTGTGATCCCGTGCAGGGCGGTTGGGATCGGGTCCGATTCAGTCGAGACCTGGGCAGTGACTGGGTCGACGAAGAGGGGGTTCCTGACGACCACGTTGCCGAGGTCGAAGGGACCTGCGACCGCTGGCGTCACTACTGCCAGCGACAGCGGGGCGCCCTTGTAGGGACCGGCCAGGAACACCCTGCCGGAGGCATAGAAGGGAACGGGCCCAGCGCCAGCGGATGCCTGAGCGGTGCCTACCTGGCTGGCCCCCGGACACGCCGAGCTGGAGAGCTCTGATGCCCCTGCTCCCTCGGCAGCCGAGATGCCTGCCAGCACGGCATCCGGGCAGTAGGGGATGCCCTTGAGATAGGCGGTGAGGCCCCTCGGGGTGGTGACGCCAACCTTGCTGAAGCGCTGGGTGCCATCTTCGCGAGAAAGGCTGAAGACGAACGGGCTCTTAGACCCGGCCTGAGTGTCCTTGACACCGGCCTTCAGCTTCGGCTCGAGGGCTCCATCGGGACAGGGCGAGCCTCCAGGGCCAGAGGTGACCTCGTAGGCCGAGTCATCTTCGACGATCTCATCCGGGGTCGGGTTGGCAGGATTGACGGCGCTCCAGGGCGAGAATTCCGCGTGGATGGCGTAGGTGCCGCACTTGGGCGGGTTGACGAGCGGTGCCCTTGGGCCTTCGTTGAAGTGAAGCGCGAGCCGCGAGAAGGGCGCTTCCGGGTTTTCGGTGAAGGTCGAGACCAACTGGCCGGTCTGTGGGTCAGGCGTGACCTTGCCGGCGACCTTGATCCGCACCCCGTCGCGGGGGGAGTCGAAGACCATGTAGAGGCCGATGGTCGAGTTGAAGGGGTTGTCGTTCTGCTTGGCGAGATAGATCGAGCCTTTGAGGGTCTCGCGGATCAGCGGCGTGTCGATTTCGATCTGGCCCACCCGAGACGATGCGGGGCATTCGTCGGGCGCATTTGAATGCAGCTTGACTTGGGCCAGGCTGCAGGCACCGAGGCCATCCGCTGCTGCGCCGTTGATCGTCATTCCCTTCGGGAAGGTGACCGTCACGGTGTCCAGGTTCGCCTGCGATACGCCGCTCGGGTCCTGAACGCCTTCGATCGGCATCTTCATTTCCACCGCAAGACCAGTCGGCGTGTCAGCCTGATGATTGGTCGGCTCGAGTTTGGCTTCCGGTTCGAACAGGACCGCATCGCATTCCGTGATCTGCGGCGCGGAGAAATCAGCGGTCTTGATATCGCCCGGATGCTGCCACGAATCGACTTTGAGGCCCGTCGCCGGCGGCGGGCCTGAGCAGCGGGTCGGATTGGTGATCAACGGATGTGGATAGGCATCAGGGGCGGTCGGCTTTCTGCAGCTCGTCAAGCCGTAGCCATTGATGCCGCCCAGCGACTCAATATTTGCCCCAAAATTGCACAGCGTTACCTGTGCTCCCACGAGTTCCGGAGTGGTGACAATTGGCGCCGTTCGGAAGCTCACGGCATAGCCTTCATCGGCGCGCAGCTCCGGGACAAATGTGTACGGGACAAAGCCGATGAAAAACCCGAATGCAAACTGGGCAGGCTGGCCATATTCCGGCGTCAGCGAATAGATCACTCGCTTTCCCCCAAATGGACCCGTGGCGACATAGGAGTCATAGGGCGGGGCTTCTATGCCGGTCGTATAGACATTAATGCCTCCCACCGAGCTTTCCGCGGGACAGCTTCCGAGAATCACCGCTTCGACCGTGTCGCAAAATTCCGGGGTCGCAAGAGCGTTACCGACAAACCCCCGAGGGGCATCCACAACTGTGTCCTTGATGCTCTCGAGGGCGGTTACTTCGTTGTTATCCACATGGTGGACATTGAGACCAAATGCCGTGCCGGCCGAGAACGGATGTCCTCCGGCCTTCGTATGATCGATGCCGATGCCGACAAGGCTCTGGCCAACCATGAAATCTCCGCTCTCAGTGCTGACATCGGTCACAATTTTCGAGCCAGCCGTCATCGTTCCCTGACCAGTCGCGGTTACGACTTCGAGCAGTTCTCGACCGAGGGTTGTCATCGCGGTTCCTGTGATCGAGCCGGAAGAAATCGCGACGCGCTGCGCAGCCTTGCTCGTTCGCGCAGAAAGCGTCAGGGTCCCAGGCCCTATCGCTTCGATGGTCGTGCCAGGCGCAATACCCGAGCCGCTGATTTCCTGGCCAACTTCAAAGGGCTGACTGCCAGCGCTCAAGAGCTGCCGACCTGAATCCACCGCCTCGGTTGAAAGTTCCAGCGTGTCCGATCCGACCGAGGCGATCGTCGCCGCCGGAGCCCATCCACCTTTGTACTCAAACGGCATTCCATCAGGCACGGCTGAGACCTTTGCTGAAAAGCTGCCTTCGAGGATGCCAAAGCTGAGACCAGGCGTGAACGTATATGACGCACTGTCGCTGGCACTCGCTGCCGCTCCGCCTGAGACCGTTGCCTGGGCAGTACCGACAGGGCTTTCCGCGTCGCTTCCCAAGTGGGTAGCGATCACGATAGGGGGATAGTCTTCGCCCGGTGACAGAGCGTCGGACCGTGTGCAGGTGACCGATGCGTGAAGCAGAGCTGTGGCCAGCTGCTTCGAACAATCCCAGCCATTTGGCAGGCCAAAGTCTGCATGTTCAGAGAGTGTTTCTTCTTCCGAAATAGGTAGGGGTCCTCTAATTCGGAAGGGTGTTGTCTCTTCGCCTCCCGGCAGCTCTATCGTAACCGTCACCTCGCCGGAAGTCGGGGTGTCTCCGACGTTCGTAGCTACGGCTTCGAAGACGATCCTTTCGTCAGTTCGGGGTAGTTCCGTCGGGTGGTTGGTCAACGACACCTCCCACGAGGGAGCCGCCAGCGCCGGGGCCGCCATCACACCCAAAGCAACCCACACCAAGCCCAGCGCGCGAAGCATCCGGTTATTGACAAGAACGCTCACTTGTTGCCCCCCTGCTTATTAGCGGCCTGCTTTGCATGCGCGTGCCTTCTCTTATGTTGCTTTTTCTTGTGGCGCCGTTTTTTGTGACGATTGCCTGACTGCGTCGTCAAATTCCCGGCGCCGACAAAAGAGTCCGACGCCGCACCTTGGCCCGCAGGGCGCGAGGATTGGGTTTGACATGCTTCCCCCGTGCATGGAACGGAGGGCACTGGGAAGGGGTAGCCACCGTCCGCCCTAGCCACATAGATATCCGTCGCCGCATCTCGATCTTCTGGGAGCAGCTGATCGTCACTGTTGAAGACGACCTCGGTGCCATCGAAGCTCACCGTGGGGGCCAGATTCCTACTCTGACCCACAGCTGTCACCGTTCCGTCGCGCCATAGGTATGCGGATTCCCCGCCGTCGACGTCGGTCGGATCCAGACCTTCCGTGGTCATGAAGACGATCGACCCGCCGTCTTCGCTCATCCAGCGACGGAACAAAATACGAGGAACAGTGTTGTTTGCGAAGTTGCTTGGCAACGTGACGCCGCTGGGTCCACCGTCTTCCCCTCCGGGTGCTGCCTTCGACACGAGTTCCAGATTTTGAGTTGTTGAATCGAATCTATAGATGTCTCTGGCGCCGCCATCCGTATCTTCAGGCGTTAGCGAGGCGGAGCTGATGAAGGCGAGGATGTGGCCATCGCCACCAATTGCCTGGTTGCTGCGATCACTACCGAGCAAAGGCGCCGCCGAGGCGAGGTTCACGCCCGGAGAGTTGAAATAGACCTCAAAGTCTTCGGAGGAGAGCGTTGCGATGAAGAGGATTTGACCTCCCGGATGCGCCTCGTCACGCTCGTACATATAGAGGTTGCGCTCACCGGCCAGTGCCGTATCGCCGGCTTGGTTCGGAGCCGAGGTCAGCACTCCTTTGGCAACGAAATAGGCTCGCGAGCCATTTCCGGCAAAGTCGCCCAAGCCCATAACTTCACCCCCTTCTCCGGGGGTTGGCGCGTCAGGTTCTCCCGCCGATACCTGTGTCAATCGACTTCCCACAGGATGCGATTCGTCATAGAGATAGAGATCGCATCCTTCAGTTTCACTGCTAGTGCACTGCGATCCAGAGTCGAGATCCGAGTTAGCCAGCTGTCGATTTGTGATGAAGAAAACCTTGGATCCTTCTTGCGATGCTCCCATGTAGGAGTCGTCACCCTGCAGCGTTTTACATTCTGGCGCTACCCTGTTGCACTCAGATGTGACTAGTTCAGAGATTTCCGGGCCGTCAGGAGTTTGAACCCGCTTCATGATTCGGCGATTGATCGGATTACAGGGCTCCCCGGCTGGCTGTGCAGGCGATGTCGAGAAGTAGACGCGGGAGGCGTCGGGTGATACGGAGCCTCTTCTCGCCCCTGGGTTTGAGTTTATGCCCCCGATCGATGCTCCACAAAGATTTCCAACGATGTCTCCATCCTTATCGCGTTGCAGAAGTTCTACGGTCGGATTGCCACTTTCGTCTCTGTATGCCTCATAGACATTGGACTGAGACGCGAGTCCGTCGTTGCCACTGACCGGATCTCCCGGTAGGAACCCAATCCTGCTACTGCCCATCGAGAAGAACAGGTGCGAACTATCCGCCGAGGCTCCCTGGCAGATCCCTTCCTGCACATAGTTGATTTCGAGCTTCAGGGTGGACGAGTTTGGAACCATGGTGGGGCTGAGTGGGGAGAAGCCTCCATCCAGCCTGCCCTGGAAGGCCGACGTCACACTGATCTTTGCCTGGCCAGCGGTGGATGCGTACATGCTCCAGCGTGAGAAATCTTCGCTATAGGTGCATGCCGCTCCGACGCCTTCCGAGCCCCTGGTGTAGATCGCCGGCAGCGAAGTCGGTGACGTCACCCAGCCGGATGGCGTGCGGGTGGCGACATAAGAATCGAAGATGTTCCCCTCCTTCGGAGTTTCAGCCAACGCGGCGATGGACCGAAACATCACTCTGTTGCCATCAAGCGAGGGCATGCCGTCTCGGGCCGGTTGGTTGAACTTCTTTGGGGGGCTGACCATCTCCAAAGCCATGCAAGCAGGGAGGCGCAGCGCGCGACTGCCTTGTTCCGCCCGCCTCAGAGCATTGGGGCAGTCATCCGGTGGCGCTGCCGGGGTGATGAAGGTGCGATCGTCGCCTGCCGAAGATCCGCCGGCGTTGGTCGCAACGACCCGGTAGTGGTAGGTCGTCGACGGCTCGATGGCGGCAGTGCGGGCACTCACGGAGACATCCGTATTGCCCGCACCGAGGGCTTTCGGAGAGCAGGGCACGGATTTCCCGTAGGCGACTGTGGGGCCATATTCAAATCTGCAGCTACCGACTTGGTTGCCCCCAGGATTTACCGCCCCTTCCAAAGTCGCGAAGAAGGAATTGACTTCGCCGGTTCCGCCGGTGGTGGCGAGCGGCGGAGGTGGAGGCGGGCCGAAGTTGGCGTCTACCGTCGGCGTCCCGAACAGCGAAAGGAAGCTGCAAGGGTTCGTGCTCCCGGAGTTGCAGGTCGAGGGGAATTCAGGAGGAAAGTCAGTGGTATCGCCTGTCCACTGGTTGAGGATGGCTGGATCGTCGGGCACGGCAGTCAAAGTGACTGTTTCGAGGATCCCGAATTCCTGGGTGCAGTCGTCGCTCGAGAGTTTCTCGTTCCCTGGCGTGTTCGAGCATTCAATACCGGCGGGGGAGCTGGTGACCGTGCCGGTGCCGGTGCCACTCAAGGTGACCGTCAGGAGGTCCGCGGCAGCGTGGGCTGGAACGGCAAGAAAGGCGCCGACCACCACGGCAAGCAGGGCAAAGCGTCGTCCCTTCCCCAAAGTCGGTCCAGCAGACGATGCCTTCGCATGGCGTCTCACGTAGCTCTCTCCTTGTCCCGTGAGCCCCTCTGCCCGCCGCTTCCCTTAGCGGCTTCCTCGAGGCTCGTTATGTCCCTGTATCTCTGTCCGGAAAACGCAGACATCTGCGTCTCTAGATCGTGCGGAGATTAAGACACACGGTTGTCTAGTTGTCAAGACGCGTGCGTCTTGCCTGCAAATAGAGGCTTTTCTAGATACCCCGGTGTGCTTAGTCGCCGAGGGCGGCGCGCAACGCGGCAAACTCGGTGCGCAACTCGGAGACTTCGCGCTCGAGGCGGGTAAGGCGGTCCTCGGCCGGCTTCAGGGCCGGCTCGACCGAGCTCGTGACGTCCTCCCGCCCGGCCTCAGTCGGGCTCGACTCGGCGGCATCTGGCGCGATAGCCGCTGGCGGGGTCTCGCGACTCTCACTCCCCCCACCGCCAAGCAACTGCTCGAAGCGCTCCTCCTTCTGCCCGGGCCGTTTCGCGTGGCGGGCGACCTGACCGCGCTCGACCAAGCGCTCGAGCGTCTCGTGGACGCCGGCGAGATCAGCGAAGTCGTGAAGTCTCTGACCCCTCTGCTTCAGCTCGCCCGGCGTCTGCGGGCCGCGCAGCATCAGCACGGCCAGCAGCGAGACCTCGGCGTCATCGAGGCCAAAGGCCTGGTCGAGCAGGTGCCGGTACTTGCGCGCTCTGCTGCCCGCCCCGCTCGTCAGTCGGGTCCAACCGCGCAGCGCCAAGCGGCGCAGGGCCTCGACCACTTCCTGCTCGTCGTAGTCGACCACCGGCTCGCGGTTGGTCGACTGGTTACAGGCCAGCCGCAGCGCGTTGAGCGAAAGCGGGTAGGCATCGGGCGTGGTGTGCTGCTTCTCGACCAAGCAGCCGAGCACGCGGATCTCTACGGCGTCGGGGTCCACCTCAGTCGCGGTCGGGACGCTCGGGGTAGATCTCGTCGATCGTGATCAGGGCGCGGTAGGGAGCGTTTGCCGCGGCTTCGATCCGCTCCGCTCCGCCGGCGAGACGGTCGACCACCGCGACGACGCCGGCGACCTCGAGGCCCTGCTCGGCGATCCGCCCGATCGCCTCCGCGGTCGAGCCACCCGTCGTCACCGTGTCCTCGACCACGAGGCAGCGGGCGCCGGGCTCAACCGCGCCCTCGACCCAGCGCTGCAGCCCGTGCTGCTTGCGCTCGCCGCGGACGAAGAAACCGAGCAGATCCTTCCCGGCCGGCACCGCAAGCGCCGCGCAGGACGGGGGAATCGCCGCCGTGGCGGGACCGCCAACCGCGTTCGCGCCTACTTCAGCCGCTGCCGCGGCGATCAGCTCTCCAGCCGCGAGAAACCCAGCTGGCCGCAACAGCGCCCGGCGCGCGTCGACGTAGTACTGCGCCGTCGCCCCGCTGGCGAGCGTCACCTCGCCGATCACCAACGAGTGCTCGCGCAGCTCGGCGAGCAGTGTCCCCTTGGCAGCGTCGAGGTCGGCCACGGCGATCATCCTATGAGTCGGGGACCGGCCGGCCGAGATCGCTAGCCGCGCGCCGCCGGATCGGCGAAGCCCTCTCGCCAGCTCGGATGGCTCGGCTGCCAGCCAAGCTCGCGCTTGGCCTTGACGTTCGAGGCGCCGCGCAGTTGGGTTGCCGAGCCGACGGCAGCAGCACCGGCGATCAGCCGCGCCAGCCAAACAGGAACCCGCATCGGCTTCTTCGCCCCCACCGCCTCGCAGAAGACAGGCACCCACTCGCGCATCGGTGCCGGCTCGTCGTCGACAACGTTGTAGGCGCCGGGGGCGCCCCGTTCGACCGCGGCCACGGTCGCGCCCGCTGCGTCCTCGACGTGGACGAAGGAGAAGGTCCCGTCGCCCTTGCCGACGATCGGCAGGCGCCGCTTCAGCGCGTCCTCGGTCTGCGAGCCGACGCGGTCGAAGAAGGTGCCCGGCCCGTAGAGCCAGCCGTAGCGCAGGACCACGCCCTCGATGCCCTCGGCGCTCGTCACCTGGTGCTCGAGGTCGGCAAGCGCCGCCGCCGCGCCGCCGAAGTACCCCGGCGCCTCGAGGTTGAGCGGCGCTGCCTCATCCTTCACCCACTCGCCCTGCGGCTTGTAGAAGAAGGCGACGCTCTCGGCGATGAGCCGCCTCGCGCCCGCCGCCTTCGCGGCCGCGACCAAGTTGCGGGTGCCCTCGGTGCGCACGCGGTTGGTCGGCGCCAGCGGGTCCTGCTTGGCTTTGTAGTCGAGTCGCGCCGGCAGCGCGGTCAGCTCGTGGATGACGACCTCGGGCGCCGCCTGACGAACAGTGGACTCGAGCGCCGCCGCGTCGAAGACATCGCAAACGACCGCGGCCGCCCCGGCCTCGCGAATCTCAGCCGCGCGATCCTCGCTGCGGGTCATCCCCGTCACCTCGTGTCCGGCTGCGATCAGCTGATGGACCAACGGCCTGCCGATCACACCGCTCGCGCCTGCAACGAAGACCTTCATCTCAACCGTTCCGATACCCGCGCTAGCCAGGCGGAAGCAACCGCGCCGAAAGCGATCAGCAGCGTGTCGCCCCAGCCTCGCGCCTCGCTCTTCGCCTCCCCCGTATCGAAGGCATGGTTGATCGCGTGAAAGCCGTACCAGAGCGCCCCCAGCCAGAGGATCGGCGCCCGCCACGAGGGCCGCACGACGGCGATCCCCGCCGCCACCCCGAAGGCCAGCATGAACGCCCCAACGTCACCCACGTAGTGCGAGTTCTCGATCCCGTAGTGACCGATCTGGTCGAAGAAGGTGTCCGGCGCGACAAGCGCCAGCATCCCGGTGACGACGTGCCAGGCAGCGATCACGACGAGAACCGCTTTCAGGGCTCTCTTGCTGATCACCATCCGCCCCTAGAAGACGAAGATCTCCTCGCCGAAATTAATTCGGTCGTAGATCTCAGGCTGGTCGGCGATGAAGGTGCGGATGCAACCGTGGCTGGCGGGGTAGTCGGGCACCGATTCGTAGCCGTGTACCGCGTAGCCGCCGTAGAAATAGAACGAGTAGTACATGCCGTGCGAGTTGTAGCCCGGTTCCTGGCGGATGAAGGTGAAGTGACCGGTGACGGTCGGGGTCGAGCTCTTGCCCGAAGAGATCGGGTAGACCGCGAACGGCTTGTCGCCCTTGGCGAAGACGAGCACCTGCTTGGAGAGCGGTGCCTCGAGGTGTTCGCCGGCGCCGGGATGAATCACGTGGTATTCGCCCTTGCCGGAGAAGGCACTCTTGACCAGGCCGGCGCCGGCGCGGTAGCTGCGCGACATGCCGTTGACTTTGCGGTAGGCCAACACGCCGCGGGCGGTCTTGCCGCCGAAGCAGCGGCCGCTGTTGGCGATGTAGCCCATCTTCCGCATCGCCTTCTTGAAGCCGACGACGACGTCGCCGCACTGCCCTTGGTGCAGGGCTGGGTAGGAGACCTTCCAACTCTTACGCACCGTGGCGTCTCCTCCGAGCACCACGTTCGCCTCATGCTGGGCGCTCACTGCGTACACACCGCCTTCGCGCAGCAGGACGCTGGCGCGGAAGGTGCCGGAATCGCCCTTGCCCTTCTGCACCGCAACCTTGCGGCTGAGCAGCGGCTTGCCATCGAGGAAGAAGGAGACCTCGACCTTCTGCCCGGGCGCAAACGGCGCGATCGTCCCAGTGACCGGCACCTTGCTGTAGATCTGCGCCTTGCCGCCGTCCAGGTGACCGACACGAATCTTCACCGTCGCCTCGGGCGGACCCGTGGGCGCTTTCGGCGCGGCGCCCAGCGCGGTCGCCGGGACGGCGAGGGCGCAGAGGAGAGCGAGGAAGGGGACGAGGCGGCGAATCACGGGCCTGGATTCTTACCGATCACGCGGTCGTGTGACGAAAGATCCAATTCTTTGTCAAAGAAGCACAATGCCTCTTGATTTACGAAATGCCGCCAATACGTTTCGACGTAGCGGAGGGTGAAGTTGTGAGGTCACGACAAACGACTGATAACCGCGAGTTCGGACCCAACAGTCCGAATGGGGTTCGAGTCCCCGCCCTCCGTCGAAATTTTGCTGAGGGCGCTGGACTAGGTCGAGGTGCAATATCAAGCGGCCTGCGGGTAGTTCCGCTTCACGACCAGTCCCGACGCTTCAGCGAAATTGAGAGCCGGCCGCTGATACCCTCGGGTTCCGGTTATCAGTCGGTTGTTGCTGCGCCGAACGGCTTCACAAACGGCCCGCCTCTGGCGGGCCGTTTCTTTGCCCGCTACTGCCCCAGCAGCGCAACCGAGTTGTTCAGCATGTGCAGCAGGATTCCCGGCCAGATCGAGCCGGTCTTCTCGTAGAGCAGGGCGAGGATGAAGCCGAAGGCGACCAGCACCGGCACGGCGCTCAATCCGGTGATCGCGTGCAGGCCGCCGAAGATCAGGCCGCTGAGCAGGGCGGCGGCGATCCGCGGCCAGCGCTCGCGCAGGCCGCCGAAGAGCATGCCGCGGAAGCAGACCTCCTCGCTGATCGGCGCGGCGATCGCGATCAGCAGAATCTGCACCGGCACGGTGCCGAAGTCTTCGGCGATGTCCTTCTGCTCGGGCTGGCCGAAGACCGCGGTGTAGACGATCGCGAAGAGCAGGTAGGCGCCGATCGCGGCGAACATCCACTTGATCGCCGCAGGGCGGAAGCTGCGCAGCCCCAGCTGTGAGGCCGCCTGGCGCACGGTCGCTCCGCGACCCGCCGCGATCGCGAACGGCACCAGCAGGAAGCCGAGCGCCGTTGCCAGCTGCACCAGCGCGTTCGCGAGGTCGCTGAGGTCGCCGGCCTCGGGCGGGCTGTCGATGAGCGCCACCGGAACCGAGAGCACGATCCCCGTCCCAAGCGCCAGCAGCACGCCGAGCACTGCGGCGAGCGGGCCCCAGTTCGCGTAGGGGAAACCAGCGGGCTTTGCGGATACCGTGGCATCCATGACGCCGGCAGTCTCACAGGTCTCGCGCTCAACCAAGACGCGGCTGCGCTTCCTGCGCCGCCTGCTGATCCTGATCGTCTTCCTCGTCCTGGTCGCGATCGCGCTCAGCCAGTTCACCGAGCTGAAGCGGCTGGCGACAGGCATCCTCGCCTCGACCGCGGTGCTGGCGGCGATCATCGGCTTCGCCGCCCAGCACACGATCGCCAACATGATCGCCGGCGTTCAGCTCGCCATCTCGCAGCCGATCAAGATCGGCGACCGCATCTCCTTCGAGGAAGTCGACGGGCGGGTCACCGACATGACGCTCTCCTATACCTACGTCAGCCCCGGCGACGGCACCACCGTGGCGATCCCCAACCAGATGCTGGTCGACGGCATCATCCACAACCTCTCGACCGAAGACACCCAGGCCTGAGCGGCGGCCGGGCCGAAGTACCCTCCCCTTATGGCGCAGCGCAATCGGCGACGTCAGCGGCGGCGCGGGGGGATCGGAGGCAAGTTGGCGCTGCTCGGCGGCACCCTCTTCGTGGTGCTCGTGCTGGGGGTGTTCGCGGTCGCCTCCTGGGTGCTCGACGTCGCCGCCGAGGCACCCTCGCTGGCCTCCTGCAAGAAGGTCGACCGCACCGGCAACTCGGTGATCTACGCCGGTGACGGCAGCCAGCTGGGGTTGATCGAGTCAGAAGAGGCGCGCGCCCCGGTCTCGCTCCAACGCGTGCCCAAGCAGCTGCAGCTGGCCACGGTCGCGATCGAGGACCAGCGCTTCTACGAGCACGGTGGCATCGACCCCGAGGGCATCGCCCGCGCCGCGCTGAAGAACCTCGAAGCCGGCAAGACGGTCGAGGGCGGCTCGACGATCACCCAGCAGCTGGTTCGCGCCCTCTGCCTGCGCAACCCCAAGCGCGACCTCGAACGCAAGATCATCGAGGCCAAGCTGGCGATCGAGTACTCCGAGCACCACTCGCGTAAGCAGATCCTCGACCAGTACCTCAACACCGCCTCCTACGGGACGGTCGAAGGATCGACCGCGATCGGCGTCGGCGCCGCCTCGAAGATCTACTTCTCCAAGCCGGTCTCGAAGCTGACGCTCGAACAGGCGGCGCTGCTGGCCGGCCTGCCCCAGGCGCCCTCCGAATACAACCCGATCCTCCACCCCAAGGAAGCGTTGCGGCGGCGCAACGCCGTGCTCGCCAAGATGGCCAACCTCGGCTACCTCTCCCCCGACCGCGCCAGGCAGGCCGAAGAGCGCGGGCTCGGGCTCGACGTCTCCGGCTCCTACTTCGCCCACCGCGAACCGTTCTTCTTCGACTACGTCGAACACGAGCTGATCGAGCGCTACGGCGCCAAAACGGTCCGCGACGGCGGCATCGAGGTCCACACAACCCTGCAGCCGCGTCTGCAGGACGTTGGCCTGGAAGCGATGCGCTCGGCGCTGCCTTACTCGAGCGACCCCTCCTCGGCGCTGGTCTCGATCGACCCCGGCAACGGCGAGATCGAGTCGATGGTCTCCAGCTCCAGCTATGACTCGAGCCAGTTCAACCTCGCCGCCCAGGGCCACCGCCAGCCCGGCTCGACCTTCAAGACCTTCGTCCTGACCACGGCGCTCAAGCAGGGCATCGACCCCTACTCGACCTACTACACCTCGAAACCGCTCAGCCTCGACCTGCCCGAGTGGGGCCACTGGGACGTCCACACCGCCGACGAGGGCTACCTCGGCAACGTCAACCTGCAGCAGGCGACGGTCGCCTCCGACAACACCGTCTTCGCCCAGCTCGACCTCGACGTCGGGCCGGAGCGGGTTGCCGAGACGGCCCACTCGCTGGGCATCACCAGCCCGCTCGACGGGATCCCGGCCGAGGGCATCGGCGGCCTGCGCATCGGCGTCTCGCCGCTGGAAATGGCCAGCGCCTACGCGACCCTGGCCAACGGCGGCATCCGCCACGACCCGGTCGCGATCAAGCGGGTCGACTTCCCCGGCGGTAGGATCGAGTGGCCCGACCGCGTGCCGCCGCGCCGGGTCGTCTCCGAAGCGGTCGCCTACGAGGTGACCCGCCTCCTGCACGACAACATCACCGAAGGCACCGGCACCGCTGCCTACACCGGCTGCGCTGGGCAGGCCGGCAAGACCGGCACGACCGACCGCGAGACCGACGCCTGGTTCGCCGGCTACCAGCCCAACCTGGCGACCGTGGTCTGGGTCGGCTACCCCCAGTCCAACGCGATCGAAATGACCAGCGTGCACGGGATCACCGTCTTCGGCGGCACCTTCCCCGCCGAAATCTGGCACTCGCTCTACTCCGGCGCGGAAATTCCCTGCGAGGAGTTCGAGCAGCCGCAGCACCCAATCAGCTGGGCGCCGTACTTCGGCAAGTACACCGCCGCGGCCCCGCGCAGTCATTCCGGCGGCGGCGGTAACGGCCCTGAAAGCGCCGAAGAAGAACGGGCCAGGGAAATCGGCGAAGAAGTGACCGGCGGCTACAACCCCGACGCCTACGCCCCGGGCGCGGGGCAGGAGCCGACCCCGGTTCCCCCGCCCCCGCCCGCCGCGAGTGTCGGTGGCGGCGAGGGTGCAAGCGAAGCCGGGAGCGAATAGCTGACCCTCGCGCCGGGGGTCGCCTACGGCCTGATCTGGGCCGGCTTCGCCGCTTACCTCGGCGCGCTCGTCTGGGCACCCCGCCTGGGACAGCGCCTGGCCTGGACGGCGATCGTCCTCCTCGTCGTCCTCTTCGCCTGCCTGCCGCCCCTGCTATCCCACGACGTCTATAGCTACGTCGATTTCGCCCGGCTCGGCGTCCTGCACGGTCTCGACCCCTACCTCGACCCACCGCTGAGCGCTCCCTCGGACCCCGCCTTCTCCCAGGTCACCTGGACCGAAACCACCAGCGCCTACGGCCCGCTGTTCACCCTGGCGACCTACCCGCTGGCCTGGCTCCCAGTTGACGCGGCCGTCTACGTGGTCAAGGCGCTATCGGCGGCTGCCGTCCTGGCAACGGCGTTCGTGGTCGCCCGCCTCGCCCCCGCCCGCGGCATCAACCCGACCAGGGCCGCAGCCTTCGTCGCCCTCAACCCCCTCGTCCTCGTCCACGTCGTCGGCGGCCCCCACAACGACGGCCTCGCCGTGCTGCTGATGACACTCGGCATCGCCGCCATGCTCGGGGCTCGCGAGGGCCTCGGCGCTGGCGCTTTTGTTTCGGCATGCGTAACAAAGTCGACAGCCGTGATCGTCCTCCCCTTCGCGCTGCTCGGGACGCCGCGCCGCGGCCGGTTCCTACTCGGCGTCGGCGCAGCCTCGGGCCTCCTCGCCCTCGCCGCCTACCTCGCCTTCGACTGGAGCTGGCTCCACGCCTTCACCCTCGCCGGCGAGAACCAGGACCGCACCAGCCACATGAGCATCCCGATCACCACCGCCCGCCTAACCGGCCTAGATCCAGACCTGATTCGCACCACCGCCCTGGCCCTCTACGCCGCCCTGGTCATCTACCTCCTTGCCTGGACCTATCGCACCGGCGACTGGCTCCGAGCAACAGCCTGGGCCACCACGGGCCTCCTCCTGGCCACCTCATGGCTCCTCCCCTGGTACCTCCTCTGGCCCCTCCCAGCCGCGGCTCTCTCGAGAGACCAGCCGCTGCAGCTCCTGCTGCTGGTATTGACCGCCTACCAGCTAGGGGCTCGCATCCCCCTCTGAGCTTGCCTCAACCTCCTCGGGTGAGGGGTGGATGACCCCGGTATGGATCGACCACCCCTCGCGTCGACCCAGCGCCGTAACGATCCCGACGTACAAGATCTCGACCACCGTCTGCACCCCTCGCACCACGATCGCGATCAGCGAGGCGACCGCGAAGCTGTCCCCGGGCGCCGCCACCTTGAAGGCCCAGGCGAAGGCCGCGTCGCGGATGCCGAGCCCGGCGGGCGCAACCAGGGTGGCCAGCGCGGCGACGTAGCCAAAGGCCTGCGCCGCCCCCGCGACCATCAGCTGGCTGGGTGAGATCGAGCTGACCGAGCGGGCGACGCAGTAGATGCCGATGGCGATCACGCCCCAGTTGACGGCGTAGAAGGCCATCACCACGATCACCCCGCGCAGGGGCATCACCTCCGGCAGCGGCTCACGGCCGAAGGCGCGCAGGACGCGATTGGCCAGCGGCCCGAAAACACGCGGGTGCAGGACGGCGATCAAGAGCGGGATCAGCAGCAGGATCGCCCAGCGCAGCGGCTGTCCCTGCAGGTCGGGGTGGACGATCAGGAAGTAGGCGGCAACAACGATCGCCGAGGTCGCCTGCAGCGCCTGTTCGTAGACGATGCTGGCCACCGTCAGGCGCCGCGGCACGCCGGCGCGCTCGGAGAGCAGCACCCGGCCCAACACGTAGAGAACGCTGCCGGGGACATAGCGGGCGAGCAGCGGCTGCCCCCAGGCGACCTGGGCGCGCGCCCAGCCGAGCCTGTGGCCGAGGAAGCGCAGGATCAGGTCCCAACCGATCGCGTTGAGCGCGTAGAAAATCGGCAGGACGACGAAGGCCGGGATCAGCCAGAGGACGTGGAAGTGCACCCCCTTGTCCTTGATCTCGGCCCACTGGTCGACCACGGTGAGGACGAGAAAGCCGAAGACCACGATGGCGATGCCGAGCTGGATCGCCAGCCGCACCCGTTTGCTGCGCGGCGGCTTGGTTCCGAATTTCGCGCCGGCCTCACCGATGCGATGTAGAAGGGGCTGACGGCGCTCCACTAGCGCCGGACCTTAGTGACGGGGGAGGCTAGGAGGACAATGTGGCCCATGGGCGAGTTCGAGCTCTTGGCGCGGATACGGGAGCGGCTACCCGCTGACGGGCCGCGCATCCACCTCGGCAGCGGCGACGATGCCGCGGTCAGCGTGCCCGGTGGCGCCACGGCGACCTCGGTCGATGCGCTCGTCGACGGCGTGCATTTCCGCCGCGATCTCGCCAACCCGGCGCAGATCGGGCACAAGGCCCTCGCCACAGCGCTCTCTGACCTGGCGGCGATGGGCGCCGAAGCCGGCGAGGCCTACGTCGTGCTCGGCCTGCCCCCCGACTTCAGCGAGGAGGAATGCATCGAGCTGCTCGACGGCATGACCGCCCTCGCCAGCGCAACCGGCACCGATCTCGTTGGCGGCGATCTGACTCGGGCGAGCGAGCTCTTCCTCGCCGTCACGGTGATTGGGCACGCGCCGACCCCGGACGCCTTCCTCACCCGCGGCGGCGCTCATCCCGGCGACGTCCTCGTCCTCACCGGCGAGATCGGCGGCGCGGGCGCGGGCCTCGTCCTCCTCGATGACGACGAGCGCGGGATCGACCGCGCCATAGGTGGGAAAAAGCTGCGCTCGTCGCTGATCGAGCGCCAATTGGAGCCAACACCGCGACTCGCGGCCGGAAGCGCCCTGGCGGGCGCGGGGGCGACAGCGATGATCGACCTCAGCGACGGGCTCGGCGCCGATGCCGGCCACCTGGCACAGGCCAGCGGCGTCAAGCTCGCGATCGAGGCCGAGGCAGTGCCGCTGTCAGCGGCCGCGAGGGCCCTGAGCGAGGCGAGCGGCCGTGACCGCTGGCAGCTGCTCAATGGCGGTGAGGACTACGAGCTGCTGGCCAGCATTCCGCCCGAGCGTGTCGCCGAGGCGCGGCGCCGCGTCGAAGAGACGGGAAAAGACATCGCACTGACCGAGATCGGCGCGGTGATCGCCGGATCGGGGGTCGAGATCAGGCTGCCCGGGTGCCGGCTTCTGGAGCCGGGGGGATTCGACCAGCTCGCATAAAGCTCTCGCTGGTCAGCAATTCGCGCACGCCGCGGCGCTGCAGCATCGCTGCGGCGACCAGGGAGGGCTCGGGCTTGTAGTGCCCAGTCTCGACGAGGCTCTTCAACTGTCGTGGTTGCATCCTGCGCTTCATATCGGCTCTCTACCCAGCAACCTTAGTAGTTGGTACTCGCACATCTGTCCAACTGCTGATCTGCCCGATTTACCCATCTCCGCAATATGCGGCCCTGGCGGGGCAATATCCTCTTGTTCATGCCCAACGGATCGACCCGCATTCTTCTCGTCGACGACGAGCAATCGATCCAGACGCTGCTCAGCTACCCGCTGCGCAAAGACGGTTACCACGTCACCTCGGCCCAGGATGGCCGTGAAGCGCTGCAACGCTTCGATGAGGCGCGCTTCGATCTGGTCATCCTCGACCTGATGCTGCCGAAGCTCGACGGGGTCGAAGTCTGCCGCGAGCTGCGCTCGCGCAGCCAGGTGCCGATCATCATGCTCACCGCCAAGGGCTCGGAGACCGACAAGGTCGCCGGGCTCGAGGTCGGCGCCGACGACTACATAACCAAGCCCTTCTCGATGCGCGAGTTCCGCAGCCGGGTCAAGGCGGCACTGCGCCGCTCGCGCATGGCCGGCGAACCGACCAGCGAGGAGACGATTGACCACGGCGAGTTGAAGATCGACTTCGGCCGCCGCATGGTCACCCTGCGCGAGGAGGAGGTGCGGGTCACCTACGTCGAGTTCGAGATCCTCGGCGCCCTGGCTCGCTCGCCCGGGCGCGTGCTCAGCCGCGAGACCCTGCTCGAGCACGTCTGGGGCGACTCCGAGTACCGCGACCCGCGCACCGTCGACGTCCACATCCGCCACCTGCGCGAGAAGCTCGAGAGCGACCCCAAGGACCCCGAGTTCCTCTTCACCGTGCGCGGCGTCGGCTACCGCTTCCGGGAGTAGCGCCTGAATGCAGCGGTTTAGGCCCCCCAACCTGGGCAACCGGATCACCCTGATCTCGGTCGGCATCGCAGCGGGCACGTCGCTCCTCATCTACATCTACACGGTCGCCATCGGTGGTTCGGCCAGCGGCCTCTCCGCGGTCAAGGGGCAGATCGTGGTCGGCGGCCTGCTCGCGGTCGTGATCGCCGCTGGGATCGGCCTCTACTACGCCCGTCTCGCCGGCGCCAACATCCGCCAGCTCGAGGACGCCGCCCGCAAGGTCGCCGATGGCAACTTCGAAACGCCGATCCCGATCTCCTCGGCCGGGCAGCTCGGCCAGCTCGCCCGCACCTTCAACGAGATGCAGCGCCGTCTTGCCGAGCTCGACAGCGCCCGCAAGCAGTTCATCGCCAACGCCTCGCACGAGCTGCGCACGCCGATCTTCAGCCTCGGCGGCTTCGTCGAACTGCTCGAGGAGGAGGACCCGAGCCCCGAGGAGCGGGCCGAGTTCGTGCACACGATGCGCGAACAGATCGTCCGCCTGACCAAGCTCACCGCCGACCTGCTCGACCTCTCCCAGCTCGACGCCGGCGCGGTGGCAATGAAGAGCAACAACGTCGACCTCGGTTCGCTGGCGCGCGAAGTGGCGCGCGAGTTCGGGCCACGCGCCGACCGGCGCGGCTCGCGCTTGGAGCTGCGCACCCCCGACCTGCCCGTGATCGCCTCGGCCGACCCCGACCGCGTGCGCCAGGTCATCCGTATCCTGCTCGACAACGCCCTCACCCATACGCCCGAGGGCACCAAGGTGACCGTGACCACCTACTCCGTCAACCGCCGCGCCGAGCTGACCGTCTCCGACGACGGTCCCGGTATCCCGCGCCGGGTTCACAGCCGCATCTTCGAGCGCTTCTACACCGCCGACTCGGCCGGTGGCTCCGGGCTCGGGCTGGCGATCGCCCGCGAGCTCGCCCAGCGCATGGAAGGACGCGTCGCGATCGCCTCCAGCAAGCGCTTCACCGCCTTCACGCTCGATCTGCCGCCTTCACGCACGGGCGTTGCCACGCCAACCGCAGCGTCCGCCCCCAGGGCAACGGCATGACCGTAACGCGTAGTCCACGCAATCGATGGACAAGGCGTTACACCGCGGGGGTGCTGACGCTGGTCGCTCTCTCGTTGGTTGGTTGTGGCGGGAGCAGCGACGGCAATGACTCCGCCACGCGCACGACGACCGTCACTGAGGCGGCGCCGCAGGTGGTCGTGCAGACCGCCACCCACGGCTTCGACCCGGCCAAGGTCTTCCGCGAGGCCTCGCCGGGAGTGGTGACGATCCGCTCGGTCTTCCGCGGCGGCGGCGGTGCCGCCGAGGGCTCGGGCTTCGTCCTCGACTCGCAGGGTCAAATCGTCACCAACGCCCACGTCGTCACCGATGAATCCAGCGGCTCCCGCAAAGCCGCCAAGGAAGTCTTCGTCGAGTTCCTCGACCGCAACATCGTCCCGGCAAAGATCGTCGGCTTCGACCCCTTCGCCGACGTCGCCCTGCTCAAGGTCGAGCCGGACGACTTCGATCTGCACCCGCTGCAGCTCGGCGACGACAGCGAGCTCGTCGTCGGTCAGCCGGTGGCGGCGATCGGCAGCCCCTTCGGCGAGCAGCAGTCGCTCTCGGTCGGCGTCGTCTCGGCGACCGACCGCTCGGTCGAATCGCTGACCAAGTTCCAGATCGAGGGGGCGATCCAGACCGACGCCTCGATCAACCCCGGCAACTCCGGCGGGCCGCTGCTCGACGCCGCCGCCCGCGTGCTCGGCATCAACGAGCAGATCGAGACCAGCTCGGGCTCCAACTCCGGCGTCGGCTTCGCCGTTCCGATCTCGGCGATCAAGCGCTCAGTAGCCCAGCTGGAAGAGAACGGCGAGGCGGAATACGCCTACATCGGCGTCTCCACCCAGGCGATATACCCACAGCTCGCCGACAAGCTCGGCCTCGACACCGACCACGGCGGCATGCTCTCCGAAGTCATCCCGGGCGGCCCGGCCGACAAGGCGGGCCTCGAGGGCGGCGACAAGCGGCTGACCTTCCAGGCGATCCCCTACGAAACCGGCGGTGACGTGATCGTCTCAGTCGACGGTCATCCAGTCGTCGCCCCCGATGACCTCGGCCGCTACATCTCGGCTCACCAGCCCGGCGAAACGGTCCAGCTCGAGGTTCTGCGCGATGGAAAGCGCAAGCAAGTGGACGTGACTTTGGGGAAGCGCCCGCAGGGCTAAAGAACAGGCGACCGCCGGGCGATGTAGAACTCCCCGATGCTTCAGGAAGTCTCACTAGGCCAGAAGTCCCTCGCCGACTACACCCACATCGCCGGCAAGGAGACGATCGAACGGATTCGCGAGCTGGCGGAGCCGATGAAGGGCCACCGCGTTTTGCACGTCAGCGCCACGGCGTTCGGCGGCGGCGTCTCGGAGATCCTCTACACGATCGTGCCGCTGATGCGCGACATCGGCCTCGACGCCCACTGGCACGTGATCTTCGGCAAAGAGGAGTTCTATAACGCGACGAAGCTCCTCCATAACTCGCTGCAGGGCGCCCCGGAGACGCTTAGCGATGAGGAATGGGCGCTGTTCGACGAGATCAACGCGATCAACGCCGACGGCCTGCAGGGCGAGTGGGACACGGTGATCGTCCACGACCCGCAGCCGATCGGCCTGCGCCGCGGCGCCTCCGAGAAGGGCCGCAACTGGATCTGGCGCTGCCACATCGATCTCTCCGAGCCCAACCCGGAGCCGATCGCCCGCCTGCTGCCGATGATCGAGGAGTACGACGCGACCGTCTGGCACCTGCCGACCTACGTGCCCCAGGGCGTCAACGGCCACAACGGGGTCAAGATCATCCCGCCGGCGATCGACCCGCTCTCGCCGAAGAACATGGCCTTCTCACCAGACGACGCCGCCTTCGTCGCCCGCCAGTTCGGCATCGACGTCGACCGGCCGCTGCTGACCCAGGTCTCGCGCTTCGACCCCTGGAAGGATCCGATGGGCGTGATCGACGCCTACCGGATCGTCCACGAGCAGGTGCCGGACGTGCAGCTGGCCCTGGTCGGCTCGATGGCGACCGACGATCCCGAGGGCTGGGAGTTCTTCCAGCAGACCTTCGAGTACGCCGAGGGCGACGAGGACATCAAGATCCTCAACAATCTCAACAACGTTGGCGCGATCGAGGTCAACGCCTTCCAGTCACAGTCCGACGTCTGCATGCAGAAGTCGATCCGCGAGGGCTTCGGCCTGACCGTGACCGAGGCGCTCTGGAAGGGGCGGCCGACGATCGGCGGCAACGTCGGCGGCATCCCGCTGCAGATCAGCGACGGCGAGACCGGCTTCCTGGTCGACTCGCCCGAGCAGTGCGCCCAGCGCTGCCTCGAGATCCTCGCCGACCCGGAGCTGGGCAAGCGCCTCGGGCGGGCCGGCAAGGAACATGCCCGCAAGGAGTTCCTTTCGCCGCGCCTGCTGCGCGACTGGGTCGAGCTGCTGGCCGAGCTCGATACCTGAGCCCGGCCGCCCCTCAGCTGCGCTAGCCGACCGCCTCGCGCAGCTCGCCGATGTCTTTCAGCTGGTCGTCGACCCAGTCGCCCGGGTTGCGTGAGAAGACCAGCTCCTTGAGGCGCTGCGCGCGCAGCCGCCGCTCCTCCGGCTCCATCGTCAACGCCCGGTAGATCGCGTCGGCCTGCTCCTGGATGTCAAAGGGGTTGACCGTGAGCGTGCAGTCGGAGAGCTCCTCGTGCGAGCCGGTGTTCTCCGAGAGCATCAGCACCCCGTCGCGGGTGTTGACCGCGGGAGCCTCCTTGGCGACCAGGTTCATGCCGTCGAAGAGCGAGTTGACCATCAGCAGGTCGAAGTGCTTGTAGCGGGCAACCGCGTCGTGGAAGTTCTCGTAGATCTTGAGGTCGATCGGCATCCAGTCGGTGGTGCCGTGGCGATGGTTGACGACCGCGACCAGCGCCTCGATCCGCTCCAGGTACTCGGCGTACTCGGGCACGTCCTGGCGCGAGGGCTGCAGGTGGGCGATGAAGGTGACCTGTTCGCGGAACTCGGGGTGCTGGGTGAGGAAGGTGTCGAAGGCGGTGAAGCCGCGCAGCACGTTCTTCGAGAGGTCGGCGCGGTCGACGCGGATGATCAGGTGCTTGCGGCGGCGCTCGAGCACCTCGCGCTCGGCGGCGGCCACCTCAGGTGACTCGGCCGCGCGGCGCAGCCGCTCGGCGTCGATCGAGAGCGGGTAGGCGCGGGCGCGGGTCTCGCCGCCGGCGTGGCGGACGATGCCAGCGTCGTAATCGACGTCGACCTCGAGCAGTTCGTCGCAGCAGCGGATGAAGTTGATGCAGTAGGCGTGGGTGTGGAAGCCGATGATGTCGTTGGCGAGCATGCCGCGAAAGAGCGCCTCGCGGATCCGGCCGGGCAGGATGCGCCAGCTGTCGGGCTGCGACCAGGGGATGTGGACGAAGTGGTGCAGGAAGGCGTCGGGGCGGGCCTCGCGAATCATTCCCGGCGCGGTGTAGAGGTGGTAGTCGTGCAGCATCACCAGCGGTCGCTCCCGGCCCTCGATCTGACCGAGGACGGCATTGGCGATGTCGCGGTTGACCGCCTGGTAGCCGAGGTCCCAGGCGTCGAGCTCCTCCTGGCGGATGTCCGGCGCGTTGGAGAGGTCCCAGAGGTAGTGCTGGATGAACCAGAGGATCGGGTTGGCGATCACGTTGTAGAAGCGGTCGTAGGCCTCGGCGTCGGAACCGACCAGCAGCACCCGGTAGTCGATGCCGTCGATCGAGAGCTCGACCGGCCCACCGCGCTCCTCGGACACGGCGACGTCCTCGTCGGTCATCGCCGAGGCGATCCAAAGCGCGTCGCGGTGGGAAACAAGCCCCGAGAGGGCGGTGACCAACCCCCCACCCCCACGCCTCACGGTCCGCTCCCCGTTCTCGTCAAGCTCGAACTGGGCGGGCCCCCTGTTCGAGACGATGATCAATGGGTCTGACTGGGACATGCGGTGCTCAGACTACCCGGGGCCGGGATTGGCTCCGACGCAAACGGTGGTGGTGGGAAGGAGTGGGCACCCCTCCTCTCTTAACTTTTTTCGAAGAGACCCCTGAGGGCTGGCGCCCGGGGCTGCGCCCGAAAAAAGTGCAAGACGTTCGGAGGGGCGCCCACTCCTTCCATCAACAGCTTGTGGGGAGACATCCCAGGGTCGAGGGCTTAGTCGGGCATGCGTGTCCGGGTCCGTTGGTCTCAAGCTGGACTGGCGCTCCTTGGGATCGCCGGAGTGCTGCTTGCCCTTCGAATCGGCCCCAGCTTTCTAGAGCCGCCGGCGCCTGATCCACTTCCAGCTGACGTTGGACTGCCGCGGGTGGAAGCTCGTTCTGATCCGGCGGTTTCGGAACTGCGGGAGGACACGGCTTCTGATGGAGGCTCGGAGCCAAGGACCAAGCGGAACCTCGGGCGGGTGGTGTCGGGTGGGGGTGGTCGGCGCCGTGCGGAGTCTTCTGAGGGCAAGGCTCCAAAGCGGAAACCGCACCAACCCGGTACCCGAAGAAGAGCGCAGCACAAGCCGACCACGCCCACCCGGCGACAGGACCCGCCCGCCGTCCGGCCGGTCCCTGAACCCGTCCCTCCCCCCGAAACCGTCCCTCCAGCGACCCCCGAACCCCCGCCTGAACCCGCTCCCACTCCCGCCCCGCCCAATGACGGCTCGATGGAGTTTGCCCCGCACTAGCTATAGTCCCTCGCCGTTTTGGCAGCCCCACGCGAATACGAGCTTGTCCTGATGCTGGACCCCGGCCCCGATGAGGCCGGCCGCGACGCGCTGGCGCAAGATGTGCGCGGCCGAATCGAGGGCAAAGGAGTGCTCAAGCACGAAAATAAATGGGGCCTGCGCAAGATGGCCTACGAAATCGGCAACAGCAACGAGGCCGATTACCGCTGGTTCCGCTTCGAGTCACCGGTCGAGCTGCTAGACGAGCTCAACCACAATTTGAAGATCGCCGACGGCGTCCTGCGCTTCCGGATCTTCAAAGTCGATGCCGACGCGCCGGTACTGGTGCCGCCTATGGTTGCCGCTCCGGCTCCCGGCGCTTCGCGCGACCGTGGCGATCGCGGTCCACAGGGTGCCCCCCGCCCCGCTGTCGCCGCCGAGCCCGCCGACGAGTCGGTTGAGCCGGCCCCTGAGCCGACTGATGAGTCTGTCGCCGTGCCGGCCGAGAGCGCTCCCGAGAGCGCCGACGCGCCCGCTGCGCCCGCCGAGTAGTCCCGGCGCAGCCCAGATCGGCATCTACTAAGTCGCGATTTGTGCGGAGATTGCGGCTCCAAGGCGAAGAGTCGCGCCGCCGACGCTCTTAGACTGGAATCCAGACAACGATTCAGAGGAGCTGAGAGCCGTGGCAGCGTCGAATGTGAACGTAGTGGTCATCACCGGAAACCTGACCCGCGATCCGGAGCTGCGCCATACCGGCGGCGGCACGGCGGTCTGCGAGCTGCGCGTGGCGGTCAACTCGCGCCGCAAGAACGGCCAGAGCGGCGAATGGGAAGACAAGCCCAACTACTTCGACGTAAAGGTTTGGGGCGCGCAGGGCGAGAACTGCTCCAACTACCTCTCCAAGGGGCGCCCGGTTGCGGTCGAAGGCCGCCTGGACTGGCGCGAGTGGGAGGCCAAAGACGGCGGCGGCAAACGCCAGAAGGTCGAGATCATCGCCAACTCGGTCCAGTTCCTCGGCTCCCGTGATGGCTCTGGTGGAGGGGGCGGCGGCAACGAAGGCGGCGGCTTCAGCCCCAGCAGCGACGTTCCCGCCGACTCCTCCGATTTCGCCGGTGCAGCGGCCGGTGGCGGTGGCGACGACGACATCCCCTTTTAGGGTCGCTGGCTGCGGCGGACCAAGCGGGGCAAGGACGCAGGGAGCGAAGCGTGCTCTGCACGTGAGCGACCGAGGACGCCGCACCGCGCAGCGTCCGCCGCAGCCAGGGGATATCTGTAGGATTCCGAGCCCGCCATGGCTCGAACCAACGACTCAACTTCTTCAACGCCCCGCCGCGGTCGTCGCGACGACCGCACGCGGCCGCGCAAATACACGCGGATCAACTCCGAGGCGGTCGACTACAAGGACCTCAACCTCCTGCGCCGCTTCCTCTCCGACAAGGGGAAGACGCGCGGCCGCCGGGTCACCGGTCTCTCGCGCAAGCATCAGCGCCAGCTTTCGGTGGCGGTGAAGCGCGCCCGCGAGATCGCCCTCCTGCCTTACGTCGGAGAGCGTTGATGACGCAGGCGATCCTGCTCGAGGATGTTGAGCAGCTCGGCCAGCGTGGCGAACCGATCGACGTCTCGCCTGGCTACCTGCGCAACTACTTGATCCCGCGCAAACTGGCTGCGCCGGCGACACCGGGTGCGCTGGAGGAAGCTCAACGGCGTCAGGCCGCGGCCGAAAAAGCCGAGAAGGTCCGCGCCGAGCGCGAAGAGCAGGCGGCCTCGCTGCTCTCCAAGACCGTCTTGACGATCTACCAGCGTGCCGGCGAGGACGGCAAGCTCTTCGGCTCAGTCGGGGCCAAGGAGATTGCCGACGCAATTCAGGACGCTCGTGATCTGCGCATCGACCGGCGCAAGATCCTGCTCGAGCAGCCGATCCGCGAGATCGGCACCCACATGGTCGAGATCGAGCTTGCCGACGGCGCCATCGCCACGGTGAAGACGATCGTCACCGAGGAACGCTGAGCCCGAGGCTAGGCTGCGGGGCATGGGTTCGCCGCGCTTGCCGACTCGCCTGACCCGGCGGGCCAAGGCCAGGACCAGGCTCGGCTGGGGCCGGGCTGAGCACGCGACCGTTGGCCTCGCCGCTGTCGCCCTGGGCGGCGCCGGAGTCGTCCTCGCCGGGCAGTTCGGGCGCATGTTGCGACGGCGCGCCCACGAGGAGACCGATGGCGACGGACTGGTCGAAGCCGCGCCGGCCGCCGCAATCGACACCGTCAGCGTCGCCGTCGGCGGCTACGACGAGGCGCCGCGCTCCGAAACGGTCCTCTTCAACCTGCTTGCCGGATTTCTGGGCTCCTTCGCGCTGGTACGCATCTCAACCCTGGGCATCCGCGACGAATGGTGGCCCTTTCGCAACGTCAGCGTCGGCGGTCGCCACATCCACCACTTCGTACCGGGGATCCTGCTCGCCTTCGCCTCCGGCACCACCGCCCTGCTGACCGACGACGAGGTGCTCGAAGAGCGGCTCGCGATCACCACCGGCGTCGGCATGGGGCTGACCTTCGACGAGGCGGCCTTGCTGCTCGACTTGCGCGACGTCTACTGGACCCGCCAGGGCCTGCTCAGCATTCAGCTCAGCCTCGGCGCGACGGCGATCCTCAGCATCGCGATCCTCACCCTGAGGATGCTCCGCCGCGGCGAGCGGCGGCGCGAAGCGGAGGGCTTGATCCCGCCCGCACCGACTGACCTGATCGATCCGCGCGACTGAGCGCGGAGCCTTCCGAGGCGCCGTCAGCCCGTCGGCGTACAGGTCCTGATCAAGCTGCCCGCCAGGCGAAGGGAGCCGCTGAACACACCCACGCCCTTTGCGTTGAGGTGGCCATCGGGGCACTTGGCGAGGAGATAGCTCTGCTGCTTGCCCTTGTAGGTGAACTTGCGGTCGACCTTGAGGCTGAAGCTCACCGGCGAGCCATAGCCACCCGCGATCTTGGGAATCTTGGCCACCGTCTTGAGGCCGTAGCGGCCGTTTTTGACCTTGGAGACCGTCACTGGGACGACGACCGCCGCCGAGACCGGCGAGCTCAGGTAGGCGTGGACGAAGACCTTTGTCGTGCCTCCCTTGACGCCGCCGTTGAAGGCGAGCACTTCACTTTTCGCGATGAAGGGCGGCTGTTCGGGGAATTCGACCTCAACGTCGGTCCTGCCCTCGCCGATCAGGGCTGATTCGCAAATCGCCCTGGCCTTGGCGCTGGTCTGCGCCTGCAGTTTGCCCGAAGTGCAGACGGGCAGGCCCTTTGCGTTGATCGCCCCGTTCTTGTCGGTTTCGATCATGACTTCCTGGATTGCCGGAGGGTGCGTGTGGTCAAGGGTCTCGATCTTGCCGCTCAGGTTCAGCTTGATCGGCGCCAATTTGTTCCTCGGCAGCTTCGTCGGGCTGAAATTCCCGTTGGCCGTGATCCTCAGGTTTCCAACCGTGACGATAAAGGGTTTTCTCCCTTTGCGATTGCGAATCCGGCGGCGGTGCAGGCAAGTAGGGCGGCGGCGAAGAGGGTGAGGGCCAGGCGCCTACTCATCGAGAAGAACTTACCAGTACCAAAAGCGGGCCGACTATTTAGTTTGTGTTGAGGCAAAGAAAGGGCGGCCCGCTGGCCGCCCTTTCTTCCCCTATTTCGTCCTGAGTTAAAGCGCTGTGTTCAGCCCTTCGGGGTGCAGGAGCGGACGAAGCTGCCGACGAGCTTCGTGCCGTCGGTGAAGACCGAGGTGGCCTTCGCGTTCAGGTGGCCGTCCGGGCAGTTGGCGAAGAGGAACGGTGTGTTTTTGAAGCCGCGGTCGAACTTCAGTTCGAATTCCTTTGCCGAGCCGTAGCCGCCGGCGATCTTCGGAATCGAGGCGACCGACTTGGTGCCGTAGCGGCCGTTGCTGATTTTCGAGATTTTGACCGTGGTGACGACCGCCGCCGAGACCGGGGAGCTCAGGTAGGCGTGGATGTAGATCGTCGTCTTGCCGCCGCTGGTGCCGCCGTTGAAGGCGATCAGCTTACTTTTGGCGATGAACGGCGCCTGTTCGGGGAATTCGACCTCGACGTTGGTCTTGCCTTCGCCGATGATCGCCGTCTTGCAGATGGCTTCCGCGTGCGCGGTGTCCTGCGCCTGCAGTTTGCCCGAGGTGCACTTGGGCAGGCCCTTGACGTCGATCGAGCCGTTCTTGTCGGTTTCGACGATGATTTCCTTCACGGCCGGAATATGAGTGCCGTCGACGGTTTGGATCTTGCCGCTGACGTTGAGACTGATTGGGGCCGGCTTGCCGCTCTTCGGCAGCGCCTTCGGACTGAAGCCGCCGTTCAGGGTCAACTTCAGGTTTCCGGCTTGGACGATGGTGGGTTTCTCCGCCGTAGCGATGCCCGCCACCGCGACGGCTAGTGCCGCCCCGAGGGCCAGTGTCGTGATCAAACGCTTGCGCATGTGCTGTATCTCTCTCCTTTTGCGGCCCGGCCTTCAGCAGCCCCGGCCATCGAAAGCCTTGGTCTATCCCTCCAATTCCCAAACTACCAGTCTCGCAATCTAGATAAACCCCGACATTCACGGAAAAGAGCGGCCTTGCAAGCGGCCGCTCAGCTCTCCAGCATCGAAAGCCGGGTGCGCTCGCGCTCCTCGGCCGCGCCCTCGGGACCGAGAAAGGGCAGGGTGATCCAGAACATCAGGTCGGGCAGGCGGCTCGGCAAGCGCGCGGCGGCGCCGTGCAGAATCTCGCTGTAGAGCAGCTCGTTGATGCCGCCCGCCAGCGAGAGCGAGGTGATGCCTGGCAGCTCGACCGAGGTCTCGGCGCGGCCGGCATCGAGAAAGCCGGTGAACTGGCGCAGGGCCGCGTCGCGGCGGGCCAGTGCCTTGGGCCCCGCGGCGAGGACCTCGACGATCGCGAAGCGCGCCTCATCGGGATGCTCGGCGAGGTGTTTGAGCAGCTCGCCGAGGCCGGCTGCGACGCGCTCCGCCCAGGGCAGGCCCGGCTTGGATTCAAAGCCGCGGGCGGTGTCGCCCAGCAAGTTGCCGAGCAAGACGTCGTAGGTGGCGAGGAAGCAGTCCTCCTTGGAGGAGAAGAGTTCGTAGAAGGTCTTGCGGGAGACACCGGCGACGCCGATCACGTCGACCACCCGCGTCTCTGGATAGCCGCGCTCGGAGACGACCTCGATCATCGCCTGCAGGATGCGGGTGCGTTGGGACTCCGTCACGGCCTCCCTCGGCAACCCGTGCCGGCCCCTTGGCAGCCGCTCGCTCAGCCTAGCCGTGCGTCTACCTGAAGCCACTCCCAGACTGTAGAGGACGAGGCGCGGTCGCGCGACCTTTCTGTACCCCGGCGTCTCCACGAGAAGCGCGCCAATACAATCCCCGCCGATGAGCAGGAGCGAGCGGGCAAGGCCACTTGCGGTCCTCGTCGTCGCAGTGCTGGCGGCTGCTCTTCTTGGCGCCTGCGGCGACTCCGGCTCGAGCAGCGGCTCGGATCAGTTCCGCGGCCAGACCAAGAGCCCGCTGCTCGATTTCGGCGAGGAGGGCAGCGAGTCCGAACTCGAGGAAGTCGACGCGACGGTGAATGACTTCTTCGCTGTCCATTCCGAGGAAGACTGGGAGGCAACCTGTGACCTGCTCTCGAAGCCGATGCTCGACAAACTCGAACGCCTGGCAACTACTTCGACCGGGCTCAAGGACCCGTCCTGCCCCGCCTTCCTCGAAGCCTTTGTTGTCCTCTCGCCAGAAGAAAAGAAGGAGGCAGCGGAGATCGAGGGAGGCAGCCTGCGCCAGCAGGGCACGAAGGGCTACCTCATCTACTTCGGGTCAGAGGACGTCGTCTACGCGATGCCGCTGGACAAGCAGGGCGAGGAGTGGCGGGTCGCGGCGCTCTCGCCTCAGCGCCTGGGCTGAGCAACCAAGGCGATCGAATACAATCGCCAGCGGTGATCAGGGAGGGGACACGGCCATTTGCGGCTCTCACTGCTGCTCTGCTTGTCGCCGCCCTGCTCGCTGCGTGCGGCGGCTCCGACTCGGATTCGAGCAACTCGAGCGAGGCAGCCACCACCGGTAGTTCGACGGCGAGTGGGCCCACGGCGAGCGCCGACGGCAACTCCCAGGATTCCTCACGACCCGAAGCGGACGGTGGTGAGGATCAGGGCCAGTCCGGGAACGACCAGTCGCAGAGCCATGGGAGCGGTGGCGAGGGCGCGGGCTCGAAGAACGTCGCCGCTCCGCTAGAGGTCTCGGGCGGCGGCTCGGAGCAGTTCCGCACCAAAGGCGGCGACAACAGCATCCAGGAATTCGGCGACGAGGGCGATGAATCGGAACTGCAGGAGGTGGCGGAAATCGTCCACAGCTTCTACGTCGCGCGGGCTGAAGAAAAGTGGGATACCGCCTGCTCCTACCTCTCCACGGGAAACATCGAACAGCTCGAACAGCTCACCGCGCAGTCACCCGAGTTCAAGGGCGCCGGCTGCGCACCGATCCTCGAGGCCTTCACCCGGCCCCTGCCGGCGGCGGTTCAGCGCGAAATCACCAGCGTCGATGCCGGCAGCTTCCGACACGACGACGAGCAGGGCTTCCTGGTCTATCGCGGTGCTGACCAGACCGTCTACGCGATGCCGCTGACGAATGAGGACGGAACCTGGAAGGTCTCGGCGCTCTCAGGCTCCGCGATCGGCTGAGCCGAGCCAGACGACCTGGTCGCGACCCGGCCCCACGCCGACCAGGCGGATCGGCACGTCGACGAAGTCAGCGATGTACTGTAGGTAAGAGCGCGCCTCGGCCGGCAGGTCCCCCTCGCTGCGGCACTGCGTAAGGTCGGCGGAGAACCCGGGCAGCTCCTCGTACTCCGGCGTCGCCGAGTGCAGGATCGACTGGTGGTAGGGGAAGCTGTCGAGCAGCGCCCCCTCGCGCGAGCGGTAGCGCACCGCCACCCGCAGGGTCTCGATACCGCTGAGCACGTCGAGCTTGGTGATCGCCAGCGAGGTCATCCGGTTGAGCCGCACCGCGTAGCGCAGCGCCACCAGGTCGATCCAGCCACAGCGCCGCTCGCGCCCGGTGGTGGTGCCGTACTCGTGACCCTTCTCAACCATGTGGCGACCGGTTGCATCCTCCAGCTCGGTCGGGAAGGGCCCGGCGCCGACCCGGGTCGCGTAAGCCTTGGCGACCCCCCATACCTCGGTGATGTCGGTGGGGCCGATGCCGGCGCCGACCGTGGCCGCGCCGGCGATCGGGTTGGAGGAGGTGACGAAGGGATAGGTGCCGTGGTCGAGGTCGAGCAGGGTCGCCTGGGCACCCTCGAAGATCACCGTCTTGCCGGCGTCGAGCTCGTCCCAGCAGAGCCGCGAGGTATCGGCGATGTGGGGCTCGAGGCGGTGGCCGTAGTTGACGTGTTCCTCGGTCATCGTGTGCAGGTCGAGGCGGGGGTCCGGCGCGTCCTCGACCGCGCCCTCGGCGACGCTGCCCTCGCCCGCCTCCTTGCGCAGCTTGCGTCGCTGCACCGAGAGCTCGCGCAGCGCCTGCTGCTTGGGCGCCATCGCGGTGCGGATCTTGGCCCGCAGGATCTTCTCGTCGAGCAGGTCCTGGACCCGGATGCCGAGCCGCAGCGCCTTGTCGGCGTAGCAGGGGCCGATGCCGCGGCGGGTGGTGCCGAGCGAGAGCTTGCCCAGCTTCACCTCCCCGGCCGTGTCGAGCAGCACGTGGTAGGGCATGATCAGGTGCGCGTTGGCGGAGATCTTGAGGTTGTTCATGTCGACGCCGCGGCGTCGCAGGCCGTCGATCTCGCCGAGCAGGATGCGCGGGTCGAGCACAACACCGTTGCCGATCACGCAGGCCTTGTCGGGGTAGAGGATCCCCGAGGGGATCAGGTGGAACTTGAACTCCTCGCCTTCGCGCACGATCGTGTGGCCGGCGTTGTTGCCGCCCTGGAAGCGCACGATCGCGCTGGCGCGCTCGGCAAGCAGGTCGGTGACCTTGCCCTTGCCCTCATCGCCCCACTGGGCGCCGACTATTACAAGCCCTGGCATGACCGGGGCATTGTGGCGGGTCGGGCGGCTAGCTGTCGCTACAGCTAGGCGACCTTGCCGTAGCGACGATCGTCGCCGAAGAGCGGCACCTCGTCGCAGATCTGGCTCAGGCGCGAGACGGTGCGGCTGCCGATCTGCTCCTCGAGCTCCTCGTGCGGCAGGTTGGTCGTGACCAAGACCGAGCGCTGCGCCTCGTAGCGCTCGTTGATCAGCGCGTAGAGCTGCTCGAGCACCCAGTCGCTGCGTTTCTCGGCGCCGAGGTCGTCGATGTGGAGCAGGTCAACGGAGGTCAGCCGCTCGAAGAAAGCGAGGTAGGAGTCGCCGCCAGGCTCGGAGTCGTAGGTGCGGCGAATGCGGGCGAGCAGCTTCGGCAGCGAGTAGATCGCCACCGAGTGGCCCGCCTCCAGGGCCATCTTCGAGACCAGCATCGCCAGCGTCGTCTTGCCGGTACCGGTGTCGCCGAAGAGCCACAGGCCCCGACCCGCGTCCAGTCGCTGCTCGAGCTCGTCGACGAAGCCGCGCACGTCAGCGACCGCGGCCTTGGTCTGCAAGTCGCGCACCATGTCGGAGACCGGTGGGCGGTCGAAGGAGACGCCGCGGTAGCGCGGCGGGATCACGGAGGCAACCCCGCGGATGCGACCGCGTTTGAGCCGCGGCGCGCGGCACTCGCATTCACGCGCCACGTCTTCGGGGCCGAGGATCCAGCCGGAGCCGTCGCAGACCCCGAGCGGGCAGGCGACTTCGCGGAAGGGCTCGCTGCGGGCGATCGCCATCTAGAACTCCGGCCCGACGGCGGCCGCGTCATCGATCGGCGGGCCCTCACCGACGGGCTGTTCGATCGGCTGGTCCTGGCCGGCGTAGTCGGCGAACTTGGGGAAGCGGTCGAGGAAGACCAGCTTCGGTGAGGCGATTGGGCCGTTCCTATGCTTGGCGATGATCAGGTCGGCGAGGCCGTCGGGCTCGTCTTCGGGGTCGCGGTAGTAGTCCTCGCGGAAGAGGAAGGCGACGACGTCGGCGTCCTGCTCGAGGTTCCCCGATTCGCGCAGGTCGGAGAGCATCGGCTTCGGCGGGTGGCGCTGCTCGGGGGCGCGCGAGAGCTGGGAGATCGCCAGCACCGGCACCTCCAGCTCGCGGGCGAGGATCTTCAGCCCACGGCTGATCTGGCCGACCTGCTCGACGCGGTTGGCGCGGGGGTCGTCGGTGCGCATCAGCTGCAGGTAGTCGACGATGATCAGCCCCAGCCCGCCCTTGTCCTGTTCCTGGGCGTGCAGGCGGCGCGCCTTGGCCCGCAGGTCGAGCACGCCGAGGTCGGAGGAGTCGTCGAACCAGAGCGGCGCCTGCTCGAGCTCGTTGCAGGCCCGCACCACCTTCGGCCAGTCCTTCTGGGAGACCTGGCCCTTGCGCAGCTTGTCGCCGGAGATCCGCGCCCGGCAGGCGATGAAGCGCTGGGCCAGCTCGACCTCGGACATCTCGAGCGAGAAGAAGGCGACCGGCTGGTTGTGTTTGACGGCGACGTTTTCGGCGATGTTGGCGACGATCGCGCTCTTGCCCATCGCCGGGCGGGCGGCGACGATGATCAGGTTGCCGGCCTGGAAGCCGCCGGTGATCGCGTCGATGTCGCGGAAGCCGGAGGGCGTGCCGGTCAGTTCCGCCTCACCGGTGGAGAGCTTCTCCAGCCGGTCGACCTCGCCGTGGAGGATCTCGGAGAGCAGTTTGAAGTCGCTTGCCTGCTCTTTGTGGGCGACGTCGAAGAGCAGCTTCTCGGCCCGCTCGGAGAGCTCGCGCGGTTCGCCGTCGCGCTCGTGCACCCAGCCCTGGATCTGCTGGCCGGCGCCGAGCAGGCGGCGCAGCAGCGAGTTCTGCTGGACGATCTCGGCGTAGTGCTTGGCGTTGCCGGCAGCGGGGACCTTGGCAGCGAGCTCGGAGACGTAGTGCTTGCCGCCGGCCTCTTCGATCTGGTTGCGCTGCACCAGCGCCTCGGTGACGCTGAGCTCGTCGACCGGCTTGGAGGCCGCGTAGAGATCGTGGACGCAGGTGAAGATCGCCGCGTGCTTCTCGAGGTAGAAGTCGCCGGCGTTCAGCTTCACCTCGTCGATCACCCGGGTCAGGGTCGGCTCGGCGACCAGCATCGCCCCCAGCACCGATTCCTCCGCCTCGATGTTCTGCGGCGGAACGTGGGCTGTGGGAGCGGAGGCCATCGACTTAGTTAAGGGCCCGCGGCGGCGTCAACCGCGCGGAATCTCAAGAGAATCAAACGCCGGCCTCGAGCCAGAGAGGTGTCCTTGCAAATTAAGAGGAAAGGATCAGTGGAGCGCGCGTGAGAACAGAAGCGATCGTCAGCGCAGGTCGAGGACCAAGCCAAGCGCGTCGTCTATCGATCCCAGCTCGTCAAAGGAGAGATGCCCCACATGATCGCCCAGGCGAGTGGCATCGACTGCACCCACCATCTCGCACAGCACCCGCGTGGACTGATCGCCCACCGCTATCTCAGGGTGAAAGGTGGCGGGCGGAGTCGAGCTGGAGGTTGGGCAGACGACCACGGTCGAGAGCGCCAGCAGATCGTCTGTTTGGACGACGACCGCGTAGCGAGGGCCATGCTGGACGTGACCCCGTCGCCGCGGCAACTTGATTGCGTGCACATCACCCCGGACCACGGAGATCCTCCATCAGTGCACTGACTTCCCGTGCCTCGTCGACGTAGTCGGGGTCGGCCATGAGGCGCCTTGCCTCCGCCGCGAGCCCTCGTCGTGCTCGCTCTCGCTGAGCGGTCTCCAGAATGGCCTGCCGGGCCGCCTCCGCCTTTCCGATCCCCCGGCTGCGGGCCAGCTCTTCGAGGGCGCGCACCCCTTCGCGGCCGAGCCGAAGTGAGAGGGGTGGGGGCGCAGGGGCGATGTCGCGCATCGTAGCGTGTTTTGCACTACGCACTCTGAAGGTAGATGCCATGCGCTACAGGCTTTCGAGCCGCGACCCGCGCATGGCGCGCTACAGCTAACGCTTCGGTGTCAAAACGCGCGCGGCGGCCTTGCGGGGTGCTATTCGCTCTGTTCGAACGTGTGCTGGTAGGTCGTTGCGGCGCCGCTGCGGCCGATCGGGTTGAAGGGCGCCTGCGTGTAACAGCTGGGGGCCGGGATCGCGGTCGAGTCGGTCTGTTCGGCGAAGGCGTATTTCTTCAGGCCTTTGAAGAATTTTTCGGCCAGGACTTTGTTCTCGGCTTCGGTCTTTTTGGGCTGCTGGGTCCGTCCGGTGAAGGCTTCTTTTTCAAGGATTGCTTTTTCGTTGATCGTCACCGTGCTCCCGGTGGGGGAGGTGCAAGCGCGCGTATCGAAGCTGGGCAGGCCGGTGGCAAGGCTCTTGGAGGCGAGCGGCTGCGGGTAAGCGTTGATCCTGTTGGTCGTGGTCAGCTTCGGATACGTCGCCAGCGAGTTCGGGCTGAAGGGCCCGATCGCGCGCAGGTAGTGGACGTGTTCGCCGTCGGCGTTTTCGCTCGTCAGCCTGGCGTTGGAGATGGCGGCGATGTTGGCCATCGTCGCCGTCAGCTCGTGCTTGTAGAGGCCGAGGCCGGTGATCACCGGGTTGAGGTTGCGCAGGAACGGATCGACGGCGCGCAGTAGCGGCGGGAACTCGTCGCGGAAGAGCTTGCGCGCGGCGGGGAAGCCGGTCGGGGCGCGATCGATCACCGGTTCGAGACCTTCGAAGAAGCCCTTCGCCTGCGGCGCCAAATTGGAGAAGGCGATCAGGGTCGGCGAGAGCTTTTCGGCGACCGGGACGAGCTGCTTCATCACCGGGTCAGCGTTGAGCGAGAAGCCCTTGAGGCGGTTGAGGGTGAGGCGGGACTCGTCCTGGAAGGTGGGGAAGGCGCGGAAGAGCGCTTCGATGTCGCGGTCCCGGGCCGCCGTGGTGCTGAAGACGGCGTTGGAGTTGCGGATCAGCTCCGCCAGCTCGCCCTGGCGACCGCGCAGGGCGCGCAAGGAGGTGGCGCCGTTGCGGAAGAGCGTCTTGACCGCGAGCCGCTGGCTGTCGAGCACGCGGAAGAGGCGGTCGAAGCTGGTGAAGGCCGGTTCGAGCTCGCCGAAGGCGTAGGAGAGGCTGGCGCCCTGGCCCTCGATTGAGAGCGCTGCTTCCTGCTGCCAGGTCTGGAAGGCGGCGCGGGTTTTGGCGTCGAAGGTGCGGAAGATCTCGTCGAGCTGGACCGATTCGGCGATCTGCGCGCTGGGCAGGATGCCGCCGTCGGCGAGCTTGGGGCCATCGCGGTCACCCGGGGTGAGTTCGATGTAGGTCTCGCCGAGCAGCGTCTTGGTCCGCAGCACCGCCCGCGTGTTGGCCGGCAGCGGCCCGTACTTGTCGTTGATGTCGACCTTGGCCATCGCCTGTTCGCCGTTGGGGGCGAGGACGATGTCCTGCACCTTGCCGACCGAGACGCCGGAGATCCGCACGTCGGACTGCTGGGCGAGCTGGGTCGCCTCCTTGAAGGGAATGTTGACCTCATACGGCTTCGCCTTGAACGGGGTCGGCCCGCCGAAGGTGATCCAGAGGAAGAGCAGGATGCCGAAGCAGGAGAGCGCGAAGCCGGCGATGACCAGGAGCTGGGTTGTGCTGGGGGCGCGCTTGCTCATTCTGTTCCTGGGCCGCAGCCGGTCGCGGTGACCGTTTCTTTCGAGGGCGGAATCGGCGGTAGTTCGCCCTTGCGGGGCACGTTGGAGCCGCGCAGCGCCGTCTGCACGTAGTCGAGGCCCGCGGCGGCCCCGGCAGCGAGTTCGGTGCCGTTGCAGGAGATCAGGATCAGGCCGCGGCCAATTGGCCCGGCGGGATCGCTGAGGTTGAAGGTCGCGTTGGTGTTGTGGTTGAGCCAGGGCAGGTAGAAGAGGTAGCTCTGCCGCGAGCCCTTCGGCTTGAAGGCGAGCTCGTTGAGGAAGCTGTTGAAGGCGCCCAGAGCGTTGCCGAAGCTGCGCACGCTCTTGCTGAAGTCATCGGAGCCTTCGTTGGCGTGGGTCAGCACCGGGCGGATTTGACGCGTGAAGGGGCGGATCTGGGTGCGGATCGGCTCCTCGGTCTGTTCGAAGAGCCGCTGGTTGGCCTTCAGCGCCGGCTTCAGCGCCTGCGCCTGCGGGATCAGGCCGAGCAGGGCGGGACGGGCGACCGTGGAGAAGCGATCGGCGCTGGCGAAGGCCGATTCGGCCGCGCTCAGGGTGGCCGGGAATTCGGTGAGGATCTCCTGGATCGAGCGCTGCTGATTGGCGAAGTTGCCGAGCGCTCCCTTGGAGGAGGAGACCCAGCGTTCGATTTGAACGTCGTGGCGGCCCAGCTCCGTGGTCAGCAGGCCGAAGTCGTGGATCACGTTGGCAAGCGCCTCGCGGCGTTGCGCCACCGCCCGGTTGAGGTCGGCGATGTAGTGGGCGAACGGCTGCAGGCGCCGGAAGGCGTTGCCGAGCTGGCGGCCGCGGCCGCCGATTCCCTGGGCGCCGCCCGCGACCAGCAGCTGGATGTACTGCCGGGTGTCGGCGTCGAGCGTGGCGAGGAAGGCGTCGAGGTTGACGTTGGGTTCGGTCTGGGAGAGCGGGAAGTTGTGGCCGTCCTCGACGTGGTCCTTGTCGCTGCCGGGGTCGATCTCGACGACCATGTCGTTGAGGTTGGTTTTCGGCCGCAGCAGCAGGTCGGAATCGGGGGTGATCAGCACCATGTACTTGGGCTCGATGTCCATGCCGACGACGGCGTGACCGTCTTCGAGGTCGACCGAGGTGACCTTGCCGACCTGGATGCCGGCGATGTCGACCGCCTGGCCCTGGCCGGGAGTGACCGCCTGAGCGGTGGTGAACTCGCCCGTGATGTGGTCGAATTCTTCACCAACCACGGGAACCCAGGCGGGCAGCGAGGCCTTTTGCTGGGTGAAGATCCAGAGCGTCATCACGATCCCCACCGCGGCGAGGACGAAGATCGCGATCGTGTCCTTGCTGCGCCCGCGCGACTGGCGCGAGAGCGAGGAGCGGAAGTGGGTCCAGCGGCTCATTGGCCCGCCACCCTGGAGGGACTTGCGGCGCCGACCTGGCCGAGGCCGCCGTTGACGTCGGGCACCGGGTTGCTGTCACAGCGCACGTCCGGCTTCTTCGGCGGGCGGCCGCCGAGCTGGGGCTGGGTGCCGAGCGGTTCCGCGATCGTGTGCGCGTAGTCGCGCTTGTCGGTGCTGAGGTTCCCGTTCGGGTTCTTCTGTTCGACCAGGATGTTGCCGCCGCCCGGCTGCACGCGCAGGAAGGGCCCGTTGCCGTCGAAGTTCTGGCCCCAGCCGGAGAAGTCGGCGAGCGTGTAAAGGAACTCGCGGTAGTTGGGCTGGCCGGTGCTGAACCTGTCGTTGATCACCTGGTTGCCGGTCGGCACGAGGACCCTGCTGGCGCAGAGGCTGATCCGGTTGAGCTGCGGCAGCGCTACCGCCTTGCCCGCCTGGGCGGCGCCGGCGAGGCCGGGTGTCGCTTCGCGCAGCAGCCTGGCGGTGCCGCCGGCCTCCCTGCCCGAGAGCAGCGGCCGCGCTTGGGCAAGCCAGGGCTTGCCGGCCTCGATCAGATCCGGCAGCTCGGCGACGGCCGGGTTCATCTCGATCGCCCAAGCGCGCAGCGGCGGCAGCGCCTGGTTGAGGCTGACCAGCGAGCTGTGGAAGTTCTGCAGGGTCGGCGCCAGGCGATGAACCGTGGTGGTGAGGTTGGCCGACTGCGCGGCGAGGGCGCCGGTGAAGACATCGAAGTTGACGATCAGGCCCTTGAGGTCCTCCTCGTTCTGGGCCAGCGCGGCAAAGGTACGGCTGGTGCCGGCGACCAGGCGAGAAAGATCGCCCGGTTCGGTGCCGAGCAGGGCATTGGTGACCTGGGCGCTGTAGCGACCGGCGTCGCCGCCGTAGCGGAAGCCGCCGTTGAGCCCTTCGGCGCCGCTCTTGCCGTGCACCTCGGGCAGCTGGCTGACGTCTTCGGCCGCGGTCGGTTTGTGGGTCAGCGCCGTGCCGTAGCTCTGGAGCAGGTGGCTGAGGTCGGCGCGGACCGGTGCCTGCAGGGCGGTGAGGACTTCGTCGATCTGGACCCAGGTCGAGGTGCGGCTGACCGGGATCGTGTCGTCGCTGCCGAGCTCGGGGGCGCTGGGGCTGCCGGGCGAGAGGTCGATGAAGAAGTTGCCCTCGAGGAAGATCCGCGGCCGGATCGCGGCGAAGGCATCGTCGTGGACCGGGCGGCCTTTGCCTTCAACCGTGAAGGTCACGGTGGTGGCGTCGCCGTCGCGCTCGGTTGAGATCACGCGGCCGACGTCGACCCCGGCGATCCGCACCGGCGAGTTGGTGGCGATGTTGACCCCGTTGCTGAAGGTCGCCTTGAGCTGGTAGCCGTAGCTGGTGAAGGGCACGTGACCGGTGAAGGCCAGGTAGGGCCCGATCGTGAAGATGAGGATGAAGATGACCGCGATCATGGCGTTGCTGGGCCGCCACTTGAAGCGGCTGTTGGTCGCCCCCGCCCGCGTGTCTCGCTCCGGAAGTCGGCCCATTATTCGCTCGTCTTCCCGAGCTGTTTGTCGGACTGTTCGGCGGTGACGAAGCCGTCGTCGCGCGCCGTGTTGCCGATCGTGGTCACGCCGAGAGTGCTTTCGTAGCGCTCGTTGCCGGCCTCGCACTCTTTCGGCTGGCCGGGGGAAGCGGTGTTCGGGTAGGGGTTTGAGTGCAGGTGGTTGAGCGCAACCCCCTTGTTGGCGCCTTTCGGTTCGCCGCCGTTTGCGGGGGCGGAGGCCGGGGCACCCTCCGTGTTGGTTCCTTCCGGCGGCTGGAAAGTCGTCGCGTTGATCCAGCCGCCCAGCCCGTTGTCTTCACCCGAGGCGTTGGAGAGATTGCGGAAGGCGAGGCTGAGGTAGTTGCAGGTCGTCTGCGCCGGCGCGATGAACCTGATCGCCGGGCTGAGCAGTTCGTTGGTGTCGATCAAGAGGTCGAGCCCGTTGAAGACGCCGGTCGACTGCTGGAAGGCGAGCAGCGCATCGGCGGTCGGCGGCAGCTGCGCGTTGAGGCTTGGTGAGCGGTTGAGCGCCGGGATGCCGGCGCGCAGGGCAGCGGCGATCGTCGGCGAGGTCCTCCCCAACACCCTGGCGCCGGGCTCCAATGCGGCGAAGAAGCGTTCGGAATCGTGCAGGAACGGGCGCAGGGCCGGCAGATCAGCGGTGACCGAGTCAAGCGTTTCCGGGCCCTTGGAGATCGTTTCCTGGATGTAGGGACGGGAGACACGGGCGAAGGCGGCGAAGGTGCGGTCGAGCGCGGCGAACATGCTCGCCTGCTCCGCCGCCACCGGCACCACGGTCGCCGAGAGCGCCGAGAGCGCTTCCCAGAGTTCGCCGAAACCGGTGCTCGGGGCGACCAGGGTGGCCAGGGTCGGCTCGCTGCTTTCGGCCAGCATCCGCAGGGCGACGAAGGCGTTGTTGATCTGTGGCCCGCGCCCGGCGAGGGCGTTGCCGAATCCCGCCAGGCCGCGCTGGATCGATTTCCTCGTCTGCTCGTCGAACATGTCGAAGAACTGGTCGATGTCGACCGGTTCGGGGTGGGCCGCGCCGACTGGGATCGTGTCGCCGGCGGCGAAGCCCCGCCGCGAGTCGCCGGGCACGATCTGCAGGTACTTGAGGCCGAGCGGCGATTTCGGCCGGATGATCATCGTCGAGTTGTCGGGCAGGGGCTCGACGTTCTTGTCGAGGCTGAGGCTGAGTTCGGCGGCAACCTGGCCGTTGCCGGTCTGCACCGGCACGACCGACTTGACGACGCCGACGCGGGCGCCGCCGATCCGCACCTCGTTGCCCTTGACCAGGGCGTTGGCGTTGGGCACGCGGGCCTTGAGGTTGTAGGTCGAGACGAAAGGCAGACCGTTGTTGGCGTTGTAGGCGAGGAAGACGGCGACGATGATGACCAGCACGGTCACCGCCCCGACGATCACCGGGCTGCTCGCCACTCCCTGTATGCCGGAGCGATTTCTCATGGACCGAGGAGGTAGTCGAGGAGGGCCCGCTGTCGCGGCGCCGGCAAGGTGGCCTTCGCGCCCAGCTGGCGGCCCTGGGCAATTTCGGGCGTGCTGGGGCTGAGCGGGGCGGATGGCGCCACTGTGGCGTCGGAAGCCCCCGGCCGCGCCAGGGTGCCACCGACTTCGCCGGCTTCCTCTTCTTCCTGTTCTTCGAGCAGGCTGTACAGCTGCGAGCCGGTGAGCGAGGAGGTGGTGGCGTTCGGCCCGGTGAACTTGGCCGAGCAGCCGCTGGCTTCGGTTTCGTATTCGAGGCAGTTGGTCAGGGTGACCAGCAGGCGGGTGAAGTGGCCGTATTCGTCGAAGCCGTTGTTGGCGGAGGTGAAGTTGTAGATCAGGTCGACGAGCGCGTCGAAGCCCTTCGTTTCCCTGGTGCTGGCGAAGAATTCCGCCAGCTTGGTCGTCGGGGTGACGCCAGTTTGGGCCAGTTGGGTCGTCTTGCGCACGATCGGGTCGGCCGCTCGCAGGGTCGGCCCGGCTTCTGCGCCGGTGGCGCCGAGCGACTTCAGCGAGACCGTCGAGGCGGCGGAGAAAGGTGCCAGCAGGCGCGTCGCTTCGGTGAACGAGGGAGCCGCCTTGCCGAGCGCTGCGAAGGTGGGCGTGGCCGCGTCGGAGAAGCCCTGCAGGCTGCGCATCGTGAGGCGGAACTCACGCAGGAAGGCGGGGAACTTCTGCAGCGAGGCTTCCAGGTCCGAGCCGCGTTCGGTCGTCGCCTGGGCGGCGGCGCCGGAGTTGGTGAAGAAGCCGGCGACGCTGGCGCGTTCGCGTGAGAGCGGCCCGAGGATCTGCTCGGAGTCGGCGGCGAGCTGGGTCAGCTGGTCGCGCTGGTCGTTGAGGATGCCGATCAGCTTGTCGGCATCGCGCAGGGCCGGGTTGGCACGCTTAACCGCCTCCTCGATATCGGTACCGCGGCCGGCCAGGCCGGCACCGAGTTCGTTGAAGATCAAGCGGAAGCGCTGCGCGTAGGGCAGTTTGTTGATGTCGTTGATCAGGTCCGGGTCGACGCTGGTGCTGTTGTTCTCGAGCGGCAGCAATAGCTGGCCGGCGCCCGGCTGCCCGTCCGGAACTTCTTTCAGCGGCGGGGCCGGCTCGGCGCCCGGCGCACGCGGCAGGGTCGGCCGGCAATCGACGAACTTCTCACCGATCAGCGACTGCGGGCGGATCTGGCAGCCGGCGTCGCTGCGGAAGTCCTGGAAGCCGGGGTCGGTGATGTTCATCACGATCACCGCCTTGCCGGGGACGGCCTGCTCTTTGCCGCCTTCGTAGCTGTCGACCTCGCCCGGCATGGTGACGCCGACCGACTCGATCTCACCGACGTTGGCGCCGGCGACGCGCACCTGCTCGCCTTTGACCATGAAGCCGCCGCTGTCGAAGATCGCCCGCACGATGTAGCCGTCGCTGCTGCCACCGCCAGAAGAGATCAGCACGATCGCGACGATCGCCGCTGCCACCAGCCCGCCGATGACGATTGCCCTCCTCATGGGCCGGGCGGCGCGTCGGCCGGGTTGCAGTCGGACGTGGTCACGCCGGAGCCGTTGAAGGGCGGTTCGACGAAGGGGCTGGAGCCGTCGGCAGCGGGCTGGCTGGCGCCGCCCGGACAGCGGCTCTTGGCGGTCCCCGGGGCACCGAACGCTTTGTACTGTTCGGAGGGCGCGATCGGTTCCAGCTCGCGGCTGCCGCTGTTGTAGTTGAAGAGGTTGAGGCCGCTGAAGCTGCTGCGCACGTAGTGGCCGTTGCCGTCGTAGGGGGCGCTGACCTGGCCGAGGCGGGCGAAGCCGTTGAAGAGGTCGGGGGTGTAGGCGCGGAAGAAGTTGAGGTTGGGCTGGAAGGCCGTGATCGCTTCTTCGGAGTGCGGGAACGCCCGCGAAGCTCGCTGCTGCACAGCCGGCAGGGCGCCGAGCAGTTCGGCGGTGTCGTTGGCGAAGCCCTTGCGCCGCACGGTGAGGCGCAGGTTCTTGAACACCGGGACCGCCTTGGAGAGAACCGGGCCCAGTTCGCCGAGGAACGGTGCCAGGTCCTTGGTCGCCGTCTTCGAGGTGTTGATCAGCGGTTCGACGTCGTCGAGGGCGGCCCGCAGGTTGACGAAGGTCGTGTTGGCCTGGCGGAAGGTCGGCGGCAGCAGGCGCAGGCTGGTGCCGAGGGCAGCGTTTTGGCTGGCGATCGCACCGAAGGCCGCGCTGGCGTTGGAGATTGCACTGGAGAGCTCGGCGCCGCGTTCGGAGACCGTCGTGCCGAGCCGGTTGGAGCTGACCAGGAAGCGGGAGAAGATCTTTTCGTCGGCGTTGAGATCGCGGGCGAAAGCACCGGCGCGGTTGAAGCCGACGCCGATGTATTTGAAGGTGTCGTTGGCGCTGCCGTCCTTGCCGCGGCCGGCATACCACTGCGCGTTGCCTTCGATGAACTGCTCGAGACCGCGGCGGACGGGCGCCGGGAAGGTGTTGAAGAGCTGGTCGATGTCGATCGGCGTCGTTGTCGAGGCGAGGCTGAGCGTGGCGTCGCTATCGAGGGGAGGGTTGCTGTTCGGGCCCGGGCTGATCGAGACGTAGTGATTGGCAACGCCGGAGAGCGAGGTGGCGCGAATCGTCGCCGTGCTGCCCTCGTGCAGCTCCTGTTCGACGCTGACCACGACCTTGGCCAGGTTGTCGTCGGTCAGCTCGATGCTTTCGACCGAACCCACCGGCTGGCCGCCGATCAGGACCTGGTTGTCAGGAACCAGCTGGCTCGCATTCTGGAAGAGGAGGTTGTACTTGTGTTCGCCGTTGCCGCTGAAGATCACGTAACCGAGCGCGATTACCGCCACCGCCAGGACCGCGATCACCGCGATTCGGGCGGGGGTGACCCCCCGGCTTTTCGCCGAGCTATTGTCCTCGCCTGAGGGATTAGCAGCCACGGATCGTCGCTTGTGATTCCCCGGCCTCCGATCCGGGGGAAACGCTGGCGAATCGTATCCGAGCGACCCGCCGCTACGCGTGCGCGGGGCAGGGACTTAACTGGAATTCAACGCGCTCGGTTTGCGGCGAATCAGCTGCTCGCCCGGACCGTTCAGACGTTGAGGCGCGGCATCACTCGCTCCAGCGAGCGTGGAAGCCACCAAACCTTGTCGCCGATCAGCAACATCAGCGCCGGCAAGAGGACGATCCGCACGACGGTGGCGTCGAGGATCACGGCAACGGTTAGACCGATGCCGATCTGGCTCACGGTGGCGATCGGCGCTCCCGCAAAGGCAATGAAGACGGCCATCATGATCACCGCGGCACCGGTGATCACCCGCGCCGTCTTCTCCAGGCCGAACTCGATCGCGGCGGCGTTGTCACCGAACTCGTCGTAGTGCTCGCGCATGCGCACGAGCAGGAAGACCGCGTAGTCGATCGAGAGGCCGAAGACGATGCCGAAGATCATCACCGTGCTGACCGCGTCGATGTAGGTCCGGCCGCCAAGCGGCCAGCCGTCCGGCACGTTGGTCAGCAGCATCAGCACGCCGAAGGCGACACCGACCGAGGCCATGTTGAGCCCGATCGCGATCGCGGCCAGGGGAATCGATCGCAGGACGACGACGAGGACGAGGAAGGTGGCGAGGATGATCGCGGCGATCACGATCGGAATCCTGTCCTTGGTCACTTGGCTGAAGGTGTTGACTATCGCCGGGCCGCCGGTAACGCCCGTCTTCAGCCCGGTCTCCCGGGCGAGTGCGCCGACCTCTTCGTCGAGCGTCTTGTTGAGCGCGATCGAACCCGGCGAGTTCAGCGGGTCATTGGGGATCACGGTTATCGTCGTCGCCTGGCCGCCGTGATCCAGGTCGACCGCTTCGGCAGCGCGTTCGTGCAGCTCGCCGGTGGTGCCATCCAGCGCAGAGAGGACGAAGTAGCCCGAGTCGAAGATGCCGGGGGTGGTGTCGCGTATGCGGTTGACCCGCCGGTTGATCGTGCGGCTCTGCGACTGAACCCGAACCGCAATCCGCCGGGCGCCGCTCTGCACCGGGAAAGAGCGGGAATAGAACTCGCCCAGCCGCTGTTCGAACGCGTTCGTGCCGCTGGTCAGGCGGGCCAGGCCGGAGACCAGTTCGTCGGCACCGGCCTGGAAGGTGTCGAGCTGACCGAGTTCTTTGCTGGCTTCGCGGTCGAGTGTGGCGCTGCCGTCGGCGAGTTTCTTGCTGCCCGTTTCGATCGTCTTGAGCCCTTCGTACAGCCGTTTCGACGCGGCCGCGAGTTCCCGCATCTGGCCCAGCGTGCTCTGGATCCAGAGCTTGATTTCGCGCGCTTCATGGATGTCGGTGTCGAGGCTTTCCTGCAGCAGGCCCAGTTCTCCGGGCAGCGGAGCGGTCGTGCTCGAGGCCTGGCGGAGCGCGTCCAGGGCGCCGGCGTAGTTGGGGTCGGTCTTGCCGACGGTCATGCCTTCGACCTGCTGCAGCGCCGCTTTCACCTTTTCGTCACTGCTCTGCGCATTTGCCTGGGCCTGCTGAACCGAGTCCTTCGAGCCTTCCAGCGAGCGCTGCAGCCGCTTCGAGCGCGGCAGCCCGTTGGTGTTGAAATTGGGGACCAGGTCGTGGCTGCCGAACTTGACCTGCAGGGCACCGAGGGCGGCCCTTTCGAGCGCGGCCGCCAGTTGCTTGTTGCCTTTTGCCACTTCACCGATTGCGTCAATCGCTTCCTGGCTCCCGGCGGCCGCCTGGCCGACGCCGGCGGCGATCTGGATCGCCCCCTCTTCGGCCTTGCCGCTGCCTTCGGCCAAGATCGACGCCCCGTAAGTTGCTCGCGAGAGGCCGCCGCGGATCGCCGAGACGCCATTTGCGACGCGCTCCATGCCATCGCCAAGCCGAGTCAGGTTCGCCAGCGGCCCGACCTCGTCATTCGAGGCAAGCAGACCGGAGAGGCCTCTCTGCAGAGGTTTGACGGCTCTCGTCAGCTGGCTTGGCCCGATCACGCTCTGCACCCCTGGTGTGTGCGCGACGCGCCTTTGCCATCGACTCAGGGCATCGAGCGTGTCTTCTTCGGTGATCGGGCGCTTCGGTGAGGCGGCGACGACCACGAAGGGTGCTTCCAGGCCGCCGCCGGCGGATTCTTCGATCAGTTCCGCGTCTTCGCGGGCGGGATCGTCCTTTGGCAGCTGGCCGATGCTGAAGGGGCCGGTCTTGAGCGCGAGCGCCGGCGCTGCCAGCAGCAGGACCACGGCGCCGATCGCGATCGCCACCGGCGCCGGGCGGCGTAGGGCGGCCGAGACGATCGTCATCAAGCGAGAGCGCTCGCCGTTCGGCGCGGCGCCGATCCGCCAGCGGTCGATGTTCGTGCCGATCAAGACCAGGACCGACGGGCCGAGCACGGTCGCGATCAGCGCCGTCAGCGTGACCACCATCGCCAGCGTCCCGGCGAGCGAGGCGAGCAGGGCACCGGGCACGACGAAGAGGGCGACGACCATCGAGAGGACGAGGGTGGCGGCGGCGAAGACGACGGTGCGGGCAGCCGTGCGGCGCGTCGTCCAGGCAGCGGTAAGAGGGTCCGCTCCCTCTGCCAGCTCTTCGCGGAAACGCGAGACCATCAGCAGCGCGTAGTCGACGCCCAGCGCCAGGCCGAGCATCGAACAGACCGTGAGGGCGAGGGCGCTGACGTCGAAGAAGTTGGTGAGGAGCGCCAGCAATCCGCGCGACGAGAGCACCGCGAGGGCGCCGAAGGCGAGCGGGACCCCCGCCGCGATCGGCGAGCGGAAGACGAGCAGGAGCACGATCAACAGCACCGGCAGGGCAATCAGCTCCGCCCTCTCGGTGGCGGCGATCGATTCGTCCTCGATCGCGCGCGAGAGAGTCGCGACTCCCGTTTGCGTGCCGCTGACCGGAGCGTGGATCGTTTTCTCGAGCACGTCGTTGAGCAGCGGCACCTTGTCGTCGACCGCCTCTTGATTGCCAACATGGAAATCGAGCAGGATGAAGGCGTGCCGGGGCCCTGGTCGCAATCGGCCCACCGCGCCCCGGTCCCAGGGAGAGAGGGTTGTGACCTGCGGGTCGCTCCGCAACGTCCGGATCAACTCCGGGCCCTGTTCGTCGAGAGCCTTGGGCGGACCCTCGAGGAAGATCACGAACGGTGCCGAGTCGCCGAAGTATTCGTCCTGCATCTCAGTGGCACGGCTCGTGCTCGTGCCACTGATTTCAATCGTGCTCGGGTTGAGCTTTTCCTCGAGGCTGAAACCGAAGATCGAGAGCAGCGCGACCACGACCACGCCAACGAGCAACGACCGCTTCGGGTGGCGCAGCATTAGCGGCGGGCGCTTCGCGTCCTCCCGCTCAGCGCGCGCATCATCGCTCTGCCCCCTGCTCCTCCTCACAGGCACGTCTCGTAGTTTGGCGGTCGGAGCGGTTGAGCGGGGCCACGGTTGCAGAAGACTGTGTTAAGGATCAATTTGAGAGTGCCGGCTTGCACGGAACGCTAGCCTGATTGTGGAGGAGAACTTGAAGCGGCTTATGGCAGTCGGGGCATTGATCTGCTGCGTCTTCTTTGCGGGCGCGGCCAACGCCGCCTTGGTCAAGGTCGGCAACCTGGTGCTGACCGCCGACGGTGGCTTCACGCCCCGCATCCTGCCCCGCAGCACCTACGCGCCGATCAATTTCGAGGGCAACGCCAACCTGAAAGCGGTCGACGGCAGCGTGCCGCCGCCATTGCAGCAACTGGTCCTCGACTTCGATCGCGATGGCAGGCTCGATACGACGGGCATCCCCGTCTGCCAACCCTCCCAGCTGGAGGAAGTGCTACCGCAGGAGGCGCGCCGCCGCTGCCCGGGCGCGATCGTCGGCACCGGGCACGCCGAGGCGTTGATCAACCTCGGTGGTCAGCCGCTCCTCGCCTCCTCGCCGATCACCCTCTTCAACGGACCGCGCCTGGGCGGCAAGCCGACGGTGATCCTGCACGCCCGTACGACCGTTCCCGCGGTCCAAAACTTCATCATCACGATCCCGATCGAAAAGCGGGGCGGGGAGTTTCGCTACCGGGCGACGATCGACCTGCCGCCGATCGCGGGGGGAGCGGGCTCGCTGGTCCATCTCGACGCAAGCGTCGGCAAGCGCTATCGCCTTGGGGGCAAAGAACGCAGCTACGTCGCCGCGCGCTGCGGCGACGGCGTCCTCCGCACCCGCGGCCGCTTTACTTTCAGCGACGGCACGATCATCGAAGGCAGCGTCGAAAAGGGCTGCACCGTCCGCTAGACCCTCCGAGTCGCGCCGCTTCCTATACTTGCCGACCGCGGGCCGTTAGCTCAGTTGGTAGAGCAGGAGACTCTTAATCTCAAGGTCGCTGGTTCGAGCCCAGCACGGCCCACTTCCTCGGCGCTATTCGCCCAGCGTCCCGGTGCCGCCCGATAGGCCGCCCAGCGGGTTCTGCAAGCGTTCTTTGCCGAATTTCGCTTCTTCTTTGGCGGCTTCCTTCTTCTGGGCTTCGAAAGTCTTGCCGCGCTTGCGGTATTCCGCCATCTGTTTGCCGATTTCTTTGGCTTCGGCTTTGCTCGGGGCCTTCGCTTCCGCTTCCTTGACCGCCTTGTCGCCGCCAGCAAAGTTGCCGGCGTAGAAGTCGTAGATCGCAAGCGTGGTCAACGAGTTGATCGTCGGCTGCGCTTCGGCTGCGATGCGCTGTGTCTTGGCCGCGCCGGCGACGTTTTCGGACGCTTCTTCAAGACTCACTGCGGATTCGGCGAGGCCGAAGTAGGCGCGCGAGGCAAGCAGGGCAACCGAGGTCCTCGGTTCCTTGGCCTCTTTCAAGTAGCTGTTCCAGGCTTCGATTCCAAGTTCCAATTCCTGGCGACCTTCCGGGGTGAAGACGGTGGTGCCAGTTTCGGAGTTGACTTCTGTGAGGCTGTTGGCGGCGTTGAACCGCGCCCTCGCAAGGGAGGCCATCAAGTCTTCGTTTTCGGGGTCGCGACGCAGCTTCTGTTCGGTCCGTTCAGCCTGTTCGCGGAGGACCTTTGAGGCGTCGGTCGCGCCATCGCCGCCGACCAGGCTGCCGATGCTGAAGGGACCGACGACGAGGAAAAGGCTGGCGCCCATCAGCAGCGCGAGGATCGCGTAGACAACCCGGACGACGTGCTTCCGCCGACCGCGGATGTCGAACAACATCCGTCGCTCCCCGCTCTCCGCCAACTCGAATCACCGCTCCTGGGTTGAGGGCTTTGCCAATCCTCCCGCCTCCTTTGGCGTACCAAAGGCGCGAGCGATCAAGATACTCAACTCGAACAGAAGAAGCAGAGGAACCATCTCGATCAGCATTGAAACCGGGTCGACGCCGGGCAGCGCCGCGGCGACGACGGCGATGATCAGGTAGGCGTAGCGGCGGTTCTTGGTGAGCTGCGCGACGCTGACGATGCCGAGCCGAACGACGGCCAGGATCGCGAGCGGGAGCTGGAAGACGACGCCGCCGGCGAGCATCGTGGTCGAGAAGAAGCTGTAGTAGTCGCGGGCGCGGACCTGGACGTTGAACTGGTTGTCGTTGAAGTTGAGCAGGAACTTGGTCGCCGCCGGCATCACCACGAAGTAGGCGAAGGCGACGCCGGCGAGGAAGAGGATCGGGGCGAAGATCAGGACCGGCAAGACGACGCGCCGCTCGCGATCGCTGAAGGCGGGCAGCACGTAGGCGTAGGCCTGGTAGAGCAGGATCGGCATCGCCAGGATCAGCGCTCCGTAGACCGAGACGGTGAGGGTGACCGTGAAGGGCTCGGTGATGCCGAAGGTGAGCAGCTTCTTGTGATCGCTCGGCAGCGGCCCGGAGGCGATTTCCAGCAGCAGATGGTTCTGCCAGAAGCAGAGCGCCAGGGCGACGCCGAGGACAACCAGGCAGACGACTATGCGCGTGCGCAGCTCGTCGAGGTGCTCGACGAGGCTGAGTTGATCTTCGTGTGAGACCGGCCTCATCCGGGCCATGGTGAGGCCTCAGCGGCGATCGTGGGCGACTGTCTCGCCCTCCGGGCCCGGCTTGGCGGGGGACTTCGGCGCCTCGATCGTGTCGGGCTGCTCGGGCTCGTCGTGACTATCGCCGGTGACCGAGCCGCGAAACTCGCGGATCCCTTTGCCGAGCGAGCGACCCAGCTCCGGCAAGCGTTTGGGGCCGAAGACGACCAGGGCAATGATCAGGACGATCGCGAGCTCTAGGGGTCCGATATTTGGCATTGCTCCATGGTACTGGCCGCCGCAGGCGATCGGATCAGATTTCGGCTCGCATGTAATTGGGGCTCGGGCCTACCCGGTAATCGGGTTTTGTGACTTTCTCACCCGATAGTGCGGATGGAGTGATCGTTTCGCGGGTTCGATAGTGCAGGTATGAGGGACGCGCACGCCAGTCAGACGAAGACCGCTCCCGGTCTGCACGTCTGCCCCCGTTGCGCCTCTTCGCTGGTGCAGCCGACCTGCTGGGAGCAGGCCGGCGATCGCGGCCATTGGCGACTCTGGCGGCGTTGCCCCGAGTGCGAATGGCACAGCGACGAGGTCCACGCCGAAGCCGAGATCGATGCATTCGACGAGGAGCTCGACCTGGGCACGCGCGCGCTGAGCGATGTGCTGAAGACACTCGAGCACGAGAACATGGAGTTCGTGGTCGAGACCTTCACGCGGGCACTCGACGCTGACCTGATCAGCGCCGACGACTTCCGCTGAGCTGCGCCCGGAGAACCGTCAGCTATAGCGCTGCACGACGCCGTCGGCGACCAGCTCGAGCAAGTGCCGCTGCTCGGCGTCAAAGGCGTCGGTGGCGAGGCTGGACTTGGCCGTTGCGACCATTTCCAGGGCGCGGCCGCGCACCCGCTCGAGTGCACCGGTCGCAGCGATGCGCTCGCAAAGCTGCTCCGCGGAGGCGGCGTCCAGGGCACGCAGGTCGACCGTGCGGATCGAGGGGTCGGACTCGGCGGCAGCGATCAGCGGCAGGGTGACGGTGCCATCGAGCAGGTCGGTGCCGCGAGCCTTGCCGGTGCGCTCGACCGGGCCGGAGACATCGAGCACGTCGTCGAGCAGCTGGAAGGCGAGCCCGATCTGGGCGCCGAAAGCGCCGAGGAGATCGAGGTCGCGGCCCATGCGACAGGCGCACTCGAACAGCGTTGCCGTCTTCAGGCGGCAGCGCTCGAGGTAGCGCTGCTCGGATATCCCACTGTCGAAAGCATCCCGGCGCTGGGCCAGCTCTCCCTCCGCCAAGGCGACCGAAGCCTTGGCGAGGAGGGCGACGGCGCGTCCATCGTCGTGCTCGCCGAGCAGGGCAAAGGCACGCGAGAAGAGCAGGTCGCCCACCGCGGTCGCTCGCTCGCGGCCGCCGGTGGCGGCGATCGTCGGCAGGCCGCGGCGCAGCGGCGCCTGGTCGAGAACGTCATCGTGAACCAGCGTCGCCATATGGACCAGCTCGATTGCGGCGGCAGCGCGGACCGCCTCCTCCCCCCCATCTGCGCCGGCGCAAAGCAGGACGAGCAGCGGCCGCAGTCGCTTGCCACCAGCAGTCAGGGTCGCGGCCGCGTCGGCGCCGAGCAACTCCCCGTGGCCAGCGCTCTGGGCGCGCAGCAGCTCCTCCACCTCGCCCAGCCTGGCGGGCAGCCAGCGGCTGGAGGCATCGAGAACGGCGGTGACCGGCGGCGGTACCGCGGAGGGACGGGTCACCCGCGAACGCCGCTGTGGATCGCGATGATCCCCCCGGCGAGAACGGTCCAGCGGATCCGCTCGAGGCCGGCGCCGTCCATCAGCTCCGCCAGGCGGTCGGGGCCGGGGAAGCTGCGCACCGACTCGGGCAGGTAGCTGTAGGCCTCGGCGTCGCCCGAGAAGCTGCCGAGCAAGGGCACGATGCGGTCGAACCAGAGTGAGTAGAAGGTCGAGAGCGGCGGCCGCGCCGGCTGGGTGATCTCGAGCACGACCAGGCGCCCACCGGGGCGCAGCACGCGGGCCATCTCGCCCAGGCCGCGCTCCAGATTGGCGAGGTTGCGGACGCCGAAGCCAACCGTGACCGCGTCGAAGCGACCGGCGTCGTAGGGGAGGCTGAGCGCGTCGGCCCACTCGAAGCGAACGCCACCGGCGCCGCGCGCACTCGCCTTCTCGCGGGCAAGGTCGAGCATCGGCTCGGAAAAATCGCAACCGACGACGTGGCCGTCCGGCGCCACCCGGCCGGCCAGCTCGAGCGCGAGGTCGCCGGTACCGCAACAGACGTCGAGCGCGGAATCGCCGGCGCCCAGCTCGGCCCGATCGGCAGCGCGCTCGCGCCAGCGATGGTGCAGGCCAGCGGTCATCACCGAGTTGAGCGCGTCGTAGCGGCCGGCGACGCGGTCGAACATGCGGTTGACCTGCCCCGCGAACTGGGCGGAATCCCGCGACGGCTTAGTCGAGCGAGGAGAGGAAATCAGCGAGCTCGTTGAGCTTTTTCGGCGGCAGGTCGCGGAAGGAGGGCATGATTCCCGGCCCGATCTCCACCGAGCGGATGATCGCTGCGCGCGGAATCCGCGCGGCGATGTGGGTCAGTTCAGGTCCGGGGCCGTTGTTGCCGTTCTCGCCAATCTTGTGGCAGGCGAGGCAGCCGGCGCCGGCGACGACCTCCTTGCCGGCCTCGTAGCGCGGCGCGACTTCCATCTCGATCTCCGTCGGCGAGCCGCCGGTCGCGCCGAGGAAGGTGAGGTAGGCCATCGCGATGATCGTCATGATCCCGGCCGTCGTTGCGATCGGGCGGCGGATCGGGTTGCGCTCCGGACCGCGATCGTAGAACGGCAGCAGCAGCAGCAGGACCATGCAGATCGTCGGGATGCCGATCGTCGCGATCGGCACCAGCTCGGGTGGCTTGATCACGCGCAGGACCTCGAAAAGGAAGAAGAAATACCACTCGGGGCGCGGCACGTAGGTGGTGCTGGTCGGATCCGCCTTCGGCCCTTGCTCGGCGCCGAGGATGACCGACATCAGGATGATCACGCCGACTACGGCGAGCATCATCGCCGAGTCCTTCAGCACCGCGTAGGGGAAGAAGGGCTTGCCCTTCTTCTTCAGCAGCTCGTACTCCTCGAGATATGCCTGCTTGTCGGCGGGTTTCATCTGCTCGCTGCGGCTCCGTTGCCGGGCGAAGTTCCGTTGCCCTCGACCCCGGCGTCGAGTTGGGAGACGGGTGCGGCGACCTTTGGCTTATCGGCTTTCAGCCAAGGCGGGGCGGTGGTGCCGAGCTTGACCACCAGGTACATGTGGGCGCCGATCAAGGCGATGATCGCGCCGGGAACAAGCAGCATGTGGATCGCGTAGAAGCGCGAGAGCGTGGTCGCTCCCAGCTCGGGCCCAGCGCGCAGGAAATCGCTCAGATAGGGGCCGACCACTGGGCCGGTGCCGTTGATGTTGATGCCGACCACCGAGGCCCAGAAGGAGCGCTGGTCGAAGGGAAGCAGGTAGCCGGTGAAAGCCATCGTCATCGTCAGGATCAGCAGCACGACGCCGATCACCCAGTTGAGCTCGCGCGGGTACTTGTAGGCGCCGAAGAAAAAGGTGCGGCCCATGTGCAGGAAGATCAGGATCACCATCACGCTCGAGCCCCACTTGTGCATGCCGTGCACGAGCTGGCCGAGGAAGACGTCGTTGTTGATGTGGGCGATCGAGGCGTAGGCCTGGGTCGTCGAGGGCGTGTAGAACATCGCCAGGAAGACGCCGGTAATCGCCTGGGCGATGAAGGCGATCAGCGTCGCCGAGCCGAGTGTGTAGAACCAGTTGGTCCCCTTCGGCACCTTGCGGTAGAGCATCCCGGTGAGGAAGCCGGTCGCGGCGGTGCGCTGGTCGACCCAAGCGAGTACGTCGGCGGGCGCCTCCTTGGCACGGTCGCCGAGGCGCTGCGCGTCGGAGGGTCGCTCCGGCGGCGAGGACTTGAGGTCGGCCGGGGCCGGGCCCTTAGTGCCATTGCCTGCACCGGGCTTGGCCGGTTTGCGAAGCGGGGCGGGGATCAGGGAGTCGAGCTTCATCTGCGCCTAGTCGATCACGGGGGTGGGAAGGTGGACGGACGGGGCGGATACAGATACTCCCAGACTCCACCCGTGAACTCGCCCGGGTCGCGGGCGCGGACCGGCTCGAGCTGCGAGGTGACGCTGTAGCGCGGGCCGACCTCGACCTGGCCTTGGCGCACGCGGGTCTGGAACTGGTCGAGCGGCCGCACCGGGGGGCCGCCGATTCGCTTGCCCTGGAAGTCGTAGACGCCGCCGTGGCAGGGGCAGATGAAGTTGCCGGCGGCCTCGACGAAGCGGACCGGGCAGCCGAGGTGAACGCAGCGGTTGGAGACGGCGACGAACTCGCCGGGTTCCTCTTCAAGCTGCTCGGAGCTGCGGCGGATGTAGGCGGTGGTCTTGCCGGCGTCGCCGATGCCCTCGGTTTCGGTGAAGACGACCTGGCGGTAGGTGTCCTCGACGAAATCGCCGACCGGGCCGACCGCCTCCCAGCGCTCCTTGCCGCGGTGGAAGATCGGCGCGACGGCAAAGCCGACCGCGGGCAGCACGATCGCGGCCCCGGCGAGACCGCCGATGCCCTGTACCGCAACGGTAAAGGCCTTGCGGCGAGTCATCGACTCGCCCTCGAAGTAGCCAGGCGGCTCGGGCGCTGGGCGCTCCGGCCGACCGCTTGCCTCGGCCCCGTTCTGCTTGTCCGATTCGTCGCTCAACAGCTCAACCTCAGGAAAATGGAGTCTATTGACTCACGCCGCTTCGCGGCTGCGATCGTCGCGGCCGCCGACCGCGAAGGCGGCGGAACGCCATAGTTGAGCGGTCTCCTCGACCCGGTTCTCGGCGTGCAACTGGGCACAGCGACCGATCAGCTCGCCGAGTACGGCGACCGCCTCGGCGTCGCCAAGGGTGGCGAGGCGCTCGATCCCGAGCGCGTAGAGATAGTCGCCGGCGAGCAGGGCGAGGTCTTCGTCGTGGCCGCTGAACAGGCGTGGCTCGCCGTAGTGCAGCAAGTAGCCCTCGCGCACGGCCTCGACCACGAAGGCGTACTCGCCGGGGGTGGCGGCCGAGCGCGGGCCGAGCGCGGCGAGCAGGCCGAAGACAGGGCGCTCGCTTGAGTCGACCACGTGGGCCGAGAGCGGCTGCTCGGCTTCGCGCAGGCGCTCGGCGAGTCGATCGAGCGTGCCGGCCAGCTCAGTCATTGAGCGCCTCGTTGAGTGACTCGGCTGCGGCTTCCAGGGTGCGGTCGATCGTCGCCTCATCGTGGGCGAGGGAGACGAACCAGGCCTCGAACTGCGAGGGCGGCGGGTACACGCCGCGCGCCAGCATCGCCCGGCAGAAGCGGGCGTGAGTATCGAGGTCGCAGGCTGCCGCAGCGGCGAAGTCGCCGACCGGGTTGGGACTGAAGAAGAGGGTGAGCAGACCGGGGGCGGAAGCCAGCTGCAGCGGTCGGCCCTCCGCCAGGGCAGCGAGGCCGGCGCGGAGGCGCTCGGTCAGCTCCCCGAGACGCTCGTAAGCGGCCGCGTCGAGCTGCCCCAAGGTGGCGAGGCCGGCGGCGGTCGCCAGCGGGTTGCCGGAGAGGGTGCCCGCTTGGTAGACGTCGCCGGCTGGGGCGATCCGCTCCATCAGCTGCCGCGGTCCGGCAAAGGCAGCGGCGGGCAGGCCGCCGCCGAGGACCTTGCCGAGCACGGTCAGATCGGGTTCGATCCCGTAGAGCTCCTGAGCGCCGCCGCGGGAGACGCGGAAGCCGGTGATCACCTCGTCGAAGATCAGCAGGGCGCCCTCGTCGCGCGTTGCCGCGGCGACGTGCCCGAGGAAGCCATCGGCAGGTGGGACGACGCCCATGTTGGCGGCGATCGGCTCGAGGATCACAGCGGCGACCTGGTGCTCGGCAAGGGCGCGGTCGAGCGCCGCTTGGTCGTTCCACGGCACGACCACCGTACCGGCGGTCTGCGCCGCGGTAACCCCTGGGGTCGCCGGCAGCGCCAGCGTCGCGATGCCAGAGCCTGCCTCGGCGAGCAGGCCATCGGAGTGGCCGTGGTAAGCGCCGGCAAACTTGACTACGACCTCGCGGCCGGTGGCGGCGCGGGCGAGGCGGATCGCACTCATCGCCGCCTCGGTGCCGGAGCTGGTCATGCGGATCATCTCGGCGCTGGGAACGCGCGCGATCACCTCTTCGGCGAGCTCGACCTCGGCCGCCGTCGCCGCGCCGAAGCTGGTGCCACGCACGGCGGCCGACTCGACCGCCGCCAGCACGGCCGGGTTGGCGTGGCCGAGGATCAGCGGGCCCCAGGAACCGACCCAGTCGAGGTAGCGGTTGCCGTCGACGTCGACCAGCTCGCAGCCCTCGCCGCGCTCGATGAAGATCGGCTCGCGATCGAGCTGGCGCATCGCCCGCACCGGCGAGTTGACCCCACCGGGAAGGACCTGCAGCGCCCGGCGGTACAACTCCGCCGAGCGCTCGTCGCTAGGAATGCTCTTCCTCCCAGCGCCGGTAGTCATCGGTGAAGTAGTGCAGGCGAATCTTCTTGTACTCAGTCGAGGAGTAGAGGGTGGCGCGATCGTCGGGGCCCATGCCGCAGTCCTCGGCGATCGAGTCGAGGACTGCGTCGCACTCCTCCTTGGAGCGGCCGTGGGCCATCGTGAAGACGCTGTAGGGCCAGTCCTCATAGGTGGGGCGCTGGTAGCAGTGGGAGATGCCGCGAAAGGAGGCCATGCGGGCTCCGGTCGACATGATCTCCGCCTCGGGCACCTTCCAGACGCCCATGCCGTTGGCGGAGAAGCCGGCGCGGCGGTGGAAGAGGATCGCGGCGACGCGGCGCAGCAGCTTGCGATCGACCATGCCGCCGAGGTGGGCGAGCAGCTCCTCGGTCGTCATCCCCACCTCGGCCGCGGCGGCGTCGTAGGGGCGCTCGATCGCCTCCATCGGCCCCTGCAGGGCGCGGATCACGGCGATGTCACGCTCGTCGTAGGGCTGCGCCTCGAGCTCGCGCGGCGGCGAGGCGTCGACTGCCGCTGCGGCGAGGGCGTCGGTGCCCTTCTCCATCTCCAAGTTCATGTTGATCTTGAACAGGGTCAGGGTGGGTAGCTCGCGCATCGACTCGGCGCCGGTCTCGCGCATCAGCGCCTCCAGCGTTCCCGCCAGGCCGAGCTCGGAGTCGGGCGGGGTGGCAATCGTGAACCAGAGGTTGAAGTCGTGGGTGCGCAGGTAGTTGTGCGAGACGCCGGGGTGGGAGTTGACGATCTGGGCGGCGCGGTGAGGGTGCTCGCTGTCGACCTTGGCGGCAACCAGCATCGAGTCGTAGCCGAGCGCGCGGGTGTCGAAGATCGGCGTGATCTCGCGGATGATCCGCTCGTCGAGCAGCCGCTGAGTGCGGGTGAGGACGTCGGCGAGCTCGAGCTCCGCCTCGGAGGCGACGAGGGCGAAGGGCTCGGGATCGAGCGGGAAGCTCGACTGCAGCAGGTTCATCAACCGCTTGTCGGTCTCGTCGAGCGGGATCGCGGCGCCGTCCTTGCGCGAGCGCGCCTTCGACTGCGGGACCTTTACTGAAGCCACGCGGCAGCCTCCTTGGCGTAGTAGGTGACGATCGCGTCGGCGCCGGCGCGGCGGATCGAGGTCAGCGTCTCCAGCACAGCGGCGCGCTCGTCGATCCAGCCTTGCTCGGCGGCGGCCTTCAGCATCGAGTACTCGCCGGAGACGTGGTAGGCGGCCAGCGGCGCGGCGGTCGCGTCCTTGACCTGGCGCACGACGTCGAGGTAAGGGATGGCCGGCTTGACCATCAGCATGTCGGCGCCCTCCTCGAGGTCCAGTTCGGCCTCCCGCACCGCTTCCGCCGCGTTGGCCGGGTCCATCTGGTAGCCCCGCCGGTCGCCGAACTCAGGAGTCGACTCGGCGGCGTCGCGGAAGGGGCCGTAGAAGGCGGAGGCGTACTTGGCGCTGTAGGCGACGATCGGCACGCCCGCATGGCCCTCTTCGTCGAGCTGATGGCGGATCGTGCCGACCCGGCCGTCCATCATGTCGCTGGGGGCGACCGCGTCGGCGCCGGCCTCGGCGTGGGAGATCGCGATTTTCGCCAGCAGCTCGACCGTGATGTCGTTGTCGACCTCGCCGTCGCGGACGAAGCCGCAGTGGCCGTGCGAGGTGTACTCGCAGAGGCAGACGTCGGTGATCACGGTCAGGTCGGGGTGGGCCTCCTTGAGGGCGCGCACCGCCATCTGCACGACGCCCTCGTCGTCATAGGCGCCGGAGCCGGACTCGTCCTTGGCGGCGGGGACGCCGAAGAGGAGGACGGTGCCGACGCCGGCGGTGGCGATCTCGGTCGCCTCGGCTACCAGCTCGGAGATCGAAAAGCGCTCGATGCCGGGCATCGAGTCGACGCCTTCGCGGATGTTCTCGCCGGCTACTACGAAGAGGGGCTGGATCAGGTTGCGCGGGGAGAGCTCGGTCTCGCGGACCAGGCCACGCAGAGACTCTGTGCGCCGGAGGCGACGCATGCGTGTGGCGGGGAACGGCATTCGAGGCCGAGTTTAAGGGAGGGATGTGGTGCCCCTATCCCAGACGCCCGGCTGCGCCGGGCTTGAGTGTCTGGGATAGGGGCACCACATCCCTTGCTCAAGCGCGGTCTAACAATCCGATTGCTGGCTACGGATAGCTTTCGGCGGCATGGATGCGGGGATTGGGACGAGTGTGGCCGTGCTGGAGGCGCGCGAGCTGGTCAAGCGCTTCGGGGAGCGGGAGGCGCTGCGGGGCGTGAGCTTCGAGGCCGCGGCCGGTGAGCTTGTGGCTGTGATTGGGCCCAACGGGGCGGGCAAGACGACGCTGCTTTCGATCCTGGCTGGGATTTCCAAGGCCGACGGGGGTGAGGTTCACGTTCCGGAGGGAGAAGTCGGCTGGGTGCCCCAGCAGGCGGCGCTCTACCGGCGGCTGACTGTCGAGGAGAACCTTTTGTTGTTTGCTCGTCTCGAGAAGCACCCAGATCCACGGGCTTCGGTCGAGGAGATGTTGGAGCTGACCGGGCTCGGGGAGCGGCGAGGAGAGATCGTGGCGCGGTTGTCCGGGGGCAACCAGCAGCGGATCAATATTGCGATTGGGCTCTTGGCGCGGCCCTCGGTGCTGCTGCTCGACGAGCCGAGCGTGGGGCTCGATCCGCGCCAGCGGGCGCGGTTGTGGGAGTTCGTCTCGGCGCTGGCGGCTGAGCGGGGGACGACGGTGATCTTCTCTACTCACGACATCCAGGAGGCCGAGCGCTACGGCAAGCGGTTGCTGGTGCTCGCCGACGGCGAGGCGCTCTTCGATGGATCCGCCGACGGCTTGCGCGAGGCGGTGCGCGAAGAGGCGGCCGAGGCTGCCTCGCAGGATTTCGAGACCGCCTTCGTCGCCTTCCTCCACCACCGCGGGCACTGATGCGCTGGCTGCTGCTCAAGGACCTGCAGATCCTCCGGCGCTCGCCGCTGCAGGCGTTCCTGCTCGTTGCCTACCCGGTGCTGATCGCCGTCCTCGTTGGCTTCGCGATCTCGGGTTCGCCGGACAAACCGCGGGTCGCCCTGCTCAACGAGGTGCCGGCCGAATCGCGCGTTGCCGTCGGCACCACCGAGCTGCCAAATATCGGCGTCAACGATCGGATCTGCGCGCGGGTCGAGTGCGTCGAGGTGAAGAGCCACGCCGCGGCCGTCGACGCGGTCAGCTCCGGTGACGTGCTCGCGGCCCTGATCCTGCCCGCCGACCTAGTCGACCGGATCAACTCGCTCTCGACGCCGTCGCCGAGCACGCCGGAAGTCGAAGTGATCGTCAACGAGGAGGACCCGGTCAAGGCGCGGCTGGTCAATGACCGGATCAACGCCTTGCTGACCCAGGCCAACCTGGTGATCGCCCGCCGGATCGCCCACGAAGGCGGCAAATTCGTCGGCCTCGTCGTCAACGGTGGCCAGTTCACGGTGCTCGGCCAGGCGATTCAGATCCTCGGCCTCGGCAACACGGCTCGCATCCTCCACGCCGTGCGAGCCGCCCTGCCGCCGGGTGAGTTGCGCAAGTCGCTCGACGAAGTCCTTCGCTTCACCACGCTCACCCGCAGCAACCTCGGTACCGCCGGCACCCTGCTGACCAGGCTGACCCAGCCGATCGCGGTGGACAAGCAAGTGGTCAACGCCTCGACTCCGCCGCTCGAAGTCTTCGCGATTGCCGTCGCCGCGACCTTCACGCTCGCCTTCGTCACGGTGCTGCTGGTCGCCGGCTCGCTGGCGCTGGAGCGGGAGGAGAACGCTTTCCCGCGTCTGACCCGGGGCCTGGTCTCGCCCGCGGCGCTGCTGACCGAGAAGGTTGCGCTCGGGGTCGCGGTCGGCCTGCTCGTGACCCTCCTGATGCTGGCCGGCCTCGCCTTCTTCGTCCCCCTGCACTGGAGCCGCTTCGGGCTCTGGCTGCTGGCGATCCTCGCCGGTGGTGCCGGGCTGGGGGCCGCCGGGGCGGCGCTTGGGGCCGCTGCCCGGGAAGTGCGGGCGGTCTCGCTGCTCGCCTTCATGGTCACCCTGCCGGTGGCCTTCCTCTCGCTGATCCCCTCCGGCACGGTCGGGCCGGCCTTGAACGACGCGATCGAGGTGATCGCCGCCCTCTTCCCCTTCAAGCCGGCGCTGCAGGCGATCACCGGCGCGCTCGATCCCGCCGGTCCGAGCATCGCCGGGGCGCTGCTTCACCTCGGCATCCTGATCCTCGCCTACGGGCTGCTCGCTCGCCTCGCCCTGCGTCGCTTCAGCACCGTCTGAACGGTCCGCAGTAGTGCAGTGGGTTAGGCCGGCGAGAGTGGTCGAGCCGGAAGCCGGGCCGAACGGGCTTGAGACAGGTCGGGGTCGGTGACGTTGGCGAGGACGAAGGACTCGAGGCTGTCGTCGGGGCAGAGCGTGGACCTGACCCACTCGATCGCCTCCGGCTCGCTGATCGCGGTCAGCGTTCTGTCGCTCGCCGCGACTGCCGCCAGGGCGACCTCGGAGCCATCGATGAGGAGGCAGCCGTGGCGGCTGATGTAGGCCGAGACCTCGCGCAGTTCCTCACCGTCTTCGAGCCTGCACTCGATGCCCTCGAGCAGCTGCGGTTCATAGTTCGGCTCGGTCGCTGAGATGACGCCGATCTGGGCGTCGGTCATGTAGATGACGTGGACCCGGACCTCGGTCCCTGGACTGCGCTGAAGGGTCGCTGGCAGCGCGCCGTAGGGAGAGAGGTGGGAGGAGTAGACGACGTCGAACTCGCGCAGCCGAGCGGGGACGACGAGCACCGGCTGGTCGCTGAGCGCAAGCTTTCGCGAGAGCACCCGGGGGGCGGCGTTCGAGCCGTAGGCCAGCACCGGCGTGCGCGCCTCGCGGTCGATCTCGAGCTCAGCCGGGTTGAGCGTCTGGTGCCCGAGCTGGACGAAGGGCTTCGACGGCGCGCCGTAGGGATAGCCCAGGGCGCGCTCGACCACGTCGTTTCGCTCGTTCACCCTGCACACCCTTTCGCAATTGCGCGGATAGGGTCAACACCGTGAAGGTGCTCTTCATCGGCGACGTGGTCGGCGGCCCCGGGCGGCGGGGTCTCGCCGCGACGATGCCGCAACTGCGCGAGCGCTTTGCGCCGGAGATGGTGATCGTCAACGGCGAGAACTCCGCCGGCGGCATGGGCATCACCGAGAAGACCGCCAAGGCGCTCTTCGACGTCGGCGCCGACGTGATCACGAGCGGCAACCACGTCTACCGCCATCGCGAGGTCTACGGATTTCTCAACCGCAGCGAGCGCCTCATTCGCCCAGCCAACTACCCCTACGCCAACCCCGGTCGCGGCTACACGGTGGTTGAGCTGGCTGGCCGACGCTGCGGTGTGATCAACCTCAGCGGCGCCGTCGGGCTGCGGGTGGCGCGCTCGCCCTTTCACGAGGTCGACAACATCCTCGAGAAGATCGAGGCCGACTTCGTCATCGTCGATTTTCACGCCGAGGTGACCAGCGAGAAGGTGGCGATGGGCTGGCACCTCGACGGGCGCGTCGCCGGGGTGCTCGGTACCCATACGCATGTGCCGACAGCCGATGCGCGGGTGCTGCCGCAGGGGACGGCGTTCATCTCCGACGTCGGCATGACCGGGTCGCGGACGAGCGTGCTCGGGGTGAAGCCGGAGCTGATCCTGGAGTCGATGATCACCCAGATGCCGGTCAAGTTCGAGACGGCTGAAGAGGACGTTTGGGTGATGGGGGCGGTGGTCGATGTGAATGACGCAGGACTGGCTGACTCCATTACGCCCGTGATGGTTCCTGCCCCGGAGCTTTAGGTCGGGGTGGCGGTCAGGTCCCCTATGTCAGACGAGCAGCCTTGCGGCTGCTCTTGAGTGTCTGACATAGGGGACCTGACCGCCAAGGCCACCAAGAGCAAGGGGTAGAACCAGACGATGTAGAGGTAGAACCAGTGCTGCATCGTCAGCTGGACACCGATCAAGAGGGCCGCGCCCAGCGCCGCTACTTGGAAGAGCTGCTTGTCCTTGGGGCGCCAGGCAAATGCGATGGCGAGGGCAGCGACTGCAATCTGGATGGCGAGGCGGAGGGGCTCCAGGGAGGTTTGGCCCCAGATGCTGAAGGGGGAGTCGCGGGCGGACTGGTAGGCGATGGTGCGGTCGTAGACGGTGTGAAGGCCAGGGTCGATTGCGGGCCAGAGCATTGCGGCGGCGGCCGTCAGCGCGAAGGCGAGGACGAACCGCGATTTCCTCTCGCCGTAGGTGGCCAGCATCGGGGCCAGCACCGCGGGGGCGAACTTGGCGAAGCTTGCGAGGGCCGCCATCACACCCCGCGCCGCTGGCTTGGCGAGGACCAAGAGGGTGGCGACCAGGAGCATCGCGACGAGGGAGTCGTTGGAGTTGGAGAGCAGGGTGAAGGCCGTGTAGGGGTAGGCGGCCCAGCCGAAGGCGAGGGTGGCGGCGAGCTTGTTGCCGGCGGGGCCGGGGCGGATGCGGCGGCCGAGGAAGATCAGCAGGGCGAAGGTGGCCAGATCGAAGAAGACCGCGGCGGCGTGGGCGGCGGGCAGGTCGTTCCAGGTTCCCGACCAGGGCCAGATCCGCTCGAAGGGCACGTAGGCGAGGTAGTTGACCGGCCCGTAGGTGTCGCCCTGGGAGACGTCTTCGGGGAAGTTGTCGTAGAGCGGTTCGCCGTGGACGATGCGGTTGGCGCCGACCTCGCTCGCGTAACCGACGTCGATCACCCCCGAGTCGGTCATGTTGAGCCCGACCCGGAAGCCGATCAGGAAGAGGGCGGCGATCAGCAGCCAAGCCGCCGGCCAAGGGGGCCGGATCCCCTCTCCCCCGCCCCGCACTCCGATCCAGAGCGCGCGGCCGAAAAGGTAGGTGAGCGGGAGGTACTGGAGCGGAACCGAGAGGCCGATCTCGGCGCGGTTGAAGAAGAAGTTGGAGGCGCCGAAACCGAGCAGGGCGAGTAGATCGAGGTTGGCGATGCGCCCGAGGCGGCGCCAGTCGAGCAGGCCGAGCAGGAAGATCGCGCAGAGGGGGAGGAAGACGTAGGGCGCGTTGAGCTTGTGGCCGAAGGCGCCGGAGTAGCCGCGGGCCATCTTCCAGGCGACCTGGTAGCCAGTCCAGGACTCGCGCACAAGCCCGGTGATCGGGTCGACGATGACCAGCGCCACCTCCTCGTCGTCAGCGAAGTAACCGACCTCCCACCTGCCGTCGACCTTGTTGGTGGTGTGGGTCAGCTCGCCGTTGGCCCGCCGCTGCTTGGCGACGTTGGGGTCCTGGTCGGCAGTCTGAACTGCTTCCGACGCGCTGACTTCTGCTCTTGCCGCTGTCGCGGGCGCTGGCAGACAGAGCAAAGCGGCGGTCAAGATCGCCGCCAGCCACCTCATAGCCCGAAGTGGGCGAGCACCGCGGGGGCGACGTCGCTGAGCGTCCACTGCTCGCGCTCGCTCGCCTCGCTGGGGCCGCAGCCGACGAAGAGCAGCGGGCCGAGCGAGTCGCCGGCGTGCAGCGAGCCGTGGCTGCCGCCGCCGGCGTGGGTGACGCCGCCCCAGTCGACTGCCTCGAACCCCGGTGCCAGCGAGAGCAGGAAGTCGCCGGCGTGGGGAGCGCTCAGCGCCGACCAGACTCGGGCGAGGGGATCGGGGTAGGTCTCACTGCGGAGCTGGCCGTCTTCGACCACCGCCTCGATCGCCTCCAGGTCGCCCTCGACCTGCCAGCGAGCGCCGCGCAGGTCGGCGATCGGCCCATCGGGACAGAAGCTGAGTCGCCTCTCCCCCCTTTCGATCACGGCGCGGCATCCCGCGCCTGGCGCGCCCGGCTCAGTTCTCACCAACGGCCGCCCCTCGGCATCCTCGAGACGACAGACAAGGTCGATGCCCTCGATCACGGTAAGCGCCTGGCGCAGCGCCTCCGGATCGGCGCGATCGACTTCCCCCGGCAGCAAGTAGACGTAGGCGGCGCGGCCGGTTGGGCTGACCGCGATCTGGGCGGGCTCGGGGTCCGCCTCGGAAGGCTGCAGCACCGTCCACTCGCGGGCGAGCAGTTCGGCCAGTGGCAGCCCGCGGTGCACCGGCGTCTGCGCATGGTCGGCGAGCAGGATCACGGCGTAGCGAGCGAGGAACCGGTCGAGCCCACCCGCCGCCTCGACCAGTTTGCCGAAGCAGTGATCGGCCTTGGCAATCGACTCGGTGCTCGCCTCCGGGCCATGACGGTGCGAGTAGTTGTCGTTGTCGGGCAGCGAGAAGAGCAGGAAGTCGAAGTCGTCGGACTCGATCAGCTCGGCCGAGCAGCAGGCCGAGTAACCGTCGCGGTTGCCGGGGATCGAGGTCGACTTGCAGGGAACCTCGCGGCTGGCGTAGAGGTCGCCGTAGAAGAGCTCACCCGGGCCCCAGGTGTGGTGGCGAAACTTGAGCCTGGTCGCGTCGACCGCGCGCCGCAACAGCCCCTCGAGTGAGACCTGGTGACGATGGCGACCCCGGTAGATCAGGAAGGGCGTGCAGGCGGTGCGCAGGTCGGCATCGTCGAGCTGCTCGAAAAGAGTCTCGGCCGCCGGGTTCAGGTGGGCCAGATTCATGTTGTAGACGAGGTCGTAGAGCGAGCGAAAAACGCCGAAGGCCCGGGTCGCCTCCAGCGAGGAGCCGTACTCGACGTAGCGCCGCTCGAGCCGGTGGTACCAGTTCATGCCGCTGATCCAGTGGCCGTCGGCGCCGCGGCCGGTGACCATCTCGGCGCTGGCAACCGGCGTGACGGAGGGGAAGCTGGAGACGCAGTCGGGGACGAGGATGCCGCGCTCGATCAGAGCGCCGAAGGTCGGCGCGCGGCCCTCGGCAACCGCGCGTTCCAGCATGTCGGTGCGCAGCGAGTCGACGTAGGTGAGGATCAGCTTCTTGGCGGGCACTAGCGCATCATCCTCGACCGCCGTGCCGAGCTCAGAAGGCGATCCCAATAGGGGTTCCACTTAACTTTTTCGGTGGGACGCCAGCGGGCTGGCGCCGCTGGCTCACGACGAAAAAGTGCAAGACGTTCCACCCCTATCGGGATCGCCTTCTAGCGGAGGACGCGGAGGCCGGCGTGTTTGCGTTGGGCCCGCCGGCGTCTTGAGATTCCCAGCCAGGCTAGGGCGGCAACCACTAGCAACGTGGCGGGGGAAATCAGGATCGCTATCGCTACGACGATCAGGGCTGCGAGTGAGACGAGGAAGGCGAGGGCGCCGCCACCGCTGCCCTCGCGGCGGCCAGCCGAGCTGACCACGTCGCTGACGATCAGGCAGGCGAAGACCGCGCCAACCAGGCAGAAGAAGGCTCCGGCGGCTGAGCTGACATCAGCGGTTCCGGCGAGCAGAGAGCCGACGACGATCGCGATCACGCCGGCGAGAATCGTCATCCGGCCGCGGGCGGAGCCGTGCGTGCCGGTGGTGCCGGCGAGCATCCCGATCGCGATGCCGATGCCGAGCTCGAGGCAGATGCCGGAGAAAGATCCCACGCCGAAAACCTAACTCCCCGGGCGCCGCGGCGCGGATTCGGCACACTGTCCCAATGCCCGAACCGCCCCACCGGCGTCGCGCGCACGCCAGCAGCAGCGACCTGGAGCGCTACGCGGGCCTCTTTGCCGAGCGCACGCGGGTGATGCGTTCCTCGGCGATGCGCGATCTGATGGCGGTGACGGCGCGGCCGGAGGTGATCTCGCTGGCCGGCGGGTTGCCCGACACCTCGACCTTCCCGCCGCAGACCTTCGCCGCGCAGATGACCCGCATCGCGCAGGAGTCCGCGGCGGAGGCACTGCAGTACGGACCGACCGAGGGCTTCAGCGAGACGGTGGACTGCATCGTCGAAGTGATGGGGGCCGAGGGGATGCTTCCCGACCCCGACGACGTGATCGTCACCACCGGTGGGCAGCAGGCAATCGACCTGATCGCCAAGGCGCTGGTCGATCCCGGTGACGTGGTGATCTGCGAGGCGCCGACCTACCCCGGTGCGATCCCGGTCTTCTGCAGCTACCAGGCCGAGACGATCCAGATCGAGTGCGACGAGGAGGGGATGAAAGTCTCCGAACTCGAGGACACCCTGGAGCGGCTCGACCTCGAAGGCCGCCGGCCCAAGTTCATCTACTCGGTACCGACCTTCCAGAATCCCGCCGGGGTGACGATGTCGCTGCAGCGGCGTCGGCGACTGGTCGAGCTGGCCCGCGCGCGCGAGCTGCTCGTGGTCGAGGACAACCCCTACGGCCTGCTCCGTTTCGAGGGCGAGGCGCTGCCGCCGCTCTACCAGCTCGACGGCGGCGACTTCGTCCTCTACATCGGCACCTTCTCGAAGATCCTCTCCCCCGGCATCCGCCTCGGCTGGGCAGTGGCGCCGCCGCCGGTGATGGAGAAGGTCGTACTGGGCAAGCAGGCCTCGGACCTCTGCACCTCGACCCTGACCCAGTACTTCGTTCGCGAGTACTTCAGCGGCGGGCGCTGGCGCGAGTACATCGCCAGCCTCGCCGAGCTCTACCGCGGCCGGCGCGACACCATGATCGAGGCGCTCGATCGCTACTTCCCGCCCCAGGCGAGCTGGACCGAGCCCGACGGCGGCCTCTTCATCTGGGCCACCCTCCCCCCCTACATCGACACCAGCGACCTGCTCGCCAAGGCGCTGCGCGAGGACGTCGCTTTCGTGCCCGGGCAAGCCGCCTACGTCGACGGCCGCGGTCGCAACTCGATGCGGCTCAACTTCTCCGGCAGCAACGACGACGAGATCCGCGAGGGCATCCGGCGCATCGGCAAGGTGATCGAGGCTCAGGTCGAGCTCTACGGGGCATTGACCGGCGAGGCGCCATCCGCTCCGGTGGCGCGCCGATCAGAAGCGGAGGACAGCGAGAACGTCGTTCCTTTCAGGAAGGCCGAGGGCGCTTGAAGGTCGCCGTGCTCAAAGGCGGCCGTTCGCTGGAGCGCGGCATCTCACTGCGCTCGGGAGCTCGGGTCGAAGACGCGCTGGAGCGACTCGGGCATGAGGTACTGCCGCTGGAGGCGGACGGGAACTTGGTCAAGCGGCTGGCGGCGGAGCGGCCGGAGATCGCTTTCGTCGCCATGCACGGTCCCGGCGGCGAGGACGGCACGGCGCAGGAGCTGCTCGAAATCCTCGGCATCCCCTTCACCGGCCCCGGCGTCGCAGCATGTGCTCGCTGCATCGACAAGGTCCTCGCCAAGCACGAGCTGCGCGCGGCGGGAATCCCGACGCCCGATTGGTTCGCCTTCAACGAGACCGCCTTTCGCGAGCTCGGCGCCGCCGATGCCCTCAGCGGGCTCGAGGAACGGCTCGGCTTCCCGCTCGTGGTCAAGCCCAGCCGCGGCGGCTCAGCCCTCGGGATCAAGTTCGCCGAGAACTGGTTCGACGTTCCCGAGGCGCTGGTCTCGGCCTTCAGCTACGACGACCGGGTCCTGCTCGAGCGCTTCCTCGACGGGCGCGAGCTGGCGGTCAGCGTGCTCGGTGGTGAGGCGCTGCCGGTGGTCGAGGCAATCCCCCAGAGCGGTGACAGCTACGACTTCGAAGCCCGTTACGAGATTGGCCGCACCTCATTCGTCTGCCCTGCCGAGCTGACGCCGGAGGAGTCGGTGGCGGTGACCGAGGCCGCCCTCGGCGCCTACCGGGCGCTGGGCTGCTCGGGCTTCTCGCGGGTTGACCTGATCCTCACCGAGACCGGGCCGCAAGTGCTCGAGGTCAACGCGATCCCAGGCCTCACCGACACCAGTCTCCTCCCCCAGGCCGCCGAGGCGGCGGGCATGTCATTCGAGCAGTTGGTCGAGAAGATCCTCGACCTGGCACTCACTCCGGCAAGCGCCTAAGAATCTTCGCCTTTGGCGAAATCGTCGGGCGTGACCTCGTCGAGGAACTCTTTGAATTTGTCGACGACCTCCTCGGTGTCCTCGACGTCGTGCTCGAACTCGATCGCCGACTCCTCGATCACGTCCTCGTCGGCGAAGATCGGCGCCGAGACACGCACGGCGAGGGCGAGGGCGTCTGAAGGGCGTGAGTCGATCTCCATCTCGGTGCCGTTGATCGAGACCGTGATCGAGGCGTAGAAGGTGTTGTCGCGCAGCTCCGTCACCGAGACGCGCTCGCATTTGGCGTCGAGCTGCTCGAGCACGTCAGAGAGCAGGTCGTGCGTCATCGGTCGTGGCGTCGAGGCACCCTGCAGCTTCATCAGGATCGCCGCTGCCTCCGGGTGCCCGATCCAGATCGGCAGGAACTTGTTGCTGTCAACGGTCTTCAGCAAGACGATCGGCTGCTTGCCGACCATGTCAAAGCTGACGCCGTAGATCTGCATCTGTTGCACGAGTGGGCGATCCTGGATTCGAACCAGGGACCTCGTCCTTATCAGAGACGCGCTCTAACCAACTGAGCTAATCGCCCGGAGCCAAGCGGAAAGGATAGCGGGGGAATCGCGCCCGGCCGGGGCTCAGGTTCAGCGCTGGCGGCGGTTGAGGCTACGGGCCAAGGCGTGCGCCTCATCGAGGTCGCTGAGGCGGATCTCGAGCGCGATCTCCCCTCCCCTTGGGCGCAGCTTGACCTCGTGGCCGATTGCCGACTCGAGTTTGTCGGCGGCGGCGCGCAGAGCCTCGGCCTCCTCGGGCGCCAGGGCAGCTCGGGAGCCACTTGGCTTCTTTGGCTGGCCAGCCAGCTTAGCCCTGTTCTCGGTCTCGCGCACCGACCAACCGGCGCGAACCGCGTCGCGGGCGAGGCGGCGGCGCACGTCGTTGCCCTCGGCGGCCAAGAGGGCGCGGCCGTGGCCCTCGCTCAAATCCCCGGACTCGAGCAGCTCGAGCGCCTCGTCGGGAAGATCGAGCAGGCGGATCAAGTTGGAGACGGCGGGGCGGCTGCGCCCGACCCGCCGTGCCAGCTCCTCCTTGGAGAGGCCCAGTTCGTCCACCAAGGCAGCGCAGGCTCGCGCCTCGTCGACCGGGTTGAGGTCCTCGCGGACCATGTTCTCGATCAGTGCGACCTGCAGCCGCTCGGCGAGCTCTTGGTCGCGGACGACGGCGGGGACTTTGGCCAAGCCCGCCGCCTGGGCCGCTCGCCAGCGGCGCTCGCCGGCGATCAGCTCGTAGCTGCCGTCGGGGAGGGGGCGGACCAGCAGCGGCTGCACGATCCCGTTGGCCTCGATCGAGGAGGCGAGCCCGGCCAGCGAATCGGGGTCGATCCTGGTGCGCGGCTGGTTGGGGTTTGGCTTGATCAGCTCGGTTGGCAGCTCGCGCAGCTCGCCGGCCTGCTCGGGGCTGGCCTCGGGCAAGATCGCCGAGAGGCCGCTGCCAAGGCCCCGCTTGCCGCGCTTGGTCGCACTAGCCACGGGCGGCGAGCTCCTTGGCCAGAGCGCGATAAGCGTCGGAGCCGCGCGAGTGGGGCGAGTGGTCGATCACGGGCAGGCCGTAGCTTGGCGCCTCAGCGACCCGGACGCTGCGCGGTATGACGGTCTCGAAAACCATCTCGGGAAAGTGCTGGCGCAGTTCACGCTCGACGTCCCGCGCCAAGCGCGTGCGCTCATCGTGCATGGTGACCAGGAGGCCCGACACCTCCAGCGCCGGGTTGAGCTCGCGGCGGATCATCGCCAGCGTGTCGAGGAACTGGACCAGGCCCTCCAGGGCCAGGTACTCGGCCTGCACCGGCACGACGACGCGATCGGCGGCGGTGAGGGCGTTGACGCTGACCGGCCCGAGCGAGGGCGGGCAGTCGAGCAAGGTGTAGGCGAAGCGCTCACGCACCGGACCGAGCCGGTCGCGCAGGCGCGTCTCGGAACCCTCGATCCGCGGCAGCTCGACCGCGGCGCCGGCAAGGTCGCGGTTCGCTGGGACAAGCCAGAGGTTGTCGGGTCCGGCCGGGCGGGCGGCCTCGGCCACCGAGACCTCGCCGATCAGGCAGTCGTAAGAGGAGGGGTGCATATCGCGCTCGCCGCCCAGGGCGACGGTCGCATTGCACTGCGGGTCGAGGTCGACCAGGAGCGTTTGGGCACCGCTGGCCGCAACACAGGCGGCGACGTTGACCGCGGTCGTCGTCTTGCCGACACCGCCCTTCTGGTTCGAGATCGCGTAGACGACGCCCATGCGAGCGCAGACTAGCGACGGCCGACCTAGCCGCGAGGCCGCTTCTTGGCCATTCCCGGACGCCGCGGCAAATCATCGGGGGTGGGGCCGTCCTTACGAACCAAATGCAGGTGACGGTGCTCGCTGCCGGCGTAGGGCCCGACGTGGCGGATCTCCTCAGGCTGCATTGCCAGCTTCTCGGCAGCCCGCGAGAGCTGGGCCTCCTCGTCGGGATCGCGCTTGCCCTTCCAAGCAATCAGGGCGCCGCCGTCCTCCAGCAGCGGTGAGGCGAGCTCGGCGAGGGTCGAGAGGCGACCCACCGCGCGAGCCGTCACCGCCGCGTAGGCCTCACGTCCCTCGCCGACGGCGATCTCCTCGGAGCGGGCGTTGATGACGCGGGCATTGGCGATCCCGGCGCTATCGATCGCGCGCTGGATGAAGTCGCACTTACGCCCCACCGACTCGATCAAGTCAACCCGCGCGTCGGGCAGGGCAACCGCCAGCACAAGCCCCGGAAACCCAGCCCCAGAGCCAATATCTGCAATCCGCGTCGCCGTCGCCAACTGCTCGAACTCAAGCCCGGTAAGGCTATCCGCAACATGCACCCGCCAAGCCCGCTGCGGATCGGTAACAGAGCTGACTGACGCTCGCTCAGTCTCCAGAAGCTCCAGGACGCAAGTGATCGTCGCCTTCTGCGCTTCGTTGAGCGAACGCCCCGGTAGGGGTGAAGCGTCTTGCACTTTTTCGCGACCAGCCATCATCTACCGCTGCAGGCGTCCCTCGAAAAAGTTAAGCGAAACCCCTACCGGGGCGTTCGCTCACTCGGACACCAACGGAGCGACGACCACGCAGCGCCTTGGCTCGTCGCCTTCGCTGTAAGTCTCGACACCGGAGCGCTCCTTTAGGTGCTCGTGCACCACACGCCGCTCCTGAGCGCTCATCGGGTCCATCTCGATCGACTCGTTGCCACTGAGCGCCTGCTCCGCCGCGCGGTCGGCCCGCGCCGTCAGCGTCTCCTTGCGCCGCTCCCGATATCCCGCTGCGTCAACGATCACCCGCTTGCGCTCGCGCATGCCGCGGAAGGCGGCCTGGTAGGCAATCAGCTGCAGCGCGTCGATCGTCTGCCCCCGCTTGCCGATCAGCAGCCCGTAATCCTCGTCGCCATCAACCGAAGCCGTGATCCGATCGTCGGCCTCGACGATCTCGACCTCCCCCTCGAGGTCCAGCTCGTCAAGCACCTCCTCAACAAGCTCCCGAACCCGCTCAGCGGGCTCTTGCGGCCAGTCGTCAGCTCCGGTCACGCCGCCAGTCTATGCGCGAAAGGCCACCGGATGAAAGCTTCTGTCTTTCCGGGTCCTTAAACCCCAGGCTGAAGCTATGCCAGGCGTGGCGCCCGGCAGCGGGCTAGCGCCGCTTCTTCTTCTTTTTTGGTGGCGGTGGGGGCGGCTTTGCTGCGGCTGCGGCTGCCATCGCCTCCGGCGTTGCCGTGACAGGCGCCGGGATGACCCGCTGGATCACGTACTGCTGGCCGATCGTCCAGAAGTTGGTGGTGATCCAGTAGAGGACGAGGCCGGCGGGGAAGCTGATCACGAAGGGAACGAAGATGAAGGGCAGGACCATCATCATCATCCGCTGGCTTTTGTCGGCGGTTACCGACATCACCAGGCCCGAGACCAGCTGAGTGCCGACGTAGAGCACGAGCAGGGCAATCAGTTCGCCTCCGGCTGCCTTCGCGGTCAGGTCACTGATGAAGAGGAACGACGCTTCTGAGCCACACTTGCCGGCCTCGCAGCCAATGTCTGCCGGCAGCTCGTGGCGCAGGACGTAGAAGAGGGTGATGAAGACCGGCAGCTGGGCGATCAGCGGGATGCAGGAGGCAAAGGGGTTGACTTTGTTCTCTTGGTAGAAGCGCATCATCTCCTGCTGCATGCGCTGGCGATCGTTTTTGTATTTCGCCTGGATCTCTTTGATCTGCGGCTGCAGGGCCTGCAGCGCGCGCATTCCCTTCAGCTGCCGGTAGGTGAGGGGAATCAGCAGGGCGCGGGTGACGATCGTCAGGGCGATGATCGACATCCCCCAGCTGAGGCCGGCGCTGTCGTGGAAGAACTGCAGGACCGAGTTGGCGATGTCGATCAGCGGCTGCAGGATGTTTGCTGCCGGGATCACGTATGCGCCTCACCGTGGTGGACGGCGGGATCCACGGGGCCTACTTTGAGCGTGAAGCGCTCAGGAACGGGATCGAAGCCGCCGTGGCTGAAGGGATTGCAGCGCAGCAGGCGCCAGGTCGCGAGGAGTGTGCCGCGACCGGCGCCAAAGCGCTGGATCGACTCGGCGGCGTAGGACGAGCAGGTCGGCTCATAACGGCAGCGGCGGGGAAATGCGGGTGAGATTCGGCGCTGATAGGCGGCGATCAGTGCCAGCAGGGAGCGTTTCACGTGGAACGCTTCTTTCCCGGAGAGCCCGCGAGTGCCTCCTCGATGCTTGCCCTAACGCCAGTCGAGCCGTCGCGCTCGATCAGGTCACCAATATCCGGACGGGCAACCAGGACGAAGTCGTGGCTCTCGGGAAGCTGGTCAGAAAGGCCCCAAAAGGTCTCGCGCAGGACGCGCTTGACCCGGTTGCGATCGACGGCACCGCCGACCTTGCGGCTGACTGAGACTCCGAGCCTCACCTCGTCGTCCTCCTCGTCCTTGCGGGGAAAGCTGTAGAGAACGAGGTAACGGGTGGCATGTGAGGATCCGTCGCGGTAGACGCGGTCGAACTCGCCGCTGCGCGAGAGGCGGCGTCGTTTTGCCGCCATCTAGGGAGTGAGGCGCTTCCGGCCTTTGCGGCGACGGCGCTTGAGGATCGCTCGACCCCCACGCGTGCTCATTCGGGCCCGGAATCCGTGCGTCTTCGCCCGCTTCCGCTTCTTCGGCTGATAAGTCCGCTTCATCGGGCGTCGCAGTATACGGACGTGCCGCCAAGCGAGGGCGCTCGCCGCAAAAATGATTTCGGCGGCATTTGCGGGGGGACCGATTTCGGCCCATCCAGGCGTCGCTATGGTCGGCCGTCGGTGCAAAATGACGCGGCGAGACAAGACCTCGACTCCCTTTGGCAGGACGTGCAGGGCCGACTACGGGCCTCCGTCCCGCCATCGACGTTCCAGCTCTGGCTGGAGCCGCTGAAGGTCGCCGGCAGTCAGGCCGAGACGCTCCTCCTCTCCGCCCCCGAGGGGATTCGGGCCTGGACCGAGCGGCGCTACTCGGGCCTGATCCGCGAGGCACTCGCCGGCGCGGGCTCGCAGCTGCGCAACGTCACCTTCATCGCGGAAGGGGAGGAAGGTGAGGCGCAGGGGGGCTGCGCTCCCGGGCTCGACCTCAACGCCAACTACAGCTTCGATCGCTTTGTCATCGGCGCCGGGAACCGCGCCGCTCATGCCGCCGCGCTGGCGGTGGCCGAGGCGCCCTCGGAGGCCTACAACCCGCTCTTCCTCCACGGTCCCCCCGGACTCGGCAAGACGCACCTCCTGGTCGCGATAGCCAACTACCTGGCGACCTCTGCCCCCGCTCTCAACGTCCGCTACACGACGGCCGAGTGCTTCACCAACGAGTTCGTCACCGCGCTGCGCACGGCTGGCGCGGAAGAGTTCAAGCGGCGCTATCGCGACCTCGACATCCTGCTCGTCGACGACGTTCAGTTCCTCGAGGGCAAGCGCCACACCGAGGACGAGTTCTTCCACACCTTCAACGCGCTCTACGAAGGCGGCAGCCAGCTCGTGCTCTCCGCCGATCGCATTCCCAGCGAGCTCTCGACCCTCGAGTCGAGACTGCGGGATCGTTTCGAGTGGGGCTTGACCGTTGCCGTGGAGCCGCCAAACCTGGCCACGCGCCTCACCGTCCTGCGCCGCCTCGTTCGCGAGGCGGGTGTCGACACCGAGGGCGACGTGCTCAACCAGCTGGCCCACCGGATCGACATCAACGTTCGCCAGCTGCACGGCGCCCTCACCCGCCTGATTGCCCACGCCTCGCTGACGGCCAAGCCACTGAGCCCCGAACTGGTCGACGCCGTGATCCCCAAAACCGCGCCGGCAGCCGAAAAGGTCCCGGTTGACGAGATCCAGCAACAGGTCTCGGCCGCGTTCGGTATCTCGCGGGCGGAGCTCGTCGGCTCGACCCGGGCCGCCACCCCGCTCAGCGCTCGCCATGTCGCGATCCTCCTCACTCGCGAGCTGACCGACCTCTCGCTGCCGCAGATCGGCCGTCTCTACGGCGGTCGCGATCACTCCACCGTGCTCAACTCAATCCGTCGTGCCGAAGCCCGCTGCGGCGAGGATGCGGTCCTTGCTACCCAGGTCAACGAGCTGCGGGTCGCAATCCACAGCAGCTCCACAGGCCGGCGCTGACGGCCGACGACACTGTAAGAATCAACGCCTTCCCACAAAGCCCTCCACACCCGGCTAACCGCTGGCCAATGCGGATTCGTGGCGCTTTCCCAGCTTTTCCACAGGTACTAACTCAACTCAAGAAGGCATTGATCACTTGAAGCTGACAACCAAACGAGACGAGCTTGTCGCCAAGCTCTCAGTCGTCTCCAGAGCTGTATCGACACGCGCCGCCACCCAATCGCTCTCCGGCATCTTGCTCAACGCCGCCGGGGATGGAGTCAGCCTCAGCGCTACCGACCTGGAGATGGGCTTGAAGACGGAGCTCGCCGCCGAGATCGAGGGCGAGGGTGCCGTTCTCCTCCCCGGCCGCCTACTTGCCGAGGTCAGCCGCTCACTCGGCGATTCAACGGTGGAGATCGAGCTGCGCGAGTCAGAGCGCGACGTCGAGATCCGCAGCGGCGGCTCGAGCTTTCACCTTCGTGTGCTGCCCAGCGAGGACTTCCCCGCCTTCCCTGAGGAGGAGGGCGAGCCGCTCTCGATTCCGGCGGCGGCCCTTGCCGCGACCGTGGACCTGGTTGCCCGCGCGGCCTCTCGCGACGACATGAGGCCGGTACTGACCGGCGTCCTCGTCAGCGCCAGCGGCTCGGAGATGACGATGGTCGCGACCGACTCCTACCGGCTTGCGGTCAAGCGGACCGAGCTCGACAGCGCGATCGGCGGCGAGCTCGAGGCCAACATCCCGGCCAAGGCCCTGCGAGAGTTGGGCCGGATCGTCTCTGCCGATGGCGTTGAGACCGTTTCCGTTGCGCTGCAGCGCAACCAGGCCATTTTCAAGGCAGGGGCAATTGTCCTCAACACGAGGCTGATCGAGGGGCAATTCCCCAACTTTCGACAGCTCCTGCCGGAGTCCTACGAGCACGACGTGCGCTTGCCGCGGCCGGAGCTGCTCGACGTCGTCCGCCGGATCAGCCAGCTGGCCCAACGCAACGCGCCATTGCGCCTGTCCTTCTCACCGGGGGAGCTCAAGATCGCCGCCTCCACACCCGACGTCGGCGACGCCGAGGAGACGATGCCGGCCGCCTTTGAGGGCGAGCCGCTGGAGATCGGCTTCAACCCCGAGTTCCTGCGCGAGGGCATCGAAAGCGTCGAGGGCGACGAGGTGATGCTGCGCTTGATCTCGCCGCTGCGGCCGGGCCTGCTGCAGCCGGTCGACAACGAAGACTTCCGCTACCTGGTGATGCCAATCCGCCTCAACGTCTGAGCGCGTCCGGTGCTGGTCACCGTCGTCGAAGCGCGTCCGCTGCGGAGCCTGGTCCAGGCGCGGATCGAGCTTGGCACGGGAGTTCTCAGCCTCGTCGGACCCAACGGCGTCGGCAAGACAAACCTGCTGGAGGCGCTCTACTTCGCCCTCACCGGGCGTTCTTTTCGGACCTCCGATCGCCGCGACCTGATCCCCTTCGGCGGCTCTTTCGCCCGGGCTGAAGCGACGATCCGCGACGACGACGGGATCGAGCGCCACCTGCTCGCCTCGGTCAGCCGCGCTGAGGGGCGCCGGCACCTGCTTGACGGCAGCGCGGCCGATCCGGCGACCCTGGCCCGCAGCCGCCCGGCGGTCGCGGTTTTTTCACCGGACCGGCTCTCGCTGATCAAGGGTCCGCCGGCCGAGAGGCGTGCTCACCTCGACGGCTTCATCGCCGCCCGCTGGCCGCATCGCGCCGAGCTGCGCCAGCGCTTCGGCCAGGCCCTGGCTCAACGCAACGCACTGGTCGCGCGCATAGCCGCTGGCCACGGCACTCCCAACCAGCTCGACACCTGGGACGCGGCGCTGGCCGACTCAGCCGCCGCCGTGGTCACCGCCCGCACCGAGGCCGTGTCCGAGCTCACCGCGCCCTTCGCCACCACCGCCGCTGAGCTGGGCTTGGAGGGTGGGGGGGAGCTCGAGTACGCGCCGCGAGCGGCTGGTTCGGCGGAGGAGATTCGCACTGGCCTGGGAGAGCGGCGCGACGCCGACCTGCGCCTGGGGCGAACCTCGTGGGGACCCCACCTCGACGAGGTCAAGTTCAACGCCGCTGGGCGCTCGCTGCGGCGCTATGGATCGCAGGGCCAACAGCGCGCCGCCCTTCTTGCCCTTCTCTTCGCCGAGCGCGACGTCTTGCTCGCGGCGCGCGGCGTTGCGCCCCTGCTCTTGCTCGACGACGTGATGAGCGAGCTCGACCCCGACCGCCGCACCCGTTTGATCGAGCGTCTGGCGGGTGGTGGTCAGGCCGTGATCAGCGCCGCAGCCGAAGATTCGCTGCCGCAGCAGGCGAGGGACAGCGTGGTGCGAATGCCACTGCCAGTAGAGGAGTCGGTCGCGGCATGAGCCGCCGCCGAGCCCCCCGGCCAGCGGGCACAGCCCTGCGTGGCGCGCTTGAACGAGCAGCCCCAAAGACGCCCCTGGCGGCCCTGCAGTCGGTCTGGCCCGAGCTCGTCGGCGAGCGCATAGCGGCGGTTGCCCGACCGGTTTCAGAACGCGACGGCGTGGTCACGGTTGACTGCTCAGATTCCGTCTGGGCGCAGGAGTTGGATTTGATGCAGGCGCAGCTGCTCGAGCGTCTGCGAGAGAGGCTCAGCGAGCGCGCGCCGCAGAGTTTGCGCTTCCGTGTGAGAGATGACTGAAAGTAATTTCAAATACGCTGATTTGCAGGGCTTTTATTTGCTCCGGGGCAACTCTCAGGGGGTCCGAACTGGTATCCTTATGTCAACTTGCATTTCTGCCCCGACCCAGGGCGGCCAAAGCCCGAAAGGTCGGGGTTTTCTATGAGAGCGGGAAGGGATTAATTGCCTGAGAAGACGAATACGGGCGCGCAGAAAAAAGGCGGCTCGGAGTCCTACGGCGCCAAGGACATCACCGTCCTCGAGGGTCTGGAAGCGGTTCGCAAGCGACCGGGCATGTACATCGGCTCCACCGGGCCACGGGGCCTTCACCACCTGGTCTACGAGGTGCTCGACAACTCGGTCGACGAGGCGATTGCCGGCTACTGCGACAACGTCCGCGTTGTCCTGCACCCCGACAACAGCTGCACCGTCATCGATAACGGCCGCGGCATTCCGGTCGATGAACTGAAAAAAGAGAAGCGACCGGCGGCCGAGGTGGTGCTGACCACGCTTCACGCCGGCGGCAAGTTCGGCGGCGAGGGCTACAAGGTCTCCGGCGGCCTGCACGGTGTCGGCATCTCCGTCGTCAACGCGCTCTCCGAGAAACTTCACCTCGAAATCAGTCGCGACGGCGCGGTCTGGACCCAGGACTACGAACGCGGCAAGCCGCAGGCCGATCTCAATCGCGGCGCCAGTAGCGATGCCCACGGCACGACGATCACCTTCCTGCCCGACGACGAGATCTTCGACGAGTTCGAGTTCGACTACGCGACCCTGGCCGAGCGCTTGCGCGAGACCGCCTTCCTCACCCGCGGCCTCAAGATCGAGCTGGTCGACGAGCGCGCGGCGGGCCAGCAGGACACCTTCCACTACGAGGGCGGCATCGTCGACTTCGTCGCCCATCTCAACGAGAACAAGGACCCGCTGCACCGCAAGACGGTCTTCTTCGAGAACGAGACCGAGGATGGCCAGGTCGAGGTGGCGATGCAGTGGAACTCCTCCTACCAGGAATCGATCTTCAGCTTCGCCAACAACATCAACACCCACGAGGGCGGCTCCCACCTCTCCGGCTTCCGCTCGGCCCTGACCCGCACGCTCAATGCCTACGCGCGCGGCAAAGGTCTGCTCAAAGAGAAAGACGAGAACCTGACCGGCGACGACGTGCGCGAGGGGCTGACCGCGGTGATCTCGGTCAAGCTGGCCGACCCGCAGTTCGAGGGCCAGACCAAGACCAAGCTCGGCAACCCCCCGATCGAGGGGCTGGTCAAGGAGTCCGTCAACCGCAAGCTCGGCGAGTTCTTCGAGGAGAACCCGGGCGAGGCGAAACGGATCATCGGCAAGGCAGTGGATGCCGCGCGCGCCCGTCAGGCCGCTCGCAAGGCCCGTGACCTGACCCGGCGCAAGTCGGCGCTCGAGAACTCCACTCTGCCGGGCAAGCTCGCCGACTGCACCGTCCGCGACCCCGCGCTCGCCGAGCTGTTCATCGTCGAGGGTGATTCCGCCGGCGGTTCCGCGAAGCAAGGTCGCGACCGCAACACCCAGGCCGTGCTGCCGCTGCGCGGCAAGATCATCAACGTCGAGAAGGCGCGGATCGACAAGGTCCTCTCCAACAACGAGATCCAGGCGCTGATCACCGCTGTCGGCACCGGCATCCGCGAGGAGTTCGACGTCAAAGACGCGCGCTACCACAAGGTCGTGCTGATGACCGACGCGGATGTCGACGGTGCCCACATCCGCACCCTGGTGCTGACCTTCCTCTACCGCGAGATGCCCGAGCTGATCGAGGCCGGCTACGTCTACATCGCCAAGCCGCCGCTCTACAAGCTGAAAAACGGCAAGCAGGAAACCTACGTCGAGAAGGAGTCCGAGCTCGAGGAGCTGTTGCTGCGCGACAAGCTCGAGCAGATGGAGGTGACCGACGCCAGCGGTGAGACGCACAAGCTGACCGCCACGCGCTGGCAGCGCTTCAACCGGCGACTGAAGGAGCACGAGGGCTGGGCAGACTCGCTGCAGGCTGACTTCGGCGCCGAGCTGATCCGCTTTCTCGGCGAGTCGGAAATCCTCGACCGGGGTGTGACGTCGCTCGCCGAGGTGAAGGACGTGCTCAACGGCGACGCCGGCGAGGTCGAGCCATTCGACACCGAGATCGTCTCCGAATCAGGCGATGAAATCCTCGTCCGCGCGGTTCACCGTCGCGACGGGCTGGCCAAGGCCTTCGAGCTCTCCGCCGGTCTCTTCGAATCGCATGATTACCGCCGCTTGGTCGAGTCCCATCGCGAGCTGCTCAGCCAAGTCGGCCGACCGCCGTTCAAGATCTCGCTCGAGCAGAAAGAGAAAGCGGCAGAGTCGTTCGCCGAGCTGCGGCGGATGGTGATGGACCTGGCCCGCCATGGAGTGACCATGCAGCGCTTCAAGGGCCTGGGCGAGATGAACGCCGAACAGCTGCGCGAGACGACGATGGATCCCGCCAGCCGCACCTTGGAGCGGGTCCAGATCGACGACGCGGCGATGGCGGAGAAGATCTTCACCGACCTGATGGGCGACAAGGTGGAGCCACGCAAGGCCTTTATAGAACGGCACGCCAAGGAGGTTAGGTTTCTCGATGTCTAGCGCGGACGCTGCAAACCGGCGCATCTCGGGTCTTCGGTCGGCCTCCTCGGGTCACGCACCAACAGGTGCGCTCCCCTCGTCGGCCTCCCTGCATCCCCCGACCTGCTTGGTTTTCGCGTCCGTTTGAGGGACGTGATCTAAGTGGAGGGCGCAGAAGCACTTACCGGAGGGCGGATCGAGGAGCGCGAGCTGACGACCGAGATGCGCTCGTCGTATCTCGACTACGCGATGAGCGTGATCGTCGGTCGCGCCCTGCCCGACGTCCGCGACGGGCTCAAGCCGGTGCATCGCCGCGTCCTCTACGCGATGCACGACTTGGCCCTGCAGCCCAACCGTCCCTACCGCAAGTCCGCCTTCATCGTCGGCGAGGTGATGGGCAAGTACCACCCGCACGGTGACTCGGCGATCTACGACACGCTGGCACGGATGGCGCAGCCCTTCTCGTTGCGCTACATGCTCGTCGACGGCCAGGGCAACTTCGGCTCGATCGACGATGACCCGCCCGCCGCGATGCGGTACACCGAGGCCCGCCTGGCGCGCCTCTCGACCGAGCTGCTGCGCGACATCGACGCCGACACGGTCGAGTGGGGACCGAACTACGACGAGTCCCAGCAGGAGCCGCTTGTCCTGCCAGCGCGCTTTCCCAACCTGCTGGTCAACGGCTCGTCCGGGATCGCGGTCGGAATGGCGACCAACATCCCGCCGCACAACCTGAGCGAGTCGATCGGCGCGGTCAAGGCCTATATCGCCAATCCCGGAATCGATCTGGCCGGCCTGATGGAGCACGTCAAGGGCCCTGACTTCCCCGGCGGCGGCATCATGAGTGCCGAAGGGGTCGCGGATGCCTATGCCTCCGGCCGCGCCTCGGTCCGCGTCCGCGCTCGCGCTCACGTCGAGCCGATGAAGGGTGGCCGCGACGCGATCATCGTCACCGAGCTGCCGTTCATGGTCAAGAAGGGCGGCGAAGGCGGCCTGATCACGAAGATCGCCGACCTCGTCCGCGACAAAAAGATCACCGGCATCTCTGACCTGCGCGACGAGTCCGACCGCAACGGCATGCGCCTGGTGATCGAGACCAAGCGCGGCGGCGACCCGCCTGAGGTCGTGCTCAACCAGCTCTACAAGCGCACGGCGATGCAGAGCACCTTCGGGATCAACATGGTCGCGCTCGTCGACGGGGTACCGAAGACGCTCGGCCTCAAGGAGCTGATCGAGCACTACGTCAACCACCAGCGCGAGGTCGTGATCCGCCGCACTCAGTACGAGCTGCGCCGCGCCGAGGCCCGCGCCCACATCCTCGAGGGGCTGCTGATCGCGCTCGAGAACCTCGACGCGGTGATCGCGCTGATTCGTGGTTCTGCCGACACCGACGCGGCCAAGGCGGGCCTGATCGAGCGCTTCGAGCTCTCCGAAGAGCAGGCTCAGGCGATCCTCGACATGCGCCTTGCCCGCCTCACCGCGCTGGAGTCCGACAAGCTGCGCGAGGAGCACGAAGAACTGGCCAAGCGGATCGCCGAGCTGCGGGCGATCCTCGGTGACCCCGCCCGGATCGACGCGGTGATCGTCGAGGAGCTCGACGAGGTCGACCAGCGCTACGGCGACGAGCGCCGCACCGAAGTCACCCACTTCGAGGGCGACATGAACATCGAGGACATGATCGCCGACCAGCAGATGGTGATCTCGATCACCCACTCGGGCTACGCCAAGCGGCTGCCTCTCGCGACCTACCGCCAACAGCACCGCGGCGGTCGCGGCGTGATGGGGATGGACCTCAAGGAGGACGACTACATCGAGCACCTGCACATCTGCTCGACCCACGACTTCCTGCTCTTCTTCACCAACCGCGGCAAGGTCTACCGGCTCAAGGTCTACGAGCTTCCCGAGGGAGCGCGAACCGCGAAAGGCCGGGCCCTGGTCAACGTCTTGCCCCTGCGCGACGGCGAGAAGGTGACGGCGGTGATCCCGACCCGCGACTTCAGCGAGAACAAGTACCTCGTCTTCGCCACCGCCGAGGGCCTGGTCAAGAAGACCGAGTTCACGGCCTACAACACACCGATCCGCGCCGACGGGATCATCGCGATCAAGATCCGCGACTCCGACGAGCTGGTTCAGGTGCGCCTCACCTCAGGCGAAGACGACATCCTGCTCGTCTCCAAATCCGGCCACGCCTCCCGCTTCTCCGAGGAGAAAGTGCGGCCGATGGGCCGTGACACCAGCGGCGTCAAAGGCATGAACGTCTCGGCCAAGGTCAACGGCAAGCCCAACCGCGTGCTGGCGATGGACATCGCCCGCGACGACTCCGAGCTCTTCGTCGTCACCGAGAACGGCTACGGCAAGCGCACCTCGGTCTCCGAGTACCCGATCAAGGGTCGCGGCACCAAGGGTGTCCTCACCGCGAAGCTGACCGAAAAGAAGGGCGGCCTCGCCGGCGCCCTGATCGTCCGCGAGCACCAAGACCTCCTCTTCATCTCCCAGAACGGCATGGTCCAGCGCACCCGCGCCGGCGGTATCTCCCAGATGGGCCGACCGACCCAGGGAGTCCGCGTGATGAACATGAAGGACGACGACAGCGTTTCAGCCGTTGCGCTTGTGGTCGACGATGACTCGCCTACTGACGAGCCGGACGAGCAAGAGCAGTTGGCTGAGCCGACCGAGTAGAGGCCGGCGCCCTACGCGGCAGCGGGCAGGTACTGCTGCCAGTTGCTCGGGATGCTCGGGCTGGCCACCTGGATGAAGACCGTGGGCCCCGGCGCCTTGGGGGTGTTCTTGGGGTGCATGTGGATCTCCCGCGGCAAGCGGTTGCCCTTGCGCCGGTTGCAGGATGCACAGGCGGCGACGATGTTCTCCCAGACGGATTTGCCGCCGCGGCTGCGGGGGATGACGTGGTCGACGGTGAGGCCGGATTTGCGCGAGCCGCAGTACTGGCAGGTCCAGGAGTCGCGGGCGAGGACGGCGCGGCGGGTGATCTTGCGGCGGTGCGCTTCGCGGGGGATCCGCACGTAGTTGACCAAGCGGATCACATCGGGGCGCTCCATCGTCATGTGCTCGGAGTGGATTGCCCCCTGACGGCGCTCCAGTAGCTCCGCCTTCTCCTTGAGCAGCAGCACAGCAGCCCTTCTCAACGTGCACACGTTGATCGGCTCATACGTCGCATTGAGGACAAGGACGCGTGCCATATTGCTCGGGAATTCTACGCAGTCGGGTACGACCCCAAGATTCGAACCGACTCTGCCTTGCTCCGCAGCGCCCCAACGGCCTCCTCGACGGGCGCCTCGGAGAGCGCTCCGTCGAGGTCGCAGAAGAACATGTAGCGGCCCAATCCGAGCCTCAGTGGCCGCGACTCGATCCGGGTCAGGTTGACCTGCCGTGAGGAAAACTCCTGCAGCGCCTCGACCAGCGCACCGGGGTGGTCTTCGCCGAGCTCAGAGAAGACAAGCGAGGTCTTCCAAGCCTCGCCAGCGGAACCATCGTTCGCTTTCTCCGCCTCCGGGGCGATCCAGACAAAGCGGGTGACGTTGTTGGCCTCGTCCTCGATCCCCTCGCGCAGGACGGTGCAGCCATACAGCTCGGCGGCCGTAAGCGCCCCGATCGCCGCCCAGGGCTCGCTCGACTCGCCGACCAGCCGCGCCGCCTCCGCCGTGCTGCTCAGCGGCCGCAGCTCCGCGGCGGGCAGGTTCTCGCGCAGGAAGCGGGCGCACTGCGAGAGCGGTTGGGGATGGGAGAGGACGGCGCCGACCTGCCCCAGCTCGATCTGCTCGCGCGCCATCAACACCGGGTGAACGGTGAAGTCGTACTCGCCGACGATCGCCACCGAGTTGGTCTCGAAGGCGAGGGTGTCGAGGGTGTTGCGCACCGAGCCCTCGATCGAGTTCTCGATTGGCACGAAGGCCCGCTCCGCCTCACCCTGCTCGACGGCGAGGATCGAGTCATGGATCGAGGGCATGCGCAGTCGCTCGATGCTCTCACCGGCGATCTCGATCTCAGCGAGCGCGTCCTCGGTGAAGGTCCCGGCCGGTCCCAGATAGGCGATCCGCACGCCCGACCGCCTATTCGAAGGCGACTGTGTAGCTGGCTTCGTTGTTGGTGGAGACCTGCTCGCCGGGCACCGTGTCGACTTCGACTTCCAGCGTTACTTCGCCACTTGGCGCCGGCGTCAGCGGGATCAAGACGCTCGACGATTCTCCGGCGCCGATGCTGTCGATCGTCCCCGAGAGGGTGGTGCCGTCGCTGACGCTGACCGAGACGTTGATCCCGTTCTCGGTCGATTCGCCCTGGTTGGCGACTTCCACTTCGACTTCGGGGGTGCCTTCGCCGCCAACCGAGGTGGTCGATTCAGCGCTCAGTTCGGTGCCGTTGATGTTGGTGCCGACCAAGCCGAGACCGTGCACGCCCGCCGTCGCCGCACCGCTGCTGGAGCCGCTGACCGCGCCGAGCGCGGCGCTCACTTCGCTTTCGTCCAGCCAGCGGGTTTCGTCGGCGAGGAAGATGCTTTTCGGCACGTCGGAGCCGTCGATCCCGTTGGCGGCGAGGACGCCGTTGATCTCCGGCCGCGCCACCGCCGCGTAGAGGGCGTCGGAGCCAAGCAGCTTGCGCATCTGCACGGCGATGCTTTTCGTCGCTTGCTCCGAGCCGACGTCGCCGAGCGCGGTGCTCATCTTTTCGGCGATTTCGTTCATCGCGCTGGACCGCAGCTCGTAGACCAGCTCGAGCGCGTTCTGGGCGTGGCTCATGTCGCCGGGGGTGTCGAGGCCGTCGATGCGGCTGGCGTAGTTGTCCATCGCGCTGCGGTCGGCGCTGACCTGGTTGATGAATTCGGTCACCGAGAGGCTGCCGGGGTCATCGAGCTTGTCGAAGAAGGTTTTGCTCGTCTGGTCGGTCTCTTCGACGATCTGGGTGACGTTGCGGGCGTAGTCGCTCAGCGCCCTGTTCTTGCGCGCGTCGAGGCAGCCCTTGACGCCGAGCACGAGCACGATCAGCAGCAGCAAGCCGCCGCCGAGGGCAAGCCCACGGCGCAGCAGGATCTGTTGACGCTCGGGGCGACGACGAGGCCGTGGCCGTCGACCGGGCCGGGTGGGGGCGGAATCCTCCAAGAAGCAGGGAGTATGTCGCAGGAGGAAGCGGATTCGCGGCGAAGCCGGAGAGTGCATTGGTCGGTTCGCTCGTCCTCAACCGCTTCTTGATCGAGCGCCGCATCGGCAGCGGCGGTTTCGGCACGGTCTATGAGGCCTGGGATGGGCGCCTCGAGCGCCCGGTTGCGGTCAAGGCAATCGAATCGTCTGGCGCGCCGGGATCCGAGCGCGTCCTGCGCGAGGCACAGGCCGCCGCACGGCTGAATCACCCGGGCATCGTGACGCTCTATGAGATGGGCGAGGAGGACGGCAACGCCCTGCTCGTCACCGAGCTGGTCGACGGCTCGACCCTGGCCCAGCTCAACCGCGACGGCACCCTCAGCGATCGCGAAATCGGCGAGATCGGTGCCGACCTCTGCGAGGCGCTCGACCACGCCCACGAGCGCGCCGTCGTCCACCGCGACATCAAGCCGCAGAACGTCCTCGTCACCGACGCCGGTGAGCCGAGCGCGAAGCTGATGGACTTCGGCGTCGCCCGCCTCGCCGACGCCGCCGCTCTGACCGCGCCCGGTGACGTCGTCGGCACGCTGGCCTACATGGCCCCGGAGCAGGCCGAGGGCCGCACCGCCGGGCCCGAGGCCGACGTCTACGCCCTGGGCCTGATGCTCTACGAGAGCTGGAGTGGCGAAAACCCGACCCGCCGCGCAACGCCGGCAGCTACGGCGCGGGCGATCGGCACCCGTATGCGCCCGCTGCGCCGGTTGCGCCCCGACCTGCCGCGCGCGCTCTGCGAGACGGTCGACGCCTGCCTGCAGACCCGCCCGGATCGGCGCCCGTCCCTGGAGGAGCTGGGCGGCGAGATCGAGGGATCGCTCGACCGCCTCGCCGCGGATGCCCCCCGCAGCGAGCGCGCCGTACCCCTGCGCCTCGCCGCGGTTGCCCTCGCCGCCGCCCTGGGTGCTTGGCTCGCCGTCGGTCACGGCGCCCTGCTCCCGTAGGATTCGAGCCGGTTTTGCCGCGACCCCGGGCGCATCCGCGCCCGCGAAAAGGAGCCAACGATCAGCGTTCTACGTAACCTCGAGAGTCGGATCGAAGGCCTCGTCGAGGGGGTCTTCAGCCGCGCCTTCAGCTCCGAGGTGCAGCCGGTCGAGCTCGCCCGCAAGCTGGCCAAGGAGATGGACGCCCACAAGACCGCCGGCGTGGCCCGCGTCTACGTGCCCAACGAGTACACCGTCTTCCTCTCCAGCAAGGACCGGGCCAAGCTCGAGGGCTATGAGCGCTCGCTCGAGCAGGAGCTCTCGGGCTACTTGCTCGAGCACGCCCGCCGCCGCGACTACGACCTGCTCACCCGGCCGGCGGTCGAGTTCAAGACCGACGAGCGCCTGCGCCTCGGCGAGTTCGGCATTCAGACCAGACTGGTCAAGCCGCCGGCGCACGAGGGCGAGGCGCCGGTCCAGGGCGAAGAGGGCCACACGATGGTCTACTCGGCGGTCAAGGAGCGCCCCGCCGCCGCGGCAAGTCCCGAACAGCGGGCGGAAGCGATGGTCGCCACCCGCGCCGTCGTCTCCCTCGACGACCGCCGTTACGTGCTCGAGGGCCCGCGGGCGACGATCGGTCGCTCCAAGGGGGCCGAGTGCGTGCTCAGCGACCCCAACGTCTCCCGCCGACATGCCGAGCTGCGCCGCTCGCAGACCGGCGACTGGACGATCGCCGACCTCGGCTCGACCAATGGCATCAAGGTGAACGGCCGGCGCGTCTCCTCCTCGCGGCTCAGTCCCGGGGACCAGGTGACGGTCGGCACCACGACCTTCCTGTTCGAGATCGAGCAGTGAGCGCCCGGCGCTAGTGGACTACGAGCCCATCTCCGTCTTCCTCAAGTTCGGCTTCCTCGCCGTCCTCTACCTCTTCCTGCTCTGGGTTGCCCGCAGCGCGCTCAAGGATCTGCGCCGCACCGTCTCGCCGGCGCCCGATGCGACCGGCTTCCACCAGGTCCCCGGCCTCTCCTCGCAGCCCAGCGTCACCGACGCTTGGCTGATTGCCGAACGCGGCGGCGGCCTCGACCCCGGCGAGCGCTTCGATCTGATCGGCGGGCTCTCGATCGGTCGCTCCGCCGAGGCCGACGTGCGGATCGAGGACCGTTATGCCTCCGGTGTGCACGCCAGGATCTTCACTCGCGACCGACGCACATACGTAGAGGACATGAACTCCACCAACGGCACCCTGCTCAATGACGCGACCCTGAACGGGGAGGCGGAGCTGATCGACGGCGACGTGGTGCGGATCGGCGACACCGAGTTCCGCTACGAGGCATCGGGATAGGCGGACGGATGCTGCGGATCGAGGACCAGGCCTTTCGCTCCGATACGGGGCGCCAGCGCAACGCCAATGAGGACTCCTTCTTCGTCCGCGCGCCGATCTTCGTCGTCGCCGACGGCATGGGCGGCGCCCAGGCCGGCGAGGTCGCCTCCAAGGCCGCCGCCGACGCCTTCGACGTCGATCTGCCCGAGGGACCGCCTGAGCAGGTCCTGCGCGAGACGATCCTCGCCGCCAACCGCACGATCCACGAGCTCGCCCGGGCCGATCCGTCGCGGGCGGGCATGGGCACGACGCTGACCGCGGCGATCGTCGATGCGGCGGGTGAAGAGGTGGCGATCGGCCACGTCGGCGACAGCCGCGCCTACCGCTTGCGGGCAGGCAAGCTCGAGCAGCTCACCCGCGACCACTCGCTGGTCGAGGAGATGCGCCGCAAGGGCCAGATCACCGACGCCCAGGCCGAGGACCACCCGCAGCGCTCGATCATCACCCGTGCCCTCGGCCCTGAGCCCGAGGTCGAGCCGGACCTGCAGACCGTTCCCGCGGCTCCCGGCGACGTCTTCCTGATCTGCTCCGACGGCCTGACCACGATGCTGGGCGAGGAGCAGATCGCCAAGCTGCTCAGCGGCGCCAGCTCGATGAGTGCCGCGGTGCGCGCCCTCGTCGACGAAGCCAACCGCGCCGGCGGCCGCGACAACATCACCGCGCTTGCCTTCCGCCTCGAAGACGCCGCCGCTCCGCAGCAGAGCCACGAGGACGCGACGCTGATCGGCAGCACCGCGGCGGCGGAGGGGCTGACCGCGACCGAGGTCCGCCGTCGCGCCGCGGCGAGCGCCGCCCGCGAGCGCCGCGAGCAGCTCGGCGCCAAGCAACCACGCCGCGGCTTGCGGCGGGCGCTCAAGCTGATCGCTGCCTTGGCGGTAGTCGCCGCCCTCGCCTTCGGCGCTTGGTACGGCAACCGCCAGGTCTGGTTCCTCGGCAGCGATAACGGCGGGCGGATTGCCCTTTACCGCGGCCTGCCCTACGAGCTGCCCTTCGGCGTCGAGCTCTATGAAGAGCGCTACGCGAGCCCGATCCAGACTTCCTCGCTGCCGCCGCGGCGCCAGGAGGCGGTCAGCGGTCACGACCTGCGCTCGCGCGAGGACGCGGTCTCCCTGGTCGAAGACATCGAACGGGCCCAGGGCGCGCGATGAGCTTCCGATGTTCCCTTTCCTCGCAATACATCGATAAGGAACAGCGGAAGCGGTGAGTGCGCGCAACCGTGAGCTGATGGCCCTCGTCCCGGTCGCCTTGCTCCTAACTGCCGGCTTTGCCGCCGTCTTCGCCCAGGAGCGCTCGCAGCTCGACGACGCCAGCTTGATCTACGGCGCCTACTTCTTCGCCGTCTGCCTCGCCACCCACTTCTTCCTGCGCGTCCGCCTGCCCAACGCCGACCCCTACCTCTTCCCGCTGGTGGCGCTGCTGATGGCCTTCGGCCTGGTCATGGTCTACCGGATCGATGCCGACCTGGCCCGCGACCAGGCCAACTGGTTCGTCCTCGGCCTGGTGCTCTTCGCCCTGACGATCCAGTTCCTGCGCGACTACGACGTGCTCGAGCGCTACCGCTACACGATCGCCGGCGTCGGGTTGCTGCTGCTGCTGGCGCCGCGACTGCCCGGGATCGGCCAGCAGGTCAACGGCGCCTACCTGGGGGTGAAGATCGGACCGCTGGCCTTTCAGCCCGCCGAGTTCTCGAAGATCTGCCTGGTCGTCTTCCTCGCCAGCTATCTGCGCGAGCACCGCGAGGTGCTGATCGTGGGTGCCCGGCGAGTGCTCGGCGTCACCCTGCCGCCGCTCAAGCATTTCGGCCCGATGCTGGTCGTCTGGGGGGCCTCGATGTTCATGCTCGTCTTCATCCGCGACCTCGGCAGCTCGCTGATGTTCTTCGCCGCCTTCCTCGCCCTGCTCTACGTCGCCACCGGCCGCTTCTCCTTCGTCGCGATCGGCATGGCGATGTTCCTGGTCGGCGCCTGGTTCTTCGCCGCCACGGTGCCCCACGTGCACGATCGGGTCGAGATCTGGCTCGATCCTTACGCCCACCCGCAGGCGAGCGGCTACCAGATCCTGCAATCGATCTTCGCCCAGGCCGACGGCGGCCTCTTCGGCAAGGGCTTTGGCCAGGCGCTGATCACGATCCCCGGCACCAACTCGGCGCTCCTGCCGGCTGCCCAGACCGACACGATCTACTCCTTGATCGTCAACGAGGTCGGTCTCTTCGGCGCCTGCGCGGTGATCCTGACCTACCTGCTGATCGCGGCCCGCGGCTTCAAGATCGCCCTGCTCGCCGACGACGGCTTCTCGAAGCTGCTCGCCACCGGCCTCACAGCCGTCTTCGCGATCCAGGCCTTCGTGATCATCGGCGGCGTGACCCGGGTGATCCCCCTCACCGGCGTCACCCTGCCCTTCATCAGCTACGGCGGCAGCTCGATCGTCGCCAACTTCGTTTTGCTCGCCCTGCTGCTGCTGATTTCTGATCGGGCACGACGTGAGTCGGGCGCGGCCGGACGGGGCAGCGGCATCCTCTTGGAGGGGGCGAGGTGAACCGCCAGATCATCAAGCTCTTCGGCCTCGTCGTCGTCCTTTTTGCCGTCCTGATCGGCTTCACCTCCTACTGGGCGGTCTTCGATGCCAAAGCGCTGAAGGAGAAGACCGCGAACAAGCGCCCCCTGCTCGAGCAGCAGCAAATCCGCCGCGGCCGCATCCTCGCCGCCGACGGCACCGTGATCGCCCGCTCGGTGGCCAAGGGGCGCGGCGACGCGCTCCGTTACGTGCGTCGCTATCCGGAGGGCAGGCTTTACGGACACCCGATCGGCTACAGCTTCGTCCAGCAGGGCGATGCCGAGTTCGAGCAGTTCCACAACGACGAGCTGGTCGGCAACGACTCGGAATTCACCTCAATTCTTGATGAGCTGCGCGGTCGTCAGCAGGAAGGCAACGACATCGTCACCAACCTCGACCCGGCAGCGCAGGCAACCGCGCTGGCCGACCTCGAAGCGGCTGGCTTTGGCGCTGTGGTCGCAATTGAGCCACAGAGCGGCCGGGTGCGGGTGCTGGCATCGAATCCACCGTATGACCCCAACCGCGTGCCCTATGAACTCGGCAAGCTCAACACGAACGAAATCGAAACACCGCTCTTCGACCGCGCCACCCAGGGTCAGTATCCGCCCGGCTCGACCTTCAAGGTCGTCACCGCTGCCGCCGGCCTGGAGAGTGGGGCGATCACCCCCGATACCCCGATCGATGCGCCGGGGAGCCTGGAAGTCGAAGGCACCCCGCTCGAAAACGATTTCGGCGAGGACTTCTTCGGCGCGACCCTGGACACGGCGCTGACCAACTCGGTCAACACCTGGTTCGGCCAGCTCGGCCAGCAGCTGGGCAACGACACCCTGTTCGAGTACATGGAACGTTTTGGTTTCAACTCCACTCCGGCGATCGACCTTCCCGCCGAAGAGGTGTCGAAGAGCGGCGTCTACAACGAAGACGAAGAATTGCTCGGCGCCGACGATCCAGTGGACCTGGCCCGACTGGCGATTGGCCAAGAGCGCCTCGTGGTTACGCCGCTGCAGATGGCGGAGGTCGCCGCTGCGGTTGCCAACAAGGGCAAGCTGATGAAGCCGCAGATCTGGAGCCGGGTGATCGACCCCGACGGCCGGGTGACAAAACGCCTCGACCCCGCCGAGTACAGTCAGCCGATCAGTGCCGAGACCGCCGAAGAGCTGACCACCGCTATGGAAGGCGTGGTCACCGAAGGCACCGGGACCAATGCGGCGATCTCGGGTGTGCCGGTGGCGGGCAAGACCGGAACTGCGGAAACTCCCGGCAACGAAGCCTGCGGTGGCGGCGTGGAAGAGAACCAGGCCTGGTTCATAGGCTTCGCTCCCGCCGATGACCCCAAGATCGCGATCGCGGCGACGGTCGAGTGCACGGAAGAATTCGGCAACGACGTCGCGGCGCCGATCTTCCGCGACGTCGCGGAAACGATCCTCAACGGTGAATAGTGAATAAAGAGAAAGGTGTGAAGCGTGGCTGAGGTGAGTCAGGGCAGTGTCATCGACGGCCGCTACCAGGTGCTGCAGAAAATCGGCTCCGGCGGGATGGCGGACGTGTGGCTCGCCGACGACACACACCTGCAGCGGCGGGTCGCGCTCAAGGTCCTGCACGCGCGCTTTGCCCAGGACGGCGAGTTCGTCGAGCGCTTTCGCCGCGAGGCCGAGGCGGCAGCCGGCCTGCAGCACCCCAACGTCGTCGCCGTCTTCGATCGCGGCGACATCGATGGCACCTATTACATCGCGATGCAATACCTCGAGGGACGCACGCTGAAGCAGGTGATCGATGCCGGACTCGCTCCGGAGCAGGCGGCCGCCCTGATTCGCCAGGTACTCGAGGGCGCTCGTTTCGCCCACCGCCACGGCGTCGTTCACCGTGACCTCAAGCCGCAGAACGTGATCGTCGACGCCGAGGGCGTGGCGACGGTGACCGATTTCGGCATCGCCCAGGCCGGCGTCTCGGAGATCACCCAGGCCGGCTCGGTGCTGGGCACGCCGCACTACCTCTCGCCCGAGCAGGCCCAGGGCTTTGAGGTGACCGCCGTCTCCGACCTCTACTCGATCGGCGTGATGCTCTACGAGGCGCTGACCGGGCGGGTGCCGTTCGAGGGTGACTCCGCCGTCGCCGTGGCGATGAAACAGGTCTCCCAGGCGCCGCAGCGGCCGAGCTCGATCAACCCCCAGGTCTCACCTGCCCTCGACGCGGTGGTGATGCGGGCACTGGAGAAGGAGCCCGGCCAGCGCTTCCAGAACGCCGACGCTTTCATCGCCGCGATCGACGCGGCGCTCAAGGATCCCGGCGGCGGCGCTGAAAACACCGCCGCCTTTGCACCGCTGCCACCGGTGGTGGCCGTACCGGAGGAGCCGGTGGCCGAGGGCATCGATCCCGAGGACGAGGAGCGCAAGCGACGTCGCCGTATCTGGGCGCTGGTCGGCGCGGCGGTGCTGATCGGGCTGTTGGTGGGCTTCATCCTCACCCGCGACACCACTACCGACGTCCCCAACGTGACCGGCAACGAGCTCAACGTGGCGATCGCCCTGCTGCAGCAGAACGGCTTCCAGGTCGGTGACGTCAAGCGGGTCGAGCGTGAAGCGCCGGCAAACGAAGTTCTCGAGCAGGACCCGGCCGCTTCCCCACCGGGGGACGAAGCATCGCTCGACTGCACGTTCCTGACCCTCTTCTGCGCGAAGCCAAAGGTGACGCTTACGGTCAGCGCCGGCCCGGGCAGCGCCAAAGTGCCCTCGACCGCCGGCCTCGCGAGTGGGGAGGCCGAAGCAAAGCTCGAAGAAGCCGGCTTCGACCCACGGCTGGAATCGGTCAACTCGAAAGACGTCGAAGAAGGGCTCGTAATCAAGTCCGAACCGCCCGGGGGGCAAACGACCACCAAGGGGAGCGAGGTCTTGCTCAAGGTCTCCAGCGGGCCGAAACTGGCGAAGGTGCCGGTGCTGGTCGGCTCGCAGCGCTCGCTCGCGGTGCAGCAGATCCGCGGCCGTGGCTTTGTGCCCAGCGTCGAAGAAGTCGAGGACAGCGCCGCGGCCGGGCAGGTGATCCGCCAGGCGCCGAGTGCGGGTTCGCAGCTGCCGCCGGGCTCGACGGTTTCGATCGCGGTCTCCAAGGGCGAAGAAAAGGCGACGGCGCCCAACGTGATCGGCAAGGAGCGGGCCGAGGCGGTGGAAGCGGTGCGCGAAGCCGGTCTCAAGCCGGTCGTGCAGGAACAGGAAACCGAAGTGCCCTCGCAGGTCGGCCGCGTCACCGACCAGTTCCCGCCCCCCGGCTCGGAAGTGAAGCCGGGCAGCACGGTGACGCTGGTGGTTGGCAAGGCCGCGCCCGCCAGCGCTGAAGTGGAACCGGAAGAAACTGAATGAGAGTCGCCGTACTCAGCGGCGGCCGCTCCTCCGAGCACGACGTCTCACTGCGCTCCGGCGAGGCGGTCGCCCGGGGCCTGGAGGAGGCCGGTCACGAGCCGTTGCGGGTGACGATCTCCCGGGCCGGGGCCTGGAGCCATGACGGCGATGGTGTTGAGCTGACGCCCGGAGAGGGCCTCCTCGCCGCCGATGTCGCCTTCCCCGCCCTGCACGGTCCCTTTGGTGAGGACGGCAGCGTGCAGGGCCTGCTCGAGTGGCTCGACCTGCCCTACGTCGGCTCCGACGTGCTCGCCTCGGCCGCCTGCATGGACAAGCTGACGCTGAAGCGGCTCTTCGCCCAAGCCGGCCTGCCCCAGGTCGACTTCGTCGACGCGGGGGAGGCGAACTGGCGCCAACGCTGCGAGCAGCTGGGCTCGCCGCTCTGGGTCAAGCCGTCGCGGCTTGGCTCCAGCGTCGGGATCAGCAAGGTTGCCGGGGTCGGCAGCGAACTTGACGAGGCGGTGGAGCTGGCCCGTCGGCACGACCCGCGGGTGATCGTCGAGGCCTCCGCCAGCGGCCGCGAGGTCGAGTGCTCGCTGCTCGGCAACGAGCAGGTCGATGCCTCACGGCCCGGCGAGGTCGTCGCCAAAGGCGACTGGTACGACTACGAGAACAAGTACCGCGAGGGCGGCATGGAGCTTGTCGTGCCCGCCCCGATCTCAACAGACCAGATCGCCCAGGTGCGCGAGCTGGCGGTGCACGCCTTCCGGCTCGGCGGCTGCAGCGGCCTTGCCCGCTGCGACTTCTTCGTCGAGCCCGACGGCAGCGTGCTCGTCAACGAGATCAACACCATGCCCGGCTTTACCCAGACCAGCGTCTACGCCAAACTCTGGCAAGCCTCAGGCCTCGAGTACCCGGCGCTCTGCGACCGCCTCATCGCCCTCGCGGTCGAACGCCACCAGCGCGCCCGCTCCTTCGAGTTCTAGGCCAGGCGCGGCTAGCGCAGCAGCTTGATGTCGCTGATCTCCACCTGGTAGCCGCCGTACTGATCATTGGCTTCGGAGGCCTTGTTGAACCAGATCAGGAAGTAGCGGGACGGGGAGGGCACGGTGAGGTCGATCTCCTCGGTTGCCTCGGCGTCGACGATGATGCCGACCGGTTCGCCCCACTCGGAGAGGTCTTCCGGGGCCCCTGAGTCGGTGGCGAAGATCTGCGCGTCCCAGCCGGGGGTCGGCGTGCGCACGATCATCTTTGCCGGCACGGCGGGAGCGCTCGTCGTGACGTAGATGCCGACGCCGGGGTCGGGGCCGGTCTTGGTGCCGGCGAAGGTGTCGGATTCGTAGTGCTCGGTTTCCCAGGCGGTGCCGGTCGGGTCGCCGTCCCGGGCCAGTTCGACCTTGCTGCCGACCTCCTCGCCGTCGCCCTGCGGGTCGTAGTCGGTGGCCGCGGTGACCGAGATCGACTTGCCCTTGTCCTTGTTGGCGCCACCACCACCGAGATCGCCGCCCGAGATCACCAGCACGACGAGCAGCACGGCGCCGACGACGAGCAGCAGGCCGATCACCGCGGCCCAGCTCCAGCGCCGCCCGCCGGAGAGCTTGCGCTTGGGCGGCGGCACCGCGTCGAGCACGCTGGTCGCCTCGCCGGTGGTGGAACCGGCGCGGGCGGCCTCGACCTCGAGCGCGGTGGAGAGATCGTCGATCATCTCGCTGACCTGCTGGTAGCGCTCGTTGGGGTCCTTGGCGGTGGAGCGCTCGACCACCAGCGCCACCGCGGCGGAGACCTCGGGCCGGCGCCGCTGCACGTCGGGCAGCTCCTCGTTGACGTGCTTCATCGCCACCCCGACCTGGCTGTCGGCGGCGAAGGGGACCTGGCCGATCAGCATCTCGTAGAGGACGACGCCGAGCGAGTAGATGTCCGTGCGCGGGTCGACTTTGCGCCCCATCGCCTGCTCGGGGGCGACGTAGTCGGTGGTGCCGAGCACGCGCCCGGTGGCGGTCATCCCGTCCTGCTCGAGCTGGCGCGAGATGCCGAAGTCGGTCAGCTTCGCCCGCCCCTCGGCGTCGATCAGGATGTTCTGCGGCTTGATGTCGCGGTGGACCATGTTGCGGGCGTGGGCCATCGAGAGGCCGCGGGCGATCTCGATCGCGTAGGCGATCGCCTCCTGCGGCGCCAGCGCCCCGTCGCGGTTGATCCGCTGCTTCAGGGTTTCGCCCTCGACGTACTCGAAGACGATGTAGGGGTGGCCACCGTCCTCGCCGGCGTCGATCACCGAGACGACGTTGGGGTGGGAGAGCTTGGCGACCGAGCGCGCCTCCTGGCGGAAGCGCTCGAGCTGGTCGGCCTGCTCGGACATCTCGCGGTGCATCACCTTCACCGCCACCTGGCGATCCAGCGTCTGGTCGCGGGCGAGGTAGACCGTCGACATGCCACCGCTGCCGAGCTTCGCCTCCAGCCGGTAGCGGCCGGAGAGCACTGTTCCGATCATCGCGCTGCCGGGGCGGGCTTCCATTCAGTGGCGGCGGATCTCGCGCGGCCCTTGCGCCGCTGAGCCGATCCGCTGCGCCCCAGGGTAGTGGGGGCGGAGGAGATCGAGCGCCCGCTCCTCGTCACCGGCAGCGACTATGCAGCAGAAGCCGCAGCCCATGTTGAAGACCTCGTGCATCTCCTCATCGGAGGTGGCGGAGCGCTCCTGGATCAGCACGAAGATCGGCAGCACCGGCAGCGGCTGCTCGATCTCGTAGGCGACCTCGGCCGCGAGCCGGGTCAAGTTTCCTAGCCCGCCCGAGGTGATGTGGGCGAGGCCGCGCACGTCGACCTCGGAGCGCAGCAGCTCCAGGACCGGCTTGACGTAGATCTCGGTCGGCTCGAGCAGCTCCTCGCCGAGCGACCGGCCCAGCCGCCCTTCCGGGTCCTCCGCGAGCGAGAGTCCCGCCAGGGCGGAGCGGGCGAGGGTGTAGCCGTTGGAGTGCAGGCCGGAGGAGGGCAGGCCGATGATCGCGTCGCCGGGTTGCACGGCGGAGCCGTCGACGATCTCATCGAGGCCAACCGTGCCGAAGCAGGCGCCGGAGACGTCGACCCCGCGCACCATCTCGCCGAGCTGGGCGAGCTCGCCGCCGGGGATCTCGACCCCGGCCAGCTCCGCGCCGCGGGCGAGGCCGACGCCGACTTCGGCGCAGACCGCCGGGTCGGCGCGGTCGATCGCGATGTAGTCGAGCATCGCCAGCGGCTCGGCGCCGACGCAGATCACGTCGTTGACGTTCATCGCCACGCAGTCGATCCCGATCGAGTCGAAGCGCCCCAGCTCCTCGGCAACCATCAGCTTGGTGCCGACGCCATCGGTCGAGAGCGCGATGCCGGTGCGCTCGTCGAGCTTGATCACGCTGGCGTAGTGACCCGGCAGCGGTACCTGGCGCGAGGGCCGCCCGAGCTGGATCGCCCCGAGCGCCTTGACCAGCCCGGAGACCGCGGAGTCCGCGGCTCCCTGGTCCACTCCGGCCTTGGCGTAGGCGTCGCCGTTCATGCAGGCGATTCTTTCAGGCGCTCGGCCAGATCGGGAACCGGTTCGAATATGTATCCGCGACCTTTGCTGCGGCGACGCAGCAGACCACGCTCTTTGAGCCCGGCAAGATCTGAGCGAGCTGTCTCGTGAGTCACCCGATGGCTGTTGGCGTGACTGCCAAATGTGTAGGCCCCGTCCGGATTGCGAATCGCGTCCGTGAGCAGCGCCAGCTGGCGATGGTTGAGCCCATCGGTGGCCTGAAGCGATCGCTCGACGTCTCGCACCTCGGCGATCTTGCGCCGGATGTAGATGTCGTGCCTGCCGAGCGCCTTCTCGATCACCTCGAGCTGGTGAATGAGGAAATAGGTCACGTCCCCTTCGTCTGTCTCCGATTCGACGAAGGCGCGGGCGTATTGTGCCGGCGCTTCGCGAATGATTGGGGAGATCGGTAGGTACTCGATTAGCCAATAGCCGCGCTGCTGCATCAGCCACGAGAAGAGGATTCGCGCGGTCCGGCCGTTCCCGTCCTCGAACGGATGGTCGTATCCGAGCCAGAAGTGCACCAGGATGGCTCGCACGACCGGATGAATGAACCGGTCCCCGTCGCCGTCTTCGTTTGCGAAGTCACAGAGCATGCGCATTCGCTCGGGCAGCTCCTCGGCAGGAGGGGGGATATGGATTGGCTGCTCGTCCTCGTCGCGATCGAAGACCGCTACCCGTTCCTCTCCCGGTCGTTGCAACCGACCTGCCGCCGATGGATCGTCAAGGGTTCCCTCCGTGACGATTCTGTGCAGCTCCAAGAGGGCGTCGAGGTCGAGCTTGCTGCCCATGTCCTCTCGCACAAACTGAAGCGCCCTGTAGTTGTTGGCGATCATTCGCTCGCCGCGATCCTCGGGCTCGCGCCCGCTTCGCAGCATCTCCTTGGCGACCCGCCTGGAAGTGGTCGCCCCCTCGAGCTGGCTCGAGCGGATTGCCTCCTCCATCAGGGAGTTGACCAGGAATCTCTGCCCCGCCTGTTTTTCCGAGGTCACCACCTCGTCCATTGCCACCTCGCCGCTTGCACGCTGATCCACGCGGTGCAGTCGCTTGAGCACCAGGTCGGGCAGCCCATAGCGAAATGGAACGCCCTCCTTGTCATTCCAGGGTAGGAGCCGCGCTTCGGCGGCCCGGCGCGTCTTCAGCCCAGCCCACCACTCCTTGCTGCTCAAGTCACCGGGGGGTTTCAGATGACGCAGCTTGTCCCAGTGCAGATATCGATCTTCTGGTGGACCTGAGCGCATCCCACTGAGAGCCTTGGGGATGGCCTCGCCCCCCAACTCAGCGATCACCTCCACGTATGTCGGCGCCTGCTCTACGTACATTCCAAATCTAATCCAAGTTCATCCAAATTTTGGATTAGGGTAGCGCAAATCCAAATCTAATCCAAGTTCATCCAAATTTTGGATTAGACGCGACTGAGTCGCGCCAGCACCACTCCTGCGAGGGCGGCTCGGTAGGCGGCGTACGGCCACAACGCCCGGTCGCGCTCGACCAGGCCGACCAAACGCTGCGAGGCGAGGGTCGAGGCGAAGGAGGCGGCGACCCCGATCGCCAGCGATCGCCGCAACTGCGGCGACGCGCCTCTGCGGGCGAGGCGGGTGCCCTTGAGGCCGGTGGCGCCGACGATGATCGGCAGCGCGATCGTGCGTGAGAGCAGATTGGCCTGATCGCGCGAGAAGCGGCGGCAGCGAGCGGCCGCCAGGGTGATGCCGTTGCGCGAGACGCCGGGCGCGAGGGCAGCGGCTTGGGCGACGCCGAGCGCGAGGCCATCTGCGGCCCCGGCCTCGCCGCGACCGCGCAGCTGCGGCCGGGTGTCGGCGACCAGCATCGCCGCCGCCCCGGCGAGGAGGCCGTAGGCGGTTGCCCGCGGGCCGCCCAGGTAGCGCTCGATCGGCCGCTCGAGCTTGTAGCCAACGACCGCGGCGGGCAGGAACGAGAGCGCCAGGACCAGCGCCCCGCGCAGGTCGAAGGCCCGCAGCTCTTCGGCGATCAGCCGCCGCTGGCCGACCAGCAGCGCCGCCGCCGCCCCAGTGTGCAGGGCGACCTCGAAGCTCTTGCGCACCTCGGGGTCAATCGCCTCCCAGTCCCAGCCGGCGAGCCAGGGGACGAGGACGATGTGGGCCGAGCTCGAGACCGGCAACAGCTCGGCCGGTCCCTGGACGATGCCGAGGGCGACCGCTCGCCCAGGTGGAATCCGCCCGTCAGCCGCTGCGCTCAAGCGCCCGGCGAGCCGACTGTCTCGGCCGCGGGCGTCGGATCCTCATCCGTCGGGCCGCCACCACCGCGACGGCGCTTGACGATCAGGTAGATCACTCCGCCGACGATCGCCGCCGCCACTACATAGTCGAAGTAGCCGAGCTTGTGGCGCCAGTCCTCCCAGTTGTCGCCGACGCTCTGCCCGATCAGGGCCAGCATCAGGACCCAGGGGATGCAGCCGGCGAGGGTGTAGATCGTGAAGCGCCAGAACGGCATCTTCGCCACCCCGGCGGGGAGCGAGATGAAGGTGCGGACGATCGGCAGCATCCGCGAGAAGAAGACGGTGGCGGCGCCGTAGCGCTCGAACCAGTCGTCGGCCCACTTCAGGTGCTTGGGGCTGATGTGGATCAGCTTGTTCTTTTCCAGCAGGTCCAGTCGCCCGTAGTAGCCGACCGCGTAGGCGATCCAGGAGCCGACCAGGTTGCCGAGCACGCCGGCGGCGACGACGCCGAACATCGTCAATTCCCCTTCGGCGACGCTGAAGCCGGCGAAGAGCATGATCGCCTCGCTCGGCACCGGGATGCAGGCGGACTCGAGCAGCATCAGCAGGAAGACGGCGCCGACACCGGCGGAGCCGATGAAGTCGGTGGCGACGTTGACGATCGGGTCGACGACCGTGTCGGTCACGCTCGCGAAGAGAAAGAGGGCCGGCACCAAGCGCCACATCGTAGGGATCGGGCCGGGTATAGGTGCCCAGGCGTCCCCAAAAATGCAACGTCATGCCCCGCCAACAACTAAACTCACTCGGCCTCTATGCGCCGGTTGAACCATCCCGTCTATCGCAACCGGGTCCTCCAGGTCTGTGCCGACGCCGTCCTCGTCGCGCTCTCCTTCTACCTGGCGTTCCGGCTGCGTTTCCTCGACCAGAGCGGCCTGCCGCACCGCTACTGGATCCTCTTTGCGCAGTCGGTTGGCTTCGTCGTCGTCGGCAAGCTGATCGTCTTCGCCGCCTTCGGGCTCTACCAAAAGTGGTGGCGCTACGTCAGCGGTCGCGACTTCCTGCTGATCGTTCGCGCCGTCACCGTCGCCAGCGCGATCCTCGTCGTCGCCTTCACCGTGCTGCGGCCCTTCGCCCACAACCTGCCGCGCTCGGTCGCGGTGATGGACTTCCTGCTTACCCTGATGCTGATCACCGGCGCCCGCCTGGCCGTGCGCCTGATCGTCGAGCGCCCCTCGCGCTCGGCCCGCCTGCCCAAGCACGAGGTATTGGTGATCGGCGCCGGCTCGGGCGGCCAGATGGTGGTGCGCGAGCTGCAGCTCAACCCCGACCTCGGCGCCACCGCGATCGGCTTCATCGACGACGACCCGCGCAAGCGCGGCATGCGCATGCTCGGGCTCAAGGTGCTCGGCTCGACCAAGCGGATCGAGGCGATTCTCGACGAGACCCGGCCCGACGAGGTGGTGATTGCGATCCCCTCGGCGCCGGGAACGCTGCGCGCCAAAGTCGTCGCCGCCTGCCGCGATCGCGAGATCCGCGTCCGCACCCTGCCCACCGTCTTCGAGCTGCTGCGCGGCGGCGTCCAGCTCAACAAGCAGCTGCGCGAGGTGCGGGTCGAGGACGTGCTCGGCCGCGACCCGATCGTGCGCGAGCTCGACCGCGTCGGCGCCTACCTGCGCGACCGCATCGTCCTCGTCACCGGCGCCGGCGGCTCGATCGGCTCCGAGCTCTGCCGCCAGATCGCCCAGGTCAAACCGCGGCTGCTGGTGATGCTCGACCACGCCGAGGACAACCTCTTCCAGATCGACCGCGAGATGGTCGAGGAGCGCCACTTCACCAATGCCGAGGCGGTGCTCGGCGATTGCAAGGAGCCGGGCCGGATGCTGGAGGTGATGCAGCGCTTCAAGCCCAGCGTCGTCTTCCACGCCGCCGCCTACAAGCACGTGCCGCTGATGGAGGCCAACCCGCTCGAGGCGGTGCGCAACAACGCGATCGCAACGCGGATCACGGCCGAGACCGCAGCCGCCTCCAACGTCGAGCGCTTCGTCCTGATCTCGACCGACAAGGCGGTCAACCCGAAAACCGTGATGGGCGCCTCGAAGGCGATGGCCGAGTGGATCGTCGAGTCGGCCGGGCGCAAACACCCCGGCACGCGCTTCGCCAGCGTCCGCTTCGGCAACGTGCTCGCCTCCTCGGGCAGCGTCGTGCCGATCTTCCGCAGCCAGATCGAGCGCGGTGGGCCGGTCACCGTCACCCACCCGGAGATGACCCGCTACTTCATGACCATCCCCGAGGCGGTGCAGATGGTGATCCGCGCCGGCGACATCGGCGCCGGCAAGGGCGAGGTCTTCGTCCTCGACATGGGTGAGCCGGTGCGGATCGTCGACCTTGCCCGCAACATGATCCGCCTTGCCGGCTACGAGCCGGAAACCGACATCGCGATCGAGTTCACCAAACCGCGGCCGGGGGAGAAGCTGCACGAGGAACTCCTCGGCTTCGCCGAGAGCGGCCAGCCGACGGCGGCGCGCCGGATCCAGCGAGCCGTGCGCGAGACCCCGCTTGACCCCGACTGGATCGAGGCGACGCTGAACTCACTCGAGCACCTGGTGCTGGCCGGGGACGAGGCTAACCTTGCTCAGCGCGTCGTCGAGATGATCACCGCTCCTGGTGGTGACGCGGCGGCAGTCGCTTACGACGAGTAGCCTCTCGCGGTCATTCTGTGGAGTTGATCAAGGAAATCGGCGCCTTTGCAGGCTTGGCTGCGTTTCTCGGCCTGGCCGTCCTTGCCATGCTCGCCTTCTCCCAGGGGCGCGACCTGCGGCGCTTGCGCGAGTGGGCGGGCTCGGCTCCCGAGCGCGATTCGGAGCGCAAGGACTCAACCTCGGCTGCCGCCGCCAAGCGGGCCGAGGAGCTGCGCGCGCTGGAGGAATCGCGCACCGCCGAACGCGCCTCGCTCGACCAGCGCGAGGAGCGCCGTCGCCGGCGCGAGGCGGGCCTGCCCGAACTGACCCGGGGCGAGCGCCTGCGCGATGGGCTCTCCAGCTTCGGCTCGCGGATCGCCCAGCCGCGCTACCTGGTCGCCCTCTTCGTCGTCGTTGTCCTGGTAGCCGCCGGCGTCGCCTACCTCGTTACCCAGGGGTCGGATTCCGCCAACGGCAAGGGCGGCAAGACCAAGGCGGCGAAGACGACGAAGCCCGCTGAAATCGAGGTGACGGTGCTCAACGGCACCGCGGTGCCCGGCCTCGCCGCCGAATTCGGCGACAAAGTCGAGGGCAAGGGCTTCCAGCTCGGCGCCGTCACCAACAGCAGCACCAGCTTCACCGACAGCGTCGTGATGTTCGAACGCGGCCACGCCCCGGAAGCGCGCAAGGTCGCCAAGGCGCTCGGCATCTCGGAAGTGCGGCTGATGACGTCCGACATCGAAACGGTCTCCGGCGGCGCATCGGTCTCGGTAATCGTCGGCGAAGACAATGCCGCGACCGAAGGCTGAGGCCTGGGCCGGCCTGGTCTTCGCCCTCCTCGTCCTCGCCACACTCGCCGCCTTCGCCTGGTCACAGCGGCTCAAGCGTGACCCGCTCGTCCTCGACAAGGTCACTTTCGTAGGCATTCCCGTCCTCCACCCGAAGCACCCGGTCGAAAGCTTCACCCCCAACGGCGACTGCCGCTACGACCGCATCCGCATCCGCTTCCGCACCACCCAGTCCGACCGCGGCACGGTCCAGGTGGTCAAGCCCGGCGGCAAGCTCGTCCTCACCCTCGCCCGCGACACCTACCTCAAGCGCTACCGCTTTCACACCTATTACTGGGACGGCCGCAGCCGCAACGACGGCATCGCCCCACCCGGTCGCTACAAGCTGCGGGTCAAACTGCTCGGCCAGGACCGCGTGCTGGTCCCGCCAGGCACGATCAAGCTGCATCACGCGGCGCGGAACCCGACCGCAGGCTGCGAGCGCCCCGCGACCGAGAGCAAGCCGTGAGCGACTTCCTGGCAGGCATCGGCCTTCTCATCGCGGCGGTGGCGGCAGCTGCGGTGATTCTTTTGCCAGCGGGACGCTTGCGCTCGCTGGCGATGCTGACTGCACTCGCCCTCTTCCCCGTCCTGATCCTCGGCGACCAGTGGCACTCGCACCAGATCGCCGACCTGCGCGATCATCCAAGTCGTCTGATCGCCCTCGGAGGGCTGGCGATAGCCGCCTCTGCGGCGCTTGCCTATGTCTTCAAGCGCTGGCCAATCCTGCTCCCGTTGGCGATCGTTGCCGCTCTACCGTTTCGAGTGCCACTTGAGGCAGGCGGCGACACGGCCAACCTCCTCGTACCGCACTACTTGGTCCTCTCGGGCGGTGTGCTGACAGCGCTTCTGCCGGGGGGTGGCGCCGTATGGGGGCCCGCCCCTGAGGACGCTTTAGCGACCGGAAGGGGTGGGGGGTCCCCTGCGGTGACAGGCCCCGCCGGCCCAACCGCATGGCTCCCCCGGCTGTTGGCGACCGTCGTAGTCCTGTACGCGGTCCAGGCCCTGTACTCCGAGGACTTCTCCAAAGGCCTCCAGAACGCCTGCTTCTTCTTCGTCCCCTTCAGCCTCGTCTACGCCCTGCTGCGCGACGTCAACTGGGACCGCAGGCTCCTGACCCTGGTCCTCTGGGTGGTCGGGATCGAGGCGGTCTGCTTCGTCCTGGTTGGGACGGTTGAGTGGGCGACCCGCAGCCTGTTCTGGAACGACCAGGTGATCAGGTCGAACGAATTCCACACCTACTTCCGGGTCAACTCGGTCTTCTGGGACCCCAACATTTACGGCCGTTACCTCGCAGTGGTCGCAGTGGTCGCGATGAGCGCGCTGCTCTGGGCCCGTGAACGCCGTGCTCTGGCCCTGCTCACCGCCCTGGTCGCGGTTGTCTGGTTCGGGCTGGTGCCGACTTTCTCGCAGTCGAGCTTCGCGGCGCTGCTTGGCGGCCTGGCCGTGCTTGCCGCCCTCAAGTGGAGCCTCAAGTGGACGCTCGCGGCGGTGGGTGCCGTCGCGGTCCTGGCGGTGCTTGTGATCGTCTTCGCCGGAGGCGCTTCCAAGCTCAGCCCCGACCGCTGCAACGTCGACACCGGCGGCCGCTGCAACCTGATCACCGGCGGCGCCAAGTTGTTTGCGCAGAGACCCGTTTGGGGTTACGGCTCCGGTGGCTTTCCCAAGGCCTACCGTGAGCACATCGACACCGAAAAGGCGCCGGTCTCGGTCTCCCATACCGAGCCAATTACCGTTGCCGCCGAGCAGGGCCTGATCGGCTTGGTCGCCTACCTCGCTCTCGTCGTGACAGCGCTTTGGACAATGGGCCGCGGCTTGCTGCGCCGGTTCTCGGTCGCCCGCGCGGCAGTGCTCGCAACCTTTGTGGCGCTCTTGGTCCACACCATGGCCTACGCCGGCTTCTTCGAGGACCCGATCACCTGGGTCCTCTTCGCTGTCGGTGCCTCCCTGGCAGCCGCCAAATGGCCGGACGCCGTCTCCTCTGCTCCCGCGCGGGCGCGCTCATAACCCCCGGAGATCTCGCGCCCGCGCTTCCGCGTCCGGGGACGGCTAGGCTCGCCGCGTGTCGGGATACCTCCGCCGCCTAGCGACGACAGGGGCCGCCTACACCGCGGCCAGCATCGTCTCGAAGCTGATCGCGGTGGCGTTGCTGCCGCTCTACACGCGCTACCTCACCCCCGCCGACTACGGCGCCGCCGAGGTGATGTTCGCCGCGATCGTCTCGGTCAGCATCGTCGTCCGCCTCGGCCTGATCGAGTCCCTGCTGCGCTTTTACTACAAGGACGACGAGGACCCGGCGCGCGTCGTCGCCACCTCCTTTGCGGCGCTGTTCTGGCTCGCCACCGCGGCGGCGCTGATCGCCTTGCCCTTCGCCAAGCCGATCTCAGAACTGCTGTTGAACCGGCCTGCCGAGGACCTGGGCCGGATCGCGATCGGCGGCCTCTGGGTCTCGACCATGTTCGAGTACCTGCTCACCCTCTTTCGCCTCGAAGAGCGCGCCCGCGCCTTCTTCGTCACGACGATGCTCAGCGTGGTCACGGCGATCGGGCTGACGGTGATCCTCGTCGTCGGCGCCGACGAGGGCGCCCGCGGCCTGCTGCTGGGCAGCTACATCAGCGGCGCCGCCTTCGTCCTCGGCCTGATCTGGGTCCACCGCAGGCGGCTCTCGCTGCGCTTCGAACGGCCGCTGCTGCGCCGCCTGATGCGCTTCGGCCTGCCGACGATGCCGGCCGAGCTCTCGCTCTACGGACTCAACTTCGTCGACCGGATCATCATCGTTCACGTCGCCAGCCTGCGCGAGGCCGGCCTCTACTCGCTCGGGGTCAAGTTCGCCCAGGCGGTCAACGTCCTCGTCCGCGGCTTCCAGCTCGCCTGGCCGCCGCTCGCCTACTCAATCCGTGACGACGGCGAGGCCCGCCGCGTCTACGCAGCGGTGGTCACCTGGTTTGTCGCCGGCTGTGCCTTCGTCGTCACCGGTATGTGGCTGCTCTCGCGCTGGATCGTCCGTGCCCTCGCCGCGCCGCAGTTCTTCGACTCCTACGAAGTGATCGGCCTGATCGCCACCGGCGTCACTCTCTACGCGCTCTACATGGTCCTCGTCGTCATCCTCGGCAGGACCGGCCGCACCGAGTTCAACTTTCCCGCCACCGGCGCTGCTCTCGCCGCCAACATCGCGCTCAACCTGATGCTCGTGCCGCCGCTTGGAATCGTCGGCGCCGGCATCGCCCTGGTCGTCTCCTACGTCGTCGTGCTGGCGCTGATGTACGGCTTCACCCAGCGGCTCTTCCCGGTGCCCTACGAATGGGCGCGCCTGCTCCGGGTCGTCTCGGTCTCAACCACCCTGGTCCTGCTCGGCGAGCTGCTCCTGCCGACCGATGGCCTCCCCGGCCTGCTCGCCCGAACCGCGCTCTGGTTGCTCTACCCGCTTGCACTTCTCGCCACGGGTTTCTTCACCCCCGGCGAGCGCCGCTGGCTCGCCCGCCTCCGTCAACCCGGCGTACTCGTCGCTGAGCTGCGCTCCCTGCGCCCGGCTGCCGCCGGAGTAGACGGCTCGGTCTCGGAGACCTACGAGGCGGAGCAAATTGACGAGGACAGCCGCCTCTGACGGGATGCGGGCTGCCGTCAGAGCAGGTCGCGTAGGCCTTGGCCGTAACTGGGGAAAAGTGCCTGGCGGGCGTGGGCCCAGTAGATCCGCGCGGGTTGCTTGGGCATGACGGCTGCGGCGATCGCACGCAGTGCGTAGGACCAGGCGGTCAAGCCCCGAACTGCCAGCGTCGCCACTAGCCCGTGGTGCTTGCGCATGTAGAGGTCGCGGTTGCGGTGGAATTCGACGATGCGGGGGAGACCCAGGGCGAGGTCGGTGGAGAGCTGGTCGTGGTGGACCGCTTCGGCGCCCGGGACGAAGAGGCTGTGCCAGCCGGCGTCGGCGAGGCGCTTGGCGAAGTCGCACTCGTCGTAGTAGACGAAGAACTCCGGGTCCATGTAGTCGACCTCGGCGGCGGCCTCGCGGCGAACCAGCAGGGCGCTCGATTGCCCCCACTCGACCCGGCGGGTCGAGGCGCCCTTGCTCTGCACGGTCAGCCAGCGGTGCAGGAAGAGGGCGCCGGCGAGGGCAGTGCCGCCGCCGGGGAAGCGCCAGGCGCAGGGAACCGGTGCGCCCGTGGAGTCGAGCAGCTGCGCCGTCGCGGCCGCCGCCTTCGGGTCCGCGTCGAGCGCGGCGACCAAAGCCTCCGCGGCGCCCGGTCGCAGCTCGGAGTCCTCGTTGAGCAGCAGGCAGTACTTGCCTTTTGCCTCGCGCATCAGGGTCGAGTCGTTCTCGGCCTTGCCGGTTCGTTGCTCCCGCTCGATCAGGCGGACCGCACCACCGAGCTCGCGCACGGCAGCGGCCGAGCCATCGCTGGAGGCGTTGTCGAGGACCAGGATCTCGTGCTCGACCGCTTGCGGGTGCGTGCGCTCGATTGCCGCGAGGCAGGCGAGCAGGTAATCGCGGCCGTTCGTGTTCACGACGCAGTAGGAGAGCGTGGGCGTCACCGCCGCCACGATAATCGCCCGTCAGGTGTATGCCGTATGCCATACACCAAACACCTGAGCGCACATGAAGATCCAGCTCGTCGACCCCTCGGCCTTTACGCCGCCCTATGATCGCGCCCTCGCCGGGGCGCTGGCTCGGCATGGGGCGGAGGTCGAGCTGCTGACCAGCCGCTTCCTTTACGGCGCCGTGCCCGAGGCCGAGGGCTACCGCGCCCGCGAGTGCTTCTACCGCCACAGCGCCGCGCGCGGCCTCGACGCACCCGCCCGGCGGATCTTCAAGGCGGCCGAGCACTTGCGCGACATGCGCCGCCTGCGCAGCGAGCTCGACGCCGACGTCGTCCACTACCAGTGGCTCACCATGCCGAGCCTCGACACATGCCTGCTGCCGCCGAAGCGTCCCCGCCTGCTTACCGCCCATTACATCCTTCCGCCCGCTCCCAGCCGCCGCCAGGTCGCCACGGCTCGCCGCCTCTTCACCAGCATGGACGCGGTCGTCGCCCACTCCGAGCACGGCGCGGCGCGGCTGCGCGGCGAGGTCGGGCTCGACCCGGGCCGCGTCCGCGTCATCCCCCACGGCGCCTTCGACTACCTCACCCGCCTGCCCGAGGAGAAGCCGCTGCCGGCCGAGCTCGAGAATGCAGAGGGTCCGGTGATCCTCTGCTTCGGCCTGCTCCGTCCTTACAAGGGGCTCGACACCCTGCTCGAGGCCTTTCGCCAAGTCGAGGGCGCGGAGCTCTGGATCGTCGGCAACCCGCGCATGGACATCGAGCCGCTGCGCGCAGCGTCAGCATCCGCAACGGGTCGCGTCCGCTTCGTCACCCGCTTCATCGACGACGCCGAGATCCCGGCGATCTTCCGCCGCGCCGACGTAGTCGTGTTGCCCTACCGCGACGCCGAGCACTCCGGCGTCCTCTACACCGGCCTCGCCTTCGGCAAGCCACTCGTGCTCAGCGCGGTGGGGGGTTTCCCCGAGGTGGCGGCGACGGGGGCAGGCCGGCTTGTCCCGCCCGGGGACGCGTCGTCACTCGCCACGGCTCTGGGCGAGCTGACCGCCGACCCCGCCGCCCGCGAGCGCCTGGCGAGCGCCGCCCGCGAGGCCGCGGCTGGCCCCTACTCCTGGGACGCCGTAGCCGCCCAAACCCTCGCCCTCTACCAAGACCTGACCTAACCCCACCCGGTTCCGGTGCGCCTTTTGTCCCCCAGGGCCACATAAAGCGCACCGGAAGCAGATAATCGGCCGGTGCTCGCTGCGCTCTTCTGGATTTCTGCCGCCCTCATCGTCTACACGCATCTGGGCTACCCGCTGCTCCTCCGGCTCATGGTCGCGTTGCGGCGTTCCCCGCCGACTCCCGGCATCCCCGGGGACGACGAGTTGCCCCGTGTCTCCCTGATCGTCGCCGCCTACGACGAGGAGGAGGTGATCGAGGCCAAGGTCGCCAACGCGCTCGCGCTCGACTACCCGCGGCAGCGGCTCGAGCTGATCGTCGCCTCCGACGGCTCTTATGACGCAACCGCCGAGCGCGCCGGCGCCGCCGGCGCCGACCTCGTCCTCGAGCTCCCCCGCGGCGGCAAGCTGGCCGCCCAGAACGCCGCCGCCGCGCGCGCCTCGGGCGAGATCCTCGCCTTCTCCGACGCCAACAGCGCCTGGCGCCCCGATGCCCTGCGCCAGCTCATCGCCCCCTTCGCCGACCCGAAGGTCGCCTACGCCTGCGGCCAGGTGCGCTTCCTCGACGCCGCAGGCGACAACCTCGAGGGCGCCTACTGGCGCTATGAGATGGCGGTGCGGGAGATGGAGTCCTCGCTCGCCGGCATCACCGCTGGCAACGGCGCGATCTACGCCGTGCGCGCCGAGGCCTATCTGCCGCTCGACCGTTCGGGCAGCCACGACCTCTCGTTCCCCTTCGCCTTTGCCAAGCGTGGCCAGCGCTCGCTCTACGTGCCCTGGGCCCGCGCCGAGGAGAAGATGGTGCCGACGATGGAGGGCGAGTTCGCCCGCAAACGGCGGATGATGGCCGGGCTCTGGGACATCGTCGTCGGCGAGCGGATGATCTCTCCGCGCGGCTACTCGGCCCTCTACGCCTTCGAGCTCTTCTCGCACCGCCTGCTGCGCTACCTGACTCCGTTCCTCCACCTCGTCGCCTTCTTCGCCAATCTCGCCCTGCTAGGCAGCGGCAGCGTCTACGTTGTCACTTACGCGATCCAGGTCGCGCTGATTGCCGCCGCCCTCTTCGGCGGTAGCTTCCCGGTCGGCCCGCTGCGCATCGCCCGCTACTACGCGATGACCACGCTCTCGATCGCCGCCGGCCTCTGGGATCGCTTCCGCCAGGGCCGCCCGGCCGGGGCCTGGGAGAAGGCCCCGGGTACTCGGTAGCGGAAATGCCCAGGCCCTTCGACATAATCATCGCGCTGTTGGCGCTGGCCGTCCTTTCGCCAGTTCTCCTGATCGCGGCAATCGCGATCAAGTTCGGCAGCCGCGGCCCGGTCTTCTACCGCCAGCGCAGGGTCGGTCTGAACGGTGAGGAGTTCGAGATGCTGAAGCTGCGCACGATGGTCGTCGGCTCCGATCCGGTCGGGGTCGGCACCGCCGTCACCCGTGATGACCCACGCGTAACCGGCGCCGGCCGCGTCCTGCGCCGCACCTCGCTCGACGAGATCCCCAACCTGTTCAACGTCCTACGCGGTGAGATGGCGATCGTCGGCCCGCGGCCCACCATCCCCGCCCAGGTCATCGACTACACACCGCACCAGCACCGCCGCCACGAGGTCCGCCCCGGCATCACCGGCTGGGCCCAGGTCCAGGGCCGCGCCGGGATTCCCTGGGAGCAGCGGATCGAGCTCGACGTCTACTACGTCGAGCATCGCAGCGCCCGCCTCGACGCCCGCATCCTGCTCAAGACCCTCTGGCTCCTCATCACCGGTCACGGCCTCGCCCCGGACTAGGCTTCGGCACGATGAGCGAACGCCCCGAGGTCTCACTGCGCCGCTTTGAGCCCGCCGATGCCGCCGCGGTGCACCGCTGGTTCAACAACCCGGCGGCGACCGCGTCGCTGATGGAACAACGCGACGGGTTTTCCGAGAGCGAAGCCGAAGCTTGGGTCGGGCGGGCGATGGACGACTCGGGCGAGGACCGCAAGTACGCGATCGAGGTCGAGGGCTATGACGAGCCGGTTGGCTTCACCGCGCTCTACGGCCTCTTTCGCCAGACCGCACCCGAGCTCGGCGCGCTGATCGGCGACGACGTGCGGGGCAAGGGGGTGGGCCGCCGCGCCGAGGCGCTGACCCTGGCCAAGGCCTTCGACGAGTTCGACGCCCACCGCGTCTACGGTCGAATCCCGGCTCGCAACGAGGTGGCGAAGAAGACCGTCGCCGGCCTCGGCTGGAAGCACGAGGGCACGATGCGAGCCCACCTGCGTCGTGAGGGCGCTGCCGCCGACGACTGCGAGGTCTGGGGCGTGCTTCCCGACGAGTTTCGAGCCGCAGCGGCTGACCTGCTCTCGTGAGCGGCCCGGCTCGCGCTGAGCTGATCGAGGACCGCGGCGAGGCGGCGGCCAGCGGGGAGTTCTTCCGCTCGCTTCCCTTCCTCGACGCCGAAGGCGTCACCCACACCCTGCGCATCGAGGCTGGAGAGGGCGAACTACTGGCACCGCTGATAGTCCGTGGGATCAAGAGCAACGACGAGCGCGACGCGATCTCCCCCTACGGATATCCGGGGCTGGTCGAGAGGAGTCGGGGGGGTGTCCGCCGGAGCCTCCCCGCTGTTGCTCCGGCGGACGCCCCCCCGACTCCCCCGGCCCTGGACCCTGAATCCATTGACTTCTCCGCCACCGGCCTGGTCACGCTCTTCCTCCGCCACACGCTTGGAGATCCCCCGCTCAGCGGCGCCAGCGAGCGCAACGTCGTCCAGATCGCCGACCCCGCCCTGCCGCCCAAGAGCCGCGGCAGCGACCGCAACCAGATCAACAAGAACCTGCGCCGCGGCTACACGCTGAACCTCGTTTCCGGTCCCGAGACGAGCGCCGCCCAACGCACCGACTTCCTCGCCGCCTACGAGCAGACGATGCACCGCACCGCCGCCGCTCAGCGCTACTTCTTCGGCGCCGCCTACTTCGACCGCATCCTCGAGTTCCCGCTCAGTTGGCTGGCGCTCGCCCACGCTCCTGACGGCACGATCGCCGCCGCCTCGATCGCCGCCGTCAGCGACGGCTACCTCCACTACTACCTCAGCGGCAGCGCCGACTCGCACCTGCGCGACTCACCGATGAAGAACGTCGTCGCCTCCCTGGTCGAGCTTTCCGCCGAGCTGGGGCTGCCGCTCAACCTCGGCGGCGGCATCAGCCGCGGCGATCGCCTCGAGGAGTTCAAGCGTGGCTTCGCCAACCGTGAGCTGCCCTGGCAAAGCTCGGAGATCGTCGCCGACCCCACCGCCTACGCCCGGCTCTCAGCCGGCCGCGAGGCCGGCGGCTTCTTCCCGGCCTACCGCGCTTAGCCGACGGTCGGTTCGACCGGGGTCGGGCCGGTGAAGGGGAAGCCTTCGGCGGGCTCGGGACCCTTGCCCCAGGTCTGTTTGCCGAAGTCCCGGATCGCGTCGAGGGTGATAGCACCCTTGTATTCGTTGCAGCCGATCAGGTTGCGCCAGGCCGTCGCCGCCACTTCGTAGGGCATGTTCTCGTTCGGGAAGAGCAGGGTCGCGCCGTACATCGAGTCGTAGATTCCGACCAGTTCCAGCTGCGCGCTCTCGGGCAGGTCCGGCGAGTACTGGATCTCCAAGCGGCCGTGCTCGAGCGAGTGGACGATGTCGAGTTCGCGCGGCATTTCCTTGTAGGCGCCATCGGCCTGCTGGTAGGGCGGTTCGACGTGGTCGCCCGAGGTCGGCGGGTTGGTTTTGTATTCGGGCGTTGGCGCCGTCACGGGGAGGTGGTTGCTCCCCTCGTCGGGGAGGTTCAGGCGCAGATCGCAGTCCGCCTTTTTCGCCGCCTCCTTGAGGTTGGTGACCTTGACTGCCGCCACCTCGGAGCCACCGCGCGTATCCGGTTGGATGCCGTTGGTCGAGCCCGACTGCTGGCTGATGTGGGCATTGCCGCTGTCGTTCTTGTTGGCGGCGGAGACGATCACCGCGATGATCCCAACGAGAACCGCGAGGCCAACCAGCCCGGCGAGGCCGTAGCCGATCATCAGGCGGCGTTTCTCCGAGCCAGCCTGACCCTTTTCGCGTTCTTCCCGGGCCTGGCGAAGCCGCTCCCTCTCTTCCTCCCTGCGATTAGCCATGAGGACGAAGCAGTTTACTCAGAGCGACTCGGCCAAGTCGCCGCTGCCCTTGCGACCGCGTTCCCAGGGCCGCGCCGCCTGCAGGGCGCCCAGCACCGCCCGCGTCGCCGGGGCGCGGTTGAGGGCGTAGAAGTGGATGCCCGGCACGCCGGCGAGGAGCAGCTCCGAGCACTGCTGGGCGGCGTAGGCGACGCCGAGCTCGAACTCGGCTTTCTCGTCGCCGCCGGCCGCCCTGAAGGCGGCTTCGAGCCGAGGCGGGATCGAGGCGTCGCAGAGGTTGCAGATGCGCTTGGTCTGTTCGAAGCTGGCCACCGGGATCACGCCGGCGATGATCGGCACGGTGATGCCGGCCGCGCGCGCCGCGGCGACGAAGTCGAAGTAGACCTGGTTGTCGAAGAAGAGCTGGGTGATCAAAAAGGAGGCGCCGGAATCGACCTTGGTCTTCAGGTAGGCCAGGTCCGTCTCCAGGTCGGGCGCCTCTGGATGGACCTCGGGGAAACAGGCGCCGCCGACGGTGAAGGGCCAGCGCGAGGCGATGAAGGCGGTCAGCTCGGCGGCGCTCCCCAGCCCACCCTCGGGCTGCTCGAAGTCCTCCTGGCCACGCGGCGGGTCCCCGCGCAGGGCGAAGACGTTCTCGATCCCGGCAGCGCCGATCCGATCCAGCGTCTCCGCCAGGCCGTCGGCGGTCTCGCCAACGCAGCTGAGGTGGGCCATCGTCTCGAAGCCCAGCGCATCCTTCAGCTCGCGGGTGATCTCGACGGTGCCGTCGCGGGTGCCGCCGCCGGCGCCGTAGGTGACGGAGACGAAGTCCGGCTCCAGCTCGCGCAGCGAACGGGCGGTCGCAAACAATGCCTCACGCGCCTCCTCGGTCTTGGGCGGGAAGAACTCGACCGAGAAGGTCGGCGCTTTGGCGGCGATGATCTCGTCTATACGCACCGACGCAGGGTAGCTACGCGCGCGCCCTGCGGTGGTCCACGCGGTCCTGGAAGTAGTCCTGGATGTCCTCCAGCCGTTTGCCCTTGGTCTCGGGGACGAACTTCCAGCAGAAGGCGAGCGTGACCAGGCCGATCGCACCGTAGAACCAGAAGGCACCGCTGCGCCCGAGCGCTTCGATCAGCAGCAGGAAGGTGAGCGAGACGATGAAGTTGAAGGTCCAGTTCGCCATCGTGCCCACCCCGGCCGCCTTGCTGCGTACGCTGAGTGGGTAGATCTCCGCGTTGAGCAGCCAGAAGATGGGGCCGAGGCTGATTGCGAAGGAGGCGACGTAGGCCATCAGGCTGCCGATCGCGATCACCGAGGCGACCGTGCTGTCGCCGCCGGAGACCTTGAAGGCGGCGCCGAGGGCGAAGAGCGAGATCGTCATCCCGCTGACGCCGATGAAGAGCAGGGTGCGCCGGCCGGCGCGGTCGAGCAGGCGCAGCGCGAGCAGGGTCATGCCGACGTTGATCACGCCGACGCCGACGGCGGCGAGGATCGAGCCGGCCGAGGAGTCGACGCCGGTGAATTCGACGATCGTCGGCGCGTAGTAGATGACCGTGTTGATGCCGGTGACCTGCTGCAGGATCGCCAGCCCGACGCCGACCACGAGCGCCGCTTTAACCACCGGCTGCAGCAGCTCGCTCCAGGCGCCCGGCTTCTCGTCGAGGCTGTCTTTGATCTCCGCCAGCTCGCGATCGATCGTGTCCGGGTCGTCGACGCGGATCTTCGCCAGCGTCGCCCGCGCCCCGAAGTCGTCACCGCTCATCACCAGCCAGCGCGGGCTCTGCGGCATCCTCACCATGCCGAAGCCGAGCGCCAGTGCCGGCACGCAGCCGAGCCCCAGCATCCAGCGCCAGCCTTCGCTGTGGTCGAAGGCGAGGCCGACCAGGTAGGCGACGAGGATGCCGATCGTCACCGCTAGCTGGAAGAAGCTGACCAGGCGCCCGCGGCTCTCGGGCGGCGCCACCTCGGAGATGTAGACCGGGGCGGCAGCTGAGGCGAGGCCGATCGCTACCCCGATCACGATGCGGGCGATGACCAGCACCTCGACCCCGGGCGCCGCGGCGCTCGCCAGGGCGCCGACGATGAAGACCGTGGCGGCGAGCAGGATCATCGAGCGCCGTCCGTAGGTGTCGGCCGCCGGCCCGGCGATCGCGGCGCCCGCGACCGCGCCGATCGGCACCGCGGCGACGACCAGGCCCTGGGCGAAGCTGCCGAGGTCGAAGTCGGTCTTGATGAAGAGCAGGGCACCGGCGATGACGCCCGTGTCGTAGCCGAAGAGCAGCCCGCCAAGCCCGGCGATCGCAGCCGTCAGCACAACGTTGCGGTGCGCCCTCCTCCGGGACGCCTCGAGGCCGTCGCTCATCCCGCGAGGACCGTATACCGCTCCGCCGGACGGCCAATTATCGGAGTTTGCGGGAACGTATTCGTCGCCCCCTAGCACTGGCCCGGGGGTCGCGCTAAATTCGTTTTGCGACTGGGAGAGACGCGGTCCGCGGAAGCCAAGCGGAGCACGTTTCGAAGGTGGCGCGACGAGCTTCAGCGTGTGAAGGCTACGCACGCGGCAGGCAACCGAGCGTCCCCGCCAGTCGCATTTTTGTGCCCTGAGTGGGTCCGTCTGAGTCGATGCCTAGTTTGGGCTGTGGTCATCGAGCCCCTGCCCTCGATTTCCGTGCGTGCCGGGACGTAGTGCCTGGGAGCTGGGCGTTGTTGCGAGACCCGGAAGGCCGCGATGACTAGCCCGCCCGCTCCCCACTCCTCGATGGCTGTGGGAGGATCTTCGCGATGAGCGAAGGGCTTCGTTACGAGCGCGTTGGTGCCGCCGCTGTGTTGACGATCGATCGGCCCGAGCGGCGCAACGCGGTTGACGGAGCGACGGCTGAGGCTTTTCGCGAGGGGTTGAAGGACTTTGAGGCTGATGACGGCGCCCGGGTCTTGGTCCTCACCGGGGCCGGGGGCCAGGCGTTCTGTGCGGGCGCCGATCTGAAGGCGATGGATCTGAACGTCGACCATCCGGATGGGCCGATGGGGCCGACGCGGCTCACACCGGCCAAGCCCGCGATCGCCGCCGTTGACGGTTGGTGCCTGGCCGGTGGGGTGGAGCTGGCGCTCTGGTGCGACATGCGGATCGCCACGCCGCAATCGACCTTTGGACTTTTCGAGCGGCGCTGGGGAGTACCGCTGGTCGATGGCGGAACCCAACGGCTACCGCGCGTGATCGGCATGGGCAGGGCCTTGGAGCTGATCCTCACCGGCCGTCCGGTCGAGGCCGAGGAGGCCGAGCGGATCGGGCTCGTCAACGAGGTGGTCGAGCCCGGCAAGCACCTGGAGCGGGCACTCGAGCTGGCCGAGCGGATCGCCGGCTTTCCGCAGGAGACGATGCTGGCCGATCGCCGCGCCGCGATCGAGGGCTTCGGCTTGCCGCTAAGCGAGGGAATCTCCCTGGAGCACCGGCTCGGCCGCGAGGTGCTCGAGGTCGCTGCGCGCGGCGCGATGCGCTTTGCCTCCGGCGAGGGCCGCCACGGCGAGGGCGTCTAGCGCCCGGCTACTGGTGCTCGCGGATCACGCGGCGCATCTCGTCTTCGGCGGCTTCGGGGCCGAGGTAGGGCATCAGCACCGCAAAGACGAGGTCGGGGAGGATGCGGTTCAGCTCCGGCCCCCGACCGGCGCGGATCTCGTCGAAGATCATCGAGGCGGCACCGCCGATCGCAAAGCGGGCGGTGTCGGCGGGTAGTTCCTCGCCTTGGTTGGCGTATTCACGCCCTTCCTCGAGGAACGGGGTGAAGCGCGCCAGCGCCGAGCGGTAGCGGGCGCGAGCATCGTCACCGGCCGCGGTCACCTCGACCATCGAGAGGCGCGCGATTCCGGCCTCGATCGAGAGCAGACCGACCAGGGCGCCGAGTGCGGCTGAGATTCGCTCCGGCCAGGGCTGGCCGGCGGCGGCCTCGAAGGCGCTGGTCATGTGGGCGAGGAGAACGTCGAAGACCGCTTCGTAGGCCTCGAGGAAGCAGGCCTCCTTGTCGGCGAACATCTCTTCGAAGGCCTGCTCGGAGACTCCGGCCACCTCGATCACGTCTTTTACCGTGGTCGCTTCGTAGCCTTTTGCCGCTGCCACCCGCAACATCGCCTCCAAAAGACGCTCTCTTTCGGAGCGCACCAGGTAGGCGCGGGGCAAGCTTTGCGTACCACCCTGTGTTTTCTCCGGACTCGAAGTCGAGGACGAATCCATGCGTTCAGAGTAGGGCAGTGTTCTCAGGCTGTCTACCGGCTCGCGGGGCGCTGAGCCCGCGCGGCCTTCATCTCGGCGCCGGCGATCTCGGCACCGAAATAGGGCAGCACTGCGAAGTACATGAAGTCGGGCAGCAGCTCGCGAAAGCCGCTCTCATCGCCGGCAGCCAGCTTTGCGTGGACGACCGCGTGCATGCCAGCGACGATTCCCTCGGCGGCGATTGGCGGTGGCGACTCGGTACCGGTTGAGGCATGCCGCGCCGAATCGATGAAATCCGTGATCTGTTTCATCGCTTCGGCGCGAATTTTCAGCGCTTCCGGACCCGCCGCATGTACCTCGACGACCAGCGCGCGCCCTGCCGCCGGGTCGGCGTCGATGGCATCGAGGACCGCCGCGATGCCGGCTCGCAACTGGCTTCGCCAGCCGCTTTCAGGGCCCCCGGCGGCACGGGCGATCGCCTCGAATTTGGCGACTCCGTACTTGAGCGCCTCCAGGTAGCAGTCGTCCTTGTCGGCGAACTCGTCGTAGAAGGCCTGCCGGTAGAGGCCGGTCTGATCCAGCACGGTGCGCACGGATGCCGCGTCGTAGCCGGCATCGCCGACAGCCTCGAGCATTCCCTCGAGAATCCGCTGACGCTTGGGGGAACTCACCAGTCTGAGTGTGGGAGCTTCGGGGAGGACCTTCCCCGTTGCGCCGGGCCCCTCAGCCCCTGCCTGGACCTTGGTTGCGGCCTGCTTGCCCATCCGACCTTCCTCTTAATCGATCAAGGGAACGGGTTGTCTGGAATAAGGAACAGTAGCGGTATCTGGTCGATCCGTCCAGCTTGGAAACGGATTCTTATAGGGGTACTCTGGCGTTCGTGCCCGATCGTGCTCCGCAAGCGACAAGAATGCCACCGGGCAGGCATCAACTACCGCGAGAGTTCATCGCTCAGCACCAGCGGGCCCGCATAATCGCCGGCCTCGCCGAGGAGACAGTCGAGAAGGGCTACCGGGCGGTGACGGTCGCCGACATCGTCCGCCGCGCCGGCATCGCCCGCAACACCTTCTACGAGAACTTCTCCTCCAAGGAGGACTGCTTCCTCGCCGCTTCGGAGTTCGCGGTCAAGGAGGCGCTGCGCCGCGTCGTCGACGCCGCCAGCAAGGTCGACACCTGGCCCGCCCGGGTCAACGCCGGCCTCGCTGCCTTCCTCCATTACGTCGCCAGCGAGCCCGCCCTCGCCCGCACCTGCATCGTCGAGGCGCTCTCGGCCGGGCCCGCCGCGGTCGACCGCTACGAGCGCTCGATCCAGGCCTTCGTCCCGCTCTTCCGCATGGGCCGCAAGGTCTCGGCGAAGGGCGAGGAGCTGCCGGGGACGCTCGAGGAGACGATCGTCGGCGGAATCTTCTGGATCCTCTACCAGCGCATCATCATGGGGCAGGCGGAGCAGATCGAGGAGCTGCTGCCTGAGCTGGTCGAGTTCTCCCTCACGCCGTACCTCGGCGCCGAGTCCGCCAAGCGGATCGCCGGCGAAGAAGCACCGACACCCGCTGCGGGTTGAGCCAGGGGCAGGGATCGGAGGTCCCATGACCTAGTGCTTGACCTGGAGACCCGTGAGCGCGCCGCCAGTCCCGAGCGCGAGCGCATCGTCGAGGCCCTGATCGAGATCGCCGCCGAGCGCGGCTATGCCGAGACCACGATCGAGATGATCACCGAGCGAGCCGAACTCGACCGGCCCGCATTCGACCGCCACTTCCGCAGCAAGTACGACTGCTTCCTCTCCGCCTGGCAGGAGATGAACGAGGGCTGCATGCAGGAGATGCTGGAGGCCTACAACAGCCAGGAGAGCTGGCCCGATCGGCTGCGCGCGGTCGCCTGCGAGATCGTCGAGAACCTGCGCAGCTCTCCCAGCCGCGCCTCCTTTGCGGTCGAGGTTCTGGCCGCCGGCGACGCCGCCCGGGCGCGGCGCGACATGACGATGCGGGTGATCGCCTCACTGATCGACGCCGGTCGCAACGAGATGGAGGATCCGGATTCGGTCCCCCACACCACGGCCGAGGCTCTGGCCGGCTCGGCCTACGGCCAGGTCTACGCGAAAGTGGTGCGCGGCGACGCCGATCAGCTGCCCCAGCTCGTCCCGCAGTTGATGTCAGCCGCGGTAATGCCGTATCTGGGCATCGAGGCGGGCCTGGCCGAGTTGTCGAGGGGCTTTGATCCTCCGGCGCGATATCGTCGGGGAGTGGCCAAAAAGAAGTTGTCCTCCCAGGAAAAGGGCGAGCCGGGAGTGTCAGCGGAGGATTACCCGCCTGAGCTTGCCCGCTTGCCCCCCGGCCGGCACGGCTTGCCGCGCGAGTTCGTCATCCACAACCAGCGCGAGCGGCTGATTGCGGGCCTCGCCGAGGCGATCGCGGAAAACGGTTACTCCGGCACGACGATCGCCCACATCACCCGCCACGCCGCCGTCTCCCGCCGCACCTTCTACGAGCACTTCTCCAGCAAGGACGAGTGCTTCGTCGCCGCCTACGACACGGTGATGGAGGAGCTGCGCGGCCGCGTCTCCACTGCCTTCGACGCCGAGGACGACTGGCCGCACGCGGTCAAAGCCGGGATCGGGGCGATGCTCGAGTTCCTTGCCGCCGAGCCCCACCTGGCGCGCCTCTGCATGGTCGAGGCCCTGGTTGCCGGCCCGGTCGTGGTCGAGCGCTACGACGCCGCGATCCAGAGCTTCGTGCCCTACTTCCAGACCGGCCGCGAGGGCCGCCCCCCCGAGGTCCTCTCCCGCCTCTCGCCGACCACCGAGGAGGCCCTGGTCGGCGGCATGGTCTCGCTGATCTCCCGCCGCATCATCGCCGGCAAAGCCGAAGAGCTGGAGGAGCTGCTGCCGGACCTGGTCGAGTTCACGCTTACCCCTTATGTAGGGAGCGCCGACGCGGCGGAGCTGGCGCAGGAGAAGAGCTGAGCCGAGCTACGCGTGCTGTGCGCGCAAGATTTCGCGCATCCGCGGGGTCTGGCGCACCACAGACAACAAGTTCCAACCTAGGGTGCCATCATCGTGAATGTGACCGCACCCGAATGGACTGAAGGCAGGCTCGACGACCTGAATGACAGGGTCGATCGGCGGTTCGAGAAAGTCGACCAGCGTCTAGATCGGATCGACGAGAAGATCGAGAGGGGGTTCGAGAGAGTCGACGAGCGGTTCGACCACGAGTTCGGGAGAGTCAACGACCGCCTCGACTCGATTCAACGAGCAATGATCTACGCGATGGTCTCGATCACGGGCGGCATCCTCGCTGGTTTCAGCGCGATCCTCGTCCTGATCGCGACGCAGATTTAGCGGTCAGCAACTGTCGGCTCGACCGGGCTCAACTCCGGCGAGCGCAGTTCCAGCCAGGCTTCGTCCTCGCCGAAGTAGTTGAGTACGGCGAGGTGGGCGAGGTCGGGGAGCAGGCGCTCGACTGTGGCTGCGCGGCCGGCGCCGATCTCGGTGGCGATCGCTTCCTCGACCGCGCCGACGACGAACTGGGCGGTGAGGGCCGTCGCCGTGGCCCGCGCGCCGGGCAGGTGGCGAGCCGAGTCGACCGCGTGGGCGAAGCGCTCGACCAGTTGCTGGTGCTTGGCCCAGGCCTGGCCGCGGGCGGCGCGCACCTCGATCAGCAGCGCCTTCGCCAATAGCGGCTGCTCGGCGACGGTGCGCAGCAGCCTGGCGAGGGCGGCGCGGAAGCCCGCCCGCCAGCTCTCGGCCATGCGGCCCGCCTCGAGCACTTCCGCGCAGAGCCTGTCCGCCGCCATCTCGTAGGCCTGGGCGAAGCAGGCCTCCTTGCCGCCGAAACGGCGCTGGAAGCGGTCGCGGGAGATGCCGCTGCGCTCCAGCACCTCCTGCACCGTGGCCTTGTCGTAGCCCTTTGCCCCGACGCTGAGCAGCATTGCTTCCAGCGCTCCCTCGTCCGACGCGCGCTCCGGAATGGCCTCATCCCATGACCTCACGGCGCGTAGTGTGGGTGGAGCGTCCACTCGGGGTACCTTAGCCCATCTTTGGGAACTTGCGACACTTCATATACTGGCTTCGTACCAATGGGAACGCGCGCTATCCTGACCCGGTGCGCGCATTGCCTGGAAAGGCCTCCCGGCAGCCGCCCGGCCCCGAGCCGGTCAGCAGAGCCGCGTCCGCAGAGGACCAGCGGCGGCGCATCCTCGAAGCGACGGCGGACCTCGTCGCCGAGCAGGGTTACGCCGAGACCACGATCGAGCAGATCGTGCGGCGGGCCCGGGTCGGCTACGCGACCTTCTACAAGCACTACGCCGACAAGGACGAGGCCTTCCTGGCGCTGCTCGATGCGGCGGTCGAGCGCACGGCCTACGTGGTGGAGGAAGCGTATGACGGCGAAGACGGGCCTTGGACGGACAAGGTCGGGGCCGGGCTCGGTGCGCTGCTGAAGATCGCCGCCGAGCATCCGGGTGTGGCGCGGGCTTGCCTGGTCGAGGCGCCGACGGCCGGCCCCGAGGCCGCGGCGCGCCACGAGGCCGCGCTGAAGCGCTTCGCGCCGCTGCTGCGGCCGGGCCGCGAGCTCAACCCGCGCGCCGACAAATTGCCGGCGAGCCTCGAGGAGACCTTGGCCGGGGGAGTGCTCTGGGTGATCAACCAACGCCTGATTGCCGGCGAAGCCGAGCAGCTGCGGGCGCTGCTGCCCGAGGCGCTCGAGTTCCTCCTGCGTCCCTATGTGGGCGAGGACGTCGCCGCGCGTGAAGCCGGTGGGGCCGGCGCGGCCTCCGCCTAGGGAGCGCCCGGCGTATGGCAGACGAGGAGACGCTCGGCCCGCTTCCCGCCGGCCGCCACGGCTTCAGCCGCGAGCAGGTTGCCCACAATCAGCGCGAGCGCCTGATCGCCGGCCTCGCTACCGCGGTGGCGGAGAAGGGCTACCGGGCGGTGACGATCACCGACATCACCAAGCAGGCGCGCGTCTCCCGCCGCGTCTTCTACGAGAACTTCGAGGGTAAGGAGGAGTGCTTTCTGGCTGCCTTTGAAGTGGTGGTGGGCCACATACGGGAGCTAGCTGGCGAGGCGGTTGCAACGAGCGATGACTGGCCCCAACGGGCGATCGCGGCAGCCGGCACCGTCCTCAGCTTCTTCGCCGAAGAGCCCGACCTCGCCCGCCTCTGTCTGGTCGAGTCCCAGGCCGCCGGGCCCGCGGTTTCCGCCCGCTTCCACGAAGCGGTCCACGAGGTTGTCCCCTACTTGGAGCAGGGCCGCTCCGAGCGCGGGGGGGAGAGGGAGCTCCCCGCCACCACCGAGGAGTCAACGATTGGCGCCTTGGTGATGCTTACTTCCCGCAAGGTGGCTGCGGGGGAAGCCGGCCAGCTCGAGGATCTCCTCCCCGACGTGGCCGAATTCATCCTCACCCCATACCTAGGGGCGGAAGAGGCCGCGCGCCTGAGCGGAGACATTCGCGCTGCTCAGACTTAGCGGCGTGTGCGTTTCAGCCGCCATGCGAAGAATGAGATGAGGCTCTACGGAATCCGGCCGGGGGATATCGAGGCGGTCGCCGTGAGCCCGATGCGCGCACAGTTCGATCAATCCGGGAACCGGCGACTGATGGGATTGGGGATGGATCGCCGTGCGATCATTGTCGTCCTAGCCAGCGACGATCCCAGCTTCGTCATCACCACCTTTCCGGACGACTGACATGCGTGCTCAATACGACAGCGACGCAAATGCGATCTCGATCGAGCTGGTCCGAGCCGAGAAGGCCGACAGCGCGGATCAGGTGCACGCACGTGCCGTGGTCGCGGTTTGCGGAACGAAGCCGATCGAGTTGCAACTTCTCTATCCCGATATGGGCCTTGTCGAGCCTCTGGCCGCCGCCGCCGCGCGGCACGGATTGGACCACGAGGCACTCGCCGCCGCCGCCGCCGCCGCACTCGCCGCTCCCGACCGCTCGGTCTCGGTAGACGTGGCGATCCGTCCGGCCGCCTAGCCGCAGCCACAGGCGCCTTTCGGTACCCCTCTATACGCTCAGGGAACGTCTCTGGGAACGAACCTTTTCTTTTGGGAACTTTTCCTTGACAACCCTTGATCAGGGTGCTTCACTGGCGCCACTGAGCGGTACAGAGAGCACCTTCTAGGAACTCTCTCCATCCAATCAGTAGCTCGGGAAACCGAGCGGTACAGGGACATAACCGAGCCTCGAGGAAGCCGCTAAGGGAAGCGGCGGGCAGAGGGGCTCACGGGACAAGGAGAGAGATCTAGATGTTCTCGACGCTACGCACGCGCTTTGGCATCCCCGGAGTCATCTCGGTGATGGCCCTGGTCTTTGCGATGTTCGGCGGCGCATACGCCGCCTCTAACTCTTCAGACGGTGGCAAGGCCACCGCTTCCGCCAAGGCAAAGAAGGGGCCGCGGGGGCCGAAAGGCGCCAAGGGAGACACGGGCCCGGCCGGGCCCGCCGGCCCCCAGGGAGCCGCCGGCGCCAGCGGCAGGGACGGCGCCAACGGCGAAGACGGTGAGGACGGCAAAGACGGGGACGACGGCCAAGACGGCGAAGACGGCAACGACGGAGCGGACGGGGCGCCTGGCGCAACCGGCCCCACCGGCGCAACCGGCCCCGCTGGGCCCGAAGGCAAACCCTGGACCCATCTAGGCGTCCTGCCTCCGGGTGAGACCGAGACGGGTGCCTGGAGCTTCGGAGAAGCTCCGAAAACCGGGACCCTCTACGTCCCCATCTCCTTCCCGATCCCCCTCCCCGCTGCCTTGGGGGAATCCGCAGTCCATTACCTGGGCCTGGGAGCGTCTCCCACGACCGATTGCCCGGGAACCGTGTCGGACCCGAAAGCGGCCCCCGGCCACCTCTGCCTTTACACGGGTGAAGAAGTCGGGACCTACAGCGCTCTCTACATCGCAAACCCAGACCCCGTCCTCGAAATCGGCGCCTCCAAAGCGGGCGCTGTGTTGACGGTCGTCTCTGCGAGCGAAGGCACCAGGGCCTTCGGCAGCTGGGCCGTAACCGCGCCGGCGGCGGGGCCCTAGGAAGCCCCGCGGCTGACTCGGCACACCCCGAAGAAGGAGCACACAGTGAACGCAGGAGACCTCTGCACCCCGACCTCACCTCGGCACGGGCTCGGCCTCGCGGCAATCGCCGCGGCCCTCGCAGCGGTGCTCCTGCCCCTCCCCGCGGCACATGCCGCGGGGAGCTGCCCCAACGAAGCGATCCGCGAAGCGCAGGGCACAACTGACCTGCCGAACTGCATGGCGCTGGAGATGGTCAGCCCGCCGAAGAAGTTCGTCGAGCCCGCCAAGGATCCCACCTTCTCCATCGACGGTGAGCGGGTCCGCTTCCGCTCGCTGGCCGCGCTGGCTGAAACACCGGGCCTTCAGTCCTACGTCGGCGACAGCTACGTCGCCACCCGTAGTGGCGAGGGCTGGGTCACGGCACCGACCTCGGCGCCCACCGCAGCGGAAATCTGGATCGGCGGCGAATACAGCGGCGGCCCCTACGCCTACTCCGCCGACCTCACCCGCTGGAACCTGATGGGCGCTACCCAGGCGCAGGCCAACGCGGGCGTCCTCCGGATCTTCAGCGGCGGCCTCGACGGCTCCTTCGCCCCGCTCTCGCCGCTCTTGGTCCCGATCAACGACAGCGGCACCCCAGAACTTGTCACGGCGCTGACCAGCACCGAATCCGAAGCCACTTCGACCGACCTCTCGACCACTGTCTTCTCGCCGCCGCTGGTCTCTACCTCCTACCTCCCCGGCGACCCCCGTATCGCCGGGCCCGCCGCCGGTCAGGACTACAACGGCTACGTCACTTCCCTCGACTCCGCCGGTGAGCCCTCGATCGAGCTGCTGGCGCGCGACAAGGACGGCAAAGTCTGGGGCGGTGCCTGCGGAGCCCACGCCGGCGGCGGTGCCAACGAGGGCAGTGGCGACCAATTCGGGGCGACGAGCCAAGGCGCGATCTCAGCCGACGGCGCCCGCATCTTCATGTCCACGCGCCCCGCCCAGAGCGGAGCGGGCAAATGCGGCAACGGTGTGCCTGGGTCCGTCCCCCTGCGGATGCTCGTGCGCACCCGCGCCCCCGGCGGTCCCGTGATCGAGCCCCTCCTTCCCGGCGGACAGGCCGACTGGGAAGAAGCGGGTGACGACCTCTACGAGGGCGCCTCGACCGACGGCAGCAAGGCCTACTTCACCACGACCCGCTCCCTGTTGCCCTCCGATCAGGGCTCGGGGGATGAGTGCACCTTCGAAGCGGGCGCCTCAACCGGCTGTGACCTCTACCTCTATGACTTCGGCCAGCCCGTCGGGCAAAGGCTGACCCAGGTCTCGCTTCCTTCCCAGCCCGGCGAGAGCGCTGATGTCCTCCACACGATCACGGCGGTCTCCGGCGACGGCTCCCGCGCCTACTTCGTCGCCGAAGGGGTGCTGAGCGGGGCCAACGCAGAAGGCAAATCACCCACCAAAGGAGAGCCGAACCTCTACCTCTACCAGCGCGACTCCGCCCACCCCGACGGGCGGACTGTCTTCATCGCCACCCTCGACCCCGGCGATGAGAAAAGCCTGTGGGGCGTCGGCAAGAGCTTCTTCGGCGATGCCTACGCGGTGCCGCGAACTGGAAAGGACAGCGAAGGCCATGAGGTCGGCGGCGACGGGCGCGTCCTCGCCTTCGCCACCCAGGCCGCACTGAGCGCAAATGATGCAGACGGCACTCACAGAGACATCTATCGCTATGACAGCGACTCCGAAGCGCTCCAGTGCGTCTCCTGTTCGGGTAGCGGAGTGGACGAAGGGTTCGATGTCACTGTTGTGTTGGCGCCTGTCCTCAACGCTGCCCCCAGCTCCGCCTCTGTGGTGGAAGGGCGCTGGGCCAGCGAGGACGGCGAGGCGATCGCCTTCTCCACGGCCGAGCCGCTTGCCGCGGATGACGACGATGGGGTTGCCAGCGCCTACCTCTGGCGCCAGGGCCAGCTCACCCGGCTCCCGGGCGCAGCGAGCGGACCCCCCACGCTCTCTATGAGCGGCGAACAGATTGGCTTCTCCACGCTCACGGCGCTTTTGTCCCAGGACGTGGACACCGCCATGGACGTCTACGTCGCTCGCGCCGGGGGCGGCTTCGCGACCCCGCCTGAGAACCCGGGCTGCAGCGGCGAAAGCTGCCAGGGTACGCGCAGTGCGCCCCCAGCTGCGATGGCTGCTGCCTTCGCCGGCCCTGGCAACCCACCCCAGCGGGTCAGATGCAGGAAGCCCTTCGTCAAGAAACGGAGCCGCTGCGTCAAGCCGATCCCCCGGCACCGCAAGAAGCGGGCCGGCAGCCAACAGGGAGGTAAGAAGTGAGCACGCTACGCAAGGCCGGCACGGCACTTGGCTTCACCCTTGCTCTGTTCGTCCTCAGCGCCGCTCCCGTGGCTGCCGAGCCCGTAATCGGCTTGGAATTCGGCCGCGACCCCGCACCCACTTCGACCCCCGTCACCCACAGCGACGAACGGGTGGTTTACCGGGTCCGGGTCAAGAACAACGCCAACGCCAACCCCAACGCCGGCGACCAGCTGACCTGTGAAAACTCGACCTCAAGATGGTTCAACGTTTCCAGCGAAGCCAACTTCACCTACCGGTGGCTGCGAAACGGGGACGAGATCTCCGGCGCTATCGCCAAGAGCTATGTGACCACCGCCGCCGACGAAGGCCAAGCGATCCAGTGCAAGGCTATCGGCACCAATCCGAGCACGGGGGTGACGACCGCTCGCGCCAGCGCCACGGTCAGCGCCGGCTCCAAAACGCTCACCTCCGTCAACGTCAAATTCGACTCCTTCACAGTCGGTCAGGAGGTCGACGGTTTCGGCATCCCGGTCGGGACGACGATCGTGGCGATCGGCTCTGGAACCCTGGAACTGTCAGTCGCTGCTACCGATTCAGCTCCTGGCATCACCCTTTTGGGCCTCGCCCCGGCCAAAGTCAGCACCAGCTCGGTCTCGACCTCGCTGCCGCCGGTGGTAGTGAACCCGGCTTCCCCGACGCCCCCACCGGCACCGGTCGACGATCCCAGGCAGGTGGAAAGCCGGCCGCGGGTGGTCTCTGTGCCGGGTGGAAATGGGTATTCCTACGAAGGAGAAAGTCTCTCTTGCAAAGCGCCGACCAATTGGACCCCCGGCGCCACCTTCACCTACCGGTGGCTGCGCAACGGAGCCGAGATCCCCGGCGCAACCGCCAGTGAATACACACCCGTCGAAGCCGAAGACAAGACAGCGGGGCTGCAGTGCGAGGTGACCGCGCAGCGTGGAGGTGGTGTGCCGCCGGCGGGTGGGAAGGTGGTGAGCACTTCAGGAAACGCGCTGTGGCTGGTGAAAAACGACTCTGACACGGAATCGTTCTACGTGGTCGGCGCCGTTCCAAACGATGGTCCCGCGCTCCTTGCAGGAAGACCCACCATCGGCTTCGCCAACACCCTCACCGGAGCCACGGTGGAAGTCGAACTCCCCGCCGGCCAAGAAACCTACGCGATGAAGGTTCGTGAGCCCGGGTTTGCGGACCCATGGAACTGCATCAAACAAGCCCCGACTCCACCTCTGCATGCGAGAGTGGACTGCACCCGCGAGGACTCCCTGGCGCCAGGCGAAAGCTATGACCAACCGATCGAGATCACCACCCACATCGGCCGTGACGCGCCCGACACCTTGGTCGCCAAGGCAACCGCGTCAGCCGTCGGCGCGGACTCGGTCTCAGGCGAAGACCAAGTCACCCTGCTTCCGGCGGTCCCCTTCGGCTTCAAGGCCTTCTCGACCAAGGTCGCCGACGACCAAGGCAACGACTTCACCAAGGCCGGCGGGCATCCCTTCTCGGCCGGAGCGAGCCTGGCCTTCAACGAGCATGTCCCCGCCCTGCCCACCAACGCGGGCCTGCGCGCCACCAACGGCCTGGTCAAGCAGGTTCTGACCAAGCTGCCGCGGGGCTTCGCCGGCAACCCCCGGGCGGTGCCCGAGACTTGCCGGGAAGTCGGCATGATTCCCGAACAGGCCTGCCCAGTTGGGAGCGTCGTCGGCGGGATCACCCTGGAAACAGAAGTCACCACCTTCCCCGGCCTGCCCGTCTACGCGGTCGAGCCCGAACGGGGAGAGGTGGCGACCTTCGGATTCGGCCTGACAAGCCCCGAAGTCGCCTACGTCCTCACCCCCGAGCTGCGCGCCAAAGACGGCTACGCGATCAGCGTCGCCTCGGCGCCGGTAGCCAAGACGCCGGAATTGCTCGGCGCCTCGGTCACGCTCTGCGGCTTCGGGGTGAAAGTCCAGGGCGGCGGATTCAAAGGCTGCAAGAAACCCACCGAGTCAGGCTCCTTCAAAGTCCCCTTCCTGACCAACCCGACCAACTGCCGGGAGGCGCCGAAGACGGTGGTCCAGGCCGACAGCTGGGAACACCCGGGCGAGTACGCCGAAGCGCAGTCCTTCAATCCACCGTTGACTGAATGCGACGAGGTCGAGTTCGAACTGGAAGTAGAGCTTTCCCCGACCTCTTCATCGGCGGACTCTGCGACCGGCCTCGACGTCGAAGTGACGATGGACCAGGACGGCCTTGAGAGCAAGAAAGGCACCGCCCAGGCCAGCATCGCCCGCTCGGTGGTCACCCTGCCCCGGGGGATGGCGCTGAACCCAACCGCCGCCGAAGGGCTCGATGCCTGCACCTCCGCCCAGATCGGCATCGGCAACGACGACCCGATCAGCTGCCCCCAAGCCTCCAAGGTCGGCACCCTGGAAGTAGAGACCCCGCTCCTGGAGGAAGCCCTCCCCGGCTCGATCTACGTCGCCAAGCAGGGCGACAACCCCTTCGGCTCGCTGCTGGGCCTCTACCTGGTGATCGACTCACCCCGCTACGGGATCCTGATCAAGCTGGCCGGCAAGGTCAGCGCAGACCCCAGCACCGGCCAGCTCACCACCACCTTCGATCAGATCCCAGAGGCACCGGTCTCAAAGCTGACCTTGCACCTCAACGCAGGCGAGCGGGCACCCCTGCTCACCCCCGCCAAGTGCGGTCGCTATGAGGTCCACTCCGAGCTTGTGCCTTGGAACGGAAGGGAGGCCGTAGTCGAAGACACCCGCTTCAAAGTCAGCAAGGGGCCAAACGGCGGCCCTTGCCCTACCGGCAACCTGGAAGCCACCCTGAAGGGGCGCCTCGCCGACCCCACCGCGGGGACTACCAGCCCCTTCGCCCTGCAGGTATCCCGCGAGGACGGAACCCAGCGCCTCAGCTCCCTGCAGCTGACCATGCCCCCGGGCCTTACCGGCTACCTCAAGGGCATCCCCTACTGCCCCGATGCGGCCCTGGCCTCGATCTCAACCGCTGAAGGAACAGGAGCAAAAGAGCTCGCCTCTCCAAGCTGTCCAGCCGCCTCCCAGATCGGCTCACTCTCAGTAGGCGCCGGCGCCGGCCCCCACCCCTTCTACGTCAACACCGCCAAGGCCTACCTCGCCGGCCCCTACAAAGGCGCCCCGCTCTCGATCGCGGTGGTTGCACCGGCAGTCGCCGGCCCCTTTGACCTCGGCACCGTGGTGGTCCGTAACGCCGCCTACCTCGATCCCGCCAGCGCGGTGATCACCCTCAAGGCAGACCCCCTGCCAACGATCCTGCACGGCATCCCCCTCGACCTCAGAGACATCCGGGTAAGCGTCGATCGCCCCCACTTCATCCTCGCCCCGACAAGCTGTGAGGCGAAGTCACTGGACGCGATCCTCGGTGGAAGCGAAGGAGCCAGCCAAAGCCTCGCCGATCGCTTCCAGGTGGGCGGCTGCGAGCGCTTGGGCTTCAAGCCGAAGCTCGACCTGCGCCTCTTCGGCAAGACCAATAGAGGCGCCTTCCCCGGCCTACGCGCTACTTACAAGACTCGCCCAGGCGATGCCAACCTCAAAGGCCTCGTCTTGCGCTTCCCCAAATCAGAGTTCATCGAACAAAGCCACTTCCGCACGATCTGCACCCGCGTGCAGTGGGCAGCAGGTGCCGGCAACGGCACCCAGTGCCCCAAGGGCTCGATCTATGGCCACGTCCGTGCCTTCACCCCGCTGCTCGACCAGCCCCTGGAGGGCCCGGTCTACCTGCGCTCCTCCTCCCATCAGCTGCCCGACGTCGTCTTTGCCCTGCGGGGACAAGTCAACGCCGAGGTGGCGGTCCGCGTCGACTCCGTCAACGGCGGCCTGCGGAGCACCGTCACCGATGCCCCCGACGTCCCCGTCTCCAGGGTCGTACTGAGCATGCAGGGCGCCCAGAAGGGCCTCTTCGTCAACTCCCGCGACCTCTGCTCGCACACGTTCCGCGCCAGCGCACAGCTCAGCGCCCAGAACGGTGGGGAGGCCGGCCTGCGGCCGGTGATGGGGAATGGGTGTGGGAAGGCAAAGCGGGGGAAGAGATGAACGGCCATCGGCCCAGCGTCGCTAGCTCCTCGCCGCTGCGTCGCGGGGCGGGGCCCCTATTCCTCACCGCGGTTCTCATTGCCCTGCTGCTTTCCGCTCCTGCGGCCCACGCCGCCGGCTGCCCCAACGAAGCGATCCGCGAAGCGCAGGGCACGACCGATCTGCCCGACTGCATGGCCTTGGAGATGGTCAGCCCGCCGAAGAAGTTCGTCGAGCCCGCCAGCGCTCCGACCTTCTCCCTCGACGGCGAGCGGGTCCGCTTCCGCTCGCTGGCCGCGCTGGCCGGCACCCCCGGCCTTCAGTCTTACTCCGGCGACAACTACGTCGCCACCCGTGGTGGTGGCGGCTGGGTCACAGCGCCGACATCGGCACCCACCGCTGCGGAAATCTGGATCGGCGGCGAATCCGCCGGCGGTCCCTTCATCTACTCCGCAGACCTCAGCCGCTGGAACCTGATGGGCGCCACCCAGGTGCAGGCCAACGCGGGCGTCTTTCGGCTCTTCAGCGGCGGCCTCGACGGCTCCTTCACCCCGCTCTCGCCGCTGCTGGTGCCGATCAACGACAGCGGAGCCCCAGATCTCGTCACGTCGCTGACCAGCACCGAATCGGCCGGCACCTCGACCGACCTCTCGACCACCGTCTTCTCACCGGCTCTGGAAACCACCTCATTCCTTCCTGGCGATCCCCGCATCAGCAACGATCACCGCCCCGGCCAGGACTACAACGGCTACGTCGCCTCCCTCGACTCCGCCGGTGAACCCTCGATTGAGCTCCTTGCCCGCGACAAGGACGGCAAAGCCTGGGGCGGTGCCTGCGGAGCCCACGCTGGCGGTGGCAGCAGCGCGGGTGGTTTCGACCACTTCGGCGCGACGAGCCAGGGCGCGATCTCAGCCGACGGCGCGCGCATCTACATGTCCACGCGCCCCGCTCAGGCCGGCGAGGGCAAATGCGGCGGCGGCACCCCGACTACCGTTCCCCTGCGCATGTTCGTGCGCACCCGCACTCCGGACGGTCCTGTGATCGAACCGATCCTTCCCGGCGGCCAGACCGAATGGGAAGAAGCGGGCGATGACCTCTTCGAGGGTGCCTCGGTCGACGGCAGCAAGGTCTACTTCACCACCACCCGTTCCCTGCTGGCCTCCGACCAGGACTCGGGGGATGAGTGCACCTTCGAAGCAGGCGCCTCAACCGGCTGCGACCTCTACCTCTATGACTTCGACCAGCCCGTTGGGCAAAAGCTGACCCAGGTCTCGCTTCCCTCCCAGCCCGGTGAGAGCGCCGATGTCCTCCACACGATCACGGCGATCTCGGGCGATGGCTCCCATGCCTACTACGTCGCCGAAGGGGTGCTGAGCGGCGCCAACGCGGAAGGCAAATCTCCCACCCAAGGAAAACCAAACCTCTACCTCTACGAGCGCGACAGCGCCCACCCCGACGGGCGGACGACCTTCATCGCCACCCTCGACCCCGGCGATGAGAAAAGCCTGTGGGGCGTCGGCAAGAGCTTCTTCGGCGGTGCCTACGCGGTACCGCGCACAGGGGAGGACGGCGAAGGCCATGAGATTGGTGGCGACGGGCACGTCCTCGCCTTCGCCACCAAGGCTCCTCTGAGCGCGAGCGACGCAGACGGCACGCGCCGCGACGCCTATCGCTATGACAGCGACTCCGAAGCGCTCCAGTGTGTCTCCTGCTCAAGCAGCGGCGTGGAAGAAGGGTTCGACGTCAGTGTTGTCGCACCGACTGTCCTCGGCGGCGCCCCCACCTCCACCGCCGCGGTGGAAGGGCGCTGGGTCAGCGAGGACGGCGGGACGATCGCCTTTGAAACGGCCGAGCCACTTGCCGCCGGCGACGATGACGGGACCGCCAACGCCTACCTCTGGCACCAGGGCCAGCTCACCCGGCTCCCCGGCGCGGTGAACGACGCCCCCGCGCTCTCGCTGAGCAGTGGACAGGTCGCCTACGCCACGCGTGCGGCACTTCTCCCCCAAGACGTAGACACGGCGAGCGACGTCTACGTCGCTCGCGTCGGTGGCGGCTTCGCCAGCCAGTCGGAGAACCCGTCCTGCAGCGGTGAAGGCTGCCAGGGGGCGCGCAGGGCGCCTTCTGCGGCGACGGTTCCAGCCTTCGTCGGCCCCGGCAACCCACCCCGGCGAGTCATATGCCGGAAGCCCTTCGTCAAGAAACGGAGCCGCTGCGTCAAGCCGGCTCCCCGGCACCCCAAGAGGAGAGCCGGCGGCAAGCAGGGAGGTAAGAAGTGAGCGCCCTGCGCAAAGCCGGACTGGTGCTTGGCTTGGCCGTTGCTCTGCTTGGCTTGGCTGCCACCTCTGTGGTTGCGAGACCAGTGATCGGCGTGGAACTGACCCGCGACCCCGCACCCACCTCCACCCCCGTCACCCACAGCGACGAACGGGTGGTTTATCGGGTCAAAGTCAAAAACAACGCCAACGCCAACCCCAATGCCGGCGACCAGCTGACCTGTGAAAACTCAACCTCGCGATGGTTCAATGTTTCCAGCGAGTCCGACTTCGCCTACCGGTGGCTGCGAAACGGGGAAGAGATCCCCGGCGCCACCGCCCAGACCTATACGACCACCGCCGCCGACGAAGGCCAGGCGATCCAGTGCGAGGTGATCGGCACCAACCCGAGCACGGGGGTGACGACCGTCAACGCCAGGGCGACTGTTAGTGCCGGCTCCAAAACGCTGACCGATGTCGACACCCTGTTCGGCTCCTTCGCGGTTGGTCAGGAAGTCGATGTCGCGGTTGGTCAGGAAGTCGATGGCTTCGGTATCCCCGCCGGGACGACGATCGTCGCGATCGGCCCTGGAACTCTGGAACTGTCGGCCGCCGCTACCGCTTCAGAACCTGGCATCACCCTTTTGGGCCTCGCCCCGAGCAGGGTCAGCACCAGCTCTGTCTCGGTCTCGCTGCCGCCGGTGGTAGTGAACCCGGTTTCGCCGGCGCCACCGCCGGCACCGGTCGACGATCCCAGGCAGGTGGAAAGCCGTCCACATACGGTGTCTGTGCCTGGGGGGTTTGGAAGTTATTTCTTCGAAGGAGAAAAACTCCTCTGCAAAGCGCCGACCAACTGGACCCCCGGCGCCACCTTCACCTACCAGTGGCTGCGCAACGGCGCCGAGATCCCCGGGCAAACCTCAAGCGAATACACACCGGTCGAAGCCGAAGACAAGGCAGCGGGGCTGCAATGCGAGGTGACCGCGCAGACAGGTAGCGGGGTGCCGCCTGCGGGTGGGGAGGCGGTGAGCACTTCAGGAAACGTGCTGTGGCAGGTGAAAAACAGCTCTAACGCGGAACCGTTTCCCGTAATAGGTGAAGATGCGCCCAATGACGCCCGTGGGGGCCGCGACGAAAGACCAGCCGTCGGCTTCGCCAATAACCTGGCCGGAGCCACGGTGGAAGTCGAGCTCCCCGCCGGCCAGGAAACCTACGCGATGCTGGCGAGGGCTCTGGGGGGTAGTTCCGCTTGGGAGTGCGCCAAAGAGGCCCCCACCGCTCTCCAGCACGCCAAGGTGAAGTGCACCAATAAAAGCTCCCTGGCGCCGGGCGGGGCCTACCCCCCGATCGAGATCATCACCCACATCGGCCGCGATGCCCCCGACACCTTGGTCGCCAAGGCAACCGCCTCAGGCGGCGCCGCCGACCCGGTCTCAGGCGAAGACCAGGTCACCCTGCTCCCCGCGGTGCCCTTCGGCTTCAAGGCCTTCTCGACCAAGGTCGCCGACGACCAAGGCAACGACTTCACCAAGGCCGGCGGGCATCCCTTCTCGGCCGGAGCGAGCCTGGCCTTCAACGAGCATGTCCCCGCCCTGCCCACCAACGCGGGCCTGCGCGCCACCAACGGCCTCGTCAAGCAGGTGGTGACCAAGCTGCCCCAGGGCTTCACCGGCAACCCGCAAGCGGTGCCCGAGACCTGCCCGGAAGTCGGCATGATCCCCAAAGACGAATGCCCGGCGGGCAGCATCATCGGCGGCATCACCCTGGAGACCGAAGTCACCACCTTCCCCGGCCTGCCGGTCTACGCGGTCGAGCCCGAACGGGGGGAGGTGGCGACCTTCGGCTTCGGCCTGACGGGCCCCGAAGTCGCCTACGTCCTCACCCCCGAGCTGCACGCCAGCGACGGCTACGCGATCAGCGTCGCCTCGGCGCCGGTAGCCAAGACGCCGGAATTGCTCGCAGCCTCGGTCACGCTCTGCGGCTTCGGGGTGAAAGTCCAGCTCGGCTCACCCGCCCCCTTCAAGGGCTGCAAGAAAGCCACTGAATCGGGCTCCTTCAAAGCCCCCTTCCTGACCAACCCGACCAACTGCCGGGAGGCGCCGAAGACGGTGATCCAGGCCGACAGCTGGGAACAGCCGGGCGAGTACGCCGAAGCGCAGTCCTCGAACCCGCCTCTAACTGAATGCGATGAGGTTGAGTTCGAACCGGAAGTCGAACTTGCCCCGACTTCAAACAGGGCCGACTCCGCAACCGGCCTCGACGTCGAAGTGACGATGGACCAGGACGGCCTTGAGAGCAAGAAAGGCACCGCCCAGGCCAGCATCGCCCGCTCGGTGGTCACCCTGCCCCGGGGGATGGCGCTGAACCCAACCGCCGCCGAAGGGCTCGATGCCTGCACCTCCGCCCAGATCGGCATCGGCAACGACGAGCCGATCTCTTGCCCTGCCGCCTCCAAGGTCGGCACCCTTGAGGTCGAGACCCCGCTCCTGGAGGAAGCCCTCCCCGGCTCGATCTACGTCGCCAAGCAGGGCGACAACCCCTTCGGCTCTCTCTTGGGCCTCTACCTGGTGATCGACTCAGAGCGCTACGGGATCCTGATCAAGCTGGCGGGCAAGGTCAGCGCAGACCCCAGCACCGGCCAGCTCACCACCACCTTCGATCAGATCCCAGAGGCACCGGTCTCAAAGCTGACCTTGCATCTGAACTCCGGTGAGCGGGCGCCCCTGCTCACCCCCGCCAAGTGCGGGCGCTATGAGATCCACTCCGAGTTCACGCCTTGGAATGAATCGCCCGCCGTAGTCGAAGACACCCGCTTTAAAGTAAGCAAGGGGCCAAACGGCGGCCCCTGCCCCAGCGGCAACCTCGAAGCCAGTGTCACCGGCCGCCTCGCGGACCCCACGGCCGGGGCAACGAGTCCCTTCGAGCTGCGCCTTCGCCGCGAGGACGGAACCCAGCGCCTCAGCTCCCTGCAGCTGACCATGCCCCCGGGCCTTACCGGCTACCTCAAGGGCATCCCCTACTGCCCCGATGCGGCCCTGGCCTCGATCTCAACCGCTGAAGGAACAGGAGCAAAAGAGCTCGCCTCTCCAAGCTGTCCAGCCGCCTCCCAGATCGGCTCACTCTCAGTAGGCGCCGGCGCCGGCCCCCACCCCTTCTACGTCAACACCGCCAAGGCCTACCTCGCCGGCCCCTACAAAGGCGCCCCGCTCTCGATCGCGGTGGTTGCACCGGCAGTCGCCGGCCCCTTTGACCTCGGCACCGTGGTGGTCCGTAACGCCGCCTACCTCGATCCCGCCAGCGCGGTGATCACCCTCAAGGCAGACCCCCTGCCAACGATCCTGCACGGCATCCCCCTCGACCTCAGAGACATCCGGGTAAGCGTCGATCGCCCCCACTTCATCCTCGCCCCGACAAGCTGTGAGGCGAAGTCACTGGACGCGATCCTCGGTGGAAGCGAAGGAGCCAGCCAAAGCCTCGCCGATCGCTTCCAGGTGGGCGGCTGCGAGCGCTTGGGCTTCAAGCCGAAGCTCGACCTGCGCCTCTTCGGCAAGACCAATAGAGGCGCCTTCCCCGGCCTACGCGCTACTTACAAGACTCGCCCAGGCGATGCCAACCTCAAAGGCCTCGTCTTGCGCTTCCCCAAATCAGAGTTCATCGAACAAAGCCACTTCCGCACGATCTGCACCCGCGTGCAGTGGGCAGCAGGTGCCGGCAACGGCACCCAGTGCCCCAAGGGCTCGATCTATGGCCACGTCCGTGCCTTCACCCCGCTGCTCGACCAGCCCCTGGAGGGCCCGGTCTACCTGCGCTCCTCCTCCCATCAGCTGCCCGACGTCGTCTTTGCCCTGCGGGGACAAGTCAACGCCGAGGTGGCGGTCCGCGTCGACTCCGTCAACGGCGGCCTGCGGAGCACCGTCACCGATGCCCCCGACGTCCCCGTCTCCAGGGTCGTACTGAGCATGCAGGGCGCCCAGAAGGGCCTCTTCGTCAACTCCCGCGACCTCTGCTCGCACACGTTCCGCGCCAGCGCACAGCTCAGCGCCCAGAACGGTGGGGAGTCGACCTTGCGGCCGGTGATGGGGAATGGGTGCGGGAAGAAGGGGCGTGGGGGAAGGGCAAGCGGGGGTAGGTAGGCTCTCCCGCCGTTGGAGCGCTCTGGTGTCCGAAACCAAGTGGGCGGCGCCGCCGTGCCCACTTGACTTCCCTATGCCCCGAGCTGGATTCGAACCAGCGGCCTACTCCTTAGGAGGGAGTCGCTCTATCCAGCTGAGCTATCGGGGCGGGCTACCTGAAAAGGCTCTGCTGAGCCGTTTCCGGTGATTGTGAGTCGTCCGCGCTCGGCTCAGATTCGACAGAAACAGGCTCTCCGCTGCCCATTGCTGCCCATTCGAGGGCTGCATCGAACTCGCGAAGCGCCACGCCGATCAGCCTCTCGCGGCGGCGCACAGCACTAGCGTAGACCTTCATCGAGAACCCCGGCTCGGTGTGCCCGAGCTGGTTCGCCACGTACACGGGATCGTCTCCCAGGGCGAAGCGCAGGCTCGCGTAGAGGCGGCGCAGCGAGTGCGGCGTCACGGCCTCGTCAATCGGCCGCAAGCCCATCTCATCGAGCCTCTTGTTGGCTCGGCGGATCGCTGTCTTCAAACGCCGCTCGACGTTGCTGACGCTCTGCGGCTGCCCCTTGCGGTTGCGGAACATCGGACCCTCGCTGCTGCGCAGCGTGCGGAGCTTGTAGGCGGTGAGTTCCTTGCGCAGGGCGTCGGGTAGATCGACTTGGCGCAGACCCGCCTCGGTCTTCGATTCGCCAACGGTGAGCGTGCCGCTGGCCGGGTCGAAGTCGGTCCAGTCAAGGCCACAGGTCTCGCCGTTGCGCAGGCCCGCTCCCGCCATTGTGGCGACCATCGGCCGCAGCTTGCGCGAAGCCTCGAGGAGCGAGGGCAGCTGCTCAGGCTCGACGGTCGGACGGTTCGGGGTGCTGCGCTTGACCCGCCGCCTTCTTCCACGTGCCGGGTTGCGCGCCGCGTCGATGTGCCCGTAGTCGCCGGCAGCGTCGAGGATCATCGCCAACAGGCCGAGTGACTTGTTGATCTGGTTTGGCCCAAGCGCACCCTCGCGGAGCTTGGCTGCCTTGTAGCGGTCGACGTCCTCGGGACCGATTTGGTCGAGGCGCATCGAGGCGAGGTGGGGGAGAAGGTGGCCGCTCAACAGCCAGCGGTAGCTCTTGATCGTCTTCGGCCGTAGCTCCGGTTCGCGGCTCTCCAACCATTCCGACGCGAACTCATGGAAGGTGGGTGCTTCGGCTATCTGTGGAGCTTGAGCGGGCTCGTATGGCCGCCAGATGCCGCGCTCCACGTCAGCGAGAACGTGCCGCAGCTCAGCCTCCGCTCGCCGCCGGTCCCAGCCCTCCTCACTAGTCCCCAGGGCTACGTAGCGCCGCTTGCCGTAAGCCCGGAACCGAATCGCCCAAGCCCGTCCGTCCTGCGGCTCGATCACCTGTCCTGTCGCCCGGCGGGGCATCCCTACCTAAGCCGCTGAGGGCGGGTCGCTCTCTCCCGATCCGTGAATCGGAAGCAACTCCACCCGGTCCTCCGATCCCAGAGGCTGACTCGCCCGCTTACCCGAGCGGGCGGGCGGGTCAGCCGCCGGTTTGCCGTCCACCCTCCGCAGCACTTGCGCGGCGATTTCAGGATCGAACCGAAGCCGTGGCTTCGCGCCTTTACCGAGCTTGACCGCGCCAAGCTCGATCGCGTGGGAGTACACCCAAGAGCGCTCGATCCCAAGCCGCCGCGCCAGCTCCGCAGCATCGACCAGCTCCCGCCGCTGAAGGCCGCGCTTTTCGAGCAGCTCAACCACCCGACGAGCGATTGCCTCGACCGTCTGCGGATCGAGCCTGATGCGGGGATCTCGTCTCATGGCCCGTAGGTGCCAAATGGGCCTCTCGTTGATCCACTTATTCGGCAAAAAGACCGAAGGTCAGGGCCACTGCCGGGCCTCCATACAGGCGGCCTCCGCACGGCGGAGCCGTGCCACAATCGGCCGCCGAAGGCACGGCCTGAGTCGCCAGCGCCATCACGCCCGAGCCTTCCTGACGTTTGGGATCACCAAACTGCGGCCCAGGCACGAACCGGAGGGTTCGTAGTGTGTCGGCGGTTGGGTGGTTGCTGTTTGAGTTCTTCCTTTGCCTGCTTCCTTGGGTCCTTCTTCTTGCTTCTCTTGGCTTTCGGTTTGGGCTTTGTTCTTTGTTGGCTTGCTTCTTGTCTTGGCCTCTTGCTTTTGGGTTTCGTTGGTCTCTTTTTTGTTGGCTTCATTTGTTGGTCTCATCCGGAGCCGCATCAGCGGTTTCTCGGAGGCCGGAGCAGGAAGCGGAGCCATCGAAGCTCCGCAACCTCCCTGTGGCCTGCGCCCCGGCCCCCGAGAAACCGCTGAAAGCTCCCGCCGTCCTAGGAGACACCCCCGAGCAGCTCGTCAAAGCGCACAGCCGCCCTGCTTGGGCTGAGCCGCCGGCAATCGCAGAGGATCAATCCGTCGCGCGCCAGTTCTCGGACCGCGCGCTCCACAGCATCCTGCTCGCAGCTCCGCAGATCAGCCTCGACCCGAAGGGCAAGCTCCAAGATCGTCAACTGAGCGGGATGCAGGACCAGCACTTGCGTAAGGACGGACCGCTGCATGGTTTCGTCCTCGTGGGCGGGCGGAAGCAAGCTCCGCCGGATATCGTCGTCGTGCATGGGAAAGCACTCCTTTCCTGTGCCACGCCCCCGGCTGTTAGCGCAGCGCGGGGGCACTTTGTTTGCGGTCGCGCGAGCGTAGCAGGACTAGTGAGGCTTTACTAGTTGAACTTCACCTGGCGAGGCTCGCCTGCATTTGAAAGCGTGCTTCCAATGGGAGGACCCGATCAGCCCCAGCCCGCCCTCGGAGAGGCAGTGCGTCAACTCCGCGAAAAGCGTGGCCTAACACAAGAAGCGCTGGCGCAGGATGCCGGCGTCACGACGGGCACCGTTTCGCTCGTCGAGCGCGGGAGATCTAACCCCGCCTGGGGCACCGTTAAAGCCTTGGCGCAGGGTCTCGGCATTTCAGTCGCTGAGCTGTCGAAGCTTGCCGCCAAGATCGAAGCTAAAGCGCTGCGGTAACTCGTCGAGGGCCGGTCTGCTGACCATCGTCAGCAAAATGCTCGATATTTCGCTGAAGCACCTTCACTCGGGGAGAGCATCCGGGTACTGTGCCGCAAAAGGAAGGGGGCCGCGCGGTACCACGCAGCCCCCTTGAGGTCGAGGCCCGGTTCCCTAGTACGAGAAGGGGTGCCGGGCTTCGCACTTCAACGGTAGGGACTGCCAGGGTTCCTACAAACTCTTAGACGCGCACGTTCCCGCAAATACGGTCAAAAAATCGCGCCAAAGCAGGGCTTTTGCTTTGAACTCCAGTCCTTAGAGACTTTCGAGCCTCCTCCTAGCAAGCCGAACTAGCTGCGTTCGAGCACAATGCTCAGCACGACTCCTAGGACACCTATCAAGTAGGCGAGCACATTCAGCGCAGTGCTGCCTTTGTCCTTCCCGAGGATCAGGTTGAGCGATACAGCAAGCATCAACGCTCCAGCTACAACCGCCGCAGCAATGGCGATCGTGCCTTGCGCCAGCTGAAAGACCAGCACAGCAGCGGGGGCTCCTAGCCCAATGGCGCCAATCAGCGCCCCTGCGATGATTCGCGTGCTGCGCTGTCGTCGTCGCACGCCATCGTCGATTCGACCCCGCAACTCGCTCATTTCTCGTTGGTGCTCGTCCTCGGCAGCCTGCCGAGCCTGAGACTCCGCGAGCACTCTCTCATCGAGTTTCCGAGCCTCCTCCTCATGCTGCTCCTTGGTGCGCCGAAGGTCGCTCTCTAGGCCCTCCCTTCTTCGCTTCTCGGCCTTGAGGTCGTCGCGGGTCGTTTGCTCCCGTTGCTCTGCCGCCTCACGTGCCGCCTGTTCATCGGCTGCAATGCGGGCGCTCTCCTCTGCGAGCTGCTTGAGTTCCTTCGCCTTCTCGGCATAGACGTACCGAACCCGCTCATCGATCTCGTCCTCCCCGGCCTCCTCGACAGAACTCATGAGTGCGGAGTCTTCGACGACAGCGAGCGCGACCTCCTCGGAATCCTCGTCATGAAGATCCATGCGAGCGACTACGGCTCGGACCGCCTCTTGATTGACCGGTCCTTCATAGCCCACATACGGCGAAGCAAGAAGCTCAACGACCATTTGCTCGAAGTTCTCGGTCCGCGGGGTCATCGCGCGGACAATTTGAACCCAAGCAGACGGCGAGATGCAGAACGGTAGGTCTGGCGGCTTAGCGTCAGGCTCGGGAACCAACTTGGCGAAGGTCGGGAGCTTCGTGTCCTGTGTCAGAAACCAACGCGTCGCCTTGGAAAATCGAGGCGTTCCATCTCCACGCAGTCTCTCGATGAGGAGACGATGGCGAACATCGTGATCAATGACTTCGGGATGGCGCTCGCGTGGCCAAACAATCTTGCGGAGCAGGTCAGCGTATTCTTCGATAGTCCCATCGAGCTTTTCGACGTTTTCGCAGCCCTCATCTAAGACCTCGATTCCGAAGCCTGGTAGCGCATCCTCAAATGCCGCTATATGAGCGAAAAAGTCATCTACCGACAGTCCTTGCTCAAGGAACTGTTCCCAGTAGGTGCGCGTCGCTCCCTTCTCGCCCGTGACCTTGATCATCAGACGACCAATTCCAGTATTGAAAGTCCTTCCGTGAAGTTCAACGTTTTTTCGGGCTCTCTCGATGCTGTTATGCATCTCTGAGACGGTCCAAGGGGTTATGACGAGGCGATAACCAAGCTCGCGGGAGAGCTCCAATAGGCGCTTCGCGGCGAGTACCTCTTCTGGTGGCGCCATCCCGAGAATGGCGTAAAGAACATTGGTGTCGATGTAGACGCATACGCGTTTAGCCTTGTCTTCCACAAGCTGGCGAGCTGCTGGGTCGAGCGTCAACACTGTGAGGTAGAAGCCCGTGTTGAGCCGATTCGCCAAAAACTTCTCTTGCTCAGGGGTGGGGTGGCGGACGAACGTCTTGAGGGCCTTATCTCGAATCGCCATCACTCGGGAGCTTCTTTCGGGAAGAAACGATGTCCCGAACTGCTCGATCTCGTCAAAGAGACGATGTGCGCGTGGCTCTTTCGGATAGAGCATGAGCGCAGCCTCGGCTCCGTGTCTGGCCACGATCTTGCCTAGCCAGTCCCGCAGGTCCTCTTGCAGTGCTGAAAGATCGTCGGCCGTGAGGTCTGGCCGAAGCTCCCTTGCGACCCCTTCCCACTGGGCTAGAGCGAGTTGTTCAGACTGCTGACTGTCATTGGCTCGTTGCCGCAGCGCGTCAAGCTGGGCCTGGCTAAGGCGAAGTCCTACGCCGTTCTTTTCCGCCAGCCCCTCGTCAACTAGTGCGTCTCGAACTCGCCTGATCTCCTCTATCTCGAACTCGACGGTCCAGAGCGTCTGGATTGCAGCTTGACACTCAGCAAGGTTTTCAAAGCTCCCGTCATTGATCTCCGCCGCCGCAAGCACCAATTCGCGAAGCACGCCATCCAAGCGCAGGCCACCTGCCGCAAATGGCCGATATTGCGCCAAGCGGCGAACTCCCTCGTTGAATTTCCCAGTTGCGGTTCCCATAGCTGATTGTGCATTGGGGCTGCGTTCGGTCCAACAGCGCTCCAAACAGGCTAAGCAATATAGGAACGGACGAAGACGTGAAATGGAACACGTCCTGTAACGCAACGCTATCCAACTCGCTGACAGACATTTGCGCCAATTTGAAAGGGCAGCGTGAGGTTTCCGCTGCCCAAACCCTCCGCAAGCGTGCGTAAATCGCGGTAATCGCGAGACGCGTCAGACGCGGCGCTCTCCCCGTTGCGGAGCCGAAAATCCCAACTTCTGAAGCTCAATTAGGAGGGAGTCGCTCTATCCAGCTGAGCTATCGGGGCGGGTGCCGGATTGTCTCACTCTGGCGGCCCATCTTCTGCGCCGGATTTCCCGGTTGGGCTGAAAAATCCCCTAGACCTGCAGCAGGTCCCGACACCAGCCAACCGCTGCGCTGGCGACAGCGATCGCCCGATTGCGATCCAGCGTCTCGATCGGCGCGTCGTCGTAGCGGAATTCGGCGGCCCAGGGGGTGAGCCAGGATGCGGACTCAAGCTCCGGCTCCATGGCGATGGAGTGTTTCTCGGCCAGCACGATCAGATATTCGAGGTCGTGTGTCTTTGGAAAGTCCACGCCGTCCAACATGAGAGCGACCTTCACGGCCTTCTCGACGGCCTGTTGCGCGTGAAAGCCAACCGGGCGGTCATCCATCTCTGGATCGGGGGCGAGCTTCTCGGCAGTCGCCAAGTCGATCGCCGCGAGCCGAGCGAGGGACCCGCGACCTCAATTTGCTCAGGCGTGGGCAAGGACGCGACCGTCGCGGAAGGCGTGATGGACCATCGTGCCCGGTACCTTTGCGCGCTGCTCGGCGCGCTTCTCGTCTAGGACGACGATGTCCACCGGCGCTGGAAAGTCCCTGAGAGCGCGTCGCAGACGCTCCCACTCCCTGAGACGGTTCTCTACGGCGGGCTCGATGACGAGAAAGTCGACATCGCTATCCGGCCCTGCTTCTCCGCGTGCGTGAGAGCCGAAGAGGATCACTTCCGACTTTGCGCCGGCGGCTTCTGCCAGCAGTTGCCCTGCCTGGTCGATCAGGTCGCGAGAAACCATGGTGGACAAGGTAGAGGAGCGAGTTGCGGACAATGCAATCCATTGGGCAGCGAGGCGGTTTCGCTGCCCAAACCGGTCTATCCAGCTGAGCTATCGGTGCGGGGGTGACGAATCGTAGAGCCCTGGCTCTCGGCATCGAGGTTCTCCGGATCAGCTTGATCTCTTGATTTTGCGGCTGCGCCGGCGAACCGCATCAACTTGTGGCTGAGGGCGATTCCCTCGGCCAAGTTCACGCTCATGGGTCGCTCCGCGTCTTTACGCAGGCGTCGTACCCGGGCCGCCTCAGCTTCGGCTGCTGCATTTTTCGATGACATCGCCGCAGCCAACGTAGCGTGCGGGGTGACTGGCGATCTAGTCCGCAGTTGCGGCTAGAGGCCTTCCACGACCTCTTGCGCCTCGCTCATCTCGGCGCCGGTCAGTTCGCGGTACTTCTTGATCGCGCCCATGCGGTCGCCGGCGCGGGCTAGCTCGACGACCTCGTCGGGGGCTTTGTCTGCGGCCCGCTCGTAAGGCACGCCGGCCTTCTCGGAGAGGAGCGCGAGTTGGGCTTCGATGCCCTGCAGGCGCTTGAAGATCTGGTCGACGAAGGAGCTGAGCTGGAGCTCGTTGTAGGCGGACACGCGGCCTCCGGGGGTTGGTTCGGACGGGGAGGCGGCTAAGCGTAGAGGCTCTCGGAAGCCAACTCGACCGCTCGGCGGTTCCAGAGCTTGACCTGCATGAAGATGTCGTCGCCGTAGGCCTCGAGGGCGTCGAGGGCGAGCAGGGTAAAGCGGCCGTTGGAGATCTCCTCCTGGTCGACGGTCTCCTCGTCGAGCTCGGCGGTGGCGGCGACGGCGCCTTGGACAAGGGGGCGGCCCCAGACGAGGGTCACGGCTCCTGCACGACCGTTCTCGCCGCGCCAGCGGCCGATCACCTCGTCGTTGAGGTCGACTTTCCAGCCCGGGTTGTCCTCCGCGAGGACATCGGTGAAGTCAGCGGCGGCGAGGAGCTCGGAGGGCTCGCCCTGCTCGGGCTGGACGTAGGAGACGTGGCCGAACAGCTCCAGCGCACCGTCGGGCCCATCGGTCCGCGCGGTGCAGGGGACCCACACCCGTCCGCCCCAGGCACGCTCCGGGTACCAATCGAACTCGGCCGGCAGCTCGACGCCGTCCGGTAGGTCCTCGATCTCACCGCAGGCGTCGCGGAAGGCCTCACCGAGGCGCTCGGCGAAGCGACCATGCGGGATCCCCTCCTGGGTCGAGTCGGCGATGAAGCGGGGGATGGGGCGGTGGTTGGGCGGCATCAGAGGCACTCGCGCAAATCGGCGGCGGCGCGCTCGGGAGGGTAGGTGTTGATGTCGACTCCCGTCGCGAACTCGAAGGAGGCCTTGATGCTGAGCCTTGGTGCGATGTCGACGTGCCAGTCGAAGTGCTCGGCGCCGCGCGGCGCGGTGCGGACCCAGAGGTTGAGCTCGGGCGAGCCGTCGAAGCGCGCGGCAAGCAGGCGCAGGGCGGTGTGGATCATCGCCGCGCCGGCCTCGTCGTCGGCGAAGCTCGCCGCCCCGGAGCGCGGGATCACGCGCAGCTCGAAGGGTGAGCGCGAGGCCCAGGGGCAGATCAACGCCGCCTCCTCGTCGATCGCGACCAGGCGCTTCTTGCGGCGCACCTCCTCGACCAGGATCTCGCTGAGCAGCCCGCCGCCGGCGGTTCGTTCCGCGTAGGCGCCGACCCGCTCGCGCTCGCGGGCGACCGCTGCGGGGACGAAGTCGAGCGCGTAGAGCTGGGCGTGGCTGTGCTCGAGCGAGGCGCCGGCGCCACCGCCCTCGTTGACGATCAGCTGCACGTAGGAGGCGTCGGCGTGGGCACGCATGCGCTCGCGCCAGGTCGCGACTGCCGCAGCCAACTGCTCCTCGCTCAGCTCGTGCATCGCGGTGACGTGCGCGGGCGCGTTGATCAGCACCTCGTGGATGCCGGTCGCGGGTCGCGCGGAGAAGAGGTCGGGTTCGCCGGAGCGGCGCGACTCGAGCAGCGGGTCGCCGGCGCTGGCGAAGGCCCCGGCCTCACCCGACCGCGCCCCCGGGTTGCTAGCGGCGCTGGTCTGCGACTCGAGATCCGCGGCATTGGCCAGGGCCGGATAGAGGTTCGGCACCACCCGCGTCGTCCAGCCCGGGGAGTCGGCCTCGCCGCCGCCGGGCCGAACCGCGTAGACCTCCGGCGGCGTGCGGTCCTCGCGCCCCTCGCAGAAGGGACAGTTGTCCGCGCCCTTCGGTTCGCTTTTCGGCAGGTTGAAGCTGTCGGGCCGATCGGCCCGCCCCGGCGCAAGGATCGCCGGCAGCCCCGAGAGCTGGTCGATGCGTAGTTCGGGCGCGCTCAGGAGCGGGAGGGTGGCAGGTCCGGGTCCGGGTCGGGCGTGGGTACCGGCGGGACATCCGGCGGAGGCGGCGGTTTGGGCCGGTCCTCCTTCGGCGTTATCCCTTCGAGGAACGGCTTGAGCACGTCCATCGGCAGCGGGAAGACCACCGTGGTGTTCTGGTTGCTGCCGATTTCCAGCAGCGTCTGCAGGTAGCGCAGCTGCAGCGAGGCCGGGTTGGTGCTGATGATGTCGGCCGCGTCGGTGAGCTTCTGGGCCGCCTGGAACTCGCCCTCGGAGTTGATGATCTTGGCCCGCCGCTCGCGCTCGGCCTCGGCTTGGCGGGCGATCGCGCGCTGCATCTGTTCGGGGATTTCGACGTCCTTGATCTCGACCGCGGTCACCTTCACGCCCCAGGGCTCGGTCGACTCGTCGATGATCTTCTGCAGCTCTTCGTTGAGCCGCTCGCGCTCGGAGAGCAACTGGTCGAACTCGGCCTTGCCGAGGATCGAGCGCAGCGCCGTCTGCGAGATCTGCGAGGTGGCGAGGAGGAAGTTCTCGACCTCGACGATCGCCTTGCGCGAGTCGACCACGCGGAAGTAGGCGACGGCGTTGACGCCGGCCGGCACGTTGTCGCGGGTGATCACCTCCTGCGGCGGGATGTTCAGCGTCACCGTGCGCAGGTCGACCTTGACCATGCGGTCGATGAACGGGATCAGCAGGATCAGCCCCGGGCCCTTCTGGGCGATCAGGCGGCCGAGCCGGAAGATCACGCCGCGCTCGTACTCGCGCAGCACCCGCACCGAGGTGCCGAGGGCGATCGCGCCGAAGAACAGCAGGACGATCAATACTCCGAGCGCGACATCCATCAGCTTGCTCCTTCCCCGGCCGAGCCGGTGGTGGGGGTCTCGGGATGCACGACCAGCGTCAGCCCATCGACCGCGTCGATCCTGACTCTATCCCCCAGCTGCGCCGGCCCTCCGTCGTTGGCCAGGCGGGCGCGCCAGAGGGCACCCTCGACCCAGACCTGTCCCTCGGGGTCGAGCACGCTGCGCACCTCGGCGAGCGCGCCGACCAGCTCCTCGCTGCCGGTGCGCACGGGCTGGTCGCGGTGGGCCGCGACCACCTTGCGGGCGATGAAGTAGAAGGAGACGAGGGAGAGCACGCCGAGCGCGATCAGGGCCGGGCCGATCACGTCGCGCTCGCCCGCATCGGATTCGAGCGCGAGCACGCCGGCGGCCATCAGGCCGAGCGCGCCGATCACCGCCAGCACGCCGCCGGTCGGCAGCAGCAGCTCGGCGAGGAGCAGGGCGACACCGATCAGCGCGACGACGACGAAGAAGTCCATACGGCGATTATCCGCTTTCGCATTCTTCGCGCAGGGCGAAGCGCTGAATGTCCGTTGCCAGTTCGCTGTGCTCCGCGTAAGGACCCTGCTTCAGGTAGCAGAGCTCACCGGTGCGGTCATAGAAAGCGGTGTTGGGGAGGCCGCGCCCGGCCCCGATCGACTCGGTGATCTGCTGGTCGCCGTCGCTGTAGCTCGGGTAGGGGACCGGGGCCTCCGCCAGGAAGGTTTCCGCCGCGTCGTCGGAGTCCTGGCTGTCGACGCCGAGGAAGGCGACGCGCTTGCCGTACTTGGCCGAGAGCTTCTGCAGGGTGGGGAACTCGAAGCGACAGGGGCCGCACCAGGAGGCCCAGACGTTGACTACCGCTGGGTAGCCCTTCAGGTCGGCGAGTCGCTTTTCGAATGCCGCCGAGCCGCCGGGAAGCAGCTCGTTCCCCTCCTTATAGAGAGCGGCGAGCGGCGCCGGGGCACCGGCAAGCGCCTTGGCGTAATCGGGGTGCTGACCGCCGTAGTCACCGCCGCTGTCGGCCCCGCAGCCGACTGCCAGCAAACCCGCCGCCGCGATCGAGATCAGACCGATCCCGAACTGTCGTCCCTTTTTCGTCAATTCTCTGATTACAATACGTATGTTCGGTTCGCTGTATTGCGAACTGCCAGTGAGAGCGCCGGGGGGAAGTAGAAGACTGACGCCCGGCATTCCTCGTCTAAATGCCCCCGCCCGTCATCCATCGCGGCGGGGACGGAATCCGAAAGCCTTTATGGCCAAGACCAGCGAAGTTGCCGCGCCGGCGGCAGTTCCATCTAGCGCCGATATCGATCGGGCAGCGAAGTTCGCCCGCGAGCCCTTCCTGCTTGACGGTGAGGGACCGGAGGCGCTTGCGCCCGGCACCGCGCGGCGCCGGGCCCTCGACGCCGCTCTGGCCGAGCTCGACGAGGGGGGCGAGGACCCCTCGATCCAGTGGCGCCGCGATTTCTCGCTGCTGCTGGGCCTTGAGCGACTGCTCGCCGACGAACCGCCGAAGCTGCGCGACGGCGCTGAACTGAACCCGCACCAGGTCGACGCTCTCTCGGGCACGCTGACCGAGCTGATGGCCGAGCAGCAGGTCGCGATCGGCGACGAAGCGAACGGCAAGGCGAACGGCAAGGCGAACGGCAAGGCGAGCGGCAACGGCTCGGCTGCGGCGGCGGAGAAGGCCCCGCCGGCCAAGGACGCAGAGGAGGACGAGGTCGATGACGCCGACGCCGACGGCGAGGTCGAGCTCGACGAGGAGGACGAGGAGCTGGCCCCCGACGAGGAGCCGCAGGACTGGGAGCTGTCCGCCGAGGAGGACGAGGAGACGATCGAGGAGGCGCCCGACGATCCCGGCGCCGAGCGGCGCTTCTGGTTCGAGCATGCGACCGGCGCCGGCAAGACCGTCGCCGCGGTCGGCTTCATCGACGCCACCCGCACCGGCGGCGTGCTGATCCTCACCCACCGCCGCAACCTGGTCGACCAGTTCATCGGCGAGATCTCCGACCGCGGCTACAAGGAGCGACTGCGACCGCCGCTGATGGGCGACCGCGACGATCCCGACGGCCCGGTCACGGTCGAGACCTACCAGTGGTTTGTCCGCAACCACAAGAAAATCTCCGACGCCTACTCAATCGTGATCTGCGACGAGGCGCACACCGCCCTCGGCGAGAAGACCAGCGCCTGCATCCGCGCCTGGACCGGCCCCGTCTTCATCGGCATGACCGCGACCGGGGCACTTATCGCCCGCCACGTCGCCGACCTCTTCCCGACCCAGACCTCGCGCTTCGACCTGATCCAGGCGGCGCGGCGCGGCGTGATCTCGCCGCTGCGCTGCATGCGCATCCCACCCGGCCCGGGGGTGCGGACGATCGCCAAGGTGCCGCTGCGCAAGGGCGAGGTCGACCAGGACTTCGACCAGGAGGAGCTGGCCGCGCTGCTCGACCAGGAGCCCTTCAACGTCGCCATCGCCGACCTCTACAAGACCCGCTTCGACGGCATGCCGGGCGTCCTCTACACGGCCGGCGTCCAGCACGCCAAGAACGTGGCGCGGGCGCTGCAGGCCGCGGGCGTCACCGCGCGCGCCGTCTCCGGCGAGACGCCGAAGCGCGAACTGGCCGAGATCCTCGCCGGCTTCGAGCGCGGCGAGGTCGACGTGCTCTGCAACGCGATGCTGCTGGCCGAGGGTTGGAACTCGCCGCGGGCGACGCTCTGCATGCACCTCGCGCCGACCGCCTCGCGGCGGATCTACCAGCAGCGGGTCGGCCGCGTGACCCGGCGCGCGCCGGGCAAGGAGGCCGGCCTCGTCATCGACTTCGTCCACCCGGCGACCACCCACGATGAGACGATCATCACCCTGCACAGCCTGCTCGACCGCGATGTCTACCGCGGCGGCGCGATCGTGATCGGCCCGGTGCGGCGCTCGCGCGGGCGGCGGATCCGGGTCGAGCGGCGGATCATCCCGGTCTCCGGCGAGGAGGAGCGCCGCATGCAGGTGCTCGAACGCGAGCTCTGGCGGATCGCGGTGGAGAACCTCGACCACGCCGAGCAGCACGCCTGGGCGGCGCTGGCCGGAGCGCGGGTCAACCCGCAGGGCTGGCGCCGGGCGCGGGCGATCCTGCAGGGCTCCGGCTCACAAGAGCTGAAGCGCCGCTTCCTGCTCACCTGCGTGCAGCGCAACCGCACCTCGCAGCTGAAACTGAAAGCGCTGAGCGAGATCGCCGACCTCGGCGACGCCGATGCCTTCGACGACGCGATCGACATCGTCGGCACCTGGAGCCGCGACGACAAGCGGGCTGGAACCAAGACCCTGCTGCAGGCGCTGGTCGACAAGCGGATCGGCCGCCGCGACCAGGCGCAGGCCTGGGTCTGGCGGTTGGCCTCCTACACGCCGGAGCTGCACGAAGAGTATGCGGTGCAGCGCTGGCCGGAGACGAAGCGGCTGCTCGGCCTGCTGGTCAACTCCTCTGGCCGGGCGCACGGGCGCAACGCGCGCCGCCTGGTCCACTCCGCCCGCAAACAGGACCGCCGCCTCGCCGTGGCTCTGCTCGCCGGAGCGGTCTCGCACACGCCCGAGGGCGAAGAGGTGCTGCGCGGGGCGCGCATGCGGATGGCCCGCAAGCCCTCGGCGATCGCCCGCGAGCTGCTGCGCAACTTCCCCAAGGGCGGCAAGCGCCGCAACAAGCGCGGTAAGAAGCGGCCGAAGAAGGACGGGAGGCCCGCGAACGGTGAGGCCACGGCCAACGAGGTGACTGCTGAGGCGACCGACGCCCAGGACAACGGCGATGCGCCGAAGAGTGGCAGGACGCAGCGCGGGGGAGATGGTCAGGAAGGCAAGGAAGAGGGCGCCAAGAAAGCCGCCAAACCGAAACGGCGACGCAAAAGGGCGAAAAGGCCCGCGAAGGACTCAGAGGCGCAGCTGGACCTCGCCGGCTCCGAGGCTGACGCTGCCGCCGCCGGCAAGGGCGACGACGAGGTTGCCGCGGTCGTCGATGCCGTCGGCGACTCCTGAGCCGTCCTCCCAGCTGACCTCGCGGCCGCGCAGGCCGTCGCGGCGGCGCCACTCGGTGAGAACCTCATCCTCGGGCGCGTAGGCCCAGCGGCTTAGCTGAGCGTCGAGCTCGCGACGAGCCCGTTCTGGCGTCACCCCGCCGCCGAGTGAGGTCGCCGGTTGACGCAGGTCGTCCGGGAACTCATCCGGCTCGATCGAGAGGTTGAGACCGACGCCGACCACCGCCCAGCCGTCCTGCGGCTTGGCCTCGATCAGGATGCCGGCCAGCTTGCGCCCTTCGAGCCAGACGTCGTTGGGCCACTTGACCTGACACTCACTGCCGGGCCGCAGCCCCTCGGCGGCGGCGCAGACGGCAAGCGGCACGGAGAGCGGCAGCAGCAGGTGGCGCTCGTCGAGCGGGCGCAGGATTGCCGAGTAGAGCAGCGCCTTGCCTTCGGGCGCGGTCCAGACCCGCCCCTGGCGCCCGCGCCCCGCGGTCTGTTCGCGGGCGGTGACCACGGTGCCGCCCGGCGCCCCCGCTTCGACCAGCTCGCGAGCGCGGCTGTTGGTCGAGTCCGTGACCCTGAAGTGGCGGTGGGGAGAGCCGAAAATCACCGTCGGGTTGGCGGGCATTGGCGACTTATACGCCTATATGACGCATAAGTCGCCACGCCCTCAGTTCGCGTCGGTGAGCAAGGCCGAGACAAGGCCGTCGATGTCGTGGCGCTCAGCTTCGACGTGGACCTCGAGGCCGGCCTCGACGACGGCCTCACTGGTGACGGGGCCGATCGAGACGATGCGGGCGGCGCTGGGGAAACGCTCGCCAAGCACGTCGGTCAGGTTGCGCACGGTCGAGGAGGAGGTGAAGGTGACGTAGTCGGCGCCCTGGGCGGCCTCGACTGCCTCAGGCGCTGGCTCCTCGCGCACGGTCTCGTAGAGGGCGACGACATCGACCTCGGCACCGCGACCGCTGAGGTGCTCGGGGATGACGTCGCGGGCCTCGGCGGCGCGGGCGACGAGGACCTTCTTGCCGGCGACGTCGACCTCGGCAAGTGCCTCCACCAGAGACTCGGCGACGAAGCGCTCGGGGACGATGTCCGCACTGATGCCGCATCGAGAAAGCGCTCGTGCTGTGCCGGGCCCAATTGCGGCGACCGTCGTGCCGATATTCGCGACGGCGCCCGGTTCTATTTTTCCTACCTGCTGCTTTTTCGGGCCCGTGAGTGCTCGTGCATCGAGCCCCGCGTTCCGCAGCGCCTCGAAGAGCAGGCGTACACCGTTGGGGCTGGTGAGGACGATCAGGGAGTAGTCGCCGATCCTTTCAACCGCTCGCTTGACTTCGTCACTCTCGATCCTCGGCTCGATCCTGATCGCGGGCAGCTCGACAACCTCGGCTCCCAGCCCGCGCAAACGCTTGGCCAGCCCGCTGGCCTGGGCCCGCGCGCGGGTGACGACGATGCGCTTGCCGGCGAGCGGCCGGCGCTCGAGCCATGCCAGCGCCTCGCGGCGCTCCACAACCGGCCCGACGACGATCAGGGCGGGGGCGCCGATGCTCTCGCGCTCGACCGCATCGGCCAGCGTGCCGAGGGTGGCGACGACGGTGCGCTGCCCTTCCATCGTGCCGCGTTCGACCGCGGCGGCGGGCTCATCCGCGTCGCGTCCCGCCGCGATCAGCGCCGCCGCGTTGTCGGCGAGGCGCTTTACCCCCATGTAGAAGACGAGCGTGCCGGGGAAGCGAGCGAGCGCCTCCCAGTCGAGCGCGCTCTCGTCCTTCTCGGGATCCTCGTGGCCGGTGACGAAGGCGACCGCGGAGGCGTCGTCGCGGTGGGTGACCGGGATGCCGGCGTAGGCGCTTGCGGCGACTCCCGCGGTGATCCCGGGCACCAGCTCGAACTCGATCCCCGCCTCGCGCAGTGCCTCGCCCTCCTCGCCGCCGCGGCCGAAGACGAACGGGTCGCCGCCCTTCAACCGCACGACGCTCTTGCCCGCCCGCGCTGCCTCGATCAGCCGCTCGCCAATCTCCTCCTGGGGCACCGAGGGCTTGCCCGGAGCCTTGCCGACGTAGACCAGCTCGGCATCCTCGCGTGCCCCGTCCAGCGCTCCTGGCGGGATCAGCCGGTCGTAGTAGATCGCCTCGGCCGAGGCGATCAGCTCCAGCGACCGCGCCGTCATCAACCCGGGGTCGCCCGGTCCAGCGCCAACGAGGTAGACGACCCCAGTCCGCGCCGTCATTCCGGTGCGCCTTTTATGTCGTATGGCCACATAAAGCGCACCGGAAGCGTCATGCGGCCAGTTCCTCCGCTCGGTCGAGCAGGTCGCGGGCGCCGCTGTCGATCAGGCGCTTGGCCAGTTCGGCGCCGAGGGTTGTCGGCTCGGTCGAGTCGCCCTCGATCTGGTCGCGGACCCACTCGCTGCCGTCGGGTAGGCCGACGAAGGCTTCCATGCGCACGCGGTCGTTCTGGGCATCGACCTTGGCGTGGACGCCGATCGGGCTGGCGCAGGTCGCGCCGAGCAGGGCGACGACGGTGCGCTCGGCGGTCAGCTCGCGCAGGGCGGCTTCGTCGACGATCGGGTCGACCAGCGCCAGCGCCTCCTCGTCCCCGGCACGGGTCTGCAGCAGCAGCGAGCCCTGGCCCGCGGCTGGGATCATCGCGTCCTCCGGGATCGGGAAGGCGATCTCATCGGCGCGCCCGAGCCGGCGCAGGCCGGCGACCGCGAGCACGATCGCGTCGAGCTCACCCTCGGCGAGCTTGCGCAGGCGGGTGTCGACGTTGCCATGCAACTCGCTCACCACGAGGTCCGGTCGCGCGGCAAGCAGCTGGGCTTGGCGCCGCAAGCTGGCGGTCCCCACCTTGGCGCCCTCCGGAACCTCATCGAGAGAAGACCCGACCCCGATCCAGGCATCCCGCGGATCCTCCCTCTTCGGCACCGCAGCCAGCATCAGCCCCTCGGTCAGCTCGGCGGGCAGATCCTTGGCCGAATGAACCCCGATCTCGGCTTTGCCGTCCAGCAAGGCCTGCTCGACGCCGCGCACGAACCGCGCCTTGTCCTCGGCACCACCGTCGGCGCCGACCTCGATCAACTCAGCTCCGCCGATCAGCTCCGCCACCTGCCCCGCTTGGGCCAAGGCGAGTGCGCTGCCGCGGGTGGCGATCCGAATCATCGAAGGAACCCTGTGTGACTCAGGAGCGATCCCGGTAGGGGTGGAGCGTCTTGCACTTTTTCGCGGGTGACCATCGTCGGCAGCCGCAAACGCGACTCGAAAAAGTTAAGCGGAACCCCTACCGGGATCGCTCCTGCGCAGCTCGGTCACGTTTGAGCCCTCATTGCCCTCCGGCTCAGTCTCGACGTCCAGCCCGAACAGCTCCCGCAGGGCGCTGACGTAGAGGTAGGCCTCGTCGCTTCCCGCTGAGCGCTTCATCCGCAGCGTCGGCTCGTGCAGCAGCCGCGAGGCGATCGCCTTTGCCATCACGCCCAGCCGTTCGCGATCGGCCTCGCTGAGGTCCTCCCAGCGACTCTCGTTCTCGGCCAGGATCCGGCGCACGACCTCGTCGGCGCGCTCGCGCAGGGCAGTGATCGTCGGCACGACCTCGAGCGAGGCGAGCCAGCGCTCGAAGCGGTCCTGCTCGGCGTCGATCAGCTGCTCGGCCCGCCGCGCCTCGGCCTCGCGACCGCCGGCGTTGCGAGCGACGATCTGCTGGACGTCGTCGATGTCGTGCAGGCTGACCCCGGCGATCTCGCGGCAGGCAGGCTCGATGTCGCGCGGCACGGCGATATCGACCAGCAACAGCGGCCGTCCGCCGCGGGTGGCCATCACCTGCTCGAGGTCGTCGCGCTCGACGATGTGGTGTGGCGAGTTGGTCGCCGAGACGACGATGTCGGCCTGCTCGAGCTGCTCGGGCAGCTCCTCGAAGCGCACGGCGTTGCCGTCGAAGCGCTGGGCGAGGCCGATCGCGCGGTCGTAGTGGCGGTTGGCGACGAAGACGGTGGCGACGCCGCGGCTGACCAGGGCGCGGGCGAGCAGCTCGGCGGTCTCGCCGGCGCCGATCACCAGCACCCGCTTCTCGGCGAGGTCGCCGAGCGTGCGCCGCGCCAGCTCGACCGCGACCGAGGGGATCGAGACGTTCTTCTCGCTGATCCCGGTCTCGTCGCGGGCGCGACCGCCGGCGGCGAGCGCGCCGCGGAAGAGGCGGTTGAGGATCGGCCCGGTGCCGCCCTCGACCAGGGCCAGCTCGTAGGCGCGCTTGACCTGGCCCTGGATCTCGGCCTCACCGAGGATCATCGAGTCGAGTCCGGCGGTGACGCGGAAGAGGTGGCGGACGGCCTCGCCGGAGCGCAGCGAATAGAGGTGGCCGAGCAGCTCGGTCGGGCGGATATCGGCCTGGCGGGTGAGCACGCCGAGCGCGGTCGACTCGGCCTCGACCGGGTCGGAGACGACGAGGTAGAGCTCGGTGCGGTTGCAGGTCGAGATCGCCGCCGCCTCGTGGATGCCGGCGACGTCGGTGAGCTCACGCAGGGCGCCGGCGGCGCGGCCCTCGGTCAGCGAGAGGCGCTCGCGCAGGTCGAGCGGCGCGGTCTTGTGCGAGACGCCGAGCGCCAGCAGCTCAGACATCGGCGCTGACCTCCTCGCGGTCGGAGTCCGCGGCGACCTCACCCTCGGCGCGGTGCTCGGCGAAGCTGGCGAGCTCGCGCAGCTCCTTCTCCATGCGCTGCAGTTTGCTCGCCATGATCGCGACGTAGATGACGATCAGGACCAGGAAGACGATGTAGGCACCGGCGACGTACTTGCCGGCCTCATCGAGCGGCAGCGCCGGGGTGGCGGCCAGCAGGAGACCGATCATCTAGCTCACCTCCGGGGCGATCCGCGATGTGCCGCCACCCTGCGCCGGGGCGTCGAGGGCGCGGCGCAGGCGCTTCAGCTGGCCCGAGGTGCTCTTCGCCGTCAGCTCGAGCTTGACCAGCGTCACCCAGAGCAGCGCCGCTGCAGCGAGGCAGACGAGGAAGGTGAACATCATTTCGCCCGGCATGCCGCCGTTGGCGGTGCCAAAGGTGCGCGGGTGCTGGAGGCTCTGGGCCATCCGCACGGCCATGAAGTTGAGCGGCACGAAGGCGCCGGCGGTGACGGCGAAGACCGAGGCGTAGCGTGCCTGGCGCTCGGGATCCTCGATCGCGTAGCGGAAGGGGTAGTAGGTCGCGTACATCAGGAAGACGATCAGGAAGCTGACCAGGGTCGGCTCGTCCCAGAGCCACCAGTACCCCCAGGAGGCCTTGGCCCAGATCGAGCCGGTGATCAGCACGGCGACGCCGAAGATCACCGACATGTGGATCGAGACGTAGGAGTAGGCGTCCCAGCGCCGGTTGCCGCTGCGCAGGTGAAAGATCGCGAAGACACCGCCAACGACAAAGCCGATCAGCGCCGTGATCGCCAGCGGCACGTGCAGGTAGAAGATCTTCTGGATGAAGCCCTGGTCGGCGTCGAGCGGCGCGTAGAAGAAGACCAGCGAGAGCGCAGCGGCGACCGCCACGACGGTCGCGATCGAGAGAGGTCTGAGTCCTTTGCCGTACATGCCAAGTTTGGGCGCTGGGAGGCGACCGGCCCGCTAGTCCTCCAGGAGGAAATCGAAGACGGCCCAGCCGAGCAGGAGGAAGATCAGATCGTATAGGGAGAGCACCGCCAGCCAAGTGCCGAAGCGGTGGTAACCGGGCCCGCCCGCGGCCAACAGCGGCTCGCTGGCGCCCGTGGCGGCGATCATCAGCGGCACGATCAGGGGCAGCAGGACGAGTGGGCCGAGCAGATCGCGGGCGCGTGATTGGACCGCCATCGAGGAGATCAGGGTGCCGGTGGCGGCAATTCCGAGATTGGCCAGCACCAGCACGGCGAGGAGCGGGGGGAGCGCCGCGGCGGAGCCGAGGAAGAAGAGGGCGAAGATCGGCACCACGACCAGCTCCAGCACGAGCAGGTAGGTGAAGAGCGCCGTCGCCTTGGCGGCGAAGAGGGCGCTGCGGTCGATCGGGGCGAGCCGGATCGCGTCGAAGCCGCCCTCCTCGCGCTCGCTGACGAAGAGGCGGTTGACGCCGAGCAGGGCGGCGAAGAGCAGCGTCGCCCAGAGCACCCCTGAGGCAAGGCTGCCGGAGAGAGCGGTGCGGTCGAGGCCGAAGCGGAAGATGACGAAGGTGGTGGTGGCGAAGAGCGCCATCGCCGGCAGCGACTGCAGCGTGCGCAGCTCGGCGCGCAGGTCCTTGGCGAGGATCGTGGCGAAGGCGGTTCGCGACGGAGTCACGGCTTCCCCTGTTCCTTTGCGGGGAATATCGGGGCAAAGGCACAGCGGACGCTCATCGGACCGCCACCTTGCCGCCCGCTTCCAGTCGCAGCACCTGGTCCGCCTCGGCTTCGAAGCGCTCGGGGTCGTGGCTGACGATGACGCGGGTGCGCTCGGCGCCGGGGCCGATCAGCGCCCGGGCCAGCTCGCGCCCCTCGGCGTCGAGGTTGGAGTCGGGCTCGTCGAGCAGCAGCAGCTCGGGCCGGTGCAGGACGCAGCGGGCGATCGCCAACCGCTGGTGCATTCCGGCGGAGAGCTCGGCGACGCGCTGTTCGCCCCGCCGCTCCATCCCGACCGCGGCGAGCAGCTGCTTGATTCGCGCCTCGCCGGCCTCGCCCTTCATCCCGTGCAGGCGGGCGTGGAAGCGCAGGTTCTCGCGGCCGCTGAGGTCGCGGTAGAGCAGCGGCTCGTGGCCGAGGAAGCCGATCCGGCCGCGCAGCTTCCACGCCTCGTCGGGCAGCGAGCAGCCGAGCGCCCGCACCTCGCCGCTGCTCGGGCGCAGCAGGGTGGCGAGGATGCGCAGCAGCGTCGTCTTGCCGGCCCCGTTGGGCCCCAGCACGAGCAGCGTCTCGCCCTGTGCGAGCTGTAGCCCGATCCCGTCGAGCGCCGTCCGTTCGCCGTAGTCCCGGCGCAACCCGGCGAGGCTCAGCGCCGGCTCGTCTGTCGCGTGGGCAGCCGTCACGGTCGGGATTCTCGCGTCTAGGCTGCCGCGGCACATCTCCCAAGGAGGAACGAATGAGCAGGACCAGTAGGGCAGGGGCATTTGTGGCGCTGGCTCTCACCGCCGTCGCACTGGTGGCAATTCCGGCCGGCGCCGCCGGACCGGGCCAGACCGGCGAGGTCAAGTCCGAAGTGACGCTCGGCGCCGCCGGCTACCAGGGCAAGGTCAAGGCCGCCAACCCCAGCTGTGTCGGCGAACGGACCGTCGTCCTCAAGCAGAAGGGCAACGGCGTCCTCAGTCGGGTCAAGTCGAAGGCCAACGGCAACTGGAAGGCCGACCTCGACGAACTCAACGAAAACATCAAGATCCCGGCCGTCGTCTACGCCGAAGTGAAGCCGTTCTCTCCGGCTGGGCCGGTCTCGAAATGCGGCGGGGCGATCTCTAAGACGGTCGAAATCGCCGGCGGCTGAATATCGGGTACACCGGTAGCCGGTCATTCAGGCAACCGGTACGGAGGTTGATCGCTCGCGGTACGCTTTGGAATCCGTGAGCGATCAACCGCCAATCCTCAACGAGGTCGACACCTACGGGCCCGCCTACATGCGGGTCGCGAATCAGCTCGGTCGCTACGAGGGCAATGAGGAGGAGGCGCCGCTGGCGATGGAGCTGCTCGGCGTCAAGCCGGGCGACCGCGTCGTCGACGCCGGCTGCGGCCTCGGCCGCTTCGTCGCCGCCCTCGCCGACAACGGGGTCGACGCGGTTGGGGTCGACATCTCCGAGATCGCGATTGCCGAAGCGAAGCGCGAGTACCCGGGGCCGACCTACTACGTCGCCGACCTGATGCAGCCACTGCCGCCGGAGCTGAAGGGCTTCGACGGCCTGGTCAGTCTCTCCTCGAGCTTCGGCTTCGGCGAGACGGTTGCCGAGGACGAAGCGATGATGCGGGCCTACCACGAGATGCTGCGACCCGGCGGCAAGATGGCGATGGAGCTGTCGGACCTGGAGCGCTCGCGCCACCGGCTCAAGACCGACGAGGGCGTGGTCGAGCGCGAGACCAACGGCGTACAGGAAACCCTCGACGTCAACTTCTCCACCGGGATGCTGCACGTGCACTACGTCTACGGCGACGACGTGGTCGACTCGCGGATCCGCATGTACGAGGCGGAGGACCTCGAGCGGATGGCGATCGAGGCCGGCTTCCACGGGGTCGAGCACTACGGCAACTTCGCCGGCGGGCCGAAGCGTCCCGAGGACCGGCTGGTCCTCGTCGCCACGGCATGAGTGCAACGTTTTCATCCCCCGTGGGGGGGACAAAGCGTTACACCGGGGCGGCGGTTGTGGTCGACGCCTACTCGACCGGGGCGCGGCTGGCGCCGCGCTTTGCCGCCGCCGGCCTGCCGGTGGTTCACGTGCAGAGCAGCCCGCGACTGCCGGAGTTCTACGAGCGTGCCTTTCGCGCCGGGGACTTCGTCGAGAATGTCGTCCACGAGGGGGACCTCGAGGCGACGGCGGCGCGGCTGGCGGCGCACGACCCGGCCTTCGTGGTTGTCGGCGCCGAGCCCGGGGTGCCGCTGGCCGACGCGCTCAGCGAGCGGCTTGGATTGCCCTCCAACGGCAGCGCCCAGAGTGCCGCGCGGCGTGACAAGAACGCGATGTCGGAGGCACTGCGGGACGCGGGCCTGCGCGCAGCGGAAGCGCTGAAGACCGCTGATGCCAGCGAGGCCGTCGCCTGGGCGGCGCAGCGTGGCGGCGCCCCGGTGGTGGTCAAACCGCTCGACAGCGCCGGCACCGACGGGGTCAGCATCTGCCACGACGCGGCCGCGATCGAGGCCGCCTTCGCCGCGATCCTCGGCCGGCCCAACGCCCTGCACGGCGCCAACGAGGAGCTGCTGGTCCAGGAGCTGCTGGAGGGGACCCAGCTCTTCGTCAACTCGATCAGCTGGGACGGGGTCCACCACGTCTCCGAGGTCTGGCGCGACAACAAGCTGCGCGCCGGCGCCAACTTCATCTACGACTACGAGGAGCTGCTGCCGCGCCACGGCTCCCAGCAGGACCAGGTCGTGCCCTACGTCGAAGCGGTGCTCGATGCGCTCGGCATCCGCTTCGGCCCCGCCCACACCGAGGTGATGCTGACCGCGACCGGCCCGGTGCTGGTCGAGTCCGGCGCCCGCATGCACGGCTCGGTTCCCGACGAGATCGTCGACCGCTGCACGCCCAGCCACCAGACGCTGACCGCCGAGGCCTACCTCGACCCGAAATCAGTCGCGCGCCGCGCCCAGCAGTCCTACGAGCTGGCGGCGGGCGCTTACTGCGTGATGCTGATCTCCCAGCACGAAGGGCGGATCGTCGACGACGCGGGCATGCGTGAGATCGAGGCGCTGCCCTCCTTCGCCGGCACGATCTCGATGCTGGGCCCGGGCGACCAGCTGAAAAAGACCGTCGACCTCTTCTCCTGCCCGGGGATCATCTACCTGGTCGACCCCGACCGCGATCGGCTCAAAGCCGACTACGACCGCATCCGCGAGCTCGACGCCTCAGGCAGCGTCTTCGAACTCGAGCAGCTCGTCGCTTCCTAAAGCTTGGCAGGGGACCCGGGTCAGCCGCCGCGCTTGCGCAGGGTGCGGCGGCCTACCTGCAGCAGCGGTCCGATTCCCTCGCGCAGCGCCTGCGTCCGCACCGCGCCCTTGCCGTAGAGCAGCTTGGCCGAGGCCTGCACCGCTTCGCCGAGCGTGCGGTCGTAGGGGTGCCACCAGAAGTCTCGGGTAAGGCCCGGCTCCCATGAGTTCATCTTCACGTTGACGCACTCGTAGAAGCCGAATTTGGAGTGCGAGCGGCCGACGCCGGAGTCCTTGACCCCGCCCCAGGCGCACTGGCAGGCGCCGTGGCTGAAGGAGTGGTCGTTGATCCAGACCATTCCCGACTCGATCCGCCGCGCCATCCGCTCGCCCTTCTGGCGGTCCTTGGTCCAGACCGAGGCGCCGAGGCCGAACTCGGAGTCGTTGGCGAGCTCGATCGCTTCCTGCTCGGATTTGACCACGACGATCGGCAGCACCGGGCCGAAGATCTCCTCGCGCATGATCCGCATCTCGTGGGTGACCCCGGTGAGCACGGTGGGGGCGACGAACTTGCCGGGCAGGCCGGCGACGTCGACCGGGCCGCCGCAGAGCTTGGTCGCGCCGGAGGCCTCCGCGTCGGCGATCAACTCGACGACGATCTCGTACTGGCCGTCGGAGGTCATCGGGCCGATCTCGGTCTCCCACTGCAGCGGGTCGCCGAGGCGCAGCTTCTCGGACTCGCGGGCGACGCCGGCGACGAAGCGCTCGGCGACCTCCTCGACGACGTAGACGCGCTCGATCCCCGAGCAGGTCTGGCCGGCGTTGGCGAAGCCGCCCCAGACCGCGCCGGAGATCGCGTTGGGCAGGTCGGCGTCGGCGCAGACGATCATCGGGTCCTTGCCGCCGAGCTCGAGCACCGAGCCCTTGAGCTTCTCGGCGCAGACGGCGCCGACCTTGCGGCCGACCTCGACCGAGCCGGTGAAGAAGATCTTGCCGGCGCTGGACTTCGCCAGCGCATCGCCGACCGCGCCGCCGCCGTGGACGACGCGGACGAGGCCCTCGGGCAGGCCGCCCTTCTCGAAGACGCGGCGGATCGCCTCGCCCAGCAGCGGCGTCAGGCTGGCCGGCTTGAGCACGACGCCGTTGCCGGCCATCAGCGCGATCGCGACCTCGCCGAAGGGGATCGACCAGGGGTAGTTCCAGGGCGCGATCACGCCGACGACGCCGATCGGCTCGTAGGAGAAGTGACTTTTCTTCGTCATCAAGAAGGACTGGCTCATCCGGACCTTCTCGTCGGCGAGGATCTTGGGGCCGGCCTTGGCGCACCAGTGCAGGGCGTCGACCGTGGGCAGCAGCTCCATCGTGTAGGCCTCGGCGCGCGGCTTGCCCTGCTCCTGGACCAGCAGCTCGGCGATCTCGTCGATCTCGTCGAGCAGGGCGTCGGCGGCGCGCTTCATGTAGCGGGCGCGGTCCTGCAGGGAGAGCTCGGCCCAGGCGGGTTGGATGCGGGCGACGTCGTCCACCACTCCCTGGACTTGGGCAGGGGTGATCGTCGCTACGGAGCCGACCAGCTCACCGGTGGCGGGGTTGAAGCTCTCGAGGGTGGACTGGGCGGGGGGTGACTGCGTTGCGCTCTCCATGGTCATCGATTGTAAGCCGGTGTGGGGGAGCCGGGGAAGGTCTCGGGGGTGCCTATGTTCGCTTCGCTGGCGCTGCGCTCACCAAGTTGGAGCCGCTGCGCGGCTGATTGTCACCTTGCCGGGGGCCGCTTCGCGAGGCACCCCCGAGACCTTCCCCGGCTCCCGACGTCGGGCCTACCCTCTCCTTCGAGAACGGCACAGAGGCAGCCTCGGCCGTGGTCATACTCAGCGGCAGTGGCCGATCAGCTCTTCGATACGGGCGGTGGTGACAGCTCAGGGCCGGCGGAGGTGCCGGCCGATGCACCCCTGGCGGTGCGGATGCGGCCTCGCTCACTCGATGAGCTTGTCGGACAAGAACACGTTCTCGCGCCCGGGTCGGCGCTCAGGACCGCGATCGAAAGTGGGCATCCGCATAGCGCGATCTTGTATGGGCCGCCGGGGTCTGGGAAGACAACGTTGGCTCGGATTGCGGCGGCGGGGGCCGAGGGAGCGTTTGAGGAGGAGTCGGCGGTTAATGCGGGGCGGGCTGAGATTCGGGCGGTGATTGAGCGGGCTCGGGAGCGGCGGCGGGGGAGTGGGCGACCGACGGTGCTCTTCTTGGATGAGATCCATCGCTTCAACAAGGCGCAGCAGGATGCGCTGCTGCCGGCGGTCGAGGAAGGGCTGCTGACCTTGATTGGGGCGACTACCGAGAACCCCTATTTCGAGGTCAACTCGGCGTTGTTGTCGCGCAGCCAGATCTACGAGTTGCAGCCGCTGGAGGCGGGGCAGGTGGAAGAGCTGCTGCGGCGGGCGCTTTCCGACCCTGAGCGCGGGCTGGTCGATCCGCCGCCGGTCGAGGACGCGGCGCTGGCGATGCTGGCCGAGCGCAGCGGTGGCGATGCGCGGGTGGCGCTCTCGGCGCTGGAGCGGGCGGTGGAGCGCGCTTCCGACCTTGAACCCGCTGGAGGTGGGTCAAAGTCGGAAGCGATCGACGTTGCAGCGATCGAGGACGCGCTGCAGCGCAAGGCGCTCGACTACGACCGCCAGGGGGACCGCCACTACGACTTCGTCTCGGCCTGGATCAAGGCGACGCGCGGCTCCGACGTCGATGCCTCGCTCTACTACCTGGCGGTGATGCTGGAGGGCGGGGAGGACCCGCGTTTCATCGCCCGCCGCATGGTCATCCTCGCTTCCGAGGACGTCGGCAACGCCGATCCGCAGGCGCTGCTGGTCGCCGACGCGGCGGCGCGGGCGGTCGACCGGGTCGGCCTGCCCGAGTGCACGCTCAACCTTGCCCAGGCCGCCGTCTACCTCGCCCTGGCGCCGAAGTCGAACGCCTCCTACAAGGCGCTCAACGCTGCCCGAGCCGAGGTGCGCGAGAACGGGGCGAAGACGCCGCCGGACTACCTGCGCGACGCCCACTACCCCGGCGCCAAGACACTCGGGCGCGGCACGGGCTACCGCTACGCGCATGACGAGCCGGGCGGGGTCAGCGACCAGCAGCTGCTGCCGGAGGGGCTCGAGGGACGGCGCTTTTACACACCCACGGACCGCGGGTTCGAGGAGGAGCTGGGACGCCGGCTGGCCGCTCTGCAAAAGAAGATGCGCCCCGATTGAGGCAACCGCAACTTCTTTCCGAAACGGTGTTTTAAAGGGCGGCTTTCCAAGCTAGAGCCAGGGAGAGCCGACACACCGGCCGGAGGCCTGGACTGGGGGCCTCCGGTCGGTACTAAAAGGGACACAGGGGGGAACGGTGACCGCGCCTTGTTCGATGGGCGCAGTCACCGCGTCCGGGACCAGGCGACTTCCCGGCTCCTCTATCGTCAGGTCATGGACTCGGAGAAGCTGCGACTGGGTGGGATGGCCCTCCGCAATGGGCTTCTCATCCACGGGCCCACGCACTGGGCTGCTGCGGTGCGGGATTCGGATGGCAGTATCGAAGTCGCATCCGAGCGCAAGCCGGAGTTGGCGCCAGGGCTCGCGGCCAAAATTCCCGGGCTGCGCGGGCCGCTGAAGCTGGCCGAGGCGCTGGCGGTGTTGCCGTTGGTGCGCTTGCGGATGCCGGCGGCGCGGCTTCCGTTCGAGAACCTGCGGGTGCTGGGAACGATCGGCGCCACCCTGGTCACGACCGCGGCTGTGCGCAAGCGCTTCGGCAGCTCGGCCTTGCGCGAGGGCGTCGTCCAGATCGTTGGCGCGGCCCCCGCGCTCGTCGCCCTGCTCGACCGCGACCTCGCCGCCTACCACGGGGTCGAGCACAAGGCGATCGCCGCTTATGAGCAGGGCATCGAGGATCCATCCGGCGTGCCCAAGGAGCACGACCGCTGCGGTTCCAACTTGATCACGCCGATGATGCTGCTCTCGGTGGGAGGCACACTGCTGCTCGAGCGCCTAGTCGAGCGTCCCGCCCCAGCTGCTCGCGCCGCTGTCGGCCTGGCCGGCGCCTCGATCGCGGTTGAGATGTTCGCCTGGAGCGATCGCCACCACGGCGACCCGCTGGCCGAGGCCTTCCACACGCCGGGCCGGGAAATCCAGCGCCTGATCGCAACCAAGGAGCCGACGCCGCAGCAGCTCGAGGTCGGCGTCGCCGCCCTGGCCGAGATCCTGCGAGCCGAGAACGGCGCGTAGACTGCCGCCTTCGTGTTCGGAAGGATCGACCACATAGGCGTTGTCGTCGAGGATCTCGACGCGGCAATTGAGCTCTACTCGAAGAGCTTCGCGATGGAGCTCGTTCACCGCGAGACGGTCGAGGAGCAGGGCGTTGACGCCGTGCTGCTGGACGTCGGCGACGGGCACGTCGAGCTACTGGCGCCGCTTGGCCCGGAGACGCCGGTGGGCAAGTACCTCGATCGCAAGGGTCCCGGCCTGCACCACGTCGCCTACGCGGTCGACGACATCGACTCGACCCTGGAGCGCCTGGTCGCGAGCGGAATCGAGCTGATCGATCGCGAGGCCCGGGTCGGCATCCGCAACAGCCGCATCGCCTTCCTGCACCCGCGCTCGACCGGCGGCGTACTTACTGAGATCGTCGAACCCCCTGAAGGAGGGCACTGATGGCGGACGCACAGAAGGTGGAGATTGGCTTCGAGGGTGGTCAGGTCATCTCGGTTCGCCTCAACGACGAGGAGCTGAAGGACCTGCGCAAGCAGCTCGAGAAGGGCGGTTGGCACGACGTCAAGACCGAGGACGGCGTGCTCGCCCTCTACGTCGGCAAAGTCGCCTTCCTGCGCATCGACTCCGGTGAGCACCGGGTCGGCTTCTCGCTCAAGAACTCCAGCTGATGTCCACCCGCAAGCTGCTCGGTGCCGCCGCCCTGGCGACGCTGGGCGCGGCGCTCTGGTGGCGCAAGAACCCGTCGGCCTGCCCCTACGGCCAGCGCTTCTGGGTCGAAGCCCCGCACCCGGTCATCACCCGCGACCGCCTGCGCTCGGTGCTGCGCCCGGAGCCCGGCGAGCGCATCCTCGAGGTCGGTCCCGGCGTCGGCTACTACACCCTGGATATGGCCGAGTGGATCGGCCCCGACGGCACGATCGAGATCTTCGACCTGCAGCAGGAGTTCCTCGACCACGTCGGCGAGCGAGCTGCCGAGCGTGGCCTCGCCAACATCACCCCCACCCAGGGCGACGCCACGGCGCTCCCCTACGAGGACGACTTCGTGGACGCTGTGGTCCTGACCGCCGTTCTCGGCGAGATCCCCGACCCGGTCGGTGCCCTGCGCCAGATCCAACGAGTCCTCAAGCCGGGCGGCCGCCTGATCGTCGGCGAGCTCTTCGGCGATCCCCACTTCACCACCCAGTCGGCGCTCAAGCGCCAGGCCGGAGAAGCAGGTCTCACCTGGGGCGAGCACTCCGGCAACTGGTTCGCCTACTTCGCGCGACTTTTGCCCGCTTGAGCCGCAGCCGATCTGGTTAGTACCGCGGCGGCAGGTCGCGGCGGTCCTCGGGGACCTGTTCCACTCGCTCTTCCGGCACGACGACGGCGCCGCGGCGGGCGCGTTTGGACCAGATCACTTCCTGGAAGAGGCCGAGGATGAGGCCGGCGGCACCGGCGATCATCAGAATCAGGCCGACGGTGTCGAGGCTGACGCCCTGGACATGGACGTTGGTGGCGAACTTGAGGATCGCGCCGACGGCGATCAGGAATATTCCTCCTCCGATAGTCATGGGGCGTGGATACCCCCGGTTTGGATCGGCAAACGGGTTGTGATCAGGCCGTTGACGCTTGGGCAGCGACCTGGCAGCTCGGGCACCAGTAGGTCGTGCGGTTGGCGTCGCCCTGGCCGCGGGAGCGGATCGGGGTTCCGCACCTGGGGCAGGGGCGGCTGGCGCGCTTGTAGACAGCCCGGTCCTGGCGGCCATCTTCGACCGCCTCCTGCATCAGGTCATGGGCGGCCTGGGCGACGTGGCGCAGCTGCTCGTCGGGCAGGTCGCCGACCCGCTGCCAGGGGTCGAGGTGAGCAGCGAAACAGGCCTCGCTCTTGAAGATGTTGCCGATGCCGGCGACCAGGTGCTGGTCGAGCAGGGCGTCGCCAAGGCCGCGGTCGGGGGCGCTGGCGAGCGAGTGGGCGATCCGCCCCGCGTCGAAGTCGGCGGCGAGGATGTCGGGGCCGAGGCGGGCGAGGACCGGGTCGCGGCGCACGGCCTCGGCCCGCAGCACTCTCAGGGTCGGGCCACCGAACTGGACCGCTTCGGCGCGCTCGGTCGAGAGCACGGCCCAGGCGGCGCCGGGCGGCTTGCGCCAGGGCTCGCCGCGCCGGTAGGTGTGCCAGGAGCCGCTCATGCCCATATGGCTGTGCAGGACCAGCTCGCCGAAGTGGAGCAGCAGGTGCTTGCCGTGGGCGCTGGCGCGCTCGAACGTGTGACCGTCGAGTCGCTCGATCCGCGCCGCGCGGCCGCGCGGGTTCGGGGCACTGGCCTCAACCGTGCCGCCCGCGAGCGCCGCCTCGATCCGCCGCGCCGCCCGCAGGATCGTGTCGCCCTCGGCCACGCTCAGGCCAGGGCGGTCCAGAGCCGCCGCTCGGCTTCGTCGACGCGGTGCGCGGCCGCGTCGATCTCGCGCCAGAGGCCCGGCTCGGGATCGTCGCGCTCGCTGGCAGCGTGGAAGGCGCCGGCCAGCTCGGTCCAGCGCGCGGCCGCCTCGGCGGCGAGGGGCGCCTCGGGTCGCCCCGCCTCCTCGAGGAAGCGCGAGTACATGAGGCGGAAGGCGCCGCCGCCGGTGCCGCGGCGCTCGATCACCTGGTAGCCGAAGCGGGCGCACCACTGCCAGTCCTCGGCGACCTCGGGCCAGCTGCCCGCCTCCTTGGCCAGGCGCTCGACCGCGCCGAGGCCGGAGAACTCGCCGAACTCGGAGGCGACCATCGCCTGCGCGGCGCACTCGATCGCCGCCGGAATTGCCGCCCGCAGCTGCTCCTGCGTCACCCCGCCGGAGGCGGTGAACATGTGGCCGGCGAGGGGGTAGGCGGGGTGGCTGCTGTGACGGGCCTTGTCGAGGTCCTGCAGCCGCGTCGTCACCTGCAGCTGCTCGAAGCCGGTGTCGGAGAGGTGCGCGTGCTGCTCGTCGTAGCCGGCAAGGACCACGGCATGGCCGGGGAAGTGGGCCGAGTTGCCGTAGTGGTCCAGGTAATAGAGGTCGGTGAGCAGGAGCACCGGGTTGCCGGCGTCGACCTCGGCCCGCGCGACGTCCCAGGCCCCGTCGTCCCCCTCGTCGAAGGTGCGCAGCTGCAGCGCCGCCCCGGTCAGCTGGTCGAAGTTCTCCTCCAGCCGCGCCGTGCGGCCGTTGAACCAGCGGGTCGGCGAGGCGTCCTCCAGCGCCACGTAGTAGAAGCAGGCGCCGGCGCCGAGCCCGAACGCCATCTCCTCGCTGATCTCGACCCCGTGGAAGCCGAGCAGGTTGCGCAGGGCGGTCGATCCGCAGTGGTGACCGGGCGTGTGGACGTAGCCGGGAACCGAGGGCATGACGGGATACTGACCTACCGGCTTATCCTGCGCGCCGATGCACGAAGCCGATCTCAAGCTGCTGCGCCTGATGCGCACCCGCGGTCACTCGCCCGGAATGGAGTCGGCGGCGAAGGCGCTGGGCAAGGCCGGCAACAACGGCGCCGTCTGGGTCGTGCTCGGGCTGGCGCTGGCGTTGCTCGACCCCGATCGGCGCGAATCGTGGCTGATCTGCGCCGCGCTCGGCCCGATCGCGATCGGGCTCAACTACGGGATCAAGCTCCTGGTCAGGCGCCCGCGGCCGGTGCTCGAGGGCCTGCCGCCGCTGGGCGGCGCGCCCAGCTCGCTCAGCTTCCCCTCCGCCCACGCGCTTTCCTCATTCGCGGTGGCGACCGCGATGGTCCGGGTTGACCCCGCCACGGCGGGCGCCCTGGTCGTCGCCGTGGCCCTCTCGCTCGGCCGTCCCTATCTGGGCATGCACTACCCGTCCGACGTCCTCGCCGGTGCCCTGCTCGGCATCGTCCTGGGCCTGATCGTGCCGCTCTCGCTGTGAAGGTCGGGATCGTCGGCCTGCCCAACGCGGGCAAGTCGACCCTCTTCAACGCGCTGACCCAGGGCGGCGCGCAGACCGGCGACTACCCGTTCACGACGATCGAGCCGAACGTGGCGATCGCCGAGGTTCCGGACGAGCGGCTGGAAAGCGTCGCGGCAACGCTGAAGTCCTCCAAGCTCGAACCGGCGACGATCGCCTTCCACGACATCGCCGGCCTGGTCAAGGGCGCCTCCGAGGGGGAGGGGCTGGGCAACCAGTTCCTCGCCTCGATTCGCGAGACAGATGCGATCTGCCACGTCGTCCGCTGCCACGCCGACTCCGGCGTGCCGCATCCCGACGGCCGCGTCGACCCGCTGGCCGACATCGAGACGATCGAGACCGAGCTGATCCTCTCCGACTACGAGCAGGCCGAGCGCCGTCTGCACCGGGTCGGCAAGGGGGCCAAGTCGGGCGACGCCGAGGCGATCGCCGAGCGCGACTGGCTGCAGCAGGTGGTCGCGGCGCTGGCCGAGGGCAAGCCGGCCCGCTCGGTGCCGGTTCCCGAGGGCGCCGCGCATGCTCCCCGCAACCTGCAGGCGCTGACGACGAAGCCGATCCTCTACGTCGCCAACGTCGACGAGGGCGATGCCGAGCCGCCGCAGGCGGTCGCCGAGCACGCCGCCGCGGTTGGTGCGGGAGTGGTCGCGGTCAGCGCCCGGATCGAGGGCGAGCTGGCCGAGCTCGACCCCGCCGAAGCGGCGGAGATGCGTGAGTCCTACGGGGTCGGGGGCTCGGGCCTTGCCCGCCTCATCCGCGCCGCTTACGACCTGCTTGACCTGCTCACCTTCTTCACCGCCGGCGAGGGCAAGGAGGCGGTCGCCCGCCCGATCCCGCGCGGCTCGACCGCCTGGGAGGCGGCGGGGACGATCCACACCGAGATCCAGGACGCCTTCATCAAGGCGGAAGCGATCGGCTGGGGGGAGCTGGTCGAGTGCGGCGGCTACGCGCCGGCCCGCGACAAGGGCCTGCTGCGGATCGAGGGCCGCGACTACGTCGTCAAAGACGGCGACGTGATCACGATCAAGGTCTAGCCCCGGTGAGCGCTGGAAAGACGGCGCGGCAGGCTCGATCGCAATTGGGGAGATCGGGTACGGGTTCCCCGATGTGCACTGGGCTGCGAATCGGGGGGATTGCGCTGATCGCGGTGGGGCTGGCGCTGGACGGCTGCGGTGGCGGCTCGGGCGGCACGCCCGACCAGGTGGGGACGCTGAGCCTGCCGATCTGTGACGTGTCGGGGGCCGAAGGAGCGCTGACCGGGTTGCAAGCGGGAATAGCCGGAGCCGGGCGAGAATTTGAAGCGCTGGCGCACCGGCGGAAGACGATCCCGAACCGGGAAGGTGGAACCGAACCGATTCCCGCCGGGCGGAACGAGCGCCAGATCCTGCGGGCGATGAACGAAAACGTCGCCTCGATCCGCGGTCAGCTGGCAAAGCTCGAAGACTGCGCGCGCAACGCACTCCTGGAAGCGGAGGGCAAGCCCGTGCACGAAACGGTGCCGCCGCGACCGCAGGCGCGGCGCACGGTCGTCGGGCACCGACTCGGATCGGCGCGGGTCGAGCCCGGCAAGCAGCGTCTGCCTGCGAGGCCCTGCGGGACGTTTGGCAGGCAGGGGACGACAGCGGTCCACATCTTTTCCGAAACCGGGGAGTGCGCTCGCGTGGCGCCGGGCGAACGGCTCCTCTTCGTCAACGACACCGGGATCGGGCCGCGGCACGCCGGCGCGGCCGCGGTCAGGGTCCGGGTCGGAGACTACGAGCTATGGATCGAGCCGCACGGGAGCGGCCTGATCCCGGCCCCCGTCGAGACCTATCTCGGCCGCGGTTCACACCCGGTGCGGATCGACGGCGCGGTGGGGGCAACGATTCTCCTCCTGCCCCCGATCTGCGCGATGCGCCCGCCGGCGGCGCCCGGCGAAGAACTCTGCTTCCACTAGATGATTGATCCACACGAGGGGTCACTGAGGGCGCGTCATTCAGGCGTGACTGGTTGTGGAGTCAGTCATCTAGGGTCTTGGCATGGACGAAGGGGCGCGCTTCCCGAAGGTGGCGGCGAAGGCCGGCCACTACGAGAGCTTCTACATCAAGGCCTGCCGGCCCGGCGGCGGCCAGGGGATCTGGATCCGCCACACGGTCCACAGGCGACCGGGTGCCGAGCCCAACGCCTCGATCTGGTTCTGCCTCTTCGATCGCGATGCGGAGGGGCCACGGGCGACGAAGGTCACCGTGCCGGCGGAGAAGCTCGCCGTGCCAGCCGGCTCATGGATCAGGGTCGAGGAGGCCGAGATCGGCCCCGGGCGCGCCAGCGGCTCGATCGAGACCGAGGCGCTGAGCGCCAACTGGGAGTTCAGCTTCGAGGGCGATGCGCCGCCATGCAAGTACCTGCCGGCCGACTGGCTGTATGAGGCGCCGCTGCCGCGGACCAAGTTCGTCGCGCCCTTCCCCAACGCCAGCTTCAGCGGCCGGCTTGAGATCGACGGCGAGCAGATTGCGCTCGACGGCTGGCCCGGGATGATCGGCCACAACTGGGGCAGCGAGCACGCCGAGCGCTGGGTCTGGCTCGAGGGCACCGGCTTCGCCGAGGACTCATCGATCTACTTCGACGCCGGCGCCGCCCGGGTTCAGGCCGGCCCCTGGCTGACGCCCTGGCTGCCCTCGGGGATGCTCGTGCTCGACGGCGAGGAGCACCGGCTCGGCGGCTTCGGCAAGATCCGCTCGGCCTCGATCGCGCCCGAGCCGACCGCCTGCGAGTTCACCCTGTCCGGCCGCGACATCGTCGTCCGCGGCCGCGTCAGCGCTCCCAAGAAGGACTTCGTCGGCTGGCTCTACGCCGACCCCAAGGGTCCCGAGCACAACACGCTCAACTGCTCGGTCTCCGACCTCGAGCTGACCGTCGAACGCCCGGCACTGCCGGCCCGTCGGCTCACTCTCAGCGCCGGCGCCGCTTATGAGTTCGGCATGCGCGAGACCGACCACGGCGTCCCGATCCAGCCCTACCCGGACGGTTAGCCGGCGACCTTCTGGAAGCTCATCCAGGTGCTGTAGCCGCCGAGCGCGACCTGGAGCTGTTCGCCGGTCACGGTGGTGACGCCGCCGGTGCCGAAGAGCTTTGCCGAGACGATCCGCGGCGAGACGCCGCGTTTGGCGATCACGACTTTCTTCAGCTTGCCGTCGAGGTAGGCGCCTAGCTTGGCGCTGATCTCGGGGCCGCTGAAGCGCAGGGTCCAGTCGTGCAGCGGGCAGTAGTAGTCGTAGGGGTCGGGGACGGCGGTCAGGTAGGGGACGGCCGGGCCGAAGAAGACGTTCTGGATGCTCTCGGTGTAGCCGCCCGAGCAGGCGGAGAAGTAGGTGACGACGATCTTGCCGCCATAGGTGACGACCTCGCCCTTGGTCGAGTCGGCAGCGGCGTTGGTCGTGTCGGTCTCGCTGGAGAGCCCCTCGTAGACTTGGCTGCGGGTGTCGTCGTAGAGGTCGAAGCCGTTGCCGCCGACGCCCCCGGTCAGGGCGAAGGAGCGCGCCTCGATTGCCTGGGCGCGCAACGCCTCCGCCGGCCAGGAGGGCGGTGACTCGTTCGGGATCACTCCCTTGACGTACTGCTCGACCGGCAGCGCGTTGATCGCGTTGAGCGAGCCGACGTCGCTTTCGGTCGGCACCACCTCGAGCACGCCGCGGTAGGTGCCGACGTCATCGATCACGACCTTGCCTTTGCCGGCGGCGCGCAGTTTTTTCCCGCAGTCGGCCGTTGGCGCACCGGCGGCGCTGCGCAGCTTGACCCGCGCGCCGCTGCGGTGCGCCTCGTAGCTGCGGGTGGGGTCGAGCGCCAGGCCGCAGGCGCTGGTGGCGCCGCTGAAGCCGATGTCGCCCGGCGAGATGTCGAGCAGGACGCGGACTATCTTCACCCCCTCGATCTGGCTGATCGTGCTGCCCTGGTAGTAGTGGCCGAGGATGAAGCGGTAGTCCTTGCCGTGCAGGGCGTAGCCGTAGGCGCCGTACTGGCTGACCCCGACCCCGTGGCCGAAGCCGTGGCCGCGGACCACCCAGCTGACGCTGGCGGCGGCGCTGGCGGAGAAGGCCAGGAGCCCGACCAGGGCAGCGATCGAGGCGGCGGCGCGGGCGAGCGCTGGGTGTCGGCGGCGGCGGGGCATCTTTGAAGCAACAGCTTCGCCGTTCCGGAGTCGCGGCCTCTTCCCGCGGTTGCGCCGGGAGAAATGTCCCGCGGAAGCCCCTGTAAAGAGGCCTTTTCGCAAGGGCATACCACGTGCGTTTATTGACATACACGAACTCGTATGTTTACATTCGCATGCGGCTTCGCTTAGGAACGAGAACGGTATGAGCGAGATCGCGATTCACAGCAGCACCAACAGGGACATAACCGAGCCTCGAGGAAGCCGCAAAGGGAAGCGGCGGGCAGAGGGGCTCACGGGACAAGGAGAGAGATCTAGATGTTCTCGACGCTACGCACGCGCTTTGGCATCCCCGGAGTCATCTCTGTGATGGCCCTGGTCTTCGCCATGTTCGGCGGCGCTTACGCCGCCTCTAATTCTTCAGGCGGTGGCAAGGCGACTGCCTCGGCCAAGGCCAAGAAGGGGCCCAGGGGTCCGAAGGGCGCTACCGGGCCGGCAGGGCCCGCCGGGCCAGCGGGTGCTGCCGGGGCGCAGGGTCCCAAGGGGGACACTGGTCCTGAAGGGCCGGAAGGCGAAAAAGGTGTCAAAGGCAATACCGGTAGCTCCGGAGTGCCCGGCACCGACGGGGATGAAGGCCCCGCTGGACCCACGGGCCCGGCAGGCGCTGCCGGTCCGGCTGGCCCCGAAGGCTCGCCCTGGACTGATCTCGGCGTCTTGCCCCCCGGTGAGACCGAGACCGGCAGCTGGTCGTTCGGATATGTGGCCGCAGAATTGGAACTGCCGATTTACGTCCCGATCTCCTTCCCGATTCCGCTCCCTGAGACCTTGGCAGCCACGGCCGTCCACCGCGTGAATAAAGCCGGCGAAGAGGAAGGTCAGCCCTCCACGAAATGCCTGGGAACCGCCGCCGAGCCGAAAGCCGCGCCCGGAAACCTCTGCATCTACACCTACGAAGAAGCTGGCACTTTCCTTCTCGGCAACGAACAGATTGCCGATCCCGGCTCCTCCGCTGAAGGGGCAGGCAAAGCGGGGGCACTTTTGACGGTCCTGATACCAGCAAAAGCATCAAATGCCTTTGGCACCTGGGCGGTCACTGCGCCAGCGGCTCCCTAGCGACGCCGCCGAGCCACCACCCGGGAAGAAGGAGCAAAAGTGAACGCACGACATCCTCATATTCACAACATCTCGGCGTCGTGGCGCTGGGTCACCTCGGCACTTGTCGCCGCCATCTCCACGGCCGTGTTCCTTGTCGCTCCCGTGGCCCATGCTGAAGCGGCTTGCCCCAACGAAGCGATCCGCGAAGCCCAGAAATCGACCTCCCTTCCAGACGGCTCGACCTCCCTGCCCGACTGCATGGCGCTGGAGATGGTGACGCCGCCGAAGAAGTTCAACCAACAGTCCGAAAGCGCGAAGTTCTCCCCCGACGGCGAGCACATGCGGTTCACCTCCGGGGCGGCGCTGGGAGAAACCACCAGCATGCCCACCTTCTTCAACTTCTACGTCGCCAGCCGCGGCCCAGCAGGTTGGAGCACCCAGTCCGTGCAGCCGCCGGCTGACATCGCCGCCGGCTTTGACATCTCGGGCCGGCCCTGCGGATATGACTCCGATCTCTCCCACTGGGTCACCTGGGGCGCTTCCGGTGTGCAGGCCCAGCTGGCGATCAGCACCGCCTTCAGGGGCACCCTGGGTGCGCCATTCACCCCGCTCGGACCGACCCTTGCCCCCTTCAGCGGAGGCCAAGGTGGCACCGGCGGCGAAGGAACGGTCCGAAACGGCTATTGCGAGGGCGCCTCGGCGGATGCCGAGCACATCTTTTTCAGCCTGCGCGACGTCTCCTATTTCCCAGACGATCCGAAGGTTGAAACGTTTGCGGAAGGAAGTGGAACCGTCGCCGACGACGGGACCCCGCTCTACTTCGCCAACGCCTACGAGGCCTACCTTGACGAAGGCACGCCGAGCCTGCGCCTCCTGCAGCGCGATCGCGACGGCGTCGTCTACGGCGGTAGATGCGGAGCCAGGATCGGTGACCTTGCAGGGGGCGTCAACTTGCCCCGCTTCCGCGGCGCCATCTCGATTGATGCCTCCCGCGTCTACTTCCTTGCCCGCCCCAGCCAACCCGAAGGGGTTCCCTGCAACGAGGCGGCCAACCCGATCCGGATCATGGAGCGCCTGGAAACCCCGACCGGGCCTGTCATCTCCCAGCTGGTCACCTCGGAGTGCACCCGCGTGTCTCCGCCCTGCTCCAGCGTGGATGGCAACGACGTCTTCCTTGGCGCCTCTCAAGAAGGCACCAAGGTCTACTTCACCACCGTCCGCCAGCTGACCAACAGCGACGAAGACACGACTGCCGATCTCTACTTCTATGACACCGAAGCCCCCTCGGGCGAGCGCCTGACTCAGGTCTCGGCAGGGGAGCCCGGCGCCCCCACCCCCGGAGCGGGCGCCGAAGTACTGGGCCTACCCGACTTCGCCGGTAATGGCTCCCGCGCCTACTTCGTCGCCAAAGGCGTTCTCACCACTGTTGCCAATCAGGCCGGAGAATCACCCCAGACCGGACAGCCCAACCTCTATCTCTATGACGCAGAGACCGGGCACACGGCCTTCGTCAGCACGCTCTCAGCGGGGGACGGAGAAACTTGGGCCACTACCGCCGGGGAAGGCAACGAAGCGATGGCGGTGCCGCGCTTGGGGCCCGACGTCGAGGATCAGGCGGTCGGAGGCGACGGTCACATCCTCGTCTTCTCCACCCACGCCGCGCTCAGCTCGGGTGACACCGATGGCGGCAAGGCCGATCTCTATCGCTATGACGCTGAGAGCAGCTCGCTGCAATGGGTCTCGACCGCCGCCCCCGGTGGCTCTGACAACGGTGCCTTCTCCGTTAGCGGCACCTCTCGCAGGTCCAACCCCGGCGCCCAGTCGGTCTCCTTTGGTGCCTGGGTCAGCGAGGACGGCGAGAAGATCGTCTTCGAAACCGCCGAGGCGCTCGATCCCACCGACACCAACGGTAAAGCCAACGCCTATCTCTGGCACGAAGGGGGCCTCACCGCAATCCCCTTCGGAATCGAACCGACGATCGGCATGTCGGGCAACGAGGTCGCCTTCACATCTCCCGAGCGCCTCCTGCCCCAAGACGGCGACGCCACCACCGACGTCTACGTCGCCCGTGTTGATGGCGGTTACCCGATCATCGTCCCGCCGCCGCCCTGCGTGGAAGAAGGCTGCCAGGGAGCGCCCAGCGCCAGGCCCGGTGAGCAGGGCGCCGCTAGCGATGCACTAAGGCCCGGCAATCCACAGCCGTCCAAGCCCTGCCGCAAAGGCTTCGTCAAGAAGCGCGGCAGCTGCACCCGCAAGCCCGCCCACAAAGCCAAGCGCCACCAGCACCAACGACAAGCCAGCCACAAGCAGGGAGGTCACAAGTGAGGGTCCTGAAGCTAACTCGTGCCCTGGGGCTGGCGATCTTCTGCGCCGGCCTGCTTGCCTCATCGGCCGCCGCCGCCCCTTCGCTGCAGGTCTCGATCTCAAACGACCCGACCACCCTGCCGCGCACCGACGAAGGCATGTTCTACACGGTGGGGGTCAAAAACACGGCAGGGGGGGACCCAAGCGTAGGCGATGAGCTGACCTGCGAAAACTCGGTTTCGAAATGGTTCAACGTGCCCAGCGAAGACGACTTCTCCTACCAGTGGCTGCGCAACGGGGCAGAGATCTCCGGGGCAACTGCCAAGTCCTACCTGACCACCGCCGAAGACGAAGGCCAGGGGATCCAGTGTCGGGTGACCGGCAACAACCCAACAACGCAAAATCGGATCGCCATCGGCATCACCACGTCTACGACCGGCTCCAATGTTCTCCCATCCGTCATCACTAAACACGGGACCTTTGCTGTCGGCCAGTCCATATCTGGCTATAGCGATGGTCTTATAAGTCGAATACCGCCGGGCACGACGATCACTGCGGTCGCTGGGCAAACTCTGGAGCTTTCGGCGAACGTCGAATTCTCGGGCGAACTGAAAATTTCCTCTCTCGGATCCCCGATCAGTTCTAGTGCCATTGCCGTTTCACTCCCCCCCATAGTCGTAAATCCGCAGTCAGCTATTCCGCCGGCCACGCCCACAACCGATCCCAGGATAAACGAGAGCAGACCCCAGATCGTTGGCGCGGCTAGTGAATCCCAGACCGCCGATGGCGCAAAGCTAGTTTGCAAAGCCCCGACCAACTGGACACCCGGCACCACCTTCACCTACCAGTGGCTGCGCAACGGCGTGCCCATCCCAGGTGCTACCTCAAACGAATACACACCTGTCGCGGCCGAAGACAAATTCGCCGTGCTTCAGTGTGAGGTATTCGGTAAGAACGATTCTGGCGCTCCTCCGGGAGGCGGCGTCACTGTCAGCGCTTCCCTAACCGAATCATGGATTGTGACGACGACGGGGCTACTGGGGGGGGAACGCATCCTAAGCGGCGCTCCAAACGGCAATTTTCAGAGTCAGATCCCCAGTATTGGCTTCGCCAACACCACCCATGGCCCGGTAACCCTCAACGTCGAACTGCCATCGGGCAGCGAAACCTTTCCGTTCGAAGTCAAGGATGTCGGCGGAGGCAACCTGAGCTGGAAATGCACCCGCCACATGCCCGCCGGCGAAGCCCACGGTAGCGTCAGCTGCACGCGCGAAGACGCGTTGGCACCGGGCGCCTCATACCCGCCGATCGAAATCTCCGCTCATCTGGGCGCGGATGCACCTGAAGTTGGAGTCGCCACCGCGACAGCCTCCGGCGGGGGCTCGGCGACCACCAGCGCCACGGCCCAATACACCTTCACCGAGGGCATTCCCTTCGGCGCCCTGGCCGGCAGCTTCTTGGCCAAGGTCTCCGACCAAAAAGGCAACGACTACACCCGGGCGGGCGGCCACCCCTTTTCGGCCTACTCCACCTTTGGCTTCAATGTCCACCGCACGGTTCTCGGCGATGCACAAGGTGGGACAGCCCCGACCGAGGAGGTCAAGGACGTGGTGGTGGACGCACCGCGCGGCTTCGTCGGCAACGCGCTGACGGTCTCCGAATACTGCTCGTCGGTCGCCGAGGTGATCTTGGGAATTTGTCCCGATGCCAGCGCGATCGGGGAGATCAACGTCTACGTACCCCCAGCTGGGTCTTTTGGGAAAGTCAATCCTTACCCCCACGACCCCAATGCTCCCCCCACTGAAGTGCCGATCTATTCGCTGGAACCGGAATTCGGCCAGCCGGCGCAGTTCGCTTTTGCGCCCAGCATGTCGCCGCCCGTCCCCTATACCTTCATTCCCGAACTGCGCCCTGAGGAAGGCTATGCGATCAGTTTCCGCACGGCGCCGATCCTGCAGAAGCCAAGCTTGTTCGGCACCGACGTCACCCTCTGTGGCTTTGGGGCGAAGCTGAGCGTCACCCCCGGGGGGGCAACAGTCTTCGATCGCTGCCGCAAACCGACCGAAGCCGGCGCCAGCGACGTACCCCTGATCACCAACCCAACTCGCTGCTCGGGGCCCCCACCAACCACCAGGCTGAAGATCGACTCCTGGCAGCACCCCGAGGACGTAAAGACCTATGACTTCTCGGCCCCGCAGATCACGAACTGCGAAGACATCGCCTTTGAACCAGAAGCCGAGCTGATCCCGACCAACCGCCAGGCGGACTCGCCAACGGGCCTCAACGTCGAAATCACGATGCCGATCGATGGGGTCCTCGCCAACACGGGGATCTCCCAGGCCAACATGGACACCGCCAAGGTCACCTTCCCCAAGGGGATGACGATCAACCCGGCCTCTGCCGATGGATTGGGAGCCTGCACCCCGGGCCAGATCCAGCTGAAGACCAACGCGGAAGCCAAGTGCCCGGACTCCTCCAAGGTCGGGGAGATCGAAATCGATACGCCCCTGATCAGGGAGACCTTGAAAGGCAACGTCTACGTCGCCTCCCAAAACGACAACCCCTTCAAGTCCACCCTGGGCCTCTACATGGTCTTCTCCTCGCCCCGCGACGGGGTGACGATCAAGGTCGCCGGCAAGCTGGAGAAAGATCCGAAAACGGGCCAGATCGTCTCCACCTTCACCGAAAACCCAGAAGCGCCCTTCTCGCGCCTGGCGCTGAAGTTCACCTCCGGCCCCAGGGCACCGCTGATCAACCCGCCCAAGTGCGGCTCCTACGCGATTCATGCTGAATTCTCACCCTGGTCGGCGCTCAACCCGGCCAACCCGACCAAAGCCGAGATCGTCAGCCAAGACTCCCGCTACAAGGTCACCCAGGGCCCGGGTGGAAGCCCCTGCCCGGCCGGCAACCTCGAACCGAAGCTGAAGGCGGGGCTGACCATCCCAACCGCAGGAGCAAAGAGCCCCTTCGTTCTGAGCCTCAGCCGCGAAGACGGCACCCAGCGCTTCACCGGCGTCTCGGTGACCAACCCCAAAGGCCTGACCGCCTACCTCAAGGGCGTTGGCACCTGCCCGGAGTCATCGCTGGCCAACATCTCGGCAGCCGAGGAAACAGGGCGTGGTGAGATCGCCAACCCCTCCTGTCCGGCCTCGAGCCAGGTAGGGATCGCCGAAGCCGGCTCGGGTGCCGGCCTGCCCTTCTACGTCAAGACCGGCAAGGTCTACCTAGCCGGTCCCTATAAGGGCGCGCCGGTCTCCCTGGCAATCGTCACTCCAGCAGTCGCCGGTCCCTTCGATCTCGGCAACGTCTTGGTCAGGACCCCGCTTTACGTCGACCCCGAAACCGCACAAGTCACCGCGGTCTCCGACCCGATTCCGACCGAAGTCCACGACATCGCCCTCGACGTGCGTGAGATCAGGGTCGCCTTGAACAGGCCAGGCTTCACCGCCGCCCCAACTAATTGCGAACCGATGTCGGTCGATGCCAAGGTGAGTGGGGAAGGCGGTGCCACGGCCACCGTCTCCAACCGCTTCCAAGCAGCCGATTGCGAGAAGCTTGGCTTCAAGCCCAAGCTCTCCCTGCGCCTCTACGGTGGCACCAAGCGCGGTGCGCACCCGAGGCTTAAAGCGACCCTGAACGCCCGTCCAGGCGATGCCAACATCGCCGCCGCCTCTGTCGCCCTGCCGCACTCCGAGTTCCTCGACCAGGCCCACATCGGCACCGTCTGCACCAGGGTGCAGTTCGCCGCCAAGAGTTGTCCGGCCGCCTCGGTCTACGGCAAGGCCGAAGCGGTGACCCCGCTCTTGGACTCACCGGTAAGCGGGCCGGTCTACCTGCGCAGCTCCTCCCACCAGCTACCCGACCTGATTGCCGCCCTCAGGGGCCCCGACAACCAGCCGATCGAAGTCGTCTTGGCTGGTCGGGTCGACTCGATCCACGGCGGCATCCGCTCCTCCTTCGAAGCGGTCCCCGACCAGCCGGTCTCCTCCTTCACCTTGCAGATGCAGGGCGGCAAGAAGGGACTTTTGGTCAACAGTCGCGACATCTGCAAGGCCAAGGCCAGGGTCACGGCTGACTTCACCGCCCAAAACGGGGCCGAGGCGAACCTGCGGCCGCTGCTTCAGAACTCTTGCAAGAAGGCCCGCAAGGGCAAGAAGCACAAGTCCAAGCGTTGATGGTGAAGACACGCCGCTTCACCCGGCCCGTCACCGCGACCATGGTCGCGGTGACGCTGGCCGGCTCTCTTGCCGCCGCCTCGGTCTTTGCCGAGGTCGCCCAAAGGGGCGGCGTGCGCGTCTCGGTCGCCGGCAAGATGAGCCCGACCAAGCTGCCGCGCCGAGGGGGTGCTCCGGTCGCGGTTAGCGTCTCGGGCCACATCACCCCGACCAAGCCGGGGGATCTGCCGAAGCTGAAGCAGATCCAGATCGCGATCAACTCCCACGGGGAGATCCAAACCAAGGGCGTGCCGGTCTGTCGCTTGGGTCACATCAGCCCCTCCACTACGAGCGAGGCGCTGGCTGCCTGCGGCTCCTCCTTGGTCGGCGAAGGCAGCTTCTCGGCCAACGTCAAGATCCCCGAGCAGTCCCCTTTCCCCTCTCAGGGCAAGGTCTTGGCCTTTAACGGCAAGCTCAAGGGCAAGCTGGCGATCTTCGCCCATATCTACGGCACCAAACCGGTGCCGACCTCCTACGTTCTCGCCTTCGTGGTCGAACCCGGAAAGGGCACCTACGGCACGGTCCTCAAAGCCTCCCTACCCCGGGTAACGGGCGAATGGGGATACGTCACCGGGGTCGCCCTCGACTTCGATCGCTCCTACCTCACCGCCGGCTGCCCAGCCCCTGAGGGATTTACTGGCATCAGCTTTCCGCTGATGCGGACCAGCTTCGGCTTCGACGGCGGTCTCACCCTCACCTCGACTCTGAATAGGAGCTGCAAGGTCAGATGAAGATCAAAACCCACCTCACCTACGCCAATGTGGTTGCCACCCTGGCCCTCTTCACCGCCCTGGGGATGGGGTCCGCCTACGCGGCTCAACAGCTCGCTCCCAAGTCGGTTGGCGCCAAGCAGCTGCGCCCCGGTGCCGTAACCGCCGACAAGGTGAGAAAGAACGCGATCACCGCTCCGAAGCTCGAAAGCCTCGCGGTCAAGCAGGGCAAGATCGCCGCCGGGGCGATCGTCAACTCTAAGATCGCCGACGGGGCGATCACCTCCTTAAAGATCGCCAACAGCTCGGTCACCCCCGAGAAGATCCCGGGCAACTCGATCAGCGGCGAAAAGATCGATGAGTCGACCCTTGGCCAGGTCCCCTCGGCAAACCTCGCCAACCGCGCCTCCTTTGCTACCACCGCAAACCCCGAGGCCTTCGCCAAGGTCGACGCCGAGGGAACCGTCTTCCCGGCCTCCTCGAAGGGAATCGGTACCGCTGACGTAGTGCAGGGCGAAGACCCCGGGATCTACTGCATCAACGTCCCCGGCTTCACCCCCACCGGCGGCCAGGTGACGCTCGAATACGCGCTCAAAGGCTCCGTCGATGCCTTCATCAAGTTTGGCGGCACCGCTTCCTGCCCCTACCCCCAGGTCGAGGTGCAGACCTATAACGCCGGCTCCCTGCAGCAGCATCCCTTTTACATCTTGCTTTATCACTGAGCGAGGCAATGGCAGGAGAGCGCGAGCGGGCAAGCGCACTGGCCAAACGCCTGCATGACCGCCGCGCAGAGATCGAGGCGGCGATCTTGGCCAGGGTCTACTTGGTCGCCGACCCGATCGAAGCCGAGGACTCAAGCTATGCCCAGGGACTGCGGGGGGCGGTTGGGATCGCGATCGAGTACGGCTTGAGCGCGATCTCATTCGGCGAGCAGCGAGCCCCCGCCGTTCCGGCTGAGCTCCTGGCCCAGGCGCGCTTAGCGGCAAGAAGCGGCGTCAGCCTCGACACGGTCCTGCGCCGCTACTTCGCCGGCTTTTCCCTGCTCGGTGACTTCATGATCGGTGAGGCCCAAGACGGTGGCCTCTTCGACGGACCCACCGTGCAGCGGATGATGGGCGGGCTCTCACGGATCCTCGATCGCCTCGTCGCCGCGGTCAGCGATGAGTACTCACGTGCCGTGCCGGGGACAAGCGGCTCGATCGAGGAGCGCCGCGCCTCACACGTCCGCCGCCTCTTGGCAGGTGAGTTCTTGGACGCTTCCGAGCTCGCCTATGACTTCGAGGGCCACCACCTCGGCCTGGTGGCGGCCGGGCCGCGGGCGGGGGAGGTGGTCTGTGAGCTCGCCAACTCCTTCGATCGCCGAGTGCTCTCGGTCACCGTTGAGGAGCAGACCCTGTGGGCCTGGCTTGGATCCAACAGGCCGACGGACCCCGATGAGCTGAAGACCGCCGCGGACGGCTTGAGCGAGGAGACGAGACTGGCGATCGGCGAGCCCGCCCAGGGGATGGAGGGCTGGCGGCTCACCCATCGCCAGGCCAAGGTGGCGTGGCCGATCGCCGGGCGGGGCCAAGGGAAGGCGGTTCGCTACGCCGACGTCGCTCTGCTCGCCTCGGTCCTGCGCGACGAGCTCCTGGTCCGCTCCCTGCGCCGGCTCTACCTGGAGCCCCTGGAAGCCGAGCGCGATGGAGGGGAGGCATTGCGGCAGACATTGCGGGCCTACTTTGAGGCCGGGCGCAACCTCTCCTCGGCGGCCGCGGCATTGGGAGTGACACGTAAGACCGTGACCAACCGGCTTGGCATGGTTGAGAAAAGGCTCGGGCGCTCCTTGAGTATCTGCACGAGCGAGCTTGAGGCAGCGCTGCGCATAGACGCAATGGGTGAGCTCGGGTAGGTAACCAGCACCTTACCCGCGCGCATTCACTCCCGATTTGGGTAGCACGCATGGGATTAGGTATGCGAATTGACTCTTGGGGACCACTGGATCCCCAAGAGGCTCGTAGTAGGCGCTCCCACGAGTGCCCGCGAGCCCCTAAAGGGTGCTCGGCAGGGAATCCATCCAGTCCCAGGAGGGAATAAGCATGAGATCGATCAAGACCATGTTGCTGCTTGCCATTGCCGCGATGGCTCTGGCGGTGCCAGCATCTGCTTCGGCCGCACAGTGGACCGAAAGCGGCACGCCGATCACCGAACCGCTGCAGTGGACCAATGGCGGCTCCACACTTACGGGCGAACAGTCCATCTCGCTCGAAGGCCCGATGAAACTCACTCACGCGGCCACCGGCGGCGTCGAATGCACCATGACTGCTGCCGGAATCCTCGTCGCTGGCACCGAAGGCGTGTTCTATGAAAACTCCATCAACCCGGCGAGCTGCAAACTGAACGGCTTGCTCAAAACGACGTGCTCGAAAGTGACCTCGGCTACCGTGTCTAACTGGTGGCCAGTCGAAGCGGTTGAAAAAACGGCTGGCGTGCGGACGATGGCGATCACGCTGGGCAAAATTACCTACAACATGCAGCCCATCGAAGGCAATCCGAACTGCCCAGCTCAGTTTGAAACCAGCGGCGGCACAATCACCGCCACCCCCGACAACGCCAAATCGATCTCGAGCGTCTCGCTTTCGGGCACCGTTCCCCATGTTGGTCTTCCCGCCAATCTGATTGTCTCCGGCGCCCTGCCGGTCAAACCGGCCGCCAAATTCGGCATCAACCGCCAGGAAAACATCGTCACCCTTAGTGGCGGCATCAAATGGTCCAACGCCGCCTTCGGCGGCATCGAATGCTCTGCCAGCGGCAGCCTGACTCTGCGGCCGGGAGAAAAAGGGGAAATCACGGCGCTCAGCTTTCCGGGCGAATGCGTCTTGTCCGGCGCTCGCAAAACGGAATGCGGCACGGCCAAAATCGTCGCCAAAGAACTGCCCTGGGCGGTTTCCCTGACGGCGAGTAAAACGATCAACATCACCAAATTCCCGTTTGAAGTCCAATTTGGCAACGGCTGCAAAGCTTGGACTTTCAGCGGCGCAATGCTCGCCACTCCTAACAACACCAGCGCGATTGCCAGTACCACTCTGGGGGGGACGCTTAGTTCGCCTCAGATCGGCGCGCAGACATGGACCGGAAGTCTGAGCTGGACCCCAAGCGGCAAATACGGGATCAGCTGAGCCCTAGCGAGATGAGTTGCCTTTTCTTGCGGAGAGGTTGAAAGGGCCGCGCTTCGGCGCGGCCCTTTGCTTTCTAGGCACCCGGCGCTTTTCGGGGACCAGAGCCGAGCGCTAGGCTGGCCTCAAGCTCAGAGGAGGTCGGAATGGCAACGCAGACGGTGGACGCGGTCGATCACAAGCTGCTCGCTGCGGGCGAGTGGGTCGAGAGTGGCGAGTGGGGCGAGGTCAAGAGCCCCTATGACGGCTCGCCCGTGGGGCGGATTGCGCTTGGCGACGCGGCGACGGTTGAGCGGGCGGTTGCCGCCGCTCAGGAGGCCTTCCTCTCCGCTGACTTCCCCCAGCACGAGCGGGCGGCAACGCTCGACCGCGCTGCCGAGCTGGTCGGCGAGAGGGTCGAGGACCTGGCACTGACGATCGCTGCTGAGGCGGGCAAGCCGATCAAGACCGCCACGGCCGAGGCGCAGCGCTGCGTCGACACGCTGACCTTCTCGGCGACCGAGGCGCGCAAGCTGACCGGGGGCACGGTGCCGATGGAGGCCTCCTCCGCCGGGATCGGCAAGCTCGGGGTGATGCTGCGCGTGCCCTACGGGGTCGTCGGCGCGATCAGCCCCTTCAACTTCCCACTCAACCTGGTCGCCCACAAGCTCGGGCCGGCGATTGCCGCCGGCAACGCGATCGTGCTCAAGCCGGCCGGCCAGACGCCGATCTCGGCCCTGAAGCTGGCGGCGATCCTCGGCGAGGCCGGGCTCCCCGACGGCTGGCTCAGCGTCATCCCCGGCCCCGGCTCGAAGGTCGGCAACGCGATCGTCGAGCACGAGCTCACCAAGGCGATCACCTTCACCGGCTCCGCCGGGGTGGGCTGGGACATCCGCAGTCGCGTCCCCCACAAGAAGGTCAACCTCGAGCTCGGCTCCAACGCGCCGCTGATCGTCCACTCCGACGGCGACTGGGAGGCCGCCGCCGACAAGGCCCAGATCCACGCCTTCTCCCACGCCGGCCAGAGCTGCATCTCGATCCAGCGGATCCTCGTCCAGGAGGAGATAGCTGACGCCTTTACCGAGCGTCTTATCGCCAACACTCAGAAGCTCAGCGTCGGCGACCCGCTCGACTCTGAGACCGACGTCGGCCCGCTGATCACCCCTGACGACCGCGACCGGGTCAAGCAATGGATCGATGAGGCGGTCGCCTCCGGCGCCACGCTGCTGAGCGGCGGAGAGCTGGCCGACGAGGGTCGCTGCCTCTCCCCGACCCTGCTCGGCTCGCCGTCCCGCGAGGCCAAGGTCTGGTGCGAGGAGATCTTCGGCCCGGTCGCCACGATCGACACCTACGGCGAGTTCGGCGAGGCCCTGGAGCTGGCCAACGATTCCAAGTTCGGCCTCCAGGCCGGCGTCTTCACCCGCGACATCGGCCGCGGCCTCGAAGCCGCCAACACGCTCGAGTTCGGCGGCGTGCTGATCAACGAGGTGCCGACCTTCCGCGCCGACCAGATGCCCTACGGCGGCGTCAAGGACTCCGGCAACACCCGCGAGGGGCCCGCCTTCGCCGTGCAGGAGCTGACCGAGGAGCGCTTCATCACCCTGCAATAGCTCAGGTAGTTCCGTAGTAAAAATTGGGTACCCTCTCTTCAGGTCCATCGAGCGAAGGGGAGAGAACGAATGAAGCTGCGAGGAGTATCGATCCGGATCGGCATCGCGTTTGCGGTCCTGGCCGTGGCACTGACGATGGCGGCCGCCAGCTCCGCCGCGGTCTCCGACACCGAAGGGCAGAGCACGCTCGAACAGCGGGTCGTCCCGACCGGTGCCGGTGCCTTCCGCTTCTTGCAGCTCGGCGAAGGCGAGCCTTACACGCTGCGCCAGGAACTGGCCACCGCCGGCGCCAACCGCGCCGAAACCCGCACCTCGCTCGCCTACTTCGGCCAGCTCTCCGACTTCCAGCTCGCCGATGAGGAGTCGCCGGCCCGGCTCGAGGTCATCGACCCGCTCTCGACCCCGCTCAACCTCCCCTTCGGCGCCGCCTGGCGGCCCTGGGAGGCGCTCGAGCCCCAGATCGATGACGCGATGATCCGCCAGATGGACCAGTTCACCGCGGCAGCCCCGGTCGCCGACGGCAGCGGCGCGCACCGGCCGATGGACTTCACGATCGACACCGGCGACTCCGCCGACAGCCAGCAGCTGAACGAGACCGAATGGGTGCGGACCCTGCTCGAGGGTGGCCCGCTCAACCCCAACAGCGGCGTCGACAAGAGCAAATACTCGAACCTGCTCTGCCCGAATCTGTTCGTCCCCGGCGCCGCCGAGGCCGCCCGCTACACCGGCGTGCAGGACTACAACGACTACTTCGAGGGCACCTTCCCGGAGTTCTACGATCCCAACAGTCCGGCCGGCCCGCACGCCGCCTGGCCCAAATACCCGGGCCTGATGGACCAGGCGCAGAAATCCTTCACCGCGGCCGGGCTCGACGTTCCCTCCTACGTCGCCTTCGGCAACCACGACGCGCTGGTGCAGGGCAACGCCGCGGCCAACGCTGCCTTCGAGGCGGTCGCCACCGGCTGCCTGAAGCCGATCGGCCCGGTCTCCAACCCCGAAAACGCGGCGGCCCTGCTGACCTCGCTGCTCAACCCGACGAACCTGCTCAGCACCCTGCTGACCAAACCCCAGAACCTGATCTTCGTCCCGGGCGACCCGAAGCGGCGCTTCGTCTCAAAGAAGCAGTACAAGGACGTCTTCAAGGCCGGCAGCCAAGCCGACGGCCACGGCTTCGACCTGATCGACCCGGCGCAGGAATCGGCCTCCAAAGGCGCCGCCGGCTACTACGCCTGGAGCCCGACGCCGGGAATGCGCTTCATCGCCGTCGACACGGTCGCCGAGGCGGGCACGATCGTCACCCCGACCGGCAACACCACCGCCGACGGCAACATCGACGACCCCCAGTTCAAATGGCTGCGCGGTCAGCTCGAAGCGGCGACCGCGGCCGACGAACTCGTCGTGCTCTTCAGCCACCACGCGCCGGAGAGCCTCACCGCCGACGCCGTCGACGAGCTGGCGCCGCCCTGCCTGCTCAACGACGCGCACGGGCACGACGTCAACCCCGGCTGCGACCTCGACCCGCGCAGCTCGTCGCCGATCCACCTCGAGGCCGACGCGGTCAAACTGCTGCACGAATTCCCCAACGCGATCGCCTGGGTCGCCGGCCACTCCCACGACAACCTCGTCAACTCTTTCCCGAACCCGAGCGGCCCCGGCGGCTTCTGGAGCATCCGGGTCGCGGCCGAGGCCGACTGGCCGCAGCAGAGCCGCCTGCTCGAGGTCTTCGACAACCACGACGGCACCCTCTCGATCTTCGGCACAATCCTCGACCACGTCGGCCAAGCGGCCGCTCCGGCTCCCGGGACTGCGGCCACCGGCATGGACCTCAACGACCTCGCCTCGGTCGGCCGCACGATGTCCTTCAACGACCTGCAGTCCGGCGCCCCGCTGGGCGAAGGGGAAGCCAAAGACCGCAACGTGGAGCTGCTGTTGCCCGACCCGCGCTAGCGTTTTGCTGGCGCGTAGGCAGGGCGATATATGCACAACCATGGGTGAATCCCGCACTATTATTCGTATATCGCTACTATTATGCGGATAGAGAATGGACTTCAGGCGCCCACTGACGGTTGTCACGCCTACGCTCGACGGCGATGTCCTCGCTGTGCTCGCAGGAGCAAATGAGGAGTTCAGCGGAAGACGCATTCACCGCGTAGTTGCACATGGCTCGGAAAACGGGATTCGCAACGCGGCCGATCGGTTGGTCGAACAAGGCGTCGTGCTCAGGCGTCGGGCTGGCCGGGCGAATCTCTACGCACTTAACCGCGAGCATCTGGCAGCTCCCTACATAGAAGGGCTCGTCTCCCTGCGCGGGCAGCTCGTTGACGGTCTGCGCAACGCGATTTCCACCTGGGATCCCGCTCCCCACTCGGCTTTGGTGTTCGGTTCGGTTGCGCGCGGCGGAGCAGGTCCTACAAGCGATCTTGATCTGCTTGTGGTCCGGCCTCTGGAGGTCGGCGAGGAAGCCGGCAAGTGGCGCGAGCAGCTGGCCCAGCTTGAAAACTTGGGGAGCGCCTGGAGCGGTAACGACACGCGAATCCTCGAGTACGACGAAGGCGAGTTGAGCAGCGCGGCGGTCCGCCGCGTGGTCGAAGAGGCCCTCGCCGATGGCATTGAGCTGTATGGCTCGCGACACTCTTTGCGTCGCTTGCTTGGAGAGGCTGGGAAATGACGTCCCGGACTCGATTGCGAGACTGCGACGACGAAATCGTGTCCGGGAGGCTCGCGAAGGCCGAGCAGTTCCTCGAAGTGGCAGCAATGGCCAGGGATCTGGCGGATGACGAGGAGGATGTCGGCGATGCGGTTGTCACGCTGTGCGTGCACGCGGGAATTGCGGCTTCCGATGTGATCTGTTGCAAGGCGCTGGGGCATTTCGTCCAGGGCCAGGACCATCTGCAGGCGATTGCCGAGCTGTCGAAGGTGACTCCCGACGGGACACGGCTAGGGAACGATTTGCGCGCTCTTCTGCAGATGAAGACGCGGGCAGGATACGGTGCTCCGCCGGTCACCGCCGACCAGCGGAAGCGCGCTTTCCGGCGCGCCGAGGCCCTGGTCGCGACTGCAAAGTCTCGGTACGCCTCCTGACGAACGCGAGCCCTTACTCGTGCGGCCTAGCCATCCGCCGGTGGTCGAGTGCCTCCTCGAGGACCGAGGGCTCGACGCCCTGCTCGAGCGCGACCTCGCGCAGCGAGCGGCCTGACTCGGCCGCGGTCTTGACGATGTCGGCGGCGCGGTCGTAGCCGATGTGGGGGTTGAGCGCGGTGGCCGTGGCCAGGGTGGCCTCGGCGTGGCGCGTCGTCATCTCCTCGTTGGCCTCGAGCCCGGTGACGCACTTCTCGTCGAGCAGGCGCGAGGCGGAGGCGAGCAGCTTGATCGAGTCGAGCAGGTTGCGGGCGATCAGCGGCACCCGCACGTTGAGCTCGAACTGACCCTGGCTGCCGGCGACGGTGATCGCGGCGTCGTTGCCGATCACCTGGGCGGCGACCTGGATCACGACCTCGGGGATCACCGGGTTGACCTTGCCGGGCATGATCGAGGAGCCCTTCTGCAGCTCCGGCAGGCGCAGCTCGGCGAGCCCGGCGCGCGGACCGGAGCCCATCAGCGCCAGGTCGTTGGCGATCTTGTTGAGCGAGACGGCGTAGACCTTGAGCGCGCCGGAGAGCTCGACCAGCGAGTCGCGGTTGCCCTGCGCCTCGAAGCGGTCGAGCGGCGCGGATATGTCGAGCCCGGTTTCGACCGCGAGCCGCTCGCGCACCTTGGCGGCGAACTCGGGGTGGGTGTTGAGCCCGGTGCCGGTGGCGGTGCCGCCGAGCGGGATCTGGCCGACCCGGCGCAGCGTCGCCTCGACCCGCTGGATGCCGAGCCGCACCTGCGCCGCGTAGCCGCCGAACTCCTGGCCGAGGGTGACCGGGACCGCGTCCATCAGGTGGGTGCGGCCGGCCTTGACCACGTCGGCGAACTTCTCCGCCTTGGCCTCGAGCGAGGTCTCCAGGGCGCCCATCGCCGGCAGCAGGTCGTGCGTCACCTCGCCCAGCGCCGCCAGATGGACGGCGGAGGGGAAGACGTCGTTGGAGGACTGCCCCATGTTGACGTGGTCGTTGGGGTGGGCCCCGTCGCCGGCGAGGTTGGCGAGCACCTCGTTGGCGTTCATGTTGGAGGAGGTGCCGGAGCCGGTTTGGAAGATGTCGACCGGGAATTGGTCGTCGTGTTCGCCCGCGGCGACCGCGTCGCCGGCAGCGGCGATCCGTTCGGCCACTGCCTGGTCGAGCACGCCGAGCTCGCCGTTGACCAGCGCCGCCGCGGCCTTGAGCCGGCCCAGCCAGCGGACGACGGGAACGGGAACGGGCTCGCCGGAAACCGGGAAGTTGTCGACGGCCTTGGTGGTCTCGCCACCCCAGAGCTGCTCAGTCAAGGTCTGTGCCTCCATCGAAGTCGTTGTAGGGGGAGGGTATTCAGCCGCCCGCTTCGCCGGCGTCGAAGCCCTGGCGGTAGGTGCGCAGGAAGACGGGGGAGAGCGGCCGGTTGTCGGGGCTGTAGCGGGCCGCAGCGGAGAGTCGCCGGATCAGATCGCTGTGGATGCCGCTGGTGCTCTCGGCACCGCGCTCGGCAGCGCCGAGCAGGTAGCCGAGCCGCAGGTTGGCCTCGCCTCCCGGCTCGGCCCGCGCCTCCGCGTTGAGCTTCGTCGCCACCGCCAACATCGTCGTGCCAACCGCGGCCAGGTCGCCCGCCTTCTGGTTCTCGGCCAGGCAGTCGCTGATCGGTGTCTCGCCGTCGAGGGTCACTGCTCCGGGCGCAGCACCGAGGGCGCGCAGGTATGTGCCGTTCCCTTCCAGGCAAGCGACCGGTGTGGTGTCACTCGGTTGGCCGCAGCCAGCGAAGAGAAGGACTGCGCAAACCGCGAGGGAGATGAGAGCAGGCGAGCGCATCGGCGGGCAATCCTACGAGGTGCAACGTTTTATCTCCCCACTGGGGCCACAACGCGTTTCACTTGGGATTCGCGTCAGTCGCCGCGGGGTGAGACGCCGCCCGAGTGGATCGTGCCGAAGCCGCCGGGAGGACCGGTTGGGAGTTTCTGCGGCGGCGCTTTGGGACGGGGCTTGCGGCCGGTAGCCGGGCCGGTGGGGAAGACTTCGACCCATTCGGCGAGCTGGAACTGGGCAACCGGCGAGTGCTGCCAGGAGAGATGGAGGTGGTGGCCGCAGCCGTGGCCGGCGTCGCCGTCGTAGCCGACCCAGCGGAAGGGCGGAGCCGGCTGGTTCTGCAACGGCTCGGCCCATTCGGCGAGGCTGGTGATGGCGGTCCAGTTGGCATCGCATTTGCTGCTCGGGGTGAGCGGCACGATGTCGACGGCGAGGCCGTTGTAGTGGTCGGAGTTGCGCACGTGGCACTGGTTGCAGCCGGCGTGTTCGCCGCTGGGCAGCGGTCCGGAGTAGCCGTCGGTGACGTAGATCGGGTAGCGGGCGGCGATCCAGCGCAGGTCGGCGACGATGCGCTTGTCGACCATGTCGCCTTCTTCGTGCGGGACCGAGGCCGGCAGCGGCACGATTTCTCCCGTCGCGTAGAGCCAGCCTGGTCGAGGTCGGCCCCGCGTTGGCGGAGGCGGCGACGAGCAGGCAGAGCGCCAGCACCGCGGCTATCGCGAGCAGGGCGCGGCCGGTTTTCTCAGCGAGCGTTGCCATGGTCTCTCTAATCGGCCCCGCAAGGGACTCACTTGAGAACAGCAACTCACCGGTAGGGTTCCGCTCGGTATGCCAACGGTTCGCGAGGCCAGTTTCGATCTCTTCCGGGAGTTGGGGATGACGACGATGTTCGGCAACCCCGGCTCGACCGAGCTGCCGATGCTGGCCGATTTCCCCTCCGACTTCCGCTACGTGCTCGGCCTGCAGGAGGCGGTGGTGGTCGGCATGGCCGACGGCTACGCCCAGGCCAGCGGCCGCACGACGATGGCCAACCTGCACACCGCTCCCGGCGTCGGCAACGCGATGGGGGCGATCTTCAACGCCCAGGCCAACCACTCGCCGCTGCTGATCACGGCCGGCCAGCAGGCGCGGGCGCAGATCACCCTGCAGGCCAACCTGACCAACCGCGACGCGATCCGCATGCCCCACCCCTTGGTCAAGTGGGCCTTCGAGCCGGCCCGGGCCGAGGACGTGCCGCTCGCCCTCGCCCATGGCGCCCACCTCGCCGGGCTGCCGCCCAAGGGCCCGACCTTCGTCTCGCTGCCGATGGACGACTGGTACGCCGAGGTCGACCCGGCCGACGCGCGCGAGGCGATCACCCGCAAGGTCAGCGGCCGCGCGGCCGCTGACCCGGCCGCGGTCCGCGCCCTCGCCGACCGGCTCGAGGCCGCCACCAACCCGGTGATGGTCGCCGGCCCCGACATCGACGCCTCCGGCGCCTGGGATGACGCGATCGCCCTCGCCGAGCGCCAGCACCTGCCGGTCTGGGCGACTCCCGCCCCCGGCGGCGGACGCATCGGCTTCCCCGAGAACCACGCCCAACTACCGCGGCGTGCTGCCGCCGGCGATCGGCCCGGTGGCGCAGACGCTCGAGGGCCACGACCTGATCCTTGTCGTCGGCAGCTCGGTCTTCCCCTACTACCCCTACATCCCCGGCCCGCTGCTGCCCGAGGGCGCCAAGCTGGTCGCGATCACCAGCGACCCCGACGAGGCCGCCCGGGCGCCGATGGGCGATGCGCTCGTCGCCGACGTCAAGCTGACCGTGCAGGCGCTGCTCGCCGAGGTGCCCGAGTCGAGCCGGCCCGGCGCCCGAGCCCAACCAGGGCCCGCAGGAAATCCCGCCCACCGATCCGCTCAACCCCTCGACCGTGCACACAGCGCTCGGCGAGGTCTTCCCCGAGGACGGCATCGTCGTGCTCGAGTCGCCCTCCAGCACCCTCGCCCTGCGCAACCAGCTGCGCCTCTCGCGCCCCGGCAGCTACTACTTCGCCGCCGGTGGCGGCCTCGGCTTCGGCCTCGCCGCCTCGCTCGGCGTGCAGCTGGCCCAGCCCGACCGCCCGGTCGTCTGCGTGATCGGCGAGGGCTCGGTCCAGTACGCGGTCAGCGCCTTCTGGAGCGCCGTCGCCTACAAAGTCCCGGTCACCTTCCTGGTCGTGCGCAACGAGGAGTACGCGATCCTCAAGTGGTTCGCCGAGGTCGAGCAGGTAGCAGGCGCACCCGGCCTCGACCTGCCCAAGCTCGACGTCGCCGCGGTGGCCGAGGGCTACGGCGTCAACGCGACCCGGGTCAAGGACCGCGACGAGGTGCGGGGTGCTCTGGAGAAGGCCTTCGCCTCGTCCCAGCCCGAGCTGGTCGAAGTCCCGGTGACGCCGGGAATGTCCCTCTTCTAGGCTGGACTGACCATGGCGCTGCTGGAGAGGAAGCTGGCGCCGCCTCCCTCGGAGCCGGCGCCCGACCGCGCCCCCGACAGCCTTGCCGGCGGGGTCGCCCAGCCGCTGCGCGGCGAACTCGAGCAGCTGCTCGGCGCCGACCGCGTGCTCGCCCGCGCCAGCGACATCGTCCGCTACGCCTCCGACGCCAGCCCCTACCGGCTGCTGCCGCGGGCGGTGGTGATGGCCCACGATGCCGAGGACGTCGCCAAGGTCCTCGCCTTCGGCAAGCGCAGCGGCATCCCGGTCACCTTCCGCGCCGGCGGCAGCAGCCTCAACGGCCAGGGCCAGAGCGACGGCATCCTCGTCGACGTGCGCCGCCACTTCGGCGGCGTCGCGGTCGAGGACGGCGGCGGGCGCGCCCGGGTCAAGCCCGGCACCGTGCTCGGTCACGCCAACCGGGTGCTCGCCCCGCACGGCCGCAAGCTCGGCCCCGACCCGGCCAGCACCGACATCGCCTGCGTCGGCGGTGTGATCGCCAACAACTCGGGCGGGATGCGCTGCGGGACGAGCAAGGACTCCTACTCGACCGTGCGCTCGCTGACGCTGGTGCTCGCCTCGGGCACGAAGATCGACACCGCCGAACCCGGCGCCGCGGAGCGCTTCGCCGCCGAGGAGCCCGAGCTCGTCGCTGGCCTGGAAGCGATCCGCGACGAGATCCGCGCCGACGCCGAGCTGAGCGAGCGCATCCGCCGCAAGTTCGCGATCAAGAACACCACCGGCTACCGGCTCTGCGCCTTCCTCGATGCCGACGAGCCCTTGGAGATCTTCCGTCGCCTCGTCGTCGGCTCCGAGGGCACGCTCGCCTTCGTCGCCGAGGCGGTCTTCGAGACGGTGCCGCAGCCCTCGCACACGACCACCGCCTGGATCCACTTCTTCGGCATCGAGGAGGCGATCGCGACCGTGCGCGATTTCGTCGACAGCGGCGCCACCGCGGTCGAGTTGATGGTCGCCCCGGCGCTGATCACCGCCGCCTGGAACATGGTCGGCGCGCCGGAGGAGTGGAAAGAGCTGCCGCCGGAGTCGGCGGTGCTGCTGGTCGAGTACGGCGGCGAGGACGAGGCGGCGCTCGCCGCCCAGGTCGCCAGGGCCGAGCAGATCCTCGCCGGCCACGAGACGATCCGGCCGATCGACTTCACCCGCGAGGCCGAGGGGATCGAGCTCGCCTGGCGGGTGCGCGAGGGCCTGCACGGGCTGATCGGCCGCCTGCGCCTGCCCGGCACGGCGCTGATCGTCGAGGACGTCTGCGTGCCGCCGGAGCGGATCGCCGAGGGCGCCCGCGACCTGCAGGCGCTGCTCGGTGAGCACGGCTTCCTGCCCGGCGTCGCCGGCCACGCCTCCGCCGGCAACCTGCACTTCATGCTCACCCCCGACTTCGCCAAGCAGGAGGACCTCGAGCGCTACGAGGCCTTCATGGCCAAGCTGGTCGAGTTGATCGTCGGCAAGTACGACGGCTCGCTCAAGGCCGAGCACGGCACCGGGATCAACATGGCCCCTTATGTAGAGCGCGAGTGGGGGGAGCGGGCGACCGAGCTGATGTGGCGGGTGAAGCAGCTCGCCGACCCCGACGGCGTGCTCAACCCGGGCGTCGTCCTCAACCGTGACCCCGACGTCCACCTGCGCAACCTCAAAACGACGCCGGCGATCGAGGAGTCGGCGACGACCTGCGTCGAGTGCGGCTTCTGCGAGCCGGTCTGCCCCAGCCGCAACCTGACCACGACGCCGCGCCAGCGCATCGTCCTGCGCCGCGAGATGGCGCGCCAGCCGGCGGGATCGCCGCTGCAGAAAGCGCTGCTGGAGGAGTACGAGTACGACTCGCTGGAGACCTGCGCCGCCGATGGCTCCTGCCAGCTCGCCTGCCCGGTCGGCATCGACACCGGCGCGATGGTCAAGGAAATGCGTAAGCAGCGGCATGGTGAGCGGGCCGAAGCGGCGGCTTTGGCGACCGCGAAACGGTGGAAGACGGTCGAGAAGGCGTCGCGCGCAGCCCTCCGTCTCGGTGGACCACTAGTGAGGCGGACCAAGCGTGGGCGCGGTCTGCCCGGAGCCGCCCAGTGGGGAGGAGAGGGTGACCCCCCCCGACAAAAGCGGGGAGTGTCGGAGGGGGTCACCCTCTCCTCCCCAAAGCGCCGCCGCGGTCTACGTGCCCAGTTGCACCAACCGGATCTTCGATGGGAACCCGGTCGAGGCGCTGGTGGCGGTGTCGGCTCGTGCCGGGATGCCGGTTTGGGTTCCCGACGACGTTGCCGGGAGTTGCTGTGGGCTGCCCTGGGGTTCGAAGGGGTTCGGTGAGGCTCACCGGCACAAGGCGAACGAGATGGTTGAGCGGGTCTGGGGGTGGAGCGCCGAGGGGGCGTTGCCGATCGTGGTCGATGCGGCCTCCTGCACCCAGGGGATCGCCGATCCCGGCGACGGGGTGCTCTCTGAGGAGAACGCTGAGCGGCTGGCCAAGCTGACGATTCTCGACTCGGTCGCCTGGGCTCACGACCGGCTCCTGCCCGAGCTCACGTATAGAGAGCAAGGTCGGCTCGGCCACGGTCCACCCGACCTGCGCCAGCCGCCACATGGGCCTGGCGCCGCGCCTGCGCTCGCTTGCCGGCGCCCTCGCTGACGAGGTCTACGTCGCTCCCTCGGCGACCTGCTGTGGCTTCGCCGGCGACCGCGGCATCTCCCACCCCGAGCTGACCGCCGCGGCGACCCGGCCCCAGGCCGAAGAGCTGGCGGGCCGCGACTTCGACGCCCACCTCTCCAACAACCGCACCTGCGAGATCGGCCTCAGCCGCGCCACCGGCGCCGACTACGAGTCGGTCATCTGCCTGCTGGAGCGGCTGAGTCGCTGAACCTCACCCGCGCTGCAAAAAGTCCGCAAGCTCGAATAGCGTTGAGCAATGGGCGGCGGGACTGACCAACCCAAGGGCGTCGTCAAGAAGCTGATTGTCGCTCGCAACGAGAGCGAGCCGAAGATACGCAGCCGGCTGCTCGCAGAGGTGCTTTCGGATCGGTGCACGTTCACCGACCGCGAGCGGCGCAGGGTGGTTGGCCGGGGTGCGATCAGCGATCTGATCGGCGAGGAGATGCTGGACCCAGAGCACTGGGTCAAATTGAAGGGCACGCTCTCTCCGAGCGGCAGCCGATACGTCTTTCGCTGGCTGGTCAGCAGCTCGATCGGCAAGCCTCGCCTCGAGCTCTGCGTCATCGAGCTCGATGACGACGGCAAGGTGGAGCGACTAACCGTCCACCACAGCGTCGACGCTTCCCCATCGCTCACCCGGCAGGTGTTCCGTTGGGCGCGCGACCATCCCGCGCCCGCGCTCGCCGCCGCCGCCGGGGTCCTCTACGCCGTGCTGAGAATCTCGATGGCCATCTTTTACAACCAGTTCGACATGACCCCTGAGGAGGCTGGCTTCAGCAACGACGAGGTGCTGCGCCAAGGCGTCACGTTCCTCGGTGTGACGCTGCTCTACGCCTTGGCGCTGACGATCCTCTACTGGCTTGCGGTCACGCCGCACACTCGGGTCATTGCGGCGGCCCAGCGGCTGCGGTTGGCGCAAGAGCCAGGCAAGCGGCGGCGCATCTTCGCCCTCACTTGGGGGCCGATCGTCCTTGCCTTCGCCGTGTTTCTCTATTTCGCCTTCCTCGACGATGACCCGGTCGCAACGCGGATCGCGCTGGGCGTCGCGCTCGTCAGCTTCTTGGTCGTGCCGCAGCTCGTCTTGCGGCTGGGTGCGGTGCGTCGCGTCATCGTGCTCGCCGACGAGTCGAACAGGCGGGAACGCACCCTGGGTCTGTCGACGTTCCTGACGATGAGCAGCCTCGCGACCATGCCGCTGCTGGTGCTCTTGTTGCCGGTCATAGCGTTCACCAACGCCGACCAGGTCAAGGACGACGGTGACGCCGGGGGTCGGGTGCTTCCTTGGCGGGCGTTGCCGGCCAAAGTCACATGGACCAGCTCTGAGCTGATCAAACTCCCCCGCGATTGCCACTACCTGAGGCTGCTCGGCGAAAGCGACGGCAAGGTCCTCATCTTCGACCAGAGTGCACAGGAAACAGTGCGCATCCCGTCCGAGGACGTGATCGTCTCGACTGGCGACTGCTAGCTCGGACTAATTCGAGACCGCGGAGACTGCGGTCGCGCCCTGCTCGTCCGCTTCGGCCTCGACTTCGCGAATCGTCGTCAGGACCCGTGAATCGCTGTCCATGCGACCATCGAGCAGCGGGTTGATCAGGCCGCGGAAGGCGGAGACGTAGCGCCACCACTTCGGCGCGAAGATTCGCGGCGCCCGTTCTTCGATCCCGCGCACCACCGCGGCGCCGGCCTGGTCGGGCGTGATCCGCTTGCGCAGGAACTCGGGCAGGTTCTGCTGCATGCGGTCGCCGTTGGCCGCGACGGCGTCCTGGACCAGCTTGGTATCGACAAAACCGAAGTAGGCGACGCTGGCGCTGGCGCCGAGCGGCGTCAGCTCGGCCCGCAGGGAGCGACCCAGTGACTCGACCCCGGACTTGGCGACGGCGTAGGGGCTGTTGAGCATGCCGTTGACGAAGGCGTAGACCGAGGAAGTGACGACGACGTGACCCTGGTGCTCGACGACCTGCGGCAGCGCCGCCCGCACCGTGCGCCAGACGCCGAGCATGTCGACCTCGAAGACCCGCTCCCACTCCTCGACGCCGATGCCGCGCACCGTCGCCATCTGCTTCTGGGCGATGCCGGCGTTGGCGACGACGACGTCGAGCCCGCCGAAGCGATCGACCGTCTCGGCGACGGACTGCATCACGGCACTGTGGTCGGTGACGTCGGTGGCCAGCCCGATTGCCCGCGGGCCGATCCGCTCGGCGGCCTCGTGCGCCTCGGCGGCGTCGATGTCGAGGACCGTGACCGAGGCGCCGCGCAGGTGCAGCTGGCGCGCCGTCTCATAGCCAATGCCGCGGGCAGCACCGGTGACCAGCGCAACCTTGCCGTTCAAGTCATAGACGGGCATGCGGCGGGCAGCCTAACGCGGTGCGACCGGGGTGGAGGCGTCGGCCGCGCCCGCTTCAACTTCCTCGGCCTTGCGCACCGCAGCGGCCATGCGCGAGTCGCGCTCGACCCGGCGCTCGAGCAGCGGGTTGATCAGGCCGCGGAAGGCGGAGACGTAGCGCAGCCACTTCGGCGCGAAGATCCGCGGCGCCCGCTCCTCGATGCCGGCGACGATCGCCGCCCCGGCGGCGGCGGGGGTGGTCCGTTTGAGCAGGAAGTCCGGCGAGAACTCCTGCAGCAGCTTGGTGCCCGGCTTCTCGAAGGTGTCCTGGACCATCTTGGTGTCGATCCAGCTGAAGTAGACGACGCTGGCGCTGGCCCCGAACGGCGCCAGCTCGGCTCGCAGCGAGCGGCCGAAGGCCTCGACCGCGGCCTTCGAGGTCGCGTAGGGGCTCATCAGCATGCCGTTGACGAAGGCCGCCGCCGAGGCGACGATGACGACCTGGCCGTTGCGCTCGCTGATCTGCGGCAGCGCCGCCCTCACCGTGTGCCAGACGCCCATCAGGTTGACGTCGATCACCCGCTCCCACTCCTCGACCGGCATCGCCCGCGTCGTCGTGATCGTGGGCGGCGCGATCCCGGCGTTGGCCATCGCGATGTCGAGGCCGCCGAAGTGCTCGACCGTCTCCGCCACGGCGGCCAGCATTGCCCCCGCATCGGTGACGTCGGCGCCGATCCCGAGCGTGCGCTCGCCGATCCGCTCCGCCGCCTCGCGCGCCTCGGTCTCGTCGAGGTCGACGACCGCAATCGAGGCGCCCCGCGCGTGCAGCTGGCGCGCCGTTTCGAAGCCGATCCCGCGGGCGGCGCCGGTGATCAGCGCCACCTTGCCGTTGAGCTCGTAAGCGGCCACGCGCGAAGACTATTGCGTACCAATCGCCACCGTCAGCAGCAGCAGAGCCGAGCGCTCCTAGAATCACCCGTCCATGCCCGGCTTCCGCCCCGTCGACACCAAGCAGTCCTTCCCCGAGCTCGAGCAGCGGGTGCTGGAACGCTGGCGCGAGCGGGAGGTCTTCAAGCGCTCGCTCGAGCAGCGCGAGAGCGCGCCGATCTGGAACTTCTACGAGGGCCCGCCGACCGCCAACGGCCGGCCCGGCTCCCACCACGTCCTCGCCCGCGTCTTCAAGGACATCTACCCGCGCTACCGCTCGATGTGCGGCTACCGGGTGCCGCGCAAGGCGGGCTGGGACTGCCACGGGCTGCCGGTTGAGATCGAGGTCGAAAAGCAGCTCGGCATCTCCTCCAAGCAGGAGATCGAGGAGCTCGGCATCGACAAGTTCAACCAGCGCTGCCGCGAGTCGGTCTTCGAGTACGTCGAGGAGTGGAACCGGCTGACCGAGCGGATCGGCTTCTGGATCGACCTCGACGACCCCTACGTCACTCTCGATGACGACTACATCGAGTCGGTCTGGTGGTCGCTGAAGCAGCTTTGGGACAAGGACCGCCTCTACGAGGGACACAAGGTGGTCCCGTACTGCCCGCGCTGCGGCACCGCGCTCTCCTCGCACGAGGTCGCGCTCGGCTACCAGGACGTCGAGGACCCCTCCATATACGTGCGCTTCCCGCTGCTCGGCGAAGACGGCAGCGAGGCGGGGGAGTCGATGCTGGTCTGGACGACGACGCCGTGGACGCTGCCGGGCAACGTCGCCGTCGCGGTTTCGCCCAAGGTCACTTACGTCAAGGCCCGCTGCGGTGAGGAGATCCTGATCCTCGCCGAGCCACTGCTCGAGCGTGTGCTCGGCGAGGAGGTGGAGGTGCTCGAGCGCCTGTCGGGCTCCGCGCTGGTCGGCCGCCAATACAAGGGCCCGGTCTTCGAGCTGGAGGAGGAGCCCGCCAACGCCTTCCGCGTCGTAGCCGGCGACTTCGTCACCACCGAGGACGGCACCGGCCTCGTCCACATTGCCCCCGCCTTCGGCGAAGATGACTATGCGGTCGCCGCCGCCAACGGCATCTTCGACCCGACCGACGCCGGCACGCTCTTCAACCCGGTCAACCTCGAAGGCCGCTTCGATCGCCGCGTCAGCGGCTTCGAGGGCCAGTTCGTCAAGGGCCCCGAGCTGACCAAGGCATTGATCGCTGACCTCGACGCCCGCGGCCTGCTCTTCCGTGAGCAGGTCTACGAGCACGCCTACCCCCATTGCTGGCGCTGCGGCACGCCGCTGCTCTACTACGCCAAGTCGAGCTGGTACGTCGCCACCTCGCAGGTCCGCGACCAGCTGCTCGCCAACAACGAGACGATCGGCTGGCACCCCGAGCACATCAAGGACGGGCGCTTCGGCAAGTGGCTGGAGAACAACGTCGACTGGGCGCTCTCGCGCGACCGCTACTGGGGCACGCCGCTGCCGATCTGGAACTGCACCAGCGGCGATTGCAGCGAGCGCTACTGTGCCGGCTCGGTCGCCGAGCTGCGCGAGCGGGCGAGGGGAGAGGTGCCCGAGGACCTGCACCGCCCCTACATCGACGAAGTGGTCTTGGACTGCGAGAGCTGCGGCGGTGAGATGCACCGGGTCAAGTCGGTGATCGACACCTGGTACGACAGCGGCGCGATGCCCTTCGCCCAGTTGCACTACCCGTTCGAGAACGACGAGCTGTTCAAGGAGCGCTTCCCCGCCGACTTCATCTGCGAGGCGATCGACCAGACCCGCGGCTGGTTCTACACCCTGCTCGCCGAGTCCACACTCCTTTTCGACCAGAGCAGCTACCGCAACTGCGTCTGCCTCGGCCTGATCCTCGACCCCGAGGGCCAGAAGATGTCTAAGAGCAAGGGCAACGTGGTCGAGCCCTGGGACGTGATCGACGCCCACGGCGCCGATGCCTTCCGCTGGTACTACCTGACCGCCCAGCAGCCCTGGTCTGGCTACCGCTTCTCGGTCGACACCGTCGGCGAATCGGTCCGCCAGTTCCTCCTAACCCTCTGGAACACCTACTCCTTCTGGGTCCTCTACGCCAACGCCGAGGACCTGACCCCCGCCGACTTCGAAGGCTTCCGCTGTTCCTTTGCCTCGAATGGCGGGGACGCCGAACAGCGGAGCGTTGGGGAGGATCTGGATCGCTGGGCTCTCTCGCGATTGCAGGCGACGATCGCGACGGTGCGCAGCAACATGGACGAGTTCGACTGCACCGCTGCCGGCCGGGCGATCGCCGCGTACGTCGAGGAACTCTCCAACTGGTACGTGCGACTCTCGCGCCGCCGCTTCTGGGACGGCGACCGCGCCGCCTTCGCCACCCTGCGCCACTGCCTGCTCGAAGTCGCCGCGCTGCTCGCTCCCTTCACGCCCTTCCTCGCCGATGAGATCCACCTCAACCTCGCCGGCGGCGAGGGCGAAGAGCTCGGCGACGGTCCCGACTCGGTCCACCTGCGCGACTTCCCCGAGCCCGACCCTGGCCTCGCCGACTCCGAGCTGGAGGCGGCGATGGAGGCGGTGCGGCTCACGGTCGAGCTCGGCCGCGCCGCCCGCGCCCAGGCCAAGGCCAAGGTGCGCCAGCCGCTGCGGCGCGCCGTGATCGTCGCCAACGACGCCGAGCGCGCCGCGATCGAGGCCCGCGCCGACCTGGTCACCAGTGAGCTCAACGTCAAGGAGCTCGACTTCGTCTCCGAAGAGGCGGACCTGGTCAGCTACGCGGTCAAGCCCAACTACCGCTCGCTTGGCCCGCGTTTCGGCAAGCGCATGCCCCAGGTCGCCGCCGCGGTCGAGGCGCTCGATCCTGTCCACGTCGCCAAGGTGATGGCCGACGGCGGCGAGGTCGGGATCAGCATCGACGGCGACGAGCACACGATCGCCCCCGACGAGGTCACCCTCGCCCTGCAACCGCTGGCGGGCTACGAGGTCGAGGCCGAGGCCGGCCACGCCGTTGCCCTGCAGCTGGAGCTCGACGACGAGCTGCGCCGCGAGGGCCTCGCCCGCGAGATCGTCCACGCCGTCCAGAATGCCCGCAAAGCGGCCGGCCTCGACATCTCCGACCGCATTGAGCTGGCCCTCGACGGCGACGACGAACTAGTCGCAGCAGCCCGCGAGCACGAGCCCTATATAGCCGCCGAGGTCCTGGCCACCTCGGTGTCCTACGACGCCACCGCTACAGCCCCCATCAGAGTCGACGGCCGCGACCTCCACATCAGCGTCACAAAGACCTGACATTCCGCGCACCACCCGCGCGCCCGAAATGTTTACGGTGCAATCATGCACCTGATGAGGGAGAGCTGGACAGACGCGCGACTTGACGATTTCCGAGCCGAAGTCGATCGCCGCTTTGACGAAGTCGACAAGCGTCTCGACAAGGTTGAGGGGGAAATTCGCGAACTGCGCAGTGAGATGAAAGCCGGGTTCGAATCGGTCCACCGCACCATGGTCCAAGGCTTCGTCGCCCTCTCAGCCTCCTTCATCGCCGGCTTCGCAGCGCTGGTCACCCAGCTTTAGCGGCTAGCTCAGTCGCATAGGGCCAGGTAGTCGGGTGCCACTCCCGCGGAGACCGTCGCGCAGCAGGTCCGCTGCATCACTTCACCTTGTAATACCGGGAGCCTCCGCGGGAGTGGCACCCGACCACCTACCGCTGAAGCGTCTAACCAGCCGTGGAGATTGTCGGGCATATACGGAGATCGCCGACACGGAAAGAAGTAGAGGCACCCTCTCCCGGAGGCTCCCGGTAAGACGCTTGAACCTAGGCCCAACGACCAGCTGCGCGACGGTCTCCGGGAGAGGGTGCCTCTACTTCTTAGTGCGCCCGCTAGCTCTCGTCCGCTTCACCGATGATGAAGTCAGTCCTCTTCGAGTCCGAAAACTTCACCCAACAGTGATCGGGAGCAACCCCGGCGACGTCGATCAGGGCCGCTTCGATGCGCTTGGCGATCTCCGCCTTCTGCTCATCGGAGCGACCCTCGTACCAGTTGACCTCGACGAATGGCATGGCTCGGCCGCTAGGCGAGAGCCGGCTCGAGCTCGGCCTCGAGGCGACGCTTGGGCATCGCACCAATCACCTTCTTGGCGATCGCCCCGTCCTTGAAGAGGATCAGGGTCGGGATCGAGAGCACTTCGTACTGAGCGGCAGTCTGCTGGTTCTCGTCGACGTTGATGCTGACGATGTCGAGGTCCTCGCGCTCGGCGTCCATCTCCTCGAGCACGGGATGGACTACGCGGCACGGTCCGCACCAGGGGGCCCAGAAGTCGACGAGGACGGGGCCCTCGGCCTCGAGGACCTCCGACTTGAAGGTGGCGTCTGTCACGTCGCTGAGTTTGCCTGTCACTGGGATCTCTCCTGGGCTTGAGTTATCGATTTCCGCCGCTCAATACTTCATAAAGTATAGCGAGGGTCGCAAGGGGTAGTGGGTCAGTTTGAATCGAGCACTCCGGCCGTCGCCGATATGCACGGGTTGACAGTTCGCCTTAGTCTCCCGGCGTGGCCTGGGAGCGACTGCCCGCACCGAAGCGATGGGAGCAATACGAAGCCGGTGTTGTCGCGTGGCTCGTTGAGAAGTGGGGGCCAGAAAAGCAGTGCCCGTACTGCGGAAACCCGGAGTGGATCATCGGGCCTGTATTTCTCAACCAGAAGATTGAGACGTGGCCAGATGACGGGGGCGGGCCGAATGCCGTCTTTCCCGTTACGCCCATTAAGTGCACAAACTGCGGCCAAGTGGTTTTGCTCGACGCTTTGGGGATTTTTGAGCCGCAGAACCCGCCTGACGACGAGTTCGATCCACCTCCACAGTGACGCCTGGACCACAGCCGCCCGAGCGCGATGCCGTCGCTCCCCAGTACGGATCGAAACCCGTGCCGCCTGGGCCAGTGCTCAAGCCCGAAACCTACGAGGTTGCAAGCATGGCTCTTAGTAGAAAGCATTGGGACAGACTCAAGGAAGAAGCGGGTGAAGCCAAGATGGGTTGGACCGAGTTGTGGCTCGGATCGGCTTTCGCCTTCTTCGGCGTAGGCGCAGGGGCATGGATCGCGTTTTGGGCACTGCCTGGGAGCGATTCGGCCCAGCCCGGCGAAACCCAGCTATCGGCAGCCGCTCAGACCAACCTAAGAGTCATAGGTGTTGGCTGCCTTGTGATCGCCATTGTCTGCTTCATGGCGTGGCTGGGGAAGCGTAGAGACCATAACGCCAGCTTGGACCAGCTCATCAAGAACATGGAAAGCCACGAGCACAACTCCTAGTCCAGCAGCGCCGCAATCTCCTCTAGCGACCAAACGTGGTCGGTCACCCCGGCAGCCATTGCCGGGGTCCGGGGATAGCGCTCCTTCAGAGTCTTGTGCGGGCGGGCGAAGTTGTAGAACATGAAGTGCAAGCTCACCGCGTGCGTCAGATTCTCGACCTTGCGGCTGAAGCCGTTGGTCAACCGGGTGAAGCGCCGCATCCCCATCCGCATCGTCAGGTTCTGCCGCTCGACGTAGCTGGTCGAGATTCGATCTGGGTCGGGGTCGCCCTTGCGGACCAGGCGCTTCGTTCCGGTGCAGACGGCCGGGCTGTATTTGCCCGGCTCTCCACCCGTGGCATAGGTCTTATGGATCTGCGCCCAATCGACCTGATGGCGGAAGGACGGCCCCACGGTCCCTTCGTACATGCGGTGCCCGTCAGTCGATAGCTGGATGCGGTCGACCATCCGGCTCGCCAGGTCGGTCAGGAAGACTTCTGCGTCGTCTGAGGTCCGCTCCCCAACCAGCCAAGAGGGAACCAGCTTCGTATCGGCGCAGATCGCCGTGAAGGTCCATACGTCGCCGTAGCCATACGTGCCCTTGAATTCCTCCGGCACGTTCTTCTGCTTGGAGTAGCAATACGCCCAAATCTCGTCGGCCTCAACGACCTTGCAGGGGAGGTCAACGAACACGCCGTCTTGATACTCCGCGCAGGCTTCCCCAAGATCGACCAGCAGTTTGGTGATCGTGTTCTTGGCCGCGCCGGTCATTCGCACGGTCGCTCGGATCGAATTGCCCTCGATCAGGCAACCGATGATCTGGGCGCGCTTCTCAGTGGACAGCCTGTTCATACTGACCATTATGCGTAAGCAATCGGACGTAAAAAGGTTGCTGCTTTGTGTACATAGATAGGATTCCGGGCCTGGGGTTCGAACCCAGATTTCAATCGTGGAAAGCGATGCGTCTTACCGTTAGACGAACCCGGAGCGCCCCTCGCCTGCCAGTAAGGGGCGCATCCGGAATTCTAGGGGTTTAGGAACCCTCGCGTCTACTATGCGTTAGGGCTTACGCCAGCGCGCTTCTGCGGCTCTACGGGCCGATTCGCTGCGTTCCTCAGGGCTCATGCGTTGGGCGCGGGCCTTGCCGCCCTTAGTGCCTCCGGCGCGTCCAGCGCGAGCCTGCGGACTCTCCGGTTCCTGCGGCGTTTCATCGGTCGCATCCCCGACGATGGCGGCAGCCAGTCGGTTCAGGTCGGCAGGCTTCTTGGACCGCTTGGCCATGTTCAGAGGGTATCGGCAGGGTCGGGCTTGAACTGGCCGTGGCGAATGTCACCGGGCTGCCAAACGATGCCCTCGAAGAAGTCGCCTGGATCGACTTCAAGGGCGGCGGAAAGCTTCGCAACCGTATCCGCGCGCGCCAGCCTCAACCCGCGCTCAAGATGGCTGACCTCTGTGCGATGGACCGATGCGCGCACGGCCGTCTCTTCCTGCGACATATCGGCCCGCTTGCGGATGCGAGCCAAATTCGCCCCGAACTGCTTGGCGACGCTCACCAGGCGTCCAGTCGATGGCAATGGTAGGCGGCGAGGGTCGGCAAGAGCGTGTTCCCATGAAGCCTGATGAGGCCGTAGCCGACCAGCTTGGACACAGCCCGTTTGACGATCCTCTTGCCGCCGATTTCACGGCTCAGTTCGGGGATCGTTCGGTAGTGCGGATTGACTGCCAGGACTAGCGCGAGGATCGCTCGCTCGGCCACTTCATCATCGGGCTTAGGATTCGCCTGCATCGGAAGGTTCCGCCTTTCGGTGCCAGGCGGGAGGCTGTTTGCGCAGCGCTCCCGCCACTTCGTTTATGGACCAGGCGAAGCTAGAGCAAGATGCGGCCCCGATCTAGGGCCAAGTCAAACTGACCCACTACCTCGCAAGGTCCCTCTTGGACACCTCCTCACGCTAGCTTGCAGCTATGACGAACGCCGAGATCGCCGCCGCCCTCGAGGAACTTGGAGTTCTCTACGAGCTCGACGGCGCGGTCAAATACCGGGTGCTGGCCTACGGCACGGCGGCCAAGGCGATCCGCGAAAGTCCGGTCTCGGTTGCCGAATTGGCGGCGGCCGGGCGGGCGACCGAGGTTCCCGGCGTCGGCAAGACCCTGGCGGAAAAGATCGACGCCCTGCTCGCGACCGGCGAGATCCCCGCCGCGGTGAAACTGAAGGCGAAGTTCCCGCCGAGCTTGGTCGAGGTGACCCGGGTGCCCGGCGTGGGATCGAAGACCGCCCGCCGCCTCTTTGACGAGCTCGGTGTCGCGACCCTGGATGACCTCAAGGCCGCTGCCGAGGGCGAACGGATCCGCGAGATGAAGGGCCTCGGCCCGAAGGCGGAGGAGAACGTGCTGGCCGGCCTCGAGCGCCTCGGCGACCCGGGGGAGGGAAGCGGCCGCGTGCTGCTCTCGATGGCCCGCCCGATTGCCGAAGAGCTGGCGCGGCTGCTGCGCGAGCACCCGGCCGCCGACCGGGTCGAGGTGGCTGGCTCGGCGCGGCGCTGGGCCGAGACCTGCAAGGACATCGACCTGATCGCCACCGCCGAGGAGCCGCAGGAGCTGGCCGAGCACCTCATCGCCAGCCCGCTGATCGCGGCGGCGGGGAAACCGGGGCCCAACGGCGTGCGGGCGCAGACCCAGAACGGGATCTCGGTCGACCTGCGGATCGTCGCGCCGGAGGCCTTCGGCAACCTGCTGCAGCACTTCACCGGCTCGCAGGCGCACAACGTGCAGCTGCGCGAGGCCGCGGTTGGCCGCGGGCTCTCGGTCTCCGAGCACGGCATCACCGAGGTCGAGAGCGGCGAGGTCGAGCTCTGCGCCAGCGAGGAGGCGGTCTACGAGCGCCTCGGCTACGCCTACATCGAGCCGGAGCTGCGCGAGGGTCGCGGCGAGCTGAAGGCGGCGCGCGAAGGAAAGCTGCCCGAGCTGGTCTCGCTCGACGACATCCGCGGCGACCTGCACTCCCACACCACCCTCTCCGACGGCCGCAATACGTTGGAGGAGATGGCCGAGGCCGGCCGCGAGCGCGGCTACGCCTACATGGCGATCACCGACCACTCCGCCAGCCACGGCTTCGGCGATCACGTCACCGCCGAGCGGCTCTGGGAGCGGATCGACGAGGTCGCTGACTGGAACAAGGGCAAACGCGGCTTCCGCCTGCTCGCCGGCTCCGAGGTCAACATCGGTCTCGACGGCTCGCTCGACTACCCCGACGACCTGCTGGCGGCGCTCGACTGGGTCGTCGCCAGCGTCCACACTTCCTTTGCCGTCTCAGCGAAGGAGATGACGGCGCGGGTGCTGGCGGCGATCGACGATCCCCACGTCGACTGCATCGGCCACCTCACCGGCCGCCTGATCGGCCGCCGCGAGCCCTACGGGATCGACGTCGAGGCAGTCGCAGAGGCGGCGGCAAGCAACGGCACGATGATCGAGATCAACGGCAACCCCAACCGCCGCGATCTCTCCGAGCAGCACGCGCGCCTGGCCCGCGATGCCGGCGTGACGATCGTCCTCAACACCGATGCGCACGGGGTGGAGACGCTGAACAACATGTCCTACGCGGTGGCCACTGCTCGGCGGGCCTGGCTCGGTCCGGAGGACATCGCGAATACGCGTAGTTGGACGGACTTCAAGAAGTTGACTAAACGCTAAGCGCGGCGGGTCCTGTCGCCGCAGGAACCCCCACCCCTTCCGGTAGCTAAAGCTTCCTCAGGGGTGGGTCCCCCTACGGCGCCACCCCCCGCGACTAGCGTTTATTCGAGGGCGAAAACCACGCGGACGCTGGCGGTGACCGTGGAGGCACCCGGCTTGGCCGGCGGGGCCGGCGCTGCGTCGGCCGCCCCCTTAGGGCTGGCGCGGCCTTCGACCGGGACCGCTTCGGTGGATTCTTCGATCGTCACCGCCGGGCCCAGGGTCGCGCCAGCGCGGGTCGCCAGGGTCAAGGCCTTCCCCTTGGCCTGGTCGAAGGCCGCCAGCAGGGTGTTGTTGTAGGCGGCTTCGGGATTGGCGGCGAAGAAGTCGGGCCCGCGGGTGCCGGTGGCACCGGCCGCGACGGCGGCGTTGACCAGTTCGCCGGCGCGCGCGGGCTCATGGAGCACCACGCCGACTCCCTCGGAAGCACGGAACAGAGTGTGCTCGTTGCGGGTGATCTTGCGAACCGAGATCGCCCCGGTGGTGACGTCGCCGGGGCCGATCCCCGGGGTCGCCTGGACGACGGCGATCACCGCCTTCAACTTCACCGCGACCACGCGCAGAGCGGCCTGCCGGCTTTTGCCTTCCTTGCTGACCGAGAAGCCGAGTTTGGCGGCGTCGTTGGGGACTTTCTGCGTCGCCGAGCCCTTGACGGTGACCGTCCGTTCCACCGCGCTCGCGCTCGCCGGCAGGAGCAGGGTCAGCGCCAGGGCGGCGATTGCGATCAGGGAGCGCGGGGTCACTGCGACCAAGCTACCCGGCGGAGGCGACGCTCACTCAGGCGACGCGGCTGCTGCGCAGGCCCGGCGTGCGGACGAGCTGGATCGGGCGCAGGGCGGAGTTGGGGACGACGTAGAACTTGACCCCGTCGCGCTGCTCGATCGCCAGCACGGCCGCCTCGCGGCTGTGCCAGGCGAGCGAGACGAGCAGGGCGTAGCCGGCACCGATCGCGGCGACGCCGGGGAAGAAGACGCCGAGGGCGCCGGCGGCAACGGCGGTGAGGGCGACCGGCCAGAGGCGGGCGAAGGCGATCCGCGCCGGTGTCTCGGGCGGCAGCGAGGTCGCGGTGCGGGCCCCGGCGAGCGTGTCGCGCAGGCTGTCGGCGGCGCGGCCCGGCCGCCCGAGCCAGAAGCCGACGACGAGCGCGATCAGCCACCAGGCGGCGGCCACGGTCAGGGTCGTCGCGTCGCTGTCGCGGTTTGTCGCCACGGCAGTGATCGCAGCCAGGGCGGTCGCCTCGGCGCCGGTGAGCAGGACGGTCACGCGCAAGAGGTCCGTGTAGGGCATCGCTACTCGGCCAACTCCTCGAGCAGTGCCACCCAGCCGTCCGGGCCGTCGACGGCTAGGTCGCACTCGTCGGTCAGCGCCGGCGGCGCCTCGGGTGAGATAACCCCGACGCAGAGCACCGCTTGCAGCTCGCCTTCCTGCTCGAGCTCGCGCAGGCGGCGGAAGGCGTCGAGGTCGGTGCGGTCGTCGCCGGCGAATACGGCGGCGGCGATGTCCTCGCCGGCCAGCAGCGCAGCGACCGCAGCGTCCTTACCGCCGCCGCCCAGCGGTCGCAGCTCGAGCACCTTGCGGCCCCAGCGCGGTTCGAGCTCGGCGCGTCCCGCCTCGGCGGCGATCTCGTGCGCGCAGGCCTCCGCTGCGCGCTCGTCCGCGGCGCCGCGCCAGTGCAGCGATTGGATCGGGCCCTTGTCCTCGAGCCGGAAGCCGGTCGCCGCCAGTTTGCCGGCGTCGAGCCCGGCAATGAAGTTCGCCGCGACCCGCTCGGCGCCCACCAGCGCCGGGTCCAGCCTCGGCTCGGCCTCGCCCGGCAGCAGCAGCTCGAGCCCATGGTTGCCGGCGTAGGCGATCTCCTCGACGCCGACCAAGCGGCGCGCCTCCAGCGCCTGCCGCCCCGAGATGCAGCCGACCAAGCCGAAGCGCCGGTTCAGCGCCCGCAGTAGCTCGCTGGCGCGAGGCGGTACGGCGGCCAGCTCGGGGCGCGCGACGATCGGGGCGAGGGTGCCGTCGACGTCGGTGAGGATCGCTGTGCGCCCTGGATCGGCGCGCAACGGGGCCAGCGGCGAGTGCCCGTCGCCACCTTCCCCTGTCTCATCTGCGGGAGGCACGGCCTTAGTATCGCGGCACGATGGCGCCCGACTTAGCGATGCCCTCCCACCGCCTGCTCAAGCTGGCGGCAATCGGCACCCTGGCGGGGGTCTTCAGCGGCCTCTTCGGCGTCGGCGGCGGCACCGTCATCGTCCCCCTGCTGATCTTCTGGTTTGGCTTCGGCGAGCGGCTGGCTACGGGAACCAGCCTCGCCGCGATCGTCCTCATCGGCCTGCTCGGCGCCCTCGCCCAGGGGGGCCTCTACGGCAACGTGCACGTCGTCACCGGACTGCTGCTGACGATCCCGGCGATCGTCGGCGTAATCGCCGGCACGGCGATCCAGCAGCGCATCCCCCAGCGCGCCGTCTCGCTGCTCTTCGCGGCGCTACTCGTCGCGATCGCGATCGAGCTGATCGTCAAGTGAACGAGCTCGCCGCAATTCTGATCGCGATCGCCGGCGGGCTCGCCGGTGGGCTGGTCGGCGTCGGCGGCGGCGTGCTCTTCGTGCCCGCGCTAACGGTCTTTCTCGGGCTCACACAGGTCGAGGGCGAGTCGACCTCGCTGCTGATGATCGTCATCGTCGCCCTGGTCGGCGCCTATCGCCAGAACGGCTACGGCAACGTCAGGCTCCGCGAGGCGCTGGTGATCGGGGCGCTCTCGCCGCTCGGTGTTCTGGTCGGCGTCGCGATCTCCAACGAGATCCCCGCCCGAGCGCTTGAACTCGCTTTCGCGGCGCTCGCTCTCTTCATGGCCTACACGCTCGTCCGCCGCGCCCTTTCCACACCGGCTTAGTCGGGCGCGCGGCGGTGGGCCATCGGTAACCTCAAACGTGTGGATTCACTTCGCTGGGAAGGCGATGTACCGCAGCTGCGCAAGCCGATTCTCGTCTGCTCCTTCCGGGGTTGGAACGACGCTGCCGCGGCGGCGTCGACCGCCGTGACCACGGTCGGCGACGCCTTCGACTCGGAGCTGATCGCCGAGGTCGACGCCGAGGACTACTTCGACTTCCAGGCGACCCGGCCGACGATCGTCCTCACCGAGGGCCAGGCGCGGCGCATCGACTGGCCGCACAACAACCTGATCGCGGTGCGGATACCGGCGGCCGAGCGCGACCTCGTCCTGCTCGACGGCACCGAGCCGAACCTGCGCTGGCGCACCTTCTCGGAGACGATCGCCACCGCTGCCGACGCGCTCGGGGTGGAGATGGTGATCACTCTCGGCGCCCTGGTCGCCGAGGTCTCCCACACCCTGCCGGTGCCGATCACCGGGCTCGCCTCGGACGAGAAACTGGTCGAGGAGCTCGACCTGCAGCGCTCCAACTACGAGGGTCCGACCGGAATCGTCGGCGTCGTCCACGACTGCTGCCGCAAAGTCGGCATGAGCTCGGCCTCGCTCTGGGCGGCGGTGCCCCACTACGTCGCCGCGGTGCCCAACCCGAAGGCGGCGCTCGCCCTGCTGCGCCGGCTCGAGGGCCTGACCGGCATCGCCGTCGACGCCACCGAGCTCGAGGAGGAGACCGCCAGCTACGAGGAGCAGATCGACCGCGCGATCGCCGCCAACCCCGAGATCGAGGAGCTCGTCGACCGCATCGAGGCCGAACAAACCGAGCAGCTGGACGGGCCGGAGAACCTGCCATCAGCGGACACGATCGCCCGCGACTTCCAGCAGTTCCTGCGCCAGCAGGGCGACGAGTAAAAGGCCATCCCGGTAGGGGTGGAACGTCTTGCACTTTTTCGCGGCCGGCCATCGTCGGCAGCCTGAGACGCATCTCGAAAAAGTTAAGTGGAACCCCTACCGGGATGGCCTTTCAGCTCTCGGCTGCTGGACAAATCAGCCGGTAGTCGCACCATCCGCAGGTGGTAGGCGAGGGCCGCGGCTCGAAGTCCTGGCCCAGCACCCCCTCGCCGACTTCGAGCACGGTGCGCTCCACCCGCTCGGCATCGTCGGGCCGGACCGGCGCCGCGACCTTCTCGGCGTCGAGCACGTAGTAGTAGCTGCCGGTTCCCGCTTCGAGCTCCCAGGCATCGCGGGCCGCGAGCCGGTAGAGCGCCAGCTGCAGGTCGTTCTCGAGCTGCGCTTCGCTCTTGCGTTCGCCGGTCTTGTAGTCGATCAGCTCGTAGCTGCCATCGGGCAGGCGGTCGACGCGGTCGACGCGGCCGCGCACCTGGTGGGCGCCGATGCGGATGTCGAACTTGCGCTCCAGCCAGACCGGCACGCTCTCCGACTCGCTCTCGCGCTGCCAGTAGAGGCGCATCGCTTCGCGGGCGCGGTCGCGGAACTGCAGCTCGTCGTCGCTGGAGCCAAAGCCCGAGCGGCGCCAGCCGGACTCGAAGAGGTCCATCAGCTCCGCCAGCCCGCCGCTGCCGGCCTCGCCTTCGCTAGTTGAGTCCTTGTGGAAGCGTTCCAGCACGCTGTGGATGAGGATGCCGAAGCGCTGGTTGATCGTCGGCTCCTCGGGGATGCCGAAGACGCGCCGGAACTTGTACTTGAGCGGGCAGGTCAGGTAGAGGTCGAGGTCGGAGGCCGAGAGGCTGAGGGCGCCGTCGCCGCGGCGCGGCAGGAAGGCTTCCAGCGAGGGCTCGTGGCGGGCCGCGATCAGCCGGCGCCGGCCATCGCGCTCGCGCTCTGAGCCGAGCAGGTAGGAGTCGAGCGGGGAGGCGTCGAGCTCGGTCTGCTGCTCGGGCGTCGCCACCTGCCGCAGCAGCCCGTTGACCGCCGCGATCGCCTCGGCCGTCGCCTCCTCGCCCGGTCGCTGCGCCAGCGCCGCCAGCTTGAGCAACTCGAGGTGGCGGGCGATCGCCCGGTTGACGTCGATCACGGTGTCCAGGCGCGGCTCCGAGAGCTCGCGCCCGGCCCGCCACGATGCCTCGAGCACCTCCTCGCGCAGCTTGCGGTAGGTGGCGTGCAGGCCCTCCGCCGGCCCGAACAGCTCCTCGCCGTGGCGCTCCTCCTCGTCACCATGCGCGGCGAGCATCGACTCGTAGAGCCCCCCGGCCCCGGCTGCACTCTCGCCGTCGGCGGCGATCCGCGAGAGCACCAGGGTCGAGCGGGCGGGCGCCCCGATCCGGTCGTCGCCGCCGGCGTGCTCGAGGCCGAGCACGAAGACGTGGTCGAAGTCCATTCCCTTGGCGGCGCCGCGGGCGTGGCCCTGAACCGAACCGGGCGATGCGGGCTCCTCGCCACCGGCCGGCTCGACCCCGGCCTCGGCGACGGCGCTGAGGTAGCGGACGAAGTCGCGGGTTGAGCCGTGCGCTTCGCGCCGCGCCCAGGCGGAGGCGAGCTCGGCCAGGCGGGAGAGGCCGAGCAGCCGCTCCGCCACCTCGGGCTCGGCGGCGAAGAGCCGCTGCCGCCGCAGCCCGATCCGCTCGATCAGGCGCCTGACGAAGACGTCGGCGCGGCGTTCCTCCATCGCCGCCGAGGCTTCGCCGTAGAGCTTGAGGAAGGCCTGGATCCGCTCCCGCCCCTCGGGCGGGATCTGGGGGCTTTCCAGCGCCGCCTCGCAGGCCGAGACCATGTCGACCTTGCGCCGCCGCGCGATCGTCGTCAGCCGCGCCAGGTCGGCGGCGCGCAGCTCGATCGGCGGCCTGGTCAGCGCCCGCGCCGCGGCGGCCGAGTCATCAGGAGCGGCGAGCACCCGCAGCCAGGCGATCGCGTCGCGCACCTCCGGGCGCTGGAAGAGCGCCGCGGGGCCGGCCAGGTGGAAGGGAACGCCGCGCTCCTCCATCGCCGCCGAGACCGGCCCGGCGTTCGCCGCCGGGTCGTCGATCAGCACGCAGACCGCGGCCGGCGAGGTTCCCTCGCTGAGCAGGTGCTCGACCTCGCGCGCGACCGCCTGCGCCTGCGCCCGCTCGTTGCCGCAGCTCCAGAAGCGCAGCGCCGGCCGGCGGAACTGCTGTTCGAGCAGGATCGAAGGGATCCCGTCGGCGGGCTCCGCCGCGGCGTCCTGGGCGTAGAGGTGGTTTGGGCTCTCCTCCGCCAGCTTGGCGAGGATCGTGCGCTGGGCGGGCGTCGCGTCCTCGTACTCGTCGACCATCAGGTAGGGGAAGCGCCCGGCGATCTCGGCGCGGATCTCGGGCCGCTCGTGCAGGAGCTTGCCGAGGGTGAGGAAGACGTCTCCCCGGTCGAGGTTGCCGGACTCGGCGACGATCCGGTCGTGGGCGGCGCAGAACTCGGCGAGGTCGGGCTCGGGTGGATCGGACCCCGCCTTGAGCTCGTCGATCTGGGCGAGCAGACGGGCGAGCAGGCCCGCCGGGTTGCCACGAATTTCGTGGTTGCGAAGCGGTAGCTGCGCGAGGTGGTCGAGCATCATCGCCAGCCGCTCCGCCGGGCCGAGGACGTCGAAGAAGGGGTTGAGCCCGGCGGCGGTCGAGTGGGCGCGCAGCAGGCGCTCGCAGATCGCCGGCCAGGTGTCGATCCAGAGCTCCTCGTAAGGCGTCTGCAGCAGCGTCTCGGCCCGCGCCTGCAGGCGCCGCGCGGTGGGCCGGGTGGCGGTGAGGACGAGGATCCGCTCGACCGCGACCTCCTCTTCGGCAAGCCGGGTGAGCCGCCGCGCCAAGGCCTCCGTCTTGCCGGTGCCGGCGGCGCCGAGCAGCAACAGCGGACCGCTGCCGTGCTGCACCGCGCGCTGCTGCGCCTCCGCCAGAGTGAGCATGGTCCAACGCTAGCGAGTGCGCGGCCTCCATAGGATGAGCCGCGTGGACGTTTTCTCCGCAGACTGGCTGGGAATCTGCCGCCGCGCGGTGACCGCGCAGCGGGCGATCTTCGACCAGGTGCGCGGGATCGAGGCCCGCACCGAGTACGAGGGCGTCGGCGAGGGCGGCGACCACACCCTGGTCATCGACCGCCGTTGCGAGGACGTCGTCTTTGCCGAGCTCGATGCGCTGGCCGAGCAGGGCGCCTCGTTCGTCGCCGTATCGGAGGAGCGCGGCGAGGTCGAGTTCGGCGGTGGCGGCCCGGCCCGGATCGTGATCGATCCGATCGACGGCTCGCTCAACGCCCGCCGCACGCTGCCCGCGCACAGCCTCAGCCTCGCCGTCGCCGGCGACGACTCGATGGCCGCGGTCGAGTTCGGCTACGTCTATGACTTCGGCGCTGGCGAGGAGTTCAGTGCCCAGCGCGGCGAGGGGGCAAAGCTGAACGGCGATCCGATCGAGGTCGCCGCTGACGGCGACAAGCTCGAGCTGCTCGGCCTCGAGGCGGCGGAGCCCGAGCGCGCCGTCCCCGCCCTCGAAGCCTTCGCCGGCCGCGTCTACCGGATTCGCGTGGTCGGCTCGATCGCGATCACCGCCGCCTACGTTGCCGCCGCTCGCTTCGACGCGATGATCGGCCTGCGCCCCTGTCGCTCGGTCGACGCCGCGGCGACCCAGCTGATCGTCCGCGAGGCCGGCGGCGAGGTCGCCTTCGGCGACGGCTCGCTGGACGAGGCCCCGCTTGGCCTGGACGCGCGCTACACCTTTGCCGCCGCCGCCGGGGAGCGCGGATTGGCGATCGCGCGCGCCGGCCAGTAACCAGCGCACCATTCGGGTTTAAGAACGTCTGTTCGCGTAGAACGTATGTTCGTTACACTCGCGAATCCTAGGCAGGAAACCGCAGACGAAGGGATTCTTCTTTCACATGGCAACGACCAACGGCAGCAAAAGCTCCGCCTCCAAAGCCAAAAGCACGACCACTGAGAAACGCCAGAACCGCAGCGTCGCCGAGACCGCTGTCGACCTCCCCGTCGGCGCAGTCCTCAGCGTCACCGATCGCGTCAGCGAGCTGGTCGAGCCGTTCACCGGCCGCACCGCCGCCGAAAAACAGCTCAAGTCCTACCGGACCGAGCTGCGTCGCCGGGTCAAGCGCACCGAGCGCCGCGGCACCACCGCCCGCAAGCGTGCCACCACCGAGGCCCGCAAGACCCGCAACCGGGTCGAGCGCGAGGCGCGCAAGCGTCAGCGCACGGTCGAGACGACCCTGAAGCGCAACCGCACCGAGCTCGAGCAGCGGGTACGGCAGGTCGCCGACCTCCTCCCGGTCTAAGGCCGGCTGACCGGCACATATCGGCGTCCTCGGTCGCTTGCGTGCAGAGCACGCGGCGCTCCTGCGTCCTTGATCTGTTTGGTCAGGCGGCCTTAGACACCAACCACTGTTACCGGCAGTGAGCCGGCTGGCTCGAAGGGCCAGCCGGCTTGCGCCGGTGCGTACGCCCTGAACTGGAACCGCGCCCCGCGGCTGTCGTCGTCGCTGAACCGGTAGGCGTAGCGAAAGCGCCCGTCCGGGCCCGTCCTGACGCTGCGGAACCCGCTCCACGGCAATCCCGGGAGCCGGAACTGCAGCTGCACCACCTTGCCCTCGGCCGGCAGCGCCGCGCCGCGGCTCGCGACCCTGCCGCGGAAGACGAGCGGCGGGCCACCGATCCTGGCGACGGCGGCCGAAGCGCGCAGGGCGAGGTGGCTGTGCACGGTTAGGCTCGTGGGGCGGCTGCTCGCAGCGCGGGTAGTAGCGGTTGGCGCGATCGCGGCGACGACCTCGCGGCTCGGTCCCGGCGCGAGGTGAACTCCGAAGCTGCCGTCGGCGTCGGTCCTGACGAACGAGACGCGCTCCCTTGGAACGCTGCCGGGCGCGAAGCGCTCGGTCACCTTCACCGCAGCTCCCGCCAACGGTGTCCGGCGGGCGGCCAGGGCGCGGCCCGCGAACCAGGTGCCGCGCCCGAAGCGAACTGTCCGCTGGCCACCCTTGGTGACGAGCTTGACCGGCACCTTGACCGGCCCGAGCAGGCGCATCGCCGCGCCATCGGCTCGCAGCAGTGAGGCCGCCGTGTTGCCCGCCACGTCGTAGGCGGTCGCGCGGAACTCGTACTCACCGGCGGGATAGGCGCTCGAGTCCCAGCGCGCCCGCAGGCCCCCGTTGATCGCCTGCGTCGGTAACGCGACGAATCGCTCGCCAGCGCCGGCACGACGAACCGCGATCGAGCCGCGGCTGGGGTCAAGGCCGGAAAGACGATCTTCCGCTCGGGCCTCGATCAGCTCCGGGTCCTGGGCCCGCTGGGCGACGGTGAAAGCGAGCCGCGGTGGCTCGCGATCGACTCTGACCACCGTTGTCGCGGGCAGTGGGTTCTGCCGGCCGCTGACATTGGCGCCGTCGGCGACGTTGCCAACGGCGTCGCGGCCGTAGTAGGAGACCGTGTGCACGCCGGAGTCGATCACGGTTGTGGTGACGCTCGCGCCAGCAGCCGTGACCGGCGCCCCGCCGTCGACCCGGATTGCGGTGAAGGGGCCGTAGGCGCCGGCGGCAGACATGCCCGAACCTGCGTCGCTGGCCGTCGCGGTCAGCTTCAGCGGCTGCTTCGACCAGCCGCTGGTCAGGCCCTCGATCTGCGTCAGCGGCGCGGTCTTGTCGACGCGAAGGATTGTCGTGCCGACGGCCGCTGAGGGAACCCCCGCGCCGGAGACGGCGGCCGCGTGCAGGTAGTTCAAGCCCTCGGGGAGCTCGGCGATCGGCAACGCGTCGATGGCGATCCCACCCTGCAGGTCGACCTCGGCCCCGCTGCAGGTAGTGCCGGCGCAGGGGCGGCCCGTCGGCGAGGAATCGGTCGAGACGGCGTAGCCGCGAATGCCGGAGAGCGGCTGCGGATCGCTCGGGCGGGAGAGGTGCACGGTGTAGGGGAACGCCGAGCGCCCAATCCAGCCGGCGAAGGGGAGGGGCTCGATGGCGCCCGGATGCGCATCGTCGAAGCGCAGCGTGGCGCTCGCCGGGGGACCAGGCGCGCCTTTGGCGTCCTCGAGCCAAACCTCGGCCGTGTAGGCGCCTGGCGTGGGCGGCACGCTGAGATGCTCGATCGCGTTGGCTGCCCAGGACAGAGTCGTGTCGGCGATCAGCACCTGCCCACCGGGACTGAGTAGCCGATAGTGGACCGCGGCAACGCCCGCCGGATTGCTCCAGCTGAGCGCGAACATCTGCCGGGGATGCCAGTTGTCTTCCCCGCCGTCGACCTGCAGACCGACGGGCTGCAAGGAGGCTCCTGCCCCCGCCGGGCAGACCAGCGCCGCCGCTAACGCCAGCACCACCACAGAGGTGCAACGTTTTGTAGCCCTCCTGGGGTTGCAACGCGTTGCAGATGCACCGACCTGTCTGCTCATGGGCCGAACTCTCCGGCCGCGGAGCCGCTCGGGCTCGGCGCAGGCGCGACTTCGCTGCTGCTCGGCGATTCGGCGACGGGCGCGGGGGCTTCGTATTCGATGGCACCGGCAGTCGCCGCACTCGGTTCGGTGTTGGCCGGGGCCGCCGCTTCCTCCTTCGCTGCGGGCTGATTCACGGGCTTGCTCGGTGGATCTTCAGCCGCCGGTGCCGCCGGCTGATAGTCGACCGCTTCGTCTTCGCTCGCGGCGCTCGCGCTGGCCGCCTGCCGTTCAATCGCCGGTTTCGGGTCTGGGTCGTTGACGAGCACGGGTGCCGGAAGCACGCCGGTCGCCACACACGCGGCCGCGCCGCCGGCGGCACCGGCACAGACGGTCAGCAGCTTCGCGATCGCCGCCATGCCGGCCCCGCGCGAGCCTCCGGCAACGGCGACCTGGGTGGCCACTGCTTCGCCGCCGCCGAACCCCGGCAGCCGCGCTCCGAGGTTGGCGGCAAGCTCGTGGGCTCTTTCCAGCAGCGACCGCGAGGGAGGCAGCAGGGGCAGCATTGCCGCCGCCACGCGCGGCGCCGCGCGGTAGGTCCGCATCGTCGCCCGGCAGTGGGCGCAGGCCCGCAGATGCTCTTGCACTTTGATCGCCTCGCGCGGCCCCGCTTCGCCGTCGCAAAAGGCCGAGAGCAGCGGCTGCAGGTCACGGCAGCGGCTGCCGTCCTCGCTACTGGAGACGATGGCGCGGTAGCGAGCCCTGCCCTCGGCAAGCAGGCGATTGATTTTGGTCTGGCTGTAGCCGGTTCGCTCGCCGATCTCGACGTATGAGTAGCCCTCCGCGAGCAGACCGAGGGCGCGCAGCTCGGCCGGCTTAAGTGCTTGCAGCGCCTCGCGGCTGCGGGCGATCTCCTCGCGACGCTCAGCCTGCTCGTCGGGGCCATCGCCGCGATACGGGAGCAGCGCCACCGGGTCCTCTGTCGCTCCTTCCCGCGTCCGCTGATAGCCGAGCAGCTTCTCGCGGCTTTGGCGCACCGCAAGCGCCTCGTGCTTGGTCACCGTCTGGGTCCAGCGGATCAGTTCGCGTAAGTCGGTGGTCGGGGCTTTGGTCAGGGCGATCTCCAGCGCCCGCTGGTAAGCGTCCTCCGCGTCTTCGGCGTCGAGCGAGTAGCGGCGCGCCGTGCGCCGCAGGGCCGCCTCGTAGCGGGCGATCATTTCGACCGCCGCGCGCTTGCGCGCTGCGGCACTGGCCTTCGTTGCTTGCTGCTCTCCCTGGCTCAATTCCCCGCCCAGCTCCCCCTGCACCGGTTCAGATCTGTCGCCAAAAACATGGCAAGCCAACTCGGCGCCTGAGCGAAACTCGCCCCCCTGCTGGACGAGTTACCGGGCGATATCAGCGCAAATTGCGCAAATCAGACCGGTCAGCCTCGTCTTCGAGCGGCCGATAGCATCAGCGTCGATGAGTACCTGCGTAGTCACCGGCGGCGCCGGCTTCCTCGGTTCCCACCTCTGCGAGCACCTGCTCGGCAAGGGGCACCGGGTGATCTGCATCGACAATCTCGAGACCGGCTCGCTGCAGAACATCGAGCACATCCGCGACCCGGCCTTCGAGTTCCGCCACATCGACATCATCGAGTACGTCGACATCCCCGAGGACGTCGACTTCGTCTACCACCTCGCCTCGCCGGCCAGCCCGATCGATTACCTGCGGCTGCCGCTGCACACGCTCAAGGTCGGCTCGCACGGCACCCATCACATGCTCGGTGTCGCCAAGTTCAAGCGCGCCCGCTTCCTGATCGCCTCGACCAGCGAGGTCTACGGCGACCCTCAGGTCCACCCGCAGACCGAGGACTACTGGGGCCACGTCAACCCGATCGGCCCGCGCGGCGTCTACGACGAGGCCAAGCGCTACGCCGAGGCGATGACGATGGCCTACCACCGCCAGCAGGGCGTCGACACCTCGATCGTGCGCATCTTCAACACCTACGGCCCGCGCATGCGCGCCCACGACGGGCGGGCGATCCCGACCTTCCTGCGCCAGGCGCTCGAGGACCGGCCGCTGACCGTCTTCGGCGACGGCTCGCAGACCCGCAGCTTTTGTTACGTCGACGACCTGATCCGCGGCATCGTCGCCCTCGCCGAGTCCGACGTGCACTCGCCCGTCAACATCGGCAATCCCAATGAGTTCACCCTGTTGGAACTGGCGAAAGCCGTGATCGAGGTAACCGAGTCGCGCTCGGAGATCATCTACGAGCCGCTGCCCACCGACGACCCTCAGCAGCGCCGCCCTGACATCACCCGGGCCCGCGACCTGCTCGGCTGGGAGCCCAAGATCGAGCTCCGCGAGGGGCTCAAGGAGACGATTGAGCAGTCTGGGATCGAGCGATTGGCGGGGGCATCGGACTGAGGTGGGTGGGCGTCGGGCGGTGGTCCGCCGGACACTCAGCGCGAAGCGCGTCCGGCGGACCACCGCCCGACGCCCCTCAGCTTCAAAGCGCCGGGCCCATCTGCTCAAACGCGGGCGTTGCGCCCCTCGGCTTGTCTCTGAGAGTTAGGCCGGGACAGGTACTTCGTCTGCTGCTGCGACGTCGCTAGTCCTGTAGAAGGCAATTGACGTGGGGACGTTGGTCAGCTCCTTGCGCATCGCCTCGAAGGTGCGCATCGCCGCCGTCTCGGCTGGCCAGCCGTAGCGAGCGAGGAAGGCTTCGGAGCCGGTCTCGTCCGGGGCGCCGACCGTCGATTCGGTGAGGGCACTGGCCAGGGCAGCCATGCCGCGGCAGAAATCCTCCTCGTTCCAGCTGATCCGCCCGTTCTCGTCGATCTCGACGAAGCCGTTCTCGGCGAGGAAGCTGAGTTCGACGTAGGCCGCACCGGGGTCGCCGTAGTACTTGGGGCCGCGGCGCAGGTAGTGGAGCAGCTCGGCCATGTGCGTGGCGCACATCTCGAGGCGGCTGACGCCGGTGACTGCGAGCCAGGGGTCGGAGATCGTCATCAGGAATCCGTAGACGTCGGCGATCGCCTCCTGCAGCGCCATGAAGGGCTCGATCCCCAGGGTCTCCATCCACTCGTCGTAAGTAGTGGAGGGCACGACGACGTTGTGGCCATGGTCGTGTCCGCGGATCCACGGCATCAGGGTGTCCTCGATCGGCACGTCGGCCGCTCGCATCGGCCCGCTGAGCAGCGTTTCGGCGAGCGGAATCGTGATCTCCGAGTAGCGGGCGAGGTGCACGTTGCGCATGTAGAGGGTGCGCTGTTCCTCGATCGGCAGCCCGTCGACCCATTCGTCCTCGGGCATGAAGTAGGCGAAATGCTTGGGGTGGCCTGCCGCCTCGCCCGCCGAGATCAGCAAGTTGGTGACGTTCATCGGCAGCTTGAAGGGCACGCTCATTCCCTCCGCGTCGATTTCCGCTTCGACCGAGGCGAGGGCCTGCTCGAGCGAGTCGTCGAGTTGGTCCAGCAGCTTCTGCTGGCGCTCGTCGCGGGCGGCGGCGAGGAAGGAGTGCAGCCCGACGCGCGTCTTCATCCGCCAGGTGCAGAGCGGCCCGCAGACGATCTCCAGAGCGGGGGGCGGGCCGCTGCGGGCGATCTCGAGCGTCATCTCGCGGTGCTCGATTCCGCCGGCGAGGCTCTTTGCGCGCAGGCGGACCGTCTCGGCGCTCTCATCGTCGATCAGGTCCGCCAGCTCGCGCATCGTTTCGGCCATCTCGCCGCGCAGGACGGAGGCGACCCCTTCGGAGAGGCACTCGCCCTCGGCGCTCTGCAGGCTGCGCATCGCGTCGCTCTGGGCGGCGAGCTGGAGCAGCAGCGGCATCACCTCTGCGGCGTTGGTCGGCGGCTCGCCCTCGAGGCGAACGTGGCCGACGCCGTGTTGGTCATCGACCGGCCAAAACGGCGGCAGAAGCTGTGGTGCGCTGCGACTGGCCAGCTGCGACATCTCCCAATCCCCTTCCCCTCCAGCATGGCTCGGCGCCATGCGCGCTTTGAGTCCACGAACCGGAACGGCCTCCTAGCTGCTCCGGTACGGGCGAAGGTACAGAAGGGAACACACAAATGCAACTTAAATAGTTGAGCAAACTAGACCAGGGTCCGGCGGCGCGGCGATAGCGCTACTTGGTCGCGATGCTCCGCTCCCACATATCCTGTTGGCATGGCTACCGAAGAGACCCACCGCACGATCGCCCCCGTTGTCGGCCCGGAGGATGAGCGCGTCTTCACCGATTCCGGCATCGAGATAGAGCGCGTCTACGACGCCGACGACGTCGCGCCCGGCCTGGAGGAGCGCCTCGGTGAGCCAGGGTCGCCGCCCTTCACGCGGGGGATTCACGACGGGATGTATCGCGACCGGCTCTGGACGATGCGCCAGTACGCCGGCTTCGCCACCCCCGAGGACACCAACGAGCGCTACCGCTACCTGATCGAGCACGGTTCGACCGGGCTCTCGATGGCCTTCGACCTGCCAACCCAGCTCGGCCGCGACTCCGACGACCCGCTCTGCCACGGTGAGGTCGGCCGCACCGGGGTGCCGATCGACACGATCGAGGACATGCGGATCTGCTTCGACCAGATCCCGCTCGACAGCGTCTCGACCTCGATGACGATCAACGCGCCCGCCGCGGTGCTGCTGCTGCTCTACGAGCTGGTCGGCGAGGAACAGGGCGTGCCCTCGGAGAAGCTGCGCGGCACGGTCCAAAACGACGTGCTCAAGGAGTACATGGCGCGCGGCAACTACATCTACCCGCCGGTGCCGACGATGCGCCTCACCACCGACATCTTCGAGTACTGCCACCGCAACGTGCCGAAGTGGAACACGATCTCGATCTCCGGCTACCACATCCGCGAGAAGGGCTGCTCGGCTGTGCAGGAGGTGGCCTTCACCCTCTCCAACGCGATCGCCTACGTCGAAGCGGCTATTGCGCGCGGCCTTGAGATCGACGAGTTCGCCCCTCGCCTCGCCTTCTTCTTCAACGGCCACAACCAGGTCTTCCAGGAGATCGCCAAGTTCCGCGCGGTGCGGCGGATGTGGGCGAAGATCGTCGCCGAGCGCTTCGGGGCCGAGAACCCGAACTCGATGAAGATCCGCTTCCACACCCAGACCGGCGGCGTGACGCTGCAGGCCCAGCAGCCCGAGGTCAACATCATCCGCGTCGCCCTGCAGGGCTTCGCCGCGGTCTGCGGCGGCACCCAGAGCCTGCACACCAACGGCTTCGACGAGGCGCTGGCGCTGCCGACCGAGCGCTCGGCCCGGATCGCCCTGCGCACCCAGCAGGTGCTCGCCCACGAGTCCGGCGCCGCCGACACCGTCGATCCCTTCGCCGGCTCCTACTTCGTCGAGTCGCTCACCGACGAGGTCGAAGCGCGGTCCTGGGAGCTGATGGAGAAGGTCGAAGAGCTCGGCGGCTCGGTCGAGGCGCTGGAGTTCATGCAGCGCGAGATCGAGGAGTCCGCGCACAGCTACCACGAGCGCTACAAGAGCGGCCAGGACATCATCGTCGGCGTCAATAAGTACGTCACCGACCAGGTCGACGACGTCGACATCCTTCGCGTCGACCCCGAGGCCGAGCAGAGCCAGCTCGCCCGCCTCAAAGCCTTCAAGGAGCGTCGCGACCAGGCTGGCGTCGACGCCAAGCTCGACGCCCTGCGCGACGTCGCCCGCGGCGACGGCAACCTCCTGCACCCGATCCGCGCCGCCCTGGCCGCCGACGCCTCGATCGGCGAGGTCTGCGGCGCCATGCGCGACGTCTTCGGCGAATACAAGGGCGGGGCGTTCTTCTAACCGCTCCCAGACCTGGCTCACGCCCCGGTTTCGTACGCTCAAGATCTCTCAAGCGAGAGTTGACCCACCCCTGGAGGGGTCAACTCTCGCTTCACGTTTGTTGAGCAATGTGGCGACGCGCTTCAACGCACGCGCGACCTTTGCTCCCTCGTACTTGACCTCGTAGTGGGTGAAGCGGAGCGGAGTCATCCCGGCGAGCGTGTGGGTCCGATCGCGGCGGGCATCGCGGGCTTGAGCGGCGGGCGTTCGGTGGTAGCGGAGGCCGTCAGTCTCGATGACCAGGCCGAGCTCAGGCCAATAGAAGTCGACTTCGAAGCCGTTGACCATCTGCTTGGTGAGGGGGAGAGGGAGACCCGCTCTCTCGGCGATCGGTCGAAAGATGATCTCCAGGTCAGAGTCGGAGAGGCGAAATGTGCGGGCATTGAGGATTGCGCGCAGGCGGCGTACTCCCGACTCTCCGTCGTAGTCGTCGAGTGCCGAGCGTAGGGCCTCGGGATCGATCAGGTCCAACTTGTCCGCCTCGTTCACCGCTCGCTCGACCGCGCTTGGGCTGAGTTCAGCAGCTATGTCGACCAGCGTTCGCACGATGCCGGTCACGGGGATTCCATCGCGGCGCGCGATGTCGCCTTGATCGAGGCCGAAGCGCGAGCGGACACGAATCCCGGGCCGGCTAAGCCTGGTGCGGCGGCGCACGCTCACATCGATATCGCGGCCACTGTCCGTTCCGATTCCCCAAAGCGCTGCCGCGCTGCGATGGCTCAGCACGGCGTCCTCCCCACAGGCCAACACGCCAGCCATCCAGCGCCGCTTGGGCGTGAGCCACGGCCAGCCCACCGCATACACGCCGCGCATCACGAGATGCAGCCGTCCCCGTGCCACCCGATGCTCGATTTCCCGCGCGTTGAACCCCAGCGCCAACAGCTGCCGCCGCGCCACCATCCCATGCTGCCGCCCCGCCAGCTCCCACGCCGCCTTGCTCCGCTTGTACTTACGCCCTTCCGACATTGACCACACCTGAAGTGGGTCAATGTCGGAAGGGCGCCCACTCTCCCCCTGAGTCCCCCTGAACGGACCCGCCCAAGCGTCCAAAGTGGGGAGGAACGGGGGGATCGAGGTGGAAGCGGCCCGCATGATCGAGGCCTCACGCACGCTGATGAAGTCCGAGCCGGAGCTGATCGAGTTGATCACCGATGTCGAAGGGGTCGAGGTGACGATGGCCGAGAAGGGCTTTGGCACGCGGGTTCAGCTGCGTGCCAGCGAGCAGTCCGGCCTCGCCGAGGCCGACCTCGAGCGTGTCCTCGACGAGCTCGCCGAACCGCAGAAGCAGCCGTTCGGCAGCGCCTGAGACATCGCCGCTTCCAGACGCGCGGGTAAATAGACTTCCGCGCCCGATGCGCGAGAAGAATCCGATCACCCACGAGGAGAAGCTCGCTTACCTGCGTGAGCTGCGCGATGCCGCAATCAACTCGGCCTCCGAGGAGGCGGTGGAGAAGCAGCACGCGAAGGGCAAGATGACCGCCCGCGAGCGGGTCGAGAAGCTGCTCGACCCGGGCTCCTTCGAGGAGCTCGACACCTTCGTCCGCCACCGCACCTACGACTTCGAGATGCAGAAGAAACGGCCCTGGGGCGACGCCGTCGTCACCGGCCACGGCACGATCGACGGCCGCACCGTCTTCGTCTTCTCGCAGGACTTCACCGTCTTCGGCGGCAGCCTCGGCGAGGTGATGGCGGAGAAGATGTGCAAGGTGATGGACCTCGCCGCCCAGGTTGGCGCGCCGGTGATCGGCATCAACGACTCCGGCGGCGCCCGGATCCAGGAGGGCGTCGTCTCGCTCGGCGCTTACGGCGACGTCTTCGTCCGCAACGTCCAGTGCTCCGGCGTGATCCCGCAGATCAGCTTGATCATGGGGCCCTGCGCCGGCGGCGCCGTCTACTCGCCGGCGATGACCGACTTCATCTTCATGGTCAAGGAGACCTCGCACATGTTCATCACCGGGCCGGAAGTGATCAAGACGGTGACCGGCGAGGAGGTCGAGTTCGAGGAGCTGGGCGGGGCGATGAGCCACAACTCGAAGTCGGGCGTCGCCCACTTCGCCTCCGAGGACGAGGAGAGCTGCCTCGAGGACGCCCGCTACCTGCTCAGCTTCCTGCCCTCGAACAACCTCGAGGCGCCGCCGCGCTTCGAGCCCTCCGACGACCCCGAGCGCGAAGACACCGAGCTCGACACGCTGGTCCCCGACGACCCCTCCAAGCCCTACGACATGCGCGAGGTGATCGCCCGCGTCGTCGACGACGAGGAGTTCTTCGAGGTCCACGAGCACTTCGCCAAGAACATCGTCTGCGGCTTCTCGCGACTCGACGGCTTCCCGATCGGGATCGTCGGCAACCAGCCGGCCTTCCTCGCCGGCGTGCTCGACATCGAGGCCTCCGAGAAGGCGGCCCGCTTCGTCCGCACCTGCGACGCCTACAACGTCCCGATCGTCACCTTCACCGACGTGCCCGGCTTCCTGCCCGGCACCGACCAGGAGTGGAACGGGATCATCCGCCACGGCGCCAAGCTGCTCTACGCCTTTACCGAGGCGACCGTGCCCAAGCTCACCGTCGTCACCCGCAAGGCCTACGGCGGCGCCTACGACGTGATGAACTCGAAGCACATGCTGGCCGACTACAACGTCGCCTGGCCGACCGCCGAGGTTGCGGTGATGGGCCCGGAGGGCGCGGTCAACATCATCTACCGCAAGGACATCGCCTCCTCGCCGACGCCCGACGAGCGCCGCCAGAAGTTGATCGACGACTACAAGGCGCACTTCGCCAACCCCTACTCGGCGGCCGAGCGCGGCTACATCGACGACGTGATCGAGCCGCGCGAGACGCGGCCGAAGCTGATCAAGGCGCTGCGCATGTTGCAGTCAAAGCGGGTCGCCCAGCCGAAGCGCAAGCACGGCAACATCCCGCTCTAGGCGGGCGGGGAAAACCCATCGCGATCCCCCTCAGCTGGGCCTCTGCGAGGCCGCGCTGCGCCGCGAGTGCCAGGTCGCCACGGAAGCGGCGGTCATCTCTTCCCAAGCGGCGTCCTCGCCGAAGTACTGCATGACGACGAAGTAAAGGAGGCCGGGAAGCATCTCCGGCACCTTGGCCGCATCGCCGTCCATCAACTTCGCGCACACAAGAGTGTCGATAGCGCCTACCATGAAGGTCGACGTAACTGGAGGTGGAGCTTGGCGAGAGGGAATCTCGCGGCGCGCGCTGTCAAGTGCGTGGGAGAGGCGCTCCATCAAATCGCGCCGCTGGGCGAGCGACTGCTCGCCCGCCGCATGGACCTCGACGAAGATCGCCTTCGCGAGCGCCGGCTGGTTGGCGCAGAACTCGAGCAGCTCGGCCATCCCGGCGCGCAGGCCCTCGCGCCAGCTCGGCTGCCGCTTGGCGGCGCCGATCAGCCGCTGGTAGAGCCAGGAGCTGGCATCGCCGTAGGCCTGCGCGAAGCAGTCGTCCCGGTCCTCGAAGTACTTGTAGAAAGTCGCCCGGCTGGCCCGCGCCCGCTCGATCACGTGTTTGACCGCGACCTGTTCGTAGCCGAGCTCGCCGCTGACCAGGAGGACCGCCTCCAGCAGGCGCTCGCGGGGAGCCCGCGAGCGCAGTCCCGGGAAGGGAACTACCGGGGCGAGCTCCTCTTCTTTGGCGGGTGCGCTGGGAGATTCCGACATCGAGGTCCTACCAGTTTTGCAAACAGTGACCTTTTGTCTAGGTATAGCAGCTTTCAAAAACAACGAATGACCAGAACGCAATGTTTTCTGTAAAGCAAGGAAGTAGACATCAAATGTATGTTTTGGTACCTTGGCGGCATGGCGGATTCACGATCGCTCTCCGAAAGGCTCGCCACGATGCCTCCGGGAAGGCACCTGGTGCCCCGCGATTTCGTCACTCAGAACCAGCGCGAGCGAATGCTGCTGGCGACGGCGGAGCTCGTCGCCGAGCGTGGCTACCAGAAGACCACGATCGAGCTGATCGCCAAAACGGCTCGCGTCGCCCTCTCGACCTTCTACGAGCAGTTCTCCAGCAAGGAGGAGTGCTTCCTCGCCGCTTTCGACGAGACGATGGATGCGGCGGCGGAGGTCTACGACGAGCTGCTCGATCCCGAACAGGAGTGGGCCGATCAGGTCGCCAGCGGGCTCGAGATCACACTCGAGATGATCGTCAAGGAGCCCTCGCGCGCGCGCCTCTGCATCGTCGAGGCCCAAGCGGCCGGCGGCGAGGCGCTGAAGCGCTACCAGGGAATGCTGGAGAAGCTGGCGCCGAAGCTGCGCGAGGGGCGCGTCCACAACCCGCGGGCGGGCCGCTTGCCCGATGGGCTCGAGGTCGCGGTCGTGGGGGGGCTGGCCTGGCTCGTCCACCAGCGGCTGCTGGCCGATCAGGTGGACGAGATCAAGGGCCTGCTGCCGGAGATGCTGCAGGTGACGCTGACTCCCTACGTCGGCGAGGTCGAGGCGGGGCGCGCGGCAGATGCGGCTCTCGCCCGTGCCGCCGCGGCTTGAGCAAAAGCGAGCGCAGGGGGAGGGCCGGGCTGATGTGAGAACCGGCAACGGAGGACCGCCTCGCGCCCTGGACGACCCCGTCCGCGCCCGGATCGCCGCGGCGATGATCGACCTGGTCGGCAACCGCGGTTACGCGCAGACCAGCATCGAGATGGTCTGCGAACAGGCCCGCACGCGGCGCTCGCACTTCGACCGCTGCTTCGCCGGCAAGGAGGACTGCTTCCTCTGCGTCCACGACGAGCTGGCAGCGGAGTTCTGCGAGCGGGTGCTCAGCGCCTACTCCGGCCCAACCTCATGGCACGATCGCGTCTGGGCCGCCGGCTGGGCGGCGATGCGCTTTCTCGGCGAGGATCCCATCCGCGCCCGCTTCCTGGTGGTCGAGGTGAATGGCACCGGCAACGGCGCCCAGGCCCGCCGCGACCAGGCGCTGCAGCGGCTCGCCGACATCCTCGACGGCGGCCGCGAGGAGCTGGAGAAGCCCGAATCGGTTTCCCGCTGCACCGCCGAAATCGTCGCCGGGGCGATCTACGGCACGGTCCTCGGTCGGGTCGAAGACGGCTGCCTCGAGCGCGGCGAGGACTTCCTGCCCGAGCTCGTCTACATGGCGGTGATGCCCTACCTCGGCTCGCGCGTCGCCGAGGACGAGCTGCTGGTCCAGTCGCTGCGCTAGCGGGTATGGTCGGTCCGTGGCAAAGGGGGCGGCGCAAAAGGGCAAAGAGGCGGATTCCGCGGCGGCGGGAGCCTCACCGCGCCTGCCCGCCGGCCGCCACGGCCTGCCGCGCGAGTTCATCGAGCAAAACCAGCGCGAGCGGATCATCACCGCCCTTGTCGACACCGTCGCCGAGCGCGGCTACAACGCGACCACGGTCGCCAACATCACCAAGGCGGCCTCGGTCTCCCGCCGCACCTTCTACGAGCACTTCGACGACAAGGAAGCCTGCTTCCTCGCCGCCTACGACATGGTCGCCGACCACATCCGGAACTCGATGCGCGCCGCGGCGGAGTCCTTCGCCGACTGGCCGCAGCAGGTCCGGGTGGCGCTGGCGACGATGCTGCGCTTCCTTGCCGCCGAGCCCGAGCTGGCGCGCCTCTGCATGGTCGAGCCGGTCGCCGCGGGCGGTGAGATCGCCGCCCGCCACCGCGCCACGATGCAGGGCTTCGTCACCATCCTCAAGGCCGGCCGGCCCGAGCACAGCGGCGAGCGCCCGCTGCCCGAGGCCACCGAGGAAACCCTGGTCGGTGGCATCGTCTCGCTGATCGTGCGCGAGATCAGCGCCGGTCGCACCGAGCAGCTTGAGCAGCTGCTGCCGGACCTGGTCGAGCTGATCCTTGCCCCGTATCTGGGCAACGAGGAGGCCGAGCGGCTGGCGCGGGACGGGGCGGCGGCGGACTAAGCGGGATTGCGAACGTCGACGAGGTCGTCGATGATTTCGAAATCCTTGCTGTTGTAGGTCAGCAGTGGCACGCGGTTCACATTGGCGGTTGCTGCGATCGCCAGGTCAAAAGCGCGTCGTCGTGGTTTGCCACCCCGCTGCGCGACCGCTGCATGCAACCTCCCGCACTCTCGCGCGGCCACTGCGTCGAAGGGGAGCGCGTCGAAGCGATCCTCGATCACCGCCAAGCGGCGCATTCGACGAGCGCGTGCTTCCTCGTCGGGCGCGGCTAGGACCCCGAAGTGAAGCTCGGTAAGCGACACGACGCTGATCGCGCTGTCCCCGTCAGGGCCTTCCTCGGCGGCGATTAGAACCGAGGTGTCGAGCAGTACAGGCACGCCCTATGAAGACCAGGGATCCGTCAGCTCTCCCCCAAAGCCTTCGAGATCCTTCTCGAGGGTCGGGTCAGCGGGGGCCGCCCAGAGGTCGGTGAGTTGATCGCTCGGAACCCACTGCCGAGTACGCGCAGGCCCTAGCTGGGCGACGGGCCGACCGGAGACGGTGATCGTGATCTCCTCACCGGCCTCGGCCCTGCGCAGGACCTCACCTATGTGGTTGCGCAGCTCTTTCTGGGGAACAGTTGCCACGAAGAGCAGGGTAGCAGTACTGCTACCAGGGCTTGGCTAGGCGGCTACGCGGGGGCGGTCGAGGATTGCGACCAGCTCGGAGGCGAGCTCGGGAAGGCGCTCGGCATCGCCGGCGGAGAGCCGGGTATTGACGAAAGCAAGAGTGGCGTCAATCAGGCGCTCGTCAAGGCCGAGGGGCTGCGGGGCGTCGTCGGCTCCGCGAGTGCGACGCAGCATCGCGGCGAGACGGGAGATGAGGATGCGGCGGGCTGCGCAGAGGGCGCTCGCCTCGCGCGGCGCCTGGGCGCTAAGCAGCTGGCCGAGTTCCGGCTCGGCGGCGAAAAAGGAGAGGGCCGCGTCGACGCCGCTTGCGAGCGCGTCGCTCTCGCCGCTGGGATCGAGCTCGTTGCCGCGCGCGGCGCAGGCGGACTCGATCTCCGCGCAGAGGCGGTCGGCGGCCGCTACGTAGGCGGCGAGCAGGCAGTCCCAGAGGTTGCCGAAGTGCTTGTAGAAGGTGCTGGTGGAGACGTTGGCGCGCTCGCTGATGTGGGTTGTGGTGACGTTGGCGTAGCCGTGCTCGCCGAGCGCTTCCGCCATCGCCGCGAGCAGGCGCAGGCGCTGGTGCTCACGCACGAGACCGGCGGGAATCCCGTGGCGGCCGGGAGGAAGGCGGCGGGGGAGGGGGGTCCCCGTCGCGAAGGGGCCGTCCTCAACCTGGGGAGTGACCAAGCGCAGTTCCGTCATCGGGCGCTGCCTTCGAGCTCCGCTCGGCCGTGCTCGAGCAGCTCCTTGGCAGCTTCGAACGCTTCATCGGCCGCAGCTTTGCCCAGGTATGAGCCGACCGCGAGGTGCATCAGCTCGGGAAGCGCGTCCCAGATGCGGTTCGTCTCACCGGCGGCGAGCGCGTCGCAGAGGCAGGCCTCAATGCCGCCGACCACAAATACCCCGGTCGACTCAGGCGGCGCTTGCTCGACCGCAACGTCCGCGCGGACGCTGTCGAGCAGGCCGGCCAGGCGGTCGACTGCCTCATCGTGCTTGGTCAGCGCTGCCCCGCCGGCGATCTGCACCTCGACGAAGAGCGCGCGGGCGATCGCCGGTCGCTCGCCGACGAACTGGAAGAGCCTGACCAGGCCGGCTTGGACGCTCGCCCGCCAGCCCGAGGCCGCGACCGCGGCTTCCAGCAGGCTGGCGCCGAGCCGGTCGACCCAGGCCCCATAGGCCTGGGCGAAGCAGTCCTCGAGGCTCTCGAAGTGGTCGTAGAACTGCTTGCGGTGCCCGCCGCTGTACTCGAGCACGGCGCGGACGGAAGCGCCGCGGAACCCTTCCTCGCCGACGACGTGCAGGACTCCTTCCATCTCCCCCTCGCGAATCGTCGCATCGGGGGTCGGGGCGGTGGTCTCGGTGCTTTCGACTGGGAGCGCCTCCCTGGCGGTCGCGCAAGCTTCCTGTCGCATGCGGTGCTCTCCTTGTCGTGAGCTCTCCCCAGAAACCGGGGCTGCCGAATAGAAACTACTCCTTTTTTTCCGGATATGAAAGCTTTTTAGAAAGAGCTATCCTCGGCCCATGCAGTACCTCTCGCAAAGGCTCGCGGTCGATCTGCCCGGAGCGCGCGCGGAGGAGCGGCCCCTCGGCCCCATCGCCGGCAGCCAGCGCCAGCGCTTGCTCGCCGCGACCGAGGCGCTGATCGTCGAGAAGGGTGGCGCGGCGACGACGATCGAAGCGATCGTCAAGGGCGCGGGGGTCTCCTCGGCCACTTTCTATGAGCACTTCCGCGACAAGGAAGAGTGCTTCCTCGCTGCCTTCGAGAGGGCGGTCGATGAGCTCGAAGGGGAGGTCCGTCGCGCGGTCCCGGCTGAAGGGTCCCGGGACGATCAGGTGCGGGTGGGCATCGCCGCGCTGCTGGCGGCGATCGACGCCGAGCCGGCGCGGGCGCGGCTCTGCGTCATCGAGGCGCAAAAGGGTGGGCGGCGGATGCGGGCTCGCTACGACGAGGCGCTCGACGCGGCCGCGGCGGAGCTCGCCGATCCTCTCGGCCAGGGGATCGCGGGCGGGCTGGCTTGGCTGCTGCGGGAGCGGCTCGAGCTGGGTGGGGGCGGGAGCGTGCAGGACCTGCTGCCGAGGATGACCGAGGTCATCCTCGCTCCCAACCCTGCCAATGGCTGAACGAGCGCGCGCGGCCGCAGAGCAGCTCGCCGCGGGCAAGGACCGGCTGCCGCCCGGGCGCCACGGCCTGCCGCGTGAATTCGTCGCCGAGAACCAGCGCGAGCGCTTGCTCAACGGCGTCGTCGAGGCGGTGGCCGAGCACGGCTACAACGCGACCACGATCGGCAAGATCACCGACGCCGCCAAGATCTCCCGCCGCACCTTCTACGAGCATTTCGAAGGCAAGCAGGACTGCTTCCTCGCCGCATACGAGATGATCGACGACCACGTCCGCGCCTCGATGCTGGCAGCCGGCGACCCGCAGTCGCCATGGCCCGAGCAGGTAGAGGCTAGGCTCGGCGCCCTGCTCGACGTCCTCTCCCGCGACCTCGCCGTCGCCCGCTTCTACCTGACCGAGCCATTGGCGGCCGGGGGGGAGATCGCGGCTCGCTATCGCGACGCGATGCAGCTGCTGGCCGAGACGATCCGTCCCCGGGGTGGCCCGGACGAGATCGACGTCGAAGTCCGCGACCAGATCCTGATGGGCGGCATCGCCACCCTGATCGCCCGCCGCCTCAACGCCGGCGAACCGGCCCGCCTCCCCGAGCTTCTCCCCGACCTCACCGCCCTCGTCCTGCGTCCGTATTAGAACCCGCGTCATTCATTTCAGAAACTTCTACTTGCATTCGTAAAACGTTTCTTTTATGCTCCCGGAGAGCCCGTTCCCACGAACGGGCCACCACAGGGACATAACCGAGCCTCGAGGAAGCCGCTAAGGGAAGCGGCGGGCAGAGGGGCTCACGGGACAAGGAGAGAGATCTAGATGTTCTCGACGCTACGCAACCGCTTTGGCATTCCGGGAGTCATCTCGGTCATCGCCTTGGTCTTCGCGATGTTCGGCGGCGCCTACGCTGCCTCCAACTCAGATTCAGGCGGGAAGGCAACTGCCTCCGCCAAGGCCAAGCAAGGCAAGCCGGGCAAGCCCGGAAAGACCGGCCCCGCCGGACCGCAGGGACCGGCAGGCCCCGCTGGAGCAGCTGGTCCCGCAGGCGCCCCCGGAGCGGCTGGCGAAGACGGCGAGGACGGCAAAGACGGAGACGACGGCAACGACGGTGAAGACGGCCTCGACGGAGCCGACGGTGCACCTGGCGCTCCGGGCGCCACTGGTGCGACCGGCCCAGCTGGTCCTGAAGGCTCACCTTGGACCAAACTCGGTGTGCTGCCTCCGGGCGAGACCGAGACGGGGGTCTGGAGTTTCGGAGAAGTTCCGAAACCCGGGCAAGAAGCTTCGGAAACCGAGAATCTTTACGTTCCCATGTCCTTCCCGATTCCACTCCCCAGTGCTCTGGGGGAATCCGCAGTCCACTACCTAACGCAGGTGGCATCTCCCACCACCGATTGTCCGGGAACCGTTTTGGACCCGAAAGCGGCCCCCGGCAACCTCTGTGTCTACACGAAAGAGGAAATCGGGACGTACGGCTCTCTTGTGATCCTAGACCCATCCATCTACGAAATCGGTGCGTCTAAAGCGGGCGCCGTGCTGGCAATCCCCGGCGCACACGAACAAGCCCATGCTTTCGGCACCTGGGCCGTGACCGCGCCGCAGGCCGGGTCCTAGGCAAGTCCACGACCCGCACACCCCGCCTCAAAAAGGAGCACACAGTGAAAGCTGGAGATCTAAACGGATCGACCGCACCTCGATGTGGACTCGGTCTTTTGGCACTAGCCGCAGTCCTCGCGGCAGTGCTCCTTCAGGTCCCCGCGGCAAATGCCGCGGGGACCTGCCCCAACGAAGCGATCCGCGAAGCACAGGGTACGACCGACCTGCCCGAGTGCATGGCGCTGGAGATGGTCAGCCCGCCGAAGAAGTTCGTCGAGGCGGCGATAGAACCGATCGTTTCCATCGATGGCGAGCGGGTTCGCTTTCGCTCTCAGGCTGCACTGGCCAACACCCCGGGCCTTCATACTTTCGGCGGTGACCGCTACGTTGCCACTCGCACCGCTGGCGGCTGGGTGACGGCGCCGACCTCGCCTCCGACCACGGCCGAAATCTGGATCGGCGGCGAGTTCTACGGCGGCCCCTTTACCTACTCCGCCGATCTAACTCGCTGGAACCTGATGGGGGGCACCCAGTCGCAGGTCAATGCCGGCGTCATTCGAATCTACAGCGGCGGCCTCGATGGCTCCTTCTTTCCCCTCTCGCCACTCCTGGTCCCGATCAATGACAGTGGTGATCCAGGCCTCGTCTCGACGCTGTCCAGCACCGAAACTACTGGCGCCTCGACCGACCTCTCGACCACTGTCTTCAGGCCGAAACTGGAAGCCACCTCATTTCTTCCTGGCGATCCCCGCAACGCTCCTAATGACTACGTCGTCTCCCTTAACTCGGCAGGAGAACCGTCGATCGAACTTCTGGCGCGCGACAAGGACGAAAAAGTCTGGGGCGCGCCCGAGTGTGGAGCATTCACCGGCGGTGATGGCGGCGAGACGAGCCAAGGCGCGATCTCGCCCGACGGAGGCCGCATTTTCATGTCGGCGCGACCCGCCCAGAGCGATGATGCCAAATGCAACATCACCCCTCCCCTCCCTCCCCTCCGTATCTTCGTTCGCACCCGTACCCCTGCTGGTCCCGTGATCGACCCGCTTCTCCCCGGCGGCCAGGCCGAATGGGAAGAAGCGGGATACGACCTCTTCGAGGGTGCCTCGGTCGACGGCAGCAAGGTCTACTTCACCACCACCCGTGATCTTCTGCCGTCCGATCAGGACTCCGGAAGCCAGTGCAGCTCTGAAGCTGGAGTCTCGGATGGCTGCGACCTCTACCTCTATGACTTCGACCAGCCCGGGGGAGAAAGGCTGACCGAGGTCTCCCTTCCCTCTCAACCGGGTGAGAGCGCCGATGTCCTTCACACGATCACGGCTATCTCCGGCGATGGATCCCACGCTTACTACGTCGCCGAAGGGGTGCTGAGCGGAGCCAACTCAGAAGGCAAATCTCCCTCTCAGGGAGACCCCAACCTCTACCTCTACGAGCGCGACAGCGCTCATCCCAACGGGCGTACCACCTTCATCGCCACCCTCGATCCGGGCGATGCGAAAAGCCTGTGGGGGGTCGCCAAGAGTTTCTCCGACGATGCCTACGCGGTACCACGGATGGGCAGAGACGGCGAAGGCCACGAGATCGGCGGCGACGGACACGTCCTTGCCTTCGCCACCAAGGCACCGTTGAGCGCAAACGACGCAGACGGTCTTCACCGCGACGTCTATCGCTACGACAGTGAATCGGAAGCGCTCGAGTGCATCTCCTGTGCGAACAACGGAGTGGACGAAGGGTTTGATGTGAGAGTTATCGTACAAACGTATGTTCCCACCTCCGCCGCCGCGGTGGAAGGGCGCTGGGTCAGCGAGGACGGCGAGGCGATCGCCTTCGAAACGGCCGAGCCGCTTGCCGCCGGCGACGATGACGCGTCTGCCAACGCCTACCTCTGGCGTCGGGGTCAGCTCACGCGGCTTCCGGGTCTCGCTCCCACGCTCTCGCTGAGCGGCAAGCAAGTCGCCTTCTCCACCCGCATGGCGCTCCTGCCCGAAGACATCGACACAACGTACGACGTCTACGTCGCCCGCGTCGACGGCGGCTTTGCGAGCCAACCGGAAAGCCCGGCCTGCAGCGGTGAAGGCTGTCAGGGCGCACGCGGCGCATCGCCTGCCGTGTTGCCCTCGGCCTTCGTCGGTACCGGCAATCCCCCCAAACGGGCTGGCTGCAAAAAGCCCTTGGTCAAGAAACGGAGCCGCTGCGTCAAGCCGGCTCCCCGGCACCCCAAGAGACGAGCCGGCAGCAAACAGGGAGGTAGGAAGTGAGCGCTCTACGCAAAGCGGGATTGGTACTGGGCCTGACCTTCTCTCTACTTGGATTGATTACTTCTTCTGTGACTGCGAAGCCCGTGCTCGGCCTGGAATTCGACCGCGACCCCGCACCCACCTCCACCCCCGTCACCCACAGCGACGAACGAATCGTCTATCAGGTCAAAGTCAAAAACAACGCCAACGCCAACCCCAGCGTCGGTGATCAGCTGACCTGCGAAAACTCGCTCTCGAATTGGTTCTTCGTCCCTAGCGAAGACGACTTCGGCTTCCAGTGGCTGCGAAACGGAGAAGAGATCCCCGGCGCCACCGCCAAGGCCTATATGACCACTGTCGCCGATGAAGGCCAGGCGATCCAATGCAAGGTCGTCGGCACCAACCCGAGTACAGGGGTTACGACCGTCAACGCCACCGCGACCGCCAGCGCCGGCTCGAACACACTCACTTCCGTCAACGTCAAGTTCGGCTCCTTCGCGGTTGGGCAGGAAGTTGACGGCGTCGGCATATCGAGCGGGACAACCATTGTCGCGATCGGCTCGGGCACCTTGGAATTGTCCGCGCCCGTGACTGATTCCTTGTTCAACTCCGCCCTCCTCGGCCTCGCTCCAAGCAGAGTCAGCGCCAGTTCGGTTTCGATCTCATTGCCGCCGGTAGTGATCAACCCGGTTTCAGTTACCCCACCGCCGTCACCCGTCGACGATCCCAAGCAGGTAGAAAGCCGACCGCAGGTGGTATCCGTCCCCGGGGGCTTTGGAGGCTATTACTACGAAGGAGAAAAGCTCTCCTGCAAAGCCCCGACCAACTGGACCACCGGCGCCACCTTCACCTACAAGTGGCTGCGCAACGGTGTCGAGATCCCTAGCGCGATCACAAGCGAATACACCCCCGTCGAAGCCGAAGACAAGACGGCGCTGCTGCAGTGTGAGGTGACCGCGCAGACGGGTAGCGGGGTGCCGCCGGCGGGTGGGAAAGCCGTGAGCAATTCAGGAAACGTGCATTGGAATGTGAAAGACAGCGCTGACACGGAATCGTTTTACGTGCTAGCCAACAGTCCAAATGACGGCCGTGGGGATCGCGCAGGAAGACCCGCCATCGGCTTCGCCAACACCTTGCTCGGCGCTACTGTGCAAGTCGAGCTCCCCGCAGGCCAGGAAACCTTCGCGATGCTGGCAAGGACCCTGGGCGCTCCGGCTTGGGACTGCGCCAAACATGCGCCGACCGCCCTCCAGCACGCGAGGATTGAATGCACCAATAATGTCTCGCAGGCACCGGGTGGCTCTTACCGGACGCTCGAGATCATCACCCATATCGGCCCCGATGCCCCTGACACCCTGGTCGCCAAAGCGACCGCCTCGGGCGACGACGCCGACCCGGTCACTGACGAAGACCAGGTCACCCTGCTGCCCGCGGTGCCCTTCGGCTTCAAGGCCTTCTCGACCAAGGTCGCCGATGACGAAGGCAACGACTTCACCAAGGCGGGGGGCCATCCCTTCTCGGCCGGGGCCAGCTTGACCTTCAACGACCACGTGCCGGCGCTGCCGACCAACGCCGGCCTGCGCGCCACCAACGGCTTCGTCAAGCAGGTACTGACCAAGCTGCCCAAGGGCTTCGTCGGCAACCCGCGGGCGGTGCCGGAGACCTGCCCGGAAGTCGGGATGGTCCCCAAAGAAGAATGCCCGCCGGGGAGCATCGTCGGCGGGATCACCCTGGAAACCGAAGTCACCACCCTCCCCGACCTGCGCGTCTACGCGGTCGAGCCCGAAAGGGGGGAGGTGGCGACCTTCAGCTTCGGCCTCGCCGTTCCCGAAGTCGCCTACGTCCTCATCCCCAAGCTGCACGCCAAAGACGGCTACGCGATCAGCGTTGCCTCCGCTCCCGCGCCGATGACACCGGAATTGCTCGGCGCCTCGGTGACGCTGTGTGGCTTCGGGGTGAAAGTCGGCGACTTCGCCTTCAAAGGCTGCAAGAAGCCCACCGAAGCAGGCTCCTTCAAAGTCCCCTTCCTGACCAACCCGACCAACTGCCGGGAAGCGCCGAAGACGGTGATCCAGGCCGACAGCTGGGAACACCCAGGGGAATACGCTGAAGCGCAGTCTTTGAACCCGCCCTTGACGGGTTGCGACGAAGTCGAGTTCGAACCGGAGCTGGAGCTGGCTCCGAGCTCCAACCGGGCGGACTCCCCAACCGGCCTCGACCTCGAAGTCTCGATGGACCAGACGGGCCTTGAAAGCAAGAAAGGCACCGCCCAGGCAAGCATCGCCAGCTCTGTCGTGACCCTGCCCAAGGGCATGGCGGTGAACCCAACCGCTGCCGAAGGGCTCGATGCCTGCACCTCGGCCCAGATTGGCATCGGCAACGACGACCCGATCACTTGTCCTGCCGCTTCCAAGGTCGGCACCCTGGAAGTAGAGACCCCGCTGCTCGAAGAAGCCCTCCCCGGCTCCCTCTACGTCGCCAAGCAGGGCGACAACCCCTTCGGATCGCTCCTGGGCCTCTACCTGGTGATCGACTCCCCCCGCTACGGGATTCTGATCAAGCTGGCGGGCAAGGTAGTCGCCGACCCGACCACCGGGCAGCTCACTACCAGCTTCGAGGACATCCCAGAGGCGCCGGTATCGAAGCTGACCTTGCACCTGAACTCCGGCGAGCGGGCACCCCTGCTCACCCCCGCCAAGTGCGGGCGCTATGAGGTCCACTCCGAGCTCACTCCTTGGAACGGGGGGGAGGCCGTGGTCGAAGACACCCGCTTCAAAGTCAGCAAGGGGCCAAACGGCGGCCCTTGCCCCACCGGCAACCTGGAAGCGACCCTGAAGGGGCGCCTCGCCGACCCCACCGCGGGCGCCACCAGCCCCTTCGCCTTGCAGCTGCATCGCGAAGACGGCTCCGAGCGCCTCAGCTCCCTGCAACTGACCATGCCCCCGGGCCTCACCGGCTACCTCAAGGGCATCCCCTACTGCCCCGATGCGGCCCTTGCTTCGATCTCTAGCGCCGAAGGAACGGGAGCAAAGGAGCTCGCCTCCCCCTCCTGTCCTTCCGCCTCCCAGATCGGCTCGCTCTCGGTGGGCGCCGGCGCAGGCCCCCACCCCTTCTACGTCAACACCGCCAAGGCCTACCTAGCCGGCCCCTACAAAGGCGCCCCGCTCTCAATCGCGGTGGTTGCCCCAGCGGTGGCCGGTCCCTTTGACCTCGGCACCGTGGTGGTCAGAAACGCTCTCTACCTCGATCCCGCCAGCGCGGTGGTCACGCTCAAGGCAGACCCCCTGCCGACGATCCTGCACGGCATCCCCCTCGACCTCCGCGACATCAGAGTCAACGTCGATCGCCCACACTTCATCCTCGCCCCGACCAGCTGCGAAGCGAAGTCGTTGAACGCTCTCCTGGGAGGAAATGAAGGAGCAAGCCAGAGCCTCGCCGACCGCTTCCAGGTAGGCGGCTGCGATCGCCTCGCCTTCAGGCCCAAGCTCGACCTGCGCCTCTCCGGCAAGACCAACAGAGGTGCCTTCCCCGCCCTCAAGGCCACCTACAGCGCCCGCTCGGGCGATGCCAACCTCAAAGGCCTCGTCCTTCGCTTCCCCAAATCGGAGTTCATCGAACAAAGCCACTTCCGCACGATCTGCACCAGGGTGCAGTGGGCGGCGGGAAGTGGAAATGGAACCCAGTGCCCCAAGGGCTCTGTCTACGGCCACGTCCGTGCCTTCACCCCGCTGCTAGACCAACCCCTGGAAGGCCCGGTCTACCTGCGCTCCTCCTCCCACCAGCTGCCCGACGTCGTCTTTGCCCTACGGGGCCAGGTCGACGCCGAGGTGGCGGTGCGCGTCGACTCCGTCAACGGAGGCCTGAGGAGCACCGTCACCGCTGCCCCTGACGTCCCCGTCTCCAGGGTCGTACTCAGCATGCAGGGCGCCCAGAAGGGCCTCTTCGTCAACTCCCGCGATCTCTGCTCGCACGCGTTTAGGGCCAGTGCTCAGTTCACCGCGCAGAACAACGCCGCAGTAGACCTGCGGCCGGCGATGGGGGTTGGGTGTGGGAAGGGCAAGCGGGGCAAGCGCCGTGGGTAGGCGATGAGCGGCCGCAGTCACGACATCGCTCTCTCCTCGCCGCTGCGTCGCGGCATAGGCCTAGCGCTCCTCGCTGTTTTCCTCATCTTCCTAGCCGTCACTCCTGAGGCCCCCGCCGCCGGCTGTCCCAACGAAGCAATCCGCGAAGCGCAGGGCGCCACCGATCTGCCCGACTGCATGGCCCTGGAGATGGTCAGCCCACCGAAGAAGTTCGTCGAGCCCGCTAGCGCTCCGATCTTCTCCCTCGATGGCGAGCGGGTCCGCTTCCGCTCTTTGGCCGCGCTGGCCGGCACCCCCGGCCTTCAGTCCTACACAGGCGACAACTACCTCGCCACCCGCACCGCCGACGGCTGGGCAACGGCGCCGACCTCGCCCCCGACCGCCGCGGAAATCTGGATCGGGGGCGAATACTACGGCGGTCCCTTCGCCTACTCCGCCGATCTCAGCCGCTGGAACTCGATGGGCGCCACCCAAGTCCAGTTCAACGCCGGTGTCTTCCGGATCTTCAGCAGCGGCCTCGACGGCTCCTTCTTTCCCCTCTCGCCGCTCTTGGTCCCGATCGACGACAGCGGCACCAATGAGCTTGTCAGGGCACTGAGCAGCACCGAATCAGCCGGCACCTCGACCGACCTCTCGACCACCGTCTTCTCGCCGGCGTTGGTCACCACTTCGCTTCTTTCCGATGACCCCCGCATCGACCAGCTTCGAGTCGGACAGGACTTCAACAACTACGTCGTCTCGCTCGACTCGGCAGACGAGCCCTCGATCGAGCTCCTCGCCCGCGACAAGGAGGGCAAAGTCTGGGGCGGGGCCTGCGGATCCCACATCGGCGGCGGTGTCAGCAACGGCGGCTTCGATACATTCGGCAAGACGAGCCAGGGCGCGATCTCGGCCGACGGCGGGCGCGTCTTCATCTCAACCCGTCCCGCCCAGAGCGGGGCGGGCAAATGCGGCAACGGTGTGCCTGGGTCCGTTCCCATCCGCATCCTCAAGCGCACCCGCACCCCATCTGGACCGGTGATCGAACCGCTCCTTCCCGGCGGTCAGGCCGAATGGGAAGAAGCGGGTGACGATCTCTTCGAAGGTGCCTCGGTAGACGGCAGCAAGGTCTACTTCACGACCACCCGCGATCTATTGCCTTCCGCTCAGGCCTCGGGCAGCAAGTGCGCCTCTGCACCAGGGACCTCTGATGGCTGCGACCTCTACCTCTATGACTTCGACAAGCCTGTCGGGGAAAGGTTGACCCAGGTCTCGCTTCCCTCCCAGCCTGGTGAGAGGGCCGACGTCCTGCACACGATCACGGCGATCTCGGGCGATGGCTCCCATGCCTACTTCGTCGCCGAAGGGGTGCTGAGCGGAGCCAACGCCGAAGGCAAATCACCCACCCAAGGAGAGCCGAACCTCTATCTCTATGAGCGCGACGGCGCCCACCCCAATGGGAAGACCACCTTCATCGCCACTCTCGACCCGGGCGATGAAGGAAGCCTATGGGGCGTCGGCAAGAGCTTCTTTGGTGATGCCTACGCGGTGCCACGGCAGGGCAAGGACGGCGAAGGCCATGAGATCGGCGGCGACGGGCACGTCCTCGCTTTCGCCACCAAGGCCCCTCTGAGCGCGAGTGACGCGGACGGTACCCACCGCGACGTATACCGCTATGTGAGCAACTCCGAATCACTGGAATGCGTTTCCTGCTCGAGCAGCGGCGTGGAAGAAGGGTTCGACGTCGGCGTTGTTGCACCGAAAGTCATCGGCGCCGCACCTACCTCCGCCGCCGCGGTGGAAGGGCGCTGGGTCAGCGAGGACGGCGAGACGATCGCCTTCTCGACGGCCGAGCCGCTTGCCGCCGGGGACGATGACGCGTCTGCCAACGCCTACCTCTGGCACCAGAGCCAGCTCGACCGGCTGCCGGGCACGGTGGGCGATGCCCCCGCGCTCTCGCTAGATGGCAAGCAGATCGCCTATGCCACGCGCGGGGCGCTCCTCTCTCAGGACATAGACACGGCCAGCGACGTTTACGTCGCTCGCGTCGATGGCGGCTTCGCCAGCCAACCCGAAAGCTCGGTTTGCGGCGGCGAAGGCTGTCAGGGGTCGCGCGGGGCGCCTTCGCGGGCGACGGTTCCAGCTTTCGTCGGCCCCGGCAACCCCCCCAAGCAGGCCGGCTGCAAAAAGCCCAAGGTCAAGAGGCGGAGCCGCTGCGTAAAGCCGGCTCCCCGACACCACAAGAGGAGAGCCGGCGCCAAACAGGGAGGTAAGAGGTGAGCGCTCTACGCAAAGCGGGACTGGTACTTGGCTTGACCCTTGCCCTGCTTGGCTTCGCTGCTGCCTCCGCGGCCGCGAAGCCCGTGATCGGCCTGGAACTGACCCGCGACTCCGCTCCCACTTCCACTCCCGTCACCCACAGCGACGAACGGATCGTCTACCGGGTCGAGGTCAAAAACAACGCCAACGCCAACCCCAGCGTCGGTGATCAGCTGACCTGCGAAAACTCGCTTTCGAATTGGTTCTTCGTCCCTAGCGAAGACGACTTCGGCTTCCAGTGGCTGCGCAACGGAGAAGAAATTCCCGGCGCCACTGCCATCACCTATATGACCACTGTCGCCGACGAAGGCCAGGCAATCCAGTGCGAGGTGATTGGCACCAACCCGAGCACGGAGGTCACGACCGTCAACGCGACCGCGACCGCGACAGCCGGTTCGAACACGCTCACCTCCATCAACGTCAAGTTCGGCTCCTTCGCGGTCGGCCAGGACGTCAGTGGCTTCGGCATCCCGGTTGGGGCGACGATCATTGCGATCGGCCCGGGCACCCTGGAATTGTCGGCGGTGGCCACCGACTCCGCTCCCGGGATTACGCTCCGGGGCCTCGCTCCAAGCAGAGTCAGCGCCAGTTCGGTTTCGATCTCATTGCCGCCGGTAGTGGTCAACCCGGTTTCAGTTACCCCACCGCCGTCACCCGTCGACGATCCCAAGCAGGTAGAAAGCCGGCCGCAGGTGGTATCCGTCCCCGGGGGCGTTGGAGGTCTTTACTACGAAGGAGAAAAACTCTCCTGCGAAGCGCCAACCAACTGGACCCCCGGCGCCACCTTCACCTATCGGTGGCTGCGCAATGGTGAGGAGATCCCTGGCGCGACCACAAGCGAATACACCCCCGTCGAAGCCGAAGACAAGACGGCGCTGCTGCAGTGTGAGGTGACCGCGCAGAGCGGCAGTGGTGTGCCGCCGGACGGTGGGAAAGCCGTGAGCAATTCGGGAAACCTCAGTTGGAACGAAAAAAACAGCATCAATGCTGAATCGTTCGTCGTTGTGGGCGAAGATGCGCCAAATGATGGCCGTGGGGGTCGCCAAGGAAGACCAGCTATTGGCTTCGCCAACACCTTGACCGGGGCCACAGTGGAAGTCGAACTCCCAGCCGGGCAAGAAACCTACGCATTGAAGGTCCGTGAACCTGGGGTTGCGTCGCCGTGGGACTGCATCAAAGAGCCCCCGGACCTACTTCAGAACGCGAGGGTGGACTGCACCCGCGATGACTCCCTGGCGCCGGGCGAAAGCTACGACCGCCCGCTCGAAATCATCGCCCACATCGGCCGCGACGCCCCCGACGCCCTGATCGCAAAAGCCACCGCCTCAGGCGGCGGCGCCGACCCGGTGACCGACGAAGACCAGGTCACCCTGCTGCCGGCGGTGCCCTTCGGCTTCAAGGCCTTCTCGACCAAGGTTGCAGACGACGAAGGCGATGACTTCACCAAGGCCGGTGGGCATCCTTTCTCGGCCGGGGCGAGCTTGACCTTCAACGACCACGTCCCGGCGCTGCCGACCAACGCCGGCCTGCGCGTCACCAACGGCTTCGTCAGGCAGGTGCTGACCAAGCTGCCCAAGGGCTTCGTCGGCAACCCCCGGGCGGTGCCGGAGACCTGCCCGGAAGTGGGGATGATCCCCAAACAGGCCTGCCCGCCGGGGAGCGTCGTCGGCGGGATCACCCTGGAAACGGAATTCAACACCTTCCCCGACCTGCCGGTCTACGCGGTCGAGCCCGAACGGGGGGAGGTGGCTACCTTCGGCTTCGGCCTCACCAGTCCCGAAACCGCCTACGTGCTCACCCCCGAGCTGCACGCCAAGGACGGCTATGCGATCAGCGTCGCTTCGGCCCCGGCACCGAAGTCACCTGAATTGCTCGGGGCCTCGGTGACGCTGTGTGGCTTCGGGGTGAAAGTCGACTTCAAATCACCCACCCCCTTCAAAGGCTGTAAGAAACCCACTGAGTCGGGCTCCTTCAAAGTCCCCTTCCTGACCAACCCGACCAACTGCCGGGAGGCGCCGAAGACGGTGATCCAGGCCGACAGCTGGGAACACCCCGGGGAATACGCCGAAGCGCAGTCTTTGAACCCGCCCTTGACCGGTTGCGATGAAGTCGAGTTCGAACCGGAAGTCGAACTTGCCCCGACCTCTTCATCGGCCGACTCCCCAACCGGCCTCGAGCTCGAAGTCTCGATGGACCAAGACGGCCTTGAGAGCAAGAAAGGCACCGCCCAGGCCAGCATCGCCCGCTCGGTGGTCACCCTGCCCCAGGGCATGGCGCTGAACCCGACCGCCGCAGAAGGCCTCGATGCCTGCACCTCGGCCCAGATCGGGATCGGCAACGACGAGCCGATCAGTTGCCCCGCAGCCTCCAAGGTCGGCACCCTTGAAGTAGAGACCCCGCTGCTAGAAGAAGCTCTCCCCGGCTCCCTCTACGTCGCCAAGCAGGGCGACAACCCCTTCGGATCGCTGCTGGGCCTCTACCTCGTGATCGACTCCCCTCGCTACGGGATCCTGATCAAGCTGGCGGGCAAGGTAGTCGCCGACCCGACCACCGGGCAGCTCACTACCAGCTTCGAGGACATCCCAGAGGCGCCGGTATCGAAGCTGACCTTGCACCTGAACTCAGGCGAGCGAGCCCCATTGCTCACTCCCCCCAAGTGCGGGCGCTATGAGGTCCACTCCGAGTTCACCCCCTGGAACGAATCGCTGCCGCTGGTCGAAGACACGAGCTTCAAAGTCAGCAAGGGGCCGAACGGGCGCGCCTGTCCTACGGGCAACCTCGAAGCGAGTGTCACCGGCCGCCTCGCCGACCCCACAGCCGGGGCAACGAGTCCCTTCGAGCTGCGCCTTCGCCGCGAAGACGGCACCCAGCGCCTCAGCTCCCTGCAGCTCACAATGCCCCCGGGCCTGACCGGCTACCTCAAGGGCATCCCCTACTGCCCCGATGCTGCCCTCGCCTCGATCTCAGGCGCTGAAGGGACGGGAGCAAAAGAGCTCGCCTCTCCAAGCTGTCCAGCGGCCTCCCAGATCGGCTCACTCTCAGTAGGCGCCGGCGCCGGCCCCCACCCCTTCTACGTCAACACCGCCAAGGCCTACCTGGCCGGCCCCTACAAAGGCGCCCCGCTCTCGATCGCAGTGGTGGCACCGGCGGTAGCCGGTCCCTTTGACCTCGGCAGTGTGGTCGTTCGAAACGCCGCCTACCTCAACCCCGAAACCGCGGTGATCACGCTCAAGGCAGACCCCCTGCCAACGATCCTGCACGGCATCCCCCTCGACCTCAGAGACATCCGGGTAAGCGTCGATCGCCCCCACTTCATCCTCGCCCCGACCAGCTGTGAGGCGAAGTCACTGGACGCGATCCTCGGTGGAAGCGAAGGAGCCAGCCAAAGCCTCGCCGATCGCTTCCAGGTAGGCGGCTGCGATCGCCTCGCCTTCAAGCCCAAGCTCGACCTGCGCCTCTTTGGCAAGACCAACCGCGGAGCCTTCCCCGCCCTGCGCGCCACCTACAAGGCCCGCCCGGGCGATGCCAACCTAAAGGGCCTCGTCCTTCGCTTCCCCAAATCGGAGTTCATCGAACAAAGCCACTTCCGCACGATCTGCACCCGCGTGCAGTGGGCAGCGGGCACAGGCAACGGCACCCAGTGCCCCAAGGGCTCTATCTACGGCCACGTTCGTGCCTTCACCCCGCTTCTTGACCAACCCCTGGAGGGCCCGGTCTACCTGCGCTCCTCCTCCCACCAGCTGCCCGACGTCGTCTTTGCCCTACGGGGACAAGTCAACGCCGAGGTGGCGGTGCGCGTTGACTCGGTTAACGGTGGTCTGAGGAGCACCGTCACCGATGCTCCCGACGTTCCCGTCTCCAAGGTCGTGCTGAGCATGCAGGGCGCCCAGAAGGGCCTCTTCGTCAACTCCCGCGACCTCTGCTCGCACACCTTCCGTGCCAGCGCCCAGCTCAGCGCGCAAAACGGTGGGGAGGCGGCCCTGCGGCCGGTGATGGGGAATGGGTGCGGGAAGAAGGGGCGTGGGGGGAAGGGAAAGCGGGGCAAATCCCCAAGGTCGAAGTCCGCGTCTACAACAACGAACAGCTGACCGAACAGCCGTTTTTCTTTGTGGCTTATAGGTGAGCGTCCGGATCGGTCAACGACGCCACGTCGGCTAGATCAACAGGGCGACCTCGGGCAAGCTTCATCTGGATCAGGTCATCGAGGCCGACGACGGGTACCTCGATGTCGTCGAGCTGAACGCGCAATGCCCCATCACGCAGCTCAACATACGAGCGGCCCCCTGGCACCTCATGCATCACGTCGATGCCTCCGTCACGAGTGATGAACTGCCAGATCGTGGCTCGTGGAAGCATCTTGGCGTCGATCTCAACTGCCTCCTCGCCCGCGTTGAGCACTCGGGCGTCGAGTGAACGGAGGGCGGCGGCGAGCCGATCCAGGTTGGCCGGGTCGGGCGCGGGAATGAGGTCGGCGTCGTTCGTCGTCCGCACGTGGCCGTGTGTCTGCACGGCGAGGCCTCCGATCAGCACGTAGTCGACTTCGTGCTCTGAGAGGGCCCGGAGGATGCGCTCGGCATCCAGGGGGGTCTCAGTCTCCGGCACGAGCGGCCCGGCCGGCTGTCGCTAGGCGCCCGGCCATTCGGTTCCACGAGATGCCCAACGCCAAGCGCTCGGTTGGCGACCTTTTCGCGGTGGCGCGGCGATGGGCCGGGTCGTATTCGCGCTCAGGGAGATCGCCGGCGATGCTGAGCCGGTTGCCCATTGCGCGCAGCAGAGTGTCGAGCGTCTCAACGCTCGGCGATACCTCGTCGGCCTCGAGCCTGCTGATCGCCGATTGGCGGGTGCCGGTCCGACGCGCCAGGCGCTCTTGACTGAGGCCGGCTCGCAAGCGGGTCGAACGGATCAGTTCTCCCGGAGTCACACAGTAATTATATCGAATACGTGATAAACGCAGACTAAGGTGCCGCGGTCGCCTCGGTCTCAACCCCGCCGCCCTCGATCCGTTCGCCGCGCCCGCCTCGAGCCGCAGCTGCACCACCCTCGTCCCGCGTCAATCGGTGTGCCAGGTACACGGGCACGATCGAGATCAGTACGACCAGCACGGCGACGACGTTGACGATCGGCAGCTGGTTGGGGCGGAAGAGGCGGGAGAAGATCCAGATTGGCAGGGTTTCTTCGCCGGCGCCGATCGTGAACGTGGTGACGATGATCTCGTCGAAGGAGAGGGCGAAGGCTAGGAGGGCGCCGGCTGCGAGGGCGGTGCGGAGGCTGGGCAGGGTGACGAAGCGGAAGGTCTGCCAGGTGTGGGCGCCGAGGTCGGCCGAGGCCTCCTCGAAGGAGACCGAAGTGCGGCGCAGGCGGGCGACGACGTTGTTGTAGACGACGACGATGCAGAAGGTGGCGTGGCCGACGATCACGGTCAGCAGCCCTAGTTCGACCCCGAGCACCTGGGTGAAGGTGTTGCTGAAGGCGACGCCGGTGACGATGCCGGGCAGGGCGATCGGCAGGATGACGAGGAAGGAGATCGTCTCCCGCCCGAAGAAGCGGTGGCGCGCCACGGCCAGGGAGGCGAGCGTGCCCAGCACCATCGCGATCGCCGTCGCCGCCAGCCCGGCCTTGACCGAGGTCAGCAGCGCCTCGTGGACCGATTCGTCTTCGATCGCCTTCGGGAACCAGTCGAGGGTCAGTCCCGGCGGCGGCCATTCGAGGATGTTGCTGGCGTTGAAGGCGTAGATGAAGATCACGATCAGCGGGATGTAGATGAAGGCGAGGCCGATCGCCACCGCGATGCGGAGAGTCAGCGCCGATCGTCTCGAAAGTCTCACCGTGCCACCCCTAGATGTGCTCGAAGGCGCCCAGCTTGCGGGCCACCAACAGGTAGGCGATCATCACGACGATCGGCACCAGCGCCAGCGCCGATGCAAAGGGCAGGTTGTTGGAGATGTTGTTGAAGATCACGTTGCCGATGAACTGGTCGTTGGAGACCAGGCGCGGCGTGATGTAGTCACCCAGGGTGAGGGCGAAGGTGAAGATCGAGCCGGCCACGACCGCGGGGAAGGCGAGCGGCAGGATCACCCGGCGGAAGGTGGTGAATGGCGAGGCGCCGAGGTCCTCGGAGGCGCTGATCAGCGAGTTGGGGATGCGCTCCAGCCCGGCGTAGATCGGCAGGATCATGTACGGCAGCCAGAGGTAGCTCATCACCAGCCAGACCGCGGTTGCGCCGAAGCCCGGGCCGCTCAGACCGAACGGCTCCAGTGCCCAGTTGACGACGCCGCCGGCGGAGAGCATCGTGCGCCAGGCGTAGACCTTGACCAGGTAGCTAGACCAGAGCGGCAGCAGGATCGCGACGACCAGGATTGCCTTGCCGCGGCGGCTCGCCACCTTGGCCATGTAGAAGGCGATCGGGAAGGCGAGGATCGCGTCGGTGATCGTGACCAGGGCCGCGATCAGGACCGTGCGGCCGATGATGTCGCGGTAGACCGGTTCGTTGTAGAGCGTTTCGAAGTTTTCGAAGCTGAGACCCTGAACCACCTCGCCGCTGAGCGGGTCGACCGACCAGAAGGCGGCGATCAGCAGGACCGCAAGCGAACCCAGGTAGCCGACGACCAGCCAGCCCACCGGGCCCGCCAAGAGCGCCCCCACCTGCAGGCGGGGGCGCCCCTGAAACAGATTGGCGAGCCGGCGGCTCAACCCTTGATCGACGTCCAGGCCTGGACCCAGTCGTTGTAGTCCTTGCAGTCGGTCGACCCGTTGCCGCAGTCGGCCAGCGGCGTCTCCCAGTAGTAGACGCGCTTCCAGAAGCCGGGGTTATCCGCGTGGTACTTGGTGCAGAATTCTTTGTCCGCGGTCTGGTCGCAGGCCAGGCTCTGCGCCGGTGCCTCACCGAAGTATTCGGCCACCTGGGCGTTGACTTTCGGTTCGACGATCCAGTCCATCCACATGTACATGCAGTTGGGGTGTTTGGACTCGGCGCTGATCATCCAGGTGTCAGACCAGCCCGTCGCACCCTCCTTGGGCAGGAAGCCCTGGCTCGCCGGGCTTGCCGCCACCGGTTTGCCGCTGCCTTCCAGTTCGAAGTACTGGTACTGCCAGGTCGTGCCGACCACGCTGTCGCCGCCGGCGAAGGCGGAGATCTGCTTGGCCGCTTCAGACCAGTATTCGCCGACGTTGGGCCGCTGTTCCTCGAGCAGGTTGACGGCCGCTTCGAACTGCTCTTCGTTCAGCTCATAGGGGTTGTCGATCTCCAGGTCGGGCTGGTGGGCCTTGAGGTAGACGGCCGCGTCAGCGATGTAGATCGGATCGTCGTAGGCGCTGATTTTGCCCTTGTACTTGGCCGCCTTTTTGGGATCGAGGATCACGTCCCAGGAGGTGGGGGCGGGCTTGACGTCGCCCGTGTTCCACATCAGCAGGTTGGCACCGCGGCCGTGTGGAATGCCGTAGTTGACGCCGTCGAAGGTGTTGTAGGGCTGGTCCTTCAGGTCGGCGAAGATCGTTTTGTAGTTGGGGACCAGGTCGACGTTGACCGGGTCGACGTCACCGCCCTCAACCAGGCGCGCCGAGGCGTTGCCGGAGGCCGAGACCCCGTCGTACTGGCCCGTGCGCATCAGCTGCACCATTTCGTCGGAGGTGCCGGCCACCTTGGAGCTGACTTTGCAGCCGGTCTTCTGTTCGAACGGCTTGACCCATTCCGGTTCGACGTAGCCGGCCCAGTTGACCAGGCTGAGCGATCCCTCGCCCTTGCCGACCTTCTGCAGCTCGTTGCCCGACGTGCTGTCGTCATCGCTGGAGCCGCAGCCAGCAAACAGGAGCATCACTGCCAGCAGGCCTCCGATGATCAGCCACGCCGTTCGCGCGGTGTTTGCATGCTGCGTTCTCACGATGGTTCCTCCTCTGTAGTTGAGCGGCCACGGATGGCGACCGTCTGGTCTGGGCGCCAGCCCACGACGACCTCCCTCCCCTGCTCGGAGGCAGCGTCTGGCGACGTGCCTTCGACGTTCTGGCGAATCAGTTGAAGCTCTCCGCCCTGCTCGAGGGCGACGGTGTAGCGGGTGACCATGCCGACGTAGGCAACGTCTGCGATGCGGCCGCGCTCGGTGCGCAGGCCGTTCGGAGCCGCCGCCGGGTCGACCAGCTGCACCTTCTCCGGCCGGATCGTGAAGCGCGAGCCATCGCGCTCGAGCAGGTTGGAGACGCCGACGAAGCCGGCGACGAACTCGGTCTCAGGGCGCTCGTAGAGCTCGACCGGTGGGCTCACCTGCTCGATCCGGCCATCGTTGAAGACGGCGATGCGGTCGCTCATCGTCAGCGCCTCGTCCTGGTCGTGGGTGACGTAGACGAAGGTGATCCCGACCTCGCCCTGGATCGACTTCAGCTCGACCTGCATCTGCTCGCGCAGCTTCAGGTCGAGGGCGCCGAGCGGCTCGTCGAGCAGCAGCACCCGGGGGCGGTTGACGATCGCCCGGGCCAGGGCGACGCGCTGGCGCTGGCCGCCGGAGAGCTCGGCCGGGCGGCGGTCGCCGTAGCCCGGCAGGCGCACCATCTCCAGCGCCTCGTCGCGGCGCTTGGCCCGCTCCGCCTTGGCGACGCCGGCGATCCGCAGCCCGTAGGCGACGTTCTCGCCCACGGTCATGTGGGGGAAGAGCGCGTAGTCCTGGAAGACCGTGTTGACGGCGCGCTCGTAGGGCGGGACGCGGCTGACGTCCTCGCCGGCCAGCTCGATCGTGCCGGCGCTTGGATCCTCGAAGCCGGCGATCATCCGCAGCGTCGTCGTCTTGCCCGAGCCCGACGGTCCGAGCATGGTGAAGAACTCGCCCGGTTGTACTTCGAGGTCAATTCCCGCAACCGCGACCACCTCTCCGTAACGCTTGGAGAGACCAGCCAAGCGGATGTCAGGTGGAGTGGCTACACGGCAAAGTTATCCGAGCAGTTGAGGAAAGCAAGGACAAACTCATGCGTAGCGGTTAGCCGCAGCGGCCAAACCGCTCCGCTGTTCCTTTGCCCTTCTACACAAGGGAAAGGAACAGCGGAAGCGCTGAGGCTAGAAGCCCGCGGGGTGGCGGGCGACGAAACCGACGTTGTCGCGTAGGTCTTCGTGCCAGCGAGGGCCGGTTTCGCCCGAGTCGCCGGAGGTGTCCCAGCGATAGCCGGCGATTTCGGCATAGGCGTGGCCAGGGTTCGTGTAGACCGTGATCCAGCGACCGAGGCCGGCAAGGCCCCAGGTTGCCATCGGTCCTGACGGCAGCGGGCTTTCGAGGAATTTGCCGCCGTGCAGCGCGAAGCTGACGGAGCCCGAGCAGTCGTAGCCGGCGTCCCACCAGCGACCGTGGCCACCGCCCCATATATAGGGCTTGAGGCGGATTTTGTTGGCCGCGGCAATTACTGACTTGACGCGGGCGGGTGCAGAGGCGGGCGGGATCAACATCCCGTTGGGAAGCAGCCGCGCTTTCGCTGTCGGCGTGCAGATGTCCGTTTCGGCGGGAGAAAGTCCGCCACCACCGCAATCAGCAGAGGCCGAAGCGGGTACAAGAGCGATAACAGCCAAAACAGCCGCAATAGCTGTGCCTAGCTTGAATCTATGCCTGTTGTTGCGCAAACCGATCTCCTTCGTCGGCCTACGGGGTTAGCTGTCGGGCTGGCGCGAAAGGAGCCTGCGCCCCCACCCATGCCGGGTGAGTTAGCCCCGAAAACGTGGTTCCCCCGCTCCCGCAGCGCATGAGGCGCACGGGACTCGGCGTTTCGGTTATTTGGAACGGCGGCAGTGTAGACGATCCACCGGCCGTCTGCTCATGAAACACAAACATTTTCCGGATCGCCTGCATTTAGCGTGATTCGACACGCGGGCTGGTAGCTTGCGCCTTGCGATGGAACTTGCGGGAAAGACGGTGCTGCTCACCGGCGCCACGGGTGGCCTGGGCCGCGCAATCGCCAAGACGCTTGCCGGTCGCGGCGCCAAACTCTCGCTCAGCGGTCGCAAGGCGGAGGCGCTGGAAGCCCTTGCCGCCGAGCTGCCCGGAGACGCTCACCGCGTGCTTCCCGCCGATCTCGGCGAGCTCGGTGCGGCCGAGAAGCTCGCCGCCGAGGCCGGCCCGGTCGACGTGCTCGTCGCCAACGCCGGCCTGCCCGGCAGTGGTCGCCTGCAGGAACTGACCGGCGAGCAGCTGGCCCGCACCCTGCGGGTCAACCTCGAGGCGCCGATGTTGCTCGCCCAGGCGCTCGAGACCCCGATGGTCGAGAAAGGCTCGGGCCACATGGTCTTCATCTCCTCGCTCTCGGGTAAGTCGGCGACACCGCTCTCCTCGATCTACAACGCGACCAAGTTCGGCCTGCGCGGCTTCGCCCTCGGCCTGCGCGCCGATCTCGACCCGCTCGGCATCGGCGTCTCGATCGTCTCGCCCGGCACGATTCGCGAAGCCGGCATGTACGCGGACTCCGGCGCCAAGCCGATCCCCGGCCTCGGCACCGGCTCACCGCAGCAGGTCGCCGACGCGGTCCTGAAGGCGATCGAACGCAACAAGGTCGAGATCGCCGTGGCGCCGGTGCGCCAGCGCGTCCTGGCTCACTTCGCGCTCTCGACCCCCGGCATCTCGGTCAAGATCGCCAGCGGCGACGCCGGCCAGAAGGCCGCCCAAGCCGTCGTCGACGGCCAGCTCGACAAGCGCTAGCGCGACCTCCCTAGGATGGGAGATGTGAGCAGCAGCGACTCCTTCAGCGCCCGTTCGACCCTCGAGGTCGGGGGACGCTCTTATGAGGTCTTCCGCCTCGACGCGCTGCCCGAGCATTTCGACGTTGCCCGCCTGCCCTACTCGATCAAGGTGCTGCTGGAGAACGTGCTGCGGCTCGAGGACGGGGTCTCGGTGACGAAGGAGGCGATCGAGGCGATCGCCGGTTGGGACGCGGCGGCCGAGCCCAGCGTCGAGATCCCCTTCCAGCCCGCCCGCGTGCTGATGCAGGACTTCACCGGCGTTCCCGCGGTGGTCGACCTCGCCGCGATGCGCGACGCGATGGCCGAGATCGGCGGCGACCCCGAGGCGATCAACCCGCTCGTCGACGTCGACCTGGTGATCGACCACTCGGTCCAGGTCGACGCCTTCGGCAACGCCCGCGCCTTCGCCGTCAACGCCGAGCGCGAGTTCGAACGCAACCGCGAGCGCTACTCCTTCCTCAAGTGGGGCCGCGAGGCCTTCGACAACTTCAGCGTCGTGCCGCCGGCGACCGGGATCTGCCACCAGGTCAACCTCGAGTACATCTCCCAGGTCGTCTACAGCCGCGAGCGCGACGGCGTCCTGCAGGCCTACCCCGACACCCTGGTCGGCACCGACTCGCACACGACGATGGTCAACGGCCTCGGCGTGCTCGGCTGGGGCGTGGGCGGGATCGAGGCCGAGGCGGCGATGCTGGGCCAGCCGATCTCGATGCTGCTGCCGCAGGTCGTCGGCTTCAAGCTCAGCGGCGAACTGCCCGAGGGCGGCACCGCCACCGACCTAGTTTTGACCGTGACCGAGATGCTGCGCGAGCGCGGCGTCGTCTCCAAGTTCGTCGAGTTCTTCGGGCCGGGCCTACCGACGCTTGGCCTCGCCGACCGGGCGACGCTCGGCAACATGTCGCCGGAGTTCGGCTCGACCTGCGCGATCTTCCCGGTCGATGCCGAGACCCTGCGCTACCTCGACCTCACCGGTCGCCCGACGGAGACGATCGAGCTGGTCGACGCCTACGCCCGCGCGCAGGGCATGTTCGCCGAGCCCGGCGCGCCCGACCCGGTCTTCTCCGACCTGCTCGAGCTCGACCTCGGCGACGTCGTGCCCAGCATCGCCGGGCCGAAGCGCCCGCAGGACCGGGTGCCGCTGGCCGACGCCAAGCGCGCCTTCCTCGAGGCGATGGAGGAGTTCGACCCCGAGGCGGCGACGCAGATGGGCAACGGTCGCGACCACGCGATCGAGGAGTCCTTCCCGGCCTCCGACTCGCCGGCCGAGGACCACGATGACGCTCGCGGCAAGCCCCGTCCCGCCATCGGTGGCCCCGCGGCGACGCTGTCTCCCGGCAGCGGCGACGCGATCGAGGTCACCCTCGAGGACGGCACCGCGGTCGAGCTCGACCACGGCCGCGTCGTCATCGCCGCGATCACCAGCTGCACCAACACCTCGAATCCGAGCGTCATGGTCGGGGCCGGCCTGCTCGCCCGCAACGCGATCGAACGCGGCCTTGCGCGCAAGCCCTGGGTCAAGACCTCGCTGGCGCCGGGCTCGACCGTGGTCACCGACTACCTCGACAAGGCCGACCTGACCAAATACCTGAACGAGCTGCAGTTCAACCTGGTCGGCTACGGCTGCACCACCTGCATCGGCAACTCGGGGCCGCTGCCGCCGGAGATCTCGGCGGCGGTGGAAGAGAAGGACCTCGCCGTCTGCGCCGTGCTCTCCGGCAACCGCAACTTCGAGGGCCGGATCAACCAGGACGTCAAGGCCAACTACCTGGCCAGCCCGCCGCTGGTCGTCGCCTACGCGCTGGCCGGTCGCATGGACCTCGACCTGACCAGCGAGCCGCTGGGGGAGGGGAGCGATGGCGAGCCGGTCTACCTGCGCGACATCTGGCCCGACTCGGCCGAGATCAAGGACCTGGTCGGCCGCTCGATCGCCTCGGAGATGTTCACCCGCAACTACGGCAAGGTGCTGGAGGGCGATGAGACCTGGCGCGCGGTCGACGTCCCGCAGGGCGACCGCTATACCTGGCCCGACTCCACCTACGTCCGGCGCCCATCCTTCTTCGAGGGAATGCCGGCCGAGGCGCCCGGGGTCGAGCCGATTGGGGGAGCGCGGGTGCTGGCCCTGCTCGGCGACTCGATCACCACCGACCACATCTCACCGGCGGGTGCGATCAAGGTGGACAGCCCCGCCGGCGCCTGGCTGATCGAGCAGGGCGTCGAGCCGCGCGACTTCAACTCCTACGGCTCGCGCCGCGGCAACCACGAGGTGATGATCCGCGGCACCTTCGCCAACATTCGCCTGCGCAACCTGCTCGCCGAGCGCACCGGCGGCTTCACCCGCCGCTTCCCCGGCGGCGAGGAAACCTCGATCTACGAGGCGGCGATGGACTATGCGGACGAAGGGGTGCCGCTGGTGGTGCTGGCCGGCAAGGAGTACGGCTCCGGCTCCTCGCGCGACTGGGCCGCCAAGGGAACCAAGCTGCTCGGCGTCCGCGCCGTGATCGCCGAGAGCTTCGAGCGCATCCACCGCTCCAACCTGATCGGCATGGGCGTGCTGCCGCTGCAGTTCCCGGCTGGCGAGAGCGTCGAGTCGCTCGGCCTCACCGGGGAGGAGACCTTCGACATCGGCGATCTCGAAAACGGCGAGGCGAAGTCCGTCGCCGTCACGGCCAGCCGCGAGGGAGCCGATCCGGTCGAGTTCGAGGCGACGGTTCGCCTCGACACTCCGAACGAGGTCGGCTACTTCCAAAACGGCGGAATTCTCCAAACCGTTCTGCGAAACCTGCGGTAAAGACAGGCAGCGGCGCAGTGGGGCCGCGGGAGGCAGGGGGGTCCGCGCGACCCTCACTGCACCTGCGCGTCGGTAGCCAGGGAGGGATGCCGACGCGGCCGTTCCCCTAAACGGGACTGCTCAGAGGAACAGTCAGCAAGTAGCTATACCTTGCCCGCCCTCTCAGGTCAAGGGTTCCTGAGCGGATCTACGGGGATCCCGCGACACCTTGCGGAGATTCCGCAACTCCCCAGCCCCGCCGCTCGATCAGCTCGATCCCGATCACGCTCCCGACCGGGCCGACCGGAGTGAGCGTCGCCGCCAGCAGTGTGTAGGGCGCCTCGCGCTTGCCGCAGGCGACCCAGATCACGATGCAGAGCGCGATGAAGCCGAGCCCATGCGCCCAGCCGAACAGCATCGTCTCGGTCTCGAAGCCGGGCAGCAGCCAGAACACGATCAACCCGGCGAAGATCACCAACTCAATCCACGAGAGCACCTTCACCTTGTGAAAGAGCGGCCCCGGCACCGGCTTGCGCAATGGTGATTTCATGTTCCGGTGCGCTTTATATGCCTATGGGCCACATAAAGCGCACCGGAAGCCTCAGGCGCCGGGGGTGAGGGCGGTGAGCACGATGCGCTCCTGCTCGCGCGCGTGCGCGCCCGAGTAGCCCTCGCCGGTGCTGGCCCGGATCGGCCGGCCGATGTAGTTGAGCTCGACGCCCTCGGGGACCAGGTCCGGCAGGCGGCGGGACATCACCTTCCAGCAGCCCATGTTGCGCGGCTCCTCCTGGGCCCAGATGATCTCCTTCAGGTTCGGGTAGGAGGCGATCACGCCCTTCAGCTGCTCGTCGGCGAAGGGGTAGAGCAGCTCGACCCGGGCGATCGCGACGTTCTCGGCCAGCTCGCGCCGTTCGTTGCCGTCGAGGTCGAAGTAGACCTTGCCGGTGCAGAGCACGAGGCGCTCGACCTTCTCGCGCCGCTCGGCCGCCTTGGGGTCGTCGAGGATGAAGTGGAAGTGCCCGTCGGTCAGTTCCTCCGGCGTTGCGGTCGCCCGGTCGAGGCGCAGCAGGCCCTTGGGGGTGAAGACGACCAGCGGCCGCGGCTTGCGGATCAGCGCCTGGCGGCGCAGCAGGTGGAAGTACTGGGCCGCGGTGGTCGGGTTGGCGATGCGGATGTTGCCCTCGGCGCCAAGCGCGAGGAAGCGCTCCATGCGGGCGCTGGAGTGCTCGGGCCCGGAGCCCTCGTAGCCGTGCGGCAGCAGCAGGGTGAGGCGGCTGGTCTGGCCCCACTTGGCCTCGCCGGAGACGATGAAGCTGTCGATGATCACCTGGCCGGCGTTGGCGAAGTCGCCGTACTGGGCCTCCCAGAGGACCAAGGCGTTGGGCATCGCCGCCGAGTAGCCGTACTCGAAGCCGAGGCAGGCGGTCTCCGAGAGCGGGCTGTTGTAGAGCTCGAAGGGGGCGCTGGCCTCGCTCAGGTTCTGCATCGGGCAGTACTCGAGGCCGGTGTTCTCGTCGTGGAGGACGAGGTGGCGGTGGGAGAAGGTGCCGCGCTCGGTGTCCTGGCCGGTGAGGCGGATATGGACGCCCTCGGTCAGCAGCGAGGCGAAGGCGAGCGCCTCGGCGTGGGCGAATTCGATGCCGCCGCTTGCCAGCGTGTCGAGCCGCTTGGCGAGCGGCTTGCGCAGCTTGCGGTGGATCGTGAAGCTCTCCGGCACCTCGATCAGCGCCTCGTTGAGCTCACCCAGCTTCTCCGCCGGCACCGCGGTCTGCACCGGCGGGCTGGCGCTGCGGTCGAGCTCGCCGGTGCTGGTCGTGGTCACCGTCGGGTCCTCGTAGTCGCCCAGCTCCATCTTGTGGCGCAGGTCCTTCAGTGCCGCTGACATCTCGTCGTGGCGCTGCTTGGCGGCGGCGTCGATCTCCTCACGGTTGAGCACGCCCTCCTCGATCAGCTGCTCGGCGTAGACCTCGGAGACCGGCGGGTGAGCCTTGATCTTGGCGGCGATCTGTGGCTGCGTGTAAGCGGGCTCGTCGGTCTCGTTGTGGCCGTAGCGGCGGTAGCCGATCACGTCGATGACGATGTCGCGGCCCCAGCGCTCGCGGTAGGCCATCGCCAGGCGCATCGCGGCCGAGCAGGCTTCGACGTCGTCGGCGTTGACGTGGACGATCGGCACGTTGAAGCCCTTCGCCATGTCGGCCGCATACGGGGTGGAGCGGGCGTCCTCGGGGTCGGTGGTGAAGCCGACCTGGTTGTTTTGGATCACGTGGATCGTACCGCCGGTGGTGTAGCCCGCCAAAGCCTGCAGGTTGAGCGTCTCGGCGACCACGCCCTGGCCGGGGAAGGCGGCGTCGCCGTGCAGCAGCACCGGCACCGCGCACTTCGGCTTGTGCTCGATCGCCGGGCCCTCGAAGTCGGACTGGATCAAGCGGGTCGCGCCCTCGACCACAGGGTTGACGAACTCGAGATGGCTCGGGTTGGGGTAGAGCCGGACGGCGATCTTCTCGTCTTCGTGCGTCTCGTAGATCCCCTGGTGGCCGTAGTGGTACTTGACGTCGCCGGTACCGCCGTGAGGAATCCCGGCGACAGCCTTGACCTGGTCGATCTGCTTGGAGCCCTCGAACTCGGCCAGGATCGACTCGACCGAGCGGCCCAGGTTGTGGGCGAGGACGGCGAGGCGGCCGCGGTGGGCCATGCCGAAGACGACCTCCTCGGCACCGCTGCGATGGGCGAGCGTGACCAGCTCGTCGAGCATCGGCACGACCACGTCGAGCCCCTCGATCGTGAAGATCTTCTGCCCCAGGTAGGCCTTCTCGATGAAGCGCTCGAACTGGAAGACGTCGATCAGCCGCATCAGCAGGCGCTGTTTCTCCTCGGTGGCGAGCGGCGCGCGGTGGGCGCCGGTCTCGACCATCTCACGCAGCCAGGTGCGCTGCTGGTGCGAGGAGAGGTGCTCGAACTGGTAGGCGATCGTGCCGCAGTAGGCCTCGCGCATGCGCGGCAGCGCCTCGAGCAGGGTCTCGCCGGGGACGCCGATGCGCAGGATCGAGGCTGGCACGCGCGACATCAGCTCCGGGGTCAGGTTGAGCGTCTCCGGCTGGATCGCCGGGTCGCCCTTGGGCTCGCGGCCGAGCGGGTCGAGGCGGGCGGAGAGGTGGCCGTGGGTGCGGTAGCCCTTGAGCAGCGAGGTGGCCGCCTGGACGGCCTGCAGCAGCTCCTCGTCGGGCTGGGTGGAGGTGATCGCGGCCTCGGTGGTGCTGGCGGCGGAAGCACCAAGTGGCGGGGCGGAGGCCGAGGCGGGATGGGCGGAGGAGATCGGCGCCGACTCGATGCCGAGGTCGTTGGCGACGCCCTCGTAGAAGCCGTGCTCGCCCTGCAGCAGCTGCTCGATGCTGCGCAGGAAGGCGCCCGACTCGGCGCCCTGGATCACCCGGTGGTCGTAGGTCGAGGTCAGCGTCATCGTCTTCGAGACGCCGATCTGGCGCAGCCGCTCCGGCGTCGCGTGCAGCCACTCGGGCGGGTAGGCGATCGCGCCGGTGGCGATGATCGCGCTCTGGCCGCTCATCAGGCGCGGCACCGAGGCGACGGTGCCGATCCCGCCCGGGTTGGTCAGCGAGATGTTGGTGCCCTGGAAGTCATCGGCGGTGAGCTTGTTCTCCCGCGTCTTGGTGATCAGCTCCTCGTAGTAGCTGTGGAAGCCGGCGAAGTCGAGCCCCTCGGAGCCCTTGATCGCCGGGACCATCAGGCTGTGCGAGCCGTCCTTGCGCTCGACGTCGACTGCGATCCCAAGGTTGACCGGCCCGTTCTCGATCGCAAACGGTTTCCCGTCCCTGCGCTCAAAGACCCGAGTCATCACCGGGTGCTCCTTGGCCGCCTGCACGATCGCCCAAGCGACCAGATGGGTGAAGGAAACCTTCATCCCCCGCTCCTTCAGCAGCCCGTTGAGCGCCTTCCGTTTAGCGTCCAGGGTGTCGACCGCGATCGTCCTGAACGAGGTAGCCGTAGGCACTTCCCTGCTCTCATCCATCGCCTGAGCGAGCATCGCTGCGGGCCCCCGCAATGCTTTCTCCTCACCGGTCGCGACCGGTCCCGCACCGTTTCCAGCGGCAAGCACATCGTCCTTGGTCACCTTCGCGCCGGGCCCAGACCCGCTCACGGAGCCAAGATCGACGCCATTAGCCGCAGCAACCCTGCGGGCAACGGGGGTCGCTCGGACTTCGCTGCCGTCGTTAGCGCCGCCAGCACTTCCACCGGCATCGTCTGCGGGTGGCGCTGTAGGGGGTACCGCCCCCGAGGAAGCTTCAGCTACCGGAGGGGGTGGTGGGTCCCCTGCAGCGACAGGCCCCGCAGCCGATCCGTTGGAACCCTGGTCGTCTCCCTCACCTGGCTCCATCTCTGCCAGAGGTGCTCCAACCGGAACCTCATCGTCGACCTGCACCAGCAGCTTCGTAATGACGCCATCCGTAGGCGCCGGCACCTCGGCATCAACCTTGTCAGTCGAGACCTCGACAACCGTGTCCCCCTCGCTGACGAAATCACCCTCGGCGACGTGCCACTCCAGCACGATCCCCTCGGTGACCGACTCGCCCATTTCGGGCATTGCGATCTGCAAGGTGGCCGTCTCCGCCATTTCTCGACTCAGTCTATGAAACCCGGGCCGTCCGCCTTCCCCCGTTCCTTTGCACGAAATATGGGCGCCAAGGAACAGCGGAGTTGAGGGGGGACGCTAGGCTGAGGCGATGAACTACTTCGTCACCGGGGCCACCGGATTCATCGGCCGCAACCTGGTGCAGCGGCTGCTGAAGCGCGAGGGCACCGTTTACGCCCTGGTCCGGGCCGGCTCGCGCGGCCGGCTCGAGGAGCTGCGCACCTCCTTCGGGCCCGATGGAGCACGGGTCGTGCCGATTGCCGGCGACCTCGCCCTGCCGGGCCTCGGGGTCTCCGAGGAGGACGCGCTGACCCTGCGCGGTGACGTCGACCACTTCTTCCACCTGGCCGCGATCTACGACATGACCGCGGGTGCCGAGGCGCAGGAGATCGCCAACGTCGAGGGCACCCGCCACGCGGTCGAACTGGCCGGCTCGATCGAGGCCGGCTGCTTCCACCAGATCAGCTCGATCGCGGTGGCCGGCATGTACCGGGGCGAGTGGCGCGAGGACATGTTCGAGGAGGCCGAAAAGCTCGACACCCATCCTTACTTCCGCACCAAGCACGAGTCCGAGCGGGTCGTGCGCGAGGACTGCTCGCGGCCCTGGCGGGTCTACCGGCCGGGGATTGTGGTCGGCGACTCGCGCACGGGTGAGATCGACAAGGTCGACGGGCCCTACTACGGCTTCAAGCTGCTGCAGCAGGCGCGCCGGGTGCTGCCGACCTGGCTGCCGACGGTCGGCATCGAGGGCGGCGAGATCAACATCGTCCCGGTCGACTATGTCGCCGACGCGATCGACTACATCGCCCACAAGACCGGGCTCGACGGCCAGGCCTTCAGCCTCACCGACCCCAACCCAAAGACGGCCGGCGAGATGATCAACCTCTTCGCCCGCGCTGCCGATGCGCCGCAGGCGGCGCTGCGACTCGACTCCAACGTCACCGACCCGGCCACCTCTCTGGTGCGCACCGGCCTGCGCTTCTTCCCGCCGGCCAAGCGGATAGCGAAAACGGGCCTGGCCCAGCTCGGGATCCCATCCGGTGTGCTCAGCTACTTCAGCTACCCGACCCACTTCGACTCCTCCAACGCGGAGGCGGCGCTGGCGGGCTCGGGAATCTCGGTGCCGCCACTGGAGTCCTACGCCGACCGGGTCTGGGACTACTGGGAGCGCACGCTCGATCCCGACCTCTTCAAGGACCGCAGCCTGAGCGCCGCGGTGCGCGGCAAGGTGGTGCTGATCACCGGCGCCTCCTCGGGGATCGGCAAGGCGACCGCGGTCAAGGTTGCCGACGCCGGCGCGACGGTGCTGCTGGTGGCCCGCTCGGTCGAGAAGCTCGAGGAGACCAAACGCGAGATCGAGGCCGGCGGTGGCGTCGCCCACATCCACCGCTGCGACCTGGCCGACATCGAGGACGTGGAACGGATGGCCGACGAGGTCCTCGCCTACCACGGCCATGTCGACGTCCTGGTCAACAACGCCGGGCGCTCGATCCGCCGCTCGGTGGGGCTCTCCTACGACCGCTTCCACGACTACGAGCGCACGATCCAGCTCAACTACCTCGGCGCGGTGCGGCTGATCCTCGCCCTGCTGCCCTCGATGCGGGCTCACAAGTCGGGGCACATCATCAACGTCAGCTCGATCGGCACCCAGACCAACCCGCCGCGCTTCTCGGCCTACGTCGCCTCGAAGGCGGCGCTCGATGCGTTCAGCCGCGTGATCGCCTCCGAGGTGATCGACGACGGCGTCCACCTGACGACGATCCACATGCCGCTGGTGCGCACGCCGATGATCGCGCCGACGCGGATGTACGACATGTTCCCGGCGATCTCGCCGGAGGAGGCTGCGGAGATGATCGCCAAGGCGATGGTTTCGCAGCCGAAGAAGGTTGCTACGCGGCTTGGGACGTTCGGCGAGCTGGTCTACGCGGTGGCGCCCTCGATGAGCGACCGGCTTCTCAACCAGGCTTACAAGCTGTTTCCGGAGTCGCAGGCGGCCAAGGGGAAGAGTGAGGAGGCGCCGGATAAGGCGCCTTCCACCGAGGCGGTTGCCTTTGCGCACCTGATGAAAGGTGTTCATTGGTAGGGGTTCGGTGCCCCTCCCCATGAGGCCGTCGCGCAGCTGGATCGCTTGTGGTGCTTCCAGGGTTTGGCCGGGAGCCTCCTGGGGAGGGGCACCGAACCCCTACCTACGAGGCGCTTTCTGTGGGTGAGCGGAGGCTCAAGCATTGGGGGTGGGGGTACGAGGATCAGGTGCCTTCTCGGAAGGAGCTTGAGGAGGCTGCGGGCGCTATAAGGGAGCGGTTTGGGTTTGGGGGGGAGCTCGAGGAGCCGGTTCCTCTCGATGAGGTGAAGCTGCGCGGTTCGCGGTTGAAAGCTCCTGAGGCGTTCGGTGACCTCTTTACCGACGACCACTACGAGCGGACTGCCCATGCCCTGGGGAAGGCTTATCGGGACGTGGTGCGGGGGTTTCGGGGGGAATTTGAGAATCCGCCGGATCTCGTGGCGTTTCCTCGGGACGAGTCGGAGATTGAGGTGGTCTTGGATTGGGCTGAGGCTGAGGGAGCGGCGGTTGTTCCTTTTGGCGGGGGGACGAGTGTGGTTGGTGGGGTGGAGGCTCGGTTGGGGGACCGGCCGGTGGTGTCGCTTGACCTGAGGCGGTTGGATCGGGTGCTGGAAGTCGATGCGGAGTCGTTGGCGGCGCGGATTCAGGCGGGGGCCACTGGGCCGGGACTTGAGGACCAGCTGCGAGAGCACGGGTTGACGCTGCGGCACTTTCCGCAGTCGTTCGAGTACTCGACCCTGGGCGGCTGGATCGCTACCCGGGCCGGGGGGCACTTCGCCACGCTCTACACCCACATCGACGACCTGGTCGAGTCGGTGCGGGCGATCACGCCGCGGGGGACCTGGGAGAGCCGGCGGTTGCCGGGGTCCGGTGCGGGCCCCTCGCCGGACCGGGCGCTGATCGGCTCCGAGGGGATCCTCGGAGTGATCGCCGAGTCCTGGGTGCGGGTGCGGCCGAGGCCGCGGTTCAAGAACTCCTGCGGGGTCGAGTTCGACGACTTCTACGCCGCGGCGCGAGCGATGCGCGAGATCTCCCAGTCCGGGCTCTATCCCTCCAACTGCCGGCTGCTCGATGCGCTCGAGGCGGGCACAACCGGCGCCGGTTCGGGCGAGGTGAACCTGATGGTGCTCGGCTTCGAGTCGCCGAATCTCCCGGTCGATGAGCCGATGCGGCTGGCGCTCGACATCGCCCAGTCCCACGGCGGCGTGCCCAACTCGCCGCCGCCGGGACGCGAGCCGGCGAGCGAGGGCAGCAAGGGCGAGTCGGCCGTCGAGACCTGGCGCGGCGCCTTCCTGCTTGCCCCATACCTGCGCGACACCTTCGTCGCCTGCGGGGTGCTCAGCGAGACCTTCGAGACGGCGATCACCTGGGACCGCTTCGAACAGTTCCATGTCGAGACGATGGCGGCGGTGCGAGCGAAGGTGGCGGAGGTCTGCGACGCGCCCGCTGAGGGGCCGGGCGCGCCCCGCGTCAGCTGTCGCTTCACCCACGTTTACCCCGACGGCCCCGCGCCCTACTTCACCGTGATCGCGCCCGCGGTCCGCGGCGGCGAGGTCGAGCAGTGGGACGAGATCAAGGCCGCCGCCGGCGAGGCGCTGAGCGAGGGCGGCGCCACGATCACCCACCACCACGCCGTCGGCCGCGACCACCGGCCCTGGTATGACCGCCAGCGCCCGGCGCCCTTCGCCGCCGCGCTGCGAGCCGCCAAGGCGGAGCTCGATCCGGTCGGCATGCTCAACCCCGGTGTCCTCATCGACCCTTAGACCAACCGCAACGCGCTGTGCCCCCAGCAGGTGGACAGCGCGTTGCACTTGACGGGGAGGATCGGTGGCCCCGAATTCGAAGAAAGAAGCGCGCTAGCGCTACCCTGTCGCGACCGATCTCCCCGGCCGAATACGGGATTTCCGCCTCCCGTCGGCCATCTCCCCAGCGTGGAAACGATCACCTCGGAACAGCCCACCGTCCCCGCCCCTGTTGTGGAGGGACCGCCGTCGATGGACGAGCCTGTCGTCCCGCGCCGGTCGCCGCTGCGCGCCGCGATCAAGACCGGTCGCCCGCAGGAGTGGATCAAGAACGTCTTCGTCTTCGCCGGCCTGCTCTTCTCCGGCAAGTTCGACCAGTCCCACGCGGTGTTCGAGGCGTTCCTCACCTTCGTCGCCTTCTGCTTCATCTCCAGCGCCGGCTACTACGTCAACGACCTGATCGACGTCGAGCTCGACCGCAAGCACCCGAAGAAGCGCTTCCGGCCGCTGGCGGCGCGCGAGCTCTCGGAGGGCACCGCGAAGCTGATCGCGCCGGGCCTGGCGATCGTCGCGATCGCGATCGCCTTCGCCGCGGTCAACTGGGAGGTCGGCCTGATGGTGGTCGGCTACGGCATCGCCCAGATGGCCTACAGCCTCGGCCTCAAGCAGATCGTGATCGTCGACGTGATGGTCCTGGCCGGCCTCTTCATCCTCCGCGTTGCCGCCGGCGCCACCGCCGTCGATGCTCACGCCTCCGAATGGCTGCTGCTCTGCACCGGCATGTTCGCCCTCTTCCTCGGCGTCACCAAGCGCCGCCAGGAGGCGGTCTCCGAGCTGCACGAGGGGACCAGCAGCCGCCCCGTGCTCGAGCATTACTCGCTGCCCTTCCTCGACCAGATGGTCGCCATGGTCACCACCGGCACCGTGATCAGCTACTCGATCTACGCCGTCAACTCACCGATCATCGGCAACGAGATGATGTGGACGATCCCCTCGGTCCTCTACTGCGTCTTCCGCTACCTCTACCTGATCTACGACCGCGCCGATGACCGTTCCACCGCCGCGATCGTCGTCGATGACAAGCCCCTGATCGCCGGCGCCGCCAGCTTCGCCGTCGTCGCCTTCCTGCTGCTTTACGTCTTCAACTAGGCAGCGAGCTACATGCCGGCGACCGGCGGCTCGGCTCCGGCCTCGGTCAGGTAGAAGCGGGCGCGGCCGATCTCCTCGCCGTTGACCTGGACGACGGCGGCGTGGGGGCCGGGGGTGGAGAAGGTGGCGGTGGTGCCGATCGACATCACCAGGCGCTGGTCCTGGCCGGCGGGCATGCCGGGCGGGCGGCCGGTCTCGAAGTCGGCCTGCAGGCCCTCGCCGAGCTCGACCCCGTCGGGGTCGTGGATGTCGACCTGGAGGTTGTGCGGCTGGTTGGTCTCGTCCCAGGCGACGTCGAGGCCGAGGGCGATGTGGAAGCCCCATTCGTGGGGCAGCTCGGGTAGGCGCAGCACGTTCCAGCCGCCGCCGACCATGTAGAGCTTGCCGTTGACCGCCTCGCTGTGGTCGGCGAGCATGAGGAAACCGATCTCCATCGGGCCAGGATACGGGGGTCAGTCGGGCTCGACCGGCAGGTCGGAGATCAACTCCGTCTTGCCGGCCCGCTGGAACTGCAGATCGATCGTCTCGTCCTTGCGGTAGGTGCCGAAGAGCCCCAGGTACATCGCCAGCCAGCGACCGGTGCCGACCTTCTCCTTGACGATCTGCCGGGTGAAGACGATCTCGCCGGCGGCGACCGTGTAGTCGTCCCCCTCGCTCTGCTCGATCCCGTTGATGTAGACGACGTAGGGCGCCCCGGCCCCGGCCGGCAGCTTCACCCGCCGCCCGGCGGCGTAGCTGCCCTTGGGTATCTCAGTTTCGGCTTGACTCATCAGGGGGTCTGGCGACTTATGCGTCTATATGGCGCATAAGTCGCCAAGCTAAATCGATTCCAGAGTCTCCCGCACCAGGTCGAATGGCGTCTCGTGCCCGCTCGGATCGAGCTCTTCGCGTTTTACGCCGCCCCGGTAGGGCATGAACGTCCCGTCCCCCCGCACATCGATCCCGGCCACCGGCTTGAGCAGCCACCCCTTGCCGGCCAGCTGCAACCGCGCATGAACCTGCGCCTCCGGTCCAAAGTCCCGCAGCGCCGAGACCCCCTTAACCGGCCCCTCAGCCCGAATCCCCAACGCCCGCTCCCGCATCGCGGCAACAGCCTCATCCAGCTGGTCAAAGCTCTCATGCGACACGTCGGACCCGTGCCTAATCGTCAACTTCCACCTCGGACGAGCCATCGGCCCCAACCCTAGCTTCCGAGGTCGAGGCATCTCACCCGCGCGAAGCGATGCGACATCGCAGGACCGGGTGTCCCTCCCCCCGGAGGCTCCCGGTAGAACCAGCCAAATCTAGACAGCGGACCTGCTGCGCAACGGTCTCCGGGGGGAGGGACACCCGGTCCTGCCACCTCTCACCTCGTTGTTGCGGCGCTACGCCCCGCGCCGAGGCCGCTTGGGCCTGCGCGCCGGCGGCCCGACGATCTTCTCGGGTCCCTCGCGATCAGCCAACTGGACGTAGTCACGCTCGCGCGCGCCCGTGTAAATCTGCCGCGGCCGGGCAATTTTCTGCTCCGGGTCGTCCTTCATCTCCATCCACTGCGCGATCCAGCCCGCCGTGCGGGGGATCGCGAAGATCACCGTGAACATCTCGGTCGGCACGCCCAGGGCCTCGTAGATGATCCCCGAGTAGAAGTCGACGTTGGGGTAGAGCTTGCGCGAGGTGAAGTACTCGTCGTCGAGGGCGCGCTTCTCCAGCTCCTGGGCGATCTCGATCAGCGGGTTGTACTCGGTCGCCTCGAAGATCTCGTCCATGTGCTGCTGGATGATCCGCGCCCGCGGGTCGTAGTTCTTGTAGACGCGGTGGCCGAAGCCCATCAGCTTCGCCTCGCGCGCCTTCACCTTCTCGAGGAAGCCGGGGATGTTGTCGACCGAGTCGATCTCGCGCAGCATCCGCAGCACCGCCTCGTTGGCGCCGCCGTGCAGCGGCCCGTAGAGCGCCGCCACCCCGGCGGCGACGGCGGAGTAGGGATCGACGTTGGAGGAACCGACGCCGCGCACGGCGCTGGTCGAGCAGTTCTGTTCGTGGTCGGCGTGGAGGATGAAGAGCACGTCGAGCGCCTTCGAGAGGCTTTCCTTCGGCACGTGCTTCGCTTCCGTCTTCTTGAACATCATCGAGAGGAAGTTCTCGGCGAAGTTGAGGTCGTTGTCGGGGTAGACGTAGGGCAGCCCCATGTTGTGGCGGTAGGAGAAGGCGGCCAGCGTCGGCACCTTGGCGATCAGGCGCACGGCCGCCATGTAGCGCTCTTCTTCGTCCTCGACGTACTTGGCGTCGGGGTAGAAGGTCGAGAGCGCGCCGACGCCGGCGAGCAGCATCCCCATCGGGTGGGCGTCGTAGCGGAAGCCCTCGAAGAACTGCTTGAGGTCCTCGTGGACGAAGGTGTGGTGGGTGACGTCGTAGACCCAGCGGTCGAGCTGGGGCCCGGTCGGCAGCTCGCCAAAGATCAGCAGGTAGGCGACCTCGAGGAAAGTGGACTTCTCGCAGAGCTGCTCGATCGAGTAGCCGCGGTGTTCGAGGATGCCGGCGGCGCCGTCGATGTAGGTGACCGAGGAGCGGCAGGCGGCCGTGTTGGTGAAGGCCGGGTCGTAGGCCAGCATCCCGAATTCGTCCTCGTCGACCTTGATCTGGCGCAGGTCCATCGCCCGCACGGTGCCGTCGCTGATCGGCAACTCGTAAGTCTTGCCGGTGCGGTTGTCAGTGACTGAGAGAGAGTCGGAGCCCATGCCGGCGCTCATTCTTTCAGCTTGTGCCCGTCGGCAGTTAAGAGATGGGTACGGGCTCGAAGCGCGTCATCGCGTGCAGCTCGGCAAAGCGCTGCTCGATCTCCTCGCGGCTCAGCGCGGCGACCCGCTCGGTGCCGAACTGCTCGACGTTGAAGGAGGCGAGCACCGTCCCGTAGCCCATCGCCCGCCGCAGGCAGGCCTCGTCGAGCTCACCCTCCTGGCTGTCGAGGTAGCCGATGAAGCCGCCGGCGAAGCTGTCACCGGCGCCGGTCGGGTCGCGCACCTCCTCGAGCGGGAAGCCGGGCAGGGCGAAGAAGCCGTCTTCGGTGAAGAGCGCGGCGCCGTACTCGCCCTGCTTGGCGACGACGGCACGGGGGCCGTGCTTCATCACCGCGCGGGCGGCGCGGGCGAGGTTGGCCTCGCCGGTCAGCTGGCGGATCTCGGCGTCGTTGACGATCAGGCAGTCGACCTCGGCGATCGCCGCCAGCAGCGAGTCCTTGGCGGTTTCGATCCAGAGGTTCATCGAGTCGAGGGCCGAGAAGCGGGTCGCGGTGCACTGGGCGCGGACCTGGCGCTGCAGGTCGGGCTGGATGTTGGCGAGGAAGAGGGTGTCGGCCGCGCGCGCCGCGTCGGAGAGCTTCGGCTCGAACTCGCCGAAGACGCCGAGCTGGGTGTCCTCGGTATGGGCGACGTTGAGGTCGAACTCGTAGCGGCCGCGCCAGAAGAAGGACTCGCCGCCAGTGACCCGCTCGATCCCGTCGGTGAGCACGCCGCGGCGCTCCAGCACCTCGAACTCGGCGGCGCCGAAGTCGTCGCCGACCGGGCCGACCGGGCGCACCTCGGTGAAGAAGCTGGCGGCCAGTGAGAAGTGAACGGCGGCGCCGCCGAGCATGCGGGTGCGCTCGCCGAAGGGGGTGCGGACGGAGTCGAATGCGATTGAGCCGACGACGGTCAGGGACATGGGGGCGCCAGGGTAGCGGGGGTTGGGGGCGTCTTGGTGTGTGCCTATGTTCGCTCGGCTGGCGCCTCGCTCACCAATTTGGAGCCGCTTCGCGGCTGATGGTCACCTTGCCGGGGGCCGCTTCGCGAGGCACCCACCAAGACGCCCCCAACCCCCGGGTCCGAGGCGCCCCAGGTCACTTACGCCGGGCCGACTATGGTTCGCCGCCGTGAAGGCGGTGCAGATAGACGAGTTCGGCGGGCCGGAGAAGCTTCGGGTGGTCGATGTTGAGGATCCGGTTGCCGGTGACGGCATGGTCGTGGTTGACGTCGCTCGCAGTGGGATCAACTTCGCTGACACTCATGCGACCCGCAACGACTACCTCGCGGAGCAGACCTTGCCTCTGATCCCCGGCGCGGAGATTTCCGGTCGAACTCCGGACGGGCGCCGCGTGGCGGCGCTGCTGGGCACGGGCGGCTACGCGCAGAAGGTCGTTGTGCCCGAGGCGCTGCTGGTACCGCTGCCCGACGAGGTTGATGACGACCAGGCGGCGGCGATGCTGCTGCAAGGGCTGACTGCGATGGCGCTGGTTCAGCGCTGCGCTCGGGTCGAGCCCGGAGAGACCTTGGTGGTTGAGGCCGCCGCGGGCGGCACCGGCAGCATGGCGGTGCAGCTCGGCAAGCGTGCCGGAGCGAAGGTCATCGGTCTCGCTTCCAGCGAGGAGAAGCGGGCCCTGGTCGAGCGGCTTGGTGCCGACGCCACGGTTGACTCGCGCGCCGAGAACCTCGGCGAAGCGATCCGCGAGGCCAACGGCGGCGAGCGCGTCGATGCCGTCCTCCACATGAGCGGCGGCAACGCTTTTGACGAAGAGCTGGGCATCCTCGCCCCGCTGGGCCGGATGGTCGTCTTCGGGATCGCCTCGCGCGAACAGCGCGAGATCTCCACTGCCAACCTGCTGCGCGGCTCGAAGTCAGTGATCGGCTTCTGGCTCGTCCACCTGCTCGCCCGCCAGGATCTGGCCGTGGCGATGATCGGCGAGTTGGTCGGCACGATCGCCGCCGGCGAGCTCGAGGTCACCGTCGGTGGGGTCTACCCGCTCTCCGAAGCGGCGCGCGCCCACGAAGACCTGATTGCCCGTCGCACCAGCGGCAAGCTCCTCCTGGACCCGTCCAAGTGATCTCCTTCAAAGAACTCGGCCTCTCGCCGCAGATCCAGCAGGCTCTCGACGAGCTCGGCTTCGACGAGCCGACGCCGATCCAGGACCAGGCGATCCCCGAGCTGCTCGGTGGCCACGACGTGATCGGCCAGGCCCAGACCGGCACCGGCAAGACCGCCGCCTTCGGCCTGCCGCTGCTGCAGTACCTCGATCCCGACAACGACGAGGTGCAGGCGGTCGTGCTGACGCCGACCCGCGAGCTCTGCATCCAGGTGACCCAGGCGCTGCGCTCCTACGCCGAGCACCTCGACGTCGAGATCGTCGCCGTCTTCGGCGGCGCCCCGATCAAATCGCAGCAGGCGCAGCTGCGCTCCGGCGCCCACGTCGTCGTCGCCACCGTCGGCCGGATGATGGACCTGATGAGCCGCCGCTCGCTGGTCCTCACCGCGGCCCGCTACATCGTTCTCGACGAGGCCGACGAGATGCTCGACCTCGGCTTCATCGAGGACGTCGAGAAGATCCTCCGCATGTGCCCGAGCGGCCGCCAGACGGCGCTCTTCTCGGCGACGATGCCGCCGCCGATCAAACACCTCGCCGAGAGCTATATGTATGACCCGACGACGATCAGCATCACGCCGAAGACGCTGACCGTCGATGCGATCGCCCAGGCCTACGTCGAGGTCGGGGCCAAAGAGAAGGCAGCGAAGCTGGTCGACCTGCTGAAGATCGAGGAACCCGAGCAGGCGATCATCTTCTGTCGCACCAAGATCGGCGCCGACCGGCTCGAGAGGACGCTGAAGAACAAAGGCCTCGACGTCAAGGCCCTGCACGGCGACATGAGCCAGGGCTCACGCGATGGCGTGATGATCGCCTTCAAGGACCACCGCGTCCGCCTGCTGGTGGCGACCGACATCGCCGCCCGCGGCCTCGACATCGAGCACGTCACCCACGTGATCAACTTCGACGTGCCGGCTTCCTCAGAGGTCTACGTGCACCGCATCGGCCGCACCGGCCGGGTCGGGCGCACAGGCCGCGCGATCACCTTCGTCACTCCCGCCCAGCGCGAGGAGATCGGTCGCATCGAGCGCGATGTGAAGACGACGATCGGCGAGTGGGAAACGCCGGAGGAGCGGCTCGAGCACGCTCCCCGCCCGCGCCGTCGCGAACGCCCGGAGCGCAGCAAGGCCTCCGAGTCGGACGAGTCGAAGCCGGCCGAGGACCGCGCTGCGACAAAGGTGGACTCGGCGGACAAGCCGGATGCGGACGAGGCCGACTCCGGCAAGGCGACGAAGCTCTTCGTCAACCGCGGCGAGCGCAGCGGCATCTCCGAGGAGGACCTGCGCTGGGCGCTGCGCGAGGGCGCCGTCCTCCCCGAGGAGGCGATCCACGACGTCCACGTCCTCCACCGCTTCTCCTTCGTCCACGTCGACCCCGACGTCGCTGAGCGCACCGTCGAGTACCTCGACGGCACCAAGGTCAAAGGCAAAGAGATCCGGCTCGAGGTCGCGAAGAGCTGAACCCGGAAGGGGCTCAGGCGGTCAGCTCGGCGATGCGGCTGAAGAGCTTCTCGAAGTCGATCGGCTTGGTGATGTAACCGCTGACCTCGACATCGGTCGCGGCGCCGGCGTCCATCTCGTCCTGGTGGGCGCTGACGATCAGGACTGGGGTGTCGATGCCGGCGGCGCGCAGCTCGCGCAGGGCGTCGATGCCGGACTTGCGCGGCATCATCGCGTCGAGCAGGAGGATGTCCGGTGGCTCGGCGCCGCGGCTCATCAGCTCGATCACCTCGACGCCGTCGGCCGCGGTGATGACCTCGTAGCCCTCCATCTCCAGCCGCGTGCGCAGCAGGAGCAAGATCGTCTCCGAGTCATCGGCGATCAGGACACGAGTGCTCACAGCGCCTCCTCCTGGGGTTGGACCAGGTAGCCGCCAACGACGCCGGCCTCGCTGTTGGCGCTCCCCGCCGGGGCTGGCAGCCACACCCGGAAGGTCGAGCCCTGTCCCTCGACCGATTCGGCGGAGATGCCGCCGCCGTGAAGCTCGACCAGCGATTTGGAGATCGCCAAGCCAAGGCCGGTGCCGCCCACGTGCTGGGTAAGGCCCGCGTCGCCGCGGGTGAAGCGCTCGAATATGTGGTCAAGCTGGTCTGCTGCCATCCCAGGCCCGTTGTCGTTTACCGAGAGTTCCACGCCACCAGCGTTGCCGTTCGCGGTGACGTGGATTGAGGCGCCCGCGGGACAGTACTCATGTGCGTTGGTCAAAAGATTCACGAGGACCTGGCGGATGCGGTCGCGATCGACCTTGAGCGGCGGCAGGCCGGGGGCGATCTCTTGGGTGAGCGACTGGCCCTTGGCCTCGGTCTGGCTCAGCATCGTCCGCACCGGGTCTTCGACCAGCGAGGACACGTCGATCGCCGCCGGTTTGATCGTCAGGCGGCCGGCGTCGCTACGGGCGAGGTCGAGCAGGTCGTTGAGCAGGCGCACCAGGTGGCGCGTGTTGTCGAGGATGATCTCGACCGTGTCGGCCTGCTTGGGGCTGAGCTTGTCGCGCTCCAGCATCAGCAGCTCGGCGAAGCCCTGCACCGAGGTGAGCGGGCTGCGCAGCTCGTGGGAGGCGGTGAGGACGAACTCGTCCTTCATCGTTTCCAGCTGGTCGCGCTCGCCGGCCCGGCGCTGCAGCTCCCCGGCCATCTCGTTGAAGGCCGAACCCAGGGAGGCGGTCTCCGAGAGTCCGCCGATTTTGACCCGGGTGTTGAGATCGCCGCTGGCGAGGCGACCGGATGCCTCGACCAGCTCCTCGAGCGGACGCCGCATCGAGGCGATCAAGCCACTGAAGAGCAGGGCGGCGCCAGTGAGGCCGGCGATCAGCCCCGCCCCGACCAGAAGCGCGGTGTCGCGCGTCTCGCCGCCGATGTCGTCGCGCAGCGCTTGGCGTTTGCGCTGCTGGTCGAGGACGACGGCGCGTGCCCCGGCCGGGTTGATGCCGTTGGCGAGCCGCGTGCGGGCGGCGATCTCCACCTGGTAGGAGCGGGCGGTCGCGTTCTCGAAGTCCTGGCGCTGCTGCAGGAAGCGGGCGACGCCGACCACGGCGAGGCCGGTGAGCACGGCGAAGGCGATTGCGAAGCCGATCGTCAGCCGGTTGGCGAGCGACGGGCTGAGCCGGAAACGGCGTCGGGAATATGCTTGCCCCTCGATGGGAGACGAGGCTACAGGCACGGCCGACGGCACTGCGGAGGCGCCGGAGGGGATCGATCGGGCCGGGGTAGAGGCATGGTTTGGCCAGCACATACCCAGTGCTGAGCTTCCCCTCACCTTCGAGCGGATCTCCGGTGGCCACTCGAACCTGACTTACGGCGTGCGCGACGCGGCGGGCAAGCGCTGGGCGTTGCGGCGGCCGCCGCTCGGCAAGCGGCTCGGCTCCGCCCACGACATGGGGCGGGAGCAGCGGGTCGTCTCGGCCCTGGCCGGGACGACGGTGCCGGTCGCGCCCGTGGCCGGCTTCTGCGAGGACGAGAGCGTCAACGAAGCCCCGTTCTACGTAATGGAGTTCGTCGAGGGGCCGATTCTGCGCGGCCTCGCCGAGGCCGACGCCTTCCCCGACGAGGGCGACCGCCGCGCGATCGGCGAGCGCGTTGTCGACACCCTGGTCGAGATCCACGCCGTCGATCCCGATGCCGTCGGGCTCGGCGACCTCGGTCGCAAGGAGGACTACGTCGCCCGCCAGCTGCACCGCTGGCAGGGCCAGTGGGAGAAGTCGAAGACCCGCGAGCTGCCGGCGATCGACGCCGTGCACGAGCGGCTCGCGGCACGGATCCCCGAGCAGGGCCCGGCGACGATCGTCCACGGTGACTACCGCCTCGACAACATGATTCTCACCCCCCAGGGAGAGGTGGCAGCCGTGGTCGATTGGGAGCTCTGCACCCTTGGCGACCCGCTCGCCGACGTCGGCCTGCTGATGGTCTACTGGCCCGAGCCCGGTGAAGAGCTGGTCGCCCTCGGCCAGCCCGCCACCCTGGCCCCGGGTTTCCCCAAACGTGAGGAGCTGAAGGCCCGCTACGCCGAGCGCTCCGGCCGCGACCTCTCCCAACTCGACTTCTTCGTCGCCCTCGGCTACTGGAAGCTGGCGATCATCCTCGAGGGTGTGTACGCACGCTACGCGGCCGGCCAGTACGGCAAGGTCGACCCAGGCATAGAAGCGTTCGCACGCTTGGTCGAGCGATTGGCCGAGGCCGCCGACGAAGCCGAGCGTCGCGGCTGACTAGCGGCGTCCAGCCCGCTTGACATCTTTCCGCCGGACCTGAAAGGGTCGGCTTTCGCAGGAAAAACTGAGCAGGCACGAGCCTCTCGTTCCCTCATACCTCAAGGAGAGAATCTGTGAAGCACATCCGCAAGCGCATCACGTACGCAAACGTGATGTCCTCGATCGCCGTCTTCCTCGTCCTCGGCGGCGCCAGCGCATACGCCGCCAAGAAGATCGGCTCGAACGAAATCAAGGGCAACTCGATCACGACAGGCAAGATCAAGAAGGAAGCGGTGTCCGCTTCCAAGATCAAGAAGAACGCGGTCACCACGGCAAAGATCGCGAATGGTGCGGTGACCGGAGCGAAGCTAAATCTCGGCACGGTCGGCACGGTTCCAAATGCGACTCACGCCATCAATGCCGACAACGCCAACAATGCGAAAACGGTCGGTGGACAGTCAGTGACAAAGATCTTCGTCAAGCTCTCTCCGGGTCAGAGCAACGTCCAGATCGCGTCGTTCGCCGGATTCACGATTACGGCCACCTGTGCCGCTGCTGGTGGCGATGTTGAAGACTTGGACCTCCATGCACCAAACGGTGTTCCGAGCGCTCTTGCCTCTCAAGGAAACGGCGTCAATGAAGGCGCCGTCTTCGACCAAGGCAACGGCCAAACCAACGTCAGCGTATCTCTCGACGAAGGAAACATCCGTGGCGTTGCGGCCTTCGATGGCTCGACGACGGGTGGCACGGTCGTGAGCGGAAATATTGCTTTTGAAGATGCTGAAACCTTCGAAAGCGAGAACGTCTGCGCCTTCTTCGGCGAGGTAGTAACCGGCTGAGCAAGGCAGCAGCATCAGTTTCGAAGGGCCGGGCATATGCCCGGCCCTTCTTCTTTCTAGAAGGGTTTTGCGGGTCGCTCCAAAAGAAGGTCCAGTTGACTTGACATGGCCCGATTGGGCCTCGACGGTCCGCCCTGCAGCGAAGTAGACATCGCTGCCCCGTACATCAACCCTCAAGGAGAGTAAATCCGTGAAGCAGATTCGCAAGCGAATCACGTACGCAAACGTGATGTCCTCGATCGCCGTCTTCCTCGTCCTCGGTGGAGCCAGCGCCTACGCCGCCAAGAAGATCGGCAGCAACGAAATCAAGGGCAACTCGATCACGACGGGCAAGATCAAAAAGAATGCGATCACCACGTCGAAGATCAAGAATAACGCGGTCACTACTGCCAAGATCAAGAACGGCGCGGTGACCGGCGCAAAGGTGAACCTCAGCACGCTCGGCACGGTTCCGAACGCGAACCATGCAAACACCGCCGATAGCGCGAACACGGCGGCGAAGACCAGCCAGATTGGCAACATCTTCTATACCGCCAACGAGGGCAGCGCTAAAACAACGATCCTTAGTCTCGCGGGACTCACAATCACCGCTGAGTGCCCAAGCGGAGAAGAGATCCAGCTAGAGGCGACGACCTCGGTCAATCATTCGCTGATCGACTTCTATACGCCGCAGGACCAGGATTATGACTTCAACGAAAACTTCAACGTCGGGGAAACATTCGACGCTGATGACGGCCATAACCAGGGCACGTTCACGGATATCTACACCCTCCACTACGCCAATCCGAACGGCCAGAACGTGACGATCGAGCTGCGGGATTCCGATCCTGAAGCGGGGCTGAAGTTCCCGGGCACCGGGCGGCAGTCGGACTGCTATGTCGGTGGTTTCGCGATCACCGGCTGAGTAGCCACTTAGTCCATCATCCGAGGCCGAGGCGGTTTCCGCCTCGGCCTCGGAACTTGAAGCACCGAGCTCGCGGAAGGGCCGGGCATGTTTCCGGCCTTGTGCTGCTGGTGCCCGCAACTCGGAAGGGTCTCGCCGGTTAAGCGCGAAGACGATGCATTCGAGCCTCGTCAAGTCCTTCGTACCCAATCAAGGAGAGATCCCCTGTGAAGCGCATTCGCAAGCGCCTCAGCTACGCAAACGTGATGTCCTCGATCGCTGTCTTCCTCGTTCTTGGCGGCGGCGCCGCCTACGCGGCTAAGAAGGTTGGCAGCAACGAAATCAAGGGCAACTCGATCACGACGGGCAAGATCAAGCGGGAAGCTGTCGCGACCGCGAAGATCAAGAACGCTGCCGTCAAGACGAACAAGCTCGCCAATGAAGCGGTTACGTCGGCGAAGCTCGATGACGACGCCGTCACCACGCCAAAGATCGCCAACGATGCCGTTACTGGCCCGAAGGTGAAGGAGTCTTCACTCGACGAGGTGCCGAAGGCAGCCGTGGCGGTCTCGGCCGAATCTGCACAGCCTGCGGCGTTTGGGCAGATCAACACCAACGGCTCGATTGAAGCGGTCAATTCGAAGAACATCGTCAAAGCCGAGAACATCGGCAGTGGCGAATACTGCGTGACGGCCAACTTCTCGCCGCGTGGCGGCCAGGTCACTCCGATCTTCGGTGGAACCGGTGGGACCACCGCGCAGCTGAATCTGGGCACCGCTAAATGCCCGGCCCCCGCCGTGCAGGTCTTCACCTACTCGTCAGGCGAAACCAAAGGCAGCCTGCCGTTCTTCATCGTTCTGTACCGCTAGGTCACTCCAGCCAGCGTAGGACCGAAAGGGCCGGGCATTTTGTCCGGCCCTTTCGCATTCCCGGGTGCATCGTCCGGTCGTCCTTGACAGCGTCGGGGGCGCTTGCCATCGTCGGCGGCCGTGCAGCAGATCCGCAAGCGCCTCAGCTACGCCAACGTGATGTCCTCGCTCGCCGTCTTCCTCGTCCTCGGCGGGGGAGCGGCCTATGCGGCCAAGAAAATCGGCAGCAATGAACTTGAGGCCGGCGCCGTGACCACGGCCAAGATCAAGCGCAGTGCGGTGACGAGGGCGAAGATCAAGGCCAAGGCGATCAACACCGCCAAGATCGCCAAGGGGGCAGTGACCTGGGGCAGGCTCGCGAATGGCTCGGTCAGCGTCGAAAAGCTGGCCCCGGGCTTCGTCGCGCCGGCGGCCGAAAAACTCTCTCACGCGGCGAACATCTCTTCGAATGGCGTCGTGTTGGGCGGCAGCCTCGGGATTGCCCAGGCGAATGTGATCCACCCCTCGATCGGCTTCTATTGCTTCTCCGGCCTTGCGCCGGCGCCGGTTGGAGGGGTGGCGACGATCGACTACGCCCAGGCCGGCAAAAACATCACGATCCAACTCGGCACCGGCCAGGGCCCGGTCTGCCCAGCGGGCACCCAGGCCTTCGTGAATCCGCGGGAAAGCTCCGGCAAATTCGATCCGATCGACGCCGGCTTCTTCATCGTTCTCTACTAAGTCCCTCATTGCTCGACGGGCGGGCGGCGCGAGCCATGCGCAGCAGCAGCGCGGCCGAAGGGGTGACCTTCCCGGTGACGTAGGTGGACAGCCGAGATGAAGAGGTCCCGATTCGAGATGCGAACTCGACACGGGAGAGGCCTGAAATCTTGACCAGGCGACCCACTTCGGCAGCGACTGCTTCTCGCTCGTTGACCTCGGCGTTGGAGCGTGCAGTGGATATAGCCCTTTCCATGGCCTTGTCTATGCCATATGGACGGCTATGGGTGAGCACGCCTTCAACCCGGCGAGCCACGGCCCCCCAGGGCTGGGCCCGTATCTCGGACACCAGGCGCCGCCACTCCGAAAGCCCTCCTCGCTCGAGCGCGGCTTGGACTGCCTCGATCGGCCAATCTGTGACGGGGTCGCTGGGGGACGCATCGACGTTTCGAAAGGCGAGGGTGCTCATCGGCTCATCATGTTTTCGGCGACTCTTCCGAGAGTTTCCGTGACCGCACTCCAATCGCTCCACTGCTTGCGCAGCCGGCGATAGGAAGAGAGCTGATCAATGACGGCTCGATCGGCGGGCTGGGGGTCTGAGAGTTGGCGCACCAGCTGTGACGAAACGCCGTCACCCTCCCCGTGCTGGTCTGCGTAGTAGTCGTCGATCTGATCCAGCACCTCCGCTGCTCGTTCTGGGCCAAGGCTCTCGGAGAGCGCGGCAAGGTCGAGATAGTCGCGGGTCTGGTTGCGACGGACGATCAGAAATGCCTTGATTCGCAGCGCCTCCTCGAGGGTCGGAACAGTCACCTCTCCTCCGGAAGGGACCGAGACCATCGCAATCTCCAAGGGGACCTTTCGGATCATCTGGCGGACACCAGCTTCGATGCCATCGAGGTTGCCGAGGATCACCTTGCCAGGGGTCACCCGGTTGGTTGCCCACCCTTTGTCTTCCTCGACCGCTTCGAGGACCATCTCGAAGCGGTCGGCGAGATCGGCGACGACGTGGTCGTGATCACGCGATTCGCGATGGTCGGCATAGAGGATCGCCGCTGACCCGCCGACAAGCACGGCGCCTGGAACCAGCCGCTGTAGATGCGCGGCTGACTCCAGGAGGGCTACGAACTGCGGATCTCGATCATCAACCTGCACCGATCGAGGTTATCAGATCTGATAATCAGCTAGACCATCCGCCGAGCGTGCTTCGGGTCCAGCTCGCCCGCAGCCTCGGCCTCGGCGCGTTTGGACCAGCGGTTGAGCTCGCGGCGGGCGAGGACCATCTTGTGGACCTCATCGGGGCCGTCGGCGAGGCGCAGCATGCGGCTGAAGCGCCAGAGGGCGGCTAGGGGGGTGTCGTCAGTCATGCCGAGCGAGCCGTGGATCTGGATCGCGCGGTCGAGCACGTCCATGACGATGTTGGCGGCGACGATCTTGATCGCCGAGATCGACTGGCGGGCGGCGCGCTTGCCCTCAGTGTCCATCTTCCAGGCGGCGTAGAGGGTGAGCAGGCGGGCCTGGTCGATCTCCATCCGCGAGGAGGCGATCGCCTCCTGGACGAACTGCTTCTCGCCCAGCGGGCCGCCGAAGGCTTCGCGCTCGTTGGCGCGGTGGCACATCATCTCCAGCGCCCGCTCCGCGGTGCCGATCGCGCGCATGCAGTGGTGGATGCGGCCGGGGCCGAGGCGGTCCTGGGCGACGACGAAGCCCATGCCCTGGCCGCCGAGCAGGTTGCTTGCCGGCACGCGGCAGTCTTCGTAGCGAATCTCGCAGTGCCCGGGGCCCTTGTCGTGTCCCATCACCGGGATCGGCCGCACCAGGTTGAAGCCCGGGTTGTCGGTCGGCACGCAGATCATCGAGGCGCGGGCGTAGGGGTTGGCCTCGGGGTCGGTGACGACCATCGCGATCGCCAGCTCGGCCCCAACGGCGCCGGAGGTGAACCACTTGTGGCCGTTGATCACCCACTCGTCACCGTCGCGCACGGCGCGAGCCTGCAGCAGGGTGGGGTCAGAGCCCGACACCTCGGGCTCGGTCATCGAGAAGCAGGAGCGGATGCGGCCCTCGAGCAGCGGCTCCAGCCAACGTTCGCGCTGCTCGTCGGTGCCGTGCTCGGCGAGGATCTCCATGTTGCCGGTGTCCGGTGCGGAGCAGTTGAAGGCCATCGGCGCCGCCGCCGGGCTGCGCCCCATCTCCTCGCAGAGCAGCCCGTACTCCCAGTTGCTCAGCCCCGGCCCGAAGCGCTCGTCCGGCATGAAGAGGTTCCAGAGGCCCTCGCCCTTCGCCTTCTCGCGGATCTCGACCAGGATCTTCGGGTAGGGCACACCGGGGCCGACCTCGGCGTCGAGGGCCTCCATGATCTCGCGCTCCTGCGGGTAGATCTCCGCGTCCATGAAGTCGAGGATGCGCTCGCGCAGGGTCTCGACCTGGGGGCTGGGCGTGAAATCCATCTACTGGGTCCTCTCCTCGGGGCTGGTGTCCGAACGCTAGCGGGCCGGCGCCCTAGCGGCGGTAGCGGGCGAAGAGCTCGCCGTCCTGCTCCAGCAGCCAGGCGAGCTCCAACTCGGCCGTCTCGGGCAGGACGCCCTCGACGATGCGGGGGGCCTCGCCGCCGGTCAGCTTGGGCGCGATGGTGAGGAACAGCTCGTCGACCAGCCCCGCCGCCTGCAGGGCGCCGTGAAGAGTCGGGCCGCCCTCGCAGAGCAGCGCCCGCACGCCTTCCTCGCGCAGTGAGCGCAGGAGGGCGACGAGATCTACTCGGCCCTCCGGGCCACTCTCAACCACGATCAGGCGTTTGTCGAGGCCGCTGTAGCGCTCGGCCCGCATCGTGCCGGCGCCGATCATCACCGCGTCGAAGCGGGTCCGCAGCCCGACCAGCATCGCGGTGTCGGCGTCGGATCCGATCGGCCCCGAGACGCCGCCGATCGTCGCCCGGCCGTCGACCGTCGCCGCGAAGTTCATCGCCACAAAGGGCCGCTCCTCGCTCGCTCCCTCCCACGGCTCATAGGTAGCGAGCTGTTCCTCGACCGTTGCCGGCCCTGGATCGGGTATCAGTCGTCGCATCAGCGGGCAGCCTAGCCTTCCGCTGTTCTTTTTCCTCGCTATGTGAGGGGAAGGAACAGCGGAACGTCAGGAGTAGTCGTGCCAGCCGGCGAACTCGCGGCCGGCGAATTTCTGCAGGGCTGCGACGTCGGTGGAGAAGCGGCCGCGGACGGTCTCGAAGAGGTCGTCGGGGAGCTTCGGCTTCGGCGCCGGCGGCTTCTCGGGGTCGTGGACGAGCTTCTCGACTCGCCAGCGCAGCGGCTCGGGCAGGCGGTCGAAGTTGCGATCGAAGGAGCGGAAACCGGGCAGCTTGATCAGCTTCTCCATCAGCTGGTATTTGTCGCCCTCCTTGGCCCCGGACTTCTCCCACTCGCGATCGAACTGCTCGGAGGTGAAGGTCTCGTCGACGTTGGCGAAGGCGAAGGCCTTGCGCATCGTCTCCTCGCGTTCTGACTGCAGCTCCTCCTGGGTGATGATCTCGATCTGCTCGCGATCGAAGTGCTCGAGGTAGGGCTGCAGCTGCATCCAGTACTTGGAGCGGTTCATGTAGGAGGTGTCGGGATTGGAGAGGACCTCGACCAGGTCACCTGTCTCATAGCCGGCGCCGGTGGCGTGGACCCAGTGGGAGAGGATGCGCTTGATCGGGTCGCGCACCATGTAGAGCAGGCGCGCGTCGGGACAGTGCTCGCGGATCCGCTCCGCGCAGCCCGTGAAGCGCGGCAGGTTGGTGTAGTGCGGCGAGGACTCGCCGCGGACCTTGAAGCGGTCGTCGAAGCGGCTTGCGTACCAGTCGAGCCCGAGATCCCAGTTGAGCTCGCGGGTGAAGAAGTTGAGCTCCTTCGGCTTCGACATCTGGATTTCGGGATGCAGGCCGAGGTAGTGGTGGATGCTCGTCGTGCCGCACTTGAGGCCGCCGATGATGATCAGGTTTGGCAGCTCCGCGTGGCGCTTGCGGCGGCGACGGAAGCCGCTTTTGCGATCGGCGGCGTAGCGCTCACGAGCGCGCGCGCACATCGCCTCGTCGGCGGGGTCGCGGGGGGCCTTCGCAGTGGCGATCTGGGTCTCGGCCTCTGACACGAGCGGGCTAGTCTAGCTGCGATGCCCGCTGCCGATCTTGCATCCAGCTTCAACTCGTTTTTCCACGCGTCGAGCTCGTTCTTTGCGCACCTCTCCGACATCCGCTGGACACCGTTCATGGTCGCGCTCGGCTTCCTGCTGGCGATGCAGCTCTGCCGTGCCTGGGCCTGGCGCAACGTGCTGCGCGCCGCCTACCCGGCGGAGCGCGTCCCCTTCACCCACCTCGTCGCCGCCTACCTGGCGGGAGCGGGCATCAACGCGATCATTCCAGCGCACGCGGGGGACGTCACCAAGGTCTTTCTGGTCAAGCGCCAGATTCCCCACTCCTCTTACCCGGCCGTCACCTCGTCCTTCCTCGTCCAGACCGTCTTCGATACCAGCGTCGGAATCCTGGTCCTGCTCTACGCGATCAGCCAGGGCCTGCTGCCGCCGTTGCCCCAGCTGCCGAACCTGCCGGCCTTCGAGATCTCCTTCTGGGCGGACCACCCGCGAACCCTGTTGATCGTCACCGGCGCGCTGCTGCTGGCGATCGCGATCGGGATCTACTTCCTCGCTCACCGCGTGAGGCGCTTCTGGGACCGGGTCAAACAGGGCCTGGTCATTCTCGGGCAGCCGCGCCGTTACCTGCGCGAGGTCTTCGCCTGGCAGGGGATCGGCTGGGTCTGCCGCTTCCTCGCCTTCTGGTTCTTCCTCGAGGCCTTCGGCATCGGCGGCTCGGTCGGCAACGTGATGCTGGTGATGAGCGTGCAGGCGATTGCCAACATCGTCCCCTTCACCCCCGGCGGCGCCGGTGCCCAGCAGGCGCTGCTGGTCGCCACTCTGCACGGTCCCTCGCGCGCCGCCGTCCTCTCCTTCTCGGTCGGGACCCAGATCGCGATGGCGGCCTGGTCCGTTTTCCTCGGCTTTGCCGCGATCCTGCTGGTGTTCGGCACTGCCGACTGGAAAGGCCTGATCCGCCAAGCCCAGGACGAGGCGGCGTCAGACGCCGCCATGCTGCGTCCTCAGTCGCCCGAATAGCGCTGCTATTCGGGCTCCCTGCGTCCTTGCCTGACGACGTCTGACGCCGCCTCGTCGTCAGCGGTCAGGCAGCGAGCGGGTCGCGGCCGTCCCAGCTGCCCTGCGAGGCGTAGGGGCGGAAGCGGATGAAGGCCGAGTCGTGGTGGAAGGGGTTCGCCCGGTCGGCCTTGGTAGCGGTTGGGTGGGCGCCGTCGCTGCTGCCGCGGGCGTAGGCGCGCATCGCCGCGACGTTACGCCAGAGCGAGAAGGTCGAGACGAGCCGGGGCGGCCGGGCGAGGCCGATCAGGGCCAGGACGTCGGGGTTGGCGACGGCCTCGGCCTCGGCGCGAGCGCTGGCTTTGAGGAAGGCCGGCAGGCGGCCCAGTCGCGGGCGGCCCAGCGTCAGGGCGGCAACTGGCTCCTCGTCGCCGATCTTGACTTCGCCCTCGGGCAGGCCGGACAGGCCGGGCCAGTTGCCGTAGACGTGCAGGGGCTGCAGGCGCACCTGCCAACCGGAAGAGAGCGGACCGGCTACCGGGTGCCGGCCGGCGGAGAACTCTTCGAACGCCTCGTCGCTCTCCCAGGCGGCGATCATCGCCACCGGGCTGAGGCGGGGCGCGGGGAGGAGGTTGCCGCCGAGTGGCGCCGTGACCACGGTCTCGGCGTACCGGAGTCCCGGCACCTCGGCGGGCTTTGGCGGGTGGCGCAGGACCCGTGACGCGCTCCGAAGGTCGAGATCGCAGATGTGAGCTGAGAGCAGCATTTCCGCCTCCTGGGTCCGTGGCTTGCTAGCCGCCCTGGCTAAACACGACGACGGCGATCACGAGGACGACCACCCCGGCGACGATCCCGCCGACAATCTGGATCGAGTAGGGATGGGCGAGGAAGCGCCGCCAGCCGGCCTGCGCCGAGGTAGGCCGGCTCCCTGCGGGCTCAGCCGACGCAGCCTCGTGGGCACTACGCTCCCGTGCGTTCTCTACCCAGCGCTCAATGACCGCCTTGCCGCCGACGTTCACGCCATCCACGGCCGTCTTCCTCCGGCCGCTCACCCTCAGTCTCGTTTCGCGGCGTACGGACGTTCCGCCTTCGATGCCAATGGTTGCCCCTACGGGGTCTGAGTCCTCTCGGTGGAACATGACAGTGACCCATCGCAGACCCTCCATGTCGAGTTCGTCCGCCGCCTCGGCGAACTCCTCCACCGACTTTGGCTGGTACTCCCTGTCCTCGTACATGACTTCAATCGAAGTCCAGGGGGGCTCGCCGCCACTTGCCTCGCGAACGAGCTCCTCAAGTTCAGCCGCGCACTCCGCGAGCTCCGCCACGGACGAGAACGGCCATCCCTCCCAGTCTTCTTGTCGGCTGTGGATCGGCTCGATCATCGGCCTGTCAGTCTAGGCTGGTCGCCGGCAGGCAAGCGGCGGTACACCCTCGCTGGAACTAAGGGCTCAGCGAGCCAGCGGATTGACCCAGCGGACGCCCTCGAAACGCGAGAAGTCGTTGTCGCTGGAACAGAGCTCGGCGCCGTGTTCGATCGCCAACGCGGCGAGGTGCGCGTCGTTGGTCAGGTTGCCGGCGGTGCCGAGTGGCATGAGCAGGTTGCGCATGTGGCCGGCGTGCCGCTCGCTCGGGTGAACAACAGTCGCCACGGGCGAGTCGAGCCAGCTGTCGATGTATTCGAAGGCACGGTCGGGAGAAAGGGCGTTGCCGAACGCGGCGGAGTTGGTCGAGATACGGAGAAAGCCAAGCAGGACCATCCAGGCGAAGCCCACCTCCTCGGTCTCCGAGAGGGTCCGCTCGAGCCAGGGTCTGGCCCGCGCGTAGTGGGGGGACGAGTCGTCGGCCGCGTAGACCAGCAGGTTGACGTCTGGCAGCTTCACTTGCCGAGATGAAGCTTGCGAATCGTCTCGGCGTCTTCGAGTTCACCGGCCAGTTGCAGGGCCTTGTCGAGATTGACTCCGGGCCTGGCTTTCATCTGCTGAGGGGGAGGGAGCTTGTAGGGCCGGGACTTTGCCTCGCCCTGCCCGAGGCCGCGCCTCACGCTCGAGTTGAGCGCCTCCTTGAAGGAGATGTCCTTCCTGCGCATCTCCTCTTTGAGCTTGGCGGCCACGTCGGGATCCAGGGTGACGGTCGTTCGCATAAGAAGCATCATTGCATCATGTCGCTTGCTGTCATGATGCTTTAGCTTGACCAGCCGGGATAGTGGCCCGCGATGCGCCACTGCCAGGGCGGGCGTTCGGAGCTGGGGAAGTCGTAGTGGTTGCGGCCGGGAAGGTCTCGAGCGGGACCAGGGCGGGGCCGTCTTGGTCGAGGACGGGGATGTTGCCGGCAGCTTCGACCAGCGACTGGTTGGCACGGTGCACGCTGCGTTCCCAGCCGAGGCCGGGTAAATAAAGCCAATTAGTAAATGGACGCCGCTGCGTTTGGAGCACCCGGTTGAGTAACGGCGCTACCCGACCTGGGTACGGTCCGGTATGAGCACCAAGGCTGGTGTGGTTTTGACAGTAGTCGCTGGGGTTGCGATGGGGGTATTGCTTGGCCTGGGCGACGTGTGGGGCATCGTCCTATACGCCTCGGTACTCCTCCTGCCTCTCGTCGTCGGCCGATGGTGGGTCGTGGCCGCCCTCGTCGGTCCACTCATTGCTGGAGTGGCTCTTGAATTGACCGGCCACATGCCTGAAAGCGACTCCAATGGTGGTCTCGAATACGACTTCGGATTCATCTTCTTTGTTCTCTTCCTGAGCCTTGCGGGGAACTTGATGCTGATCTTGGTCGGCGTCCGCAAGGTGTTCGATTTCCTCCGCCGGCGCTGGTTGACCGCCAGGGCCTAGCTCGACCAGCCCGGGTAGCGACCAGCGACGCGCCACTGCCAGGGCGGCCGTTCGGAGGCGGGGAAGGCGTAGTGGTTGCGGCCGGGGAGGGTCTCGAGCGGGACTAGGGCGGGGTCGTCCTCGGTTCGGACCTCGGTGCCGGCCGCGGCTTCGACATCGGCCTGGGTCGCCCGGCGGCGCACCGCTTCCCAGCCGATCGACGGGCGGTAGAGCCAGTAGGTCAGCTCGACCCAGCCGAGCGAGCGCCGGCGGTCGTCGACCTGGGTGAAGGCGGTGACACGACGGCGGGAGGCGGTCAGGTGGCTGCCGGTGGCGACTGCGCAGCTTTCGCGTCGGCAGTAGCGGAAGTCGACGGGGACGAGGGGGAGGCCGGAGGGGCCGGGCAGTGCCGCCGGTGGTGGCGCCAGGGCGCGGGCGAGGCGCGCCAGGGGCCAGCCGTAGGCGGGGACGAGGGGATGGTGGCGGCAATCGTCCGGCAATCGCGGCGCACAGGCGATTCGCTTGGAGATCGTCCCCGCCAGGGTGCGGCCGGCGTCGATTTCACCGCCAGCGGCGACTGCCGCGATCGCGGCGAGCAGCAGCAGGGCGATCAGCGCGACCAGACCAGCCTGCTCGACGCTCGCCGATCCCCGCTCCGATCTGCGCCCGTGGTGCACGGTGAGGACGCTAGGAAGGCGGAGCGCGCGGGTGGCGCGCAGGGTGTCACGACTTTGTCTCGCAACCGCCTTCTGCTTTCATGTGGCTAATGGAGGGCAGCCCCTTCAACCTCTTTGGGGACCCCGACGAGTTCCGCGCCCGCATGGAGGAGCTCTCGGAGCAGATGCAGTCCTCCCAGCGCGTCGCCTGGGCCGATAACGCGATCAAGCTGGCGGTCGAGATGACCGTCGCCTCGATCGGCCAGCTCGACCTCACCGGCGGGCCCGATCAACAGGCGATGCAGGTCCGCGACGCGATCCGCGTCCTCTTCCCAGAGGCCGTCACCCTCGTGCGCGAGGCCCGCGAAGGCCTCTCCTAGCGCGGCGTCTCTTTAGAGCAGTTCGAAGCGCAGCTTGGTTGCGGCGCCGCGGCGGAAGATCGCGGCGATCAGCTCCAGGGGCACGGCGGCGATGAAGGCCGGTATGGCGACGACGACGCTGATCAGGGCGTCGAGGCGGCGTTGCCAGGGGCGCTCGGCGATGGCGGGGGTGCTGCGGCCGAAGGCGGCCAGGGCGACGTTGCGGCCGAAGGTGAAGCCGTTGAGCACGGTCTGCCACATCACCGCGATGCCGGCGCCGGGCGCCCAGCGTGCCTTGGCGATGACCTGGTCGCGGTTGGCGACGAGGCGGCGCACGGCCTCGGTCGTGAACAGGTAGCGGCCTTCGGGTTCGAGCCCGGCCCAGCCGGCGCCGCCAATCCAGGCGGCGAAGCCGGCCCGGTCGGCGATGCGCACGCCGTCGGCGCTGCCGAGGCGGTCCAGTGCGGCGAGCGCCTCCTCGACGCCGCCAGGATCGCCGGCCACGCCCAGGCCACAGCTCTCGCAGCGCTTGACCGCCCCGCGCAGGCCCGGGCGCTCGTCGATCCAGCCGAAGAGCGGCTCGCCGCAGGCCGGGCAGGGTGGGTTCTCCGGACTCGCCCCCGCCTCGAGGGGAACGACCGGTGTGCGTTCGCTGGCTCGCGTCGAACTCATCGCCGGTAGCGTACGCGCCGTGAACCGTCGAGACGTCTTGGCCTGGGAGGAGCGCTGGGCCACACCGGCCGCTTTCGCGGCTCTCGCCGCGGTCGCCTTCGTCGTCGCCGCGATCGTGGTGGCGAGCCAGGGGGTGGGCAGCGCCAGCGGCGATTCCGAGCTGCTGCGCAACGTCGAGGCCCACCGCTCGGCGCAGCTGATCTCCAGCATCCTGCAGGCGATCGGCATCGGCCTGCTCGCCGCCCCGCTCTACTACCTCTTCCGCGCCGCCAAGGCGCGCAGCGAGGCGATGCGCGGCCAGCTCGTCGGCGTCGTCATCGCCGCGCCGATCTTCCTCGCCATCCTCGCCATTCTCAGCGGCGTCTCGACCCTGCATGCGGCCTCGGACTTCGTCTCCAGCGAAGTCCCCCACCTGATCGCCAAGGGCATCGCGCTCAACAGCGACCGCGCCGACGAGATCGCCAACGAAGCGATCAGCGACGCGCCCTTGCGCCCGCTCGCCGCCGGCTTCGGCCTCGGCGGCCAGATCGGCTTCCTCTTCGCCATGGTCTACACCTGCCTTCACGCGATGCGGGTCGGCCTGCTCACCCGCTTCTGGGGCTCGCTCGGCGTGGCCCTCGGCGCCGTCTCCTTCCTCTTCTTCCAGTTCACCCTGGTCTGGTTCGTCTACTTCGGCATCCTGCTCCTCCGCCGCAACAGTCTGCCTCCGGCCTGGGCGACCGGTGAATCGATCCCGTGGCCCACACCTGGGGACAAAGCGGCCGCCGCCATGGAGTCGGAACCCGGCGATGAGCCTTCTCCTCAGCTCGAGGAACCAGAGGATCCAGCCGGGGCAGAGCAGTCCCGGTAGGGACTCTCTTAACTCGTAGCAGCCCGTTTCCGGTGGGTCCGGATCTCGCTCATGATGCGCTCCAGGCGGGGCTCCTGGGAGGTATCCACGAAGCTCATGGCGGCGGCGATGCCGGGGTGGATAGCCGCGATGCGCTCGTGCATCGCCTGGGCGACCGCCCGGTAGGTCGGATGACCCTCGCGGCCTGAGCGGAGCTCGATCAGGTGCATCGCCTCGCGGGCGTTGAGGTCGAGGGTGTAGCGGATGCGGTAGGCGAGGCTGAGGGCGTAGGGAGCCTGCTCGTGGAGCCCGGCGGTGACCAGGCGCTCGTACTCGTTGCGCGAGATCTCCAGGGCTCGTTCGAACTCATCGCCGGCGCCGGCTTCGCGGACCTCGTCGGGGATGCCTGCTCCCAAATCGGGGCCGAGGCGCTGCCACTGCACGGTCAGCATGCGGTGGCGCTGCAGGTCGCGGAAGGCGCCGTAGTCGGAGACGATCTCGAAGCGGTAGCGCAGCGCCTCGAAGCCGCGGCCGGGGCGATGGCGGCGGTTGGCGCGCTCGCCCACCATCGCCGCCAGCAGCTCGGTGCGCTCGTCGCGGTCGAGGACGTCGAGGCGGGCCAGCACCTCGGTCTCGGGCACCGAGGCCGACTCGAGCAGGCAGGCGGCGAGCAGGCTCTCTTCGCTGCCGTCGACGTGGACGAGCTCGACCGAGGGGCTCGCCTCACCGCCGCCGCGCCGGTCGAGGCCGAGCCGGGAGACCCACTGCTCGGTCTGCTCGCGGCGCTGCTGCAGGTAGCCGATCCACTCGCCGCCGCGGTCGGGACGCTCGACCCGCGAGACGAAGCTCGGCATCACCTGCTTCAGCTCGTTGAGAATCATGCCGCCGTACTCGCGCGCCTCCGGCAGCGGCGAGGCCATCAGCCGCAGCAGCATCTGCTCGTAGGCCTGGCCGGAGGCGTAGATGCCGACGTGGCTCAGCGTCGCCGCCGGCAGCAGCCCGCGCAGCAGGTCGAGCGCCTTGGCTCGGATCGAGCGCTGCCAGGGGCCCTCGGGTTCGCCGTCGCCGCGTGGCCAGCGCTCGGCCGCCCAGGCCTCGACTCGTTTCAGCGAAGCCGAGTAGATCGAGAAGACCGCGTCCATCGCCGCGCCGAACTCGGGACCGAGCTCATCGTTGGCGTAGTAGCGGTAACCGCCGTCGACCGACATCGGCTTGTCGTAGGGGATGTAGCGGGTCGACTGCTCGAGGTAGGCGGCGAGCCTGCCGCGCTGCAGGACCTTGGTGAGCACGTTGGAGACCCACTCGCAGGCGACGTGGGCGCCGCCGACTTGGGCGATCGAGTCATCGCCGTAGCCGAGGAAGACGCGTTCGTAGAGCCCTGCGGCACGCTCACCCTCGGCCCCGTCAAAGGGCCTCGACCCGGCCTCCGCATCCTCGGCAAACTCTTCCAGATAGAGCCTGCGCACTGTCCCGGAATAGCGCGAATAGCGGGCAAAAAGCGCCCCCTTGACCGTCTCCGGCAGGTTGACCAAAGCGAAGACGGGCCGATCGAGGTTGGTGAAGTGAGGGGCGAGCAGGGCTCGCTCCGCATCGCTGAAGTCCTCGACCGGGTAACGCACCGGCGCATCGTAGCCGCGGGCGCGGCGGGGGCCGGCAGGGTAAATCTCCCTAAGGTGCGGCGGCCATCAGCTCAACCCGGTGGCCGCCCGGCGCGATCACGACGGCCCGCGGCACGCCCCAGTGTTCGCGGCGGCGCTCGACCTCGAAGCCGTGCTCGGCCAGCGCGGCGAAGCTGCGATCGAACTCGGCGACGACGATCGCGGTGTGGCCGCGCGGCGGCACGGTCGGCGACTCGGTCGGCATCAGGTGGACCTGCGTCCCCTCCCGTTCCAGCCAGGTGAACTCGCTGAGCGAGGCGGGCGGCTCGACCAACTCGAAGCCGAGCAGCTGCCAGAGCTCGACCGAGCGCTCGACGTCCGCGGGTACGACCTCGATCCCAATGTGGTGCAGCATCGCCGTCCGCCCTTTATCGCATCATATCCAGAACGATCAAAAGAAATAGTTAGGTAAGTCGATCGAAGAGAAACTGAAAGCCGAACTAGATTACGCCTGGGGTTGGTTCCAGCACAGTGCTTCCCAGCGCTTGACCACATTCAACTTCTTCCTGGTCATCGTCGGGCTTCTGCTTGTCGCCTATGGGCAGGCGGTCGAGCATGGGTGGAGATTGTTCGGAGTTGGTATCGGTCTTATCGGCGCTGTGGTCTCGGTTGGCTTCCTCGTCATCGATGTACGCAACGAGGTGTTCGTGAACCGGGGCATTGATGCCCTGGAAGGGCTCGAGAGGGACATCGGGGTCGCAATTGGCGGGCGTGGCGAGCCGAGCGCGGGCCTGGGCGAAGCGCTTGGCAAAGGCCGAATTGCCCGCCTCGCGGTCGGCTGGATCGACGGGCCGGCTGATCCGGGAAAGCGGAAGAAGCGAGCCAACCTCTTCAAGTATCGGTTCTGGTTCCGCCTCGTGATCATTCTCGTTGGCAGCGCCTTCACGGCGGGGCTGCTCTGGGCGATCCTCGGGTTTCCAACCGCTGGAAAGACCAGTGCCGAGACCTGCCGCACCTCGACCGTGCTCGTGTTGCACCGTCCCGGCTTCGACCTCAACCTCGTGCAGAGGTCAGAACGCCAGGGAGAGCAGCGAAGCGGCGACGACGATCGCGGTCGACCAGACCACGGCCTCAGCGGTGATCTCCATGTCCAGTCCGTAGGCATGGGCGACTACAAGCGAGTTCAAACCGGACGGCATTGCGGAAAGCAGGCGGTAGGCGGCGGGTAGGTCGATCAGCGGCGCCGCCATCAGCATCAGCAGGGCCGGGACGACGGCGAGGCGGGTGGCGACCGTGAGCGCGACGGGACGGGTCATTGGCGGCGGCATCGGCAGCTGGCCGTGCTCGGCGTTCTCGGCCAGGGTGGCGCCGACGGCGAAGAAGCCGATCGGCAGGATCGCCACGATCAGCGCCTGGGAGATGTCGACGAGGAGGTCCGGCGCCAGCGCCTTGGGGGCGAGGATGCCGGCGATCGCGGCGTATAGGGCGGGGTTGCGGGTGAAGAAGGCGCGCACGCGCTGGCGCGGCGTTTCGCCGGCCTTGGTGCCGAAGGCAGCGCCGACGGCGAAGGCGCCGAGCAACAGGCAGGGGCCGGTGACGAGGACGTCGTAGAGGACCGCGGTGGAGAGCTGGTCGCGGCCGAGCAGCGCCACGGCCAGCGGGTAGCCGAGGTAGCCGGTGTTGACGCTGAGCACGCAGCAGACGACCGCGCCGACTTGGAAGCGCGGCAGCTTCAAGACCCGGCTGGCGATCAGGTAAGCGAAGAGAGCCCCGAGCGAGGAGGCGAGGATTCCCAGGGCGAGGCCGACGCCGTGGCTGAGGTCGATGTCCGCCTTGGCGATGTTGAAGAAGATCACCGGCGGCAGGAAGACGTAGAGCAGCAGCGTCAGCGAGCGGCGGGCAGCGTGCGCAGCGCCGGTCGGCCAGCGGTGCTCGGAGGCGACGCCGATCCCGACGGAGATCGCGATCGCAGCGGTTGTGAGGAGGACGCCGATCGCGAGACCCTTTCAGGTCACCGAGCGGCGGCGCCTACGCGTAGAGCGCTTCGATCTCCGCTTCGTACTTGCGCTCGATCGGGCGGCGCTTCAGCTTCATCGTCGGCGTCAGCTCCTCGCCGCCGGGGACCCACTCGCCGCTGAGCAGCTCGTAGCGCTTGATCTGCTCGACCCGCGAGAGGCGCGCGTTGGCCTCCTCGACCGCCTGCGCGATCTCCGCCGCGATCGCGGGGTCGTCGGCCGTCGCGCCCCGTGCCGTCAGGCTTTCGGGATCGAGCGCGATCAGGGCCACGTTGTAGGGGCGGTTGTCGCCGATCGCGACGGCGTGGGCGATCAGGCCCGAGGCCGCCTTCAGCTTCGCCTCGATGTTGGCCGGCGACATGTTCTTGCCGGCGGCATTGATGATCAGCTCCTTCTTGCGATCGACGATGCGCAAGTAGCCCGCCTCGTCGAATTCGCCGACGTCGCCGGTCAGTAGCCAGCCGTCCTCGCCGAAGGCCTCGGCCGTCTTCTCGGGCATGTTGCGGTAGCCCTTCATCACCTGCGGTCCCCGCACCATCACCTCGCCGTCCTCGGCGAGCTTCACCTCGGTGTCCGGGATCGGCGGGCCGACGGTGCCGACCCGCACGCCGCCGGGCGGGTTCAGGGTGGTGATCGCGGTCGTCTCCGACATTCCCCAGGTCTCGCGGATCTCGATGCCGAGGGCGAGGAAGAACTCGAGCACCTCGGGAGGGGTCGGCGCCGCCCCGACCACGAACGACTCGACCTGGTCGAGGCCGAGCATCGCGCGGATCGTCGAGAGCACCTGCTCGTCAGCCTGCTGCCATTCGGCCTCGAGCTCGGCCGGCGCGCCGCCGTCCATCTGGGCGCGAGCGCGGCGGCGGCCAAGCTCGATCGCCGCCACCGTCGCCTCGCGTTTCGCCTCGTCGGACTCGGCCGCGATGCCGATCTCGATCGCCGCCTTCAGCTTTTCCCAGATCCGCGGCACGCCGCCCCAGACCGTTGGTTTCACCTCGATCGAGTAGGCGACCATCTGGCGCGGGTCGGGACAGCAGTAGACGCAGCTGCCGTAGAGCATCTGCGCGTAGATCCCCGCCCAGCGGTCGGCGATGTGGGCGCTCGGCAGGTAGGAGATCATGCGCCCGCCGGGGGTGGTCGGCTGGACCTGGTCGCAGGCGCGCCAGACCGCGACCATGTTGGCGTGGGTCAGCTGCACTCCCTTGGGCGGCCCGGTCGTGCCCGAGGTGTAGATCAGGCAGAGCACGTCATCGGGCTCGACCGCGCGCCAGGCGGCCTCGAAGTCGAAGTCGGGCTCGCCCATCTCCTCCAGCTCGTCGATCGAGATCGTCCCCGCGGGGGCGTGGCCGTCGATGACCACGACATGCTCGAGCGTGTCGACGGCGTCGCGCGCCGCCAGGACGGTGTCGAGGAACGCCTGCTCGGTGACGATCACCCGGTTCTCCGCGTCTTTGACTACGTACTCCACCTGCTCCGGCGAGGAGGTGTTGTAGACCGAGAAGCAGGTGGCGCCGAGGTGCATCGCAGCCGCATCCGTCAGGTGCAGGGCGGGCCGGTTGACCAGCATGAAGCCAACCGTGTCGCCTCGTTTCACCCCAAGCTTCGCGAGCCCGGCGGCCCGCTTCCGCACCGCCTCCGCGTAGTCCGCCCAGCTCGCTTCGTAGTCGGAGTCCTTAAACCGCAGCGCCGGACTCTCCGCCCACTCCTCCGCGGTCAGCTGAAACGCCTCGCACATCGTCCCCGCTTGAAGTGCTTTTGGCCGCTCGCTCATCTGCTGAACATACAACGCCTCTCGCGGGGGGTGGCGCCGTAGGGGGACCCGCCCCTGAGGAAGCTTTAGCTACCGGAAGGGGTGGGGGTTCCTGCGGCGACAGGACCCGCCGCGCCGAGACGTCTGATTTCAGAAGAGAGATGACCCGGCGTGTTCCGCGAACTCGACCAGCGGCTGCGGAATCACGCCGAAGAAAACGACCGCGGCGGCAGCCAGCAGGGCCGGACCTACGAGGTAGATGCGCTTGCCGGCCTCGGGGTCGATCGGGTCAGCCTCGGGCGAGGCACCGGCGATCGCCGGGGTCGCTGCGACGTCGCCCTCCGGCCGCATCCACATCGCCGCCACCACCCGCAGGTAGTAGGCGAGCGAGATCATCGTGCCGACGGCGATGAAGACGGCGAGCCAGGTGTAGTCGCCTTCGACCAGGGCCTCGATCAGGTAGAGCTTGCCGATGAAGCCCGCCGTTGCCGGCAGGCCGGCGAGGCCGAGCATCGAGATCGTCAGCGGCCAGGCCAGCAGCGGGCGCTCGGCGCCGAGGCCGCGCACCGCGGCGATGTCGTCGCCGAACGGAGTCTCGCGCTCGCGGGCGATGACGACGGCGAAGGCGGCGAGGTTCATGAAGGCGTAGGCGGCGAGGTAGAAGACGATCGCGTTGACCCCGGCCTCGCTGGCGACGACGAGGCCGGCGAGGATGTAGCCGGCCTGGGCGATGCCGGAGTAGCCGAGCAGGCGCTTGAGCGATTCCTGGCCGAGGGCGCCGACGTTGCCGACCACGATTGAGATCGCGGCGAGCACGGCGAGGGCCGGCTGCCACTCGTCTACCTGTGGCGCCAGGGCGACATCGAAGAAGCGGATGAAGACGGCGAAGGCGGCGGCCTTGGTGGCGACCGCCATGAAGCTGGTGATCGGCGACGGCGCGCCCTCGTAGACGTCGGGCGTCCACTGGTGAAAGGGCGCGATCGAGGTCTTGAAGGCGAGGCCGACCGCGGTCATCGCGATGCCGACGAGGATGAGCGGATCGCTGAGCACGCCCTGCTGCGAGATCCCGGCGGCGATCCCGGCGAAGTCGGTCGAGCCCGAGCCGCCGTAGATGAAGGCCATGCCGTAGAGCAGCGTCGCCGATCCGAGCGAGCCGACGATCAGGTACTTGAGCCCCGACTCGAGCGACTTCTCCCGGCGCATGTTGGTGGCGCAGAGGATGTAGAGCGGGATCGAGAGCGTCTCGATCGCGACGAAGAAGGTGACCAGGTTCTGGGCCTGGGCGAGCAGGACCATGCCGAGCACCGAGCCGAGCATGAGCGCGTGGTACTCACCCGAGCCCGCTTGCTCCGCGGCCGGCTCACGGATCGAGAAGAGCACGGCGAAGGCCGCGGTGAGGATCGCGATCAGCGAGATCGAGATCGCCAGGTCGTCGAGTCGTAGCGAGCCTGAGACGAGATCGGTCGCATCTCCCCACTGCCAGATCAGCAGGCTCGCCGTGGCGGCGAGGGTGACCAGCGTCAGGTCTGGGGCGATGCGGCGGAATGGCTTGAAGACGCCGCTGAGCAGGACGACGCAGAGGCCGACGGTCAGCGCCAGGACGGGGGAGAGGGCGGCGTAGTCGATGTCGGGAGCGTTGAAGTTCACTGGCTCGCCTTGGTGGGTTCGAGGGTCGTCAGGGGGGTCTCCGAAAACGCAGCTCCGCGGAGCTGCGGGGTTTGCGCTCCGGGACTTGGTGGCCGCTCCGTGCTAAGTGTTTTCGGAGACCCCCCTGACGGCCCTTCGGTCGCCGCCACGGACTGCGCCACTGAGGTATCTGTGCGCTCCAAGATCAACTGCGGGTAGAGCGCCAGCCCGAGGATGCAGAGGACGAGGGGGACCAGCACGATGCCATCGCGCAAGTTGATCTCGCGCGATTCGAGGCCGTCGGGGCGGCGGTTATGCATCGTCCGCTGGTAGAGGCGCAGGGCGTAGTAGGCGCTCATCGCGACGCCGCTGATCGCGACGAAGGCGAAGACGATCTTCGAGTCGAAGAGGCCGTTGAGGATGTAGAACTCGCCGACGAAATTGGCCGAACCGGGCATCGCCAGGGTCGCCAGGGTGACGATCAGGAAGAGCGCGGCCAGCACCGGTGCCTTCATCGCCATGCCGCCCATCTCGCGCAAGTCTTCCGTGCCCGAGCGCTCGACCAGGAGCGCGATGATCACGAAGAGCGGCGCGACGACGAGGCCGTGGTTGACCATCTGCAGGATCGCTCCGTCGGAGCCATCGGCGCTGAGGGCGAAGATTCCGGCGGTAATGAAGCCGAGCTGCGCCACCGAGGAGTAGCCGGCGATCAGCCGCACGTTGGTCTGGGTGAAGGCCATCACCGAGCCGTAGAGGATCGAGGCCAGGGCGATGACCAGGATCACCTCCTGGAACTCGACCGTGGCGTCGGGGAAGAGCGGCAGCACGACGCGCAGGAAGCCGTAGGCGCCGACCTTGGCCAGGACGCCGGAGAAGACCGCCAGTGCGGGCAGCGGCGCCGCCCGGTAGGCGTCGGGCATCCAGCCGTGCAGGAGGAAGGCCGGCATCTTGACCAGAAAGGCGGCGGCGAAGAACCAGAAGATCCAGCGCTGGCTGCCCTCGCCGAGCGGATGCTGGGCGAGTTCGGCGATCGAGAAGGTGATCTTGCCGCCGTCGGCGGCGATGATCGCGGTGGCGATCGCCGCGACCAGCATCAGCAGCGAGCCGATCAGCGTGTAGACGATCATCTTCAGCGTCGCCGCCGAGGCCGTCGGGCCGCCCTCGCGGTCGCTGCCCCAGGCGCCGAAGAGGAAGTAGAACGGCACCAGCATCAGGTCGAAGAAGAGGACGAAGAGCAGCAGGTCCTGGGCCAGGAACGAGCCCAGCGTCGCGGTCTCGCCGACCAGCATCATCAGGAAGAAGAGGTGGGGCCGGTCCTGTTCGCGGAAGGCCGCGAAGGCCGTGCCGGCCATCCACAGCACGGTGGTCAGCAGGATCAGGAAGACGTTGAGGCCGTCGATCCCGAGGCTGTAGTCGACGCCGAGGCCGGGGATCCAGTTGACGTCGACGGTGTCCTGCAGGCCGGCGGCGCCCGAGTCGAAGCCGACCAGCATCGCGATCGCGATGCCCAGGGTCACGGCCGCGCCCAGGGTCGCCCACCAGCCGGTGTAGCGGCGCGGCACGACGAGGCCGAGGAGGCCGAAGACGAGCGGTGTCCAGAGCAGCGAGTTGGTCATGAGCTGCTCAACAGGAAGTAGAGGGCGAGGCCGGCGAAGCCGACGATCAGCAGCAGCGCGTAGCTGCGCACGAAGCCGCTCTGCACGACGCGGACAAGGCGGCCGCCGCCGCTGACGATGTCCTCGGTGCCGCTAACGAGTCCGTCGACGACGAAGCGCTCGAAGACCCGGTTGGCGAAGCGGCCGATCGCCAGCGCCGGGCGCACGATCAGGAAGTCGATCGCCTCGTCGAAGTACCACTTGTTGTAGAGGAAGGTGTGCAGGGCGCCGAAGCGCTTCTGCAGCGCCGCGGGCGTCTCCGGCCGCGCCACGTAGAGGAAGTAGGCGATGCCGATCCCGGCCAGCGAGATCGCCGCGCCGATCGCCAGGCCGAACCACTCGGCGCCGACCGAGGGATGAACGTGGCTGAGCACGACGCCCTCGAAGACCGGGTCGAGGAACTTGCCGACCACCTCGTCGACGCCGGGAACCTGGACCAGCCCGGCGAAGAGGGCGCCGAAGGCGAGCGCGCCCATCGCGATCCGCATCGGCAGCGACTGCTCGGCGATGTGGTGATCGGCGCCCGGGAAGCCGACCTCGATGTCCTCCTCTTCGCCCGTCGCCGGATTGAAGGGGTGGGCGTGGTGGACGTGGCCGCTGTCGATCAGCTCCTGCGCCTCCGGGCAAGGCTTGCCCGGCAGCACGCGGAAGATCAGGCGGAAGGTGTAGATCGCGGTCAGCAGGGCGCCGAAGTAGCCGAGCACGGTGAAGATCAGGTACATGCCGCCGCGGGCGGTGGCGTAGGCGAGGATCTCGTCCTTGGAGAAGAAGCCCGAGGTGCCGGGGAAGGCGGCCAGGGCGAGGCCGCCGCAGAGCATCGTCACCGAGGTGAAGCGCATCGCTTTGCCGAAGCCGCTCATCTTGTCGATGTTCTGCTCGTTGGCCATCGCGGCGATGATCGAGCCGGCCGCCATGAAGAGCAGTGCCTTGAAGAAGGCGTGCGTCATCAGGTGGAACATGCCGGCGCTGTAGGCGCCGATCGAGACGCCGACGACCATGTAGCCGATCTGGCTCATCGTCGAGTAGGCGATCGCTCGCTTCAGGTCGGTCATCACCAGCGCGATCGTCGCCGCGACCAGCAGCGTTGCCAGGCCGACAAAGGCGGCGATGTCGGCGACGGTGGGGGCGAGGGCGAAGAGGACGTGGGTGCGGGCGATCAGGTAGACGCCGGCGGTGACCATCGTCGCCGCGTGGATCAGCGAGGAGACCGGGGTCGGGCCCTCCATCGCGTCGGGGAGCCAGGTGTGGAAGGGCAGCTGCGCCGACTTGGCGAAGGCGCCGACCAGGAGCAGCAGGCAGATCGCCATGATCGTCCACTCGTTGGTGCTGAAGACCTGCGGCGCCTTCTCGAAGACCTCGCTGTATTCGAAGGTGCCCAGTTCGCGAAAGATCAGGAAGGCGGCCAGGACCAGCCCGATGTCGCCGACAACGTTGATCACGAAGGCCTTCATGCCCGCCCTGGTCGCCGTCCCCCGCCGGTACCAGAAGCTGATCAGCGCGTAGGAGGCGAAGCCGACGAAGGCCCAGCCGACGATCAGCAGCACGAAGTTGCCGGCGAGGACGAGCAGCAGCATCGAGAAGACGAAGAAGTTGAGGTAGCTGAAGAAGCGGTGGTAGCCCTGGTCGGACTGCATGTAGCCGAACGAGTAGAGGTGGATCAGGGTGGAGACGCCGGTGACGATCAGGACCATGAAGATCGAGAGCGGGTCGACGAAGATGCCGAGCTTGATGTCGAGCCCGGCAACGCTGGCGTAGTCCCAGAGCGAGGAGGCGTGGTGGCGCGCCTCGGGGTGCTCGCCGAGCAGGCTGAGGAGGGCGCCGATGCCGCAGAGGAAGGCGAGGCCGATCGCGGCCGTGCCGATCGCCCCGGCGGCCTTCGCGGGCAGGGTCTTGAAGCCGAGCGCGATCGCGATCGAGCCAACCAGCGGGAAGAGCAGGACCAGCCAGGCCCAGGCGGTGGCGCTCACCCGCGCAGCTCCCTTAGCTCGTCGACATCCAGTGGCAGCTTGCGGCGGAAGATCGCGACGATCAGGCCGAGGCCGATCACGACCTCGCAGGCGGCGACCACCATCACCACAATCGCGAACACTTGTCCCTGCTGGTTGCCGACCATCCTGCTGAAGGCCACCAGCGCCAGGTTCCCGGCATTGAGCATCAGCTCGAGGCACAGGAGAATCACGACCGGGCTACGGCGGATCAAGATTCCCGTCGCACCTACAGCGAACAGGAGCGAGGAGAGGACGATGTACCACTCGATGTTCACGCTGTACCCCCGGCGTGGGAGGGGGCCGCAGCCGGGTCCTCAGAACGCTCGGCGGGAGCCTCGCTTGAGTGTTCTGAGGACCCGGCTGCGGCCCCCTTGCCCACTCCGCCGGTGCCTAGGCGACCGGCTAGCACCACGGCACCCACTGCTGCCAGAAGCAGAAGAATCGATGAAGCCTCGAAGGGAAGTAGGAACCGTTCGAGCAGGAGCTTGCCGATCGCGGCGGGGTCGCCGAACCCTGGCTTGACGTCAGGTCCGTGGGTCCCAAGCGCCATCAGCGAAGAGCTGAGCACGGCGATCGAGAGCTCGATGAAGAGGGCAGCCCCGAGAAGGGGGGCGAGGAAGCGTTGGCCGGGGATTGGCTCCCAAGCCGACTCGGTGTCGCCACCCACGTAGGCCGTGACGAACACGTAGAGCACCATCACGGCGCCGGCGTAAACGACCACCTGAGCGGCGGCGACGAAGGCGGAGGTGAGGAGGAGGAAGAGGACCGCAAGGGCAAAGAGGTGGACGATCAGGGCGAGGACGCCGTAGAAGGGGTTGCGCAGGGCGACGACGCCGACCGCGCCGCCGAGGGCGCCGAGCGCTGCCGCGAAGAAGAGGATCGCTTCCATCTACTCGCCCTCTGCCCGCAGCGGAGTGCGCTCGATCGGCTCGGCGAGCAGCATCTCCTTGGTGAAGATCAAGTTGGTGCGGTCATAGTCGGCCATCTCGTAGTCGTGGCCCATCGTGATCGCGTCGAAGGGGCAGGCGATCTCGCAATAGCCGCAGAAGATGCAGCGCGAGAGGTTGATCTCGTAGATCGCGGCGAAGCGCTCGCCGGCCGAGACCCGTTCGCCGGGGATGTTCTCGGCGGCGACGACGCGGATGCAGTCGGCCGGGCAGGCGGCGGCGCAGAGCGAGCAGCCGACGCACTTCTCGAGGTCGGTGTCCTCGAACTTGTGCAGCTTGTGGCGGCCGCGGAAGCGCGGGTAGACCGGCGTCTTCTCCTCGGGGTACTCGATGGTCATCGGCCCCTCGATCAAGCGGGCCATCGTCGTCTTCAGCCCGCGCAGGGTCTCGCCGAAGGCGCGGTAGGCACCGCCGACGCCGCCCGGCTCGGGCCCGCGCTGGACCTCGACTACGTCCTGGTCCTTCAGATATGGGAACTCAGCCACCGGTCACCTCCTGGCGCTTTATGCGTCTATATGACGCAAAAGTCGACATGTCGATCATGTGGTCACCACCAGGACCGCGGTGACGAGCACGTTGAGCGTCGCCAGTGGCAGCAGGATCTTCCAGCCGAGGCTCATCAGCTGGTCGTAGCGCAGGCGCGGCAGCGTCGCCCGCACCCAGATGAAGACGAGGACCAGGCCGAGCATCTTGGCCAGCATCCAGATCGGGTCGAGGAAGCTCGGGCCCGGCCCCATCCAGCCACCGAGGAACATCGCCGCGGCGACGCCGGAGACGACGAGGATCTCCATGTATTCGACCAGGAGGAAGCTGCCGAAGCGCATGCCGCCGTACTCGGTCATGAAGCCCTGGACGAGTTCGGCGTCGGCCTCGGGCATGTCGAACGGGGTGCGGTTGGTCTCGGCGAAGCCGGCCAGCATGAAGATCAAGAAGCCGACGAACTGGGGGAAGATGAACCAGAGCTCGCCCTGGGCGTGGACGATGTCGACCAGCGAGAGCGAGCCGCCCATCATGATCACGCCGAGCAGGGCGAGGCCCATCGAGACCTCGTAGGAGATCAGCTGGGCGGCGCCGCGCATCGCCCCGAGCAGGCTGTACTTGGAGCCCGAGGACCAGCCGCCGAGCAGCAGGCCATAGAAGGCGATCGAGCCGACGGCGAAGAAGTAGAGGATGCCGATCGGCACGTCGATGCCGTAGAGGCCGACGCCGTCCTGGACGTCGCCCCAGGGAAGAATCGCCAGGGCGAGGACGCCGGAGAGGACCGGCAGCAGCGGGCCGAGGATGAAGAGGGTTGGGATCGCGTTGGCCGGGCGGAAGGCCTCCTTGGAGAGCAGCTTGCCGACGTCGGCGAGCGGTTGCATCAGGCCGAAGGGGCCGACCCGGTTCGGTCCGTAGCGGTGCTGGAAGCGGCCGATCAGCTTGCGCTCCAGGACCGTCATCAGCGGCAGGATGCCGAAGATGACGCCGAAGATGACCAGGCTCTTGACCACCATGATCCAGGTGGCTTCGACGAACTGGGTGTCGGCGATCGGCAGCATCACGGGGCGGGGATCTTCTCGATTTGGACGCCGACGGGGCTGCCGTTGAGTAGCGCGTTGGCGTTGCCGTCGGCCACGCCCTCGATCAGAAAGCAAGTCCCCTCCGGAACCCGTTCCTTGATTGAGACCTTCGCTTGGACGCTCGTGCCGTTCTGAGAGACCGTGACCTCATCACCAGCACTCAGGTTCAGGCGGTCGGCGTCGGCGAGGGAGAGGGCTACCTGCTGTTGTGGGGCCAGGAAGCGCAGCGGCGGGTTCAGCTCCGTGATCGGGCCGGCCCATAGATCCCGGTAGGTGCCGAGAGACAGAAGCCCCGGGCCACCAGTGTCCGAGTCGGAAAAGGCCGGGGGGACCGACTCGCCGGACACTGAGCCCGAGGCGCTGCCGACCTCCGCGGAGACCGAGTCCGTCTCTCGCCGAGCGGCGTCCGCCGAGGCGGTCCCCCCGGCCTCCCCGCCTGGGACCCCAGTGGACACGTCCTGCCAGCGGATGCCGCGGCCGCCGATGTCCGAGTCGGTGATGCCCGTGTAGAACGGGACCGCGTCGGCGAGGGCGGCGAAGGCGGAAGGCTGCGATGAGATGCCGGTGTCATGTCCCAACGCCAGCGAAAGCTCCGCGAGAACTCCCCAGTTCGGGCGTATGTCACCTGGGCGCGAGGCGCTTGGGCGGACGCGCTGCAAGCGGCCGTCGGGGTGCGTGACGGTTCCGTCTTTCTCCGCGTGCGTCTCCAATGGGAAGACCACATCGGCCATTGCCGTGGTCGCCGTCTCGAACATCGAGAAGGCGATGATGTGGTCGGCTGCCGCCAGGGCTCGCTTCCAAGCTTCCGTGTCCGGGAAGTCGCGCAAGGGGTCGACGCCGAACAGCACGAGCGTCTTCAGCTCCCCCGCCTCGAGCGCTGCACGGGTCTCCTCGGTCGCCATTCCGATGCTCCCTCCCTTTGCCACCTCTGAGGTAGTCAAGGGAGGGTGCGTGGGGCTGAGGCCGGGGCCGGCGTCGGGGAGGCAGCCGACCTCGCGCAGGCCGCGGGCGTTGGTGACGTCCGGGATTTCGAGCAGGCCCGAGCCATCCTGGCTGGCGAGGTTCAGGGCGGCGGCCAAGTCGAGGAGGGCGGTGGTGGCGCCTTCGCCCGCGCGGCCGACGCGATCGCCCCAGATGACCACGACCGACCCCGCACCGCGGAGAGTCTCGGCAATCTCCCCCTGCCGATGGGACTCAGAACGATTCATATCTCCGTTTTGAGTGCCGTCGGCGGCGAGGGCGGCGGTTAGCTCGGCGAGGAAGGTCTCGGCGCCGCCGGGCGCGTAGCGGGCGACCGCGCTTGCGCCGCCGTCCAGCGTCGTCGGCGCTTCGGTCGCCACCGCCAGCTTGGCGCCGTTGCGGCGGATCGCCTTGCGGATGCGCAGGTCGAGGATCGGGGAGCTGTGCAGGGGGTCGGTGCCGACGACGAGGATCGCGGCGGCGTCGTCGATGTCGCGGACCCGGGCGCTGATCTCGGGCTGGGCCAGCCGCACCAGCGCCTCGCGGCCGGGGCCGCGCGAGGGGCGCGAGTCGATGTGGGGCGAGCCCAGCGCCTCGCGCATGATGCGCTGGACCAGGTAGCCCTCCTCGTTGGAGGCGTCGCCGACGATCGCGGCAGAGGCAGCGCCGCCGTGCACCAGCGCCGCCGCGGCCTTGGCGATCGCGTCCTCCCAGCTCGCCTCGACTCCGCCACGCAACCGCGGTCCCCGCACCCGCTCCTCGGCGCCCCACATCTCGAAGCCGTAGCGGCCGCGGTCGCAGAGCCAGCCGTCGTCGACGTCGGCGTTGTCGCGGGCGATCACCCGCTTCACCTGCTCGTCGCGGACGGTGAAGCTGACGTTGCACTGGCTCGGGCAGAGCGTGCAGACCGAGCCGGCCTGCTCGATGTCCCAGGGCCGGGCGCGGAAGCGGTAGGTGTAGTTGGTCAGCGCCCCGACCGGGCAGAGGTCGGTGATGTTGCCGTGGAACGGCGCCACGTAGGGGCGGTCGTCGAAGGTGCCGACGAAGGTGCGGTCGCCGCGCTCGAGCAGCTGCAGCTGCTCGTCCTCGGCCACCTCCTGGCTGAAGCGCACGCAGCGGTAGCAGAGGATGCAGCGCTCGCGGTCGATCGCGATCAGCGGCGAGAGCTCAATCGGCTTCTCGAAGTGGCGCTTCTGGTCGGTCATGCGGCTCTTGCCCGGGCCCCAGCCCATCGAGATGTCCTGCAGCGGGCACTCGCCGCCCTTGTCGCAGACCGGGCAGTCGAGCGGGTGGTTGACGAGCAGGAACTCGACCACGGCGCTCTGCGCGTGCTTGACCTGGTCGGTCCGCGTGTGGACGACCATGCCGTCGCGCACCGGGGTCGAGCAGGAGGTCTGCAGCTTCGGGATCCCCTCGATCTCGACCAGGCACATGCGGCAGGCGCCGACCGGCTCGCCCAGCTTCGGCTCGTAACAGAAGACCGGGATCTCGACGTCGCCCCGCTTGGCGGCGTCGTGGAGCATCTCGCCCTCGGTCGCGCTGACCTCGCGGCCGTCGATGATCAGGTTGATCGTCTTGCCGCTCACGTCGCCGCCCCCAGGGTCTCGGGCGCGCCCTGCACGACCGGCAGCCGCTCGCCGACCGCCGGCTCGCCTTCGCTCGCGGCGGCGATCACGTCCTCGAACTCGTCGCGGAACTTGCGCACCATCGCCCCGACCGGCATCGCCATCGAGTCGCCGAGCACGCAGAGGCAGTGGCCGATGATGTTCTCCTGCACCGAGGCGACGATGTCGAGGTCCATCGGCGTCGCCTCACCGCGCACCACCCGTTCCAGCATCTTCACCGTCCAGTTGGTGCCCTCGCGGCAGGGGGTGCACTTGCCGCAGGACTCGTGGTGGTAGAAGCGCGCCGTGCGCAGCGCCATGTGCGGAATCGAGACCTGATCGTCGGCGACGATGATCGAGCCCGAGCCGAGCATCGAGCCCGCCTCGGCCATCGCCTCGAAGGAGTAAGGGAGGTCGATTCCTTCCTCGGCCTTGAGCACGGGGGAGGAGGAGCCGCCGGGGTAGAAGGCCTTGACCTCGCGGCCCTCGGCCGGGCCGCCGGCCAGGTCCATGATCAGCTCGCGGGTCGGGATTCCCAGCTCGACCTCGTAGTTGCCGGGCCGCCGCACGCAGCCGGAGACCGAGACCACCTTGGTCCCCGGCGACTGCTCGGTGCCGAAGCCCTTGAACCACTCGGCGCCGTTGCGGACGATGTGCGGCACGTTGGAGAGCGTCTCGACGTTGTTGATCAGCGTCGGCCCGCCGTAGAGGCCCTGCACGGCCGGGAAGGGGGGCTTCAGGCGCGGGTTGCCGCGCTTGCCCTCGAGCGCGTCTAGCAGCGCCGTCTCCTCGCCGCAGATGTAGGCGCCGGCGCCGCGGTGGACGACCAGCTCGAGGTCGTGGTGGGAGCCGAGGATGTCCACGCCGAGGTAACCCGCCTCATAAGCCTCGGCGACCGCGGCGTCGAGGATGTCGGCCTGCGAGTCGTACTCGCCGCGGATGAAGATGAAGGCGTGGCCGGCGCCGGCGGCGAGGGCGGCGATCGCGATCCCCTCGATCAGCTGGTGCGGATTGCGCTGCATCAGCTCGCGGTCCTTGAAGGCGCCCGGCTCGGACTCGTCGGCGTTGCAGCAGAGGTACTTGCTCATCTCGCCTCGGGGCAGGAAGGAGGCCTTCTTGCCCATCGAGAAGCCGGCGCCGCCGCGCCCGCGCAGGCCCGAGTCTTCGAGCTCTTTGAGCACCTCCTCGGCCTCCATCTCGCGGTAGGCCTTCTCCAACGAGGCGTAGCCGCCGTAGCCCTTGTAGCCGGCGATCGTGCGCAGCGCCGGGTCTTCGGCGTTCTTCAGCAGCATCCGCGTCTCAGGCATCGGGGCCTCCCGGCAGCGGCCGCTTCTCCAGCGCCTTCTCGGGCAGCACCTCGGAGCCGGCGCGCAGCTGCTCGATCGCGGTCTTCGCCTCGGCCGCCTCCAGCGGGCCGAAGTAGCGCTCGTCGATCGAGGCCATCGGCGCGATGTCGCAGGCGCCGAGGCACTCGAAGCCGGTGACGAAGAACTGCTCGTCGTCCTCGCCGGCGGCCGCGCGGAAGGCGTCGAGCAGCTCGTCGCCGCCGCGCATCCAGCAGCTGATGTTGGTGCAGACCGCGATCTTGTGGCTGCCGACCGGATCGGTGTGCAGCAGGTCGTAGAAGCTCGCCACCGACTCCAGGTAGGCCGGCGTCACCCGCATTACCGCGGCGGCCTGGCGGATCCCCTCCGGCGTGCACCAGCCGTAGAGCCGCTGCACCGCCCAGAGTGAGGGGATCGAGGCCGATTTGCGGTCCGGGTAGCGCGACATCAGCTCCTCGATCCGCTCGCGCAGCTCCGCCGGGCAGTCGACCTCGTGCAGCTCGGGAATCCGCTCGGGTGAGCGGTCCGGCACGCGGCCCTCGCTGACAGCGCGATCCACGGGCAGGTCGGGATTGACGATGCCGGGTCCGTCGACGGGGCTCATCGGTCGACCCCGCCGAGGATCGGGTCGAGCATGCCGAGGCTGCAGATCATGTCGGCGATGTAGCTGTCGACCGACATGTCCTTGAAGGCCTGCAGGTTGACGAACGACGGATCGCGGAAATGCACCCGCGCCGGCTTCGCCGAGCCGTCGGCGAGGACGAAGCAGCCAAGCTCGCCGCGCGGGCTCTCGATTGCGTAGTAGATCTCGCCCGGGCCGACCCGGTAGCCCTCGGTGACGAGCTTGAAGTGGTGGATCAGCGACTCCATCGAGGTCGAGAGCTCCGAGCGCGGCGGCAGCACGTACTTGCGGTCGTCGGCGATGAACGGTCCTTCGGGCAGGCCGTCGAGCGCCTGCTCGATGATCCGCGTCGACTCGACCATCTCCGCCACCCGCACCCTGTAGCGGTCGTAGTTGTCGCCGATCGTGCCGACCGGGATCTTGAAGTCGAACTTGGGGTAGGCGAGGTAGTCGAAGGCCTTGCGCAGGTCCCAGGGCTCGCCGGCGGCGCGCAGCAGCGGCCCGGTCACGCCCAGCTCCAGCAGCCGCTCGCGCGAGACGATCCCGGTGTTCTTGGTCCGCTGCAGGAAGACCTCGTTGCGGTCGAGCAGGGCCTGGTACTGCTCCACCCGCACCGGCATATCGGCGATGAACTCGCGCAGCTTGCGCTCGAAGCCGAGCGGGATGTCCTCGATCACGCCACCGACCTGGAAGTAGCGCGTGTGCATCCGCTGTCCGGCCGCCATCTCGAAGAGGTCGAGGATGCGGTCGCGCTCGCGGAAGCAGTACCAGAGCATCGAGATCGCGCCGAGGTCGAGCGCCGTCGTCCCCAGCCAGACCAGGTGCGAGTGGATGCGGTTGAGCTCGAGGAAGATCACCCGCAGGTGCTTGGCCCGCTCCGGAATCTCCAGCTCGATCAGCCGCTCGACCGCGCCGCAGAAGGCCTCCATCTGGAAGAAGTAGGAGACGTAGTCCATCCGCTCGACGAAGGGAATGACCTTCCAGTAGCTCTTGTCCTCGCAGGACTTTTCGATTCCCGTGTGGACGTAGCCGATGATCGGTTTGAGGTCCTTGACCACCTCGCCTTCGAGGTCGACCACCAGCCGCAGCACACCGTGCGTGGCGGGGTGGTGCGGCCCGATGTTGACCGTCATCACCTCGGTGTCAAGCGCTCCGCTGTTCGTTTCCCCTGCCATGTCGCGCAAAGGAACAGCGGAAGCCGATTTCTGCGCCTCAGCCATAGTTCTTTTCGTTGTAGGTGAAGGTGACCGGCTCGCCGCCCACGGGGAAGTCCCGGCGCTGGGGCCAGCCCACGTAGTCGTCGGGCAGCAGGATCCGCCGCAGGTCGGGGTGGCCCTTGAAGACGATGCCGAAGAAGTCGAAGACTTCGCGCTCCTGGAACTCGGCGGTGGGGAAGAGGGAGACGCACGAGTCGATTTCCGGCAGCGGTTGCTCACTGCCGTTGCCCTGTGCGTCCGCAGCTGGATCCGCAAGCAGGGCCTTGACCCGAATGCGCTCCACCCGGTCCCGGTTCAGCAACTCGTAATGCACGGCGAAGCGCGGCTCGGCCGGCAGGTAGTCGGCGGCGTGCAGGCTGGAGAGAAAGCCGTATTCGTGGCCGGGTGAGTTGCGCAGCCAGGTGAGCACCGCGAGCGCGTGCTCGGGGGCGATCGCCAGGCTGGCGCGGCCGTGCTCGAAGCCGGTGTCGAGGACGGCGCCGGGGTGGTCGGCCTCGATCTCGCCGCGGATCAGCTCGAGTCCGGGGGCGTCAGGCACGGATCAGCTCCCTGGCGGCGAGGTAAGCCTCCGCCGCCTCGGCGCTCGGCGCGCTGCGGGGACCGCCGCGCGCCCACTCCTCGGTTCCCTCGGCCGCGTAGCGCGCCCGCCAGCCCTGATCCGGGTTGCCCTGGATCTTGCGCTGCAGCTTGGTGAAGCCGTAGAGGACCGCCTCCGGCCGCGGCGGGCAGCCGGGGATGTGGAGGTCGATCGGCATGAACTTGTCGGCGCCCTGGACCACGGCGTAGTTGGAGAACATGCCGCCGCTGGAGGAGCAGGCGCCCATCGAGACCGCCCACTTCGGCTCCAGCATCTGGTCGTAGAGGCGCCGGACGACCGGCGCCATCTTGATCGAGACGCGGCCCGAGAGGATGATCATGTCGGCCTGGCGCGGCGACGCGCGCAGCGCCTCGGCCCCGAAGCGGGCGAGGTCGTAGCGGGCGGTGACGATCGAGATCGGCGCCTCGATCGCGCAGCAGGCGAGGCCGAAAGTGAGCGGGAAGATCGAGTTCGAGCGCGCCCAGCCGAGCATTTTCTCGAAGTTGGTCATCACGACCTTCTCCTCGACGTAGCGCTCCAGCTCGTCGCCCTCGAGGTCGCCGCGCAGCATGTCGCGGGCGCGCAGCTGGCGCTCGCGCATCGTCTGTCGTTCTACTTCCAATCCAGTGCCCCCTTGCGCCAGACGTAGACAAAGGCGACCAGCAGCAGGGCGATGAAGGTGACCAGCTCGCCCAGGACGAAGATGCTGTCGGCGTCCTTGAGGATGACCCCGATCGGATAGAGGAAGACGACCTCGATATCGAAGAGGATGAAAAGCATCGCGATCAGGTAGAAGCTGACCCCGAAGCGCAGGCCGTGCGAGGCCTCGACCGGGATGCCGGACTCATACGGCTCCGACTGGCGTAGGCTCGCCGCCGTCGGCCGCTTCGGCCGCTTCGGCCCGATCAGGTGATTGAGCATCGCGAAAGCCCCCCCAACGGTGACGCCGAGGAAGGCAAAGACGAGAATCGGCAGGTAGCTCTTCAGCACTGGTAGATCGGATTTTCCGGCGGGCGACTCGCGCAACGCATTCGTCGCGTCTCACGCCTGCACGACGAGTTATATACCGACCTTGTAACACATTGCTACATAGTGCTTTTCCGCATCAGCAAGCCGAATCCCGACCCTCTTGGGAGGAAATAGACCCGTGGCGGTAGTTCACCTCGTAGTTGGCTGCGCAGTCATCGTCCTCAACCTCGCCGCCTTCGCCGTCGGCGGCACGGCATGGCTGCGCGAGCGCTCCTCGGTTCCCTTCTGGCTGTTGCTGCGGGGAGCCCAAGTCGCGGTCTTCGTGCAGGTGATGCTGGGCGGCCTGCTCGTCTTCACCGGCCACAAACCCGACGACGAACTGCACTACCTCTACGGCATCCTGCCCCTGGTCGTCTCGCTGATCGCCGAGGGCGCCCGCGCCGGTGCGGCGGAGCGCGAGCTGGGCGACGTCGACTTCGAAGCCCTCCCCGCCGACGCCCAGCAGGACCTGGCCCTGGCGATCGTCCGCCGCGAGATGGGCATCATGGCCGTCAGCTGCGGCGTAATCCTCTTCTTGGCTTTGCGAGCAGCGGGTACCAGCGGAGCTTTTTGACGCTTTCGTGACTCCGTGCGCGCCACGTGTATCGCGCGTTGGGCAATGGTCGGGGGGTGTTCGCGGCTACGCCCCCAAATCCCGGTGCACCAGAATTCGCGACCCTCTGTTCAGCCGCCGCAGCGTTTGCATGGGTCGTTGCTGGATCCTGCCTCAGGCGGTCGACGCGGTCAATAGAGCGGCTGGCGGTCGTCGGTGGACTGGCGGGATTTGGCCTCGGGTCGATGGTCTATCTATTCGGCCTGATCACCGGGCTATACTGATGTTGATGCAGACAAAATATCGCGTAATTGAATTCCTTCACGCCTTTTCGCTGCTCGCGCTACTGATCCTTATCCCCACCTTCACTATTGGCCGCCTTCTCGACCCGCCTTTCAACTTGTTGGGTTGGGCGATCACTCTGACATTCGCCTGGCTGGTCTTCCGACGTCGAGAACGTGGGCGGGGAGCCGGTCGCCCCTCCCAAAACGCGCGGCAGAGCCGCGCTTGAGTGTTTGGGAGGGGCGACCGGCTCCTTCCCTGAGGTGGCTAGTGCCGATCCAGCCCGAGTTGGATCGCGGCGACGGCCGCGAAGAGGGCGCCGGTAGCAAGGTGGAGGATGGCGTCGGCGTCGTTGTTGGGGAAGGTGAAGATGCCGGCCGGGCTGGTTGACCAGATTGCCCAGAGGCCGGTGACGATCAGGGCGACGGCGACGTAGATCGCGTAGAGCACTGCCCAGCGGGGCTTGAGGGCGAAGAAGAAGGCCGGGCCGAAGAGCAGGAAGCCGGAGAGCGCGTGGACGCCGTTGAAGTCGACGCCGAGCACCCGCTCGGTTGGGGCTCCCTCGCCGAAGTGGAAGCTCGGTTCGGCGATCAGCCCCGCCGTCGCCCAGGCCAGCTGCAGGATGGCGAGCACGACGATGCCCCACTGGGCGAACGTCCACTGCGAGCGTGGCGCGGTTGCCGCCTCCATCGCGCCAGAGCCTACTCTTGCCTGTGGGCAATCGAGGTCAGTGGAGGGCGATGGCGATTCCGCAGATGCACCCGGTCGAGTCCAGCGCGGTGGCGAGGATCGGCTACGACGCCGAGGCGGAAGAGGCCTACGTCGAGTACCTCGAAGGCGATCTCTACGCCTACGAAGGCGTACCCGTCGACGTGTTCGAGCAACTGGCGAACGCCGATTCGAAAGGCACGTTCGTCAACGCCGTGATCAAGCGATATCCGTTCCGCAGGGTCTAGGCGTGCTCAGCCCAGCGGCCGGTACTCGCCGCCGTGGAAGACCAGTGGCTCGCCCTCGCCGGTCTCCAGGCCGCGGACCTCGCCGGTGACGATCACGTGGTCGCCGGCGGCGACCACGTCGCGCAGCTCGCAGGCGATCCAGGCGAGCGAGTCGTCGATCGCCGGGATCCCGTCGCGCTCGCTCCAGGCGACGCCATCCCACTTCTCGGCCACCGGCGCCTTGGTGGCGAAGGAGCGGGCGATCTCCTCCTGGCCGGCGTGCAGGACGCTGATCCCGAAGTGATTGGCGGCCTGGACGGCGAGCAGGGTGCGCGAGCCGCGGTCGAGGCAGGCGAGCATCAGCATCGGCTCGATCGAGAGCGAGCAGACCGCGTTGGCGGTCGCTCCGGCCGCTCCGTCGGGCCCGGCGGCGCTGACTACGGTGACGCCGGTCGGCAGCATCGCCATGGCGGCGCGGAAGCGGGCTGGATCAGGCGTTGGCATCGGCGAAGAGCGGGATCGGGTCAAGACAATATGATGCGCGCCGCGTGCGTCCGGCACTGATTACAACCATCGCTCTCCTCGCCGCCTTCGGGCTCGCCGCCTGTGGCTTCGGCGAAGAAGGCGTCTCGGTCTCCAAGGACGACCCCAATCACGACGGGGCCGTCCTCTTCGCCACGCACTGCTCCGGCTGCCACACGCTCAGCGCCGCCGGCACCCAGGGCAGCGGCAATCGCGGCGAGCGCACGCAGGGTCCCAACCTCGACCAGCGAACCGAGAGCTATGACGACGCTCTCTTCGCGATCCAGAACGGCGGCTTCTCCGGCGCGATCATGCCGCAGAACATCGTCGTCGGCTCCGAAGCCGAAGCGGTCGCTCGCTTCGTCGCCAAGTACGCCGGCAACGAAGCCGAAGAATCGCCGCGCCCCGGCGAGACTTCTTCCACAGAGTCCTCGCCCTAACCTTTCCGGGCCATGCTCGACCTGAAGCTGATCCGCTCCGACCCTGAGCGGGTCAAGGCGGCGCTCGCGCGCCGCGGCGCTGCCGAGCAGGTCGATGAGCTGATCGCGCTCGACGCTCGCCGCCGCGAGCTGCTGCCCCAGATCGAGGGGGCCCAGGCCGAGCGCAAGACGATCTCCAAGCAGATCGGCGAGGCCAAGCAGCGTGGGGAGGACGGCGCCGAGCAGATGGCCGCGGTCGCCGAGCTGAAGCAGACGATCGAGTCGGGCAAGGCCGAGCTCGAGCAGGTCGACGCCGACCTGCAGCGGGTCGCGGCGGCCCTGCCCAACCTGCCCGATCCCGATGCCCCGGAAGGGATGACCGAGGAGGACGCGGTCGTCCTGCGCGAGGAGGGCGAGCTGCCGAGCTTCGACTTCGAGCCCCGCGATCACCTCGACATCGGCACCGAGCTCGACCTGATCGACATGGAGGCCGGCGCTCGCGTCTCCGGCTCCCGCTTCGCCTACGTCAAGGGTGATCTCGTCCTGCTCGAGCTGGCCCTGGTCCGCTTCGCCCTCGACCTCGTCCGCGGCGAGGGCCACGAGCCGGTCGTGCCCCCGGTGCTGGTTCGCGAGGAGGCGCTGGTCGGCACCGGCTTCCTGCCCGGCGATCGCGACCAGATCTACGAGGTGCCCAAGGACGAGCTCTTCCTCGTCGGCACCTCGGAGGTGCCGCTTGCCGCCCTGCACGCCGACGAGATCCTCGCCGCCGAGCAGCTGCCGATTCGCTACGCGGGCTTCTCGCCCTGCTTCCGCCGCGAGGCCGGCGCCGGCGGCCGCGACACCCGCGGCATCTTCCGCGTCCACCAGTTCGACAAGGTCGAGATGTTCTCGTTCGTCGAGCCCTCCGAGTCAGCGGCCGAGCACGAGCGCCTGCTGGCGATCGAGGAGCGCATCCTCTCCGCGCTGGAGATTCCCTACCGCGTCGTCAACGTCGCCGCCGGCGATCTCGGCGCCCCAGCGGCCAAGAAGTACGACTGCGAGGCCTGGATCCCGAGCCAGGGCCGCTACCGCGAGCTGACCTCGTGCTCAAACACAACCGATTACCAGGCGCGGCGCCTGGCCTGTAGGTATCGGCACAAGGACGGCGAATCTCCCCAAGTGGTGCATACCCTCAACGGCACCGCGGTAGCTGTGGGACGGACGATGATCGCCTTGATCGAGAACCGGCAGGAGCGCGATGGCGGATTCACGCTACCCACTATTCTGCATTCTTATGGTGCGCCTGCGAGGATTGGACCCGAATGAGCACCAGCGTGCGGGACGCTAAGCGCGTCGTCCTCTGCGACGACCATGAGATCGTCCGCGAGGCGATCAAGGCCAGGATGGCCAACTCGAGCATCGTCGAGATCGTCGGCGAGGCCGGAAACGGCCGCGATGTGGTCGACGTCGTCAAGGAGCTCGAGCCCGACGTGCTGATCATCGACGTCGAGTTGCCCAAGCGCGACGGGATCGAGGCGACCAAGGAGGTGCTCAAGGTCCGGCCGCGGACCAAAGTGATCATCTTCACCGCCCACGCCCAGCCCGACCTGCTGGCGCTCGCCCTGCGCGCCGGCGCCTCCGGCTACGTGCTCAAGTCGGCACCGGCTGAGGACATCGCCCGCGCGGTCAAAGCGGTGACCAGCGGCGGCACCTTCCTCGGCGGCGATTTCGCCGGCGGCAAGCCCTCCGAGGTCGAGAAGCTGCTCGAGCTCTCACCGCGCGAGCGCCAGATCCTCGAGCTGCTCGCCGAGGGCCTGCGGGTCAAAGAGATCGCCGAGCGGCTGCAGCTCAGCCCGGCGACCGTGCACACCCACGTGCGCAACGCGATCGCCAAGCTCGAGGTCGACACCCGCACCGAGGCAGTTGCCCTCGCGGTGAAGTTCAGCTACCTCGGTGCCGGCGGCAAGGCCTAGTCGGCCGCGTCGGCAGCCGCCGGCTTCAGCTCCAGCGCGCAGCCGTTGATGCAGTAGCGCTGCCCGCCCTTGTCGGCGGGGCCGTCATCGAAGACGTGGCCGAGGTGGGCGTCGCAGTGCTTGCAGACGACCTCGGTGCGGCGCATGAAGAGGCTGTTGTCGGGGCGCAGCTCGACGTGCTCGAGATTCGCGGGCTCGGTGAAGCTGGGCCAGCCGGTGCCGGAGTCGAACTTGGTGTCGGAGGAGAAGAGCTCGGTGCCGCAGCCGACGCAGTGGTACATCCCCGCGGTCTTCTCATCGACGTAGGGTCCGGTGAAGGCTCGCTCCGTGCCGCCCTTGCGGATCACCTCGTATTGCTCCGGGGTCAACTGCTCGCGCCACTCGGCGTCGGACTTGGTGATCTTCGTCGTCATCTTGTTCCTTTCGTCCATGGACCAAGCGTAGAGGGCGGCGTGGGCCGTCTCGCTGGACGCGCTTCGCGCTGAGTGTCCAGCGAGACGGCCCACGCCGCCCATACGATCCGTTCGCATGGACGAGAGCTTCTACATCGCGACCGGAGATGGCGAGTTCGTTGCCACCGAGCTCACCAGAGGTCCCTGGGACCCGGGGTCTCAGCACGCCGGGCCGCCGTCCGCGTTGCTGGGGCGGGAGATCGAGGCGATGGAGGGGTCCGAGGCGTTTCAGGTTGGGCGGGTCGTGTTCGAGATTCTTAGGCCGGTTCCGATTGGGCCGGTGACGGTGGAGACGCGGGTGTTGCGGCCGGGGCGGAAGGTGCGGATGGTCGAGGCGTCGCTCTCCGGTGAGGCGGGGGAGTTGATGCGGGCTACGGCCTGGCAGTTGCGCACGACCGAGTTGGAGTTGCCGCAGGGGGCGGTTGACGATTCGCCGCCGCCGGCAGGGCCGGAGGAAGGTTGGACGCCCGAGTTCTTTCCGACGGGACAGGACGCTGGGTACCACACGGCGATGGAGTGGAAGGCGGTTGCTGGGGCATTTCTCGAGGCTGGCCCGGCGACGGTTTGGATGCGGATGCGGCAGTCGCTCGTTGCCGGTGAGGAACCGACGCCGTTGCAGCGGGCGTTGATCGCCGCCGACGTCGGCAACGGGATCAGCGCCGTGCTCGATTACCACTCCTACGTCTTCATCAACGTCGATCTCACCGTCCACTTCGAGCGCATGCCGGAGGGGGAGTGGGTCTGCATCGACGCGGTCACCAGGCCGCGGCCGACCGGCATCGGCACCGCCGAGTCGGTGATCTCCGACCAGCGCGGCCGTATCGGTCGCGCCGCCCAGTCGCTGCTGATCGAACAGCGCTAGCGGGTGGCGAGAGCGGTGCGGGCCGCCGGGGCTACGGCCAGCGCGATCGTCGCCGCCGAGACGAGGGCGATCGTGGCGGAGAGGAAGAAGGCGCCCTCGTAGCTCGTCAGCGCCGCCATGGCTCCGGCCAGCGGGGCGCCGAGGCCGACGCCGGCATCGAAGAAGGCGGTGAAGGTGCCGAGCGCGGCGCCGCGGCGGGTGTCGGAGACGCGGCTGACGACGATCAACGAGAGCGAGGGGTAGAGCAGCGAGAAGGCAGCGCCCATCGCCAGGGCACCGGCGATGGCGACCGCGAGGCTCTCGGCGACCCCGATCGTGATCAGTCCCGCCGCCTCGACCAGGGCGGCGGCGATGGCGACGCGGACCGGGCCGATGCGGTCCGGCAGGTCGCCGCCGACGAGGCGCGTCAGCACGACCATCGTCGCGAAGGCGCCGAAGACCAAGGCGCCGTGCCCGACCCCCCGCGCTTCCAGGTGCAGCACGACGAAGGCGGCGACCGTGGCGTAGCCGATCGAGCCGAGGGCCAGCGCCGCTCCCGGGCGCACCGCCTCGCGCTCGATCAGGGGGTGATCTTCTTCGGCGATCTGCGGTGAGGGTTGGAAGGGGTCGGGAATCCGGGTCGCGATCGCCGCCCCGACCAGGGGCAGGATCCCCGCCAGCACCCAGACCGGGGTGTAGCCGGAGGCGTGCAGGAGCAGCTCACCGAACAGTGGGCCGATGCTCAACCCGGCCCAGACGGCCAGTCCGTACAGCCCGATGACGCGGCCGCGGCGCTCGATCGGGGCGAGGTCGACGATCCAGGCCGAGCCCGCGGTGAAGACCGCGCCCTCGCCGGCACCGAGCACCAGCCGTGCGGCGATCAACCCCGCCACGCCCAGCGGCAGCAGGTACATGAAGCCGCCGATCGCGACCAGCGCCGCGCCGACCAGGACCGTCGGCTTGCGACCGCGGTGGTCGGCGAGGCGGCCGGCGAAGGGACGCAGCAGCAGGCCGGTGACCGCGTAGGAGCCGACCACGATGCCGACGGCGATGTTGCCGGCGTCGAGCGGGCCGTGCACGTAGCGAGGCAGGACCGGCAGCACCGCGCCGACGGCGAGCAGGCAGCAGAAGGTCACGCCGAAGACCCCGGCAAAGGCGAGGCCGGGGCGGTGGGTCGAGGTTGTCGGCTCCTCGCTCATCTCGGTGGACACATCCGCGGCGCTCAAGCCAGCAGCGCGGCAAGGTCGTCGAGGACCAGGTCGGGCGCTGGATCCGCGGCCGCCGCCTCCTCACGGGAGGAGGCACCGCTGAGCACGAGGATCGTCGCCAAGCCGGCCCGGCGCCCACCCTCGATGTCGGAGGAGATCCGGTCGCCGACCATCGCCACCCGCTCGGCCCCGCCGATCAGCGCCCGCGCCTGGTCGAAGAGGTGGCGTTCGGGCTTGCCGCCGATCTCGGCGCGGGCCCCCGAGGCGGTCTCCACCGCCGCCAGGATCGAGCCGGTCCCCGGCCAGGCACCACCCGGCATCGGCAGGGTCGGGTCGTGGCTGGTCGCGAACATCTTGGCGCCGTTCTGCAGCGCCAGCGTCGCCGTCAGCAGCTCCTCGTAGTCGAAGCCGCGGTGACCGGAGACGAGGACCGCGTCGGCGTCGCGCCCCTCCTCACCCTCAAGCAGCCGCAGCCCGGCCTCGGCGACGGTCTCGTGGAAGGCGGGGGCGCCGATCGCGAAGGCGGTCGAGCCGGCCCCGACCGTCTCCGCGGCCAGCCGCGCCGTGGCGACCCCAGCCGTGACGATGCGGTCCTCGGCCACCGGCACGCCGGCTTCGCGCAGGCGCTCGGCGTAGGTCGCCGGCGGTCGGCCCGGGTTGTTGGTGACGAAGACGATCTCCTTGCCGGACTCGATCAGCGCCCGCAGGGCCTCCGCCGAGCCCGCCACCAGCTCCCGTCCCACCCAGACGACCCCGTCGAGGTCGACCAGAAAGCCGTCGAATTCGTCCGCCAAAGCCACGCGGCGCAGGCTATCTAGACGTGAGATAAGTCCGGTTGAGAGAGCTTGGGTATAGAGATCGATACGGTGCGGCGATGAGCTTGAACGGGCAGGTTGTCGAGGCCAACGGAATATCGCGGCGCTACGGGGAAGGCGCGGCCGCAGTCGACGCGCTGGTCGAGGTCAGTACCGGTTTCGAGCGCGGCCGTTTCACCGCGATCATGGGGCCCTCGGGCTCCGGCAAGTCGACGCTGATGCACATCCTCGCCGGGCTCGACACGCCGACCGCCGGCACCGTCCTGCTCGACGGCGAGGAGATCACCGGGCTCGACGACGGCGAGCTGACCAAGCTGCGCCGCGAGAAGCTCGGCTTCGTCTTTCAGTTCTTCAACCTGCTGCCGGTCCTCACCGCCGAGGAGAACCTGGTGCTGCCGCTCTCGATCGCCGGTCGCAAGCCAGACCAAGCCTGGGTCGACCAGCTGATCCAGACCGTCGGTCTCGACGAGCGCCGCACCCACCGGCCCGCCGAGCTCTCCGGTGGTCAGCAGCAGCGCGTTGCGGTCGCCCGCGCCCTGGTCTCCAAACCGGCCGTCGTCTTCGCCGACGAGCCGACCGGCAACCTCGACTCGAAGGCGAGCGAGGACGTGCTGCGGCTGCTGCGCCAGGCGGTCGACCAGTTCGAGCAGACGGTGATCATGGTCACCCACGATCCCGCCGCCGCCGCTCACGCCGACCGCTTGATCACCCTCCGCGACGGCAAGATCGTCCACGACGACGCCCCCGGGTCCGCGGACGATGTGATCGAGCTGATGAAGCAGGTTGACTAGCCTCAGCCTCAAGAGCCTCTGGGCGCGCAAGGCGCGGGCCCTGTCGACGACCCTCGCCGTGATCATCGGGGTCGCTTTCGTCGCCGGTTCCTACGTCCTCACCGACACGATCTTCGCCGCCTTCGACGAAATCTTCGGCGAGTCGCTGAAGGGGACCAGCGTCGTCATCAGCGCCGAGAACCCGGTCGAGCAGGAAAACGGCGAAATCCCCACGATCAGCGCCGCGCTGCTGCCGCGAGTGCAGAAGACGCCAGGGGTGAAATTGGCCTCCGGGGCGATCTTCACGCCGGGCGGCTTCTTCAACTCCGAAGGGGAGAAGATCGGCAACAAATTCGCCCCGAAGTTCATCTCCTCGGAGCTGCCCGGCAGCCTCGAGTCACTTACCTACATCGATGGCCACCGGCCGCGCGGCCCGACCGAAGCCTCGATCGACAAGGCAGCCGCGGAAACGTCGGGGCTCGAGCTGGGCGAAGAAATCAAGCTGATCGGGCAAGGCAGCGCCCGCTCCTTCGAACTGGTCGGCTTCACCCGTCTCGGCGGCGCTTCCTTCGGCGGCGCCAGTATCGCCCAGGTGACGCTGCCCGTGGCGCAGCGCCTCACCCGCAAGGTCGGCCGCTTCGACCAGATCTCGGTCGCCGCCGAGGAGGGCGTTTCGGAGGAGGCTCTGAAGCGGCGGATCGCGCCGCAGATGCCCGGCGGAGTGCGGGTCGAGACGGCGAAGGAAAATGCCGACCGCGGCTCCGAAGAAATTCGCGACAACCTCAGCTTCCTGCAGATCTTCCTGCTCGTCTTCGCCTTCATCGCGATCCTCGTCGGCTCCTTCCTGATCTTCAACACCTTCTCGATCACGGTCGCCCAGCGCGTCTCGGAGTTCGGCATGCTGCGCACGCTTGGCGCTTCGCGGCGCCAGATCCTCAACACGGTGGTCGTCGAGGCCCTGGTGATCGGCGCGATCGGCGCGGTAATCGGCATCGGTGGCGGTTTCGTCATCGCCAAGCTGCTCAACGGCCTGCTCGAGGCCTTCGAAATCGACCTGCCGACGACCGGGCTGGTGATGAAGTCGCGCACCGTCGTCGTCTCGCTGCTGATCGGCATCGTCGTCACCACCTTCTCGGCGCTGGTGCCGGCAATCCGCTCGACCCGGGTGCCGCCGATCGCCGCCCTGCACGCCTTCACGCCGGCGCCAACACGCCGGCGCCGGCTGATCGGCATCGCGCTCTCACTCCTGCTTGGCGTGGTCGGGCTGGCGATGGTCCTGATCGGGCTCTTCGGCAGCGCCTCATCCGGCACGGCGGCGGGGTTGATCGGCGGCGGGGCGGTCGTCATCGTCTTTGCCGTCTCGCTCTTCAGCCCCCACCTGGTGCCGCCGCTGGCGCGGATCGCCGGCTGGCCCCTGGAGCGGTTGCGCCGCCTGCTCGGCCGGCTCTCACGCGAGAACACGCAGCGCAATCCCGGCCGCACCGCCGTCACCGCGGCGGCACTGATGATCGGGCTGATGGTCGTCGCCTTCGTCACCGTCTTCGCCGCTGGGCTGAAGAGCTCGGTCGCTCAGGTGGTCGACGAGAACTTCGCCGGCGGCCTGGTGATCCAGAACAGCGACGGCTTCTCGCCGATCCCGAACGGGGCGGCGTTCGCGGCGAAGCGGGTGCCGGGAGTCGAGGCCGTCGCCTCGATCCGCTCGGTGCAGGCGAAGCTGGTCGACGGCGGGGCGGGGGCCCAGGTCTCGGCGCCGACCCGCAACGTCGAAGACGCGGTTGACATCGAATGGAAGCAAGGTGGACCGGCGGTGTTGCGTCGCCTGCGTAACGACCAGGCGATCCTCGCCGACTCGTTCGCCTCGGCAAACGACCTCGAAGTCGGCGATCGCTTCCGCCTGCTCAGCCAGACCCGCCGCAAGCCGAGCTTCGAAGTGGTCGGTGAGTTCGACTCCAAACTGGGCGTCTTCGGCAGCGTCTTGATTACCCAGGCGGCGCTGGCGCGCGAATTCAGCCAGACCCAGGACACGATCGACTTCGTCGAGACGAAACCTGGGGTGGATGCGACCGAGGTGCAGGCCCTGCTCACGGCAGGGGTCGAAAGGGCGTTCCCGGTCGCCGAAGTGTTGAACCAGCAGGAACTGAAGGAAAGCCGCGAAGAACAGGTCGACCAGCTCGTCAACCTGGTCTTCGCCCTGCTCGGGCTCGCGATCATCATCTCGGCCTTCGGCATCGCCAACACGCTGGCGCTCTCGATCCACGAACGCAGGCGGGAGCTGGGCATGTTGCGGGCGATCGGCATGTCGCGACGCCAGGTGCGGACGATGATCCGCTACGAGGCGGTGATTACGGCCTTGATCGGCGCCATCCTCGGCATGGCGCTGGGCCTGGTCTTCGCGGCGCTGATCGCGCAGCCGCTGAAGGACGAAGGCTTCACGCTCTCCTACCCGATCGGCTCGCTGATCGGGTTGCTCGTCTTCGCTGCGATCATCGGCGTGCTGGCCGCGATCCCGCCGGCGCGCCGCGCTTCTCGCTTGGACGTGCTCGAGTCGCTCCAGTACGAGTAGGTCAGCGGCGCAGCAGCCGCTTCACTGCGGCCATCAGCTCGTCGGTCATCTCCTGCTGGTCACCGTCGGCGGCACCGGCGACGCAGTGTGCGGCGTGATCGGAGAGCAGCTCCAGGGCGACCTTGTCCAGCGCCGCCTGGATCGCGGTCACCTGGGTGACGACGTCGATGCAGTAGCGGTTCTCCTCGACCATCCGCTCGACGCCGCGCACCTGCCCCTCGATCCGGCGCAGCCGCTTCTGCACCGCGTCCTTGTTCTCGGTGTAGCCGTGGGTGGTGGCCTCGTCGCTCACGAGAGAGCCTCGATCAGCAGCACGGTGGCGCCGAAGATCCCCGCCAAGGCCGCGACGTAGGCGACGACCCGCACCGGCGGGCCACCGTGGATCCCGGTCTCGTGGACGACCGCGTGGCCTTTGCCGCGGGCGATCAGCCAGCGGTTGACCGGCACTGCGAAGGCTCCCGCGATCACCAGCGAGAAGGAGAGGCTGCCCCAGAAGAGCAGGTCGCCGAGGCCCGCGTCCATCGCGCCGGGAATCGTCAGGACGATGAGGTTGTCGACGACCTCCATCGTCGCGATGCTGAGCGTGTCGGAGGCGAGCGCGATCGGGATCACCGCCGAGAGCGCCAGGCCGGCGCGCAGCAGTGGCAGGCTGGTCAGGCTGTAGCCGAAGATGAAGGCGAGGGCGATCGCGAGGGCGATGGTCCCCAGGTTGGAGAAGCCGAGCGCGGTCCCGATCGCCATCCCGGCAATCTCGCCGAGCGCACATCCGGTCAGGCAGTGGAGGGTGGCGCTGATCGCGACGGTGGTTAGCGCAGCGCCCTCGGTTGGCATTGCGTGGTGGTGATGGGCATGAGCATCCATGCCGCCGATTATACATACCCCCTGGGGGTATTAAGCGAGCGCAGCGGCGGGCTGTACCGAAGCCAGTCCCAGGCCCATGCGCAGGGCCCCCGCGGCTTCGAGCATCGCGGTGTGGGCGCTGGGGCAGATCGCGGTGATGTTGGCGAAGCCGTGGATCTGGCCGGGGTGCCGCTGCAGGACCACCTGCACGCCCGCCTCGCGCATCCGCTCCGCGTAGATCTCGCCCTCGTCGCGCAGCGGGTCGAAGCCGGATGTCGCGACGTAGGCCGGCGGCAGCCCGGAGACGTCGCGGGCGCGCATCATCGAGGCCCGCGGATCGTCGTCGTCGATGCCGTCGGGGATGTAGTGGTTCTCGAACCACTCCATATCCTCGCGCGTCAGCAGGAAGCCTTCGGCGAAGGTGTCGCGCGACTGCTGGCCGCCGACCGCGTCGGTGCAGGGGTAGAGCAGCAGCTGCATCGCCGGCTGCGGATTGCCGGCGTCGCGGTTCTGCAGGCAGAGGGCGGTGGCGAGATTGCCGCCGGCGCTGTCGCCGCCGACCGCGATCCGATCGGGATCGGCACCAAGCTCGGCCGCATGCTCGTGAGCCCAGGCAAAGGCGGCGACTGCGTCTTCGAGCGGTTTGGGGAAGGGGTGCTCGGGCGCCAGCCGGTAGTCGACCGAGAGCACCCTGCAGCCGCTGTGGTCCGCAAGGAAGCGACAGACGCCGTCGTGGGTATCGAGGTCGCCGATCACCCAGCCACCGCCGTGGAAGTAGACGAGCAGCGGCTGCGGTGGCTGTGGTGAGCCGAGGGCGACGTAGAGCCGCGCGGCCATCTCGGATTCGGGTCCCGGGATGCTGATGCTCTCGACCCGCGCCATCGGCCGCGGCGGGCCGGTGACGGTCGGTACCTCGGCGCGATTCTCGGCCCGCGCTTGCTCGACCGTGCGCCCCTCGACCAACGACGTCTCGCCGTTCAACTTTGCCAGCGCCAGCAGCATCTGCACGTCGGCCGCGAGCTCCTGCCCGTCAAGTCGGGGTGGCGGGCCGATCAACCGCCGGATTAGCCGCGGTGAGAGCCCGCAAGCCCTGCGGACTATCCGGTGCTCGATCTGGGGCGGAAGTCGCGGCGGTGCTGCCACGGAGCGAGAGGCTACGCGATTCCTGTGAGACACACCTCACACGGGGGTTCGCTCCGGGTACTAGCCTCCCTTGAAGGCACGATGGAGGCAGCGACGACAACCGCTCCGCGGCCCTTCCAGGGGGTGCCGGAGCGACGGCTGCCGCCCAGCCCGCCGCTGGTGAGGCCGATCCAGACCGCGATCTGGTCGCGCCAAGCGCGCCGCATGCTCTACGCCTGTCAGGACCGCTACGGCGACATCTTCACGCTCCGCATCGCCTATGAGGGGACCTGGGTGATGCTCGCCGACCCGGCCGCGGTCAAACAGGTCTTCACCGGCGACCCCAAGGTCTTCCACGCCGGCGAGGGAAACCAGATCCTCGAGCCGGTCCTCGGCAAGAGCTCGGTCCTCGTCCTCGACGAGAAGCCGCACATGAGCCAGCGCAAGCTGCTGCTGCCGCCCTTCCACGGCGCGCGCATGCAGGGCTACGAGCAGACGATGAGCGAGATCGCCGAGCGTGAGATTGGGACCTGGCCCACCGCCACCCCGTACAAGCTGCGACCGCGGATGCAGGCGATGACCCTGGAGATCATCCTGCAGACGGTCTTTGGCGTCCGCGAGGGCGAGCGGATGGGCGAGCTGCGGGCGGCGCTGCGCGACTTCCTCGACCTCACCACCGACCCCAAGATCCTGCTTCCCCTGCTCCTGGTCGGGCCCAACCGGGCCCGCAAGTTCGGTCCCTTCCGCCGCCGCATCGAGCGGGTCGATGAGCTGATTTACCGCGAGATCGCCGATCGCCGGCAGGCCGACGACGTCGAGGAGCGCGACGACGTGCTCTCGATGCTGATCGCCGCCCGCCACGAGGACGGCAGCCCGATGCGCGACGGAGAGATGCGCGACGAGCTGCTCACCTTGCTGGTCGCCGGCCACGAGACGACCGCGACCTCGCTCGCCTGGGCGATCGAGCGCCTCAGCCGCAACCCGGACAAGCTCGAGCGCCTGCGCGCCGATGTGCTCGCCGGCCGCGAGGAGTACCTGACCGCGACGATTCAGGAGACGCTGCGCCTGCGCCCGGTGATCTCGATCGTCCTGCGCAAGCTCACCGAGCCGGTTGAGATCGGCGGCTACGAGCTGCCCGCCGGCGTCTCGGTCGCTCCCTCGGTCTACCTCGTCCACCGCAATCCCGAGATCTACCCCGAGCCGCAGCGCTTCCTGCCCGAGCGCTTCCTCGACAACCCGCCCGGCACCTACACCTGGATCCCCTTCGGCGGCGGCGTCCGCCGCTGCCTCGGCGCCTCCTTCGCCCAGTTCGAGATGGCCGTGGTTCTCAAGGAGCTAGTCAAGCGCCACAAGATCCGCCCGGCCAACCCCAAGCCCGAGCGAGTCTTCCGCCGCGCGATCACCGAGACCCCCCGCCACGACGCGAAGGTCATTCTCAGCTAGCTGCTTGCCGGTTCAGCCGCAACCGGTGTTGTTACCGCAGCTGCTGCACGTGTAGCAGGACCCCGTGCGCTGCATCATGCCGCCGCACTGTTCGCAGGCCGGACCGAGCTCGGTGCCGGACATCTTGGCCGGGACCACGGGGGGGGTTTCGGTGAAAGCAGAGGAGGCCGGCTTGGATCCTCCGTTGCCACCATTTCCTCCGTTGGCCGGGCTCGCGGTGTCGGTCGAGATGCCAAGTCCCAGCTGGCTCGTCTCGGCGTCCTTCTTGGCCCGCACTTCCTGGGTGAGGATGCCGAGGTCCTCGAGTGTCTCGGTGTCGTCGATGAAGCGACTCGCCAGCCAGCGCATGATGTAGTCGGGCATTGACTTGGCAAAGGGAATCTCCGGGTTCTGGGTGATGCCCTCCGGCTCGAAGCGCATGTAGCTGAACTTGCGTACGAAGACCTCGAGTGGGACTCCGTACTGCAGGCCGAGCGAGATCGCCGTGGCGAAGGCGTTGAGCAGCCCGCGCATGGTCGAGCCCTCCTTGCCGATGTCGGTGAGGAAGATCTCGCCGACGGTGCCGTCGTCGTACTTGCCGGCGGTGATGTAGCCCTCGTGGCCGGCGATCGAGAACTTGTGGGTGATCGACTCGCGCTCGCGCGGCATGCGCTTGCGCTCCGGCGGCAGCGCAACGGTCTCCTCGGCGCCCTTTTCCTCCTGGGCGTCGGTGCGCAGCGCCTGCGCTGTCTTCGAGCCGTCGCGGTAGATCGCCAGCGCCTTGAGGCCGCCCTTCCAGCCGCGCGTGTAGGCGTCGGCGATGTCCTCGATCGTGGCCGTCTGCGGCAGGTTGACCGTCTTTGAGATCGCGCCCGAGATGAAGGGCTGCGTCGCGGCCATCATGTCGATGTGGCCGGTGTGGGTGATCGCCCGCTCGCCGACCGCGACGTCGAAGACCGGCAGGTGCTCGTCTTTCAGGTCGGGCGCGCCGACGATCGTGCTGTTCTCGGTGATGTAAGCGGTGATCTGCTCGACTTGCGGCTCGGCGTAGCCGAGCGTGCGCAGCGCCAGCGGCACCGAGCGGTTGGTGATCGTCATCTGGCCACCGCCGACCAGCTCCTTGAACTTGACCAGGGAGAAGTCGGGCTCGATCCCGGTCGTGTCGCAGTCCATCAGGAAGCTGATCGTCCCGGTTGGGGCCAGCACCGTCGCCTGCGCGTTGCGGTAGCCGTGCTCCTCGCCGAGCTCGACCGCTTCGTCCCAGGAGCGCTGGGCGGCCGCGAGTAGCTCGCCCTTGATCCCGGTCGCGTCGACGTCGTAGGAGGCGTCGCGGTGCATCCGCATCACGCCGTTGTGGGCGTCGCGGTTCTTCTCGTACTCCTCGTAGGGCCCGGTCGCCCCGGCGGCGATCAGCGCCGACTGACGGTAGGCGCGCCCCGTCATCAGCGCCGTGATCGCGGCGGCGACGTTGCGGCCCGCGGTCGAGTCGTAGGGCAGGCCGTCGGACATCAGCAGGGCGCCGAGGTTGGCGTAGCCGAGGCCGAGCTGGCGGAAGCGGTTGGCGTTCTCGGTTATCTCCTCGGTCGGGTAGCTGGAGAAGCCGACGACGATCTCCTGGGCGAGGAAGACGATGTCGACCGCGTGCTCGAAGTCCTCGACGTCGAAGCTGCCGTCGGGGCGGCGGAATTTCATCAAGTTGAGCGAGGCCAGGTTGCAGGCCGAGTCATCGACGTGCATGTACTCGCTGCAGGGGTTGGAGGCGTTGATCCGCCCCGACTCGGGGCAGGTGTGCCAGCGGTTGATGATCGTGTCGTACTGCACGCCAGGGTCGGCGCAGCGCCAGGCGGCGTCGGCGATCTGGTTCATCAGCTCGCGCGCGTCCAGTGTCTTCACCGTCGAGCCGTCGGTGCGCGCGGTCAGCTGCCAGTCCTCGCCGGCCTCGACCGCCTCCATGAAGTCGTCGCTGACCCGCACCGAGTTGTTGGCGTTCTGGTACTGGATCGAGGTGAAGCCCTCGCCGTCGATCGACATGTCGAAGCCGGCGTCACGCAGTGCCTCCGCCTTCTTCTCCTCGTCGGCCTTGCACCAGATGAAGTGCTCGATGTCCGGATGGTCGACGTCGAGCACGACCATCTTCGCCGCCCGCCGCGTCTTGCCGCCCGACTTGATCGTGCCGGCCCAGGAGTCGGCGCCGCGCATGAAGCTGACCGGCCCGCTCGCCGTGCCGCCCTTGGCCAGCTGCTCCATCGAGCCGCGGATGTTGGAGAGGTTGATCCCCGAGCCTGAGCCACCGCGGAAGATCTTGCCCTCCTTGGTGTTCCAGCCCAGGATCGAGTCCATGTTGTCTTCGACGCTGAGGATGAAGCAGGCCGAGCACTGCGGCGTCTCCTCGAAGCCGACGTTGAACCAGACCGGCGAGTTGAAGGCCGCCTTCTGGTTGAGCAGGATCGAGGTCAGCTCCGCTTCGAAGGCCTCGGCGTCCTCGTCGGAGGCGAAGTAGCCGCCCGTGCGGCCCCACTCGGAGATCGTGCCGGCGACGCGGCCGACCATCTGTTTGACCGAGGACTCGCGCTCCTCGCTGCCGAGCTGGCCGCGGAAGTACTTCTGGGCGACGATGTTGGTCGCGTTCTGCGACCAGCTCTTGGGGAACTCGACCCCACGCTGCTCGAAGGCCGGGCTCTCGGGGTTGCCGATCACCGCATCGCGCACTTCCCACTCGATCTCATCGAAGGGATGGGTCCCTGGAGAGGAAAAACGGCGCTCGATCGCGAGGCCCTTTAGACCGTTCTTCGGGGCACTGGTGGCGGTCTGGGACATCAAACTTCTCCTCTCGCAGCGACTTTCAGGGGTAACACAGCAGGATCGCTAAAGCCTCAGACGGAAAAGTGGCGAAAAGCGCAAATAAGGAACTTGATTCGCCGGGCGCGCCGTCCCTACATGGTGGCAATTCCGCAATGTCGGGACAAAGTTGGGAGTACCCTGGGTACATGGTCGACGACCTGCGCGGGGGCGCAGAACGGATGGGGGAGCGAGCCAGCGACGCGCTCGCCGCGGTCAAGCCGAAGCTGCGCGGCGTCTCGCACGAGTGGGCCTTCTTCATCTCCCTCTTCCTCGGCGCCGGCCTGATCATCGCCGCCAAGACGCCGGAGGCGACGCTCGCGGTGGCGATCTACGCGGTCAGCCTCTCGGCCCTGCTCGGCACCAGCGCCCTCTACCACCGGGTCAACTGGACCCGCCCCAACGTGCGCCGCTGGATGCGCCGCCTCGATCACTCGATGATCTTCTTCCTCATCGCTGGCACCTACACGCCCTTCGCCCTGCTCGTCCTCGATGGCCCGCTCGCCGACGCGATCCTGGTCGTCGTCTGGATCGGCGCGATCGCCGGCGCGATCGTCGAGATGGTCTGGATCGAACACCCGAAGTGGGTGGCGGCGTTGATCTACCTGTCTTTGGGCTGGGTCGCCGTCATCTCCTTCCCCGAGCTCTGGGGCTCGATGGGGACGACCGGCACCCTGCTCGTCGCCGCCGGCGGCCTCCTCTACACCGCGGGCGCCGTCGTCTACGCCACCCAGCGCCCCAACCCCAACCCGCGCGTCTTCGGCTACCACGAGGTCTTCCATCTCTTGGTCATCGCCGCCGCCGCCGCCCACTTCGCCGCCGTCGCCTTCTTCGCCCTGCCGGCTGCCTGAGCCGCCAGGCTTCCGGTGCGCCTTTTGTGGCCTATAGCCACATAAAGCGCACCGGAACGGTCAGGCTGCGACCAGCCCGGCCTCGATCTCGGCTTGGGAGATCAGCTCGGCGAGGATCTCCTCTAGCTGCTCGGACTGTTGGGGGGAGAGCTCGAGGCGATCGCCGACGAGTTGGTCGGCGGCGTGGCCGATGGGGAGCTCGGCCTCGACTACGCGGCCGCCCAGGGCGCCCAGCACCTTGCGCAGCTCGGCCTGGGCCCAGACCGCGCCGAACATGCCGGTGGAGGCGCCGATCGCCGCTGCTGGCTTGCCGTTGAGGGCGCTCTTGCCGGCTGGGCGGGAGACCCAGTCGAGCGCGTTCTTGAGTTGGCCCGGAATCGAGTGGTTGTACTCGGGGGTCGCGATCAGGACCGCGTCGGCGCTGCGCACCGCCTCGCGCAGCTCCTCGACCACAGCCGGGGTCCCTGCCAGTTCGACGTCCTCGTCGTAGGGCGGGATCTCGCCCAGGCGCTCGAACTCGGCCAGCTCGGCCCCGGCGGGCAGCCGCTCGGCGGCCGCCCGCAGCAGGGCACTGTTGAGCGAGCCACTCCGCAGGCTGCCGGATATGCCCAGCACTCGCATTGCTACTCGACCTCCTCGACCAGCTCCAGCTCGACCGCGATCGCTACCTCGTAGTCGAGCACCTCGCCGCCGCTGGGCAACTCGGCGTTCCAGTCGAGCCCGAAGTTGCGGCGGTCGACCGTCGCCGCGACCGAGAGGCCGACGCGGGCGTTGCCGGCGAGGTCAGCGCCGAGCTGGCCGAACTTGCCGCTCGCCTCGACCTCGCGCGTCTCGCCGCGGATCTCGAGCTCGCCGCGCAGTGTCACCGAGCCGTCGTCGGCGACGCTGAGCTCGCTCGAGCTGAAGCGCAGCTGCGGGTAGCGGCCGGCGTCGAAGAAGTCGGGGGAGAGGAGGTGGCCCTCGAGCTGCTCCTCGTCGATCTTGACGCTGGCGACGTCGACCGTGCCCTCGAGCTTCGCTGCCTCGCCGCCACTCAGCCGGGCCTCGTAGCTGTCGAAGCCGCTGCGAAAGGTCGCCACGCCGTTGTGGGAGATGGCGAAGTTGATCGAAGAGTGGACCGGGTCCACCGCGTATGTGCCTGTCGGGGCCTGCTGGGCGACCGTCTGCGTGCTCATCTCTGCCTCCAAAGTCGATAGTTGCTTGCTAAATGATTGACGCAGAAACAATCGTAGCAGAAATGCTTGTAGATACAACTATTGCTGAGACAACATTTATCTGCGATCATGCGATCGATGGAGCAGGCGACCGCGGACAGAGCAGCGGGCAGTGCTTCCCGGAAGGGGAGCGCCGCCGGGCAAAACCCCCATGGCGACGCCTGGGGAGCCCTGACCCGCACCCACGCGGCGATCGTCCAGCGCCTGCAGGAAATGCTCTCCGCCGCCGACTTCCCGCCGCTGCCCTGGTACGAGGTGCTCGCCGCCGTCTCCGAGGCGCCCGATGAGCGGATGAAGATGGGCGACCTGGCCGAGGCCCTGGTGATCACCCGCGGCGGCCTGACCAAGCTGGTCGACCGCCTGGTCAAGGCGGGCCTGCTGGAGCGGACCTTCTGCGAGACCGATCGCCGGGTCAGTTACGCGACGCTGACCCCCGCCGGCCGCGACCTGCTCGCCGAGATGCGCCCGGCCGTGATCGCCGAGCTCGAGGTCGCCTTCTCGGCCAACCTCAGCGTCGCCCAGGCCAACGAGCTGCGTAAGACGCTCGACAGCGTCCGCGGCTCAGCCTGCGGAAACTGACTGGCGACTTATGCGTCAAATAGACGCTTAAATCGCCAAGCTCAGGCCAGCGCTGCGGCGGCGCGCTCTTTGGCGGCCTCGATCAGCGCGATCAGCTCGATCTCGCGATCGCCCTTGATCAACTCGATCGGGTCGGGCGCGCCGTTGACGATGCCCTCGAAGAACTCCTTGCGGTCCTGGTAGGTCGGCAGCGTCCCCTTGGCCCAGCCGCGAGCGTCGTTGAGGATCACCGCGAGGCGGGCGTACTCCTCGCCGAAGAGCTCGGAGATCTCGCGCTTCATCCGCTTCGCCAGGGCGGGGGAGGCGCCGGCGGTGGAGATCGCGATCGCCAGCGGACCGGTGCGCACGATCGCCGGCAGGATGAAGTTGCAGAGCGGCGGCACGTCGACGATGTTGACCAGCATCGCCCGCTGCTCGGCGTCGTCGTAGACCTTGATGTTGACCTCGGTGTCGTCGGTGGAGGCGATCACCATGAAGACGCCCTCGAGGTCGGCGGCGCCCGCGTAGGCGCGCTTCTCCCACTCGATCGAGCCCTCCGCGGCGAGTTCCTCCAACTGCGGGTGGGCGACCGGCGCGATCAGGGTCACGTCGGCGTCGCAGGCGAGCAGCCCCTCGACCTTCTCGAGGCCGATCTCGCCGCCGCCGATGACCAGGCAGCGCCGCCCTTTCAGCTTCAGGCAGGCGATGTAGAAGGGTGTCTCCAGCATGTCGCGCACGCAGGACTGGTCGCAGATCCCCTTGCGCAACTGGCAGACGCACTCCTTGCCGGCATAGGCCTGGGCGGGCATGCCCCGAAGGTTAGTGATGCGCGGCTATATGGAGTCGAGCGTGACGCGCAGGCCCTCTTTGAGGCCCATCTGCGGCGTCCAGCCCAGCTCGCGCTCGGCCCGGCCGGGGTCGATCGAGATGCGCGCCACCTCGCCGGTGCGCGGCGGCGCGAACTCGGGCGCGAAGCTGCCGGAGTCACCAAGCTCACCCAGTGCTTGCACGAGCTCGAGCACGTCGGTCTCGACGCCGGTGCCGATGTTGACCGGGCCCGTCGCCTCCGACTCGGCCGCGGCGAGCATGGCGGCGACCACGTCGCCCACATATATGTAGTCGCGGGTCTGCTTGCCGTCGCCGAAGACCGTTGGCTGCTCGCCCTCGCGCAGTCGCCCGCAGAAGATCGCGACCACGCCGGCCTCGCCGAGCGGGTCCTGGCGCGGCCCGTAGACGTTGCCGAGCCGCAGCGGGATCGTCGAGAGGCCGTAGAGCCGTTCGTAGAGGGAGAGGTAGCCCTCGCCGGCGAACTTGCTCTGGCCGTAGGGCGCCTCCGGTGCCAGCGGCGCGTCCTCGGCGAGCGGCAGCTGCTGTCCCTCACCCTCGCCGTAGATCGCCCCGCCGGTGGAGCTGAAGACGATGCGCCGGGTTCCCGCCGCGCGGGCGGCGTCGAGCACGTTGGCGGTGCCGCCGATGTTGATCGAGGCGTCGAAGGCCGGGTCGGCGATCGACTTGCGCACGTCGATCTGCGCGGCCAGGTGAAAGATCACCTCGGGACGCTCGCGGCCGGCGATCTCCTCGAGCGCGGCGCGGTCCCGGATGTCGGCCTCGACCAGCGTGGCGCCGTTGGCGAGCGCCGGCTCGAGGTTCTCGCGGCGGCCGGTCGAGAGGTCATCGACGACGATCACCTCGTCGCCGCGCGCCAGCAGCGCGTCGCTCAGATTCGAGCCGATGAAGCCGGCCCCGCCTGTCACCAATGCCCTCATGAAGGTCGCGATCCTACGTCCATTGCACCCCTGATCGGCAACTCGCGGCCAGATATGAAGAGCGGCAGCCGAGATTTCTTCCCAGCAGCGTCACCGAGCGCCCCTGCTACCCTCGCCGCCCCATGCGCCTAATCGTCACCGAGAAGAACAACAGCGCCGAGAAGATCGCGACCTTCCTCAGCAAGGGAAGCGCGACCAGCGATAAAACCTTCAAAGTCCCGTATTACACGTGGACCGACGATGGCGGCGACGTTCACCGCACGATCGGGCTCAAGGGCCACGTGCTCGGCCCGGCCTTCCCCGAGGGCTACTCGAACTGGCAGAAAACCGATCTGCACGACCTGATCGACGCCGAGCTGATCAAGGAGCCGACCGACAAGAACGTGGTCAAGGCGATCCGCAAGGTGGCAAAAGAGGCCGACGAGCTGGTGATCGCAACCGACTTCGACCGCGAGGGCGAGCTGATCGGGCTCGAGGCGCTGGAGGAGATGCTCGACGCCAACCCGACGCTCGGCAACCGCGAAGAAACCAAGGCCGGCACGCTGCGGATCCTGCGCGCCCGCTACTCGGCGCTGACCAAGGAAGAGATCGAGCGCGCCTTCAACGAGCTCGACGAGCTCTCCTACCCGCTGGCCAACGCCGGCGCCGCCCGCCAGGACATCGACCTGCTCTGGGGCGCGACGCTGACCCGCGCGGTCTCGCTCTCGACCCGCCGCTTCGGCTCCAACTTCCTCTCGGTCGGCCGCGTGCAGAGCCCGACCCTGGGCCTGATCGTCGAGCGTGAGATGGAGCGCCGCGCCCACGTCGCCAAACCCTTCTGGGAACTCTTTGCCAAGTTCGAGCACGCCGACGGTAGCTTCGAGACGCATCACGAGACCGACAAGTTCTGGGAGAAGGCTGAGGCCGACGCGGCCTTCGCCGGCACTTCCGGTCCCGGCACGGTCAAGTCGGTGACGGCGCGCAAGAACACGCGCAAACCGCCGACGCCGTACAACACGACCGCCTTCACCACCGACGCTTCCAGCCGCCTCGGCATCACCCCTGCCGCCGCGATGCGCCTCGCCGAGGACCTCTACATGGACGGCTTCATCTCCTACCCGCGTACCGACAACACGGTCTACCCGGTCTCGCTGCCGCTGCGCGAGCTGGTCACCTCGCTGGTCAAGGTCAAGGAGTTCTCCGCCGCCTCGGGCCTGCTCGACGGTGAGCTGAAGCCGACCCGCGGCAAAAAAGAGACGACCGACCACCCGCCGATCTACCCGACCCAGGCGATCCAGCCCGGCGCCCTCGGCGACGGCCCCAAGAAGCGCGTCTACGAACTGGTCGTGCGCCGCTTCCTCGCCACCTTCAGCCCGCCGATGATCACCGAGTCCACCCGCGCCGACATCACCGCCGGCTCGCAGACCTACTTCGTGCGCGGCTCGGTCGTCGTCGACCCCGGTTTTGCCGGCATCTACACCTACGCCCGCTCCTCCGACGAGGAGATCCCGGCGCTGCAAGAGGGCCAGGCGCTGCAGCTCGACGGCGAGCCCTGGATCGTCGACAAGGAGACCCAGCCGCCCTCGCGGATCTCGCAGGCGAAGCTGGTCGAGATGATGGAGGAGCGCGGCCTCGGCACCAAGGCCACCCGCGCCGACATCATCAAGAAGCTCTTCGACCGCGGCTACGTCTACAGCAACCCGCCGATCCCGACCGAGACCGGGATCGCGATGTACGAGGCGTTCAAAAAATACGTGCCGGCGATGGCGACGCCGGAGATGACCGCGCAGCTCGAGTCCGAGATGGACCAGATCGCCGCCGGCGCAATGAGCAAGGACGGCGTCGTCGGCGACAGCCGCGAATTGCTGCACAAGACCTGGACCGAAATCGACGCCAGCCGCGAAGACCTGGCCAAAGTCGTCTGGAAGGGGATGGACGAGGACCGCATCCTCGGCCCCTGCAAGGTCTGCGAAGAGGCCGGCCGCAAGAAGGAGGACGGCTCGCCCCACATGCTGCGCGTGATCCGCGCCAAGAAGTCGGGCAAGCGCTTTGTCGGCTGCAGCGGCTGGACCCTCGACGACCCCGAGTCCTGCGACCAGACCTTCCCGCTGCCCCAGCGCGGCGACGTCTTCAAACTCGAAGAACGCTGCTCGGTCTGCGGCGAGACGCCGCGGCTGAAAGTCCAGCCCTTCCGCGGCCGCCCCTGGAACCTCTGCCTCAACGACGACTGCGAGTCGATGCAGGAGATGAAGAAACGCCGCGCCGAACGCGAAGCGGCGAAAGCGGCCAAAGAAGCGATGGCGGAGAAGCCGTTGCCCGAGGGCGACGAGGACAAGCCTCCGGCCAAAGCCAAAAAAACCAAGGTCGCGAGCAAAGCCGACACCGCCACCCGCGGTCGCAAACGCGCCAAGGCCGCGGCCAAATAGAGCTTCCGGTGCGCTTTATCGCCCTATACGGCGGATAAGGAACACCGGAACGGTTCGACGTGTTCATTTCTCTCGAGGGCATCGACGGTTCCGGCAAGTCGACCCAGGCGAAGCTGCTGGCCGAGGCGCTCGGCCCGGAGACCTTGCTGATTCGCGAGCCGGGGGGGACGGAGGCGGCGGAGAAGATCCGCGGCTTGCTCGCCGATCCCGAGCTGGAGCTCGACGCGCTCGCTGAGCTGCTGCTCTTCCTCGCCGCCCGGGCGGATCTGACCGCGCGGGTGATCCGTCCGGCGATGGAGGCGGGACGCGACATCGTCTCCGACCGCTTCGCCGACTCCAGCGTCGCCTACCAGGGAGCCGGGCGCGGACTCGGCGGCCCCGAGGTGATCTCACTCACCGACGCCGCCACCGAAGGCCTCTGGCCCGATGTCACGGTTTTGCTGCGCGTCGACCCCGAGACCGGCCTCGGCCGCGCCGAGGGCAGCGACCGCTTCGAGTCCGAGGGCCTGGAGCTGCAGCGCGCCGTCGCCGAGGCCTACGAGGAAATCGCCAAGATCGCCGCCGACCGCGTCGTCGTCGTCGACGGCGACGGCAGCGTCGAGCAGGTCCACGAGCGCGTGATGGCCGCTGTGCGCACCATGGCCGCTGACTGATGAGTGCCCTGGCGATCGAAGCGGTCACCGAGCACCAGTCGCGGGCGCGGGTTGCTCTTACCGCCGCCTTGGCCTCGGGCCCGTCGCACGCGTATCTCTTTCGCGGTCCGCGGGGCGCCGGCAAGGCCACCATCGCCCGCAGCTTCGCCGCCGAGATCCTCGCCAGAGGAGCCAGCGACCCCGACGATGCGCGCCGCCGCGCCCTGATCGACCCCTCGCCCCACCCGGATCTGGTCTGGCTAACCCCCCGCGGAGCCCAGCACATGGTCGAGGAAGTCCGCGAGCGAGTCATCCGCGCCGCCTCCTATCGACCCTTCGAAGCCGAGAAGCGTGTCTTTGTGATCGAGGTCGCCGAGGCGATGCGCGACGAGAGCCAGAACGCGCTCTTGAAGACATTGGAGGAGCCTCCCGACTTCGTTCACATCCTGCTCCTGACCTCAGAGCCGAGTGCGCTCCTCGAGACGATCGCCTCCCGCTGTCAGCCCGTCGACTTCGCCCCGTTGCCGCCGGAGGCCCTTGAAGCTGCTCTCGACTCTGAAGCTCCGGCGGAAGAGCGTGCCGCCGCGGTTCGCCTTTCGGCTGGGGATCTCGCTCGCGCTCGCTTTTTGCTTTCGGACTCCGGACATCAGCTCCGAGCAGCTGCGCTTGAACTGGGAAGGGCTGTCGGGGGTGACTCGCCGGACACTCAGCACGCAAGTGCGTCCGGCGAGTCACCCCCGACAGCCTCCCCCGTTTGGAGCCGGCTACTAAAAGCCGCCGAGTCCGTCGGCGAGGAAGCCGAAGCGACCACCCGCGATCTACTCGACGAAGAAACCGAAGCCGGCGTCAAGCGCAGCGCCCGTGACATCACCGACGAAGCCAAACGAGTGGGCCGGCGGCGCCGGACGGACACCCTCGACTTCGGGCTCGAGCTGGTTGCGAGCTGGTTTCGCGACCTCGCCGCGACTGCCTCTGGTGCCCCCGAGGTGGTCTACAACCAGGACCACCTCGCCGAGCTGCAGTCCCGCTCCGCTGCTCTCGACCCCGCTCGACCCCGCCGCGCCGCCGAGCTGGTTCAGGACACCCGCCGCCGCCTCGACCTCAACGTCTCCGAGGAGCTGGCCCTCGAGGCGCTCGCCTTCCGCCTCGAGCGCATTTTCGCTTGAGCGGACGGCCCCAGTCGCCGTTATGCGGCGTCCTCGGTCGCCCGAATAGCGCTGCTATTCGGGCTTCCTGCTTCCTTGCCTAACGGCGACTGGACCTCGTCATGTCATGGGACTTGCCGTTGTTGGCCTGCGCGTTCGCCTTCTCCAGCGCCCGCTCCTGAGCGAGCCGGGTGATCTGCGCCGCCTGGCGCGACATCGTCACGCTGAAGTTGAGCGCCAGGCCGAGCAGGAAGAAGAGCACGACCGAGAAGAGGGCGACGTTGGTGTCGCGCACGCCCATCGCGTCGGCGACCAGCTCGAGCAGGCCGGGGAAGGCGGCGCCGGCCAGCATCCCCAGGCCGGCGACGAACCAGACCACGCTGAAGCGCTCCTGCAGGCGGTCGCGGCGGATCAGCTCCAGGATCAGGCCCATGAAGGCGAGGGCGAGGACCGCGGCGATGATCCGCGTCTGCGAGGTGAGGTGGACCTTGGGGCTCTGGCTGGCCGCCAGCAGCAGCACGTTCATTGCTCGTTGGCCTCGGCGTGGCGGGGCCGGAAGAGGCCGACCAGCAGCACGATCATGCCCTTGAAGATGAAGAAGGCCGAGCGCAGCGGCGTCAGGAAAGACGTGCCCCCGGCGCGCTCCAGCATCCGCACCGGCAGCTCCTCGACCCGCAGGCCCTCGCGCACGGCCAGCTGCAGCGACTCGATCTCGGCGAAGTCGGGCGAGTAGTGCTCGCTGAAGAGCGCCATCACCTTGCGGTTGGCGGCGCGCATGCCGCTGGTCGTGTCGGTGAAGCGCTGGCGCGTCGCCAGGGTGAGGAAGAAGCGGAAGACGCCGGTGCCGATGCGGCGTGAGAGCGTCGGCTTGTAGTCGTCGCTCTCGGCTTTGCCGGGGTCGCGGTAGCGCGAGCCGATCACCAGGTCGGCGCGGTCGGCGTGGATCTCGGCGAGCAGCCGCGCCACCTCACGCGGTGGGTGCTGGCCGTCGGCGTCGAGGTGGGCGCAGGCCTCGTAGCCCTCGCGCAGCGCGTAGAGGTAGCCGGTCTGCAGCGCCGCGCCGAGCCCCTGGTTGAAGGGCAGTGAGGCCACCAGCGCCCCCGCCTCGCGCGCTCGCTCGGAGGTCGCGTCGGTCGAGCCGTCGTCGATCACGAGCAGGTCGGCCGCGGGCATGCACTCGCGCACGTCCGCGATCACGGCCGCAACCGAGTCTTCCTCGTTCCAAGCGGGAATGAATACGAGCGTCCGCACAAAATCGATTCTCCCACGCAGCCCGGCCGGGGCGCGCATCCGACATTGACCCCACTCTGGCGTGGTCAATGTCGGATGCGCGCCGAGAAGGGGATGTGTTAGTAACTCTTCATGAGATGGATAGGCATGCGGTTGTGGCTGGCCGGGGCGTTTGCCGCGGTCTCGCTGATCACCGCATTCGCCGTCTACCTCTTCGGCGACAACAAGCAGGCGCTGGTCGTCGCGGTGCTGATCGGCGTGCTCGCCGGCTTCCTGATCGCGGTCGCGATCACCCACCGCGTCTCCCGCCTCGCCCAGGCCGCCAACGAAATGGCCTCGGGCTCTTTCGACGCGCCGCTGCGGGTCGGCGCCCGCGATGAGATCGGCGAACTCGCCCGCGCGCTGGACTCGATGCGCGCCTCGCTGAAGGAGAGCTTCGGCGTGCTCACCGCCGACCGCAACAAGCTCGAGGCGATCTTCGACGGCCTCACCGACGCGGTGATGGTCGTCGACGACGAAGGTCCCGTGCGCTTCTCCAACAGCGCCGCCGCCGACCTGCTCGAGGGCGGCCGCCCGCCCGAGGCGATGCTGTCGCAGTTGCACCGCGCCGCTGAAGTCGGCTTCACCGCCCACCCGGCCCTGCGCATCGGCGACCGCGCCTACGCGATGCAGGCGCGCGCGCTGCCCGACGAGCGCGCCGTCCTCGCCGTCGTCCGCGACCGCACCGAAGAGATGCGCCGCGAGTTCGCCGAAGCCGACTTCGTCTCCAACGCCGCCCACGAGCTGCGCAACCCGCTGGCCGGGATCTCCGGCGCGATCGAGGTGCTGCAGAGCGGCGCCAAAGACGACCCGCAGGCGCGCGATCACTTCCTCAACCGCCTGGCCGAGGACGCCGACCGGATGAGCCGCCTGACCCAGGCCCTGCTCACCCTGGCCCGGGTCGAGTCGCTGGGGGCGGGGGAGACCGAGGTGGTCGACGTGCCGATCGCGATCCGCGACGTCGTCGCCGCGGTCGAGCCGCGCAAACACGTCGATCTCTACGTCGAAGTCGAGCCCGATCTCGCCGCCAAGGCGGACCCGACGCTGCTGCGCCAGGTGATGATTGGCTTGCTGACCAACGCCTTCAAGAACACGCCACCCCCCGGTGCCGTTACCGTCCGCGGCCGCCGCGATGGTGAGGCGGACGTGATCATGGAGGTAATCGACACAGGCACAGGCATCCCGACGGCGGAGATCGAGCGCGTATTCGAGCGCTTCTACCGCCGCAGCGAGACGCGCAAGCAGGAGGGCTTCGGCCTCGGCCTGGCGATCGCCCGGCGCATGGTCGACGTGATGGGCGGCGAGATGGGCGCCACCTCCGAGGAGGGCAAAGGCAGCACCTTCTGGGTGCGCCTGCCGATCTCGCAACCGAGCCCGACCCCGGTGGCCTGATGAGGACGAGCGGGGGAGGGGGACGATGAGCAGCGGACGGATCCTGGTCGCCGACGACGAGCCCTCGGTACGCGAGTCGGTCGGCTACGCGCTCGCCCAGGAGGGCTTCGACGTCGACGTCGCGGTCGACGGCGACGACGCGACGGCGAAACTCAGCGGCGAGGGGATCTACTTCGACCTGCTGATCCTCGACATCATGATGCCGGGGCCGAGCGGCCTCGACATCTGCCGCGAGGTGCGCGCCCGCAGCGCCGTGCCGATCATCGTCCTCACCGCCAAGGACGCCGAGGTCGACAAGGTGGTCGGGCTCGAGGTCGGCGCCGACGACTACGTCACCAAGCCCTTCTCGGTGCGCGAGCTGCTCGGCCGCGTGCGCGCCCAGCTGCGCCGCCGCGAGCTCGACCGCGGCCCGCTCAACCAGGCGGTCAAGATCGAGGCCGGCGCGGTCGCGATCGACCTGGTCCGCCACGTCGCCACCGTGCGCGGCGAGACGGTCAACTTGACCCGCTCCGAGTTCCAGCTGCTGCGCTTGCTGGTCGGCCGGCCCGGTGAGGTCTTCCCCCGCCGCCAGATCATGGAGGAGCTCTGGCAGACCGAGTTCGACGGCGACGAGCGCGCCTGCGACGTCCACATCTCCAACCTGCGCCAGAAGGTCGAGCGCGACCCCCAGCGCCCCGAGCTCGTCGTCACCGTGCGCGGCGTCGGCTACAAGTTCGAAGGTGCGAACAGCTGAAGCGCCATCCCTCCTATTTCCTGGTCGCGGGGATCGATCTGCGCCAGGAGATGGAGCGCCTGCGAGGGCTGCCCGCCTTCGCTGACGGCCCGCTGGCCGCGCGCGAGCCCGACCTCAAGGTCCGCCGCGCCCGCCGCCGCCCCAACCGCCTCGGCTTCGCGGTGCCGGCCCAGTTCCGCCTTTCGGTCACCGCCTACCCCGGGATCCGCGCCGGCGACGTGCTCGAGACCCTGCTCCACGAGCTCACCCACCTGCACGTCGGCCGCGCCGCCGAGGCCCACGCCTGGCACGGCAAGACCTTCAAGGTGACGCTGGCGCGGGCGATGGTCGAGGGCTACGGGATCGTCGCACCGAGTCCCCGCAGCACGATCCACGGCGTCTACGCCGAGGCGATCGAGTCGAGATGGCCTCGGCTAGCGGTCGAATAGCAGTTGGTACGCTCCCGCCGCGGCCCCTCGTTGGGCCTGCTCCTTGTGGGCTCGCCCTTCGTTGGGCCGCTATTTCTCTCCATTCCCAGCGTCTTCGGGTGAGGATGGTGAAGGGGGGGCGAGCGCTTCGACTAGCTTCTTATCCTCCTCGGAGAGATGGGCTTTTTGCCAATTCTCGGCACGGGCGAGGCTCGCTAGGCTCGATGGGTCGAACTTGGCTCCTTCGAAACGGGTGTCGGCGACATTGGCTCCCTCGAATTTTGCACCGTTCAGCTGAGCACCTTTGAGATGTGCGGCTTGAAGGCGCGCACCGCGAAAATTTGCGCCTCTCAGGTCGCCATTTTCCATGTGTGCGTTGTTGAGGTTTGCCCCCGCAAAGCTGCCTCCATTTGCCTGCACTTCGTATAGCTGTGCATTTTGCAAATTGGTCTTTTCCCCCGTGAGCTGCGCTTTCTCGAGCTGGGCCCTCCGACCCCTCGCCGAGATGAGGCTAGAGCCGCAGAGGCGAGCTCCGTTGAGTTTCACTTCATCCAGTTGTGCCTGGTCGAGAGTGAGTCCTTCCAATCGAGCATCCTCCAGGAATGCATGTGAGAGATCCAGTTCGTCGGGTCGAAGATCATCCGCCACACGTAGTGCCTGCTCGAAGGTGCAGACCAAGAGTTTCATCACCGTGGGCTTGTGTTGCTCGACCTTGAGGTTCGCCAGCGTCGCCGAGCGCACCTGCTGGTGGAACTGGCGGTTCTCCTCGCTGAGGAAGTTCAGTAGTGAGACGGCGGCGCCCGCCTGGATCGCTTCGCTGCCGTCGCCGAGTGCGAGCAGCACGCTCGCAAAGCGTTCCTCGAGCTGCTGGTGTCGGGCAGTAGACTGCTGCTCTCGCAGCTGGTGGCGCTCGCGAGCAAAGCCGATCAGGCTGATCCCTATTGCCGCGATCGCCGCCAGCCCGGTCAGTGGAGCCGCAACGGTAGTAAAGAAACCTCGCAGGCCGCTGGAGTTCCGCGTGTTGGTTTCGAACTCAGCGGTTTCGGCGCGGAGCTTTTGCTCCTGTAGGGCGACGATGCTGCCCTTGCCCTCTGCGACCGAGGACGTCTGGGCCCACGCCGGAGCGGCGAGCGACGGGAGGACCAGGAACAGCACCAAGACGACGGCGACGGCGGGCCGGAATGAACGGGTCCGGTACCGCGCGGAGGGCCGAGGCTCAGGTGTGGCGGAAGCCACCGCGGGGCCCCATCACGCGCATGTATTCGGTCATTTCCTTGCCGAGCAGGCGTTTCGATTCAGGCCCCCGCCGTACCACGAATGCGTCCTGGTCGAGCCAGAACCATTCGTCCGGCTGGCCGACCGGAATTGCCAGCAAGGTGCGGGTCGTTCCGTCGGGGGTAATCACGGTGCGCTTCTCAAAGGGACCGATCCAAAAATCACTGCCGCCGCCGACCCGCTTTAGGAGCTTCTTGCGCAGGTGGCGAACGTAGGGGTCCCAGCCGCCCTTTCGCTCCATCTCTCGATCGATGCCAAGGCAGAGGTAGTTGCCGAGCCGGATGCCGTCATAGTCACCTAGGCGGTTGTGAGCGTCGTCCTCCTTGGGGTACTTCGCCTCCTCTAGCCCCCCGAGCAGGACCACTCCACCAGCCGAGTTGAGTAGAGAGACAATTGCCCGGGAGAGCTGAATCACGGTTCGCTCATCGTCGGCATGCTTTCCGCCCTGTTTGATCCAGCGATCGAGGTTGGTTAGGCCCGATCCTTTTACCTCGAGTGTCTGTGACTCCTCCTCGATGAGCATCTCCATTGGATCCTTCGGTACCGGTGGCGTATCGGGCTCCTCCACCGGTAGCGCCTCGCGCCTGGCGACAAAGCCGGCAGTGGCAATGCCATAGGTGAAGGTTCGCGTGGCGACTATGCCCATCAGCTTGTTGATCGGGACGAGGAGGTGCTCGCTGACGTCGTGGTACCGCATGTAGGGAACACGGGCCAGGATCAAGTACCGGCCGGTTTCGAGTCCCTGTCCGAAGTACAGCGACGCCTCGTTCAGGCTTCCTCGTTTGCAGGCTTTGTCGAGGATGTCCGAGATCTCGGTGGTGATCGCCTCGACCTGGTCCGGTCGACCGCGCTGAGAGGTGACCAGAACTGCAAACTTGACTCCTCTGTTGCGGTATGTAGGCCGTATGAGGAGACGGTCTCCTTCGTACTGCCTCAGCAGGGCCGAGATCTCCTTCTGGTTCGCCCGCGTTGTTCCGTTGTTGCCGTTGCCGTTTTTGCTTATGGGGGAGACATGCTCCGAGGCGCCGTTGAGGAGGATCAGATCCCGGCTCAACGGGCCGGCGTCCACTCGCACTGGCGGTGGTTGAAGAATCTCGTAGCCACCGTCCGCACGGTCACGCCAGGGCCAGTGCCGGTAGGTGTCGAGGACTCTGAAGTGCTGGGCCTCCTCAACTTGATCGAGCCTGTACAGGCACTCCTCTAGATCCCCGGTTCTGACCGTGTGAGGTACCCATACGCGAGCAAGCAGATCGTAGCCACCTGTCAGCTCATAGATCGTGTAAGAAAGGATTTTGAGCTCTTCGAACAGCTCTTCCAGCTTGCGCACATATTTTGTCCGATCGTAGATCGACCGGTATTTGAGAAACCAGAAATGCAGCCGCTCATTACCCCATCGTTCATGAACGATGGGGTGCCACTGGAAGGAGCGCGGGCGTGTGGTTGAGGGCACGGATCTAGCGAAAGTAGATTGCTGACAGAAGAGCTGGCCGACTCGCAGATTGCGCGATGGCCCGTATTCCGTTAGCGCGGATTAAACATCAAGATCAAGAAAATTTAAGAAAATCAGCCATTTTTCAAACCAACGCACGCCGTTGCCTAGTCGATTGGCCGTCTACGACTGAGCGTGAAGGGCGGTATCGACCGCCGATTGAATCTGTGCCGATTGCTTCGGGTCGATGGTTCCGCTTGCATTCCAGAGCCGCCGAGAGCGATTGTCGGCCATGGATCTTCGAGGCTCCATTCGGACAAAGAGGTCAAGGTTGCCGCTCCAGGTTCCGATTATGGGGAAGTGGTCGCCGAACTGAGTGAGCGCCAGCGCAGGACCGTCCTTGCCGGCGGCATCCTCGCCCTCTGCCTGCTCGTCGCCTTTACCGCGCACGTCGCGGTTGGGTTTGGCGGCGCTGGCACCGATGCGCTCTTCAACACCTGGATCTACAACGCCCTGATGCTGACAAGCGCCGCCGCCTGCCTGCTGCGGGCCGCGCTGATCCGCCGCGAGCGGGCAGCCTGGGCACTGCTGGGCGTCGGCTTGCTGCTCTACACCGGCGGAGAAATCTATTACGCGGCGGTGCTGGCCGGGCAGGCGTCGGTGCCGATTCCCTCTCCCGCCGACGGCGGCTATCTCGCCTTCTATCCGCTCGCCTACGCGGCGCTGGTCGTCCTTCTGCGGACGAGGATCGGCGCTTTTCCGGTGGCACGGTGGCTGGACGGTGCGATCGTCGGCTCGGCTGTCGCAGCGCTGGCGGCGGCGTTCGCGCTCGGGCCGATCGTCGATGCCTCCAGCGAAGGGCAGACGCTTGCCGTCGCAACCAACCTGGCCTACCCGATCGCCGACCTGACCCTGTTGACGATGGTGGCAACCGCCGCCTCGTTCACCGGCTGGCGACCGGGGCGCAGCTGGGCAGTCCTCGGTGCCGGCCTTTTGCTGCTCGCAGTCTCCGACGGCGTCTATCTGCTGCAGGCCGCCCAGGGGACCTACGTCGAAGGCACGATTCTCGACGCTGGCTGGCCATGCGGCGTGCTGCTGGTGGCAAGTGCTGCGTGGATCGAGCCGAGCACGATGGAGCCAATGCGTTCGCGCGCGGTGCGGATCATTGCGATCCCAGCCGCTGCGGCCCTGGTCGCGATCGGCATTCAGGCAGCCGAACGATTCGCCACGGCGCCAACCGCGGCGGCGGTCATCTCTCTGCTTACCCTGATCGCGGTGGTCGTGCGCTTGGTCCTCTCGTTGCGTGAGAGCCAGGTGGAGGCCCGCACGAAGACGCATGAGTCGCGCACCGACGAGCTGACCGGGCTGCCCAACCGCAGGGCGCTGATGCTGGACCTGGAGGGCGCGATCACTCGCCCGGCCGCGCCCGGGTCTCTGCGGCTCCTCGCCCTGTTCGACCTCGATGGCTTCAAGCTCTACAACGACACCTTCGGTCACCCGGCTGGAGACGCCCTGCTGGAGCGACTCGGCGGGCGGCTGGAGCACTTCGCGACCGCAAGAGGCCGCGCCTACCGGCTGGGTGGCGATGAGTTCTGTCTTCTGGCCGAGTGCACGGCGGCGGAGGTCGACGCGATCGTCGCCGGCGCCACCGCGGCGCTCTCTGAGCGCGGCGAAGGGTTCGCCGTCACGGCCTCGCAGGGCAACGTCCTGCTGCCGAGCGAGGCCGGCTCGGTCAAAGAGGCGTTGCAGCTTGCCGACCGACGGATGTACGCGAACAAGGTCAGCGAGCGGAGCTCGGCGGGCTCGCAGTCGCGCGACGTGCTGCTGACGGCGCTGCGCGAGCGCCAGCCGCAGCTTGCAGAGCAAGCCGTCGATGTCGCCGAGCTGGCGCTGGCGGTCGCCGAAGAGCTGGGGATGGAGGCCGAGCAGCGCGATGAGACCCAGCGCGCCGCGCAGCTGCACGAGACAGGGAAGATGGCGATCCCCGACGCGATCCTGAACAAGCCGGGCCCGCTCGAGGAGTCCGAGTGGGAGTTCGTCCGCCAGCACACCCTGATCGGCGAGCGGATCATCGCCTCGGCGGCGGCGCTCGTGCCAGTCGCCCGTCTGGTTCGCTCGAGTGGCGAGCGCTGGGACGGGGGTGGCTACCCGGACTCCCTGCGCGGCGAGCAGATCCCGCTCGGCGCGCGGGTGGTCGCCGTCTGCGACGCCTACGCGGCGATGGTCTCGGAGCGCCCCTACAGCGTCGCGATGCGTCCCTCCCGAGCGCTCAAAGAGCTGCGCCAAGGCGCCGGCTCGCAGTTTGACCCCAGGGTCGTCGAGGCCTTCGAGCAGGTCGCCGCGCAGCGCGGCATTCCCGTCGGCTAGACCGCCTGGATATTCCGCGAAGGCGGCGGATTCACCTGAAAACGCAAATGTCACCCCAAGAAATTTCATTCTTTTTCAAGGGCCATTTTCTTGACAAAACGATGCGCCGAAAACGCGCAAATCGGCCTGCCATAAGGAATCTTTTAGTGGAGCAGACTCCACCGAGAAAACCTTCCTGACCAAAAGGTCAAAAAACTCCTTGCAAACATCCGCTCGGTTGCGATAGAAGACTCCCCTCAGGACCGAATCAATCCACCCGATACCGTCGCCGACGCGTCGGGGTGAACAGGCGGAGGACTCGATGCAGGGATGCGGTTGGTTGTGGACTGGTTGAGCCAGCGCGGCGGGTCGTCGAGAACACGGAGCGCATGGGCCGTCGTGTTTGCCTGCCTATTTTTTGCTGCATCAACGGTGCCAGTAGTTGCCGATTCGCTTGATGCTCCGACCGAGCCAGGCATCACCCTCGCCGAGCCACAGCCAAGCCTGTTGCCTTCGGAGTATCCGACTGCTAGCGACGTCGCTCAAGGCATTGCTCAACTTGAAAAAGAAGACCAAAAAAAAGCTGCCGAACTCGAATCTTCGGAGGCAGCAGAGGAACGCGCCGATTCTGAAACTGCATACACGGACATTTCACCATCAGAAGCCATGCAGCTTCTGCACGAACGGTTCCCGGAAGAAATCGAAGCTCTTAACGGAGACCCGGCCAGATTTATTACTGATTCAACCGTAGGCTCAACCCTTGGCGACGGGACCATCGCACAGGTCACCAACGACGGCGCGCCAGCATTGCTGGACGCCGACATTCCCGTAGAGGCCCCCAACGAGACAGGTGAACTGAAGAAGCTCGACCTGAGCCTAGTCCCTGGCGCCGGTGGCTATGAGCTGGCTAATCCGTTGATCGACCTTAGCCTTCCAGAGACCGCTTCGGGCGCCATCGAGATTGGTAGAGATGGTCTCGCGATCTCCGCTGCCGGTGCGAGTGAGGATAGTCAAGGCGAACTGCTCGGAAACAAGAATCTCTTCTATCCTGATGTTGAGATCGACACTGATTTCATTGTGTCGCCAATCGGCCATGGGGTCGAGCTATTCGACCAGATGCGATCTGCGGAGAGTCCGGAGACCTTGCGCTTCGATCTAGACTTGCCCGCCGGAGCGAGCCTTGTTTCGGACGGCAATGGCGGTGCGAGCATCATGCAGGATCAGCAAAATTTGGCGCACATCAGTTTTCCGACCGCGGTTGACGCCCAAGGCACGGAAGTCCCGGTCTCTCTTTCGATTGACGGCAGTAGCATGGTTCTAGATGTTCCCCATCGCCATTCCGACTTCGCCTATCCAATTCTCGTCGACCCATCCATTGACCGAGATTGGTACAACTCCAGCTGGTACGGCGGTCAAAACACCTGGGCGCTTGATAGCGGCCTTTTCTTCAAATACAATAGTAACGTTCCATATATTTATGGTGCTACCAGTTGCATGTATACATGTTGGGGCTCGGGGAGGGGGCTGTATGTCACGACCCCGAACGGTGCATATGGGGGGAATCAATTTGGCCAGTGGACCTACGCGCCTCCGGGATCCACTTCGCATGTAGTTAGCTACCTCCTGAACCCATTCTGGCGCGATAACCACGGCTGTAGCAATGCGAGCTATCCCTATCCCCATGATCACGACGGGCTCTGGGACGGAAGTGGCTGGACTCAACTCTACACTGGCCGGGCGCTCGCCGCCGGTAACGCCTCGGTGTATGGCTCGTGGTCACGCGCCGTCATCTTTGGAATGGGTACCGGGCCGGGAATTCAAGTTCCCTGTTGGCGCGACCTCATGGTAGGCGGGATGGCTGTCTGGATCAGCGATCCAGACGTGCCCTCGTGGAATGCCAAACCGGGCGTTGCGGGTCAGTGGATTGACACGAGCTCAATTCCCGTGTCCGCATCAGGAAGCGATCCTGGCCTGGGCGTGAAGACCTTCAACCTTTGGACCACCGATAGCAGCGGGAAAGCCAAAACCATAGTTGGCAGTGCCGTCAACGGTTGTTCAGGATTCAATGACTCCACATGCCCCGCTTCCTGGAGCAGCACAATTACGAACTACAATCCGTCAAGCCTTCCCAACGGGGTTAACGGCATGGTTGTTATCGCGTACGACGCGGTTGGTGTGGAACACGCTTCTCAGGGAGAACCCATCTTTCTTAAGGTGGATCACAGTAAACCGTCCATCTCCCTCTCTGGAGAACTATTTGCAGCGCAGCCCGGCAAATATCATTTTAATATTACGGCGGCAGATGGAAGTAGTAGTTCATTGGCATCTGCCCAGTCGGGCATGAAACAGCTTCAGATCTATTTCGATGGCCAGTACGTTGGCCGATACCCCGAAGCGGAAAATCCACCAGCCTGCAAAAACGTGCAGCAAGGGATAGATCTAGGAAGCTGTGAATTCAAAAATATCCCGGTCGACCTAGCAAGGAAATATGTTGGCAAACATACCCTGCGGGTTGTCGCAAAAGATAGTCTTGATCATGTTGAAGAAAAAATCGTCGAACTCAACCTTCCCGCCGATATAACGGCACCACAGGTATCAGCATCGGGTCCGTTGTACGCAGCAGCAAATGGTTGGATAGGAGGTGAATCCTCTACGACCATCCAAGCACAGGACTCCGAAACAGGAGTAGTTGAAGAGGCGGTGTATGTCGATGGAAAACTGATGGGACAAACTGCAACTCAGGAATGCTTCTACGGAGGGTGCAGCTTCACTAGAAGTTTTCCCGTCGTGCTTAACGGTTGGAGCGAAGGTGCGCATACCGTAAAGGCGGTTGCGAAGGATGCGGCAGGAAATGTCGGTGAACGGATATGGACTGTCAAAGTTGATTCCACCGCGCCAAGTCTCAGCTCTGTGAGTGCACCTGAAATTCCTACTAATTGGACCCCCCAGCTTTCAAGCTTGCCACTGAAATTCAGTGCCTCTGACGTTGGCTCAGGTATCAAAAAAGTCGAGGTCATCCAGCCCGTGACGGGCGGCGGAACCACCATTAGTACGCCTTACGCGAGCGCGTGCACCGGAGGCGCAAGTGCACCTTGTGCAGCTAGCGTCGAAGGAGCCGCAGTGATCAGTACGGGGAGCTTGCCTCAAGGTAAAGCCATAATCACGATGAAGGCGTATGACGCCGTAGGACGGGTGTCAAGCAGTAAAACAATGACGGTCTACGTCGATCGAGGGGCGCCGTCGATCGAGGCGTCTGGACCACTAGTGTCATCGACGAGTTCGACGCTCGTTGGCGCAAGCTCAGAGCTTGCGATCGTTGTTCAGGATGCTGGAAGTGGAGTGGCATCCGTGAAGACCGTGCTCGACGAAAAAATAATAGAAGAACAGACGCTTGAAGATATTACGGAAGAAGGCGGAGTCCAAAGCTGTAAAGGGGAAACCTGTGAACTAAAATATAGGATGCAGCCGGTCGTGGGAGATGGAGAGGCGCCGGGCCTTCACGTCTTTACGTTGATCGTAAGTGATCAGGCTGGCCATTTGGGGTCAGTTACTAGGGAAGTGCGAGTTGACACTTTGCCACCGGAAATGCAGCTTAGCGGGGCGCTGGTTGACGCTATAGGCACTGAACTAGAAGGTCAGAGCGCAAGCGTTCAAGCGACAGCCAATGACGGTAGCGGCGAGTTCGCCTCAGGTATAGCGCGAATTGATGTAAGTGTCGATGGAGTACCCGTAGAAGGAGTACCGAAGACGGTTGTTGCCGACGAGAACAACAATCGCATTCAGGAGTTCGGCGAAGGTGGCGAATTCTTGAGAGCGTTTGGTACCGCTGGATCGGGCAATGGACAGCTGAATCGACCGACAGGGGTCGCCATAGACGCAAAAGGAAATATTTGGGTTGCGGACGCCAATAACAATCGGATCCAGCAGTTCAATGAAAAAGGTGAATACCTCTTCAAAACCGGTTCAGCGGGATCGGGTGTTGGCCAGTTCAATGGCCCAGAAGGGATTGCGATCGACGCCAAAGGCAATCTTTGGGTCGCTGATACATACAACGGACGTCTCCAGAAGTTCAACGAAAAAGGAGAATTTCCCAAAGTCATCAGCTCGAAAGGCTCTGGAATCGGCCAGCTAGGAGAACCAACGGCGCTCGACATTGCTCCTGGAGGAAATGTCTGGGTTACCGACTGGCAAAACAATAGAATTGCGGTGTTCAATGAAGCTGGCGAATTCGTTCGTCAATTCGGGACCTCGGGCTCGGGCAATAGTCAGTTCAATCGACCTGACGCCATCGACGTTGACAGTCGAGGGATCGTCTGGGTTGGCGACCAGAACAATGGGCGCGTAGAGGCATTCAACGAAAAAGGCGAATACATCACGCAGTTCGGTTCAAGTGGTACTGGCGAAGCTCAGTTCAGTTTCGGATATCCGATGGGAATAGCGAGCGATAAGGGAGATGCGCTTTGGATTGCGGATACAAACAACAACCGAGTTCAAAAGTGGCACCGTCCAAATTTCTCCCTCACGAATACCCCAAACTTCATGCGGGCAGTCGGATCCGAAGGGGGCGCTAACGGCCAGCTTCGGCATCCTGCCGGCATCGCAATGGATGCTAAAGGGAACCTGTGGGTGGCCGACGAGAACAACAGTCGCATTCAGGAGTTCGGCGAAGGTGGCGAATTCTTGAGAGCGTTTGGTACCGCTGGATCGGGCAATGGACAGCTGAATCGACCGACAGGGGTCGCCATAGACGCAAAAGGAAATATTTGGGTTGCGGACGCCAATAACAATCGGATCCAGCAGTTCAATGAAAAAGGTGAATACCTCTTCAAAACCGGTTCAGCGGGATCGGGTGTTGGCCAGTTCAATGGCCCAGAAGGGATTGCGATCGACGCCAAAGGCAATCTTTGGGTCGCTGATACATACAACGGACGTCTCCAGAAGTTCAACGAAAAAGGAGAATTTCCCAAAGTCATCAGCTCGAAAGGCTCTGGAATCGGCCAGCTAGGAGAACCAACGGCGCTCGACATTGCTCCTGGAGGAAATGTCTGGGTTACCGACTGGCAAAACAATAGAATTGCGGTGTTCAATGAAGCTGGCGAATTCGTTCGTCAATTCGGGACCTCGGGCTCGGGCAATGGTCAGTTCAATCGACCTGACGCCATCGACGTTGACAGTCGAGGGATCGTCTGGGTTGGCGACCAGAACAATGGGCGCGTAGAGGCATTCAACGAAAAAGGCGAATACATCACGCAGTTCGGTTCAAGTGGTACTGGCGAAGCTCAGTTCAGTTTCGGATATCCGATGGGAATAGCGAGCGACTCACGCGGCGCACTCTGGATTAGCGACACCAGCAACAACCGTCTACAACGGTGGCAAGTTCCCAATTATCGTCCAACCTATATGAATAGTTTCGGGTCGGAAGGAGTCGAGAATGGCCAATTCCGCCACCCGGCAGGTGTAGCCGTGTCTGTTGGCGGTTGTCAAGCAGGCACTTGTCCATCCCAAAAGTCCAAAAGCTTTACCTTTCAGAAAGGTACCTGGGGACCGGGTCCACACACGGTCGTTATGACCGCGACGGACGCAGCTGGTAACACGGATTCCGAGGAAATTCGTGTGAATGACCCCCTTAACGTCGTGGCTCCAGAATGCCCTGAGGTTGAACCGACACTTCTACCTGGCGGCCAACAACTTGGAACAGCGGCTGTGTTGGCTGCTATCGAAACGCATCTACCAGACGCTCTGGAGCCAAGCGAGCCTTATGAGGAAGGCGAAGAAGAACCAGCAATTGAGCTGGCGCCGGAGGTCACGACCGCTCCATCTAGCGTGTCACTCGATGAACTAGGGGTCGACGTTAGTGGCAGCCTTACCGGTGGCGGTATCGAGAATCAGAAAGCGGGCGCCTTCACGGTCGGCCAAGCTGTCTGTCTTGAGCCTCTCGAAGGCTCCGTTTCAGCGAGCAATCCGACGATAGTTGAGAGTTCGGCGGTCGTGTATCCGAACGCGCTCCCTGATACCGACTCCGTTGTTCGACCGACAGCATTCGGAGCAACAGTCATTGAGTACTTCCACGGAGAAGAAGCACCAGAATCCTTCTCTTGGGCACTTGCTCTAAAACCAGGGGAAGAACTTGTGAAACTTAGCGACGGAAGTATTGCTGCCGTGGCGAAAGCCGGCGTGGATCGAAAAACTGAAGAACTTCCATCCAAACCCCCCGCTGGCACTGAAACTCTAAACGAAACCGCAGCACAGATTGAACAAGCTGAATATGATCTAGCGAAAGCAAACAATCAGGTCGACGGAAAAATCACGATGGTAGTTTCCGTACCTGAGGTCCTCACGGACTCTGGGAAATTGGTGCCAGGTATTATTCGCATAGGTCAAGGCGAAACTATTACGGCTGAACTTCCGCCCAATACCGTGAGCGAAGCTGAAGCACTCATCATTAAGGCAAACCCTCCTGCGGAACCGGAAGATATGTGTGTGGCGGTCGCTGCGCAATCGCCAGAGTACGCCGTGGCTCTTTGCGGCGCTGCTGAATTGACGGATGAAGTTGATGACGGCGGTGACAGTCTTACGCTAGACAGCCTGGGACAGACACCCAATGGTGCACTCAACAACACGATTAACGCCGCCCTGTCGCATTATTATTCGACCACTGCAAGCTCAGGAGCCACGGCTTCGTACGAAACGGGTGAGACCCACGACCAGAAAAGCTTTTGCCGTCGACAGCATCGCGCGGCTGAGTGCTTTCTGTTCTTTGTTGATGGGCTCGAAGCGGCCGAAGTCGAGGATAGGCTTTGGAATGTTCCAGCTGGTTCCAATGGAACCCGGGCTAACGCCTTTCGCCACTCCTTCTGGGTTGCCTTGGCTTCAGCGGATGAGGATGACACAAACGATGCTCTCGCGTATTCGATCGCGCATGAGGAAGACCAGTGGAAGTCGCACAGGGCCAGAATTCGAAAGGAATCCCGCATGGATGTTCTAAACGACTTTGTCGGAGCCCTCCGGCGCGGAAATAAAGATATGTCCTCCTGCGAAATAATGCTCAGTAAGAGTGCGGAAGGACTCTTTATAGGCGCCAAAAAGGATCCCTTCGTATGGCGGTCTGGGTCCGGCTATGAATACTTCCGTCCGGTCTATCGAAAGCTACGTGACCTTGGGCGGCCGGGCGAAACGGGGGCAGTTGTCCTTCGAACAAATCGGTCATGTTCTGGGGCGCTCTAATATCCGAGGCAAGGTGGTTGAGAAGAGGTCAGATCGCCATGCCAACTCGTGTGTCGTTCCCGTACGCTTGCGAGTATGTGGCTTGCTATAGCCTGCAGCGCGTTGAGCGCCGCGGCCTTTGCGATCGTGATTGCGTTGGCCCTTGCCCCGGAGGACCGGCAGCAGGTAGCCGGGCGCCGTATCTCCGGTGGGGCTCTATCCGTGGTAGGAGCACTTGGTTGCCTTTTTTTGATACTGGCGGTAGTGCTCTGGTTGCAATTCTTTATCGCCGGACCACTTCACGAATGGATCGAAGCTTTGGGTGAGAATGATGGACGGGGTTAAGCAGGCTGTGTATAGACCGACGGCACTCGTATTGCTGATCCTGATGTTGTTTGGACTCGGCTGCGGTTCAAATGAAGCTAGTCCTAAGGGTTCGTTGAATGTGACGAAACGGAAAGAGGAAAATGCCATGCAAAAGTCGCAAGGGAAAATGGCGACTCAAAGTCCAGGGCTCACCGTGAGCAGGACATCGGGAGGCACGGATATGCAAAGTCGGCCTAAGGTTGGGCAGCCGTCCCAACGAGCGCGCGGTGGATCCGCGTCAGCCACAACGCCTGTCATGCGCATTGGAGCGAACGCCAGAAGTACCAAGCGTGCGTCGCTAGAGGGAGATGTCCCGGAGAAGAGGATTGGCGCACGGAATCGCGCGCCTGATATTGATCCACATGGTTCTCGGAAGCCCCGATGACGCAATGTCGCTCGATGCTTATGCCGGTGAAAGAGAAATAGACGGTTGATCTACCCTTGGAACATCAGGGCGGCGGATACATGATCATCAACAAGTTCGATTAGCAGACCCTCGGGATCAATCTGAGTGAACGAGTCACGCTCAGGTCCAAGCCAATAGATCAAGGTGACGCGCTTTTGGGAATCTTCTCTTTCGTCTGGCGGTCCAATAAGGCGTTCCACCTGATTCAGACTAAGCTTCCGAAGCATTTGGCATCGAAGCAAATCGTCGGCGAGCAGTTGTCGCTTAGTCGGGAAAATGTCTCGGTTGTTTGGCTTGAATTCAGCGGGACTGATCCATGCCTTTGAACACGGGTATCGTCGAAAGACGATTGCAGTAGACCAGGGCTCATAAATCTCGTTCGTCGGAAACCAAATCAAGAACGGTTCCGGCTGACGAAACGAGAAGCATGACCAGTAACTATTCAGTCGAATGGCGCAGGGTCGAGTAAAGATGCGGTGAGCTTCTTGACACGTCAGCGGCTTACCTTCTATGTGAACCCGAAACGGACGTTTGAAAAGCCGATGAGTGCCGCAGTCTCGAGAGGATGATCTGGAAAGTTGCTGGGGCTGCGAATCAATAGGAATAGCTGAAGCGCAAGCGCAAAAGTAGGCTGTACCTACAAGCAAGTAGGTCGCAACCGTGCGGATAAGTATCACGTTCGACTCAAGCCTAGCGTCATCCGACGCAAGAATACATCGAATAGGGAACTCAAGCTAGAGGGTAAAGCAAAGAACCGAAGGAAACACGCACCGAGGATAGATGCGTAGTGAGGGTGCGTTGTCTACATGCCGAACTCGACAACGGGTGGGGTCGGCGGGGTTGGCTGAGCGGGTTCGGGTGTCACTTCCAGGGGTTCTGACGGGTCTTCACGGATGACTTCAGGGATCTGCTCCGGTGCGCCTTAGTTTGTGACCCGTCGCAATGGCCCTTGGCTCACGCTCGTCCTTGAGCCGGTTTGCCTCTTGTGTCGTACGTGTCCCCTTGAGATCGGCTCGCGTAGACGCATTTGGGGCGGCTGCTTCACTGCAGCCCGCGAGGCTGGATTCGCAATCTCACGGAGAGCCCCCGCCGGATGCGAATTCGAGCCGCGCAAGCCCGCGACAAGAGCCACGAAGACGCCGAGCGCGAGCGCATGGGGCGCGACGACGTTGGCTCTGCCACCCTCGTCTCAGTGCAGGCATATGTAGGCATCCGGCCGCAGGACACGCTCGCCCGGATCTGGCCCGATCTCAGCACGCACCCGACAGATGCCGGGATCGCGCACGAGTTGTCGGTGACGACGAAGAACATGAATGGGGTGATTCCCCCCGCCTCGAAGACGGGTGAGGGCAGAAGCGTTGCGTCTACGTCCCCGGGCCCGCCGCAGAAGACCTCAAGCTATGGCGTCCGCATAGCGCCGAGGTCTTCATTTTGGGCCGAGCGAGCGACGGTCAACCCTGGACAAAAACGGGCTACGACAACTGGAGAACGCGAGCGTCGCGTAAAGGCGAGGGTGGGGTCAAGCGCCGACCGCGCTGCTTCACGGGCGGCAGCCGAAGCCCTTGGCCTCGGTTCCGGCCTGCGGCCCTACGACCTCCGGCACACCTTCGCCACCCTGGCTGCCAATGCTGGCTGGACCGAGGACGAGATTGCCACTAGCTGGGCAACAGCACTGAGGTGGTGCTGCGCCCCGGCCCGAGCGGGAGCGGCGGTCGATCAACGACTACATTCGTGAGGCGCACGGCACCCTTCCGGTGCCGGCAAGAGAGTTGATGACGGCGTGGATATTCGGGATCTGGGATGTGTGACCGCTTCAGTCTTGTTCGGGAAGCGCTCCGCACCGCTCTGAATGCGAAGTCGACGCCCGGATTTGAACCGGGGACCCCTTCACTACGAGTGGGATCTGCGCGGGAGCCAGGACTAGCAGAAGCCAGTGGATTGGCTTCGAAAGCGAAATCGGCGAGAGCCTTTAGTCTCGCGGCCCACATTCTCCCACGCAGCTGTTCGGGATCTGTTCGGGTGTTGAACTCGCTGGCGAACTCGCCCACGAGTATCCTCGTGCCGAGTTGGTGATCTCCTGAGCGCGCTCAAGCAGGGCAATCCGCACCGGCTGGCGGCCCTCGTGGCGCTTGCGAGCGTGGTGGTGCTCGCAAGCCTCAGTATCGACATCGTCGTCTCGCAGTTCCCCCGAGGCCTGGTTGTTCTCGCCGGCCTCGTGATCGCATTCGTGGCGGCTTGGTACGGCCTGACCCGCACGGGGCGCGCGAGGCTGGTGGGATCTGGAATCGCGATCCTGGCGGTGGCGGTGATCGTTGTCCTGTTGATCGCCGACGGCGACCACGTCGTGCAGGCTCTCGTGATCGTGGTGGGCCTGGGGCTGATGCTTCTCGCTACGCGAGCGGCCTTCAAAGTCCACGTTCCGCTTCGCCAGGCGCCGGACCCCGATCGCGCCGTGCTCTTCTACAACCCCAAGTCGGGCGGGGGTAAGGCCGAGAAATTCCACTTGGCCGATGAGGCGCGGGCCCGTGGCATCGAGCCGATCGAGTTGACGCTCGGCACCGACCTCGAGCAGCTCGTACGCGGCGCGGTGGCCGACGGCGCCGACGCGCTGGCAATGGCCGGCGGCGACGGCTCCCAGGCCGTCGTCGCCATGGTTGCCGCCGAGTTGGATCTGCCCTATGCCTGTATTCCGGCCGGAACCCGCAATCACTTCGCTCTCGACCTCGGGGTCGACCGCGACGACGTCATCGGCGCGCTCGACGCCTTCGTCGGCGGTCGCGAAAGGCGGGTCGACCTTGCCGAGGTCAACGGCCGCGTATTCGTCAACAACGTCTCGATCGGCCTCTACGCCGAGGCCGTCCAGCGCGAGGGCTATCGGGAGGCGAAGCTGCGGACCATCCTCGACACGCTGCCCGAGGTGCTGGGGCCCGAGGGCAAGGGGCTGGACCTGCGCTGGGCCGGGCCCGGAGGGCGCGAGCATTCCTCCGGCGCGGCGATCCTCGTCTCCAACAATCGCTACCGCCTCGGGCGTGCGGTCGGCTCGGGCACCCGGCCGAAGATCGACGATGAGCTGCTGGGGATCACCGTTGCTTCCGCGCCGGACGCAGGTCGGAGTCTCTTCCAGCGTCCCTGGCGAGAGTGGTCCACGCCCGCGTTCGAGGTTGAGGCAGACGGCCCGATTGCGGCGGGCATCGACGGCGAGGCCGTAACTCTGGACCCGCCGCTGCGCTTCAGGATCCTGCCGGCGGCGCTGCGGGTGAGGATCGCCGCCGCACACCCCGGCGCCTCTCCATCGGCAGCGATGCCCGAGGGCGCCTGGGAGACGGTTCGCGCGCTGGCGCGGATCGCCGTGCGGGGGACGCCGCAACGCACGAGATCATCGTCGCGATGAGCGAGTGGCTCAGCGAGGCCAAGGCGGTCGATACCGCCGTTTATGCAGCGGTCGCTGCCAGCGAAACCCCATCGCTGGACGTCGCCATGCGCGGGCTCACTCGCGCCGCCGACCACAGCAAGCTCTGGTTCGCTACCGCGGCTGCGCTGGCCCTCCTCGGCGGCCCCAGGGGTCGGCTGGCGGCCCGTAAGGGCCTCGTCTCACTCGGCATCGCCTCCGCTTTTGCCAACCTCGTCGCCAAGCCGCTGACCACTCGCCGGCGCCCCGAGCGGAGGGAGGCCGAGGAGCTCGCGAGGCGCCACGTCCAGATGCCGCGCTCGAGCTCCTTCCCCTCCGGCCACGCCGCCTCGGCCTTCGCCTTCGCCACCGGCGCCGCCGGCGCGCAGCCAATGCTCTCGGCGCCACTGCGGGCCCTGGCGACGCTGGTCGGGTATTCCCGGGTCCACACCGGTGTCCATTACCCCGCCGACGTGCTCGCGGGTGCGTTCATCGGCGTCAGCGCGGCGGAGCTGGCCGGTCACTTGCTGGACCGACGATGAGCATCCGCATCGTCTGGCGCGCCCTGCTCGTCCTGCTGCTGGACGCCCTCTCCCTGCTGCTGCTCTCCGAGCTGCTCTCCGGTTTCGTCCTCGACGGTGCCCTCGCCGCGCTTGGCGCGGCGGCGGCGATCGGCCTGCTCAACGCGCTGATCTGGCCGGTCCTGGCGCGGATCGCGCTGCCGCTCACGGTCCTCACCCTGGGCGGCGCGGCCCTGCTCCTCAACGGCGTTCTCGTCACCTTCGCCGTCAACCTCCTGCCCGGCGCCCACCTCGACGGGGTACTCGAGGGGATCGTCGTCACGGTCGCGATGACGGCGCTCACCGCCGGCTTCTACTCGCTGCTGGCGATCGACGAAGACGACTCCTGGTACCGCAACGTCGTCCGCCGGCAGATGCGGCGGCGCGGGCAGCGCGTGGAGAGCGAGGTGCCGGGCGTCCTCTTCCTGGAGATCGACGGGCTCGCCCACGACGTCCTGCACCGGGCGCTGGCCGCCGGCGACGCGCCCAACCTCGCCGCCTGGCTGCGCCGCGGATCCCACCGGCTGAGCAGGTGGGAGACCGACTGGTCCTCGCAGACCGGCGCCTGCCAGGCGGGCCTGCTGCACGGCTCCAACGAGGACATGCCGGCCTTCCGCTGGTGGGAGAAGGACCGCGGTGCGGCGATCGTCACCAACCACCCCCGCGACGCCGAAGAGCTGGAGCGGCGGCACTCCGACGGGCGCGGGCTGCTGCACGCGGGCGGCGCCAGCCGCGCCAACATCCTCTCCGGCGACGCGCCGCACTCGATGCTGACGATGAGCACGGTGCTGCACCGCCGGCGGCCGATCGGGGTCGACTACGCGGCCTACTTCGCCCGTCCCTACGCGGTCGCGCGCACGCTCGTGCTGGCCTTCGTCGACATCTTCCGCGAGCGCCGGGCGGTGCGGCGGCAGCTCCGCGACGACGTCCGCCCGCGGATCGCCCGCCCGCGCTCCTACGCCGCCGTCCGCGCCTGGGCAACCGTCGTCCAGCGTGACCTCCAGGTCGCCAGCGTCGTCGGTGACGTCCTCGCCGGCCGCCCGCTCGTCTACACGACCTTCCTCGCCTACGACGAGGTCGCCCACCACTCCGGGATCGAACGCGACGACGCCCTCGCCGTGCTGCGTGACCTCGACCGCCAGATCGCCAGGATCGCCCTCGCCTGCGCCGACGCTCCCCGCCCCTACCGGCTGGTCGTCCTCTCCGACCACGGCCAGTCGCAGGGGGAGACCTTCCGCGACCGCTACGGGGAAACGCTCGAGGACCTGGTGCGCTCGGCCTGCGATCCGGAGAGCACGATCGCGGTCGAGGAGGGTGAGGACGACGCGCTCGCCTACCTCAGCGCCGGCCTGACCGAGGTCGCCCGCGACGACACGATCGCGGCGCGCACGGTCCGCACCGCGACCCGCGGCCGGCGCGACGACGGCGTGGTGACGCTCGACGCCGACGTCCGCGATGAGGTGGACCGGGCGCACGGGGGAGAGGTGCCCGAGCTCTCGGTGATGGCCTCGGGCTGCCTCGGCCTGATCAGCTTTCCCCGCGAGCCCGGCCGGGTGTCTTTGGAGCGGCTCGAGGCGCTCTACCCGCTGCTGGTCCCGGCGCTCCGCGACCACCCCGGGATCGGCTTCGCCATGGTCCGCTCGGAGCGCTTCGGCGCGATCGCGATCGGCGCCGGGGGGACCCACTTCCTCGACCAGGATCGGGTCGAGGGCGAGGACCCACTCGAGCCGTTCGGCCCGCACGCCGCCGAGCACCTGCGGCGCACCGACGGCTTCCCCCACTGCGCCGACCTGATGGTCAACAGCACCTACTGGCCGCAGTTCGGCGAGGTCGCCGCCTTCGAGGAGCTGGTCGGCTCACACGGCGGCATGGGCGGCACCCAGGCGCACCCCTTCGTGCTGCATCCCGCCGAGCTCGCCTGGCCCGAGCAGGACGTGGTCGGCGCCGAGCGGGTCCACCGGGTCTTCCGGGGCTGGCTCGCCGGCCTCGGGCACGAGGGTTACGCGAGCGCGGTCGCCTCGCCCGGTGCCAGCACCCGCAGCTCCACCTGAGGCGCCAGCTTGCGCATCCAGGTGGCGAACTCGCGCGCGGGGGCGCGCAGTGGCTCGGGGCGCAGCCGCGCCAGCCCGAGCGGGTAGAGCGTTCCCCAGTGGATCGGCACCACCGCTCGCGGCGAGAGCAGCGCCGCGGCCCGCGCCGCCCGCTCGGGGTCGAGGTGCCCGGCGCCGATGTTCGTGCCCCAGCCCCAGATCGGCAGCAGGGCGAGGTCGAGCTCGCCGCCGCCGATCGCCTCCATGCCGTCGAAGAGGTCGGTGTCGCCGGCGAAGTAGATGCGCTGCTGTCCGGCGAGTTCGAAGCCGACCGGCCGCGAGGCGCGCTCGAAGCGCCGGCCGCTGGGCGGGTGGTTCGCCTCGGTCGCGGTGACGCGGACGCCGCCGACGCTGCCGGAGTCGCCCGGGGCGAGCTCGCGGACGTCGCCGAAGCCGAGCCGCGCGAGGAATTCCCCCGCTCCCGGTGCGGCGAGCACCGGCACCGTCCTGCTCAGCCGGCGCAGCGAGGGCACGTCGGCGTGGTCGTGGTGGAGGTGGGAGATCAGCACCGCGTCGACGTCCTCCGCCAGTCGCGGGTCGGGAGGCGCCCCGTGGCGGCGCAGCGGGCCGATTCGGCGCCGCAGCACCGGATCGGTGAGCAGGCGGACGCCGTCGATCTCGATCCGGACGGTCGCGTGGCCGACGTAGGTGACCCGAGCGGCCGTGCTCACCGCGCGGTCCCGCCGTGGCCGTGTCGGGGGCGCTGCGTATCGTCCGGCGCTCCGATGAGCCCGAAGCCCGAGATCGATCCCGCCGAGCTGAGCGGGATGTTCTCCGCTCCGGCCTGGCTGCGGGACCTCGGCTTCAGCGCCTGGCTGCTGGTGGGGGTCGGCGCGGCGCTGGTCGGCGCGATCTTCCTGCTGGCGCAGACGCAGACGATCGTGATGCCGGTGGTGACGGCGGCGATCGTCGCCTCGGTCACCGTGCCGATGGTCGACTGGTTGAAGCGCCACGGGGTGCCGAGAGGAGCCGGTGCGGTGCTCGTCTTCCTCGGCATCGTCCTGGTCGGCGTCGGCGTCGGCCTCATCGTCATGAGCGGCATCGCCAGTCAGGCTGACAGCCTCAGCGGCCGACTCCATGCCGGCGCGGACGAGATCGAGTCGTGGGTCAGGGATCTCGGCGTGGCTTCGTCCACCGCCGCGGACGCCAACCAGCACGCGAGCGCCTCGATCAGCGCCGGCTTCAAGGCTCTGACCGGCGGCCTGCTCGGCGGCGTCGACGAGCTGGCCGGGCTCGCCGTCTTCCTCTCCTTCGCCGCTATCAGCCTCTTCTTCATGCTCAAGGACGCGCCGACGCTCGGCAGGTTCGTCGAGCGCCACCTCGGCATGCCGGTCCCGGTTGCTCACACCGTGCTGGGCCAGGTATCCCGTTCCCTGCGCGGCTACTTCGCCGGCGTCACCATCGTGGCTGCCTGGAGCGCGCTGCTGGTCGGCGCCGGGGCGCTGCTGCTCGGGGTGCCGCTGCCGGCGACTATTGCCATCGTCACATTCGTCGGTGGCTACGTGCCCTACCTCGGCGCCTGGACGGCGGGGGCGTTCGCGGTTCTGATTGCGCTGGGCGGCCAAGGGCCCGAGGCGGCCCTGGCGATCGCGGTAATCGTCCTCCTCGCCAACGGCGTGCTGCAGCAGCTGGTACAGCCGATCGCCTACGGCGCCGCGCTCGACCTCCACCCCCTGGCGGTTCTGATCGCCACCATTGCCGGCGGCTGCCTCTTCGGCACGATCGGCCTCATCCTCGCCGCCCCCCTCGTCTCCGCAGCGGTCAGGATCTCCGCCGAGCTCACCGCCGCCCGCTCGTCGCCAGAGCAGGTCGAGGGATCCGTGACAGGATGAACTTAGATTTCGGATAAGAAATCTTTTGCTTTAGGCGCTAACCGGACCAAACAGGAGGATGACCGTGCTGCTTGCAGACATCAGCTTTGGTGAAGGGCTGCTCTTCATCTTCGAGTTCTTTTTGCTCTTCGCCTGGATCTGGATTCTCATCTCGGTCATCGGTGACCTCTTTCGCGACCACGAGCTCTCGGGGGTGGCGAAGGCCGTTTGGGTCTTCTTCCTGGTCTTCCTGCCGTTCCTTGGAGTGCTGCTCTATCTGATCGTTCGCGGAAACGGGATGCGCGACCGCACGATCAAGGCTCAGGTCGATGCCAAGAAGGAGTTCGATAGCTACGTTCGCGAGCAGGCGCAGACCGGTTCTCCCGCCGATGAACTCCACAAGCTCGCCGAGCTGAAAGACAAAGGAGCATTGTCGGCTGAGGAGTTCGAGCAGGCGAAGTCGAAGTTGCTTGCCTGAGTGCAGGTGACTCCAGAGCCCGCTCCCGTCAGCTCGGAGGGAGCGGGCAGCGCGCGGTTGGCGTTCGTTCTCGCGATGGCGATGTTCGTGCTCGTCGTCGACACCTCGCTGATGAACGTCTCGATCTCCGCCGTGGTCGAGGATCTCGATACGACCGTCAGCGGTGTCCAATCGGCGATCGCGCTGGAGGCCCTGGTCTCCGCGGCGTTCATCCTGATCAGCAGCAAGGTCGGCGACCTGATCGGGCGCAAGCGCGCGTTTGTGCTGGGCCTGCTGGGCTATGCGACCGGTGCCCTGGCGATGACGCTGGCGCAGGATCTCGGGGCGATCATCGTCTTCTGGGCGATCCTCGGCGGCCTCGGTGCCTCCCTGCTGCTGCCCGCAATGCAGTCGCTGATTCGTGACAACTTCGAGGGCGCCGCACAGAAGAAGGCGTACGCCCTGGTTGGTGCATCGGCTGCCGTCGCGGCGGCAGTTGGGCCGCTGCTCGGTGGCTTCGTCACGACCTTTCTCTCCTGGCGGGTCGGCTTCTTCCTCGAGCTGGTGGTGATCGCGGTCGTCCTGTTCAACATCAAGCTCATCCGCGATGTGCCCTACACCGGCCCTCGCCAGATCGACGTAAGGGGGGCCGTTCTCTCGGTCATCGGCATGGGCGGCGTGGTCCTGGGAATTCTGGTCTGGCAGGAGGGGGGCGAGTTCGTCGGGCTGACGATCGCGATGGGCGCGCTGGCGCTCTGGGCGTTGGCCCGTTGGCTGGTCCGCCGTCACCGTGAAGGGAAGCCGACCCTGCTCGACCCAGACCTTTTCCGCCACCCCAACTTCAGGCTCGGAATCTCCCAGCAGGCGCTGCAGAACATCACCCTGGGTGGAGCGATGATCGCGCTGCCGATCTTCCTCCAGATCTCGCTCGAATACAACGCGCTGCAGACCGGCCTGACCCTCGCGCCGCTGTCGCTGACCATGTTCGCGGCGGCGATTCTCGCGGGGCGGAGGGCCGGAAATCGCCGCCCCGCCTCGATCATCCGCTGGGGATTCGCGCTCAGCACCGTTGGCATGGCGTTGCTTGTCCCGCTCGTGCCCGAGGCGGACTCCGGCTGGTACCTGGTCATCCCACTGGTGTTGGCCGGAGCCGGGCTCGGCCTGCTGGTTTCCCAGCTCAACAACTACACGCTGGCCCCGATCAACGAGGAGCGGATCAGCGAGGCGGCCGGGGTGAACTCGGCGGCGGGGTCCTTCGGGCTCTCGTTCGGGCTGGCAATGGCGGGGGGCGTGCTGCTGGCGGTTCTCTCGCTCAGCTTCACCAACATGACCGAAGCGAGCGACGTGATCCCGGCCGACCAGCAACAGCAGATCGCCGACAAGCTCGATGAAGACGCGGAAGTGACGAGCAGTGCGAAGCTCGAACAGCTGCTCGCCGAAGAGCCAGAGGCGGTTCAGGACGAAGTCGTCAGCATCAACACGGACGCGACGAACCGCTCCCTGCAGGTAGCACTGCTCGTTCCGATCATCGCCAGCCTGCTCGGGCTCTTCAATTCCTTTCGGATGATGCGGCTGCGGGAAATTGACCCGCCCGCCCCGATCGAGGGCGGGGCGGTCATTTAGGCAGACCCCAGCAGTCAGCGTTTGCCGATCTGGCGTAGCAGCTTTGGCGTACTCACCGTTTTGGTATTGACGAAGTGTCACCAAGGAACTCATCGCGAGGCGCGCGAACGCGGAGTGCCCGCTATCCGCCGCTGAAACCGGGGCCGGGACATTCGGCGAAGGAGGTCGCGGCGCACCAGCGCGGGCGGCTGAATGAGGCGATGATCGAGCTCGTCGCCGAGCACGGCTACAACGCCATCTCCGTGGCGGAGCTGGCCAACCGCGCCCGGATCTCGAAGCGAGACTTCTACAAGCTCTTCGCCGCCAAGGAGGAGTGCTTCCTCGCCGCCTACGACGTCATCGTCAGCCACTCGATGGGCGGGATCATCGCCGCCGCGGAGGGCGAGGAGGAGTGGCGCGAGCGGCTCCGGCTCGGGTTTCTCGCCTTCGCCGATCAGATCACCGGCAGCCCGCAGGCAGCGCGGCTGGCCCTGGTCGAGGCCTTCGCCGCCGGCTCCGTCGCGGTCGAGCGGATGCAGCGTACGAACCGGCTCTTCGAGGCCCTGGTGGCGAGGAACCTCGCCCTCGCCGACGACGCCCCCTGGCTGCCACCACTGGTGGTGAAAGGCATCGTCGCCGGTGGCAGCCGGCTGGCCCGGGCGCGGCTGCTATCCAGCAACCCGCGGCAGCTGGCGCTCGACGGGGACGAGCTGCTGCAGTGGGCACTCTCTTTCTGTGACGACGACGCGGTCCGCCTGCGGGACCTCGGCGCCGCGGGGGTGCCGCCGTTACCCGAGACCGCTCTCGTCATGCCGCTGGAGGACGAGCGCGCGCTGATCCTCGCGGCCACGGCGAAGCTGGCGAGCAAGGAGGGGTACGCGACGCTGACGGTGCCGCGGGTACGCGCCGCCGCCGGCGTCTCAAGGCACAGCTTCGACACCCACTTCGAGGGCGTGGGGGACTGCTTTCTGGCCACGCTCGAGACACTCAGCGATCGCACCCTCGCCGCAGCGGTACCCCTCTACCTCACTGCCGACGACTGGGCGAGCGGCATCCACCGCATGGTTGTCGACCTCTGCCAACACCTCGCGCGCGAACCCACGTTCACCGGCCTCGCCTTCCTCGAGGTCTTCTCACCGGGCCCCGAGGCGATCCAATGGCGCTGCGAGATGATCGCCAAGCTGGCGAGGAGGCTTCGGCGAGGAGCGCCGCCGACCCGCCGGCCGAGCGAGTTCGCGGCAGAAGCGTCGATCGGGGCGATGTGGGGCGTTGTCCACCACTTCGTCGCCTCCGGCCGCGGCGGGCAGCTGCCGCTCGCGGCGCCGGCGCTTTCCTACCTCGCGCTTGCCCCGGCGCTTGGAGGGGCGGCCGCGGTCGACGTGATCGTCGCCGAGGTCGGGGGCATAGATAGGAACCACTTTTCCTGAGTGTTTGTGTAGCTGCGCGTAGAGCTGGATGCTCGAGGTGCCAGGCGGGGGGTCGAGCAAGGGAGAGCGCGGGGGCCGGGGTCTGAAGGGATGCAGGCACCGGCCCCCGACAACACTCAAAGGAGATTGGGAATGGTGTGTATGAAGATGCTCAGCCTGGCGGTTCTCGCCCGCCCTCCGATCGAATCGCGGCAACGGCCGCCTCGATCGAGGGGTAGAAGTGATCTTTGTCGAGCGTCTCCATCAGCCCGTAGCGCAGGGTCAGCTCTTTAAGGCGATCGCGCAGCTCGGCGAAGGCGAGGTGTACCCCGGATGCGTTCAGCTCGCGGTCGAGCTGCTCGAGCATCTCCGCCGCAGTCACGTCGACGTCGGTGATCGCCTCGCATTGCAGGACGATCCAATCCGGGTTGCGCTCGCGTGCGAGCCGCCTGATCTCGTCGCGGAACCTGCCCGCGTTGGCGAAGAACAGCGGCGCCTCCCAGCGATAGACGACAACACCGGGGAGCTCTTTGGCGTCGGGGTAGGCGGTCACGTCGTGCCACCCCTCCACTTCCTCGGGGCGCCCCAGAACCGCACCGTGCGGCCACCAGTTGCGACGGAAGAAGAGGATGATCGCCAGCAGGACCGCAACCACGATTCCCTGCAGGACGCCGAGCAGCACCACCCCGGCGGTGGCCACCAGGGAGACGCCGAGCGCGCTTCTGCGCATCTCGTAGTAGCGGCGCAGCAGGGGCAGGTTCATCAGCGATACCGCCGCGGCGATCACCACCGCCGCGAGCGCCGCCTGCGGCAGGTCGGCGAGCAGTGAGTTGAGGAAGAGGAGGAGGACCGCGACCAGCCCTGCCCCGACCAGCCCGGCCAGCTGGGTCTTCGCCCCCGACTGCTCGGCGACGGCGGTCCTCGAGCCGCTGGTCGAGACCGCGAACCCCTGGAAGAAGCCGGCCGCCACGTTGGCGGCGCCGACGCCGATCATCTCCTGGTCGGGCTTGACCTCTTCTCCACGCCGGGCCGCGAAGCTGGTCGCGGTCGCGATCGTGTCGGTCAGCGAGACCAGGGTGATGCCGAGCGCCGCCAGCAGCAGCGCCGGGACGTCGCCCGCACTCGTCCAGGGAAGCCCGGGGGTGGGCACTCCCTGGGGCAGGGAGCCGACCGTCGCGACCCCGTGATCGGCCAGGCCGAAGGCCGCCGAGGCGACGGTGGCCGCCACGACCCCGACGAGGATCGCCGGCAGGCGTTTGGTCGCAAGCGGGAGCAGGAGCAGGATGCCGAGGACCGCGAGCCCGAGCACGAGCGTGGTGGTGTGCGTCTGGCCGAGACCGTCCACGAATGCCTTGACCTCGCTGAGGAACGAGTCGGCGTCGGTCGAGAACCCGAACAGCTTCGGCAGCTGCCCGACGATGATCGTGATCCCGAGGCCGTTCATGTAGCCGACCTGCACCTCTTTCGAGAGCAGGTCGGCGACGAAGCCGAGCTTGCCGAGGCCGAGGCCGATCTCGATCAGGCCGACGAAGATCGCGAGCATGCCGGCCAGGACGATCGCCGACCCCGGATCTCCCGCGACCAGCAGGGGCGCGATCGAGGCGAGGATCAGGGGGGAGATCGAGGAGTCGGGCCCGAGCACCAGAACCCGCGAAGGCCCGAAGAGGGCGTAGCCCACCAGGCAGGCGATCGTCGTGTAGAGACCGGTGACCGCCGGCAGGCCGGCGAGCTCCGCGTAGGCCATTCCCTGCGGGACCAGGATCGCGGCCAGCACGACCCCCGCCACCAGGTCCGGTCGGGCAGATTGACCGGGGTACTGCCGGATGAGCTTGATCCCCGGTACCCAGCGGTGCAGCCCGGAGCGGTTAATGGTTGTGCCTCCGAAACAAGGGAGCGATCATGACTGCTTTTAATATCTCGACATGCCGCAGGTGGTCGTATTGCTGCTTGCCGCCTGTGGCACGACCCTTGCCACCGGCCTGGGTGCGATCCCGGTCTTCTTTCTCGGTCATCGAGCGGCCCAGCTAACACCCCTTCTTCTCGGCTTCGCGGCGGGAGTGATGGGCGTGGCCTCGATTGCGGGCCTTTTGATCCCGGCCACCGAAGAAGGCTCGACCCTGGCGGTCCTCAGCGGGCTCGCGGTGGGAGCTGGGCTGCTGGGCGTGGTCCGTTCGCGGCTGGACCCTCACACCACCTTCATGGGGCGCTCGGGTCCCGGGGCCAGCACCTCGGCCCTGGTCTTCCTCGTGCTTTTTGTCCACAGCCTCCCCGAGGGGTTCGCCATTGGCACGGCCTTCGCCTCCGACCGTGCCGGACTGAGCCTGTTCGTGATCCTCGCAATCGCGATTCAGAACATTCCCGAGGGGACCAGCGTCGCGATCCCGATGGCGGCGGCCGGCTTCAGCCGCAGCCGGCAATTCTGGGCGGCGGTCGGGACCAGCGCTCCTCAGCCGGTTGGCGCGCTGGTTGCCTTTCTCCTCGTCGAGCAGATCCAGTCGCTGCTGCCCTTCTCCTTCGCTTTCGCGGCGGGCGCCATGCTGGCCTTGATCGCGGTTGAGCTGCTGCCGAAGGCATATGCGGGTCCGGCGCGGCTCGGGCCGAGTGGTGGGGTGATGCTCGGCGCCGCGGTGATGCTCGGGCTCAGCTTTGCCCTCGGTGTATGAGCTACACCGAGCCAACGGTAAGAGCGCCGAGAGCAAGGACCGACGCAGCAACAAGAGCGAGCGCAACGCCGGTCACCCAGCGGTCGGTGCGGCCGAGGGCATGATCGCCCATCAGCCCACGATCCTTGGCGAGCGAGCGGATGAAGGGCAGGAGCACGAGGAGGAGGACCGCGTTCAGCGCCTGGGTCAGAAAGAGGATCGGGACAAGCGGGGCGCCGGGGATCAACACCACCGTTGCCGCAACGGCGGTGACGGCACCGAAGCTGAGGTAGAAAGCTCGCGCCTCGCCGAAGCTGTCGTCGATGTCGGCTTTTCGACCGAAGGTCTCGGAGATCGAGTAGGCGGTCGAGATGGGAACGATGGCTGCGGCGAGCAGTGCGGCCCCGAGGAAGCCGAGGCCGAACAGGGTCGCCGCGGTGTCGCCGGCCAGCGGTTCGAGCGCCCGGGCCGCGTCACTCGCGTCGTTGACGTCGATGCCCTGGACGTGCAGCGTCGCCGCGCAGGCGATCACGACGAAGAAGCCGATCACGCCGGTCAGCACGGCGCCGACGATCACGTCGATTCGCTCGTAGCGCAGGTCCTTGACCTTGAGCTTCTTGTCGACGGCGTAGGACTGGATGAATGCCAGGCCCCACGGCGCCAGCGTCGTGCCGACCGTGGCGACGGCGACGAGCAGCGCCTCGCGGTTGAGCGGCATGCTCGGTACGACCAAGCCCTTGGCGGCTGCGCCCCAGTCGGGATGTGCGAGCACCCCCGAGATCACGTAGGCGACGAAGACCGAGCTCAGCGCGAGCAGGAAGTGCTCGACGTGGCGGAAGCTCTCACGCAGGACGAGGGCCGAAACGCCGATCGCGGCGAGCGGCACGCTGAGGTAGCGGCTCATCCCGCCGAGCAGTTCCATCCCCGCCGCCACCCCGGCGAACTCCGCGCACAGCGTGCCGGTGTTGGCGATCACCAGCGCCGACAACACCAGGCCCGCCGCGCGGCCGCCATAGCGCTCGCGGACGAGTGTCAGCAGCCCCTTGCCGGTGACAATCCCAAGGCGGACGCCCAGCTCGTGAAAGACGATCAGCGCAGCGGTGGAGAGGGTCAGGACCCAGAGCAGCTCGTAGCCGTACTTGGCGCCGAGGATCGAGTAGGTGGTGATCCCGGCCGGATCATCGTCAGAGAGGCCCGCCAGAAGTCCCGGCCCGACGACCGCCAGCAAAGCCGCCATCGTGCCGGCGCGCAGCAGGAAGTGCCGGCGACGGGCCAGACGCCAATGCGTGTGACGGCCTGGGGTGCGATGGGCGCGAGGCTCTGGCACTTGCAAGCCATACTCTCGCGCTGTGAGGCGGCGATTGCCGATCTGCCGTCAGCCGTGCGGGCAGATCACCGCACGACCGTTGAGAGTGCCATCCCGCATTTTCTCGTAGGCGTCCTCGACCCGATCCAAAGGAAAGCGCTCGACGTGGGCACGGATCTTTCCAGCCCGAGCTAGATCGAGAACCTCCATCAGCTCGACCGCGCTGCCCCAGTAGGGGATGGCGAGCTGGCACTCAAAGGGCAGGGCGCCGAAGCCGAACTGGAAGGTTCCTCCGGCCAGGCCGACGACCGTGAGGTGGCTCTCGAAGCGAACGATCTGCGCGGAGAGGGCAAGGGTGTCATCGCTGCCGACCATGTCGATCACGAGCTCGGCGCCCCGCCCCGCCGTCGCCTCGTCGATCGCCGCGGCCGCTTCCTCGCCTGCCATCACGGCCTCCTCGGCGCCCACGTCGCGCGCCAACTGCAGCTTCTCGGCCGAGGTGTCCACGGCGATCACCCGCGCTGGGCTTATGGCGCGCAGGATCTGCACTGCCATATGGCCGAGGCCGCCGACGCCGATCACGACCGCCGTCGATCCCGGCACGAGGAGGTCCAAGGATCGCTTCACGGCGTGGTAGGGCGTCAGCGCGGCGTCGGAGAGCGGCGCCGCATCACGAGGGTCGAGATCGCCGAGCGGCAACAGCAATCGTGCGTTGGGCACGAGCATGTACTCGGCCATGCCGCCGTCGAGGCCGAGGCCGCCGCCGAACGCCCCGATCTCCGCTTGGCGTTCGCAGTAATTCTCCGCCGAGCGGCGACAGGCGCGACAACGACCACAGCCCCAGGGGCCGTAGACGGCCACCGGTTCGCCCACCTCCAAGTCATTCACTCCCGCCCCAACCGCCTCGACCCAGCCGGCGTTCTCGTGGCCGAGGGTGAACGGCAGGTCGAAGTTCATCTGATCCTCGGGCCACTCCATCAGGTGAAGGTCTGAGTGGCAGGCCCCGGCGCCACCCACCTTGAGAAGCACTTCTCCGGGGCCGGGTTCGGGTACCTCCACCTCGCGCAGCTGCGGTGGCGTTTGCCATGCCGTGAGCTGGTAAGCCTTCATCCGTTCACCTCTCGTAGTTCGCTCAGCTTAGCCCTGCGAGTATGCGCCTGTGTCAGTGATCGAGACCGAACGGCTGACGAAGTCCTATGGGAGCGCGCGGGGCATCGAGGACGTGACGATCGCGGTCGAGGCCGGGGAGGTCTTCGGGTTTCTGGGTCCCAACGGCGCCGGCAAGACGACGACTATCCGCACCCTGCTCGACCTCCTCCATCCGAGCGCCGGCAGTGCTCGGATCTTCGGGCTCGACAGCCGGCGCGAGAGCGTTGCGATCCGGGCGCGGCTAGGCAACCTGCCTGGGGACTTTGGCTACGGGAAGGGAGCTACAGGCCGTGAAGCGCTCTCGCTGTTGGCGCGACTTCGTGGAATGGAGGGCACGGGCAGGGCGGAGACGCTGGCGAAGCGCTTCCGAGCGAACCTCGACCGTCCTTTGGGCGAGCTCTCGCGCGGCAACCGGCAGAAGGTCGGCCTCATCCTTGCGACCTTCCACGAACCGGAGCTGCTGATCCTCGACGAGCCGACCAGCGGGCTCGACCCCCTGATGCAGGAGGAGTTCCTGACATTGGTGGCCGAGGAGCGCGAACGCGGCTGCGCGGTCTTCATCTCCTCGCATGAGCTCGATGAGGTGGAGCGGGTCTGCGACCGAGTCGGCATCGTGCGCGCCGGACGCCTGATCGCCGTGGAGCGGATCGCTGACCTGCTCGGCAAGGCCAAGCGCCGGGTGAGGCTGGAGCTGACCGAGCCGGCCGACTTGGCGGAGTTGAAAATGCTTTCGGGGGTCAGCGAGCTGAAGGTCGAGGGTCGTCGCGCCTCCTTCCTGATTGGCGGCGATCTCGACCAGGCGATCAAAACGATCGCCGGCCACCACGTCACCGATGTCGAGATCGCCCACCCGACGCTCGAGGAGGTCTTCCTCACCTATTACGAGGAGGACGGGGCCGGATGAGGTATCTGGTCGCGACCCACCTGCACGACCGGCGTCGGTCGGTCCTCGCCTGGGGGGTTCCCCTTGGCCTTTGGTCTGCCTTCATCGTCGCGATCTTCCCCTCGATCGAAGACGCGCTCTCGAAGGCGACCAAGGGATATCCGCCAGCGCTGAAGGAAGCGTTCGGGGTCAGCGAACTGGCCAATGTCGAGCAGTACCTGCAGGCCGAGATGCTGAGCCTGATCGTGCCGCTTGCCCTTGGCTACCTGGCTGTGCGGGCGGTCGCAAGCGGCCTCTCCGGCGCCGCTGAAAGCGGCCGCCTCGACGTCCTGCTCTCAGCGCCGGTCTCGCGCAGCACTCTCGCGGCGGCGAGCTTCGCGGCAACGGCGATCGAGCTGGCACTGGTGTTGGCGGTCACCATTGTCTTCACCGGGCTCGGCAGCGTGCTCTCCGGCGCCGGCCTTGAGTTCGGCTCCGCCGTTGTCGGCTTCGCCAACGTCTGGCCGTTGGCGCTGCTGTTCGCGGGGCTCGGCGTCGTTGCGACTGGCTGGTCGCTGCGCACCAGCGTCGTCACCGGATCCGTTGCGGGAGTCCTGGTCTCGATGTATGTGATCGACTTGATCGGCAGGCTCGACTCCGACCTCTCAGGCGTGCGCTACATCTCGGTCTTCAAGTACTACGGGAACGCGATCGAAGACGGCATCGAGCCACTCGCCTTCTGTGGCGTGACCGCCGCCGCCATCGGCTTCACGGCTCTTGGCAGCTGGCTTGTCGCTCGTCGCGATCTATAGCGCTAGGCCGCCAGAAGCATCGCGCTGCACCGCTCTGGACTGGGAAGCCGACGCCCGGATTGAGACCGGGGAGCCCTTCACCGACTGGCTTGAAGCCTCGACGGGGCGCTCGACTGAGCAACGTCTTCTTCAGTTGGCTCGGGTCGCCCGAGGTGGAAGCCTTGGGCGTAGTCGACGCCGAGTTTGCGGACCGTGGCCAGGGTGTCGGCATCCTCCACGCCCTCGGCGACCGTCTTTTGGCCGAGCCCGCGGGCGATAGAGACAATTGCTTGCACCAGTTGCTGGTCGGCTGGGTTTCGCTCCAGTTCGCGGATGAACTCGATGTCGATCTTCAGGTATTGCGCCGGGATGTGCTTGAGGTAGGTGAAGGAGCTGAAGCCGGTGCCGAAGTCGTCGAGGGAGAGACTGCAGCCAAGCTCGCGGATCCGGCGCGCGAACTCTTGCGCGTCGTTCATGTTCGCCACCGCCGCGGTCTCGGTGATCTCGAAGTCGAAGCGAGCGGGGTCGGCCCCGGCCTTTAGCGTCCGTTCGAGCGCGGCGAGGTAGCGCGGGTCGGTAAGTGTGCGGACCGAGACATTGACGGCAACGGAGGTTCCGCTCTTGACCAGCTCGATCGCCCTGGTGAGGACGAGCAGGTCGATCTCGTGGATCAGCCCGAACCGCTCCGCCGCCGGTAGGAAGGAGGTCGGCGGGATCTTGTCGCCGTGGCGGTCGACCATTCTCACCAGCAGCTCTTCGCGGGCTACTCGGCCAGTTTTCAGGTCGACTATCGGCTGCGAGTAAACGATCAGCCGATCCTCGTCCAGAGCGCTGCGAATCTGCTCCACCCAAGTGAGGGCCTGGCTGCTTTGGCCCGTGTAGAGAACGGTGGTCCCGCCGCCCATCTCCTTGGCCTCGTAAAGCGCAATGTCGGCCGCGACCAGGAGCTCGTCGGGCGTCTTCTCGACCTCGCCGTCGAACGGCGCGATTCCGATACTGGCGCCAACAGTCGGTTTCGACCCTGCCCTGATCGCGGCGACCAATTTCTTGGCGACCGCGATCGCCTCCAGCTCCTCTGCCTCGCGCAGCAGCACGGCGAACTCGTCGCCGCCGATCCGGGCGACCACGTCCGTCTCCCGCACCGAGGCGCTGAGGCTGGCACCGACATCGCTGAGGACCTGGTCGCCGCTCGGGTGCCCGTAGGAGTCGTTGACGAACTTGAAGGTGTCGAGGTCCATCAGCAGCAGGGCACCGGGTCGTGAGTAGCGCTGCGCGTAGGCGATCTGGCCCGAGACCTCCTCCTCGAAGCGGCGTCGGTTGAAGAGGCCGGTGAGGCTGTCGTGGTCGGCTTGGTGCCGCAGCTGATCCTTCATCTGGCGCTGGTGGGTGACGTCATCGAAGACCGTGACGGCGCCGACTATCCGGCCGCCCTCGCGGATCGGCGTGCTGGTGTAGTCGACCGCGAGGCTGCTGCCGTCCTTGCGCCAGAAGAGCTCGTCGGTGATGCGGCGCGTCGCGCCCTCGCTCAGCGACTTGCCGGCCGCGCACTCGGAGGCCGGGTAGGGCGCTCCGTTGGCGCGAGTGTGGTGGAGCAGCTCGTGCGAGCGCTGCCCGAGCACCTCCTCTGCCGAGTAGCCCAGCATCTCGAGCGCCGTTGGGTTTGCGTAGGTGATCCGACCCTTGGGATCGACGCGGAAAATGCCCTCTCCGGCGGCGTTGATGATCCCCTCGTTGTCCCGCGCCAGGCGCTCGTTTGCCTGGACCGAGGCGACGAGGCGGATCATGATCAGGCAGGGAACCAGGGCTGCCAGGGCGATCACGATCGGGTTGCGATCGCCGAGCATCTCCGAGATCAAGAGCCCGAAGGTGGCGACGAAGGCGACCACGATCGCGCCGAAAAGAGGTCGTCCGCGCAGGGCGCCGGTGCCCTCGAGGTGGGTCCCCAAACGCGAGGAGAGGGCCAGCAGCAGCATCGCCGTGGGCCAGCCGGCATCGAGCAGCGTCCCGGGGGCGTAGGTGCCGTTGGAGATCTCCCTGACGACGAGGATGTCACTCGTCAACTGCACGAGCAGGCCGGCCGCCAGGGCGATGTAGGCCTTTCCGACCCTGGCACGGCTCGGCGCGCAGACGAAGACCAACATCACCAGGATCGCGAAGTCGAGGACTGAGTAGGAGAGTTGCCCGCCGACGACGGCGGAGGCCGCGCTGGAGTCGATCAATCCGTTGAAGACCAGCTCGTAGCCAACCGCGGCGACCGCTGTCGCGATGATCGCTGCATCCAGCGAAACGCCGAGCCGCTCGGATCGGCGCTGGCCCCGAACGAGCAGGACGATGGCCGCAATGGCGCAGGGGTAAAAGGCAAGCCAGAAGGTGTCCGCCGTGCTCGGGAACGTCGTCAGGGTCTTCTGGAAGAAGAAGAGGATGAGAAAAGCGCAGGCCTGGCCGAGAATGCCGAGACCGAGCATGAGCCAGGGTGCTCGGGCTCCCGGGGGACGGCTGACCCCAGTGAGCAACGTGACTGCAGCGGCCGTGAACATCACCGCTGTGACCAGGCAATTTCGCAGGGCGATGTCTCCGGAGGCAGAGCCTGCCACCACAAGGACGATCTCCGTTAGCAGGCCGGCCAGGCCCAGGCCAAAGATCGCCCCGATCGCGACAGGAGCCCACCGTCTAAAGCGGGCTCCTGTGGTGCGGGTGTCGGTCTGAAGGGGTTCCATCCTCCTTCAGCCCATCGTCGAGCGGGGTCTCCACTTGACTTCCGATTTCTCCCAGGCGTGCTTTACATAACGAACGTCCGGGCTGGCGGATCAGCGCAGCAGTTCGAGGACTGCTTGCTCGCTGGCCGCCGACGGATCCGCCCATGCCGTGTCCTGCGCTGCTCCGCTGAGGACCGTCCAGGCGCCGGCGGCCGCGGTCGGCCAGACGTGGTACTCGTTGTAGGGGCTGTTGGTGATGGTGCGGTCGGCACCGAGCGGGGCGAGGTTTTGCTTGCGGGTCACGTCCCACCAGGAGTTCATGCTCGCGTCGAGTGCTTCGGTCGACTGGCCGAGGAAGCTCGAGACGAAGCGCATCTCCGCGGTCCCCTCGAACCAGAGGACGTCAGGCGCCCGCTTGCCGATGTAGGGGCGGTAGCCGCTGAACGGGCCCTTGGCCTCGTAGGTCATGTTGTAGCTCGCCCTTTTGTCCGAGAGGGCAATCGAGCGATCGCCGATGGCGAAGTTCTGCTGGGCGTACTCGTAGACCTGCTTAGCGAGGTCGTCGTTGCCGATGAAACGGGCATAGACGATGCCGAGTGCCTGTGTGTCGAGCGGGACTACTTCATCTCCCACGCCTTGGCGGAAATGTTCAAGCCCCCCGTCGCGAACGATGAGCTGGGAGTCGATGCCCTTGACGATCCCCGCAGCGGCCTCGCGGTAGGCGCCCGCGGTGCCTTCGTCGCCCTGTTCTTCCAGTTGCTGGGAGAGGGTCATCAGCGCGATCAGGGTGAGGATGTTGTGCTGGGTCGAGACCCACTTGACGTCAGGGCCGCCGCGTACGAGCCCTTCCTCGTTACGCAGGGACAGCAGGTAGTCGACCGCGCGGCGGGCGCTGTCGAGGTAGAGCGTGCTGCCGAAGCTGGAGTCGTAGTCGCTGAAGGCGATCGCGTTGAATGCAACCGAGCCGGCGCGGACAGTGCCGCTGCTTTCGCCGGTCAGGACATCGAAGGCGAATTCGATCGAGCCGTCCTTGCGCTGCAGAGCCGCCAGCTGGTCGAGCAGGCGACCGGCCTGGTCCTGGAGGCCGACCGAGGCGAACGCGGTGGCCGCGACGGCGGAGTCATAGGTCCAGGACCAGTTGAGCAGGCGTTCGTAGGCGGGGTCGTCGATCGGTATGTCGAACGAGCGGATCAGCTGCAGTGATGTGATCCGTTTGCCGGTCGCAAGTCGAAGCGCGACCTTCTCGCTCTGCGAGGGCTTCGTTCCTGGCCGCGCCGCGGCGGTGCGCATCGCGGTTGGTACCGCGGCGGAGGCCGATGCATTTCCCCCACGGTGACGGGCGACGCAGCGGTTGCGTGCCTTCGCGGGCCGCTTTGAGCACGCTACCGGCTTGCTCGGGCCGACCTGGCGGGCCAGCCACCGCGTGATCGCCCGCTTCGGGCGGTGCGTTTTCTTAGCGGGCCAGGCATGGCGCACATGGTTGCCGGGGCGAGCAGCGCGATTCGCACCGTTTGCTTGCACCGAGGCTGCGGCCGCGGAGGGCGCGCTCGACGAGGTCGCGGCAGGCGCCGCGGTCGGAACGAGACTGATCGCGGCAAACGCAGCGGCGAGGATCAGAGGGGTCAGCAAGCGGCGAGGGCGAAGCGACATAGAGAGTCCTTGCGTAGGTGGGAGGAAGCGAAAGCGACTGGGTGTTCATCGACCATCCGGTCGCGGACTTGAGGCGAGGGAATTGCCGGGCACGCTTTAGGTGGACAGTGGGAACGTCGATAGCAGGGTGACGATGACTTCCCTTACTGGTCTCATCGTGCTGGTGGGATCGAGCTTGGTGCTCTGGATGGTGCTCGTCGGTCTCGCTGTCACACGCAAGCTGCTGCGCGATCGCCGAGAGTTGCGATCGAGCGATCGCCGTGCCCACTACGCGGCAGCGCTCTGCAGCGACGACGCCGCCGCGATCTGCGGCGAGGCATGGAGCGCCGCGGCCCAGGTCGATCTCGCGGTCTCCATCGATGCGGTGTATCCCACGCTCTCCCGCGAGCAGGTCAGCAATCTCCGCCGTGCGATGGACTCATCCGAACTCCGGTCGAGGTTGGAAATGGACCTCAAAGCTCGCCGCCCGACCACGCGCGCACGCGCCGCGCTGCTGCTGACGCGACCCGGCATCCCCGAGGTCGTCGAGCAGATCGTGCCGCTGTTGGGAGACCCTGACCCCGACGTACGCTTGGTCGCCTGCTCCGGCCTCGCCCGAGCAGCCACCCCGCGTGCCGCCGAGTTGCTGATCTGGGCGCTGATGGCCCACCTGCTGCCGCCGGAGCGGATCATCGAGCGGCTTGGAGCGCCGTGGGCGGTGGAGACGATCGTCTCCACAGTGAAAGAGGGCCCCTCGGCGGTCGCCGATGTCCTCGTTGGAATCGCGCCCTGCGGCGACGAGGTGGAGCTCGACGCGAGCCTTGCACGGGCACTGGGGCTTGCCCGCGACCCCCGTGCTGCGGCCACGCTCACGGAGCTGCTGGACGCGGACTCGGTCGAGGTGCGGATCTCTGCGGCACGTGCCCTCGGGCGAGTCGGTGGAGCCCCGTGCGTACCGGCGCTGATCGCCGCACTCTCATCGCAGGACTGGCCGGTTCGCGCCCAGGCCGCCAAGTCGCTCGGCACGCTCGGCGCCGCCGATGCCCTGAAGTCACTCGAAGACTGCCTCTCCGACCGCGCCTGGTGGGTGCGCGCAAATGCGGCTCGCGCCCTGCGGGAGCTCGGCGAGCCCGGCATCGGGGCGCTGCAGCGCGCCCTCGAGCACGATGATCGCTACGCCGCTGACCGCGCTCGCGAGCAGCTCGCCCTGCACACGGTGATCGAGGAGCACGCGGCGGCATGACCGGCCTGCTCGAACAGATCCTGCACGGCTTCAACGTCTTCACGCTCGGCTACTTCGTCGTCCTGCAGCTGACCTTCACCGTGCTCGCAGTGGTCGGCTGGCGGGCGATCGAGGACTACGTCGAGCGGCGGCCGATGCGCGACTACCGCGCTGTCGCCGAGTCGGAGATGAGCATGCCCGTATCGATCCTGGTACCGGCCTACAACGAGGCGCCGTCGATCGTCGCCTCGCTGCGCTCGCTGCTCACCTCGCAGTTCGTCGAGTTCGAGATCGTCGTGATCAACGACGGCTCGACCGACGAGACGTTGGCGGCGCTCACCGATGCCTTCGGCTTGGTCAAGGTCGGCCGCGTCCCGCGCTCCAACATCCCGACCCAGCTGGTCCGCGGTGTGTACACGAGCCCGCTAGAGCCGCACGTCGTCGTCATCGACAAGGTCAACGGCGGCAAGGCCGACGCGCTGAACGCCGGCATCAACCACGCGGTCTACCCGCTCTTCTGCGCGATCGACGCCGACACCATGCTCGACGCCGACGCGCTCTCGCGCCTCGTCTGGGAGTTCCAGGCGGAGCCGGAGACCGTCGCGGTCGGCGGGATCGTGCGCATCGTCAACGGATCGGAGTTCGAGGACGGTCGCATTGCCAGGGTGCGCACGCCGCGGAACCTGCTCGCCAACCTGCAGATCATCGAGTACCTGCGGGCCTTCCTCGGCGGCCGCATCGGCTGGTCGAAGAGCGGCATGCTGCTGATCATCTCGGGCGCGTTCGGCCTCTTCCGCCGCGACGTCTGCGTCGAGGTCGGCGGCTACGACCCGACCACCGTAGGCGAGGACGCCGAGCTGGTGCTGCGGCTGCATCGCCATCGGCGCGAGCACGGCAAGCCTTGCCGGATCACCTTCTTCCCCGACCCGATCTGCTGGACCGAGTGCCCGGAGGACCTCGGCACGCTGGTGCGCCAGCGCGACCGCTGGCAGCGCGGCCTGATCGAGATGATCGTTCGTCACCGCAAGATGCTGATGCGGCCGCGCTACGGGCGAATTGGCTGCGTCGCGATGCCGTACTTCATCGTCTTCGAGTTGCTCGGGCCCACTATCGAGTGCCTTGGCTACACCCTGTTCGTGCTCTCGCTGGCCCTTGGGATCGTCTCGCTCCCGTTCGCGCTGGCCTTCTTTGCCGTTTCACTGACCTACAGTCTCGTGCTCAGCTTTCTCGTGATCCTGATGGAGGAGCGCGCCTTCCGTCGCTACCCGGGCTGGAGCGACCTGATTCGCCTCACCCTCTGCGCGGTCGCCGAGAACGTCGGCTACCGCCAGCTGCTCGCGGTGGTGCGCATGCGCTCCTGGTACACACTGGCGCGCCGCAAGCAGCACTGGGGAGAGATGACGCGCAAGGGGTTTGGTCCGTTGCTGCCCGGCGGGGTCGGCGCTGATGGAGCGGTCGATCCCAGCCCTTAGGCTCGAAGAGAAAGCACTTCGCCCAGACCCTCGATCAAGCGATCCGCGATCTGGGGATCGAAGTGGGTTCCCCTGCCGTCCTCGATGACCTTGACTGCGTCGGGTACCGGCAGGGCTGGTCGATAGCAGCGGTCGCTCAGCAGGGCGTCGAAGACATCCGCGACGGCACTGATCCGCCCCTCGAGCGGGATCTCCTCACCGGCCAGGCCCTGCGGATACCCAGTCCCGTCGTAGCGCTCGTGATGCGTGAGGGCGATCGTGGCAGCGATCTGCAGTAGCTCGCTCTTGGAGTCGTTGAGTATCTCGTGGCCGACCACGGTGTGGCGCTCCATCTCTTTGCGCTCCTCGGCGGTCAAGGGGCCGGGTTTGCGGAGGATCGCTTCGGAGGTGCCGATCTTTCCCACGTCGTGCATCGGGGCCGCCTCGCGCAGCAGCTGTACCTGCTCGGCGTCGAGTTTCAACTTGCCTCCCAAGAAGGCAGCGATCACTGCCATCCGGGTGACGTGCTCGCCGGTGGAGGAATCGTGGAACTCGATCGCTCTTGCAAGTCGGTCCACCGTCTCCAGGCGGGAGGACTGCAGCTCCTCGATTGCTTGCCGCTGGGCGGTTGTCAGCTCATCGCGAAGCTGTATCGCCTCCTTCTGGGCGGTGACGTCGGTGGAGATGCCACAGACTGCGGTGGCCTTTCCCCCCTCGTCGAAGAGGGGAAACTTGACGGTCTGGAAGGTTCGCTCGGTCCCTCCGATCTCAAGCGTTTCTTCCGCCCTATGCGTCGTGCCTTCCCCGAGGATCTGCTGATCGGCGGCGCGGGTGCGCGCCAGGGCCTTGGGGCTCATGATCGCCTCGTCGGTCTGACCGAGCAGCCGGCCCCTCGCCTGACCCGCCAGGTCGTCTGCTTGCGCGTTTGCGAAGACGTAGCGAAAGTCCTCGTCCTTGACATAGACGGGCATCGGCGCCATGTCGATGATCGTCTGGCGTCGCTCTTCGAGGTTGAGCCGGTGTGCACTCTCGAAGTTTTCGAGCTCGCGCCGTCGCAGCGCGTTCATCACTGTGATCAACAGCTGGCCCGGCCAAAACGGCTTGACCAAGTAGCCGTGGACACCGTGGCCACCAAGACCGAAGGCATGTCGCGCGATCTCCGGATCGTCTTTTCCGGTGACCAGGACCACAGCAGTCTCGGGATGTTCTTCGGTGATTTCTTCGGCCAGGGCCAGGCCCGACCCGTCGAGCATCTGAAGGTCGCATAGGGCGAGCTGAAAATCGGTGGCAGAGAGCTTCTTGTGCGCCTGGGCAATGCTGCCTGCGAATTCGCACCGGTACTGATCCCCCAAGGCGCGATCGACCAATCGCAACATCTCGGGCTGGTCGTCAGTGATCAGGATGCGTGCCAGCCCAGCCTGGGCATTGCCCGCCTGGGGAGACCTCGATCCGTTCGGGCTAGTTGTCATCGACCGCCTCTAAGGAGTCTCGCCGACAAACGGCAGAACCGTGTCGAGGGCCGTTAGGTGAAGCGTGTTTGCCACGCTTCCTCCAGCACGGGTTACCCGCAGGCGGTTCCCATCGGCCGCTGAGCGGTTCCAGGCCGCGACGAGGACGTTGAGTCCTGCCGCATCGATGAACACCAGCCCGTCAAGGTCGAGCAAGATCCGTGCAGCGGGGCTTGCCTCGGCATCTTGCAGTGTGCGCTCGAGGCGAGGGCAGTCGGATAGATCAAGCTCACCCCCGACGCATATGAGATAGGAGCCATCTTCCTTGGCGGTTCTGATTTCAAACAGAGGAGGGAAAACGGTCTGCCCTTCTTTGTGGCCCCCTAGGTCCGGCAGGGGAAAGACCTAGGGGACCCGATGGCAATTCACGAGTCGGCAGCGGTTGGCGTGATGAATCTCCGACTAGCTGCCAGGCCTCACTCTTGTGGCTTTGTTCGACAAGCACAATCCCCCAGATATATGAGGCGCGGCGAATATCCCCCAAAGGGGCTAGACGCGCAAAAAGGGCGACATTTGGCCCAATTTCCTTGCATCGCTGGGGACTCGTCCCTTATCTTTCAAAACGGAACGAGTAGTCAGCATGTGTCGATCTTTGGCCAAGGGAGTTCGCGGTGGCTTCTATTGATCCACCCGGCAACGGAGGCAACGCGCAGGGTTTTCCGGATGGCGAGTCTGATTCGCAGGCAACGATGCGCCTGCGAACGGCACTCGAGCGCTCACGGCACCCCATGCTGATCGCCGATGACCAGCGACGCTGGGTAACCGGGAACGCTGCTGCGTGCGATCTATTGGGGGTCGCCTGGGAGGAGATCCCCTGGCGCACGATGGACGAGTTCACCTCTCCTGGTGAGCGCAAGAGGCTCGAGGATCAGTGGGGAGCGTTCTTGGCGAGCGGGGGCGCGGAGGGGTGGTATCAGCTCTACGTTCCGGACCGCGGGCCGGTTCCCGTCGAGTTCAGTGCGACGGCCAACGTGCTGCCTGCTCGCCACCTCTCCGTCTTCATCCCACCTGACGAGGATTCCACCGAGCGGACGAAGAGTGCCATGGCCCGGGAGGCGCCGTGGGCACCAGTCATGGTTGAGGGAGCGGGCCGGGTGCAACTCACGGAGCGCGAGCGGGAGGTGATGACGTTGGTTGCCTCCGGGCTGCAGAGCGGCGACATCGCGGGGCACCTATTCCTCTCCCCGGAGACGGTCAAGTCTCATGTTCACAACGCTTTGGCCAAGCTCGGAGCACACACTCGCGCGCATGCCGTAGCGATCGCATTGGTCACCGGGCAGATCACCTGGGAGGTATAGCGGCCGCTGGGCACGCGGCGAGCACGTAATAACGCTTAGTCCTTCCGGGGGATATTCGCCGCACCTCGTCTGTCCGGGGGATTGTGCCGCTCACTCGGTACCCGAATAGTGGGATGAGATGAAAGTTGACCAGCTCGGTCTCACCGAGGCGCCGAGCCCTCAGAAAGCATCAACGTCCCCACGCGTACTCGTCGCCGGGGCTGGGGGGCGATCCGGTGTTGCGGCGATAGAGGCGCTTGACGGTGAGGCTCTCGACATCTTCTCGGCCGACATCGATCCCAACGCGCCGGGTCTCAACCTGGTTGACGAGGACCGACGGCTGCCGGTCGCCAAGGGATACGAAGACTCCTACACCGAGTTGCTTTACGAACTCTGCGAGCGTCATCGAATCGACGTCCTGGTCCCGGTTTTGGATTGCGAGCTGTTGTTGCTTGCCAGTGCGCGGTTCTTCTTCGCCGAGATCGGCACGAGGATCGTTCTCCCGTCGGAGCGGATCGGACTCACCTCCTTGGCAAACATTCACCTGAAGGAGGCCTCGGACGGGGAGCCCGTCCTGCTCGAGGTCGGCCCGTATTTCTCCGATGGCGTTCTCGCCGATGACTGAGCCGGCCTTGACCCACGACATGCACGTCCACTCGACTTTCTCTGGCGGCGCGAACACGATCGAGGAGAACGTCGCCGAGGCCGAGCGGATCGGCTTGACGGAACTCGCTTGTGTCGAGCAGGTTCGGGGCGACACCAAGTGGATCCCCGCCTACGTCGCAGCGATCAGAGACAGCAGGCAGCGGACCCCGATCGTCTTGCGTTGTGCGGTCGAGGCCAAGATCCTCGATATCTACGGCTGCCTCGACCTTCCCGCCGAGCTGGAGGGGATCGACGCGGTGTACGCGGCAAGTCGTCAGGCGCCGTCGCCCGACGGACCGATGAATCCTCGCTCCACGCGTGAACGAATCGAAGCGGGGGAGCTCGATCCGCAGATGGTGCTCCGATGGATAGTCAGCGCGACGGTCGCCGCGGTCCACCACCGCGAGCACCTCGTCATAGCCCACTTGTTCAGCGTCCTTCCGGGGCTTGGGCTCGACGAGCGAGACGTGCCTCTGGACCTGATCGACTCGCTTGCGACTGCGGCGGCCGAGTCCGGCGCCCGGGTCGTGGTCGATGAGCATTGGAGGTGTCCGGCGGTGCGGACCCTGAGGCCGTTTCTGCGGCGTGGTATTCCGCTGTTAGTGGGCAGCGGTAGCCATGACAGCGAGACAGTTGGCCGCTACGACTACTGCGCCGGTGTCCTGCGCGAACTCCGGCCACTGTCCCTAGCGGCGGCCTGAGCGGTCCGTCCGCACTCAGGGACGATCGCGCCCTTGTCGATGACCGGGTACATCGGGCTGAGCCGGTTCTTTGAGTGCTCCAGCCCGAGCCAGTGCCCGTACTCGTGAACCACGGTCATGCAGCGGAGTCGCTTCGAGAGGCCGAGTTCGATCGTCATTTCACACGGTCCACTTTCCACCGGGTCCGGGATCGTCGCCTGGCCGAGCATGCGGTTTGGCAGCTTGCCGTAGCCGACGGCCTCGGTCGAGCAGCGCGCCGGCGCGCTCTGCTGCCAGTAGGCAGCCGCAGCGTCAAGGTCGCCAGGCAGGGTGGCAGGCGCGGGGGCGGCAAGCGAAAGGGCTGCGCTGGCGATCGCGCTGGCGACGATCATCGAGTGATTCCCGCGAAGTCCATGAGTCAGTGGAACACAGATGTTCGAATGTCCCCGCTCATAGATTCGTCTAGAGAGGCCTTGGGGGCTCAAGTTCGCCGCCGCTTATGCCAACGCGGACAGCTTGGGCAACTCCTGACAACGAACGTCGAGTTGCGCCAGCGAATGCTCAAGCCGCCCCAACCGGTGGGCGATGGACCAGGACACCAGGGCAAATCCCTTTCGACACAGGCACCCTCGTCGCGAGACGAAATCCGCAAAGCCACGGAGCTCCGCCGGAGCGAGCCGGGCTACCGAAGACCTCATGACCCGAGCCGCCCCCGAGGCGGGAAGCGGCTGGGATCAGGACCGTCGTCAGGACTGCTCGACATACAGGGAGGACATCCATGTCCAACCGATTCGATCTCAGGCGCACCCGGCTTGCCGGCATCGCCCTCGCGATACTCGCCGTCTTCGCGCTGCCCGCCGCGGCCCAGGCCGCGCCCGTGGGCCTCGGCACCGCTGGCCCCTTTGTGGTCCTCGGCGGCGCCAAGGTCACCAACGTCGGGCCGTCGGTGCTCAACGGCAACCTCGGCATCTCACCGGGCACCGAACTCGAAGGCTTCGGCCCGCCAGCCGTCATCAACGGCTCCACGCACGCAACCACCGAAGTCGCCGCCCAGGCGCAGCTCGATCTCACCACCGCCTACGACGCGGCGGCGGGGCAGTCGGTGCTGCCGGCGAATGACCTCTCCGGCGAAGACCTGGGCGGATTGAAACTCTCTCCGGGCACCTATCGCTACAACGCGGCGGCCCTGATGACCGGAGCCCTGACCCTCGACGCCGAAGGCGATCCCAACGCCGAATTCGTCTTCCAGATCGGCTCCCAACTGACCACCGAATCGGCCAGCTCGGTCGTGCTCGTCAACGGTGCTTCGCCGTGCAACGTCTACTGGCAGGTCGGCAGCTCCGCCGTGCTCGGCACCACCACTTCCTTCCAGGGAACCCTGATGGCGCTGACCTCGATCTCGCTCAACAGCAATGCAACGGTGGTGGGGAGGATGCTGGCCCGCAACGGCCAGGTCAGCCTGATCGAAAACACCCTGACCCGGCCGCTGTGCGCGACCGGGCCGACCAACCCGCCCGACGATGAAACGCCGGGTGGTCCGACCAACCCGCCCTCCGGCGAAACGCCGGGTGGTCCGGGAACCGTGTCGCCAGCCACGCCCGGAACCACTGGTCCGGCAGCAACGCCAGGCAACGGCTCCCGGCTTGCCTCCGGTCGCGGGGCGAAGGGTTCCAAGCCATCTCGGAACGGCAGGGCGACGGTGCGATCTGCGCCGCGTGAGGCCTGCACCGAGGGATTCCGCGCCACCGTCAACGGCAAGATGATCCAGCGGGTCGTCTTCAGCCTTGACGGCAAATCGATCGGTAGCCGCACCAACTCGCCATTTGCGATGTCGGTACGAGCCACTCCCGGCGCGCACCAGGTCAGCGTTCGTATCACGTTCACGGACGCCACCCAGGCGAAGACCATGACGCTCCCCTATCGCGCCTGTGCGGCGGCCCTGCTGCAGCCGCGCCGCGGCCCTTCCCAGTTCACGGGATGACCCGCAGGGCTGACAACGACCCAACCCCCTCCGGCGCTCGCCGGGGGGGTGCGGGGTTGGCCGCGGTGCTAGTCGCGGCGGCGATCGCATGCGCCTTCGTTGCTCCGGCTGCCGCCGCGCCGACGCCTGCGAGCCAGCCGCTGGTGGCGCTGCTGCACGATCACGTCGCCCGGACCGGGCCAAGTGCGCAGGCAGGCCGGATCGAATCGATCGCTTCCCGCCGGCCACTGACCCGAGCTCGAACCGTCCTCCCAATCCTCGGCCGTGCAAGCAGCCGCAAGGGGGGCTCGTGGCTTTACGTCCGGCTCCCCGGACGACCCAACAGTCACAAGGGCTGGATCTCCACCAACCGGACGAAGCTCACCTCCACCGGCTGGCGCATCTTGATCGAGCTTTCGTCCCGGCGCGTCACCGTCTACTACGGCGATCGCGCCCGCCGCCACTTCCGTGCCGTGGTCGGCAAGCCCTCGACGCCGACCCCGCGGGGATCGTTCTTCATCGAAGAGGCGCTCGCTCTTTCTTCCTATGAAACCGGCGGCCCGTTCGCGCTGGCCACCAGCGCCAGGTCGAATGTCTTCCAGGAATTCGAGGGAGGGCCGGGGCAGATCGGCATCCACGGGACAAACAACCTCACGGGCGCTCTCGGGACGGCGGCTTCACACGGCTGCATCCGGCTCGGCACCCGTGCAATCACTTGGCTGGCGAGACGTATCGGCGCCGGCATTCCACTGACCATCACGCGATGAGGGGCCGGGCTATGTGCGCTAGATACCGGAGCATCCTGCTCTTTGCAGTAGGCGCGATTGCTGTTCTGTGTCCTACCGCGATCGCTGTCGCAGCATGCCCGTTGCAGCCCCCGCCGCCCTGCGGGTCGGCGGGGCTCACGGGCCGCGCTGGAACCTCTTTTCGCTGCGGCCACCGGCCACCGCCGGCTTGCCACGCACACCCAGGTCCGCGAGGGCAACAGGGAGCCAAGGGCGACACTGGCTCCGCCGGTAAGCCCGGAGCAAGGGGAGCTGAGGGCGCCACAGGTGCTTCCGGTTCGCCGGGCACGGCTGGCCCTGAAGGCTTGCAGGGCGTCCAGGGTGAAATCGGGGCTACCGGTCCCGCGGGTTCTCAGGGTCTGCAAGGCGTCCAGGGTGAAGTTGGCGCCGCGGGGGAGGCGGGAGCCACCGGGCCCCAAGGAGAAGTTGGATCGAGTGGGACTCCAGGTGCTCAGGGCGAAGCAGGCCTTGCGGGCGAAGACGGCCTTCCAGGAGAAGCCGGAGCCACCGGCTCGGTAGGCCCCGCCGGCCCTCCGGGGCCCGCTGGCGAAACTGGCCAGCAGGGAGCTCCGGGCGCCGAAGGATCTCAAGGGCCAGCCGGCACGCCAGGCGCCACTGGGGCGACTGGCCCCGCGGGCTCGAACGGACTCTCGCAGTACGCGTACATCTACAACTTGGGCGGAGAGACCGTCCCGCTCGAGGGTGACGTGACCTTCGATTCCAATGGCGTCTTGACGCCTGGCATTACCCACGCGCTTGGTGCTGCCGGGATCACGTTGACGGCTGCCGGTACCTACGAGGTCACCTTCTCCGTGTCGGGCACCGAGCCCAGCCAGATGGCCCTGTTCGTCAACGGAACTCTGGTTCCGGGAACCGTCTACGGCTCCGGAGCCGGCACCCAGCAGAACACAGGGCAGGCGATCTTCGTCGCTCCCGCGGGCGCTGTTCTCACGGTTAGGAACCACACCTCGAGTGCGGCAGTTGGCCTCGCGACGCCAATCGGAGGGACGCAGCCGAACTCGAATGCTTCCGTGGTCATCGAGAAGCTCGCCTGATGGCACCGTTCGGGCGGCATCTCCGGGCCTTGGTTTTGGCGCTCGTCGTGGGGTCCAGCCTGGTACTTGGGGCGTGCGGTTCCTCGCAGTCGATCGCCACTCTCAACACGGAGAAGATCGAGCGGGCGATTGCGCAGAGCAGCTTGGCTCAGCGCGGGCAGCGTGCCCGGGTGAGCTGCCCCACGGCGATTCCCCAGATGGAGGGGCTGAAGTTCTCCTGCAGAGCAGTCGTCGGGTCAATCAGCACGCGATTCGTCGTCGTCGAGCTGGATGGATCCGGGCACGTCCGCTACGAAGCACCCTGATGCCGGAAGCCGACGCCCGGATTTGAACCGGGGACCCCTTCATTACGAGTGAAGTGCTCTACCAACTGAGCTACGTCGGCGGGACCGCTTCATTGTAGGAGTGCTGGGGCCGAGCGTGGTTCCGTCGCGGGCGGTCTCGATGATGGGGGCGTGTCGAGGGCGCAGACAGCCAAGCGGCGGGCGGAGAACGAGATCGAGTTCTCGCGCATCGTTGCCTTCAGCGATGGGGTCTTCGCGATCGCGATCACGCTGCTGGTGCTCAACCTGGGCGTGCCCGAGCACGTCCGCCACGACGACCTCTGGCCGGTGCTGCGGGAGCAGGGACAGGATCTCTTCGCCTACGCGCTCAGCTTCGCCGTGATCGGCCGCTTCTGGGTCGTCCACCACCGCTTCTTCGGCGACGTCACCGGCTTTGACGGGCGCCTGATCGCGCTCAACCTCTTCTACCTGGCTTGGATCGTGCTGATCCCCTTCAGCAGTCAGGTGCTCGGCGACCACGGCGGCGACGAGGCGGCGGTGATCCTCTACGCCGTCAACCTGATCGGCGTGCTCCTCTCCGGGGTGCTGATGTTCGCCGACGCCCGCCGCGCCGGCCTCAGCCGGGTCACGCCTAAGGAAGCCAAGGTGGGCCAGCGCTCAGCTCTGCTCGTCGCGGCGGTCTTCTTCGCCTCGATCCCGGTCGCCCTCCTCGACCCCCACCTGGCGCCCTACTGCTGGATCGTGCTCTTCCTCGGGCCCCTAGTCGCTCTCCTTTCGCGTGTGCGCCGCCCGTCGTAGATCCGCGCGGGATTTATTGCAGAAACCTAATGTCTGCGAAATGTATGAGCTGCGGCGACCGCTACAGTGGCATCATGGAGGCGATGAGGGAAGCTTGGACGGATCGGAAGCTCGATGCCCTTGAGGGCAAGGTCGACCATCTTGAGCAGCGGGTGGACGAGCGTTTCGAATGGGTCGACCATCGATTCAACGAAGTCGATCGTCGCTTGGGCGGGATTGAGGCATCCATCGAGAATCGCTTCACCAGCCTCGAGGCGCTCTTCGCCTCCTACCAACGAGCGGTCCTGCAGGTCAGTGGTCTGATTGTCGTAGGTCTGTTCGGCATCATCGCCACACAGATCTGAGCTATCGCGGCGCCGTTTCCTGGAGCTCTTTGTCGGAGGAGGGTTGCATCCCGCTGCAGACCGGGCAGCTCGGCTCCGGCACCACCGGCTCACGATCGACCCGCATCGTGCGCAGGTCATACATGTGGCCGACGCCCAGGGTCGAGGGCCTGGCGAGACCGGTCAGGTAGTGCATGATGTCGAGCCCGATCTGGCCGCCGATCAAGCTGCAGGCCGGCCCCAGCGTCGCCGCCGGTGAGCCTTTGCCCCGCTGCTGGTTGACCGCGACGTCGTAGAGCGGGAAGGCGCGCCGGTAGCTGATCTCCTGGCAGCTGAAGCAGCCGGTCACCTCCGGCACGTAGAGCGGTCCGACCCGCGCCACCGGCGGGAAGTGGCTCATCGCGACGAAGGGGATGCCGGCGGCGAAGCAAGCGGCGTTGATCCAGCGCTCGATGTCGTGGGCGGGCCAGTCGCAGGCGTCGATCACGAGGTCGTAGCCGGTGATCGTCTCGGTGATTGCCGCTTCGCTGTCGAGCTTCTGCACCCGCGCCTCGACCTTCATCGCCGAGTTGAAGCCGGCGAGGCGCTCCGCCGCCGCCTCGGCCTTGAAGCGGCCGATATCGGCCTCCGAGTAGAGGACCTGTCGGTTGAGGTTGCTCAGCTCGACCCGGTCGAAGTCGACGATCAGCATCTCGCCGATCCCGCAGCAGGCCAGGTTCAGGGCCGACCAGCCGCCGAGGCCGCCGATGCCGAGCACGGCGATCCGCGCCTTGGCCAAGCGTTCCTGGCACTGCGCCGCCGTCGGCCCGCTGGTGATGTCGCTGAAATAACGCAGCTGGCGATCGAAGCGCTCGACCACCGCGGCGGGGATCTCGTCATCGTCGGCGGCGTCCTCGACCACGCCCAGCTCCTCGAACTGGGCGAGCAGATCACCGACCTCGTTGGCGCCGAACTCCTCGATCAGATCCTCTTTCGTCCGGGTCCCGTCGAGGGCGGCAAGCAGGCGCCGTCCCTCCGGGTCCGGATCCTCGATGTGAACGTCTGCACCGGCGCTCGGCCGGAGCAGGTAGAGGTCGCCATTGGGCGCCTCCATCTGCTGAGTGGTCCGCTTCAGTCGCGGTCGTTGCATTTATGCCCACCTCCTCTGGGTACGCTTGAGACCAGCCAATTGCTCAAATTAGTTTCAATTAATCTTGAAACGCCGCAATTAAGGCTCGGTTGCGGTACGGACGGAGATCTATCGTGGTGCCGCAATCAACCCGGGGAGGCACGCCGTGACGCCAGGCAAGTCAATGCAGGAGCTGAGCGAAGGGGACGAGCTGAAGACGTTCTTCGACCGCCGTCTGATCAAAGCCCTCGGCCATCCCGTGCGCGAGCACATCCTCGCGGTGCTCAATGAGCGAGTCGCCAGCGCCAGCGAAATCGGCGAGGAACTGGGCGCCGACGTCAGCTCCTTCTACCACCACATCGAAGAGCTGGAGAAATTCGAATGCATCGAGAAGGTCGAGACCAAGCAGAGGCGAGGAGCAAAAGAGCACTTCTTCCAGGCGAGGAGGACGCTGATTTTCGATGAGACCCGATGGCGCGCTTTGCCAGCTTCGATCAAGGCCGATGTTGCCGTGAGCGCTCTTCAGTATCTATTCGACGATGTCGTCGATGCGCTGGAGGAAGGCACTCTCAATGCGCGGGATGACAGGCACGTCAGCTGGCTACCCGCAGAATTCGATCTGCAGGGCTGGGGTGAAGCGCGCGATCTGATGGATCGGACACTTGAGCAGCTTGGTGCCATTCAGGAGGCAGCAGCACTGCGGTTGGCGAAGGGGCACGAGCGTGGGCTTCCGGCAACCATGGCGATCCTGGCCTTCGAAACCCCTGACGTCGAGGAGCAATCCGGCGCTACCGGGCAAGCTCGCCAGCGCGAGCAAAAACCTCATCGATCATCGGCTCAGTAAGCCGGCCCGTAAAGGTGTTCTGCTGGCTGGGGTGATAGCAGCCAATCATTCTCCAGCGCCCAGTTGAGGCTTCTGCGCTGTGGCCGAAGCGCGGTTTTGGCTTCGGCACCTCCTCGCCAAGCTGGTCGAGAGCACGAAGCGTTCCGTCCCAGGCAAAGCCGCCTAGGGCCACGATCGTCCGACAGTTCTTCAGCAACTCCAGCTCGCGCTCGAGGTACGGCAAGCAATGATCTCGCTCATCGGGAAGTGGCCGATTGGCGGGCGGTGCGCAGCGGACTACGGCGGTTACGTAAATATCTTCGAGACGCAGGCCGTCGTCGCGGTGCTCGCTCGTCGGTTGGTTGGCATACCCCGCCCGGTAGAGCGCGGCGTAAAGCCAATCACCCGATCGATCGCCGGTGAACATACGACCCGTTCGGTTGGCTCCGTTGGCGGCGGGAGCAAGTCCAACAATCGCTATGCGGGCTTTTACATCGCCGAATCCGTCAAGAGGGCGAGCCCAATAGCGTTGCCCTTGGTAGCGGCGGGGCGGATTTGCGGCCCGCTCCTCTCGCCACTCGACTAGCCGAGGGCATCGAGTGCACGAGTGAATCTCCTGGGCCAGCGTCTTAAGCTCGTTGGATGCCGCGTTTGGGGTTCTTCCCATGCGCAAACTGAATCACGAGCCAGTGGTGCGGTCGCGGGACCCGATTCGTCCTTCGCAGCGAATCGGGTCCCGCTGACTCGCTTAGCGGCCCTTGATAGTTGAGAGCACGGGAACGACGTGCTCGCTCTTTCCAATCTTCACCCTGCCTCACCCCCTTCGCAATCGTCAGCTCTTGCGGTTGGGGGTCGCGACCCATCCGACGCTTTAGACCAGTCGAATGCTGGAAAAAGTTCCAGTATTAAGTTCGGCGCCCGCAAAAGGCCCGATTTATTGTTGTCATTCCAGCTTTGCGTCTAATACGATGGAGTGGTTCAAGCTTGCGAAAACGAAATGAGGAGTCCGCTTTGGCTGCAATGACTAAGACCAAGAAAAAGAGTAAGAGCGCGGGTGCGATCGACCAGCGCCTCGTTAAGGCGCTTGCGCATCCGCTGCGCGTTCAGATCCTGATGATTCTCAACGAGCGGATGGCGAGCCCCAATGAACTCTCCAAGGAGCTAGAAGAGGGCCTCAGCCAGGTCAGCTACCACGTCAAAGTCCTCAAGGACTTCGAATGCATCGAAATGGTCAAGACAGAGCCGCGTCGAGGCGCTGTCGAGCACTATTATCGCGCGACTGAGAGGGCATATCTCGCTGATCGCGACTGGGAGCACCTGCCTGACTCAATCAAGCCTGGGGTGACCGCCTCGGTCTTCGAGAGCATCATCCAGGACGTAGTCGGCGCCATAGAGGGCGGCACCTTCAATGCCCGCGACGACGTGCACATGAGCTGGACGCCCGGCGTTGTTGATGAGAAGGGTTGGAGCGAGTCAGCGGATCTGCTCAATGAGACGCTTGCCAAGCTCATCGATATCCAAGCGGCCAGCGCGAAGCGCCTCGCAAAGTCTGACGAGGAGGGAATTCCTGCCACGGCCGTGCTCATGAACTTCGAGGGCCTGTCAGCTGAGGCCAAGTCGGCAAAGGGCGCAAAACGAGGCCGCAAAAAGAAGGCAGCCAAGTAGGTCTAGTAATTTCGAGCAAAAGCAGCTAGAACTCCTCATATGCTTCGCACCCGCATATGGGTTCGAAGCGAGTATTTGCCATCAGCAGTCAGCGGCGCGGCTTCGGCCGCGTCGTTGTCTTTCTGATCGCCGTGGCGATCGGGGTGGCTGGCTGCGGTCGCAGTGGGCAGGGGGCGGCGACGGACAGCGATAAGGCCGCTGACGTCGAAGTCCTCAACACCCTCCTCTCTCAGGAACTGACGACCGTGGATGCCTACGGGCGGGTGCTGGCACAGCTGCGCGGCCGGCCGCTTGCGGTCGCGGGACAGCTGCGCGGACAGGATCAGACCCACCTCGACGCGATCACCAGGGCGATCCGCGGGGTCGGGGGCGAAACCGACGCCGAAGCGGCCGAATTCGAAGCGCCGGGCCCGAAGAGCGCGGAAGAGGCGCTGCTGCTCGCCTACGAAGAGGAGAACGCCTCGCTCAGCGAGGCCTTGGACGCGGCGCCCCACCTGAACACGCCGGCTCCGCGCACGCTCGCCGCAGCGCTCGCCGCCAGCCACGCCCAGCACCTCGTCGCCTTGCGCCAGTTGCTCGGGACGAGCCTCGCCGCCTCGGTTCCCGAGGCCTTTGAGGCGGGCGATGTGCCGCCACCCGCTCCGCCCACCGAAAAGGGATGATGCGCGGGTGACCGCCCCTCTCTACGCGATCGGCCGCTTCTGCGCACGTCACCACTGGCCGACGATCGCGGTCTGGATCGTGCTTGCCGTCGGCCTCGTCCTCGCCGGCCAGGCGGGGGAGAGCAAGACCAACGACAACCTGACCCTGCCGGGCACCGGCTCGACCAAGGCGACCGAACTGCTCGAAGAGAAGCTGCCCGAACAGGCCTTCGGCAGCAACCCGCTGGTCTTCCAGGCCAAGGCCGGCCAGGTGCTGACCGCGCCCAAGTACGCCAGCGCGGTCGAAGAATCGGTGCAGCGGCTGAACGCGCTGCACGACGTCAACTCCGCGGTCAACCCGCTCAGCCCCGAGGGCGCCAAGTTTCTCAGCAAAGACCGCTCGGTCGCCTACGTGCCGGTCATCCTCAGCGTCGGCCCCAGCGAACTGACCGAAGCGCAGGCGCTGGCGGTGCTCGACGCCGGCAATCCGGCGGTGGCCGCCGGCGTCAGGGTCTCGATTGGCGCCTACGTCGGCTCGCAGCTCTCCAAGCCGGACACCGGCGCCAGCGACGCGATCGGCATCGCCGCCGCGATCGTGATCCTGCTCTTCGCCTTCGGCACCGCGACGGCGATGGTGCTGCCGATCGCCTCGGCGATCCTCGGCCTCGCCTGCTCGCTCTCGATCATCCGCCTGCTCGAGCACGTCCTACAGGTGCCGAGCGTGGCCTCGACCCTGGCGACGATGATCGGCCTCGGCGTCGGCATCGACTACGCCCTCTTCATCGTCACCCGCCACAAGCTGCAGCTCGGCGACGGGATGGAGATGCGCGAGTCGATCGCCCGGGCCACGGCGACCGCGGGCGGTGCCGTCGTCTTTGCCGGCTTCACGGTCGTGATCGCGCTCTGCTCGCTCGCCTTCGCCGGCATCCCGCTGGTCAGCACACTCGGCTTCACCGCCGGGATCGCGGTGGTGATCGCGGTGCTTGCCGCGACCACGCTGCTGCCGGCGATGCTGGGAGCGCTCGGGCCGCGGATCAACTCGCTGCGCGTGCAGTTCGGCAAGACGCACCCCGACGATGCCGAGCCGCACGGCTGGCGGCGCTGGGCCCGCGGCGTCGCCGACCGCCCCTGGCGCTCCGCGATCGCCGCCCTGGCCGTCCTCGCCGTGCTCTCGATCCCGCTGCTGCAGCTCGAGCTGGGCCAGAACGACATCAGCGCCCTGCCCAAGTCGACCACCGCGCGCCAGGCCTACGACGGCCTCACCCAGGGCTTCGGCCCCGGGGTCAACGGGCCGCTGCTGGTCGCTTCGGAATTCGAGAGCGCCGGCGAAGCGAAAACGGTGCTGCCCGTCCTGGAGAAGAAGATCGCGGCCGCGCCCGACGTCGCCGAGGTCTCCGAACCGACCCTCGACAAAGCCGGCACCGCGGCGGTCTTCACCGTGATCTCGAAATCGGCGCCGTGGGCGGATGAGACCGTCAGCCTGGTCGAAGACCTGCGCGACGAAACGATCCCGGCGGCGCTGAAAGGCAGCTCCACCCACTCCTACGTCGGCGGCCAGACCGCCGGCTACATCGATCTCGCGACCCAGATCAGCGACAAGCTGCCGCTGATGATCGGCATCGTCGTCGCGCTCAGCTTCATCGTCCTCCTGCTCGCCTTCCGCTCGCTGCTGGTGCCGCTGAAGGCGGCGGCGATGAACCTGATCTCGGTCGCGGCCGCCTACGGTGTCGTCACCGCGGTCTTCCAGCTCGGCTGGGGCTCCTCGCTGATCGGCCTCGACCACGCGATCCCGATCGTCAGCTTCGTGCCGCTGCTGATGTTCGCGATCCTCTTCGGGCTCTCGATGGACTACGAGGTCTTCCTGCTGACCCAGATGCGCGAGCACTATCGGAAGACCGGCAAAGAGAAGGACGCGGTGATCGAAGGCCTCGCCAACACCGGCCGGGTGATCACCTCGGCGGCGGCGATCATGGTCTGCGTCTTCACCAGCTTCGTCCTCAACGGCAACCCGATCGTGAAGGAGTTCGGCGTCGGCCTCGCCGTCGCGATCGCGATCGATTCGACCCTGGTCCGCTGCCTGCTGGTGCCGGCGATCATGGTCCTGCTCGGCAAGTGGGCCTGGTGGATGCCCGGCTGGCTCGGCCGCATCGTCCCCCACATCAGCATCGAGGGCGAGGACTACTTCGCCAAGCGCGACGCGGAGCTCGCCGCTGCCGCCAAGAGTCCGGCGGGGAGCGCCTGAGCGGGATGTTCCCGCTCAACCTCCCCAACGCTCTCACCCTGCTGCGCATCCTCGCGGTGCCGGTCGTCGTCGTCGCCCTGCTCGGCGAGACCCCCAACGGCGACGCGCTCGCCGCCGCCGTCTTCGCCCTCGCCGCGCTGACCGACGGGCTCGACGGCTACTTCGCCCGCTCGCGCGACGCGGTCACCACCTTCGGCAAGCTGATGGACCCGATCGCCGACAAGCTGCTGATCGTCGCCGCGCTGGTCTCGCTGGTCTCGCTCGACCGGCTCGAAGCCTGGGTGGCGATGGTGATCATCGCCCGCGAGTTCGCCGTCACCGTGATGCGCGCGATCGCCGCCGAGCGCGGCATCGTGATCGCCGCCAGCTGGCTGGGCAAGGTCAAGACCGTGCTGCAGATCGCCGCCGTGATCGCCCTGATCGCCACCAACCCGGCCCCGGCCTGGGTCGACGTCCTCGTCTACCTAGCCGTCGCCGTGACCCTGATCAGCGGCGCCGACTACTTCTTCGGCCTGCGCCGCCGCATCGAGGCCGAGCGAGAAGCGCGCGCGGTGGCGAAAACCAAGCCGAGCTAGGCGCCCGGCGACTCCAGCCACTCGCGCATCGTCGTGTGGCGCTCGGTGTGCTCGCCCGTGGCGAGCTCCTGGCGCAGGTCGCCGAGGGTGCCGTAGCGCTCGGCGACGACGTTGTGGCGGTGGATCGTCTCCAGGTTCTCCTGGCGGGCCAGGACGAAGGCCTCGGCCGGCAGGTCGGGGTAGCCCTCGACCACGGCGCGGATCATCTCCCGCACGCAGTCCTCGACGAAGCGCGGGTTCGCATGGGCTTTGGCGACGACGGCGAGCTCGTCGGGGCGCTTCATCAACTCGTAGATCTCCGAGCTCATCGAGCCCTCGACGATGCGCAGCAGCTCCGGTGCGTCGATCCAAGCCTCGCCACCCTCGGGGCAGCCGATGTAGAGGGTGCCGATGCCGCGCTGGTTGTGGGTGGCGACCGGGACCGCCTCGATCGCCCGCTCGACCTGCTCGGCGTCGAAGCCGGCGGCGGCGAGCTGTTCGCGGCCGAGCTCGGCGACCATCTCCTGGGCGCAGGGACAGGCGGTCATGCCCTGCGCCTGCACGCCGGTGAGGGTGCGGTTGCCGCGCTGGGAGGCAACGGCGGTGCCGAAGAGCCCGTAGATCTCCTGGGTCGAGTGGCCGGTCGCCGGCGTCTGCACCGTCTCCGGGTAGCGCGCCTCGACCGAGACCTCGGCGCGGCGGCCGCCCTGGGTCTCGCGCACGCGCTGGGCGATGTGGGAGGCGAGGATCTCGGCGCGGAAGGCCTCGCCGAGGACGACCGCGTCGATCGCCTCGCCGACGTTCTCCTCGAAGCGGGACATGTGGACCCCCGCCTGGCGCGGCTCGAGGTCGACGAAGCACTCGAAATTGGCGTGGTAGAGGTTCTCCGTGCCGTCGGCCTTTACCCGGATCACCTTCTCGACGCCAGTGACACCGACGCGCGAGAGGCTCACCTGGGTGGCGGGCACCGAGGCCTGCACGTCGGGCGCGGAACGAGCGGGCGGGATCGTCGTGCGGCTGGCCACGGCTTATGAAGAGTAAGCGACCGGCCCCCTCGGCCGGTGTCCGACGGCCGTGACCGAACCGATTTCTTCTGCCTATACTTTGCTGCGGCCGGAGCGTTGGGGTCGGCCTCCCCTGGGAAGGGGGACAGGGTTGCACCGGAGGCAGCGAGATCGAACCGTTGGAGACGGTCCCCGTGGGACTGGATCAGGATTCGGATGAACAGCCGTTTGCGGAGCCCGAGGAGCTGCGCGGGCTGATCGCGCTGGGTCGCGAGCGCGGCTACCTGACCTTCGAGCAGATCGCGACCACGCTCGAGGAGGTCGAGGTCACCAAGGAGCAGATCTCCGGCCTGCACGCGCACCTGGTCGAGCAGGGCGTCGAAGTCCTGGCCGAGGAGGGCGTCAGCGCATACAAGGAAGCGCGGGCCGAAGAGGCCAACGGCGCCGGCGCGAAAAAAGACTCCGAGTTGGACCTGACGGTCGAACCGAGCCTCGACTCGCTGCGCCTCTACCTGCGCTCGATCGGCCAGGTCGACCTGCTGACCGCGGCGCAAGAGGTGGACCTGGCAAAACGGATCGAGCGCGGCGACATGATCGCCAAGCGCCAGATGGTCGAGGCCAACCTGCGGCTGGTCGTCTCGATCGCCAAGGGCTACCTGGGGCGGGGGCTGAGCTTCCTCGACCTGATCCAGGAGGGCTCGCTGGGTCTGATTCGCGCGGTCGAGAAGTTCGACTACCGCCGCGGCTACAAGTTCTCCACCTACGCGACCTGGTGGATCCGCCAGGCGGTGACGCGGGCGATCGCCGACAAGGCGCGGACGATCCGCATCCCCGTCCACATGGTCGAGAAGCTGAACCGGGTCACCCACGTCGAGCGCCAGCTGGTGCAGTCGCTTGGGCGTGAGCCGGAGCCCTTCGAGATCGCCGCCGAGCTGCGCTGGCCGCTCGACGAAGTGCGCGACATCCTGCGCGTCTCCCAGCTGCCGGTCTCGCTGGAGAAGCCGGTCGGCGACGAGGACGAATCGGAGCTCGGCGACTTTGTCGCCGACGACGAAGTCGCGCAGCCCTTCGAGGAAGCGAGCGAGCACCTGCAGCGCGAGGGCGTGCGGCGGGCGCTCGACGCCCTGCCCGAGCGCGAGCGCCAGGTGATCGAGCTGCGCTACGGGCTCTCCGGCCTCGAGCCGCTGACGCTCGAGGAGGTGGGGAGGACCTTCGGCGTTACCCGCGAGCGGATCCGCCAGATCGAGACCAACACGCTGAAGAAGCTGCGCGCCCTGCCCGAGGCGCAGATGCTGCGCGAAGCCAGCTAGCGCGGCTCGAGCACGATGACCGAGGCTTCTCGGTCGAGCTTCTCCTGGTAGTCGTCGAAGCCCGCGTACTGCTCGTTGTGCTTGCGCCAGAGGTCGGTGCGCTCCTCGCCCTCGGCGATCCGCGCCCGGATCGCGTAGCGCTTGCGCCCGACCTCGACTTCGCCCTCCGGGTTGGCCTCGAGGTTGAGCGACCAGGCCGGGACCTTGGCGTTGCCGGCGTTGGTGTTGATCACGACGACGTTGTCGCCGTCGGCGAGGTAGACGACCGGGGCGGTGCGCTGCTGCCCCGACTTGCGCCCGGTGGTGGTGAGGAGCAGGACCGGCGCACGGCCGACCTTGCCGCCGATGCGTCCGCCGCTGAGCCGGTAGAGCGGGGTGTTGAGCTTGCCCGCCCAGCGCAGCCCGGTGGCACCGAGCGAGTTGGAGATCCGCGCGAGGGTGTGGTCGCTTGGCACGGCGCGAGTATCTCAGGCCCAAAGGGTCTGGCGACTTATGCGTCATATGGACGCATAAGTCGCCAAGACGTAGAGTGGGCAAATGGCCGAGCCGCACCCCTTCCGCGTCGCTGCCGAAGCGAAGGACCTCGACCTGCTGACCGAGACCCTGCGAGAGGATGTCGAGCTGCACAGTCCGATCCTCTTCCGCGGCTTCGAGGGCCGAGAGATGGTCAGCGCCGTCCTCACCCACGTCGCCGCCACGCTCGAAGACCTCACTTATATAGACGAGCTGCACGAAGGCAACTCCGTCGCCCTTCGTTTCAAGGCCAACGTCGGCGACCGCGAGTTGGAGGGCATCGACTTCCTCGAGCTCGACGACGACGGCCGCGTCGCCGTGCTCACCGTCTTCATGCGCCCGATGTCGGCCCTGACGGCCTTCAACGAGCAGATGAAAGAGCGGCTGGGCGTCGCCTAGCCCCAGGGACAGATCGGTCCCCTAGAATCGTCGCCGCGTACTCGGGGGAGTGTCCGAGTGGTTAAAGGAGATGCGCTGTAAACGCATTGGCTCTGCCTACGCAGGTTCGAATCCTGCCTCCCCCATTTCTTGCACACGCCGTGTTGGCTTGTGTACCCTGAACGCAGTGGCGGCGTCAGCCAAACGAATCAACGTGACGCTCGATGACGGGCATGCGGCCAAGCTCGCAAGGCTCGCTGAGCGCACGCATGTGCAGGAGGGGACGCTTGCCCGCTCGCTCCTTTCCACAGCGCTCGATGACGCCGACCCGGATGCCGCGCGTATCACCGAGATACTCGATTCGATTCCGGGCGCATGGGAGCGGACGCAGGAGGGCTTGGCCCAGGCCGGTCGGGGAGAGGGAACACCGCTCGACCAACTCGCCTGAGTGGCGCAGGTAATCATCACCCCGCAGGCGCAGCGGGACGTGAACGAGGCGATCTCGACGCTCAGCCTTCCGGACGACGCCTGGGCTCGAATCGCCCGTTCTCTGAGAACCCTGGAAGTCTTTCCGCTTGCCGGTGCCGAGTTGGAAGGCCGATGGGCGCCCGCTCGGTTCTTGCTCGGCCCTTGGTCTTGGATGATCCTGGTCTACCTCTACGAGGAATTGTCTGATCGGGTCTACGTAGTCGCGATGCACGATGGCCGGTCCGCGAGTTCGGCCACCGGCGCGCGGCGGTAGGTTGGTTCAATGAGTGACCTCGAGAGCCGCGTCATCGCCATCGCCGGGGTTGCCGGCGGGCTCGGACCCGTGGTCGCGGAGCGGCTGGCGGGGGCTGGGGCGACGATCGCCGGGACGGACATGGACCAGGAGCGGGTCGACGAGGTCGGCGCTGGGCTCGATCTGCCGGCCGAACGCTGGGACGGGCGCGCGGTCGATCTGCTCGACGAGGAGGCGACGCGGGCTTGGTGCGCGGCGCTGGTCGAGCGCTTCGGCCGGGTCGATGCGCTGCTGCACCTGGTCGGCGGCTGGCGTGGGGGAGAGCCCCTGCACGAGGCGTCGCTCGCGGATTGGGACGTTCTTCACGACTCGCTCGTCCGCACCGTCCAGCACACGACACGCGCCTTCCACGACGCGCTGCTGGCCAGCGAGCACGGTCGCTTCGTCCTCGTCTCCTCGAAGCAGGGACAGGCGCCGACCAACACCAATGCGGCCTACGCCTCGGCCAAGGCCGCGGCCGAGGCATGGACGCTCGCCTTCGCCGACGGCTTCGAAGGGACGACGGCGACTGCCAACATCATCGTCGTCGACGCGATCCTGACGCCGCGCATGCGCGCGGAGAGTCCGGACGAGGACTTCCCAACGTTCACCTCCGCCGAGGACCTTGCCGAGGCAATCGCATTCATCTGCTCGGACCAGGCAAAAAAGATGAACGGGCAGCGTTTCCCGCTTACCATGCGGGGATGAGCAAACCCGCCCAGGGCGAGATGACGATCGGCGAGCTCGCCGAGCGGACTGGGATGACGGTGCGCAACATCCGTGCTCACCAGACCCGTGGGCTGCTGCCACCGCCGGTCGTCCACGGCCGCACCGGCTACTACAACGACGATCACGTCGCCCGGGTCGAACTCACCCGTGAACTTCAGGCCGAGGGCCTCAACCTGGAGGCGATCCGCCGCATGATGGAAGGGGTCAACGGCTCCGCCGAGGAGATCCAAGACCTCACCCGCACCCTGCGCGCCCCCTTCGAAGAGGAGACGCCGGAAATCGTCGAGCTGGTCGAGCTCGCCGAGCTCTGGAAAAAAGAGGTCGAAGAAGGGCGCGGCTTCGAGATGCTGGAACGGGGCGAAAAACTCGGCTCGATTCGCTCCCTGCCCGACGGCAAGGTCGAGGTGATCAGCCCGCGGATGATGAATGCGGCGGCCGCCTTGGCGGACGTCGGCATGAGCCCCGACGCCGTCCTCGCGGTGGCGGAGAAGCTGCGCCGCAAGGCCGACGAGATCGCCCAGCTCTTCACCGATCTCTTCATCGAGCAGGTCTGGAAGCCCTTCGACGAAGCCGGCCGCCCCGACGGTGACTGGCCGAAAGTGCGCGAGACCCTCGAGCGCACCCGCCCCCTCGGCGCCGACGTGCTGATGGGCGTCTTCCAGATCGCAATCGCCGAGGCGACCGACAAAGCGCTCGGCAAAACGATCCGCAGCGTTGCCCGCAGCGAGACGAAACGGGCTCGCAGCAAGCCAGCGAAGACTTAGGCGCTCCTTCGCGGCCTTTCTTGACGCCGCGAACCACACCTGTTCCACTTACGGCTGAATTGTGTACGCTGACGTTCAGTCGGGACATCCAGGGTTTGCACCAGGCAGGGGGAGAGGATCGCGAAAATCAAGGCGACAGTCCGCCGGGCGCTACCACGCCGCCCGCGTGCAGAGCTTTCGCAGCGTCTGATTGAACGTCGCTCGGAGATTGAGCGTGCGATGCTGGCCCGCGTCGTGGCGGTCTCGGATCCCGCTGAGGTGGATGATCCCGACTACGCGTCAGGCTTGCGAGGAGCGGTTGGCGCTGCCCTGGACTACGGCATCGCCGGGATCGAGGCAGGGGAGGACCACCGCCCGCCCGCCCCCTCTCAGCTCCTGGATCAGGCCCGCGCCGCAGCTCGCAACGGCGTCAGCCTCGACACCGTGTTGCGCCGTTACTTCGCCGGCTACTCGCTGCTCAGCGATTTCGTCATCCAGGAGACGGAGCGCAGTGGGGTGCTCCATACCGCGGAGCTGCAGAACCTGCTCTGGTCGGTGTCGGCATTGCTCGATGGCCTGGTCGCCAACGTTGCCCGCGAGTACTCCGAGGAGGCCGATGTAAGGCTGCAGAGCGTCGAGCAGCGGCGGGCGCACAGAGTTCGGCGGCTCCTGGCGGGAGAGCTGCTCGACACCTCGGAATTGCGTTACGAGATCGATGCCTGGCATATCGCGCTGGTCGCCTCAGGGCAAAGCGCGGTTGGAGCGATGCGGGGGCTGGCAAGCTCCTTGGATTGCAGTCTGCTGACGGTGACCTCGGAGGAGCAAACAGTGTGGGTCTGGCTCGGCAGCTCGCGCAAGCTAAAGGCCACGGAACTACTCGCCGCCGTCGAGTTGATGCGATGGCCGGAGGGCACGCTCCTGGGGCTCGGTGAGCCGGGGCGCGGGATCGACGGCTGGCGCAGCACTCACCGGCAGGCGAGCGCGGCGATGTCAGTGGCGCAGCATGGCGCCGGCAAGGTCGTCCGCTATGTCGACGTCGCTCTGCTCTCCTCGGTACTGCACGACGAGATCCTCGTCGACGCCCTGCATGAAAATTACCTCGCTCCACTCGCCGAGGAGCGCGACGGCGGCAAAGCCTTAAGAGCAACCCTGAAGGCCTACTTCGCGACTGGGCGGCACATATCTTCGACCGCCGCTGCCCTCGGTGTGAGCAGGCAGACCGTCAGCAACCGGCTGCAGATCGCCGAGCAAAGGATCGGCCGTCCATTGGAGGCATATGCGGCGGAGATGGAGACGGCCTTGCGCCTAGAGGACCTTGGAAAAGGTCAAGTGCGCTGAGCAGATTGACAGGGCGCCGTGCGGTGCGAGCCGGAGAGACTCGCCGACAGCGCTCAGATGAGCGCCCCGCGAGCCCCAACGCTCGCGCACGTCCATATGTCAACAGGAGGTTTCACGCGTGAGATCGATGAAAGCCATGCTGCTGGTCGCTGTCGCGGCCTTGGCAGTAACCGCATTTGCGGCACCCTCGCTAGCCTCGGCAAGCGAATGGAAGAAGGAAGGAAAAGCTCTCGAAGAATGGGCCCAGTGGTCCACTGCGGGGGTTCCGTTGGAAGCCGAACCGAGTGTCACGGTTGCGGGAACCACAAAATTCAACGCCGCTGTAACCGGCTCAGTCGAATGCACGAGCAATGAGACTTTCGCGCTGATTCCAGGTGAAAGCGTCGCCAGAATCTCGAGCGCCACTTTTTCCGGCTGTGCCGTGGGAGGCGTTCTCAAAGCGGAAAAATGCAGCGTAAGCTCGGCGACCGCGAATAAATTGCCGTGGTATGGCGTCGTCACTCCAAATGGCGAATTCCTCAGCAACTTCGATGTCACCTACAACATCGGAGGCTCAGCGGCGTACTGCAAAAGCCACAGCACCATCACAGTCACAAACACCCTCGTAGAGAGAACGGTTGACAACAAAGACGCCGTGAGCTCTTTGACGCTTTCTGGTGCTGCGAAGGCGAATCCCGGTAACCTCACGGTAGCTATGTCCGGTACGCAAAGCCTGTCACCGGCAGGTAAATACGGCGTATTCAGCGGACCCGTCGTCAAATTGCAGGGCGGCTTGAGCCTTAGCAATCTCAGCACGGGGACCCTGTCGTGCTCTGGGGTGACCGGCTACCTCGTGCTGGAATCTGGAGGTAAAGGGCGCGTCACCTCGCTCAAAGGAATGTGCCAAGGAGCGTACAGCCGCTTCTGTCAGAGCGGAGCCAACACCCTCTCCATGGCTGCCAAAGCGCCGTGGTCGGTGACCAACGAAGGCACATTCGTTCGGGTCCCCGCGGCGGCACTGACGATTCAGCAGCCCAAAACCGCAGGATGCCCAGAAGCGCTCTACGAGGCGACCGGCGAATTGAGCCTCACTCCTTCGGAAGCATCGGTGTCCGCCATCTCTGAAACCGGAATCTCCGGCGCGATGAAAGAGACGGGCGGTTTCCCTTGGAGCACCGGCGGCACCCTGAGCTGGACGCCTTCCGGTGCCTACGGGCTTAAATAGCGTTATCTGAGATTCCGAGGCATCGAATCGAAGTTGCTCCGGGGGTCGCGGCATCGCCGCGGCCCCCAATTTATCTCCGTGCCCCGGTGTTGCGATCCGGTCCGATAACACGCGAGTACCCAGGCTTTTCAGATGCCAAGTGGTTTTGGCGCGGGAGCCGAGTTTCCGGATCTCCAGGAACACAACCTTTTTCTTGACGCTCTGAAACGCATCTGTTTCAATCTTGGCTACTTCATGTACGCAATAGTTCAGAAGCACCGTCTGTAGGGACAGGCGATTCAGGGAAACCGAGCCTCGAGGAAGCCGCAAAGGGAAGCGGCGGGCAGAGGGGCTCACGGGACAAGGAGAGAGATCTAGATGTTCTCGACGCTACGCACGCGCTTTGGCATCCCCGGAGTCATCTCTGTGATGGCTCTGGTCTTCGCCATGTTCGGCGGCGCCTACGCCGCCTCCAATTCTTCAGGCGGTGGCAAGGCCACTGCCTCAGCCAAGGCCAAGCAAGGTCCACGCGGCAAGACCGGCAAGGCAGGACCTGCCGGCCCAGCTGGCCCGGCAGGGGCCCAAGGACCGAAGGGTGACACTGGTCCTGAAGGGCCGGAAGGTGAGAAGGGCAAAACGGGCAATAACGGGACCATCGGCGTCAGCGGCACCGATGGCACCAGCGTGACCAACACCACTGAGCCCGGCGGCGCCAACTGCACCGAAGGCGGTACCAAGCTCGTTGGCACCAGCACCACCTACGCCTGCAACGGTGTCAAAGGCGACGAAGGTTCCCCCTGGACGGCTGGTGGAACGCTCCCGTCAGGTAAGACCGAGACCGGTGCTTGGAGCGCCGACGGGTTGATCAATTCCCCCGAACCCGGGGAGGTCATCAATTCCCAGACCTTCGCCCCGATCCCCTTCGCCATCCCGCTTGCGGCACCGCTCGGCGAAGCCGACGTCCACTATGTGAACGAAGCGGGACTGGAGGGAGGAGCCCCCTCGACGAAATGCACCGGCACTGCCGCTGCGCCCACTGCCGCCTCCGGAAACCTCTGCATCTACTCAGCGACGGAAGCGAACGTAACCACGTCCAACGAATTCATCGTCAAGGCCTCGAGCAACGTCGAATTGGGAGCAGCAACGGCGGGATCCGCCTTGCTTGTCCTCGCGACGAGCAGTGAATTCGAAGGCTTCGCCTACGGCACATGGGCAGTAACGGCCCCCTAGGTCCACTCGACGGCAGATTGAGCCGATCCGATCGCGCACAGCATCTCGAAACAGACACAGAGTGAGGACACCGTGAAGGCACTGACAGAGCTGGGAACCAGAAGCCACCGCCTCAGCATTGGGCTACTTGCTTTCGCAGTATCGCTCCTCGCCTATTTGTCGCTCCACGGCGCCGCTGCTGGGGCGGCGACCTGCTCCAACGAGGCAATCCGCGAAGGCCAGATCTCCGAAGCCCTGCCCGAAGGGACAGTCAACCTTCCCGACTGCATGGCTTTGGAGATGGTCTCCCCGTCAAAGAAGTTCAATCAGTACGCGGAAAGCCCCAATTTCTCGGCTGATGGCGAACGCGTCATGTTCGTTTCTCTCGCGGCTCTCGCCGACACCCCCAAGCAGTCCGGCTTCTATGACCCCTATATAGCCACTCGCGGCACTGCGGGCTGGGGCACCGAGTCGACCGCGATCCCGCCGTCCCTGGTCTGGGGCTCCGACACGCTTGGCCACCCATGCAGCTACAGTCCTGACCTTTCGCGCTGGGCGCTTTGGGGCTCCACTGCCGCGCAGGCGACGGTTGGTATTACCACTCCATTCCACGGAGCTCTTGGCGGCTTCTTCGCACCGCTCGGACCGACCATGGTGCCGATCACCGGCGACGAACCCCACAGCGGTTCCGTTATTGGGATTGGCGCCCACTGCGAAGGAGGCTCCACCGACGCTTCTCACCTGCTTTTCTCGATCAACGAAAGTGCGTTGCCCACTGATCGGGGCTTCTCCTATCTCCCTGGTGATCCGGTGCCCACGCCGGACTCCCGCAACGTCTACGAGGCCTACCTCGACGAAGGGGTTCCTACCCTTGTGCTTATGCAGCGCGACCGCGATGGCGTCGCCTATGGCGGGAGCTGCGGCGCGACCGTTGGCAGCACCAACTCGTCGCGCGGCGCGGTTTCTCCTGACGCCTCGCGGGTCTACCTCACGACATCGCCGGATCAGCCCGAAAATGGGCAATGCGAAGGCAAACCGAAGAGGATCATGGAGCGCCTGGAAACGCCCAGCGGGCCCGAGATCTCCGAGTTGATCTCCAATGAGTGCACCCGGGTCTCGCCTCCCTGCTCGGGCAACGGCAGTGACACCTACCTCGGCGCCTCCCAGGAAGGCGGCAAGGTCTTCTTCTCGACCTCGCGCCAGCTGACAAACAGCGACCGCGACGAAACCAACGATCTCTACCTCTATGAAGCTTCGAGTCCCGCAGGAGAACGACTGACCCAGGTATCGGCTGGAGACGACACTGACCTCACTCCCGGAGAAGGCGCCGAATTCCTCGGCCTGGCCGACTACTCCGGGGATGGCTCTCACGCCTACTTCATCGCCAAAGACGCTCTCACCACCGCGGCGAGCCAAGCGGGCAAATCTGCCGAAGCCGGCAAGCCCAATCTCTACCTCTACGAGCGCGATAGCGCCCACCCCTCGGGGCGCACCGTCTTCATCGCCACTCTCAACCCCGCCGACCTTGATGTCTGGAGTTGGAGCCCTGGCGAAGAAAACAAAGCGATGGCGGTGCCTAGACTGGGCGCCGATCCCGAGAAGCAGGAGGTCGGCGGCGACGGACACATCCTTGTCTTCAACAGTGAGGAACCGCTCAGCGCCGATGACAGCGACGACGGTCACGTCGATATATACCGCTACGACGCGACCAACGGGGCGGTTGAGCGTGTCTCCAAGGCCGACGCCGGAGGCGAGGACAACGGCGCCTTCGGGACGAGCCTGGTCCGAAGCGGGTTCCTTTTGCGTGGGCCCCAGAGCATCTCCTTCGGGCGTCAGGTCAGCGAGGATGGCAAGACGATCGTCTTCCGGACTGAAGAGGCGCTCGATCCCGGCGACGCCGGCGAGACCACTGGGGCCTACGTCTGGCGCGAAGGCAGCCTCGCCGTCCTGCCCCCTGGAGCCGCAGGCCCGACCGTGAGCATGTCGGGCCGCGAGGTCGCGTTTACCGATGCCCTGAAGCTGCTGCCCGAAGACGGTGATGGATCCAAGGACGTCTACTTGGTCCGCGCCGGTGGCGGTTTCCCGCCACCGGTTCCGCCGACTGCCTGCAAAGGAGAAGCCTGCCAGGGCCCGCCCACGGCACGCCCCGGCGAGCAGGGCGTCGCCAGCTCAGTGAGCACCGCGGGAAACGTCAAAGAAGCTGCGTGCAGGAGGGGCCTCTCTCGTAAACGAGGTAAATGCGTCAAGCAGCAGAGCAAGAAACGCCACCGCAAGCACGCTAAGAAAGCCAACCACGAGCAGGGGGCCCGGAAATGAGAAACCGAAAGCCTGGACTTCTCCTGGCACTGGTCTTCAGCGTGTCCGGTTTCCTGGTCACGCCGGCCCTCGCAGCTCCGACGCTCGAGCTCGGCTTCAGCAACGAACCGACGACCCTGCCTCGCACCGACGAAGGCATGTACTACACGGCTACGGTGAAAAACACCGCCGGCGCCAATCCCGAAGTTGGAGACCAGGTCTCCTGTGAGCACGATCCAGTTGCACCGGGCCTCGGTAAGGACTGGTTTGGCAGGCCGGAGCCCGCCCTCACCTACCAGTGGCTACGCAACGGTGAAGCTATCGCGGGTGCAACCGCGAACACCTATGCCGTGACCGAAGCCGACAAAGGCAAGTCGCTGCAGTGCGTCATCACCGGCACCAATCAGAGCACGCCCAGCGGCACCGCGACCATCGAAGAAGGTTCCGATGTGATCACCGATGTGATCACCGCCACCGGTAGCGGCATCCTCAAAGCCGGCTCTACTGAAATCACCGGCTTGATGACGACTGCGGGCAGGTTTGCGACCGGCCAGACGATTAGCGGTCCCGGCATCCCGCCCGGCGCTACCGTCACCGTCGCCGAAGCTCTGCCCGATCCCCACACGGAGCTGTTCCTCTCGGCTCCCGCCACCGCCAGTGGCCCGCAGGCCTTCTCTGCTGGCCCGGGTGGCTTCGGGGTAAACGCCGCGATCTCCGGGCCCGGCATCCCGCCGGGCACCACCGTCACCGCGGTCAACGGCCGCAGCCTCACGCTCTCGGCCAACGCATCCGCCACCGCTACCGGGGTCGAGATCTCGGGCTCCTACGCGCCGGTTGCCTACTCGACCGCTTCGTTGCCGCCGGTGGTGGTCGCTCCGGCCCCGACGCCCGCAGCCCCGAGTGGAACTACGATTCCGGTGACGAGTAGCACTTCCAATGCGAAAGGCGGAGTGCTGACCTGCATAGCGCCCAGTGGCTTGGGTGCCTGGACCGGCAATGGAATCGAGTGGAGCTTCCAGTGGTTGCGGAACGGTGTGCCGGCGCCCCACGCAGCGCTGGAAACTACGCCCACCACCAGCAAATACGAGCTGCAAAGCGCCGACGTCGAACCGCCCTCGCGTTTTGCCTGTGAGGCGATTGCCAAAGACGCCGAGGGAAACGAAGCTGTTGCTATTGGTCTTCTCGGCGATACCAAACCATCAGCACCGTCCCCGTACGACCCACCTTTTGGACGGATTCCCACCGTTGCCGTCCCCAACTCCACCTCCGCTCCGGTAACGCTCGAAGTCGAACTGCCTTCCGGTTCAGAAACCTTCCTCACCGAAGCCAAGGGCGCGGGCTGGAAATGCGAGCCCATTCCGGCTTCACCCTCCGTACCTGCCAAGGCGATCTGCACCCGCGAAGACTCGCTGGCGCCAGGAGATTCCTATCCGCCACTTTCGGTCGCCGCCCACCTGGGCGTCGATGCCCCCGATCTCGGGGTGGCGAAGGCGAGACTCTCGGGCGGTGGGGCCGCCCCGGCAAGCGGCGAAGCCACCTATACCTTCACCCCTGGCATTCCCTTTGGGGCAATGGCCGATAGCTTCGAAGCCCGAGTCCTAAACGTGGACGGAGCGTCCTACAACACTGCCGGCGGTCATCCCTATATGGGCTATTCCACCTTTGGCTTCAATGTGCACCGCCAGGTGAGCAAAACCTTTGTGCCGACCGAGAGGATCAAGGACGTCGTCGTTGACGTGCCACGCGGCTTCGTCGGCAACGCCCTGGCGACCCCCGAACTCTGCGACTCGGTCGAAGCGGTTAACCTCGCACTATGCCCCCCGGGCAGCATCGTCGGTGGGATCGACATCTATCTCGACCTGAGTGAAGAAGCAAAAGAGGAAAGCCCCTACCCGGACCATCCACTGGAGCTCACCAGAAACGTTCCGATCTACTCGCTGGAACCCGAATTCGGCCAGCCGGCGCAGTTCGCCTTTTCGGCAAGGAGCACCCCCTACACCTTCGTGCCCGAACTCCGGGCCGACGAAGGCTATGCAATCAGCTTCCGCACGGCGCCGATCATCACCAACCCTGCGCTCTATGGCACCAACATCAACCTCTGCGACTTCGGTGCCAAGATCAATGGCACTGGCCAAGACGCAAAGTTCGCCGGCTGTCGCAAACCGACTGAAGCCGGCGCCAACCCGGTGCCGCTGATCACCAATCCGACCCGCTGCTCTGGTCCACCGCCGACCACGAAGCTTCGGATCGACTCCTGGGAGCACCCCCAGGACGTCAAGACCTACGATTTCAGCGCGCCAGCGATTGAAGAATGCGAGGCGGTTGACTTCGAACCCGAAGCGCAGCTGATCCCAACCAACCGCCAGGCTGACTCGCCAACCGGGCTCGGGGTGGAGATAACGATGCCCACTGAAGGCCTGCTCTCTCCGACTGGCATTAGTCAGGCAAACCTCGACACCGCCACCGTCACCTTCCCCAAGGGAATGACGATCAACCCGGCGACGGCAGACGGCCTCTCATCCTGCTCCCTGGCGCAGATCAAGCTGCACTCCAACGCGCCGGACGAATGCCCCGAATCCTCGCGGGTCGGCACGGTGGAAATCGACACGCCGTTGATTCGTAAAACCTTGACCGGCTCCGTATATGTGGCAAAACAAAACGAAAACCCCTTCAATGCCCCCCTGGGCCTCTATATGTCCTTTTCCTCGGCAAGGGACGGAGTCAGGGTCAAGGTTGCCGGCAAGCTCACCCCGGACCCGGTAACCGGGCAGCTGGTCTCGACCTTCACCGAAAGCCCCGAAGCGCCGTTCTCTCGCTTGGCGCTCAACTTCACCTCGGGTCCGAGGGCGCCGCTGATCAACCCGCCCAAATGTGGCAGCTACGTGATCCACTCGGAATTCTCCCCCTGGAGCGCAGTCAACCCGGCCAACCCGACGGCGGATGAGATCGTTTCGCAGGACTCCAGATACAAAGTCACCCAGGGGCCGAATGGGTCTCCGTGCCCGACGGGGGCGCTGGATCCGAAGCTGAAGGCGGGAATCACCGATCCCACCGCGGGAGCCAAGAGCCCCTTCGTGCTCTCGCTCTCCCGCGAAGACGGCACCCAGCGCTTCACCGGCCTGAGCGTCACCAACCCCAAGGGCCTCACCGCCTACCTCAAGGGCGTGGCGAGTTGCCCGGAGAGCTCCCTGGCCAACATCTCGGGAGCCGAAGAGGCCGGAGCGGGGGAGATAGCCAACCCCTCCTGCCCGGCAAACAGTCTGGTCGGAATCGCCGAAGCAGGCTCAGGCGCAGGTCCCCTGCCCTTCTATGTGAAGACAGGAAAGGTCTACCTGGCCGGCCCCTACAAGGCCGCCCCGGTCAGCCTCGCCATAGTCACCCCCGCCGTCGCGGGCCCCTATGACTTCGGCAACGTCCTGGTCCGCACCCCCCTCTACATCGATCCCGAAACCGCCCAGGTCAGAGCGGTGTCGGACCCAATCCCCACAGCCCTGCACGGCATCGCGCTGGACGTCCGCGAGATCAGGGTGGCTTTGGACAGGCCCAGCTTCACCGCCGCGCCGACGAACTGCGAACCCTCCTCGGTCGATGCGACCGTGCAGGGGGCAGACGGCGCAAGTGCAACCGTCTCCAACCGCTTCCAGGTAGGCGGCTGCGAGAAGCTGGCCTTCAAGCCCAAGCTCGCCTTCCGCCTCTTCGGCGGCACCCACAGGGGATCCCATCCGAGGTTGAGGGCGACGGTCAACTACCCACCGGGCCCCGGCTACGCCAACATCGCCAAGGCCTCGGTCGCCCTACCGCACTCCGAGTTCCTCGACCAGGCCCACATCAACACCGTCTGCACCAGGGTCCAGTTTGCGGCCAAGGCCTGCCCCGCAGGCTCGATCTACGGCGAAGCCGAAGCGACCTCGCCCCTGGTCGACTACACCCTCAGAGGCCCGGTCTACCTGCGCTCCTCCAGCCACCAGCTGCCCGACATGGTGGTTGCCCTGCGAGGCCCCGAGAGCCAGCCGATCGAGATCGACCTGGTCGGCCGCATCGACTCGGTCAACGGCGGCATCCGCAGCACCTTCGAATCGGTCCCCGACCAACCGGTCTCCTCCTTCACGCTGAACATGAAGGGCGGCAAGAAGGGCCTGCTGGTCAACTCGCGGAACATCTGCTCCTCCACCCAGAAGGCGACGGCCGTCTTCAACGCCCAAAACGGCCGGGCATTGACCCTGCGCCCGAAGATGCAAAACGCCTGCGCCAAGCAGCGCAAGGGCAAGAAGCACAAGAAGAACAGTGGCAAGGGCGCCAAGCGCCACAACGGCCGCTGATGGGCAGGGCAAGCCGCATCACTACCGCCGCCGCGGTCTCATTCGCGGCGGCGGGACTTGCCTGCTCCCTCGCCACCGCTGAGGTCTCCCAAAAGGATGGAGTCCGGATCTTGGTGTCGGGCTCGATGAGCCCGACCAAGCTGCCGAGACAGGGAACGGCCCCGATCGGAGTCTCGGTGGCCGGCCACATCGCCCCGACCAAGGGCGGGGCCCTGCCCAAGCTGACCGAGATCGCGATCGCGATCAACCGCCACGGGCGCTTCGACCCCAAAGGCATCCCCCTCTGCCGCCTCGGCCACATCGATCCCTCCACCACCCAGGAGGCATTGGCGGCCTGCAAGAGCTCTCTGATCGGCGAAGGCTCTTTCTCGGCAAACGTGAAGATCCCCGAGCAGTCGCCCTTCCCCTCCCAGGGCAAGGTCTTGGCCTTCAACGGCAAGCTCAAAGGCAACCCCGCTCTCTTCGCCCACATCTACGGCACCAAGCCCGTTCCCAGCTCCTACGTCCTGCCCTTCGAGGTGGAGAAGACCAAGGGCACCTACGGCACCCTGCTCTCCACGGCGCTTCCCAACGTCACCGGCGATTGGGGTTACGTCACCTCGATCTCCCTGAACCTAAACCCAAGCGTGCTGAGCGCCGGCTGCCCGGCGCCGAAGGGCTTTGACAAGGCGGCTTTCCCCCTGGCCAAGACCTCCTTCTCATTCGGCTCGCTGACCCTCTCCTCGGTCCTCAACCGCACCTGCAAGGTCAAGTGAGGCAGACCGTGAAGCAGGTCCGCAAGCGCATCACCTACGCCAACGTCACTTCGACCCTGGCGCTGTTAATCGCCCTGGGTATGGGCAGCGCCTACGCCGCCTCCCATCTCGCACCGAAGTCCGTTGGCGCCAAGCAACTTCGCCCTGGAGCAGTAACTGCCGACAAGATCAGAAAGAACGCGGTCACCGCACCAAAGATCGAAGGCCTGGCGATCAAGCAGGGAAAGATCGCCGTCGGTGCGGTTACTGCGGCGAAGATTGCAAATGGCGCGGTAGGTGCCGAAAAGCTGCCCAGTGCGGTGATCGGATCCGAGAAGATCGTAAATGGCGCCGTCACCGGTGAGAAGGTCGATGAGGCATCCCTCTCCCAAGTCCCTTCGGCAAGAAGCGCAGAACGCGCCTCCTTCGCCGATTCCTCCAACCCAGAGGCCTTCGCCAAAGTAGACAGCGAAGCAACCGTCTTCCCCGCCTACTCCAAGGGGATCGGCACCGCCGACGTCAAACAGGGCCCCGAACCAGGGATCTACTGCATCAACGTCGGTTGGGCCCCCAGGGGTGCCCAAGTCACACCCGAATACGCCAAACTCAGCCGTGTCTCCGCTTTCGTCAAGCTCGATGGCGAAGCCTGCGCCTATCCCAGGGTCGAAGTGCAGACCTACAACGACGTGCAGCGGACCAAGATGGCCTTCTTCTTCTTGGCTTATCGGTAGGGGCTCAGGGGACCGAGACGGCCAGCTCCTCGCTGGCTACCTCGTGTCCCTCATACGGCAGCACCGCGAAGTACATCAGCGACGGCAGCAAGGACTGAACGTCATCCGCTTCCCCGCGGTTGAGGCGCGAGTAGAGCAGCGCCTCGATGCCGCCGACGATGCCGGCGGCGGCGATTGCTGTGGGGGCAGGCTCGCTCTCGGAGGTTTCGCTGCGGACCTGGGTGTCGAGGCAGGAGGCAAAGTGGTCGAGGAGCTCGTCGCGGCGGGTGAGTGCCTGCGGACAGGCGGCGCGGCCGTCGACGATCAGGGACATCGCGGCGTCGGGATCCTCGGCGACGAAGCTCAGCAGCTCGTCGAGCCCGCTGCGCAGGCGCTCGCGCCAGTTCTCGCCCTCGCCAAATGTCCGCTCGATGCGCTCGCGCAGGCGGGTCGCGGCGCTGTCGAAGGCGGCGAGGAAGCACGTTTCCTTGTTCTCGAAGTGCTCGTAGAAGGTGGGGCGGGAGACGCCGGCGCGCTCGAGCACGTCCTGGACGCTGACCTCGCGGTAGCCGAGTTCGGCCGTGGCCCGCAGCATCGCGGCCAGCAGGCGCTCGCGTTGGACGGCGCTGACCAGGTCGGAGGGGAGAGAGCGGATGCCCGAGGGGAACTGGCCTTCGCCGCCGGAGAGCAGCTCTGCCGCGGCACTCACGTCGGCCTGCGACCAGCTGTCGCCGAGCGCGGCGACTAGCATCTCGTGGCTGAGTTCAACCCTGTCTGGTGGCATTGAGAAACTTTGACGTTTCTGTTAGAAACACACTGAGTTCCGCCACGGTACCATTTGAGTCGCTATCGTGCAAGGAACTTGCGTGTTCCCGAGGTATCCTTGCCCGATGCCGCGGCGTCCAAAGGCGAGTTCCGGAGCCAAATCCGGTTCCGTTCCCGTCCGTCCCACCCTGCCGCGCGAGTTTGTTGCCTCGCATAAGCGCCGCCGGATCATGGACGCGATCGCCGAGCTGACCGCGGAGCAGGGGTATGAGGCGACCAAAATCGGCGACATCGTGCGGCGCGCCGGCGTCGCTCGCAAGACCCTCTACGACAACTTCGAGGGCAAGGAGGAAGTCTTCCTCGCTGCCTTCGACTCCGGGGTGGAGGAGGCGATACAGCGGGTCGAAGCTGATTGCGCCGCGGCCGAGGGTGGCTGGGAAGAGCAGGTGCAGGCCGGCCTCGCCGCTTTCCTGCGCTACGTCTCCGAGAACCCCGCCCTGGCCCGCATGTGCATGATCGAGGCGCTCTCCGCCACACCGGCCGCCACCGAACGCTACGAGGCCGCTATGCAGCGCTTCGTCGAGTTGACCCAGCGCACCGTTCCCCAGGATGACGAACTGCCCGAGACGGTCGAAGAGACGCTCATCGGCGGTGTCGCCTGGATCATCTACCAGCAGATTCGTCGCCAGGAAGCGGAGAAGGCCGAGGATCTGCTGCCCGAACTTTCCGAGTTCATGCTTGCGCCTTTCCACGGCGCGGCGGCGGCCGCCGAGAAGCGAGCCAACGCCTAGCCCCTCGCGCTGGCAGACTCCAACGCCGTGGAACGCCTGCCCCGCGGCCGCCATGGCCTGCCCCGCGAGTTTGTCGCGCAAAACCAGCGTGAGCGGTTGCTTGCCGCGCTTGCCGAGTGCCTGGAGGAAAAAGGCTACGAACGCACCACGGTTTCCTCGATCGGCAAACGCGCCGGTGTCTCGAAGAGCGACTTCTACAAACAGTTCGAGAGCAAGGACGCCTGCTTCGTCGCCGCCTATGACGACGCGGTCGAGCGGATACGAGCCGTGGTCCTCGCCGCCTGCGCCGAGCGCGTGGACTGGGCCACGGGGGTGCTCGCCGCGCTCACCGACCTGCTTGACCTGCTCACCGCCGAGCCGGCGCAGACGCAACTGGTGCTGGTCGAGGGGCTGCGCGCCGGCCGCGGCGTCTATGACCGCTACCAGGTCGCCCTGCAGAGCTTCGTTCCTTACCTGCGGGATGGGGCACCGGCGCCGCCGGGCAGCACTCCGCCTCCACAAGCGACCGACGAGGCCGTGGTCGGCGGCATCGCCTCGCTGCTAGCACGTCGCGTGCTCGCCGGCGAAACCAAGACGATGTCCGGGTTACTGCCGGAGATTGCGGAGTTTGCGCTGACGCCCTACGTCGGTACTGCCGAGGCGCGCCGCATAATCTCGGAGCGATGAGCGAGGCAGCGGCAGAGGCGGCGAGTACGCCCGGCGGAGACGCCGGTGTGGCGCTCGATGGCGTCTTGCCCTCGCAGGCGCTGAGCGAGGCGATCGCCGCCGACTGGGTCAGCTCCGGCGACTACCGGATCCGCCCGGAGGCGATCCAGCCGGCCAGCATCGACCTGCGCCTCGGAGACCACGCCTGGGCGCTGCGCTGCTCCTTCCTGCCCGACGTCGACTCGACCGTCGAGGAGAAGATCGAGGGCCTCGCCTTCCAGCGCATCGACCTGCGCGACGGCGCCGTGCTCGAGCGCGACCGTCCCTACCTCGTACCGCTGATCGAGGAGCTGGCGCTGCCCGAGGACGTGCGCGCCAAGGCCAACCCGAAGAGCTCGACCGGGCGGCTCGACGTCTTCACCCGCGTGCTCACCGATCGCCACCACCGCTTCGACGAGATCCGCGCCGGCTACCGCGGCAAGCTCTACCTCGAGGTCGTGCCGCGCTCCTTCGCGATCCAGGTCAAGACCGGGCTCTCGCTCAACCAGCTGCGCCTCGCCCGCGGCGACGTGCGCCTGGCCGACGCGGAGATCCGCGCCCTGCAGGACGAGTTCCCGCTGCTCTACCTCGACTCGCACGCCCTGCGCGAGTCCGAGCTGGCGCTCGCCGACGGGCTCTTCCTCAGCGTCGACCTCTCGGGGCCGAGCGATCGCATCGTCGGCTACCGAGCGAAGAAGAACAGCCTGCCGATCGACCTCTCGCGGATCCGCGCCTACCGCTGGACCGACTACTGGGACCCGGTCTTTCCCGAGGCCGGCAGCAAGATCGTGCTCGAGCCGGAGATCTTCTACCTGCTGCTATCGGCCGAGGGCGTCTGCATTCCGCCGCAGATTGCCGCCGAGATGATGGCTTACGACCCGACCGCCGGCGAGCTGCGCACCCACTACGCCGGCTTCTTCGATCCCGGCTTCGGCTACGACCCGGCCGGCGACCGCCACGGCAGCCGCGCCGCGCTCGAGGTCCGCGCCCGCGACGTCTCCTTCATGGTCGAGCACCGCCAACCCGTCTGCAAGCTGGCGCTGGAGCGGACCAGCGCCCCGGCGGAGCGGCTCTACGGCCAGGAGCTGGGCTCCAACTACCAGGGCCAGGTGACGATGCTGAGCAAGCACTTCGAGGAGCAGTCAGCGGGGGGAGGGGAAGGGTCGTAGGCCCTCCCAAAACGCGCGGCAGGAGCCGCGCTTGAGTGTTTTGGGAGGGCCTACGACCCTTCCAACCCCGCAGTCGTCTCGCTGAACTGCAGGGCTAGGATTGGGATGTGGCTGAGCGATCTGGAAGGTCTATCTCTCCGGGGAGATTCATTCCGACTGGCGGGAGCGGATCGAGGTGGGAGTCCGGGAGGCTGGGTTGCCGGTTGAGTTCTCGGCGCCGGTCACCGATCACGCTGCATCTGATGACGCTGGGACGGGGACGCTGGGGGAGGAGGGTGCGCCGTTCTGGCGCGATCACATGGGTGCCGGCGTCAACGCGATCCGCACTCAGACCCTGATCCGGGATGCCGATGTGGTCGTCGTCCGCTTCGGCGACAAGTACCGGCAGTGGAACGCCGCTTTTGATGCCGGCTTCGCGGCGGCGCTCGGCAAGCCGATCGTGACCCTGCACGACAGCGAGTTGGACCACGCTCTGAAGGAGGTCGACCGTGCCGCCCAGGCAACGGCGCGCATGGCGGAGCAGGTCGTCGACGTACTCCGCTACGTGATCGCCGGCAAGCTGCCTTAACGCCATCTCCTCCCGCCTTCACGCCCAGGCGGGCTAGGGTGGGCGCACTGTGAGTGCTGACGCCAACCGCGCGACGATCGAGCGCCTCTACGAGGCATTCGCCCGCTGCGACGGCGCCGCGATGACCGCTTGCTACGCCCCCAACGCGCACTTTCGCGACCCGGCCTTCGGCGACCTCGAGGGCAATGAGGTGGGCGCGATGTGGCGGATGCTGACCGGCCGCGCCACCGACCTCGAGATCGAGCTGCACGAGCACGAGGCAGACGAGGCTTCGGGCTCGGCCCACTGGATCGCCCGCTACACCTTCTCCACCGGCCGCCCCGTGGTCAACGACATCCAGGCCCAGTTCCGCTTCTCCGACGGCCTGATCGCCGACCACGTCGACGACTTCGACTTTCGCAACTGGGCCAAGCAGGCATTGGGCCCGATGGGGAATCTGGTCGCCGTGCTGCCACCGCTGCGCAAGAAGGCGCATGCGCAGGCCCGTGGCCAGCTCGACGCGTTCATCGCCAGCGAGAGCTCCGCAGCCCCGTAACCTCCGCCGAGCAGCCTGCGAACATATGTTCGTATGCGGTGGGACGAACAGCGAGTTGAGAACGATCTGCGCCTACCCGGCGTGGGGGACGGCACGATGGTGCGAACCTTCGACGCCCCGGAGGCGATGGGGGTCAACTTCCACGAGGTCCGCGCTCGCTCAGCGCTCAACCGAGTGCCCGGCGGCCGCTACGGCTTCAACTGGACGATCAATCCCTATCGGGGCTGCACGCATGCTTGCGTTTTTTGCTTCGCCCGACGCACCCATACCTACCTCGACATGAACGCCGGCCGTGACTTCGAGCGCGAGATCGTGGTCAAGGTGAACGTGCCAGAGCTGCTTCGCAGCGAGCTCGGGCGCGAGAGCTGGAAGCGGGACCTGGTGGCGCTGGGGACGAACACCGATCCCTACCAGTGGGTCGAGAGTCGCTACCGGATGATGCCGCCGATCCTGGACGCGCTCGAGCAGGCGCAGACGCCGGTCTCGGTGCTGACCAAGTCGCCGCTGGTGATGCGCGACGTCGAGATCTTTGCCCGCATGGCGAAGCATCTGCCGGTCTCGGTCAACCTCTCGGTGCCGACTCTCGATGAGGAGGCCTGGCGCGCGACGGAGCCGCACACGCCGAGCCCGTTAGCCCGCCTCGATGCCGTCGCCGAGCTGCGCCGCCGCGGCATCGACTCCGGCGTCCTGATCGCGCCGCTGATGCCCGGCATCAACGACTCTCCCGAGCAGGTCCAGCCAATCGTGGACAGGGCCAAGGAGGCCGATGCCAGCTTCCTCGGCGGCGTTGCCCTCCACCTCCGCGACGAGGTCAAGGACGTCTTCTTCGCCTGGCTGGAGCAAAAACGCCCCGACCTCCTTCCCCGTTACGAGGCCCTCTACCGCGGCCGCTCCTACATGCAGCCTTCGGATCGCCAGAAGCTCACTCGCAGAGTCCGTGGTTGGGGTCGAACGAAGCGAAGCAGCGATGACCCCTTGGAGGTGGGACGGCAGCCCTCTCGACTGGCGGATACTCAAAATCGCCGCCCCTCCGGCGGCGATTTGTCAGGCGAGAGGGCTGCCGTCCCACCTCCCCCTGACACGCTCTTCTAGGCAGTCCCCAGTCGGCCTTTCGGTACATTCTGCGCACCACGTGCGCGGCTGCGCCGTTCAGGGTCACTCCGTGCCGCTTTGCCTCTTCGCAAGTGCAGGTCCCCTGACAAGTGTGTTCGAGCAGATCGCGACCTCGATTGGCTCGGGTCTTGTGGTTGGCAGTTTCGCCGCGACGGCTTTGTTGGCGATCGATACACTGGCGAAACGTTTTGTCTGATAAGGAACTAAGAAGACTCTTCCGAAACGCGAACATTGGTCTCGCCATCGGTGTCGCTGTTCTGGTCGTAGGCTTTTATCCTGCTCGACACAGCGAAGTAGCGACCACCGCATTGGGCTTGGCGATGTTCGCCATCAGTATGGGCGTCTTCCTCATGCTGAGCTTTCGCGACGAACGGGCGCATCGCAAAAGCAATCACCGCTCCCCCTAGCCTTCGTCCAGGTCCGAGTACAGGCACTCCTCCGGCGCCTTGTCGTCGCGAAAGCGGTGGAACCGGCCGCCGTGGCGGATGCGGCCCGCAGCGGCGTGGTCGTAGCCGATCTCGATCACCAGCTCGGGACGCAGTGCTACCCACTCGAGGTCGCGGCCGCCGGTCCAGCGGCTCGGCTCGGCGGTGCCGGCCTCGCCCGTCTCCAGCGGTTCCAGCAGCGTGCGCAGGCTCCGTTTCGTCTCCTGGCTGAAGCCGGAGATGTGGCCGACCGAGCGCAGCTCGCCGCCGTCGTAGAGGCCGAGGATCAGCGAACCGACCGTGCCCTCCTCCTTGCCCGGCCGCCAACCCATCACCACGCAATCGATTGTGCGCTCGCGCTTTACCTTCGCCATCCCTTTGCGCTTGCCGGGGATGTAGAGGGCGTCGAGCTGCTTGGCCATCGTCCCCTCGGTGCGGCGCAGCCACTCCTCCGCCTGCTCGGTATCGCGGGTGAGCACGCTGGTCTCAACTGAGGTGGCGTCGAGCAGTTGCTCCAAGCGTTCGCGGCGCTCCGCGAACGGCGTCTCCAGCAGCGACTCGTCGCCTTCGGCGAGTAGGTCGAAGGCGACGAGGCCAGCGGGGATCTCTTTGGAGAGCAGCGTGATCCGCGACTCCGCCGGGTGGATGCGGCTCTGCAGGGCGTCGAATTCAATGTGCCCGTCGCTGTCGCGGATCACCAGCTCGCCGTCGATCACGTAGCGCCCAGGCGGGAAGCTGAGCTCCGGGAAGTAACGGGAGAGCGTTTTGCCGCCACGCGACTGGATGTAGGACTCGGCGCCGTCGACGAAGACGATTGCGCGGAAGCCATCGAGCTTCTGCTCGTAGGCCCACTCCTCGCCGAGGGGCAGCTCTTTGCGGGTCAGCGCCAGCTGCGGTTTGATCGGTGGGGCGAGCGGGAGGTTCACCTGACTCGACAGTTTGCCGGGTGTGCGGCTAAGCGGTGCCGAGCGCCTGCCGCCGCGCCCGCGCCTCGCGCGGATCGGGGATCGGCACCGCGGTCAGCAGCTGCTTCGTATAGGCGTCCTGAGGCCGCTCGCAGACCTGGTCCGCCGGGCCCTCCTCGACGATCTTGCCCTTGTACATCACCGCGATCCGGTCGGAGACGTGGCGGACGACGCCGATGTCATGGGCGACGAAGACGTAGGTGAGGCCGAACTCTGCCTGCAGCTCGGAGAGCAGGTCGAGAATCTGGGCCCGGATCGAGACGTCGAGGGCGGAGACCGGCTCGTCGGCGATGATCAACTTCGGTCGCAGTGCCAGCGCCCGGGCGATCCCGATCCGCTGCCGCTGGCCGCCGGAGAACTCGTGCGGGAAGCGGTCGTAGTGCTCGGCCGAGAGCCCGACCCGGTCGAGCAGGCCCTGCACCTCGCGGCGCAGTTCGGGGCCACGCTTCTCTCCCTGCAGATGCAACGGCTCGCCGACGATCTGGCCGACCCGCTTGCGTGGGTTGAGCGAGGCGTAGGGGTCCTGGAAGACCATCTGCATCTCGCGCCGCAGGGGGCGCATCTGGCGACGCGAGAGCCCGGCGAGCTCGCGGCCCTCGAAGCGGACCGAGCCCGAGGTAGGCGCGAGCAGCTGCAGGATCGTGCGCGAGAGCGTCGACTTGCCGCTGCCCGACTCGCCGACCAGGCCGAGCGTTTCGCCCTGGCGCACGCTGAGGCTGACACCGTCAACCGCGCGCACCCGATCGACCTCGCGGTTCAGCAGTCCCCGCTTGACCGGGAAGTGCTTGACCAGGTCGGTGACCTCGAGCAGCGCCTCGCTCTCGCGCCGCGCCCGCAGCGGCGGTGCGGAATCGATTCGCACCACCGCGTCGAGCAGCTTGCGCGTGTAGGGGTCGGTGGGCGAGTAGAAGATCTGGTCGAGGTCGCCGCGCTCGACGATCACGCCGTCGTGCATGACCAGGACCCGGTCGGCGACCTCGGCGACGACGCCGAGGTCGTGGGTGATCAGGATCGTCGCCAGACCGCGTTCGCGGTTGAGCCGCTCGAGCAAGGCGAGGATCTGTGCCTGCACGGTGACGTCGAGCGCCGTCGTCGGCTCGTCGGCGATCAGCACTTCCGGCTCCAGTGCCAGGGCCATCGCGATCATCGCCCGCTGCCGCATCCCGCCCGAGAACTGGTGCGGGTAGTCGTCGACGCGCTGCGCTGCATCCGGGATGCCGACCGAGTCGAGCAGCTCGATCGCGCGCTCGTGCGCCTCGGTCTTGTTCATCTCGCCGCGGTGGGCGCGGATCGCCTCGGCGATCTGCCAGCCGATCTTGTAGACCGGGTTGAAGGAGGTCATCGGGTCCTGGAAGACCATGCCGACCCGGGAGCCGCGCACTGCTTGCAGCTCCCCCTCACTCGCATCCACCAGCTCCTGCTCGCCGAGCCGGATCGAGCCGGCGATCTCGGCGTTGGGCGAGCGAGTGAGGCCGAGGACAGTCTGCGCGGTGACGCTCTTGCCCGAGCCCGACTCGCCGACGATCGCCAGCACCTCGCCCGGCTGGAGCTCGAAGGAGACGCCGCGAACCGCCTGCACCCGCCCGCTCTGGGTTGCGAAGGCGACTCTCAGGTCCTCCACCGTAAGCAGCGCCCCGCTCACACGAATCCCTTCCGGTGCGCTTTATGCGCCCGTGGAGAGCAAAAGGCGCACCGGAAGATCATCGGGCCTCGCTCCCCAACCTGATGCGCGGGTCGAGCCAGGCGTAGGCGATGTCGACCAGCGCGTTGAAGAGGACGACGAAGAAGGCGCCGAAGAGGACGATCGCCATGATCGGAGGCAGGTCGGTGTTGATCAGCGATTCGTAGGCGTACTGGCCGATTCCGTTGAGGCTGAAGATCGCTTCGACCGCGATCGCGCCGCCGAGCAGGGCGCCGAAGTCGAGCCCGAACAGGGTGACGATCGGGATCAGCGAGTTGCGCAGCACGTGGCGGGTCATCACCCGGCGCTCGCTCAGCCCCTTGGCCCGAGCCGTGCGCACGTAGTCCTCGTTGATCGCGTCGAGCATGTTCGAGCGCAGCACGCGGCTGTAGACGCCGACGTAGACGATCGCCAGTGTCGCCCAGGGCAGGATCAGGTGTTCACCCCATTCGAGCGGGTTTTCGGCGAACTCGACGTAGCCACCGGAGGGGAAGATTTCGGTTTGGTAGGTGAGGTAGTTGAGCAGGATCGCGGCCAGCCAGAAGACCGGGATCGAGATGCCGGTGACGGCGACGATCGTCAGCGCCCGGTCGAGCAGGCCGCCGGCCCGCACGGCGGATAGGTAGCCGAAGAGGAGGCCGAAGAACATCCAGACCACGGCCGCGCCGATGCAGAGCGAGAAGGTCGCCGGAATGCCTTCGATGATCCGTTCGTCGACGTTTTCGCGCCCGAAATACGATTCGAGATCGCCGGTGAAGACCTTCTTCATCATCGTCAGGTACTGCTGAGGCAGCGAGTCTTCAAAGCCCCATTCCTCGTTGATGTTGGCGATCAGGTTCGGTGTCGCCACCTTGCCGGCCATCCGTTCGGCCGGGTCGGAGTTGGGGATGACGTTGAAGATGAGGAAGGTCAGCACGGAGACCGCGAAGAGCACCGCGACCATCCCGAGCAGGCGGCGAACCAGGAAGCGGCCCATCAGACCGCCGTTCCCTTGGGCTCGGGGGTGCCGGCGTGTATCTCCAGCCGCAGTTTCGAGCGCGGGTCCAGCGCGTCCCGCAGGCCGTCGCCGAAGACGTTGATCGCGAGCACCGTGAGCAGCAGCATCGTCCCTGGCAGCACAGTCAGCAGCGGAGCGCTGGTGATCAACTGGAAGCCGCCGGCGATCATCGTCCCCCAGGAGGTGTTGGGGGCCTGGACGCCGACGCCGAGGAAGGAGAGCATCGACTCGAGCAGCATCGCGTTGGCGACGCCGAGGGTGAAGAAGACGATGATCGTCGAGGCGAGGTTGGGCAGCAGCTCGCCAAACATCACTCGCAGCGCTCCGGCGCCCTGCGCCTCGGCCGCTTCGACGAACTCCTTCTCGCGCAGGGACAGAACCTCGCCGCGGATCGGCCGCGCCATGTAGGGGACGTAGACCCCGGCGATGATCAGGATCGGGATCCAGATCGAGCTGCCGGAGAGCTCCAGCGGGCCGATCTTGAGTCCGCCGACGGCGAGCGCCAAGCCGAGCGCGATCGACAGCAGGATCACGGGGAAGGCCCAGATCACATCCATCGCCCGGGCGATCACGGTGTCGGTCCAGCCGCGGTAGTAGCCGGCGAGCAGGCCGAGCAGCGTCGCCACCAGGGTGGTCAGCAACGCCGCCGAGAACCCGACCAAGAGCGAAGTCCGCCCCCCGTACATCAGCCGCACCATCTCGTCGCGGCCGAGGCGGCCGTCGGCACCGAGGAAGAAGCGGCCGTCAGCTTCGAGCCATTGCGGCCCGATCGGCTTGCCGCTGGGGTTGACGACTTCGCGCTTCTCGCCGTCGACCGCGAGCTTCTGCAGCGTGTGGGTCGCGTTGGGCCCGGTGTGAGCGACGTCGGCCCAGAGCGGTGCCGCCAGCGAGAAGAGGACGATCAGGACGAAGAGGCCGCCGAAGGCGAGGGCGACGCGGTTCCGACGCAGGCGTCGCCAAGCGAGTCGCCAGGGACCACCCGCCGCCGCGCGGGCGACCTCCTCGGCGTTGGACTGGGAGGCCACCCGCATATTGTGAGGTTGCGGCCGGGCGCTATTTCAGCTCAAAGGTGGCCAGCGAGTGGCCGTAAGCTGAGTTGTAGACGACGCTGTCGAGGTTGATCTGGTCGTCGACGAAGGTCGAAGTGGTGTTGGTGCCGTAGGGGACCATCGGCGCCAGTTCCATGAAGGAGCGGTCGAGTTCCGCGTATTCGGCTTCCTGCTCGGAGCCGAGCGGTTCTTCCGACAGCTTGGCGATCTTCTCGTTCAGGTCGGGCTCGTCGATGCGGGCGAAGTTGGTGTTGCCTGTAGGCGCGATCGATTCCCCGCTCAACAGCGGCTGGAAGAAGGCGTTCGGGTTCGGGTAGTCGGCGAAGAAGGCGAGCCAGCCGGTATCGAGGTCGGGCGTCGTTTCGTTGCCGATGACCGTGTAGTAGTTGTCGGCGTTGATCGCCTTCAGCTTGGCGTTGAAGCCGAGCTTGTTGAGCACGTCCTGGTAGTAGGCGGCCGCTTCGTCGTTGGGGTTTTCGTTGTCGCCCCAGACGGTGATGTCGCGGTCCGAGGGGTTGGCATCGGCAATCAGTTCCTTCGCCTTGGCCATGTCGTGTGGGTAGAGATCGAGCGCTTCATATCCCGGCATCCCCTCGGGCAGGATCTGGTGGGCCGCCGCCAGGGAGCCGGCGTAGATCCTTTCCAGCGCGTCCGTGTCCACCGCGTAGTTGACCGCCTGGCGGACCTTGGGGTCGTCGAAAGGCGCCTCTTCGGTGTTCATCCAGAACATGTAGATGTTGAGGGGGTGCTCGACCCGGAACTGGGTCCCCTCGTATTTATTGACGATCGCTTCGCGCTGGTCGGAGGGCACCAGGGTCTGCATCCACATCGTCTTGTTGCGTTCGATTTCGCTGACCTGGGTGGCGTCGTTGCGCACGACCCTGATCTCGATCTTGTTGAAGCTGCCAGCGGGCACTTCGCTGACCTGCCCGTTGTCCTTGGCCCAATACGGATTGCGCTCGTAAGACCAGCTACGACCCGTCTCCACCTTTGAGATCACATAGGGACCGGTCGCTGGTGGCGGGTCGGCAGTCAGGTTCTTGGCCGGCGTGTCGGGGGGCAGCAGCGCGACGAAGAGCATGGCGAGCTCGTTGACGAACGATCCCCGCGGAGCGGTCAGCTCGATTTGGATCCGGCCGCTCTCGTCGTCCGTCTTGATGCCGGAGATGCCGCCCTGCTTCGTCTTGGCGAATTCTTCGGCGCCGACGATGCCTTCGTAGTAGAACGAGCCCGGCGAGTTGATCTTGAAGAGCCGTTCGACCGTGCTGGTGAAGTCGGAGGCCTTGACCGGGGTGCCGTCGGAGTACTTGAGGCCCTTGCGCAGGGTCAGCGTGTAGGTCTTGCCGTCGTTGCTGATCTTGGGCAGGCTCTCAGCCAGCCCGGGGACGACCTTGCTGCCCTCGACCCCATTGGCGCGCTTGTAGGTGAGCAGCGGCAGGTAGGTGTCGAACATGGCCGTCCAGCCTTCCTGCGTGTAGGAGAGCTGCGGATCGAGATAGTCCGGGAACGAGGCGTAGCTGCCCGTCAGCGTGCCGCCCTCCTTGGCGCTCGAACTGCCACAGGCGGCAAGGCCGAGCGCGGCTCCGGCAGCAAGGGCGAACATCAGAGCAACAGAACCAAACTTTCTCAACGGACTACCTCCGAATCGGATCGGGCAGGGGTACGACTGGGCGCGAGATTCCCTCCCACTGGAATCAACTCCACCATAATCTCCTCTTCGGCGTCAAGGGCATCTGGACCTGTATTTCCCCTGCTTTCTGGCCATTTCGTGCCCATCAGGGGTGCTGCCACGGCGACGATCGCCAGCACGCCGATGCCGGCGATGAGAAAGGTGGCGCGGGGGTCGATCGCGCTGGCGATCAGGCCGCCGAGCAGGTAGCCGACCCCGGGCATCGCCGCCCCGATCGACTCGAGCACGCTCATCACCCGCGCCTGCATGCCGGCCACGGTCAGCTCCTGCACGGCGCTGATCGCGCTCACCCACTGCACGCCGTTGCCGGCACCGCCGACGATCGAGGCAGCGCAGGCGAGGGCCAGGGTCGGCGCCACGGCGAGGCCGAGGTAGCCCGCCCCGACGGCCAGGGTGCTGAAGAAGAGCAGGACGGGGAGAGATGTTCGCCGCACCGCGGCAAAGACGATGCTGCCGAGGACCATGCCGACGCCCCAGCTGGCCAGGAGCAGGCCGTAGCCGGAATCGCCGGCGCCGAGGGTCTCCTTCGAGTAGATCACCTCGATCGGAATCACCGCGGCGAAGAAGATGAAGGCGGCGCCCTGGGCGACCAGCAGGCGCCGCAGGGTGGCGCGCTCCCTTATGTAGGAGATCCCGGCGCGGACGCGGTCGCGAATCAGCCCGGGATCGGGCTCGGCCTGAGGTAGCGGCCCGGCCATGAGCAGGATCCAGGCGATCGCGTAGAAGGATGCGGCGTCGAGCAGCAGTGCCGATTGCACGCCGAAGCCGGCGACGATCAGCCCCGCGATCCCGGGCCCAAGTGCGGCGCTGCCAGTGAAGGCGACGTTGAGCACGGCGTTGCCGGCGCGCAGTTCTCCGTGCGGCTCGAGTAGGGCGGCGACGACGGCGCGGGTCAGGGCCCTGCCGGTCAGGGCCAGGGCCCCGTCGACGGTGGCCAGCACGATCACGCCGACGAGCAGGAAGTCGTTGCCGGCAAAGAGAGCCAGGGCGCCAAAGGCCGCCGCCTCGCCGCAATAGATCATCGGCAGGGCGAAACGCGGCGGTGGCTGCTCCACCTTCGCGACCAGGATCGGCGCGATCAGGGCGGGCAGAAAACGCGTGCCGAGGAAGAGCGCGGCGGTCGCCAGAGCACTACCTGTGCGGTCGTAGACGAGTACCGAGAGGGCGACGATCCCCATCCAGTCGCCCAGCTCGTTGACCGCGTAACTGGCGGCCAGGCGCCGAAATTGAGGCTTTTTGAGGGGATCGGTTAGTCGCGCTTTACGCATGTCTGGCCGCACGAACTACTGCATTTATGCACAAGTTTTGCTGCAGATGCACAAGTTTCCGCCGAGTTGTGCTACAAAGTTGCCAGGCAATTGACGAGTTTCAGATCGCACTGCGCAATCTGAGGGTTTCAACGATCGAAGGGAAAAGGCACATGGGCTTTCATCACTAGATCTTTCAAAGCGAGCGGGCTGTACCCCGTTCGCACCAGTTTTTCCAGTTTTTGAAGGGCGTCCTCTCGGGCGCCCTTCGCTTTTTTCGGGGTCGAGCGGATTTGGCCTTTGCCTCGATCTGGGCAATTTCCGCGTTTTGGGCGACTCTTGGCAATGCGGCCAAGCTGCTTGCGGCTCCCCTGCAGGGGCAGTACTTTGAACGGCCCAAGTTGCGTTCGGTGCAAACCGGCCGATCGCAACGCAGGGAAAGGCCTTCTGTCCATGAATCTTGTAGGCCACGGGATTTCCCACCCCTAGGACCTACCCCAAAGAACGCCAATGCCCGACAAGCGCCCCACCCGTTTTGCAATCGGCGTCTTGATCGCCGCGCTGATCGCCACGGCGGCGCTCGGCGTCTGGGACGCGTCCGAGTCCAACTGGGACCTGGCGCTCTTCGCCGTCCTGCTCGCCTTCTCGGTCTTCAGCTACCTGACCGCGGTCTCCACCGAGTCCAAGGTCAAGGTCTCCGGCACCTTCCTCGCCCTGGTCCTGGCGATGGTCTTCCTCGGCGGCACGCCGGCGGCGCTGATCGGCGTATCAGCGATGCTCGTCGGCTGGCTCGCCCGCTGGCACGACGAGGGCCACTACCTGCTCAACAACATCCTCACCTACGCGCTCTTTCCGCTGCTCGGCGGGATCGCCTTCCACGAGGGCACGCAGGCAATCGGCCTCACCGCCGACGACCCCTCCTTCTACCTGCTCGTCTTCGCTCTCTTCCAGTTCGCCCTGGCGATCAACTTCGTGATGATCGCCGGCTACGGCTGCTACGTCGAGCGCGTCCCTTTCCGCAGCAAGCTCAAGGTGCTGCCGCCGGTGCTGCCCTCCGAGTTCGCCAGCGCGATGCTCGCCGTCGCGGTCGCCTTCATCTTCCACATCATCGGCATCGCCGCGATCGCCCTCTTCGGTGTCGTCCTGATCACCTTCCAGTACCTGCTCGGCCAGCTGCTGCTCTCCCAGCAGCGCGCCGATGAGCTCGAGCGGCGCAGCAAGCAGCTGGCCAGCTTCCAGGTCGGGATGTTGAGCGCGATGCTGCGCACGCTCGACCTGCGGGACCAGATGACCGCCCGCCACTCCGCCGCGGTGGCGCGCTACTCGCGGGCGATCGCCCAGCGGGCCGGCTACTCGCGCCAGGAAGAGGAGCTCGTCCACATCGCGGCGCTGCTGCACGACATCGGCAAGTTCATCCTCCCCGACCGCATCCTCAAGGCCAACGTGCCGCTCACCGACGAGGACTGGATGCTGATCAAGCGCCATCCCCAGCAGGGCGCCCGCGTCGTCTCCTCGCTCGACGGCTACGGCCCGGTGGCGGAGATCATCCTCGCCCACCACGAGCGGATCGACGGCAACGGCTACCCGCGCGGCCTGGCCGGTGACGACATCCCCGAGCTGGCGCGGATCATCTCCGTCGCCGATACCTACGACGTGATGACCGCGCGCGACTCCTACCGCACGCCGATGTCGAGCTACGACGCGATCGTCGAGCTGCGGCGGGTCGCCGGCAAACAGCTCGACCCGCGCTTCGTCGAGGTCTTCATCGAGCTGCTCGAGGGCAAGGACGTCTCCTTCCAGCACGGCGAGGCCGCCGACTTCGAGAAGGAGCTGGCGCTGGAGTCGCGGATCGAAGAGACCGCCGACCCCACCGGCAACGCCAACCGCTTCGGCGTCCCCGGCGTATCCGTCGGCTGAACGGGTGCCCCCGAATTTCCGCACCCGCGGATGACGCGCCTGGCGCGGCGCTGGATCGGCACGCCCGTCCTCGCGCGTAGCGCTGCTACGCGCAGCGGCCGTGCGCGCCGTCCAGCTTGGCCAGTCGCGCCCCCGCGGGCACGTTAATTCGGCGCCAACCGTTCAGCCGCCGAGCGGTAGGTTCTGGACTCATGCGCGCCGTCACCTTTCAGGCTCCCGGCGAGGTTCGGGTTGAGGAGAAGCCCGATCCCGTGGTCTCTGCAGCCGACGAGGCGCTGGTGCGGGTCGAGGCGAGCGGGATCTGCGGCTCGGACCTGCACATCTTCCACGGCCGGGTGCCGGTCGAGCAGGGGTTCACGATCGGCCACGAGTTCGTCGGCACGGTGCTCGCGGCCGGCCCGGAGGTCGAGCGGGTCGCGGTTGGCGATCGCGTGCTCGGCTGCTTCCACACCGCTTGCGCCACCTGCACGCCCTGCCTGCGCGGCGACTACCACCGCTGCGACAACGGCCAGACCTTCGGCCACGGCTCGCACCTGGGCGACCTGCAGGGCGCCCAGGCCGAGCAGCTCTTGGTGCCGCGTGCCAACCTGACCCTGCGGCGGGTGCCGGAGGGAATGTCGGACGAGGTGGCGCTCTTTGCCGGCGACGTGATGGGCACCGGCTACCACGCGGTTGCCCACGCCGGCATGCGCTCGGGCGACACCGTCGCCGTGCTCGGCCTCGGCCCGGTCGGCCTCTGCGCGGTGCAGGCGGCGCTGGCCGGCGGCGCGACCAAGGTCTTCGCGATCGACTCGGTCGAGCAGCGCCTGGCGATGGCCAAGGACTTCGGCGCGACCCCGGTCCACCTGACCGAGGAGGAGCCCAAGCGCGTGGTCCGCGCGGGGACCGAAAAGCGCGGGGTGGACGTCGTCGTCGACGCGGTCGGTGACCCGGGGCCGCTGGCGATGGCGGTCAGCCTTGCCCGCGACGCCGGCACGGTCTCCGGCATCGGCGCCTACGCCGGCAAGGGCGAGGTGCCGCTGGGGCTGGCCTGGCTCAAGGGCCTGACCCTGCGCCTCGGCCTCGCCAACGTGATCGCCCACGTCGACCGCGTGCTGGCCCTGATCGAGGCCGGCAAGCTCGACCCCGCACCGCTCGTCACCCACCACATGAAGCTGGACGAAGCGGCCGACGCCTACGCGCTGTATGACCAGCGCGAAGCCCTGAAGATCGTCTTGACGCCGTAGGCGGGCGCTTCGAATTGCCGCACCCGCGCTGACGCGTCTGGCGCGGCGCTGGATCGGCACGCACGCCCTTGCGCGTAGCGCCGCTACGCGCGGCGGTCGCGCACACCGCCCAGCTTGGCCAGACGCGCCCCCGCGGGCACGTCATCTTCGAATCGACCGCCTACGGCGTCACAACAGCTAGATTGAAGGGCATGCGGGGGTGGGGGATATTCCCAGCGGTGTTAGTCGCTTTGTGCGTCTTTTATACGGGTAGCGCGCAGGCCTGCTCCTGTGCGCCGCAGCCGCCGGCAGAGTCGCTGCGGGAGGCTGATGGGGCGGTCGTTGGGCGGCTGGTCAAGGTGCTGCCGCACGGGTCGCTGAACGCGGTCTTCCGCTACGAAGTTCGCCACGTCTCCAAGGGCGACTCGATTGAGGAGGGGCAGATGCTCGACGTGCGCGGCGCACGGCGGACCGCCGCCTGCGGGCTGCCGCGCCGCACCGAACGCAGCTACGGCCTCTTTCTCTCCCGTCGCGGCGGGCACTGGTTTGGCGGGATCTGCGGGGTGATCTCGCCGCAGCGGCTCCGCGCTGCGGCGCAGAACCAAGCGACTACTTCAGCGCGAGCGCCGGTACAGCCGGTCCTTTGCGGCTAGCAGCCGTTCGTCGGCCATCGCGTGCAGGAGAGTCGGGTCCTCGAGGCCTTCGGCGACGCCGAAGGAGGCGCCGAGCGAGCCGTCCGACATGCCGATCTGGCGGATTTCCTCGCTCAAGCGGGCGGCCGCGACTTCGGCGTCCTCACGGCAAGTCTTCGGCATCAGCAGGGCGAACTCGTCGCCGCCAATGCGAAAGCTGTCGTCGGCCAACCGCGACTCGTCGAGCAGCGCGGCGACTTGCTGCAGCGCCCTGTCCCCGGAGGGGTGGCCGAGCGTGTCGTTGATCTGCTTGAAGCCGTCGAGGTCGAGTAGGCAGAGCGAGAGCGGCCAGGCGTAGCGCGAGGCGCGGGCGATCTCGACCGGCAGGCGTTCCTCGTAGGCGCGGCGGTTGAGCAGGCCGGTGAGCGCATCGTGGCGGCCGCCGTGCGCCTCGGCAGCGAAGAGGCTGGCGTGCGACATGTGGGCGGCGATCAGGCCGCTGAGCAGCTCCAGGGCCTCGACGTCGCTGTCGCCAAAGTGGTTGGGCTCGGGCGAGTAGACCTTGAGCACGCCGATCGTCTCATCGTTGTGCGCTAGCGGCACGCAGAGCATCGAGCGGGCGCTGACCCGGCGGCAGGCCTCGGCGTCGACGCGCGGATCGTCGTCGGTGTCGTCACTGCGCAGCACGCGACCCTGCTTGACGCAGAGCCCGGAGAGGCTGGTGGCCATCTTCAGGCGCACGCCGAGGAACGGGGTCGCCTCACCGCTGGTGACCCGGTAGACCATCTCCTCACCGTCGGCGATCTCGATCACGCCGGCGTTGGCCCCGGTCAGCTCCTGGCCGCGCGAGGCGATCAGCTGCATCACCGCCTCGAGCTCGAGGTCGCTGGCCGCGATCTCGGTCTGCGTCTGGATGATCGCCCGCAGGCGATTGCCGCTGTCGTCGCTCATGCGCCCCATATCGGCAGGGCCTACCCAGAATTTAGGACTGAAACGCGCGCCTCAGCGCCTGTACGGCCCTAGGCGGCGATCGAGCGATGCTTGCGGAAGGTCTCTTCGACCCAGCGGTAGCCGCGGCGATCTGCGAGCGGCGCGCGGAAGCTCTCCATTCCCGCGGGAGGCGGTTCGTCGGTGGGCACCGGCCCCTCCTCGGGCAGGACGAGGGGGAAGAAGAGGGAGGCGGCGCTGAGGTCGGCGACGCTGAAGGAATCGCCGACCAGGTACTCGCCCGAGCCGAGCTCGGCCTCGAGCCGGTAGAGCGCGGCGATGATCTTGGTCCGGGCGAGTTCCGCCGCCTCCTCGTCGCGGACGCCGAAGCGCAGGCCGGTGTAGGTGCGGGCGTAGGTGACCGCGCCGCTGCCCATGCGCGCCACCGGGCCCGGCGTCGTCCGCGCGATCACCGCCTCGAAGCGCTCCGGGTCCTTGCCCAGCTCGTGGAAGGCGAGCAGGCGGATGTGCGGTCCCAGCTCCTCGCTGAAGAAGCGATCGAGCTCGATCGCGCGGCGGCGCTGCTCGGGATCGGCCGGGTAGAGCGGCCGATCCGGGTAGCGCTCTTCGAGTGCGGCGATGATCTCGCTCGAGTCGCCGATCGCCCGCCCGTCGAGCTCCAGGACCGGGAAGGTGTGGCTGGCACCGCGGGTCAGCAGCATCGAGGCCGGTATGTGAAGACCGGGGATGGAGACGGCGCGGCGCTTGTGCGGAACCTGCTTGTGGTCGAGCGCCCAGCGCACCTTCTCGCTGTAGTGCGAGATGTTGATGTGCCAGAGGGTTGGGGTCTCGTTGCCAGATACCACTTGAATCTCCCTGATCGCATCGAGTAGCTTGCTGCCCGTGTCTCGCGGGGGAGCCAGCCGATGATGTCACTCTTCGGCTCCTCACAGCCCGAGCCGCCGCCGCAGCCACCTCGCGCTGACGACGGTGGTCTGCGTGAGGAAGTTCCGGCAGCGGCGCGCCAGGAAGCGGTGAAGCGACCGAAGTGGCGGTGGGTCCGCCTGATCTTCAACGGCCATCGGCCGGAGCCGCTGCCCTCCTACCAGGGCACGGTCGAGGAAGCGGAGCCCGGCAAGCTCGGCGTCTGCTGCTCGGGCGGCGGCATTCGCTCGGCGGCCTTCTCGCTTGGGGCGCTGCAGTCGCTGCAGGAGAGGGGGGAGCTGCGCAAAGCCTCCTACCTGGCCGCGGTCTCGGGCGGCTCCTACATCGCCGCGGCGATCTCGATGGTCGCCAAGACGGGCAAAGGGAACTCCGATCGCAGCCTGATCAGTCGCCAGCCGGCGTTTGCCCAGGGCTCGCCGGAGGAGCAGTACCTGCGCAACCGCTGCTCCTACCTGGCGCCGACGATGGCGGACAAGACCTACCTCGGCCTGCGCATCTTCCTCGGCCTGCTGGTCAACCTGATCTTCATCTCGCTGCCGCTGGTCGGCCTTGCCCTGATCCTCACCGGCTGGCTCTACGCGCCCGAGCTGGGCCAGCTGACCGGGTCGTTGCCCGAGGGTGGGGACTACCAGGCAAGCCTCCCTTCCTGCTTCTGGCAGCTGCCGCTGGCGATTCTCGCGCTCAGCTTCATCTTCGGCGCCTGCACGCTGCTGTTCCGCTGGCGCAAGGAGACCTGGGAGCGCTTCTTCGCGACCTGGGCGACCCGGCTGCTCTTCCTCGCGGCGCTGCTCGCCGTGCTCCTGGTCGGCGTTCCTTACTTGGTCGATTGGCTGCGCGACGTCGGCGGCGCCGGCAAGACGGCCGATTCGGTGGCCGAGGCCAACGCGAAGACGTTTGGTGCCACCGCCTTGGCGCTGCTCGCCGGCGTGGTCGCCCAGCTCGGCCACTTCATCAGGTCAAAGCCGGCCGAGGAAAGCCTCGACAAGGCGAAAAAAGCCGCCGGCAAGCTGGGCCGTGGCGCTCGCCTGACTCTTGCCTACGCGGCCGGTGCCGTGATTGGGCCCGCGCTGCTGCTGCTGATCTTCGCGTTGACCGTGGCGATTGGGATGACCGAAACCGCACGCGAAAGCGGTGCCAACGGCGAACTTGTCGTGATCGGCGCCGCGATCCTGGTGCTCTTCGGGGTTCTCTACGCCTTCGTCGATCTCACCACCTGGTCGCTCCACCCCTATTACAAGCGCCGGCTGAGCAGCGCCTTTGCGCTGAAGCGGATCAAGGCGGATGCCCTCGATGCCGACGAGCGCAACCGGGTCGAGGCGGTCGAGCCCTCGCCGCAGGGGGTCGCGGTCGAGCGCGACTACGACGACCTGGTGCCGATCTCGAAGACCGCTCTGGACAACGAGAAAGACGACGGGGCCTGGCCGACGCTGCTCGTCTGCGCCGCGGCCAACATCTCCGACTCGGCGGCGACGCCGCCGGGGCGGACGGTGACCAGCTTCACCTTCAGCGCCAACACTGTCGGCGGGCCGCTGGTCGGCGCGATCAATACCGCTCGGCTCGAGCACGCCTTCGACGGCAAGCGGGATCCGGACGCGGACACGGGCGAGCAGTTGATGAAGCTGGCCAAGGACACCGTCACCGGCCGCAAGCACCGCCGCCGCGATCTCTCGCTGCCGGCTGCGGTGGCGATGTCCGGTGCGGCGATCTCGCCCTCGATGGGCAAGATGACGGCGCGGCCGTTGCGCTTCCTGATGGCCCTGGCCAACGTCCGCCTCGGCGTCTGGGTTCCCAACCCGCGCTGGGTGGCGGCGAAAGGCGGGAAATCCGTTCCCTCGCGGCCCCGGCCCTCCTACCTGGCGCGCGAGCTGTTCGGCCTCAACGGCGTCGCCGCCAAGTACCTCTACGTGACCGACGGCGGGCACTACGAGAACCTCGGCCTGGTCGAGCTGCTGCGCCGTGGCTGCACCGATGTCTACTGCCTCGACGCCAGCGGGGTCGGCGGCGACGGGGCCGAGTTCAAGACGCTGGGGGATGCGATCGCCCTGGCCCGCAGCGAGCTCAACGTCGAGATCGAGTTCAGCGACAAAGAGGGGGAGAACCCCGGGGAGCTGTCGCCCGAAAAAGACGAGGAGGGCAAAGTCAAGGCGCCGGCGAAACGCGACGTCGTCACCGCGACGATCAGGTACCCGCGGCAGGCGAACGGCGAGCCCGGGGCAACCGGGACGCTGGTCTACGTGCGCAACACGATGACCGACAAGGCGCCCTGGGACGTTCGCGCCCACCATGAATCGGACCCCCGCTTTCCCAACAACCCGACTGTGGACCAGCTCTACACCGATCAGAAATTCGAGGCCTACAGAGTGCTGGGAGCCAGGGCCGGCGCCAACGCCCACGAACGGCTGCGCGGGAGTTGATCGGCGCGTACGATTGGCGGCAATGGCACTTTTGAGCGCAGAGCAGATCGAGGCTCGGCTGGCCGAGCTGAGCGGTTGGCAGCACGGCGAGGCAGCGATCTCGAAGCAGTTCAAGTGCGAGGACTTCGTCGGCTCGGTGAAGTTCGTCGAGAGCCTGGTCGAGCCGGCCGAGGAGATGGGTCACCACCCCGATTTGGAGATCTCCTGGGACACGGTGACGGTGACGATCTCCACCCACTCGGAGGGCGGCCTCACCGCCGCCGATTTCGAGTTGGCCGGGAAGGTCGACGCCCTATCGCCGACGAGCTGAGAATCGACTCGCGGCTGGCGATCCCGCTGGCCGAGATCGAGCTGCGCGCCAGCCGCTCCTCCGGGCCCGGCGGCCAGCACGCCAACGTCACCGCCTCGCGGGTGGAAGCGGTCTTCGACGTCGAGGCCTCGCGGACGCTTGACGAGCGCCAGCGCGGGCTGCTTCTGGACCGGGGCGGCTCGCTGATCACCGCGGTCGCCCAGGATGCCCGCGGCCAGGCTCGCAACCGCGAGCTGGCGCTGAAGCGACTGGCGGAGAAGATCGCCGCCGGGCTGGCCGAGCCGGTGCGGCGGCGCCCGACCCGGCCGACCCGGGCCTCGCGGATGAAGCGCCTGGAAGAGAAGCGGCGAGCGGGCGAACGCAAGCGAACACGCCGCCGCCCTGGCGGCGACTACTGAGGCGGCGACTCGATCGGTTCGCCGCGCTGGCGCAGGCGGTTGTAGCCGGCGGCGCGCCAGTAGACGGGGCCATCGTGGGCGATCTCGAATGTCTTCGCCTTGCCCGCCGGCACCGAGTACATCGCCAGGGCGCGCAAGCCGCCGTCGGGACGCTCTTCGACGAAGGAGACGGAGACGAAGGAGACGCGGCGGGCAAGATGTCCGGCCGCTTTTGCCTCGATCGAGAACAAGTTTGGGGAGGCCTCGGTAACGACTACCTCGGGATCCTTCCTCGGCCAGGTCAAGCGGCCGAGGAAGTGAACGAGGCGGCGCCCTGCGACGTTGGTCCAGCGGCGCTGGGAGCCACGCAACTCGAAGGCTCGGGGCTGACCCCAGCTCGCCCCCTGACGCCCCGGGCTGGGCGGGCTCTCGCCGGCGCCGACTTTGTTCAGCCGGCGCAGCCAGGATGGGGTGCGCTTGAGGCGGAGCTGCAGGGCGAGCCAAGTGCCGGCGCCGCGGTCGACCCCCCAGCGCCCGTGCCAGTGCGCCCAGTCGATCTTCGTCGGGGAGACGGGGATCGGTGTGACGTCGGGGGCGGTGCCGGGAGACATCGGCGTGCAGACGTCTGAGAGTGGCAGCGTCGGTTGGGAGCCTTTGTCGAAGTAGGAGGCGTGCGAGTCGACGGCGACGTACACGTCGGGTCCACCGTGCTTGGAGCTGAAGGGTCTGGTCTCGGGCTTGCCGTGTCCCGCCAGGGTGGCGCCGACCACCTCGATGTCCTCGCCAGTCCCGCGCACGCGCACCTGGACGAGCTCCCAATCGCCGTCGTGCCGCCCGGGCGGCAGCACGCAGGGGTTGTCGGGGTAGAAGAGCCAGTACTGGAGGAACCTCTCGTTTGGTTCGCCGGGAACGACGCGTCCGTAACAGGCGCCCGCTGTTGCGAGGTCCTGCTCCGGACCGAAAGTGGCAAGCATCTGGTTGGAGCGTCGCTGGGTATCCGGATCCGGCCCACCGGGGAGGGGATTGATGCGCGACTCCAGTTCTTCCAGATGCTCGAGCATCGCCGGTTCGGCCGGGGGCGTGCCCGACAAAGGTTGCTCTCCGGCGTCGAGGAAGGTGGAGCGGCGCATGTAGGGATCGGCGAGGCAGGGGCGCCAGCGCTCCAGCGCGTCGAAGTGCAACGTCGGTGCAAAGCGTTTGAGCAGTTCGAGTTGTTCGTCCGAAGAGATGTCGAGCAGCCTGGCAAACTGGGCGGCAATGGCGAAGCGCAAGCAGCGACGGCCGCGGGAGAAGCCGGCGACGGTCGAGTACGTCGACGCGGAGGGCAACAAGCTGACCCTGCGCCAGTCACTGAGCGCCGGCACGATCGCCAAGCTGCGCGAGGGCCCGGCGACGGCGGCGACGAACCAGGAGGACGCCTGGCACCGGCGCTCGGAGCTGCTCTTCGAGCGGCTCGCGGTGCGCTGGGATATCGCCGGGCTACCGCTGACGGAGCAGAAGATGCTGCTCGGCCGCTATCGGATGGCTGACGCGCCCACGCAGCAGTGGGTCCGTGAGACGATCGCCGAGCACCTCGAGCGACATATCCCGGAGCTGGCCGGATAGCCGGCCGGAACACGACGAAAGGAATCGGCATGTTCGCGAACACGAAAGCGACCAATGGCTTCGCCGTCGACGACATCGAGGCGGCGAAGAGGTTCTACGGCGAGACGCTCGGGCTGGGCGTCACCGTGCTCAGCGAGGAGTTCGGCGTCACCTCGATCCAGACGGCCGGCGGTCGCGACACCGTCGTCTACGCCAAACCCGATTTCGTCCCCGCCACCTACACGATCCTCAACTTCGAGGTGGACGACATCGACGGAGCCGTCGATGAGCTCGCCGCCAAGGGCATTGAGATCGAGCGTTACGAGGGCTTCGAGCAGGACGAGAAGGGGATCGCCCGCGGGCCGGGCCCGTCGATCGCTTGGTTCAAGGACCCGGCGGGCAACATCCTCGCCGTCATGCAGCAGCCAGCTGACTAGTCCAAGAACAGCCGTTAGATGTTTCTGCGTTTAGACGATTAAACGTTTAATCGTCTAACATATGGCGGTGCTTTTCTCCACGCCCCAAATCTCACTCGAGCTTCGTACTCGCTTGGAGGAGCTGGATGAGCTCCGCAGCGCACTAGGCCAACAGGTCGGTCGGCAGGTGCCATGGATCGGCGCTTTGCGACGGCAGGTTCGCGCCAGCAGCGTCGAGGGGTCAACCTCGATCGAGGGGTTCAGCGTGGCGCCTGGGGAGGCCGTCGCGCTCGTCGGAGGGGAGGAGTCGATTGACCCCGAAGACGAGAGCCGGATGGCCGTTGCCTGCTACGCGCGGGCGATGGACCACGTAGGCGTGATGGCCCTCGATCCGGCCTTCCGCTGGCTCGACCGGGTCATCCTCGACCTTCATTTCGACGCCTGCTCCTTTCAGCGAGCCGAGCATCCAGGCCGCTGGCGCAGCGGTGCAGTTGGCGTGACCGGAAGCGATGGTCGACTCGTCTACAAAGCTCCGGACGCAGCAGAGGTGCCGGGACTGATGGCGGAGGCGATCGAGTGGCTGGACAGGGGCGATCCCGACACCCACGTCGTGGTCCGGGCCGCAATGGCTCACCTCCACGTGGTCTCGGTGCATCCCTTTCGAGATGGCAATGGCCGCATCTCACGCATCATCCAGTCGCTGGTGCTGGCTCGGGAGGGCCTGATGTCCCCCGAGTTCGGTTCGATCGAGGAGTACCTCGCTGCTCATACGACGGCCTACTACGAGGCCCTCAATGAGGCCCACGGCCCGACCTACCAGCCGAACCGGGACGTCTCCGGCTGGATCGCCTTCTGCGTTGACGCTCACCTGGCGCAGGCTCGCCAGCGCCTTTCCCAAGTCAAGGATGCGGCCGCCCGATGGGCCCACCTCGAACAGCTGGTCGAGTCCCGTGGATGGCCCGACCGCCTGGTGATTGCCTTGGAGCAGGCCCTAATGGGGGGCACGGACCGTTCCAGCTATGCAGCTGAGGCGGGTGTATCACCCGCAACGGCCAGCGCCGACTTCCGCCGCCTGCTCGACGCCGGGCTGGTCGAGCAGCGCGGCCGGGGTCGCAGCGTTCGCTACCAGGCGAGCGATGGGCTGCGGGCGCAAGCTCCCTGAACCGCAGCTCGCCAGCGTTGATGGCGGCGCTGTTCCCCCCTTGGAGAGGGTGCGGATCGAGATCAACCGCCATGGGCAGCTGGAAAGCGACAGATCAGGGCAGGAAAGGGGGCCGCGCCTCGGCGCGGCCCCCTTTTTGATGCGCCTGACCTCAGCCGTTCAGCAGCTTGGCCTTCTGCGCCGCGAACTCCTCCTCGGTGAGGATTCCCTGGGCCTTCAGCTCGCCGAGCTCCTTGAGCTGGTCGATCGTCGACTGGCCGCCTGTGGCGGGAGCAGCTGGAGCGGCGGCGGGCGGAGCCTGCTGCGCTTCTTCCTGCTGCGCCCAGCGCTGGCCCTGGCGGCGCGAGACGCGGTTGCTGACGGTGGTGGCGGTTCCGGCGATTACCGCCGTGCGCGCGACTCCTCGAAGTAGTCCTGGCATCGGGGTCTCCTTTACTCGGATGCCTCGACCGCGTCGAGCGCGGCGAGGACGTCTTGGACGGGGATGCGGCCACTGGCGACCAGCTGGCCGCCCGAGCGGCGCAGGGCTGTGGCAAGGGGGGCAGCCCAGCTGTTCTCGTAAACGAGCAGGGCGGCCGAGGTGCCGGGCTCGAGCGCACCGCCGGCCTCCTCGACGTCCTCGTCGGAGAGCAGCCCCGAGGAAGCGCCCTCAAAGGCGGCGAAGGCATCGATCTCACCACCGAGGTCTGCGATCTCCAGCGCAACGACCGAGCCGTCCTCGCCCTTGGCGATGAAGGTGAGGTCGAGGATGCGGATCAAGCCGCGGTCGACCAAGTCGATCAAGTGCGGCGCCGCCTCGCCGGTCGGTTGCCGTCCCGGCCACTCGATGATCAGGTAATCGATCGGCCCCATCTCATTGAACTCATCGCCGGTCAAATCCGACCCCTTCCACTGTCGAGTTGTGCGCCGGCAAGACCCGGCAGGGGGACCATAGCTGTGAGGCGCCGGCCCTGCGCTTACTCTGGGCGAGTGGAGGCGGCGGCAGATTTGGCGGCTGTGCAGGCTCGGCTGAGCACATCAGCCTCGCGGACCGTGACCTGTAGTCGGGTCGCTTAGTAGGGGCCCAGGTCCGCGACAGGCGCTCGGTAGGGGCCCGGCTTCGGTCGCGGCTCTCCGCCGGGAAAGGCGAGCCGCAGGATCGTCCGCTGAACCATGCCGAACTGCTGCCAGAACGGCCCGCTGTTGTAGGGAAGCCCATAGCGTCCGCAGACATCCTTGACCTGCGGGGCGATCTCCGCATAGCGACTGCTCGGCAGGTCGGGGAAGAGGTGGTGCTCGACCTGGTAACTGAGGTTTCCGCTGGCGACATGGAAGAGAGGCCCGCCATCGATATTGGCGGCACCGACCATCTGCCGCACATACCAGGCGCCCCTGTTCTCGTCGACGACCTCCTCGGTGCTGAAGGTGTAGGTCTGGTCGGGGAAGTGGCCGCAGAAGATGATCGCGTAAGACCAGACATTGCGGACGAGGTTGGCCGTCGCGTTGGCGGCAGCAGCCCTGCGATAGGTCTTCGCGCCACCGCGCAGGGCGCGGATCAGCTTGGGCGCGAGCCCCTCGCGACTACGGGGGCGGCCGTTCTCGCCGGATGGTTTGAGTAGCTCGATGCCGAGGTCGGCCGCGGCTGCGGCCAGGCCGCTGATCAGCGGCCACGCGACGTAGTCCTTGACCACCTGACTCTTTGCCTTCGCGCGTATGCCCTCCAGCTCCCGCTGGATCTGTGCCTTGGACTTGGTGCCCTTGCGGATCGCCTCGAAGTCGAGGTCGTGGAGGGCGACGCCCCACTCGAAGAAGGCGGCGAGGATGAGGTTGTAGACCGGCTGCAGCAGGTAGACCGGATTCCAGCGCTGCTGCGGATCGATCCGCATGATCTCGTAGCCAAGGTCCTTGTCTTTGCCGCGGATGTTGGTGTAGGTGTGGTGAACGTAGTTGTGAGAGTGCTTCCAGGCCTCGGCGGTGGAGGCGGTGTCCCAGTCCCAGGTGGTGGAGTTGATGTCGGGGTCGTTCATCCAGTCCCACTGGCCGTGCAGGACGTTGTGCCCGATCTCCATGTTCTCGAGGATCTTCGCCGCCGAGAGCGCGGTCGTGCCGGCGACCCGAGCCGGCCCGTTGCGGGCCGCGAGCAGCAGCACGCGGCCGATCACGGCAAGGCGCCGCTGCATCTCGATCATGCTCTCGATGTACCGCCGGTCGCGGTCGCCGAGGTCGGCGAACGTACGGTCGCGGATCCCGTCGAGCTCATCGGCAAGGGCCTCGAGCTGCTCCTCTGAGAGGTGCTCGAGGGGGCTCTCCGGCTTGTCGGTGGGGGAGGTCGGGGCGGTTGGGGTCATGGTGGGCCTTTCACGGGTCAGAGTGCGATCTCGATTGGCCCTTCGGGGGCGTTGACGCAGGTGCGGATCATCTCACCGGGGCCACCGTGGACGTCTCCGGTGCGGAGGTCGCGAACCTCGCCCGCACAGAGTCGCCCGACGCATGTGTGGCAGATGCCCATCCGGCAGCCGAAGGGAAGGGAGGCGCCGGCGTCCTCGCCGGCGGCGAGGATCGGCAGACCGCCGTCGCACTCGGTCTGGATGTCGCTCTTCAGGAAGCGGATCGTGCCGCCCGCCCCCTCGCCGGGGTCGCCGCCGATGATCGGCTGGAAGCGCTCCATGTGGAGCAGGTGCAGGTCTCCCTCGCGCTCCCAGTGCTCGCAGATCGCGTCGAGCATCGCCCCCGGGCCGGAGACGTAGGCCTGGCGCTCGCGCCAGTCGGGACAGAGGGAGTCGAGCTGGGCTGGGGCAATTCGACCTCGCTCGCCGGACATGTGCAGCTGAAGGCCGAACCCCTCGTGTGTTTCGTCGATCTTCCGCAGCCGTTCGGCGAAGATCACGTCATCCGCCTTCCTCGCCGAGTGGATGTGGACGACGTCGCTGATTGCGTCGCGGCGATGCAGATCGCGGACCATGCTCATGATCGGCGTGATGCCGCTGCCGGCGCTGATGAAGAGCAGCTTCTCCGGCGGCTCGTCGGGGAGCACGAAAGTCCCTTCCACGCCGCCTAGGCGCACGAGGTCCCCGGGCCTGGCCCGGCGGGTCAGGTACGGCGAAACGACGCCGGAGTCGACCAGCTTCGGGGTGATGCTGATGCAGCCATCGGGCCGACCCGGCTCAGAGGTCAGCGAGTAGGCGCGCCAGTGGTGCACGCCATCCACCACCACTCCGATCCGCAGGTACTGCCCCGGCCGGTGCCCGGGCCACTCGTACCCGGGCCTGATCAGCACCGTCACCGCGTTGGGGGTCTCTTCGTCGATGCGCTCGATCCGCCCCCGCAGCTCCTTGGTAGACCAGAGCGGGTTGATCAGCTCCAGATAGTCGTCGGGCAGCAGCGGCGTGAACAAGGACCGCACCGCATCCAGCGCTTTGCGCCGCACCTTCGAGACCTGCGGCGTCGCCCCTCTCTCAGCCAAGGCGACCGTTTCTGCGATCCGGGTGTTGAGCGCGCGTCAAGGTCATTTGAGATTGATTCCCGCGTGGAACGAGAAACTAACTCCCTCCCAATCGCAGCTATGAAGCGGGATTCCGGGCTATGGGCGCGGCTGGGTTCGAACCAGCGACCTCTCGCGTGTGAGGCGAGCGCTCTCCCACTGAGCTACGCGCCCGGGAGAGGGCCAATCATAGGCGGGACGCGGGGTTGGGTCAGGCGGGGGCGGGGGCTTCGATTGGATCGGGCGGGGGAGGCTCTTCGTCCTGCTCCGCCATCGCTCGCTTCTGCAGTGCCATGCCGACGAAGGGGAAGATCAGGGTCGAGAGCATGGCGGCGCCGACCAGGCCGGCCGCGGTGGAGGTGTGCATCTTGCCGGCCTCGACCGCGATCGTCGTGATCGCAACTACGAGGGGGAGCTCGGTGGCGGAGAAGAAGGCGAGGGCGCGGCGCTCGGTGGCGCTCAGAACCTTGCGGTAGAGCAGCAGGGCGGGGGTGCCGCGGACGACGAGGAAGAGGGCGAGGAAGAGCAGCATCTTGGCGATCGCTTCTGCCGAGCCGAGAGCGCCGAGGTCGAACTCGATCCCGCTGGTGACGAAGAAGAAGGGGACGAAGAAGCCGAAGCCAACCGCGGTCAGCTTCGACTCGAAGACCTGCAGCTCGTGGCCGCGCAGGGCCGCTCTGGTGATCATGCCGGCGACGAAGCCGCCGAGCAGGACGTCGAGGCCGAGCTTGCTGGCCAGCAGCACCAGGCCGAAGACGAGGACGACGGTGATCCGCACCGCCAGCTGGCTGCTCGCCTCGAAGGTTTTTTCGAAGGCCGGCCAGCCGCGCCAAGCGAGCCGCACGGAGGCGAGCGCGACGCCGAGGGCGAGGAAGACGAAAGCGACCAGGATCGCCGCCTCGTGCAGCGGGCTGGCGGTGGTGAGGACGAGGGTGACGAGCAGGATTGGGCCGAACTCGCCGGCGCCGCCGGCCGCCATCAGGAAGGTGCCGAAGCGAGTTTTCAAGCTGCCACTGTCTTTGAGGATCGGGATCAGGGTGCCGATCGCGGTAGTGGCCAGGGCGGAGCCGGTGTAGAGGAAGGAGACGACGATTCCGGCCGCAGCGAGGAGGCCGCCGATGCCGTAGGCGAGCGCGACCGAGAGCAGCCAGCCGAGGGCGCCGAGCTTGAGCGGGGTTCCCTTGATCCGTTCGAAGTCGATCTCGTAGCCGGCGAAGTAGAAGAGCATGCCGAGGCCGAGATTCGAGAAGAACTCGATGAAGTCGGAAGACTCGGCGAGGCCGAGGACTTCAGGCCCGATCAGGATGCCGAGCATCAGCTCGAGCACCACCACTGGTGGCGCCAGCCCTTTCGGCACGACCGCGACGGTGATCGCGGCGATCGCCGCGATCAGGACGATGAAGAAGAAGGAGGAGGAGTCGACGTCGATCACGTGGGCGCCGATCCTACGTTCGTCCACGGGCGGAGGGGTACCGATTTCGCTGGGTACCAAGAATTCGGTAAGCGCCCGGTCCGGGCATACAGAGCGAAAGAGGAGTTCCGATGCTTTCTTCACCGTCCCGCAGAGTTGTCGCCCTCGTCACCATCGTGGCGATGTTCCTTCTGGTCCTGCCGGCAGCCGCAGGCGCCGTGACCAGCAAGTACCCAGCGGCCGCGGCCGCACGGGGGTTTGGCGGTAGCTCAGCGGGCTGGACCTCGGCTTCCAGCAACGACGGGATCTGCCTGCCGCCGCTGCTCTGCGCCAGCGTCGCCAACAGCTTCCAGGAAACTGGCGGCGCCGATGGCGGCGGCTTCATCCGCTCCGCCTATACGGGCGTAGTCGGCGTGACCGCGGTCGGGGGCACCGCCACCGGCACCTGGGAAAGCCCGCCCTTTACCTACGACGGCGTTGGGGGAGAGGAAGCGACCACGGTCAGCATTGCGCTCGACCGGCGGGCAAGCGTCGACCAGCTGCTCGCGGTGGCGGGTAACTCGGCCGAGTACACGGTGCGCCTTGTCGACCTCAGCGAAGGGGGAGAGGCGCTGACCCTGCTACCGGCGACGACGCTTGCCGGCGCCAACTCCTGGACCGACGTTTCGCGCGGCTCGATCAACCCCGGCAGCCTTAGGGTCGGCCACGACTACCGGATCCAGATCACCAGCCGTTACACGACCGGCACCAGCGTCTTGGTCACGGGCAACGCCGACTACGACAACGTCGTGCTGACGGCATCCGATGGAACGAGCGGGAACGGCAAAGGCGGCAAAGGCAAAGGCAAAGGTGGCGGCAGTGGCAGTGGCGGCGGTGCCCTCAGCGAGGAACGGTTGATGGACCTGCTGCGCCAAGCGACTCCCGGCACAGCGGTTCTCGGGAACAAAGGCAAGCGCCTCTTCGTCCGGGTCAAGTGCCCGCGCAAGATCGGCCATGGCTGCCGGACCACCGCTCAGGGCCTGCTGCGCAAGCGCCGCCCGGCGACCGCCAAGCGCACCGTGCGCCTGCGCGGCGGCAAGTCGAAGCTGGTTGTGCTGCGGGTCAAGCCGAAGGCCCGCAACCAGGTTGCCAAGCGCAAGCGCCTGCTGGTTCGCCAGAAGGTCCGCGCCGGCAAGGTGACCGCGACCGTGATCAAGAGCCGGCGCTTGATCCGGCGGTGACCGGCTTCCATCACTAATCCGCATTCGCCCCACCACGGCGGGCGAATGCGGATACGATGGTCGCGGACCGTGCTAGGCGGGGAACCAGCGGTGCCCTGTAATCCGCAATCCGCTTTAGCGGGGCCGAAACCCGTTCCGAGGGGCTGGCCGTCGGGGTCAGTGCGCCGCGGAAGGTGTTGACGGCCGGGTCCTGCGCGACGTAGGCACGCGAACCAGGTCAGGTCCGGAAGGAAGCAGCCTTAAGCGGAAGCCGCGGGTGCCGCAGGCGAGCCCGGCTCGAGCCAACCACGACGGACACGCCCGGTGACTTTGTTTCGGAGGACGGGGCGCACGGTCCATTTTCTTCCGCTGTGCCTTTGCAGGGCTATGCCACGCAAAGGCACAGCGCAGCGCCGCTGGCTCCCTCCGATGTTCCTTCGCCCGGCTATTTCTGGCAAAGGCACAGCGCAGCGCGTCAGTCGATCAGGCGCTTCTGCATGCGGTTGATCGCCACCCGCCAGGTCAGCAGGGCGAAGCCGACGAGGAAGGCGAAGCGGGCGATATCGATGGCCTCGAACCCGAAAGCGCCGCCGCGGACCAGTTCGACCAGCTGGTGCAGGGGGTTGAACTGGGCGACTACCTGGACGCCCTCGGGCAGGCCGTCGATCGGGAAGAAGGTGCCGGCGACGAGGAAGAGCGGCGTGACGAAGAGCGCCGTTACGTAGTTGAACTGGTCGATCTTGGCGACAGTTGCAGCCATGGCGATGCCGAAGCCGGCGAAGCCGAGCGCGGTGACGAAGCAGAAGAGCGGCACCAGCAGCATGCCCCAGGCCGGGTCGAGGCCGAAGGCGATCGTCACGATCAACGGCACGCAGCCGTAGGTCCCCGAGCGCAGGGCGATCCAGAGCATCTCGGCGCTGACCAGCTCCTCGACGTCGACCGGGGCGGCGAGGATCGCGTCGTAGGTGTTCTGGAAGCGGTGCTTGACGAAGGTGCCGAACATCGCCGGCAGGGCACTGGAGAAGATCACCGCGGTGGCGACCATGCCGGTGCCGACGAACTCGATGTAGGGGACGCCTTCGACTTCGTCGACCAGCGTCGCGCTGAAGCCGAGGCCGAAGGCGAGCAGGTAGACGATCGGTTCGAGGATGCTGGAGAAGGTCGTGCCCTTCCAGTAGGTGCGGAAGTTGGCGACCTCGCGGCTCATGATCCCGGCGATCGCCGCCGGTTCGAGCCGGCGCAGCTTCGCTGTCGTGCCGTTGCTCACTCGGCCTCCGCTCCCGTGAGCAGGACGAAGACGTCCTCGAGCGAGGCGGCGCGGATCACGGCGTCGTCCGGGATGTGCCCGTTGCCCGCCCGCTCGGAGCCGACGATCGCGATCGCCGGCCCGGCCGGGCGCACCGGCAGGCCCTGCTCCTCGGCGATCGCCCGCACTTCGGTCAGCCGTTCGGGTGGCCCGTAGACCTCGGCCGTGTGGGTGCCGGCGTGGGCGGCGATCAGCTCGGCCGGCGTCGCCCGGGCGATCACCTTGCCCTTGTTGACCACGGCGACCTCGTCGGCGAGCCGCTCGGCCTCCTCGATGTAGTGGGTCGACATCAGGATCGTCGTGCCGCGCGAGCGCAGGTTGTCGATCAGGGCCCAGAGCTCGGTGCGAATCTGCGGGTCGAGGCCGACGGTGGGCTCGTCGAGCAGGATCAGCCTCGGTTCGTGGACGAGGCCGCGGGCGAGCAGCAGGCGGCGGCGCATGCCGCCGGAGAGCTCGTCAACCGCGTCGCGGCGCCGCTCGCGCAGCCGCGCCAGGTCGAGCGCTTTCTCGACCGCGGCGCCGACGTCGGGCACCCGGTAGAGGCGGGCGAAAACGGCGAGGTTGTCTTCGACGGTGACGTCGACGTCGAGGTTGTCGAGCTGCGGCACGACGCCCATCTCGGCCCGCGCCGCCTTGGCGTCGCCGGGCAGCTCGTGGCCGAGCACCCGCAGCCTGCCCTCGTCGGCGATCGCCTGGCCGGTGAGCAGCCGCATCGTCGTCGACTTGCCGGCGCCGTTGGGCCCGAGCAGGCCGAGGCAGATGCCCTCGGGGACGTCGAGGTCAAGTCCGTCGACCGCCGTGATCGGGCCAAAACGCTTGACCACGCCGCTGAGCTCTATCGCCGCCATGCGTCGATTCTCAATGATCGGCGGCGCCGGCGGCGAGCTGGCGTTCCAGCTCGGCCGCTCGCTCCGGATCGAAGAGGCTCAGCGTCACCGCGGTCGCGATCGATCGCAGGGTCGAGACGGCGAGCAGGCGAGGGTCGTTTGGCAGTCGCCGCGCCGAGTCGGAGAGGAAGAGCTCAGAGAGCACCGGCAGGTCGCGGCCGCCGGCCGTATTGAGCACGCGCAGGATCGAGAGCGTGGCGCTGGCGTCGGAGGCGCGCTGGTCCCAGCTCGAGGGGCTCGGCGTGACGATGACCATGTGCGGCCGCGACTCGATCAGGCTGCGCGGCAGGTGGTCGCCGTCGGTCGGCACCGCCTCGACGAAGTGGATTCGGATCCCGGACGGTTCGGCGGTGCCGAGGTAGCGGTCGAAGGCCTCGCGCGGGGCGATCATCGTCACGGCGAAGGTCTCGGCCCCGACCTCAGCGAGGTCCTCCATCAGCGCCGGCGCGTTGATGCCGCAGCCGACGATCGTCAGCCGCAGCGGGTCACCCGCCTTCATCGCCGCCTTCCAGGCCGCGTCGACGAGCTTGGTGAAGGGCTCGGGCGAGCCGTGCTCGGCGACCCAGCCGGGCAGCTTCTCCAGCGCCGGCGGGCGGGTGATCGCCAGCCGCAGCAGAGCCGAGATCGTGCGGTCGCCGACGACCGCGTCCCACGCGGGCGGGAAGAGCTCCCAGCTGGCGTCGACGTTGCGGCCGCGGCGGAAGAGCAGCCGCACCATCGGCGCCGCCTCCTTCTCCTCCAGGTAGTCGAGCAGGGCGAGGCCGCTCTGGGTCACCTCGACGTCCGCCGCCTCGGCCGGGACCGGGCCGCTGCTCGAGGGCATCAGCAGGATCGCCCGCGCCCGCTCCGCCCCCGCCAGCTCGAAGCCCGAGTCGCCGGCGGTGTCGCCGAAGAGGAGGCTGATCTTGAGCTCGCCGCCCGCCTCTTCGAGGTCGTCGAGGATCTGTGCCCGCGAATCGCGGGCCGACTCGGGCGCCAGCACGACCAGGCGCTTGAGCTCGGTCTCCAGCTGCGCCTCGGAGGCTGCTGAGGCGGCTACCGAGGCAAGGTCGATGCCGCCGATCACGAGCAGGTGGTTGCTGCAGGTAACCGGCCGGTCGGACTGGCCGAGCCGCTCCAGCGAGTTGGCGACAACCTCGGCGACGAAGGTGAAGAGCAGGCCGACGAGTAGGACCAGGCCGGCGACGACCTGGAAGATGCCGATCGCCCGTTCGGCCGCGTCGTGGTCCTCGTGCAGGCTGGATGGGTCGAGCACGTGCAGGACCGCCGACCAGAGCGCCTCGCCGAAATCGTCGAACTCGCCGAGCACGGAGTGCGCGATCGCGGCGCTGCCAAGCAGGACCAGGGCCACCGCTGAGACCAGCAGCACGACCCGTCTCGTCGTCGTCTCGCTCGCGCGTCTCAGCATGCTGGAAGACTGACGCCCGTGCTGGACGAGAGGTGGATCAGGTCGCTGCATGTGGAGACGCTGCGCGAGAAAGAACTGCACGCCGGGCGCGAACCGCACGTGCTCTTCCAGGCCTCGACGATCGCGGCGTTGTTGGAGGGCGCCTACGACGGCGACCTCTCCTTCGCCGAGCTGGCCGAGCACGGTGATCTGGGGCTGGGCACGCTGAACCGGCTCGACGGCGAGATGATCGCGATCGACGGCCGCTTCTACCGGGCCGACGTCGACGGAGCGGTGAGCGAGATCGATGGCGCGACGCGGACACCGTTTGCCGTCGTAACCGATTTCACGCCGTCGGTCGACCTGGAGATCGAGGAGCCGCTGGATCACGAGCAGCTGCTCGCCAGGCTGGAGCAGGTGACCCCGGCCGACGCCGCCTCCTGCGCGATCCGGATCGACGGCCGCTTCGAGTTGGTCCGCGCCCGTTCGGTGCCGCGCCAGAGCCCGCCCTACCGGCCGCTGACCGAGGTGGTCGCCGAGCAGCACGTCTTTGAGCTCACCGACGTCGTCGGAACGATGCTCGGCTTTCGCTTCCCCGCATACGCCGAGGGGATCGAGGTGAGCGGCTACCACCTGCACTTCATCAGCGAGGACCGCAGTCGTGGCGGCCACGTGCTTGGCTCACGCGCCGACGGGCTGCGGGTGCGGATCGATCCCTCCAGCGAGCTGCACGTTGAGCTGCCACCCGGAATCGAGTTGGCCGACCCCGAAGTCGCCACGGCGACGCATGCTGCCGTGGAGCTGGTCGAGCGGGCGGGTTAGGGCGCGCTCGCCGCGGGACGCGCGGTGACCGCGACAGCGAGGCGCTCGGCGAGCCAGAGATCGCAGAGCCAGTCGGCCTGCCCGCCGCCCTTGCGGGTGACGACGATGCCCTCTGAGCCACCCTCGACCGACATTTTCTTCCAGCGGGTGGAGTTGGGCATGGCCTTGAGGGCGGCTGCTAGTGCCGCCGGCACCTCGTCCCCGGGACGCACCTTGCCGTCGCGCGATTTCGCCTTGAACTCCGGCGTCACGACGCGAACCGTCACCTCGCTGCGCGCGCTCACCTCGCCGCTGTCGAGTCGCACCGAGACCGGGCGCCCGTGCCGCTCGCCGCTCAGCACCAAGGCCCCGTGGATCTTCGGCCCTACTCGGCCGGTCGTCGCTTCGCGTACCTCGATGTTGACCTGCGGCCGCTCGGTCACCTCGAGGCCGAGCGGCGCCAGCGCCAGCCCGGCCTTCTCGTAGCTCTGGTCCATCTCGCCGCCCGGCGCCAGCGCGCGCACGCTGCCGTAGATGGCCGCGATCGCGATCAGTGGCCCGCCGATCAGCAGCGGCACGAAGCTTTCGAGCAGGTAGATCGGTGGCACGGTGAGGAAGATCAGCAGCATCACCACCCAGCCGAGTTTCTGGCTGCGGCGACTGGACTCCCACATCGAGCCGCGCGCCTTGATTGCCGCGTCGTCGATCGGCTTGACCGCGAGCGCCGCCCAGAGCTGCTGCTCCTCCATCGTCGTCGGGTTCTCGACCTTGCCGCCGCCTTCGGCAACGGCGCGCTGCACCGCCTTCGCGTCCCCGCCCGCCACCTTGTTCAGGTCGGAGCGCTGGAGGACGAAGAGGATGACGACGAAGATCGCGATCACGCCGAAGATCAGCGCCATCGTCCCCTTTGGGTTGGGGTCGCCGCTGTCGGCGTTGAGCGCGATCAGGGCGACCGCGACCATCACCACGACGACGCCGATCAGCCCGAAGAGGCCGGACCTCTTGAACCCGCCCGCCATTGCCGGAGCCAGCCTATCCCGGTCAGCAGCGCCGGAAGAGGACCCAGGAGTCGTTGGCCGCGACCTGCTGGAAGCCCTCCGGCACGGTCAGCGAGAAGCGGGTTGGGTCGTTGGGGTCGAGGATGAAGTTGTGGATGACGAAGGGGCTGGCGGGCTTGAGGAAGTAGCCGCGCCGCGGCACGCCGTCCTCGCTGGCACTGACGATCGCGGTTGGCTTGACGTCGAGGTTGAAGGCGAGCCGCGGGATCGCGCGGTGGTTGGGGACGGCGATCGGGCCGCAGAGCGGCTTGGCGAAGGCACCCGCGTCGACCAGGTCGCTGAGGTCGCGCTCGATCGTGCCCTGATCGCTGAGGTCCTCGTGCACGGTCGAGTCGAGGTCCCACTGGTTTGGCAACCAGAGCACGAACATCAGTGCCACCGCGCCAGCGAAGACCTGCCAGCGCTTGCGCCAAGGATGGTCGCTCTCCAGCAGGCGCCAGCCGAGCAGGCCGACGGCGACGAAGATCGCCAGGATCGCCCCCCCGAGCATCGTGTAGCGGGCGATGATCGCGAGGCCGGCCGCGGCCAGAAGGGCAAAGGCGCCGAGGGCGAGAACGATGGCGACGAAGCCGAGCATCGCGCGCTGGCGCAGAAAGGCGATGGCGAGCACGATGCCGCCGGCCGCACCCACCATGCCCGGCCACTGCAGCACTTCACCGAGCGCGCGCGGACCCCAGAGGACGAGGTCGACCGGGCCGGTGTGGCGCTTCAGCGTCTCGACCGTTTCCTGGGTCCCTGTCAGGGAGTAGAGGAAGTTGCCGGTTGTGATGCCGTCGAATAGCACCCAGCAGAGCGGACCGGCCAGAGCGAGCAGCGCCAGCCAGGCCAGCTCGCGCGACGATCGCTCCCCGCGCCAGATCAGCTTGGCGGCCGATCCCTTCCCCGACAGATACGAGAGCTTGCGGCGCAGGCTGGGGGAGTCCAGCGCCAGCCAGAGCCAGTAGGCGATCGAGAAGAGCCAGGCCTCGGGCCTCAACAGGCCCGCGAGCGCGAGCAGGGTCAGCACCGGCCAGCCGGCTCGAGGCTTCCTGGTCTCCATGACCAGGGCGGCCAGAACGAGGACGATGTATGGAACGTCGACGTAGGCGCGGAGACCGTTGGAGAGGAAGGGGGCGCGGGTGAGGACGATCGCGGCGGCTACGGCGCCGATCGGGCGGTCGAACCAGAGCGAGCCGAGGCGGTAGACGAGGTAGCCGACCAGGGCCAGCGAGACGTAGGCGACGATCATCGTCACCGTGATCGCGCCGTCGCCGAGCGGCGTGGTCACCATCCCCAGCAGGTCGGAGAGCGGGTGGGGCGTGGGGGGAAGGGCGGCGCCGTAATCGGGGCTCACCCCGTGGGCCAGTTCGCGCCCCCAGACCAGCGCGTAGATCGTGTCGTAGTTGGGGAAGCCGGTCGGGAAGAGGATCAGCAGGGCAGCGCTGATGCCGCCGACCCAGGCGGCCGGTGTCAGCCAGTTGCGGGCCCGCGATGGCACCGCCGCAACCTACAGATGCGACTGCCGGGTGGGGGCTTGGCGACTTTCCCGTCATATAGACCGATAAGTCGCCAAGCCCCCGCGGATACACTGGCCCTGGTGCCGCCGTCCAGCGACTCGATCTCCCTTTACCGCCGCCACCGCCCCGGTTCGTTCGACGAGGTGGTGGGCCAGCAGCACGTCGTGCGCACGCTGCGCAACGCGGTCGAGCAGGGCAAGGTCCACCACGCCTACCTCTTTGTCGGCTCGCGCGGGACCGGCAAGACCTCGATGGCAAAGATCCTCGCTCGCTCGCTCAATTGCGAGCGCGGCGGGCCGACGGTGACGCCCTGCGGAGAGTGCGAATCGTGCCTGACGATCGCCTCGGGCTCCTCGATCGACGTGATCGAGATGGACGCCGCCTCCAACCGCTCGGTCGACGACGTCCGCGACCTGCGCGAGCGGGTCGCCTACGCCCCCACCGGCGGCCGCTGGAAGGTCTACATCCTCGACGAGGCGCACATGCTGACCAAGGAGGCCTGGAACGCCTTCCTCAAGACGCTCGAGGAGCCGCCGCCCAACACAGTCTTCGTCCTCGCCACCACCGAGGCGCACAAGGTGATGCCGACGATCGCCGACCGCTGCCAGCGCTTCGATTTCCAGCGCCCCTCGCTGGAGCAGATCTCCGAGGTGCTGAACCGGGTTGCCGCGGCCGAGGGAATCGGGGCCGAGGACGCCGCGGTCGCGATGATCGCCCGCTCGGCCTCGGGCAGCTTTCGCGACGCGCTCGGCACCCTCGACCAGCTGGTCGCCTTCGGCGGCAACCAGGTCAAGCTCGAAGACGTGCTCGAGCTGCTCGGGGCCGCCGACGCCGAGCTGCTCTTCGACGCGGTCGACGCGGTGATCGCCGAGGACCCAAAGGGCGTCCTGCTCGGGGTCGAGAAGATGGCCCGCTCCGGCCGCGACCCCGCCCAGTTCGCCCGCGACCTACTGGCTCACCTGCGCCACCTGCTGGTGACCCAGACGGTGGGCGAGGTGCCGAACACGTTCGTGGTGACCGCGACCGACGCCGAGCGCCTCTCGGCTCAGGCCAACTCAATCGGCGCGGCAACGCTCGTTCGCACCATCGACGAGCTGGCCAACGCTCTTACCGCAGTGCGCGAGGGCGACGACGCCCGGATGGCGGTGGAGATCGCACTGCTGAAGGCGGCGCGACCGGACCTGGACCCATCCACCGAGGGGCTGCTGCGGCGTATCGAGAAGCTTGAGCAAGGGACGCGAGGCGCGTCGGCCGCGGGTCCTGTCGCCGCAGGGGACCCCCCACCGCCTGCGGTAGCTAAAGCTTCCTCGGCGGCGGGCCCCCCTACGGCGCCACCCGCGGCAGAGACCTCTTCGGTTGACGAGCCCGCGCCCGAGGCGTCAGCGGGAAGCCCCGAAGAGCCTGGGCCGGAGGAGAGCTTCAGGGACGCCGAGACCGAGTCGTCTTCCGAGGACGACCCTCCCGCGGGTGGCACGGTAGGGGGGCCCGCCCCTGAGGACGCTTTAGCGACCGGAAGGGGTGGGGGGTCCCCTGCCGTGACAGGACCCGCGGGCCGGGTTGCCTTCGAGGAAGTCGTCAACACCTGGCCCTCGGTCCTGGACAAGCTGCGCGAGACCAGTCCGGCGCTGGCCGCAACCTTCGATGGTGCCCGCCCGGTCAGTCTCGACGCCGAGGAGGGCTTGAAAGTCGGGTTCCCCGCCGAGCTCACTTTCAACAAGCGCAAGGCGGAGACGCCGGAGAAGCGGGAGTTGATGGCGGACGTGATCGAGGACGTGCTGGGGGAGAGGCTGCGGCCGACGTACGTCCTGCTCGAGGATGAGCCCCCCGCGCCGGCGGAGGAGGCGAAAGCTTCCGCCGACGAGATCGATCACGATGCGCTGGTAGAGAAGCTGAAGAGCGAGTTCGACGCTGAGGAGGTTGGCTGATGGCTAGGGGTGGACCCGGTGGTGGCTTCGACGTCAATGCGCTGATGAAACAGGCGCAGAAGATGCAGGACGAGATGCTGCAGGCGCAGGAGTCGCTCAAGGACGAGGTGGTCGAGGCGAGCGCCGGCGGTGGCATGGTCAAGGTGAAAATGGGCGGTGACCTGACCCTGCGCGAGATCGTCATCGACCCCGAGGCGATCGACCCCGAGGACGCCGAGATGCTCGCCGAGATGGTCCAGGCCGCGGTCAACGAGGGCCTGCGCGCCGCCCAGCAGCTGGCCGAGTCGAAAATGGGCGGAATCACCGGCGGCCTCGGTGGCCTGCCAGGAATGTGAGCACCGAGGGCCCGGCGCCGCTGGCGCGCCTCGTCGCTGAGCTCTCGCGCCTGCCGGGCATCGGCCAGCGCACGGCGCAGCGCCTCGCCTTCCACATCCTCCGCTCCCCCGACGAAGAGGCCGCGGCGCTGGCGGCGGCGATCGGCGAGGTGAAGGAAAAGGTCGGCCTCTGCGAGGAGTGCTTCAACCTCGCCGAGGGCCCGCGCTGCCGAATCTGCGCCGACTCCAACCGCGACCGCACGACGATCTGCGTGGTCGAGGAGCCGGCCGACGTGATCCCGATCGAGCGCACCCACGAGTACCGCGGCCTCTACCACGTGCTCGGCGGTGCCCTCTCGCCGATCGACGGGGTCGACGCCGAGGACCTGAAGATCGCCGAGCTGCTGCGCCGGGTCGGGGCCGGTGGGGTGCAGGAGGTCGTCCTTGCCACCAACCCGACCACCACCGGCGAGGCGACCGCGCTGCACATCGCCGAGCGCCTGCGCGACCAGGTCTCGGTCACCCGCCTGGCCAGCGGCCTGCCGGTCGGCGCCGACCTCGAGCACGCCGACGAGGTAACGCTGGGCAAGGCCTTCGCCGGCCGTCGCAGCCTCGACTGAGGAGCGCCAACTTTCGTCCAGCGACGCCGTGACAAAACGTTGCGGCGCCGGACGAACTGCCTAGACAAGTGTCAGGCCGCAAATTGCGCGCATTCGCGGTCCTGGCGTCCGTTGCTTTCGAGAAGGTCTTTGAGTGGCGACACAGGCTCCAACAAGAGGCGCGGGAAGCGGAGGTTCACCGATCGGGCAGGTTGCCCGCGAGGCCTTTGTCGAAGCGGCGCAGAAACTGGCGGAGGAGTTCGGTTCGGTCACCGCGACGGCGGTGGCGGCGGTCCGTGAGGCTCAGCCGGCCGGACCCACGCCCGCACCCACGCCTCGGCCGCCAGTCGAGGCGCACACCAGCCTCTTCCAGCCCGGCCACATGCGCCGCCGCCTCGACCAGCTGATCGAGACCAACAAGCGCCACGGCCATCCCTTCGGCCTCGTCGTCTTCGACGTCGACGGTCCGGGAATTCGCGGCGACGATGCCGACGATGCCAAGGAGACGATGCTGACCGTCGTCGGCGCGGCGCTGCGAGACGCGGTGCGAATCGTCGACGAGACCTTCCTGCTCGAGGAGGACGCGCTCTGCGTGCTGGCGCCCAACCAGTCGACGGTCGAGGGCGTGCAGATGACCGAGCGCCTGCTGCGCCTGCTCGATGAGCTCGAGGCTGCCGGCGGGCTGCAAATCACGATTTCGGCCGGCGTCGTCGCCTGCCCGGAGCACGGCAGTGACGCCGATGAGCTGCTGCGCAAGGCCGACGAGGCGATGTGGAGAGCCCGTGCACTGGGCCAGCCGGTCGGCGTCGGCGCCTTGCAAGATCGCTGACAGATTTCGCAAATCTGTCCATAACTTGCGTAAACCTGGATTTCCGGTGGAAGAATGACCGTCGATGCCAGGCATACGAACAAACGCCGCTGCCGAAGTTCTCGGCGTGAGCCCCAACACCCTGCGCAGCTGGGAGCGCCGCTACGGCTTCCCGACGCCGAAGCGCACGGTGGGCAATCACCGCAACTACGAGCTGGTCGAGTTGCAGACCCTGCGCGATGCACTGGCCCAGACTGGCAACATCTCCTCGGCGATCGAGCTGACGCGCCAGCGTCAGGCCGCGCCGGCGAGTGACGACGGGCTGCTGGCGGCGTTGCAGAGCTTTGATGAGGACGCCGCCGATCGCGTGGTCGAGGAGAGCCTGGCGCTGCGGCCCCTGGAGCGCACCGTCGAGGAGCTCTTGCTCCCCGCGGTCGACCGCCTCGCCGTCGACCCCGACCGCGAGGCCGAGCTCGAGTTCGCCTCGCGCTGGGCAACCGGCTGGCTGCACGGCGCCCGCCGCCTCGCCTCCGCCGCTTCCCGCCCGGCCGGCATCCTGCTGCTCGACTCCAGCCGCGGCTCCGATGCCGAGGCCGTGCACAGCCAGGCGCTCGACCTCACCCTGCGCCGCGCCGGCTTCCGCGTCTTGATGCTTTCCAACGAGCTCGGCGACGAGCGCCTCGAGCGCGCCCTGCGCGCTCTTGACGCAACCGCGATCGTCCTCTGTGGCCCCCGCGCCGACACCGCCGACGCGGTCAAGCTGGTCCGCCAGATCCGCGACCTCGGCGTCGACGCACCGCTCTTCGGCTTCCGCGCCAGCGGTCTGATCGGCGACGCGATTCCCTCCGCCGGCGACAGCCCCAGTGAAGTGACGGGGATGCTCAACGCGGATCTCCGCCGCCGCGCCGCGCAAGCCTTCGCTTAATCGCAGCCCTACGCTTCGGCGCCGGGCGGGGTGAGCAGCAGCGCCAGCTGGCGCGAATGGGCCAGCAGGTTTCCATCGGCGCTCCAGAGCTCGCCGTCTTCCTCGAAGAAACCGTGGCGGGCAAGGCCGGAGCGAAAGACGGCGAGGTAAGGGTCCTCGGCGGAGGCGTCTGGCTCGGGGAGCGGGGTGCGGAAGTGAACCGTGTAGTCGATCGTCGGCGCCGGCACCGCGCGCTCGAGCCCGATGAAGGGGGCGGGGAACCAGGCGTCGAGGATCGCCGCGGCCAGCGGTGCGTCGAGCAGGCGGGGCTCGCGACTGCGCATCCAGACGCCGCTGTGCGGTGGCCCGCCGGAGAAGGCGGTCCCGCCCAGGGCCGGGCGCAGGCTGTAGTTCTGCATCATCCTCGGCATGCCCGGGACCCGCTCGGGGTCGGGTGAGTAGAGCTCCTCCGGAGGCTCGACCGCCGGCATGCGCAGCTCGGTGAAGCCGCTCGCGTCGAGGTCGTCGGCCAGCACCGCAAGCGCCGTCGCCTGCAGCTCACCTCCCTGTTCCATGCGCGCTGAGAGGAACGTCACCGTGCCGCCTTCGCGCTCGACCTTGACCGCGATCTCGACCGGGCCGGCGGCGGGCGCACGGGGGAACTGAACCGTGAGCGAGCGCGGCGCCCGTTCGATCGCGGCCGCCCGCTGGATCGCCCGCAGGATCACCGCCGCCACGTAGCCGCCGTTCGGCCCCTTCTCGACCCACCAGCGCTCGCTCATCTCGGCGCCAAAGCGACCATCGCCGAGATCCGTCACTTCAATGTCGAGGTCGAAGGGATGCACCGCGGTCGGCGCATCCTTGCCGATCTCAGCAGGCGCCACGCTAGGCCTTCCCCGGCTCGGGCTCGTGCAGGCCAGCGCCGCCCTCGCTGATCCCGAAGCGTTCGTGCAGGCGGCGCAGCGGCTTTGGCGCCCACCAGTTCCACTTGCCGAGCAGCTCCATCAGCGAGGGGACGAGCAGGGCGCGGATGATGCTGGCGTCGATCAGCACGGCGAGGGCGGTGCCGACCCCGTTCTCCTTGATGAAGATGATCTGGGAGGTGGCGAAGGCGCCCATCGCGACGGCGAAGAGCAGGGCCGCTGCGGTGACGATGCGGCCGGTCCGCTCGAGCCCGATCGCCACGCTCTCGGAGTCCGAGGCGCCGTTGTCGCGCGCCTCCTTGATCCTCGACAAGAGGAAGACGGCGTAGTCGGTGGAGAGGCCGAAGGCGACGGCGAAGAGCAGGATCGGCATCGTCTGCTCGATCGCCCCCGGGCTGCTGTAGTCGAGGAAGCCCTCGAGGCGGCCGTCCTGGAAGATCAGCACCAGCAGGCCGAAGACGGCGCTGAGATTGAGGAAGTTCATCAGCAGCGACTTGATCGGCAGGATCACCGAGCCGGTCATCAGGAAGAGGATGACCAGGGTGGAGACGATGATGATCGCCAGCACGATCGGCAGGTGGCGGACGAGGCTGGTCTGCAGGTCGACGAAGTCAGCCGTGGCGCCGCCAACCAGCGTCGTCGTCCCTGGTGGCGGTTGCAGGTCGCGGATCCGCTTCACCGTCGTCTGGCTGGCCTCGGAGACGAAGGGGTGGCTGGAGACGACCTGCAGCGCGGTCACGTCGCCCTTCAGCCGCTGCGGCGGGTTGACTTCGGCGACGCCGGGCACCTTGCGGACCTGGGCCGCGACGCGCGCCGCCGCGGCCGGCCCACCGCCTTCGACGTCGATCCAGATCGGCGTTTCCCGGTAGGGCGGGAACTCGGAGCTGACCGTGTCGTAGGCCTGCCGGGCGCTTGCCGACTCCGGCAGCACCTTGGGGTCGACGGTGTTGAACTTGATGTTGAAGAAGGGGAGCCCCATCGCGATCAGCAAGAGGGCGCTGACCGTGGCCACGGGCGCCGGCCGGCGCATGACGAAGCGCGAGAGCCGGTACCAGAAGCCGTGCTCGTCGGGCCGCGTGTCAGCCTCGGCGCGGCGCTGCAGGAAACGCGGCGAGAGCGAGTTGACCCGGGTGCCGAGCAGGGTCAGCACCGCCGGCAGCACGGTGAGCGAGATCAGCGCCGCGAACAGCGCCACCAGCGCCCCGCCGAGACCCATCGAGTAGAGGAAGCGCTGCGGGAAGACGAGTAGGGAGGCGAGCGCCGCGCTTACCGTCAGCGAGGAGAAGAAGACCGTGCGCCCCGCTGTCGCCAGCACGCGTCGCATCGCCGCCAGCCCCGGTCCGTCCTTGGTGATCTCCTCTCGATATCGGGAGACGATGAAGAGGCTGTAATCGATCGCCAGCCCCAGCCCCAGCGCTGTGGTCAGGTTGAGGGCGAAGATCGAGATCGAGCCGACCTCGCTGGCGATCCGCAGGATCAGGAAGGTGCCGACGATCGCCAGGCCGCCGATCATCAGCGGCAGCAGCGAGGCGACGAGGCTGCGGAAGAAGAGGAAGGAGAGCAGGAAGAGCAGGGGGAAGGCCAGCATCTCCGCCGTGCGCAGGTCCTCCTCCACCTGCTTGTTGACCTGCTCCTGGGCCACCGCCGCGCCGCCGACCACGATGCCGGGCTTGCCGGAGAGCTCCTCGGCGATGTCGGCGCCCGCCTCCTGCCACTCCTTGTCGTCAAAGGTTTTCAGTGAGACGGCGAAGTAGGTGGAGCGGCCGTCGCGGGAGACGAAGACGGGGGAGCGGGTGTCGTAGTAGCCGGTCACCGACTTGACCTCGGGGCGCCTGCGCACGCTGCGCTCGAGCGCCTCGACCCGGGCCCGCGTTGCCGGCGCGGCGACCGGTGCGTCCTTGACCACGACGAGCACCGCCGGGATGCTCAGCCCGGCGTCGTGCAGCCGTTCGCGCGATTCGACCGTCTCGGTTCCGGGGTCGTCGGCGCCGTAAGGGTCGAGGCGGTTGGCGACCCCGCCGCCGATCGCGCCGGCGAGGAGGAAGAAGAAGATCGCGAAGATGCCGATGCGGCGGGCTTTGCCGTCGGCGAAGCGGGCGAGGGCGTCGAACATCAGTTGCTCCTTTCGAGGCGAGCGGGGTCGAGGAGGCGCTCCTCCATCCGCTCGCACCAGTCTGCGAACCACTCGTTGAACTCGATCCCCCCCTGCAGCACCATCAGCGAGAAGGGGTCCTTCTCCAAGGTCATTGGTTCCATGCCACGCAGCCGCGCCACCAGCTCGAGCCGGCGCCCGCGCATCGCCCGCAGCGTTGCCACCGCGTCCTCGGGCGGCAGCACATCGGCAAAGAACAGTTTCAGCAGGCCTTCTTCGCGCATCTCGGCGACCTCCGGAGGCTGGCGCAGCCACTCCTTGAGCTCGCCTTCGCCGTCGGCGGTGATCGCGTAGACGGTGCGCTTGCGCTCGCCGCGGGGGGCATCCATACCCTCGACCAAGCCGGCCTCCGAGAGGCGCTTCAGCTCCGGATAGATCTGCCCGTAGCTGGCCGCCCAGAAGAAGCGGGTGGAGTCGTCGACCGCGGCCTTGATCTCATAGCCCGAGCGCGCCTCGCGGCTGACCATGCCGAGGATGACGTAGGCGGTGGGCGTCAGCTCCATGCCCTAGATATATATCTCCCAGATATATCTAGATGTGTGATCGCGGTCACGGCCTATTACACAAATATTTTTGACTTTTTCCTTCACACAGGCCATGCTGGGCAGGCACGGCGGCGATCTGGGAGGACGCAATGTCAGGAATTGGCTGCGAAGCGGGAAGAACTGGGCTGCGTTCGGAACCAGCGACTGCGGCAATATCCCTAATCGCGTTCTTGAGTCTGCTCGCCGTTTCGGTAGGGCTCGCCGCCGCCGCGCCGCCGGCCAGCGAAAAGCGCAGCTACATCATTACCCTCAAAGATTCGATCGAGCACCCTGGGCAGGTTGGCCAGGCCCAGGTAGATCGCTATGGGGGGCGCCTCGGTTTCACCTATCGCTACGGACCGATCGGCTACTCGGCAACGCTGGCCGCGGATGCTGTGGCGGCGTTGCGGCGCGAGCCCTCGGTCGTCGAAGTCACGCCCGACCTGATCACCGGCCAAGCGGCGGCGCAGACGGCGTCGACCGGGATCAAACGCGTCTTTGCCTTCGCCAACAAAGCGCTGCAGATCGACGAAAAAAACAACCACTGGGTGAATGCCGACGTGGCGGTCATCGATGCGGGCTTCGTCAAAGAGAAAGACCTCAACCTGGTGAAAAGCGTCTACTGCAAACTCGTCGGCGGCATCGCGGCGTGTAAAGCAGAAGAAACCCCAGACCGCACCGACGAACACGGAACCGCGGTCGCCAGCGTGCTCGGCGCGATCGACAACGAAGAAGGGGTGGTAGGCGTTGCTCCCGGCGTCCGGCTTTGGTCGATCAAGGTCCTGGACGACTCGGGCGTCAAAGAATCGGTGGCGATCGCGGCGATCAACTGGGTAACCGAACACGCCGAAGAAATCGAGGTAGCCAACATGAGCATCGGCTGCGCCGGGACCGGCGTATGCACCGCCTCGGGAATTAAAACCGCGATTTCGGCGGCGGTCGGGGCCGGCGTCGTCTTTGTCGTCTCGGCCGGCAACAACAACATCGACGTGAGCAAAAACGGCTACGGCAACAACCCCGCCGCGATCACCGGATCCGGCATCGCCGACTACAACGGGAAACCGGAATTCGGGGCGGCGACCCTTTGGAGCCCGAGCTGCTCGTCGGAAAAACTGAAAGAAGGCGAAGAAACCCTCGGTAAAGACGACGAACGGTATTCCAACAGCAACTGGGGAGAACTGGTCGACCTGACGGCGCCCGCGGTCTGCATCCGCACGCTGAAAAAAGGCGGTGGCCTCGCCTACTGGTCCGGGACCTCATTCGCCGCTCCCGAGATCGCCGGCGCGGCAGCGATCTTGGCCGAACACGAAAACCCGGAAACGCTGTCCGACGTCACCGAAATCAGCGAAACGCTGAAGACGAGCGGCAACTATGGCTGGGTCGACACTTCCGCCGACGGCTTCTGGGAGCCGCTGCTCGATCTCCACGACGAAGCGATCTTCAAATAAGAAACCCAGCTGATCCGCATGTAGTCTCCATAGACATGCCGATCGACCAGAGCAAGATGGGGCAGGTGGTCACCGCCCAGATGGAGGCGTTGGAAGCCGACTACGGCGAGGATTGCCAGATCGGCGACGTCTGCACGATCGTCGAGGTGATCGGCCCGCACGGCTCGCACGTGCGGGTGCGGACCAGCGACATGCGGCCTCACATGGCCTTGGGCCTGATCCGCATGGCCGAGCACGCGATGCTCGGCAATCTCGGCGGCGGCAGCGGCGAGTAGCGCCGCCGCCCACTGAGCACGATCACCCCTTGGGGGTGACTATCCTCAACCGTTCATGAGCAACGACGGTTCGAAGACGGTGGTGATGAAGTTCGGCGGCAGCTCGGTGGCCGGCGCCGAGCAGATCAAGCGCGCCGCGCGCCGCATCGTCGCCGCCCGCGAGGCGGGCAAGCGCGCCGTCGCCGTGCTCTCCGCCCGCGGCAAGACCACCGACGAGCTGGTTGCCCAGGCAATGGAGATTTCGGCGCGGCCGGACTCGCGTGAGATGGACATGCTGCTCTCCACCGGCGAGCGGATCTCCTGCGCGCTCTGCGCGATGGCGATCCACGACATGGGTCACAAGGCGATCTCGCTGACCGGCTCCCAGGCCGGCATCGTCACCGACTCCTCCCACACCAAGGCGCGGATCATCGACGTGCGCGCCGAGCGCATCCAGGAGGCCCTCGAGGAGGACCACATCGTCCTCGTCGCCGGCTTTCAGGGGGTCTCGACCACCAGCCACGACGTGACCACGCTGGGGCGGGGTGGCTCCGACACGACTGCCGTTGCCCTTGCCGCGGCGCTCGGCGCCGAGGTCTGCGAGATCTACACCGACGTCGCCGGCGTCTTCAGCGCCGACCCGCGGATCGTCCCCGACGCTCGCAAGATCCCGGTTGCCACCTTCGAGGAGATGCTCGAGATGGCGGCTTCGGGGGCCCGCGTCCTGCAGCTGCGCTCGGTCGAGTACGCCCGCAACCACGGTGTGCGCATCCACTGCCGCAGCAGCTTTGATGACGGTCCCGGTACCCTCGTCGTCAGCGAGGACGAGAGCGAGCAGGAGACCATGGAGCAGCCTTTTGTTACAGCCGTGACCCACTCCGTCGACGAGGCGCGGGTCACTCTGATCGGGATCCGCGACGAGCCCGGCGTTGCCGGTGAAATCTTCAATGCCCTGGCCGAGGCCGGGATCAACGTCGACGTGATCATCCAGAACGAGCCGGTCAGCGATGACGAGCTCGCCGACCTCTCCTTCACCATCGATCGTGCCGAGCTGAGGACCGCCACCGACGCGCTCGCCGCGCTCGGCGACGTCAGCGAGGGGATACGCACCGACGATCAGATCGGCAAGGTCTCGATCATCGGCGCCGGCATGCGCTCCCACCCCGGCGTTGCCGCCAGGGTCTTCGAGGTGCTGGGCAGCGAGGAAATCAACATCGAGATGATCTCCACCTCGCCGATCAAGATCTCGTGCGTGATCTCGGCCGGGCAGGTGCCCGCTGCGGTGCGCGCCCTGCACCAGGCCTTCGAGCTGGGCGCCGACGCGGTGCGCGCCGAAGACCCCGAAGGCGCCGAGCACCGTCCCACGGTCGGTACCTGACCTCGCTGCTACTCGCGTGAGATGACTGGCGACAAGTACAGAGTCGGAGTCTTGGGCGCCACCGGCGCGGTCGGTTCGACCATCCTCGAGATCCTCGCCGAACGCGACTTCCCCGCCGCCGAGGTCGTCCCCTTCGCTTCCGAGCGCTCGGCCGGCCGCGAGCTCGAGTGGAACGGCTCGACCCTCGAGTGCCGGCCGCTCAGCCCGGAGACGATCCAGGGCCTTGACGTCGTCCTCTCTTCCGCGGGCGGCTCGGTCAGCGCCGAGTGGGCGCCGCAGCTGGTCGAGGCCGGCGCGGTCGTCGTCGACAACACCAGCTACTGGCGCATGTACGAGGAGGTGCCGCTGGTCGTGGCCGGGGTCAACCCTGAGGCGGCGGCTGGCCACAAGGGCATCGTCGCCAACCCCAACTGCACGACGATGGTGATGATGATGGCGCTGGCGCCGATCCACCGCGCGGTCGGCCTGGAGCGCCTCGTTGTCTCCTCCTACCAGGCGGTCTCAGGCACCGGCCAGCGGGCGATCGAGGAGATGCTGGCCCAGTCGCGGGCGGCACTGGCCGGCGAAGAGGTGCCGCCGCCGAGCATCTACCCGCACCAGATCGCCTTCAACGTGCTGCCCCAGGTCGAGGTCTTCAAGGACGGCGACGACTACACCACCGAGGAGCGCAAGGTGATGGCGGAGACGCGCAAGATCCTCGGCTTCGGCGATGAGGTGGCGATCTCGGCCACCTGCGCCCGCGTGCCGGTGATCAGCGGCCACTCGGAGTCGGTCAACGTCCGCACCCGCGAGGACCTCTCGCCCGACGACTGCCGCGCCCTGCTCGCCGAGGCATCCGGCGTGATCGTCGTCGACGACCCCGCCGCCGGCAAATACCCGATGGCGCTCGACGCCGCCGGCCGCGACGACGTCCTCGTCGGCCGCATCCGCCGCGACCCCGACCAGGAGCGCACCCTCAACCTCTGGATCGCCGGCGACAACCTGCGCAAGGGCGCTGCTACCAACGCGGTGCAGGTCGCAGAGCTCCTAATCGAGCGTGACCTTCTCCTCTAGCTTGCGTTCCGGTGCGCTTTATGTGGCCCAGGGACACATAAAGCGCACCGGAAGCTAGGGACTGCCGTGGGTATTGGCTTCGGCGACGCGGTTCTGATCTTCGGCGGGCTGCTCACGGTCGTGGCGGCACTTTCGGGGGTGATGAAGGGGACCGTGCTCTCGGCCTCGGTGCTCTCGGTGGCGTTGGGGATTGCACTCGCCGCCTTCGGCGTGGTCGACATCGACCCACAGTCGGAGTCGATCGTCCAGCTGGTCGAGCTGGCGCTGATCCTCACCCTCTTCTCCGACGGCATGTTCGTCGAGCGCGAGCTGCTGCAGCGGCACTGGAGCCCGGTGGCGCGGGCGCTGGCGATCGCGATGCCGATCACGATGGTTCTGCTCGGGCTCGCGGCGAAGGCGCTCTTTCCCGAGTTGAGCTGGGCGGAGGCGTTGCTGCTGGCGGCGGTGCTCTCGCCTACGGACCCGGTGGTCACCTCCGCCGTCGTCACCTCGAAGATCGTGCCGGCCTCGGTCCGCCACACGCTCAACCTCGAGTCCGGCCTCAACGACGGCCTCGCATTGCCCTTTGTCCTCTTCTTCCTCGTCCTCGCCGGCCCCGGCGGCGATCCCGGCGGCGAAGCAGCGAAGCTGGTCGGCGAGGCGCTCTTCGGGGCAGCCGTCGGCGTCGGCCTCGGCACGCTCGGCGGGCGCTTGCACCACCGCCTTCCCGGCGGCGGCATCACCGCTCGCTACGAGGGGATCTACGCGGTTGGCATCGCCCTCTTCGCCTTCGGCCTCGCCGAAGTGACGATCGGCAACGGCCTGATCGCCGCCTTCGTCTGCGGCATCGCGATGGCCGCGAGCGAGCGTGACGTCCCCGAGGGCTTCGTCGAGTTCGCCGAGAACACCAGCGCGATCCTGCAGGTGCTCACCTTCTTCGTCTTCGGCGCCCTGATCGTCGCCACCGGCTTTCACCACGACATCCCGCCGCTGATCGTCTTCGTCGTCTTCGCCCTGATCGTCGCCCGCCCGCTGGCGGTGCTGCTCTCCTTCGTCAAAACCGGCATCCCGCGCCCGCAGAAGCTCTTCATGGCCTGGTTCGGTCCCAAGGGCGTCGCCTCGATGCTCTTTGCCCTCTTCGTGCTCAAGTCAGACGTCGGCGACGCCACTTTGATCTTCGACATCGCCGCAATAGCGATCATCTGCTCAATCGTCGCCCACGGCCTCACCGACACCGTCGGCGCCCAATGGCTGGCCCGCCGCGTCGGCCTCGACAAGCGTGGCTAGTTCATCCGTCCGACACACTCTCGCGCGCCGCACGTAACCTTTTGTCCGCTAGCCTTGCTCGGGCATGGAACAGGCAAGGACCAAGTGGAATGACGACCGCCTAGATCACCTCTCGGGCCAGGTTGACTCACTGCGCCACCACATCGACGAGCGCTTTGAACGTCAGGAAGCCCGCATGGATGCGAAATTCGCGGCACTCGACGCAAAGTTCGACGGCCTGCAGCGGACGATGATCCTCACCCTCGGAGGCATCCTCGCCACATTCGGCGGCGTCCTGCTCGCAGCCCAGCTCTGATCAGGCAGGAACCGCGGAAAGTCTCTCTTCCACCCACTTCGTGGAAGCGATGTGCTTGCTCATGCCCAACTGCTTGGGTTCCGCACCCAGCGCCAGCGAGACCAGCTGCGGCAGGTGCAGGACCGCGAGGCCCAGATCCCGGTTGACCACCTTTGCCGCCTCGGGCTGCTGCATATCGAGGTTGAGGTGGCAGAGGGGGCAGGGGGTGACCAGGCAGTCGGCGCCGGCGTCGAGCGCGTCGCCGACGTGCGTGCCGGCCTGGCGCAGCGAGGTGTCGCGGTTCATCGTGATCACCGGGAAGCCGCAGCACTTGCGGGCGCCGTCGTACTCGACGACCTCGCCGCCGAGCGCCGTGATCACCTTCTCCAGGTAGAGGTCGCGTTCGGGGAACTCGTCGTAGCCGAGCCGCTCCTTGGGACGGACCACGTAGCAGCCGTAGAAGGGACCGACGCGCAGGCCGCTGAGCGGGCGCGTCACCTTCTCGGCGAGGCGGTCGAGGCCGTAGTCCTCGACCAGCAGCCAGAGGAAGTTCTTGTTGGTGAAGCCGTCCTTGCACTTCTCGTAGGCGAGGCCCTGGCCGCTCAGCACCTCGTTGATGTGGGCGCGGTAGGAGGAGTCGGCGTCAAGCCGCTGCTGGCACTCGGACTGGGCGCCCTGACAGGTCGAGCAGATGTTCATCATCGAGAGCCCGGTCTGCTGGGCAAGGGCGAAGGTGCGGGCGTTGAGCGTGTCGGCGAGCTCCTGGTTGTGCTCGGCGATGACGCCGGCGCCGCAGCAGTTGGCGCGGTCGAGTTCGACCAGCTCGATGCCGAGCTTCTCGGCGGCGATCGCCATCGAGCCGTGCAGCTCGGTGGTGAAGCCGCGCGAGACGCAGCCGGGCCAGTAGGCGACCTTGATCTGGCCGTCGCTCATGAGTCCTCCTTCGTATCCGCGGCCGCGGCCGCCTCCGCCGTGATCGCCTCGTCGGTCATCTCATCGGGCTCCGGTTCGACGAAGTCCTCGTCCTCGCCCTTGATGTAGAGGTTGAATTCCTCGCGGTGCTCCTCGGCGTGCTTGTAGATCGCCTTGACCTCGTCCTGGGCACCGTCGGGCAGCTTGGGGTGGAGCCCCGGAATCACCTTGTGAGCGGAGCGCGCCTTGCCGGTCTTGATCGCGCGCAGCACCGTCGGCAGCGACTCGATCAGGCCCTTGATCGCTCCCATCGACGGTTTGAGCTTGCCTTTGACGCCCGGCGCGTAGGACTCCTGCACCAGCAGCGCCTCATCGAGGGTGCCCTTCTTCTCGATGATCTTGACGAAGGCCTCCTCGTGGCTGTGGCCGTTGTTGGGGTCGTCGTCGATCCCGGCTTCGCCGGCTTTGCGGCGCAGGCGCATGATCTGGTCCATCGGCGCCACGCCCTTGGGGCAGGCGTCGATGCAGCTGAAGCAGTGGGTGCAGTCGTAGATCCCGTGCGGGTCGTGGGCGAGGTCGTGGAGGCGCTCCTTGGTCTCGGCGTCGCGCGGGTCACCGACGAAGCGGTAGGCCTTGGCCAGCGCGGCGGGGCCGATGAAGTCGGGGTCGGCTTCCATCGAGAGACAGGAGGAGACGCAGGCGCCGCACTGGATGCAGGCCATCGACTGGGTGATGTCGATCATCGACTCGGGCTCGACCACGTACTCGCGCTCGGGCGCCTCGCCGTGGGGGAGGAGCCAGGGGGTGACGCGGCGGATCTTGGTCCAGTGGGTCGACTCCATGTCGGTGATCAGGTCCTTGATCACGGGCATGTTGCCCATCGGCTCGATCACGATCGGCGGCGTGCCGCCGTCGGCGCTGGGGCTGACGCTGGCTTTGCGCTCGGCCAGCTCCTGGGCCTCGCCGACCTGGGTCTTGCAGCCGAGAGTCGACTGACCGTTGACCTTCATCCCGCAGGAGCCGCAGATCGCCGCGCGGCAGGAGCAGCGCACCGAGAGCGAGCCGTCGTCGCGGTCCTTGGCCTGCAGGAGGCCGTCGAGGACGGAGAGCGAGGGATCGAGCTCGACCTTGAACTCCTCCCAGTAGGCGCCCTCGCCACTCTCGGGCAGGTACCGGCGGACTTTTAGGGTGTACTCGGCCATCAGTAGCTCCTCACTTCCGGTTCCCACTGGGTGATCGTCACCTCTGAGTAGGAGATCTCCGGGCCGTCGTCGTTGAGCTGCAAGTCGATGTGCTTGAGCCACTCCTCATCATTGCGCTCCGGGAAGTCCGTCCTGTACTGGGCGCCGCGGCTCTCCTTGCGCTCGAGCGCGGCGACGCAGGTGCACTCGGCATTGTCGAGCATGTAGCCGAGCTCGATCGCACCCAGCAGGTCCTGGTTGAAGATCGAGCTCTTGTCGTCGATGTAGGCCGTCTTGGCCTCCTCCTTGAGCCGTCGCACCGTCTCCAGCGCTTCGGTGATGCCGGCCTCGTCGCGGAAGACCGCGACCTTGGCGTCCATCACCGTGCCCAGGTCGAACTTGATCTCCGAGACGCGGCGACCGGAGCCCTTCTCGCGGGCGGAGATCGCGTCGATCGTCGCCTGCTCGGCCTCGAGCACCGCTTTCGAGGGCCGTGAGCCCTCGGTGCGCTTGGCGCGAGCGGCGGCGTCGGCGCCGGAGCGGCGGCCGAAGATCAGTGTGTCGAGCAGCGAGTTGGCGCCGAGGCGGTTGCCGCCGTGGACCGAGACGCAGGCGACCTCGCCAGCGGCGTAGAGGCCGGGGATGTCGGTGCGACCGTCGACGTCGGTCTTGATCCCACCCATCGTGTAGTGGTTGCCCGGCTTGATGTGGATCGGTTCCTTGGTGATGTCGACGCCGGCGAAGTCCTTGCCGACGAGGACAATCTCGCGCAGCGCCTCGTGCACGCGCTTCTTCGGCACCACGGTGATGTCGAGGGCGACGGTGCCGTCGGGGAAGCCACGGCCCTCGTTGATCTCGGTCTGCTCGGCGCGGGATACGACGTCGCGCGAGGCCAGCTCCATCTTGTTCGGCGCGTAGCGCTCCATGAACCGTTCGCCGTTCTTGTTGAGCAGGTGGGCGCCCTCGCCGCGAGCGCCCTCGGTGATCAGGAAGCCCTTGCCGGCCAGCGTCGTCGGGTGGTACTGGATCATCTCCATGTCCATCAGCTTGGCCCCGGCCCGGTAGGCCATGCCGATGCCGTCGCCGGTGCAGATGAGGGCGTTGGTGGTCGGCTTCCAGACCTGGCCGTTGCCGCCGCTGGCGAGGATCACCGACTTGGCGCGGAAGAGCTGCATCGAGCCGTCGGCGATGTTGCGGGTGACGACGCCGCAGCACTCGCCCTGCTCGTCCATCGCCAGCGCCGTGCAGAACCACTCCTCGTAGCGGGCGACGCGCTCGGAGTACTTCATCAGCTGCTCGTAGAGCACGTGCATGATCGCCTGGCCGGTGATGTCGGCGACGTAGTAGGTGCGGGCGGCGGAGGCGCCGCCGAAGGCGCGGGTGCCGAGCTTGCCCTCCTCGTTGCGGTGGAAGGTGACGCCGAGGTGCTCGAGGTGGAGGATCTCTTCGGGCGCCTCGCGGCACATGATTTCGACCGCGTCCTGGTCGCTCAGGTAGTCGGAGCCCTTGATCGTGTCGAAGGCGTGCGACTCCCAGGAGTCGCCGGGGTTGAGCGCGGCGTTGATCCCGCCCTGGGCGGCATTGGAGTGCGAGCGGACCGGGTGGACCTTGCTGACGATGCCGACCGAGACACCTTCCTCGGCTGCCGCCAGTGCTGCTCGCTGTCCGGCCAGGCCGGCGCCGATCACGAGTACGTCATGCGTAGGCACGAGCGCGGACTCTATAGAGCCAAAATCCGACCCCGCAGTCGGATTTCAATGCGGTGCAACGCTTTGTCCCGGCAATAAGGGGACAAAGCGTTGCACCGCGCCCCGGGGCGCGGCTACAACCAGCGTTCGTCGAGGCGGCGCGCCGCGGCCTCGATCAAGCGGACGCCGTCGGCGACGCTGTCGAAGTCGACGTTCTCGGCGAGGTCGTTGGGCCAGTGGTAGTTGGCCGGGTTCTTGAGGTCGGTGCAGCCGCAGAGCGAGGCCGTCTCGTAGCCCGCCGCCAGCGGCTCGAGGCCATCGGTGCCGTTGTGCAGGCGCAGGTTGGGGTAGAGCCAGACGCCGAGCTCCTCGGCGAGCCCGTCCATCAGTGCCAGTGCCCGCGGCGAGTACTCGCGCATCTTCAGGAAGCCCTCGCCGCGGAGGACGAGCAAGTGGGGGGAGCCGATCGAGTCGACGGCGAGGAAGAAGGTGCTCTCCCGCGGCAGACTGGGGAAGTGGCGCTCGCCGAAGACCTTGATCCCCTCGCTGAAGGACTCCTCGGCGCCGGCCGAGAGCAGGATCACGCGGATGTCCTTGGGCGGTTGCTCGACCAGCCGCTGGGCCAGGGCGAGCAGGGCGACGACGCCAGTGCCGTTGTCGTTGGCGCCGGGGACCGTCTTGCGCGAACCGATGTCGGCCATCGCCGCGGCTGAGCCCAGACCGAGCACGATGCCCAGCTTGGAAAGAGCCCGGCGGCCGCTGAGGGCGCCGAGTGCGGCGAGGATCGGGCCGCCGATCACCGGTGCCATCAGCGGCGGGCTGGTGTCTTGGCCCTCAATCAGCCCGAGCCGGTCGGCGAACTTGGGGATCTCGGGATGGAAGATCAGGCCCGAGTGGGCGGCGTCGTGGTGAGCGACGACCACCATCGTCCGCTCGGCCTCGGCAGGGCCGAACTCGCAGACCACGTTGTAGGTGGTGCGTTTTGCCAGTGGCTTGCGCAGCCGCCGTTTGCCCGGCGGAAAGTCATCGGCGATGCCGGCCGCGCCGATCGCGCCAAGAATCGCGCCGAGCAGGCGCTTGCCCCGCAGCCCGGCAATCCCGGCCAGCGCACCCAGCACGGCGCCCAGCCCCAGCGGCCACCAGTAGGTGCCATGGGCAGGCTCAGCCTCAATCCGGGCGTTGGCACCCAGCTCCGCAAAGCGCTCGACAATCCACTCCGCGGCCTCGCGCTCACCTTCAGAAGCCGACGGCCGGTTGATCTGCTCAAGCTCCTCGAGCCACCCACGAAGCTGCTTCTGATCGACCTGCATCGCACGAACTTATACGGAGCCATGGGGGTGGGGGTGGAACGTTTTGCTTTTTCGTCGAGAGCCCCGGGCGGCAGCCCACCCCGGCCCCACCGAAAAAGTCAAGTGGAGCCCCCACCCCCATGGCTCCGTACCATTGCGTCAATGCTGGGCGGCAAACCAATCACCCTCTTCCACGTCCGAGGAATCCGCATCACGGTCGACTGGTCGTGGTTCTTCTTCCTCTTCCTGGTGATCTTCTGGCTCTCCGGCTTCTACGGTGACGTGCTGGGCGAGAGCAGCTCGGGCTCGACGCCCTTCACGCTGGCGGTGATCAGCGCCCTCGGCTTCTTCGCCTCGATCGTCCTGCACGAGCTCGGCCACGCCTTCGCGGCGCTGCGCAACGGCATCGGCATCTCCAGCATTCAGCTCTGGATCCTGGGTGGCATGGCGCGCATGGACCGCGAGTCCGACAGCCCGGCTGCCGAGTTCAAGGTCGCGGTCGCCGGCCCTCTGGTGACGCTTGCCATCGTCGTCGCGCTGACCGCGGCGGGCATCGCTGCGGTCGGTGCCGAGGAGTTCAAGCAAGCGGTGCTGATCGAGGAGAACTCCGGCGTCTCGGGAGTGATGGCGATGATCGGCTGGCTGGCATGGGTCAACGCGGCCGTTCTCCTCTTCAACCTGCTGCCCGCCTTCCCGATGGACGGCGGCCGGATCGTCCGCGCGCTCGCCTGGTGGCGCACCGGCGATCGCAACTCGGCGACCCGCTTCGCCGCCAACCTCGGCCGCGTCTTCGCCTACCTCTTCATCGGCGGCGGCCTGCTGATGATCTTCAGCGGCAACACATTCGGCGGCGTCTGGCTGGCCCTGATCGGCTTCGTCATCAACAGCTCCGCCAAGGCGGCCTCGATGCAGACCAGGATCACTGGCAAGATCAGCAGCCTCCAAGTCTCAGACGTGATGGACCGCCAGCCGGTCACGATCTCCGACGAGTTGAGCGTCGAGCAAGCGCTGGACGAGTACTTCCTCCGCTACCGCTGGCCCTGGTTTCCGGTGGTTGACGCTGCTCACCATTTCCTTGGCCTCGTTGTCCGTGACAAAGCTGACGAGGTGCCGGAGACATCACGCACGACGTCCTTCGTCTCCGACCTACTAGAGCACGATGACGGGACCTTCCAGGTTCGCGATGACGCTCCACTCGACTCGCTGCTCTCCAATCGTGCCCTACGTCGTTTTGGTGCCCTCATGGCGGTCGACGCTGACGGACGGCTCTCCGGAGTCATCACCATTGAGCAAGTGGGGCGGGCGCTGCGGGATCAGTCGTCGTGAGCCGGACTGAATAGGGCCGAGACGCCGGGGGTCCCTCGGCAGGCCGCTTCGCGGGAGTTCCTGCCGAGGGACCCCCGGCGTCTCAGTCGCTTCGCAGACCGCTCAAGCCCGAGGGCGGTGGCGCTCGATTATCGAGCTGAAGTCCGTGCCGGCGGGGAGGGTGCCGTAGGCGTTGCCCCAGTCGCCGGAGAGGCGGGAGGCGCAGAAGGCGTCGGAGGCGGCCGGGTCGCCATAGCGGACGAGCAGAGAAGCTTGTAGGGCGACGGCCATTTTCTCGACTATGCGGCGGGCCCGGGACTCGATCGTCTCGATGTCGCCGGGGATTTCGTCACGCAGAGAGGTGACGTAGGCATCGAGCTTGGGTTCGGCACCGGCGCCCTCCATCACCTCGGCGAAGAAAGCATCTACGGAAGCAGGGCTCTTCACCATCGCCCGCAGCACGTCTAGGCACTGGACGTTGCCGGAGCCCTCCCAGATTGATGCGAGTGGGGCCTCTCGGTAAAGGCGGGGGAGGCCCGACTCCTCGACGTAGCCGTTGCCGCCGAGGCACTCGAGGCACTCGACCGCATGCGAGGGCTGGCGCTTGCAGAGCCAGTACTTCAGCACCGCATTTGCCAGGCGGCGGAAGTTGGCGGCGTCCTCGTCGCCGGCAGCGACCTCGTCGTAGGCGCGGGCGAGGCGCATCGCGGCGACGGTGGCGGCCTCGGACTCGACCGCGAGGTCGGCGAGGACGTTGCGCATCAGCGGTTGGTCGATTAGCTCCTTACCGAAGGCGGCGCGGTGTTCGGCGTGGTTGAGCGCCTGCACGAGCCCCGCGCGGTAGCCGGTGGCGGCGCCGATCACACAGTCGAGCCGGGTGTGGTTGACCATCTCGATGATCGTCGGGACACCGCGTCCCTCCTCACCGACCATGCGCGCCCAGGCGCCGCGGAACTCGAGCTCCGAGGAGGCGTTGGAGCGGTTGCCGAGCTTGTCCTTGAGGCGCTGGATCTGGAAGCCGTTGCGCTCGCCGTCGGGAGTCCAGCGCGGCATCAGGAAGCAGGAGATGCCGGACTCGGTCTGGGCGAGGACGAGGAAGGCGTCGCACATCGGGGCCGAGCAGAACCACTTGTGACCGACCAGCTCGTACTCGGCGCCGGGGCCGCCACCGTTCAGCGGGGTGGCCACGGTGGTGTTGGCGCGCACGTCGGAGCCGCCCTGCTTCTCGGTCATCGCCATCCCGCAGAGGGCGCCGCTCTTGCGCTCCGCCGGCAGCGAGCGCTCGTCGTAGTCGAGCGAGAGGAAGCGCTCCTCCCACTCGGCGGCGAGCTCGGGCTGCTGGCGCAGCGC